>OZ241745.1:0-3674140 GCA_965201115.1 Alphaproteobacteria bacterium
TGGCGGGCGCGGGGTTGGGAACCTTCGCGGCGCTGTCAAACGCCCTGGCGCAGCGGCGCTACGACATCGCGGTGATGCGCGCCCTGGGCGCCGGCCGCGGCGCGGTGCTCGGTCAGATACTGCTGGAAGGCGTGTTGCTCGCCGCCGCCGGCGCCGCGCTGGGCTTCGCGCTCGGCCATGGCGCGGCGGAGGCGGCTGGCGGCTGGCTGTGGCGCGAGTATCAGGTGCGGCTCGACGGGTTCGCCTGGGCGCCGGGAGAGTTCGGCCTGCTCGCCGCCGCCGTGGCGGTCGGCGCCGCCGCCGCGCTCATCCCCGCGATACAGGCCTGGCGCATGGACGTCTCCGCCGTGCTCGCCCGCGGCTGATATCGAACGGATTCGCTCGATTCGCGAATCGTCTGTGCGCGGGGCGCAATCCCGGTTCGACCGCCCGAGACGAAGGCGGGGGCGGGCTTGCCTTCCGCGCGGGTTGAAATCGGCGGCGCGCGCCGCGATAGTACGGGCGCTCGCATAACGGCGGGCGCGATACCGGGGGAGGCGGCGGGGCAGTGACGCGCGGCATCGTGGAAACGCTCGCCGGCGCGGCGGTTTTGATCGTCGCGGCGGGGTTCTTCGCATATGCGTGGTCGCGCGCCGACACCGGCGGCGCCGGGGGCTACCCGGTACATGCGCGGTTTTCGAACGTCGGCGCGCTGAATGTCGGCGCCGATGTGCGCATCGGCGGCATCCGCGTCGGCGCGGTGACGAACCAGGAGCTGGACCCCGAGACCTACATGGCCGTGGTCACGATGACCGTCCGCGACGATATCGCGCTCACGACCGACACTACGGCCGCGATCAAGGCGGAGGGGCTGCTCGGCGGCGCCTATGTCGCGCTGGAGCCCGGCGGCGAGATCGACACCATCCCGCCGGGCGGCGAGATATTGTTTGCGCAGGCGGCGCCCGACATGATCGATCTCATGACCCAGCTGGTGTTCAGCCGGCCTTCGGCCGCCGGGGCGGGCGAATGATGCGCGCGCACGCCGCGCGCGCGCACGCTCCGCCCGTCGTCCCCGCGACATGGCGCGCGCCCGACGGGACGCCCGTCGCCTGTGTGGAAAAGATCAAGGTTCTCAACGAGAACATTCTCGAAATCCGGCAAATGTGCCAGGATGCGCTGGAAGACGCGGCGGCGATGGGCTGCGACGAAAAGCAAATGCGGGCGGTTCTGCTCGCGCTGGTGCAGTCGCTGGAGGAGCCGTTCAAGGATTGAAGGTCCGCGCGTTCGCGCTGGCGCTGTGCGCCGCCGCCGGCCCGGCCGCGGCGCAGGACGCCGCGCCGGAAGACCCGTTCGCCGATCGCTGGATCGCGGCGCCGGCGGCGCGCCTTCAGGCTCTCGACAAGGTGACGGGCCGGGTTTCCGGCATCGACGCGCCGCTCGGCGCGCCCGTGCGTTTCGGCACGCTGAGCCTGCGCGTGCTGTCGTGCTTCCGGCGTCCGCCCGAACTGCCGCCCGAATCCGCCGCGTTCATGGAGATCGGCGAGCGCCGCCGCCCGGAAGACCCCGAACAGGCGTTGTTCCGCGGCTGGATGTTCGCCTCGAGCCCGGGGCTGTCGGCGCTGGAGCACGCGGTTTACGACGTGGCGGTGCTCGACTGCCCGCCGCCGCCGGAGGAAGACGCTGCCGGGGACGGCGCGCCCGAGGGCGGCGCGCCGGAAACCAGCGGCAGCCAGGCCGACGCCGGCGCCGAGGCGGGCAGCGAATAGAAATCCGCCGGGGCCGCCAGCGCCCGCTCGAGGCGCCGGCGGTATTCCGCGCGGCTCACCTCCACCGCGCCGAAACGCGCCAGGTGATCGGTCAGGAACTGGATATCGAGCAGGCGGAACCCGCCGGCGGAAAGGCGCGCGGCCAGGTGCGCCAGCGCGACCTTGCTCGCGTCGCGGACGCGGCTGAACATGCTTTCGCCGAAGAACGCGCCGCCGAGAGCCACGCCGTAGAGGCCGCCCGCGAGCGCGCCGTTGCGCCGGCACTCCACCGAGTGGGCGAAGCCGGCGCGGAACAGTTCTCCGTACAGGCGCTCGATGAGCGGGTTGATCCACGTCTCCTCGCGCGCCGCGCAAGCGCGCACCACCGCGGGGAAATCGCCGTCCGTCGCGATTTCGAAGATTCCCCGGCGCACGGTGCGCGCGAGCGAACGCGGCATGTGGAAGCGCTCCAGCGGCAGCACGCCGCGCCGTACCGGATCCACCCAATGGACCGTCGGGTCGCCGCGGGCGGCGGCCATCGGAAACACGCCGCTCGCATAGGCGCGGAGCAGCAGTTGCGGTCCGATCCGCGGGAAACGAAGGGGTCTCATCGCCTGGACGGCTTGGGAACGCGGGCGTCTCGCCTGCGCGTCCCCGCCGCGCCGGAGGCCGCCATGAGGGGCGCGCCGCTCGTGCTTCCCCACGGATGCCGCGCCGCGCGGAAACGTGCGGGCGGGGACGCCCGCCGTCCCGGGAAGTCCGCGCCTTCGGCGCCATCGGCCAAGCCGGAATTGCGGCCCGATGTACAGACGATTCGCGAATTGTGCGACACCGATAGCCCCCGGCGTCAGGAAGCGGCGGGCGGGTAGAGGGTCATGAACTCGCGCCAGGTTTCCGCGGGGAGGCCGCCGCCGGTGACGTCGCGCATGGGGCGCGAATCGTCGTGGCCCATCCACACGCCGGCGGCGAGGCCGGGGCGGTAGCCCACGAACCAGGCGTCGCGCGAATCCTGGCTTGTGCCGGTCTTGCCCGCCGCCGGCCCGTCGAGCGCGGCGCGCCGCCCGGTGCCCTCGCGCACTACCGCGGACAGCAGGCGATCAAGGCCGTCGGCGACGTCCGGCGCCAAAACGCGCCCCGACCCCGAACCGGAACGGCGGTATAGCACCGCGCCGGAGCGGTCGCGGATTTCGAGTATCCCGTGCGGGATCGCGCCGCGCCCGCCATTGGCCACCGTCGCATAGGCCGAAGCGAGTTCGAGCAAGGTCGTCTCGCCGGTTCCGAGGGCGATGCTCGGGCCGTCGGGGAGCTCGCCGCCGATGCCGAGGCGGCGCGCCATGGCGCGCACCGCGCCGCGCCCGACGCGCTCGGCGAGCTGCACCGCGACGCTGTTGCTCGAATGCGCGAAAGCCGAAGCGAGCGATATGCGCCCGCGATACACGCCCGCATAGTTGCGCGGCGACCATGAGCCCACCGAGACCGGCGAGTCGTCCACCGTGCTGCCGGGCGCGTGGCCGTCGGCGAGCGCGGCGGCGAACACGGCGATCTTGAACGCCGAGCCCGGCTGGCGCCGCGCCTGGGTGGCCCGGTTGAACTGGCTCGCGGCGTAGGAAACGCCGCCGATCATGGCGCGGACCGCGCCGTCGGGGCTCATCGCCACCAGCGCGGCCTGGCCGTCGTGGCGCTGCGCCGCGGCGCGGACGGCGCGCTCCGCCGCCGCCTGCGCGGCCGGATGCAGCGTGGTCAGCACAACCAGGTCGTCGCGCGGCGGGCCGACGAAATCGCTCACGCGGTCGGCCACCCAATCGGCGAAATAGCGCGTCGCGCCGCCGCTCGCGGCGCCCGGCGGCGCGATGGGCTCGGCCTTGGCGGCGGCGGCGCGCGCGGCGCTTATGCTGCCGGCGGCGGCCATGGCGTCGAGCACCACGGCGGCCCGCGCGCGCGCCGCCGCGGGGTCGCGCGTCGGCGCGTAGCGGCTCGGCGCCTTCGGCAGGCCGGCGAGAATCGCGGCTTCCGCGAGGCCGAGATCGCGCGCGGACTTGCCGAAATAGCGCCGCGCCGCCGCCTCGACCCCGAAACACCCCGCGCCCAGATAGACGCGGTTGAGATATATCCCCAGCAGTTCGCGCTTGGAAAAACGGAGCTCAAGCCAGACGGCGAGCAATGCCTCCTGCACCTTGCGCCGGAAGGTGCGTTCGGGCGCGAGAAAGATGTTTTTCGCGATCTGCTGCGTGAGCGTGGAGCCGCCCTGCACGACGCGCCCCGCGCCGGCGTTGACCGCGGCGGCGCGGGCCAGCCCCAGCGGATCGAGGCCGAAATGGTCGTAGAAGCGGCGGTCCTCGATCGCGAGCACCGCATCGACCAGAACGCCGGGGAGCTCCTCGACGGGGACATAGGCGCCGTACACTTCGCCGAAATTGGCCAGCACCGCGCCGTCGGCGGCGGTAACGGTGATGCCGGGGCGCCGCGTCTCGGCTATCGCTTCGTCGATATCGGGCAGGCCCACGGCCATGACGCCGACGAACCCCGCCGCCAGCACCAGCCCCCATACGGCGGCGACCGCGGCGTAATAGCCGACGCGCCGCGCGAAGCTCCGCCTCTTGGCGCCGCCGCGCCGCCGCGCCGCCGCGGGCTTGCGGGCGCGCGCCGGCTTGCGCGCCGCGCGGCTTTTCGCCGCCGCGGGCTTTCGGGGCGTCTTCGCTTTCGCGGCGCCGGCGCGGGCGGGCGCGGATTTCCGCCGCGTCGTTCCGCCCGCCGCCTTGCCTTTTCCGGCGCCGCTCTTGCCGCCTTTCGTACCGCGTCCGGCCACTCCGCCCGCTCCCGCAAGGTTCGTGCGCGGCTATGTAGCGAAGCGGCGCATAAAAGGCTATCGCGTGCGTTCCCGCCGCGCCGCGCGCAAACGTGCGGGCGGGGGCGCCCGCGGTCCCGGGCAGTCCGCGCCTTCGGCGCGAGCGGCTACAAGATCGTTTCGGGGGCGCGCGCCGGCAAGGCGCCGGCGGCCCCGTGGAAGGCGGGCGCGGCGAACGCAAGGCGCTTCGCCATCGTCTCGATGGCTTGCGGGTTGTTGTCCGCCAGAACGGCTTCGCGTCCGTTGCGCGCGGCGGCTTCTCCGGTCGTGCCGCTGCCGGCGAAAAAATCCAGCACGCGGTCGCCGGGGTCGGAGTGAACGCGCACGATCCGGTTCAGAAGGGCCAGGGGCTTCTGGGTAGCGTAGCCGGTTTTTTCCTTGCCGTTCGGGCTGACGACGGTCTGCCACCAGGTGTCGGTGGGGGTCTTGCCGCGCGCGGCCTTTTCCGGGCCGGCGAGGCCGGGCGCCATGTAGGGAACGCGGTCGATATCGTCGTACCGATAAACGTAGCGGCGCGGATCTTTCGCGTACCACAGGATGTTGTCGTGCTTCGGGGACCACCGGCGTTTCGAGCGCGCGCCGTAATCGTATGCCCATACGATCTCGTTTACGAAGGAGTCGCGCCCGAAAATCCCGTCGAGCAGAACCTTGCAATAATGGACTTCGCGATAGTCCATATGCAGGAAGAAGGAGCCGTCGGGCGCGAGAACGCGGCGGGCCTCGCGCAACCGGGGCGCCAGGAAAGCGATGTAGTCGTCGAACGAATCCGCGAAGGCGGATTCGCCGAGCACGGTCGTGCGATAGCGCCGGCCGCCGAAGCCCGTGCGGTCGCCGTTCGCATCGCGCACGGTTTTCAACCGCTTGCGCGATTGCGTTCGCCCCGTATTGAACGGCGGGTCGATATAGATCAGGCGGAAGGATTCGCTGGCGAAGCCGCGCAGGATTTCGAGATTGTCGCCGAAATGAATGTCGAGTTTCGCCATTTCGCGGCGGCGCGCGGGGTCATGTTTCGACGCCGAGCCGGCGTTCGATGCGCTCGAGTCGGCGGCGCGCGCCGTCGGCGTGCGGATGCACTTCCAGCATACGCCGCAGGGCCTCGCGGGCGTCGTGCGGGCGGTCTTGCGCCATGCGGATCATCGCCAGCCCCGACAGCGCGCCGAAGTGGCGCGGCTCGAGGGCCAGCGTGCGATCGACGTCGGCCGCCGACGCCTCGAAATCGCCCATGAGCCAATAGAGCGTGGCGCGCTTGTTCCAGCCTTCGGCGAACTCGGGCAGGGTCTCGACGAGCGTGTCGAACGCCGCGAGCGCCGTGGCGTGGTCGCCTTCGCCCATAGCGCGCATGCCGCGCACCATGATCGCGTCGAGCGCGGCGTCGCCCGTTTCGAGCCAGATGGCCCATATGGCGCGCTCGATGCGGGGCAGGTCGGAGGGCGGCGCTTCGGTTTGCAGCGCGGCGAAGAGCGCGTCGAGGCGCGGGTCGTCCTGCCCCGCCGCGCCGGGCCGCGCCCACGCCAAGCCGATGAGCGCGGCCATCGCTATCGCCGCCAACCGCCGTTTCATGGCCGCGACCGTACACGCGCGGCGCGCGGCGCGCAAGCGCTCGCGGCGCGCGGCGCGCAAGCGCTCGCGGCGCGCGGGAACGTGCGGGCGGGGACGGCGGCGGTTGCGGGATGTTCGCGCCCGGCGGTTCCGGGGGGCGGTTGCGGGGCATTGCGGGGCTCCGCCGGGCCCGGGCGGGCGCGCCCTTGCAACGGGGATGTTCGCGCCTTTCCTGCCGACATCGCGCCTTGCGGAAACGTGCGGGCAGGATGCCCGCGGTCCCGGGCCCCGCCTTCGGCGGGGCAAGCATTTCTGTACAGGCGCTCGGCATTGCTGCCGTTTCGGCTGTTCGGGGCGGGGGGCCGTGCGCGGGCATGCGCCGCTTGAGCGCCCGCCCGCCGGGCGCTATTACCGGCCTGGGCCGAGCGAACAGGCTGCGGCGGCCGATCGGGCACCCGGCCCCGGGGGGCGCAGTCGCGAGGGGGCTCGAGCGATGATGGATGTATTCGCGCTGCGCGACCGGTTGGTGGCGGATTACAAGCGCTACACGCGCAGCTTCATCAAGATTGCCGACGCGCGTGTGTGCGCGAAGGTGGACCGGGAGCTCGAGGCGGGGGCGTTTTGGCCGCGGCCGTTGTTGCAGCTGAACCCGGCGTTCGAGCCGGGCGGCACGATCGACGATTTGGTCGCCGAGGGGCTTCTGCACCGCGAGTGCGCGCGTATATTCCGGTTCGGGAAATCGGACGCCGATCCCGAGGGCAAGCAGCTACTGCTGCATGCGCACCAGACGCAGGCCATTCGCAAGGCGGCGGAGGGCCGGTCGTATGTGCTGACCAGCGGGACGGGGTCGGGCAAGAGCCTGGCGTATATCGCGCCCATCGCGGATCGCGTGCTGCGGCGCGGTCCGGGCAACGGCGTACAGGCCATTATCGTCTATCCGATGAACGCGCTGGCGAACAGCCAGAACGAGGAGCTCGAGAAGTTTCTCGTTGCGGGCTACGGCGAGGGGCGGTCGCCGGCGCGGTTCGCGCGCTATACGGGGCAGGAGGGGGACGCAGAGCGCCGGGAGATCCGCGCGAACCCGCCGGATATTCTGCTCACCAACTACATGATGCTGGAGCTGCTGCTCACGCGCGGCGAGGATCGGGAGCTGGCGCGTGCGGCGCGCGGGCTGCGTTTTCTCGTGCTCGACGAGCTGCATACGTATCGCGGGCGGCAAGGCGCGGATGTGGCGTTGCTTGTGCGGCGCTGCCGGCTGGCGTTCGCCGCCGACGGGATGATCTGCGTCGGCACGTCGGCGACGATGGCGAGCGGCGGCGCCGAGGCGGATCGCAAGCGCGAGGTCGCGCGGGCGGCCGCTACGCTTTTCGGCGCGGAGGTCGGCCCGGAGCAGGTTATCGACGAAACGCTGAAGCGTTCGACGCCGGAGATCGACGCCGGTTCGCCCGAGGCGCGCGGCGCGCTCGCCGCTGTTGTCGCCGATGGCGGCGCGCCGCCCGATACGTACGACGCGTTTCGCGCAGCTCCGCTGGCTGCATGGATCGAGTCTGCGTTCGGCGTGCGGACGGATCCCGATACCGGCCGCCTGGCGCGCAGGAAACCGCGGCCGCTGACCGGCCCCGATGGCGCCGCGCACGAGCTGGCCGCGCTGACCGGGTCGGACGCCGGGCGGTGCGAGGACATTCTGCGCCGCTACCTGCTTCGCGGCGCCGAGTTGCAGATCCCCGGCCCGCGTCCCGTCCCTGTCTTCGCGTTCCGCCTGCATCAGTTCTTCACGCGCGGCGACACCGTATGGGCCACACTGGAGGCGCCGCCGGTGCGCCACATCGAGACAGCGAAGCTGGGCGCGAAGCCCGGCGATCCGGAAAAGCGTCTGTTTCCATTGGTGTTTTGCCGCCATTGCGGCGCCGGGTATTACCGGGTCGCGCTGTATTCCGGCGCCGGCGAGCCGGACCGCGTCGAACCCCGCGAAGACCGCGGCGCGCCGTTGGACGACTCTGCGAACGCCTGGCTTTACGTTTCCGGGACCGATCCGTGGCCCGCCGATGGCGAGGAGCAACTGAGGCGGCTGCCCGATTTCATGAAGGAGGAGGCGCCCGGCGGCGGCGATCGCGTTCGCGCCGATGCGCGCAAGGATGTTCCGCAGAGGCTTTACGTGGATCCGGCCGGCCGCCTCGCGCCGGAGGGCCAGGGCGTCGCGGCGGCGGCGATAACCGACAATTTCCTGTTTTGTTTGGCGCCCGGATGCGGGGTGGCGTATGCGCGCAACCAGCGGTCGGAGATTGCCAAGCTCGGCACGCTCGGGGTGGACAGCCGCAGCACGGCGACGACGATACTCGCCGTTCGCGCCCTCGCCGAGTTGCAGAGCAACGATGCGCTGCCCGCCGCGGCGCGCAAACTCTTGAGTTTCACCGACAACCGGCAGGACGCGTCGTTGCAGGCCGGCCATTTCAACGATTTCGCCCAGGTCGCGCTGATACGTTCGGCGCTCTACAAGGCGGCCGGGGCGGCCGGAGCCGGAGGATTGCAGCACGGCGCGCTGGCGCGGAGCGTTTTCCGCGCGCTCGGCCTTCGCTTCGACGGGTATGCCGCTGACCGGGACCTGCGCGGCCCCGCGCGGCAAGAGACCGACGACGCCCTGTGCCAGACGCTCGACTATTTCCTCTACCGCGACCTGCGGCGGGGGTGGCGCGTCGTCGCGCCGAATCTGGAGGATTGCGGCCTTCTTCGTTTCGAGTACGAGGGGCTGGCCGGCGAGCGCGGCCTGCTGGCCGACGACGCACTTTGGACCTCGGGCTTTTCCGCCGGCAGCGGCCGCGACCGGACGCATTCGGCGCCGCCGCCCGCGCTCCGGCGCTGCGGCCCGGCCCTCCGCGAGGAGATCTTGCGCGTCTTGCTCGATACGCTGCGCAGGCAACTCGCCATCGACGTCGACGCGCTGGATGCGCAAAAGCAGCAGGAGCTCGTCAGGCAAACGCGGCCGCGCCTTCGCGAGGGGACCGTCTGGTATCTCGCCGACCCGCGCGAACTGGCGAAGTCGAGGGTCGCGTATCCGCGCGCGCGGCGCGGCAAGGATCGGCGGGAAGACAGGACCGGCTACTTCGTATCGTCTTACGGCGCCTTCGGGCGTTATCTGCGCCGCGCCCTGGCGGGGCGGGCGGGGCCGGGCGCCCGGTTCGGCCGCGAGGAGGTCGATGAGGCCATCCGGTTCCTGTTCGAGGCGTTGCGGATATACGGCGTGCTGGCCCGGGTGCGGACGCCGGACGGTTACCGGATCAACCCCGGCGCGCTCCGCTGGATCGCCGGCGGCGGCGCGGCGCCGGCGGCGGATCCGACGCGGACGATCGAACCGGGCGACACGGCGCCCGCGCCGAACGCGTATTTTGTCGAATGCTACCGGAAATTCGCCGATCTCCGATGTCTTCTCGAGGCCAGGGAGCACACGGCGCAGGTGGCGGCGAAGGACCGCGAGGAGCGCGAAGCGCGTTTTCGCGAGGGCCGCTTGCCGCTCCTGTTCTGCTCGCCAACCATGGAGCTCGGCGTGGATATCTCCGATCTCAATCTGGTCAATTTGCGGAACGCGCCGCCGACGCCGGCGAATTACGCGCAGCGCGGCGGGCGCGCCGGCCGCGGCGGGCAGCCCGCGCTCGTCTATACCTACTGCGCGGGGCAGAGCCCGCACGATCGGTATTACTTCCGCCACGCCGGCGACATGGTGGCGGGGGCCGTGGCGCCGCCCCGCATCGATCTGTGCAACCGCGATCTTTTGCGGGCGCATCTTCACGCGATATGGATGGAAGCCGCGAAACCGGGTTTCGGGTCCACTCTTGCGGACATTCTGGATATCGACCGCGATAACGGGAGCGTTCGCTTTTCCGTAAAGCAGGCGATTCTGGACGTGCTGGACGATCCGGAGCCGCGCGCGGCGGCGCTGGCGCGCGCGGAGCGGCTTATCGACGGCATCCGCGGCGACCTGGCGTCCGCTTCATGGTTCCGGGACGACTGGGCGCGCGGCGTTTTCGACGGAATAAGGCGTTCGTTCGAATCCGCGTGCGATCGCTGGCGACAGCTCTACCGCGCGGCGGCGAGCCAGCGCGAGCTGCATCATCGCATCATACTCGACACGTCCCGGCCCGACGGCGAGCGCGAGCATTCGAAGCGCCTGCGCGCGCAGGCCGAAAGCCAAATACGGCTGCTTACGGAACCCGAAGGCATATATCGGGGCGACTTTTACTCATACCGTTATTTCGCGACCGAGGGCTTTCTGCCCGGATACAATTTCCCGCGCCTGCCGCTCTCGGCGTATGTGCCGGCGCGCCGCCGCAACGGCGATCGCGACGAGTTCATTTCCCGGCCGCGCTTCCTCGCCATTTCGGAGTTCGGTCCGCGCGCGCTTGTCTATCACGAGGGAACCCGCTACCGTGTGTACAAGGTCAACCTCGATTTCGCGGCCGAGGATATCGGCGCCGCGCGCGGCCTGGCGACCGACACCATGAAGCGTTGCCCGCGTTGCGGGTACGCGCATCTCGAGACCGGGGCGGTCAATCTTGCCGAAGTTTGCGAACGCTGCGGGGCGGCCCTCGACGAACGGTCGGTCATCGGCGGCATGGCGCGCATGCAGAATGTGAGCCTGCGCGCCGCCCAACGCATTACGTGCGACGAGGAAGAGCGGCAGCGGTTCGGCTACCGCCTGGTCAGCGCTTATCGCTTCCCCGACGGCGATGGCGGGGCGGATCGCGGGGATTCCGAGGCCGCGGCGGACGGCGCGCCGGCAATGCGGCTGAGTTACGCCGACGCGGCGACGCTGTACCGCATCAACCTGGGCTGGAGACAGCGGAAGGAAGCGCAGCCCGACGGGTTCATGCTCGATCTCGAGAAGGGATATTGGGCGCGCAACGCGGCCGACGAAGACGACCGCGACGCCGACGACCCCGCCGCCGAGGGCCGAAGGATGCGGGCGATTCCCTATGTTCTCGATACGCGCAACGCGCTTGCGATGAGTTTCGTACCCGCCCCGGGCGCGAGCGAAATGGCCGGTTTGCAGGCGGCGTTCAAGGAGGCGATACAGAAGCATTACCAGCTGGAGCCGCGCGAACTGGCCGCCGAACCGATGCCCTCGCCCAGCGACCGCCGCGAGATATTGTTTTACGAAGCGGCGGAAGGCGGCGCCGGCGTGCTTCGCCAGCTTGTGGAAGACCCGCGGGCGGTGGCCGATCTGGCCCGCCGCGCGCTCGAGATCTGCCACTTCGATCCCGATACGCTGGAAGACCTCCAGGCCGGCGGGTGCGGCAAGGCCTGTTACGAATGCCTGCTGGATTACGGCAATCAGCCCGACCATACGCTGCTCGACCGGCACGGGATCCGCGACGCGTTGGCGCGGCTGGCGCGTTCGGAGGGCCGGCCCGCCGGCGGGCCGGGTTCGCGCGCCGAGCGTATGGCGGCGATGCGCCGCGCATGCGACAGCAAGCTGGAGCGCCGGTGGCTTGCGCGGCTCGACGCGCTGGGCCTGCGCCCGCCGAGCGCCGCGCAATACCTGTTGAAGGCATGCCGCACCCGACCGGACTTCTTCTACCGCGAGTACAACGCGGCGATCTATGTGGACGGCCCGCCGCACGACGAACCGGAGCAACGGCGCGCCGACGCGGCCGTGACCGAGCGCTTGCAGGACGCCGGCTATGTCGTGCTTCGTTTCCACCACAAGGCGGACTGGGACGCGGCATTCCGCGCCCACCCGGATATTTTCGGGAGCGCGGCGCCATGAGCGCGGCGCTGTCGCGGCCCGGAACGCCGATTCGCGCGCGCGGGCGCGAATGGACCGTGCTGCCGGGCTCGGCGCCGGATTTGCTCTTGGCGCGGCCCGTCGGCGGCCTCGACGAGGAGGTATGCGGCATTCTTCCCGCCGTCGAGCCCGTGGAGTCCGCGGTCTTTCCGCCGCCCGGCGAGGCGGACGTGGGCGATTTCGCGTCGGGCCTTCTGCTGCGCGACGCGGCGCGGCTGTCGACCCGCGCGGCGGCCGGCCCGTTCCGTTGTTTCGGACGAATCGCCGTGGAGCCGCGCCCCTATCAACTCGTTCCTCTCATGATGGCGCTGCGGCTCGACCCCGCGCGTCTGCTGATCGCCGACGATGTGGGCATCGGCAAGACCGTCGAGGCGTGCCTCATCGCCCGCGAACTGCTCGACCGGGGGGAAATCCGCCGCATCGCCGTTCTTTGCCCGCCGCATTTGGCCGGGCAGTGGCGCCGCGAAATGGCGGAGAAGTTCCACATCGAGGCCGAGCTTGTACTGAGCGGAACGATCGCGCGTCTGGAACGCGACCTGCCTGTCGGCGTCTCGGTTTTCGACCGTCATCGGTTTACGGTGGTTTCCACGGATTTCGTGAAGAGCCCGCGGCGCGCGCACGATTTTGCGCTCAAATGCCCCGAGTTCGTCATTGTCGACGAGGCGCACGGGTGCGCGCCGGGCGCCGGCCGGGGCCGTCAGCAGCGTTTCGAACTGTTGACGCGCATCGCCGCCGACAAGGCGCGCCACATGGCTCTGGTCACGGCCACGCCGCACAGCGGCGACGAGAGCGCCTTCCGCTCGCTGACGAGCCTGCTCGATCCCGAATTCGCGGACCTTCCGGCGGACCTCGAGGGCAAGCGCCGCGACGCCGTTCGCCGCCGCCTCGCGCGCCATCTCGTGCAGCGCCGCCGCGCCGACATTCGCCGCTGGCTGCGCGTCGACACGCCTTTCGCGCGGCGCAGGGACAAGGAAGCGACGTATGGTTTCAGCCCCGAATACCGCGCCCTGTTCGACGACATTCTCGCTTTCGCGCGCGAATACGTGTCGGTCGAGGAGGGCAAGAGGCGGCGGCGCGTGCGTTATTGGTCGGCGCTCGCGCTGCTGCGCTGCGTGTCGTCCAGCCCCGCCGCGGCCGCCTCGACGCTGCGCGGCCGCGCCGCCGCGGATTACGCCGAAACCGCGGAAGAGGCCGACGAGCTGGGCCGGCGCGCCGTGCTCGATCACGGCGACGACGACGATGCCGCCGTCCTCGATTTCAGCCCCGGCGCCGGGATGGAGGGCGCTTCGGATCGCACCCGGAGGCGGCTTCTCGATTTCGCCCGCCGCGCCGAGGGTCTGCCGCCCGAATCGGATCGCAAGCTCAGCGGCGCCGTGCGGGAAATCCAGGCGCTCATTGCCGATGGTTTCCGCCCCATCGTGTTCTGCCGCTTTGTGGATACGGCGGAGTATGTGGCGCGCGCGCTGCGCAAGGCTCTGCCGAAGGGGGCCGGCGCGGAGTCCGTCACGGGGCGGCTTCCGCCCGCCGCGCGCGAGGCGCGCATCGAAGGTCTTGTCGAGAAGTTCGAAACATACGCGCTCGTATGCACCGATTGCCTGTCGGAGGGAATCGACCTGCAGGAACATTTCGACGCCGTCCTGCATTACGACCTGGCGTGGAATCCGACGCGCCACGAACAGCGCGAAGGCCGCGTCGATCGCTTCGGGCAGAAGCGCCCCGAGGTCCGCGTCGTAACCTGGTTGGGGAAAGACAACCCCGTCGACGGCGTCATCCTGGATGTGCTCATCCGCAAGCACAAGCGCATCAGGAACATCCTCGGCGTCACGGTCGCGGTCCCCGGCTCGAGCGGGGAAATCGCGGAAACGCTGTTCGAGGGCGCGCTGTTTCGCGAGGCGGCCGGCGCGGCCCAGCTCTCGCTGGACTTCATCGACGACCTGTCGGCGAAAACCGCCGCGATCCACAGCGAATGGGACGACGCGAGCGAACGCGAACGGGTCAACCGGTCGCGTTTCGCGCAACACGCGCTCAAGCCCGAGGCCGTCGCCGCGGAGCTTGCGAGCGTGCGCGCCGCCATCGGGGATGCGGCGGTCGTCAAGCGTTTCTTCGTCTCCGCGCTGCGCGCCGCGAAGACGCCGGTGGACGCCCGCAACGGAAGCGTCGCGGTCGGTTTAAGCCCGGAAACGCCGCGCGCCTTGCGCCAGGCGATGGGCCGCGACGAACCGTTTCGCGGCCGCTTCGAGCTTCCGCTTCGCGCGGGCGAAATATGGCTCGGCCGCACGAGCCCGGTTGTCGAGGGCGTTGCGGGTTGGGCGCTGGACCGGGCGCTCGACGCCGAGGGGGCCGACCGGGCGGCGGCGCGCTGCGGCGCGGCGGCCACTTCGGCGGTGGAAACGCGCACGACGCTTCTTGTCGCGCGGTTCCGCCACACCCTGCGCGGGGCGAACGGCGGCGCCGAAGGGATATTGTGCGAAGAGATCGTTCCCCTGGCCTGCTCGGGGCCGCCGGACCGCGCAACATGGCTTGCGCCCGAAGACGCCGAGCGGCTGCTCGCCGGGGCGCGGCCGGAAGCGACTCTCGGGAAAACGGCGATACAACAGCAGATCGGGAGGCTGCTCGCCGCCTTGCCGCTTTACGCGCCCGCGCTCGAGGCCGCGGCGCGCCGGCGCGCGGAGGCGCAACTGGCGGCCCACCGCCGCGTCCGCGACGCGGCGCAGGCGAAGGGGCGGCTGTCGGCGGAGCCGGCGCTGCCCGTGGATATTCTCGGCGCCTATGTTCTTGTGCCCTTGCCGAGGCATGTGTAACCCCGCCGAAGGCGGGGACTTCCTGGGTGCGCGGGCATCCTGCCCGCGCGTTCGGGCGCGGCGCGGCATTGGCAGGGGGCGCGCCGCGGCGGCTTTCGGCGCGGCGGGGACGTGCGGGCGGGGACGCCCGCGCACCCAGGAAGTCCGCGCCTTCGGCGCGACAGCGGCGTTGGCAGGGGGCGCGGCGCGGCGGCCCCTCGCGGCGGCTTTCGGCGCGGCGGAGACGTGCGGGCAGGATGCCCGCGGTCCCAGGAAGTCCGCGCCTTCGGCGGGGCAAGCATTTCGGTACAGACACCAGGATCGGGCCGGCATGATTCGTTCGAACTCCGAATTTCCGACGGTCCGATCCGAGGGCGGGTTGCTTCCGGCGGATCTGCTGCGGCGCGTTGGCGAACCGGATGCGAAACTCCCGGGCGTTCGCGCCGAGGATTACGGCCTGCCGCGCCGCGATCGGCCGGGGGAGGTCATCGCGCCGGCGTGGAGCCGCCTGTGCAGGCACTGGGCCGATTTCCGCGCCGCGGCGGAGCGTCTCGACCCCGCCCGCGCCGGGACCGGCCTTACCAACGAACGGTGGACCCTGCCGCTGTTGCGCGAGCTCGGGTTCGGCACGCTCCCCGCGGGCGCCGGCCCGCGCATCGAGGGGCGCGCCTGGCCCATCGCGCGCTTTCTCGGCCCCGCCCCCGTCCATCTGGTGGGCTGCAATGCGAGCCTGGACCGCCGCGCGGCGGGCGTGCGCGGCGCGGCGGGCGGCAACCCGCACGGCCTCGTCCAGGAATTTCTCAACCGCTCGGACAAGCATTTGTGGGCGGTGGTTTCGAACGGCCTCCGGCTCCGCATCCTGCGCGACAACGCATCGCTTTCGCGCCAGTCGTTCCTCGAATTCGATCTCGAGGCCATGTTCGAGGGCGAGGTTTACCCCGATTTCGTGCTGCTCTGGCTTGTCGGCCACGCCACGCGTTTCGCGCCGCGCGACGAGGCGCGGCCGGAATCCTGTTTGCTCGAGGCCTGGACGCGCGAGGCGCAGGAACAGGGCGCCCGCGCGCTCGGCGATCTCCGGGGCGGCGTCGAGCGCGCCTTGCGCGCGCTCGGGCAGGGTTTCGCCGGCCACCCGAGAAACGACGCGCTGCGCCGCGCCTTGCGCGCAGGCCGCCTGCCGCTTGCCGATCTCCACGGTCAGCTGCTTCGCGCGGTTTATCGCCTGATCTTCCTGTTCGTGGCGGAAGACCGGGAGCTGGAGGGCCTGCCCCTTCTCCATCCGCCGGATCGTTCCGAAGCCGCCGCCGCGGCGCGCGCGCTGTACGCCGAGCATTACGGCACGGGCCGCCTGCGCCGCCTCGCCGCGCGCGTCAAGGGCACGCGCCACGGCGACCTTTGGCGGCAGTTCGGCGTCGTGACGCGCGCGCTTGCGGGCGGCGCCGGCACGGCCGCGGCCCGCCGCGCGCTCGCCCTCCCCGCTCTCGGCGGGTTCCTGTGGAGTCCCGAGTCCACGGCCGCGCTGAACGGCGCCGAACTCGCCAACGCGGATTTTCTCGACGCCTTGCGCCATCTCGCGTTTTTCCGCCAGGGCCGCCGGCAGGTTTTACGGGCGGTCGATTACCGCGATCTCGGCGCGGAAGAGCTGGGCGGGGTTTACGAAAGCCTGCTGGCGCTCACGCCGCAAATCGGCGGCGGCGGCGCCCGTTTCGATTTCGCGGAATTTTCCGGCAATGCGCGCAAGACCACCGGCGCGTACTACACGCCGGACCCGCTCGTTCAATGCCTGCTGGATTCCGCGCTCGACCCGGTCGTCGCCGGCGCCATCCGCGGCAAGAGCGGCAAGGCCGCCGAAAAGGCGATACTCGATCTGAATATATGCGACCCCGCCGTCGGCTCCGGCCACTTTCTCATCGGCGCCGCGCGGCGGCTGGCGCGCCGCCTTGCGCGCGTCCGCGCCGAGGCCGAGGGCGAAAGCGAGCCCTCGCCGCTGCTCCACCAGCGCGCCCTGCGCGACGTCATCGGCCATTGCCTCTACGGCGTCGATATAAACCCGATGGCGGCGGAACTCTGCCGCGTCGGGCTGTGGCTCGAGGCCCTTGTGCCCGGCAAGCCCCTGACCTTTCTCGACCGCCGCATACGCGTCGGCGACAGCCTCCTCGGCGTGCTGAATCCCGACATCATGGACGCCGGCATTCCCCCCGGGGCGTACCGGGCGCTGACCGGAGACGACAAGGCCGCGTGCAGGGACCTGCGGAAGCGCAACAAAACGTTGGACCGCGCGATACAGACCGGCCTGTTCGAAGACGACGGCTTCGGCGCGGTAGACGTCGCCCTCGCCGCATCGAACCTCGACGCGATGCCCGAAGACACGGTCGCCGATATCGAGCGCAAACAGGCGGCGTGGGAAGAAACCCAGGCGGACGAGGACCGGCGACGCGTTACCGCGCGCGCGGACCTTTTCGTGGCCGCGTTCCTCGCCGAAAAAACGCAAGCTACCGCTTCCGTCGTGCCGATTACCGAAGACATCGACCGCCTCGGCAAGCTCGTGCGCGGGCGCCCGGGCGTCGAGACCTTCGCCACGCGCATTCGGCGCCGCCGGCGCTTCTTCCACTGGCCGATCGAATTCCCCGACGTCATGACAAGGGGCGGTTTCGACGTCGTGCTCGGCAATCCGCCCTGGGAGAGAATCAAACTGCAGGAGCAGGAGTTTTTTGCCGTGCGGGCGCCGGAAATCGCGAACGCACCGAACAAGGCGGCTCGCGAAAGGCGGATCCGCGAGCTCGCCGCCCCCGGCGCGCCGCCCGAAGACAAGGCGCTCCATCGCAGCTTCCAGAGCGCAAGGCACAGCGCGGAAGGCGCGGCGCAATTCATTCGCACGAGCGGCCGCTTCCCCTTGACCGCAACGGGCGATACGAACACCTACGCCCTTTTTGCCGAGACCTTTCTCCAGCTCGTGGCGCCGGCGGGAAGGGCCGGGATAATCGTGCAGTCCGGAATCGCGACCGATCTCGCCACGAGCAGATTCTTTCGCGATATTTCCCGAAGCGGACGGTTGGCGAGCCTCTACGATTTCGAAAACCGCGAACGCCTGTTCCCCGGCATACATAGCGGAATGAAATTTTGCTTGATGACCTTGGGGCCGCACGGCGCCGAACGCGCCGATTTCGCGTTCTTTTCCACCAACGTCGACCACTTGGCGGATCGGCGCCGGCACTTCGACTTGTCGCCGACCGAAATTCGCGCCATCAACCCGAATACCCGAACCATGCCGGTCTTCCGCTCGCAAGCCGACGCGGAATTGACGAAGAAGATATACGATCGGATTCCGGTCCTTGTCGATGATAACAAGAAGATCAATGGGAATCCTTGGGGAAATCGGTTTATGCGCATGTTCGACATGACTACGGATAGCGAATGGTTTGTTTCCATCGATGAGTCTGTTGCGTCGTTTCGACGAGGAATCGGATGCGAGATGGATGGTTCCGCGTATTTGCCCCTATACGAAGCAAAAATGGTACATCAATACGATCATCGCTGGGCGACCTATAAACATGTTCGGAGATCTTATATAGACGAGATGGATGCAGTGAAGGGCAACACAAAAATTGAAACGATGCCGCGATACTGGGTCTCCGAAGACGAGGTGAAAACCCGTCTTAAGGAAAGCGGATGGAACAAGAACTGGCTGCTGGGATATCGAAGCATTACCAACGCCACCAATGAGAGGACCGTCATTCTATCCATAATTCCTGTCTCTGCGGTCGGAAATTCCATGCCGATTATACTCATGAATAACCATATGTCTGCCGCGCATGTTTTGGCCTATTTGGCGAATTGGAACTCGCTTCCATTGGATTATGTCGCTCGTCAGAAAATTGGCGGAACCAATCTTAATTATATATATATGAAGCAAATGCCGATTATCGATCCCGGCGCATACAGGAGATACCATTTGGATTTCATTTACCCCCGTGTCTTGGAACTCATATATACCAGCGACGCGATGCAGCCGTTCGCTCTGGATATGGGGTACAACGGGCGTTGCTTTGTTTTCGACCCGCAACGGCGGGCCGTGTTGCGGGCGGAACTGGACGCTTTTTTTGCGCGTCTCTACAGCTTGACGCGAGATGAATTGCGGTTTATTCTCGACCCATCGGACGTGTTCGGCCAAGATTATCCGACAGAGACATTTCGGGTTCTGAAGAAAAACGATATTCAACGGTACGGAGAATACCGAACGGCAAAACTCGTTCTTTCGGCCTGGGATCGAATAACGATCTGACGACTGGAGCAGTCGGGACGGGCGATGACGCGCATCGTGTCCACGGCAGTACGAATCGAATGCCAACCCGGCGACAAGGACCGCGGAATTCGGCGAATCGCCGGTCGAGAATCTGCCGAGCGCCGCCACGGAATGGATACCGTTAGGCTCAGTTCGCGAATCGCATGTACATGGACCGCATTTTTCGCTCGACGGCTTTGGGCGCCGTCGGCGCGGGCGGCCGGCGGCGGGCAGCGGCGCCGTTCGTTCACGCCGCGGGGCGGCGGCTTCCCGCCGGCATGCGCATGCGGGCAAAGGGCCGTTGCCGCCGCCGCCGCGCCGTGTTATCGTGTTCGCTCCACGTTCGTAACGCAGGAGCGGCGCCATGGCAAGCGCGCTTTCCGGCCGGCCCCCGCTGCCGCACCCGATCCCGTATCAAGGCAGCAAGCGAAATCTGGCGCCGGCTATCGGCGCGCATGTTCCGCGCGCCGCCGACACATGGTACGAGCCTTTCGCGGGTTCGGCGGCGATGACGATATGGGCCGCCGCCAACGGCGTCGCGCGCCGCTACGTCATCGGCGATTCGCTTGCCGCCATTGCCGGCCTGTGGCGCGCCATCGTCCACGACCCCGGCGGCGCGGCCGATCGCTACGAAGATGTGTGGACAGGGCAGGCGCCGGGAGACGCGGACTATTTCAACCGGGTGCGCGACCGCTACAACAGCGGCGGCGACCCGATCGATCTGCTGTACCTGATCTGCCGATGCGTGAAGAACTCGGTCCGGTTCAACGGGCGCCGCGAGTTCACGCAATCGGTGGACAAGCGGCGGCTCGGGATGCGCCCCGCCCGGATGCGCGACGCCATGCGCGGCGCCTCGCGCCTGTTGAAGAACCGTGTGGAAGTCGTCGCCGGCGATTGGCTCGACACGTTGCGCGACGCCGGAGAAGGAGATTTTGTGTATATGGACCCGCCGTATTCGGGCGCATCGATCGGCAGGGACAAGCGCTACGCGGAACAAATGACGAGGGACAGGTTGATACGCGGCCTCCGCTCGTTGCGGGCGCGAAACGTGAGATTCGCTCTTTCTTACGACGGGATGACCGGAAACAGGGCTTACGGGCCGCCGCTGCCCGACGATCTCGGCCTTGCAAGGCTGCTTCTTCATGCGGGTTTGTCATCGCAAGCCACGTTGAACGGCCGCAGGGAAGAAACCGTCGAAAGCCTTTATCTCTCTCCGGGTACGGGGCAAACCGGGTCGGGGAGAGATTTCGATAACAGGGATATTCAAGAGCGTTTGGCTCTTTGACGCGCGAGTCTGCGGATGAACTCGGCCAGGTCGATATCATCGCGTTCCGCTTCCTTGCTTAACGAATCGTGTATTACCGCATCGTCTCCTTGCCAAACGATATCCGTTCGCCTGTAATCTTTCGTGGCAACATGCTCGTATTTCTCGGGCGACGCCCAGAAGCACGACTCGCATATCGCGGCGGAAGCGGCGCCGCGCGTATTCGGGCAACGCTCGCACGACCAGGATTTTGCGCGTTGCGACGAACCGTCCAGCAGCATGAAATCTTCGACGCTTCGGCTTTCGATCCCGGTTTCTCCGGCAATGCGAAAGGGAACGCGATGGTCGATCTGGAGAACGCGTTCGTCGGTCGGCGCCCGCGTTATGCAGTCGATAGCTCCGTATCGTTCGATAAGCGCGCGCTTGAAGGATTTCGGGAACGCCGAACGCCCGCCGATACGCCCGCCGCGGATATCCTCGGGCGAGCCGAACCTGTAAACGGCCATCTGCCGCCCTGTCTTGGCCGACACGGCGCGGCTGCTTGCGATCGGAATGCCTGCATCGCGGATGTCGGCGATGGCTCGCGGAGGATGGTTGTAGCCGAGCTCCTGCAGATCGTCGGTCGATACGACGCCTTTATCGAGAAGTATGCGCAACGCGGCAACCGCACGCCTGTTTTTGCGTTCGGCGATGAATTTCCCGGCCAAGGCGCGAACGCGCGGATCAACGTACTCAGGCATGGCTCCAATGCCAGCGGTTGCGGACGATTCCGACGGTGACGAACACGGCGCACAATACACCGAAAATGCCGCCGACGCGCGAAGCGGCTTGACCGGAGCCGGGGCGGCGGTATAGCGGGGCGGCGATGTTTTACGAAAGCACGCGCGGCGCGGCGCCGAGGCTCGGCTTCGAAGGCGTGCTGACGACCGGCTTGGCGCCCGACGGCGGGCTTTACGTTCCCGCCCGGTGGCCCGAACTGCCCGCGGAAACGCTTGCCGGGCTGGCGGCGCGCCCGTATGCGCGCGCGGCGCTGGAGATCGTGCGCCCGTTCGCCGGCGCGGACGCGGCGCCGGCGGAGCTGGAGGCGATTCTCGACGACGCCTATGCGGGGTTCGGCCACGCGGCGACGGCGCCGCTCACGCAGATCGGCGACAACGCATGGCTGCTCGAACTGTTCCACGGCCCGACGCTCGCGTTCAAGGATTTCGCGCTCCAGGCGCTCGGGCGGCTGTTGGACCATGCGCTGGCCCGGCGGGGCGAGCGCGCCACGGTCGTCGGCGCGACCTCGGGCGACACGGGCTCGGCGGCCATCCACGCCTGCCGCGGCCGCGCCCGCCTCGACGTATTCATCCTCCACCCGAAAGGGCGGGTGTCGGAAACGCAGCGCCGGCAGATGACGACGGTCATGGACGCCAATGTCCACAACATCGCCGTCGAGGGTTCGTTCGACGATTGCCAGACGCTGGTCAAGGCTCTGTTCGCCGACGAGGCGCCGCGCCGCGATCTGCGCCTGACCTCGGCGAACTCGATCAACTGGGCGCGGGCGATGGCGCAAATCGTCTATTACGCGCGCGCCGCCGCCGCGCTCGGCGCGCCCGAAGGCGGCGTGCGCTTCGCCGTGCCGACGGGGAACTTCGGCGACGCTTACGCGGGCTACGCGGCGCGGCGCATGGGCGCGGCGGTGGCGGAAATCATCGTCGCGACCAACAGCAACGACATTCTGGCGCGCTGTTTCGACGGCGGCGAATACCGCCCCGCCGCCGTGCGCCCCACATTGTCGCCGAGCATGGATATTCAGCTGTCGAGCAATTTCGAGCGCCTGTTGTTCGACCTCTACGATCGCGACGGGCGGCGAACGGCGGCGGCGATGCGCGCATTGGCGGACGAAGGCGGCTTCGCGGTCGGCGCGGCGCCGATGGCGCGCGCGCGGCGCCTGTTTTCCGCGGCGAGCGCCGGGGAGGACGAGACGCTGGCCGCCATCGCGCGCGTCCATGCGGAAACCGGGCGGATCGTCGATCCGCACACGGCGGTCGGCATCGCCGCGGCGGCGAAACTGCCGCCGCGGCCCGAACTGCCGCTGGTCTGCCTGGCGACCGCTCACGCCGCGAAGTTCCCCGACGCGGTGGAGCGGGCGATCGGGCGCGCGCCGGAGATTCCGCCGGCGCTGGCGGCGCTGGCCGGCGCGCCGGAACGGTTCGACGTCATGGACCGTGACCCGGGGCGGCTCGCGGCCTATATTCGCGAACGGGCAACGCGAGGGTAGCGATGGGCAACGAAGCGCGGGTCGCGGTCGGCGCGCTCGGCAACGGAATGCGCGTGGCGAGCGAAGTCATGCCGGGGGTCGAGACGGTGTCTCTCGGCGTCTGGGTCGATGCCGGCGCGCGCAACGAGACCGCCGAGCTCAACGGGATTTCGCATCTCCTGGAGCATATGGCGTTCAAGGGCACGCGCCGGCGCGACGCTTTCGCCATCGCCGCCGAAATCGAGGCGGTGGGCGGCCACATCAACGCCTACACATCGCGCGAGCACACCGCCTATTACGTCAAGACGCTGAAGGAGGACCTGCCGCTCGCCGTCGATATGCTGGGCGACATCCTGCTGCACTCGGCGTTCGCCGAAGACGAACTGGCGCGCGAGAAGGACGTGGTGGTGCAGGAAATCGGCCAGGCCCGCGACACGCCCGACGACCTGGCGTTCGACGAGTTCCAGGAGGCCGCGTATCCCGGGCAGCCGATCGGGCGGCCGGTGCTCGGCTCGCCGGAGCGGGTCGCCGCGCTCGACCGCGGCGCGCTGACGGCGTATCTCGACAGCCGCTACACCGCGCCGAAGATGGTGCTGGCGGCCGCCGGCAATCTCGACCGCGATCGTTTGACGGCGCTGGCGGAGGAGGCGTTCGGCGCGCTGCCCGCGCGCGCGGCGCCGGCGGCCGAGCCGGCGCGCTACCGCGGCGGCGACCGGCGCCTGGAGCGCGACCTCGAGCAGCTGCACGTAGTATTCGGCGTCGAGGGGCTGGCCTACGAAGACGAAGCGTTCCCCGCGCTGCAAGTGCTCTCGACGCTGCTCGGCGGCGGGATGTCGTCGCGCCTGTTTCAGGAGGTCCGCGAGAAGCGCGGCCTCGCCTACGCGATACACACCTTCACCGCGAGCTATGTGGATGGCGGGCTGTTCGGCGTCTATGCCGGAACCGGCCCCGGCGGCGGCGCGCGGCTCATGCCCACGATATGCGACGAGTTCAGGGCCGTGCGCGACAAGGTAAACGCCGACGAGACGGCGCGCGCCAAGGCGCAGCTGCGCGCCGGGGTTCTGATGTCGCTCGAAAGCGCGTCGGCGCGCTGCGAGCAAATCGCGCGGCAGATGCTGATTTACGGCAAGCCGCGCGAGCCGGAGGAAACGCTGGCGCGCATCGACGCGGTGGACGAGGACGCGGTGCGCGGCTGCATGGCGCGCCTGCTCGGCCGCGGGCAGCCGACGCTGGCGGCGCTCGGCCCCGCGGCCGGCCTGCCCGACAGCGGCGCCATCGCCGCGGGGCTGCGCTGAACGGGGCGGGCGCCGCGATGGACGGCCCGGCGGAAGCGCGCGGCGAAGACTGCACGGTGCTCGACGCGCGCGGCCTCGCCTGCCCGCTGCCGGTGCTGAAGGCGCGGAAGGCGATGCGCGGCGTGCCGCCGGGCGGGCTGCTCAAGGTGCTCGCCACCGACCCCGGCGCGCCGGCCGATTTCGCCGTCTTCTGCGAGGTTACGGGCCACCGCCTGGAGCGATCCGGGGAAGAAGACGGCGCGCTGGCCTTTCTGATACGCGCCAGGGGGTGAGCGGTGCTCGGCCTGCTGAAAACCCTTTCGGAGCTGATGCGCGGCAAGCCCCTGGTGTGCCGGCAGGTCTTGCTGCGCCCGCCGACGCGCCCCGACTGGCGGGAATGGGCGGAGCTGCGCGGGGCGAGCCGCGCGTGGCTCAAGCCGTGGGAGCCGGCATGGGAAGGCGACGAACTGTCGCGGCGCACATTCATGCGGCGCCTGCGCGCGCACGCCATGAACAGCCAGACCGACCGGGGATACGCCTTTCTGATATTCGAGCGCCGCGGCGGCGCGCTGGTCGGCGGCGCGTCGGTCGGCCATGTGCGCCGCGGCGCCGCCCGCAGCGCGACGCTCGGCTACTGGATCGGCCAGCCCCATGCGGGGCGCGGCTACATGACCGACGCGCTGTCGTGCCTGATGCCTTTCGCGTTCGACCGGCTGGCGCTGCACCGCCTGACGGCGGCGGTGGCGATGGGCAACGCGGCGAGCCGGCGGGTGCTCGAAAAGGTGGGGTTCACCGCGGAAGGCGTCGCGCGGAAATACATGCAGATCGACGGCGAATGGCGCGACCACGAGATCTACGGCATGCTGAGCACCGACGAGCGCCCCACGGCGGTCGAGGCGGTCGGCCGCGCGCCGCGGCGGCTTCGCGCGCGCCGCGGTTTCGCGCGCCAGCCGATTACGCCGTAAGCGAGGATTCGCGGCTTGCCGCGCGGAGCGCCGGTATTCGACTCCCCGCGCGCGGGGCGCTCAGAGTCTGTACCGGAATTCGGCAGCTATCGGTATGGACAGGGACCGGTGGGCATCTTGTCCGCTCGCGCTTTCCTGCCGACGCCGCGCCCTGCGGAAATGTGCGGGCGGGGACGCCCGCGCACCCAGGCCCCGCCTTCGGCGGGGCAAGCATTTCGGTACAGACACTCAGGCGTGGCCGGCCTCGCCCGACAGAAGCGCCGGATCGACGCCGACCTTGCCTATGGCGCGGCGCCATTTGTCGCCGTGGTCGCGCCCGAACACCAGTTCGGGGTCGGCGCCGACGCTGAGCCAGCCGTTGTTTTGGAACTCGGCGTCGAGCTGGCCCGGCGCCCAACCGGCGTAGCCGAGCGCGAAAATCGCGCGCTCGGGCCCCGCGCCGCGCGCTATCGAGCGCAGGACGTCGACGGTCGTCGTCACCGCGAACCCGTCGTCGACGCGCATCGTCGCGTCGGTCATGTAGTCCGGCGTGTGGAGCACGAAGCCCCGCGCCGATTCGACCGGCCCGCCGAAATGCACCTGTACGCGGTCGTCGATTCCGTCGCCCTCGAACCCGAAATCCATCTGCTTCAGGATGTAGGTGAACTTGAGCGAGTCCACGAGCTTGTTGACCACAAGCCCCATCGCGCCGTCGGCATTGTGCGCGCACATGAACACCACGCTGTGCGCGAACCGCGGGTCGGCCATCCGCGGCATGGCCACGAGCAGCTGCCCGCCGAGATAGCCGTCCTGTTTTTCCGTCGCCATGGCCCGGGTATAACCGGGCGCGCGGCCCGTGGCAAGCGCGGCGCGGCGCCGGCGGGGGGCGCGCGAACACGGTCGCGCCGGCGCCCCGCGCGGACCGGATTTGCGCTATGGTAACGGCATGACGGTCGGCTTCCGCATGGGCCGCGCCGCCGCCGCGGCGTTCCTCGCGTATTTGCCGTGGTGCGCGGGGGCGTTCGCGGCGTCGAGCGAATGGGCGGTTAACGACGCCGGCCGGGCCCGGCTGGTGTCGGCGGCGGCGGCGGTCGGGGATGCGCCCGCGTTGCGCCTCGGCCTGCAATTCCAGCTCGACGACGGGTGGAAGATCTACTGGCGCAGCCCCGGCGATTCCGGTTCGCCGCCGCGGCCCGATTTCGGCGCGTCGGAAAACGTCGCCCGTGTCGATGTCGCGTGGCCCGCGCCGCAACGGTTCCACGAATTTGCCGGGCTTGAGACCGCGGGCTATGCCGGCGGGACGCTTCTGCCGCTGAGCGTGCGGCCCGAACGGCCCGGCGAGCCGGTGCGCGTGCGCGCCACGGTTCCCTACCAGGCGTGCGACCCCCGGACATGCGTGCCTTTCGTCGCCGAGCTGGCGCTGGATTTGCCCGCGGGCGAAGCGGCGGCGACTCCCTTCGCCCAATCGATCGAGCGCCACGCGGCGCGCGTGCCGGGGCCGCCCGAAGCCGCGGGGGTAGAGGGCGTATCGGTCCGTGCGATGGGCGCGCCGCCGGACGAACGCATCGAGGTAACGCTGCGGTCGCCGATACCGTTCGCGGCGCCCGAGCTGTTCGTCGAGGCGCCGGAGGGCTTTCGCGTCGCGGCGGGCGCGGCGGCGCTGGAGGAGGGCGGCAGGCTCGTCCGCATCGCCGCGCCGGTGGAGGCGCGCGGCGGCCTCGGGCTGGCCGGACGGCCCGCGGCGTTTACGGTCGTCGATGGAAACCGGGCCTTCGAGTTTTCCGCCGCGCCGGCGCGCGCGGCGGCGGCGCCCGCCCCCATCCCGGCCGGCGCCCCCGCGATTATCGCGCGCCCGTTCGCCCTCATGCTCGGCATCGCCCTGCTCGGCGGGCTCGTGCTCAACCTCATGCCGTGCGTTTTGCCGGTTCTGTCTCTGAAACTGCTCGGCGCGATCGGGCATGGCGGGAGCGCGCCGGGGGCGGTGCGCCTGGGCTTCGCGGCCTCGGCCGCCGGGATCGTCGCATCGTTTCTCGTTCTCGCAGCGGCGGCGGCGGGCGCGAAACTCGCCGGCGGCGCGGTGGGGTGGGGAATCCAGTTCCAGCAACCGGGGTTTTTGATCTTCCTGCTGCTCGTGCTGTGCCTGTTTGCATACAACCTGTTCGGCCTGTTCGAGGTCCCGCTTCCGGGCTGGGCGGGCGCGGCGGCGCATGGCGGCGGCGGGCCGGCGGGGCATTTCGCCGCGGGCGCGTTCGCGACGCTGCTCGCCACGCCGTGTTCGGCGCCGTTTCTCGGCACGGCGGTGAGTTTCGCGCTGAGCCGGGGGCCGGCGGAGATTTTCGCGGTGTTCGCGGCGCTCGGCGCCGGGATGGCGGCGCCGTATCTGGCGGTCGCCGCCTTTCCGCGCGCGGTCGCGTGGCTGCCGCGGCCGGGCCGCTGGATGACGCGGGTGAAGGCGGCGCTCGGCGCGGCGCTGCTGGGGACCGCAATCTGGCTGCTCTTCGTGCTGGCGGCGCTGGTTCCGCCGGCGGCCGTGCTCGCCGCGGGCGCGGCGGCGGCTCTCATGGCGCCGGCCCTGTGGCTTGCGCGGCGCGGCGGGCGGACGTTGCGGGCGGCGGGCGCGGCGGCGCTCGCGGCGCTCGCCGCGGCGGCCTTCGCCGCGCCGCTGCTTGCGCCGAAGGCGCTTCCCGCGGTCGCCGCCTCGCCCGGCGCGCCCGGCGGAGACGGGCACTGGCGGCCCTTCGAGGCCGGCGCGCTGCGCGCCGCGGTGGCCCAGGGCAAGACCGTGTTCGTGGACGTCACCGCCGATTGGTGCGTCACATGCAAGGTAAACAAGCTGCTGGTGCTGGACGCCGAGCCGGTGCGCGGCCGCCTGGGCGATTCGGCGGTGGTGGCCATGCGCGCCGACTGGACGCGGCCGAACCCCGGGATCGCGGCCTATCTGGGGAGTTTCGGCAAGTTCGGGATACCGTTCAACGCGGTGTACGGCCCGTCGGCCCCGGAGGGCATCGTGCTGCCCGAACTGCTGCGCGCCGACGCCGTGCTCGACGCCATCGACCGCGCGGGATAAGGCGGGATTTCCCTTTCGCGCGCGGCGCGAAAGCATGTATGTACGGGGCGGCGGCGCGGAGCCGCGGCGAGCGAGGGAGACAGAACGACATGGCGATCAAGGTCGGTGACAAGGCGCCGAACATCGCGCTGCGGCGCATGGGCGGCGACGGTATCGAGGAAGTGGAGACGGGCGCGCTTCTGGCGGGCAAGAAGGCGGTGATATTCGGCCTGCCGGGCGCGTTCACGCCGACCTGTTCGGCGCAGCACGTTCCGGGCTATGTGCAGAACGCCGAGGCGCTGCGCGCCAAGGGGATCGACACGATCGCCTGCGTGTCGGTCAACGACGCCTTCGTAATGAACGCCTGGGGCAAGGACCTCGGCGTCGGCGGCGCCGTGGAGATGCTGGGCGACGGCAACGGCGATTTCGCCGCCGCGCTCGGGCTGGAGCTCGACGCGCGCGGCTTCGGCATGGGCAAGCGGTCGCAGCGCTACGCGATGGTGCTCGACGACGGCGTGGTGACGCATCTCGCGGTCGAGGACGGGCCGGGGCTGAACGTCTCGGCGGCGGAAAAGATTCTCGCCCAGCTATAGCGGGGTTTCCGCGGCCGCGCGCGCCGCGGCCCGGGCGAGGCGATCGACGCGCTCGTTTTCCGGGCAGCCCGCGTGGCCGCGGACCCATATCCACTCCACCGTGTGGCGCTGTGCGGCGCCGTCCAGCGCGCGCCACAGATCGGCGTTGCGCACGGGCTTGCGCGCGGCGGTGCGCCAGCCGTTGGCTTTCCAGCGCGGAAGCCAGCTGCGGATGCCGTCGGCCACATAGCGCGAGTCGGTATAAACCCGCGCCCGCGAGGGCTGCTCGAGCGCCTCGAGCGCGCGGATGGCGGCGATCAGCTCCATGCGGTTGTTGGTGGTGAGCGCCTCGCCGCCCTCGATCTCCGTTTCCGCCGCGCCGCGGCGCAGCAGCGCGGCCCAGCCGCCGGGGCCGGGATTGCCGAGGCAGGCGCCGTCGGTGAAGATCTCGACCGTCGGCGCGGTCGCCGGAGCGGCGGTTTGCGCGTCGCGCGCGGCCATGTCAATCGAGCCCATAGGCGCCGGGGCCGTTCGCGCCGCGGTGGAAACGCAGCTTGCGCCAGTATTCCAGCGGATCCTTCGGCGCGCCGAGCGCCCCGGGGGACGGATGCAGCCAGTCGTGCAGGCGCGTGAGCAGAAAGCGCGCCGCCGCGCCGCGGCAGAGCAACGGCAGCGACTCGATCTCGCCCTGCGCAAGCGGACGCCGCTTGCGGTAGGCGGCAAGCAGCCGCCGCGCCTTGGTCACGTTGAACTCCCCGTCGGGTTCGAAGCACCAGGCATTCAGGCAGATGGCGAGGTCCCAGGCGAAGGCGTCGGCGCAGGCGAAGTAAAAGTCGATAATCCCGCTCAGCGCGTCGCCGCTGAAGAACGCATTGTCGGGGAAAAGATCGGCGTGGACAATGCCGCCCGGCAGGCCGGCGGGCCAGTTGCGCTCGAGAAACGCGATTTCCGCGCCCAACGCCTCGGCGAGGCCCGGCTCCGCTTCGTGGGCGCGATCGGCGCACGAGTCCAGCAGCGCCCGAAAGCCCGCCACGGAAAGGTCGTTGGCGCGCGACGCGGGGTAGTCCAGCCCCGCCAGGTGGAGTTCCGCCAGCGCGGCGCCCAGCGCGCGGCAATGGCCGGGCCATATGCGCCGCGGCCATACGCCCTCGAGGAACGCGACGATGGCCGCCGGGCGGTTCGAGAGCTCGTGCAAAACTTCTCCGCCGCGCGCGGCGACAGGCGTGGGGCAGGGAATCCCGCGCGCCGACAGATGGCGCATGAGGCCGAGGAAAAACGGCAGATCCCGCCGCCGCACGCGCTTTTCGTATAGCGTGAGGATGTAACGCCCGCGCTCGGTGAGCAGAAGGTAGTTCGAGTTCTCCACGCCCTCGGCGATGCCGATTACCGAAACGAGCGCGCCGAGATCGTAGTTCTCGAGCAGGCCGCGGAGTTCGGCGTCGGCGATTTCGGTATAGACCGCCACGCGGCGCGGTCTAGCGCAGGGCGCGCGTCAGCGAGCGGTCGATAACGCCGGTGGCGGCGAGCCCGGAATCGCGCTGGAACCGGCGAATCGCCGAGCGGGTCTTCGGCCCGGCGAGACCGTCTATGGCGCCGTCGTAATAGCCGCGGGCGGCGAGGAGGCGCTGGATTTCGGCTATGCCAGCGGGGCCGGAGCCGGGGCGCGGAGCGGAAAACTTCATGTAATCCAGCAGTTCGCGGCTGGCGCGCCCGGTCTCGCGCAAACCGGCGGCGCGCTGATAGGCGCTTATGGCCCGCCGCGTGCGCGGCCCCTCGACGCCGTCCGCCGCGCCCGGAGAGTAGCCCAGCGCAGCGAGCTCGCGCTGGATCGCGCGCACATAGGCGCGGCCCATGACCGGCGACATCCGATCGACGGTGGTTTCGTGCGCCTGGGGGGCGGCGACATAGGGCTCGATCGCGGGCTGCTGCGCGGCGGCCGGCGCGCCGGCGGCGGCCGCGAAAAGAGCGGCGAAAAGCATGGCGAACAGCGCCGCCGCGGCGCGCGTCATATCGCCAGCCATCCGCAATCCACCGGGAGCAGGATGCCCGTGACCGCCGACGAGGCCGGCGAGGCGAGATAGAGAATCGCGCCGGCCATTTCCTCGGGCCTGGCGAAACGGCCCATCGGCGTGCGGTCCTCGAGCCACGCCTGGACCTCGGGGTTTTCGCGCAGTGGCCGGGTGAGATCGGTTTCCGCGAAGGTGGGCGCGATGGCGTTGACGCGCACGCCGCGGCGCCCCCACTCCGCCGCCAGCGAACGGGTCATGTTGACAAGCGCGCCCTTGGTCGCGTGATACGACATGTTGGGAAAATAACCGCCGCCGGTGACGCCCATGATCGACGCGATATTGACGACCGCGCCCCGGCCGGTGGGCAGCATGTAGCGCGCCGCCGCGCGCGTGCAGAGAAACGCCGAAGTCTGGTTGACGCGGACGATGAAATCCCATGTTTCGAGCGACAGCGTCTCGGCCGACTCGCGGCGCGCGGTTCCGGCGTTGTTGACAAGGATATCGAGGCCGCCGAAGGCCTCCCCGATTTCGCCGAAAACGCGCTCCACCCGGTCTTCCGCGCCGACGTCGCAGACCCAAGCCTGCGCGCCGCCGCCGATTTCGGCGGCCGTGCGCCCCGCGGTTTCGCCGTCGATGTCGAGCACGGCAACGCGCGCGCCGGCCTCGGCCAGCGCCCGGCACGCCACGCGCCCGATGCCCCTGCCGCCGCCGGTGACCGCCGCGCATTGGCCGTCGAGGCGGAATTGCGCCAATACCGAAAACCCGCCTTCGTTCATTCGCGCCGCCTTTCCCCGTTGCCCCGCCGCCGCGCGGGCGGGCGTTAGAACTTGCCGAATCGGCGATAGGCCTCGCGCGGGTCCATGCCGGAAAGGATGGCGCCGCGCACCTTGTTTTCGTCGGCGACGGCTGCTTCCGCGCGCGCGACCGCTTCCGCGGCGCGGGCGCGCGGCGCGATAACGACGCCGTCGCGGTCGGCGATGAGCCAGTCTCCGGTGGCGATATCGACCCCGCCGATTCGCACCGCGCCGCCCATTTCGCCGACGCGCCAGCGCCCGGCGATGTCGGCGGGGGTCGCGAACTTGCACCAGACGGGAAAGCCCAGTTTCTCGACAAGCGCGGCGTCGCGCGTTCCGCCGTCGACTACATAGCCCAGGACGCCGCGCGATTGCAGGGTTTCCGCCGACAATTCGCCCATAAGCGCGATGGTGTCGTCATTGGCCTGGCAGACGGCGACATGGCCCGCGGGGGCGGCGGCGAGGAAGCCGGTCCACGCGCGGAGGCTTTCGTCGCGCCCCACCGCGGGGTCGCGCACGCCGGTCATCGTCCAAACAGGCCCGGCGAGGGCCGGGCCGGGCGCGAGCGGGCGGATCTCCGGCGGCAGCGCCTGGTTGGGAAGGCCCATGGCGCTCAGCGCGTCGTACACGATGCTCGCGTAGAGCTTTTGCAGGCGCGCGGCGAGGGGGTTTTCAGCGGTTTCGGTCATGGTGCGGCCTCTTGCGCGCGGCGCAGGCGGGCGCAGGCCGCGTGCGCGAAAATCAGGGTCTGGCGCGCGCGGGCCGCCGCGGCCATGCGGCGCTCCGGCGCGCGGCGGGCGACCTCGCCGCCATGCGAATCCGCCACCGCCACGCCGGCCTCGCCGGGCAGGCGCGCAAGCGGAAAGCCGGGACCGACGGCGAAATAGAACCAGTCGCAGAACGGCAGGTATTCCGGCCATTTGGCGTCGGCGCGCCAATCGGCCACGCCGGATTTCGCCTCCGCAACCGCGAAGCGCCCGCGCCGGTCGAGGCCTATCACATCCACGCGCCGCCCCGACGCAAGCCGCAACCCGGTGAGCGTGCGAAACCTCATCGCCTCGAACAACCGCGCCGCGCCGCGCACGATCCCCGCCGCCGGCACGGCCCGCGGCGCGGCGAGATCGGGCCGGCTGCCCGGAACCGCCCCCCGCGGCGCCCGCAACGGCGGCGCGGCCGGCGCGGGCAAGCCCGTCCCGGCAAGCGGAAGCGCGCGCTGCACGGCGCCGCCGCCCTCAGGTGAGAAAGATCGCCATGAGCGCAAGCGTCGCCATGACGCCCGCCGTCGTCCAGGCAGACAGCTTCACGAACCGCCCCCACATCGACCGGCGTTCGTCGAGAAATTCGTCCGGGTCGTAACTCATGGCGTCTCCGCAGCCTCCCCGCCAATGCCGAACATCGCCCCGATCCTAACCCCCCGCGCCCCGCCCGGCAACCCCGCCCCGCCCCGCCGCCGCCCCGATCCGCTGCCCGCCGCGCGCTGGCGCGGGTTGACGGCAGCCTCCCACATTCGATATACGTCGGCATCGCACGTGCAACCTCGGTGCAGTAGCCGGTCTTTGGCTGCCGACATCGCGGTCGCGGTCGGCGGGATCGCGCATCGGCCGCATGTGTCGTCGAGTCGCTTGGGCGGTGCGCGGTTGTCGCGCGGCAACGCGCGATTTTCGGTATTCGAGCGGTCGCGAGGTCACGGTGGCCAGAAACGGTAACAACCCGAAGCGCAGGCTCGCCCGCCGGCAGGATATCGATCCAGGCGTTACGGCCCGGCTGGCGCATGCGCGATATACAGGCAGCCCCCATCACAAGCGCTCGTCCGCCGGTTACGGGTTCCAGCCTCCGGCAAGCCCGCGCCCGAACAAGTCGTTGTGCGATGGTCGCCGCCCCGTCCCGCTGACCGAAGCGGCAGCGCTGTTTCGCGAGGGCGTGCGACGCTGTATAGTGAGTACGCATCCGGATGGCGGCTTGCCCAAGTATGTCTGGGCCGTCGACGACGATGGGCGGGTTTTCGAGGCCAAGATATCGCGGGGAACGCAGAACTATCACGGCTACGAACTGGGTCGTGGCGAAGACCGCCTGAGGCGGCATATCGAACGCGAATGGAGCGCAAGATGCCCGACGAACTGACGTTCTCGCTGTCGGCCGGAGAGATCGACTCGGGGCCGCCCGAAGAGCGCGCGACGTTCGGGTTGCTCGCCATCGCGGCGAACGACCGGCCGCTCACGGCGGGGAAAGATACGCAAACGGGGAAGCTCTTCGACGGCCCGCACGTATCGGGCTACCCGCTCGCGGAATGGCTGGCATGGAATTGGTGGCGCCTCCGGTGGGAAGGCGAGCGGCCCGTCAACGAAACCGGCGCCCGCGAATGGGAATTCGCGCACCGCATGGCCACGGTCGGCGACGGTTACGCATGGCCCGACATCGCGATCTTTTGCGACGGTCCGCACGCGCATCTGCGCTCCGAGCCGACGCGCGATTCTGGCGCCGTTCTGTTCCAGTATCTCGGTTCGGCGGGCGCCGAACGGGTTTCGGCGGGCCGCCTTGAGGCCGCCATGGACGATTTCATCGCCGGGACGGTTGCGCGGCTCGACGACCGTGGAGTGCGCGACACGAACCTGCACCGCGTGTGGGCCGATTTGCAGGCCGAGCGAGCCGATCCGGAGTTGGCCCGCTTCCGGCGTGTGGAGGCGCGGCTCGGCTGCGACCCCGACGAAATCGCCGACTCGGTCATCCGGCAGCGCTTGGCGGATGCGGACGAACTCGGCGAGGAAGCGCTGGGCGAAGTAGCCGCCGCGGCGGCGCTTTCCGGCGCCACGGCCGAAAACGCGATGTGGGCGGCGGATTTCGCGAACGCGGCGGAGCGGTACGGTTTCGATTCCGATCCCCGCGATGGCGCGGCGCTCGCCGACCGCGAAGGGTTGCCGCGCTGGGGCGAAGCCGCGCCATGGGTCGTGGGGGAGCGCTTGGCGCGTCGATTGCGCGAACAGGAGCGCCTCGACGGGCAGCCGCTCGACAACGCGCAGCTCGCCGCGATGGCGGGAACGACGGCGGACGCGATTTCGGCGGACGGTCGGCGTTTCAAGGCAATGTCGTTTGCGCTGGATCGGCGCGGCGGCGGCGCGCGGATTGCGGTGCGGCCGTGGCGGGAAACGGGCCGCCGATTCGCGCTTGCGCGGCTGATCGGCGACCGCCTGCTCGGCGCGTCGGCAGGTCGCGCCGGCGAGCGGCTGTTTCCGGTAACCGATGCGCGGAACTGCCGCCAGCAAGCGCAGCGCGCCTTCGCCGCCGAGCTGCTCAGCCCCATCGCCGCCATCGACAATATGCTCGGCGGCGACTATTCGAACGACAACCAGTGCGAAGCGGCCGAGCGGTTCAACGTCTGGGAACGAACGATACGAACGCAGCTGGTAAACCACGGCCGAATCGCCCGCGAAGACGCACCGGAGCTTGTCGATTATGGCCGCCGTACACCGGTTTAATCGGCTAGTATCCCGTTAGCAAAGCGGATCGAAGAGGAATGGAACGATGAGCACCAAGTTCGGGTATCATCTTCTGAACTTTCCGTACATTTTGCGAGAAGACGATGTGCGGCATGTGGTTAAGTTGCTCGACAAACATATCGGAAACATGAGAGCCGAAGTAGGTTGTACCGATGGCGGAACCCGAGAATTCGAAACCGCAGGCGAGCTGTTTGATTATCCAAATCATCCGCAAGGCCGGATAGTGTCATTATCGCTGCAGGCCGCGAGCCGGGGCACGGATATTCGGTCGGCAAGCGTTACATTTAACAAGAAATTTATCTACATTAGAGTGGATGGATCGGATTTCGACGCCACGCGGTTGAACCATGAGATATATAATGTAGTATTGGGCCTCAAACCTTGGTATTCAAGCATCGCAAACACGGGTGTGGGCTTCTTCTATATATTATTTATGGCATTGTATTGTTTTGCCGCGATTAAGTGGCGCTTTTTCAGAAAATTTCATGAGTTTGTTGGAGAACTGTCGAACGGTATGGAAGCCAGTCAGACGTTCGTATGGATAATGCTGACTTCCTTCGCAATTGTGTCGGTAGTGGTCTCTTCGAAGGTGGTGGAGTTTCTTCGCGGGAGATACTTCCCATATTCCGAAATATTGATTGGGCAAGAGAAAGAGAGATATAGTGTGAAAGAGCGAGTACGCTGGTTGTGTGTCGGACTGGTGGCGCCGGCCATTGTAGGGTTTGTATGGCAAATATAGCCAATAACGTGACGGTGGGGCGGTAATGGCAAGTGGTCCCAAACCTGCTGTTGCAGGACGCATGCACAGTTGAGGACGATAATGGTGCCCGCGGAGGCCTGCTCTAACGATTATGGAATTCCGGTATGTAGGTAATGTGTTTGCATTGTTGCACGCCGTAAGGAAATGTCCTGATGACCATGAACGCCCCCACGATATTCGACGCCTGCCGCCCCCGCGCCGATGTGTTGGCGGGCGGCGCCGAGGCCGAGTTCGCGGCCGACCTGTCGTGCGTGGCCGGCGCCGGCGATGACGGCGGCGCGCACGCCGACGCGGGCCGGTTCTTCGCCGACACCTACCCGACGCGCGGCCTCCGGGCGCTGCTGCGCGCCGTGTGCCGGCGGCTGGCCGGGCGGGGGGATGAAGCCGTGTTCAGGCTCGATACCGCGTTCGGCGGCGGGAAGACGCACGGGCCGATCGCGCTCGTTCATACCGCGCGGGGCATGGCGGAGGTCGGCGGCGCGGCGGAGTTTCTCGATCCCGCGCTGCTTCCCGCCCGGCCCGTTCGCGTGGCGGCGTTCGACGGCGTCAACGCCGACCCGACCAACGGGCGGCGCATGGACGGCGAGGTGCGGGCGCGCACGCCGTGGGGCGAGATCGCATACGCGCTCGGCGGGCGCGCGGGGTTCAAGCTGGTGCGGGCGAGCGACGAAACGGGCGCCGGAACGCTGCGGGAGCTGTTCGGCGGTGCGCCCGCGCCGGTGCTGTTCGACGAGCTGTCGATCTATCTGCGCAAGGCGCAGCGGCGGCCGGGCGGCAATGGCGGGCAGCTGACGGTGTTTCTTTCGACGCTGTTCGGCGCGGTCGCGCGAACGCCGAACGCCGTCGTCGTCTATACGCTGGCGCTCGGCAGGGACGGGCGTTCGGCCGACGCCTATGCCGACGAAACCCGCTACATCGCCGACCGCATGGCCGAGGCGGAGAGCGTTTCGGCGCGCACGGCGACGCTTCTGAACCCGACCGCGGAGGACGAAACCGCGCCGGTGCTGCTCCGGCAGCCTTTCGAATCCATCGACGCGGCCGCGATAGAGCCGGCCGCCGACGCGCGATGCAGGAAATGCGCGGCGCCGGGCAGGACGGCGTGAATTCGCGCGCAAGCCGCAAGGCGCGGGGCGCATTCTTCACGCCGCCGGAGATCGCCGACTACCTCAGCGGCTGGGCCGTGCGCTCCGCCGACGACACCGTTTTCGAACCGTCGTGCGGCGAGGCGGCCTTTCTGCTCGCGGCGGCCCGTCGGCTCAAGACGCTGGGCGCGAAGCCCGCCCGCTGGAGCGAACGGCTCCATGGCGTGGAGATTTTCGAGGCGTCGGCGCGGACCGCCGGGACGCGGTTGCGCGGCGCGGGGTTCGACGCGCGCGTTTCGGTGGGCGATTTCTTCGCGCACAAGGCGCCCGCCGCCTACGACGCCGTGGTCGGCAACCCGCCGTTCGTGCGCTACCAGGCGTTTTCCGGCCCGGCGCGGACGCGCGCGCTGGAGGCCGCGCTGGCCCAAGGCGTGCGGCTTTCCGGACTGGCGAGCTCCTGGGCGGCATTCGTGGTCAAGGCCGCGCTGCATGTCGCGCCGGGCGGGCGGCTCGCTCTCGTGCTGCCCGCGGAACTCATGAGCGTGGGTTACGCCCGCGAGGTGCGCCGTTTCCTGTTGCGCCGCTTCGGCCGCGTTCGCCTCGTCGCGTTCGAGGAGCGCGTGTTTCCGGATGTATTGGAGGAAGTCGTGTTGTTGCTCGCCGAGGGCGGCGGCGGCGGCTCGCCGCGCCTGGAGGTTTGCCAGGCGCGCAACGCACGGGCGCTCGCGCCCCCCGAAACGGCGGACTGGACGGCCCACGATTCCGCCGACGGCGACAAGTGGACTCCGGCGCTGGTGGCGCGCGGCGCGCTCTCGGTCTTCCATGCGCTCTCCGCCGAGCGCTTCGAACCGCTCCGCGTATGGGGCGGCGCCTATCTCGGCGCGGTCACCGGAGCCAACCGGTTTTTCGCCCTGAGCGCGGCGGCGGCCCGCGCGCGCGGCCTGGACGAGAACGACACGGTCCGCATCGCGCCGGGCGGGCGCCGCTTGCCGGGGCCGGTTTTCGACGACGCCGCATGGGAGCGGCTGGCGGCCGCCGGCGCGCCGTGCCTGCTGTTCTCGCCCCGGGGCCGGCCATCGGAAGCGGCCCGCCGATACATCGCCGAAGGCGCGCGCGCCGGCGTCGCCGAAGCTTACAAATGCCGGGTCCGCGCCCCCTGGTGGCGCGCGCCCACGGTCGACATCCCCGATCTCATCCTCACCTACATGAACTACGATTGCCCGCGCGCGGCGGGCAACGCGGCGCGGGCGCACATTCTCAACTCGGTGTACGGCATGCGGTTCGCGCCGGAGAGAAGAGCGCTCGGCACGGCCGCGCTGCCGGTCGCATGCCTGAACAGCGTTACGCTTCTGGGCGCCGAGCTCGTCGGGCGCGCTTATGGCGGCGGCCTGCTGAAGATGGAGCCGCGCGAGGCCGACGCGCTGCCCGTGCCGGCTTTCGCCAGCCTGCAAGGCGCCGCGGCTGCGCTGCGCGCGCTCGAGCCCCGCCTCGCCCGCCCGCCGCGCGGCGGCGACCTGCGCGGCGTCGTGGAAGCGGTGGACGCCATCGTTCTGGCCGGCGTTCCAAGCCGCGACGCGGCCGCGCTGCGCGAGGCGCGCGCGGCCCTCTTCCGCCGCCGCCGCGCGCGAGGAAAACATGCCCGCCATTGACGACGCCCTGAAGGCGGCGCTCATGGCGGCGGGCGACAAGCCGCTCGACGATTCGCCCGCGCCGACGAAGAAAGCCTACAGCGAGAAAATTTCCAACGCGGTGGCGCGGGCGCTGGCGGAAGATCTTCGTGCGCGCGGGCTGGCGGGCGTGCGGCCCGGCGCCGACGGCGCGCCGGGCGCCGAACGCCGCATGGCGGGCGGCATCGGCGCCAAGAAGGTCGACGTTACATGGGCTACGGAGGAAGGGGGCTTGCTGCTCGGGATATCGGTCAAGACGATTAATTTCCGCGACGGCCGGTCGAAGAATTTCCAGAAGAATCTGGCCAATCGCCGCGGCGACATGCTGTTCGAAGCGGTGACGCTGCATCGCCGCTTTCCCTATTCCGTTCTCGGCGGCCTGTTCTTCCTCGACAGCGGCGCCGCGCGGGACGGCACGCCGTGCCGTCCCTCGACATTCATGAATGCGCACGACCGCCTTCGGCAGTTCACGGGCAGGGACGATCCGAGCGGCCGCGATGAACAATACGAGCGGTTGTATATCGTGCTTCTCGACGCCTCATCGTCGCGCGCAAGTTTCGACGCCTACCGGGTCGGCGCCCCCGATACGCCCATCGAGACGGGAGAGGCGCTCGACGAACTGTTGTCGCTCGTGGCGATCCGCAATCCCGATTTCTACCGATTCGAAACCGGGCGCCTCATGGCTGTCCGCGCATGACAGCGAAGAGCCTGTATGGAAACGAAGCCGATGGCTCAATTATCGAATCGCATGTACATGGGGCGCGTTTGTCGTTCGACGGCTTGAACATGGCGGCCTCCGGCGCGGGCGAACGGCGGGAGTGTATGCGCGGCAAGCCGCGCCCGCCAGCCATCCCGGATGTTGCGAGACTGCGCGGCGGATTGCGGCGGGCTGAGCGGGGCGCTATGCTGGACGCGGCGGGCGGCCGGTAACGGGAGGCGAACCATGGCGAACGACCCTTTCGACACGCCCGGCGCGGTCTGTCGGCCGACCCCCGCGGGCATGGCGAAACGGCGGGCCGGGGTCATCGGCGGCATGCCCGCGGCCGCGGCGGGCGCCGCGCCTTGAACCTTGCGTTCCCGCCGCTCGGGAATGCGCGCCCGCCCCGGCGATGCTGATCACCGTTCTCGACGACTCGATCCCGTTCGACGGCGACACGCCGAACGAGCGGCCGCTCGGCGGCGGGGAGAAGGCGGTCGTCGGCCTCGCCGAGGCGCTGGCGGCGCGCGGCCACATGGTGCGCGTCTATAACCGTTGCGCCGCGCCGCGCGTGATCGATGGCGTGAGCTGGCAGCCCATCGACGACTGCAACGCCGCGCACAGCGACGTCGCCATCGCGCATCGCGACCCGACGCTGTTGCGCAGGGCGGGCGGCGCCGGCGGCCGCGTCGTTCTGCTGTCGGCGCCGGGCGACCCCGCGGCGACTCCCGCCGCGCTCGCCGCGGTGCGCGAATACCGCCCGACGCTGGTGCTTCAGGGCATCGCGCATAGCCAGACCATCCCGCCTGCGCTGCAAGCTGCGTCCGCCGCCACGGTGACGATGGGCGTGGCGCGGGGGTTTCGCGAGGCGGCGGAAATGACCCCGGCGTCGCCGCCGCGCGCAATCTTCACCGGCCACCCCTTGCGCGGCCTCGATTGGCTTCTCGATCTCTGGCGCGCAAAGGTCCACGCGCGCGCGCCGTGGGCGGAGCTGCACATATATTCGGGCCTTTTCTCCGCCGGGGCCGCCGGCGCCGCATTGCCCGAGGCGGTGGCGCCGCTGTTTGCGCGGGCGCGCGAGGCCGAGGCGCGCGGCGTCCGCATCGCCCGGCCCGGCTCCGACCCGGAGATGATCGAGGCCTATCGCGCCGCGCGCGTTCACCTGTACCCGTCGAGCTCGCGCGATGTGCTTTGCCACACGCTTGCCGAATCGCAGGCGGTGGGGCTTCCCGCCGTGGTGCGCCCGCTCGGCGCCGCCGACGAGCGCGTGCGCACCGGCGTCACGGGCTACGCCGCCGCCAACGAGGACGCTTTCGCCGATTATGCGGTGCGCCTGCTCGACGACGACGACATGTTCGCGCGGTTCAGCGGCGAGGCGCGCGCGCGCCAGCGCCACGCCGCGTGGAACCGCGCCGCAAGCGAAGTGGAGCGCCGCTTCGGGTGAGCATCCCGTTCGCCGGCAACGGCTCCGATCCCTCGCCGCCGAGGCGCCGCCGGGAAAAACGGCGCACGACAACCGGCCCGCGCGCATGCCCCGCCTGACCGCGATTGTTGTGGCGCGCAACGAAGAGGCGCAGCTCGGCGCGTGCCTGGCGCGGCTCGCGCCCGCCGACGAACTCGTCGTGGTTCTCGACCGCACGACCGACGGCTCGCGCGCCATCGCCGAAGCCGCGGGGGCGCGCGTAATCGAAGGCGCGTGGCCGATCGAAGGCGACCGCCACAACGCCGCCATCGACGCGGCGACCGGCGACTGGATACTCGAAATCGACGCCGACGAACGGGTTCCGGACGCGCTGTTCGCCGAAATCCGCGACGCGATCGCCGGCGCGGCGCCGGGATATTTCCTGATCCCGTTCGACACATATGTCGGGCGCCGCCTGGTGCGCCACGGCTGGGGCGCCTATTGGGGCAAACCGCACGGCGCCTGCCTGTTCAGCCGCGGCGCGAAACGCTGGGGCCGCCAGCGCGTCCATCCGGAGATCGAACTCGCGGGCGCGCGGCGGCGGCTGCGCACGCCCATCGCGCATTATTCCTACGCCGGCATCGACGACATGCTGCGGCGGCTGGCGCGTTACAGCCGCGCGCATGCCGCCGACATGCGCGACGCCGGCGGGGTGCCGCGGCTGCGCTCCACCCTGCGCCGCAGCGCCGGGCGTTTCATCAAGTGCTACTGGCGCTTCAAGGGCTGGCGCGAGGGCCGCATGGGGTTCCTCGTGGCGCTGCTGGCGGCTCTGTATCCGCTGCTGGCGCATCTGATGGCCGAGCTCGAGCCCGGCGCGCTCGACGAGGAATAACGCCGGGCCGCCCTCGCGGGCCGCCGCGGCAATCTGCTATGCATCGATCGACAGGCGCGCGCGGCGCGGCGAAAACCCGAGGGGAGGGCGCGATGGATACGGGCGGGAGACCGGAGCCGAAGGGCTGGGAGCCCGAGATCGCGGAACTGCGCCGGCGCGAGGCCCTGGCGCGCGAGATGGGCGGGCCGGAAAAGGTCAAACGCCAGCACGATAACGGGCGCCTCACGGTGCGCGAACGCCTCGACGCGCTGCTCGACCCCGGCAGCCTGCACGAGATCGGCGCCATCGCCGGCAAGGCGGAATACGGGCCCGGCGGAGCGCTCGCGAGCTTCCGCGCCTCCAATGTGGTGTTCGGCCGCGCGCGCATCGACGGCCGGCGCGTGGTCGCGGTCGGCGACGATTTCACCGTGCGCGGCGGCGCGGCGGACGCCGGCATCAAGGCCAAGCAGATCGCCGCCGAGCAGATGGCGAACGAACTGCGCTTGCCTCTGATCCGCCTGGTGGAGGGCACCGGCGGCGGCGGCTCGGTGCGCACTCTCGAGGTCGACGGCCATACCTATGTTCCCGCCAATCCCGCGTGGAACTTCGTTGTCGATAACATGGGTACGGTACCCGTTGTCGCGCTGGCGCTCGGCCCGGTGGCGGGGCTGGGCGCGGCGCGCGTCGCCGCCAGCCACTACTCGCTCATCGTCAAGGAGCGCGCGCAAATGTTCGTCGCCGGCCCGCCCGTGGTCTCGCGCCTCGGCAAGACGGTGACGAAAGAAGAACTCGGCGGCAGCGGCGTCCACGCCGCAAACGGCGCCATCGACGACGAAGTGGAAAGCGAGGAGGACGCATTCGCGAGAACGCGGCGCTTTCTCTCCTACCTGCCCTCGTCGGCGTTCGAACTGCCGCCGCGCGGCGCGCGGGACGACCCGCCCGACCGCCGCGAGGAGTTCCTCATCCAAGCCGTGCCCCGCAACCGGCGCAAGGTGTACAAGATCCGCCCCATCCTCGAGGCGGTGTTCGACCGCGGCAGCCTGTTCGAGATCGGCCGCAAGTTCGGCCGTTCGATAGTTACGGCGCTGGCGCGCCTCGACGGCTGGCCCGTCGCCGTCGCGGCGTCGGACCCGTATGTCTATGCCGGAGGCTGGACGGCCGACGCGGCGCAGAAACTCACGCGGTTCATCGACATGGCGGAGACCTTCCACCTGCCCGTCGTGCATTTGGTGGACTGCCCCGGTTTCCTCATCGGCGTGCAGTCGGAAAAGGCGGGTACCATCCGCTACGGCGTGCGCGCGCTCTCGGCGCTCTACCAGGCCACCGTGCCGTGGTGCTCGGTGATCATGCGCAAGGCGTTCGGCGTCGCCGGCGCGGGCCACGACAACCATACGCGCTACCACTACCGCTTCGCGTGGCCCTCGGGCGATTGGGGCTCGCTGCCGGTCGAGGGCGGCATCGAGGCCGCCTACAAGTCCGACCTGGAGAAATCCGACGACCCCGAGGCCCTGATGGCCGACATTTTCGCGCGCCTGGAGGCTGTGCGTTCGCCGTTCCGCACCGCCGAGCAATACGGCGTCGAGGAAATCGTCGATCCGCGCGACACCCGCCGCCTGCTGTGCGAGTTCGCCAACATCGCCGCCCCCCTCCGCACGCCGGGAAAACCGCGCTTCGGCCCGCGGCCGTAAGCGGCGGTTGCAACCGCCGACCGATTTGTCGGGGCGAACGCAGGGCGGCCTTGCGCGCGCTCGAATGCGCAAACGGGCCGGGGAGGCGTCTCACGGGCGTCCGCCCGCGAGGCCGAAAGCTTCGGCCAGCAAGGCGTAGCTGCGGCGGCGCGCGGTTTCGTCGTGCGCCCAGGCGACGATGGCGACTTCGGCGACGCCGCAGTCCTCGGCCAGGGCGCGGACCCGCGCGGCCACCGCATCGGCGGTTCCGATCAGGGCGCGCTCGCGGAACTGCGCTATCCGGCGCTCTTGCGCCGGCGTTACGGCATGCGCCGCCGCTTCTTCGGGCGATTCGAGCGGGCCGTAGAGGTTGAGGTCGCGCGTCAGCAGCCAGCGGGCGCGCGGACGGAAATGGTATTCCGCCTCATCCTCGGTATCCGCCGCCAGCGCCCAGACGCAAATGCCATCGTGCGGCGCCGGCCAGCGCGCGCTCGGCCGGTAATGGGCGCGGTAGAGTTCGAGCGCCTCCGCCGCGCCGCGCCCGTTGGTGAAGAACCATGCGAAGCAATAGGGCAGGCCGAAATACGCCGCCACCTGCGCGCCGTAGTTCGAACTGCCGAGTATCCACACTTCGGGGACGGTCTCGCCTTCCGGATAGGCGCGCACGACATGGAACGGATGGTCGTCCGGCAGCGTCTCGCCGGAAACCCAGGCGAGCAGGTCGCGCACATCGGCGGGGAAGCGCTCCGGCCGTTCGTTCGCCAGCGGATGGAGCGCGAACGCCGTGCGCCCGTCGGACCCCGGCGCGCGCCCGAGGCCGAGATCGATGCGCCCCGGCGCCAAGGCGTCGAGCACGCGGAACTGTTCGGCCACCTTCAGCGGCGCGTAGTGCGGCAGCATGACCCCCGCGCTGCCGACGCGGATGCGTTCGGTCGCCGCCGCGGCCGCCGCTATCAGGATTTCCGGCGCCGTGCCGACGATGGTGGGGTGGCTGTGGTGCTCCGAAACCCAAAAGCGCGCATAGCCGAGCGCGTCGCAATGCCGCGCGAGAGCCACGGCGTTGCGAATCGACGCCGCCTGCGGACGGCCCGAAACGGCGATCGATTGTTCGAGAACGGACAAGCGGAGCATGGCTTCGGCCCCGGGGGCGGCGGCGGCGCCATGCTATCCGCGGCCGCGCCGGACGCAAGGGCTCGCGCTATGCTGGACGAAACCGTATCCGGGCGCGGAGGGAAGCCCATGGAAAACGCATGGGGGATGGCCGGCAAGACGGCCATCGTGACCGGCGCGGGCGCCGAAGGCGATGGCGTCGGCAACGGCCGCGCCGCCGCGATCCTGCTGGCGCGCGCGGGCGCGCGCGTGCTGGCGGTCGACCGCGACGCGGCGCGCGCCGAACGCACCGCCGGGATAATCGCGGAAGAGGGCGGAACGGCGCTCGCCCACGCCGCCGACGTCACCGGCGAAGACGCCTGCCGCGGCATGGCCGCGCGGGCGATGTCCGAATGGGGCCGGCTCGACTGCCTCGACAACAATGTCGGCGTCGGCAGCAGCGGCAGCGTCGTTGAGGAGGACCTGGACGAATGGCGCCGGGTCATGCGCGTCAACGTCGAATCGATGGTTCTCGCGGCGCGGGCCGCCATCCCCGCGATGCGCCGGAACGGCGGCGGGGCCATTGTCAACGTGGCGTCGATCGCCGCGCTGCGCCCGCGCCGCCGACGCCCAGCCCGGCGACCCGTAGCAAGGCGCGCCGCCGCTCCGGAGCCGTATCTGGACAAGGGCCGGCGGAAAGCCCACATTGCCGGCGCGTTTTCCGAGGGAGACAGGGCGTTGACGGCAGCGAGCGCCGCAAACCGGCCGGCCCCCGGCCTCCGGCAAATTTACCGGGCGCTGATCGACGATCCGGTTTCCGTCTATCGGCACATCGGCAGCGGCGCGTTCCGGCCCGCGCGGCGGCTGTTCAGCCGGGTCGCGACGACGGCGGATCCGGAGATCGTCCACCACGTGCTGGTCGCCCACGCGCACAAGTACCGCAAGACGCCGATCGGCAGGGCGCTGCTCGAACCCATACTGGGGCGGGGGCTGCTGACCAGCGAGGGGGAGTTCTGGCGGCGCCAGCGGCGCATCTCCGCGCCGGCGTTCCACCACAGGCGCATCAGGGGCTTCGCCGACACGATGGCCGCGCTGGCCGAAGACATGCAGGCCGGGTGGGAAGCGGCGGCGGATTCGGGCGCCTCCATCGACCTGCAGGCGGAAATGTCGCGCGCGACGATGAAAATCATTACGCGGGCGATGTTTTCCGACCGCCTGGACAACGCCGAGGCGCGCGTCGTGAGCGACGCCATGCGCGCTCTGAACCGGCATCGCCTCCGCTTCCGCGATTTCGTCGGCGTGCCGGAGTGGCTTCCGCGCCTGCCCGACCGGCATGTGCGCGCCGCCGTGCGCGCCATCGATCGCACGGTAAACCGCATAATCGCCGAGCGCCGCGCCGACCCGCGCGACCGCGGCGACCTGCTGAGCATGTTCATGAACGCCGAGGACGCCGACACCGGCGAGCGCATGACCGACCGCCAGCTGCGCGACGAAACCATCACCATGTTCCTCGCCGGCCACGAAACGACGGCGACCGCGCTGGTCTGGACGTTTCATGCGCTCGAGCGCAATCCGCGGGCCGAGGCGCGGCTGCACGAGGAGCTCGACGCCGTTTTGGCCGGGCGCGCGCCCGGTTTCGACGACCTGGAGCGCTTGCCCTGGACGCGCATGGTCGTCGAGGAAACCATGCGGCTCTACCCCACCGTGGCGATGATCTCGCGCCAGGCGGCGGAAGACGACGAGATACACGGCGTGCCCGTGCCTCGGGGAACCATCGTGAACCTCAACATATGGCTCGCGCACCGCAACCCCAATGTATGGCCCGATCCGGAACGCTTCGATCCCGGGCGGTTCTCTCCGGAACGGCGGCGCGACCGGCCGAAACACGCCTATTTCCCGTTCGGCGGCGGCCCGCGCATCTGTATCGGCAACAATTTCGCGCTCATGGAGGCGCGTCTTATCCTGGCCTCGGTCGCGCGGCGCTGGCGGCTGCGCGCCGCGCCGGGGCACGAGGTCCACCCCATCGGCAACATCGTGCTGCGGCCCCGCGGCGGCATGCCGGCGCTGGCGGAGCGCCGCCGCCCGGCAACCCATTGAGGGCGGAGGGGAGCCCAAACGCCTGCCGGTTCGGCGCGCCGGTTGCGCGGGCCGCGTCCTCTCCGGCGGGCTTCGGCGCGGGAGATCAGGTCAGGCCGCGTTGTTGGGCGATGCGGTCGTAGGCGGCGTTGATTTCGGCCATTTTCTTGTCGGCGACCTCGACGAACTCGCGGGGCAGGCCCTGGGAGACCATCCGGTCGGGGTGGTATTCGCGGGCGAGCTTGCGGTAGGCGGCCTTGATTTCGGCGTCGCTTGCCTCGGCGGTCAGGTCCAGGACTTCGTAGGGGTCGCTTTCCTCGCGGGCGACGGAGCGGGTGAAGGTGGCCTCGATGCGTCCGAACTCGCCCGCGCCGAAGCCGAATATCGCGCCCACGCGCCGCAGGAACTCGCGTTCGTTGGGGTGGTACTCGCCGTCGGCGTGGGCGATCATGAGGAGCGCGGCGAGCAGTTCTTCCCGCAGCTGCCGGTGGCCGGCGAGGATGCCGGCGATCTGCCGCGCATAGGGTTCGAACCCCGCCGTCTCGCGCCGGGCCTGGTTGAAGATGGCCCCCACCATGCGCTCATCGGCGCCGGGGATGCGGAACACCTGCTTGATGGCGGCCACTTCGTCGCGGCTGACATGGCCGTCGGCCTTGGCGAGTTTGGCGGAGAGGGCGATGACCGCGACGGCGAACGCCATGCGGCGTTTTTCGTCGCCGCCATGCGCGGCCGGGCCGCCGGGCGAATCGCCGTCGGCCGCGTACATGGAGGCGGCGCGCTTGTCGATGGCCAGGTGGCCCGCGACCGCGCCGAGCAGCGCGCCGATCGGCCCGCCGAAACCGAAGCCGATGGCGCCGCCGAGTATCTTGCCCCAGAGGCTCATGACGGACGGGCGGCGGGCTTCATCGGGATACTCCGCGCCGCGATGCCGGCCCGGTGGCCGAGGCGCCCGGGGGACCGCTCGTGTTTCATGTCCAGGCGCGCGCTTACGGGAGCGCCTGTTCGACGGCGGCGGCGATTTCGGCGGCGAGGGGCTCGACGCGCGACCCCCATACGCCGGCCAGCGCGCCCTCGCCGTCGATCAGGTATTTGTGGAAGTTCCACTTCGGGACCCCCGCGTCGCCGAGTTCCTCCGCGATCCAGCGGTAGAAGGGGTGCGCGCCGGCGCCGATGACGCGTTGCTTCGCGGTCATCGGAAAGTCCACCGCGTAGTTGGCTTCGCAGAATTCGCGGATCGCGGCTTCGTCGCGCGGCTCCTGGCCGCCGAAATCGTTGGACGGCACGCCGACCACGGCAAGCCCGCGCTCGCGGTAGCGCTCCCACAGCGCCTGCAGGCCGGCATATTGCGGCGTGAAGCCGCAAAACGACGCGGTGTTGACGACGAGCACGGGCTTGCCCGCATAGTCGGCGAGAGCCAGCCGGCCGCCGTCGATGCCGGGAAACGCGAATTCGTGCGCGGTTTCGGCTTGCGCGGTCACCGCCGCCCCCAGCCAGCACGCGGCGGCGATGGGCGCGAGCGTTCCTGCCCGTTTTCGCATGGCGTCATTCCTTTCCGTAACTCCCCGGTTTCCGCGATCAGCCGCGTTCGCGCATGAGCCGCGCTCGATCGCGGCGCCAGCTGCGCTCCTTGACGCGTTCGCGCTTGTCGTGGCGCTGGCGTCCGCGCGCGAGGCCGAGCTCGGCTTTCGCGCGTCCGTCGCCGTTGAAATAGATGCGCAGCGGGACCACGGTGTAGCCGCGGCGCTGGATGGCGCCGGTCAGGCGGGCGATCTCCCTGCGGTGGAGCAGGAGTTTGCGGGGCCGCAGCGGCTCGTGGTTGAGGCGGTTGGCGGCCCCGTAGGCGCCGATATGGGCGTTGATGAGAAACATCTCGCCGCCGCGCTCCTCGGCATAGGCGTCGCCCAAGCTGGCGCGCCCGTCGCGCAGGGACTTGACCTCGGTACCCACCAGAACCAGCCCCGCCTCCAGGCTCTCCTCGATGAAGTAATCGTACCGCGCCTTGCGGTTGGCGACGACGGCTCGGGACTTGCTCAGTTCGCGGCGCGCCATGGCGTGACGTTGGCGTCGAGCAGGCCGGCGGAAACGAGGGCCGCGCGGACGGTCTCGCGGGCCGGCGCGCCGACCTCGACCATCGGCAGCCGCAGCTCGCCCGAACACAGGCCGAGCATTTCCGCCGCGCATTTGACCGGCGCGGGGCTGGTCTCGACGAACAGCGCGTCGTGCAGCGGCATGAGCCGGCGGTGGACGTCGAGCGCGCGCGCGGCGTCTCCCCCGCGCCAGGCGTTCTGCATTTCGGCGCAGAGGGCGGGCGCGACGTTCGCGGTCACGGAAATGCAGCCGCCGCCGCCCTGCGCGAGATACGACAGCGCCGTGCCGTCTTCCCCGGAGAGAAAAACCCAGTCTCCGTCGATCGCGGCGCGCTCGAGCATGGGCCGGGTCAGATCGGCGGTCGCGTCCTTGACGCCGACGATGTTGGGTATCCGCGCCAGCCGCGCCATCGTCTCGACCGACATGTTCACGACCGAGCGGCCGGGAATGTTGTAGATGACGATCGGGATATCGGCCGCCGCGGCGACGGCCTCGAAATGCCGGTAGAGGCCCTCCTGCGTGGGCTTGTTGTAGTAGGGCGTGACGACGAGCGCGGCGTCGGCGCCCGCGCGGTGGGCGTGGCGGGTCAGATCGCGGGCTTCGCCGGTGCTGTTGGAGCCCGTTCCGGCGATGACGGGCACGCGCTTGTCCACGGTCTCGACGCAGATTTCGGTCACGCGGCGGTGCTCGGCGTGGCTCAGCGCCGGCGATTCGCCGGTAGTGCCGCAAGGCACGACGCCGTGCGAGCCCTGTTCGATCTGCCGTTCGACATGCGCGCGAAACTGGCGCTCCGCGAGCTTGCCGTTTTCGAACGGCGTGATGAGCGCCGTTATGGATCCGTGGAACATTGCCGCCTCCCCTGCCTGCGCGCGCCGCCGCGCGACGGGCGCGGGGCGAAGCCGGAGCATACGCGGCGGCGGCGGCGGCGGCAAGCGGGCGTTCAGTCGGCGGCTCGGGGCTCCGGTTCGCCGTCGCCGGGCGCGGCGGGCGGCTCGGCGGCGGGGAACGGGCGGCCGAGGACGCCGGAGATTACGCCTTCGATGCGCGCAATGCCGGCGGCGTTTGCAGCCTCCGCCCGGCGGAGCTCCGTCACGGCGGTTTCGATGCGCTCGATATCGCCGCGCACGTCGTCGCGCAGCCATACGAACAGCGCGATGAACAGGGCGGCGAGCGAAACGAAGCCGCCGAGCACGATCCGATCGTGCGTAATCGGATTGCTGGCCGTCATTGTTCTGCCTTCCTGTGTCGCTTCCCGCGGAATTCGGTCGCTGCGTGGATCGCCGACGTGCGGGCGGGGACGCCCGCGGTCCCGGGCAGTTCGCGCCTTCGGCGCGGGCTTATCGATAGAGGCGATCCAACTCGTCGCCGTAGCGTTTCAGCACTTCGTGGCGGCGGATTTTCAGGGTCGGGGTCATGGTTCCGCCATCGACGGTGAAGGGCTCGCGGGCGACGGCGAAGCGCTTGACCTGTTCGATGCGGGACAGGCCGCGATTGGCGCGCGCCACCGCGGCGCCGAGCGCGTTGCGGAAATCTTCGTCTTCCGCGAGCGCCGCGAGATCGGCCGCGGCGCCGCGGTCGCGCGCCCACTCCTCGACAAAGGCCTGCGAGGGAACCACGAGGCCCACGAGATGCGGACGGCGGTCGCCGACCGTCATGACCTGTTCGATCTCGGGCTCGAGCGCGAGGATGCCCTCGACGCGCTGCGGCGCGATGTTGTCGCCGCCCGAATTGACGATGAGGTCCTTCTTGCGGTCGGTGATGCGGATATAGCCGTCGCCGTCGATCTCGCCGATGTCGCCGGTGTGCAGCCAGCCGCCGCGGAGCGTTTCCGCCGTGGCCTCTTCGCGGCCCCAGTATCCGTCCATGAGCAGCGGGCCGCGCACGAGGATTTCGCCGTCGCCGGCGATGCGCGCCTCGACGCCCTCCAGCGCCTTTCCGACCGTGCGGAGCCTGATGTCGCCGGGCGGGTTGCAGCTGATTATCGGCGCCGCCTCGGTTTGTCCGTAGCCCTGCATGACGCGCAGGCCGAGCCCGGCGAAGAAAACGCCGACGTCGTAGTTGAGCGGCGCGCCGCCCGAGACCAGCGCCTTGAGCCGCCCGCCGAAGCGCGCGCGCACCTTGTTGCGCACCAGGCGGTCGAGCGCGGCGTCGGTCAGGCGCTCCAGCGGCCCGAGCGCGTCCGGGGTTTCGATGCGCTTGCGGCCGAGCGCGACGGCGCGGCGGAACAGCGCCGCCCGCGGGCCGCCCTGGCGCTCGACCGCCGCCAGAATGCGCTGCCGCATGACCTCGTACAGCCGCGGCACAGCGGTCATGATCGTCGGCCGCGTCTCCACGAGATCGGCGCTCAGGGTCTCGATGCTCCGCGCGTAGTAGATCTCCGCGCCCACCGCGGCGGGAAACATCAGGCCGCACGAATGCTCGTAGGCATGAGACAGCGGCAGGAACGAGAGGAACACGTTATCGTTCAGGCCGAGCGCGCGCAGCAGGCCGTGCGCGCCGACGCAGTTCGCGAGGATGGCGCGGTGGCTCAGCATCACGCCCTTGGGCGCGCCGCCGGTTCCCGACGTGTAGATCAGCGCGGCCAGCGAATCGGCCGGAACGCCGGCGGGGTCGTCGAGCGCGGCGCCCGCGCCCTGCGCCAGCGCGGCGTCCCACCGCACGATTTCAGGCCCGTCCCCGGGGGCCTCCACGGGCTCGATGGCGACGACGCGCTCCAGCGCGCCCGCCTCCGCCGCGCCGTCGAGCAGCCGCCGCGCCAGCGCGGAGGTCGATACGACGGCCATGCGCGCCCCCGAGTCCGCCAGCACATGCGCGTGGTCGCGCGCGGTGTTGGTGATGTAGGCGGGCACGGTGACGCCGCCGGCGGCCATGATCGCGAAATCGGCGACCGCCCAGTGCGGCGCGTTTTCCGAGCACAGGACCACGCGGTCGCCGCGCTCCAGCCCCCGGGCGCGGAGCGCGCCGGCAAGCGCGCGGACGCGCTCCGCCGTTTCGCGCCACGTCAGCGGCCGCCACGCTCCGCCGCGCTTCTCCCACAGAAACGGCTTGCCGCCCAGGCGCCCGGCCTGGGAAAAGAACATCGCGACCAGATTGGGCCAAGTATCGAGTTTCATGCGCGCCTCCCGGTCCCCCGCTCCGCGGCGGCGAGTCTATACCGGCGGCGCGCCCTTGTCGCGGGCGCGCGGCGCATTGGACCGGCGCGGGCGGGCGGTGTACGCTGGCGCCGGCGGGCGGCGGCGCCTCGCCCGCGCGAAGGGCGGCAACCGATGAAATACGTATTCTGGAACAACAAGGGCGGCGTGGGGAAGAGCTTTCTGTGTTTCACCACCGCGTCGGAATACGCCGCCCTGCATCCGGACGTCGCGGCGGTCGTCATCGACATGTGCCCGCAGGCGAATGTCAGCGAGATATTGCTGGGCGGCAATGGCGGCGGGGGCAAGGTTCTGCAGGGACTGCTGGACAAGCTGCCGGTCGCGCAAACCATCGGCGGCTATTACCATCAGCGCATACTGAACCCGCACGACCGGACGGGCACGGAAACGGATTTCCTCGTCCGGGTCGGCGATTCCAACCCGCATGCGCCGCCGAACCTCTATCTCGTGGCCGGCGATCCCTCGCTGGAACTGCAAGTGCAGACGATCAACACGATCGCCGTGCAGACCATCCCCGGCGATGCCTGGCGCAACGTGCATGGGTGGGTCGTCGATCTCCAGCGGGCGGCAAGGAGGCGATTCGGCGAATGCGCGTTCTTCGTCGATTGCAACCCGAGTTTTTCCGCATACACCGAACAGGCGCTCCTCGCCGCGGAGCGGCCGATCGCGCCGTGTACGGCGGACGGCTCGTCGGCGCGGGCGATCCGCAATGTCGGCCAGCTTGTGTACGGGCACGGCGCGCCGCCGGAGTATCGCGCGGCCAGTTTCAGCGCCCGGGCGCAAACGTTTTCCATGAGCCTGCCGAAGATTCATCTTGTCGCCATGAACCGTTCGACCTGGTACCGGCGGCGCCCCGCCGCGGCGTTCGGCAAGATGTTCGAGGATATCCGCGAGACCGTGCGCGAACAGGCGCGGGCGATGCCCGAGGCGTTTTCGCGCCCCGGACTCGACGACATGTTCCTCGATATTCCCGACGCGCATACGGTGGCGACCGTGGCGTCGCATTCCGGAACGCCCATCGGCGGACTGCGCGCCGGCGCATACGATCTCGACGGCGCGCGGACACAGATAAACAGCGAGTCGCTGGATCGCTATCGCGCCGCGATACGCAGCCTGGCGGCGTCGCTTTGACCCCCCGGAAAGCCCCGTGAACGACGCCATCGGACCGCTGCCCGAGTGGGATCTCGACGATCTGTACAAGGGCGTCGAGTCGCCGGCCCTGGCGCGCGACCTGGAGGACGCGCGGGCGCGGGCGGAGGCGCTCGCGGAGCGCCATCGCGGGCGCGTCGGCGCACTCGACGGCGCGGCGCTGGCCGAACTCATCGCCGAATACGAAAAGCTGACCGACGCGCTGGGCCGCATAACGAGCTACGCCTCGCTGCTGCACGCGGGCGACATGAACGACCCGCGCGCCGGGAAGTTCCTTCAGGACATGCGCGAGCGCACGACCGACATCGCCAATACGCTGCTGTTCGTCACGCTGGAGTTGAACCGTATCGACGACGACGCGCTGGCGGAGCGGCTCGAGTCGCCGGCGCTGGCGCGCTGGCGCCCGTGGATCCGCGACGTGCGCGCGTTCCGCCCCCACCGGCTTTCCGACGACATGGAGCGGCTGCTGAGCGAGCAGCGCGCCGCGGGGCGCGACGCCTGGACGCGGCTTTTCGACGAGACGATCGCGCGGCTGCGGTTTCCGTTCCGCGGCGAGGCGCTGACCTGCGCGCAGGCGCTCGACAAGATGGCGTCGCCCGACGCCGCCGCGCGGCGCGAAGCCGCCGCCGCGCTCTCGCGCGTGCTGGGCGACAACATCCACACGCTGGCGTTGATTCTCAACACGCTGGCCAGGGACAAGGCGATCGAGGATTCGTGGCGGTCGTATCCGCGGCCGATCTCGCGGCGCAATCTCGAAAATTTCGTCGAGGACGAGGTGGTCGAGGCGCTGCTCGAGGCGGTGCGCGAAGCCGCGCCGCGCCTGTCGCACCGCTATTACGCGCTCAAGGCGCGCCGCTTCGGCGCCGAAACGCTCGATTGGCGCGACCGCAACGCGCCCCTGCCCGAGGACGACGACCGGCGGGTTCCGTGGGCGGAGGCGAAACGTATCGTTCTCGACGCTTACGGGCGCTTCTCGCCCGAGCTCGCGGGCCTCGCGCGGCGGTTTTTCGATGCGCGCTGGATCGACGCGCCGCCGCGGCCGGGCAAGGAGCCGGGCGCGTTCTCGCATCCGACCGCGCCGTCGGCGCATCCGTACATCCTGCTGAACTACCAGGGCCGCGCCCGCGACGTAACGATCCTGGCGCACGAGCTGGGCCACGGCGTTCACCAGCTGCTGGCCGGGCCGCGCGGGGCGCTTGTGGCGGAAACGCCGCTGACGCTGGCCGAGACCGCGAGCGTGTTCGGCGAGCAGCTGACCTTCCGCGCGCTGCTCGACGCCGAGACGGACCCGGCGCGGCGGCGCGTCCTCCTGGCCGGCAAGACGGAGGACATGCTGAACACCGTGGTCCGCCAGGCCGCGTTCTGCGAGTTCGAACGGCGCTTTCACGACCGCCGCGCCGAGGGCGAACTCACGGCCGACGGGATCGCCGAGCTATGGATGGGCGTTCAAGGCGAAAGCCTCGGCCCGGCCGTCCGGCTCGACGACGCCTACCGCGTGTTCTGGGCCTATATCCCGCATTTCGTCCACACGCCGTTTTATGTCTATGCCTATGCTTTCGGCGAGTGCCTTGCGAACGCGCTGTATGCGGTCCGGTTCGAGGCCCCGGAAGGGTTCGAGGGCCGCTATCGCGAGATGCTGGCGGCGGGCGGCGCGCTGCGCCACCGCGAGCTGCTGGCGCCGTTCGGCCTCGACGCCCGCGACCCCGCGCTGTGGCGCAAGGGGCTGGACGTAATTTCCGGTTTCATCGACGAGCTGGAAGAAGCCGCGCCGTAAATGCCGGGGCGCGCAACCCCGCCGAAGGCGGGGCCTGGGTGCGCGGGCGTCCCCGCCCGCACGTTGCCAACGCTACGAATGCCGCCAAGAGGGGCGGAGGGGCGCAAACGCCGCGTCCTCCCCGGCAATATCGCGGCCCGCGGCAACGTGCGGGCAGGATGCCCGCGGTCCCGGGCCCCGCCTTCGGCGGGGTTGCGGCTTCTTCCGCGATCAGAAGCGCACGGTCAGGGTGGCGCTGCCGGTGAAGTCGCGGTTGCCGTGGGGGGCGGCGGCGTAGTTGGCGTTGGCGCGGAGGGCTATGCGGCCGTCGGCCCATTCGTGGGCGGCGCCGAGGCCGAGGCGGGCCCATGTCGCTTCCGCTTCGGCCTTGAAGGGCGGCCTGTCCGCCGCGGTGGTTTCCATTGCGCCGGACAGTTCGCGCTCCAGGTCCAGCGTTGCGAACATGGCGCCGGCGCCGCCGGGGAGGGCGGCGGACTCGGCGCGCACGCCGGCGCGGGCGGTAATGCGCCGGCCCGCGTCAAGCGATACGCGCTCGTTCACGGAGTCCGTGAACGACGACATCTCCACCATCGACCAATCGGCGCCGGCGCGCGGGGTCAGCGTCACGCGGCCCAGCTCGAGGCGCCGCCCGATCTCCACGCCGGCGGCGTAGCCGCGGCCCGACAAGTCACGCGCAAGGGCGCCCTCGAGCGCCGCGTCCGAATCGAGGTCGGCCTCGTACAGCGTCGCCGCGGCCTGAGCGCTCACATAGACGTTCTCCGCCGGCAGCCATGCGCCCGATATGCGCGCGCCCGTGCCGGTTATCTCGACACGGCCGCCGCCCGCCTCGGTGTCCGCGTCGGTGTCCACATCCGCGCGCCCGCGCACATGATGGACGGAGATCGCGAATACGCCGCGCTCGCCCGCCGCGCCCTCTATCCCCGCCTCGAAACCGAAGCGGCGGTAGTCGTGATGCGCCTGCGCTGTCGAGGACGCCGGGTGGCGGTCGCCGCCGGCGGCGTCGAGGCGCGCGAACGCGCCGCGCGGCGCGCCCGCCGCGGCGAACCGGTCGCCGTGGGCGGGGAGCGCGTTCAGCGCCAGCAGCACCGACGGCAGAGCTTCGTACACGCGGTGGCGCGGCTCCGGCCCGACCTCGATGCGGCCGTCGGCGGTTATCCTGAGCATCGAGTCGGCCCGGCCCTCGCGTTTGAGGACGATGGCGGCGTTGCTGCTGTCGATGCGCCCGCCGCCGATGCGTTGCGCGGCCTCCTCGTCCGATTCGCCGGCGGCGGCCGTTATCGTCACCCTCTCGGCGACGATGTCGTCATCCTCGATGCGTCCGTTGGCGCCCACCGTCACCGCGCCGCGGGGCGCCTCGACGCTCTGCACCGCGCCGTTCACCTCGACCGTGCTGCCGGTCCCCGCCAGCGCGACCCTGCCGTCGATTTCGCCGCCGGCCCCGACCGTCACGGTCGAGGCCGCGCCGGCGTCGCGCGCCTCCACGGCGCCCTGCACCGCGCCATCGACCGTCATGTCCAAGGCGCCGGTTTCGGCCAGGACCGCGACGCGGCGGCCCTCCGCGTTCTCCGCGCCCACGAGCGCGCCGTCCGCGGCAATCTCGACCGCGCCGCCGGCGGGAACATGCAACATGCCTTCCGCATCCCCGGCCACGGCGATGAACTCGACGCCCCGGACGTTCCCCCTGAAAACCGCGTCGGACGCCACCGTCAGCCGATGCGCGCCGCCGCCGCCGCCGATGACGTCGCCGGTCAGCGCGTTCGCGACCGCGACCGTCAGCGCCCCGGGGCCCAGGTCCTCGATATTGCCCACGACATTGCCGTTCACCGTCACCGTCAGGTCGCCGGACGCGCTGCGCACCGCCGCCCGCCCGTCGAGGTTCGATAGCCGCCCCCCGGCGTTTACCGAGACCGTGCCGCCGCGATCGAACAGCACGCTCCGGGCGGCGCCATCGACCGTCACCGTGCTGGCCGCGAGGCGGATGAGACCCTCGACCGAGCCGCCCGATTTCACATGAACGTCATGCTCGCCGCCGCCGCGGCCGAATATCCCGCCCTCGACCTTGCCGCTCACATCTACTTTCAGGTCGCCGGCACCCTCGCCGCGAATGTCGCCGGTCACGGTCGCCCGCGCCGCAACGTCCACCGTCAGGTCGCCCGCCGCGCTGCGTATTGCCTCGGTCGTTCCATCGCTCTCGACGCCCGTTACCGCGCCGCCGCTGGCGACCGTAACCGCGCCGCCGTTGTCGTAAAGCACCCGCCCCACGCGGCCCGCAACCGTCATCGCGCTTGTCGGAAGATGCACGGTCCCCGTCACCGCGCCGCCGGCCATCACCGCAACGGCGTGCGAACCCGCGCCCATGCCGCGAATGCCGCCGGTAACCGTCCCCGTCACCGTCGCCGTCAAATCCCCCGCGCCGCGCTCCTCAATGTCGCCCGTCACGCGGCCCGCAACCGACGCGGTCAAGTCGCCCGCGCCGCGCTCCTCGATGTCGCCCGTCATGCGGCCCGCGACCGACGCGACCAGGCCGCCGGCCTCCAGATCGACGATATCGCCCGTCACCACGCCGCCGGAGGCGACCGTGACCTCATGCTTGCCGGCGCCCTTGCCGTGGATGGCGCCCGTCACCGCGCCGCTCACATTCACGGTCATGGCGCCCGCGCCGCGGCCCTCGATGCGGCCCATGACCGCGCCGCCGGATGCGACTGTGACATCGAGAGCGCCCGCGTCGGCGCGAATCGCCTCGCCATCGATCCCCGCGATGCGGCCCGTCGCCGCGATGGTCAACGCGCCGCCGTTGTCGAACAGGACGCGCCCCGCAGCGCCGCGGATCGTCGTTCCGCTCTTCGGGTTATGCACCGTTCCCAACACCCGCGCCTTCTCAGCGATCTCGATGGTATGCACGCCGCCGCCGCGACCGAAAATCTCCCCGTTAATCGTGCCGGTCTCCGACACCGTCACCGTCAGGTCGCCATCGCCGCGCGCCTCGATATTGCCCGCGACCGTGCCGTGAACGGTCACCGCCAGGTTGCCCGCGTCGCCGCGGATCGCCTCCTTCGTTCCATCGATATCGAGGCCCGTAATCTCGCCGCTGGCGTTGACCGTTACCGCGCCTCCGTTGTCGTAGTGGACGCGCCCGACATCGCCCGAGACCGTCAGCGCCGCGCCCGCGGGCAGGCGGACCGTTCCGGCAATGGCGCCCGAGGACGCCACCGTAACCGTGTGTTCGCCGGCGCCTTCGCCGACAACGCCGCCCGTCACCGTTCCGGCGACCGAAACCTCCAGATCGCCCGCGCCGCGCTCGGCGATATCGCCTGTTACCGCGCCGGCGACGTCGACCTCGAGATTGCCGTCGCCGCGGCCCTCGACGAGGCCCGTGACCGCGCCGTTGGCCATAACCGTGACGTCGAGGTTGCCCGCGTCGGCGCGAATCGCCTCGGTCGTTCCATCGTTATCGACGCCCGTGACGGCGCCGCCGCCGGCGACCGTCACCGTTCCGCCGTTGTCGTAGAGAATGCGCCCGACGCTGCCGCCCACGGTCATCGCCGCGGGGTTGCGTATCGTGCCTGTCACGACGCCGCCGGCCTCGACGGTCGCCATCAGCGTCCCGCCCGATTTGACGTCGCCCTCGACGCGGCCTTCGTCCCGGACCGTGACCGTCAGCGCGCCCATCGTGCTCTCGGCGGCTGTGCCATCGACGCCGGTCAGTTTCGCGCCGCCGGCGACCGTTACCATCCCGCCCGAGGCATACAGAACGCGCCCGACGCTGCCCGAAACCGTGAACGACGCTTGCGGGTTGTGTATCGTGCCCGTCACGACGCCGCCGGCCTCGACGGTCGCCGACAGCGTCCCGCCGGATTTGATATCGCCCTCGACGCGGCCTTCGTCGTTCACCGTGACGGTCAGCGCGCCCGCCGTGCTTTCGGCGGCCACGCCCTCGACGCCGGTCAGTTTCCCGCCGCCGGCGACCGTCACCGTCCCGCCCGAGGCATAGAGAACGCGCCCGACGCTGCCCGAAACCGTAAGCGGGCTTTCGGGGTTGTGTATCGTGCCCGTCACCGCGCCGCCGGCATTGACGGTCGCCGTCAGCGTGCCGCCCGATTTGACATCGCCCTCGACGCGGATCCCGTCGTTCACCGTGACGGTCAGCGCGCCCATCGCGCTCTCGATGGCCACGCCCTCGACGCCGGTCAGCGTCCCGCTCCCGGACACCGTCACCGTCCCGCCGCTGGCGTAAAGAATGCGCCCGATGCTGCCCGCGACCGCAAGCGCGGTCTGCGGGTCGTGTATCGTGCCCGTCACAACGCCGCCGGCCATGACATTCGCCGTCAACGAGCCGCCGCCATCGACGCGGATGGCGCCCGTCACCGTCCCTGAAACGGCGGCCGTCAACGGGCCGCCGCCGTCGCCGAGGATGGCGACGCCCGATGTTGCGCTCACTTCGCCGCCCGCGCCCACGGTCACCGCTCCGCCGCCGAACAGATGCACGCCCGCGCCGGTTCCGCCCATCGCCGAGCCGTGTACCGTCACCCGCTGGTTGCGCACGCCGCTTGTGACGCCCGCGCCGCGGACATAAATGCCCTTCGCCCCGCCGGTAACCCGCGCGCCCGCCGAAACCGTCACCGCGATGGCGCCGTTGCTGGCATGCGGAACGACGTACAGCGCCTCCACGCCGTTCCCCTCGGCGTCAATGGCGCCGCCGGTCACGTCCACATGGATGTCGCCGGCGTTGTAGGTCAGCGCGTGTTGCCGGACCGCGTTCTTCCAATCGGCGTCGTAGTCGGCGTCGGGAAGGGCGGTCAGCGCCGTCTCCAGTTCGGTTCCCGCGGCGCCCTTCGTCAACACGGCTGTCAGCGCCGCGCGCTCCGCGGCCGAGAGCGCATCGCCGGCGCGGACACGATCGGCGATCGCCGTGTGGGACAGCGCCATGGCGCGGACGCCGGCGCGCGAAAGACCCAGTATTTCCTCCGCCGCCGCGTGCGCCAGCGGGCCGTCGCCGGTCGGCGCGGCGGAGCGCCTTCGCAGAAGCTCCCGCGCCTCCGCCTTCCACGCGGCGTCGTAGTCGTCGGCCGGGAGCGCCGCCAGCGCCGTCGTCAGCGCAGCCGAATCGTTATCCGTTATCGCGTCGAGGACAGCCTGTTCCGCCGTCGACAGCGTCTCGTCGTCGCCAGCGATCCGGAACCGGATGAAGGCGTCCGTCGCCGAAGCGCCCACCGTGACCGTTCCGCTCGACGCGACGCGGATCATCGGCGTCGTCCGCGCCGCGTCGTCCGCCGTCGTGGCGCCCGCGCCCATCGTGTGGCCGCTCGACCGCCGGGCCCAGGCGAGGATGCCGGCATCCCGCGCCTCGACCGCGCCCGCATGCGTCACAAGGATGCGCCCCGCGGCGCTCGCATCGTTCGTAAGCCGCCCCTCCATGCCGACGGCGAACGGCGCCTCGATCGCCGCCGCCGCGCCCGTCGTTATCGCGGCGGAACCGAGGCCCGCATGGAGTCCCAGGAGGCCTCTCGCGTTCAGACCCTCGACGGAAATTTCGCCCGCCGCGTCGATGGAAAGCCCCTCCGTGCTCGTGGCGGTATCGTACATATGGACGTAGGCGCCATGAGCGTCGTCGCCGGCGGTCCAGATTGAGCCGCCCGTCATCTCGATGGAGCCCGCTCCGGCCGGCCCCCGCTTGAAGACGAGAATCCCGTTGGCGCCCGCCCCCGCCGTTTCGACGTCGCCGCCCGTCATGCGCACCGAGACGTTGTGGCGCCCGTTGTTGCTCTCGGCGTAAACCCCGTGGGCGTACAAGTTAAAAGTGGCAACGGTGTGGGTCCCGCCCCGCGTGCGGACCGTTCCGCCTTCCAGCACGATGGACACGTTCGAGGGGCTCGTCCCCGTATAGCCGGAATACGCGCTGAGGCCCCGGGCTCCGTTCCCCGTCGTCTCGACGAGGCCTCCGCGCATCGCGATCGCGGTATTGCCCGACCCGCTGTTTTGGGCACTGACGCCGTGGGCGGTGCTGTCGGTCGTCTTGACCGTGGCGGTCGCGCCCGAGAGGGTAACGGCTACGTTGCCCGCCGTGCTGGAGACGCCCCGCGTGGCGCCGATGCCGACCCCCGGCGTCGCGATGGAGCCGCCGGTCAGGCCGATGGTGAGATTGCCGTTCCCGCGGTGGGTGCCGGTGAGGCCGCGCACGCCCGCCCCCGTCGCCTCGATGGCGCCGCCGCTCATGTCGATGGTTATGTTGCCCGTCGCCTGGTGGTGACCCAGGACGACGCCGCCCGTCGCCCCCGTTCTCGACAGGGATCCGCCGGTCACGTCGATGCCGACGTTGCCCGTCCCGCTCTCACGCCTGCCCCAGATGGCATAGGCCCCCGTACCCCGCGTCTCGATGGAGCCGCCGCTCATGCGGATGACCATGGCGCCGCCGCCAGTCGCCCCGTAGTGCCGGGCATACATGCCGTGACCGGCGGATCCCCTGCCCACGACGGTTCCGGCCGTCATGCGAAACTCGATGCCGCCGGTACCGCCGTGCTCAGCCAGGATGCTCACCTCGTTGTCGGTGGCGTGGTCGATGCCGGCGTTCCCCGGGGCGATGAGGATGTCGTTCGCGCCGCTGGATTCGACGCATTGGATATTCCCGCTGCCGGTGTGCGGCCCGCCGCGGCACACGTTCGTCTGCGCCGGCGCCTCGGCGGCCCACAAGGCGAGCGCGAGAAGTAACGCCGGCGCGAGCGCCCGGGCGCTCATGCCGCGCCCCTCCCGCGGGGGGGGGGGGGTACGTTTATTTGCACGGCAAGCGCGGGCGCAAACCCTCGGTACGGGCGGGGCATGGTCATGACGGAGCGCTCCTCGGCGGAAATGGACGCCACACGGACGTCGTCAATATACCGCACGCGGCGCGCGGGCGCAAACGCCTCGGGGCGCGGGGCGCTTCCCGGGTGCGCGGGCGTCTCGCCCGCAAGTCGCAACCACCGCGAACGCCGACGGGCGGGGCGCGGTGACCGCGACTCTTCTCGGCGGCATCGCGCGGGTCGGCGACGTGCGGGCTGGAAGCCCGCGCACCCAGGAAGCGCGCCGGAGCGGGCGGGGGCGCCGTTGCGGGGCTCCGCGGGGCTCGACAGTTCCGATCGTTGGCGGGAGGGGCGCAACGGCTGCGCCCTTCCCGGCAATGCCGCGGCGAGCGGGAACGTGCGGGCAGGATGCCCGCGGTCCCGGGCCCCGCCTTCGGCGGGGTTGCGCCTCTCCCCGGCGGCATCGCGCGGGGCAGCGACGTGCGGGCGGGGACGCCCGCGCACCCGGGAAGCGCGCCGGAGCGGGCGGGGCATTGCGGGGATCCGCGGGGCTCGGGGCTGTCGAGACGCTTGCGGTCCCGGGAAGCGCGCGCCCTCCTGCCGACGCCGCGGTGGGCGGGAACGTGCGGGCTGGAAGCCCGCGGTCCCGGGCCCCGCCTTTGGCGGGGTTGCGTCTCTCCCCGGCAGGCGACGTGCGGGGCGGCGACGTGCGGGCGAGACGCCCGCGCACCCGGGAAGCGCGCCGGAGCGGGCGGGGGCGCCGTTGCGGGGCGTTGCGGGGCTCCGCGGGGCTCGACCGTTCCGATCGTTGGCGGGAGGGGCGTAACGGCTGCGCCCTTCCCGGCAATGCCGCGGTGGGCGGGAACGTGCGGGCTGGAAGCCCGCGGTCCCGGGCCCCGCCTTCGGCGGGGTTGCGCCTCTCCCCGGCGGCATTGTGCGGGGCGGCGACGTGCGGGCGAGACGCCCGCGCACCCGGGAAGCGCGCCGGAGCGGGCGGGGGCGCCGTTGCGGGGCATTGCGGGGATCCGCGGGGCTCGACAGTGCTGATCGTTGGCGGGAGGGGCGTAACGGCTGCGCCCTTCCCGGCAATGCCGCGGTGGGCGGGAACGTGCGGGCAGGATGCCCGCGGTCCCGGGCCCCGCCTTCGGCGGGGTTGCGCCTCTCCCGGCGGGCGCCGCGCGGGCGCGCGGTCAGCGGCGGCGGGCGATCTCCTCGGCGCGCGTCAGAAACTCGGCGCCGGTCGCGCACACGATTACCGCGTCGCCCACCTCCTCGAGTCGGTCCGGATCGTCCACGCCCGCGACCGCCGCCGCCAGGCGCGAAGCCGCCTCCGCCCCGAACTTGCGGCCCGCCTGCCGCGCCAGAAGCGCACGCTCGCGCTCGAGACCGCGCGCCTCGCCAAGCGCTTCGCCGCGCTCAAGGCCCCGCGCTTCGCCGCGCGCTTCGCCGCGCTCGAGACCGCGCGCCTCGCCAAGCGCTTCGCTGCGCGCCGCGCTGCGCGCCGCGATGCGCGCCGCGATGCGTTCCGCGCTGCGCGCCGCGCGCTCGGCGACCCACTCGTCGAGCCGTTCCGCAAACAACGATTCCATCGCGTCCAAATCCTCCAAATCGCCGACACGCCTCAAACGCGCAGCCAGCGCGCCGTCCGAAGCCCCGAACCGGTTCGCCTCGAGCATGTGCCGAAGCGTCGCGCCGAACGCACGGCGCAAACTTGCATGCTCCGGACCCGAAAGCAACCGCCGCAACGCCGCGACAACCGCCGGCATAGCCTCCGGATCGCCGTGCTCAAGCGCAAAACGCGCCGACACAACGTTGCCCTCGGGCAAATCCTCCGGACGCAGACGATGAACATCGAGCAGCAGGTAACCCTGCCGGGGCTGAAAGCGCTCCAGCGCCGCCTCCGCAGGCGCTATCGCATCCCGGACGTCGAAAGCCGCCGACCAACGCGCCCGACCGTTGTAAACGACAATCGGCAGAACCGGCGGAAGCGGCCCCTTATGGTCCTCCCGGCGAAGCCGCGCATACAACTGGGCCGTGTACGCAAGCACGCGCAACGCCATGTCGGTATCGACCGACGACTGAAACTCGAGCATGACGAGCAGATACACCCAGCCGGTCGAGCCGTCGGCGGCTCGGTAGCGCAGACGCCACACGCGATCGCCCCGCGTCCGCCGCAGCTTCTCGTCCACGTAATCCGGCGACGCCGGCTCAAGGCTGGCGAGATCGAGGCGGGAGACATCGAACGCCGCATCCAGCACCAGCCGCATGAACCCCCTGAGCAGGTCGGCGACCGCCCGCTCGTGGTCGAAAAACAGTTTAAGGGACGCGTCGTGTATTTCGCGCATGGCCGTCATTATAGCACATGGCGCCGAACGAAGGCGCCCCCCGGGGATCGGCGGCATTGTGCGGGGCGCAAACGCCGCGACTCTCCCGGCGGCGCCGCGGCGGGCGGGAACGTGCGGGCTGGAAGCCCGCGGTCCCGGGCCCCGCCTTCGGCGGGGTTGCGCCTCACTCGGCGGCAGAGGGCGGCGGGGCGGTTACCGGGGCGGGGGGGAGGCGCCGAATTTCGGCTCTTCGCCGGACAGGAGGCGGCGGATGTTGGCGTGGTGGCGGAGGATTACGAGCAGGGAGACGAGCGCCGCGACCTGGGCCTGCTGCGGGGCGCCGGGGAGCCACCAGGGGAGCGCGCCGTCGAACTGCGCGTCAAGCATCGCCCAGAAGGCGACCGGCGCGGCGATCATGGCGGCGATGGCGGCGAGGGACGAGTAGCGCGCCAGCGCGGCGACCGCCAGCCATGTCAGCGCAGCCGCGAGCGCGACCGGCCAGCTGAACACGAACAACACGCCGAACGCGGTCGCCACGCCCTTGCCGCCGCGAAACCGCAGCCATGGCGGGAACATGTGGCCCAACACGACGGCGGCGCCGGCGATCGCCTGGATGTCGGGCCCGTAGAAGCCCGCGGCGAAGACCGCGGCCGCGCCCTTGCCGGCGTCGAGCAGCAGGGTGGCGAGCGCGAGGCCGCGGCGGCCGGTGCGCAGCACATTGGTCGCGCCGATATTGCCCGAGCCGATGCGGCGGATATCCCCCGCGCCCGCCAGCCGCGCGAGCAGCAGGCCGAACGGGATCGAGCCGAGGAGGAACGCCATCGCGCCGCCCGCGTAAAGCGGCCACGTATAGGCGAACCCGCCGAGGGGATCGGGCATTACGCGGCCCCGGCGAACGGGTACACGATTTTTCCGTCCACCGCGGCGCGCAGGACCCGCCCCCGGACCGGCAGTTGCTCGTAGGGCGCGTTCTTCGACTTGGAGAGCAGCGCGGCGGGCTCGATTATCCACGGGCGGTCGAGGTCGATCAGCGCGAGATCGGCGGGCGCGCCGCGGGCGAGGACGCCTTGGGGGAGCCCCAGGAGCCGCGCCGGGTTGCACGTCAGCGCCGCCAGTAGCGGGAGCAGCGCCATCGTTCCGTCATGGTACAGCGCCAGGGACAGCGCCAGCATGGTCTCGAGCCCGAGCATCCCGAACGCCGCCTGTTCGAAGGTGGTGCGTTTCGAATCCTGGTCGTGCGGCGCGTGGTCGCTCGCAATGGCGTCGATGGTTCCGTCCGCCAGCCCCTCGACAATGGCGAGGCGGTCCGCTTCGCGGCGCAGCGGCGGGCGCACCTTGGCGAAGGTGCGGTAATCGGCCACCGCGTTTTCGTTCAGAGTGAAGTAGTGCGGCGCGGTGGCGCATGCGACGGGCAATCCGCGCGCCCTGGCGCGGCGCACGGCATCGACGGCGGCCGCGGTGGAGAGCGGCGCCGCGCGCCAGGGCGCGCCGGCGGCCTCGGCGAGACGCAGGTCGCGGTCGACGATAATCGCTTCCGCCGCGGCGGGCATGCCCGGCAGGCCGAGCCGCGTCGCCAGTTCGCCCTCGTTCATGGCGCCGCCCTCGGTCAGCGCGCGGTCTTCGGGGTATTGCACGATCGGCGCGCCGACGGCGCGCGCATAGGTCAGCGCGCGCAGCATGACGCGGCTGTCGGCGACCGCGCGGTCGGCGTCGGAAAACCCTACCGCGCCGGCTTCCCGAAGCAGGCCGATTTCGGTGAGTTCGCGGCCCTCGCGTCCGCGGGTGATGGCGGCGACGGGGTAGATTTTCACGAGGCCGGTTTCGCGCGCGCGGCGGGCGATGAATTCGATCGTGGCGACGCTGTCGATCGGCGGGTCGGTACCGGGCATGCAGGCGATGGAGGTCACGCCGCCGGCGGCGGCGGCGCGGCTTGCGGTGGCGAAGGTCTCCTTGTGCTCGGCGCCGGGTTCGCGCAGATGCGCGCGCATGTCGACGAGGCCGGGGGCGAGGCAATGCCCGCCGCAATCGACGATGATCGCGTCTTCGGGCGCGCCGCCGGCGAACAGGCCCGGGCCGACGCCGGCGATGCGCCGGCCCTCGGTCAGAAGCCCGCCCGGCGCGTCGAGCCCCGAGGCCGGGTCCAGGAGGCGCGCGTTTATCCACGCGACGCGGCGCGGCGCGGCCATGTCAGGCCGCTCCCAGCAGGAGTTCGAGGCAGGCCATGCGCACGGCCACGCCGAGCTCCACCTGCTCGAGTATGGCGCTGCGCGCCATGTTGTCGGCGGTTTCGCTGTCGATCTCGACGCCGCGGTTGATCGGCCCGGGGTGCATGACCAGCGCGTCGGGGCGGGCGCGCGCCAGTTTCTCTTCGTCGAGGCCCCAGAAGTGGAAGTATTCCCGCACCGAGGGGACGAAGGCGCCGCGCATGCGCTCGGCCTGGAGGCGCAGCATCATCACCACGTCGCATCCCTCCAGCCCGGCTTTCATGTCGTGGAAGACATCGACGCCGAGGCGCCCGGCGGCCGCGGGCAGGAGCGTGGGCGGCGCGATCAGGCGCACCCGCGCGCCCAGCGCGGTCAGCAGATGGATGTTGGAGCGGGCGACGCGGCTGTGGCGGATATCGCCGCAAATGGCCACAAGCAATCCGGCGATGCGGCCGCGGCGGCGGCGCACGGTCAGCGCGTCGACCAGCGCCTGGGTCGGGTGCTCGTGGCTGCCGTCGCCGGCGTTGACGACCGCGCATTCCACCTTTTCGCTCAGGAGTTTCGCGGCGCCCGAATCGGGGTGGCGGAGGGCCAGCGCGTCGGGCCGCATGGCGTTCAGCGTCATCGCCGTGTCGATCAGGGTCTCGCCTTTCTTTATGGCGCTGGTCTCGACCTGCATGTTGAGTACGTCGGCGCCGAGCCGCTTGCCCGCAAGTTCGAACGACGTCCGCGTGCGCGTCGACGTTTCGAAGAACAGGTTGATGAGCGTGCGTCCGCGCAGCGCCGAGCGGTCGGCCGCCGCGTCGCGCCCCGCATGGGTTTCGGCGCGGTCGAGCAGGCAGACGATCTCGGCGGCGCTCATGTCGGCGATGCCGAGCAGATGGCGGCGCCGGAAGGCGCGGTCGGCGGCGCCGGGGGTCAACGCCGCGCCCCGGCGGCGCGCGCGAGCCGCGCCTGTTCGGCGATGGATATGTCGAGCGCGGACGTCACCTCCAGCCCGCGATCGTCCCACACGGGCGCGCCGGCGCCGGGGTTGCCCGCCGCCCAGACCCGCACCGCGGCGTCGCGTTCGCGCAGCAGCCATTCGATTTGCGGGCGGAACAGGCGCAGCATCGCGCCGACCCAGCGGTCGGTCGGCCGGCCGGGGGCCGCGCGGCCGATTTCGAAGCGGTCGAGCATGGCGATGGCGTCTTCGGCCGCGTACCAGCTTTCGCCCGTTACCCAGCGGTTGACGGTGAAGAGGCGGATGGGGCGGCCGCGCTTGTCCATCGAGATGGCCGCGAGGTGGCTCAGCGCGTCGTTGCCGAGGGGGCGTTCGACGGCGGCGGGGAGCGGCGCCGGGCGCGCCGCCGGGGGCATCCCCGCCGCGCGCAGGAAGGTGTGGAAATGCCCGTGCTCGCCGCTCCGTTGCGAGGCGGGGTGCGTGTGGTAGTAGTATTGCGAATGGGTTTCGCGGTCGTGGACGTCGCCTTTCGGGTAGTGCGTCCAGTGTTCGAGCTCGCCCTGGCCGCGCAGCAGTTCGCCGACGATGTTGCCGCCGCCCCGGCGGAGGGCGGCCATGCATTCCTCGACCGTGTCGGCGGCGCGGGCGGTTTCGGCGGCGCGTTCGGGGGGGATTACCCACAGCGGCGGCGGCGCGGACGGCTCGTCGCGGCGAATCAGGCTGTCGCGCAGTTCGTCGATGTTCATGGCTGTCATTCGGCTGTCCCCGGCCGCCGTCCGGCGCGGCGCGCGAATCGGCCGGAACGGGGGGCAATATATGCTTGGGGGGCGCGGGCCGCGAGGGGGGCGCAAATGCCGCGCCCTCGCCGCCGGCATCGCGCATGGCGGGAACGTGCGGGCAGGATGCCCGCGGTCCCGGGCCCCGCCTTCGGCGGGGTTCGCGGTTCGGCATTTGACAACGGCGGCGGCGGTTGTGGTAGAGGGGCGCGACATCGCTTGACCCGCCAACCGGGAGACCCCGAGATGCATGATGTGAGAGCGACCCGCCTTCGCCTGCTGTCCTCGACCGCGTTGCCGTTTGCCGTCGCGGCGGCGGTCGGAATCGCCGTGTCGGGCTGCGAAATGCCGGCCGCGTGCGCGCCCTGCGCCCCCGCCGCCTGCGCGCCTTGCAACCCGTGCAAGCCGTGCAACCCCTGCGCGGCGGCCTGCGCGCCGTGTGCGCCGTGCAATCCGTGTGCGCCGTGCAATCCCTGCAACCCCTGCGCGGCCGGGTAGCCGCGGGCGAAAGCGCGGGGCGGCGCGATCGTTTCGCCGCCCCCGCTTCGCCGTTGAACGCCGCCGCCGCCGCGTCTATGGTGGCGCGCGTCGCGTAACCGCTCACTTGCCTGCTTGAGGATCGAAACCCATGAAACATCTTGCGCCGGCGCTTGCCGCCGCGATCGGCCTGGCCGCGGCCGCCGCCGCCCTTCCCGCCTCCGCCCAGGATCTCGACAACGGCGAAAAGGTCTGGAAGAAGTGCAGGGCCTGCCACACCATCGAGGACGGCGGGAAGAACAAGATCGGCCCCAACCTGTTCGGCGTTATCGACAACCCCGGCGGACAGGTCGAGGGCTTCAAGTATTCGAAGCCCTTTCTCGAGGCCGGCCTAACGTGGGACGACGCGACGATGCGCGCGTGGCTCGCCGACCCGCGCGCGGTGGTCAAGGGCACCAAGATGGCGTTTCCGGGCCTCAAGAAGGAGGACGACATCACCGACGTCATCGCCTGGATGGCGGCGCAGGGCGGCTGAGCCGGCGGCGCCCGGCGCGGCGCTACGGCGCGGGCGATGGAGCTGTCCGGCGAACACGTCGCGCCCGCCCCCCGCGCCCGGGTCTGGGACGCGCTCAACGACCCCGCCGTGCTCGAGGCCTGTATCCCCGGCCTGCAAAGCCTGGAAAAGACATCCGACACCGAGTTCGCCGCCGTCGTCGCGGCGCGAATCGGCCCCGTCAACGCGCGCTTCAAGGGCCGCGTGACGCTGAGCGATCTCGACCCGCCGAACGGATACACGATCTCGGGCGAGGGGACGGGCGGCGCGGCGGGGTTCGCCCGCGGCGAGGCGCGCGTGCGCCTTGCCGACGCCGATGGCGGCGCCACGCGCCTGACGTGGGAAGCCGACGCGCGGGTCGGCGGCAAGCTGGCGCAGGTGGGTTCGCGGCTCGTGGGCGGCGCCGCCAAGCGGCTGGCGGATGAGTTCTTCTCGAAATTCGCCGGGCATGTCGCCGGCGGGGCGGCGCCCGCGGAGGCTGGCGAAGAGGCGCCCGCCGCGGAGGCGCCGGCGCCGAAGCGCCGCAAGCGCCTGGGGCTGTGGGTGCTCGCCGCGGCGGCGGTGGCCGCCGGCGCACTGGCGGCCGCGCTCGCGAGCGGCGGGGCGGCGTTTTGAGAGTCTGTGCCGGAGTTCGGCGGCGCCGCGTCTTGCGGGAACGTGCGGGCGGGGACGCGCGGGCGCCCAGGAAGTGCGCCTCTCTTGGCGGCGCCGCGTCTTACGGGAACGTGCGGGCGGGGACGCCCGCGGTCCCAGGCCCCGCCTTCGGCGGGGTTGCGCCTTGCGGAAACGTGCGGGCGGGGACGCCCGCGGTCCCAGGCCCCGCCTTCGGCGGGGTTGCGCCTTGCGGAAACGTGCGGGCGGGGACGCCCGCGGTCCCAGGCCCCGCCTTCGGCGGGGTTGCGCCTTGCGGAAACGTGCGGGCGAGGACGCCCGCGGTCCCAGGCCCCGCCTTCGGCGGGGTTGCGCCTTGCGGAAACGTGCGGGCGGGACGCCCGCGGTCCCAGGCCCCGCCTTCGGCGGGGTTGCGCCTTGCGGAAACGTGCGGGCGGGGACGCCCGCGGTCCCGGGCCACGTCTTCGGCGGGGTTGCGCCTCCCCGGCGGCGGCGCCATGCTTGCGCGCGCCGCGGCGGACGGGCCGGGCGCGGGCAACGGGGAGGGGCTTCATGAAGATCGCCGTATCCATGACCGTGAACGGCGAGGAGCGCGAGGCGGAGGTCGAGCCGCGCACCTTGCTGGTCCACTATCTGCGCGACAGCCTCGGGCTCAAGGGCGCGCATATCGGCTGCGACACGAGCCAGTGCGGCGCGTGCGTCGTCCATGTGGACGGCGCCGCCGTCAAATCCTGCACCGTGCTGGCCGCGCAGGCCGAGGGCGTCGGCGTGCTCACGATCGAGGGCCTCGCCGATGGCGACCGGCTGCACCCCATGCAGGAAGCGTTCCGCGACAATCACGGGCTGCAATGCGGCTTCTGTACGCCGGGGATGGTGATGGCCGGCATCGACATCGCCAACCGCCATCCCGACCCCGACGAGGCCACGGTGCGCCGCCAGCTCGAGGGCAATATCTGCCGCTGTACGGGCTATCACAACATCGTGAAATCCATAATCGCCGGCGCCAGGGCGATGGGGGGCTGACGCCATGACCGCGACCGGAATCGGCGCGCGCGCCGCGCGCAAGGAAGACAGGCGTTTCCTGACCGGCAACGGACGCTATGTCGATGACATCGATCGGCCCGGCCAGCTCCACGCCGTGCTGGCGCGCTCGCCGCACGCGCATGCCCGGCTCGGCGCCATCGACGCCAGCGCCGCGCGCGCCGCGCCGGGAGTCGCCGCCGTTTTCACGGCCGCGGACCTCGCCGCCGACAATGTGGGCGGCCTGCCCTGCGGCTGGCTCATCAAGAACAAGGACGGCTCCGACATGGTCGAGCCGCCGCACCCCGTGCTGGCGACCGGCAAGGTGCGCCATGTGGGCGATCCGGTCGCGATGGTCCTGGCCGAAACCCGCGCGCAGGCCCGCGACGCGGCGGAGAAACTCGAAATCGAATACGCGGAGCTCGACGCCGTAACCGACACCGCCGGCGCGTTCGAAACGGGGCGGCCCGCGGTTCACGACGCGGCGGCGAACAACACCTGCTACGACTGGGAATTCGGCGACAAGGCCGCGGTCGAACAGGCCTTTGCGGGCGCCGCGAAGATCGTTCCGCTCGAATTCGTCAATCAGCGCCTGGTCGCCAACGCGATCGAGCCGCGGGCCGCGATCGGCGAATACGACGCGCACGACGACCGCTACACGCTCTACACCACGAGCCAGAACCCGCACGTCATCCGCCTGCTGATGTGTACCGCCGTGCTCGGCCTGCCCGAGACGAAGGTGCGGGTGGTCTCGCCCGATGTCGGCGGCGGGTTCGGCTCGAAGATCTACCACTATGCCGAGGAGGCGCTGGTTACGTGGGCGGCGCGCAAGGCGGGGCGGCCCGTCAAATGGACGTCGGACCGCGCGGAGGCGTTTCTGTCGGACGCGCAGGGCCGCGACCACGTCACGCGCGCCGAACTTGCGCTGGGCGCCGGCGCGGAGTTCCTCGGCCTGAAAATCTCCACCGTCGCCAATCTCGGCGCCTATCTCTCTACCTTCTCGACCGCCATCCCCACGTATTTTTACGCGCCGCTGCTCGCCGGCGTGTACAAAACCCCGGCGATCTATTGCGAAGTGCGCGGCGTGTTCACCAACACCGTTCCGGTGGACGCCTATCGCGGCGCGGGGCGGCCCGAGGCCTGTTACCTGATCGAGCGCATTGTCGATGTGGCGGCGCGCGAGACCGGCCTCGACCCGGCGGAAATCCGCCGCCGCAATTTCATCCCGCGCAGCGCGCAACCGTATCAGACGCCCGTCGCGATGGTTTACGACGATGGCGACTACGCGAAAAACATGGAGGACTGCCTGGCCGAGGCGGACGCGGCGGGGTTTGCGGAACGGCGGCGCGAAGCGAAGGCGCGCGGCAAGCTGCGCGGGCTCGGCGTCTCGTCGTATATCGAGGCGTGCGGCGCGGCGCCGTCGGCGGTCGCCGGGGCGCTCGGCGCCCGCGCCGGCCTCTACGAAATGGCCACGCTGCGGGTCAACCCCAGCGGCTCGGTGAGCATCATCACCGGCACGCACGCCCACGGCCAGGGCCACGAGACCACTTTCGCGCAGCTCGCGTCGGAACGCCTCGGCATCGATTTCGACTCCATCGAGGTCGTGCATGGCGACACCGACAAGATCCCGTTCGGGATGGGAACCTACGGCTCGCGCTCGCTGCCGGTCGGCGGAACGGCGCTCGCCCGCGCGATGGACAAGGTGGTGGAAAAGGGCCGCAAGATCGCCGCCCACATACTCGAGGCCTCGGCGGAAGACATCGAGTTCGCCGATGGCGCGTTTTCCGTCGCCGGAACCGACCGCAAGCTCGCTTTCGCCGAAGTGGCCGGCGCGGCGTATGTGCCGCACAACTACCCGCTCGAGGAGCTTGAGCCGGGCCTTGAGGAAACCGCCTATTTCGACCCGCCGAACTTCACCTTCCCCAGCGGTTGCTACGCCTGCGAAGTGGAGATCGACCCCGACACCGGCGTCGTGTCGGTCGAGCGCTTCACGGCGGTGGACGATTTCGGCGTGCTGATCAACCCGAACATCGTCGAGGGGCAGGTTCACGGCGGGCTCGTCCAGGGCATCGGGCAGGCGCTCTACGAAGGCGCGCGCTACGACCCCGAATCCGGGCAGCCGATCACCGGCTCGTACATGGACTATTGCATGCCGAAGGCCGATTGCGCGCCGAGCTTCGCGGTCCATACCAACGAAACCCGCAGCCCGACCAACCCGCTCGGCGTGCGCGGCTGCGGCGAGGCCGGCGCGATCGGCGCGCCGCCGGCCGTCGTCAACGCGATCTGCGACGCGCTGAACGAACTCGGCGTGCGCCATATCGACATGCCGGCGACGCCCGAGAAAGTATGGCGCGCAATCCGCGGCGCCCGGGCCGCGGCATAGGGAGGATACCGGCATGTACGAATTCGCATACCGCCGCGCGGCTTCCGCCGCCGACGCCCGGCGCCTCTACGAAGCGGCCGGCGACCCGCAATATCTCGCCGGCGGCCATACGCTGCTGCCGACGATGAAGCAGCGCCTCGCGAGCCCGTCGGACCTGATCGACCTGGCCGGCATCGACGCGCTGCGCGGCATCTCGCGCGACGGCGGCGCGGTGACGGTCGGCGCCATGACGACGCACGCGGAAGCGGCGGCCAGCGCCGTCGTTGCCGACGCCATCCCCGCCCTCGCCGCGCTGGCGGACGGCATCGGCGACCCGCATGTGCGCAACCGGGGCACCATCGGCGGCTCCATCGCCAACAACGACCCGGCGGCTGACTACCCCGCCGCCGTGCTCGGCCTCGGCGCGACGGTGCGGACCGACCGGCGCGCGATCGCCGCCGACGATTTCTTCGCCGGCATGTTCGAAACGGCGCTGGAGCCGGGGGAACTCGCGGTCTCGGTGTCGTTCCCCATCCCCCGCGCGGCGTGCTACGCGAAGTTCCCGAACCCCGCGTCGCGCTACGCCATCGCCGGGGTCATGGCCGCGCGCACGGCGGACGGCGCGCGGGTGGCGGTAACCGGCGCGGGCCATTGCGTCTTCCGCGCGACGGAGATGGAGCGCGCGCTCGACGCCGATTTCTCCCCCGCCGCGCTCGAGGGCATCGAGATCGCGCAAGACGGCCTGAACGCCGACATCCACGCCAGCGCCGAATACCGCGCGCATCTTGTCGGCGTCATGGCCCGCCGCGCGGTGGCCGGCTGCGCCTGACGACGGAGGCCCCGCCGCGCGCGGCGGCGTATCGCGCTTGACCGCCCCCTCCCCCGCCCTCCCCGCGTCGGTCGATGAGACGCTCGCGCTGCTCGAGGGCGGGGACTATGTCGCCGAGCGCAGCCTCGCGGTTGCGGTCTTCCTGGCCCTCGACATGCGCCGCCCGCTGTTCCTCGAGGGCGAGGCCGGCGTCGGCAAGACCGAGCTCGCGAAGGTGGTGGCGCAACGGCTGGGCCGCCGCCTTGTGCGCCTGCAATGCTACGAAGGCCTCGACATCGCCGGCGCGGTCTATGAATGGAACTACGCGGCGCAGACCATCGAGATCCAGGCCGCGCGCGCCGAGGGCGCGACGGACCGCGCGCGCCTCGTATCCGACGTCTTCGACCGCCGCTTTCTCATCGCCCGCCCCATCCTGCAGGCCATCGAAAGCGGCGGCGGCGGCGCGCCCGTCCTGCTGATCGACGAGCTGGACCGCGCCGACGAACCCTTCGAAGCCTATCTGCTGGAAGTGCTCTCCGATTACCAGGTCACGATCCCGGAAATCGGAACGGTGCGCGCCGCCGAGCCGCCGATAGCGGTCATCACATCCAACCGCACGCGCGAAATCCACGACGCCATCAAGCGCCGCTGCCTCTATCACTGGATCGACTATCCCGGCGCCGAACGCGAGGCGCGCATCCTCGCCGCCCGCGCGCCCGGCCTGCGCGCGGAACTGGCCGCCCAGGTCGTCGCCTTCGTGCAGAAGCTGCGCGGCGAAGACCTGTTCAAAAACCCCGGCATCGCCGAGACCATCGACTGGGCCAACGCGCTCCGCCGCCTCGATCGCACCGAACTCTCGGCAGGCGCCATTGACGAAACCCTGGGCGTGCTGCTCAAATACCAGGACGACATCGAGAAAATCCACGGCGGGCGCGCCGCGGCGCTGCTGGCGGAAAGCGGCGCGGACGCGGCGCAAGGCATGGAGGCGACGGCATGAGCGGACCTCCTCTTGTCGATATTTCCGGCGGCCCGCGCGAGCGGGGCCGCGTCCACGGGCGGGCGCTGGCGGGCGCCGTGCGCGATAATGTAGAGACCTATCTTGCGCGGTTCGCCGAGGGCGGCGTCGAACGCGGGGCCGCGCTGGCCGAGGGCAAGCGGTGGGCCGGGCGAATCGCCGCCATCGCGCCCGAATACGCCGCCGAGATGGACGGCATCGCCGAGGGCGCCGGCCTCGACATCGCGCCGGTCGGCCTGCTCAACGCGCGCTGGGAACTCAGCTACACGCTGTTCGCGGAAGAGGCCTCGTTCGGCTGCACGGCTTTCGCGGCGCTGCCCGAGCGCACCCGCAACGGCGTCACGATCATGGGCCAGAACTGGGACTGGCTGCACCGCCTCGTGGGGCGCATCGCGATCTTGCGCGCGCCGGGCGGCGAAACGGGCGAGTCGGGCGAAACGCCGGGCTTTCTCTGCATTACGCAGGCGGGCATCGCGGGCGGCATGATCGGCCTCAACGAAGCCGGCATCGGCCTGTGCTGCAACGGCCTGACCACCGACCGCGAGGGCCGCGCGCCCGACCGCAAGCCCTTCCATGTGCGCGTGCGCGAGATACTCACGGCGCGCACTTTCGCCGACGCGCTCAAGGCCGTCGTGGGCAGCCCCCGCGTGTGCTCGGTCAACATGCTTATCGGCCATGCCGACGGCGAGGCGCTCGACATCGAGGCCGCGCCGGAGCGCGCCGCCGCGCTCTACCCGGAAGACGGCCTGATAACGCATGCCAACCATTTCGAGGCGCTGGACGTTGTATCGACGATGGAGCGCAACGGGCCGAGCACACTGTTCCGCGCCCGCCGGCTGGAGCGCCTCATGCGCCAGGCGAACCGGCCCATCGACGTCGCGGCGATGCAGGCGTTGTTGACCGACCACTTCTCGGCGCCCAAATCCATTTGCGCCCACCCCGACGAAGCCGACCCCGAACCCCGCCGCACGACCACCGTAACCTCCGCCATCCTCGATCTGACGAACCGCATTCTCTACGCCACCGACGGCCCGCCCTGCGCCAACCCCTACGGCGTTTTCCGCCTGGCGGCGTGATATGGGCCGCGGGCCGAAGCATTCCCGGAGGTCTTCCGAGATGAGCGCAACGCAACAATCGACGCCCCTTGACGCTCGCGGCGGCGCGTATTTCGACCCGGACCCGGCGCCCGGCGCGCGAACCGGCGAGGAGATTCTGGAAATCCGCCGCCTTTCCGGCCTGTCGTGGGAAGAATTGTGCGGCCTATTCGCCGTATCGCGCCCGGCGCTCGCCTGCTGGGCCGGCGGCGAATCGCTCCCCGCCGACCTGCGCGGGACTGTGCGCCGCGTACTGGCCGCCGTTCACCATCTCGACGAAGGGAATGCGGCCGCGACGCGAGACCGCCTTTCGACACCCACCGCGGCGGGCGCCGCTCCGTTCGATCTGTTGCGAGAGGGCCGATACGACGAGGCGATGGCGTTGCGCCGAGGCGCCGCGCCCCCGCGCCGCCGCCGCGAGCCGCTTTCGCCCGAAGCCCGGAACGCGCGCCGGCCCCCGCCCCCGGCTTCGCTCCTGCAAGCGGAACAACCGGCGCTCAGGCCTGCGTCCGGAGCGCGGGCCGCCCGCCCGGTGCGCGCCGGCGCGCACGGCGTCTCTCCTTCGGCGGCGTGACATGGGCATGGGCAGGCTCGAGGGCAAGGTTGCGCTGATTACGGGGGCCGCCGGGGGGATCGGGGCGGCGTGCGCGCGGCTGTTCGCCGGCGAAGGCGCGCGATTGCTGCTGGTGGACCGCGAGGCCGGCGCGCCGGCGCCGGAGGGTGCGCGCGAATTCGCCGGCGATGTCTCGCGGCCCGAAGACATGGAGGGCGCCGTCGCGGCGGCGGGGGAAGCGTTCGGCGGCCTCGACATCGCCATACTCAACGCGGGGATCGAGGGCGCGGTCGCGCCGCTCGCGGAATACGACGCGGAGACCTTCGACAAGGTCATCGCCGTCAATCTGCGCGGCGTGTTCCTGGGCCTGAAATACGCGATGCCCGCGCTGGAGGCGCGGGGCGGGGGGAGCATCGTCGTTACCTCGTCGATCGCGGGCCTGCGCGGGCGCGCGCGCATGGGCGCCTATACGGCGTCGAAACACGGCGTAGTCGGCCTGATGCGCACGGCGGCGCTGGAAGGCGCGCCCGCGGGCATCCGCGTCAACAGCATCCATCCCTCGCCGGTCGAAACCCGCATGATGCGCGCGCTCGAGGCGCAATTCGCCCCCGGCGACCCCGAAGGCTTCCGCGCCGCCTACCGCGCCGCCTCGCCGCAGGGCCGCTACGCGCAACCGGAAGAAGTGGCGCGGCTCATGCTCTTCCTGGCCAGCGACGACAGCAGCCACTGCACGGGCGCAACCTACAGCCTTGACGGCGGGCGAACCGCCGGGTAGCCCGGCAGAACCACGCAACCGGAGACACGCGCCATGAAATTCGCGCTTCGCTACGGCAACACCGGACGCTACGCCGACCCCGCCGCGGCCGTCGAACTGCTCCAGGCCGGCGAGGAGGCCGGCTTCGAATCGGTTTGGGCCGTCGAGCACACAATCGTTCCCAAGGGGTACGAATCCGCCTATCCGTATTCGCCCGACGGCAAGATGGCAGGCGGAGTGAGCGACATCCCCCTGCCCGACCCGCTCATCTGGCTGGCGTATGCCGCCGCGGCGACGTCGAAGATGAAGCTCGGCACCGCCATCCTCATCCTGCCGCAGCACAACCCCGTGACGGCGGCGAAGCAGGTTGCGACGCTCGACCACATGTCCGGCGGGCGCGTTCTGCTCGGCATCGGCGTCGGCTGGCTGCGCGAGGAGTTCGAGACGCTCGGCGCGTCGTTTAGCGACCGCGCCGCGCGCGCCGATGAATATATCGCCGCCATGCGCGCGCTGTGGGGAGACGGCGCCGCCTCGTTCGACGGCGAGTTCGTGCGCTTCCGCGACGTCTATTGCCGGCCCCGCCCGGCGCAGGGCACGGTGCCGATCATCGTCGGCGGCCACTCGAAAGCCGCCGCCCGCCGCGCCGGACGGCTCGGCGACGGGTTCTTCCCCGCCCGCGGCGCGCCGGTCGAGCTCTTCGACCTCGCGCGCCGGACCGCAGAGGAACACGGCCGCGACCCGGACGCGCTCGAAATCTCGGCGAGTTTCCCGGAGAACCTGCAGGACCTGCCCAAACTCGCCCGGGCCGGCGTGAGCCGCGTCCTCCTCCCCGTCACCACGATGGCCGGCCTCCCCGCCGCCATCTCCGGCCCGGAAGACGCGCTATCGTGGAAAGACCGCATTGCCGATATGAGCGATCTGTAACCGCTTCGGACGCGGGCCGCCGCAAACGCCGCGCCCTCCCGGCGCCATCGCGCCCCGCGGAAACGTGCGGGCAGGATGCCCGCGGTCCCGGGCCCCGCCTTCGGCGGGGTTGCGCCCCCTTGAGCGAGCTCGCCGGCGCGGCGGGCGAAGGCGGCTCGATCCGGGCGGCATTTCCCGCTATATTGTCGGTTCGGGACGCGGCAATGCAGCGGCCCCGGCGCGGAAGGAGAAGCCGATGAGCGTCGATGTGAAACGTATCGAAGCCGCGCTCGACGAGCTGCGGCGGGAAGACCTCCCGGTCGCGGTGCGCTCATGGCGCGTCGAAGACACCGAGGACTGGGCTGGCGATCCGTCGGTATTCGTATGGACCCTGCTCGAACCCGGCGGCATTCTCCCCGGCGGGAAGGTCAGACAGCGGATTGCGCTGGAGGAAATGGTCAACGAGCGGTTGCGGAAATCGGTCGGCGACTCGCTGATATACGTCTGTTTCAGCGAAGCCGCGGCGCCGTGAACCTGCACGGCGATCTCCTGGCGCTTGCCCGGGACCTTGCCGCGCGGGCGGGCGGCCCGCCCGCGCAGGCGGCGTTGCGCCGCGCCGTTTCGACCGCGTACTACGCGCTGTTCCACATGCTTGCGAACGAAGCGACGGGACGCATGTTCGGCGCGGGCGGCGATCGCGCGGGGTTGCGCGCCTGTCTCGCCCGCGGGTTTGCGCACAGGACCATGAAGAATACCGCCCGGGCGTTCATGAGCGGCGCCGCGCCGCCGAAGCTCGCTCCGGGCATGGACGGGCTGGCGCCGCAACCGGAACTTGTCAGGGTCGCCAAGGCCCTGCTCACGCTTCAGCACTTCCGCGAAGTTGCCGATTACGATGTGGCCCATGCGTTTGCCCATGATCATGTCTTCGCCCTCGTGGAGCGCACAGAAGCGGCCTTCGAGGACTGGGCCGCCGTTCGCGGGAGCGTGCAGGCCGATGTCTTTCTTGCCGGGCTTTTCGCCTTCGGCGGGCTGCGGATCTGACGCAACGTTCGCCGCCGCTCCCGGGCAGCGCAACGCCGCCGCAGGCGGGGCCTGGGCGCCAAGCGTCCCCGCCCGCACGTCTCAACCGCATGAACGCCGCCGCGAAGAGCGCGAACGCTGCGCCCTCCCGGCGCCATCGGGCCCCGCGGAAACGTGCGGGCAGGATGCCCGCGGTCCCGGGCCCCGCCTTCGGCGGGGTTGCGCCCCCTTGAGCGAAGCCGCCGGCGCGCGCATACTTCCGGCGTCATGCATTACGAGCGCGCGCAACTGGCTACGCTCCTTGCGCGCCTCGACGAGGCGCCGCGAACGCTGATCATCGTTACCGGTCCGCGGCAGGCCGGCAAGACGACGCTTGTGCGTCAGGCGCTCGCCAAACTCGACCGGCCCGCGCTCTACGTTGCGGTGGACGAGCCCGAAGACGGCGCGTTCCCCGGCGCGGCGGCGCGCGACGCGCGGTGGCTTGTCCGGCAATGGGAGCGCGCGCGTATCGACGCCGACCGCTGCGAACGCGGCGCCGTGCTGATACTGGACGAGATACAGAAAATCCCCCGCTGGTCCGATACCGTGAAGGGATTATGGGACGCCGACCGGTTTTGCGACCGCCGCCTGCATGTCGTTCTCCTCGGGTCGTCGCCGCTGGCGATTGGCGAGGGCATGAGCGAAAGCATGGCCGGACGATTTCAAATCATCCGCCTCGCCCAGTGGTCGTTCGGGGAAATGGCGGCCGCGTTCGATTTCGATGTCGAACGCTATGTTTTCTTCGGCGGCTATCCCGGAGCGGCGCCGCTGGCCCGCGAACAGGAGACCTGGCGCGAATATATCAAGGAAGCGATCGTCGCATCGAATATCGGGCGCGATTTGCTTGCGAACCGCCGGGTCGAAAAGCCGGCGCTCCTCAGACAGCTGTTCGAACTCGCCGCCGACCGTTCGGCGCAAATACTCTCGTGGACGAAGATGCTCGGTCAGCTCCAGGACAAGGGGGCCGCAACGACCTTGGCGCTGTATCTCGACATGCTGGAGAAGGCCGGCCTCGTCGTCGGGATACCGCGGTACACGGCGGGCGCGCGGCCCCGGCGCGCATCCAGCCCGAAGCTCAATATACTCGACACCGCATTGATGTCGGCGCTGTCGGATTACACGTTCGAGGAAGCCCTGACCGACCGGTCGTTCCGGGGCCGACTCGTCGAGAGCGCGGTGGGGGCGCACTTGTACAATACCGCGTGCGGCCGCGCGCGCCTCTGTTATTGGCGCGCCAACGGTTACGAAGCGGATTTCGTACTGGCGCGCGGCCCCGCGCTGGCCGCCTTCGAAGTCAAGAGCGGCGCCCGCCGGAGGTCGGTGAGCGACCTGGACGAGTTCGCCCGCCGTTTTCCGCACGCCCGGTGCATAGTGGCGGGGCAAGGCGGCGTGCCGTTGCCGGAATTCCTGACGACGCCCGCGCTGGAGTGGGTCGCGTAACGACGGCGCTCATCGTCCCTCGCATATGCGCCGGGATTCGCGGTCGGGCGCCGTTGTATCCAGCTGCGACCGGCGCTATGTTGCGGGCGGATTTACGGACAAGGCCGGATCATGCCGAACTTGGCGCGACGCATACTGGAGCATGCCGGGGCGCTGCCGGAGGCTACGCCGCTGCGCGCGGCGGACCTGGGCGCCTTCGGCAAGCCGGCCTCGGTTCGCCGGGTCTTGGCGCGCCTTGCCGGCGACGGGCGGCTCTGCCGCATCTGCCGCGGCATATACATGCGCCCGGTCGAAACCCGCTTCGGCCGCCGCTGGCCCGCGGCCGAGAAGGCCGTTCCGGCGCTTGCGGAACTATGGGGCGAGACCGTTGCGCCGTGCGGCGGCGCGTGCGCCAACATGCTCGGCCTGACTACGCAAAACCCGATACGCGCCGTTTATCTGACGTCCGGCGCCGAGCGCCGGCTGCGCTTCGCCCGGCACGAAGTGCTGTGGCGCCGCGCCCCGCGCTGGCAGCTCGCCGCGCCCGGGCGGCGCGCCGGCGCGGTCGTTCGCGCCCTCGCCTTTTTCGGCCCCAACGAAATCGACGATGCCCTGGCCGGCCTCGAGGGCAAGCTCTCCGCCGAAGACCGCGCCGAACTCGGGGCCGCGCTCGGGGGCGTGCCCGGTTGGATGGCCGGGCCGGCGAGAAAGTTCCTGGCTCGTGCATGAAACTCCGTTTCAGGCGCTGTCCGCCGACGACAGGTATAACCTCTTGAAGACGGCCGGCGATTCGGCCCGTTGTCCCGGCCAGCTTCTGGAGAAGGATATATGGGTTGTCGAGACCCTGCGGATTCTGTTCGAGGCGCCCTTCGGCGGCGACTTGATATTCAAGGGAGGAACGTCCCTGCCGAAAGCATGGCGGGCGATCCGCCGGTTTTCCGAGGACGTCGATATTATGCCAAGAGCCATCGATACGGTTCGATTGACAACCGTCCGTACCTGCGGCGCCTCGGGGGCAGGATGCTCGGGCGCCTTCGGCGTGCGCTCCACCGGCGAGCCCCGCCAACCTCGACCCGCCTCCTGCGACGTCGTGGCTTTCGCGCCTAATACTGCACCTTGCGGCGCGGCGCTTATCGACGTATATTCCGGCATCATGCCAATCCAGCAGCACTCAGCGGCGCGGGGGCGCCTGGGCTTTTTCGCGCAGGCGCGCCGTTCGTTCGGCCCGCGCTGATACGACGCGGCGTTGCCATGCCCCTTCCCGGCGGCCCCGCAAACAAGCTCGGCAACCACTACGAAGCGTGGTGGGCGATGGCGGAGCTCGCGCGCATGCTGAGCGACAACTCGGAAACCGTGCGTATCGAACCGCCGGGGCGCGACAAGGTCGATCTTGTCGTCACAACCGAATCGCAGACCGAGCGCCATCAGGTCAAACGGGCGAACACCGAAGGCAAGTGGCGGCTGAGGGAGCTGCAATGCATGGGCCTGCTCGACGAGATGAAGCACGCCACCGCCGACAACGAGCAATTCGTCTTCGTATCGGGCAGCGACGTACCCGAACTACGCGAGCTGTGCGAACGAGCGCGCCGAGCCGATTCCCCGACCAAGTTCAAGAACCAATTTCTGACCGCGAAGACTCACCAGCAAGCATTCACCAAATTATTGGGTTACTGGAATTGCGACGAGCGCGCCGCTTTCGCAACGCTGCGCAGAATAGAGGTCAGGATAGCGGACGAGCGCATGATCCGGGAAAGTGCTCGCGCGCGAATAGACGCGCTTTTCCTCGCTGATCCGGATGATGTACTATCCCGCTTGCGCGGAATTGCCGACGATTCCGTCCATCGCCCGATCGCCCGCGCCGAGTTAATCGACAAGCTGAAAACTTGCGGATACCGTTTACGAAAGCTGCGTAATCCGCAGACCGCCGACAACGCTGTCCGCGCCGCAACCGATCACTACCTTGAGGCCGAGAAACGCCGCCTCATCGGCGGACGGCATATCCCCCGCTCAGCGACAGAGACACTGCTCAAGCGGCTTGGCGACTCCCGCGCCGACAGCGTGATTACCGGCAAGGCCGGCAGCGGGAAGACCGCGTTCGTCGTGAACATCGCCGAGGCCTTGCGGGCACGCGATTGGCCCGTCGTCGCCTTTCGTTTCGACCGGCTTCCGGCGGTACGTAACACCCAGCAGATCGGCGAACATATCGGGCTTGAGGAGCCCCCTGCACTGGCTCTTGCGTCTGCCGCCGACGCGGTGAAACGCCCCGGCGTACTGATTATCGATCAACTCGACTCGGTCAGCGTTGTGTCCGGACGCAACACCGGGGCGCTCGATCTCGTTCACAGTCTGATACAGGAAGCGCGGGGAGCGCGCCCCCGCGCGACGCTCCACGTTATTCTGGTATGCAGAGCGTTCGATTGGCAAAACGACACTCGCCTGCGAAGTCTCATCGATTCGGACGACTCCAGGATCGACATCGGAGAATTTGCGCCGAACGACGTCGCGTCGGTGCTCAACGAGGCCGGATTCAATTCCGACAAATTCAGTCCGTCGACAAAACGGCTTCTGCAACTTCCGCAAAATCTGAGGCTTTTTCTCGATTCCGGATTTTCTTCGTCGCAAATCCCCCGTTTCGACACCGCCAAGGAGATACTGGATCGATATTGGAAAGAAAAGAGAAAATCCGTATCGAGCCGGATCGCCTCCGGCGCCGATCACTGGATGGGTATCGTACGAGCGCTGTGCGACGAGATGACACACTACCAACAGCTCTCTATCGCCAAAGAGCGGTTGGACGATTTTCCCGACGATTATGTCGAACAGATGACGTCGGAAGGGGTACTGACGGACGATGGGCGACGTTACGCAACGGACGATGGGCGACGTTACGCATTCGGTCACGAGAGCTTTTTCGATTATTGTTTTGCCCGGATATTCGTTGCCCAATCGCAGAGCATATTGGACGTCTTGCGGTTGCCATCCGAACAATATCTGTTTCGGCGCGCGCAAATCCGCCAAATTCTGGTTTACATGCGCGACGCCGATCATGGTCGCTACATTCAAGAACTATGCGCATTGCTTGCCAGCGACGCGGTTCGCATACATATCAAGCAGCTTGCGTTCGCGTTACTCGCGGATGTGCCCGATCCGCGTCCGCAAGAGTGGGACGTCTGGTTCCGGTGGATAACCCCCGCACTCGACGCCGTTTGTGGCGGCGTACCGAATTCCAACGACTTTTCCGCCCTCGCTTGGCGAATGCTCTATCGTTCGCCGTCTTGGTTTGGTTTTCTTGACGATCGCGGAATCGCGAAGGAGTGGCTTGATTCCGACAACACGCATTTGGCGGACATGGCCGTCGGCTATATCGCCAATCACCATCGCCGCCATCCCGAGCAAGCCGTTGCGTTGCTCCAGCCTTACCTTGATAGAGGCGGGGCGTGGCCCAAGCGCCTCCGCAACTTTTGTGCGGGCGCCAATCCTGGCGCGAGTCGACAGACGTTCGATTTGTTCCTCCAGCTGCTTGACCGAGGACTCGTCGGCAATTTCGACGATCCGGCGACTGAGTTCGATAGTCCGTGGAGTGTGCTCCGGCGGATTGGCGAAGATCGACTGGATTGGGCGCCCGAATTTGCCGAACGGCTTCTTCGACGGCATTTCGGCAGCGCCTCCCCACAAACGCAATCCCCGCGCACTCTCGCCGAACGCCTTCAACGCCATGTCGACGCAGGGGAGGTACTTTACAAGTCGGCGGCAGCGCACCCTGCTGTGTTTGTCAAACATATACTTCCGGTGGTGCGCGAGGTTTCGGAGCGCTATGCGTACCCAAGCAGCCCACCGCAGCGCGATGCTGTTTGGCCGTTTCGCCTCAAATCCGAATTTCGTTCGGTCGACAGCGCCATCGTCGAAGGGCTCGCGCTGGCGCTTGCGGATATGGCGAAGAAGAATGACGGCAGCATTCGAGGGATTATCGCCGACTTGCGGCGCAGCAAGACCTATGTTGCGAATACTCTTCTTCTTTCTCTATTTTCCGAAGGAGCCGCTACTTACGCGCGAGACGCGGTGGAGGCGTTCTGCGACGAACACTGGAGGTTCGATTGCGGGTTTTCGGACAGCCCCTACTGGATGGCCGAACAGGCACTCAAAGCAATTATCTCCCATAGTTCTTCGCACGACAGAAATCGATTGGAGGACGCAATTTTTCGTTATCGGGATCTGGATGAAACGCCCAAAACGCGCGGCGAATATCGGGCAATTGGATTTGCGCAAGTTAATCTATTTTCGGCGATCCCGGAGCGCTTTCGAAGCGATCGCGTCAGAAAACGCTTGAGCGAGCTGGAGAGGGCGTTCCCGACTGCGCTCTATGGCCCGCCGAAAGGCATAACCGGCGGCGCAGCGAGATCGCCGATCCCCGCCAGTGCATTGGAGAAGATGACGGATGAGCAATGGTTGAAGGGGATGGCGAAGTATACGTACGACGATCCCCCATTTCGGCATGGGCCGGATTTTCTGAAGGGCGGAGCTCGGCAACTTGCACAGGCCCTGCAGGAGCGCGCGGAAGCAGATCCCGGTCGGTTTGCGGCGCTTGCCTTGAAAATTCCGAGCGACGCCAATTCCCATTATATTGAACATATACTTATGGCGTTGACGAAAGCCGAGGTTGACGACGAAATCAAGATCGGGGTATGTCGAAAGGCGTACGCCGATGCGCGAACCCACTGCGGAAGGACGTTGGCGAATGTACTGGGAAGCATAAGGACTCCGCTCTCGACATGCGCCGTCGGTATGTTGAGTTGGCTGGCGACAGAAAGCGATGATCCGTCAACAGAGGCGTGGAAGGTGGCGGAGAATGGCAGCGGACCATATTACGGCGGCGATATATATACGGCGGGAATTAATACCGTTCGCGGCCGCGCAGCCCTTGCGATTCGGGATCTCATAATTCACGACGACTCCTATATCGATGCGTTCAAGAAAGTACTCGATCGGATGGTGCAGGACAATAGTTCCGCCGTGCTATCGTGCATAGCGGGAACTGTTCGCGCGGTTGCCTGTTATAGACCGCCACCAGGGCTTCGGCTTTTTCTGGATATGAAGGTTACGGACGAAGGCGTGTTTGCTACCCGCGATATGGAAGCCTTCCTTTGGGGGCACATCCGGCGATATTTCGACGAACTCAAACCAACTATCGAGCGTATGATTCAATCGAGCGACCCCGAGGCCGCGCAGGCGGGGGCGCGCGTTGCGTCCGTTGCCGTTCTATGCGCACAGCCAGCCGATGATCTTGTCGAGCGAGCATTGCTTGGCAGTGCGCACCATCGGCGGGGCGTTGCGACGGTAGCCGGGAGAGAAATCGCGAATTCGGAATGCCGGGAACGGTGCGAAACAATGCTCTCTGTGTTGTTCAACGATATCGACAAAGGGGTACGGCAGGAAGCGGCGAGCTGCTTCCAGTACCTGGCGGAGGAACCGCTCGTGGAATACGATCAGCTGATCCGCAGATTTTTGGCCAGCCAAGCGTTTACGGAATGTGCAAAACATTTACTTGATACACTGGAGGGAACCAAACACGCGCTTCCGGATACCGTGTTCGAGATTCTCGACAGATTCTTTTCGAAAGCAAAAGGAAACGCCCGCGATATAGTCATTGACAGTTATTTTTCCGCATTGCATATAACAAAAATCGTATTTCGTATCTATCGGCAGCATGAAAACGACGGATGGACGCAGAAATGTCTTGACACGATCGATCGGCTTTATCTGGAGGGTACGGGAGATGTCGAGCGGCATATGGAGGATTTCGAAAGGTGATGCTGGCAAGGCGACGGCGCGTTGCGTGGAGGTTCGGGATGCGGTCATCGGTCGCTTTGCGATGGGATATCTGCTTTGCTTCGCGGGAGGGTCGATACGATCCGGGCCGTTTCCACGGAGAGATATGTTGCGCGGCGGAGGGTGGGGATCAGGGCCTCGGGGGTGGGGAAGCTGGCGTTGGGGTCGTTGGTGAGGCCGCTTTGGGGGTCGCGGGTTTGGCGGTAGCGGTCTATCAGCCATTCGAGGGGGGTTCGGCCGTTTACGGTGTAGCGGTGGGCTTCGGCGGGGATGTTTTGCAGGGTTATGTGCTCATTGATGCGCAGGGCCGTTCGGGCGGGGCCGGCGAAGCGCATGCGGGCGGGGCCGAGGCGGAAGTGGGCGGGTTGCGGGGGGCCGAGGCCGGCGAAAACGAGTTCGAGGGGGTATTCGGGGGCGGTTTCGTAGCCCAGATGCAGGGCGGCGAGGCTGCGGCCGGCGCGGGCGAAGGCGTGGAAATCGGCGGCGAAGGGGATGCGGGGGAGCTCTTTCGCGAGGTCGTTGGCGAAGCGCTGGCGCCACTCCGGGGCGTGCAGCGCGCCATAGGCGTAGTCGAATATCGCGTCCTTGTCGATCGACGGGTCGGCGTAATGCGCGCGGAAGGCGCGCAGGGCGGCGTCGGTAATGTTGTCGATGCGCTCCATGTTCGCGCCGACGCCCGGTATGCCGGTCTGCGCCGCCGCGGGTCGGCGCCAGCGGTAGCGCGGGAAGCACTGGCCGAAAGCGACGAAATGCAGATCGGGCATCGTATCGACGATGAGCGTGGAGGACGGGCTTGTCGATCCGAGTCCGGAGACGCAAATCACGCGATTGCTTGCCGACTCGTGCGGGAACATCGCCGTCGTTTGACCGGGCGCCTGCAAGAATGTGTTGTCGGCATACAGAAACTGCTTCACGAAAGGCCGATACGCGACTTTGCGGATTCTACTCTCGTCGAATTCGGCGCGAACACGTTGGCGAAGGCGCCGCTTCAGCTCGCGATCCCATTTCAGATGGGCGGAGTGGCGACGCGTCACGCCTTCGATTCCGCCTGCGGCGGCGGCGGCCGATTCTTCGTATTCCGCCAGGGCGGCGCGGTAGTCGGCCACCATGCGGCGCGCGTTTTCGGCGCAGGCTTCGCGCGAGAAGTTGTACATGTATGCATCGCGGCCGGTCTTGTGCCCGTTGCTGAACAGCGCGAAGACGGCGTCGCCGCTTGCGCCCGCCTTCACGGCCTTGGTTCCGAGCGGGTAGAGGGCGCGGAAGGCGGCGCTGCGCTTGCCGATCCAGTCGTTGTGCGCGTCGGGTTCGACGGCCTGCCAATCGGCGACGCCGGCGATGGAGCCGGCCTTGCGGAGAAACTCGAGTTTGTCTTCGCGTTTCAGGCCGTCGCCGATGTCGCGGTAGAGTATGCGGCAGCCCTTGTGCGCGGCGTTCGGGTTGCGGACGAGTATGGCAATGGCGACGGGCGCGCGGGAGCCTTGGCCGAATATGTTATCGCCTTCGGCGCGCCTCCGCGGGCCCGACGTCCGCGCGTTTCCGCGCAGGTTCAGCACGTAGATCGTGCTGAATTCCTCGGCGAGGCAGGCGCGCAGGCCGGAGTCGGCGTTGCCGTCGATCCATGAGCCGTTGGTGACGAAGGCGACGACGCCTTCCGCGCCGATGCGGTCGGACGCCCAGCGGATGGCCATCTTGTAGGTGTCGTACAAACTGTTCCTGTTTGCGGCCGTCGAGCGCGCCACCCACGTTTCCGCTACGCGCCGTTCGAGCGCGGGGTAGTCGACGTTGGGGTTTTCGTCGGCGGCGCTGCGCTGGCCCGCGGACCAGGGCGGGTTGCCGACGATGACCTGGATGGGGGCTTTCTGCTGGCGTTCGACGCGGTCGCTGTTATCGGGCAGCCAGACCTTCGGCAGCGCGCCGCGGCCCTCGCGCAGGGTGAAGGTATCGGTCAGGGCGATGCCGGGGAACGGTTCGTAAGCGGTTTCGCCGCCGCGGCGCCCGTGGAACGCCTCCTCGATATGGATGGCGGCGATGTAGTAGGCGAGCAGCACGATCTCGTTGGCGTGGAGCTCGCGCGCGTATTTCCGCGGCAGGTCGGAAGCGGCGATCAGGCCCGATTGCAGGAGCCGCGCGGGGAAGACGCCCGTGCCGGTGAACGGGTCGAGGACATGCACGTCTTCATCGGTGAGGCCGCGGCCGAATTCATCGCGCAGGGCGCGGTCGGCGCTGTGCAGGATGAAGTCCACGACCTCGACGGGGGTATAGACGATGCCGAGGCGGTCGGCGTCCTTTTTCATCGCGCGGGCGAAAAAGCGCTGGTAGAGCTCCATCAGGACGCCCTGGCGCGCGGCGCTGTCGCTGAGGCCGCGGGCGCGGAGCCGCACGCTTTCGTAGAAGCCCCGGAGGTCGCGGGTTTCGTTCTCGAGGCCGAACTCGCCGAAATCGCGGCGCAGTTCGTCGAGCGCCTTCGCCACGGGGTTGCTGCGCGCGAAGTCGTATCCCTCGAACAGCGCCTCGAATACGGGCCGCGTGATGATGTGCTGCGCCATCATGTCGATGGCGGCGGCGCGGGTTATCGAATCGTTGATCGAGGTTCGCAGTTCCTCGTGGAAGGCGCCGAACCACTCGCCGAGGGTTTCGTTTCCGGGGCCGGCGAGCAGGCCCTCGATGCGCATGACGAGGCGGGCGAAGATATCGGCCACGTCGGCGGCCCAGCTTTCCCAGTAGCGGCGGTCGCCGCATTTCTCGACGATTTTGGCGAAGATGGCCTCCGGCGGCAGGTCGAGGGGCGGGAACGGCAGGCCCGCGGCGCCGCTCTCGCCGCCGGCGCCATCTTCGTCTCCGCCGTCGTCGCCGCCGGCGAGGATGATGCGCTCAGGCGGCTCCTTGTCGAGGTCGATGCGGGCGATTTCGGCGTTGAAGCGTTCGTCGTGGGAACGCAGGGCGTTGAGTACGCCCCACACGGCGGCGAAACGCTCGTTCCGGTCGAGGGCCTGCCCCGGGTTGTCGGCGGCGGGCACGGCGACGGGCAGGACGATATAGCCGTTTTCCTTGCCGGGCGCGGCGCGCATGACGCGCCCGACGGCCTGTACGATGTCGATTTGGGAGTTGCGCGGGCTCATGAAGAGCACGGCGTCGAGGGCCGGCGCGTCGATGCCCTCGGTGAGGCAGCGGGCGTTGGACAGGACGCGGCAGGCGCCGGCGGCGCCCTGCTCGAGCCATTCGATGGCGGCGGCGCGGTCGAGCGCGCCGGTTTGGCCATCGACATGGCGGGTTTCGCAACGCAGCGCGCCGGCGCGCCCGGTCGGGGGCAGGCGCTCGACGGCGCGCTCGACAATGCCGGCCCAATGCGCGGTCAGGCGCCTGGAGGCGGCGATGGTGTTCGTAAAGGCGATGGCGCGCGCGAGGGGGCGGGCCGCGCCGGCGGCGCGGCGGCGGCCGCGGCGGTTCTCGGGGTCGCTCAGGGCGCGCCAGCAGCCGACGATTTTCGCGGTGTCGGTAATGTCGATTTCGCCGCCGCGCGCGGCGAGGTGCGCCTGCAGCGCGGGGTCGGCGGCGCGCTCGGAAAGGGTGAGGATGACCACCTTGTAATCGGAGAGCAGGCCGCGCGAGACGGCGCTGGAGAAGGTCAGGCGGTGGAACTCGGGCCCGTAGGTTCGGGCGTCGTCCATCGAGAAGACCTCGGCGTCGCGGCGCGCGGCCCTGGCCTTTGCGCCGGCGGTGTAGAGGCGCGGCGTGGCGGTCATGTAGAGGCGCTTGCCGGCGCGGATGCGCGCGGGGTCGTGGATCAGGACGAAATGCGACGCGCGGTCGCCGGGGCGCTCGACGCCGGTGGTGCGGTGGGCCTCGTCGCAAAGGACGAGGTCGAAAGGCGGCGCGCCGTCGGTTTGCGCGCGCTCGACGAGGCCGAGCGAATGGTAGGTGCAGAACACGGCGGTCATCGCGCCCGGGCGCTCGGCGCGGAGGGCGCGGGAAATCTCCGCCGGATCGGTGGTGACGGGGATTTCGAGCTCCTCCAGCCGCGCGTCCTCGCGCTTGCTTGCGCGCCCGGCGCCTTCGTCGGAACACACGCCGATGTAGCGGTGCGGAAGGGCGCGCTGCGTGGCCCATTCGCGCATCGCCTGCGCGAACAGCGAGATCGAGGGCACGAGATAGAGCGCGCGCCCGCCGACGCCGGCGATGGCCTCGGCAATGCGCAGCGCGACGTAGGTCTTGCCCGTGCCGCACGCCATGACGAGCTTGCCGCGGTCGTGCTTCGCGAAGCCCGCGAGGGTGTCGTCGAGCGCCTCCTGCTGGTGCGGGCGCGGGGCGAATTTGGCGCCGCGCCAGGCGAGGTCTTCCGGGCGGCCGCGGACGAGGTCGGGCCAGCGGAAGGGGCGGCTCGCGAGGTCGCCGGGGCGCAGCACCTGACAGCGCGGGTTCAGGCCGCGGACGGTTTTCCCGGCGTTGGCGCCCCATTTGTCCGCCGTGTGGACGAGTATGCGGGCGGTGAAGGGGTCGCGATTCGAGGCGGCGATGAACGAATCGATGTCGGGTTTGGATATGGGCGTACCGGGCGCGTAGCATTTGCACTGCACGGCGCAGACGCCGCCGCCGCGCTCCTCGGCGACGAGGTCGATGCCGGTGTCGCGGCCGTCGAAACCCGGCCGCCCCGCCGCCCATTCGCGCCACAGGGAGACGCGCGCGAAGCGGTCGGCATAGAGGGGGTCGAGCTCGAACCAGCGCTTGATGAGGCGTTCGAACAGGCGGCCCTTGGCGGCCTCGGTGTCGGCGGCCGCGCGGATGTGGGCGAGCGCGGCGTGGAAGCCGGCGGTCATGGGGGGCCTCCGGCTCCGCCGAATCGGGGGGCGGCCGGGTTGGGGTTTGCGGGACTGCGTGGAGGCGGCATGTGTTTCTCCCCGGTGGGCGCGGGCTCGATGGGCGTGGGCGACGGGGCGTTCTTAGTTCATTCGGGCGCGGCGGTCAATGCGGGCGGCTCGACAATCGCGGGCGCCGGCGGGCGGGGACGTTCGCGCCTTTCCGGCAGTGTCGCGCGCTGCGGGAACGTGCGGGCGGGGCATTGCGGGGATCCGCGGGGCTCCGGGCCGGCGGCGGTTCGGGTGGTTATGCCGGCGGCTGTCGTTGTCGGGCTGTTTGCCGGGGGCGCAACCCCGCCGAAGGCGGGGCCTGGGTGCGCGGGCGTCTCGCCCGCACGTCTCGACGACCGCAGACGCAGGCGGGCGGGGGCGCTCGCGCCACCCGGCAGACGCCGCGGCTTGCGGAAACGTGCGGGCAGGATGCCCGCGCTCCCGGGCCCCGCCTTCGGCGGGGTTGCGTCTTGCGCAAGCCGGCGGCGCGCTGTCCCGCATTTCTCATACGGGTGGTTGTCGTGCGGTTTGTGCGTCGTTGGTTGTCGTGCGTGCGTGTTTTCGTGGTCGGGGGGCTTGGCGGGCATTTTCGGGGCGCGTTGGGGCGGTCCGCCGTTTGGCGGTGGGCCGCGTTCCGGGCTGTTCCTGCGTTGTTGAGGGGAAGGGCGAGAGTGGCCGCGTTACGCCGCGGCGGCGGATAATCGTTGGCAGGCGATACGGAACTCGCGCTGGAAGGGATGCGCGGCGTTCATGGCGATCTTGACGCGGCGCACGGTGACGCGGACCCAAGCGCCGGTCTTGAGCAGTTTCAGGCGCAGGCTCCCGCATGTGGCGACCGCCAGTTCGGTGTAGTCGAGGCCGATGCGGCGCAGTGCGCACAGCAACACATAAGCCATGGACGCGAACCACAGGCGCAGCTGGTTGGCCCGCATGGCCCGCGTCGACGTGCGGTCGGCGAACAAGTCGAGTTGGCACTCCTTGATCCGGTTCTCCATCTCGCCGCGTTGGCAGTAAAGCCGCTCGTAGAGATGCCGGGCGCGGACCCGATGGGTTGCAATCGAGGTGACGACGAAACGCGGGTTGGCCTTGCCGTGGGTCCACTCGGCCTTGGCGACGACGCGGCGCGCGCAGCTCCAGCTGTCGCGCGTCCTCCACATGAAGTCCTTGAAGCGGCGTTGCGGCTTGCCCGAACCCGCGCTGTGCGCTTGCGCCGCCGCCAGTTCGGTCTCGACTTCCGCCGCCAGACGGGGGTTCCGCGCCAAGCCCAACAGGTAATCGACGCCGTTGGCCTCGCACCACGCCATCAGCGCCTCGCGGGCGAACCCCGAATCGGCGCGCACCATTATCCGCACGCGGGGCCAATGCCGCCGCAACCGCGACACAATCCGCTCAACAGTCTCCACGGCCCCGGCCGCCCCATCCTCATTCGCCGGGCGCAACCGCGCCGCCAAAAGATGACGACCGCAAGTCGCATAAAGCGGAAGATAGCAATAGCCGCCGTAGTAGCCGTGGAAAAAACGACCCTCCTGGCGACCGTGAAGCCGATCGTCCGTGGCGTCGAGATCGATAACCAAGCGAGCCGGGGGCCGCTTGTGCGCCTCCACAAACAGTGTCAGGAACAAATCCTCAATCGCCGAGCCGTCATGCGCGATCCGGCAATACCGCGACGGCCCCGCGCCCCCCAACTCAAGGCGGTTCAGCGTCGATTTGCCCGCAAGCGGCGCACAGTCCGAACGACGCGACGCCAACTTCCCCGCCAACACGGCCATGACCGGATCGTGACGCAACGCATCGTGGTCGTTCAGGTCCTCATATCCCAATGCGATCCCGAACACGCGCTGCATGACCAGCGTCCGAACATCGTGCTCGACAAGATGACGCGCACGCCCATCGGTGAAACAGGCCGCAAACCGATCGACCAGACCCACCGCCGCATCCGCCCGGCCAGGCAACAATGCCCCCGCGTCCGACGTCACCGTCCCGCCGTCGAACGCCGCCACAACCGCGCGACCGTCGACCGGTTGAAAACCGCCCAGCGCCGTGCTACACTCCGTCTGCATCGGGGAACACCTCCGTGCCGCGATATGTGCATACTCAACAACACTATATCGCACACAGAGCCCCGATGCCCCAAACCCGTATGAGAAATGCGGGATAGCATCGTTACCCCGGTTTATCGGTTTTCGATAAACCGGGGTAACGATGCTATAATCAGGCCGTCGCGCCGGCTTCCGCGCAAGCGCTCGCGCCGAAGCGCGCGGCGCGCCGACGGCTGCCCGGCTGGCCCTGAAAGCCTGTACCGGAACTCGGTTATGGCGCTTCGGTCTGACCCAGTCGGCGAACGCTCAATTCGCGAATCGTATATACCAAGCAGCATTTTCCGCTTTGGGGGCTATCGGCCCTACGGCGGCGGCCGAGCGGAAACCGCAGGCGCAAACGCTAACCCGCATTTCTCATACGGGTTTGGGGCATCGGGGCTCTGTGTGCGATATAGTGTTGTTGAGTATGCACATATCGCGGCACGGAGGTGTTCCCCGATGCAGACGGAGTGTAGCACGGCGCTGGGCGGTTTTCAACCGGTCGACGGTCGCGCGGTTGTGGCGGCGTTCGACGGCGGGACGGTGACGTCGGACGCGGGGGCATTGTTGCCTGGCCGGGCGGATGCGGCGGTGGGTCTGGTCGATCGGTTTGCGGCCTGTTTCACCGATGGGCGTGCGCGTCATCTTGTCGAGCACGATGTTCGGACGCTGGTCATGCAGCGCGTGTTCGGGATCGCATTGGGATATGAGGACCTGAACGACCACGATGCGTTGCGTCACGATCCGGTCATGGCCGTGTTGGCGGGGAAGTTGGCGTCGCGTCGTTCGGACTGTGCGCCGCTTGCGGGCAAATCGACGCTGAACCGCCTTGAGTTGGGGGGCGCGGGGCCGTCGCGGTATTGCCGGATCGCGCATGACGGCTCGGCGATTGAGGATTTGTTCCTGACACTGTTTGTGGAGGCGCACAAGCGGCCCCCGGCTCGCTTGGTTATCGATCTCGACGCCACGGACGATCGGCTTCACGGTCGCCAGGAGGGTCGTTTTTTCCACGGCTACTACGGCGGCTATTGCTATCTTCCGCTTTATGCGACTTGCGGTCGTCATCTTTTGGCGGCGCGGTTGCGCCCGGCGAATGAGGATGGGGCGGCCGGGGCCGTGGAGACTGTTGAGCGGATTGTGTCGCGGTTGCGGCGGCATTGGCCCCGCGTGCGGATAATGGTGCGCGCCGATTCGGGGTTCGCCCGCGAGGCGCTGATGGCGTGGTGCGAGGCCAACGGCGTCGATTACCTGTTGGGCTTGGCGCGGAACCCCCGTCTGGCGGCGGAAGTCGAGACCGAACTGGCGGCGGCGCAAGCGCACAGCGCGGGTTCGGGCAAGCCGCAACGCCGCTTCAAGGACTTCATGTGGAGGACGCGCGACAGCTGGAGCTGCGCGCGCCGCGTCGTCGCCAAGGCCGAGTGGACCCACGGCAAGGCCAACCCGCGTTTCGTCGTCACCTCGATTGCAACCCATCGGGTCCGCGCCCGGCATCTCTACGAGCGGCTTTACTGCCAACGCGGCGAGATGGAGAACCGGATCAAGGAGTGCCAACTCGACTTGTTCGCCGACCGCACGTCGACGCGGGCCATGCGGGCCAACCAGCTGCGCCTGTGGTTCGCGTCCATGGCTTATGTGTTGCTATGCGCACTGCGCCGCATCGGCCTCGACTACACCGAACTGGCGGTCGCCACATGCGGGAGCCTGCGCCTGAAACTGCTCAAGATCGGCGCTTGGGTCCGCGTCACCGTGCGCCGCGTCAAGATCGCCATGAACGCCGCGCATCCCTTCCAGCGCGAGTTCCGTATCGCCTGCCAACGATTATCCGCCGCCGCGGCGTAACGCGGCCATTCTCGCCCTTCCCCTCAACAACGCAGGAACAGCCCGGAACGCAGCCCACCGCCAAACGGCGGACCGCCCCAACGCGCCCCGAAAATGCCCGCCAAGCCCCCCGACCACGAAAACACGCACGCACGACAACCAACGACGCACAAACCGCACGACAACCACCCGTATGAGAAATGCGGGTTAGCCAGTCATAGACTGCCGTCCCTTCCTTGACATCAAGGCTGGGGGCAACAGCCTCACACGGCCGAAACGAACGAAAATCGTAGTCTTCCCCACTGTCGTAAACCCCCTTTATGCCGCGATCATAGCCGTACTCGCCGGTCACCCGCACCACGGTGACCTTTTTCTTCTCGGGTATGCTCGGATACCAAAGCACATCTCGCACCCGGATGTCCGTGAAAAACGGCTGACACCGTTTCGCGTCTTCTTGTTCCGCGGTCAGCGTCCGGCCAGCCGATGCCGCAGCGACGATTTCGCGCAGATCGAGATCGTCACGATAGGACCACCCCATACGCGCCCGACCGGCGATGAGTTCCGCGTACACTCCGGCGATCGGCTCATGCACCCCGGTGATCGGCTCATGGCTCTTGCCATGAATCGCTCGTATTTTCCAATGGTTCATGTCGTCACCTTCCTGCGTGCAATTGACCCGCGCCACGGCCCAGACCGAGGCTGGTTGGATAACGCTACGCCGTCGCCGTCCCACGAGTCAACCCCCCACGATCTGCCACGGTAACGGTCGGCAGATCGAAACGTGCGGGGCGGCTACGCGGCAGTTGCGCGCCGGGGCGGCAGTCAATATCGTTGCCGACCGTGCGCATAATGGAGCCTGACCGATGACAACGACCGCAGAATCGCCCCGCCTGACCGCCGCCGACCGTGGCGCCATAGCCGCGTGCCTGGGCGACGTGAAGGCCATCGTGCGGGGCGAGGGGGCGAATCGGGGGGCGCTGGGGCGGGTAAGCGCGCGGTTGATTGCGCTGGCGGGGCGGCGCGATCTGTTTCGGTACGAGCGCTTTCCGGTGCTGGAGGCGGAGCGCGGGAGCCGGAGCAGCGTGTATCTGCTGGCGGAAGACGACGACCATGCGAACGCGCTGTTCGCGGTATCGGAGCTCGAGGGCAACATGTCGCCGCCGCACGACCACACGACGTGGGCGGTCATCGCGGGCATCGAGGGCGCGGAGACCAACCGGTTTTACGAGCGCCTCGACGACGGCGCCGCGGAGGGCCGCGCGGAAATCCGCCAGACGCGCGAAGAGGTTGTGAAGGCGGGTACGGCGGTGGCGATGATGCCGAGCGACATCCACTCGATTCACTGCTTTACCGCCGCGCCGACGCTGAATTTCCATCTCTACGGGCGGTCGATCGCGCATCTGCCCGGGCGCAGGATGTTCGACATGCGGAACGGTACGTGCCGCGTGTTTCCGCCGCGCGGCGTTATCCACCGGCTTTGAACGACGCGAGCGCCACGGAGGCCGCGGCGCCCGCCGCCGTCCACGCGGCGCTGGCGGCGGCGGAGGGCGAGCTCGGCCTGTTCGACGCGCGGGAGCGCGGCGAGCACGCGCGCGGGCATCCGCTGTTCGCCGCGCCGCTGCCGCTGAGCCGCCTCGAGCTCGATATCGACGGGCTGGCGCCGCGCCGCGCCGCGCCCCTGGTCGTGTTCGACGATGGGCCGCCGGACGATCGCGCCGCGCGCGCCGCCGCGCGCCTGCGCGGCTTCGGCTATTTGAACGTGCGGGTCATGGAGGGCGGCCTCGCCGGCTGGCGCGCGGCGGGATACGAAGTTTTCGACGGCGTTCACGTGCCCAGCAAGGCGTTCGGCGAGTTCGTGGAGGCGGAATGCGGCACGCCGCGCCTGACCGCCGACGAGCTCGCCGCGCTGCGCGCCGCGGGCAAGAAGCACGTCGTTCTCGACAGCCGCCCGCTCGCCGAATACCGGCGCATGAACATTCCGGGCGGGATATGCGTTCCCGGCGCGGAGCTGGCGCGGCGCGTGCGCGACCTGGCGCCCGACCCGGACACGCTCGTGGTCGTGAACTGCGCCGGCCGCACGCGCTCGATCATCGGCGCGCAATCGCTGATCGACGCCGGCGTTCCGAACCGCGTGGCGGCGCTGGAGAACGGCACGATGGGCTGGACGCTTTCCGGCCGCGCGCTGGAGACGGGTTCGGCGCGGGCCGCGCCGCCGCCTTCCGCCGCGGCCGCCGCGTGGGCGCGCGAAGCGGCCGCGCGCGTCGGCGCGCGTTTCGGCGTGCGCGCCATCGGCGCCGCGGAGCTCGCGCGCCTGCAAGCCGAGGCGGAGGAGCGCACGCTCTATCTGTTCGACGTGCGCACCGGAGAAGAATACGAGGCCGGCCATGTTCCCGGCAGCCGCCACGCGCCGGGGGGCCAGCTGGCGCAGGCGACCGAGACATGGGCGCCGGTGCGCGGGGCGCGCATCGTGCTTGTCGACGACGATGGCGCGCGCGCGACCGTGACCGCGTCGTGGCTGCTGCGCATGGGCTGGCGCGAGGCCGCGGTATTCGCGGCGGGGCCGGGCGGCGGCGCGCTCGAAACCGGCCCGGAGCCGCGCCGCGTGTTGGGCCTGACCCCGGCGCGCCGCGCTTTCGAGATCGACGCCGCGCGCCTGGCGGGCATGTTGCCGGGCCGCGACATGGCGCCGGTCGATTTCGCCACGAGCCGGGAATACCGCGCGGGGCATATTCCCGGCGCGCTGTGGGGCGTGCGCGCCCGCGCGGCGCGCCTTGCCGCGCGCCTGCCCGATGCGCCGATGATCGTGGCGGTATCGCCCGATTCGACGCTGGCGCATTTGGCCGCGCCGGATCTGGGCCGCCATGTGCGGGTGCCGGTTCGCGTGCTGCGCGGCGGTACGGCGGCGTGGACCGCCGCCGGGTTTCCGCTCGAGTCCGGCGGCGCCGGCATTCTCGACGCGGAAGACGACATCCACCGCCTTCCCTACGACGAGCCTCCCGAGCGCATGGAGGCCGCCATGCGCGCGTATCTGGATTGGGAGACCGCGCTCATCCCCCGCGTCCGTCGCGACGGCGCCGCGCGCTTCCCGCTCTCTCCGGCGCCGTAGGCGCGGACTGCCTGGGTGCGCGGGCGTCCCCGCCCGCACGTCTCAACACACACGAATGTTGCCGGGAAGGGCGCGCACGCCACGCGTCCCCGCCCGCATCGCGCCTTGCGCAGACGCGCGTTCGGGGCGGTCAGGCGGCGTCGGAGCCTTCGATGATCTCCCATTGGTCGGCGGGGGCGTAGAAGTAGGAGCCGGGGCGGAAATCGTGGCCGAGGTCGCCGAGCAGGCGGCGCTGGCGGGGCGTGCAGCAGTCGGGGATCTGCCCGCGCTCGGGGTAGTCGTATTGGCGCACGAACATCTGGCAGTAGTTGTAGAGCAGGGTCTTGCGGGCGCGGCCCGAATTGTTGCGCGACGGGCCGTGCCACAGGGCGTGCGGAAACAGGATGCAGTCCCCCGCCTTGCCGAGGAGCGGCACGGCGCCCGGCATTTCCGGGCCGATCGACGGGTCGCCGAACGCCGGGTAGGGGCGGCGGTGGCTGCCGGGGAACACGGTGAAATTGCCGCTGCCCGGGAACTCGATATCCGACAGCAGATACATGGCCTTCATCGCGACGGGCGGGCTGGTCTCCGATACGCGGACGCGGCGCAGGGCCTGGCCGCCGTCGGTGTGGGTGTAGCCCTCGAAGCCGTCGCCCGAGCCGCGCACGATGGCCTGCGTCATGCTGAGGCAGATATGCGGCCCCATGAGGTCCACCACGTAGTCGAATATCGGCGAGCGGTCGATCAGATCGACGAAGGGCTTGCCGTAGCCGACGAGGTCGCGGCGGTCCATGAACTTCTCGGTACCGGGGTTTATGGCGCTCTCGACCCATTGGTAATGGCCCAGGGGGGATTCCATCGGCTCCCATCCCGGCTTTTCGCGCAGTGCGTCCACCTCGCGGGTGTAGAGCGCCACTTCGTCGGGGTTCAGCGCGCCCTCGATGTAGAGGTAGCCGTCGCTGTCCCAACGGCGGCGCTTGTAGTCGCTCAATCGTTGCATGGCTTCCTCCTGTCGGTCGCGTGGGCGGCAGGGTAGCGCGCGGGGGCGCGGGGGGCAAGGCGCTGACATACCGGGGCGCCCGGATTTAGGGGCGCTCAGAGGGTTTCGACGAACTTGCGCATGTCTTCGCCGATGCGGGCCAGCGCGGCGCTGTAGATGAAGCGGTCCCAGCCGATGCAGAAGTGGCGGACGCCGAGATCGGCGTAGCGCTTCGCCTGTTCGGCATCGGCGATTTCCCAGCGCGGCTGGACGCCGTATTCGATCGACTTGCGGATGACGATCTCCTCGAACGGGCGGATTTCGGGCGTTCCCATCATGCCGGGCCGGCCGCGCGAGAAACCGAAATCCGCCGGCCCCCATTGGGTCATGGCGACGCCCCTCGCGCCGGCGGCGGCGAGCACGGCGTCGATGTCGGCAACGGCGGCGTCCTTCTCGATCATGACGGCGATCAGCACCGATTCGAGGTCTTTCAGATAGGCGCCGGGTTCGTAGCTGCCGAAGCCGGGGCGGCGCAGCTTGACGCCCATCAGGCCGCGCTCGCCGGGCGTGTCGGGGCGGACGGCGCGGCAGCAGGCAGCGACGTCATCGGGCGTTCGCACGTCGGTAAACAGCACCGCCTTGAAGCCGGCGCCGAGGGCGGCCTGCGCCCAAAACCCCTGCGCCTCCTGGTCGAGCTTGATCATCAGCGGCAGGTTTCCGCACTGCCCCGCGCGCGCCAGGTGGTAGAGGCGCTCCATGTCGAAGGTCGAATACTCGGCGCAGAACTCGCCGTAATCGAACAGCCCCGTGTCGCCGACGATCTCGGGGATGTCGGGGTCGGACGACAGAAAGTGCGTGCCGACGGTGGGGGCGCCCGAGTCGAATTTCTCGCGCAGCCGGTTGGTCATGATCATGGCGGGCGGTCCTTGCCAATGACGGGCGGGGCGCGCATGTTACGGGCCGGAGCGGCGCGCGGCAATGCGGGAGGCTATCGTGGCGGTAACGGACTATCGGACGGCATTGGTAACGGGGGCTTCGTCGGGGATCGGCGAGGCGGCGGCGCGCGCGCTCGCGGCGGCGGGGCTGGCGGTGACGGCGGTCGCGCGGCGCGGCGGGCGCCTCGAGGCGCTGGCGCGCGAGACCGGCGCGGCGCCGCTCGCGCTCGATCTTCGCGACACCGGCGCGCTCTACGCGGCGCTGGAGCCGCTGGAGATCGACGTGCTGGTCAACAATGCCGGCCTCGGGCGCTCGATGGACGATTTTCTGTCTGCCGGGCGCGAGGATATCGACGCCACGATAGATACGAACGTGAGCGCGTTCCTGCATGTGTTGCGCGCCGTTCTGCCGGGCATGCGCGACCGGCGGCGCGGGCATGTCGTGAATATCGGCTCGGTGGCGGGCCTGTATCCGATCCGGTCGCCGATTTACGGCGCGTCGAAAGGCGCGGTGCGGCGGGCGTCGCAGAATCTCCGGCTCGATCTGTCGGGCAGCGGCGTGCGGGTTACGGAGATCTGCCCCGGCCGGGTGGTCACGGAGTTCCTCGCGGCGGCGGCGGGAGAGGAAGAAGCGCGCCGGACCTACGGCGCGTTCGACGAATTGCGGGCCGAAGATATCGCCGACGCCATCGTGTACGCGGTGGGCGCGCCGTGGCGCGTCAATGTCTCCATGATCGAGATCGTGCCGACGGAACAGGCGTTCGGCGGGATTCGCATCGCGCCGGCGGAGCGCGGGTAGCGGGCGGCGCGGGCGTCAGCCGTTGACGTCGCAGCCGAGGAAATTGCGGCCGCGGTCGCGGCAGGCGTCCAGGACCGAGAACGAGCCGGCGGCGGGGTCGACCACGGTGTCGCCGGCGTTGGTGACGGCCTCGATCAGCGCGCCCTGCAGGTCCACGGGCTTGCGGTGAACGGGGCCGCGGCGCTCGGCGGGTTCGGGCCAGACGTCGGGTATGTCGTGGCGCGTCCACACGCCCTTGGCCTTGCGCGGGCGTTTTTGCAGGACCAGCACGTGTTCGCTCACGCGGCGCGAGCGGTAGCCCATGCCGAGCCGGCGCTTGTCCCACGTCAGCATGTCGACGATCTCCAGCTCCGTTCCGGCGAACCAGGCGTGGACGCCGGTGCAGACGTGGAACTTGTCGACCCACAGGAAAAGATGGCCGCTGGGTATGAGCGCGCGGTCGATGCCCTGGACGAAAGCGGGGATTTCGTCGGTCATCTGCCGCAGCGCGCGGCGGCGGCGGCCGCGGTCGTCGCCCTCGTTTCCGTAGGAGAGATGGTCGAGAACGCCGCGGTATTGGGGGTCGAGAAACGCCGCCGGAAAGGCGCGTTCCGGCAGCGCCTCGAGGAATTCGAGGCCGTTCATGCGGAGGCGCGCGTTGAACGACAGATGTTCGGGCAGGTCGAGCGCGGGCTGGACGATGGCGCGCGCGGCGGAATAGACCGAGGCGCGCGGAGGGCGGAGCGCGAGTTCGCCCCCGCCGCGCGCCGCGCGCCGCGCGCCGCTCACAAGCCCGCCCGGTATCCGTTCCGCTCCGCCGCGCTCAGGCGGCCGGCCTGCAAATCTCCGGAGCGCGGTAATCGAGCTCCAGCAGGCGGAAGTAGTTCCCGCCCAGCGCGATGTTGCGGTAGGCCTCGTCGTCGAGATGGCGCACGATGCGGCTCGTGATGTCGAGCTCGCGCGCATAGATGTCGAAACTCTTGTTCGCCGAGGCCACGAAGTCGGTCCCCGGCAGGATGCGCCCCGACCAGCGGTTGAGGAACGGGACATAGCGCGCGCGGACATCGGGGTCGGAGAAGAGGTTGTCGTCGATCACCCGCCACGAAATATCGGCCATCAGGTTCGGATAGCGCCCGAACAGCGATTCCAGCACGCCGATATGCGTATCGGCGTCGATAACCGCGAGTTCGCGCGACAGGCCCAGGTGCATCCAGACGATCTTGTTGCCGGGGTAGAGGCGCAGGACCTCTTCGATCCACGGCAGATAGCGCGTGGGCTCGTCGTCGCTGCCGAGGTCGGAATGAATCGCGAGCGGAATGCCGCGTTCGCGCAGCACGGCCATGAACGGCGCCCATTCGGCGATGGTCGCCAGCGGCACGGCCATGTGGCCGTTGCCGAACAGCGCCTGCTTGACCAGGTTGACCTCGCCCATCCAGCGGAACAGGCCGGGGAATTCCCGGTCGAGCAGCGCCATGCCGGCCAGGACCGATTCGGGGCGGGCCAAATTCGGAAAGGTCATCGAGAGCGTCAGGCGAACCTTGTCGGAGCCTTTCGCGACGTAGTTCATGGCGTTGACGAAATCGTTCTTCAGCGTGGGCTCGACGGGCGTTCCCAGGCAGTCGAGATAATAGACGCAGGGCGAATTCACCGGCAGCATCTGTCCGATTCCGTACATGTTGGCGAACAGCACCCCGGTGGACTCGAGATAGTCCACCACTTCCTCGAACGGCAGCGCCGGGCCGCCGAAGGGGCGGAAATGCAGATGCGTATCGACAACCGCGTTTTGCGGCCCGGATTCGCGGTCGTGACAGGCGGCGCCGTCGCGAAACGCCTCGAACGTGCGCAGCGGCGCCGGGGCGGGTTCGGGCGCGGCGGGCGCCGGCGCGGGCGCGGCGATCTCCGCCGGAGATTCCGACGCGCAGCCCGCGGCGGCAAGCGCGGCAACCGCGAGCGCGGCCATGAACACCCGGTTTTTCACGATTCTCTCCCCCTTTTCGGCGGCGCGCGGCCGCCGGAAAGGAGCGTTTATAACCGGAGCGCGGCAGATTCGCACAAGTTTTTCCACAGGTCCGGAAATTTTCTCCACAGGCGGCGGCGCTTGCGCCGAAGGCGGGAGCCGTTGCGCCGCCGCGGTCAGGCGGCGAGCGCCGAGACGTGGGCGGCGGCGCTCGCGGCCAGCGCGTCGAGATCGTATCCGCCCTCGAGGGCGGACACGATCCGCCCATCGCAACTGTCGTCGGCGATTGCGCACAGGCGGCGGGTTATCCACGCATAGTCGTCCTCGACAAGTTCGAGCGCCGCAAGCGGGTCGCGGCGATGCGCGTCGAACCCCGCGGATATCAGTATCAGGGAGGGATGGAACGCGGCGAGACGGTCGAAAAACGCGCGCTCCCAGGCGGCGCGGAACTCCGCCCCGCCGGCGCCCGGCGCAAGCGGCATGTTGACGATGTTGCCGGCGCCGGTTTCCGACGCGGCGCCGGTTCCGGGGTACAAGGGACTCTGGTGGCTCGAGGCGAACAACACGCGCGGCTCCGATTCGAACGCCGCCTGGGTTCCGTTGCCGTGGTGGACGTCGAAATCGGCGATCGCGACGCGCTCGGCGCCGCGCGCGGCAAGCGCATGCATCGCGCCGATGGCGATATTGTTAAACAGGCAGAATCCCATCGCGCGCCCGGGCTCGGCGTGGTGGCCCGGCGGGCGCACGGCGCAGAAGGCGCGCCGCGCCGCGCCGTCGAACACGGCCTCGACCGCGGCGCATACGGCGCCCGCCGCCCGCAGCGCCGCCTCGCGCGAACCGGGAGAAACGACCGTGTCGGCGTCGATATGGGCGTATCCGCGCTCCGGGATTGCGGCGAGTACGCCATCGACGGCGCGCGGCGGGTGGACGCGCTCGATCCACGCGCGCGGCGCGGGCGGCGCGGCGCGGCGCGCGCAGGCCGCGAAAGCCGGGGCCGACAGCGCCGCCTCGACGGCGCGCAAGCGATCGGCGCGTTCGGGATGGCCGGGGCCGGTATCGTGTTCGAGACAGGCCGGGTCGGCGAAAATCGCGACTTCGGTCGGCACGGGACGAGCCTCCTTCGGCGCCGGTTTTTCGTTCGGACGCCGCCGATGGTAGCGTATTTCGCCGCCGGACGGGCAGGATCGCGGCGCGCCGGCGCCGCCCGCGCGGCGGCCGTTCACCGGGAGCGCGGCATTGAACGGCGGGCGCGTTCGGGCTAGATTCGGCGCGGTTCGGCGTCCGGGGGCGCCGCCCGCGCCGCAGGACATTCCGCCGATGCACGAGACGCCGCTTCTGGACCGCATCGAATATCCGGAGGATCTCCGGCGTCTGCCCGAATCCGATCTGCCGCGGCTTGCCGACGAGTTGCGGCGCGAGACGATACACACGGTTTCGCGGACGGGCGGCCATCTCGGCGCCGGGCTGGGCGCGGTCGAGTTGACGGTGGCGCTCCACTACCTGTTCGACACGCCGCGCGACCGGCTCATCTGGGACGTCGGCCACCAGGCGTATCCGCACAAGGTCCTGACGGGGCGCCGGCGGCGCATGCTCACCCTGCGCCAAGGCGGCGGCCTTTCCGGCTTCACGCGGCGGGCGGAAAGCGCCTACGACCCGTTCGGCGCGGCGCACGCCTCGACCTCGATTTCCGCCGGCCTCGGCATGGCGGTGGCGCGGGACCTGGCGGGCGAACGCCGCAACGTGGTGTGCGTTATCGGCGACGGCGCCATGAGCGCGGGCATGGCCTACGAAGCGATGAACAACGCCGGCTCGATGGAAAGCCGGACCATCGTCGTCCTCAACGACAACGACATGTCGATCGCCCCGCCCGTGGGCGCCATGAGCGCCTATCTGTCGCGGCTGATTTCGTCGCACAGCTACCGCAACCTGCGCCATGTCGCGCGCCAGGCGGCGCGGAAGTTCCCGCGCCCGATGGCGCAGATGCTGCGGCGCGCGGAAGAATACGCGCGCGGCATGGCGATGGGCGGCACGCTGTTCGAGGAGCTCGGCTTCTACTATGTGGGGCCGATCGACGGGCACAACATGGACCACTTGCTGCCGGTGCTGCGCAATGTGCGCGACGTGCGCGCGGGCGGCCCGGTCCTCGTCCATGTCGTGACCGAAAAAGGCCATGGATACCCGCCCGCCGCGAACGCGCCGGACAAGCTCCACGGCGTCTCGCGGTTCGACATCGTGACGGGCGCGCAGGCGCCGAAGAAGGGCAACGCCCCCTCTTATACGTCGGTGTTCGCGCGCGCGCTGATCGAAGAGGCGCGGCGCGACCCCAAAATCGTCGCGGTCACGGCCGCAATGCCGTCGGGCACCGGGCTCGACAAGTTCGCCGAGGCGTTCCCCGACCGCATGTTCGACGTCGGCCTCGCCGAGCAGCACGCGGTGACGTTCGCCGCCGGGCTGGCGGCCGAGGGCTGCCGCCCGTTCGCGGCGATCTATTCCACCTTCCTGCAACGCGCCTACGATCAGGTCGTCCACGATGTGGCGATACAGGGCCTGCCGGTGCGCTTCGCCATCGACCGCGCGGGGCTTGTAGGCGCCGACGGCCCGACGCATGCGGGCGCGTTCGATATCGCCTTCCTGTCCAACCTGCCCGGCTTCGTCGTCATGGCGGCGGCGGACGAGGCCGAGCTCGCGCGCATGGTCGCGACCGCGGCGCAAATCGACGACCGCCCGTGCGCCTTCCGCTATCCGCGCGGCGAGGGCGCGGGGGCGGAGGTCCCGGCGCGCGCGGAGCCGCTGGCCATCGGCAAGGGCCGCATCCTGCGCGAAGGCTCGGCGGTCGCCATATTGTCGTTCGGCGCGCGGCTGGGCGAGGCGCTCGCGGCGGCGGACGAACTCGCCGCGCGCGGCCTCTCCGCCACGGTCGCCGACGCGCGCTTCGCGGCGCCGCTCGACGCGGAACTCATATGCCGGCTGGCGGCAAGCCACGAGGTAACGATCGCGATAGAAGAAGGCGCGGCGGGCGGCTTCGCGGCGCATGTCATGCAGCTGCTGGCGCGCGAGGGGCTGTTCGACCGGGGCCTGAAGTTCCGCCCGATGACCCTGCCCGACCGTTTCATCGAACAGGACACGCCGGCGAACATGTACCGCGCGGCGGGCCTCGCCGCTTCCGACATCGTGGCCGCGGCGCTTTCGGCGCTCGGCTCGGACCGGGCGCCGGCGGCGGCCTCGGAGCCGGCATGACCGCGCCGGGCGTGCGATGAACGAAATCGTTCGCAAGCCCCAACGCAATGAACGAAATCGTTCAGCGCCGGGCGTGCAGTGAACGAAATCGTTCGCTGGACGGGTCCGGAATCGAGGCCGATACGTCATGAAGCGCGTCACGGGCCGTTACGAGCGCATTATCGCCGGCGGCGAGGAAGTTGCGGCGTTCGTGCCGTTCCCTCTGCCGCCCCTCGACCCGGTTCCGGACATCGGCGGCGAAGTCGATGCGCGGCTGCGCGTGGCCGAACGGGCGCCGGCCAGGCTCGAGATCGCGGGGGATACGACCGTTCCGTCGATCGGCTGGTTTCTCCATGCCTTCGTGCGCAAGGAAGCCGTGATTTCGTCGCAGATCGAGGGGACTCAGGCGACACTCGTCGATTTGCTGGCGTTCGAGGCCGCGCCCGGGGCGGCGCCCGGCATCGATGTGGAGGAAGTATCGAACTACATAGCGGCGCTTGACCATGCCCGCGCCGAGATCGCCCGGCCGGGCGCCCCGCCCCTGTCCATGCGCCTTCTGAACGATACGCATCGGCAGCTGATGAGCGGCGTTCGCGGCGCCAACAAGATGCCCGGCGAGGTCCGCCGCAGCCAGAACCGGATCGGCGGCAGCCGGCCCGGCAACGCGGTTTTCGCGCCGCCTCCGGCGCACATGCTGCCCGGCCTGCTTGCGGCGCTCGAATCGTGGCTGCACGCCGACAGCGATTTGCCGCCGCTGGCGCGCGCCGGCCTGGCGCACGGGCAATTCGAGACGATACACCCGTATCTCGACGGAAACGGGCGGATAGGGCGGCTTCTCATCGGTCTGCTGCTTGAGCACTGGGGCCTGCTGAAGGCGCCGCTGCTGTATCTGAGCCTGTTCTTCAAGCGGCGGCGCCAAGAGTATTATGCGCGGCTGAACGGGATTCGCGCCGACGGCGACCGGGAGGGCTGGATCGGTTTCTTCCTGGAAGGCGTGGCCGCTATCGCCGACGAGGCGGTAACGACGGCGCGCGATATTTTCAGGGCGGTGACAGAGGACCGCGCGCGCGTGTTGGCGCGGGACACGGCGACCGCCGCGGCGGCGCGGCTGTTCGAGACGCTGCCCGTCCATCCCGTGCTCTCCGTCGCGGCCGCGGCGGAGCTGCTCGGCGCGAGCCGGCCCACCGCCGCGCGGGCGATACGGACTCTCGCGGAGGCCGGCGTACTCGTCGAGACGGCGGACTCGCCGCGCAAGCGCATATATGCCTATCGCAATTATATCGACCTGCTGCGGGAGGGCACGGAGCTGGACGACGACGGCGCCCCCGCGGCGGCCTTCAACACCGCGTGATGGCGTGTGGAAATACGCCGCGCGGCGGGCCATATGACGGCGTGGACGAAACCCGACGAAAGGCTGACGACGATGCCGATTCGAAACCGGCCCGGCTGGGCGATTCCCGAGGCGGCGGCGACGCCGGAAGCGACTTTCCACAACCGGCGCGCGATCCTGCGCGGCCTGGGCTTCGGCGCGCTGGCGGCGACTGCGGGGCCGCTGCTCGCGGCCGGCGCCGCGCGGGCGGACGACGACGACCCCACGGCGGACCTGTATCCCGCGCCCGTCAATGCGCGCCTGTCGCGCGACCTCGGCCTCACGCCGGAGGAGATAACCTCGCGCTACAACAACTTCTATGAGTTCGGCTCGCACAAGAACATCTGGAAGGCGGCGCAGCGGCTGGAAATCCGGCCGTGGGAAGTGCTCATCGACGGGCTGGTCGAGCGGGAGCTGCGCATGGAGGCCGACGATCTGATCCGCCGCATGCCGCTCGAGGAGCGCGTCACGCGCCACCGCTGCGTCGAGGCGTGGGGCATGACCGTGCCGTGGACGGGCTTTCCGCTGCGAAGCCTGATCGACATGGCCCGCCCGCTCGGCTCGGCGAAGTTCCTGGTCATGACGACGTTCATGGACCCCGACACGGCGCGCGGCCAGCGCCAGGGTTTCTACCCCTGGCCCTATACCGAGGCGCTGACGATGGCCGAGGCGTCGAACGAGCTCGCGCTTGTCGTCACCGGCGCCTACGGCAAGCCCATGGCCCGGCAGTTCGGCGCGCCGCTGCGGCTCGCCGTTCCCTGGAAATACGGCTTCAAGCACATCAAGTCGATCGTCCGGCTCCATTTCGCGGAAACCCGCCCGACGACCTTCTGGGAAGAAATCCAGCCGAGCGAGTACGGCTTCTGGGCCAACGTCAACCCGGCGTTTTCGCATCCGCGCTGGACGCAGGCGACCGAGCGCGACCTGGGCAGCGACGAACGCATTCCCACGAAGATATGGAACGGCTACGGCGAGTTCGTCGCGCACATGTACGCCGACATGCCGCAGGACCGCCGCCTCTTCATGTGACGCCGCGGCGGCGCCGTGCTACGATGGCCGGCGCAACGCGGGGACCGGGAGGGACGCATGGCCTACGACGTGGCGATCTTGAACGGCATGGCGATCGACGGATCGGGCATGCCGCGCTACCGCGCCGATATCGGCGTGAAGGACGGGCGCATCGCGCGCATCGGACGCATCGCGGAGCCGGCCGACCGGGTCATCGACGCCGAGGGCCATGTCGTGACCCCCGGCTTCGTGGACGGACACACGCACATGGACGCGCAGGTCTTCTGGGACCCGCTCGGCAGCTGCTCCTGCTACCACGGCGTGACGACTACGGTCATGGGCAATTGCGGGTTCACGCTCGCCCCCTGCCGCGCCTCCGAGACCGATTACGTGTTCCGCAATCTGGAGCGCGCGGAAGACATATCGCGCGAGGCCATGCTCGCCGGCATCGACTGGTCGTGGGAGAGCTACCCGGAATATCTCGACGCCGTGGACGCCGCGCCGAAGGCGCTCAACTACGCGGGCTATGTGGGCCACTCGGCGCTGCGCACCTATGTCATGGGCGAGCGCGCGTTCGACGGCGAGGCGACCGCGGATGAGCTCGACCGGATGACGCGCCTCGCGCAAGAGGCGGTGCGCGCCGGGGCGATCGGGTTTTCGACCTCGCGCAGCCCCAGCCACCGCACGTCCGACGATCGCCCGGTGGCGAGCCGCGCGGCGCCGTTCGGCGAAGTGCGCGCCATCGTGCGCGGCCTGGGCGAAATCGGCGCCGGCATTTTCCAGCTCGCGATGGAACGCGGCGGCGACGAGAAAATGCGCCGCGTGTACGGCGACCTGGTCGAATTGTCGCGGGAAACCGGGCGGCCCGTAACCTTCGGCAGCCTCGCGCGGCGCGATCGGCCCGGCCAGTGGCGCGATCTCTACCGCATCGTCGAGCGCGGCAACCTCGCGGGCGCGCGCGTCTTCACGCAGGTCCACAGCCGCGAACTCAATTCCATACTGTCGTTTCTCACGACCATGCCGTTCGACGCGCGGGAGGTGTGGCGCGACGTGCGCGCCCGCCCGCTGGCGGCGCAGAAGGCGGCGCTCGCCGACCCCGAAACGCGCGCGAAACTCATCGAGGTCGCAAGCCGCCCCCATGAGGGGCCGGACGCCATCGGCGCCGAGGCGCGCCCGCCCGAGTGGGATATCTTCTACCTGATGGACCGCATCGAGCGCCCGCACCGGTCGTTGGCCGACATCGCGCGCGCGCGCGGCGTCGCGCCCGCCGAGGCGATGATCGACGTGGCGCTCGAGGGCGACCTCGAGGTGTTCTTTCGCCAGCCGCTGGCCAACGAGAACCAGGACGACGCGCTGGCGCTGATGAAGCACCCGCACTCGGCCGTGACGTTCTCCGATTCGGGCGCGCATGTGTCGCAGATCATGGATTCGTCGCTGCAAACCCACCTGCTGAGCCACTGGGTGCGCCAAGAGGAAGCCTTTACGCTGGAAGAGGCGGTGCGGCTGATTACCCGCGACACCGCCGCCCACTGGGGGTTCCGCGACCGCGGCCTGCTGCGCGAAGGCATGGCGGCGGACATCGCGGTGTTCGACCCCGACACGGTTGCGCCGCGCATGCCCGAGGTCGTGCATGACCTTCCGGCCGGCGCGCGCCGCCTGCGGCAGACAGCCGACGGCTTCCTCGCGACGCTGGTCGCCGGCGAAATCGTGCTGCAAGACAACGAACACACCGGCGCGCTGCCCGGCCGCCTGCTCCGCGGCCCGCTGGCCGCGCAATAGGCCAAGGTTCCGGCCCGCGCGCCGCGGGGTCAAGACGGCGCCGCGCGCTCCCTGGCCGCAAGCTCGCGCAGGCGGGCGAGGACGGCGGCGCGGCCGGGGCGGTAGTCGCGCGCTTCCCACCACGCCTCCGCCTCGCGCAGGAGCGCGCCCACGCGGGGGCCGGGGGGGACGCCGAGGGCCTTGGCGTCGCGCCCGCGCACCGGCAGCGCCGGCGCTTCCCAGGCGTCGGCGGCCGCCAGCGCCTCGTCCAGCCCCTCCGCCGACCCGGCGCCGGCCCAGGCGAGCAGTGCGAGATCGCGAAACCGCGCGGGGCCGACGCGATACAGCGCGCGCCGCGCGCCGCGCGCGTCCAGCCCGTACACGTCTTCCGCGGGGGGCGCCAGCGCGCGGAGCCGCCCGGCCCGCGCGTTGGAGAAGCGCAGGCGGCGGGCAAGCGCCGCGCCGCCGCCGTCCAGGAGCGCCGCCAGCCGCAGTTCGGCGTCCGCCCCGCCGCGCTCCAGCGCGATCAGATTCGCCAGGCGGCGGCGCCAGTCGGCGCGGAGCGCGGGCGCGACCCAAGCCAGCGCCCCGGCTTCCGCCATGAGATCGAGCGCCGGCAGCGGGTCGGGCGCGGCGAGGAGTCTGAGCGTCTCCCTGCTTACGCGCTCGCCGGAGAGCCGCTCGAGCCCGTGCGTCAGCGCGCGGCACGCCGCCGCCGCTTCCGCGTCGGGCGGCGGGCGGCCGAGCCACGCGAAAAAACGGTAGAAACGCAGGATGCGAAGGTAATCCTCTTCAATGCGCCGCCGCGCCGCGCCGACGAACCGCACGCGCCCTGCCGCCAGATCCGCCCGCCCGCCGAACGGATCGTAAAGCGCGCCGTCCGGATCCATCGACATCGCGTTGACGGTGAAATCGCGCCGCGCGGCGTCCTCCGTCCAATCGTCGGTGAAGGCAACCCTGGCGCGGCGCCCGTCGGTCGCGACGTCGCGCCTGAGGGTCGCGATCTCGAACCCGCGATGCGCGGCGACGACCGTGACCGCGCCGTGCGCGAGGCCGGCGGGTATCGTCTTCGGCTTCAGCCCCGCCGCCGCGGCGCGCGCAATCACCGCTTCGGGCGCGAGCGGCGTCGCCAGATCGATGTCGCCGACCGGCGCGCCGCGCAGCGTGTCGCGAACGCAGCCGCCGACGAACCGCACCGCGCCGCCGTCGGCCCGCAACGCGGCCACGACCGCGCGCACAGGCGCCTCGCGCGTCCAGGCTGGCGGCCGCAGGCGCGCCGCCGGCGCCGCGCTCATTCCTCGAAACCGCCGGGAACCGTCGTGCCGTCCCTTTCGACCGTCGTGGGGCGATAGACAGAGCCCGGGCGGCCGCCGTCGAACAGTGTCGAGGCGATCAGCGACAACACGACGAGCATGAGGCCGGCGACGGCGAGCAGGGCCCACGGCGTCGCGCGGTCGCGCGCCGCGCCGCGCCGCGCCTCCCACCGCCGCCAAAGCAGATACAGCGCCAGGGGCAGGACCAGCAGGAGCGCGCGCAAAATCGCGAAACTCATGTTCCGGTCCGCAGGATTTCGTAGAGGTTGACAAGCATGCGCGCCGTCGCGCCCCAAATATAGCGATCTCCGTAGGGCAGCACATAGAAGCTGCGGCGCACGCCCCGCGCCACCGCCGTGCGCCGGACATGGTTGCGGGGATCGAGCGCGAACGACAGCGGCATCTCGAACGCCTCGGCGACCTCCTCCGGCGCGAGCGCGAGGTCGGACAGCGCGAAAGGCGCGGCGACGATGCCGACCACGGGCACGACGCGGTATCCCGTGCCGGTTATGCATGTGTCGAGGCAGCCCACGACCTCGACGCGCGCGCGGGGCAGGCCGATTTCCTCTTCGGTTTCGCGCAAGGCGGCGTCGATGGGGCCGCGGTCGCCGGGTTCGACGCGCCCGCCGGGAAAGCCGATCTGCCCGGGGTGCGACCGCAGGCCGTCGGCGCGGCGCGTGAGGAGAACGCTCATCTCGCCGCCGCGGTCGATCAGCGGCGCGAGAACGGCGGCGTCGCTCGGCGGGGCGGCGGCGGTCTCCCCGGTCTCGGCCGCGAGCGACGCAGGAAGCGCGCGCGCGGCGCGGCGGCCCGCCAAACGTTCGATCGCGAGCGCGCGGGTCACGCGGGCCGCCCGCGAACGGGTTTGCGAAGAGATTTGCGAACGGCGGGCGCGTCGTGATAGAAGCGCGCGCCGCGCCCGTTCCGGGCGCCGGCGCCGCCGAAACCCCGGCGGCCCGCCCCGTCCCCGCCGGATGGACCCTCGGGGGCCGCGCCGGCGCGCTTCCCGGAATCGACCGTTTCGCGGACCATGCCCGCAGTTTAACGCATCCTGACGCATTAACGCATCGGAAAGCGCCAGCAACGCCATGAACGCCATGACCGACGCCGCCACCGACATCGCGCCCATCGGCGCGCGCGGCGAAGACCGCCTTGTCGGCGAGATCGAGGCTCTCGGACACACGATGGCCCGCGTGCGCCGGCATGTCGGCGAGCTGATTTACGGGCAGCCCGACGTGGTCGATCTCGCGCTGATAACCTTGCTGTCGGGCGGCCACGCGCTGCTGGTCGGCGTGCCGGGCCTCGCCAAGACCCGCCTGACCGAAACGCTCGGCGCGGTCGCCGGGCTGTCGGAAAAACGCATACAGTTCACACCCGATCTGATGCCGGCCGACATCGTGGGGTCGGAGGTGCTCGAGGAATCGGAGACCGGGCGGCGCAGCTTCCGCTTCATCCGGGGGCCGGTGTTCTGCCAGTTGCTGATGGCCGACGAGATCAACCGCGCCAGCCCGCGCACGCAGTCGGCGCTGTTGCAGGCGATGCAGGAGAACGAGGTCTCGGTGGCCGGGACGCGCCACCGCCTGCCCCGCCCGTTCCACGTCATTGCGACGCAAAACCCCCTTGAGCAGGAAGGGACCTATCCGCTGCCCGAGGCGCAGCTCGACCGCTTCCTCATGCAGATCGATATCGGCTACCCGGCGTTCGAGTCGGAGCGCCGCATGGTGCTGGCGACCACCGGGGCCGGCGAGGCCGCGCCGCGCCCGGCCATGACCGCGGACGAGCTGATGGCGGCGCAGCGCCTGGTGCGCGCGGCGCCGGTCGGCGAATCCGTCGTCGAAGCGATTCTGCGGCTGGTGCGGTCGGGCCGCCCCGAGGTTTCCGATATCGACGAGGTGCGCGAGTCGGTGTCGTGGGGGCCGGGGCCGCGCGCGAGCCAGGCGCTCATGCTCGCGTCGCGCGCGCGGGCGATTCTCGACGGGCGGCTGTCGCCCTCGGTCGACGACGTCGTTGCGCTGGCGCCGCCCATCCTGCGCCACCGCATGGACGTGGGCTTCGCCGCGCGCGCCGAAGGCGCGACGGTCGAACGCATCGTCGCGCGCATGTGCGCGCCGCTCGCCTGACGCCGCGCCGCCGCGGGCCGTGAGCGCCGCCGGCGCCGCACAGGAGGTTCGCCGCCGCGCGGAGCGGACGGCGGCGGCGCTGCCCGCCCTGCTTGTCGCCGCGCGGCGCGTGGCGGCTACCGTGCAACAGGGCGTACACGGCCGCCGCCGCCCCGGACCGGGCGAAACCTTTTGGCAGTTCCGCCGCTACGAACCCGGCGACCCCGCTTCCGCCATAGACTGGCGGCAGTCGGCGCGGACCTCGCGCCTCTATGTCCGCGAGCGCGAATGGGAAGCGTCGCAAACCGTGTGGATATGGCGCGACGGCTCGGCGTCGATGGCGTTCGCGTCGTCCGGCGCCGGGGAGACCAAGGCGGACCGCGCCGCGCTGATCGCCCTGGCCGTCGCGGCGCTGCTGCTGCGCGGCGGCGAGCAGGTCGCCCTGTTCGGCGCCGACCGGCGGCCGGCGCGCGGCGCCGCCGCGCTCGCGCGGCTTGCCGAACGGCTCATCGGCGGCGGCGGCGGCGGACTCCCCGCCGACGCCTGGGCGCCGCGCCACGCGCGCGTCGTGCTGATCGGCGATTTTCTCGATCCCATCGAGGAGATCGAGGCCGCGGTGGGGCGGCTGACCGGCCTGGGCGCGATGGGCCACCTCGTGCAGGTGCTCGACCCCGCCGAGGAAACGCTGCCGTTTTCCGGCCGCGTGCGTTTCACCGGCCTGGAAGGCGAGGGCGAGCCGCTGATCGGGCGCGTGGAGGCCGTGCGCGCCGAGTATCGCGCGCGGCTCGCCGACCGCCGCGCCGCGCTCGCCGCCATCGCCCGCCGCGCCGGCTGGACCTCGCTGAGCCATCGCACCGACCGGGCGCCGGAGACGGCCGTGCTCGCCCTCTATCTCGCGCTCGCGGCGCAACTCGACGGCGCAACCCGGGCGCGACCGGCGGCCGCCTCGTAATGCCCGGTTTCGGCGCTCTGACGTTCATGGCGCCCTGGGCGCTGGCGGCCTTGGCCGTCCTGCCGCTCCTGTGGCTGTTGCTGCGCGTTCGCCCGCCGGCGCCGCGGCGCATCGCGTTTCCGGCCGTGCGGCTGCTGTTCGGTCTCGGCGAGGACGAACAAACCCCCGCGCGAACGCCGCCCTGGCTTCTGATCCTGCGCCTCGTTCTGGCGGCGCTCGTTATCCTCGCGGCGGCGCATCCCGTGATCGACATTCCCGCCGCGGGGCGGACCGGCGGGCCGCTGGTTTTGGTCATCGATGACGGCTGGGCCGCGGCGGCGGGCTGGGAGCGCCGCGCCGCACTCGGCGAGGCGCTGATCGAGGGCGCCGCGCTGGAGGGCCGCGGCGCGCGGGTCGCCGGAACCGCGCCGATCGCGGTTGGCGCCGACGGGCGGCCGCGATTCGCGCTTGGCGCGCTGACGCCCGCGCGCGATGCGCTGGCGGCGCTGCGGCTCGCGCGGCCGAAGCCCTGGCCGGTCGATCGCGCGGGCTTCGCCGAAGCCTTCCGCGGCGCGGCGGCGGATATGGAAGACGCGGAAATCGCGTGGCTGAGCGACGGCATTGCCGATTCCGACCCCGCCGGGACCGCGAGCTTCATGGCGGCGCTGGAAGCCGCCGGGCCGGTCACGGCCTGGCTCGACCCGCCGGAGGATCGCGCGCTGGCCCTGCTGCCGCCCGCGGCCGACGCCGGCGGCCTCGCGTTGCGCGCCGCGCGCGCGGCGCCGGGCGCGGCGCGCACGATTGTCGTGCATGCCGCCGCGGCCGACGGGCGCGTTCTCGCCAGCCAGCCCCTGACGTTCGCCGAGGGCGAAGCGCGCGCGGAAGGTCTCCTCGACGTCCCGCTCGACCTGCGCAACGCGATCGCGCGCCTTGCGATCGAGGGCGAGGCCAGCGCCGCGGCGGCGCTGTTTCTCGACGAGCGCTATCGCCGCCGGCCGGCGGGCCTGATCTCGGGCGGCGGGTTCGAAAGCGACCAGCCGCTGCTTTCCGACCTGTATTACCTTGAGCGCGCGCTGGCGCCGTTCAGCGAAACGCGCCGCGGAAACGTCGAGGAACTGATCGGCGGCGGCGTGTCGCTGCTCGTCCTGGCCGATGTCGGGCAATTGACCGCCGACGCGGAAAACGCGCTGGCGCGGTGGATCGAATCCGGCGGCGTTCTCGTGCGCTTTGCCGGCGCGCGTGTCGCCGAGGGAGTCGATGGGCTGGTTCCCGTGCGCTTGCGCGGCGGCGGCGGGCGGGCGCTCGGCGGCGCGCTGACGTGGGAGCGCCCGCGCGGCCTCGGCCCGTTTCCGGATGCCTCGCCGTTCGCCGGCCTTGCGATTCCCGATGACGTCGCGGTGGAGCGTCAGGTTTTGGCCGAGCCGGCGCTGGACCTGGACGCCAGGAGCTGGGCGCGCCTCGACGACGGCACGCCGCTCGTCACGGCGGAGCGCCGCGGCGCCGGATGGCTGGTTCTGTTTCACACAACCGCCAACGCCGAATGGTCGAGCCTCGCCCTGTCGGGCCTGTTCGTGGAGATGATGCGGAGAATCGCGGGGCTGAGCGAAGGCGTGGCCGGCGCGGACGCGGCGGGGGTTCTGCCGCCGCTGACCTCGCTCGACGGGTTCGGGCGGCTGGGCGATCCGCCTTCCGGCGCCGCGCCGATCGCGGCCCGGGACTTTGCCGCGGCGCGCCCGGGCCCCGCGCATCCGCCGGGCGAATACGGCGACTCCATGCAGCGCCGGGCGCTCAATCTCGGCGGCGGCGAACTTGCGACCGCCGCTCTCGCGGCGCTTCCCGGCGACGCGGTCGCGCGCGGCTATGCGGCCGCGCGGGCGCGCGACCTCCGTCCGTGGCTGCTTGCCGCCGCGCTCGCGCTCGCCGTCGCCGATACGCTGATCGCGCTGCGGTTGCGCGGCCGGCTGCGGGCGCCGTTCCGCCGCCGCGCCGGCGCGCTCGCCGCGCCGCTTGCGCTGGTCGTTCCGCTCGTGCTCTCCGGCGATGCGGCCGCGCAGGCGCTTTCCGACGCCGAAGCCGCCGCCCTGACGCAGCAGACGCGTTTCGCCTGGGTGGAAACCGGCGACGCCGAGATCGACCGGGTGAGCGCGGAAGGGTTGACGGGGCTTTCGTGGGTGCTGCGCGCGCGCACGGCGGTGGAGGCCGGGGCGCCGGTCGGTGTGGATCCCGCGCGGGACGAACTCGCGTTTTTTCCGCTGCTCTACTGGCCGGCGTCGGCGGGGCAGGCGCCGCTCGACGCCGCCGCCATCGGCCGCATCGACGATTATCTCAGGCGCGGCGGGCTGATCCTGTTCGACACACGCGATCGCTCCCCCGGCGCCGACGGGGAGACTCCCGGCGGCGCCCGCCTGCGCGCGCTTTTGCGCGGCCTCGACATTCCGCCGTTGCGGCGGGTCCCCGGCGACCACGCGCTGACGCGCGCGTTCTACCTGCTCGACCGCTTTCCCGGCCGCTGGACCGGCGGCGGTATTTGGGTGGAAAGCCACGAGGGCGGGGCGAACGACGGCGTATCGTCTGTCGTCGTCGGCAGCAACGACTATGCGGCCGCCTGGGCGCTCGACGCCGACGGCTTCCCCCTCTACCCGACGATACCGGGAACCGACCGCCAGCGCGAATGGGCGATGCGGTTCGGCATCAACCTGGCGATGTATGCGCTGACGGGAAACTACAAGGCCGATCAGGTGCATATCCCGGCGATCCTGCGGCGCCTCGGCGAGACGGGGGCGGCGGAATAGCGGGCGATGGAGGTTTGGGGACTCGCGTTCGATCCGCTTGCCGCGCCGTGGCTGCTCGCGGCGCTCGGCGCGGCGGCGCTGGCGGCGGCGGGGCTGGCGGCGGCGGCGCGCGCGCGCGGCGCGGGCTGGCGCGCGGTCGCGCTCGCGGCGCTGTGGGCGGCGCTGCTCAACCCGACCCTGGAAGACGAAACCCGCAAGCCGCTCGACAGCGTGGCCGCGCTGGTCGTCGATCGCTCGCGCAGCCAGGAGATCGGCGGTCGCCCGGCGCGCACCGACGCGGCGGCGGCGGAAGCGGCGCGGCAGTTGGAGGCCCTGCCGGGCATCGAAACCCGCCTCGTCGTCATCGACCGCGGCGACGGCGCCCAATCGACGCGCCTGTTCGGCGCGCTGGCGCGGGCGCTTTCCGATGCGCCGCCGGAGCGCATCGCCGGAACGATCGCGATTACCGACGGGCAAATTCACGACGCGGACAAAGCCGCCGCGGGAGGCTTCGGGCCGCTCCACGTTTTGCTCGCCGGAGAGAGGGCGGAGCGCGACCGCCGCCTGGTCGTGGAGCGCGCGCCCGGCTACGGCGTGGTCGGCGACGACATAAGCGCGGTCGTGCGCGTGGAAGACGACGCCGCGCCGGCCGGCGCGGCCGCGGATGTGGAGATACGCATCGACGGCGAACGCCTGCGCACGGTTCGGGCGCGTATCGGCGAGTCCGCCGTGCTGGCGCTGCCGGTGGAGCGCGCCGGCCCCACCGCCGTCGAATTCTCGGTCGCCGAAGGCCGCGGGGAATTGACGCTGGCCAACAACCGCGCGGCGGCGGCGTTCAACGGCGTGCGCGACCGCTTGCGCGTCATGCTCGTCTCCGGCGAGCCGAATCAGGGCCTGCGCGCGTGGCGGAACCTGCTCAAGGCCGACCCGTCGGTCGATCTCGTGCATTTCACGATCCTGCGCCCGCCGAACAAGCAGGACATGACGCCGGTGCGCGAACTGTCGCTGATCCCGTTCCCGACCAACGAACTGTTCGACGCGCGGCTCGAGGAATTCGACCTGATCGTCTTCGACAACTACCACCGCCGCGGCATATTGCCGGCCGCCTATCTCGCCAATGTGGTGGACTATGTCGTGAACGGCGGCGCGACGATGGACGCCGCCGGGCCGGCGTTCGCATCGCCGCTCAGCATCGCGGGAACGCCGGTCGGCGCGATCCTGCCCGGGCGCCCCACCGGGCGCGTGTTTCGCGAAGGGTTCGTTCCGCGCCTGACGGCCGAGGGGCGCCGCCACCCGGTTACCCGGGGCCTGCCGGGAAGCGGCGGCGGCGAGGCGGAGCCGCCGGGCTGGGGACGCTGGTTCCGCCAGATCGATGTCGAACTCGGTTCGGGCACGACGCTGCTGGCGGGGTACGACGACCGCCCGCTACTGGTGCTCGACCGGATCGGCAACGGGCGCGTCGCGCAGTTGCTGTCCGATCATTCGTGGCTGTGGACGCGGGGCTACGCGGGCGGCGGCCCGCAATCCGACCTCATGCGCCGCCTCGTTCACTGGCTGATGAAGGAGCCCGATCTGGAGGAGGAAAGCCTGGTCGCCGAGGCCGCCGACGGGCGCATCGTCGCGACCCGCCGCAGCATCGAACCCATTGGCGGCGAGTTGATCGTCACGGGCCCCGGCGGCGAGCGCGCGTCCTATCCCCTCGCCGATCTCGGCGACGGCCGCGCGACGGTCGAACTCGCGCCGGACGAGCCGGGCCTGTACCGTTTCGAGCACGACGGCCACGCGGCGGTTGCGGCCGTCGGCGCCGCGCGGGGGGAGGAACTCGGCGATGTTCGCGCCACCGCCGCGCTCCTCGCCCCGATAGCCGAGGCGTCGGGGGGCAGCGTCCGCTGGCTCGCCGACGGGCGCGTCCCCGACATCCGCCGCGTGCGCGAGGGCCGCGCGCTTTCCGGGCGCGGCTGGATCGGCCTGATCGACCGCCGGGGTTTCGACACCATCGGCCTGGAGCGAACGCCTCTCGCCCCCGCATGGGCGCTATTGCTCGCGGTCCTGGGCGGTCTCCTGCTCGCCTGGCGCGCCGAGGGGCGGTGAGCCGGCGGCGGGCGTTGCAGGCGCCATCGCGCGGCCGCACTGCCCGGGACCGCGGGCGTCTCGCCCGCACGCCGGCGATCCGCGCAACGTTTCCGTAGAAGGCACGCGCGCCGCCGGCGTTCGGCGGCGCGGGAAAATGCGAGCCGCGGTTGCCCGCGCGCCCAGGCCCCGCATTCGGCGGGGGCAAGCATTCCGGTGCAGACACTCAGGCCCTGCGCCCCGTGACAAACGGTTCGGCATCCATCAACCTGCGCCATTCGCCAATCGTGCGCAGAGGGATGCCCGTTACCTTCGCTGCGGCTTCGTCCCAAATGCGCCGAACGCCGGCGTTGGGTTCGCGGTACTGGGGCGCCGTCATGTCCTTCGTGGCGCTATAGGCGTCCAGCAACACCGTTCGCGTCTCCCGCCAGCAGGCACCCGCCGTGTCGGGCGCCACAAGCGCCTTGATGGCCGCCGGCTGGTACATCGGCCAATGAGTGCTGCGACTGGCGTACTTGCGCAACAGAATGCGGCCGACTGTCGAGTTGATCCAGACAGCAAGGGCTTGCGCGTCCCGCAGTGTCACGTCTCGCACCGGTGTCCATGCGTAACCGACGACGGGGGACGCGAATGCAACCGCCGCAAGACGCCCGGACGACGCATTTTGCGTGTTGGCAATCAGGAGCCTGCCGGCCTTGCTTAGCAAGTTGTCCCGTACGTTGGCATTGTTGCGAAATTCCGGAGCTCGTCTCGCCCATCCGTCGATAACTCCGCGAAGCGAAGTCTGCGCGGACTCTTTGGCAGATTTAGCCACAGCTGTCTCGGATTGTCCTTCCTTGCACCATTCCCATTTCTCTTGCCCCACGAGTTGCTTGGTTGTACTGACAGAGCACAGAGCGCCCAAACGGGCGAAACGGCGAGGTTTCGTCGAATCCAGCTGTTCGATCTCGTAGCCGGCTTCCGCCAGTTCCGGGTGATAAAATACGGACGGAGACCAGTCGCCCGCCTCCACGCGGTCTCTGGGCCACTCGCAAACATGGCCCAGGTCGCCGATATCGTCTTCGCGCATCCGCTCGTGAATTTCCATGGCCTCCTCCACTGTGGAGGGTCGACAGGCCAGCGACACGAATTTCACTGTATCGGAACGTTCCCCTGCATCCGCTCGGCGCATGAGCAGCAGGCTTTCCTGCTGACCCTTGACGCTCCAACAGAACGCTTTCGGATCGTGAAGCGAAATCACGGAGACAAGCTCGAACCGATCGGCAAGCAAGCGTCTCTCCGCTACGCTCGCCGGGGCGCTGGACATACAGGCGGTCGTGGGCACGACCTTGCCGACGACGCCATGCGCCCGATCGACTCGCTCGGCCAGGATAAAGGAGAATGGCGGCCTCACGGAATCGGCCGACATCGCATCCTTCCATTGCGCCCATCTCCCGCCGACACGTTCTCTCAAGGCGTCCATCCGCGCGGCAAGCGCTTCCCGAAGCGTCTTCCCCGCGTCGTTCGCTTGATTCTTCAGGCTGGAGAATGGCGGATTGGTCAACGCGATCGCGACCTTGCCCATGCCCATCGACAAATCCGAATCGACGGCCAGCGGATCGTCCGCCATCTCCTCCCGGTGTCGATGTTTGGCGCTGTTTGCCTTGTCTGCCGCCGCCATCTCCTTCTCGAAACCGGTATCGCCTTCAGCCCGGTCGTCGCCGAACAACAGTTCCAGCGAACCGAGGAGCACGTCATCCGCCCGGGGCTTGCCGCCGGCGTCCTTCGCATTCGGACGATGACCGCGCGGCAGCGTCCACAACCCCATGCGGCGGAAGTCGGTGGACAGCCCGCCCATCGTCAATTGAGCGGCGGCTATCTGTACCGCGCGGCGGTTGATGTCCAAACCGATCATGCCCTGCTCGACCAATGCCTCGTGAATCTTCGCCAGCTGCTCTTGCGTGGCGCCAGCGCGGGCCGCGCGCTTGCGAACGGCAGTTGCGAACGCCGTCAACAGCGTGCCGGAACCGCAGGCAGGGTCCATCATGGCGATCCGTTTCCACGTTCCCGGTTCGCTCCAAAGCGGATCTTCTGGCGGCGCGTAGAGATCGCAGGCAAGTTCGGCCAGAAGCGAGGCGCCGGGCGTGAGCGTATAGTACGCGCCGTCCGCTTGCGGGTTGTCCATTGCCGCCTGGAACAGCTCCCCGGCGTGGTCCATGCCCGCCGCGGCGTATTTTTCGGCGACCTCGATCGCGTGTTCGATGAGACCGTCAAGCGCGTGCTTGACGCCCTGCGGAAATCGTTCTTGCCCCATGCCGGCCGCTTCGAGCACTTCCACCGCGGGCTGGAATATAGGCTTGTAATCGTGAACGAGAATTCGCCGCCACGCGCTTGCCAGATGTCGTGGAACGTCGGTTGCCTTGGCAATGCCGTCCAGCGCCGGCGCTCCGATCCTGCTCCTTGTCTCGACGAGTCGCTCATGCACAAGACAGGCGTTCATCAATATCAGCGCGGCTTGCGTACAGGCGCGGCGTTCGGCGTCTTTCTCGATCCAGGCGACGCCGACGACCGGCGCGAGCGCCTTGCCCATGCCGACTTCGCTCGCCAGAGCGGTTGCGGCCCGGGCGACCGCCTCCTTGATGAGGTTGGCGGTCTGCGCCGTTCCGTCGCCGAGGATGCCGGAGCCCGCCAGCATCGGCGCCAACGCGTCGAAATCCCCTTTGGCCAGTTTCTCCCAGAAATCGGGCGCGGGCGTCTTGCCGCCTTCCCTTTCGCCAGTCGATGGGGCATGGACCCGAAGAATGTCCAACAGATTCGTTTCGATACGGTCGTCATGCGCCTTCAGCGCCCGAAGCACCTGGCCGACGACGCTCCAGTCCCCGCCGCCGGCGGCCAGCGAATCTTCGAGCTCTGCCTGGGGCGACACGACGACGGGCACGACTATATAGCCGTGCTTCTTGCGGCCGCCGGGCGGCTTGCGCATCACGCGTCCCACGGCTTGCACGATCTCGACCTCGCTTTTGCGTTCGTCGAGAAAGCAGATGGCATCCAGCGCCGGAACATCTATGCCCTCCGAGAGCACGTTGACATTCGCGGTGATGTGCTTGCCGCCTTTCGTGTCGCGCAAACGCTGCAATTCGTCGCCTCGCCGCTTCGCATTGTCGCGGGCCGAGAGGCTGCCGGAAGTAACCGGGACCGGATCGGCGTTCCTGCCGGCCTTGCGTTGTGCAAGCGCGCGGCCGTGCGCCCACCGGGATAGTCGTTCGTCGCCAAGCAGACGGGATGCCTGACCGGCGAACGCAACGCGGTTGCAGAACGCGATGCAGGAACGAATATCGTCCATGTCTTCGGTTCCGTACTGCATGGCCTGCGCCAATGCCGCAACGCGGGTGTTCCGGGACGTGTTTTCCACCGCGTTCCCGCTCTTCGACGCGGATTGTTCGGCAATGGCGTCGACATCCGTGGTGAGCGGCGTTCCGAGAACGATCACGCGGTAGTCGCAAAGCCGCGGATTGGCTGCTTGAAGCGCTTGGCGGAAGCTCAGTCGATGAAACTGCCGCCCGTAAATCGAAGCGTCGCTCATATCCTGGATGGTAACGTTCTCTTGCGCCTTCGCGACCATCCTGGAGATTTTGAGCGTGGGCCGTTGCGAGTAGATGCGGGGAGTCGCGGTTTGGTACAAGCGCCTGGACGCTTGCAGCCGGTGATGGATCGTTTGGAACGGGCCGGGGTTGTCCCTGTCGTACTTGCCCGCCGTCCTGTGGGCTTCGTCGGCCACCGCGAAATCCGCGACCGGAAGCCCGTGTTCTTCCTGCGCGGCGCATACGCGATGCAACGACTGGTACGTTGCGAACACGGTCACCAGTCCGTTTTCGACGCCGCGCAGACTGCGATGCAGCTCCCTCACTTTTTCGGCGATAATCTGCGGGTCGGTGGACACGGGCGCTTCGATCTCCGTGACGAAGCCGGTCGCCGAACCGCCCGCCCCTTCGTCTTCGTCCGAACAAACGACCATTGTCCGCATCGTCCGCTTCGCGTTCTGTAACCAATATCGGCGCGACTGGCCCGTGAGCGCAATGCTCGGCGTGGCGTATATCGCCAAGCCGTTCGGCGGCGCTACGCTTTCCGCCACGCGGAGCGCCACCAGCGTTTTGCCCGTGCCGCAAGCCATGATCAGCTTGCCCCTGTCGTCATCGCGGAATCCATCCACGCAATCCTTCCACGCCGACAGCTGGTTGTCGTCGAGTTCGAGCGGAACGCGTCGCCCCAGGCCGGCCGTCCGGATGTCTCCCCATTCGGCTTGCGCGTTGATGATCGCGCCGTTCGCGGCATGCGCGTTGCCCGCGACGTTGGCGCCCCAGCCGCCCGTCGTGACGACCCAATTAGCGGACAGCTTGCGATTTCCCTTCGTTTTGAGCCAGAACTGCTTCAAGTCGTTCAGCACGAGGTTGTTGTCGGGACGCAGGCACTTGGCCTGTATGGCGATCATGCCTCCGTCGTGTCGTTCGGCGAGAATGTCGATGCCCGTGTCCGGCAGCCCGGCCAGCGCCGCGCCGAACGCCCGGCGCCCCACAGCCGCGGGGATGTCGCTCCAGCGCCACGCGCGGGCGACCTCCGTGGCGGGCATACGGGGCAACGTGTCAACCAGCCATTTCTCGAACAGCGCCCCCTTTCCCGGATCCTGGGAATTCGCCAGCGCCAGTATCCTGTCGCGTAGCGTATCGTGAGTCATGGGTTGCTCCTCTGGCCCGCATTCTCGTATGCGCAATTGTCGCGTGCGCTTGTGCGGCAGCGGTCGGCGCGCGGGCGTGTGTTCCTGGCCGGGGGTTCAGCGGGCGTTTGCGCGATGCGCCGGAACGGTCGCGAAGGCGCCGGCCTGCGCGGCTTCCGCTACGTAAACGCGCGGGCCATGAGCCGCAGCCTCGCCGGCTGGCGCCCGGCGGGATACGAAATTTTCACGGCGTTCATGCGTCCAGCAGGGCGTTCGGCGAGACGAAGTGCGGCGCGCGCGCCTGCCCGCCGCGCGCCGCAGGCGATATGCGCGCTCCAACCGCAATCACCGTCCGAAACCACGACGCACCGCCACTTCGTCCAAGTTCGGCAACCTCATGTTCGCCACAACGTCCAAGCATCTATTGAACGCTGTCACACTTTCATGCACTCTCGAAATACGGTGGCGGCCTTTCCGTAGCCGTCTCCCTACGGCACCGTCGATTATCGGGCCATCCATCGAAAGGTCCCATGCCAAAGGCTTGCACGGCCGAAACGAGCGGAAATCCGGCATTGGCGCGCCCCGGTTTACCCACTCGAACCCGGCATCGTAGCCGTAATCGCCGGTTACGCGGGCCGCCGTGACCCTGTTGCGTTCCGGTATGTGTGGGTACCACAGCACGTCCCGCGCCCGCACGTCCGTGAGAAACGGGAGGCCCCTTTTCGCGTCCTTCTGGTCGGCGCTCAACGCCCTTTCGTCCGTCTCCGCGTCTCTGATTTCCCGCAGATCCTGCTCGTCGGTCGAGGACCAGCCGAGGCGCGCATAGCCGTCCACCAGTTCGGCAAATATCGCTTCGTACGGATCGCCACCGTGATCGGCAAAACGTATCGCCCGGATCACGTAATGAGTCATGTCGTCGGCTCCCTGTCTGCGGTTGGCCGATGCCACCGCGTTGTCGAACATACTGGATAATAGCGGTTCAACGCGCCAACGTCGAGCTGCCTGCGCCGGAAGCAGGCAACTGGCCAAGGCGCGCGGGGGTTATCGTCGCGTCGGCCCTGCCGGCGCCGACCGAACGACGACCGGCGCGTGGAAATACCCCTGTCTGACCGCCGTCGGCCGCGGCGGCGGCGGCGCGGTCCGGGCGATGCGATGGCCATCGTGCGGGCCGAGGGGGCGAATCGGGGCGCTGGCGCGGTCGATTGCGCTGGCGGGGCGGCGCGACCCGTTTCGGTGCGAGCGCTTTCCGGCGCCGGAGGCCGAGTGCGTGAGTCATGGCGGCATTTATCCGCTGGCGCAGGACGATAACTACGCGCACGTTGCCCGCGGCGCCGGTTCGGCAGGGATTCGGTGGGCGTCTTGTCCGCTTGCGCTTCCGCGCCGACATCGCGCCGCGCGGAAACGTGCGGGCGGCGGTCGCGGGGCGGTCGCGCGCGGCGGTTCCGGGGCATTGCGGGGATCCGCCGGGCCCGGGGCGGGCGGGCGCGCCCTCGCAACCGGGATGTTCGCGCCTTCCCTGCCGACATCGCGCCTTGTGGGAACGTGCGGGCAGGATGCCCGGGGGCCCGGGCCCCGCCTTCGGCGGGGTAAGCGTTTCGGTGCAGGCATTCAGCATTGCTGCCGTTTCGGCTGTTCGGGGCGGGTGGGGCGGCGGCGGTTGGGGGGCGCGCTTGGGAGCGGGGGCATCCGCTTGGCGGCGGGGCTTCGGCGGTCGCGGGGCGGTCGCGCGCGGCGGTTCCGGGGGGCGGGTGCGGGGCTCCGCCGGGCCCGGGGCCGGGGGGGGGCGCCCTCGCAACCGGGACGTTCGCGCCTTTCCTGCCGACATCGCGCCTTGCGGGAACGTGCGGGCAGGATGCCCGCGGTCCCGGGCCCCGCCTTCGGCGGGGCAAGCATTTCGGTGCAGGCGTTCAGCATTGCTGCCGTTTCGCCCGTTCGGGGCGGGTGGGGCGGCGGCGGTTGGGGGGCGCGCTTGTGGGCGGGCGCATCCGCTTGGCGGCGGGGCTTCGGCGGTCGCGGGGCGTTCGCGCCCGGCGGTTCCGGAGGGCGGTTGCGGGGCATTGCGGGGCTCCGCCGGGCCCGGGGCGGGCGGGCGCGCCTTCGCTGCCGACATCGCGCGTTGCGGGAACGTGCGGGCGAGACGCCCGCGCACCCAAGCAGTCCGCGCCTTCGGCGGCGTTGCAGGGCATTGCGGGGCTCCGCGGGGCCCGGGGTCGTTCGGCGGCGGTGTGTGCGTCGGTCATGGGGATATTAAAGCGGTTTGGGGCGGGGTGCGGGAGAGGACCATGGTCCTCCCCTGCGGGGGCTTGCGCGGCGGGGCGAACGGTCGGTTATGGCGGGGGTTACGGTTGTCGGGTCGTTCGGGGGGCGGCGCGACCGCGCTTTCCCGCCGGCGCTGCGGCGCGTGGAAACGTGCGGGCGAGACGCCCGCGCACCCAGGCCCCGCCTTCGGCGGGGTTTTTATCGGCAGCCGCCATAAGGCAGGTTCGGATCGTACACGGGCTTGCCCATCGGTCGGGTGCGAAGTCGGCCGGCTCGCAGCCGCCGCACCCGGTCGCGGGCGATAGCGACGTATTCGGGGACGATATCGCAAGGCTCAATTAGCGAATTGTATGTACGCATGGTATGATGCTTTCGGGTCGTGTGGAGGCGCTTGTCATGCGGAGCGATGAATTTCGGGATTGGCTTGCGCGCGTGGACGCTCTTGGCGCAGCGTCGCGAGGCGTTGGCTGTGCTCTCCGGGCGTTCGGCGCCGTCTGCGGCTGTGGCGGCTGTCGAGCCTGGCGTGGACGAAGAGCGGCGCTGTCCGCGCTGCCGGGCCACGGGGGCGGTGTCCACAGGCCGGGCGCGGGGGTTGGCGCTACCGATGCAAGGGCTGCGGTCGCACGTTCAACGCGGCGACGGGCACGCCGTTGTCGGGTCTGCATCGCAAGGAGCGGTGGCTTTCGTTCGGCGCGTCGCTTTCCGAGGGGGAGACGGTGCGGGCGTCGGCTGCGCGCTGCGGCGTTGCGGTGTCGACGGCGTTTCGTTGGCGTCACCGGTTTTTGCGGGCGGTGGAGAAGACGCCGAAGAAGTTGCGGGGGATCGTCGAGGCGGACGAGACATTCGTTCTGCACAGCCGCAAGGGGGCGCGGAAACTCGACCGCAAGCCGCGTCGTCGCGGCGGCAAGGCGACCGGCCGCGGCTTGTCGCGCGAGCAGGTTCCGGTCCTTGTGGCCACCGACCGCGGCGGCGGCAATGCGAGCGCGGCGCTGCCCACGGTGAGCGCCGATGCGCTCAAGAAGTAAGCGTCCGGTTATCCCGCTTGGTCATTGTCGGTTATGTTTATGGGTTTCGGTATTTCGGGGGTCGTTTTGTTTGGCTGTCGGCTTCGTATGGGGGTCTTGTTTCGATGCCTGCACGGTTGTCGCTGCTGCATGAGTGCGTCGATTGGCGGTGGCCGGTTCGAACGCGGCGGCTTGCGGTGGCAGGATAGCGTTTGGGAGGGAGGCACAGGGAGGAAATATTTTTTCGATATTTCCTATTTTGCGCTTGCCTTGTGGGGTTGGGGTCGGTATTGTTCGTTCATGCTTGACCGCGCCGCGCCTCTCCCCGACGATCCCGCCCGCCTGAAGGACATGGTGGCGTCCCTGGCGGCCGAGTTGCAGGCTCGCGAGGAAGCGCTGCGGTCGCGCGCGGAGGCGTTGAAGGCGCGCGATATCCTGATTGAGAAGTTGCGTCACGAGTTGGCGGGGATGCGCCGGCATCGTTTCGGGGCGCGCTCGGAAGCCTTGGCGCAGTTGCAACTGGCGCTGGAGAACGAAGAGATCGTCCGCGCCGCAAGCCCGCCCCCGCAACCCGAACCCGCCGCCGCACGCGCGCCGCGGCGCAAGCGCCGCCCGTTGCCGGACCGTCTGCCGCGCCGCGAGACGGTGCTGGAACCCGCAAGCCCCTGCGGGGCCTGCGGCGGCGCGCTCAAGACCGTCGGCGCGGATGTCACCGAGGAACTGGAGTACATACCCGGTCGTTTCGTAGTCAACCGCATCGTGAGACCGCGCACGGTCTGCCGCGCCTGCGCACGCTTTTGCCAGGCGCCGCTGCCGCCGCGCCCCATCGAGCGCGGACGCCCCGGACCCGGCCTGCTTGCCCATGTTCTGGTGAGCAAATATGCCGACCATCTCCCGCTCTACCGCCAAGCGCAAATGTTCGCCCGCGACGGCATCGACCTCGACCGCTCGACACTGGCCGAATGGGTCGGCAAGAGCGCCGCCTTGCTGGAGCCGGTCGCCAACGGGATCGGCAACCATGTGCGCGCTGGCGGCGCCATCTTCGCCGACGATACCACGGTGCGCCTGCAAACCCCGCGCGGCGAAGGCGCCAGGGGCAAGACCCGCACTGCACGGCTATGGGTCTATGCCCGCGACGAACGACCGTGGCGCGGAACCGCGCCGCCGGCCGCCTGCTACCGCTTCAGCGCCAACCGCAAGGGCGAGAATCCGCGCCGACACCTCGCCGGCTTCAAGGGCTGGATGCACGCCGACGGCTATGCCGGGTTCGCGGAACTCTACCGCACAGGCCGCATCCGCGAAGCCCCCTGCATGGCCCATGTCCGGCGCAAGTTCGTCGACCTCGCGCACAATCGGGGCGCGCCGGTCGCCAGGGAAGCCGTCGAGCGCATCGCCGCCTTGTACGCCGTCGAGGCCGAAGCTCGCGGGCAAACGCCCGAAGAGCGCGTCCGTATCCGCCAGGCCAGGGCCAGGCCCCTCTTCGACGACCTCGAAACATGGCTCGCCCGACAGAGCCCGAACATACCCGCCAGGACGCCGCTGGCCGGCGCCATCCGCTATGCACGCGCGCGACTGGCCCGCCTGCGCCCATGGCTCGACAACGGAACGCTCGAACTCGACAACAATACTGCCGAACGCGCCATCCGCGGCGTCGCCCTCGGACGCAAAAACTGGCTCTTCGTCGGCTCCGAAGCCGGCGGCGCAACCGCCGCAACCGCATACACGCTCATCGAAACCGCAAAACTAAACGGCGTCGACCCACGAGCATGGATCGCAGACACACTCAATCGTATCCAGGACTACAAAACAAACCGAATCCACGAACTCATGCCGTGGAACTGGAAACACAAAACACCACCGTAAAAACCCAATAGCCCCATAACCGGACGCTTACCTCAAGAAGGCGCTTGGGCCGGTCATCGAGACCGACATTGTGCCGGTGTCCGACGCCAACCGCGCGTATCGGCCATGCGCCGCGGCGCTCGGCGTGCGGCATGAGGCGCTCAACATGAGCGCCGGCGAGCGGGTGCGCGACGCCTTCCATATTCAGACCGTCAACAACCGTCACAGCCGGCTGAAGGGCTTCCTGCGCGGCTTTCGCGGCATCGCGACAAAGTATCTCGACAGCTATCTGCGGCGGTTCCACCTCGTCGGACTCGCCGCACACGCGTCGCCAAGAGCGTGCCTGACCGCCGCAATGAACACAGCGTACATACGATTCGCTAATTGAGCCTAATAATAACAATATCTTTTCTGCCAACCCAAGGAGAGCAAAAAAGGAGGCAAGACCTCTATATTCATGGTCTCGAAAAAATCCTGATTGGATTTCTCGATCCGGCATACAACGGGAACTAATTTCTGAATTTCATAACGGCGGTAAATCCCGGCCACGATATGGCGCAGTATAAGCGAGGCGCGCGAAATACGTGATGCGTGAAGAGCAGTGGGCTTGAAGCTCACCCGCTTGACCTCGCGAGGACTCTTGCTTGCGTTCTACGATTCCCCTGCCGGGTACCGGCGGCATATCCGAACACTCAATCCGCGAATCGTGCGTATTTGGGCCACATTTTTCGCTCGGCGGCTTCGGCGCAATAGAGACTCGCGGGCGTTTCGTCAGCATCTCTTGCCCGGCCCGACCGCGGTTGAACGAGGCGCGCCGCCAGCGGCTCCATGCGGACATTGGCGGCGCGCGGAGTGCGAGCGAGACGCCCGCGGTTCCGGAGGGCGCGCCTCCGGCGCACGACGGACAAGACGCCTGCATATGGGCGGCCGGTGCCGCTATGCGGCGGGGCGAAGCGCGCTGCGAAGCCGGGCGAAAAATCGGTTGACGCGCGAACCGCGGCTCGGCATGATGTGCGTGTCGCCCGATTCGGCGCTTGGACCCGCGGGGGCAGGCCTGCCGGACTCGCGCTGCCATTGAGCGCCACTGGGCGCCGACCGAAACATGAGGCCCGCCGACATGCCCGTTCCGTCCGCTGTCGATTACACCGAGATGTACGATGCCGATTACTGGCGTCGCCCGGACCGGTTCGGGTCCAGTTCGTTTTCGGATGCCGATGACATCGTCGATCGAATTGTTCGCATCGCCGGGCCGTGCCGGATACTGGATGTCGGGTGCGGCATGGGTCGGTTAACGCTGGCCCTGCTCCGTCGCGGGTTCGACGCCGTCGGCGTGGATGTATCGTCGGTGGCGATCGACGAAGCCGCTACGATTGCGCCCGGCCGGTTTCGTGCGGCGTCCGCGCTCGATTTGCCGTTCGCCGACAATTCGTTCTCCACGGTTATATCCACTGATTTCTTGGAGCATCTCCACGAAGCCGACGTCGATCGGGCGTTGAGCGAGATGCGGCGTGTGTGTGCGGAGACGCTGTATTTGCATGTGGCGACGACGCCGGATCGGGATCGCAAATGGCACTTGACGATAAGGTCTCGCGAATGGTGGGAACGGCAGATCCTGATGGCGGGTTTTCGCAAACACCCACGCTACATCGATGTCGCGGGATACGAAGAGGTTGAGAACGAGGGCTCGCCCGTCGCGATTGCCATGCAACCCGTTCCCGCGGCCGCACACGCAGAGTATCCGCTGTCGGCGCTCGCCGCCGAGCGCGGGTTGCATATGGATATGAATCGCGAAGTCGGCCGGCGCTCGGACGCCCACATCGTCAGATACCGGCTTGCCAGGGATTATGTTCGCCCGGGGGATACTGTTCTCAATCTTGCGTGCGGTCCAGGTTACGGCGCCGCGTCGATAGCTTACGGCTCGGGCGCCGCGCGCGTGATTGGCGTCGATAACAGCCAATATGCGATAGAATACGCCAAAAGGAATTACAGCAATGGCGTCAAGGGGCGGTTGGAGTTTTACAGGGCGGATGCGTGCGCGTTGAAATGGCTTGCCGACGAATCGATCGATTTCGCGGTATCTATGGATACGTTGGAATATATGGAAGATCCCGAGGCCTTTCTGACGGAAATGACCCGCATACTGAAGCCGTCGGGACGCATTATCGCGAGCGCGCCGAATATGTGGGTGGATGAAACGGGGCGAGATCCGAACCCGCGCCGTTTGCATGTGTACGATCTCGACAAGTTGGCCAAGCAAATCGGTTCGCGCTTCCTTGTGGAAACTATATGGGCGCAAATCGCCGGGGGGGGGGGGGGCACGAAGTTAACGGATTCGGTTCGATCTCTCAGAGAAGTTAATCGGGAAGCCGATCCGCCGGACGCCGAATGGTGGATATGCATGGCGATGAAGTCGCCTCTGGGAGAACGCAAAAAGGCCTACAAGGAGTCTATAGTCCGCAATCCAAGGCGGCCGGGAAGCCGCGTCGCCGATTTCGCGTCGTGGTACCGAAACCCGTATGTATTTCATGGTCTGATGAGTCGCGGTTTCCGCTTGGACAACGACACGTTGCTCGTTTTACTGGCGCGGGAGCTTGCCGACTCTGCGGAATCCGATAGCGCTGACGGGGGCGGAGCGCTTTGTGTTATTGCGTATCGTTACTTGGAAAGAGTCAATGGCGATTACGGACACGCCGAATCGTGGTCGAGTCAAGTCAACGATCTGTTGTTTCGAATCGACGATTACCTGCGGGTCGATTCGGAAAACCCTCACGTGGCTCGCTGGAAGATATCGTTGTCGTATGTACAGGGCATGCTGAAACAGGCGAGGGGAGATATCGAGGGCGCCAAGGAGGCATTCGATTTATGCCTGTCGCTCGATCCGCTTGCTTTCAGCCCGCTAATTGCCACCAAAACGGTGGCGGCGGGGTACGCACTATCGGAAATACTGATTTGCCGGAACGAGGTACAGGCAGCCCAGGCTGCGCTTCGACGCACAGTACAATGCGCAATGACAGCCGTGGGCGCCGATTGGTCGAACGTCGTCGGCGATTCGGACGACCCATTCATTTTCGGGTTCGGCGAATTACGGGAAGTATGTAATGCGGCGACGAAATGCGCGCTCTTGTTGGAGGGGATTACGCGTGGCTGGAGCAATTCCTTCTCGCACATACGCGCGATGGACAGAGATTCGGGCCAGGGCCTTGACCGAACGGAGGCCCGGATAGGGGAGAGAAATACGACGATTCGGATGCTGAATGCCAGGATCTCGATGTTGCGGCGAGAGGGCGTGGCGCGCGATTCCGAGATGACGGATTTACATGCTCGTATTTCCTCTCTCACCGAACGCGGCGGCGGGTTTGAACGCGCGCTCGCGGAGCGCGATAGCCGGATAGCAGCGTTGGAGGAGGCGGTAGCGGAAGAGCGAAGCCGCGCCGCCGCATCCGACGGCATGCTATCGGAGATATTGAAAAGCACGTCGTGGCGGTTGACCGGCCCGCTGCGCCGGACGGTGGATTTTGCCAAGAGGCGCGTGCTGCGATTCCTCTGAATTCGTTGCCCTCGATTCGCGAATCGTAATCTGCATGCACGGCCATGAGTGTCGAATGCCTAGGCACAGCGGCGCCTCGGCTGCTTCGCGGAGCCGCTTGGCGTCCCGCCCGCACGTTTGCGCGTGACATGGCGTTGGCGGGGAAACGCGAGCGGCCCGCGCGCGGTGCTGCCCCATGGCGGCCGTCATCGCGGTGGAGACTGCGGGCGAGACGCCTGCAGTCCCAAGCGGTCCGCGCCTTCGGCGCGAACAGTCGCCCAAAAATTGCGACCCACATACGGACGATTCGCGAATCGGACGAATGACTTTGCGTTGCGGTCGCAGCGACGCGGTTTAACGCTGGTTGTTTTCGGCGCGTGGGCATGAGCTGTACAAGGTATCCAAAACGGTGCCGGATATGTCGGAAGGCAAGTCGATTTTGTGGGTTAGTTTAAACATGTTCGAGGAACAAGTCTCGATTGCGTCGGTTATTTGCGGCGTGGCGGGGCTGAGCAGCCCGACGTTTTGAAGGAGATGCGGACCGTCGGCGCTGATCTTCGGAGCCCCCCCCCAAGTTTCGTAAAATCGGCGGTTTTTGTCCAGGAGCATCCGATAGAGATAGTGGAATGCGAAGTATGGCCCGATATCGGGCTGTAACGCCGTCGGAACCAGTAAATTACCGTATCGATACCGCGTGGCGTGGTAGCGGACGAAGAGTGGGCGAAGAAAAGGAGGCCGGCCAGTATTACGAATGTACGCCACGGTCTTTTTGTACAAATGCATGAGGCCGCGATGCAGAGCGTTGACGATGAGGGAATTTTCGGATGCCGATAAAAACCAGTTGCTGATGGGCCGGTCGAGGCCCGGTCTGTCGTAAGCGAAAAAGTTGGCCGGGGACGTTACGGAATCGATCCAAGAGTCCAGCGGGCGCATGCACCACAGGGTTGCGTCCGCCCACACACCGCCGTATTTTCGGAGCAAACAAACACGGATTATATCGGACAGGTGCGGCAAAGCGGGCCGCAGGCTGGCGACAATCGGGGGCATCGTTATCGCACCCGACAGCGTTGTTTCGTCAAGCATATGTATGCGCCATGAGGGGTTGTGGTCGCGCCACGTGCCAGCGCAACGCCGGACGAGGTCGGGCGCGTTATCCCACCCCTGATGCCAGTACATCCATAGCTCGCGCGGTACGCGGCGCGCCATCGGTCGGCCAAGCGAAGTATTAATCGATCCGGATAGCGTATTCGGCGACGGCAGCCTCATTCCACTCGATGCCGCTGCCCGGTCGGTCGGCGATGATCGCGCGGCCGTCGCGGATTTCGAGGGGGTCGGCGAGGATGGGGGCGGCCCAGTCTACGTATTCGAGGTAGTGGGCGGTGGGCGTTGCGGCGAGGAGGTGGGCGGAGACTTCAGGCATGAGGTGGGAGGAGAGGCGGATGCCGGCGGTTTCGGCGAGGGCGGCGGCGCGGAGCCAGCCGGTTACGCCGCCTATGCGCTCGAAATCGGGCATCATGTAGTCTGCCGCGCGGGCGGCGATGGCGTCGGCCATGTCGCGCGGGCCGTGGAAATTCTCGCCGATCTGGATCGGCGTGGCGACCTCGGCGGCGATCTTCGCCACGCCGGCGAAATCGTCGTAGATAATCGGCTCCTCGATCCACAACAGGTTTTCGCCGTCGAAGGCGCGGCCGCGGCGGATCGCCTCCATGACGTCGAGCGCCTGGTTGAAATCGCACGGCAAGGCGACATCGGGCCCGACGGCGCCGCGCACGGCGCGGATAACCGCCAGGTCTTCCTCGAGCGTGTCGCGTCCGACGCGGATCTTGGCGGCGCGGAAGCCGCCCTCGGCGAGCAGTTCCCGCGCTTCCCCGGCGGCCTCCGCGGGCGGGATAAGGCCCAGGCCGTTGGAATTGTAGGCGGGGACAGGGCCGAGGGTTCCGCCGAGCAGGCGCGCAAGCGGCGCCTCGGCGGCGCGGGCGAGCGCGTCCCAGCAGGCGGCGTCGAAACCCGAAAGCGCCATCATCGCCAGCCCGGCATGGCCGTAGAGGGTGAGTTCGCGGCGTATCCGGCCCCAGTCGGCGGCGGGCGCCACCGGGCGGCCGCGCATGGCCGCGGCGATCTCCCGTATCATGCCGGCGACATACTGCGCCGCTTGCGCGCGGTAGAGAAACAGATAGGCGCGGCCCACCGCGCCCCGGTCGGTTTCCAGGTCGATCAACAGGAATGGCGCCTGTTCGAACGCGGCGATTTTCGCGACCAGGGGCCGGCGCAACGGCACGGAGACGGCGCGCAGGCGAACGCCGCGAATCGCGAGCGCAAGAGAACCCATGCCCTGCCTCTTTCCCGCGGCGTTCAGTAGGTGGCGCGCCCGCCGGATATGTCGTACACGGCGCCGGTGGAGAAGCTCGCGTCTTCGGAGGCGAGCCATGCCGCCAGCGCGGCGACTTCTTCCGGCCGCCCCACGCGGCCCATGGGGATTTTCGACAGCAGATACGCCTGTTGTTCCGGCGTGTTGCGTTTCAGTATGGCGGTTTCGACCGCGGCGGGCGCGATGCAATTGACGATGATGCCGGCGTTCGCGCACTCCTTGCCGAGCGACTTCGTGAACCCGATTACGCCCGCCTTGGCGGTGCTGTAGTGGCCGTGGTTGGGGTTGCCCTCCTTGCCGGCGATCGAGGCGATGTTGACGATGCGCCCGTAGCCCGCCGCCATCATCCCCGGCACGACCGCGCGGCAGCACAGGAACACGCCGGTAAGGTTTACGTCCATCATGCGGCGCCACTCGTCGATGGGAGTCTCCCATATCTTGTAATTGGCGCCGTTGATGCCGGCGTTGTTGACCAGTATGTCGATTTTGCCGCGCGCGGCGCGGGTTCGCTCGACCGCGGCGGCGACCGAATCGGGGTCGGCGATATCGGCCTCGATCGCGTCGGCGGCGCCGAGTTTCGCGCGCGCGGCGGCGAGGCCGTCGGCGTCGCGGTCCCACAACACGACATGCGCGCCCGACGCGGCCATGCGCCGGGCGATGGCGAAGCCGATCCCCGCCGCCCCGCCGGTGACGACGGCGGTGCGCCCGTCGAGGTCGATCCTGTTCATGCGCAGCTCCTTCGGTTGCGGCGGCGGCGCGCCGCCCGGTTTATACCGCGCCGGCGCGCCGCGGTCCACCCCGGGGAGCGGCGGGGGCTATTCGGCGCGGACGAAGCCGTTGACGATGGGGTAGCGGCGGTCGCGGCCGAAAGCGCGGCGGGTGATTTTCACGCCGGGCGGCGCCTGCCGGCGCTTGTATTCGGCCGCATAGAGCAGGCGGCGAACGCGCCGGACGGTCGCTTCGTCGTGGCCGCGGGCCGCGATTTCCGCCACCGACGATTCGCGCTCCACAAGGTTCGCGAGAATATCGTCGAGCGCATCGTAGGGCGGGAGCGAGTCCGAGTCCTTTTGACCGGGCCGCAGCTCGGCGGACGGCGGCTTCCCGATAATGCTTTCCGGGATGACACGGCCCGCCGGCCCGCGCGCGCCCTCGGGCCGCGCGCCGTTGCGCCAGCGCGCCAGCGCGAAGGCGTCGGTCTTGTACACGTCCTTGAGCACCGAGTAGCCGCCGCACATGTCGCCGTAGAGGGTGGCGTAGCCCACCGACATTTCGGACTTGTTGCCGGTGGTCAGCAGCATCCAGCCGGTCTTGTTCGACAGCGCCATCAGCACCGCGCCGCGAATGCGCGCCTGGATGTTTTCCTCGGTCTCGTCGGGGGCGGCGCCTTCGAACAACGGCGCGGTCATCGCCTCCAGCGCCGCGTGCGCGGGCTCGATGGGCGCGGTGTCGCAGCGGACGCCGAGGAGAGCGGCGCATTCCGCCGCGTCGCTCAGGCTGTGGTCCGACGAATAGCGCGACGGCATGCGCACGCAGCGCACGCGCGCGGGCGACAGCGCGTCGGCGGCCACCGCCGCCGTCAGCGCCGAATCGATGCCGCCCGACAGGCCGACGATGACGCCGGGAAAGCGGTTTTTCTCCACATAGCCGCGCAACCCGGCGCAGAGCGCGCTGTACGTCTGCGCGGCGCCCTCGGGCCGGAGGGCGATTTCGCCATCGGCGCAGACAAGGCCGCCGGCCCCGCGCGTCCAGCGGCTCGACGGCGCGGCCGGGCGCCACGACGGCGCCATGACCTTCAGGCGGCGCTCCGCGTCGAGCGCGAACGAGGCGCCGTCGAAAACGAGTTCGTCCTGCCCGCCGACCTGATTGACATAGGCGAGCGGCAGCCCGGTTTCCGCCGCGCGCGCCGCCGCCGGCGCCATGCGCGCATCCTCCTTGCCCTGCTCCCAGGGAGAGCCGTTGAGGACAACGAGCAGTTCGGCGCCCGATTCGGCCAGGGTTTCCGCCGGGTCGGGCGACCACATGTCTTCGCAGAGCAACAGCCCGAGCCGGAAGCCGCGGAACGAGACCGGCCCCGCCGGCGGCGCGGCGGCGAACACGCGGCTTTCGTCGAAAACGCCGTAGTCGGGCAGTTTCTGCTTGAAGCGCGCGGCCTTGATGGCGCCGCCGTCGAGCAGCAGCGCGGCGTTGCGCAGCGCGCCGCCGTCGCGCCACGGCGCGCCGACGATCATGCCCGGCCCGCCATCCGCCGTTTCCGCCGCCAGCTCCGCCGCCGCCGCCTCGATGGCGTCGAGAAACGCCGACCGCAGCACGAGGTCCTCCGGCGGGTAGCCCGACAGAACAAGCTCCGAAAACACGGCCAGGTCGGCGCCGCACTCCCGCCGCGCCTTTCGCACGAGCGCGGTATTGTGTTCTATATCGCCGACAACCGGATCGGTCTGGGCCAGCGCGAGCGTGAAACTGTCGTCGGTCATCGGGGGCGATCCGCGCGGGGCGTGGCAAGGCGCGAAAGTGGCGCCGGTCGCCGTGTTTCGCAAGCGATGCGCAAGCCGGGAATCGCCCGCGAGCTACCGGCGCCGGCCGCGTCGGTCGAAAACGCAACGCCGCCACGCCCTGTCGGGCAGCTGCATGGGGCGGCTTGCCGCCGGTTCGCGCCGCGTATCGGGTATTGCCGCGCAGGCGGCCATAGCAGCTTGCCGTGCGCGCCGAGGGCGTTACGCCGCCCCTTGCGCCGCGGCGCGGCGTCGGGTACGAATGATGGCGGCGCCGGTTGCGATGCGCCGCACGGGCAACATACGGCCCGCCCCCGCCTGTCGGAGCGGGCCGCGGGCAAACGGAACGGAGCGTGACAGTCATGGCCGTGACCGTCAGCATGATAAACATGAAGGGCGGCGTCGGCAAGACCACTGTCGCGTCGCAGCTGTGCTTCGCGGGCGCGGCGGCGGGCTTGCGCGTGCTGGCGGTCGATCTGGACCCGCAGTCCAACCTGAGCCAAGCCATCATGGGGGCGCGCGCTTATGTGGACCGCCTGGCGGCGAGGAAGCCCACTATCGTGCAGATATTCGACGGCTACGTTCCGGCGGGCGGCGAATACGGCGCGCCCGGGCGGGTCGATATCGATGCGATAACGGTACGCAAGCAAGCTGGATGGCTGGGCGACAAGGGCGTCTTACACCTCATTCCGTCGCGGCTCGAGTTGAGCCGAACGCTAAAGAATCCAACGGGCAAGGAGCGTCGGCTGGCCAAGGCCTTGGCGCGTGTTGCCGACCGATTCGACTTGATTGTCATCGATTGCGCTCCGACCGAGTCGATTCTGACCGACGCCGCCTGTTTTGCGAGCCGCTACGCGATCGTACCGGTGAAGCCCGAGTTCATGGCAACGATAGGTCTGCCCTTGCTCGCGAGGTCTATTCAGGAATTCCGAATGGAAAACGAAGATCACGAAATAGAAATTGCGGGCCTGGTTTTCAATTGCAGCAGCGGCAGCGCCGGAGGGCCGGAAGTGAGAAGTTCGATAAGCGAAGTGGAAACGCAAGCGGCGCAACACGACTGGTATGTATTCGGGGAGCGTATGCCGTATTCGCTATCGATCCCCAGGGCAGCCAGACAGGCCCTGCCCGTAAGGCTGGTCAGCTATGCGCGGTACAATATAATAGAGCAAATTAACGCTCTCAATGTTGCGATGCTGTCGCGGTTGAACCTGCTGCCGGGGGAGGCGTCGGATGAAACCGGATAAGGGTTATCTCGATCTTCATCTTCGGGTTCTGACAGCTCAGTACGGGAAGAGACGGGTAAGCGAGGCTCTTTCCGCCATCGGGGATGTCGATACCGTCACGGTTCGGAATGCAATCCATGGCATGGTGGGGGAAGCGGCTGTGCGCCCGAAGAAGGCGGACGCCGCGAAGAAGGCAAGGCGTCGGCCGGGAAAGGGTGCGGCCGAAGTCGTTCGAGATGCGGAATTGAACGATCCGGACGCGAAAGGCGTCGTCGAGAGACTCGCTTGCGCCTACGAACACAAACGCTTCCTGCCAAGTCTTCGCGATGTCAAGGAGTTTCTGGAATCGAAGTCCGTTCCGTCCGCCAAATTGCGGTCGCGGCCGGCCGCGCTTCCGGCGGTAGTCGATGTTCTCTCGAAATGCAGCCTTGACGAGCTGCATTCGCTCGACAGAAGTACGATGAACCGAGGGGGCGAAATGGGGATCATCGCCGATTACTTGTTGGGCGGCGCCCACAAGTAACTCCGGGCCGGCCCCCGCTATCGACGGTCGGTCGGGGGCGCATGACGATCATGCCGGGAAAGGGGGAGCAAGCCATGAATTCGCCGAACGAACTGTATTGCGCGCTCGAGGAACGCATTCTCGACCGCGATGGCGCTGGCGCGAGCGCCGTCTATTACGACCTCTGCCGGGAAGGGCGGCCGCTCGCCGAACTGTTGCGCGAGGCGGTGCGCATCCACGCGCCCTACACGCATGTGCCCTATCACGAGCGCATCGACGACGGCTATGTCAATTTCGTCAACAACGACCACTGCCTGCTGAGCGCGCGCGCGACGGGCCATCTCGCCGGCATGGTCTCGCCGGAAATCGCCGGCCTGCCGATGGCGCAGACCGTGTGGTACATCCCGACCGGGCTCGATATCTGGAACCAGAAGATAAACCGCGCGCCGGGCCACTATGCGCGCGGCTACGAAGATCTCGGGGGGCCGCCGCCGCCGCCGGAAATCCACTGGCCGGACCGGGAGCCCGAGCGCGTCTCCGGCGATTACGAAGACGCGCTGGCGGAATGGACCACGCGCATCCACCGCGGGCAGGTCATGGACGCCTACGGACTGTTTCTCGGCCTGATGGAAGACGAACGCAACCGCGAGCGCGCGCTGGCGCAACTCGTGTTCGCCGGGCTGATCGACCTGCAGGACCGCGTGTTTCTCAACCGCTCCTACACCACGGGGCACAAGTCCTACCGGGCGCGCGCCACGGTCGAACTCGGCGAGCGCATCGGCTGGAAGGACGCCCGCGCGGTGCTGTATGCGGGCGCGCTCGACATCGGCGTGGGGCCGCGCTGGTATTCGACCTACGAATACGCCTCGAACGCCGTGAAAACGCTGATCGACGGCGAAACCCTGCACGCCGTTCCCTACGCCGGCGCGTCGGACGCGGAGACCGCAATGCGCGCCAATACGGGAACGCTGAGCGCCGCCGAGACCGCGGAAACGGTCTCCGCGCTGATCCGCGAGCCCGAGCCGGCCAATGTCGAACAGGTGGCGAAACTGTCGAAGGCGGGAAAATCGCCGGTCGCCATCGTCGACGCCATCCAGATCGCGGCGGCGCGGGTCCTGCTGGAAACGCGCGGCGAGATGAACTTCTCGATCCCGCAGCACTGCTACGAATACTGCAACACGGTGCGATGGTTCCTCGGCCGTTTCGGCCACAGGCAGCAGCTCAAGATGCTGTTCACCGCCGCATCGTTCGTGAGCCGCAACGCCGAACATCAGCGCAATACCGGCGACTCCGCGCCGTTCGAGACCGCGCCGCCGGCGGCGGCCGCAACGATGACGCTGGATGCGAAACTCGCGGAGCTCGAGCACGCGCAACTGGCGACCGACCTCGACGCGAGCCACGCCTGGCTGCAAGCGTGCCTGGAAGAGACGAACGACCGCGCGCCCGTGGTGCGCGCGCTGGCCGACGCCGCGGTCAAGATCGGGAACGACCCGCACAACCAGGAGATCGCCCTGTGCTTCCTCGAGGATTTCGGGCGCACCGGCGCCGCCGATCGCGATCTCCTCCTGCACGGCGCCGCGCACCATACGGCAGGCCACCGCAAATACGGCGACTACCTGGAATGCTACCGCCGCTACGTCGGCGCGATGGGGCTGGAGGCGGCGGCGCCCGCGGTTTGAGCGCGCCTGGGCTTTGCGCTGGGAAGGATCGGTAAATCGTGCGCATAGCGGTCGGCGGATTTCAGCACGAGACCAACACATTCGCGCCGACGCGGGCGGGGTTCGCGGATTTCGCGCGACCGGGCGGATGGCCGGGGCTGTCGCGCGGGGCGGCGCTGGAGCCGGCGGTGGCGGGGATCAACCTGCCGGTAGCGGGGTTTCTCGCGGCGGCGCGTGCGGCGGGGCACGAGATCGCGCCGCTGCTCTGGGCGGCGGCGGAGCCGTCGGCGCATGTGTCGGCAGACGCCTTCGAACGCATTGCCGGGATGCTGCTGGAAGACCTGGAGCGCGCGGGCCCCGTCGACGCCGTGTATCTCGACCTGCACGGGGCGATGGTCTGCGAACATCTCGAGGACGGCGAGGGCGCGCTGCTGGCGCGCGCGCGCGCGGCGGCGGGCGATGCGCCGATCGCCGCGACGCTCGATCTGCACGCCAACGTCACGGCGGGAATGGTCGCGGCGGCGGATTTTCTCGTCGCCTATCGCGCCTATCCGCATGTGGATATGGCCGAAACGGGCGCGCGGGCGCTGGCGCCGCTGGAGCGGCTGGCGGCCGGCGCACGCCCGGCGAAGGCGTTTCGCAAGCTGGACTTTCTGATCCCGCTGCCGTGGCAATGCACGTCGATCGAGCCGGCGGCCTCGCTTTACAGGCTGCTCGGCGGGCCGGAGGACGGGCCGTGGCCGGCGTCGCTGTGCATGGGCTTTCCGCAGGCGGATACGCGCGAGACCGGCCCTTCGGTCCTGGCCTATGCGGATACGCGCGCGGCGGCGGAGGCGCGGGCCGATGCGCTCGCGCGCGCTTTCGCGGCGGCGGAGGGGGCTTTCGCGGGGCGGCTTTTTGCGCCGGACGAAGCCGTGGCCCACGCCATGCGCGCGCGCAAGCGGCCGGCGGTGATTGCCGACGCGCAGGACAACCCCGGCGGAGGAGGCGATGCGAACACGCTCGGGTTGCTGCGCGCCCTGCTGGCGGCGCGCGCGCCGGGCGCGGTCGCCGGGGTGTTTTGCGACCCCGAAACCGCGGCGGCCGCGCACGCGGCGGGTACGGGAGCGCGAATCGAGGTCTCGCTCGGCGCCGATCCGGGCTGGCAAGGCGAGCCGCCGCTGCGCGCCGCCGCGGCCGTGCGCGCGCTCGGCGACGGGCGCATAACCGGGCGCGGACCCATGTTCGCCGGCGCGCGCATGGAGCTCGGCCGCATGGCGCTGCTGGAGATCGACGGCGTGGAGATCGCGGTGTCGTCGGTCAAGCTGCAGGCAGCGGAGCGCGAGATGTTCCGCCATGTGGGGGTGGAGCCGGCCGACCGCGCGATAGCGGTCGTAAAGAGCGCGGTACATTTCCGGGCCGATTTCGCGCCGATAGCGGGGGAGATCATCGTCGCCGCGGCGCCGGGCCCGGTTCCGGCGGATCACGGGGCGCTCGCCTATCGGCGGCTTCGTCCGGGCGTGCGCGTCATGCCGCGCGCCGCGGGCGCGGCGTAGCGGCGGGCGCCGGCGGGTTCCTACATGCCCCAGACGTGAACCGACCGGTGCTTGGCGCGTTCGATACGGTGGAATATCTTGCCCTCCCAATCGCCATCGTCGCGGTCGAACACCACCAAGTGACCGTCCTCGGCCGCGCAACGGTCCATATACGCCCCGGTCTGCAAAACCCCGTCGCGCACCGTCTTGTCCAAACCGCCGCGCAAGATCTTGCACTCCACGACATATTTGCGCGTTTCGGGCGCCCCTTCGGGCCACGGCCACACGATGAGCAGGTCCACCCGCCCGCGGCCCAGGCCGTATTCGCGCTCAATGCGGCCCCCGCCGTTGACGATGCGTTGCAGAAACGCCTGAAGAAGCAACTGCGGACCCGCCTCCCGATATTCGAAGCGCTCTACCCAATGCTCCGAATGCTCGCGGAAAAACTCCTGGAACGCCGTGAGCAGTTTCGGAACATTCAAACTATCGTCGTCGTTGACGTACCACGCGGTTTCGTGCGGCAGCGTTTCCTGCGCGTAGGCGGCGAGTTCGCGCGGGACGACTTCGGCGTATATGGGGTTGGCGATGCGCACGGGCGCGTCGCGGGCGATCAGGCCCAAGTCGCGCGCATACTCGATGTCGCGCAGGGATGCGTCCCGGTCGGCCTCGCCGCCGCTCAACAGCGGTTCGATGACGCGGCGCACGCGGGGTTCGCTGAGTTTGTCGGCCAGTTGGTCGAGATGCGTCTCGCGGCGCAGGATGAGCTGCTCCTGCGCGTCGATGATGTCGGCTTCGGTTATCGTCCGGTCGCGGTCGCGGCCGCGCCTGTCGCGGAAGCACGCTTGCCTCGCGATCGCGTTAACGAGCCACGGCTGGCCTTGCGATTGCGTCCATATGCGCTCGGCGGCGCCGGGCGCGAAGGGCTGGCCGGTCTCGTCGATGTGCTGCGCGAGCAGGGCGGTCGTTTCGTCGCGCGAGAAATCGCCGAGGCGCAGCGATTCGTCCTTGATGTTGAAGGCGCTTCCGCCGGCGACGAGGGCCTTGCCGTCGGGGGAGCGGATGCGGTAATCGCGCACATCGCGCACGCCGCACAGGACCACGCTCTGCGGGAAGGCCCGCGGGCGCATGTTGTAGCCCGCGCGCAGCTGGCGCAGAACCGAGACCAGCGTATCGCCCACCAGCGTGTCGATTTCGTCGATGAACAGCACGAGCGGGCGCGGATCGGCTTGCGCCCAGCGGCGCAAGGTCTGCCGGAGCGCGCCGTCCGGGCCGTATCGTTCCAGCGCCTCGACCCAGATATCTTCCACGAAATCATCGCCGAGCGTGTCCGAGGCGCAGCCTGCCAGTTCGCCGAGGATGGCGCGCATGGCCCTGGCCGCATCCTCGCGCCCTGCCTGGCCGACCTCGAAGTTGGCGTACACGCAGCGGTATTCGCCTTCGGCGTTCAGGCGGTCGCGCAAGGCGAGCAGCACCGAGGTCTTGCCCGTCTGCCGCGGCGCATGCAGCACGAAATAGCGCTTGTCCCGAACGAGCTCCAGAACGCCGTCGAGATCGATCCGGCTCAAGGGCGGAATGCAGTAGTGATCGGCGGCGACTATCGGGCCGCTGGTGTTGAACGAGCGCATGGCGGCAGCATGCCGTATCCCTGCCGCCCCCGCAAGCCTCCCGCAAGCCGTTGGCGCTTCGGGGACGGGCGCTACATGCCCCAGACGTGAACCGACCGGTGCTTGGCGCGTTCGATACGGTGGAATATCTTGCCCTCCCAATCGCCATCGCCGCGGTCGAACACCACCAAGTGACCGTCCTCGGCCGCGCAACGGTCCATATACGCCCCGGTCTGCAAAACCCCGTCGCGCACCGTCTTGTCCAAACCGCCGCGCAAGATCTTGCACTCCACGACATATTTGCGCGTTTCGGGCGCCCCTTCGGGCCACGGCCAGACGATGAGCAGGTCCACCCGCCCGCGGCCCAGGCCGTATTCGCGCTCGATGCGGCCCCCGCCATTGACGATGCGTTGCAGAAACGCCTGAAGCAGAAGCTGCGGACCCGCCTCGAGGTACTCGAAGCGCTCTACCCAATGCTCCGAATGCTCGCGGAAAAACTCCTGGAACGCCGTGAGCAGTTTCGGAACATTCAAACTGTCGTCGTCGTTGACGTACCATGCGGTTTCGTGCGGCAGCGTTTCCTGTGCGTAGGCGGCGAGTTCGCGCGGGACGACTTCGGCGTATATGGGATTGGCGATGCGCACGGGCGCGTCGCGGGCGATCAGGCCCAGGTCGCGCACATACTCGATGTCGCGCAGGGATGCGTCCCTGTCGGCCTCGCCGCCGCTCAACAGGGGTTCTATTACACGCCGCACGCGGGGTTCGCTGAGTTTGTCGGCCAGTTGGTCGAGATGAGTTTCGCGGCGCAGGATGAGCTGCTCCTGCGCGTCGATGATGTCGGCTTCGGTGACCGCCTGCGCGCGGTCGCGGCCGCGCCTGTCGCGGAAGCACGCTTCGGCCGCCATTGCGTTGACGAGCCAAGGCTGGCCTTGCGATTGCGTCCATATGCGCTCGGCGGCGCCGGGCGCGAAGGGCTGGCCGGTCTCATCGGTGTGCTGCGCAAGCAGGGCGGTCGTTTCGTCGCGCGAGAAATCGCCGAGGCGGAGCGACCTGTCCTTGATGTTGAAGGCGCTTCCGCCGGCGACGAGGGCCTTGCCGTCGGGGGAGCGGATGCGGTAGTCGCGCACATCGCGCACGCCGCACAGGACCGCGCTCTGCGGAAAGGCCCGCGGGCGCATGTCGTAGCCCGCGCGCAGCTGGCGCAGGACCGAAACCAGCGCGTCGCCCACCAGCGTGTCGATTTCGTCGATAAGCAGAACGAGCGGGCGCGGATCGGCCGCCGCCCAGAGAGCCAGCGTGCGCCGCAGCGCGCGGTCCGGGCCGTATCGTTCCAGCGCCTCGACCCAGACGTCTTCCACGAAGTCGTCGCCGAGCGCGGCGGACGCGCGTTCGGCGAGCTCGCCGAGAATGGCGCGCATGGCCCTGCCGACGTCATCGCGCGCCGTCTGACCGACCTCGACATTGGCGTACACGCAGCGGTATTCGCCCTCGGCGTTCAGGCGGTCGCGCAAGGCGAGCAGCACCGAGGTCTTGCCCGTCTGCCGCGGCGCGTGCAGAACGAAATAGCGCCAGTCGCGAATCAGTTCGAGCACGCCGTCGAGATCGATCCGGCTGAGCGGGGGGACGCCGTAGTGCCTTTCGGCAACGATCGGGCCGCTGGTGTTGAACGAGCGCATGGCGACGGTATGCCATATCCGCGCCGTCCCCGCCACTCGCGGGAGCGCCGCCGCCTTCGGGAACGCCGCCGCAACCAGCCGAACCTAGGAACGGCGCGCCGGGAAAACCCGGCTGCCAAGGTCGTCCAGGGCGTTGGGTTTGCCGGCGGCGTTCCGATCGGCGAAACCCCGAACATCGCCGCCGAAACAACACGTCGCCCACGTTCGGACATGGCCCGGCGCGGGCTGCCGGCAGGGTTGCGCGCCCGCGCAGAGATCGGGTATGCCGTTGGCGCGTTTGTCGCCGCCTTCTTTTTGTCGCGGCGCTGTCGTTGTCATGCCTTTGCGGTGCGGCTCATGCAAACTTCGTATCGGGCGCACCGGCCGGCGCTGTCGGTCGTCGTACCCTGCTACGACGAAGAGGCGGTTATCGGCGAGACGCACCGGCGGCTGGCCGCCGCGCTCGAGGCAATCCCCGACATCGATTTCGAGATCGTATATGTCGACGACGGCAGCCGCGATTCGACATTGGCGTTGCTGCGCAACATGCAGCGTTCGGATTCGCGCGTGCGCGTCGTCGCGTTGTCGCGGAATTTCGGGCACCAGATCGCCGTGACGGCGGGGCTGGCCGAAGCGGGCGGAGACGCCGCCGCGGTTATCGACGCGGACCTTCAGGACCCGCCCGAGGTCCTCGCGCGGATGGTGGAGCGCTGGCGCGGCGGCGCCGACGTCGTCTATGGCGTGCGAACGGCGCGGGAGGGCGAAACGGCGTTCAAGCGGTGGACGGCGAGCGCGTTCTATCGGCTGGTGGGGCGCATATCCGATACCGACATCCCGCTCGACGCCGGCGATTTCCGTCTCATGGACCGCAAGGCGCTGGACGCCTTTCTCGCCATGCCGGAGCGCGACCGTTTCGTGCGCGGCATGGTGGCGTGGCTCGGCTTTCGGCAGGAGCCGATGCCGTATAGGCGCGCGGCGCGGGCGGCGGGCGAAACCAAGTATCCGCTGCGGAAAATGCTGGGGTTTGCCGCCGCCGGCGTAATCTCGTTCTCGCTCGCGCCGCTGCGCCTCGCCGTATGGCTCGGCTTCGCCGCCTCGGGGTTTGCGGTAGCCGGAATCGCCTATGCCATTGTCGTGCGCCTGTTCACCGACGCATGGGTCACGGGTTGGGCCATGCTCTTCATCGCCATACTGTTCTTCGGCGGCGTGCAGCTCACGGTCATCGGCATCCTCGGCGAATATGTGGGGCGCATATACGGCGAAGCCAAGCGGCGCCCGCTCTGGCTTGTGAAGGAGCGGATCGGTTTTCCCGACCGCGCGGCCGGGAAGCGCGATGAGTAAGCCTTGGGCGCGGCGGTCGAAGCTGGCGCTCGGTCTCGCCGTTACCGCGCTCTTCGTATGGCTGTTCGCCCGCGAGCTCGACGCCGGCGCATTGGCGGAGGCGTTCTCCCGCCTGTCGTTCGCGGCGGTAATGTTCGCCTTGGCGTTCATGGCCGCCGCGCACGCCGTTCGCATCGTCCGTTGGTGGGTCATGCTGCGCGCCCTGGAGCCCGGGTTGCCTCTGGGCGCGTGCGCGCGGCCTTTCCTTGCCGGCATGGCGGTCAACAACGTGATGCCGTTGCGCGCTGGCGATGCGTTGCGCGTCGTCGGGTTTCGTCGGCAGCTGCGCTCCCCGGCGATGCGCGTGTTCGGCACTCTGGTGATTGAGCGGGCGCTGGATCTGGTCGTGGTGTCCGCGATATTTTTCGCCGCATTGACCGGATTGCCCGAGGGCGTCCTGCCGCGCGGCGTCGTGTCCGCCGCCGGTTGGCTCGCTTGCGCCGGCGCCGCGGCTATCCTGGCGTCGATATGTCTGCGACCGCTCGGGCAGCGCCTCGGGAATTGGGCGCCGGGCCTGTCGCGTGCGCTGCGTTTCGGTCGGCTTCGCAAATTCGCGCCTCACGCCGCCCAATTGACCGCGGCGCTCGACGTGGTCCGCTCGCCGTCTCGGGCCTTGGCCTTGTGCGTGCTGTCGGCGGTCGTTTGGGCTTGCGAAGGCGGCGCTTTCGTTGTCGTCGCCGGCGCCCTTGAAGCCCAAATCGCGGCGGGCGCCCCTTGGCTGTCCCTGGCCGCGGGGTCGCTTGCTACCGCAATTCCCAGCGCTCCCGGCTACGTCGGCACGTTCGACTATTTCGCGGCCCTCGCGTTCGAATCTTGCGGCGCGACGCCCGAAGCGAGCGCCGCGCTCGCTTTGGCTTTGCACGGGATGTGGATACCCTTCACTGTCGTCGGGTTGCTGTGTTGCCTGCCGACAGGCGTCTTCCGGCCAAGCCGCCAGATGACCGCCGGCCCGGAGTAACGTCGATCGGTCCGCCGGGAACATTGCGGCGCGCAGCAGCGTGCGGGCGAGACACCCGCATGCCGGCTTGGAGGCCGCGGCGCCCGGACCGACCGGAGAGGCGCCGGCGCTTTCGGGCGGGCGCTACATGCCCCAGACGTGGACGGCGGCGCGTTCCGTGCGTTCGACGCGGTGGAATATCTTGTCCGCCCAGCTGCCCTCGCCGCGGTCGAACACTACCAAGTGGCCCTCCACGGCCGCGCAGCGGTCCATATACGCTTCGGTCTGCAAAACCCCGTCGCGCACCGTCTTGTCCAAACCGCCGCGCAATATCTTGCACTCCACGACATATTTGCGCGTTTCGGGCGCCCCTTCGGGCCATGGCCAGACGATGAGCAGGTCCACCCGCCCGCGGCCAAGGCCGTATTCGCGCTCGATGCGGCCCCCGCCATTGACGATGCGTTGCAGAAACGCCTGAAGAAGCAACTGCGGACCCGCCTCGAGATACTCGAAGCGCTCTACCCAATGCTCCGAATGCTCGCGGAAAAACTCCTGGAACGCCGTAAGCAGTTTCGCGATGTCCAAACTGTCGTCGTCGTTGACGTACCACGCGGTTTCGTGCGGCAGCGTTTCCTGTGCGTAGGCGGCGAGTTCGCGCGGGACGACTTCGGCGTATATGGGGTTGGCGATGCGCACGGGCGCGTTGCGGGCGATCAGGCCCAGGTCGCGCACATACTCGATGTCGCGCAGGGATGCGTCCCTGTCGGCTTCGCCGCCGCTCAACAGAGGTTCTATTACACGCCGCACGCGGGGTTCGCTGAGTTTGTCGGCCAGTTGGTCGAGATGGGTCTCGCGGCGCAGGATGAGCTGCTCCTGCGCGTCGATGATGTCGGCTTCGGCGATCGCCCGTGAGCGGTCGCGGCCATGCGCGTTGCCGAAGCATGCTTCGGCCGCCATTGCGTTGACGAGCCACGGCTGGCCTTGCGATTGCGTCCATATGCGCTCGGCGGCGCCGGGCGCGAAAGGCTGGCCGGTCTCATCGGTGTGCTGCGCAAGCAGGGCGGTCGTTTCGTCGCGCGAGAAATCGCCCAAGCGGAGCGACCTGTCCTTGATGTTGAAGGCGCTTCCGCCGGCGACGAGGGCCTTGCCGTCGGGGGAGCGGATGCGGTAATCGCGCACGTCGCGCACGCCGCACAAGACCACGCTCTGTGGGAAGGCCCGCGGGCGCATGTCGTAGCCCGCGCGCAGCTGGCGCAGGACCGAAACCAGCGTATCGCCCACCAGCGTGTCGATTTCGTCGATGAGCAGAACGAGCGGACGAGAATCGGCTGCCGCCCAGTGAATGAGAAGCTCCCGGAGCGCGCCGTCCGGGCCGTTGTTCTCCAGCATCTCGGCCCGGACATTGTACACGAGCCGGTCTTCGAAAGTCAGCCAGGCGCGCGCGGCCAGTTCGCCGAAGATGGCGCGCATGGCCCTGCCGACGTCATCGCGCGCCGTCTGGCCGCTTTCGACATTGGCGTACACGCAGCGGTATTCGCCCCCATCGTTCAGCAAGTCCTGCAACGCCAGCAGCACCGAGGTCTTGCCCGTCTGCCGCGGCGCGTGCAGCACGAAATAGCGCTTGCCCCGAACGAGCTCCAGAACGCCGTCGAGATCGATCCGGCTCAGCGGCGGGATACAGTAGTGGTCGGCGGCGACTATCGGGCCGCTGGTGTTGAACGAGCGCATGACGGCAGTATGCCATATTCCCACCGCCCCCACAACCCCCGGGGGAACGCCGCCGCCTTCGCCGACGCGCCGGGGCGCTCGGCTCCGCCGCGCCGGCGGCGCTCATGCCGCGAATCCTGACCGGTGCGCGGCGGCGCGCACGGGCGAGTACGCTCGCGCCCTTTCATCGAGCCCCGGCCCACCCGGCTATCGCATGGCGGAACCCATGTGGAGACGCCCCAAAGCGAGCGCTATCGAACAGTGCGGACCGAGAGCTGTCTGCGGCGCGGAAATTGCCTTGGCCGCGGTCTTCGGGATCGCCGCCGCAAACAGCCTAAACCGGGGGCGGCGCGCCGGGAAAAACCGGCTGCCAAGGGTCGTCCGGGGCGTCGAATGGACCGGCGGCGTTCCGACCGGCGAAATCCCGTATCGCGCCGCCGAAACAATACGTCGCCCGCTTTCGGGTATGGTTCGAACGACATGACGACGCCGCGAACCGCGGGCACACTCATCGCGGGCCAACCGGAACGGTCGGCGCCACGCTTCTTCCATAGTTATCTCGGGAGGCTTGCCGTTCATGGTGCTTGCCGCATTACGGTGGCTGACTGCGACCCGTGTTCCGATCATCGGCGGCGACAGCAAGCGTGTGCGAACATATTACCGACATATACAACACCACAACCGCAATAAGCAGGATGGCGAACGCAACCATGGTAAGTTGGCCCCCTGCCCCGAAGCCGGTCAAGATCGCAAAGGCGGTCATGAAGAAAAACGTGAGTATGCGATTCGGATACAGCCGAAGCCACGATCTCAAGCGGTCGGCGGCGGCGCCTCGGTAGGCATATTCCCCGTTCCCGCCCTTGCGCGAATGCGCCGAGAGCCCCGCCGCGTTCGTCAACGCCAAACTTGCCGCGACGATAAAACCGATGGCGACGAAGCACGCCAGCACAAGCGCCGGGCTCGCGGCCTCCGAATCGGCGCCGGCGACCATTACGATACGGCCGTCGGCGAACGATTGCCGCCGCATGCTTCGATGGCGGAACCGATATCGCTCCAGTATTTCTCGAAAGCGTCTATCCAGTCCGGTTTGCCGCGCATGGCCTCGGGAGCGGCCCAGGTCACGTTGTAGGCGATGTGAGAATTGCGGTCGTGGCATCCTTCCAGCCACATCGCGCGCTCGCCGCCGGAACCGCGGAACAGAACAGGGTGGAAGGTCCCGAACCGGCTTTCGAGCGACTCGAATGCGCCATTGCGTTCGCCGCCATCGCCGGGAAATTCGATTATTTCCAGCGTCCCCGGCGCCGCCTTCGTTTCCTCCGCCAGTTTCTCAAGCGACTCCCGCGCCGAAGCGGAAGGATTCGCCAGGACGTACTCGACGCGAAGGCCTTCCCCTACCCACCGCCGGAGCGATTCGGCCCAAAGGCCGCCGCCCGGCGCGCCGCATATGTACTCGCCATCGGAACCCACGATCCGCAACCGGCCGCCGTTTTTGCCCCGCAGGCTGTCTATGAGCGGCGCCAAGTCGTTCGCGATCCGGGCCGAGTCGATGCGGAGGGCGATTTCGGGTCGTTCCAGCCGGTTCTTCCGTACCCGCTCGATACGCCGATACTCGATCCGGCGGCTGACACCCTCGGCGAGGAGCCACGCGCCGATAAACAACACCGAGCCAATGACATAACCGCCCCACGAGGGGGGGTACTCCCACCCCCCGAAGGCCATCAGCAACGACGCGGCGATAACGGCCACGCCCAGGGCCATGAAAATCAACGCGGCCCGACGGTCGTCGGCCCCCCGAACCTCCTGCAGCCACGCAAGCGACGCAGCCATCGTAACCCTCCCTGGATTGGCCGCTCCGGCTGTTACCGGGCCAACGTCGTATCGCAATCGTGACATATCGGACAAACTAACGTTACACCGGTTGTATTGCAGGGCCATGCTCCGAACCCGGCCGCGGTTGGCGCCGCCGCGGGTGCGTGCGCGCCGTGAGCGGCCGACGGCCATGCATACGCCGTGCGCTGTCGCGTCGTCAACGGCGATTCGGGCTGGCGCCGGAATTTTTTTCCCGCGCCGCCGGCGCCTCCGTAAACGGGCGGCGGCGAGCCTCTCGGGCGCCCGCGCGCCAAGGCGCCGCCGGGGCGCATGCTGCCTGCCCAAGCGGCGCGGACGCCGACAGGAGGGCAACGGCGCGAGAGCGCAACGGACGCGGGCCAACCGAAACGGTCGGCGCCACGGTTCTTCTACGGTTGTGCCGACAAGCGGCTTATGGCGGCGGCGGAGGGCCGCGACCCGCGTCCCGATCGCCGGCGGCGACAGCGAGCGCACGCCGACATATTGCCGACATGGATGACACCACAATCGTAATATGTGTGACAGCGAATCCGACCATGATGGACGGGGCCCACTTCATGAAGAAGCTGGCCACGATCATGCATGCAAACACATAAAAAACACGTAGTACCCAATACGGGAATCCCCGAAGCCACGGCCTCAAGCGATCGGCGGCGGCGCCTTGGTGGGTATATTCCCCGTCCCCGTTCCCGCCCTTGCGCGAATGCGCCGAGAGCCCCGCCGCGTTCGTCAATACCAAACTTGTCGCGACAATAAAACCGATGGCGACAAAGCACGCCAGCACAAGCGCCGGGCTCGCGGCCTCCGGCCCGGCGCCGGCGACCATTACGATACGGCCGTCGGCGAACGATTTCCGCCGCATGCTTCGATGGCGGAACCGATATCGCGCCAGTATTTCTCGAAAGCGTCTATCCAGTCCGGTTTGCCGCGCATGGCCTCGGGAGCGGCCCATGTCACGTTGTAGGCGATGTGAGAATTGCGGTCGTGGCGTCCTTCCAGCCACATCGCGCGCTCGCCGCCGGAACCGCGGAACAGAACAGGGTGGAAGGTCCCGAACCGGCTTTCGAGCGACTCGAGTGCGCCATCGCGTTCGCCGCCATCGCCGGGAAATTCGATTATTTCCAGCGTCCCCGGCGCCGCCTTCGTTTCCTCCGCCAGTTTCTCAAGCGACTCCCGCGCCGAAGCGGAAGGATTCGCCAGGACGTACTCGACGCGAAGGCCTTCCCCTACCCACCGCCGGAGCGATTCGGCCCAAAGGCCGCCGCCCGGCGCGCCGCATATGTACTCGCCATCGGAACCCACGATCCGCAACCGGCCGCCGTTTTTGCCCCGCAGGCTGTCTATGAGCGGCGCCAAGTCGTTCGCGATCTGCGCCGAGTCGATGCGGCGGGCGATTTCGGGTCGTTCCAGCCGGTTCTTCCGTACCCGCTCGATACGCCGATACTCGACCCGGATGCCGCCGCCCACGGCGGCGATCCAGGCGCCGATACACAACGCCGCGCCAATCGCATAACCGCCCCACGAGGGGGGGTACTCCCACCCCCCGAAGGCCATCAGCAACGACGCGGCGATAACGGCCACGCCCAAGGCCATGAAAATCAACGCGGCGCGACGGTCGTCGGCCCCCCGAACTTCCTGCAGCCACGCAAGCGACGCAGCCATCGTAACCCTCCCTGGATTGGTCCCTCCGGCTGTTACCGGGCCAACGTCGTATCGCAATCGTAGCATATCGGACAAGCTAACGTTACACCGGTCGTATCGCAGGGCCATGCTCCGAACCCGGCCGCGACTGGCGCCGCCGCGGATGCGTGTGCGCTGTGAGCGGCCGACGGCCATACATACGCCGTGCGCTGTCGCGCCGTCAACGGCGACTTCGGGCTGGCGCCGGAATTTTTTCCCCGCGCCGCCGGGGCGCATGCTGCCTGCCCAAGCGGCGCGCGGGTCGCCGATAAGGGGGGCAAGGCGTGGAAGGCAGCGGCGCGGGCGCCGCCGAACGAGCGGCGCGGGAGCATGAGCGTCTTGCCTTGCCCGCTTCGTGTCCGTGTAGCGGCGGCGGCGCTTTCGGGCAAGACCGCCGCCCGGCGGCTGCGCGCCCGAGCGGACCGCTCGCTCCCCGCGCTGCCGCGCGCCGGACCGGAGCCCGCACCGAAACGGATTGCGGCGCCGCGCTTCCCGGGCGCGCCGACGTTGCCGCCCGCATGCCTCCGCCGCAGTGAACACAGCGTACATACGATTCGCTAATTGAGTCTTTCATTCTCGATCATGAGTTCGACTTCCCATACGGCGGGTTGTCCCGGAATATATTGCCCCGTGATGACGGAGGATATCGGGTAATCGGGAAGTTGAGCTACCATTACGCAAGCGCCGCGCACAAACACGTCTGCCCACTTTGTGTCGGCGACGTTGTCCCATCCGTACTGCACACGCTCCTCGGGAAGATCGTTTACATCCTTCGGTGTAACAAAGAGAAAAAGCTTCCCTCCAATATCGGCCTGCGTACACGGATCTTTCACATAATATAATCTTCGATTCTTCAGATATATGTCGAATTTCCCTTCCGCGACGAGCCGACCGCCCCCCTCCAGCGTATCCGCAATTGCCGCCCCGATCCGCTGCGGGGTCGAATCGGACAAGAATCTTCTGTCTATAGCGACGACAAGGTTGCCATCGAGCACACACCTCAGATCGTACAAACCGTACGGCCCTACATCTCCAGATTCCTCTCCATTGCGAGGTTCGCATAAAATTTCTGCGGCACCGCACAACGAGCGTCGAGAAATATGCGGCCCGCCGTCGCACAGCGCGACATTGTCAAATCCCGCCGCCAGCGCCGTCGACGCCCACCTCATATAGTCATGAATCGCATTTCGGTGGGGCAGATCAAGTTTCTCCTCAATAGCTCTCGTCGCGGCGCCAATCATGGACGGATCTGCATTCAGAAGAACAACTCCCTTATACAGACTCGGGTCCTCTGGAGCGATACGGACAAGACTATCCACCCAAGCACCGGTTATCGCCGATCTATACAGTTTGTTATCTATCGTTTCCAGCGCCCAGCCGAAGGAGAACAGTAACAGGGTTACCCTGATCGACATATCCTTCCATCCGCCTTCGGAGAACTTCACCAGAAACAGGAGCGCGGCCACTGCGATCGCCGTCGGCACGGCGGTCCTGAAATCGACACTTATTCCAATCGGTATTGTCGATATATAACACGCCAGAAGTATTCCCGCAAACAGAATCTTTGCCGGCAAATGGCGTCGATCGACAAGCATTCCCGGTATCAGGGCGCCAAGCGCAGCGAATATCAACCATATATTGGACGCCAACATTGCGCTCATGTGAAGATATAGAGACTCAACAGAATTCCAGGCGGTAATGCCCCATGCGCCTGGTTCGGCGCCGGCGACCTTGCGCCACTCGGCAATATCCAGGCCAATTTGCCCCTCGCCGCTGTCGATCAGCGTCCATAAATAAACGATTGCCATATTAACCATCCAACCCAAGACAAAGCCGCTTATCCACGGAGGCGCTATGCGTGTCGACAGCGTTTTGAAATTTTCTGTCGCCCTGGTTGAAGACAGAAGCGGGAGATGCAACAGCGGCAGCATAAAATACAGATGGGAAAAGGAGCCAGAGAATAATATCCCGAATATGAGATAGAAGGGGAGCGTTCCGAGCACGCGAACGGTGGTCGCGGCCACGAACAGAAAAAGAAACGACGGCAGCGTGATCACAGGCCATAGTAGATGGTGAGCCAAAGGCGGCGATTGCACACATAGCGCGGCGAACGCAAAGGAGTGCCATACATCGGAAGTATACCGTTTTGCGGCTATGAAAATAAAACAAAAAAACAAGGTCAAGTTCACGAAGACAGCAACTGTGCCGCCTACGTGTCCAAGAATCGGTCGCAGCAGCTCGTGCAACCACCGGCCTTCCGCACGGAGATAGGTGTCTATCGTGGAAACCTTGCCAGTCGAAGGATCCGCGAACGTTCGCAAGTTCGGGATAGCATCCATCTCCCAAACGTAGAGTTGCGAGTATGCCCACAATGTAGAGAGTAAAATAGTTAACGCTATTGCGGCAAACCCGCGCGGATCGGCGACGATGCGACGCGTAGCATCGATCATCGCGCAATGCTGCTTGATAATGTGCCTAAACATGATATGCGCTGTAACGATAAGCAGCGCGGGCGTGCGTCGGTGTCGTATCCACGGAACAGAACAGGGTGAAAGGTCCCGAACCGGCTTTCGAGCGACTCGAGTGCGCCATCGCGTTCGCCGCCATCCCGGCGCCGGGGAATCCGATTATCTCCAGCGTCCCCGGCGCCGCCTTCGTTTCTTCCGCCAGTTTCTCAAGCGACTCCCGCGCCGAAGCGGAAGGATTCGCCAGGACGTACTCGACGCGAAGCCCTTCCCCTACCCACCGCCTGAGCGATTCGGCCCAGAGGCCGCCGCCCGGCGCGCCGCATATGTACTCGCCGCCGGAACCCACGATCCGCAACCGGCCGCCGTTTTTGCCCCGCAGGCTGTCTATGAGCGGCGCCAAATCGTTCGCGATCTGCGCCGAGTCGATGCGGAGGGCGATTTCGGGTCGTTCCAGCCGGTTCTTCCGTACCCGCTCGATACGCCGATACTCGACCCGGATGCTGCCGCCCACGGCGGCGATCCAGGCGCCGATACACAACGCCGCGCCAATCGCATAACCGCCCCACGAGCGGGGTACTCCCACCCCCCCGAAGGCCATCAGCAACGACGCGGCGATAACGGCCACGCCCAAGGCCATGAAAATCAACGCGGCCCGACGGTCGTCGGCCCCCCGAACTCCCCCTAGCCACGCAAGCGACGCAGTCATCGTAGCCCTCCCTGGTTTGGCTGCTCCGGCTGTTACCGGGCCAACGTCATATCGCAATCGTGACATATCGGACAAACTAACGTTACACCGGTCGTATCGCAGGGCCATGCTCCGAACCCGGCCGCGACCGGCGCCGCCGCGGATGCGCGCGCCGTGAGCGGCCGACGGCCATGCATACGCCGTGCGATGTCGCGTCGTCAACGGCGATTCGGGCTGACGCTGGAATTTTTCTCCGCGCCGCCGCCGCGCGCCTGACCGGAACGGATTGCCGCGCCGCGCGCGACTCCCCGTCAGCGCTACGGGGCAGGCAAGCGTGCGCGCGAGACGCTCGCGGTCCTGCGGCGTGCCTTCGACGCAAGTGATCGAGGTGCTTGATGCAACCGGCAGATGCATTGCCTGATCCCGACGAGGCCGTCGCGGCGCGCGTCGGCACCGAAAGCTCCGTCGCAAGCCGACAACGCCATCGAACTGCTGAACCGCGCATTCGTCAACGGCCTGAATCACTCGCTCCCGAAACCGCCGCACACTATCGGCGGTCACGGTAAATGCGAACGCCCTTCTCCATATCTACGACCAACGTATTGGTGTGCGGAACGTAGTTGTCGCCATGCGCGGAATTAGAAATTCTCAGGGGAAGCGTGTCGGCAGACATATCTATCAAGACAAATTTGACCATCGAATTCGCCGCCCAATCTGCGCAGCTCGACGGCGCTATATAGCCCCAGAGAACGAAGGCGCGTCCGGTACACTCCGGACGAACAACATGAATGGCATCATAACTTGCCAAGTCATGCTGTTGCAGTTCAGAACGAATAAATTCAATTTCTCTGATATTGGTTCTCACATTTTGGCGTTCGTTATGCCAATATGCCAACGCAACACCGAGTAATGCTAATCCCCCCACAGCATAATTTATGAAAATAGATGGATCTACTCGGCCGATGTGTCTTGCGTATCCATGCATCGCGAGAAATGCGTAAAAAATAACCAAGAAACCAAGCGCCATGCGAGAGTGTAAAGGATCGTGCCAGTCCGTGACCAGCATGATTCCGTGACACAAGACAGGAAGGGCGCAGACAATCGCACCCTTTTTTACAAACGATGATCTGCCTGCAAGGTACAAAACCAACCCCGCGAGTATAACAGCAAGCGGAAAAAATCTCAATGGCCATATTTCCAAATACCGGTATTCGTCCGTTGAGACGGGGAAAATAGCGGACGACGACATTCGTTCTATAAGCCACGAGATGCGCCCAAGAATATCGGAAATCCCTATGAGATGTCCACGGTGGGGATAGTCCGGATAAGGAAGGGTGTTCAGTGCTATCTTGAACGTTAGATAAGACAGGGTGGTGGCCAACGCCGTAATACAGAGAAAAACCAATATGCGACGACCGTCGTTGCGTGTTATCTCCTGTTTTCGCAATATACCGATGGCAAAGAACGCCCAGAATGACAGCGCGGTCGGTTGAAATATGTAAAATGCCATTAACAGGCAAACGGTCGATGCAATAATCAGAGCATACCTTGTCGTAGATTTCCGTGTTAGCGAATGCTCAGCAATCCGAAATGCAGCATAGGAAATAGCAAATGCATATGGAAGCGCTGAAGTGGTTGCCCATGAAGCAACCATCTGAAACGGAACCGACGATCCGGTCATGACGGCGACAGCGAACGACGGAATCCTGTCGAAACCTTGTCGAACGAGTTCATGAAAAACGCACCAAGATGCCACGGCAACGCCAAGTATGCCAAGCAACCGAATCCACCGAATATCGAACAATGTATCGACAAACCAAGCGCTTGCATAATAGACAGCAGCCAATATGGGGCGACCTTCCATCAGCCTCTTGTCAAATACCCAACCAAGCCCAGTTCCCTGCGAGTGCGGCCCTTGAAGGAAGTCATAATAGTCATCCGCTAGCGCGTAATCGTTTGTTAGCGCCGGAAGATAACAGTAAAAAAATACCACCATAAGGCAGAGCATACCAACGAGCGTTGGTGAAATGAGGCCGGTAAACTGACAGTCGCTTGGAGGCGTCTCGGCGGTGCCGCCGCGACAGCGGCTACAGCGTTCAATGGCCGAGCTATCGGCGTTTGCCGGATCTCCGCAGTCGCTACGATGGTCTGTTTCCCGGCCGGCGCACGCGGAGGCTCTCCCCGATACCGAACCAAGCGAGTCGCGCTGGCCAGAGCGTCTCAACGGCAGCCCGGGAGCTGCGGCGCTATGACTGGAAAGCGCACACGGGGTTCCAGACGGCGAAGCGCCGGCATGAAGGATGCTGCCGAAAGGCCATGATCGAAAAACACCGGTCAGATCCGTCATACGCGAGGATCTGCGTACCTGCCGAAAGCGGCGAAGCAAGCGACTAGCCGATACCGTAACGATAGCGACGACGTCAGAACGGCAGAAGGCAAAAAACGACGTGAACATTGTCATGGTCCAAGTATCTCCATCGGCGGTTAGCGGCGCGGAGCGGTTGTCCGGCGAAAAAAAGGACGCACACGGCGGAGGCCTTGACGGTCGCCATTTCGCCGTTGAACGCCGCGCTGACGGCAAACCATAGTCGCGCGAGCGGCTTGGCTCACGACAACAGTATGCCCGGCCACGACGTTTTGCGCGAGCGCGTCGCAACTCTACCGCGGGCGGTTCCCCGCCAATGCTGCCAAGCGCGGCATGCGTGCCGGCGGGGCGCGAGTTCTGCGATGGTCCGACCTCTTGCGGCCGCGCATCTCCGCCCACACGCGGCTGCGTTCCCAGCGCCGCTACGATAGCGGCGCCTACCGAGAGCCACAAGTATACCGGTATGGCTGCAGGAGGCACGACGCTACCCAACAGACGTGTTGCATCGAATCGGCTCATCTGCCGGTTGCTCCCTTGTGTTGCGTCGGGCGGCCTTCCACAGGGTTTGCTGGCGTACGGCGATGCGGTTGTACGCACGCTGCATCGCGCACACCGCAAGATAATTTAGGAGAATATTCAAAAAGGGAAGTAACATTCGTGTTCAAATAAGATGCAATCATGTCTTTCAGGCGCGTCTCACTTTCGCGGATCATATGCGAATAGTTCTCATTACTGATCCCCCATAGCGTAGAGGGGAGATTGGCCCGATGTCCTACAAGAAACGGGATAGCCACCACGATACGCAACGTGTTTTGCCGTTCAAGGAAACGATCTATCGTGTTCGTTTCGTCATCGCCGTCGGCAATGTTCCATGACGACAGCATCTGTATAGCGGATTCGGAGTATATATTAAAGACCATCGATACCATACGGTCGATCGTGGCAAATACAATACCGTCCATACGGTTCACGGATAAAATTCTTGTGTTCGGGTGTACGTCGGAAATCATGCCGGCAAACACATCCCATTCGCCCGCATGACGAACCAGAAATTTTCTGGTGGTTTCCAAGCGTTCACAAAAACGAGGCGGTAAAAATACGTCGTCTTCCACTATTGTCATGGAACTCAAACGGTTCTTTATACCATGGCGGGCCAGAGCCACATAGCTGAGAGCGCAACCGATCCATGCGGGTTGCCGCCGGATGCCGTCGAAAACATGATAGCTCCCGGGGAGTTTCGGCGCCGTATCGGCAATATATGCGTTCCTGCGGTCGATAGTTTCCGGAAGAGACAGGGTTACGCAAGCCGTGTTCGAGGGGAGCGATAACGGCATTTGACGAGCATAATCCAGTGGAAGAAAATTCATCGCTATGAGGAATCTATCGAACATGAATTCGAATCTACGCGCCGCGGAGTTTACGGCGCCGGCAACGGTCGATGCGGCTGGCGGATCTTTTAACACGGTTTCAACGGCCTCCAACATGGAATCGACCGATCCTTGTTCGAAAAATGTAACGGCTCCGTGTAGTTCGGGGTAGTCATCCTGATCTTTCGACGCCTCGGATACTACCGGTACTCCGAGGGACAAACTCTCAAAAATACGCGGGACTTCAAGAAGGCCATCCTGGTAGTAATGTAGATTCACAACGATCCGTGCTTCCTTTATAGCCTCAATTATAGAGTCTCCGAATACATCGTTATGTATTGCAACATCGAATTTTGTCGTCAAGAAATGAAGGAGATGGCGCCGCCGCGGGGAGCTCAGGTTGTCGCCGTAGAAGAGAATATCGTGTTTCTTTTCCCCGGCCTCGACATGACGGCCGTATTGCGCCAGCCCGCCCACGGGGAGATAATTCAGATGAGGGAATGCGATTCCGCGATCCTTTAGATAGTCTATATTACAAAGATTATACTCAAGAACCGCGCGCGCACTGTTAAGCGTATCCAGATACTCTGGAGTAAACCATCGGGAGCTGACCGATTGCTCCATTTGATATACAATGCGCTTCTCACCGGTGGGGAGCGGATCGAACATCTGCGGACAAATCACGATATACATGTCGTGAGCGGGAGTAGATGGCGTAGCGTTCAATATGTCGACGTCCCAGCCATGATTCATCAGGCGCGCGCCGAGCAACTTGGCGACAAACAGTGTGTGCGGGGTAGTCACGATAGCCCACCGCCGGCACTCGGGGGGCAATTCGGGATGAGCGGGCGCACGTTGCGGGCCGGGCCGAACGAAAAAGACGCCGGACGCGACTCGATAAATAATTGTCTTGATCCATTGCTTAAAGCCCAAAGGAAGAGGAAGGGCGCGATAGACAAAGCGTGCGACGGAGAAAAGATAATGCGCGGCCTTGGTCGTCGCGCGGAGTTGCAAACGGCGTATCCAACGCAGAGGCGAAGCAATGCGCCAACTCGTGGAGCGATACAGGTCGTCGATGGTTTTGTCGCGTTCCTGCATATCGTCCTGCAGGCGATTGAGTCGACGACGGTTGTCGCTTATCGTGGTGTTGAGCGTTTCAATGTAATTGTTGCGTTCGGCGGCGTCGGCGGCGAGTTTTTCTGCGCGTCGGTCGCGTTCGGCGACGGTGTCTTTCAGCGTCTGTATGGCGCGGTCGCGTTCGGCGGCGTCGGCGGCGAGTTTTTCTGCGCGTCGGTCGCGTTCGGCGACGGTGTCTTTCAGCGTCCGTATGGCGCGGTCGCGTTCGGCGGCGTCGGCGGCGAGTTTTTCTGCGCGTCGGTCGCGTTCGGCGACGGTGTCTTTCAGCGTCTGTATGGCGCGGTCGCGTTCGGCGGCGTCGGCGGCGAGTTTTTCTGCGCGTCGGTCGCGTTCGGCGACGGTGTCTTTCAGCGTCTGTATGGCGCGGTCGCGTTCGGCGGCGTCGGCGGCGAGTTTTTCTGCGCGTCGGTCGCGTTCGGCGACGGTGTCTTTCAGCGTCTGTATGGCGCGGTCGCGTTCGGCGGCGTCGGCGGCGAGTTTTTCTGCGCGTCGGTCGCGTTCGGCGACGGTGTCTTTCAGCGTCTGTATGGCGCGGTCGCGTTCGGCAAGCGCGCGTTCGGTCGAGGCGAACGCATGACGAAAGGCAGGAATAGCGGCGTCGAAAGCGGCGCGGATATTATCGAGGATTGCCTTATCGTCTCCATGCTCTTCGCCGCGGGTCCATCGGTCGAAGATTGCGAAGCTTGCGGTCAGCCATCGAGAGAGGGTTGGATTGTCGAGGACGACGGCGTCCGTCGTCCGATGGTGACGCAGGGAGCGGGAGAGGAAAGTATCGATTTCCTGCTGTATGCGGGCGGAAGCGTGTTTGGGCCAAAAGACGTCCAGCGTGGCGCCCAGACGGTCGATTATTGCATGAGGTTCGGCGAGAAGACGATCATAGCGCAGCCATGCGCGTTTGACGTTCCGCGACGCGCTTTCGGCATCGAGAACGTATCGTAGCCAAAGGAGATGGCCGATGGGGATCGATATACCGTCGCGTGTATGCAGCGAAAAGGCGACGTCCTGAGGGTTTCTGATGGGGATGGCGACGCGGGCATCGGCGTCGAGCGCGCGCGCCGCTTCGATCCAGAATGGCAAAAGGCGGCAGATACGCGGATCCTTCAGAACAAAAAGGCGGCTGTCGCCGAACTCGTTCTCCAGCGCGGCGGCGGCGCGTTCGGAAAAGGCGGCGGCGACGGGCGATTCGTACCAGCGCGGGTCGATGGCGGTCCAATCGTTCCATGCGGTTCCCACGGAAGCGAGGATTTCGTCATTCAGAAGGACGATATTTCTAGGCTCCCAGTGCCCCGCCTCGTTGCTCGGATGAGCGGGCAACAGCGTTTCCGGCAGGTCGCATCCGGCGAGGTTCAGCGTGCGGGCCAAGGCCGACGTGCCGCTCCGGTGCATGCCCGCGACGAGTATGGCTATTTTTTTCATCGGCTTGCAGAAGCTCGGAAGCGGCTCGAACGCTTACGTGCGGGAAGGGAAGAGGGCCAGGAACCAGTGAATGTTTCGGAGGTATGAGCGGCGGTGCGCGCCGAGACGCCACCAAGTCCAAATCCTGGCGGGCGGGCGCGCATGCAGCGCCGCGCCGCAGGCGTCGAGTATGCGGCGGTTGCCGGGGGAAAGCAGGGGGCGGGCGCGCTGGAGGGCGCGGAGGTTGGCGGCGTTGGCGGCCGCCATTTCGCCGTTGAGCGCCGCGCGCAGGCGGCGGACGTAATCGCGCGCGCGCCGCGCGGCGCCGGTGCGGTTGGCGGCGTGCTGGCGGTGCCGCACGGCGGGGCGGGAGTCGTAAACGATGCGGCCGCCGGCGCCGGAAACGAGCATGTAGGTCCACCAGTCATGATACGGCACATCGGGCGCGCCGGCGGCGCGGACAAGGCCGCGCGCGGCGCGGTTCATGACCATGGTATGCCCGCTCAGAATGTTTTGCGCAAGCGCGTTGGGGAAGGACGGCAGCCTGGCGCCGTGCCACGGGGCGAGGCCGAGGCCGCGCCCGTTCTCGTCGATAAGGCGCGAGCGGGCGCCGTAGAGGGCGGGCGTATCGGCGGGCGCGCCTTCGAGGGCGGCGATGGCGCGGGAAATCTTGTCCGGCTCCCACACGTCGTCCTGGTCGGAGTAGGCGAAGTAGTCGGCCTCGATTCGCGGGTCGGCGGCGAGCGACAGGAAATTGGCGGCGCAGCCCTTGCGGGGGCCGGGGCGGACGAAAAAGCGTTCCGGGCCGAAAGCCGGAGCGTGTTCCGCCAGCACGCGGCCCATTTCCGGCGTGTCGCAGTCACGCGAGACATAGAGGGCGGTATTTGCGTGGTCCTGGGCGCGGATCGAGGCGAGTTGTTCCGGCAGGAAGCGCGCGTTCTCGAACGCCGCCATGAGGACGGCGACGCGGGGCCCGGCCGCGGGGGCGCCGCCGTTCATGCGGCGGCGGGCTCCGGGCGGGCTTCGCGGATGCGGCCGCGCGCGAAGACGAGGGCGCGGAACAATGCGGAAAACACGCCGCCGGGCAAGACGCGATGGGCGCCGTAAAACGCGAGCATGGCCCATGCGGGCCAGCTCCGGGCCTCGCGCGCGCGAACCCGGCGCAGAACCTCCGGCGCGCGGTAGAGCTCGGGATATTTGCGCTGCATCTCGCGCCACACGGCGCCGTAGCGGCGATGCGTCACCGAGCGCAGCAGGCCGCCGGCCGAGACGCGGTAATGGAACAGCGGCTCGGGGATGCCGATGCCGGTCGCGCCGGCGAGGGCGAGGCGGATGTTGAAGTCCCAATCCTCGGCGCCGCGGCGCATGGCCTCGTCGTATCCGCCGATGCGGCGCCAAAGCGCTTTCGGCACGGCCATGCAATACGGGACGGTGTTGACGATGGGTTGTTCGAGCGGGTCCCAGCGCTTGCGCAGCACGGTCCGGTATTCGCCGAATGTCGCGGTCCAGGGATATACGAACGCGTCGTCGCGCCCGGCGGCGATGGCGACGGCGCGGGAGGCGAACCCGGGGTCGATTCGGTCGTCGCAATCGAGCGGGATGACATAGCGGCCCCCCGCTTCCCCGAAGCCGCGGTTGCGCGCGGCGGCGACGCCGCGATTGGGCTGGCGCACGACGCGGACATCGCCGGGGAGGCGGGCGAGAACGGCGGCGGTTTCCGGCGCGTCGGAGCCGTCGTCGACGACGATGACCTCGGTCGCGGGCCAATCCTGCGCGCGGGCGCTCGCGACCGCGCCCTCGAGGAATCGGTGGCCGTTGTAGCAGGGTATGACGACGGTGACGTCGGGCGGCCCGGCGGGACTGCTCATCGGGCGCGCCCGGGGGCCTCGGCGGGGCGCGGCGCGGCGATGGCGAGCGCGCCGGCGACCGTGCCCTCGAGGCGCGCAAGATGCTGGGCGAGCAGGGCGACGGCATCGGCGAGCTTGCCGATATCGCCGCGCAGTTCGGCGCGCTCGGCCTTCGCCTCTTCAAGCGCGGCGCCGGTGTCGATGCGCAGCCTGTCGAGCTCGGCCATGTTGTCGGCGCGATGCCTTTCGAACGTGGCGGTCAACTCCTTGCTCAGCCTTTCGAGCTCGGCCTTGTTGTCGGCGCTTTGCCTTTCGATGGCTGCGTTCATCTCGATGCGCAGCCTGTCGGTTTCGGCTTTCGACTCGGTGCGCTGCCTTTCGATGGCCGCGTTCATCTCGATGCGTAGCCTGTCGGTTTCGGCGCTCTGCCTGTCGATGGCCGCGTTCATCTCCATGCGCTGCCAGCCGATGAGAACGGCCATGGAGGCGAAGATGGCCAGGAACAAGCTGACGAGGGGCGGTACCTTCGGCAATGCGCGGAGGGCGTTCATGCGGTTTGCTCCCAAGGTTTGCCGCGCAACGGGCCGTGGAGGGTCGCCGGCCCGGCGGGACCGCTCATTGGGCGCGCTCGGGGGCCTCGGCGGGGCGCGGCGCGGCAATGGCGAGCGCGCCGGCGACCGTGCCCTCAAGGCGCGCAAGATGCTGGGCGAGCAGGGCGACGGCATCGGCGAGCTTGCCGATATCGTCGCGCAGTTCGGCTCGTTCGGCCTTCGCCTCGTCGAGCGCGGCGTTCGTGTCGGCGCGCAGCCTGTCGAGCTCGGCGCGCAGTCTGTCGAGCTCGGCCTTGTTGTCGGCGCGATGCCTTTCGAGCGCGGCGTTCGTGTCGGCGCGATGCCTTTCGAGCTCGGCGGTCAACTCCTTGCTCAGCCTTTCGAGATCGGCCTTCGACTCGGCGCTTTGCCTTTCGATGGCCGCGTTCATCTCGATGCGCAGCCTGTCGGTCTCGGCTTTCGACTCGGTGCGCTGCCTTTCGATGGCCGCGTTCATTTCGATGCGCAGCCTGTCGGTTTCGGCGCTCTGCCTGTCGATGGCCGCGTTCATCTCCATGCGCTGCCAGCCGATGAGAACGGCCATGGAGGCGAAGATGGCCAGGAACAAGCTGACAAGGGGCGGTACCTTCGGCAATGCGCGGAGGGCGTTCATGCGGCTTGCTCCCGGGTTTTGCCGCGCAACGAGCCGCGGAGCCGCGGCCGCGAAGGCAGTGCGATTACGATCATGCGCGCATTGTAAGCCGCGGGCGGAGCGGGCGCAAGCGGGAAATCGCGTTTCCGGGAAGGCCGGCGCCACAGGCGCGAACTGCCCGCGGCCCCGGGAAGCGCTTGCGCACGGTTGCAGCTCGCGCTTTACGGCTTACCGACGACCACGGGAGTTGCGGCCGCGCCCTTGAAGAATCGGCGCCCATTGTAGCAGGGCATAGCGGTAGCGACATCCGGCGACTCGGCCGGACTGCTCATTGGGCGCGCTCGGGGGCCTCGGCGGGGCGCGGCGCGGCAATGGCGAGCGCGCCGGCGACCGTGCCCTCGAGGCGCGCAAGACGCTGGGCGAGTTGAGCGATGGCATCGGCGAGCTTGCCGATATCGTCGCGCAGTTCGGCGCGCTCGGCCTTCGCCTCGTCGAGCGCGGCGTCCGTGTCGACGCGCAGCCGGTCGAGTTTGGCGGTCAACTCTTGGCTCAGCCTTTCGAGATCGGCTTTCGACTCGGCGCTTTGCCTTTCGATGGCCGCGTTCATCTCGATGCGCAGCCTGTCGGTCTCGGCTTTCGACTCGGTGCGCTGCCTTTCGAGGGCTGCGTTCATCTCGATGCGCAGCCTGTCGGTTTCGGCGCTCTGCCTGTCGATGGCCGCGTTCATCTCCATGCGCTGCCAGCCGATGAGAACGGCCATGGAGGCGAAGATGGCCAAGAACAAGCTGACGAGGGGCGGTACCTTCGGCAATGCGCGGAGGGCGTTCATGCGGCGTGCTCCCGGGTTTTGCCGCGCAACGAGCCGCGGGGGCGCGGCCGCGAAAGCGGTGCGATTACGATCATGCGCGCATTGTAAGCTGCGGGCGGAGCGGGCGCAAGCGGGAAATCGCGTTTCCGGGAAGGCCGGCGCCGCAGGCGCGAACTGCCCGCGGCCCCGGGAAGCGCTTGCGCACGGTTGCAGCTCGCGCTTTACGGCTTGCCGACGGCAGCGGGAGTTGCGACCGCGCCCTTGAAGAATCGGCGCCCATTGTAGCAGGGCATAGCGGTAGCGACATCCGGCGACTCGGCCGGACTGCTCATTGGGCGCGCTCGGGGGCCTCGGCGGGGCGCGGCGCGGCAATGGCGAGCGCGCCGGCGACCGTGCCCTCGAGGCGCGCAAGACGCTGGGCGAGTTGAGCGATGGCATCGGCGAGCTTGCCGATATCGTCGCGCAGTTCGGCGCGCTCGGCCTTCGCCTCGTCAAGCGCGGCGCCGGTGTCGATGCGCAGCCTGTCGAGCTCGGCGCGCAGCCTGTCGAGCTCGGCCTTGTTGTCGGCGCGATGCCTTTCGAGCTCGGCGGTCAGTTCCTTGCTCAGCCTTTCGAGATCGGCCTTCGACTCGGCGCTTTGCCTTTCGATGGCAGTGTTCATCTCGATGCGCAACCTGTCGGTCTCGGCTTTCGACTCGGTGCGCTGCCTTTCGAGGGCGGCGTTCATCTCGATGCGCAGCCTGTCGGTTTCGGTGCGCTGCCTTTCGAGGGCGGCGTTCATCTCGATGCGCAGCCTGTCGGTTTCGGCGCTCTGCCTGTCGATGGCCGCGTTCATCTCCATGCGCTGCCAGCCGATGAGAACGGCCATGGAGGCAAAGATGGCCAGGAACAAGCTGACGAGGGGCGGTACCTTCGGCAATGCGCGGAGGGCGTTCATGCGGCTTGCTCCCGGGGTTTGCCGCGCAACGGGCCGCGGAGCCGCGGCCGCGAAGGCAGTGCGATTACGATCATGCGCGCATTATATGCCGCGGGCGGAGCGGGCGCAAGCGGGGAATCGCGTTTCCGGGAAGGCCGGCGTCGCGGTCAGGCGGAAGATCGCTCGTATGCGCGCAAGACCTCGGCAATGGGGCCGGCGGCGGCGATGCGGCCGGATTCGAGCAGGATGCCGGTGTCGCAGACACGCTCGAGCAGGCCGGGAGCATGAGAGGCAAGCACGAGAATGCCGGCGCGATCCACGAACTCGCGCAGGCGGCGCTCGGCCTTGTCGATGAACGCGGCGTCGCCGACGCCGATCCACTCGTCCATCAGCAGGATCTCGGGCTCGATGCAGGTACAGACGGCGAAAGCGAGGCGCAGCCTCATGCCGGCGGAATAGGTATGCACGGGCATGGCGAGATAGCCGCCAAGCTCGGTAAATTCGCCTATCTCGCCGGCGCGCTCGCGGATTTCGGCGCGGCTCAGGCCGAGCAACATGCCGCGCATGACGATGTTTTCGTGGCCGGTGGCCTCCGGGTCGATGCCGAGCGCAATATCGAACAACGGCGCGACGCGGCCGCGGCGGCGCACGGCGCCGTGCGTCGGGCGGTAAACGCCGGCGAGCACGCGCAACAGCGTGGTCTTGCCGGCCCCGTTGGCGCCGACAAGGCCGACGCGGTCGCCGCGCTCCAGCGCGATCGTCACGTCGCGCAAGGCGCGCACGGTGTAGCCGCCGCCCCCGGCGCCGCGGCCGATGCGGCCGCCGGTACCCTTGCTGAGCAGGCTGTTCTTGAGCGAACGCGCGTTCGCGCCGAAAACCGGGAACTCGACGGCGACGCCCTCGAGCTCGATGCCGATGGAAGCGGCGCTCACGGCGGGCGCGCTACCCGGGCCCGCCGCTAGACCCAATAGACGATGCGCCAGCGATAGCGCGCATAGACGAGCCACGTCAGCAAGCCGCCGGCGACGGTCATGCCGAAGACCGCGAGCCACGAATCGAGCGCGGGAAGGCGGCCGAGCAACGGGGCGCGGACGATTTCCATGAAGTGGTAGAACGGGTTGATCTCGAGCGCGATGACGGCGCGATCGGGCAGGTGCTCGGGCATCCAGATAATCGGCGTGAGAAAGAACGCCATCTGTACGATGCTGGCGACAATCTGCGGCACGTCGCGAAAACGCGCCGAAACGAGGCCGATCAGCAACGCCGCCCACACGGCGTTCAGACAGATGAACGCCAGGCCGGGCAGGGCGAGCAGCCCCGCCCACCCGGGCCGAAGCGCGAAAATAACCGCCACCGCCGCATAGATGACCGCGTTGTGCGCGAGGATAATCGCGTTGCGCCAGACCACGCGATACACATGGATCGACAGGGGCAGGCCGATCTGCCTGACAATGCTCTCGGCGCCGATGAAAGCCATGCAGCCATCGTTGATCGCGCCCGAGATCAGGCCCCAGACGATGAACCCCACGGCGACGAACGGCAGGTATTCGGCGGTCTCGGCCTTGAACAGCCCCGCATAGAGTATGCCGAGCCCGGCGACCAGCACGCCCATGCTGATGGTGAGCCAGAACGGCCCCAGCGTGGAGCGGCGGTAGCGCTGGCGGATATCCTGCCAGCCGAGCAACCCCCACAGCTCCGAGGCGCGCGCGCCGGCGGCGATGTCCCTCAAGGCCTCGGCGGCGCGCGAAACCGGCGGGTGCGCCTCCGGCGTCTCCGCCGGAACGGCGAGCGTCGTTCGCATGGTTGTCGGTCGGCCTCCGGGGGGCGCGGCGCCCGCATCGCGCGCGGCGGCTGCCTACCGGCGCGGGCAGGGCGGAGTCAAGCCGGCGCGCGCACCCGCACATTTCCGCGCGGCGCGCGGTTTGCGTTGGGCCGCGGCCGTTGCGTTTTTCCCGCCCGCGGCGACCGTGACGGTCGAGACGCGCGGGCAGGATGCCCGCGGTCACGGGCACAGCGTCGTCGGTGGGGGACGCCGTCGGCCCCGGGGGCGTTATCCGGCGGGCCGGGCCGGAACGCCCGCGCCCGGCGGACGGAAGGCGCCCGGAGGCGGGTCGACCGGGAGGATTTCCACGCGGCGGGCCGTCCGGCCGGCCGCGGGGCGCGCGCCGTTATCGACGGCGTCTTCGGGGTCGCCGGCGCGCTCGGCGAGAGCGGCCCCGGCGCCGTCCGGCGTGTCGAGGCTGGCCATGTCGTCGGTGCGCAAGGCATCGATATCGGCGCGAAGCGCGGTCTCCATCCTCTCCATGTCGGCGCGTATGCCGGCTTCCATACTCGCCATATCGGTGCGTATGCCGGTTTCCATACTCGCCATATCGGTGCGTATGCCGGCTTCCATGCCCGCCATGTCGGCGCGGATATCGGTTTCCATGCGCTCCATGTCGATACGGAGCCGAACGATTTCGGCTTGCAGTTCGCCCACCGCTGTCGTCAGAGCGTCGATGCGCGCGTTGGTTTCATCGATGCGCGCGTTGGTTTCGTCGATACGCGCGTTGGTTTCGTCGATGCGCGCATTGGTTTCGTCGATGCGCGCGTCGGTCGCCTCGATGCTGGCCTCCACCTTGTCGAAGCGCGCGCCGAGATCCGAGATGCTCGCCTGCAACCACGCGAACATGCCGATTACCGGCAGGAACAGCGATATGCCGATGCCGATGAGCGTCAGGCGTTCGACGGTCATGGCGGGGGTTTCTCCGTGTTTCGCGGGCGGCGGGCTCGATGTTTAGCATAGCCCGGCGGCCGCGCCGGGCGCAAGGGCGCGGTCCCGACGGGAGGCGGCGTTGCGGAGCGAACTGTTTCGGCTGGGGGCGGGGATGCGGCGGCGGGCGCGGGTCGGGGTGCTCGGCGGGTCGTTCAATCCGGCTCATGCCGGGCACCGGGCGGTCGGTTTGCGCGCGCTGCGGGAGTTGCGGCTCGATCGCGTGTGGTGGCTGGTTTCGCCGCAGAACCCGCTGAAGCCCGCGCGCGGGATGGCGCCGCTGGCGCGGCGGCTGGCCGAGGCGCGCCGCGTCGGGCGGCATCCGCGCATTCGCGTCGGCGCGTTCGAGCTCGCGCTCGGCACGCGTTACGCGGCCGACACGGCCGCGGCGCTGCGGCGGCGATGGCCGCGGGTTCGGTTCGTATGGCTCGCCGGGGCCGACAACTTCGCGCAGCTGCCCGAGTGGCGGCGGTGGACGGCGCTGTTGCGCGCGCTTCCGCTTGCGGTGTTCGACCGCGCGCCCTATTCTGCGCGCGCGTTGCATGGCGCCGCGGCGGCGCGGTTCGCGCGCTTCCGGCGCGGCGCGCGCGGGCTGGCGGACGCGGCGCCGCCGGCGTGGGCGTTTCTGCGGGGGCGCCCGCATCCGGAATCGGCGACGCGCCTGCGCCGCGCCGCGGCGGCGAACGAACAAGGGACCGGGGAGCCCGCCATAAGCGACGACAAGCCCACCGCGTGGGCGGAGACGGTCCGCCGCATCGCCCTCGGCTCGTTGCACGACGACAAGGCCGCGGACGTCACGGTCATCGACCTCGCCGGCAAAACGACCATCGCCGATTTCATGATCGTCGCGAGCGGGCGGTCGGAGCGCCACGTCGCGGCGGCGGCGCAACATTTGGCCGAGCGCCTCAAGAAGCGCGGAATGCCGCCGCGCTCCATCGAGGGCCTGCCGAAAGCGGACTGGGTGCTCGTCGATGCGGGCGATGTGATCGTGCATATCTTCCGGCCCGAAGTGCGCGAGTATTACAACCTCGAGAAGATGTGGGCGCAGCCGCTGCCCGACCCCGCGGGGGCGGCGCGCGCGCCCGAAACCGCCGGCCTCGAGGCCGCCGCGCCCGAACCGGCCGGCCGGGGCGCGGGTTCGGCATGACGCCGCGGCCGGTCGTCCTGTGCATACTCGACGGCTGGGGCATCGCGCCGCCGGGTCCGGGCAACGCGATCTCCGGCGCGCGCACGCCGGCGTGGGATCGGCTGGCGGCGGAATGGCCGGCCGCGCGCCTCGACGCCTCGGCGGGCGCGGTCGGGCTGCCCGACGGGCAGATGGGCAATTCCGAAGTCGGCCATGCGACCATCGGCGCGGGGCGCGCTCCGTTGCAGGACCTGCCGCGCATCGACCGGGCGATCGCCGTCGGCGCGCTGGCGCGCGCGCCCGCGCTGGCGCGCGCCGCGGCGCGCACGAAAGCGGCGGGCGGCGCGCTCCACCTGGTCGGGCTGCTGTCGCCGGGCGGCGTCCACAGCCATTCGCGCCACATGCTGGCGCTGGCGCGCGCCGCGGCGGCGGCGGGCGCGCCGGTGGCCGTGCATGCGTTTCTCGACGGGCGCGACACGCCGCCGCGCTCGGCGCGCGCGTATGTCGCCGCGTTCGAGGCCGCCATCGCCGACGAACCCGCCATCGCGCTGGCAACGGTCGGCGGGCGCTATTACGGCATGGACCGCGACGGCAATTTCGATCGCACGGCGCTGGCCTTTGCCGTCATGGCGGAGGGCCGCGGACCGCGCGCCGCGAACGCCGACGCCGCCATCGCCGCCAATTACGAAGCCGGGCGGAGCGACGAGTTCGTCCTGCCCACGGCGCTCGGCGCCTGGCGCGGCATGACCGACGGCGACGGGCTGGCGTTCGCGAATTTCCGCGCCGACCGCGCGCGGCAGATCGCGGCGGCGCTGACCGACCCCGATTTCGCCGGCTTCGCGCGCCCGCGCCTGCCGAGGTTCGCGGCGCGGCTGGGCATGACGAGCTATTCCGCCGCGCTCGACGCGCATCTGGACACGCTGTTTCCGCCGCGCGCGCCGCGCGACACCCTCGGCGCCGTCGTGGCGGGCGCCGGGCTCGCGCAACTGCGCGCCGCCGAGACCGAGAAATACGCCCACGTTACGTTCTTTCTGAACGGGGGCCGCGAGGCGCCATTTCCGGGCGAGACGCGCGCGCTGACGCCGTCGCCCAAGGCAGCGTCCTACGATTCGGCGCCGGCCATGTCGGCGGCGGCGGTGACCGACAGCGTCGTCGCGGCGCTGGCGGGCGGCCGCGCCCACTTTGCCGCGGTCAACTTCGCCAATGCCGACATGGTGGGGCATACGGGCAACATTGCGGCGGCGCGCAAGGCGGTCGAGGCGGTCGATGCGTGCCTGGCGCGGCTTGCGGCGGCGGCGCTCGGCGCCGGCGCGCGGCTTCTCGTCACCGCCGACCACGGCAACGCCGAGAAAATGCTGGACCCGGAAACCGGCCAGGCGCATACGGCGCACACGACCAACCCCGTTCCGATCGTTTTGGCGGGGGCGGAGGCGGGGACGCGGCTTCGCGACGGCGGGTTGGCCGACGTGGCGCCGACGGTGCTGGACCTGTTGGGCCTCGGGCGGCCGGACGCGATGACGGGCCGATCGCTGCGGGCCGCGGCGCGGGCGGCCGCGCCGCCGCTGCGTGCGCGGGCTTAGGGCGGGCGTTTTCGCCGCGTTCGCGGCGGCGCTGTGGGCGCCGGGCGCGGCCGCCACGGAAACGGAGGCGGCCGCCGGCGCGCTGGCGCGGGAAATCCGCGGCATTCGCGCGCAACTGGTGGAAACCGCGGCGGCGGTGCAGGCGCGCGAGGGGGAAGCCGCCGCGGCCGCCGCCGATCTCGCCGGGCTCGAAGAGCGCTACGCCGCGCGGCTGGCGGAATGGGAGGCCCGGCGCACCGATCTCGCCGCCGCGCTGGCCGGGCTGACGCGCGCGGCGCGCCGTCCGCGCGGCGCGCTGCTGTCGCCGCCGGCGGACTGGGCGAACGAAGCGCGCGCGAGCGCATTGCTCGAGCGCGCGATTCCGCTGCTGGCGGCGCGCGCCGATCGCGCCGCGGCGGAGGCCGAGGAGCTGGAGCGGCTGGGCGCGGCGCTTGCGCGGCGCCGCGACGCGGCCGTCGCCGCCCGCGCCGCGCTGACGCGGGAGCGCGCGGGGCTGGAGCGGCTGCTCGAACGCAAATCCGCCCTGTGGAGCGCCGCCGGGTCCGGGGACCGCGCACGGGCCGATGCGCGCGCCGAACGGGCGGCGCTGGCGGCGGGCGCGGCGAGCGTGTCGGGGCTGATGGAGCGGATCGCGGCGGGGCCGCCTCCGCCGCGGCCCGCGCGCCCGGCGCCGGGGCCGCCTCCGCCCGCCCCCGCCCGGCGCCCCGGGTCGAGCCTGCCGTGGCCGGCGCATGGCGAGATCGTGGCGGCGTTCGGCGAGGACGCCGGCGGCGAGCGGCGGCTCGGCGTTTCCATCGGCGCCCCCGGCGGCGCCCGCGTGGTCGCGCCGGACGATGGCGAGATCGTGTTCGCCGGGCCGTTCCGCAGCTACGGCCTGTTGTTGATTGTCGAGCACAAAGGGGGCTATCATAGTTTGCTGGCCGGGTTTGCGCGGATCGACGGAGAGGTCGGCCAGCGGGTGCTTGCCGGCGAGCCGGTGGGGGTAATGGCGGCCGGCGGCGGGGCCGCGAGCGTTCTGTATGTGGAAGTCCGCCGCGACGGGCGGCCGGTCGATCCGGCCCCTTGGCTGCTGTCGGACAATCGAAAGGTAAACGGATGACCCGCAAGCTTTCCGGCTTCTGCCTGGCCGTGTGGCTGGCGCTGGCGGCGGCGCCCGCGCCCGGCGCCGAAAGTTCGGAAACCTATCGCCAGCTCAACCTGTTCGGCGACGTGTTCGAGCGCGTACGCGCCGAATACGTGGAAGAGGTGACCGACGAACAGCTCGTCGAAGCCGCCGTGAAGGGCATGCTGAACGCCCTCGACCCGCATTCGAGCTACATGCCGCCGCGCGAATTCAAGGACATGCAGGTGCAGACGCGCGGCGAGTTCGGCGGCCTCGGTATCGAGGTCACGATGGAAAACGGCGTCGTGAAGGTGATCTCGCCGATCGACGAAACGCCCGCGTCGCGCGCCGGCATGCAGCCGGGCGACTACATCACGCATATCGACGGCGAGCAGGTGTTCGGCCTCACGCTGCAGGAAGCCGTGGACCGGATGCGCGGGCCGGTGAAATCGGAAATCACCGTCACAGTAGTGCGCGAGGGCGAGTCGGCGCCGTTCGACGTAACCCTGGTGCGCGACGTGATTCGCATACGCTCGGTGCGCTGGCGGACCGAAGGCGAGATCGGCTACGTGCGCATAACCTCGTTCAACGAACAGACCCAATCGGGCCTCGAACGCGGCGTCGAGGAGCTGCGCGGCGAACTGGGCGCCCGGATGAAAGGGCTGGTGCTCGACCTCCGCAACAACCCCGGCGGATTGCTCGAACAGGCGGTGGCGGTCTGCAACGCCTTTCTGCGCCAGGGCGAGATCGTCTCGACGCGCGGGCGCAGCGAAGACGACGCGCACCGCTTCAACGCGGAAGACGGCGACCTGCTCGACGGGCTGCCGATGGTCGTGCTGATCAACGGCGGCTCGGCGTCGGCGTCGGAAATCGTCGCCGGGGCGCTGCAAGACCACGAACGCGCGGTGATTCTCGGCACGCCGTCGTTCGGCAAGGGCTCGGTGCAGACGGTCATCCCGCTGCCCGGCGACGGCGCGATGCGGCTGACGACGGCGCGCTACTACACGCCGTCGGGGCGGTCGATCCAGGCGAAGGGAATCGAGCCCGACATCGCGGTGGAGCGCACCACCATCGAGGCCGTCGATACCGACGAGCGCATGCGCGAATCGGACCTGCGCGGACGCCTCGACAGCGAAACCGCGCCCGACGCCCAGGCGGAGCCGGAAGACGCGGAAGAGGAAGAAGCCGCCGACGACGCGGCGGCGGAAGGCGAGGACGCGGCCGAGCCGGACGACGGCGCGCAAACGGCGAGCGTTATCGACTACCAGTTGCAACGCGCGCTGGATCTGCTCGAGGGCGTGGCGCTCTACAACGACCGCGGCGTCTGATGCCGGAAGCGGGCGGCCTGCCGTGGCGCCGCTGCGCCGGCGTCATGCTGCTCAACGACCGCGGCGAGGCGTTCGCCGGGCGGCGGAGGGACTCGATCCTGCCGGCGTGGCAAATGCCGCAGGGCGGGATCGGCGCGGGGGAATCGCCGCGCGCGGCGGCGCTGCGCGAACTCGCCGAGGAAACCGGCGCCACGCAGGTGGAGATACTCGGCGAGAGCGCCCGCTGGCATCGCTACGATCTGCCGCCCGAACTGCTCGGCCGCGTGTGGAAGGGGCGGTTTCGCGGCCAGGAGCAGAAGTGGTTCGCGATGCGGTTTCTGGGGCGCGATGGCGATATCGACATCGGCGGGCCGGACGCGGAGTTTTCCAGCTGGCGTTGGGTGCGGCCGGAAGTCCTGGCGGCGGACATCGTGCCGTTCAAGCGCCCGGTCTATGAAGCGGTGGTCGCCGAGTTCGCGCCGATAATCGAATCGCTCACGCCGCCCGCGCGCCGAGGCGCCCGGTCCGCCACCGCATAAGCCCCCAGCCGGCGCGCGCGGCCTGGCGGCCGAGCCAGCCGCCGGGCCGCACGCCGGCCGCCTTCAGAATCATGCGAAAGCCGAGGTCGAAATGGCCCCGGCGGTAGGCGCCGTAAGCGCGCACCGACCAGGCCCGCGCGCACGCGCGCCGGTCGTAGGGTTCGGGCAGGTCGTTGCCGCAGTGGTAGGCCCAGGGAAGTTCGTCGTCGCCGCCGGTTTCCATGAAGCGGCCGAGCGCGACCCACGCGCGGCGGCCGCGCCCGATTCGCTCGCGTTCTATGTAGCGCCTGAGCGAATCGTGGAACAATTTGTAGTGGCGGAACTCGTCGGCGGCGATCGCCCGGCAGATCTGCGTGAACACGGGTTCGTCGGCGGCGTCGGCCATGGCGCTGTAAAACGATGAGGTGGCGGCCTCGACGACGCAGCGCGCCATGAGCTCGCCGCTGCGCGACCCGCGCACCGAACGGCGCGCCTCGAGCGGAAGGCGGAACCCGGCAGTGAACCTGGCGAACCGGCGCTCGAAATCGAATTCGGGATCGGCCAGCGCGGCCCAGCGCGCGAGCGCCTTGCCGTGGCGGATTTCCTCGCGGCCCCAAGCGTCGGCGGCGGCGCAAAACCCGGCGTCTCCGGCGAAGACATTGCGCAGATAAATCGCGTAGTCGCCGCCGTTATGTTCGACAATCGCGGCGGCTTTCGCGGCCGCGAGCAGGTTCGCGTCGACCTTGCGCGGCTCGAATCGCCGCCATTCGATATCGTCGAGCGTCCACCCCTTCATCGCCGAGCCCAGCTCGCTGTCCCAGCCGTTGGCGCGCATGATAGCCAACGGCGCGGACGGCGGCAATTCCGGCGTCGTACCGAGGGCTATCGGTTCGGATCGATCGGCGAATCGTCAGTACCCGCGGCGCCTCCGGGGCATGACGCCCGCACGTCTCCACCGCGCCGAAGGCAGCCATGAGGGGCGCGCCCGCCACGCGCCTCCCGCCAACGCCGCGCCGCATGGAAACGTGCGGGCGGGGACGCCCGCGCCCCCGGGGAGTCAGCGCCTTCGGCGCGGGCGGCCCTTGGCGTCAGCCTGCCCCGTAATGGTCGATGGCTTCGACCAGTGCGGCGGCGGCGGCGCGCTCGGCTTCCGCCGCGGCGCGTTCCGCCTCGCCGCGCGCTTCCGCCGCCGCGCGCTCGGCCCCCGCAAGGCGCTTGCGGGCCGCGTCGAGCGAAACATCCGCGAGCGGGAAGGCTTCTTCCGCCAGCACCGTGCAGCCTTGCGGCCCGGCCTCGGCGAATCCGCCAGCGACGAATATCCGCTCGGCGGCCTTGCCGTCCTCGTGCGTTTCGATAACGCCCCCGCGCAGCTGCGAGATCAGCGGCGCGTGGCCGGGCAGCACGCCGAAATCGCCCTCGGTTCCGGGAACGACGACCATATCGACCTCGCGCGAGACGAGGAGGCGTTCGGGCGAGACCAGCTCGAACGCGATTTTTCCGGGCGCCGGATCGGCCATGGCGCTTACGCCGCCTCGGCGGCCATGCGCCGGGCCTTGTCGCGCGCTTCCTCGAGCGTGCCGAGCATGTAGAACGCGGCTTCGGGCATGTCGTCGCATTCGCCGTCGCAGATCGAGCGGAACCCGGCGATGGTGTCTTCGAGCGAGACCAGGCGGCCCGGCGTGCCGGTGAACACCTCGGCCACGTGGAAGGGCTGCGACAGGAAGCGCTGGATCTTGCGCGCGCGCGAGACGGTGAGCTTGTCGTCCTCCGACAGTTCGTCCATGCCCAGGATGGCGATGATGTCTTGCAGCGACTTGTAGGTCTGGAGGATTTGCTGCACTTGGCGCGCCACTTCGTAGTGCTTGTCGCCGACGACGCGGGGGTCGAGCATGCGCGACGTCGAATCGAGCGGATCGACAGCAGGGTAGATGCCGAGTTCGGCGATCTGCCGGTTGAGCACGGTGGTGGCGTCCAGGTGGCTGAACGACGTCGCGGGGGCGGGGTCGGTAAGATCGTCCGCCGGCACGTAGATGGCCTGCACCGAGGTGATGGAGCCCTTGCGCGTCGTCGTGATTCGCTCCTGCAGCGCGCCCATGTCGGTGGCGAGCGTGGGCTGGTAGCCCACCGCGCTGGGGATGCGCCCGAGCAGCGCCGACACCTCGGAGCCCGCCTGCGTGAAGCGGAAGATGTTATCGACGAAGAACAGCACGTCCTGCCCCTCGAGGTCGCGGAAATACTCGGCGACCGTGAGGCCGGTGAGGCCGACGCGGGCGCGGGCGCCGGGCGGCTCGTTCATTTGGCCGTAGATGAGGGCCGCTTTCGAGTTGTCGCCGTCGAGGTCGATTACCTGCGACTCGACCATCTCGTGGTAGAGGTCGTTGCCCTCGCGCGTGCGTTCGCCCACGCCGGCGAACACGGAGTAACCGCCGTGGGCTTTCGCGATGTTGTTGATGAGCTCCATGATGATGACGGTCTTGCCGACGCCGGCGCCGCCGAACAGCCCGATCTTGCCGCCCTTGGCGTAGGGCGCGAGCAGGTCGATGACCTTGATGCCGGTGGCGAGAATTTCCGATTCGGTGGACTGATCGACGAAATCGGGCGCGGCCTGGTGGATCGGCGCGGCGTGCCGCGTCTCGATGGGGCCGCGCTCGTCGATGGGCTCGCCGACCACGTTCATGATGCGGCCCAGCGTTTCGCGCCCGACCGGCACGGCGATCGGCCCGCCGGTATCGACCGCCGCCGCGCCGCGCGCCAACCCCTCGGTGGAGTCCATGGCGACCGTGCGCACCGTGTTTTCGCCGAGGTGCTGCGCCACCTCGAGGACGAGCCGCGCGCCGCGGTTGTCGGCTTCCAAGGCGTTGAGAATCGGCGGCAGATCGCCGTCGAACTGGACATCGACCACGGCGCCCATGATCTGGGCGATGCGTCCGGAGTTTTTCTTCATCGCGATGCTCCTGGGGTAACGGGCTTCGCCGCGGCGGGCCGGAGGCCTACAGCGCCTCGGCTCCCGAAACGATCTCGATCAGTTCCCTGGTGATGGCCGCCTGCCGCGACCGGTTATAGGTCAGGGTCAGCCTTCCGATCATGTCGCCCGCGTTGCGCGTGGCGTTGTCCATGGCCATCATCCGCGCGCCCTGTTCGCTGGCGGCGTTCTCGAGCAGGGCGCGGAATATCTGCACCGCCATGTTGCGCGGCAGAAGGTCGGCGAGGATGGCCTCCTCGTCGGGCTCGAACTCGTGGATCGCGCCGCCGTTGTCGCCGGCGCCGGCGCCGTCCTCAAGCATGGCCTCGCGCGGCAGCGGGATCAGCTGGATGGGCGTGACGACCTGGGCGACGGCCGACCGGAAGCGGTTGTAGAGCAACGTGCAAATGTCGAACTCGCCGGCGGCGAAGCGGCGCGCCAGGTTGCCCGCGATGGCGGAGGCGTCGGCGAACGCGACGCCGCGGCGGCCGCCGACCTCCTCGATCGTCTCGAGGATGCGGTCGCCGTGGCCGCGGCGCAGCTGGTCGCGGCCCTTGCGCCCCACGATCAGCAGTTTGACCTCGCAGCCCTCGCGCTCGAGGGCGTCGATGCGGGCGCGCGCCGCGCGCACGATGGAGCTGTTGAACGCGCCGCACAGGCCGCGGTCGGAGGTCGCCACGACGATCAGATGCGCGCGGTCGCGCCCGGTTCCGCGAAGCAGGGCGGGCGCGTTTTCGCCGGTCGCAGAACGCGCCAGCGAGCCCGCCATGCGCGCCATGCGGTCGGCATAGGGGCGCGCCGATTCGGCGGCCTCCTGCGCGCGCCGCAGTTTCGACGCGGCGACCATCTTCATCGCGCTCGTAATCTTCTGCGTCGCCTTGACGCTGTCGATCCGTTTGCGCAGGTCCTTGAGCGCGGCCATGAGCGGGGTCAGGCGAAGGTCTTGGCGAAGTCGTCCATCAGCGCCGCAAGCTTGCGCTCGCTTTCGTCGCCGATTTCTCCCTCGTCGCGAATCGCCGCCAGCAGGTCCGCATGGTCGGCGCGCGCCTTCGCGAGCAGCGATTCCTGAAACCGCGTGACGTCGGCCACGGCTATCCCGTCGAGATGGCCGCGCACGCCGGCGTAGATCGCGACCGTCTGTTCCTCGACGGGGAGCGGCGCGTATTGGTCCTGCTTCAGCAGCTCGGTGAGACGCGCGCCGCGGTTGAGCAGGCGTTGCGTGGCGGCGTCGAGGTCGGATCCGAACTGGGCGAAAGCGGCCATCTCGCGGTACTGCGCGAGCTCGAGCTTGATGCGCCCGGCGACCTGCTTCATCGCCTTGACCTGGGCGGCGGAGCCCACGCGGCTCACGGAAATGCCCACATTGATGGCGGGCCGAACGCCGCGATAGAACAGCTCGGTCTCGAGGAAAATCTGCCCGTCGGTGATCGAAATCACATTGGTCGGGATATAGGCCGAGACGTCGCCGGCCTGGGTTTCGATCACCGGCAGGGCGGTGAGCGAACCCGCGCCGTATTCGTCGCTCAGCTTGGCGGCGCGCTCGAGCAGCCGCGAATGCAGATAGAAGACGTCGCCGGGATAGGCCTCGCGGCCCGGCGGGCGGCGCAGCAGCAGCGACATCTGCCGGTACGCCACGGCCTGTTTCGACAGGTCGTCGTACACGATCAGCGCGTGCATGCCGTTGTCGCGGAAGAACTCGCCCATCGCGCAGCCGGCATACGGCGCCAGGAACTGGAGCGGCGCGGGCTCCGAAGCGGTGGCGGCGACGACGATGGTGTAGTCGAGCGCGCCGTTGTCTTCGAGCGTCTTGACGATCTGCGCGACGGTCGAGCGCTTTTGGCCCACGGCCACGTAGATGCAGTAGAGCTTTTTCGATTCGTCGCCGCTTGCGTTCACGCCCTTCTGGTTGATGATCGCGTCGATGGCGACGGCGGTCTTGCCCGTCTGGCGGTCGCCGATGATGAGCTCGCGCTGGCCGCGGCCGATCGGCACCAGCGAATCGATGGCCTTGAGGCCGGTCTGCATGGGTTCGTGGACCGAGCGGCGCGGAATAATGCCGGGCGCCTTGACGTCGACGCGGCGGCGCTCATCCGTGCGAATCGCCCCCTTGCCGTCGACGGGATTGCCGAGGGCATCGACAACGCGGCCCAAAAGCCCCTTGCCGACGGGGACATCGACGATGGCGCCGGTGCGCTTGACCGTATCGCCCTCGCGAATCGTGCGGTCGTCGCCGAAGATGACAACGCCGACGTTATCCAGCTCGAGGTTGAGCGCCATGCCGCGGATGCCGCCCGGGAACTCCACCATTTCGCCGGCCTGAACGCTGTCGAGGCCGTACACGCGGGCGATGCCGTCGCCGACCGACAGCACCTGCCCGACCTCGGAGACCTCGGCTTCGGCCCCGAAATCGGCGATCTGCTTCTTGAGAATGTCGGAGATTTCCGCGGCGCGGATATCCATCATGCCGTTCCTTTCATCGCGGCTTCCAGCGCGCGCAGACGCGCGCGCACCGAAGCGTCGACCATGCGCGACCCGAGCCTGACGACGAGGCCGCCGAGCAGAGTTTCGTCCACCCGCGCCTCGACGCGCACGGTACGGCCGGAGGCGCGCGCAAGCGCCGCGCCGACCGCGGCGATCCGGGCGTCGCCGAGCGGGCGGGCCGACACGACCTCGGCGGTAACTTCGCCGCGATGGCGCGCCAGCAGCGCGTCGAACGCGCGAATCGCGCCTTCGAGCGCGAACAGGCGGCCGTTGCGCGCGAGGACGCCGAGAAAGCCCGCAGCGATCTTGCCGAGTTTCGCGCGCTCGGCGAGGGCCGCCATCGCCGCGCCCTTGTCGGCGCGCGAGACGAGGGGGCTGCGCGCGACGCGGCGCAGATCCGCGCTGGCCTCGAGCATGGCGCGGACGCGCGCGAGATCCGCCGCCGCCGCGTCCAATGCATCGGTTTCGCGCGCCAGTTCGAACAGCGCGGCGGCATAGCGGCCGGCCAGGGCCGACACGCCTGAGGTTTCTTGCGTCACGCGGCGCCTGCGAGCTTACAGGGATCGGAAACGCGGCGGCGAGCCGCCGGGGGGCGGACGCGCCGCGAGCCGGCGCGCCGGCGCCGAAACCCCTCGCCCGGCGCGGCGGCTGCATATCACGGCATGTTTCGCGTTGCAACATGGCGGCCGCGGCGTTGTTTCCGGATCGCCGCGCCTCCGGCGCGGCGACGCCCGAGCATTCGGCCCTCAAGGCGTGGCGGTTACATGCGATTCGCGAACCGAGCGAAAAAAAATACGCCGCCTTCAGCGGCGAATTAGCACTTACGTAGAACCATAGATTAACACGTAGTAACACACAGCGCCAAGTGGCGGTATTTCCCTTCCCGGTGGCGTTGTATCCCGGAATCTGCCCATGCTATCCCATATCGAGCCGCCGCGATGCGGGGGGCGACGGCGGGCGCACTGCCCGCTTCCCCGCGCGAGGCGGCCAAGCGACGCGGAGGGCAGACGGGCGTTCGACCGATGTATTCCGGCAACTGGACACAGCGCATGGACAGCAAGGGGCGCGTGGCGATGCCCGCGGCGTTCCGCGCCGGGCCCGGCGACGCCGAGGGCTTCTATGCGTTTCCGTCGTTTCTGCGCGAAGGCGCGATCGAGTGCCGAACGCGGGCGCAGATGGACGTGGTGCGGGAGCGCATCGACGCGTTCGACCCCTTCGCCACCGAGGAATCGGCGGAAGCGGCGGAATCGCTCGGCATGGCCAGCCTCGTGTCGCCCGACGCCGGAGGCCGCTTCGTGATGCCGGGCGATCTTCACGAGTATTTGGACAAGCCCGGCGAACTCACGTTCGTGGGCTGCGACGCGATTTTCTTCATGTACGCCCCCGCCCGATACAGGCAGATCCGCAAGGAAGCCCTGGAAAAGGGCATCCGGAATCGACAGGAACGACGCGAGCGCGGGCAGGCTGCGCGGGAAGCGGACGCCGCTTCTCCGCCGGACGGTGCGTGACCGATATGTTCCCCTCCCGGCGTAGCGGTCACGCATCTGTTCTGCTCGACGCCGCCGTCGCGGCGCTGGCCGTGAGGGAAGGCAAGACATATGTGGACGCCACCTTCGGCGGAGGCGGGTACAGCGCGGCCATACTGCGGACGCCGGGCGTCCGTGTCCACGCCATCGATCGCGATCCGCGGGCGCTGGCGCGCGGCGCCGCGCTCGCGGCCGCCGCGGCGGGCCGCCTGCGGCTGACGGAAGGGCGATTCGGCGACCTTCGGGAGCTGCTGGCGGCGCGGGACGTCGCCGCGATCGACGGCGGGATCGTGTTCGATCTCGGTTTGTCGTCGGATCAACTCGACGACCCCGCGCGCGGGTTCGGGTTTCGCCGCGACGGGCCGCTGGACATGCGGATGGGCGCCGCCGGGGCGACGGCCGCCGACCTCGTAAACGACACGCCCGAATCGGAGCTCGCCGGGATTTTCCGCCGCTACGGCGAAGAACGGCGGGCGCGGCGCGCGGCGGCCGCTATCGCCGCGGCGCGCGGGCGAGCGCGGATCGAACGTACCGGCCAGCTGGCGGAGATTCTTCGCGGCGCGATCCCCCGCGCGCGCGACGGTATCGACCCCGCCACGCGCTGCTTTCAGGCGTTGCGCATAGCGGTCAACGACGAGCTCGGAGAGTTGTCGCGCGCGCTGCCGGCGGCCGAACGCGCGCTGGCGCCGGGCGCCCGGCTGGCCGTGGTTGCGTTCCATTCGCTTGAGGACCGCATCGTCAAGCGGTTCCTCGCGCGGCGGGCGCGGCCCCCGCGCCGGCCGTCGCGCCACTTGGCGCCGTTCGACGCCGAGGGCGGCCGGGCGCCGTCGTTCCGCCTGCTCGCCCGGCGCGCCGTGCGGCCGGGGGCCGGGGAGCGGCGCGACAACCCGCGCGCGCGCTCGGCGCGGCTGCGCGCCGCCGAGCGCACCGAGGCGCCGTGTTTCGAGGGGGCGGAGCCGTGAGCCGCGGCGCCGCCATAGCCGCGGCGCTCGTGTTCGCCGCCTGCGGCGGGGGGCTTTACCACCTCAAGCACCGCGTGGCGGTGCTGGAGGACGAAGCCGAGCGCCTGGCGCGCGCGCTCGCCGCCGAACGCCAGGCGATTCACGTGCTGGCGTCGGAATGGGCCTATCTCAACGCCCCCGCGCGTCTGACCGGTATCGCTGAGCGGCACCTGGACGTAACGCCGCTGGACGCGCGCTCGGCGATTCGCCTTGAGGCGCTGCCGCGCGGCGAACGCGGCGAGCCCGACCGCGAGGCGGAAGGCGAGCAATGAACGAGGCGGCCGGCGCCGGCGGCAAGCGTTCGCTCGAGCGCATGCGCGCGCGCCTGATCGTGGGCGCCGTGTTGTTTGCGTTCGGCTATGCGGGCATCGGCATGCGCCTGGTCGATGTCGCGGTACTGCGCGCCGATACCGAGGCGGCGCCGGCGGCGGCGGCTTTCGCGCCCGGCCCGCAGCGCGCGGATATCGTCGATCGCAACGGGCTCCTGCTGGCGACGACGATTCCGGCGCGCGCCCTCTACGCCGACCCGCGCCTTATCGCCGACGCCGACGCCACGGCGCTGCGCCTGGCGGCGGTACTGCCCGGCCTCGATCTGGGCGCGGTCGCGCGCAAACTGGCAAGCGAGCGCAGTTTCGTCTGGATTCGGCGCACCCTCACGCCGCGCGAGGTCCATGAGGTCAACGGCCTCGGCGAGCCGGGGCTGGGGTTTCTGCCGGCGGAGCGCCGCATCTATCCGGTTGCCGACCTCGCGGCCCATGCGGTGGGGTTCACCGACATCGACAATCGCGGCCTGGCGGGGGTCGAGGCCCGATTCGACGAGCGTCTGCGCGCCGAGCCGCACGCGCCGCTCGCGCTGAGCATCGATCTGCGTTTCCAGCACGTTGTACATGACGAGCTGGCGCGGGCGATGGAGCGCTTCTCCGCTGTCGGCGGGGCGGCGGTCGTGCTCGCCGCCGACAGCGCGGAAACGCTGGCGCTGGTGAGCCTGCCGTCGTTCGACCCGCATCGCGCCGGCGCGGGCGACGGCGGCGCGCGGTTCAACCGCGCGACCCTCGGCATCTTCGAGATGGGCTCCACGTTTAAAGCGTTCACGGTTGCGCTCGGCCTCGAATCGGGGACGGTGACGCTGGCCGACGGATACGACGCCTCGGCGCCGCTGCGGATTTCGCGCTTCACGATTCGCGATTCGCACGCGCAGAACCGCTGGCTCTCGGTCCCCGAGATCTTCATGCACTCGTCGAATATCGGCGTGGCGAAAATGGCGCTCGCGATGGGCGCGTCGGCGCAACGCGAGTTCCTCGACCGCTTGGGACTGCTTTCGAAGCCGACCGTGGAACTGCCGGAAGTGGGCGCGCCGCTCGCGCCGTCGCGGTGGCGCGACGTCAACGTGGCGACCATATCGTTCGGGCACGGCGTCGCGGTGAGTCCGCTGCAACTGGCGGCGGGCATCGCGCCGATGGTGAACGGCGGCATCTGGCGGCCGCCGACCGTTTTGGCCGCCGGGAGCGGCGGCGCGCGCGAGGGACGCCGCGTCGTCTCGGAGCGCACCTCGCGGCAAATGCGCCAGCTGTTTCGCCTCGTCGTGACCCACGGCACCGGAAAAAAGGCCGACGCCGAGGGCTACCGCGTCGGCGGCAAGACGGGGACGGCCGAGAAGCTGACGAATGGGCGCTACGACCGCGGGCGGCTGGTGTCGTCGTTCGTCGCCGCGTTTCCGATGGACGCGCCGCGCTTCGTGGTGCTGGCGGCGCTCGACGAGCCGAAAGGCATCGCCGAGACGCACGGTTACGCCACCGGCGGCTGGACCGCGGCGCCCACCGTCGGGCGCATCGTCGCGCGAATCGGCCCGATGGCCGGCATCGCGCCGCAATTTCCGAATCCTTCCGGCCCGGAACCGGGCGACGGGCCGGGGTTCCACGTTGCGCCCGATGGGAGCGAGCTTCGTTTTGCGTCTTACTGACCTCATGGGCGCCGAGCCGGTCGGGCCGGATGCGCGCGGCGGCCTCGAAATTTCCGGCCTGGCGGCGGATAGCCGCGCCGTCCGTCCGGGCTATCTGTTCGCGGCCCTGCCGGGGAGCCGGCTCGACGGAACCCGTTTCGTCGCCGACGCCGCGCGGCGCGGCGCCGTCGCGGTGCTCGGCGCGCCGGCGGCTCGCGAGGGCGCGCTCGCCGCGGGAGCGGCGTTCGTCGCCAGCGGCAATCCGCGCCGCACATATGCGCGGTGCGCCGCCACGCTGCATTCCGGCCAGCCGCGCATCGTGGCGGCCGTCACCGGCACCAACGGCAAGACCTCGGTCGTGTGGTTCGCGCGCCAGATATGGCAGGCGCTCGGCCATCGGTCGGCCAGCCTCGGCACCCTCGGCCTCCAAGCGCAGGGCCTCGATTCGTGCGCCAAGGCGCGGGGCGGGCTGCTGACCACGCCCGACGCCGCCGATCTGCACCGCTCGCTCGCGACGCTGGCGGCGGAGGGAATCGACCGCTTGGCGATCGAGGCGTCGAGCCACGGGCTGGCCCAGCACCGGATCGACGGCGTGCGCCTGTCGGCGGCCGTGTTCACCACCTTCGGGCGCGATCATCTCGATTATCACGGAACCGCCGACGCCTATTTCGCGGCCAAGGCGCGGCTGTTCGCCGAACTGCTGCCGCCGCGCGGGCTCGCCGTGCTGTACAGCGGCGCGGCGCGGCTCCCCGAACTGCTGCGAATCTGCCGCGCGCGCGGCCATCGCGTACTTACGTACGGCCGCGACGGCGATGTGCGCCTGACCGCGCGGCGGGGCGCGGCGCTGACGGTGGACGCGCTCGGCGAATCGCACAGGTTCGGCACGCCGTTGATCGGCGGCTTCCACGAGATGAACCTGTTGGCGGCGATAACGCTGGCGATCGGCTGCGGCGCCGACCCGGCCGCGGCAGTGGCGGCCGGCGCGGCGGTAGCGCCCGCGCCGGGCCGCTTGCAGCGAATCGCCACATGCTCCGGCGGTCCGTCGATCTATGTCGATTACGCGCACACGCCCGACGCGCTGCGCGCCGCGCTGGCGGCGCTGCGGCCGCATGTGCGGGGCGACCTGGCGCTGGTTTTCGGTTGCGGCGGCGACCGCGACGCCGGCAAGCGCCCGCGCATGGGCGAAATCGCCGCCCGCTACGCCGACCGCGTGGTCGTCACCGACGACAACCCGCGCACCGAGGACCCCGCCGCCATACGCGCCGCCGTGCGGGCGGCGTGCCCGGCGGCCGACGAGATCGGCGACCGCGAGCGCGCCATCGCGGCGGCGCTGGGCGGCCTCGGCGCCGATGACGCCCTGCTGATCGCCGGCAAGGGCCACGAAACCGGCCAAATCGTCGGCGATACGGTGCGTCCGTTCGACGACACGAAAGTCGCGCGGGCGCTGGCGGCGGAGTGCGCGCGGTGACCCCGCTCTGGACAAGCGAATCGGCGGCCGCGGCGACCGGCGGCGCGGCGCGCGGCGCGTTCGCCGCGTCCGGCGTATCGATCGACAGCCGCACGCTCGCGCGCGGAGATCTGTTCGTGGCCTTGCCGGGCCCGAATTTCGACGGCCACGACCACGTCGGCGCGGCGGCCGGCAAGGGCGCGGCCGGCGCGCTGGTTGCGCGCCCGGTCGATTCGGCGCTGCCGCAAGTCATCGTCGGCGACACGCTGGAGGCGCTCGCCGCGCTCGCCCGCGCGGCGCGCGCGCGTTCCGGCGCGCGCACGGTCGCGATCACCGGCAGCGTCGGCAAGACCGGGACGCGGGCGATGTGCGCCCGCGCCTTCGCCGCACTCGGGCGCGTTCACGCCAGCGGCGCGAGCCATAACAACCATGTCGGCCTGCCGCTGACGCTGGCGCGGCTCCGGCCCGACTGCGATTTCGCCGTGCTCGAAATGGGCATGAACCATCCCGGCGAGATCGCCGCGCTGACGGCCATCGCGCGGCCCGATGTCGCGGTTATCACCGCGGTGGCGCCGGCGCATATGGAGTTTTTCCGCGACCTGGCCGCGATCGCCGATGCGAAGGCGGAGATTTTCGAAGGCGTGACGCGCGGCGGCGCGGCCGTGCTCAACCGCGACGATGCGAGTTTCGACCGGTTGGCGGCGGCGGCGCGCGCGCGGGGCGTGGAGCGGGTTATCGGCTTCGGCGCCGGCGCCGAAGCCGGCGTTGCCATGCGCGCCTGCGATGCGGGGCCCGCGAGCAGCCGCGTCCGCGCCTCGGTAGCGGGCGCGGAACTGGAATGGACGGTGGGGATACCCGGTCGGCACTGGGCGCATAACAGCCTTGCGGCAATTGCTGCGGTTCACGCGCTGGGCGGCGACTGCGCGCGCGCCGCCGCGACCCTCGCCGGGCTCGAATCGCTGCCCGGCCGCGGCCGGCGGTTTCCCGCCGCGGTCGCGGGCGGCTCCGTCGAGGTCATCGACGAGGCGTACAACGCGAGTCCGGCGTCGATGGCGGCGGCGTTCGATCTGCTGGCGCTGGCGCCGGCCCGCGGGCGGCGAATCGCCGTGCTCGGCGACATGCTGGAACTCGGCGCGCGCGCCCCGGCGTTTCACGCCGCGCTGGCCGGCGACGCCGAACGCGCGGGAATCGACCTGGTCTTTACGGCCGGGCCGTCGATGGCGGCGCTGAACGCCGCGCTGCCGCCGGCGCGGCGCGGCGCGCACGCCCCCGATTCGGATGCGCTGGCGCCGATCGTGCGCGCGGCGTTGCGCCCGCACGACGCGGTGCTGGTCAAGGGGTCGCGCGGCGCGGCGATGGACCGCGTGGTGGCGGCGCTCGAATCGCCCGCATGCCCGGCGGCGGAGGGCGCGGTCGATGAATTTTAGCCCGATTCCGCGGCGCCCCGATTCGTTCCCGGCGCCGGGCGCGCGGCGGGCGGCGAATCGCGCGATTTTGCGATGTTCCGATTCGTTCCCGGCGCCGGGCGCTCGGTGCGCGGCGAATCGTGCGATTTCGCGATGCGCCGATTCGTTCCGCATGCCCGCCGCGCCCGCGGGCGCGGCGGGGGAGGGCGCGGTCCATGCTCTATAACCTGCTCGCCCCGTACGCCGATTCGTTTCCCGCGCTGAACGTGGTGCGCTACCTCACATTTCGCACGGGCGCGGCGGTGATGACCGCGCTCGCGGTCTGCTTCGCGTTCGGGCCGGCGGCGATTCGCCTGCTGGCCGCGCGCCAGCAGGCCGCCGGCGGACAGCCGATTCGCGACGACGGCCCGGCGAGCCATCTCGAGACCAAGCGCGGCACGCCGACGATGGGCGGCTTCCTGATTCTCCTCGCGGTGGCGTTCGGCGCGCTGCTGTGGGCGGACCTGCGCAACGGCTTCGTGTGGATCGTTCTCCTCGTCACGCTGAGCTTCGGGCTGGTAGGGTTCGCCGATGACTATCTCAAGGTCTCGCGGCGCCACCACCGCGGGTTGCCGGGCCGGCTCAAGCTCCTCGTCCAGTTCGCCGCCGCCGCCGCCGCCGTGTACGGTATCTCTCTTTTGCTTCCTCCCGCCTATTCCGACGCGCTCGCCGTCCCCTTCTTCAAGGACGTCCTGATAGGAATGGGGTGGCTCTTCATTCCGTTCGGAATGCTTGTCATCGTCGGATCCTCCAACGCCGTCAATTTGACCGACGGGCTGGATGGGCTGGCCATAGTCCCCATCATGATCGCGGCGGGCTGTTTCGTTATCGTATGCTATCTCGCGGGCAATGCGGTATTCGCGGGGTATCTGCAAATTCATGCCGTTCCCGGCGCGGGGGAGCTCGCGGTGGTGTGCGGCGCGCTGGTGGGCGCGGGGCTGGGATTCCTCTGGTTCAACGCGCCGCCGGCCAAGGTCTTCATGGGAGACACGGGCAGCCTGGCGATGGGCGGAACGCTCGGTACGGTAAGCGTGGTCGCCAAGCACGAGCTTGTTCTTGCAATTATCGGCGGGTTGTTCGTCCTCGAGGCCGCGTCGGTCATCGTACAGGTCGCATCGTTTAAATTGACCGGCCGGCGGGTCTTCCTCATGGCGCCCCTGCACCACCACTTCGAACAGAAGGGGTGGAAGGAGCCGACGATCGTGATCCGCTTCTGGATCGTGGCCTCGATCCTGGCGCTCGCCGGGCTGGCCACGCTGAAGCTGCGTTGAAGAGATGATCCCCGTCGCCGCATACCGCGGAGAGAAGGTCGCCGTGTTCGGTCTCGGGCGGTCGGGCCTCGCGGCCGTGCGCGCGCTGGCCGCCGGCGGCGCACAAGTGTGGGCGTTCGACGACGATTCGCGCCGCATCGCCGGCGCCGAAGCGCTCGGCGCCCGCGCCGGCGCGGGGTTGCGCGGCGATTTCGCGGCGGTCGTGCTGAGCCCCGGCGTTCCGCGCGGCCATAGTTTTCCCGCGGCCGCCGAGCGCGCGGGCGTTCCCGTCGTCGGCGAGGTCGATCTGTTCCACGACGCCGTGCGCGCCGCGGCGCCCGGCGCGGCGGGGCCGCGAATCGTCGGGATCACCGGCACCAACGGGAAATCGACCGCCACGTCGCTGGCCGGGCGCCTGCTCGCCGAGGCGGGGCGGCCGGTGCGCGTGGGCGGCAACCTCGGCACGCCCGCGCTCGCGCTCGACCCTCTCGGGGAAGACGGCGTTTATGTCCTCGAATTGTCGTCCTATCAATTGGATCTTGCGTCGCGCGCGGCGTTCGATGCGGCGTGTCTTCTCAATATCAGCCCGGACCATCTCGATCGCCACGGCGGGATGGAGGAATACGCGGCGGCAAAGAGAAAAATTTTCCGGCCCCGGAACGGCGCTTCGACGGCAATTGTGGCTTGCGACGATCCTCTTTCTTCGTCCATTCTCGCCGGTCTCCAAGAAGAGGGGAGCCGGCGGACGATCCCCGTTTCCGGACGCCGCGCGGTCGAGGGCGGCGTGGGCGCGCGCGGCGGAACGTTGTTCGACGGGCTCGACGGGCCGCCCGCGCCGGTCGCGGATCTCGGCGGCAACCCGGCGCTGGCCGGGCGCCACAACGCCCAAAACGCGGCGCTGGCCTATGCGGCGTGCCGCGCGCTCGGCCTCGGCGCGGGCGAGTCGGCCAGGGGCTTCCCCACCTTTCGCGGCCTCGCGCATCGCCTTGAGCCGGTCGGCGAGGTCGCCGGCGTGCGCTTCGTTAACGACAGCAAGGCCACCAACATGGCGGCCGCCGCGCGCGCGCTCGCCTGCTACCGCTCGATCTACTGGATCGCCGGCGGGCGGGCGAAAGAGACCGACCCCGCGCCGCTGGCGCCGTGGCTTGGCCGGGTGCGCCGCGCCTATCTCATCGGCGAGGCGGCGGATGCGTTCGCCGCCGCGCTGGCGCCGCGCCCGGCGGCGACGGTGTGCGGAACGCTCGACCGCGCGGTGGCGGCCGCGGCCCGCGACGCGGCGCGGGACGCGGCGAGCGGCGCCGTTGTGCTGTTGTCGCCGGCTTGCGCGTCGTTCGACCAATTCCGGGATTTCGAGGCGCGCGGCGAGCGGTTCCGCGCGCTCGTGGCCGCTCTGGGGGCGGCGGGGCCATGAACGCCGCCGCGCGTCTCGACGGCAGTGTGCTCGGTCGCTGGTGGCTGACGGTCGATCGGTGGCTCCTGGGCGCGTTGCTGGCGCTGGTGGCGGTCGGCGCCGTGATGGCCTTCGCCGCCAGCCCCGCGGTCGCGGAGCGCCTGAACTACGACCGTATGCACTTCGTGTATCGGCAGTTGATACTGATCCCCCCGGCGGTGGCGCTGATGCTCGCGGTGTCGCTTTTGGCGCCGCGCGGCGTTCTGCGGGTCGGGGCGGCGCTGTTCGTCGTCGGCTTGGCGTTGACGGCGCTGACCTTCGTGGCGGGAACCGAGGTCAAGGGCGCGCAGCGCTGGCTCGCCATCGGCCCCATGTCGCTTCAGCCCTCGGAGTTGCTCAAGCCCGGTTTCGCGGTGGTGACGGCGGCGTTGCTGGCGGCGCGCCGCGACGCGCTCGCCGCCGCGCTGCTGGCGCCGGCCATCGCCGTGCTCGTCCTGCAACCCGACATCGGCATGGCGGTGACGCTCGGCGCGGTGTGGTTCGGCCAATACGCCTTGTCGGGCCTGCCGCTGTTCTGGGTAGGCGTGATGCTGGCCGGGGGAGCGGGGGCGCTGGTCGCGGGCTATTTCTCGTTTCCGCATGTACAGAGCCGGATCGACCGCTTTCTCGATTCCGATTCCGGCGACAGCTACCAGATCGATCTTTCGTTACAGGCGTTTTCCAGCGGCGGCGTTCTCGGCCGCGGCCCCGCCGAGGGCGTCGTGAAAGAAAACCTGCCCGACGCCCACGCGGATTTCGTGTTCGCCGTGGCCGGCGAAGAGTTCGGGCTGCTCGCGTGCCTGCTGATCGCGGGGGTATTCGCGTTCGTCGTGCTGCGCGGGCTGGCGCGCCTGTCCGCCGAGTCCGACGCTTTCGTCATGATCGCCGGCGCCGGGCTCGTTGCGCATTTCGGGTTGCAGGCGCTGATCAACATGGCGGTGGCGCTGCGGTTGGCGCCCACGAAAGGACTCACCCTTCCTTTCGTCTCCTACGGCGGTTCGTCGCTGTTCGCGGTAGCGCTGACGACGGGGATGGTCCTGGCGCTGACGCGCTGGCGGCCGCGCCTGGGGGCGGAGCTGTGAACGGGCCGGTCGCCATCGCCGCGGGCGGCACGGGCGGGCATGTGTTCCCGGCGCTCGCCTTGGCGCGCGCGCTGCTGGCCGACGGGCTCGAGCCGGCTTTCGTGGGCGACCGCCGCGGCCTCGCCCTGGGCGGCGATCTCCTGTCCGTACCCTGCCACGCGGTGCGCGCGGGGCAGATCGCCGGGCGCGGCCCGGTCGGCGCGGCGCGGGGCGCGGCGGAATTGGCGGTGGGGTTCGCGCAGGCGCGGCGGCTGTTCCGGCGGCTTGCGCCGGCGGTCGCCGTCGGGTTCGGCGGCTATGCCTCGCTGCCGCCGATGGCCGCCGCGTCGAGTCTGCGGATACCGGCCGTCGTGCATGAGTCCAACGCCGTTCTCGGACGGGCGAACCGCCTTCTTGCGCGGCGGGCGGCGGCGGTGGCGACGGGTTTCGCCGGCGCCTGTCCGACCGGCGTTCACACCGGGTCGCCGGTGCGCGATGAGTTCGTGGCGGCGCGCGCGCGGCCCTACGAGGCGCCGCGCGGAAGCGGCCCGATCCGGCTTCTCGCGGTGGGCGGAAGCCAGGGCGCGCGCGTTCTCGGGCGTGTGCTGCCCCGCGCGCTGGCGATGCTGCCGTCGGGCCTGCGCCGCCGGCTTCGCGTCGATCAGCAATGCCGCGCGGAGGATATCGACGACGCGCGGGCGCTCTACGAACGCGCCGGAATCGACGCCGATGTGCGGACCTTCAGGGACGATATCGCCGAGCGCCTGGCCGCCGCGCAGCTGGCGGTGGCGCGCGCGGGCGCATCCACCGTCGCCGAGTTCGCGGCCGTCGGGCGTCCCGCACTGCTGATCCCCTATCCGCACGCCGCTGACGACCATCAATCCGCGAATGCGCGCGTCGTTGCGGCGGCCGGCGCCGGCTGGCTGGCGGCGGAGGCGGCGCTCGACGCGGTCGGCCTGCGCGACCGTATCGCCGCGCTTCTCGGCGCGCCCGACAGGCTGGCGCGGGCGGCGGCCGCGGCGCGCGAAATGGGCCGGCCCGACGCCGCGCGGCGCCTCGTCGCGCTGATCCGCGGCGTATCGCGGGAGGCCGGGCGATGAGCGGCGTTCCGCTCGACATGGGGCCGCTGCATTTCGTCGGCATCGGCGGCATCGGCATGAGCGGCATTGCCGAGGTCATGCACAATCTGGGCTATCGCGTGCAGGGCAGCGACCTGGCGGAAAACCCGAATGTGCGCCGCCTGCGGGCGCTCGGCGCGCCGGTGCATATCGGCCACGCGGCCGGCAATCTCGGCGACGCCGAGGCCGTGATCGTATCGAGCGCGGTGGACGCGAAAAACCCCGAGGTCGCCGAAGCGCGGGCGCGCCAGCTCCCGGTGGTGCGCCGTGCGGAAATGCTCGCCGAGCTCATGCGGCTCAAATACGCCATCGCCGTCGGCGGCACGCACGGCAAGACAACCACCACCTCGATGATCGCGGCGATGCTCGACGCCGCCGGATACGACCCGACCGTCATCAACGGCGGGATCATCAACGCCTACGGCGCCAATGCGCGGCTGGGCGCCAGCGACTGGATGGCGGTGGAGGCCGACGAATCCGACGGAACCTTCGTGCGGCTGCCGGCGACCATCGCCGTCGTCACCAACATCGACCCCGAACACATGGAGTTCTACGGCAGTTTCGAGGCCTTGCGGAGGGCTTTCAGGATGTTTGTCGCCAATATCCCGTTCTACGGTTTCGCGGTGGTCTGCGCCGACCACCCGGAGGCCGCCGCGCTGGTCGGGCAAGTGACCGGGCGGCGCATCGTGACCTATGGGTTCGCGCCGGGCGCGGATCTGCGCGTCGAGAACCTGCGGCCGACGACGGCGGGCGCGGTTTTCGACGCCGCGTTCCGCGATCGGCGCGCCGAGCGCCGCATCGCCGGCCTCGAATTGCGCGTCCCCGGCCGGCATAATGTCCAAAACGCCATGGCCACCGTCGCGGTCGGCGTCGAGTTGGGGCTCGACGACGATCTGCTGCGCGCCGGGCTGGCCTCCTATTCGGGGGTCAAGCGCCGGTTCACCATAACCGGCGAGGCGTTCGGCGTGACGGTGGTGGACGATTACGGCCACCACCCGGTCGAGATCGCCGCCGTCCTGGCGACGGCGCGCGAGCGGCTCGAGCGCGCGGGGCACGGACGGCTTGTCGCCGTCGTCCAGCCGCACCGCTACACGCGGCTGCGCGACCTGTTCGAGTCGTTCCGTTCGTGCTTCGACGAGGCCGACACGGTTGTCGTCGCCGATGTTTATGCCGCCGGCGAGGCGCCGATCGCGGGCGTGAATCGCGACCGCCTGATCGCCGGCCTGCGCGCGCGCGGGCATCCCCGCGCCGTTCCGCTCCAGAGTCCGGAAGACCTGCCGGCGCTGATCCTCGATATCGCCGAAGAGGGCGATCTTGTCGTTTGCCTTGGCGCGGGAGACATCACGCGCTGGGCGAACGCGCTGCCCGGCGCCATGCGGGCGCTGCGCGGCGCCGGAGACGCGCCATGACGGCGGCGGCGCGCGCGGCGCCGGTCGACCGGCTCCCGCCGGTGCGCGGCGCTATCCGCGCGGGCGCGCCGCTCTACCGCTTCGCCTGGCTGCGCGTCGGCGGCCCGGCGGAAGCGCTGTTTACGCCCGCCGACCGCGACGACCTTTGCACGATGATCGCGCGCCGCCCGGCCGACGCGCCGGTGACCGTGCTCGGCTTGTGCTCGAACGTGCTGATCCGCGACGGCGGCATAGACGGCGTGACCGTGCGCCTCGGCGGCGCGCTGGCGGAGATCGCGGCGGACGGCGCGCGCCTGCGCTGCGGCGGGGGCGCCGCCGACATCGCCGTCGCCCGCGCCGCCGCCGCCGCCGGCGTCGCGGGGCTCGAGTTCCTTTCGGGCATTCCGGGGTCGATCGGCGGGGCGATCCGCATGAACGCCGGCGCCTATGGGCGCGAAATCGGCGAGGTCGTCGAGTCGGTGGAGGCGGTGGACGAACGCGGCGCCGTCCATTGCCTGCCGGGGGACGAAATCGGCTTCGGATACCGCCGTTCGGGGTTGCCCGAAGGCTGGATTTGCACATCGGCCGTCCTGCGCGGCGCGTCCGGCGATCCCGCGGCGGTGCGCGCCCGCATGGCGGAAATCGCCGCCGAACGTGAGGCTTCGCAGCCGATCCGCGCGCGCACCGGGGGCAGCACTTTCGCCAACCCGCCGGGCGCGAAGGCGTGGCGGCTGATCGACCGCGCGGGTTGCCGCGGCCTGCGCCGCGGCGCGGCGGAAATCTCGCGCCTGCACAGCAATTTTCTCGTCAACACCGGCGGCGCGTCGGCGGCGGACCTGGAAGACCTGGGCGAAGAGGCGCGCCGCCGCGTGTTCCTCGCCTGCCGCGTGCGGCTGGAGTGGGAGATCCGCCGCATCGGGCGCCGCGCGGCGCGGGCGCCGGGAGCGGCATCATGAGCGCGCGGGCGGCGGTTCTCATGGGCGGGCGCTCATCGGAGCGCGAAGTGTCGCTGGTGAGCGGCGCGGCCGTGTTGCGGGCGCTGGACGAGCGCGGCGTCCGCGCGGTCGCCGTCGACGCCGGCGCCGACGTCGCGCGCCGGCTGGCGGAAATGCGGCCGCATATCGATGTGGCGTTCAACGCGCTGCACGGACGCTGGGGCGAGGACGGCTGCGTGCGCGGCCTGTGCGACCTGCTCGATCTCCCATGTACGCATTCCGGCGTGCTCGCGTCGGCGCTGGCGATGGACAAGCCCGTGGCGAAGCGGCTGTTCGCCGCCGCCGGCATACCCGTGGCCGAGGGCCGCGTGGTGACGCGCGCCGAATTGTGCGCGGGCGACCCGTACCCGCGCCCGTATGTGGCGAAACCGTGCAACGAGGGCTCCAGCGTCGCCGTGCGCATCGTCAGGCCGGAAGATCCGTCGCAGCCGTTCGCCGGCGCCGAGTGGCCCTACGGCGAGACGGTGTTGGCCGAGCGTTACGTGCCCGGGCGCGAGATCACGGTCGCGGTGCGCGGCGGAACGGCGCTCGGCGCGCTCGAAATCCGACCGCGCAAGGGCTTCTACGACTACCGGGCGAAATACACGCCGGGCGGATCGGAATATCTCGTGCCGGCGCCGATACCGGAGGCCGACCGCGCGGCGGCGCTGGATTATGCCGAACGGGCGCACCGCGCGCTGGGCTGCGCGGGCGTGACGCGGGCCGATTTCCGCTACGACGACGCGCCCGGCGGCGATGGCTTGCGCCTTTTGGAGATCAACACGCAGCCGGGGATGACGCCGGGCTCGCTCGCGCCGGCGATCGCCGCCCGCGCCGGCATGTCGTATGCCGATCTCGTCTCCTGGATGCTGGAGGACGCGCTGTGCCGGCGCTGAGCGCCCGGCGCGGACGCAGCGCGAAGGCGCGCGGCGCCGGATGGCTCGCCGGCGCGGGCCTCGCCGCGCTTCCGCGCCTCGGCCTGCGCGGGCGGGGCGCATTGCGGGCCGCCGCGTTCGCCATATGCGCGGCGGCGGCGCTCGCGGCGTGGGGAACGGGCGCGGCGGAGCGCGGCCTCGCGGGGCTGGGGGCCGCCATCGTCGACGCCGGCGCCCGCGCGGGTCTCGCGGTGGCCGAGGTGTATATCGAGGGCCGCCGCCGCGCGCCGCTCGAGGAGCTGCGCGCCGTTCTCAGCGTCGCGCGCGGCGACCCGATGCTCGCCATCGACCTCGCCGAGGCGAAAGCGCGGCTCGAGTCCAATCCCTGGATCGCGTCCGCCAGCGTGGAGCGGCGGTTTCCCGACGCGCTCTATATCCGCGTCGTGGAGCGGCGGCCGATGGCGCTTTGGCAGCATCGCGGCGAGGTCGGCGTCGTGGATTCGGAGGGCCGCGTGCTTACGCGCCGCGGTCCCGGGGATTTCGCGGCGCTGCCGTTGATCGTCGGCGCCGGCGCGCCGCGCGCGTTCCCCGCCCTGCTCGCGGCGATGGCAGGCGCTCCGGAGCTGTACCCGCGTCTGTCGTCGGCCAGCTGGGTGAGCGAACGGCGCTGGACCCTGCGCTTCGACGACCGGGTGGACGTACTGCTGCCGGAAGGCCCGGCGGCGGAGGCGTGGAACCGTCTCGACGCCTTGCAGAAACAGACGGGCATTCTCGACGCGCGGCTGGAGCGGATCGACTTGCGCGGCGGCGGCCGCGTACTCGTCCGCCCCGAGGCCGCGCCCGAACCGGTGGAGTCGCGCACATGAGGAGCATGGCAGGGGGCGCCGGAGAGATAACCGCCGCCCTCGACATCGGCAGCTCGAAAATCTGCTGCTTCATCGCCGAGGACGAGGGCGAAGGCGTCATGCGCGTCCTCGGCGTCGGTCACAAGGCCGCGCGCGGCGCCCGCGGCGGCGCCATCGTCGATATCGCCGCCGCCGAGGAGGCTGTCCGCGCCGCCATCCATCAGGCCGAAACCGGCGCCGGAGAGACCGTCCGCGCCGTGAGCGTCAACCTGGCGGGCGGCCGCCCGCATTCGGAGCGCTTCCGCGTCGCGGTCGAGCTCGGCGGCAACGAGGCCGGCGACACGCACGTCGCCCAGGCCAACGCCTATGCCCGCCGCTACGCGCCCCCCGCCGACCATGCCCTCGTGCATCTGGCGCCGGTCGATTACGAGATCGACGGCGCGGCCGGCATTCGCGAGCCGCGCGGCATCTTCGGCGAGCGGCTGGTCGCCGGGTTCCACGCGGTCAGCATCGGGCGGGGGCCGCTGCGCACCCTGCTGGCTTGCGCCGGTCGCTGCCACCTGGACGCGGAGCGGGTGCTGCTCTCGGCTCATGCGAGCGGCCGCGCCGTGCTCGTGGAAGACGAAATGGAGATGGGCGCGGTCTGCGTCGATATGGGCGCGGGGACGACCGACATCGCCGTGTTCGCGCGCGGGGCGCTGGTGTTCGCCGACAGCGTGCCGCTCGGCGGGCGGCATGTTACCGACGATCTCGCCTACGGCCTGGCGGCGGCGCCGGCGGTGGCCGAACGCCTGAAAACAATGCACGGCAGCGCCATATCGGGCGGCGACGACGAACGCGACCAAATCGACGTCCCCGAAGTGGGCGAAGGATCCGAGGCGGGTCCGAACCACGTTCCGCGCGCGCGGCTGATCGAGATCGTGCGCCCGCGCATCGAGGAAACGTTCGCGCTGGTGCGCGAACGCCTGGAAGCGGCGGAGCTGGACCCGGCCGCCAGCCGGCGCGTCGTCCTGTGCGGCGGCGCCAGCGCGCTCTCGGGCGTGCGCGACCTGGCGGCGCGGGTTCTCGACCGGCCCGTGCGCCTGGGCCGGCCGCGGCGCCTGCGCGGCCTGGCGGATTTCGCGGCCGGACCGGCTTTCGCCACCTGCGCGGGCCTCTTGCCGGCGGACGAAGACGCGGCGCCCGCGGCGCTCGCGCCGCAAAAACCCGCCGCCGGGCGCGCGACCGCGCCGCTCGCGCGGATCGGCGAATGGCTGCGGGAGAATTTCTGAACCCTCGAACGCCGCGCGCGGAACGGCGGAAGCGCCGGCGCGCGCAAACGAACGGAAACAACGACACAACGCAGAGAAGCGGAGAAATGGAGAAAGCGAAATGACCATCGACCCGAACGTGCCCGCGACGCACGAATCGAAACCGAAGATACCGGTGTGCGGCGTCGGCGGCGCGGGGTGCAACGCCATCGACAACACGATCGCCTCGCACCTGGAAGGCGTGAAGTTCGTCGTCGCGAACACCGATGCCCGGTCGCTGGAGCAGTCGCTTGCCGAGCGCCGCATCCGGCTCGGCGCCGGCATCGCCCAGGGGCCGGGCGCCGCCGGGCGCGCGGCCGCGCCGCTCGCGCGGGCTGGCGAATGGCTGCGGGAGAATTTCTGAACGCTCGAACGCCGCGCGCGGGACGGCGGAAACGCCGGCGCACGCGAACGACGGGAAACAACGACACAACGCAGAGAAGCGGAGGAGCGAAATGACCATCAACCTGAACGTGCCCGCGACGCACGAATTGAAACCGAAGATACTGGTGTGCGGCGTCGGCGGCGCGGGCTGCAACGCCGTCAACAACATGATCGCCTCGCACCTGGAAGGCGTGGAGTTCGTCGTCGCGAACACCGACGCCCAGTCGCTGGAGCAGTCGCTTACCGAGCGCCGCATCCAGCTCGGCGCCGGCATCACCCAGGGGCTGGGCGCCGGCGCGCGCCCGGATATCGGCCGCCAGGCCGCCGAGGAGGCGATCGACGCCATCCGCGACCACCTGGGCAACAGCAACATGGTGTTCATCGCCTGCGGAATGGGCGGCGGCACGGGAACGGGCGCGGCGCCGATCATCGCGCAATGCGCTCGCGAGGCCCGCATCCTGACCATCGGCGTGGCGACCAAGCCCTTCAAGTTCGAGGGCGAACACCGCATGAGAATCGCCGAGGGCGGCATGGAGGAACTGCACAAGGCGGTGGACACGATGATCGTGATCCCCAACCAGAACCTGTTCCGCGTGGCCGACGAAAACACGCCGCTCGCCGAGGCCTTCAAGATGGCCGACGACGTGCTCTATTCGGGCGTGCGCGGCGTGACCGACCTGATGGTGATGCCGGGCCTGATCAACCTCGATTTCGCCGACGTGCGGTCGGTGATGGAGGAAATGGGCAAGGCGATGATGGGCACCGGCGACGCGGAGGGCGAGGGCCGCTCGCTCCAGGCCGCCGAGGCCGCCATCAACAACCCCCTGCTCGACGACGTCTCGCTCAAGGGCGCGCGCGGCGTGCTCGTCAACATCACCGGCGGCCCCGACATGACCCTCTACGAAGTGGACAAGGCCTGCCACCATATCCGTGAGCAGGTGGACCCCGACGCCAACTTCATCTTCGGCTCGACCTTCGACGAAACGCTGGCCGGGCGCATCCGCGTGTCGGTGGTGGCGACCGGCATTCACGACGAAAACGAAGACCCGCAGGAGGAGCGCGCGAGCGCGCTTGCCGCCGACTACGCGGCGGGCGCGGGGCCGGCGTCGTGGGAGACGGAAAGCGCCGCGGCGGCGGCGGAGACGACGTTCGGCCTCCCGCCCGCGCCCGCGCCCGTGCGCGCCCGTGCGCCCGAAGCGCGCGAGCCCGATCTCCCCGAGCCCGAGCCGGCGGCGCCCGCGCCCGCTTTCCCCGAGCCCGAGCCGGCGCGCGAGCCGCTGCTCGACGCGGCGCGGACGGCGCCGCCGCCCGTCGGGCGCGCGGCCGACCGCATCCCGTCCGGCGGCTCGGCGGCGCCCGCCGCGCCGCAGGCGCCGGGCGCCGGAACGGGCACGCGCTCGTACAGCTGGTCGCGCCTGCGCCGCTCGATCGGGGCGAAGGCCGACGAGACCGCCGACGCGCCCGCGCCCGCGCCGGCCGAACCCGAGCGGCCCGCGCCGAGGCCGAAGCGCGAGCAGTCGGCGCGGGACGAGACGCTCGAAATCCCCGAATTTCTCCGCCGCCTGTGACCGGCGCCGGGGCCATCTTCGTAACATGCGGTAACACAAAGTGACCGGTGTCCTCCACGGCGATGTGTTAGAACAAGGGGCGCCGCCGGACAGCCCGGCGCGCGCCCTCGCGCCGCAACGAGGAGGAGCGTGGGAAGTGGAGCGACAAACGACGATTCGCGACGCTATCGAATGCAAGGGGGTCGGCCTGCATAGCGGGGAGCCCGCGCGCATGAGCATGAGCCCGCGCCGGCCGGAACGGGCATCGTCTTCCGCCGCCGCGACCTCGGCGGCCTGCGCGCGCCCGCCCTCTACGATCGGGTCGCCGACACCGCGTTCTCCACCGGTCTCGAGGGGGAGGACGGCGCGCGCGTGCGCACCGTCGAACACCTCATGGCCGCGCTGTGGGGCTGCGGGGTCGACAACCTTTTCGTGGACCTCGACGGCCCCGAAGTTCCGGCGATGGACGGCAGCTCCGAGCCGTTCGTATTCCTCATCTCCTGCGCCGGGCTGGCGCGGCTCGACGCGCCGCGGCGAACGGTGAGGGTCCTGCGCCCGGTGACCGTGACCGGCGGCGAGGCCTCCATCTCGCTGCTGCCCGCCGACGCCGCCAGCGTGCGGATGGAAATCCGCTTCGACCACCCGGCGGTCGGCGCGCAAACATTCGATTTCGCGCCGGTAAACGGGGCGTTCCGGGAAGACATCGCGCCGGCGCGCACCTTCGCGTTCGAACGCGACGTGGCCGCAATGCGCGACGCGGGGCTGGCGCTCGGCGGCAGCTACGACAACGCCATCGTCATCGGCGAGCGCAAGCCGCTGAACGAAGGCGGCCTGCGCTACGAAGACGAATACGTCCGCCACAAACTGCTCGACTGCCTGGGCGATCTCTATCTCGCCGGCGCGCCCATCGTCGCGCGCGTCGAGGCGGTCCGCACCGGCCACGCGCTGAACAACCGCGTGTTGCGCGCGCTGTTCGCCGACGCCGCGAATTGGCGCTACGAAACCGGCGGCAAGGCGGCGAAATCCGCGGTGGCCTGACCGCCGCGCCCCGGCGCGGGCGGGAGGCGCGGCTGCTCGACGGAATCGGCCTGTGGCTCGAGGCGCGCGCCGCGCCGCCGAAGCGGCCGCCGCGCCCGGCGCTGTTTCTCGACCGCGACGGTGTCGTGGTCGTCGAAACCGGCTATCTGCACAAGGCGCGGGACATGAAACTCGCGCCCGGCGCGGCGGCGCTCATCGCCGCATGCAACCGCCGCGGCGCGCCCGTCGTCATCGTCACCAATCAGGGGGGCGTCGGGCGCGGATATTACGACTGGCGCGATTTCGCCGCCGTGCAGGAGGCCATCGCCGGCGCGCTTCTCGCCGCCGCCGGCGCGGCGTGGGACATGGCGCTGGCGTGCGGCTACCACCCGGAAGGACGCGGCTCGTTCCGCCGCGCGGCGCACCCGTGGCGCAAGCCCGCGCCGGGAATGCTGCTGGCGGCGGCGCGGCGGCTTCCCATCGACATGGCGCGATCATGGATCGTGGGCGACCGCGCGACCGATATCGAGGCGGGCCGCGCCGCCGGCCTGGCCGGCGGCGTCCACGTCGCCGGCACGGAGGACGGCAAGGCCGCGGAAGCGCTGCGCCGCCCCGGATACGCCGTGCGCCGCGCGCCCGATCTGACCGCAATCCGGAGTTTCGACGAGCTTTCCGGGTAGCGTTTCATACCCGCTGTCGCGCCGAAGGCGCGGACTCTCTGGGCGCGTGGGCGTCTCGCCCGCACGTCTCCACCGCCCCGAAGACCGCCGAGAGGGGCGCGGCGGGCGCGCTTCCCCGCCAACGCCGCGCCGCGCGCAAACGTGCGGGCGGGGATACCCGCGATCCCGGGAAGTCCGCCCGCCTCTACCGTACCGATTGCCCTTGGCGTTACGAAGCGTGCGCCGCCGCGAGCCGTGGCGACATCCCGCGCGGCAGGCAGAGCGCGGCGGCGCCCGCCGCCAGCGCAAACGCCGCCATCAGTCCGAACAGAATATCCAGCGAGCCCGTGAAGCGGTAGGCGATGGGGATCAGCGCCACGCCGATGGCCGATATGCCGAGCGTCAGCACGAACTTGACGCCGAACACGCGGCCCCGCCAGCGGGTCGGCGTGAAGCGCGCGAGGAGCGCGTTTTCCGCCGGCTGGCCGGCCACGTTGAGCGCCACCATCAGCGCCGCCGCGCCGGCCAGCGAGGGGTCGAACAACGTCGCCGCGAGCGCCAGCGCCGGAACCTGAAGAAACTGCGTCGCCGTATAGACGCCGCGCAGGCTGTAGCGGTCGGCCAGCTCGCCGCCGAGAACCTGCGCCAGGCTGCTGACCAGATAGACCAGCGTCACCAGTCCGCCGATGCCGACGACGCTGCCGCCGAGCCACGCGCCCAGGCGCTCGTCGAAAATCTTGGGCAGCGCAAACGCCGTGGTCTGATAAATCATGCCCGCGCACAGCACCGTCACGGCCAAAACGCCGAAAACCCGCCGCATGGCGTGCGCGGGCGGCGGCGAATCGTGCGGATGCGCCGCCGCCGGCGCGACGATCCAGCCCGCGCGGCACGCCGCGGCGAACGCAACGCCGCACGCAATGCAGAACAGGCCGGGCGCAATGAACGCCGCGCGCCAGCCGAGCCACGCCGCGAGCCCGCCCGCCGCCAGCGCGGCGGCCGCCATGCCGACCGAACCGAACACGCCGTTCAGGCCCAGCGCGCGGCCGCGATTGGGCGCGTGACGGATCAGCCACGGTATCCCCACCGGATGATAGATGGCGGCGAACAGGCCCATCGCGCTCAGGCCGGCGAGCAGCGTCGCCGGCCCGGTCGCGAAGCCGGTCAGAACGGTCGCCGCGCCGAGGCCCACAAAGTACACGCCGATCATGCCCGTCGCCGACCAGCGGTCGCCGAGCCAACCCGCGGGCAGCGCCGCCGCGCCGAACAGCACCGACATCGGTATCGACAGCGCGAACAGCGCGTCGTAACTCATGCCCCACTCGTGTTCCAGCACCAGCACCACGGTGGCGAACAGGAGCACGAACATGTGGGCGATGGCGTGCGCGACGCCGGCCGCGCCCTGCGCGAACAGGACCGAGCGGCGCCCGGCGGTCACGGCAGCATGATCCGGCCGCCATCGGCGACGACCGTCTGCCCGGTGGTGAAGGCCGAGCGTTCGGACAACAGGAATGCCGTGAGCTCCGCAATCTCTTCCGGCTTGCCGATGCGCTTGAGGGGCGTCTCGGCGACCATCGCGTCAAGCCACGATTGCGAGACCGTGCTCAGCATGTCGGTGTCGGTCAGTCCGGGCGCCACGGCGTTGATGCGCACGGCCGGCGCCAGGCCGGGCGCGAAATTGCGCGCCAGCGCAACGACCGCGGCCTTCGACACCGCATAGGCGATCATCCCCGGCCGCGCGAACAGGCCGGCGATCGAGGCGATGCACACGATGCGGCCGAAGCCGCGTTCGATCATGCCGTCCTTTACCGCCATTATGGCGTGAAGCGTGCCGTCCACATTGACCGCCATCGTCCGGCGCCAATCGGCAAGATCGATCTTGTCGTGAGCGGCGCCGGAAGCGATCCCCGCGCTGGCGACGAGAATATCCGCCGGCCCGAGCGCGGATTCGGTTTCCGCCGCCATGCGCCGGACCGCGCCGGCGTCGGCGACGTCGGCCCGCACGACCGCGCCGCGGCCGCCCGCGGCCTCGACCGCCGCCAGCGTTTCGCGCGCCGCGCCCTCGTCCGCCGCGTAGTTCACCGCCACGGCGGCGCCCGATTGCGCGAGGCGAACGCACACCGCGCGCCCGATGCCGCGCGACCCGCCCGTCACCAGCGCGGTCCTGCCCTCGAATTCGCGCTCGGCCATTGCGCGCCTCCTTGCCGTTGCCGTGTCGCGGATGCTCCGCCGACGCCGCGCGCCGGTCTCGCGCGGCCCGCCGGAAATGCTCATTATACGAGCGGCGGCGGGCCGGTAAAGACGGAACGAAACACGGGGAGCGGGGCGATGGCGAGGCTTGCGGGCAAGCGCGTGTTCATCACGGGGGCGGCGAAAGGCATCGGGCGCGCGGCGGCGATACTCTTCGCCGCGGAAGGCGCGCGCGTGGCGCTCGCCGACATCGACGCCGAGGGCGGCGCGGCCGCGGCCGCGGCGGCGAACGAAGGCGCGGGCGAAGCCGTATTCCTGGCGGCCGACGTAACCGAGCCGGAGAGCGTGAAGGCGGCGCTCGGCGCGGCCGGCGCTCGCTTCGGCGGCCTGGACGTACTCTACAACAACGCCGGAGGCGCCACGCCCGCCGACGGACCGGTGACGGAAGTGTCCGAGGGCGAGTTCCGGCGCGCCATCGGGCTCGACCTGTTCGGAACCTTCCTGGTTTGCAAATACGGCCTGCCGATGCTGATCGCCGCGGGCGGGGGCGCGGTGGTCAACACCGCGTCGAGCGTGGCGCTGAACGGCCTTCCGGGGCGCGACTGCTACACGGCGGCCAAGGGCGGGGTCGCGGCCATGACGCGCTCAATGGCGGTCGAATACGGCAAATACGGCGTCCGCGTAAACGCGATGGCGCCCGGCACGGTACGCACCGCGCGCGTCAAGGCCATGCTCCGGCGCGACCCCGCGATCCGGACGATGGCCGCGCGCCATCTCGTCGGCCCGATAGAGCCGGAACACGTGGCGCGCCTCGCCCTCTACCTCGCCTCCGGCGAATCGGCCCGCACCACCGGCCAGGTCATTCCCGTGGACAGCGGCTACTCCATCGATTGATCCGTCGCCCGCCCGCGCCGAAAGCGCGCACTTCCCGGGTGCGCGGGCGGTCCCGCTCGCACATCTGCGCGCGGCGCGATGCCGGCGGGAAGGCGCAACCCCGCCGAAGGCGGGGCCCGGGACCGCGGGCATCCTGCCCGCACGTTTCCACGCGTCGCGACGTCAGCGGGGAGGGCGCGGCGTTCGCGCGTTTCCTGGGTGCGCGGGCGTCTCGCCCGCACGTTTCCACGCGTCGCGACGTCGCCAGGGAAGCGCGCGCCGCCGCCCCGCCCGCGCGTCCGCTCCCGCAACCGCCCCGCTCTCCCGCTCACGCGGCGGCGGCGGCCGCGCGCCCCGCCCGCCGGCGCGCGGCATGCAGCGGCGGGCAGCGCCGGTCGTCGTTGTATTCGACCTGGCAATCCAGGCATTGCAGGCATTCGTTCATGTCGATGCGCCCGGAATGCGCAATCGCCCCGATGGGGCATGAATGCTCGCACACCCGGCACGGATTCCCGCATTCGGGCCGCCGCCGCAGCATGTCGAACAGGTGGAAGCGCCCGAGAACGGCGAGAACGCCGCCCAGCGGACACAGATAGCGGCAGAAAAACCGCTCGACGAACAGCCCGACCGCGAGCAGCCCCGCCGCCCACGCGGCGAACGGCCACGAACGCGAAAACCCCATCGTGATCGCGGTCTTGAAAGGCTCGATCTCGGCGGCCGCCGAAGCGGCGTCGTAAGACACGGCGGCCGCGCCGAGAACGCCGGCCGCGAGAACGTACTTCGCCGCCCACAGCCGGCGTTGCAGGCGTTCCGGCACGGCCCGTTGCGGCGCGCGCAGCAGCCGCGCGGCGCGGTTGGAGAGCTCCTGCAGCGCGCCGAACGGACACAGCCAGCCGCAAAACACGCCGCGCCCCCACAGCGCAAGCGTCAGAACCGTATAGGCCGAGACGATCGCCACAAGCGGATCGAACAGCAAGATCTCCCAGCTTACGGTTCCGAAAAGCGCCTGGAGCCACGAAACGACCGACAGAATCGTCAGCTGCCCGCCGGCGATCCAGCCGAGCCAAACGAGCGTCGCGGCCAGCAGCGCGATGCGGACGACGCGGTGGGCGCGGCGCGAGCGCGCGAGGCGTTGCTGGAACGCCATGACCGCCGTCACCGCCGCAAGCAGCGCCAGCAGGCCGGCGATGTCCCGTTGACGGTCGATCCACAGGCGTTGCCAGTCCGAGAGCGTGCTTTCGCGCCAGCCGCCGATGCCCACGCGCACCGGTTCGAGAAAGCCCGCATCCTCGAGCGCGGCGCGGTCGCCGCGCACGAGGTTGGCGGGAACCCGGTAGGGAAGGAGCCAGGATTCGCCGCCGACGTCGATCTCCAGCGCCCACGGCGCCAGCGCGTCGAAGCCGCGGTCGGCGTCGATCTCGAAGCGCGCCAGCCCGTCGAAATCGGGCGCGCCCGCGACGCGAAGCGCCCGCGCCGGAGAAAAACGGCGCGTCAGCAGATCGATAATCCGTTCGCCCTGGACCACGCGGACGCCCGCAATCTTGTCCACCATCCACGGATTTATCGGCAGCCATTTGTGCGGGCCGACCGACCCGATCATGAGCTGCTGCGCGTTGTGCGGCGCGGTCTCGACGGCGTTGCGGAAGCGCGTGTCGCCGAACAGGTTGCGCCCGATCGCCGGGGGCGTGGCCAGCGCCGCGTAAAACACGGTGCGCGCGCCGCCCGCGCCCGCCTCGGCGCGGCGCACCGAGCCTTCCGCAAGCAGTTCGGACCAGTTGCGGCGCGCGAAGGTCGCGCGGTCGAGCGCAAGCCCGCCCCCGCCATCCGCAAGTATCCCCGTGCGATAGCCCACCGCGGCGGCGGCGGAGAGAACGGCGCGGCGCATCGCCGTCACGCTGACGGTCGCGCCCGAAACGCCATCGACATGCTGCGGCGCGAAACGCTCCCCGCTCGACAGATCGTAGCCGTGCGTTTCCGCCACATACCGGCTCGCGGCCTCGGGCGGCACCATGTCGGGGTCGATCAGCGGCTCGCGCTCCTCGAGCAGCACATGGCCGCGAATAACCCCGGCGGCGTCCAGCCCCACCACGATGTCGAACGACTGCCCCGCATAGCCGCGCGGCTGCACGACCTCGTGCGTGGAAAACAGATAGCCCGCGATTTCGCCGCCGATGCGGACCGGCGCGATGGGCGGGTCGCCCTCCGCGGGCGCCGGCTCCCCGGCTTCGGGAAATATGCGCTTCGCTACTTCGGGCGAAAGGCGCGTTTCGAACGGGTCTTCCATGCGCGCGCCGGCGCCACCCGGGGCCAGCGCAAGCGCGAGCGCCGCGCACAGAATGCGCGCCGCGCCGACCGCTCCGGGCGCGCCCGCCGTCAAGACCCGCGGTCGAGGCCGAACAGCGGGCGCAGGCGCACGCCCACGAGATTTCCGGGTATCGCGGCCAGTATCCACAGCCACCCATGCAGGCTCGACGACGCGACGCCGGAGAAGAACGCGCCGATATTGCACCCATACGCCAACCGCGCGCCGTATCCCATGATCAGCCCGCCGAGGATCGCCGCCGCGAATGCGCGCGGCGCGAACTCCGGGCGCACGCGAAACCGGCCCGCCAACGCCGCCGCCGCGAACGCCCCGAGCACGACGCCCAAGTTCATCGCCGAGGTCGTATCCGCCAGCACCGGGCGCCCGAGCGCCGCGCGCCCGGCCCAAAAGGCGCTCGCCGCCGGATCCCAACCCAGGAACGCCGCCGCCTTCGCGCCCCACAGCGTGAAGCCCCAGACGATGGACCACGGATGGCCGGCGATCAGCAGCGTGAGCCAATTCAGCGCCGCAAGCGCCGCGGCGCCGAGCAGCAGAGGCCACGGCCCGCGCCACAGCCCGCGCAGGCGCGGCCGCCCCCACAAGGGCCGCTTCATGCGCCCGCCGAGCGCGCGCAGCGCCGCCACGACCGCGGCGAGCAGCGCGAGCTGAAGCGCGATCGCCGCCGGCCAGCCGAGCGTCTCGCCGAGCGAAACCGGCCCGGCGCCCGGAAGCGCGCGCCACCAGCCCAAGTGCAGGCTGCCCGCGAACGCGCCGGCGCAGAATCCAGCGAGAACCGCAACCATCCGCACGCTCCCGCCGCCGGCGGAAAACAGCGTCCCCGAAGCGCAGCCGCCCGCCAGCTGCATCCCGACGCCGAAGATGAACGCGCCGAACGCGACCGATACGCCCACAGGCGCCAACGCCCCGCCCGCCGCCCCCGACGCCAACAGCGGCGCGAACAACAAGATCGCCGCCGCGATCATGAGCGCCTGCGCCGCGGCGCCGGAAATATCGCCCTCGACAATCGCCCGCCGCCACGCCCCGGAAAACCCGAAACTCGCGCGATAAAGCGCAACGCCGAGCCCGGCGCCGATGGCGAACAGCGCAACCCGGTCCGCCCCATGCGCGGAAATCGCCCAAGCCAAGCCCGCCGCCGCAACCGCGGCGGCAAGCAACGCCCCAACCTGCGCCGGCGGCTGGCGACCGCCCGCTTCCCCTGCGGCAACGGACATGCCGCGATTATACCCGCAGCCACAGCCATCGCGCCGTTTCCCGTGACCGCCGACATCGGCCATACACTGCCGCGCCGAACGCGCGAACTGCCCGGGACCGCGGGCGTCCCCGCCCGCACGTCTCGACCGCCGCGAGTTCCGCCGGGAAGGGCACGCTGGCCGCGCCTGCTCGCGAACACCGCGCCACAGGAGACAATACGGGCGGTTGCCGCAGCGCGGCGACCGGTGTAACGTCACCGACGCGCGCTGGCCTGCGCGCCATGATTCGGGCAACCGCTCGAGCCGGAGGGACGATCCGATGACGTACACCGCTGTTGCCGAACAAGGGCGCGACGACCGCTTGCGGGACGCGAAGGCGTTCGACGCGGCGCCGGTTGCCGCATGTGCGTTCGAGAACGCCGAAATGGGGGTCTGGTTGTATCGGGCGAACTGTTTGGAGTTCATGGACAATCTCGCTGCACGATACCCCGACGGGCGTTTCGGAACGATCTTCGCGGATCCGCCGTATTTCCTGTCGAACGGAGGGATTACCTGCCACGCCGGCAAGATGGTCAAGGTGGACAAGGGCTCGTGGGATCGATCTCGAGGGCCGGAGATCAATCACGAGTTCAATCGTGCATGGCTGTCGCGATGCAGGCGGTTGTTGAAGCCGAACGGCACGATCTGGGTTTCGGGAACCCACCACGTCATCCATTCCGTGGGGTTTGCGATGCAACAGCTGGGCATGAAGATTCTCAACGATATAACTTGGGAGAAGCCCAACCCCGCTCCGAATCTATCGTGCCGATACTTCACGCATTCCGGCGAGACCATAATATGGGCGGCCAAGAGTGCTCGTTCGAAGCACTACTTCGATTACGGACTCATGAAGGGGCAAAACGGCGGTAAGCAAATGAAATCCGTGTGGCGAATGAGCCCGCCGAAGAAAGACGAGAAGATATACGGGAAACATCCAACGCAAAAACCGGTTGCGCTTCTGGAACGCATCGTTCTCGCGTCCACCGAACCCGGCGATACGGTATTCGACCCGTTTTCCGGCAGCTCCACAACCGGCGTTGCCGCCATTCGCACAGGCAGGCAGTTTGTGGGATGCGAGCTCGAAGATGATTTTGTATCCCTTTCCGAACAGCGCTTGCTTTCCGCTCTACGCGATGTAGAGTCGGATATAATAAGAGGAGCGGTCAAATGAGGGCAGGGGGAACAGGAGGGGCGGCGACACGGACGGGACTCATTTTCGAGGAAAGGGTCAGTCTGGAGAAATTATTTGCCGGTTTGCCGGGCTATCGAGTCGTGGATGGCGAACAAGCCGGTTTGGACGTGATATATGCCGGTGAGTCTGTGGCTCGCCTCTTCAAAGGCCATCGGTTCTATGATTATCTTGACGAAGAAGGCGTCGACTGGAGGCGGATTGTTTCAAAGCGGTTGCTGCCGGACGGTGCGTTATTGGTAATCGTTCGCGATACATTGTTTATAGTCGAGGTCAAATTTCAGCGTGTCGCGGGGTCGGTGGATGAGAAGTTGCAGACGTGCGATTTCAAAAGAAAACAATACGCAAAGCTTACGCGCCCCTTGGGATTAATGGTAGAATATGTATACGTTTTGAACGATTGGTTCAGGCAGCCCCAATACAGGGATACACTCGACTACATATCCTCGGTAAATTGCCACTACCTGTTTAATGAGATTCCATTGAAGTGGCTGGGGTTGCCGGAACCGGTATATCCCGAATCGGCAAACGGATGAGCATGCAACGGGGCCTTCACGCACCGCCTTCCCCAACGAAAGCCGGAGGCTTGTAGCCGTACCGCCCCCGGGGCGGCAGTTCCACGCCGTGCTCCGGCCCGAAATGGCAGCGGAATACGTCCGACGGTTTCTCGTGGCGTTCGGTATGCTCGCGTTTCTCGCGGATGAGCAGGCGGACGAATTGCGCCATCGAGACGCCCGCGCGGCGCGCCTCGCGCCTCAGCCACGATTTGTCCCCGGAGTCGATACGGCCAACGACGATTACACTGCTCATGGCGGCGGCTCCCCGTTCGATGCGGCGCCCGCGCTTGCTTGCGCCGCGGCACGATATCATACGATTCGCGCGCCGCGCAACGTCGATTCGCCATGCGCCGCGAACGTCCCGCGCTTACCGCGCCCGGTCGCGGTAGGGCGGGCCGGCCTGGGCCATGACGGCGTTGTAGCGGCGGAAGGTCTCGACCACGCGGCGGGCGCGGGGGCTTGCGGCGGCGATTTCGTCCCAAAAGGCGGCGGCCTCGGTTTCGACGCGGCGCCATTCCTCCGGCGGCAAAGCGGTCAGCGCCAGCTTGTCGCCCGCGGTGCGGAGATGGGCCTCGCCGCCCCAATACCAGTGCTGCCGATAGTAATGCGACGAATCCATCGCCAGGCGCCAGAGCGTCTTGAAACGCTCGGGAAGGGCGTTCCAGCGCTCCTCGTTGGCGAAGAAGTGGCCGATCCACGCGCCGGACAAGGCGTTGACAAGGACGTAACGCGCCGCGCCGGCCCAGCCCACCGTGTAGGCTTCGGTAAGGCCCGACCACGCGATGCCGTCGAGCGCGCCGCTTCGCAACGCCGATTCGGCCTCGCTCCAAGGCAGCGTCGCGGGCTCGACGCCGAACCGGCGCAGGAACCGCCCCGCCGTGGGGAAGGTGAAAACGCGCTTGCCCTCCAGGTCGGCGAGGCGCCGAATCGGCTCGCGGGTAATGAAATGGCAGGGGTCCCACGCGCCGGCGGAAAGCCATTTCACGCCGGTCCCGGCATAGGCCTCGCTCCATATCGCGCCCAGGCCGTAGCGCTCGAACAGAACCGGCGCGTCCAGGCTGTGGCGCAGGGCGAGCGGGAAATAGCCGCCGAAGACCGCCACATCCGTGGGCGCCGCCATCGAATCGTCGTCCGTTTGCGCCATGTCGATCTCGCCCTCGCGCACCGCGCGGAACAGGTCGCCCGTGGGCGCGAGTTCGTCCGCGGCGTAAAGCGCGATCTCCATTTCGCCGCCCGCCGCGCGGTTGAACGCCTCGACCGCCGGCCTGACGACATGGTCGGCCAGCGCCGGACCGGCATAGGTCTGAAGCCGCCAGCGAATCGGCGATTGCGCGCGGACGGCGGGGGCGGCGAGGGCGGAAGCGCCCGCCGCGGCGGCGCCGGTCAGCAGGAAAGAGCGCCGGGATTCGGCCATTGCGTCAGTCTCCGTTGTGCGGTTCGGTTGTCTCGGGGGCCGGGCGCGCGGGCCCCGCCGGGCGGCGCGCGAACAGGCCGATGCCCTTCATGGAGAGCACGCGCGCGCCGTTCCGGTCGGTCATCTCGTAGTCGGCATGCACGATACCGCGGTCGGGCTTGCTGCGCGAGGGCCGGACGCCGCAAATCGTCGCGTAAGCGTCCAGCGTGTCGCCGGGCCGCACGGGGCGATGCCAGCGCAGTTCGTCGATGCCCGGCGACCCCAGGCTGGCCGATTCGCGCAGCAGCCCATCGACCAGAAGGCGCATGTAGATCGAGGCGGTATGCCAGCCGCTCGCGGCCAGGCCGCCGAAGATGGAGCGCGCTGCCGCCGCTTCGTCGAGATGAAACGACTGCGGATCGAACTCGCGGGCGAATGCAACGATTTCGTCGCGGGTCACCGTCCGGCGGCCGAGAAAGAAACGCTGACCGGGGCGGAAATCCTCAAGATAGCGCATGGCGGCGGCTCAGACGGCGCGGTAGCGGGAAACGAACGCCTCGTCGATCGTCGCGCCGAGCCCGGGCCGATCGGGGATTTCGAGCGTTCCGTCCTCGATCGGGAAATCCTCGACCGCGAGTTCGTGGAGCATCGGATTCGCGCCGAGGGAGTATTCGAGGATAAAACCGCTGCTGGCGGCGGCCGCGACATGCAGCCCGGCGGCGAAGGTGAGCGCGCCGCCCCACATGTGCGGCGCCAGCCGGATCTGGTGCGCGCTCGCCAGCGCCTCGATGCGCACGGTCTCGGTAATGCCGCCGGCGATCGACAGGTCGGGCTGGAAGATATCCGCCGCGCGCAGCAACGCGAGGTCCCGGAACGCGAAGCGCGTGAACTCCGATTCGCCGGTTGCGATGGGGATATCGGTGGCGGCGCGCACCTCGGCCATGCCCGGCTTGTCGTCGGCGCAGACGGGCTCCTCGAGCCAGCCGATGTCGCACTCGGCGACCGCGCGGCAGAAGCGCCTGGCCTCGGCGGGCGACCACGTCCCGTGGGCGTCGCACATGATGCCCACCGAATCGCCGAGCCCCTCGCGGGCGGCGCGGACGCGGGCGATGGAATGGCCGAGGGTACCGTCGCCGGCCCCGACGCGCATTTTCACCGCGCCGAAATTGCCGCGCTCGATAAAGCTCCGCAGTTCCCCGGCGATGCGGTCGGCGGGCGCCCAGCCGCCGGAGGCGTAGGCGGGCATGCGTTCGTGGCGCTTTCCGCCGAGCAACTGCCAGACGGGAACGCCGAGCTCCTTGCCCAAAATGTCCCACAGGGCGATGTCGATGCCGCTCATCGCGGCGACTGTAACCCCGCGCCGCCCCATCGCCGGAAACGCATGGCCGCGCGCGATGGCGTAATGCGCGCGCGAGCCGTTGTACATGACATCCCAGAGGCGCGATATGTCGCGCGCATCCTCGCCGACGAGCATGGGGCCGAGATCCTCCTCGACGACGGCGCGCAGGGCGCGGCAGTTCGCCGCGCTGCCCACCTGCGCCTTGGCCTCGCCGAAGCCCGTAATGCCGCCCGCCGTCTCGATGCGCACCAGCGCGGAATCGAACGAATCGACCGTGCCGAAGTCGGACCTGTGTTGGCGCTCGCGCGCGATCGGCACATGGATCCATTCGGCGGACACCTTGACGATCTTCATGGCGGGTTCTCCATTGGCGAGGTGTCGGAAGCGGCGCCCCGCGCGCGCGGGCGCGACGTTTCTGGGCCCGTGCAGGCACACGCTTCCGCGAGCGGCGCCCCGCGCGCGCGGGCGCGACGGCCGGGTTGCGGCCCAGCTGTCGGTTCGGGCGTTACCGGGCGGCGTCGATCGGCGGCGCGCACAAGGGGCCGGCGCCGCTGACCGGGAGTTCGAGCCGGACGGCGGCGTGCGTTGCGCGGATTCGGATGGCGCGCGGCGCGGAGATCGCCGGCCCGCGCCGCGCGGCGTCCGGCGTTTATCCGGGCTTTTTCGGCGGCGGCGCCGGCGGCGGGGGCGGCCTGTTGGCGACCCACCACGGAGGAGCCGGGGTCACACCTTTGTCCAGCGGGTTGTTTCCACTCACCTTTTCCCACGGCGGCGAATTCGGCACCTGTACCATGTTTCACTCCTTCGGGTTCGGGTCGGGAATGAACTCCACCATCTCGACCGTCTCTACCGGAATCAGGATAGCGGCGTCGCCGGCGGCGGTCAAGACGCCTTCGTCCGTGAGCCATTGATAGGCCAACATTCGAAAGTGGCCCTCGTCCGGCCAGCTTGGCCACTCGGCCGGCCACCCGTAGATGCGCCGTTCCCCGCTGAGATGCAAGACGACGTAATTCCGTCCCCTGCGCCGGGTAAACGCCGAGAAAGCCGCATACCATTCGGACGGGTACGATGTCTCCATCGTGACGCCCAGCCGGCGAAGAGGCCGATGCACAAGGTCGCGGTTTACGACTGCGGCCGCCGCTGCCCCTGTAAACAGTGCGAACGGGACCGACAACAGAAGCGGATAGGCCTCTGTCCAGTGCGTACTTGCCGCGCCCCAATCGGACCGGAGCACTGCGGCCGCCGCCCAGCTGGCGGTCTGCGCCAAAGCGGTAAACATTAACGCTTGGACGATCTGGCCGAAAACGCCGGGCCTGCGATGCGGCGTCAGCCAATGAAAGACGGCGATGGAAACGAAACCGGGCAGAAGAAAAACGAGTATGCCGACTGCCTCGCCGGTTGCCTGGTTCATGACCGCCGCGCCTCCGGATAACGACGTCTGCCACGAAATCCCGCCGAGCGACACGGGCAGGCCGCGATGTTTCGGGCGCAGTATAGGCGCAGGGGCCGGGGTCGTGCAAGCGGGCCGATAACCGGGAACGGCGCGCCGCACGATACGGGCGGGGGTCGCCCCCCTCGTGGCGCGCAGGGCTGAAAATAACCCCGGAGGCGTCGGCAATTCGCTTGAAACGGGCCGGCGGGCCGGCTACGTTGCGGGCGGCATGGCGGCCGGCGCGCCGCTTGGCGAAACCGCGAACCGGGGAGGCTTGACAATGCACGATGCGCAACGGGCGGAGGTCGACGCCAACTACGAGGCGTTCAAGAAGATGCTCCCGAACCTGATGCCGCGCCACAAGGGGCGCTGGGCGCTGATGCGGCGCGGCGAATGCGTCGAGGCGTTCGATACGCTTCGGGACGCGCATCTCGTCGGCAAGCGCCTCTACGAAGACGGCATATTCTCGATTCAGAAGGTGACGAATATCGTCGGCGACCAAGGGTGGTTTTCTTATGCCGGCCGTTAGCGGCGACTACGACCCCGATATCGGCATTTTGCTGCAGGTAGAAGTACGCGCCGGCGGAACGATCCGGGCCGCGGCGGGCGGCAACGGTGCTGAAAGCGGCCCGCTGGCGGTGCCTGACGAGGCGCACGGGCTTATCGATACCGGCGCATCGAAAACAGCCATCTCGCCGCGCCTTGTTCGCAAACTCGGTTTGCAGCCGACCGGCAGGACGGAAATTCGAAGCGCCGCCGGCACAACGGTCGCCGATACTCATGCTGTCGATCTTGTACTCCGATTCGGAAGGTATTCGGCGGCAATCGAGAATTTGGAGGTCTGCGAGATCGATCTCGAAACGGCGCCCTTCGACGTAATCGTCGGCCGCGACGTACTGTGCCAAGGCGTGTTGACCATGGACTTCGCCGGCCGGTTCACCTTCTCGATATAACGCGGTTGCCCCGGCGGCGGCGGGCGGCCCGCGGCTTGGGCGCGCGCACCCAAGCCGCGGCACCCCCCTTGAACCGGCGAGCGAAAGCGGGTATGCAACGCGCCGCCCCCCGAAAGCGGGGCGACCGGGGCGCGGGGAGACGTATACGTGGCGCGACACAGGATAGCGCTGATCGGCGCGGGCAATATCGGGGGCACGCTGGCCCATCTGGCGGGCCTGAAGGAGCTGGGCGACGTCGCCCTGTTCGACGTCGTCGAGGGCGTGCCGCAAGGCAAGGCGCTCGACATCGCGCAGGCGTCGCCGGTCGAGGGATTCGACGCGCGGCTGACCGGCGCGACGAGCTACGCCGGCGTCAAGGGCGCCGACGTCGCGATCGTCACCGCCGGCGTGGCGCGCAAGCCGGGGATGAGCCGCGACGACCTGCTGGAGACCAACTGCAAGGTCATGCACGCGGTCGGCGCCGGCATCCGCAAGTACTGCCCCGAGGCGTTCGTCATCTGCATCACCAACCCGCTCGACGCGATGGTATGGGCGCTGCGCGAGGCGTCCGGCCTGCCGCACGAGCGCGTCGTCGGCATGGCGGGCATTCTCGACACGGCGCGGTTCCGCTATTTCCTGGCCGAGGAGTTCGACGTCTCGGTCGAGGACGTCACCGCGTTCGTGCTCGGCGGCCACGGCGACACGATGGTGCCGCTTGTGCGCTACTCGACGGTGGCGGGCATCCCGCTGCCCGACCTGGTCAAGATGGGCTGGACCGACCGCAAGCGCCTCGACGGGATCGTGGAGCGCACGCGCAAGGGCGGCGCCGAGATCGTCGGCCTGCTCAAGACGGGATCGGCTTTTTACGCGCCGGCCTCGGCGGCGATCCAGATGGCCGAGGCGTATCTGAAGGACAAGAAGCGCGTCCTGCCCTGTGCGGCGTGGCTTTCCGGCGAATACGGCGTAAACGGCCTGTATGTCGGCGTGCCGGTCGTGATCGGCGCGGGCGGCGTCGAGCGCGTGGTCGAGATCGCCCTCAACCGCACCGAGCGCAAGCGCTTCGACGCCTCGGTGGCGGCGGTCGCCGAGCTGGTGGACGCGGCGCGGACGCTGATGCGCAAGACGGCGGAGCACAAGCCCGCGCTGGCGGCGCGCGCCGCGCGCGGACGGCAGAAGACCGCGCCGGGCGAGCGCGGCGCCGGCCGCCGCGCCGCCCCGCGCCGGCGCGCCCGCTAGCCCCTCCCGCCCGTATTCAACTCTCAAGGCGACGGAAGGCGGCGCAGACCGTATGAACGTTCATGAGTATCAGGCCAAGGCCCTGCTGGCGGCGCGCGGGGCCGCGGTTCCGCGCGGCCGCATCGCTTACACCGCGCGGGAGGCGGAAGAGGCGGCGCGCGAACTCGGCGGCCCGGTGTGGGTCGTCAAGGCGCAGATCCACGCCGGCGGGCGCGGCAAGGCGGGCGGCGTCAAGATCGCGCGGTCGGTCGAGGAGGCCGCCGACGCCGCGCGCGCCATGCTCGGCATGACGCTCGTCACGCCGCAAACCGGGCTGGAGGGCCGCGAGGTCTCGCGCGTCTATATTGAGGAGGGCTGCGACATCGCGCGCGAGCTTTATCTCGGCGTGCTGCTCGACCGCGCCGCGAGCCGCGTCGCCATCGTCGCCTCCACCGAGGGCGGCATGGACATCGAGGAGGTGGCCGCCGCGTCGCCCGAGCGCATCTTCCGCGTCCATGTCGATCCGCTCACCGGCGTGCGGAGCTTCCACACCGACCGCCTGGCGCGCGGCCTCGGGCTCGAGGGCGCGGCGGCCGAGGCGGCGGCGCGTACCATCGCGGCGCTCTACGACGCCTATATTGCGCTTGACGCGACGTTGATCGAAATCAACCCGTTGGCGGTGACCGCCGACGGCGCCGTGCTGGCGCTTGACGCAAAGGCGAATTTCGACGACAACGCGCTCTGGCGCCATCCGGAAATCGCGCGCCTGCGCGACGAGGGAGAGGAGGACCCGCGCGAGCGCGAGGCCGCCCGCCACGATCTCAACTACGTGAAGCTCGACGGCAATATCGGCTGCATGGTCAACGGCGCCGGGCTGGCCATGGCGACCATGGACATCGTGAAGCTCTACGGCGGCGCGCCGGCGAACTTCCTCGATGTAGGCGGCGGCGCGTCGGGCGAACGCGTGACCGAGGCGTTCAAACTGATATTGTCCGACCCCGACGTGGAAGGCGTCCTCGTTAATATCTTCGGCGGCATCATGCGCTGCGACACCATCGCCGACGGCGTCGTCGAGGCGGCGCGCGCGGTGAGCCTGCACGTCCCCCTGGTGGTGCGCCTCGAGGGCACCAATGTGGAGCTCGGAAAGCGGATACTCGCCGATTCGGGCCTGCCCATCGTGTCTGCGGGCGACTTGGGCGACGCGGCGCGGAAAATCGTCCGGGCAGTGGAGGAATCGTCCTGATGTCGATAATGGTCGGCGCGGAAACCCGCGTGATCTGCCAAGGCTTCACCGGGCGCCAGGGAACTTTCCATTCGGAACAGGCCATCGCCTACGGGACGCGCATGGTCGGCGGCGTGACGCCGGGCAAGGGCGGGACGACGCATCTCGAACTGCCGGTGTTCGACACCGTTCACGAGGCGGTGGCGGAGACCGGCGCCGACGCCACCGCGATCTACGTACCCCCGCGCTTCGCCGCCGACGCGATCCTCGAGGCCATAGACGCGGGCATCGCGCTGGCGGTGTGTATCACCGAGGGCATCCCCGCGGCCGACATGGTGACGGTCAAGCGCGCGCTCGAGGGCGCGCGCACGCGGCTGATCGGGCCGAACTGCCCGGGGGTCATTACGCCCGGCGCGTGCAAGATCGGCATCATGCCGGGGCATATCCACATGCCGGGAACGATCGGCGTGGTCTCGCGGTCGGGCACGCTCACTTACGAAGCCGTGGCGCAGACAACGGCGGCGGGCCTTGGGCAGACCACCTGCGTCGGCATCGGCGGCGACCCCGTGTCGGGAACGAGTTTCGTGGACTGTCTGGAAATGTTTTTCGCCGACCCGGGCACAGACGCGGTGGTCGTGATCGGCGAAATCGGCGGCGGCGCCGAGGAAGAAGCGGCGGAGTTCATCGCGCGCTCGCCGGCGCGCAAGCCCGTCGCCGGGTTCATCGCCGGGCTGACCGCCCCGCCGGGCCGGCGCATGGGCCATGCCGGCGCCATCGTCGCCGGCGGCAAGGGCGGCGCGGCCGACAAGATCGCCGCGTTGCGCGAGGCCGGCGTCGTCATGGCCGAATCGCCCGCCGATCTCGGCGCGGCGGCGCTGCGCGCCCTCGGGCGCGAAGCGGAGGCGGGCGCGTGACCGCCGCCTTCGCCGCAAGCGGCGCCGAACTGCTCACCGGCGCCAACCGCGCCTTCGTAGAGGACGTGTACGCGCGCTACCTCGCCGACCCGGCGTCGGTGGCCCCGGGCTGGCGCGAGTTTTTCGTCGATCTCGACCGCGCGCCCGACGCGCCGGCCGCGCCCGGGCTTTCGCTCCCCGCCGCCCACCCGGACGCAGTCCTCGCCAGCACGCGCGACAACCTGCGCGCGCTCATGCTGATTCGCGCCTACCGCGTGCGCGGGCACCTGATCGCCAATCTCGACCCCCTCGGCCTGACGGGGCAGGATCATCACCCCGAGCTCGACCCCGCAAGCTACGGCTTCGGCGACGCCGACTACGACCGCGAGTTCTTCATCGACGGCGTGCTGGGGCGCGAAACCGCCAGCTTGCGCGAGATATTGCAGATACTGAAACAGGTCTATTGCGCGCGCATCGGGATCGAGTTCATGCACATCCAGTATCCCGAGGAGAAATCGTGGCTTCAACAGCGCGTGGAGAACAGCCTCAACCGCACGCATTACACGCGCGAACGCAAGCTCGACATTCTCGACGAGCTCGACATGGCCGAAGGTTTCGAGCGCTTCCTGCACGCGAAATACCCGGCCACCAAGCGCTTCTCGATCGAAGGGGCGGAAAGCCTCGTCCCCGCGCTCGAGGCCATTATCCGCGAATCCGCGGCCCACGGCGTCGAGGAGATCGTCTTCGGCATGCCCCACCGCGGGCGCATCAACGTCCTCACCAACGTGATGGGCAAGAGCTACCGAAACGTATTCGCCGAGTTCCAGGGCAGCATATCCGACGCCGACGACGTCCAAGGCTCGGGAGACGTAAAATACCATCTCGGCACCTCGTCCGACCGCGTCCTGCCGGGCGGGCGCCGCGTTCATCTCTCCATGACCGCCAACCCGTCCCATCTCGAATGGGTCAATCCCGTGGTCATGGGCCGCGTGCGCGCGAAGCAGGACACAATGGGCGACGGCCGGCGCAAGCGCGCGATGGGAGTCCTCATGCACGGCGACGCCGCGTTCGCCGGCCAGGGCGTCGTCGCCGAAACCCTCGGCATGTCCGAACTGCGCGGACACCGCGCCGGAGGCACGGTGCATATCGTCGTCAACAACCAGATCGGCTTCACCACAAGCCCCAAATACGCGCGCTCCTCGCCCTATCCGTCGGATGTGGCGAAAACCGTGCAGGCGCCGATCCTTCACGTCAACGGCGACGACCCCGAGGCGGTGGTCCACGCCGCCGTTCTGGCGGCGGACTTCCGCCACACATTCCACCGCGACGTGGTGCTCGATATTTTCTGCTACCGGCGCCACGGCCATAACGAGACCGACGAGCCCGCCTTTACGCAGCCCGTCATGTATCGGCGCATCGCCGGCCACCCGACAACGCGGCAGATTTACGCCGAGCGGCTTGTCTCCGAAGGCGCGCTGACGCCCGCCGAGGCCGACGCCCGCGCGACCCGCTTCGCAAGCCGGCTCGACGAGGATTACGAGGCGGCGCGCGCCGGCGGCGTGAGGGAAGCGGACTGGCTGCAAGGCCAATGGGCCGGCCTCGAGGTCGCGCCCGACGCCCTCGACCGCCGCGCTGGCGACACCGCCGTGGACCCCGCGCGCCTGCGCGCCATCGGCGAGGCGCTCTGCCATTATCCGCCGGAATTTCAGGTTCACCGCAAGGTCGACCGCTTCAACAGGGCGCGCAAGGCGGCGCTCGACGCCGGCGAGGGGCTGGACTGGGCCACCGCCGAGGCGCTCGCCTTCGGCAGCCTCCTGCTCGAGGGCCACGGGGTACGCCTCAGCGGGCAGGATTCGGGCCGCGGCACCTTCTCCCAACGCCACTCCGTGATCGTCGATCAACACACCGAGGAGCGCTATATCCCGCTGAACTTTCTCGGCGCCGAACAGGCGCGCTTCGACGTCACCGATTCCATGCTTTCCGAGGCCGCGGTACTGGGCTACGAATACGGCTACAGCCTCGCGGCCCCCGGCGCCCTCGTGCTGTGGGAAGCGCAATTCGGCGATTTCGCCAACACCGCGCAGGTGATTATCGACAATTTCATCGCCGCCGGAGAGAGCAAGTGGCTGCGCATGTCGGGCTTGGTCATGCTGCTCCCGCACGGCTACGAAGGGCAGGGGCCGGAACACAGCTCGGCGCGGCTCGAGCGCTATCTCCAGCTCCACGCCGAGGACAACATCCAGGTCGCGAATTGCACGACGCCAGCGAACTACTTCCATATCCTGCGGCGGCAAATCCACCGCAAGTTCCGCAAACCGCTGATCCTGATGACGCCGAAGTCCCTGCTGCGCCACAAGCGCGCGGTGTCGCCGCTGTCCGCATTCGGCCCGGGCTCGAGTTTCAGGCGCGTGCTCGGGGACCCCGCCGCGCCCGGCGCGGAGGGCGGCGGCAAGCCCGTCCGCCGCGTCGTGCTCTGTTCGGGCAAGGTCTTCTACGACCTTCTGGAGGCGCGCGAGGCGGAAGAGACAGACGACGTCGCGCTCGTGCGCATAGAACAACTGGCGCCGTTCCCCGGACCCTCGCTCAAGGCCGAGCTCGAAAAATACCCCGGCGCCGAAGTCGTGTGGTGTCAGGAGGAGCCGCGCAACATGGGCGCGTGGACCTACGTCGATCCCCGCATCGAGGCGCTGCTTCCGGGCCTCGGTATGGCGAACGCGCGCGCGGCGTTCGTCGGCCGCGAGGCGTCGGCCTCGACGGCCGCCGGAACGCTCGATACCCACCGGCGCGAACAGGCGGCGCTGGCGGCCCGGGCCCTCGCCTGACCGCGTCGCGAACGAGGCAACGATGACCTTCGATCTGACGGTCCCCGAACTCGGCGAATCGATCGCCGAGGCCACCGTGGCGCGCTGGCTCAAGACCGCCGGCGACGCGGTGGCGCGCGACGAAACGGTCGTGGAGCTCGAAACCGACAAGGCGAACCTCGAGGTCACCGCCCGCGCGGCCGGCGTGCTGACGGAAATCCTGGTCGAGGCCGAAAGCGACGTCGCCGTCGGCGCCGTGCTTGGCAGGATCGACGAAGGCGCGCAAGCGCCGGAGGAAGAAGCGGGAGGGGAAGAGAACCGGCCCCCGGCGCCGCAAGCGCCCGCGCTGTCGCCGGCGGTGCGTAAACTCGTCGCGGACCATGCGCTCGACCCCGCCGCGCTGACCGGGCGCGGCAAGGACGGACGTATCCTGAAAGGCGACGTACTCGACGCGCTGGAGACGCCCGCGCCCGCGCCGGCCGCGCCCCCGGCGCCGGCGCCGGCCGCGCCCCCTGAAGTATCGCCCGCATCTCCGCCCGCGCCCCCGCCGGAGCCCGCGGGCGAGCGCCGCGTTCCCATGACCCGCCTGCGGCGGCGCATCGCCGAGCGTCTCAAGGAGGCGCAAAACACCGCCGCCATGCTCACAACCTGGAACGAGGCCGACATGAGCGCCGTCGTCCGGGCCCGCGCCGACTACGGAAAGGCGTTCGAAGCGAAACACGGCGTGCGCCTGGGCTTCATGTCGTTTTTCGTGAAGGCCGTGACGACCGCGCTCCAGGAGCAGCCTGAGGTCGGCGCGCGCATCGACGGCTCCGACGTCGTCTATCCCGACGGGATTCATATCGGCGTCGCCGTCGGCGCGCCGCGCGGGCTGGTGGTTCCCGTGCTGCGCGGCGCCGAGCGCATGGGGTTTGCCGATATAGAGCGCGCGGTGGCCGATTTCGCGCGCCGCGCCCGCGACGCCGCGCTGACCGTCGCCGACATGACCGGCGGTACCTTCACCATCTCCAATGGCGGCGTGTACGGCTCCCTCCTGTCCGCGCCGATCCTCAACCCGCCGCAATCGGCGATACTCGGAATGCACAAGATCGAGAAACGGCCCGTCGTTCTCGACGACGACAGTATCGTTGCGCGCCCGATGATGTATCTCGCGCTGTCCTACGACCACCGGTTGATCGACGGACGCGAGGCGGTGACCTTCCTCGTGCGTGTCAAGGAGTGCGTCGAGGACCCGCGCCGCCTCGCGCTCGGCGTCTGAACTGACCATGCCCGGCGCGGGTTACGATGCGGATTACGACGTCGCCGTCATCGGCGGCGGACCTGCGGGATACGCGGCGGCGATCGCGGCGGCTCAGGCCGGGCTGCGCGCGGCTTGTATCGAACGTCGCGAATCCCTCGGCGGAACCTGCCTCAATGTGGGCTGCATCCCGTCCAAGACGCTGCTCCACTGGTCCGCACGCTACCGCGAAATGACCGAAGGCGCCCCCGCGCACGGCATAACCGTCGGCGAGGTGTCGCTCGATCTCGCCGCCGCGATGGCCGGCAAGGACCGCGTCGTGGCGCAGCTCGCCTCCGGAGTCGCGCATCTGTTCGCGAAAAACAAGGTGGAGCGCATCGCCGGCCGGGCGCGGCTGGCGGGCCGCGGCGTCGTGGCGGTGACCGGCGAGGAGGGGCAGGCCCGCGAAATCCGCGCGCGCAACATCGTCATCGCGACCGGATCGGAGCCCGCCGCGCTCTCCGGCGTCGCCATCGACGAACGGCGCGTCGTGAGCTCCGCCGGCGCGCTGGCGCTGCCGCGCGTCCCGAAAACCCTGGCGGTAATCGGCGGCGGCTATATCGGCCTCGAACTCGGATCGGTATGGAGCCGCTTCGGCGCCGAAGTAACGGTTATCGAATATCTCGACAGGTTGGCGGCGGGCATGGACTCCGAGCTTGCCGACCGCCTGCGCCGCGCACTGGCGCGCCAAGGCGTCGCTTTCCGGCTGGCGACCCGCGTTGCCGGCGCCGATATACGCGACGACGGCGTTGCGCTGTCGCTCACGCCCGCGGGCAGCGGCGGCGCCGCTGGCGGAGAAACCCTGACCGCCGAAATCGCCTTGGTCGCGGTGGGGCGGCGGCCCTGCGCCGACGGGCTGGGAATCGAGGAGGCCGGCGTAGCGCTCGACGAACGCGGTTTCGTCATGGTCGATGAGCGCTACCGCACGACGGCCGAGGGGATTTATGCGATCGGCGACGTCATCCCCGGCCCGATGCTGGCCCACAAGGCGACCGCCGAAGCCCGCGCGCTGGCGGATATCCTCGCGGGCGGCCACGGCGCCGTGAACTACGACGCCATCCCCGCCGTGGTTTATACCGAGCCCGAAGCCGCCTCCGTGGGCCGCACCGAGGACGAACTGAAGGCCGCGGGAACGCCCTACCGCAAGGGAACGATCCCCCTCGCCGGCAACAGCCGCGCCAAGACCATCGGGCAAACCGCGGGTTTCGTGAAAATCCTGTCCGAAAAGCGTTCCGACCGCCTTCTCGGCGTCCACATACTGGCCCCCGGCGCCGGCGCGCTGATAGCCGAGGCCGCCCTCGCGCTGGAGTTCGGCGCGTCCGCCGAAGACATCGCCCGCACCTGCCACGCCCACCCGACACTGAACGAGTCGCTGATGGAAGCCGCCTCCCTCGCCGCCTTCGGCAACGCGCTCCACGCCTGACGCAAGCCGCGCCCGGCGGGCGCGGCGCTTGCCGGGGACCGACCGATTCGCACAACGGAAAACGGCATGACATTCCAGCCGAACTCGCTCTACTACGGCGACTGCCTCGAGGTCATGCGCCCGTGGCCCGGCGCCTCGGTCGATCTCGTCTATCTCGACCCGCCGTTCAACTCGAAGGCCGACTACAACGTCCTGTTCGGCAACCGCGCCGCGCCCGATGCGCAACAGACGCTGGCCTTTGAGGATACATGGCGATGGGACGAAAACGCCGCCGCGCGCGTCGCCGCCATGCGCCGGGCGGCGGCGAGCCCCGCCCGCGCCGCCATCGCGGGCTTGCAAGGCATGCTCGGCAATTGCGGAATGCTCTCATATTTGTCGTACATGGCCGAGCGGCTGCTTGAAACGAAGCGCATACTGAAGGAGACCGGCAGCGTTTATCTCCATTGCGACCCCACCGCATCCCATTACCTGAAAATCGTCATGGACGCGGTGTTCGGCCACGAGAACTTCCGTAACGAAATCGTCTGGCGCATTGGCTGGGTCTCGGGCTTCAAAACGCGGAAACGGGGATGGGTCCGTAACCATGATACGATACTCTATTACATAATGGGCCCGGCGGCCGCCGCCGCGTTTAACAAGGAGTATATTCCATACCCGCCCGGATATGTCCGACGCGACGGGGCGCCGCCGACAGGCGAGGGCATTCCGATAGAGGATACATGGAACTGCTCGAGCGCCGATGCGCTGGACTCCATCATGATCAAGAGCTTCTCCACCGAGAAAATGGGCTATCCCACGCAAAAACCCGTGGCGCTTCTCGAACGCATTATCAAGGCGTCCAGCGGCGAAGGCGATATCGTGCTCGATCCCTTTTGCGGATGCGGCGCCACCGTCGACGCCGCCAACCGCTTGCGCAGACGGTGGATAGGCATAGACATATCGCCGTTCGCGATCGACCTGATAAAATACCGCCGCCTGAAGGACAAGGGCATACCGGTCAACGGCGTGCCGGTGGATATGGAAACGGCCCGGACGATGGCGCGCGAGAAACCCCTGGATTTCGAGAAATGGGCCGTCGCGCGCATACCGGGCATGATCCCCAACGCCAAACGGACGGGAGATCGGGGCGTGGACGGCCGCGGATATCTGCTCGACGCCGGGCGAAAGTCCGAAGGCTTCGTTCTGGCGCAGGTCAAGGGCGGAAAGTTCGCGCTCGGCGGCCTCCGGGATTTCCTTCACGCCGTCCGCCGCGAAAAAGCCGCGATGGGCGTGTTCGTTACCCTCGACACGGTGACGTCGCGCGACGCCCTCGCCGAAGCCCGGGAAGCCGGCGACGTAACCATCGGTGCGAAGCGGTATCCGAAAGTACAGATATGGTCCATCGCACAGTACTTCGATAACCGCGAACCGAACCTGCCCCCGCTCGCCGACCCGTTCACCGGCAAGGCCATGCAAGGAGATATACACGCGCAATAATACCAAGGGCTATTGATGTTGACTCGTTACTATTGTCTGTTCGATGGCGATGTGATTTGGTTATGTTCTTGTGAGGCCACACAAAGGGGGTAGTGCGATGACGATAGCGTTGCGAACGGACTTTGACGCGGTTCGGGTTCGGGCGGCGGGAGATCGCGCCCAGGCGTGTCGGCTTCTGTCGATTGCGGCCGTTTACGAAGCGAAGTCTCGCGCCGAGGCTGCGGCGTTGGGCGGGATGAGCCGTCAGACGCTTCGGGACGGGTGCGTTGCTTCAACGCCGAGGGTCCGGACGGCCTTGCGAGCCGCAAGGCTCCGGGGGCGCGTCGGCGGTTGAGCGCGGCGCAGTTGACGGAGCTGGCTGAGCTCGTCGAGGCCGGCCCCGATCCGCAGACCGACGGCGTGGCGCGCTGGCGGCGCGTTGACCTGCGGGCCGAGATCGAGCGCCGGTTCGGGGTGGAGTATCGTGAGCGCTCGGTGTCGCGGCTTCTCCACGAGCTGGGGTTTTCGCACATGAGCGCGCGCCCGCGGCATCCGAAGCAGGATGCGGAGGTTGTTGACGCATATAAAAAAAGTCTTCCCCCAAGCCGTGAGCACGCGGGTTGCCGAACTGCCCGAAGGGACCGGGTTCGAGATATGGCGGCAGGATGAGATGCGGCTCGGCCAAAAGAACGGGCTGGCGCCGCAATGGGCGCACACGGGCACGCGACCGCGCCAGTTGCGCGGCCTGCGCTACGGTAGCGCGTATCCGTTCGGCGCCATCTGCCCGGCGCACGGGGCCGGCGCCGCGGTCGTCGTGCCCATGGCGAACACCGAGGCAATGCAACACCGCATCGACGAGATTGCGCGCATCGTCCGCCCCGGCGCTCATGCCATTCTCCTGCTCGACGGCGCCGCTTGGCACACCGCCGATGCGCTCGAATGGCCGCGCAACATCGGCCCCTTGCTGCTGCCGCCATACGCGCCCGAACTCAACCCGGTGGAGAACGTCTGGCAGTATCTGCGCCAGACGCGGTTATCCAACCGCGTCTTCGAGAGCTACGGCGACATTGTCGATGCCGCCTGCGACGCTTGGAACCGCCTGATCGCCATGCCGGAGAAAATCGCATCCATCGGCACGCGAAAATGGGCACAGAAAGCTCAATAGCAATAGCCGTTGGTATAAGCATTTCGGTACAGACACTCAGTGTTCGCAGGCTACCGGTCAAGACGAACCAGTTCTACGGAAATGGAGGGGCGTTTGTCGGCGGCGCGGCGGAAGTGGCGGCGCACGCATTGGCGGGCGGTTTCGCGCAGGGCGTTGTCGTCGCGGCGGCGGGAGCGGGGGAGCGAAGCGAGAGCAGCGGCGAGGGCGCGGTCGAGGGCGCCGGCGGCGAGGGCCTCGTCGATATGGACGCCCTCGGCGCGCCAGCGGGGCTCGGCGAGCAGGGCGCCGCGGGAGTCCACGACCAAGGCGACGAATATCGCGCCCTCGCGCATGAGGCGGCGGCGGGCGCGCAGAGCGTCCGAATCGAGGCGCAGCATCGCGTTGCCGTCGAGGGCCAGGCGTCCGGTCTCGACGCGGGCGACGACGCGCGCCGGACCGGGCGCCAGGCGCAACACATCGCCGTTGCGGATTTTCGGCGCGGCGGGAACGCCGTTCGCGAGGCCGAGCGTCGCGTGCGCGGCGAGGTGGCGGGGCTCGCCATGCACCGGCGCGAGGATTTTCGGACGCAGCCAGCGATGGAAGAGAGTGAGCTCCTCGCGGTTGGGGTGGCCGGAGACATGGACGAAATCGTCGTGCTCCGTGATCAGTTCGACGCCGGCGGCGACGAGGCGATCATGGAGGACATCGATGGCGCGCTCATTGCCGGGGATGATTTTCGACGCGAAAATCGCCGTGTCGCCCGGAGCGAGACTCACATGCGGGTGGTCGCCGGCGGCGATGCGGCTCATGGCGGCGCGGGGTTCGCCCTGGCAACCGGTGGCGATGAGCAGGACCTTTTCCCGCGGCAGGTAGCCGGCCTCTTCGTCGGAAAGGAGGGGCGGGAGGTCGGCGAGGTATCCGGCCTCGCGGGCGGCGTCGACGATGCGCCACAGGCTGCGGCCCACCAGCGCGGCGTGGCGGCCGCGGCGCGCGGCGATCTTGACCAGGGTTTCGATGCGCGCGGCGTTGGAGGCGAAGGTCGCGACGGCGACGCGCCGTTTCTTCTTCGCGATAAGCTTGTCGAGGCTGCGGCGCAACTCGCCCTCGGAGCCGGAATGGCCCTCGCGGGTAGCGTTGGTGGAGTCGCAGACCAGGGCGAGCACGCCCTCGCGGCCCAGCGCCTCGAGGGTGTCGCTGTGGGTCGTGTCGCCGATGAGGGGTTCGGGGTCGATCTTGAAGTCGCCGCTGTGGACGACGACGCCGTAACGGGTACGCAGCGCGACCGCGTTGGGTTCGAGTATCGAATGGGTGACGGTAACGAACTCGATGTCGAAGGGGCCGAGTTCGAACCGCGCGCCGAGGGGGATCTCGCGCAGCTCGGCGGTTTCGGCGAGGCCCGTCTCCGCGAGTTTGCGGCGCATGAGCGCGGCGGTAAAAGGCGTGGCGTAGATCGGGCAACGGAAGCGCGGCCACAAATACGCGACGGCGCCGAGATGGTCCTCATGGCCGTGGGTGAGCACTATGGCCTCGAGGGATTCCCGCCGCGCCTCGATGAAAGCGGGGTCGGGCATGATCAGTTCGGCCCCGGGGGCGCGGTCGTCCGAGAAGGTCACGCCGCAATCGAGCATGACCCAGCGGCCGTCGAGACCGTAGAGATTGAGGTTCATGCCGATTTCGCCGGCGCCGCCGAGCGGCGCGAAGACGAGGCCGTCGAACTCGGAAGCTGTCATCGGTTGCGCCGGTGCAGGAGCATGAGCCCGCGCAGGGTGAGGTCGGGCTCCACCGCGTCGATGGCGCCGGTGGCGGTTTCGAAGAGCTCCGCCAGCCCGCCGGTGGCGACGACCGTCATGGGCTTGCCGACCTCCGCGCGGATGCGGGCGACCATGCCTTCGAGCAAGCCGACATAGCCCCAATAGACGCCGGACTGCATGGCGGGGACAGTGGCGCGTCCGACGACGCGGGCGGGCCGCTCGACCGCGACGCGGGGCAGTTTCGCCGCCGCGCGGTCGAGCGCCTCCAGCGACAGGTTGACGCCGGGGGCTATCGCGCCGCCTTCGTAATCGCCGTCGGCGCTCACCACGTCGAATGTGGTGGCGGTGCCGAAATCGATAACGATCAGCCAGCCGGGATAACGCTCGTGAGCGGCGACGGCATTGACGAGGCGGTCGGCGCCGACCTCGTGGGGGCGGTCGACGTCGATGCGCAGGCCGGGTTCGACATCCCGGCCGACAACGGCCGGCGCGCAGCGGAAATAGCGGCGGCACAGCGCCTCGATTTCGAACAGCGCCTGGGGGACGACGGTGGCGACGATGGCGGCGCCGACGCGCTCGGGCGCGACGCCCTCCAGCGTCATGAGCTGGGTAAGCCACACGGCGTATTCGTCGGCGGTGCGGCTCGCGACGGTGGCGGTGCGCCAGCGCGCCGCCGGGCGCTCGCCGTCGAACAGCGCGAACATGACGTTTGTGTTGCCGGCGTCCACGGCAAGCAGGAGCGGAGCGCTCATGCGGCGGCCGGGAAGAACACGTCGCCGGCGGTCACGCGCCGGCGGCCGTGCGCGGATTCGAGCAGCATCGCGCCCTCGGGGTCGAGGCCGGCGAAGGTTCCGCGCAGGGTTGCGTTGCCCGCGCGCACCTCGACGGGGCCGCCGAGGCCGGCGGCGCGCGCAAGCCAGGCGCGGCGCACCGGCGCGAAGCCGCGCCGGCTCCAGATATCCCGCCACCGGGCGAAGCGCTCGAGGAAGGTTTCCAGCGCGGCGTCGGGGGTCGGCGCGGGCGCGCCCGCGGCGGCAAGGTCGGTCGCGGGGTACGGCAGACCCTCGGGATGCGAGGCGAGATTGACGCCGACGCCGACGATGAGCCAGTCGAGGCGGCCGGCGCCGGCGGCGGAGGATTCGAGCAGCATGCCCGCGCATTTCGCGCCGCCGACAAGCAGGTCGTTCGGCCATTTGAACGCGATGGGCGCTTCGGGCGGAAGCATGGCCGCCACGGCTTCGCCCAGGGCGACAGCGGCGACGAAAGAGAGCAGCGCGGCCTCCGCCAGGGGGCGGTCGGGCCGCAGCAGCAGCGAGACGTAGAGATTGCCTTCGGGCGATTCCCAGCGCCGGCCGCGGCGGCCGCGGCCGGCCGTTTGGCGGCGCGCGACGACGGCGAGGCCATCGGGCGCTCCGGCTTCCGCGCGGCGGCGCGCCTCGGAGTTGGTGCTGTCGGTCTCGTCGAGGACGACCTTGCGGAACGGCGGCGTCATGGGGTCAGCGCCGCCGCCGCCGCGGCCGCGGCGGACACCAGCGGCGCAGGCCACAGCGCGAACAAAAGCACCGGCAGGCCGGTTCCGGCAACCGTCAGTGCGACTTCGCGCTCGAGTGGCCGGTCGAAGGGTTCGGCCGCCTCGTCGAAATACATGAGCTTGACGATGCGCAGGTAATAGAACGCGGCGACCGCGCTGGCGAGGACGCCGATAACCGCCAGCGCATACAGGCCCGCCTCGACGGCGGCGAGGAAAACGTAGAGCTTGCCGAAGAAGCCGGCGAGCGGCGGAATTCCGGCCATCGAAAACATGAGGATGGCGAACGCGGCGGCGAGGAGAGGGCGGTCGCGGCCCAACCCGGCGAGATCGGCAATATCCTCGACCATGCGTCCGCGGCGGCGCATGGCGAGGATGCAGCCGAACGCGCCGATGGTCATGGCGAGATAGATGGCGAGATAGACGATGACGCCGCGCAGGCCGGCGGCGCCGGCGGCGGCAAGCCCGACAAGCGCGTATCCGGCATGGCCGATGGAGGAATAGGCCATCAGGCGCTTGATGTTCGTTTGGCGAATGGCCGCGAAGGCGCCGAGCAGCATGGACGCGATGGCGAGGAAGACGACGATCTGGCGCCATTCCTCGACCAGCGCGCCGAAGGGCTCGATGAGCACGCGGGCGAAGAGGGCGAGCGCGGCGACCTTGGGCGCGGCGGCGAAAAACGCCGTGACGGCGGTCGGCGCGCCCTCGTAGACGTCCGGCGTCCACATATGGAACGGCGCGGCGGAAACCTTGAAGGCCAGCCCGGCGGCGAGGAAAGCGAGGCCGACCAGGAGGCCGGGCGAGGGGTCGCCGGCCGCGGTCGCGGCGGCCAGCGCTGTGAAATTCGTCGCGCCCGTAAAGCCGTAGATCAGCGAACAGCCGTAGAGCAGCATGCCCGACGATAGCGCGCCGAGGACGAAATACTTGACGCCCGCCTCGCCGGAGCGGCGGCTGTCGCGCTTGAAGGCGGCGACCGCGTAGAGCGGCAGGCTCTGCATTTCGAGGCCCACATAAAGCGCCATGAGGTCGTTGGCGGAGACCATCATGGCCATGCCGAGCGTGGCGAAGGCCAGCAGCACGGGGTATTCGAAACGGTCGAGGCCCTCGCGCGCGCGGTAGCCGCGGGTCATGGCGAGGGTGAGCGCGGCGCCGGCGAAGATCAGCCCTTTCATGAAGGCAGTGTAGGCATTGGAGACGAACAGCCCGCCGAACGCCTCGCCGCGTCCGGCGGGCTGGAGGGCAACGGCCGCGAGGGCCGCGAACATGCCGGCGAGAACGAGCGCAGTCGCCGGCCCTTCCCCGCCGCCGCGGCGGAACACGCCGGCCATCAGCGCCGCGCAGGCGGCGGCAACCAGTATCAGCTCCGGCAGGGCGGGCGCAAGCGGGGGGAACGAGTCCATGCGCGCCTCCTCAATATCCGGGGGCCAGCGCCGCGGCGGCGCCGGCGGCGGGCGCCGACTGCGCGATCAGCTGCGCGACCGACGCCCGCATGACGCCGAGAAAACTCTCCGGATACACGCCCATCCAGAGCGCGGCGGCGACTAGCGGCGCGAACATCGCGATCTCGCGCGGCTTGAGATCGGCGATGGATTTCAGCTTCTCGTTCGCAAGCGCGCCGAAGATCACGCGGCGGTAGAGCCAGAGCATGTAGGCGGCGCCGAGGATGACGCCGAGGGCGGCGGCGGCGGCGGTCCAGGTGTTGTGCTGGAAGACGCCGGCGAGCACCAGGAACTCGCCGACGAAACCGCTCGTGCCGGGCAGGCCGATCGACGCCATCGTGAAGACCATGAAGACGAAGGCGTAAGCGGGCATGCGGTGGACGAGGCCGCCGTAATCCGCGATCTCGCGGCTGCGATTTCGGTCGTACACCACGCCGACGCACAGAAACAGCGCGGCGGAAACCACACCATGACTGAGCATGACCATCAGCGCGCCCTCGACGCCCTGGGTTGTCAAGGTGAACAGGCCGATGGTGACGAAGCCCATATGCGCGACCGAGGAGTAGGCGATGAGTTTCTTCATGTCGGTCTGCATCAGCGCGACCAGCGAGGCCCAGATCACGGCGACGACGCTGAGCGTATGCACGAAAGGCGTAAAGAACGCGGTGGCGTCGGGCAGCATGGGGAGGGAAAAGCGCAGGAAACCGTAGGCGCCGAGTTTCAGCAGCACGCCGGCGAGGATTACCGATCCGGCGGTGGGCGCCTCCACATGGGCGTCGGGCAGCCAGGTGTGGAAGGGCCACATGGGTATCTTGACGGCGAAGGAGGCGAACAGCGCGAGCCACAGCCAGATTTGCAGCCCGGGATCGAACGCGGTTTCCGCCAGGACGGGGATCGCGGTTTCCCCGGCGATACGGGCCATCGCCAGCACCGCAACCAGGAAAAGCACCGACCCCGCAAGGGTATAGAGAAAAAACTTGAATGCCGAATAAACGCGCCTTTTGCCGCCCCACACGCCGATGATGAGGAACATCGGGATCAGGATGGCCTCGAAGAACAGATAGAACAGAACGATGTCGAGCGCGCAAAAGACGCCGTTCATCATCGCCGCCATGACGAGGAAGGCGATGGCGTATTCCTTCACGCGCTCGGTGACGGATTCCCAACTCGCGATGACGCATACCAGCGTGAGAAAGTTGGACAGGACGACGAACAGCAGCGAGACGCCATCGACGCCGAGATGGAATTCGACGCCGAGCGCGGGAATCCACGGCGCCCGATGCACGAACTGGTATCCCGGCGCGGCGGGGTCGAAGGCGGCCCACATGGCGAGCGACAGGCCGAAGGCGAAAAGCGCGGTCCACAGCGCCACCGCACGGACGTTGCGGGCGACGATCCCGGCCGGGCCGGTCACGGTCGCGATCATGGCCGCGCCGAGCAGGGGCACGGCGATAATCGCCGCGAGATAGGGGAAATCGTCCATGGCTCAGCCGGCGCGCAGCGCGAGATACCAGGTTACGAACAGCGCGACGCCGGCGAGCATGGCGAAGGCATAGTGATAGACGTAGCCGGTTTGCAGGCGGCTGGCGCGGCGGGCGATGTTCGCGACGCCCGCGGCGACGCCGTCCGGGCCGACGCCATCGATCAGCTCGCCGTCGCCGGTCTTCCACAGCCCCCTGCCCAGCCGCTTGGCGGGGCGGACGAACAGGAAATCGTACAGTTCGTCGAAATACCACTTGTTGAGCACGAAGGCGTACAGGCCGCCGGCGGCCGCGGCGGCGCGGGCGGGGAGGTCGGGCCGGCGGATGTAGAACAGCCACGCGGCGGCGATTCCGGCGGCGGCGAGCGCGACGGGCAGGGCCTTGACCCACAGCGGCGAACGGTGCGCGTCGGCCAGCGCGTTGTGGCCTTCGAGCACGGTCAGCGCGCCGCCCCAATAAGCGGCGCCGGCCTCGACGAGGCTGCGGCCCGCGTAACCCGCGCCGATGGCCCCGATGGCGAGGACGGCGAGCGGAACGAGCATGACCGGCGGCGCTTCGTGGACATGGGCCATGACCTTTTCGTCGGCCCGCGGCGCGCCGTGAAAGGTCATGAACAGTAGCCGCCACGAATAGAAGGCGGTCATGACGGCGGCGGCCGCGCCGAGCCAGAACGCAACCGCGCCGACAGGCGTGTGCGCCGCCCAGGCGGATTCGAGAACGATGTCCTTGGAATAATAGCCGGCGAAGGGCGGGATGCCGGCGAGCGCGAGCGAGCCGATCCACATGAGCGCGTAGGTCCACGGCACGGCGCGGCGGATGCCGCCCATGCGGCGCATGTCCTGTTCGCCCGACATGGCGTGGATCGCGGCGCCGGCGCCGAGAAACAGCAGCGCCTTGAAAAAGGCGTGCGTGGTCAGGTGGAAGATGCCCGCCGCGTAGGCCGAGACGCCGCAGGCGAAAAACATGTAGCCCAGCTGGCTGCACGTGGAATAGGCGATGACGCGCTTGATGTCGTTTTGCGCCAGCCCGACGGTGGCGGCGAAGAACGCGGTGGCCGCGCCGACGATGGCGACCGCCGCGAGCGCCGTTTCGGACTGCTCGAACAGGGGCGAGCAACGCGCGACCATGAACACGCCGGCGGTGACCATGGTGGCGGCGTGAATGAGGGCCGAGACCGGCGTCGGCCCCTCCATCGCGTCGGGCAGCCAGGTGTGCAGGAACAGCTGGGCGGACTTGCCCATCGCGCCGACGAACAGCAGGAGGCAGATAACGGTCGGCGCGTCCGCCTCGACGCCGAGGAAGCCGATGGTTTCGTCCGCCCGCGCCGGGGCGGCGGCGAACACGGCCTCGTAGGCGACCGAGTCGAAGACCATGTAGATGGCGAAAACGCCGAGGGCAAAGCCGAAATCGCCGACGCGGTTGACGACGAACGCCTTGATGGCGGCGGCGTTGGCAGTCGGACGGTTGTACCAAAAGCCGATGAGCAGGTAGCTGCACAACCCGACGCCTTCCCAGCCGAAATAGAGCTGCACGAAATTGTCGGCCGTCGCCAGCATGAGCATCGCAAAGGTGAACAGCGACAGATAGGCCATGAAGCGCGGGATATGCGCGTCGTGCGCCATGTAGCCGATGGAATAAACATGCACGAGCGCGGATACGGCGCTGACCGTGAACATCATGATGGCGGTCAGCGAATCGACGTAGAGCGCCCACGAAAAATCGAGCGTTCCGGAGCGGATCCAGCCGAACAGCTCGACCGAATAGGGCGCGCCGCCGGCGATGGCGCCGGCGAACACGGCGGCGCCGCAGGCGGCGGAGGCCGCCATGAGCGCGCACGTCGCGATCTGCGCGCCGCGGTCGCCGATCGCGCGCCCGAAAAACCCGGCGATGACGGCGCCGAGAAGGGGCAGGAAGACGCAGAGCGCGGCCATCGCCGCGGTCAGCCCTTCATGGCGCTGACGTCCTCGACCTCGATCGTGCCGCGCATGCGGTTGTACACGACCAGAATGGCGAGGCCGATCGACACTTCGGCGGCCGCGACGGTGAGGACGAACATGGCGAAAACCTGGCCGGCGGGGTCGCCGAGCCAGGTCGAGAACGCGGCAAGATTGATGTTGACCGCGAGCAGCATGAGCTCGATCGCCATGAGGATGACGATGACGTTCTTGCGGTTGAGAAAGATGCCGAAGATGCCGAGCGAAAACAGGACCGCGCCGACGACGAGGTAGTGCGCGAGGGCGATTTCCATGCGTCAGACCCCGGCGCCCGGCGGGACCCGGCGGATTTCGATGGCGTCGCGCGGACGTCGCGCCACCTGATCGGCGACGCGTTGGCGCCGCACCCCCGGCCGTTCGCGCAGCGTGAGCGCGATGGCGGCGACCATGGCGACGAGCAGAATCAGCCCGGCGGCCTGAAACAGGTAGAAATACTCGGTGTAGAGAAGGCGGCCGATAACGCGGGTGTTGCTTTCCGAGCCGGTCGCGGGGCCGCCCGGCGCGGCGAGGGGCGCGCCGCCGGCGCCGAGGCGCGTCGCCGCGAGCATGAAACCCAGCTCGATCAGCAACGCCAGCCCCACGGTTCCGCCGATCGGCAGATATTGCAGGAAGCCTTCGCGGAAACGCGCGAAATCGATATCGAGCATCATCACCACGAACAGAAACAGCACCGCAACCGCGCCGACATAGACGATGGCCAGGATCATGGCGAGAAACTCGGCGCCCATCAGCACGAACAGGCCGGCCGCGCTGAGGAAAGCGAGGATCAGGAACAGCACCGAATGTACCGGGTTGCGCCCGGCCACGACCATCGCGCCGGAGGCGATGGCGACGGCGGAGAACAGATAAAAACAGAGGGCGGGGAGAGTCATCGGCGTAACCGGCGCTATCGGCGTTATCCGCCGGGGCGCGCGTCGGCTTCGAGATTGGCGGCGATGAGGCTTTCCCAGCGGTCGCCGTTCGCCAGCAGGCGCTCCTTGTCGTAGATCAGCTCCTCGTGGGTTTCGGTCGCGAATTCGTAGTTCGGGCCTTCGACGATGGCGTCCACCGGGCAGGCTTCCTGGCAGAAGCCGCAATAGATGCATTTCGTCATGTCGATGTCGTAGCGGGTGGCGCGGCGGCTGCCGTCGGCGCGGGGCTCGGCCTCGATGGATATGGCCTGCGCCGGGCAGATGGCTTCGCAGAGCTTGCAGGCGATGCAGCGCTCCTCGCCGGAGGCGTAGCGCCGCAGCGCGTGCTCGCCGCGGAACCGCGGGCCGAGCGGCCCTTTCTCGTGCGGGTAGTTGAGCGTCGCCTTGCGGCGAAACATGTACTTGAGCGTGATCCACATGCCGCCGAGCAGCTCGGCGAGCAGAAAGGGGCGCCACAAGCGGGCGATCGACGCCATGACGGGCCTCCTCGCGCGTCTCAGTCGGGGAACCAGCCGAAGGCGACCGTCGCGCCGGCGGTCACGGCCACCCACAGCAGGGAGAACGGCAGAAACACCTTCCAGCCCAGGCGCATGAGCTGGTCGTAGCGGTACCGCGGGAAGCTCGCGCGCACCCACAGGAAAACGAACAGCAGCAGCGCGACCTTCAGGCCGAACCATACAACGCCCGGCAGCCACGTAAACGGCGCGGCGTCGATGGGCGGCAGCCAGCCGCCCAAAAACAGGACCGCGGTCATGCCGCTCATCAGTATCATGGCAGCGTATTCGCCGAGGAAGAACAGGGCGAACGGCATCGACGAGTATTCGACGAAATATCCGGCCACGAGCGCGGCTTCGTCCTCGGGCAGGTCGAAGGGATGACGGTTGGTTTCCGCGAGCGCGGATACGAAAAACACGACGAACATCGGAAAGAGCGGGATAACGAACCACATGTCGCGCTGCGCCAGGACGATCTCGCTCAGGTTGAGGCTGCCCGCGCAGATCAGCACCGTGACGATGACGAAGCCCATCGACACTTCGTACGACACCATTTGCGCGGCGGAGCGCAGCGCGCCGAGAAAGGCGTAGCGCGAATTGCTGGCCCATCCCGCCATCAGCACGCCATAGACCTCCAGCGACGCGACGGCGAACAGGAACAACACGCCGACGTTGATGTCGGCGAGCACCCATCCCTCGTCGAAGGGTATGACGACCCAGGCGAGGAAGCTCAGCGTGAAGATCACGACGGGGGCGAGCACGAACACGCCGGCGCTGGCGCGCAACGGCACCACGGGCTCCTTGGTCAGCAGCTTCAGGCCGTCGGCGATGGGCTGGAGCAGGCCGAAGGGGCCGACGACATTCGGGCCGCGGCGCAGGTGAATGGCGGCGATGACCTTGCGCTCGGCGTAGGTAAGCCAAGCGACCGCGCCGAGCAGCGGGACGATAATCAGCAATATCTGCCCGACGATGATCGCGCCGGGCCACAGCCATGTCTCGACGAACGCGCCCATCCGTCAGCGTTTTCCGAGCCGCGCCGCGGCCAGCCCGGCGAAAGCGCGGCTGCAACGCGCCATCGTCTCGGATGCGCGGCCGATGGGGTCGGTCATGTAGTAATCGGTAACGGCGGGCGCAAAGGGCGCGGGGTCGAGCGCGCCTGCCTCGCCGAAGGGCCGCCAGTCGGCGGGGGCGATCTCGTCGATGCGGGAGAAATGCGGCGACAGCGCGGCCATCCGGCGGCGCAGCGCCGGCAGGTCGTCGCAGGGCAGGGGCGTGCCGAGCGCGCCGGACAGGGCGCGGATAATTACCCAGTCCTCGCGCGCGCCGCCGGGCGGGAACGCGGCGCGCTGGGCGCGCTGCGGACGGCCCTCGGTATTGACGTAGGTTCCGGGTTTTTCCGTGTAGGCGGCGCCGGGCAGGACGACGTCGGCGCGGTGCGCGCCGCGGTCGCCGTGGTGGCCTTGATAGACGACCAATCCGCCGCCGCTCGCGCCCGTGTCGAGTTCGTCGGCGCCCAGCAGGTAGAGAATATCGAGGCCGCCGGAGCGAATCGCGCGCGCCATGCCGGCGGCGTCGAGGCCGCCCTCGCCGGGAACCAGCCCGAGATCGAGCCCCCCGGCGCGCGCGGCGGCGGTGTGGAGCGTGTTGAAACCGTTCCAGCCGTCGCGGACCAGGCGATAACGCTCGGCGATTTCATGGCCGAGGGCGAGAACCGCGGCGCCGTCGGGCCGGGCGAGCGCGCCCATGCCGAGCACGATCATGGGCCGCTCGGCGCGTTCGAGCGCGGCGGAAAACGGGTGCGTTCCGGCGGCGATTTCCGCCAGCGTTTCCGGCCCGGCGCCAAGGGTCTCGACGGGATAGGTCAGGTCGCGCGCCGGGCCGATGGAGGCGATCGCGAAGCCGCCGGCGCGCCACCGCTTGCGGATGCGCTGGTTGATAACGGGCGCTTCCCAGCGCGGATCGGTTCCGGCGAGCAGGCAGAGATCGGCGTCCTCGATGCCGGCGATGGTCGTATTGAACAGATATGCGGCGCGCGGGGCGGCGGGCAGGCGCGCGCCGTCCTGGCGGCAGTCGAGATGCGGCGAGCCGAGCGCTTCGGCCAAGTCGCGGAGCGCGCACATGGCCTCGGCGTCGCACAGATCGCCGGCGACGGCGCCGAAGCGCGCGCCATCCCCAAGGCGCGCGGCGATGGCGGCGAAGGCCTCGTCCCACTCCGCGGGCCGCAACCGCCCGTCCGCGCCGCGCATCCAGGGGCGGTCCAGGCGCTGGCGGCGCAGGCCGTCGTGCGCGTGGCGCGCCTTGTCGGCGATCCACTCCTCGTTCACGGCCTCGTTCAGGCGCGGCAGGACGCGCATGATCTCGCGGCCGCGCGCATCGACGCGGATATTGCTGCCCGCGGCGTCGAGTACGTCGACGGTCTCGGTCTTGCGCAATTCCCACGGGCGGGCGGTAAAGGCGTAGGGCTTCGATGTCAGCGCGCCGACCGGGCACAGATCGACGATATTGCCCGAGAGTTCGGACCCCAGGCCGCCTTCGAGCACGGTCGCGATTTCCATGTCCTCGCCGCGGAACAGGCCGCCGAGTTCGGGAGCGCCGGCCACTTCCTCCATGAAGCGCACGCAGCGGGTGCAATGAATGCAGCGGGTCATGTGGGTTTCGACGAGGGGACCGAAATCCTTGTCCGTCACTGCGCGCTTGCTTTCGGCATAGCGGCTGCCGGCGCGGCCGTAGCCCAGCGCTTGGTCCTGCAGGTCGCACTCCCCGCCCTGGTCGCAAACGGGGCAATCGAGAGGATGGTTGATGAGCAGAAACTCCATCGCGCCTTCGCGGGCGCGGCGCGCCATCGGCGATTCGGTACGCACGACCATGCCGTCGGCGGCGGGCATGGCGCACGAGGCGACGGGCTTGGGCGAGCGTTCGAGCTCGACCAGGCACATGCGGCAATTGCCGGCGATCGACAGGCGCTCATGGTAGCAGAAGCGCGGTATTTCGCGCCCCGCCTCTTCGCACGCCTGCAACAGCGTGGCGCCGGGCGCGACCGCGATCTCGCGGCCGTCGATAGTGAGCGTGGGCATGGCGAAGGTTTCTAGGCCGCGCGCTTCTTGCGGTCGAGTATGCGGCGCTCGAGCTCGCCGCGGAAGTGGCGGATCAGGCCCTGGACGGGCCAGGCCGAGGCGTCGCCGAGGGCGCAGATGGTGTGTCCCTCGACCTGACGGGAGACCTGTTCGAGCAGATCGATGTCCTCGATCTCGGCGCGCCCCTCGACAAGACGCTCCATGGTTCGCCACATCCAGCCCGCGCCCTCGCGGCAGGGCGTACACTGGCCGCAGCTCTCGTGCTTGTAGAAGTGCGAAAGCCGCGCGATGGCGGCGACGATGTCGGTGGAGCGATCCATGACGATTACCGCCGCGGTGCCCAGCCCGGAGCCCGACTCGCGCAGCGCGTCGAAATCCATGGGCTGTTCGTCGCACACCGATTTCGGCAGGCAGGGCACCGAGGAGCCGCCGGGGATGACCGCCAGCAGGTTGTCCCAGCCGCCGCGCACCCCGCCGGCGTGGCGCTCGATCAGTTCGCGCAGCGGAATGCCCATCGCCTCTTCGACATTGCAGGGCGCCTCGACATGGCCCGAGATGCAGAAGAGCTTGGTTCCGGTGTTGTTGTCGCGGCCGATGCCGGCGAACCACGTAGCGCCGCGCCGCAGAATTTCCGGCACGACCGCTATCGTCTCGACATTGTTGACCGTGGTGGGGCAGCCGTAGAGCCCGGCGGCGGCGGGGAAGGGGGGCTTCAGGCGCGGCTGGCCCTTCTTGCCCTCCAGGCTTTCGAGCAGGGCGGTTTCCTCGCCGCAGATATAGGCGCCGGCGCCGCGGTGGACGACGATGTCGAAGCGCACGCCCGCGCCGCCGGCGTCGGCGCCGAGCAGGCCGGCGTCGTAGGCTTCCGCGACGGCGCGCTCGAACGCGGCGGCCTCGCGGTAGAACTCGCCGCGCACGTATACGTAGGCGGTCTCGGCGCCGATGGCGAAGCCGGCGAGCAGGCAGCCCTCGACCAGTTTGTGCGGCTCATGGCGGAGGATGTCGCGGTCCTTGCACGTTCCCGGCTCGCTCTCGTCGGCGTTGACGACCAGGTACGAGGGGCGGGGGTCGTCCCTGGGCATGAACGACCATTTCAGCGCGGCGGGAAAGCCTGCGCCGCCGCGGCCGCGCAGGCCGGAATTGCGGATCTCCTCGATAATCGCGGCGCGCCCCCGGCCGATGGCCGCGGCGGTCCCGTCCCAGTCGCCGCGCCGGCGGGCGGAGGCGAGATCGGCGCCTTCCGCGCCGTAAAGGTTCGTGAAAATCCGATCCTTGTCGGCCAGCATTACGCGTTGCCCCCGGCGAGAAGCACGGTTCGGCCGGTTGCGGGCTCGGAAGCGCGGCGGCCCGGGATTTGCGTTCCCGGACGGGGCGTCTCGCCGCGCCGCAACGCCGCCAGCACGGCGGCGATCGAATCGGCGTCGAGGTCTTCGTAATAGTCGTCGCCGATTTGGGCCACGGGGGCATTGACGCAGGCGCCCAGACACTCGACCTCGAGCAGCGTGAACAGGCCGTCGGCGGCGGTCTGCCCGGGCTCGACGCCCAGCGCGCGGCGGCAGGCGTCGCGCACCGCGTCGGCGCCGCGCAGCCAGCACGGCGTCGTGCGGCAGAGCTGGACGACGTGCTTCCCGACCGGCGCGAGATGGAACATGGTGTAGAAGCTCGCGACCTCGAAGGCGCGGATTTCCGGCATGCCGAGCATTTCCGCCACCGCGCGGATCGCGGCCCCGGGCAGCCAGCCCCCGTGCTCGCGCTGCGCCAGGTCGAGCAGCGGAAGCACGGCGCTCTGGCGGCGCTCCGGCGGATAGCGCGCGATTATGCGCTCGGCGCGCGCCAGCGCCTCGGCGTCGAACGCGAAGCGTTCGGGTTGCCCGGAATCGGGGGCGAAAGCGCGTTTCACCGGTCGATCTCCCCGAATACGATGTCGAGCGTGGCGATGCAGGCGACGAGATCCGCAAGCTGGTGGCCGCGGGTCATGAAATCCAGCCCTTGCAGATGGGCGAAACCGGGGGCGCGAATCTTGCAACGATACGGGCGGTTGCTCCCGTCGGCGACGATATAGACGCCGAACTCGCCCTTCGGCGCCTCGACCGCCGTATAGGTCTCGCCGGCGGGCACGCGGTAGCCCTCGGTATAGAGCTTGAAGTGGTGGATGAGCTCTTCCATCGACTGCTTCATCCCCGCGCGCGCGGGCGGCGCGATCTTGCCGTCTTCCACGACGACGGGGCCGCTGGGCATGGCCTCGGCGCACTGCGCGATAATGCGCAGGCTCTGGCGCATCTCCTCCATGCGCAGGAGGTAGCGATCGTAGCAGTCGCCGTTCTTGCCGACGGGGATATCGAAGTCCATGCGGTCGTACACCGCGTAGGGCTGCGCCTTGCGCAAGTCCCAGGCGAGGCCGGTCGAGCGCAGCACGGGGCCGGAAAAGCCCCAGTCGAGCGCTTGTTCGGGCGTCACCGCGCCGATGCCTACATTGCGCTGCTTCCAGATGCGGTTTTCCGTGAGCAGCCCCTCTACGTCGTCGAGCACGCGCGGGAAGCGCCGCGCCCACGCCATGACGTCGTCGAGCAGGCCGTCGGGCAGATCGCGGTGGACGCCGCCGGGCCGGACATAGGCGGCGTGCATGCGCGCGCCGGATACGCGCTCGTAAAACTCGAGCAGCGCCTCGCGCTCCTCGAACAGCCAGAGAAACGGCGTCATCGCGCCGATGTCGAGGCCGTTGGCGGCCACTTGCAGGCAGTGGTTGAGAACGCGCGTGATTTCGTCGAACAGCACGCGGATGTATTGCGCGCGCGGCGGCGCCTCGATGCCGAGCAGTTTCTCGACCGCCAGGCTGTAGCAGTGCTCCTGGTTCATCATCGAGACATAGTCCAGGCGATCGAAATAGGGCAGCGCCTGAAGCCAGGTCTTGTGCTCGATGAGTTTCTCGGTGCCGCGATGGAGCAGGCCGATGTGGGGGTCGGCGCGCTCCACCACCTCGCCGTCCATTTCGAGCACCAGGCGCAGCACCCCGTGCGCGGCGGGATGCTGCGGGCCGAAATTGAACGTGAAGCTGCGGATGTCGGTTTCGCTCACGGCGCCGCTCCGCCGCCGCCGGGGCGGATATCGCCCTCCCACGGGCTTTCGAAGTCGAACACGCGGTATTCCTGCGCCAGCGACACGGGCTCCTGCACGACGCGCTTTTCCTCCTCGTCGTAGCGCACCTCGACATGGCCCGTGAGGGGAAAATCCTTGCGCAGGGGGTGGCCGTCGAACCCGTAATCCGTGAGCAGGCGGCGCAGGTCGGGATGGCCGGCGAAATGGATGCCGTAGAGGTCCCACGCCTCGCGCTCGTACCACCCGGCGGCGCTGTACAAATCGCAGGCCGAGGGAACGGGCGCATCGCCGCCCGCGCGCAGCTTCACGCGCACGCGCTGATTCCCGGCGTGGCTCAGCAGATGGTACACCACGTCGAACCGGGAGGCGCGGTCCGGCCAGTCCACCGCGCACAGGTCCACGAGCTGGCGGAAGCGGCATTCCGGGTCGTCGCGCAAGAAGGCGAGCAGACGAAGCAAGCCATCGCGCGCGGCGACAAGGGCGAGCTCGCCGCGCGCGATGGCGGGCGCCTCGGCGAGACCGGGCGCCGCCGACGCGATATAGGCGCCGAGTTCGGCCAGCGCCTGTTCGTCCGGATACGCGCGCGCCGCCATCGCTCCGCTTCCGTCGCCGTTCAGCGCGCCAGCGTGCCCGTGCGGCGGATTTTGCGCTGCAACTGCATGATGCCGTAAAGCAGCGCCTCCGCCGTCGGCGGGCAGCCGGGAACGTAGACATCGACCGGAACGATGCGGTCGCACCCGCGCACCACCGAGTAGGAATAATGGTAGTAGCCGCCGCCATTGGCGCAGCTGCCCATCGAGATGACGTAGCGCGGCTCGGGCATCTGGTCGTACACCTTGCGCAAGGCGGGGGCCATCTTGTTGGTGAGCGTGCCGGCCACGATCATCACGTCGGACTGCCGCGGGCTGGGGCGGAACACCACGCCGAAACGGTCGAGGTCGTAGCGGCTTGCGCCGGTGTGCATCATTTCGACGGCGCAGCAGGCAAGACCGAAACTCATGGGCCACAGCGAGCCGCTGCGCGCCCAGTTCACGAGTTTCTCCAGCCTGGCGACAACGAAGCCCTTCTCGCCGGCCTCGCGCGCGAGGCCGGCGACCGCGCCGGCGGTATCGCTTACTCCCATTCGAGCGCTCCCTTGCGCCACTCGTACACGAAACCCACCGTAAGCACGCCGAGGAAGATCATCATCGACCAAAAGCCGAACGCGCCGATGTCGCGCAGCACGATGGCCCACGGGAACAGGAACGCGACCTCGAGATCGAAGATGACGAACAGGATCGCGACCAGGTAGAAGCGCACGTCGAATCGACCGCGCGCGTTGTCGAAGGGCTCGAAACCGCATTCGTAGGCGGAGAGCTTCTCGGCGTCGGGGCGGCGGCGCGCAACGACCCACGAGGCGGCGACGGCGGCCAGCGCAAGCCCGCCGGCGACGCCGAGAAACAGCAGTATCGGCAGATATTCAGCAAGCATCCCGCGCGCCTCGCGGACCGCGGCGGCGCCAGGCGCGCGCTGCGTTTCGGATGGTGGCGGGAGTGACGGGACTCGAACCCGCGGCCTCTGGCGTGACAGGCCAGCGCTCTAACCGAACTGAGCTACACCCCCGAACCGGCGCCCATTCTATCCCCCCGCGCGGCCGAGTCAACGCATTCCGCCGCCGCGCCGCCGGAATTGTGCGGCGCGTTTCCCGGAGCGCCGGCGCCCCGCCCGCACGGCGCACGCCGGGCGCGCGGCGGTTTGACGGCGGCGCGGTCAGCCGCGTGCGCCGGCGCCTGCGGGCGGCGCGCGGCAGGCGGAGAGGGCGCGCGGGGTTCCGGAGAGGTCGCGGTGGGCGGCGATGCCGCGGAAACCGGCGGCGCGCAGCAGGGTACTTACGGACAGCTCGCGGTCGTCGCCGATTTCGACGACGACGAGACCGCCGGCGGCGAGGCGCCGCGCGGCGCCGGCCAGCAGCGCGCGGTAGCAGGCCAGGCCATCCGGGCCGCCGTCGAGCGCGAGGCGCGGTTCGCAGGCAATCTCCGGCGCCAGCGCGGCCAGGGCGGCGCGCGGGATATAGGGCGGGTTGCACACGGCGACATCGAACGCGCCGCCGCCCAGCGCCGCCGCCCAATCGGAGGCGGCGAAGGCGCAACGGCCGCCCAGGCCCAGCGCGCGCGCGTTGGCCGCGGCCACGGCCAGCGCCGCCGGATCGCGGTCGGCCCCGACGCCGAATGCCCCCGGCCATTCGGAAAGCAGGGCCAGCAGCAGGCAGCCCGAGCCCGTGCCCAGATCGAGCACGCGGCGCGGCGCCGCCCGCGCGCGCGCAAGCGCCGCGGCAACGACGGTTTCGCTGTCCGGCCGCGGGATGAGCACGGCGGGGTTTACGGCGAATTCGAGGCTGTGGAACTCGCGCTTGCCGACGATATAGGCGAGCGGCTCGCGGGCCTCGCGCCGCCGCACCGCGCGTTCGAAACGTTCGTATTCCCCTGCGCTCAACCGCGCGTCCGGGCTGGCGATCTGGCGCGCCGCGCCGCGTCCGGTGGCGTGGCGCAACAGGACGCGCGCCGCGAGCCGCGGCGCATCGGCGCCGCTTGCCTCCAGTCTCTCCGTCGCTTGCCGCAGCGCGGCGCCGACGGTCCCGGGAAACGAGCCGATACCGGCAGCCGCCGGCGTCAGAAGTAGAACTTCAGCCCCAGCGAGAGGGCCCAGAAGCCGAAGCCCGAAGCGTCGATGCCGTAATGGATGGGCGCGTCGCCCGGCCCCACGGTCGATTCGTGGCCTCGCAGCGGTTTCCACGCCTTGCCGCCGTCGCTGAAGTCGCTGAAGGAATTGCCGTAGCGGACCTTCGCCGTCAGCGCGCGGTCGGGGCCGAGCGCGTAGTCGAGTCCGGCGATCAGCTGATACGACCATAGCCAGTCCGACATCGTGTCGTCGGCCCGCGAGGTCGTGCCGCCGGCGTGAGGGTTCGTGCGGGTAAGCACGCCGTCTTCGATCAACTCCTCGAGCGTCTCGGGATCGGCGCGGACCGTCGTGGCCGTATAGTCGATTTGCGCGCGCGTGGCGCCCAGGCCGAACCCCAGCCACGGCGTAAACCGCGATTCGCCGCGCATATCGAAATAGACATTCGCGAAGAAGTTATGCGTGCGCAGAGCGCCGATTTCCTCGTTGCGCTCCACGGTTTCGGCCTGCTTCGGGTCGCCGGGGACGATGAGGCCCGCCTTTTCCCCGCCGTGGCGGCGGTAAAAGTATTCCGCCTCGAAGCGCGCCGGCCCGGCGCCCGCGTAACCGGCGGCGACCCCGGCCAGCATTCCGGTATCGAGATCGAATGCGTTGGCTCTCGCCGCCAGCGGCCGCGGGCCGCATTGCGCCCGCGGCAGGGGAACGCTCTTGCCGTCCGGATAGGTATATGAATCCAGATACTGGTCGCATTCCGTATTGACGCCGACATTGGTGCGAGTGGATTCGAGGCTTGTCGCCATTGCCGCGCCGAGTTCGATCCCGGCGTAGAAACCGTTGCCGTCTTCGGCGGGCGCCGCGAACGCCGCCGCCAAGGCGGCCGCGACGGTCGAAACGAATGCCGCGAGGCGGGCGCGATACATCATAGGTCTCCTCCATGCTTTTCCGCGGGCGCGAAAACCGCGCCATCGTAGCGTTCGGACGCGCGCCGCGGAAGAGGCGTCCGCGCGCCCGCGGTCCCGGAACGACGGTCGCGGTTATTCGAGGACGGCGAGTTGGGCGGCCCGGGATTCGGCGGCCAAGGCCTCGACGAAACCGTCGAGCGCGGCGCCGTCCATCATCGCTTCCATGTCGAACAGGCTCCTGCCGATGCGGTGGTCGGTGATGCGGCCCTGCGGGAAGTTGTAGGTGCGGATACGCTCCGAACGGTCGCCCGTGCCGACTTGCGCGCGGCGGTCGGCGGCGCGTTCGGCGGCGCGCAGCGCGCGTTCGCGTTCGTAAAGCCGCGCGCGCAATATGCGCATGGCCTTGGCGCGGTTCTTGTGCTGCGATTTCTCGTCCTGCTGCGATACGACGATGCCGGTCGGCGTATGGGTAATGCGCACGGCGCTGTCGGTGGTGTTGACCGACTGCCCGCCCGGCCCGCTGGAGCGGAAGACGTCGATGCGCAGATCGCTTTCGTCGATCGCGACGTCGACCTCGCCGGCTTCGGGCAGCACGGCGACCGTGGCGGCGGAGGTGTGTATGCGCCCGGAGGATTCGGTCTTCGGCACGCGCTGGACGCGATGCACGCCGGATTCGTATTTCAGGCGCGCATAGGCGCCGGCGCCCTTGATTGCGGCGCTCGCCTCCTTGACGCCGCCGATGCCGGTTTCCGACAGGTCGAGCGCCTCGACGCGCCAGCCGCGGCGCTCGGCGTAGCGAATGTACATGCGGTAGAGGTCGGCGGCGAACAGCGCGGCTTCATCGCCGCCGGTTCCGGCGCGGATTTCCAGTATGACGCCTTTTTCATCGGCTTCGTCGCGCGGCAGAAGGGCGAGCGCGAGCGCGCGTTCGAGCGCCGGCCGGCGGTCGCGGCACGCGGCCAGTTCGCCCGCCGCCAGTTCGCGCATTTCGTCGTCGGTCTCGGCGTCGCCCAGCATGTCCTCGAGGCCGGCGATTTCCGCCAGCAGCGCCTCGCGTTCGGCGATGCGCTCCACCGCCGGCGCAAGGGCGGCGTATTCCCGCGCCAGCGCCGCGCGTTCGTCGTTGGAGACGTTCGCGCCGCCGAGGCGCGCCCCAAGATCGCGATGCCGGGCCGAGATCCGCGCGAGTCCCTCCTCGAATTTCATGACGCGGCGGGGGGCCGCCCGGCTTTCTTCGCCTCGATTTCCGCTGCTCGCGCCTCGACCAGCCGCGCCACGCGCTCGACGAGGTTTTCGTCCTTCAGGCGATGGGCGGGGGCGCCGTCGATATAGATTCCGTGAACGCCGCGTCCGCCGCCGGTCAGGCCGATATCGGTTTCGCGCGCCTCGCCCGGGCCGTTCACGACGCAGCCGACAATGGACAGCGTGATCGGCTCGGCGATGTGGGCCAGGCGCTCCTCCAGCGCCGCGACGGTATCGATCACCGGGAATTGCTGGCGCGCGCAAGACGGGCAGGCGACGATATGTACGCCCCGCGCGCGCAAGTGCAGCGTCTTGAGTATCTCGAACCCGACCTTCACCTCCTCGACCGGATCGGCCGCCAGCGAGACACGGATCGTGTCGCCGATTCCCGACGCCAGAAGCATGCCTATGCCCACCGACGATTTCACCGTACCGGCGACAGCCCCGCCGGCCTCGGTGATGCCCACGTGCAGGGGATAGTCGCAGGCATCGGCCAGCGCGCGGTATGCGGAAACGGCGAGCAGCGCGTCCGAGGCCTTGACGCTGATCTTGAACTCGCGGAAGTCGTTGTCCTCCAGGATGCGCGCGTGGCGCAGCGCGCTTTCGACCATGGCCTCCGGGCAGGGCGCCCCGTGGCGTTCGAGCAGGTCGCGTTCGAGAGAGCCCGCATTGACGCCGATGCGCATGGAGCAGCCGTAATCCTTCGCGGCGCGCACGACATCGCGCACCCGTTGCGCGGAGCCGATATTGCCCGGGTTGATGCGCAGGCATGCGGCGCCGGCGCGGGCCGCCTCGATGGCGCGCCGGTGATGAAAATGGACGTCGGCGACGATGGGAACGGCCGCCGCGCGCACGATGCCCGCAAGCGCCGCCGTCGATTCGGCGTCGGGGCACGACACGCGGACGATATCCGCGCCCGCCGCCTCGAGCGCGCGGACCTGCCCGACGGTGGCGCGCGCGTCGGAAGTCGGCGTGTTGGTCATCGACTGCACCGAAATCGGCGCGCCGCCGCCCACGGGGACCGCGCCGACATGGATGCGGCGCGACGACCGCCGCGCAATGCCGCGCCAAGGGCGCACGTTCATGCGATTACCGGCCCCGCCCGCCGGCCGTCCGCGCGCCGCGCCGGCTTGCCCGGAGGCCGCGGCGCCGCTCACGGCCGTTCGGCGAGCAGCGCATCGGGGTCGAGCGCCACCCCGATGCGCGGCGCGCCCTCGGGACCCAGCGGCGGAATCGCGCGCCCGTCTACCACGATCTCGAGGCCGCCGGCGTTGCCGACGGTGAGCGTGAGGCCCTCTTCCCGCGGCACTTCGTACGTCTCGCCGGGCTGGAGGTTGCGCGCGTAGATTGTTCGCTGGTCCGCCCCGCGCACACGCACCCAGCTCAGGCGAATCGCGCGCAGGACGACGCGGCTTTCGCCGCCGTCCGGCGGCGCCGCAGCTTCGTCCGCGTTGCCGGCCTCATCCGCGTCGCCGGTCTCGGCCGGCGCGTCGTCCGCGGCGCCGGCCCCGGCCGCCCCGGCGGCGAGCGGCGTCGCCGGGGCGGCGGCGATTTCCAACCTCTCCGGCGCGGGTTCGTCCGGCGAAGCCGCGGGTTCGGATTCCGCCGGCTCCTCGTCCGGCGCGGCCGCGGCCGCCCCGGCCGTAGTCCAGGCGGCCGGCGGGGCATTCTCTACCGCCTCGGCCTCGGCCTCTTCGGCGGGAGACGGGGGCGGCGGCGCGGCCTCGTTGTCCGCCGCGTCCGGCTCCGCGGCCATCGGCCCGTCCGCCGGCGCGGCGGCTTCGGCGTCCGCGCCGGGCAGCGCGGCGTCTTGAAGCGCGGCCGCCGGCGCTTCCGCCACTACCGCGTCGGGCGCCGCGGGAACGCCCTGCATGTAGTACCAGCCGCCGTAGCCGGCCGCGGCGAGCGCGGCCGCCGCGACGAACATCCACATGCCGCGCAGCCCGCTGCGTTCGGGCGGCTCGGGGAAATGCAGGTCGGGGTTGGCGTCGGTCGGATCCACCTCTTCGCGGAAGCGATCGAGGACCCATTCGGAGTCGAGCCCCAGGTGATCGGCATAGGCGCGCACAAAGCCCGTGGCATAGACCTGCCCGGGCAGGTCGTCGAAACGTCCTTCCTCGATCGCCTCGAGGTACACGCGGCGGATGCGCAGGATCCCGGCCAGATCCTTCACGTCCTGGCCGGTTTCCAGCCGCGACTGGCGCAAGCTGGCGCCGACGCCGACATACCCTGCGGCCGCGCCCTTGCGACCCGCGTCCGCCTCGTCAGGACCCGAATTCACCGCCGACCTACCTCCGGAGCGCTTCAGGAGCGTTGCGTTCCGACCTCGGTATACAGCATATCGTGCGCGCGGGAAAGGAAAAAATCGCCGCCGTTCGCGATATCGGCGCGCCCTTGGGCGCTACCCGGGGACCGGCGTTCACAGCGCCACGCCGTGATCGAGGGCGAAGGCGCGCAAACGGGGCCCGAGATCGGCCGCGGCGGAATCGTAGAGCGTTTCGAGCAGCGCGCGCAGGGGCTGCGTGTCGAGGCTGCGGCACATCGCTTTCACGGGGCCGACGCGGCTCGGCGAGATGGAGAGCGCGCGCACGCCGGCGGCGACGAGGGCCATCGCCTCCAGCGCCCCGCCGGCGGCCTCGCCGCATACCGACAGCGGCACGCGCGCCGCGTCGCACGCCCGCGCCAGCTGGCGCGTCAGCGACAGCGCGGGCGGCGACAGCACGCCGTAGCGCCGCAGGGTCGCCGCATTGGCGCGATCGGCCGCGAACATGAACTGGACAAGGTCGTTGGTTCCGAGCGCCGCGAAATCGGCGCGCTTGAGCAGCGCGCGCAGCTGCCACATCAGCGCCGGCGCCTCGATCATGCATCCCACCGAAAGGCCGTCCGCGCAGGGTTCGCCGCGCGTCAGGGCGCGGTCGCGCTCGCGCAGGAGCAGGGCGCGCGCGCCGTCGAACTCCGCCACCGTCGCGACCATCGGAAACATGACGCACAATTCGCGCCCGGCCGCGGCGCGCAGCAGGGCGCGCAGCTGTTGGCGGAGCATCGCCGGACGGTCGAGGCCGATGCGGATGGCGCGCCAGCCCATCGCCGGGTTTTCTTCCTTCGCGGCGGGCAGGTAGGGCAGGCGCTTGTCGCCGCCGATGTCGAGGGTGCGGAATACAACGCGCCGCGCGCCGGCCGCCTCCAGTATGCCGCGGTACAGCGCCGTCTGTTCGTCGAGGCCGGGATAGCGCCGCGCCGTCATGAACGGAATTTCGGTGCGGCACAGGCCGATGCCCTCGGCGCCGAGCGCGTCGAGATGGCCGGCGTCGACCGCGAGGCCGATATTGATGTCGAGGCGGACCGCCACGCCGTCGCGCGTGCGCGCGGGCTTGCCGCGCAGTTCGCGGTAGAGCGCGTCGCGGCGCGCGCGTTCGGCGGCCTGTTCGTGGAGCGCGGCGAGGGCGGCGTCGTCGGGCTGCGCCGTCACCTGGCCGTCGCTGCCGTTGACGACGACCGGTTCGCCGTCGCGGAAGCGCCCGAGCGCGCCGCGGACCTGCCCGACCATGGGAATTTCGAGCGCGCGCGCGACGATGGCGGCGTGGGCGGTGGGCGACCCCTCCTCCAGCACCACGGCGCGCAGGCGCGCGCGGTCGTATTCGAGCAGTTGCGCCGCGCCGAGATTGCGCGCGACCGCGACGATGTCGCCGGCTCCGCCGCCGTCCGGCGGGCCTGGGCGCGCGCCGGCGAGATGGTCGAGGAGGCGGTCGCCGATCTCCTCGATGTCGGCCAGGCGCTCGCGCCAAAACGGCGCCGCGGACTGGCCCATGCGCAGCCGCGTATCCTCGCGCACGCGGTACACGGCGGCCTCCGCCGTGAGGCCGGAATCGATCGCCTCGCCGATTCGCCGCAGCCAGCCCGAGTCGGCGGCGAACATGCGGAAGGTCTCGAGCACGTCGCGGGGTTCGGCGTCGCCATCGCCGTCGGGCGCGCGCGCCGCCAGGCGGTCGAGGCCCGCGCGCAGGGCCGCCGCCGCGTCGGCGAGCCGCCGGCGCTCCGCCGCGGCGTCGTCCGCGACGAGGCGCGCAATCGGCGCGCGCGCGCGGACAATCGCGACCCGCCCCCAGGCGATCCCGCCCGAGAGCGGCTGCCCCTCGATGGGGCCGGCGCCCGCGCCGCCTTCCGGCGCGGGCAGTTCGGCGGGATCGACGAACGCGCCCCCCGCGGTCAGCTCGGCGACCACGGTGGCGACGATCTGGAGCGCCTCGAGCTCTTCGTCGTGGTAGCGGCGGCGCGCCCGGTTCTGCACCGCCAGCACGCCGGTCACGCGCCCCTCGCGCAAGAGCGGCGCGCCCATGAGCGAAGTGTAGATGTCCTCGCCGGTCTCGGGGCGGTAGGCGAACAGCGGATGCGCGCGCGCGTCGGCGATGCGCAAGGGCCGCGCGCGCGCCGCGATGTGGCCGATCAGCCCTTCGCCGACCGCGAGCCGGGTCTTGTGTACCGCACCGGGCTCAAGGCCTTCGGTGGCGAACAGCTCCAGCACCTCGCCGGCGCGCATCAGATAGCAGGAACAAACCTCGGCCACCATATCGGCGGCGATCAGGCGCACCACGCGGTCGAGCTTGGCCTGCGGCGTTCCGCGGCCGGCCATCGCGTCGCGCAAGCTGCGCAGGAGCCGGCGCGGCGCTCCGTCGGGCGGTCCGCTCATGCGTCGCGGCGCAGCGCCAGCGCGGCCGCCGCCTGATCGACGAGCGCGGCGACGATTTCGGCGCAGCTTTCCTCGCGCTTGACCATGCCCACGCTCTGGCCGGCCATCATCGATCCGGCCCGGACGTCGCCGTCGATCACCGCCCGCCGCAGGGCGCCGACCCAAAATTTCTCGATGCGCAGCCGGGCCTCGCCGAGCTCCAGTTCGCCGGCGCGGTAGAGATCGACGATTTCGCGCTGGAACTCGGCGAACCGCCGCGAAGCCTCGTTCTCCAGCGCGCGCACCGGGATGACGGGAAAGCGCGGGTCGAGCTGCGCCGAGGTTCGCGCGTCGCGCGCATGGGCGCGGATCGCCGCCTTCTTGAACGCGGGATGGGCGATCGACTCGCGCGCGCACACGAAGCGCGTGCCGAGCTGACATCCCGCGGCGCCGAGCTCGAGATAGGCGGCGATGGCCTCGCCGCGGCCCAGGCCGCCCGCCACGAAGATCGGAACGTCGCGCACCTCCGGCAGGATTTCCTGCGCCAGCACGCCGGTCGAGACCGGGCCGATATGCCCGCCGGCCTCCATGCCCTCGACGATCAGCCCATCGACGCCCATGCGCACGAGCTTGCGCGCAAGCGCGAGCGCGGGCGCGAAACACAAGACCCGCGCGCCCGACTCCTCGATGCGGCGGATCGCCGCCGCGCGCGGCAGCCCGCCCGCGAGTATTACGTGGCTTACGGCGCGCCGGGCGCAGACGTCGATCAGCGCGTCGAGCTCGGGGTGCATGGTGATCAGGTTGACGCCGAACGGCGCCGCGGTGAGCGCGCGCGTGGCGTCGATCTCGGCGCCGAGCGCGTCCGGCCCCATCGACCCGCAGGCGATGACGCCGAAGCCGCCCGCGTTGGAGACCGCCGAGACGAAGTTGCGCTCCGACACCCATGACATTGCGCCGGCCATGATGGCGTGGCGGCTGCCGAGGAGCGCGCAGCCCTCCGCCCACAAGCGGGCGAGGCGCCGGCGGCCCGCCGCCTTGTCCGCCGCGGCGGAGCCGCCCGGCGCCGTCATTCGGCGTCGAGACCGTAGGCCGTGTGCAGCGAACGCAGCGCGAGCTCCGCATACTCCTCGGCAATCAGCACGCTCACCTTGATCTCGGACGTCGATATCGCCTGGATGTTGATGCCCTTCTCCGACAACGTGCGGAACATGCGCTGGGCGACGCCCGCGTGGCTGCGCATGCCGACGCCGATGACCGAGATCTTCACGACCTCGCGGTCGGCGAGCAGGCGTTCGTAACCCAGCGTCTCGCGCGCGGCTTCCAGCGCCGCCACGGCGCGGTCGAGATCGGCCTTGCCGATGGTGAAGGTGATGTCGGCGCGCTTGCCGTCGTGCGACGAGCCCTGCACGATCATGTCGACGTTCACGCCGGCGTCGGCGAGGGGGCCGAACACGCCCGCCGCGACGCCGGGCGTGTCGGCGATGTGGGCGAGGGTGATCTTCGCCTCGTCGCGCGAATAGGCGATGCCGCTTACCGCGTTGTGCTCCACGATTTCGTCCTCGTCCGCCAGCGCCGTTCCCTCGCCGTCCGAAAAGCTGGAGAGAACCCGCAGGACGACGCGGCGGCGCATGGCGATTTCCACCGCGCGGGTCTCCAGGACCCGGGCGCCGAGCGAGGCCATCTCCAGCATTTCCTCGTAGGCGATAGTATCGAGTTTGCGCGCCTTGGCAACGACGCGCGGGTCGGCCGTAAACACGCCGGCGACGTCGGTGTAGATGTCGCAGCGGCGGGCGCCGAGCGCTGCCGCCAGCGCCGCCGCCGTCGTGTCGGACCCGCCGCGCCCGAGCGTGGTCAGGCGCCCGCGCGGACCGAGGCCCTGAAACCCCGCGACCACCGCGACCTCGCCGCCGTCCATGCGGCGCGCAATCTCGCCCGCGTCGATGCTCTCGATGCGCGCCTTGCCGTGCATGCCGTCGGTGCGGATGGGCAGCTGCCACGCCAGCCACGAACGCGCCGGCACGCCCGCGTCCTGCAGCGCGAGCGCCATCAGCCCCGCGCTCGCCTGTTCGCCGCACGCGACGATGGCGTCGTATTCGCGCGCGTCGTGCAGGCGCGCCATGCCGCGCGCCAGCCGGTCGAGGCGGTCGGTCTCGCCCGCCATGGCCGACACCGTTACCGCCACGGCGTCGCCGGCCTCCACCGCCGCGCGCACGCGCCGCGCCGCCGCGCGGATGCGGCCGGGATCGGCTACCGAGGAGCCCCCGAATTTCTGTACGATGCGCGCCATCGCCCGCCGCGCCCCCCTCCCGCGCCCCGCCTTGCGCCGCAACCCGCGGGGCGGGGTATAGCGGCGGGGCCTTGCCCGGTGCAAGATGGCGCCATGATCGCAGCCGCGCCCGCCGCCGACCCCGCGGAAATCGCCCGCTTCGAGGCGCTCGCCGCGCAGTGGTGGGACGAAACCGGCCCGTTCGCGCCGCTGCACGCCTTCAACCCGGTCCGCATCGGGGCGATTCGCGACGCGCTGGTTGCGCATTTCCGCCGCGACGGAGACTCGCTCGCGCCGCTTCGGGGCTTGAGCCTGCTCGATATCGGCTGCGGCGGCGGCCTCGTGGCGGAGCCGATGGCGCGCATGGGCGCGCGCGTCACGGGGATCGACCCCGCCGAACGCAACGTGGCCGCCGCGCGCATCCATGCGCGCGCTTCGGGCCTCGATATCGACTACCGGGCCGCGGCGGCGGAGGAGCTGGAGGGCGGCGCGTTCGACATTGTGCTGGCGCTCGAAACGGTGGAGCACGCCGCCGACCGCGACCGCTTTATCGCCGCCGCGGCCGCGCGCGCGGCCCCCGGCGGCCTCGTCGTCGCCGCCACCCTGAACCGCACGGCGGAAGCGTTCGCGAAGGCCATCGTCGGCGCCGAATACATCCTGCGCTGGCTGCCGCGCGGAACGCACCGCTGGTCGAAATTCGTGCGCCCGAGCGAACTCATCGGCGCGCTGGCCGCCAACGGCCTCCGCCCCGCCGGAGCCGCCGGCTTTTCATGGCGCCCCTTCGGCCGCGGCTGGACCGTCACGCGCGACCTGTCGGTCAACTACATGGTTTGGGCCGCAAAGCCAGCGCGAGGCTTGCGCCGCATCGGCGAATCGGCCAAACTCACGCCGCGATGAGCGGCCGCACTTGACTTTGACAGCTGTCGCGGTCGAGAATCGTCGGCAATCGGCTCGGCCCGGCATCGTCGCGCATCGCCGCTACGGGAGGGAACGACCATGGATATGGATAAAATCGAGTGGAAAAAAACGGAAGACCTCGCGTTCGATCTCGAGAATCCGCGACTCGCCGAATACGGGTTGACCGAGAATTCGTCGGAAACGCAGGTAATACGAATTCTGTGGGAGGCGATGGACGTCAGGGAACTGGTCATGTCGATCTCGGCCAGCGGCTTTTTTCGCCACGAGCCGTTGATAATCGTTCGTGAGCATGGCAAGAATATCGTGATCGAGGGCAATCGGCGTCTGGCGGCGGTCAGGTTGGCGCTGGACCCGTCGTTGCTTGACAAGGCCGATTCGCGACCGCGCATCCCGGCGGTCGGCGCGGATATGAAGAGAACGTTATACGAGCTTCCTGTCGTGTCCGGGACACGGGAGAACGCGTGGCGCTATCTTGGCTTCAAACATGTAAATGGGCCGGCCAAGTGGGGGAGCTATGCCAAATCCCGTTATATAGCCGATGTTCATCGGAATTTCGGCGTCGATCTCGACGATATCGCGAAACAGATCGGAGATACGCACAGGACTGTTCAACGTCTGTACCGAGCCCTCATGGTGATAGAAGAAGCCGAGCGGTTGAAGTTGTTCGACCGTGAAGACCGCTGGCGGCGGCATTTTTCATTTTCCCATATGTACACGGGCCTTGATTATTCCGGGATTGCCGATTTTATCGGTTTGACATCGGAGTCCGAAGATAATGCGAATCCTGTTCCATTGGACAAGAAAAGAGAACTGAAGGAACTGTGTGTATGGCTTTACGGCAGCAAACGGGACGATATGCGTCCGGTCGTTAAATCGCAAAACCCGCATCTCAGGCAACTGGATGCAATTGTTGCGAACAGGGAGGCCCTGTCGGCGTTGCGCGCCGGCCGCAGCATACAGGACGCTTATGAGACGAGCCTCCCGTCGGGCGCGATGTTCGAAGAGTCCTTGCATGCCGCAAAACGACATCTTGAAAAGACACGTAGCTTGGTTACAACGAGTTACGATGGGTCCGAATATCTCTTGCGCACTGCGGGTTCGGTCGCGGATATAGCGTTCGATCTGCACGAGGATATGGAACGCCAACACGCCCCCCGGAGAAAACGACGCCAGTCGGGCGGCTCCTGATGTTCAGGTGGCCGAACGCGCCGTCTGCGACGGCGCCCACGCGAGAAATTGCGGATTTCAGCGAATTGTTGGCTTGGCGCGACGGAGAGGCGTCGATGACTAAGGTCATCGCGGCCGTGAACAGGCTGGAGGAAAACGACCATGGCGACGGGGTAGCTGAGGACGATCCGAACGAGCATCGAATCGAAGAGGCGTTCAGCGAACTGGAGTTTCGTGCGGGGGCTTGCCGAATTCGCCATGAGTATCCGTTCGAGATCCACAAGGCGGGAAGTACTGTCCGCTTGGCTGATCGATCGTTGAGTTCGCGGTCTCCTGTGTACCGGTTCCTTCTCCTTGCAACTCGCTTGAATATGAAAGATAACCGTAAACACGCGGGGATCGACGGTACGCAGCTGTTCGAGCGGTTGTCGGCGCAAGTCGCACAAGAATACCTCGGGGAACGGGCCGAGAGTCTTGTGTTTGGAACGGGTTCGAGGGGAGCAGGTTTTCGGAACAAGATCGACGACCTTTGCAAACGCATTGGAGAAGGCGACCGCTTTGACGGGAAACAGGGAACCTCGGCGCACACGAGGGACGGCAAGCTAGACGTCGTTGCCTGGAAGCCGTTCTCCGACCGACGACAGGGGAAGCTGATCCTGTTTGGACAATGCAAGACGGGGACGAATTACAGGGATAGTCTGACGCAGATCCAGCCGGATTCGTTTTGCAGCAAATGGCTGCGGTCGCAGCCGGCGCTTCCGCCGGTCCGCGTGTTCTTCATTTCAGAGGCGTTGTCCGCGACGGGCTGGTACAACGCCGCGCGCGACGCAGGCCTGCTGTTCGACCGCTGCCGGATCATGGATTTCTGCGACATACGCGATCCCGGCGTTCTGGCCGATATGCGCAGCTGGACGTCCGCGGCCGCGGTGGCTTCGGGCTTGTCGACGGATTGAATCCGAACCCCGCAACTCGACCTGAGGCGCCGCTTCCGGCTTGCGCCGCCGCGATCGACGGGGCATGGTGCGGGCGCCGCGCGGGGCGCGGCGCGCAACGGGGAGGCAAGGGCATGGCCGCCGAAAATGCCGTCGAAGGGCCGGAACGCGCGTTCTTCGGCGCGCTTGCCGAGGGCGCTTCGTGTTGCAGCAATGCGGGGAGTGCGGGAAGTGGGCGTTCTACCCGCGCGCGGCGTGTCCGCATTGCGGCGCCGATGCACTGCGATGGCGCGCGGCGTCGGGGCGCGGCGCGGTCTATGCCACAAGCGTGGTGCGCCGCCGGCCCGAACAGGGGCCGCCGTACAACGTCGCGCTGATCGACCTCGCCGAGGGGCCGCGCATGATGAGCCGCGTCGATGGCGTCGCGCCCGAGGCGGTGCGCATCGGGATGGCGGTGACGGCTTACGTCGATCGGTCGGGAGATGCGCCCGTGGTGGCGTTCCGACCGGCGGAGGCCGCGTCGTGAGCGGGTTGCGCGGCGCGGCGTCCATTGTTGGCGCGGGAACCTTCGGCCTGGGCGCGGCGCCCGGGCTCTCGGAGCTCGAAATCGCGAGCGGCGCCGTCCGCGCCGCGCTCGACGACGCGGGCCTCGCGCTTTCGGACATCGACGCCGTGTTCTGCGCCTCGGTAACGCACAACATGGGGTCGCTTGCCCTGTGCGAATATCTGGGCGTCGAGCCGAAATTCTCCGATTCGTCGATGCTCGGCGGGTCGTCGAACCTGGCCCATGTCATGACCGCCGCGATGGCGATCGCGACCGGGCAGTGCGAAGTCGCGCTCGTCGCCTATGGCAGCAATCAGCGTTCGGTATCGGGGCGGCTCGTCTCCACGTCGCGGCCCGATCCTTACGAAGGGCCGTATGGGCCGCGCCAGCCGATTACGTCTTATGCGCTGGCGGCGTCGCGCCACATGCATGAATACGGCACGACGCGCGAGCAGCTGGCCGAGGTCGCGGTCGCCGCGCGGGGCTGGGCGGCGCTGAACCCCGAGGCGTTCATGCGCGACCCGCTGACGATAGCCGACGTTTTGGCGGCGCGGCCGATCAGCGATCCGTTCACGGTGCGCGATTGCTGTCTCGTTACCGACGGGGCGGGCGCCGTTATTCTCGCCGCGCCCGCGCGCGCGCGGGATCTGCGCCGCCCGCCTGTCCCTCTGCTCGGCGCCGCGATGGCACATTGGCACCGCTACATCGCCAGCATGCCCGACATAACGGTCACCGCCGCGAGCGACACCGGCCCCCGCGCCCGCGCCATGGCCGGGGTCGATATCTCCGACATCGACGTCATCCAGCTCTACGACGCGTTCACGATCAACACCATCGTGTTCCTGGAGGACTTGGGGTTCTGCCCCAAGGGCGAGGGCGGCCGGTTCGTCGAGGGCGGCGCCATCGCGCCCGGCGGGCAGTATGCGGTCAACACCAATGGCGGCGGCCTGTCGTGCTGCCATCCCGGCATGTACGGCATCTTCCCGGTAATTGAGGCCGTGCGCCAGCTGCGCGGCGACGCCGGCGCCCGCCAGCAGCCGGACCCGCAAATCGCCCTGGCCCACGGCAATGGCGGCGTGTTCTCGAGCCAGGTCACGCTGATTCTCGGAACCGAGGCCGCGCTGTAGCCGCGCGATGGGAGCTGCCGCCATGTGCGATTCCGCTCATTTCGAGGAAGGGGATGCGACCGACGTCGCCTTCGTGTTCTCATGCCCGGGACGGAAAGAAGAAGAAGCACAGCGGCCGGCCAGCGGCGGTACAGGCGTCAATCTGTGCGATCTACTCCGCATACTGGTTGAGAAGCACCGCGATACGGTTGCGAAAATTACCGGCCTCCGGGCGTTCCGTCGGGGATACGTGCGGATAACCAACGCGTGGGCCGGGGTGGAATATGCAGGAAAAAATCCGGAGAAGCCGAACAGGACGGAGGCTGACGACGACGAGATACTCGATTCCAGCAATCTCGACCGTTTGCAGCGCGATCTGTCGGGAATCGAACACGCGATAATATGCTGTGGAGACAAGGCGTCGCTCGCGGTGGGCGCGTTGCGCGAGAGACAGGAGATAAGCCGAACCGTCGGCGTGTTTTCGATACCGCATCTCGGCAATCGAGTGCTGAATTCGAAGTACCGGAACGATATGTTTCCCGAAGCACGGAATTCCATGGAAAGGCGCCTCTCTCGTCTCGGACTGGTCGCAGAGTGTTTGAGCCGCGATATCGACTTGTGGTTCGCATCCGAGGCGCGCCGCCAATCTGCCGTCGTCGCGAACAGCCCTTGGGAACCGGAAGATCAGGCTTTCGTGAACGCCATCTCGGTTTGGAATGAAGAATGAAACGAGGCGAGATATGGATCGTTTCGGGCGGCGGCGACTACACGGGAAAACCGCGCCCTGCTGTCGTTCTTCAAGCCGATGGGTTCGCGGCGACCCACTCCGTTACGGTGTGTCTCTTTACGAGCAAAGACGCTGGGGCGCCGCTGTTTCGCGTGTGCGTCACACCCGACCCGCAAAACGGGCTGACAACGCCGTCGTACCTCATGGTCGACAAGATAACGACCGTGCAGAGAAGCAGAATCGGCAAGCGGACAGGATCGCTGAACGACGCGGATATCGACAGGATGGAGCGCGCAGCCGTCCGCTTCCTGGGGCTCGCCGCCGCGCGGTGACGGCGGGGCCGATGGCGCGTCCGCCCGCCCGTCGATTTTACTGGCGCCCGCCCGCGCGGTGGGTTATACGACGCACAAGGCGACCGCTCACAGGGAGGGAACGGCCATGGCAAGCGATACCGGCGGCAAGGATTACGGCTTGATCGTCACGTGGATCGGCACGCTCGCGTTCGGGGCGCTGGCGGTCTGGCTCATGTCGGCGCTGCTCGCCTGACGGGGCGGCGCGCTACGCCTCGCGCCATTTCTCGATGAACGCCGGGTCGGGTTCGAGCCCCAGGCCCGGGCCGTCGGGAACGGCTATCGCGCCGTTCTCCGGCGTCAGCGCTCCGCCGTAGAGGTCGTTGTCGAGCGCGACGTAGAAGCGCTCGATCGCCTCGACCGAATCGTCCGCGGCCAGCAGCTGCAAGGTGGCGAGAAGGCCCGGCCCGAAATACGGCGAATGCGGCGCCAGCGAAACATTGGCGTGCGCGGCCAGCGCGGCGATCTTCAGAAACTCGCTCACGCCCCCCGCCTTGGTTACGCTCGGCTGCGCGTAATCCACCGCCTCGGCGTCGAGCGCCGCGGCGAACTGCCACGAAGTGCAGGCGTTTTCGCCCGACGCGATGGGCGTGGCGCACGATGCGCGCAGCTCCGCCAGCGCCTCGAAATTCTCCGGCGGCCACAGCGGCTCTTCCAGCCAGTGCAGGGCGTATTCGTCCATCTCGTCCGCCATGCGCCGCGCTTCCTTCGGGCTCCAGACGCAGTTCACGTCGAGCATGATGGGTACGTCGTCGCCTGCGGTCTTGCGCGCGGCGGCCACCGGGGCGACCGTGCTTTCATGCAGCTTGATCGATTCGTAGCCCGCTTCCAGCGCTTCGCCCGTCAGCCGCGCGACGAGCGCGGGGTCGCCGTATTTCAGCAGGCTCGCATAAGCCGGGACGGCGTCGCGCGCGGCGCCGCCCGCAAGCCGGGACAGCGGCGCCCCCGCCGCCTTGCCGACGATGTCCCACAACGCAATGTCGAGGCCGCTCAGCGCGAAGATCGTGACGCCGTAGCGCCCGAATATGTGCAAATCGCGTTGCAGGTCGCGCATGAGCGGCGCGATGGCGGTCGCGTCGCGCCCCACGGCGAGCGGCGCGACCATTGTTTCGAGCGCCGCCCGCGTCGCCGGGATGGCGTTGTAGCCGAAGGCCTCGCCCCAGCCCGTCAACCCGCCATCGGTTTCGACGCGCACCAGCAGCGTGCGCATTTCCGTCCACGCGCCGCCGCCCCAGCCCGAGGGCGGGCCGCCGTGGCGGAAGGGATAGCGCAGCGGTATGGCCTCGACGGACGTTATCTTCACGGCGTTCCTCTTTCGATGGGTTCGACGGCCATGCCGCCGGGCGCCTGTTCGGCGGCGAAGAGTTCGACGGTCGCGACATGGACGCGCCAAGGCGCGCCGATGGCATACACGGCCGCATCGGCTATGTCTTCCGGTTCGAGCAGCGTGAAGCCCGACGCGAGCGCGCGGATCGTTTCCGGGTTGTCGATCGCGGTTTCGAAGAATTCGGTGCGCACCCGGCCGGGGCAGAGCTCGGTGACCCGCACGCCCGAGCCGAGCAGCTCGATTCGCAAATTCTGCGAGAACAGATGCACGGCCCCCTTCGAAGCGCCGTAGATCGCCGTGAACAGCGGATAGAGCCCGGCCACCGAACCGATATTGACGATATGCCCCCGCCGCCGCGCGCGCATTCCGGGAAGCACGGCGCGGGTCGCGTGGACGAGGCCGGCGGCATTGGTGGCGAGGGTCGCGTCGAGATCCTCCGGCGACGCCTGGAGGAACGATTCCATCCCGCGCCCTGTGCCGGCGCTGTTGACGAGGATGTCGAACTCGCGCCCTTCCAGCGCCGCATATACGGCGTCGCGGTCGCGTATGTCGAACGCCAGCTGTTCGCAACCGATCTCTTCGGCGAGTGCGGCCAGCCGGCGGGCGCGGCGCCCCGCCGCCGTTACCTCGACTCCGCGCGCGGCGAGCGCGCGGGCGCAGGCGCGCCCGATGCCCGCGGTGGCGCCGGTCACCAGCGCGGTCCGATAGTCTCCGATGGCCACGTTTCCCTCCGGTCCGGCCGGCGTTGGCGCCGCGCAGCCCCGGCGTCCGCCGGAGGATCCGCGTGGCGTCCTCTCCCGCGCCGCCCCGGGGAACCGATCCGCGGCCGGCCCCGGGAGCGCGGCAAGTTCGGGCGGATTGTCCGCCGGCGTTGCGGCGGCGCGTTTCCCGCTACTCGGCGGGGGCTTCGCCGCTTTCCCGCCGCTCGTCGAGCAGCCCTTCGATCAGGCCGTTCAAAAGACCCTGCCCCTCGGTCAGCCGGATAATCTGCTTCTGGAATTCCGTCATCTGCCTCTGGTACGCTTCCGTCTGCCTCTGGTACGCCTCCATCTGTCTCTGGAACGCTTCCATCTGTCTCTGGAATGCTTCCCTGTCCGCTCGCGCTTCCGCGCGTATGGCCTCGCGGTCGGCTTTCGCCTCGACGCGCACGACCTCGCGGTCCGCACGCGCTTCCGTGCGTATGGCCTCGCGGTCGGCCTTCGCCTCGACGCGCACGGCCTCGACCTCCGTCCGGACACCGCGAATTTCGTTGCGGATATCCGCCGCCACGGAAAGCCCGAGCACCGCCAGCGCGACGCCGACGCCGACAATGGCTATGGTTTCCTGCCTGAGTTGCGCCATCGGGGCCCCTCCCCTCATGTTGCCAAGGGGCAGTATGGCCCGCGGCCGGCGCGGGCGCAACCCGGCGCGGGCGCGGTGGCGCCGCGGCGCGGCGGGGGCTACACTGCGCGGCGCACGGGGCGCGAAGCGCCGACCGCAACCGGGGGGAAACGCCATGCTTCGCCGAGTCAGGACAATTGCCGCCGCCGCGCTGCTGGCGCTGGCGGCGGTCGCGGGCGCGCATTCCGGCGCGCGCGCGGAAGAGCCGATCCGCATCGGGTTCGGGATGGCGTTGACCGGCGCGCTCGCCGGCGCGGGCAAGGCGGCGCTCATCGCCATCGAGATCTGGGCCGAGGAGACCAACGCCGCCGGCGGGCTGCTCGGGCGGCCCGTCGAGCTCGTCTATTACGACGACCAGACCAACCCGTCGAAAGTGCCGGGCATATACACCAAGCTCATCAACATCGACCGCGTCGATCTGATCGTGTCGGGCTACGGTTCGACGACCATCGCGCCGGCCATCCCCATCGCCATGAACTACGACATGACGTTCATGTCGCTGTTCGGCCTCGCGACCAATGAGGAGTTCCAGTACGACCGTTATTTTCAGATACTTCCGGCGGGCGAGGAGCCGCGGTTGAACTGGTCGCGCGGATTTTTCGAGATCGCGGCGGCGCTCGACCCGAAGCCCCGGCGCGTCGCTCTGGTCGGCGCCGACGCCGAGTTCCCGCGCAACGCCATGATCGGCGCGCGCATCAACGCCGAGGCGGCCGGGCTGGAGGTTGTGTACGACCGCTCCTACCCCTCGAACACGGTCGATTTCACGCCGGTGATCCAGGCCATACGGGCCGCGGAGCCCGACATCGTTTATGTCGCCTCGTACCCGCCCGATTCCGCGGGGATTGTGCGCACGGTCAACGAAATCGGCATCGAGGGCGTGGCGTTGTTCGGCGGCGGCATGGTGGGCCTGCAATACGCCAGCCTGATGGAGGCGCTCGGCCCGCAGCTCAACGGCATTGTCAATTACGACTTCTGGGTGCCCGAGCCGACCCTGCAATTCCCCGGCATCGAGGCGTTTCTGGAGAAATACCAGGCGCGCGCGGCGGACGCCGGCGTCGATCCGCTGGGCTACTACCTGCCGCCCTTCGCCTATGCCTACATGCAGATACTCGGCGCGGCGGTCGAAGCCGTCGGCAGCCTCGACCAGGCCGCGCTGGCCGACCGTATCCGCGCCGCCGAGTTCGACACCATCGTCGGCAAGATACGCTTCGGCCGCAACGGCGAGTGGAAGCGATCGCGCGTTCTCATGGTGCAGTTCCAGGGCATCGCCGACAACCGGCTCGAAACCTTCGAACGGGCAGGGACCCGAGTGGTGCTGCATCCGCCGGAGTGGCGTTCGGGCGCGCCGATCGCGCCGTTCGCGGCGGCGCGCTAGTCAGCGGCGCCGGCGGGCGGCGGCGTGGCCGGTCTTCTCGGCGACGCGCTGGTTTCCGGCGCGCTCCTGGGCGGTTTTTACGCCGCCGTAACGATCGGGCTGACGCTCGCCTTCGGCTACCTGAACATCGTCAACATCGCGCATCCGGCGTTCATCGTTCTGGGATCCTATCTCGTTTTCGCCTGCAACGCGGCGTGGGGGCTCGACCCGCTGCTCGCCGGCGTTGCGCTGATGCCCGCCTTTTTCCTGCTCGGGGCGCTCGTTTACAGCGTCTATAACTGGAGTTTCGAGCGGCGCGAGGACGAATCGCTGCGCGGGCTGGCGTTTTTCTTCGGCCTCATGTTCATCGTCGAGGTCGCGCTGATCCTCGTGTTCGGGGTCGATTACCGGCTGGTCAACGCGCCTTGGATCGGCGAGACGCTGACCGTCGGGCCGGCGGCGCTGCCGTTGCGCATGGCGTTGCCGTTTTGCGTGTCGGCAGCGCTCGCGCTGTGCATCTGGCTGTTTCTGTCGCGCACCTTTCCGGGCCGGGCGATACGCGCCGTGGCGCAGGACGCGACCGCGCTGCGCCTGGCGGGCGCCGACCCGGTGAGCGTGCGCCGCCTGGCTTTCGGCATCGGCGTCGCATCGGCGGGGCTGGCGGGCGCGCTGCTCATCGTCATCGGCCCCGTGGAGCCCGCCATGGGCCGCCTCTATATCGGCCGCGTGTTCGCCATCGTCGTGCTCGGCGGCATGGGCAGCCTCGGCGGCACGCTGGTCGCGGCGCTGTTGCTCGGCATGGTCGAGAGCGTGACCGCGGCGCTGGCCGGTCCGTCATGGGCGCCGGCGGTGGCGTTCGGGTTTCTGCTGTTCGCGCTGGCGGCGCGCCCCGCCGGCCTGTTCGGCCGCTAGTCTTGCGCGGCGGCGCGCGCTTCCATGCCGGCGCGGCGGCGGTCCTTGCGCTCGGCTACGCGGCGACGCATCTCGTCGCCAACGAGTACTATTTCTTCGCCGGATACACGGTCCTGCAATACGTCGTGCTGGCGACCGCGTGGAACATTCTCGGCGGCTATACGGGCTATGTGAATTTCGGCGCCGCCGGGTTTTTCGCCGTCGGCGCCTACACGGTCGTTGCGCTCGGCAAGTTCACGGGCTGGCCTCTGCCGGCGCTCTTGCCCGCCGCGGCCGCCGTTTCGGGCCTGCTCGGCCTCGCGGCGGGCTGGCTTACACTGCGCCTGCGCGGCGTCTATTTCGCCATCGCGACGCTGGCGCTCGCCATCGTGCTCGAAACGGCGGTAACGAACTGGGATTATGTCGGCGGCGCGGCCGGCGCGTTCGTCGTGCGGCCGCGCGAGGCGCCGCTGTTTACGAGCTATATCGCCTGGCTCTTCTGGCTCATGCTGGCGCTCGCGGTGCTGGCGGTCTGCGCGGCGCGCGCAGTGGAAACCTCGCGCCTGGGGCGCGGCCTGGCCGCGGTCCGCGACGACGAACAGGCGGCGGAAAGCGCGGGCGTGCCCACCCTGCGGCTCAAACTCGCCGCCGCCGGGCTGAGCGGCATGTTGATGGGCCTCGCCGGCGCGCCGCTGGTCTATTACACGTCCTATATCGACCCGCTCTCGGCGTTCAATCTCGAATACGCCGTAAACAGCGTGGCCATGCCGATGATCGGCGGCACGGCGACATGGCTCGGCCCCGTGGTGGGCGCGGTCCTGATCGGCTCGCTGCAACAGGCGGCGACGGTCACCATCTCGTCGGAGCTCAACCTGTTGATCGTCGGCGCGGTGCTGATCGTTTTCGTCGTCGCCGCGCCGGAGGGCATTGTCGGCCTGGCGCGGCGGCTGCTCGCGAGGCGCCGGCGATGAGCGGCGGCGCGCTCGTCTCGATCGAAAGCGTGACCAAGCGGTTCGGCGGCTTCGTCGCGCTCGACGGCGTGTCCCTCGCCGTCGCGCCGGGGGAGCGCGTAGGCCTCATCGGCCCCAATGGATCGGGCAAGACGACGTTAATCGACTGCGTCGGCGGCGCGCTGAACGCCGATGCGGGCCGCGTTCTGTTCGACGGCCGCGACGTCACGCGCCTGCCCGCGCACCGCCGCGCGCGGCTCGGCATTGCGCGCAGTTTCCAGATACCGCGCCCGTTCGCCGGCATGACGTGCCTGGAAAATCTCGCGGTGCCGCTGGAATACGCCGCCGGCATGCGCGGGCGCGCCGCGGTCGAGCGCGAGGCGCGCGCTGTTCTCGAAAGCGTCGGGCTCGACGCCCGCGCCGACGACGGCGCGGGGGCGCTGACCCAGGTCGATATGCGCAAGCTCGAACTCGCGCGAGCCCTCGCCGCGCGGCCGCGCGTGCTGATCGTCGACGAGGCGATGGCCGGCCTCGCGCCCGCCGAGGTGGACGACATCCTCGCGCTGTTGCGCCGCTTCAACGACGACGGCATCGCCATCGTCATGATCGAACACATCATGCGCGCGGTGATGGGCTTTTCCGAGCGCGTGGCGGTGCTCGACGCGGGCCGGCTGATCGCCGAGGGCGCGCCCGGCGCGGTCATGCGCTCGCCCGACGTGGAAAGGGCGTATCTTGGCGAATAGCCTTCGCGTCGAGTCGGTCTCCGCGGGCTACGGCGCCGCGCGGGTGCTCGATGACGTCTCGATCTCGGTGGGCGACGGCGAGACCGTCGCGCTGCTCGGCGCCAACGGCAACGGCAAGAGCACGCTGCTCAAATGCGTCATGGGGCTGGTGCGCCCGCGCGCCGGGCGCGTCTTCGCCACGCTCGACGGCGAGACCCACGAGCTGACGGGGTTGCCGCCCGAGCGCATCGTCGGCCTCGGGGTGGTGCTGGCCCCCGAGGGCCGCCGGCTGTTCCCCGATCTGACGGTCGAGGAGAACCTGGCGCTGGGCGCCTACCGCCGCGCCGCGCGGCGCGACATACGCGCGAACATGGAACTGTGCCTCGACACCTTCCCCGTGCTCGCCGACCGCCGCGGCCAGCGCGCCGGCAGCATGAGCGGCGGCGAACAGCAAATGCTGGCCATCGCCCGGGCGCTGATGGCCTCGCCGCGCATACTGATCGTCGATGAGCCGTCGGTGGGCCTCGCGCCCATCTTCGTCTCGCGGGTGATGGAGAAGATCGGCGAGCTCAAGCGCGGCCGCGGCCTCACCGTGCTGATGGCCGAGCAGAATTTCCACCAGGCCGCGCGCATCGCCGACCGCGGCTACGTCATCGTCGGCGGCCGCATCGCGTTCGAAGGCGACAGCGCCGCCGCCCTGCGCGACAACGAGCTCGTCAAGCGCTACTACCTCGGCGGCGATTGAGCGCCCCCGTCCGCCGGGGCACATGAGTGTGGGCGGCGCCGGCCCCGCGAGCGGCAATCCCCGTTTCTCCATTGCGCGCGGTACGATACCTTGCACGGCCGTGCCGCGCCGACGCGTCGCCGACGCCGGGTTGCGCGCTTCCTCGCCGGAGCGACCCCGCCCCATGACCACTGGCGACCGGCGCCCGCAGGGCTCGAAAAGCGACGACCTGTTCGGCGCAATCGAAGGCATGTTGCGGCGCAGGAGGACGGAGCCGCAGGTCAAGCAGGTATTGACCCGCATTTTCGCGGCCCTTCGCTGCGACGCCGAGCCCGAATACCGGACGCCGGCCGGCCCCGCCGATTTCTACCTGCCCGCGCGGCGCATCGTCGTCGAGGTCAAGCCCACGGGAAAGGCCGACCCAGCCGCGACCTACGGCGGCGCGGGCGCCGCGGAGACGCAGCTCGAGCAGCTCACGCGCTACGTTCGCTCGGAGGAGACGCGCGAAAACCGGTCCGGCGATGTCTCCGCCGGCAACGTTCCGTGGGTAGGGTTCCTGACCGACGGGCGCCAATGGCGGCGCTACGAATATCCGCGCGACGGCGGCCGGCCCGCGCTCATGGACGGCCCCGCCCCGGTCCGTTTCCATCCGGGACAGGCGGCTGAACTCGTCGGCTGGCTGGAATCCGCGATCGCGCGCTCCGCCGGAAAACCCTGGGTTCCCCCTCATCCATACGATATCTTCGAACCTTTCGAGCGCAGGCTGCACGGGATTCACGAACGCCATTGGGCGTCCGGAGGTTCGGTCGGGCGCGGCGTCGAAACGAAATCGGGCATATGGTACGACATGCTGCGCGCGTCGGGGATGGCGCCCCGAAGCGCGCCGCACAGGCATCGGCTTTTCGTGCAACATACCGTGCTGGTAAGCGTCGCCCGGGCGGTGGTGGGGGCCATCGCCGGCGGCGAGGCCGAACAGGATCCCGATTACGCGCTCAGGGACGGTTTCGCAGCATGGCCGCAAGGGACGGCGGACGGACGAGCCTGGCAGCGGGAGATATTCGAAACCGCGTCCCGCTACGATTGGCGCGGCCGGGCCGGCGATGTTCTGAGGACGTTGTACGAAGACGTAATCCCTTCGGAAGATCGCAAGGCTTACGGCGAGTATTATACGCCCGATTGGCTGGCCGCGATGCTCGCGGACGAAATTCTCGATGATCGGTGGGCGAACGACAGCGCGTCGCGCGCGCTTGCGCCGGGCGATGACCTGTCGGGATGCGGCGTTCTGGACCCCGCCTGCGGGTCGGGGACGTTTCTGTACCACGCGGCCCGGAAGGTTCTTCGCGCGCAACCGCTTCGATCCAGGGAGTTGACCGGCACGCAAAAAGCCGATGTCGCGGCGGCTCTTGTACACGGTATCGACGTGCATCCGGTCGCCGTCGAAATTGCGCGGGCGACCCTGCTTCGGGCTCTCCCCGCCGCGCCGAGCGGCGGAACGGCCGCGCTGCGCGTCTATCAGGGCGATTCGCTGGTCGTCCGGCGGGGGCAAAACCCGCTCCTCGAGGAGGGGGAAGGAAAGTTTACCGTTTTTGCGAAAAGCGGGCAATTCGTCTTGCCCGGCGCTTTCGTGCGCCGGCCCGATTTCTCCCGGGATATCCGGCGGCTGGTCGAAAGCGCGAGCCAAGGCTCCGATCTGCCCCGCGATCTCGCGAGCCGGAATACGCGCGGGGAATCCCGACCGATCGAAGAGGCGCACGAGAGCCTGCGGAACATATGCCGGCGCGAAGGCAATTCCGTGTGGGCGTGGCTCGTTATTAATATCGTCGCTCCCACGCTGCTGGCCGAACGCAAGGTGGATCGGATCGTGGCGAACCCGCCCTGGGTCGTCATGAACGACGTACAAGTGGAGGATCGCAAAAGCGAGTTCCAGTCTCTTGCCAGGGAGCTTGGCGTATGGACCGGCGGAAAGGGCGCCGCGCGCGCGGATATCGCCGCCGTGTTCATCTCCCGATGCAGCGACTTGTACCTTGGCGAGAATGGGCGGGCGGCATGGCTGGCGAACCGCGCGTCGATCGCAAGCGACAGCTGGAAGGGGTTTCGCGAGGAATGCGGCGCGCGCATGCGCGAGGTTCTCGATCTATCGGAGATAAGGGAACCGCCGTTTACGGGCGCGGCGTCGTGCGCGTGGATCGAAGACAAATCGCGCCCCGCCGCCGGAATCGCGCGGCGTATCGTCGGAACGTCCGATAATTCCCGGATACCGCGCGATGCGCACTGGGAAGACATAAAGGGCAAAATCGCGCGGGCCGATCCCCCGCCGCGGATCCCCGCCGGCCCATCGGGTTACCTCGATCGGCAGGGGAAACCCTTGTTTCGCGCGGGATGCAATCTCTTCCCGCAAAACCTCGTATGCATCGCGAAAATCCAGCGGCGCGGCGATGGCGCGGCATCTTTCGTCACGCGCGGCGCGCGCCACAAGCCCTGGAAGGACGCCGGCAATCTCCAGGGGGTTGTCCCCGGCGAGCAGATTGTAGAGGGGATATTGCCCGACGATCTGCTGCCGTTCGCGCTTCGGAATCCGGCGACCGCATGCGTGTTGCCGATTCGAAACGGAGAACTGTCGGAAGAAGCGTTGCGTTCGGAAAGCTACTGGCGCAAGGCGAGCGCGCTGTACGACGATAACCGCGGCGCCCGCGCGCCGAAAACGCTTGTCGGACATTTGAATTATCAGGGGAACCTGGCGCGGCAACTCCCGTTGTCCAGGGGCGGGAGATCGGTGGTAATCTACAACGGATCGGGGAAACTCTTGCGCGCGGCCCGCGGCGACGGGTCCGCTCTGGCCGAACATAAATGCTACTGGCGCAGGTGCGCCGGCGCGGACGAAGCGGCGTATATCGTCGCCTGTCTCAATGCCGACGCGCTTCAGGCGGCGTTCGGACAGGCGCGAAAGAACGACAGGGATTTCGAAGCGCATTTCTGGAAGGATGTTCCCATACCGCTGTTCGACCGGGAAGATCCCGCGCATCGGAAGCTGGCGGAGTTGTGCGGGAAAGCGGAGGACGCGGCGAAGCGCGTACGGGACGCGGCGGGACGTTGGCGCGCCGAAACCCAGGTAACTCTCTCGCGCGCGATCAGGGAGCGGCTGCGCGCGGAAGGCATTGCCGAAGAAATCGACGCGTGCGTTCGAACGCTCGCGCCGGCCCTGTTTTCGGCGGCGGACGCGCCGGCCGGTCGTCTGTAGCCCGGACCGCGCCGGCGAAACGCCGGCGGCGCCCCCCGGCGGATCGAACGGCGCGGGCGCGCGGCCCGGAATGCCGATAATCCTTGGGCATGGCCGCCGCCGCGTCCCGCGGGTTGCGGGTTCGCGCGCGGGCGCGTATATTGCGAACGGCGAATCGCGCCGCGCGCTGGCGCGGCCGCGCGCGCCACGCTACAGTGCGCGGCGGCAAGCGTTCCCCGGTAGCTCAGTTGGTAGAGCGGGTGGCTGTTAACCACTAGGTCGCTGGTTCGAGTCCGGCCCGGGGAGCCACCTTGCCTCAGTGTCTGTACCGAAATACTTACCCCGCCGAAGGCGGGGCCCGGGACCGCGGGCATCCTGCCCGCACGTTCCCGCAAGGCGCGATGTCGGCGGGGAAGCGCGAACGGACAAGACGCCCGCCGGTTCCCACCGTCCCGATAACCGCCGAATTCCGGTACAGACTCTCAGCGATTCGATGTCGAGGGCTCGAACGCAGCCGCGCGTTCGTCGGGGCCGGTCTTGGCGAGCTCGGTCGCCGGATCGCCGGCCACGCGGGTGTGGCGCAGGATGCGGATTTCGCCGTAGTCGTAGGGCCGCGCCCGGTGCAGCACGCAGCGGTTGTCCCAGATCGCGGCATCGCCGGGGCGCCACTCGTGCCGCCAAACCCGCGGCGGGCGGCAGGCCCGATCGACAAGCCCGTCGAGCAGCGCCCGCGCCTCCGCGTCGTCGAGGCCCGGAATCCGGTAGGCGTGCCGGCCGATAAACAGCGATTTGCGCCCTGTCGCCGGGTGCGTCTTGACCAATGGCCTGAGCGGGGCGCCCTTGGTGTGATAGCCGTAGCCCGCGCCGGTTTCGATCTCGTAGCCCAGTTTCGCCTGCGACTGATAGAGCGAGTGGTATGCGCTCAGGCCCGAAACCCGCGCGCGCTCATCCGCGTCCAGCGCGTCGTAGGCGGCGCGCATGTCGGCCCACTCGGTTTCGCCGCCCCACGACGGAACGGTCTGCGCCGACAGCACCGAGGCCTTCGCCGCGAGCGGCATGTACGAACTGTCGGTATGCCAACCCTCGTTGCCGCGGAGCGTCTTGTAGCGGAACTCGCCGGGGCCGAAGGTTTCGCCGTTGTCCTTGCGGTTGCCGATCGTCACCGCCTTTGCGTCGGGGTCGTCGCGCAGCAACTCGAGCTCGCCGAAGCGGCGGGCGAACGCGATCTGCTCGTTCTCGCTCATGTTTTGGCCGGGGAAGATCAGCACGCCGTATTCGTGAAAGGCGTCCTCGACGGCGCGCCACGCGCCGCCGTCCATGGCGGCGAGCGCGATTCCGGTCACGGTCGCGCCCAGCGTGGCGCCCGTCGGCGTAACGATCGGTTGCACGATGCGTCCTCCCGGCGGCGCGGCCCGCGCCGTCGAACTGGCGTCCCCTACGGGACTCGAACCCGTGTTTTCGGCGTGAGAGGCCGATGTCCTGGACCGCTAGACGAAGGGGACCCCGTTGGCGTCGCCGCGCAGCATACCGGCCCGGCCGCCCCGCCGCAAGCCCGGCGTTCTTCGCGGCGCGCAAACGCGCCGAAGGCCGCCATGAGGGCCGCGCCGCCCGCAACGCCCTGCCGGCGCCGCGCCGCGCGAATCGGGCGGCAGGGTTTGACCGCGCGCGCCGGGCGCGCTACAACGCGCCCCGCCCGCGGCTGCCGCGGCGCCTCGACGGGAGTACACATGAGCAAGCGCAGAACCTCGAAATACAAACTCGACCGCCGGCTGGGGGTCAATCTCTGGGGCCGGGCGAAGAGCCCGATCGACCGCCGCGAATACGGCCCGGGCGAACACGGCCAGCGCCGCCGGAAAATATCGGACTTCGGCGCGCAGCTGCTCGCGAAGCAGCGGCTCAAGGGCCATTACGGCGAAATCTCCGAGAAACAGTTCCGCCGCATCTACGCCGAGGCCGTGCGGCGGCGCGGCGACACGGTCGAAAACCTGGTCGGCCTGCTTGAGCGCCGCCTCGACATGGTCGTCTATCGCATGAATTTCGCCCCGACGATCTTCGCCGCGCGCCAGATCGTCAACCACGGGCATATCCACGTAAACGGCGTGCGGGTCACCGTGCCCAGCTACCGCGTGAGCGACGGCGACACGGTCGAGGTGCGCGCCAAGTCGAAGCAGCACCCGCTCATCATGGACGCGGCGCAAAACCCCGAACGCGACGTGCCGGACTATTTCGAAGTCGATCCCGACAAGCTCAGGGGCTCGATGCTGCGCCAGCCGCTGTTCGGCGACATCCCCTATCCGGTGCAGATGGAGCCGAACCTCGTCATCGAATACTACTCGCGCTAGCGCCGCACCGCGCGCGCGGGTTGGTCGGGGCGGCCGGATTCGAACCGGCGACCCTCTGCTCCCAAAGCAGATGCGCTGCCAGGCTGCGCCACGCCCCGACGCGCCCCCAGCAATGACGTAACCCCCCGCGCGCCGCCGCGCAAGCGCAACCCGGCGGCGGCGCCCTTCCCGGGGCCGCGGGCGGGCCGCCGAAGCGCGGACAAGACGCCCGCGGTTCCGGGAGGCATTGCGCAACGGCGCGCCGGCACGGTACGGTGCGCGGTGGCGGCGCGATTCCCGTCGTCCGGCGCGTCCGGAACATTGGCCTTTCGCGCCGAAAAGCATGGGAACGACGCCCGCAAGGGACGCCGGTTCCGCGGCGCCGTCCGCGCCGCAAGGAGGGCGCATCGTGCAGCCGACCATTGTGCCTCGGAGCGCGGTCGCGACCGGTCCCGCGCGCGCCGGACAAGGACTCGTCATGGCGATTCGGAGCTTCGCGCCGGCGGTCGCAATCGTGGTCGCAATCCTGGCCGCGACGGTCCCGGCCCGCGCCGATGGCGAACGACCCGAACGCTGGTACGATCCGTCCCGGGTCGAGTCGGGACGGGAAGTCTATGCGCGGAACTGCGCAGTCTGTCACGGCGCACGCGGCGAAGCCGTTTCGGACTGGAGAAGCAGGGACGCGGACGGGGCGTTTCCCCCGCCGCCGCTCAACGGCAGCGCCCATACGTGGCATCACCCGTTCGGGGTACTCGCGCGGCAGATCAAGTTCGGCGCGCCCGAGGGGGCGGGAACGATGCCGGCGTTCCAGGGCGAGCTCACCGACGAGGAGATCGTCGACGTCATCGCATGGTTCCAGAGCCTGTGGCCCGACGAGATCTACGCGCGGTGGTGGGAGATCCAGCAACAGGCGTCACGGCAATGAGGCGGGAATAGCCGGCGCGCCGCTTCTTTCGGGAGTTCCCGAAATGTCCCGGATTCGTTCGCTAGAAACGCCGGACGGCAAGCCGCGCCGAAGACCGCCCGCGGCGCCACGGCGCAAACCTCCGTTACGCCGCCGGCGCGCGCGCCGCGAGGCCGCCGTCGAGCGCATACACCGCGCCGCTGATATACGACGCGCGCGGCGAGGCGAGAAACACCGCGAGATCCGCTACTTCCTCGGGGCGCGCGGCGCGGCCCAGCGGCAGGTTCGTCGTCAGCTCCCGCCACCGCTCCGCGTCGCCCAGCGTATCCGCGGCGCGCGTGCGCAGCAGCGTGACCATGCGGTCGGTCTCGACGAACCCGGGATTGACCCCCGCAACGCGCACCCCCTTTTCCAGGCTCGTGGAGCCCAGCGCCCGCGTGAACGCCATCAACCCCGCGTTCGCCGTGCTACCCGCGATGTAGTTCGCGTCCAGCCGCTCGCCCGCCAGGCCGATGATATTGACGATGACGCCCGCGCCGCGCGCGCTCATGCGCCCGTGGACCGCGCGGCACAGGTTGATGTAGCCGAAAAGCTTGAGGTCCCACGCTTCGCGCCACCGCGCCTCGTCGATCGCCGCCAGCGGTCCGCCGGGGATCGCGCCCGCGTTGTTGACGAGAATGTCGATCTCGCCGGCAGCCTCGGCGAGCGCCGCCTGCGCCGCCGATTCGGACAGATCGCACGCATGGACCGTAACCGAAACCTGGTGCGCCCCCATGATGTCGGCGCGGGTTTTCTCCAGCGCTTCCGCTCCGCGCGCCGCGAGATGAAGGTGGACTCCCTCCGCCGCCAGCGCCAGCGCGACCGCGCGCCCGATCCCCTTCGACCCGCCGGTAACGAGCGCTGTCTTGCCCGCCAGCTCCAGTTCCATGACCGCTTCTCCCCCGTTGGCCGGCCGCCAGTTTCGCCCGTCCCGCCCGCGCGCGCAACCGCCCGCCGGCCCCGGAAGCGCCGGCGCTTCCGGGGGCGCGAATCGGCGGCTATCCGCGGCGCGCCCGCTCTCCGTGCAGCCACGCGATGAACGCGGCCCCCGCGAGCGCCCCCGCCGCCTGCGCCGCGATGAAAGCCGGCGCGTCGATGGGGCGGATGCCCGCGAAACTGTCGGTAAGCGCGCGCGCCGCCGTCACCGCCGGATTGGCGAAGCAGGTCGACGACGTAAACCAGTAGCCCGCGACGATGAACAGCCCCACGGCCCACGGAACCGCCTCGGCGCGCGCCTTGAGGCAACCGAAAATCGCCGCCGCCAGCCCGAACGCCGCCACCGCCTCGGCGGCCCACTGGCCGGCGCCGGTGCGCGCCTTGCCGCCGAACGCCAGCAGCGGCTCCGAAAACATGAAATGCGCGAGCATGACGCCGACTGCCGCGCCGAGCGTTTGCGCGGCGGCGTAGCACAAGGCGATTCGCGGCCCCATCCCGCGCCGCGCCGCAAAGCACAGCGTGATGGCCGGGTTGAAATGCGCGCCCGAAACCGGCCCGAACACCAGTATCAGAACGACCAGTATCGCGCCCGTGGCGAGCGTATTGCCGAGCAGCGCCACCGCCTCGTTCCCGCCCGCCAGCCGCTCGGCCATGATCCCCGACCCGACGACGCCGGCGAGCAACAGCGCCGTCCCCGCCCCTTCCGCCGCCAACCGCCGCCGCACCGGTATCGCTTCGCAACCCATTGCCGCGCCCCTCCTTCATGAGTCCGCCCCTGCATACGCGCCCCGCGTTACAACGGTGTGAAAGTCTCGATTGGCGGAATGCCCGGGCGCCATCGCGCCGCGGGCGCGGACTGCCCGGGACCGCGGGCGTCTCGCCCGCACGTCTCCGCCGCGCCGAACGCCGCCGAGAGGGGCGCGGCAGGCGCGCTTTCCGCCAACCCCCCCGGTTTTCCCGCCGCTTGCGCCCGCGCCGCCGCCGCCGTAACATGCGCGGCGACGCTTGCACTACGGGGATCGCGCAATGGGGTTTCTCGCCGACCGCATGGGCCGCATAAAGCCGTCGCCGACCATGGCCGTCACGGCGCGCGCGGCGGAGCTCAAGGCCGCCGGCCGCGACATCATCGGGCTCGGCGCCGGCGAGCCCGACTTCGACACGCCCGACCCCGTCAAGGACGCCGCCATAGCCGCCATCCGCGCGGGCTACACGAAATATACGCAGGTCGATGGCGCGCCCGAGACGAAGGACGCCGTGCGCGGCAAATTCCGCCGCGACAACGGGCTGGACTATGCGCGCGACCAAATCATCGTCGGCGCCGGCGGCAAGCAGGTGCTGTTCAACGCCCTGCTGGCCACCGTGAACCGCGGCGACGAGGTCGTCATCCCCGCGCCTTACTGGGTCTCCTATCCCGACATGGTCGGCGTCGCCGGGGGCGAACCGGTCATCGTCGAATGCCCCGAGGAGGCGGGTTTCCGCCTGACGCCGGAAGCGCTGGAGCGGGCGATCGGCCCGCGCACCAAGTGGCTGATACTCAATTCGCCGTCGAACCCCACCGGCGCCGCCTCGACGCCCGCCCAGCTGCGCGCCTTGGCCGACGTTCTGCTGCGCCATCCGCACGTTTGGATTCTGGCCGACGATATCTACGAGAAGATCGTGTACGACGGCTTCGAATTCGCGACCATCGCCCAGGTGGAGCCGGCGCTCTTCGACCGCACGCTCACGGTAAACGGCGTATCCAAGGCCTGGGCGATGACGGGCTGGCGCATCGGCTTCGCGGGCGGGCCGGCCGAACTGGTGCGCGCCATGGCGAAACTCCAGTCGCAAAGCACCACCAACGCCTCGTCGATCGGGCAGGCGGCGGCGGTCGCGGCGCTCAACGGCGATCAAGGATTTCTCGCCGCGCGCAACGCCGCGTTCAAGGCGCGCCGCGACCGCGTGTGCGGCCTTCTGAACGCCATTCCCGGCCTGTCGTGCCGCCGGCCCGAGGGCGCGTTCTACGTCTATCCGGGCTGCGCGGGGGTTATCGGGCGCAAGACGCCCGACGGCGGCGTTATCCGCAACAGCGAGGATTTCGCGCGCTATCTGCTCGACAGCGTGGGCGTCGCCATCGTCCACGGCGCGGCGTTCGGCCTCGACCCGCATTTCCGCATATCCTACGCCACGTCCGACGCCGCGCTGGAGGAGGCGTGCGCGCGCATCCGCCGCGCCGCCGAGGCGCTCCGGTGACGCCCCGCGACCCGAGGAACGCCGCCATGACCGCCATGCAAACCGCCGCCGCCGGCAACGCCCCGCCGCCGGGCTTCGCGGGCTCGGCCTGCCCGCACGATTGCCCGAGCACCTGCGCGCTCGACGTGGAAAGGCTTGACGCGCGGACCATCGGGCGGGTGCGCGGCGCGCCGGGCCAAAGCTACACCGCCGGCGCGGTGTGCGCGAAAGTGGCCCGCTACGCCGAGCGCACACACCACCCCGCCCGCCTGCGCCATCCGCTGCGGCGCACGCCCGGAGGGCATGAGCGCATCTCGTGGGACGACGCGCTCGACGAGGTGGCGGAAGCCTTCCTCAAGGCCGAACGGCGCGACGGCGCGGAAGCGGTATGGCCCTATTTCTACGCCGGAACGATGGGGCTGCTCCAGCGCGACGGCATCGAGCGGCTCCGCCACGTCAAGAAATACTCGGGCCAGCACAGCACCATCTGCAACACGCTGGTGCGCGCGGGCTGGAACGCCGGCGTCGGCGCGCTGCGCGGCCCCGACCCGCGCGAAATGGCGCGCGCCGACCTCATCGTCTCATGGGGCGGCAACCCCGCCTCCACGCAGGTCAACGCGATGACGCACATCCAGCGCGCGCGCAAGACGCGCGGCGCCGAACTCGTCGTCGTCGACCCCTACCGCACGCGCACCGCGCGCGTGGCCGACATGCACCTGGCGGTGCGCCCCGGAACCGACGGCGCGCTCGCCTGCGCCGTCATGCATGTGTTGTTCCGCGACGGATACGCCGACCGCGGCTACATGGCGCGCTATACCGACTGCCCCGGGCGGCTCGAGCGCCACCTGCAAACGCGGACGCCCGCATGGGCAGCGGAGATTACCGGCCTGCCGGCCGCGGAGATCGAGGCGTTCGCCAAACTCTACGGCGAGACCGAACGCACATATATCCGCGTGGGCTACGGGTTTTCGCGCTCGCGCAACGGCGCGGCGGCGGTTCACGCCGTGAGCTGCCTGCCGGGCGTGACCGGCGCGTGGCGGCGCGAAGGCGCCGGCGCGTTCTTCTCCAACGGCGACATCTACCATTGGGACAAGACGCTCATCGAGGGCCTCGACGCGCGCGACCCCGCCGTGCGCGTGCTCGACATGTCGCGCATCGGGCCGATCCTGACCGGCGACCGCGAGGCGCTCGGCGATGGCCCGCCGATCGCGGCCATGATCGTCCAAAACACCAACCCGGCCGTCGTGGCGCCCGAATCGGCGCTCGTGAACCGCGGCCTGGCGCGCGGCGACCTGTTCCTGTGCGTCCATGAGCAGTTCATGACCGATACGGCGAGGCACGCCGACATCGTCCTGCCCGCCACCACATTCGTGGAGCACAACGACATCTACCAAGGCGGCGGCCACCAGCACATCGCGCTGGGGCCGAAGATTATCGAGCCGGTGGGGGAGGCGCGGGCCAACCATGCCGTCGTCTGCGCGCTGGCCCGGCGCCTCGGCGCCGAGCACCCCGGCTTCCGCATGAGCGAAGAGGAGATCATCGACGCGACCCTGCGCGCCTCCGGCCACGGAACCCTTGCGGGGTTGCGCCGCGCGCGCTGGATCGACTGCCAGCCGGGGTTCGACGAATCGCATTTCCTGAACGGGTTTCCGCAGCCGGGCGGCCGCTTCCGCTTCGCGCCCGACTGGCGCGGCCTGGGGCCGGATCACGCCGCGATGCCGGCCCTGCCCGACCATCTCGACAACATCGAGAAGGCCGACGCCGAGCGCCCCTTCCGCCTCGTCGCCGCCCCGGCGCACAACTACCTCAACAGTTCGTTCACCGAGACGCCGACGTCCATCGGGAAAGAGCGGCGCCCGGCGGTGAAACTGCACCCCCGCGACGCCGGCGCGCTCGGCATCGCCGGCGGCGGCCTCGTGCGCATGGGCAACCGCCGCGGCGAAATCCGCCTGCACGCCGAGATATTCGACGGCCTGCAACCCGGCGTCGCGGTGGTGGAAAGCGTATGGCCCAACCGCGCCTTCCCCGGCGGCGCCGGCGTCAACACCCTGCTGGGCGCCGACCCCGGCCCCCCCAACGGCGGCATGTGCGTCCACGACACCGCCGTGTGGATCCGCCCCGCATAACCCGCCGCCGCCAAGCGACGCGCAACCCCGCCGAAGGCGGGGCCCGGGACCGCGGGCATCCTGCCCGCATGTTCCCGCAAGCCGCGATGATGGCGGGAGAGGCGCGCCCGCGGCGCCCCGCCCGGCGCCGCCCGCCGAACGACCCGACAGCCATTACCCCCGCCATAACCGACCGTTAGCCAGCATTTCTCATACGGGTGGTTGCCGTGCGGTTTGTGCGGCTTTGGTTGGCGTGTGCGTGCGTATTTTCGTGGTTGGGGGCCTTGGTGGGCGTTTTCGGAGGCGCGTTGGGGCGGTCCGCCGTTTGGCGGCAGGTCGCGTTCCGGGCTGTTCCTGCGTTGTCGAGGGGAAGGGCGAGAGGGGCCGCGTTACGCCGTGGCGGCGGATAAGCGCTCGCAGGCGATACGGAACTCGCGCTGGAAGGGATGCGCGGCGTTCATGGCGATCTTGACGCGGCGCACCGCGACGCGGACCCAAGCGCCGATCTTGAGCGGTTTCAGGCGCAGGCTCCCGCATGTGGCGACCGCCGATGCGGCGCAGTGCGCACAGCAACACATAAGCCATGGACGCGAACCGCAGGCGCAGCCGGTTGGTCCGCATGGCCCGTGTCGACGTGCGGTCGGCGAACAAGTCGAGTTGGCGCTCCTCGATCCGGTTCTCCATCTCGCCGCGTTGGCAGTAGAGCCGCGCGTAGAGATGCCGGGCGCGGACCCGATGGGTTGCAATCGAGGTGACGACGAAACGCGGGTTGGCCTTGCCATGGGTCCACTCGGCCTTGGCGGCGACGCGGCGCGCAGCTCCAACTGTCGCGCGTCCTCCGCATGAAATCCTTGAAGCGGCGTTGCGGCTTGCCCGAACCCGCGCTGTGCGCTTGCGCCGCCGCCGGTTCGGTCTCGACTTCCGCCACCGGACGGGGGGGGCCGCGCCAAGCCCAACGGGTAATCGACGCCGTTGGCCTGGCGCCATAAGTCGCATAAAGCGGAAGATAGCAATAGCCGCCGTAGTAGCCGTGGAAAAAACGACCCTCATGGCGACTGTGAAGCCGATCGTCCGTGGCGTCGAGATCGATAACCAGACGCGCCGGGGCCGCTTGTGCGCCTCCACAAACAGCGTCAGGAACAAATCCTCAATCGCCGCGCCGTCATGCGCGATCCGGCAATACCGCGACGACCCCGCGCCCCCCAATTCAAGGCGGTTCAGCGTCGATTTGTCCGCAAGCGGCGCGCAGTCCGAACGACGCGACGCCAACTTCCCTGCCAAACGGCCATAACCGGATCGTGACGCAACGCATCATGGTCGTTCAGTGTTTGTATCATAATTCGGTCACTGTGATTTGGCTTTGGCCAGTCGCCTGACGAGGAGCTGGACGCTGGCGAGGAAGAGCCATGCGCGGGCGCTTTCGATGGCGGTTTCGAAGTCCCTGGCGAGGCGGCGGTTGCGATCGAGCCACGCCAGCGTGCGCTCGACTACCCAGCGTCTGCGCGGCAGTTCGAAGCCCGACGCGGCGTCGGAGCGCTTGACGATCCCGATTGTCCATTGCCCGCGACTGCGCGGTGCGGTTTCGAGTTTGGGGCCGGCATAGGCGCCGTCGGCGAAGACATGCCGCAGTTCCGGCCAGGTTGCCTGCGCCGACACCGGCAGGTCGGGCGCGCCATCGCGGTCCTGTCCATCTGCGGTCCGAACGCGCGCGGCGAGCGGAAAACCCGCGGTATCGGCGACAATATGGCGTTTGCGGCCCTTCACCCGCTTGCCCGCGTCGTAGCCGCGCGGCCCGCCGCTTTCCGTGGTCTTTACCGAGCGGCATGTCCGACTCGACAAGCCGCCACTCGTCATCGATGAGGTCGCTTGCATACCGCAGGTGCTTGCGCTCATACTGCGCGCGAGCGATTTCGGTCCACATGCTGTGCCTCGCTGGCTTGCTTCATCGCAACCGGCATACACAACATACTGAAATCACTCAACTCCATTTCGGTACAGACTCTGAGAGGCGCGTCGCCCGCATTAATCGCCCGCGGCCAGAGCGCGCCGGGCGGCGGACGCCCTGGAATCGTCCGGTCGCAGTTCCCAAATCCTGCGGCTTGCCGCCCATTTCATGAATGCGGGAACGTCGAACAGCGCGGCGCAGACGCGTTTGCGGCAGCGTTCGGGAAGCAACGCCTGGTAGCGTCCGGGCGCGACCGAAGCCTCGATGGATTCATAAAGCGACTTTACCGATTCCCGCAACACGGGCGCGCTGGAGACGGCCCGGCGCAATTCGCCCTCGCCGGGCCCGCCGCTCATGGCGATGCCGCCGAGCCCGGCCAATGGCCGCGGCGACGGCAGCAGGCTATCGAGAACGGTCTCGTAGGCGCTGCCGCCGAAATGCAGCCATAGCGGCTCGCCGTCGATAGACAGGATCGGCGCATCGTTGTCGCCGAAACCGAGTCCCCGGCGCACATGCGCCGCATATGCGCGCCCTGTAGGCGCACCGCGGGCCGTATAGCGGAACCCGCCGCGCAACCGGCCCGACTGTCGCGCCGTCAACAGGATTTCGCCTCGCATTATGCGCGCATCCCACACGCGGCCGCCCAGGGCGACCCCCTTCTCGATGCCGGAGGGGGCGGCGACGCGGGCAACGATTTCGCCGGTTCCCGAGTCGACAACGGGTATTCCGGCTGCCGCCGAATCGAAGTTGTCGTGCATTCCGCGTGCGCCGTCGTCGAAAATATCGGCCCATTGTTCCCCGAGGACCAACCGACCCGGTTTACCCGGTTCGAGATAGCCCGATTCGATCAACGCATCCAGAATCTCATCCGCCGTTCGATTCTCCGATTCCGGCCATACATCGTCGGCAAGAGCCAACAAGTCGGACCGGCGCCTGCCGCGCAAGCCGTTTTGAGCGACGAAACTCGCGGCTTGTTGAACGAAAACCGACCAGCGCCGGGCGTAGCCTTGCTGTTCGAGCAGGCCGTCCCTTGCCGACAACAGCATGGATGCGAAGGCCGCGACGTCCATTCCGTTGCGCGGCAGCGCGAGGACACGGGTGCGCCCGATGCGGCGGCCGGCGCGGCCGATGCGTTGGAGCAACGCCCGCGTTCCCGACGGAGCGCCGATCAGGGCGACGAAATCGACGTCTCCGATATCGACGCCGACTTCAAGCGTGGTCGTGGCCACCATGACCGCGTCGCGGGACGACGAAAACGTGCGCTCCGCTTCTTCGCGCAAGTCGCGCTCGAGGCTGCCGTGATGCGCAAGCACCGTGACGTCTCGCCGGCGCCGCAGCCTGCCGCTCAAATATGCCGAAAGCGTGTCGCACAGTTCGCGACTGTGGACGAACACGAGAGCCTTGCGCATGGGCTTCGCTTCGTCCGCCGACATCGCCTGCCATAGCCGCCGCGCAACGGTCTCGTGCGCATTCGCGTCCCTGGCGACTTCGAGGCGCCGCGCCATCGTCGATACGGTATCGGCGGGCTCGACGAGCATCCATGCAGCGTTATCGGACGGGCCGAAAACGTCGATCTCCCGTGTGCCCGGAACGGGCGCCGCGACAGCGCCGGCGCCAAGCAGCCGTTCCGCCAGAGCGTCGGGCTCGCCGACCGTGGCGCTTCCGGCGCACATGCGAAGCTCCCCGCGCGCGCGTCGATCGGGCGGAGCTGTCAGGGCGCGAAGCCTCCGTAACCGGCCCAACAACCAGACAAGCTGATCCCCGCGCGCGGTTCCGTCGAACAGATGGGCCTCGTCGATGAATACCGCTCGCACTTCGGCCAGGAGATGATCGACGGTCTTGCCTTGTTCGACGACCGTGTCGCGTACCAACATCGAATCGAAGGACTCGGGTGTCGTGATTAGCACGAACGGTTGTTTATGCTTGTCGCGCCGGTCGCCGGTCTGCCGACCGCACGTCAACCCCATGCGTTCCAGAGGCGTTTCCAATCGAGCCGCGAGATCGTTGACCAATGATCGGGTCGGGGCAACGACAAGCAACCGAATTCTGCGGGCCGGATCGCCGCCGGCCTCGCGAAGCCGCGCGAGCAGGGGCGCCACAACAGCTTCGGTCTTCCCGGACGCGGTAGCGGACACAACGAGCGCATTCTTGCCGGCGAGAATCGGCGCGATAGCGCGCCGCTGAATCTCCGTCAGCCGCCGAAAACTGCCGAAGAAAGCCGGGCCGGCGGAGCCCAGCCGCTTAACGATGTCAGCGTCGGAAACCATTGAGGCGCACTTTCGTCGCACGTCAGGCGTCGGCGCCTTGGGCCGCGATGTCGGGCGCGATATCCAACAGCTCCACAGCCTCGCGAACGACGGTTCGCGGTACCGGGCGCTCGATATCGGTCAAGCGGCGCGCGTCGTGGCGTTCGGCGAGGGAATCGAGCTGGCTCTCGAGCCACTTGCGATCTACCGCCGCGGTGCGCTCCGGGTACGCCTGCCGGTACAAGTCGAAGACGCGTCGTAGCACATCCCGGATCTGCCGAAGGTCGGGTTCGACCGCCGAAAAGGCGTGCAAGTGCGAATCCTCAAAGCGCCGTTGCACGTCCCGCACGGCGTCCTCCCCGGTCGCCGTTTCGGCGCCCCCGGGCGCGCCGCCGAACGCAATTACGAGCGGCAGCGGATACCCGGAAACGACAAGGCGGGCCAACGCGGAAAGTAAATCGGCCCGGCGGTTTCGACGACCGGCGATCGCGGCGGCCCAGCCGGCGGTGCTTGCATATTCGACGTCGAGCTCATCGAGGATGACAAGCAGTCCCTTGGCGCCGACGCGCAACGCGCAAGCGGTCCACGCCTGAAGCAAATCGCAAAATCTGTCGGTGCGTTCGTGTACCCGGTGCGCCCTGATAGACGGAAGGCGGCCGTGGTACCGATACTTCAGCTGCCTGAACTTGTCTTGCGCCTGACTTGCGGACAGATCGAGCGTGAAATAATCTTCAAGAACCTGCAACGCCTCGGCGTCAGCCAGTACGCTTCCCGGGATCGTGCGAATTGCGGACGCAAGCATCTTCTCGCCCCGCGATGTCGGACGCCAGTTCCCGCTGTTCGCGCGTAACGACGGAAGCCACTCGCGCAATCCGCGCGGCGCCGCTTCGCCCGGCTTTCCGAGGGAACCGAGAAGCCTGCTCATGAGCGCCATGGGATCCGACAGCCGAACGCCCCCGCCGTCGAGAATCAGGGAGCTCGACGCCATGCCCTTGCCGGATGCGATTGCGCGAAGCAGGGTCAACAGATGCGTTTTCCCGCTGCCCCATTCGCCTTCGACGAGTACCGCGCCGGCATCGCCGCCGACGGCGCGCGACACGATGCGCGCCATATCCGCCTCGATTCGCTCCGTTCCCGCGCTGAGCCGGCGAACATGCGCTTCAAGCGGTTGGCCGAGCCTCAACGCCAGCACGCCCTGGCGCGCTTCGATCTCGCTTTGCGACATGCTGGGCGGCGAGTCGCGTCCGCGCCCGGCGGCGTCGGCGCCTTGTACATCCGGCGCCGGCTCGGCGTTCGTATCCAGCCCGAGCTCGCGCGCCGGCACCCAATCCTTCATGTAGCCGAAATCGACGCAAGCGCGGGTTTGGGCGCCGCGATTCTCGACCGAAACGATTTTACCTGTGCCGAGCGATGGATGCCAAACATCGTCTCCGGCTCTCATGGCTCGACGCCCTCGTTCTCGGCGCGCTGGAGTTCGCCGAACGAGCCCGCGTAACGCTCGGACAGCTCGTTGTCGGTAAATCGTTTCTCGCCATTGTTCTTTTGATACTCCAGCAACCCGGCCCAGCATTTGACATAAAGACGACGGGCATCTACGTCGAGGTTACGCTGCGAGGCTACGGCGGCAAGAGCGGTTGCGTTGGCCGACTGCATTCCGGCGTCGAATTCGTGTCCTGTAGCGTCCCGACCGACGTCGATCAACTTGTGCCCGATATCGACAAGCAGCGTGCGCCGATCCTGGATATGCGCCAAATGCAACTGTGGCGCATAATCGTTATTCTCGTGGAACGCCGAGCCCGACACCGCAAGTCGCATTTGCAACGCCGGGTAGCGAGGAAGTTCGTCCAGAATTTCGGAGGTCGCGGCGAAGATGCCGAATAACGGGATACCGCCCTCGATTCCCGGCGCGTCGATCAGTACCCTCATTGCCGCCAAAACGCGCTGCAAAGCCCTGCCTCTGACATTGGTGAGGGTTTCGACTTCGTCCAGCAACAACGCCAGCCCATGAACGCCCGCCTGCGGCGCGAATCGATTCAGGGACCATAACATGTCTCTGCCGAAACGCTTTCTGTCGCCCGCTGTTATTCCGGCAAGCTTGAGCTCCGAACGCTCCTGTCTGTCGAGTGTGTCGATCTCGCCATCCAGCCATCGTATCGCGGCCTCGCCTCCGGGCGAATCCTCGTCGTCCTTCGCTTCCCGCAGCGCCGCGGCCATGACGCGACCGAATGTGCGCTCCGGATACGTTGTCTTTCCGACACTTGCGATCCACCTGTCGAGCGCGACCTCCGGGTCAGGAACGCCGCGTTCGGAAATTTCCTGTCGCTTCGTATGCAGAACCCGATGGAGCAGCCCGCGCAGCCCCGGATTCGAATATCCGGGCAGGGACAATTGTTGGACCGTCTTGCCGTAGAGAGCGAAGGGATCGTCAACGCTGACCCCCGGCGCGCAGGCGACGTACGACACCGCAAAATTTTCGCGCAGCGCGCGTGCGCCGAGCGCCAGAAGAAAATGGGTCTTTCCGCCGCCGTAGGGCGCCAGGACGAGCTTGAAGTGCGCCGCCGAACGGCACAAATCGCGCAGATAGCGCTCAGTCAAGCGGTCCAGCCAGCCGTCGATGCCGACGGAATAGCGGGGAAGGGTATTCGAGGCGTCGGCGATGCCGCCGGGCGGCTTGCCGTTGGCCGCCAGGGTAGCCCATAGCTGGCGGGCTTGCGCCGCAGCCGTCTCGCGCTGTCCGTCAGGCATGGTTCGCGATCCTTTCCAACGCGCCGCCGGCCGCCATTTTGATATAGTCGCGTACCCGGCCTTGATGTATGTCTGTTGCGTACTCGTTTGCGCGCGCGTCCAGGCGCTCCAGCAAGCCTGCCCGCGCGTCGGAAGGCATGCCGGCCTCGGCGCCGATGTCCGCGATGCGGGCGGCGATTTCGCGGTAGAACAGGGGGTCGTCGGGCCCGGGATCGGTCAGCTCGTCCAACGCTACCCAGATCGCGCGCGGATTCGGAGGGGGCGGCGGCGTCGCTCGTTCGATACGCTGCCTCAAAGCGCCGAGATAGCCGCCGGTGGTTTCGATGAAGTCTTCCGCCGCCGCATAGTAGACGACGCAACCGCCGATAGCGCCGACCGCCATGTAATCGACGAAAGTTCGGAGATGTGCCAGGCGGCGCAGTATTCGTGTGCGCCCGCCCCTGTTCAGCGCCGTCTCGGTTTCGTCGAACAGCACGACGAGGCCGGAATAGCCGAGCGCGCGCGGTAGCGACAACAGGGATCGCAACCAGGCGCCCGCGTTCTTCTGCATAAGCTTGCCGAGGGGCCGCGGCAACCAACGGTGTTGCCGGCACAGGCGCCCCGGCGCCGCGTTATGCCCGCGGGCCGCCTCCAACAGCGCCGCGAGCGAGTCGCACAGCTCGTCTTCGTCCGTCAGGGCGGCGGCCGCATACGACCGCGCCAGATTGCGGTAGTCGGGCGCCAGCGTCTTGTCGGCGCAAAGGCGCTCGCTCGCCGGGGCGTTTGCGATAACGCGAACCACGCCGGCGTCGCCGACGGACGTCGGTTTCCCCGGAGGTTTCATACGATGCGCGATCGAGCGATAAGTCTCGTCCAGAGTGTCGAACGGGCTTCTGTCCAGGCAATCGACGTATGCAGTAACGAAGCCGTATTCGCACGCGCGGTGTTCCACGGCGCGGAGGAAATGCGTTTTCCCGCGTCCGTACGGCGCATGGATAAACTGCATCTCGCCCCCGCCGGCGGCAGCGAAGGGAAGGGTCTCTTCGGCGATACGCCGGAGCGCGCCATCGATGCCGGCAGACAGGCGGATCGTTGTTTCGCCGTCTGCCGGAGCGACGCCGTTCGCCGCCAAGGCGGCCAGGATATGCCTCGGGTTCATGGCGCGGCTCATTGCATCTTCTCGATCCACAGCGATGCCAGCTGATGGCCGAGCCCCCCTTGCGCCAGGTTGGGCAAGGTAAGCGCGGCGCCGCGGCCGATGGCCGCCATGTTCGGCGTCTGGCTCGCCAGGCGTTCATGGTCGTTCGCATACCAGCCGCCGCGCCCGAAACGGGCCATGTCGTATATGAACTGGCACATCGAATAGTCCTTGAATTTCTTTCTGTTGGGTTGCTTCCTGAACGCGCTGTCGCGATACTGGCGCTCAAGCACGACGTGCAGATACAGCGTTCGGATGGGGGTCTTGCCGCCGCGGTCCTCGCCGCGCGCCCGCGCACACCCCAAGGCGTTCTTGACCGTCGCGAAAAACTCGTCGCGCGCAAACGGCGCGCCGTCGAGTTTCTCCTTCGCATCCCGGATACGGGCGAACAGGCGCGCGCCATCGGTCTCGTCGAACATGTCCAGCTTCTCGCTGCCGAGATACAACGTCACGCGCGCAAGGCGGTACTGGACCTTGAAGCAATCGACCCAGTCGTAATTCTGCAACCTGCGCGTCGGCCATCCCGCGTCGCCCGCGGCGTTGTGCAGCGCTTCCCTGCGCTTCGCGAGTTTGTCTTCGACGCGGCGCTTGAGCGCGTCCCGGCGCTTTTCGAGGGTTTCGACCAACCCGCTCTCCGAAACCTCGCGTACGGCGTCGATGGTCTTGTCGATCAAAGACAGCAAGGGCAGGTCGTCGTCCGGCTTGGCGCGCGACAAGGCATCGGTCGTGCGCTTTGCCTTGGCGACGCCCTTCTTTATGGCCTGAATTTCGTCGTCGAGCACCGGGCGCCTCCCATGCGGCGGTCCAGCGGGTAACGCGCGCGTTCCGCCGTTGCAGCGCCGACGATAGCGGCCGCCGCGCGCCGCGCAACCCTGTCGCCGGGGGCGCGATGCGGTGGAGGGGGGCGGCCGGGCAACCGGTCGGCATCGTTCCGCCCGCGCAGTGGCGCTGTCGGCGAGACGCCCGCGCCGAAGGCGCGGACTGCCCGGGACCGCGGGCGTCCCCGCCCGCACGTCCCGACCGTCCCGAACGAGGCCGGGCAGGGCGCGTCGCCGGCGCGCGCGCCCGGACTGCCGGTCGTCTGGACAACCCGCGGATATATTTCTATAATGTTCCCATGACCGCCGCCTCCCGCGCAACCTCCGCCCGCGCCGCCGCTCGGCGGGCGCCCGGCGCGCCGGCCCGGGCGGGAGCCCCGCAGAGCCCCGCGGATCCCCGCAACGCCCTTGCCCGCCCGGCGCCGCGCGTCGCGCGGCGGGGATATGCTATGTTCGGCGGGGCGTGACGCAGACACTTTACATACTTGCCGCCTATCTGGTTTTCGCCGGGCTGTTCATGCGGTTGCGGGTGGGGCCGGTGGTGGGGCTGCTGGTGGCCGGCGCGGCCATCGGGCCGTTCGGCGCCGGGCTGGTGAGCGACGTCGAGGCGGTCTCGACCCTCGCCGAGCTCGGCATCCTGTTCCTGCTGTTCAACGTCGGGCTCGAGATCAAGTTCGAGCGCCTGCGGCTGTTCGGGTGGCGCGTCTATGCGCTCGCGGTGGGGCAGGTGGCGCTCACGGCGGTCGCGTTCGCGCTGGCGGCGCGGGGGCTGGGGCTGGCCCCGGAAGCCTCGGCGCTCGTCGGCGGCGCGCTGGCGCTGTCCTCCACCGCCGTGGCGCTGCAGGTCCTGGCCGACCTGGGGCGGATGCTCACGCAGCTCGGCCGCCTCGCCATCGCCACGCTGCTCGTCCAGGACCTCGCGGTGGGGCCGCTGCTCGCGGCGGCGAATGTGCTGGCCGCGGGCGAGGACATCCGCGAATCGCTGTTGCACATGGCCGTGGGCGGCGCGATCGCGGTGGCGGCGGTCGTGGCGCTGACGCGGTTCGCCCTGCCGCGCGCCATTCGGCTGGTGGGTTCGCTCGGCGGGGGCGAGCTGTTTCTCGGCCTCGTGCTGCTGGCGGTGTTGGGCGCCAGTCAGGCGACCGAACATGCAGGGCTTTCCGCCGGCCTGGGCGCGTTTCTCGCCGGGCTCCTGGTGGCGGACACCGAATACCGCCACCAGATCGCGGCGGATATCGCGCCGTTCCGCGGGCTTCTGCTCGGGTTGTTCTTCATGGCGGTGGGCATGAGCACCGACCTGACGCTGGCGCTCGACCGCATTGGCGCGGTGGCGGCGATAGCCGGCGCGCTTCTGTTCGGCAAGGCGGCCCTGCTTGTCGCGATCGCGCTGGCGCTCGGCTATTCGCTGCGGCTCGCGCTTCAGCTCGGCGTGTTGCTCGGGCAGGGAAGCGAGTTCTCGTTCGTGATCGTGGCGGCCGCCATGGCCGGCGGGCTGCTGACCGACGGTCTCGGCGATACCCTGACCGTGGCGATCGCGCTGTCGATGCTGGCGGCGCCGCTGGCCGCCGCGGCGGCGCGGCGATTTCTCGACCGCGTGGAGGGCGCCGCGGCGAGCCCGCTCTCGGACATCGACTCCGACACCGCCGCGCTGCGCGGCCACGTGGTGATCGTCGGGTTCGGGCAGGTAGGCAAGGCGCTGGCGCGCCATCTGATCGGGCTCGGCGTGTCGGTGGTGGTGCTCGACGCCGATTCGCAGCGGGTCCGCGACGCGCGCAAGCGGGGGCTGCCGGTATATTTCGGCAACGCGGCGCGCACCGATGTGTTGCGCGCGGTTCATGTCGATCGCGCGCGGCTGGCGGTGCTGGCGCTCCCCGACGGCGATCTGACCGCGCGCGTGCTGGCGACGATCCGGCGCATCGCCCCCCGCACGCGCCTCGTCGCCCGCGCCCCGCACGACACCGACGCCGACATGCTGCGCCGCGCCGGCGCCGAGACCATCGTTGTCGACAGTTTGGGCACCGCGGTAGAACTGGCCGAACGCTCGATCGTGCTGCTCGACCTCCCTGCCGAAGCGCGCACGGCGGCATGAATGCCAAGGGCTATCGATATCGACCGCCCCGGGACGCGCCGAACCGCCCCGGTGGCCAACCGCCCCGGTTCGGGCTATAATCGCGTATCGGCGCCGGAATAACGGGGAAGTCGCATGTTGCTGCGTTTCGGCGTGTCGAACCATCTGTCGATCCGCGACTTTCAGGCACTGCTGCTGACGCCTGCCGCGTTGCGGGAACCGGCGGAGGGGTTGATCTCGTGCCCGCCCGCGCCCGGAGGCAAACTGCTTCCCGCCGCCGTCATCTACGGCGCCAACGCGTCCGGCAAGACGAATTGCATCCACGCCATGCATTTCATGCGCCATCTGGTGTTGGGTTCTCATGCCCACGGGAAGCCGGGCGAGAATGTCCCGCGCTATCCTTTCAAACTCGATCCGGCCTGCATCGATACGCCGTCGCGCTTCGAAATCGATTTCGTCCTCGACGACGGCGTGCGCTACCATTACGGTTTCGAGGCGTCCGACAAGGCGTTCGAATCGGAATGGTTGTACGCCTTCCCCAAGGCGCGCCGCCGGATATTGTTCGAGCGCGACGGAAGCGACTATCGTTTCGGCCGCTGGTTGGCAGGCAAAAACGAGATCGTTCGGGGCTTGACCAGACCCAACAGCCTGTACGTTTCGGCGGCGGCGCAGAACGGGCATGAGCAGCTGTCCGGTATCTTCGGGTACTTCGAAGCGCTTCATGGCGTTGGCGCTACCGACGTTACGGGCGTGGAGGGCATATTACGGTTCGCCGGAGACGAACCGGACCGTCGAACGATCGATTTTCTCGAGCATGTCGGCATTGCGGTATCGGGATACAGAAAAAAGAAAGACGATATGTACGCCAGGATCGGGAACGATATGAAAAAAATCGGGGCCATGACCGGCATTCCCGAGGGAGCGGCGGCGTCCGAAGCGTTGCATGACCGCTTTGCGATACTGGCGAGGGACGGGGAACTGCAACTCGCTCATCGCAGCTGGGCGGGCAACGACGTTTACCTTGAGCTGGAACGGGAAAGCGCGGGCACGCGGCGGCTGCTTCTCGTATTGCGCGAGACGTATCGTGCGCTGGACAAGGGCTTGCCGTTGGCGATCGACGAACTGGACGCCAGCTTGCACACTCAGGCCGCCAAATCGGTGCTCGGCCTGTTTTGCTCTCATGAGACGAATCCGAACGGCGCGCAACTGATCGCGACGACTCACGATACCAACCTGATGAAGGTCCGGATGTCGACGCGGGACCGGATTCTGAGGCAGGATCAAATCTGGTTCGCGGAGCAGGGGCGGGATGGCGAGACGACCCTGTATCCGCTTACCGATTACCGGACTCGCAAGGGCGATAATATCGAGAGGGAGTACTTGCAGGGCCGTTACGGCGCGACGCCTCTCGATGATATTGTCACGGGCCATGGCGCGGCGTAGCCGCAAGGACGGCCGCGGCGATCCGATAGCGTTCGAACGCCGTCGTTCCGTTCGGGATCGGAGGCGGCGCTTCGTTCTGTTTTGCGAAGGCCGCAACACGGAACCGGGGTACTTCGGAGCGGTTCGGCGGTTCTGCGCGGGAGGCGCCGTCGCCATACGGATTGTGCAAGGTCTCGGCGTGCCGATGGCGGTTGCGGAGCGCGCCGCGGATGAAAGCAGGCAACTTCGTGCAAGGGGCGCGGGTCGCGGCGGGGACCGGATCTGGGCGGTGTTCGACCGTGACAGCCACCCGGAATATGAGGAAGCGGCGGTGCTTTGCGAGCGGCACGGGGTCGAAGTCGCGCGTTCGGACCCGTGCTTCGAGCTCTGGTTGATTCTCCATATCGAGAAATACGACAAGGCGTGCGGCAATAGCGACGTGCAAAGGCGTCTTGAGACGCTGCGCCCCGAATACGATCGCAAAGGCGCCAAGACGGCGGACTTTACCGGCTTGATTCGCTGTGCAGAGGATGCGGAAGAACGCGCGGCCATGCAATTGCGTTTGCGCGAACGGGAAGGAAAGCCGTTCGGCAATCCTTCGACCACGGTCGGGAATTTAACCCGCGCCATTCGCGAGGCGAACGGGCAAGCGCGTTGGAGCGCGCCGCCCGCCCGATAATCCGAACCGCCGCCGGGGCGTACCGGGCCCGACATTCGATTTCCGCGCAGGCGAACCCCGCTCGGTCACGGCCGGCGCGCGCGCGCCGCGCCGATCATGCTGTCGCGGCTCACGAGGCGGGCCAGTTCGGGCTCGGGCCAACCCGCTGTTCCCGCGGGACGTTCGGGGACAACGAGATAGCGCATGTCGGCGGTCGAATCGTGGACGCGGACCTCGACGCCGGACGGCAGCTCCGTGCCGAATTCGCGCAGGACGGCGCGCGGCTCGCGAATCGCGCGGCGGCGGTAGGCGGCGGACTTGTACCACCGCGGCGGCAGGCCGAGCAGCGCGCGCGGATAGCATGAACACAGCGTGCAGACGACCAGATTATGGACGCGCGGCGTATTGGCGACCGCGACCAGCGGCGTTCCGTCGGTGGCGATGTCGAGCTCCTCGGCCGCCGCGGCGGCGTCTGCCAGCAGGCGCGCGGCATAGGCGGGGTCGGTCCACGCGCGGGCAACGATGCGCGCGCCGCGGGCGGGGGTGCGGGCGTCCATCGCCGCGACCTGCGCCGCGTGCTCCGCCGCCGTGAAGACGCCGTTCTCGACGAGCAGCTCCTCCACGGCGAGAGCGAGCCGGCGGTAATGCGGGTCGCCGGTCGGCGGCGGGCCGTGGGCGTGTTCGCGCGGCGCGCGCTCTCGCGTCATGGGCGGGCCTCCTCGCCGGGTCCGGCGGGTTCGAGCCAGTGTTCGTGGATTTCGACCTCGGCGGCGTCGCCGGGTGCGCCGGCGTAACCGGGCCACAGAAGCGCCTGCCGGAAACGCACGCGGTAGAGCGGCCGGCGCGGCAGGCCGTCGCCGCCGTAAGCGAGCGTTTCCGGATTGCGGAACGCGCCGCATATGCGCTCGATCTCGCCGATCTTGCCGCGGACATAGTGCGGCGTGCGGATATGCGGCTTGCGCGGCCCGGCGGGCGGGCGGCTTTCCGCGACGCGCACACGGTCGCCGGCGGCGTAGCGCGGCGTCACGGCGCGCCTTCCCCGTCATGCGCGCCGCGCGCGGCGATTGCGGCCATCCGGGCCTCCAGGGCGGCGCGGTCGAGCACGCCCTTCTCGATCAGGATTTCGGCGATGGACGCGATCCAGCGCTCGTAATAAAGCAGGCGGTCGTACAGGTCCGGCGCGAGGGCCTCGATGCCGCGGCGCAGTTCATCGACGCGCATGACCTTCTTGTCGCGCACGAGCAGCGTCATGATGGCGTCGATGCGCTTTTCCCAAGGCGCGTAATCGTGCTCCTCGGCGGCAACGGGGCCGGCGGGCAGGCCGCCCATGTCGTGGTGGGCGCGGGTCACGGGTCGAGGCCGTCCACGAAGGCGGCCAGCGCGGCGCCGATCTCGTGCGGCGAATCTTCCTGGATGAAGTGCGTTCCGGCGACCGCGACCTCGGTCTGATTGGGCCACGAGCGGCAGAACTCGCGCTGCGCGCCGACGAGGATGGTCCCCGGATTCGCGTCGATAAACAGTTTGGGCGTCGGGGTTGCGGCCATCCACGCCGCCCATTCCTCGGCGAGCGCGACGACATCCGCCGGTTCGCCGCCGACCGGGATTTCGCGCGGCCAGGCGAGGGTAGGGCGGCGCGATTCGCCGGGCTCGCGGAACGGCCGGCGATAGGCCTCCATCTCGGCTTCGCCCAGCCCGCGAATCACCGACGCGGGGAGCAGGCGCTCAACGAACAGGTTGCGCTCCAGAACCATCTTCTCGCCGTCCGGCGAGCGCAGGGACTGGAAGAACTTGCGCGCGGGCGCCGGCCATTCGTCCCACGTCACCGGGCGCACGAGCGCCTCCATATACGCGATGCCCGCCACGCGCCCGGGGTTGCGGCGCGCCCAGTGGAAGCCGAGCGCCGAACCCCAGTCATGCACGACAAGCACGGCGTTGCGCACATCGACCGCGTCGAACCAGGCGTCGAGACAGCGCGCGTGATCGGCGAAGCGGTAGCCGCTCGACGACGGCCCCGATTCGCCCATGCCGGCCAAATCGGGCGCGAGGCAGCGGCCGCGATCGGCCACATGCGGGATGACGTTGCGCCAGAGATACGACGAGGTGGGGTTGCCGTGCAGGAACACGATATCGCGCCCCGCGGCGGAGTCGCCGGTATCGACATAGGCGATTTCGGTGCCGGCGGCGGCGATGCGCTTGCGCGGATGCGGGTCGGCGGCGGAGATTTCGGGCATGGCGAACCCCTGCTTCGGCGACGGTTGACGCGCAGCATGGGCCGGCTATCGTTTCCGCGCAACCTTTTGCGGGGAGGGCGCGATGGGGCGGCTGGCGGGCAAGGCGGCGCTGATTACCGGCGGCGCGTCGGGAATCGGCAGGCGAACCGCCGAGCGCATGGCCGGCGAGGGCGCGCGCGTGGCCATCGCCGATATCGATACCGAGGCCGGCGAGGCGGCGGCCGCCGAAATCGGCGTCGCCTTCGCGGCGCTCGACGTGACCGACGAGGCGGGCTGGCGCGAGGCGATAGCCGCGGTGCTGGCGCGCTTCGGGCGGCTTGACGCGCTGGTGAACTCCGCCGGTATCGGCACGATGGGCACGGTCGAGGAAACCTCGTTCGCCGACTGGAAGCGCGTCATGGCCGTGAACGCCGACGGCGTGTTCCTGGGCTGCAAATACGGCGTCGAGGCGATCAAGCGCACCTCGCGCGAGCCCGGCGCGGGCGGCTCCATCGTGAATATCTCGTCGGTGTCGGGCCTCATCGGCGGCCACAACCTCGCCGCCTACAACGCCAGCAAGGGCGCGGTGCGCCTGCTGACGAAATCGGTCGCGCTGCACTGCGCGCGGCAGGGCTACGACATCCGCTGCAACTCGGTCCATCCGACATTCATCGACACGCCGATGGTGCGCGCCATGTACGAACGCGCCCCGGAGCCCGGCGCCATCAAGGCCAAGCTCGAACGCCAGGTCCCCCTCCGCCGCCTCGGCGAGCCCGACGACATTGCCTGGGGCATCGTGTACCTGGCGTCGGAAGAGTCGAAATTCATGACCGGCGCCGAATTCGTCGTCGACGGCGGCATCACGGCGATGTAAAATGAGATGCGTCGTGGGTATGTTCGTATCATCGCACGAATGGGCCGTCGTTTCGGCTGACGATTCTGCGCAGGCCCTGTTCCCCGTCGGCAGTGCTGCTGGCGAACGCGGCGCGGGCGCACCGACGGCGGGCGGTGAGTTTACGCCACTGCGAAGCATCGATCGTCCGGACGACCGTACCCGTGGGGCAGATTCGGTATCGAGCTGTACTCTGTAAACTCGCTGCCCGACCGCTGGAGGCTATCGAATGAAATACCTGTCGGACGCCGCAATACGGTGGGCTATCGACCGGTTGCGAAAAGGGTCGCACCCGTTTCTCGGCATCACCTTTCTGGCGTGCAAATCGGCAGGCTTGCCTGTCGGTTCGACCGCGCGCGTGCGCCTGGACCGGGTGACGCGGGAGCATCTCGACCGCCACCACCGTTTGGCGCCGCAAAGCGACTGTTATTTTCAGCCGTTCGGCGGGAAGAAGGCGTGGGTGGGGCCAAAGTACCCATCGAAGGGGCTCCAGCCTTTTAATACGGGAAAATTCGCGCGCGCATTCCGGCATCCCGGGGGAACACAGGAATGGGGTTTCGTCGAGAACTACGTCGATGAGATTGCCGACGTCGGGCGATACGCCTTGGATCTTCAAGCTGTATCGGTATGGGTGCTGAAGGATCGGAAGTGGTCCGACCGCGACTCCTTGGAAACGGTGATCGATTGTTTTCTCGAGTCGTACAGAATTACAAAATACGAGCGTGACAATCTGTTCTCCATGGATGGGTTTGGAATGGCGGATGAATTGGCAAACGAGGATGTATCGCATTGCGGTATATTCGACGAGCGCCCGCCGGATTTGAGAGGTATCGCATTTCGATACGGCGCCCCGCCGGATAACAAGGTCGACAAGAAGCGCTCTCGACTGCTTCGTTTGGCGCTGTCGGATGTCGGACCGTCCAAAAGACTAAGCATGGATTTGGGGAAACGTCTAACGCTAATTGCAGGCGACAACGGTTTGGGGAAATCGTTTATTCTGGATGTTATATGGTGGGCAATAACAGGAAATTGGCTCGGACGGCCCGCGTTGCCTTTCGACGTGTTAGAGAATGGCTGCAACAAGGTCGCAGCAACGATAGAGTTTAAGGTTGCGATGGATGAGGCGCCGAGTGTAACAGCGAAGGGTTATTTTCATCGGGATACCCATTCGTGGAACATGGACAGCGAAAGACCCCGGTTATCTTCCTTGTGTATTTTCGTCAGGGTCGATGGTTCGTTTGCGGTCGCCGATGAAATGCGAGCCAGATTTGGGAACGGCAATCGATCCGGCATCGGTTATTTTACGAGGGCCGAAGTATGGGATGGCAAACCGGGGGAGATCGAGGGTATGGTTCGGGACTGGATCGCCTGGCAGCTGTCTCCCGACCGCGAGACATTCTCGAAATTGGAGAAAGTTCTTGCCTGCTTGTCCCCGGAAGATCTAGGGCGTATAAAGCCGGGGGATCCGGCGCGGCTTCCCGGAGACCCGCGGCAAATACCGACTATCGTTCATCCCTACGGGACTGTCCCTGTCGTGTTCTCGTCCGCCGGCGTTCAGAGTATTCTTCTTCTGACATATATGATGACATGGGTATGGCATGAACACAAGATCGCCGCCCGGCAGCTGGGCGAGGAGCCGTTTGGAAGGATGACAATAATCCTGGACGAAGTAGAGGCCCACCTGCACCCGCGATGGCAGAGGACTGTTTTGCCTGCGTTGATGGGAATCGGCGATCTTTTGCAGAAAGATATAGCGGTGCAGGTCGTTGCTTCTACGCACTCCCCTATGGTGTTGGCGTCCATGGAGACGATGTTCTCGCATGGCAGCGATGTACTGTATCATCTGCTTCTAAAGGATTCGGCGGTGGTATTGGAGGAAATCGAGTTTCAAAAATACGGTGATGTATCGGCGTGGCTGATGTCTTCGGTTTTCGGGCTGCGGCATGCGCGCTCGCGCGAGGCAGAGGAGGCGATAGAGGCAGCAAAAAAAGCGCAGCTGTCGAGCATGGATGATAAATCGGAGGTAGAGAATATATCCAATAAATTGAAACGTGCATTGGCGGGCGACGATCCGTTTTGGCCGCGGTGGATATTCTTTGCGGAAGAAAGGGGGGTATCGTTATGATTCCGGTGCGGCGTCAGCCGGAGTATCGGGAGTTCGATAAGGAAGTTCGTCAACCGGGTCTGCGATTTCTGAAAGCAAATCCACGGCCGAATAGCAGGGAGTTCGCGGAACATGAGTACTGGCGGAAGGCGCACTCCCAATTAAGGCATGTATATGGGGGCTTGTGCGCATACACATCGCGTTACATCGTCGACGTCGGCGAGGGATCTGTCGACCATTTTCATCCGAAAAGCAAGTTTCCTGATCTTGCGTATGAGTGGTGTAACTATCGGCTCGCAAGACGGAAAGTTAATAATTATAAAGGCGACAAAATTGGAATAATAGATCCGTTCGTAGTGCAATCGTCGTGGTTTATACTTGAGTTTCCGGGCTGTTTGGTACGGTCGGGGATCGATCTCGATGAGAAAACGGAGAATCGTGTGGAAAAATCGATAGAAGTATTGCGATTGAACAAGGACGACAGGTTGGTTCAGGAGAGATACAACCATTTGAGAGACTATGTGTCCGGAAACTTGACATTGGACTACCTTGACCGCCGTTACCCGTTCCTGTCGAAAGAGATCGGAAGACAAGGATTGAGCAAGAAAAAGTTGCGGGAAATGTTCAAACGTCCGAAATAAATTCGATCGCGCGGTGGAGAGCCGATAAAAACGGCTTTCGTCACGCGGTCGTTGCCGTCCTGATCGGCGTGTCCGGGCGGGCGGCCCATTCGGCCCAGGAGCCGTCATAGACGGCCCAGTCGCGTTTGCCGGCGCGGTCCATGGCCAGGGCGAGGATGCAGGCGCTGACGCCGGAGCCGCAGCTGGCGATCACGGGGCGCGTCCAGTCGGCGCCGGCGGCTTCGAAACGGGCGCGGGTTTCATCGGCGCCGGGCATCCAGACCCCATCGGTCAGGAGTTTCTCCCAGGGGAGCGAGACCGCGCCGGGCATGTGGCCGCCCGAGCGGATTTGAGGATAGGGGTCGGTTTCGCGGCCCGAGAAACGCGCGGCGTTGCGGGCGTCGACGATCTGGAGGTTCGGGTCGCGCAGGGCGGCATGGACGTCGCGCCAGTTGCGCACCGATTCGCGGCGCGGCGGGCGCGCCTCGTAAGCGCGCGGTTCGGGCGCGGCGGCGCCGCTTTCGGTTTCGCCGCCGGCGGCGCGCCACGCGGGCAGGCCGCCGTCGAGCACCGAGACGCGGTCATGGCCGAAGACGCGGAACATCCACCAGACGCGCGCCGCGCTATAGAGGCCGCGCGTATCGTAGGCGATAACATGGCTTGCGCGGGATATGCCGAGCGCGCCGACCTTCGCGGCGAAGGTTTCGGCGTCGGGCAGCATGTGGTCGAGCGGCCCCCACGGCTCGGGGTCGGCAACGTCGTCGATATCGAAATAAGCCGCGCCGGGGATATGCGCCTCGCGGTATTCGGCGCCGGCGTCGCGGCCCAGCACCGGCAGATGATACGTCGCGTCCACGACCGCCAGCGAGGCGGCGGCGAGGTTTTCCTTCAACCAGGCGGCGGAAACGACGGCGGGCGCCGATTCGTTCATGGTCCTGTCTCCACGGGCGTGTCGGCGCGGCCGCCCCAATCGGTCCACGAGCCGTCATAGACAGCAACCCGGTCGTGGCCGATGAGGTGCAGGCCGAGGGCGAGATTGCAGGCGGTGACGCCGGACCCGCAGGAGGTAATGACCGGGCGGTCGGTATCGATTCCCGCGCCGCGGAAGAGCGCGGCGAGGGCATCGGCCCCTTTCATCGTTCGGGTATCGGCGTCGTAGAGTTCGAGAAACGGAAGGTTGCGCGAGCCGGGTATGCGGCCGCCGCGCAGCCCCGGGCGGGGTTCGGGTTCGGTCCCGGCGAAGCGGCCGCGCGTGCGCGCGTCGAGTATCCGTTCGGCGCCCGATTCGGCGGCGGCGCGCACCTCGCCGCGGCTACGAACCAGTTGCGGCGCCGGCGGGACGGGGTACGAAGCCGGCGCGGGCCGCGCGGCGCCGCTCTCGACGGGCCGGCCCTCGGCGCGCCATTTCGGCAGGCCGCCGTCGAGCACCGAAACCCGTTCGTGGCCGAAAGCCCGGAACATCCACCATGCGCGCGCAGCGCTGCCGACGCCGGTCGCGTCGTAACAGACAACGTGCGAATCGGCGGCGACGCCGAGCGCCCCCGCCTTTTCCGCGAAGGTTTCCGCGTCCGGCAGCATGTGCGGAAGCGGATTCGCCGCATCGGCGATGTCGTCGATGTCGAAGAAGACCGCGCCGGGAATATGGGCCTCGGCGAACTCGGCGCGCGGGTCGCGTTGCAGCGCCGGCATGTGCCACGAGGCGTCGATAACGCGGATTCCCGGGGCGGGCGCCGCCGGTCCCGCGCGCGCGGCGAGCCACGCGGTGGATACGAGCGCGCCGGGGTTGGCATAGGCCATGTCGTTCTCCCGTGTCATGGCGGCAGCTATCGATGTCGACCGAGCCGCGCCCATGTTTTCATGCCCGTCGAGGCTGTTTCCCGGCGGTCGCGGCGAGGCGACATCGATAGCCCTCGATACCATACCGACGGTTGTCGGAATCGGCACGTTTTACGGGACCGCGGGCGTCCCCGCCCGCACGTCCCGACATGCGCAAACGCCGCCGCGCCGGGCGCGACGATCGCCGCTCCCCGGCAACAGCGCGGCCCGCGGCAACGTGCGGGCGAGACGCCCGCGCGCCCGGGAAGCGCGCCCGCGATCAGAACCGCACGGTGAGTGCGGCGCTGCCGCTGAAGTCGCGGTTGCCGTTGCGGGCGGCGGCGTAGGCGGCGTTGGCGCGCAGCGCTATGCGGCCGTCGGCCCATTCATGGGCGGCGCCCAGGCCGAGGCGGGCCCATGTCGCTTCCGCTTCGGCCTTGAAGGGCGGCCTGTCTTCCGCCGTCGCCTCCATTGCGCCCGACAGTTCGCGCTCCAGGTCCAGCGTTGCGAACATGGCGCCGGCGCCGCCGGGGAGGGCGGCGGACTCGGCGCGCACGCCCGCGCGCGCCGTAATCCGTCGACCGGCGTCCAGAGACACGCGCTCGCCCATCGCGTCCGTGAACGACGACATCTCCACCATCGACCAATCGGCGCCCGCGCGCGGCGTCAGCGCCACGCGGCCCAGGTCGAGCCGCCGCCCGATCTCCACGCCGGCGGCGTAGCCGCGGCCCGAAAGATCGCGCGCAAGCGCGCCCTCGAGCGCCGCATCCGAATCGAGGTCCGCCTCGTACAGCGTCGCCGCGGCATGGCCGCTCACATAGACGTTCTCCGCCGGCAGCCACGCGCCCGATATGCGCGCCCCCGTGCCGGTTATCTCGATGCGGCCGCCGCCCGCCTCGGTGTCCGCGTCCGCCTCCACATCCGCGCGGCCGCGCACATGATGAACGGAGACAGCGAACACGCCGCGCTCGCCCGCCGCGCCCTCTATCCCCGCCTCGAACCCGAAGCGGCGATAGTCGTGGCGCGCCGCCGCCGTCGAGGAGGCCGGATGGCGCTCGCCGCCGCCGGCGTCGAGACGCGCGAACGCCCCCCGCGGCGCGCCCGCGGCGGCGAACCGGTCGCCGTGGGCGGGCAGCGCGTTCAGCGCCAGCAGCGCCGAAGGCAGCGCCTCGTACACGCGATGCCGCGGCGCAGGCCCGACCTCGATACGCTCGTCGCCGGTTATCCGGAGCATCGAATCGGCGCGGCCCTCGCGCTCGAGGACGATGGTGGCGCCGCCGGCCTCGATGCGTCCGCCGCCGACGCGCAGCACGGCGTCTTCGTCCGATTCGCCCGCGGCGGCCTTCACTGTCACCGCGGCCGCGCCGGCGATGGGCTCCTCGATGCGTCCGTTCTCGCCCACCGTCACCGCGCCGCGGGGCGCATCGACGCTCTTCACCGCGCCGTTCACCTCGACCGTGCTGCCGGTCCCCGCCAGCGTGACCCGGCCGTCGATTTCGCCGCCGGCCCCCACCGTCACGGTCGAAGCGGCGCCGGCGTCGCGCGCCTCCACGGCGCCTTCCACCATGCCATCGACCGTCATGCTCAGCGCGCCGGTTTCGGCGACGACCGCAACGCGCCGGCCCTGCGCGTCTTCCGCGCCCACGAGTTCGCCGCCCGCGGCAACCTCGACCTTGCCGCCGGCGGGAACATGCAACATGCCTTCCGCATCCCCGGCCATGGCGATGAACTCGACGCCCCGGACGTTCCCCCTGAACTCCGCGCCGGACGCCACCGTCAGCCGATGCGCGCCGCCGCCGCCGCCGATGACGTCGCCCGTCAGCGCGTTCGCGACCGCCACCGTCAGCGCCCCGGGGCCCAGGTCCTCGATGCTGCCCACGACATTGCCGTTCACCATCACCGTCAGGTCGCCGCGGGCGTTGCGCACCGCCCGCCCGTCGAGGCCCGATATGCGCCCCCCGGAACTCACCTCGACCGTTCCGCCGCGGTCGAACTGCACGCTCGCGGCCGCGCCATCGACCGTAACCTTGCTGGCCGCGAGGCGGATGAGACCCTCGACCGATCCGCCCGATTTCACATGAACGTCGTGTTCGCCGCCGCCGAGGCCGAATATCCCGCCCTCGACGGTTCCGCTCACATCCACGTCCAGGTCGCCCTCGCCCTCGCCGCGGATGGCGCCCGTCACGGTCGCCCGCGCCGCCACGTCCACCGTCAGATCGCCCGCCGCGCTCCGGATCGCCTCGCGACCGCGGTCCGACGTATCGATGCCCGTTACCGCGCCGCCGGACGCAACCGTGACCGAGCCGCCGTTGTCGTAGAGTACGCGCCCCACGCGGCCCGCCACTGTCATCGCGCTCGTCGGCAGATGCACCGTGCCTGTCACCGCGCCGCCGGCCATCGCTGCAACCGTGTGCGAACCCGCGCCTGTCCCGCCGATGTCGCCTTCGACCGTCCCGCTCACTTCCACGTCCAGGTCGCCGTCGCCCGCGCCGCGGATATCGCCGGTCACGGTCGCCCGCGCCGCAACATCCACCTCCAGATCGCCCGCCGCGCTGCGTATCGCTTCGCGACCGCCGTCCCCGGTCTCGACGCCGGCAATACTCCCCGTCGCCGCAACCATCACCGATCCGCCATTGTCGTAAAGCACCCGCCCCACGCGGCCCGCAATCGTCATCGCGCTTGTCGGAAGATGCACGGTCCCCGTCACCGCGCCGCCGGCCATCACCGCAACCGTGTGCGAACCCGCGCCCATGCCGCGAATGCCGCCGGTAACCGTCCCCGTCACCGTCGCCGTCAAATCCCCCGCGCCGCGCTCCTCGATGTCGCCCGTCACGCGGCCCGCCACCGATGCAACCAGATCGCCGGCCTCCATATCCACGATATCGCCCGTCACCATGCCGCCGGACGCGACCGTAACCTCGTGCTTGCCGGCGCCCTTGCCGTGGATGGCGCCCGTCACCGCGCCGCCCACATTCACGGTCATGGCGCCCGCGCCGCGCCCCTCGATGCGGCCCATGACCGCCCCGCCGGACGCAACCGACACCGTCAGGTCCCCCGCGTCGGCGCGAATCGCCTCGCCGCCGACGCCGGCGATGCGGCCCGTCGCCGCAACCGTCAACGCGCCGCCGTTGTCGAACAGGACGCGCCCCGCAGCGCCGCGGATCGTCGTCCCGCTCTTCGGGTTATGCACCGTCCCCAACACCCGCGCCTTCTCAGCGATCTCGATGGTATGCACGCCGCCGCCGCGACCGAAAATCTCCCCGTTAATCGTGCCGGTCTCCGACACCGTCACCGTCAGGTCGCCATCGCCGCGCGCCTCGATATTGCCCGCGACCGTCCCGTGAACGGTGACCGCCAAATCGCCCGCGTCGCCGCGGATCGCCTCCTTCGTTCCGTCGATATCGAGGCCCGTAATCTCGCCGCTGGCGTTGACCGTAACCGCGCCCCCGTTGTCGTAGTGGACGCGCCCGACATCGCCCGAGACCGTCAGCGCCGCGCCTGTCGGCAGGCGCACCGTTCCGGCAATGGCGCCCGACGACGCCACCGTAACCGTGTGTTCGCCCGCGCCCTCGCCGGTAACGCCGCCCGTCACCGTTCCGGCGACCGTGACGTCCAGGTCGCCCGCGCCGCGCTCGGCGATATCGCCCGTCACCGCGCCGGCGACGTCGACCTCGAGATCGCCGCCGCCGCGGCCCTCGACGAGGCCCGTGACCGCGCCATTGGCCGCGACCGTGACGTCGAGATCGCCCGCGTCGGCGCGAATCGCCTCGGTCGTTCCATCGTTATCGACGCCCGTTACCGCGCCGCCGCCGGCGACCGTAACCGTCCCGCCGTCGTCGTAGAGAATGCGCCCGGCGCTGCCGCGCACGGTCGTCGGACTCGCGGGGTTGCGTATCGTGCCCGTCACGACGCCGCCGGCCATGACGTTCGCCGTCAACGCGCCGTCGCCGGAGGGGCGAAGACCGCCCTCGATCCGGCCCGCTACCGTGACGGAAAGATCGCCCGACACGGCGCGAATCGTCTCGGTCGCGCCGTCGATCGCGATGCCCGTAATCGCACCGCCCCTGGCGACCGTAACTGTCCCCCCGCCGGCATAGAGAATACGTCCGACGCTGCCGCCCACGGTCATCGGACTCGCGGGGTTGTGTATCGTGCCCGTCACCGCGCCGCCGGCGTTGACGGTTGCCGTCAGCGTGCCGCCCGACTTGACGTCGCCCTCGACGCGGATCCCGTCGTTCACCGTGACGGTCAGCGCGCCGGCCGCGCTCTCGATGGCCACGCCCTCGACGCCGGTCAGCGTCCCGCTCCCGGACACCGTCACCGTCCCGCCGCTGGCGTAAAGAATGCGCCCGATGCTGCCCGCGACTGCAAGCGCGGTCTGCGGGTCGTGTATCGTCCCCGTCACGACGCCGCCGTCCATGACATTCGCCGTCAACGAGCCGCCGCCATCGACGCGGATGTCGCCCGTGACCCGCCCCGAAACGGTGGCCGTCAGAGCGCCGCCGCCGTCGCCGAGGATGGCGACGCCCGATGTTGCGCTCACCTCGCCGTCCGCGCCCACGGTCACCGCGCCGCCGCCGAACAGATGCACGCCCGCGCCGGTTCCGCCCATCGCGGCCCCGTGTACCGTCACCTGCTGGTTGCGCACGCCGCTTGTGACGCCCGCGCCGCGGACATAAATGCCCTTCGCCCCGCCGGTAACCCGCGCGCCCGCCGCAACCGTCACCGCGATGGCGCCGTTGCTGGCATGCGGAACGACGTAAAGCGCCTCCACGCCGTTCCCCTCGGCGTCGATGGCGCCGCCGGTCACGTCCACATGGATGTCGCCGGCGTTGTAGGTCAGCGCGTGTTGCCGGACCGCGTTCTTCCAGTCGGCGTCGTAGGCAGCGTCGGGAAGGGCGGTCAGCGCCGCCTCCAGATCGGTCCCCGACCCCTTCGTCAACACGGCCGTCAGCGCCGCGCGCTCAGCGGTCGAAAGCGCGTCGCCGGCGCGGACACGATCGGCGATCGCCGTGTGCGACAGCGCCATGGCGCGAACGCCCGCGCTCGAAAGGCCCAAAATCTCCTCCGCCGCCGCGTGCGCCAGCGGGCCGTCGCCGGTCGCCGCGGCGGCCGCCGCGGCGCGCTTGCGCCGGAGATCCTCCGCCTCCGCCTTCCAGGCGGCGTCGTAAGAAGCCGGGAGCGCCGCCAGCGCCGTCGTCAGCGCGCTCGAATCGTTCGCCGTTATCGCCGCAAGCACGGCCTGTTCCGCCGCCGACAGCGTCTCGTCGGCGCCCGCGATCCGGCCCCGGATGAAAGCCTCCGTCACCGGCGCGCCCACCATGATGCTTCCGCTCGACGTAACGTGGATCATCGGCGTCGTCCGCGCCGCGTCGTCCGCCGTCGTGGCGCCCGCGCCCATCGTGTGGCCGCTCGACCGCGGGGCCCACGCGAGAACGCCGGCATCCCGCGCCTCGACCGCGCCCCCATGCGTGACCGCGATGCGCCCCGTGGCGCTCGCGTTGTTCGTAAGCCGCCCCTCCATGCCGATGGAGAACGGCGACGCGATCTTCGCCGGCGCCGCCGTCGTCATAGCGACCGAGCCGAGGTTCAGGGAGTGCGTCAGAATGCCCTTGGCGTCCAGCCCCTCCACCGCGATGCTGCCGCCGGTCACGGCAATGGGAACCGTCTTGCCGGCCGCGAGGGCGGAGAACACCCCCACAACGCCGTGGGCGTTGTCCTGCTCCGTCACGATGGAGCCGCCCGACATGCGGAAGGAGTGGTTGCCGGGCCCGTTGCCGCGCTCCATGACAACCCCATGGGCGGAGAACCCGAAGGAGGACCCGCCCCGCGTGCGGATCGCGCCGCCCTCGACGATGACGGTTATGTCGCCTGCCCCCGTGCCGTTGGAAAGGGCCAGGACGCCATAGCTGCCAGCTCCCGTCGTCTCGACCGAGCCGTCTGCCATGCGGATGGAGAGGTTGCCCGTCCCGTTGTTTTGGCCGTGGATGGCGTAATTGAAGTTGCCCGCCGCCTTGATGACGGCGTTGCCGGAGACGACGATGGATGCGTTGCCCGACCCGCCGCTGAGTATTTGGGCGACGAGTTTGCCGGCGAGGGAGCCGCCGCTCATGCTGGCGGAGACGTTGCCCGCCCACATTCTCCCGCCGGTGACGGAGGCGTTGCCCGTGAGGGAGGCGCCCGTTATGCCGATGGCGCCGTTGCCCGACCCGAGCGCCCGGACTACAACGCTCAGGCCGCCCGACCCTGTGAGTGTGGCGCCGGACTTTACGCTGACGGTTACGTTGCCGGAGCCGCTGTGCTCGGCGTCGATGCGCGGGATGTTGACGCTTCCCGGGTCGACGACGATGTGGGCGCTGCTGCCGGCGGCTTCGGTGCAGGAAATGCTCGCGCTGCCCGTATGCGCGCCGCCGCGGCACTCGGTCTGCGCCGCCGCCTCCCCGGCCCACAAGGCGAGCGCGAGAACCAGCCCCGGCGCGAGCGCCCGGACGCTCATGGCGCGTTTCCCGAGGCGGGCCGCGGGGGGGGGGGGGGGGGGGGTACGTTTAATTGCACGGCAAGCGCGGGCGCGGGCGCAAGCCCGTTGTACGGAAGGGGCATTGTCATGACGAAGCGCTCCTCGGCGGAATCGGATGCCACGCGGGCGCCGCCGCTATGCCACGCGCCGCGCGCGCGCGCAACCGTCCCGGGGCGCGCCGCGCTTCCCGGGATGGCGGGCGCGTCCGCGACGCGCCGGCGCTCGCGGAAAACGAGTCGACATCGGCGCCTCTTGCGATCAAGCGCCGAACACGATGTTGACGCGGCGGTTGCGGCGGCCCTTGTTCTCGATCTTCGACACGCGGACGGGGCCGATCTCGCCCGTGCGCGCGACATGCGTGCCGCCGCATGCCTGTAGATCGACGCCTTCCACCTCGATCAGCCGCACCGTTCCGGCGCCCCGCGGCGGCGCGACCGACATGGTCTTCACCAGCGTCGGGTCGGCGTCGAGCTCGGCCTCGGCGACGACGCGCGGCGTAACGGGCAGGTCGCGCGCGATGAGCGCGTTGAGCGATTCGGTCAGCGCGGCCTTGTCGGGCCGCTCGCCGTCGAGATCGAAATCGAGCCGGCTCTTCTCCTCGCCGACCTGCCCGCCGGTAACGGCGCCGGGCACAAGCGCCGACAGCAAATGCAGGCAGGTGTGCATGCGCATCAGGCGGTGGCGGCGCGGCCAGTCGATTGCGGCCGACACCGCCGTTCCGGGCGCGAAAGCGGCGAGGTCCGCGCCGGCGGCGGGAATATGCAGGATAGCGCCATCCTCGCCCCGCACCGTGTCGGCGATGGCGATTCGCGCGCCGCCGGCCGCGAGCGTTCCGCGGTCGCCGGGCTGGCCGCCGCCGCGCGGATAAAAGACAGTCCGGTCGAGCCGCACGCCGCGCGAATCGACCGCAACCGCCGCGGCGTCGCAGCCGCGCATATACGGATCGGCGCGGAACAGCGGCTCAGACACCGGAAACGGGCGCGCGGTCGAGCCATTCCGGAACGGGAAGGTTCTTCGACCGCAGGAATTCCGGGTTGTAGAGCTTGCTCGTATAGCGGCTGCCATAATCGCACAGCACGGTGACGATGGTGTGGCCCGGCCCCATTGCGCGCGCCATGCGGATCGCGCCGGCGATGTTGACGCCGGTCGAGCCGCCCATGACCAACCCCTCCTCGGCGGCGAGCGCGAACACGGCGTCGACCGCTTCGCCGTCGGCAACCTGCTGCGCGTCGTCGATGGGCGCGCCCTCGACATTCCCCGTAATGCGGCCCTGGCCGATTCCCTCGGTAATCGATTCGCCTTCCAGCGGCGCCTTGCCCGGCGCAAGCAACGAGATCATCCCGGCGCCCTGCGGGTCGGTGGCCCACACCTGCACATCGGGCTTGCGCTCCTTCAGCGCGATGGCGGCGCCCGCCAGCGTGCCCCCGGTGCCGATCGCGCAGGTAAAGCCGTCGATGCGGCCCCCCGTCTGCGCCCATATCTCCGGGCCGGTGCCTTCGACATGGGCCTGGCGGTTGGCCGTATTGTCGAACTGATTCGCCCATACCGCGCCGTTGGGCTCCGTGCGGTTCAGCTCTTCGGCCAGGCGGCCCGAATACTTCACGTAGTTGTTCGGGTCCTTGTAGGGAACGGCGGGCACAAGGCGCAGATCGGCGCCGCACAGGCGCAGCATGTCCTTCTTTTCTTGGCTTTGCGTTTCCGGCAGCACAATGACCGTGCGGTAGCCGAGCGCGTTGCCCACCAGCGCAAGGCCGATGCCGGTATTGCCCGCGGTGCCCTCGACGACCGTTCCGCCGGGCCGCAAGGCGCCGCGCCGCTCGGCGTCGCGCACGATGTAGAGCGCGGCGCGATCCTTGACCGACTGGCCGGGGTTGAGGAACTCGCACTTGCCGAGGATTTCGCAGCCCGTGCTTTCCGACGCGCGCCGCAGGCGGACGAGCGGCGTTCTGCCGATGAGGTCGATAAAGCCGTTCGCAAGCGCCATGCGGCTGCCTCCGCGGTATCGGGGCCGGGGTTCGGGACGAATGCGGGCGCCGGCTATCCGCCGCGCGGCCCGCGGCGCACGAAACCGCGCTGCGGGTCGTAACCGAGGATGGCCCCGACGAGAAACACAACCGTGCAGCCCACGACGACCGCGGCGCCGAGTGCGTGGAACTGCCCCTCGCTCGCGTAGCGGATCAGCTGCACGCCGTGCGTGAACGGGTTGACGTTCGCCAGCCAATACACCGCATCGGCCCCGCCTTCGATCAGATACCACAGCGGGAACAGCGCCGGCGAGATGAAAAACATGGGGAAAATCACGAAGTTCATCGTGCCCGCGAAATTCTCCAGCTGCTTGATGTGAACGGAGAGCAACAGGCCCAGCGCGCCGAGCGCCATGCCCGTAAGGAACAGCGCCGGAAACACATAGAGCCACGCCCACGGATCGTTGAACGCCACGTGCAAGCCCGTAAACAGGTCGAACGGCAGGCAGATGAGCAGGAACGCATACGCCTGCACCACCGAGATGAACGTGCCCGACAGCAGTTTCGCCGTGAGCAGATACCAGCGCGGCAACGGCGCGGTGAGCAGCAGCCGCATCATGCCCATCTCGCGGTCGTACACCATCGACAGCGACGACTGCATGCCGCTGAACAGCAGCACCATGCCCGCCAGCCCGGGCAGGATGTAATACTCGTAATCGACATTGCGCTGCGCATAAGGCTCGCCCGCATCGACCCCATAGACGCCCCGAAACCCGACCGCGAACACGAACAGCCACAGCGCCGGACGCACGAACGCCGAGAACAGCCGCCCCTTCTGTTGCAGGAACTTGACGACTTCGCGGCGGCTGAGCGCGTCGAGGGCGGCGGCGGCGTGGTAGAGGTTCATGCGGGGCTCCGGGCAGGGGGGCAGCGCGGGCGGTCAGTCGAATCGGCAGGTCGTGTCGCGCTCTTCGTAGCCGAGCGTGTCGAGATCGGTGACGCGGTGGCGAAACCCCTCGATCGGCGCGCGCGCAACGACCCATTCGGGCGTGGCCAGCATAATGGGCTGGCGCAGCTGGTTGTTCCACGTCCGCAGGCTCATGCCCGGCCCCTTGCTGCCGTCGATTCGCATCGTACCGGCGCGCAGAAACTCGAGCAGCGCCGCGGGCTCGGCGGTTTTCGCGCGCGCCACCGCGTTGCCGATGATTTTCATCGCCACCCACGCGCCCCAGTCCGCTTCGCCCATCCGCCGCCCGTGCATGCGCTCGAACCGCCCATGCACCTGCGGCGCGCCGTGGCGCAGATACGACCAATGCCATACGCGCGCCACAAGCCCCCCCGCGCCGACTACCGGCGCCGGAAGCTGCGTCGCATAGGGCGCGCCGAGCGCGAACTCGCCATGCGCGTCGGCGACGAACACGGCGTCGTAATCCGCCGAACCGGTCAGGAAATCGAGATCGTTGCGCTCGCGCGCCGTCGGGTCGCTGCCGAGTACGAAATCCCGGATATCCACGATGTCGACGCCGAACAGTTCCGCCGAGCGTTCGAACGCGCGGATGGTTTCGGCGTCTTCGGGCAGGGGGCCGCGCAGCGCCAGCGCTTCGTCCCATTTCCGCGCCTTGAGATATTGCGCCAGCGCGTCGGTCTTCATGCCGCGGCTGGCCGCCGTGTGAAACAGGTGCGGCTGGCAGAACTCGTTGCGCAGCCCGTCGCCCGTCGCGGCGACGTTAAACAGGATCGCGCCGGCGCCGGCCGTGCGCGCCGCGACTTCGGCCACGGTCGCGTCGTCGGCGTCGAGAAGAAACAGCGCCGCGCCGCCCGCAAGCATGTCGCCGATCGCGGCGACCGCTTCCGCCGATCCGCCGACCGTCCGCCGCTCCAGCGCGAACCGCGCCTTGGCGATGCGGGTAAACCGCTCGAGCTCCTCGATGCCCAGCGCGGCGCCCGCCCACGCGCGGCGATCGACGATGGCGGTCGCCGAGCGGATATCGACGGGATGGACGCCCCACTCGTCGTAGCGCGGGTCCGCGGCCAGGTCGATAAAGCCGATCCCGACGGTGGGCGGCTCGTCCCGCGCCGCCGCCGGCGCAAGCGCCGAAAACAGGCAGGCGGCGAGCGCCGCAAACAGCCGCGCGCGCATCGCTCAGTCGTCGATGCGCACGGTGTGCGGCGTGCGCCCCACCGACACCGCGCGCACCGCCACGCGGCGCTCGGTATCGATGATGCTCACATCGTCGCTCGCGCCGTTGGTCACGACGAGGAACTTCTCATCCGCCGTGAGCGCCGCGCCCCAGACGCGGTCGCCGGCCAGTATGTAGTCCTCGATCTCGCGCGTCGCGACGTCGACCACCGCGACATGGCGCGCGCGGCCGAGCGTGACATAGGCGGTGGCGCCGTCGCGCGTCATGGCGAAATCCACCGGGTTGATCTCTTCCGGGCGCATGCCGCGCCGCTCGAAAAACAACTGCTCGAGCGGCTCGAAGGTTTGCGCGTCGAGTATCGAGACCGAGCCGTCGAGCTCGTTGGTAACCCAGTATTCGGCGTCGTCCGGCGTGACGACGCCGCGCCGCGGGCGGATGCCCACCAGCGCTTCGTCGAGTATTTCCCCGGCCCACGGATCGATAACGAACACCGAGTTCGTGACCTCCGAGGTGACGAACACCACCTTGCCGTCGCCGCGGAAGGTAATCCCCTCGGGCTCGATGCCGACATCCTCGACGACCCGCAGCCGTTCGCCCGTGGCGACATCGGTCACCGTCGCCTCGTTGTCGTCTTCGTTGGCGGCGACGAGGATGGTCCCCGTCGGGTCGAGCTGGAATATCTCCGGATCCTCGCCGGCGTCGAGCGCGCCGACGATGCTCAGCGATTCGACGTCGAGAACCTCGATGCGATCGTCTCCGCTGGCGGCGATCAGCAATTGCGTCTTGCCGGCGTTCCAGCGCATGTCGCGCGGACGCTGCCCCGTGGGCACGGTGCGAATCGTCTCGAACGTCTCGCCGTCGAGCACCGTGACCGTATCGTCGCCTTCGTTGCTCACGAAGATATAGCCGGTTCCCGCGGCCCCCGCCGCGCCGGCGGCGAGCAGCGCCGCCGCGAGCGCAAGCCCGGAAAACCTGCGCCCCGGCGCGCGAAAAAGCGATTCGGGCATGAATGTCTCCATTCGTTGGCGTTCGGCCGCCGCGCCGCGCTCAGGCGTCCGAAACGCCGGTCATCGCGACGAAAGCGTCGTGGAGGTCGGGCTCGCCGGTTTGCGCGACCAGTTCCGCCGGCGCGCCGTCGGCAATCGCCTTGCCGCGGTGCAGAACCACGACCCGGTCGGCCTGTTCCGCCTCGTCCACCAGGTGCGTGGCCCACAATATCGCCATGGCGCGGCTGTCGCGCAGGGCCAGCACATGATCCAGCAGGTCGCGCCGGCTGGCGGGGTCCAGCCCGACCGTGGGCTCGTCCATCAGCAGCAATTTCGGCTCGTGGACCAGCGCGCGCGCAAGCTCGACGCGCCGCCGCTGGCCGCCGCTCAACCCCCGCGCGCGGCCGCCGGCGCGGTCCGCCAGTTTCAGGCGCTCGAGGCACTCGGCGATTCGCCGCGCCGCGCGCCCCCCCGTCAGCCCGTGCAGGCTGGCGTGAAAGCGCAAATTGCCGCCCACCGTCATGTCGAGATCGAGCGTGGGTTGCTGGAACACGACGCCCAGCCCCGCCAGCGCCGGTACGGCGTTGCGGCGGATATCGCGCCCGTCCACCGCGATGGCGCCGCCGTCGGGAACGAACAGCCCGGTGAGCAGCTGAAAAAGCGTGGTCTTGCCGGCGCCGTTCGGCCCCAGCAGCGCGACGAACTCCCCCGCGCCGACGCGAATGTCCGCGCCGTCGAGCGCCTTGCGCGGCCCATAGGCCTTCATCACGCCCGCGACGTCGAGAACCGTCTCGCGCCGGCGATCGTCCGCCGCTTCGTTCACTTCGCGCCTCCCGCTGGCCGCTCGCCTTCGCCGCCCGCAAGCCCATGCAACAATGAGCGGTTGCCGGTCAAGAGCGTTGCCCGGAAACGCTCGATTTCCGGGTCTTCCGGGTCGCGCGGGCGGCGGATCGGAACCTCGGCGTCCAGTATCGCCCGCGACGGCGCGCGCGACAGAAACAGGATGCGGTCGCCCAGGTAAATCGCCTCGCGCAGGTCGTGGGTCACGAACAATACGGTAGTCGGGCGCGCGCGCCAAAGGTCCAGCAACATGCCGCGCAGGCGGTTCGCCGCCGGCCCGTCGAGCGACACGAAAGGTTCGTCGAGAAGCAACAGGCTCGGTTCGGTCACGAAAGCGCGGGCCAGCGCGACGCGGCGCTGCATCCCCCCCGACAGGCGGTTGGGGAACTCGTCGAGCGCATCGCCCAGCCCCATGCGGCGCAGCAGCTCCTCGCCGCGCCCCTCGCGCGCCCCCTCCGGCGGCAGCACGAGGTTCACATTGTCGCGCACCGTCGCCCACGGCAGCAGGCGCGGCGTCTGAAACATGTACGAGACCCGAGCGCCGCCCGCCATGGCGATCTCGGCGTCGGCGTCCGCGTCGAGGCCGCCGACGATGTTGAGCATCGTCGTCTTGCCGCAGCCCGACGGCCCCACGAAGCACACGAACTGCCCCGCGGGCGCGGCGAACTCCAGCCCCTCGATCGCCAGCCGCTCCCCGTCGCCCGACCCCTTGCGGTAGGCCTTGCGGGCGATTCGGACGCGCAGTGCGCCCCCGTCGCCGCTCATCTATTTGCGCCACCGCGTGAGCCGCCGCTCCAGCGGCTCCACCAGCGCAACCTCCACCGCCAGCATCACGATCACGAACGCGAACATGTAGGCCAGCACCCCGGCGATGTCGAAATACTGGAAAAACAGCTGCATCTTGTGGCCGACGCCGCTGTCGCCCGCGAGCAACTCGACGACCAGCACGATCTTCCAGATCAGCGCGACCCCCGAGCGCCCCGCGGCCATCAGATAGGGGTAGAGCTGCGGCAGGAAAAAACGGAAAAACGTGCGCGCGCGGCCGACCCGGAACACCTGCGCCACCTGCAGAAGGTCGCGGTCGATGGCGCGCGCGCCCTCGCGCACCGTCACCACCACGTTCGGAAACTTGTTGAGCGCCACCGCGAGTATCATCGCCGCCTCGTTGATGCCCATCCACACGAGGCAAAGGATGATGGTCACCAGCGCCGGCACGTTGAGCAGCACCACAAGCCAGCCGTCGAACATGTGATCGAACGACCGCCGCAGCCCCATGACGATGCCGATCGCCGCGCCCGCGGCCATCGCCAGCGCAAACGCCGCGATCACCCGGAACAGCGTGATCCCCAAATCGGCGAGCAGCGAATCCTCGGTCAGCTCGACCCGGAACTTGGCGGCGACCGTCGAGACGTCGGGCAGCGTGCGCACTTGCAGGCTCTGCGCGGCGATCTCCCAGATCGCGACCAGCGCCAGAATCGACAGCGCGCGCAGGGCGGCGGGGCCCGGCGCGCGCAGCAGCGCCGCGGCGGCCGCGGTCACGGTTCGGCGCGCCACACGGTCCCGGGCGCCAGCTCCGTCGCCGAACCCACCAGCGCGCGCCCGCCGAGCCGGGCGACAATGGCGTAAGCCTCGCGAATCGCCGCCTCGTGCTCGTCCGGCGTCCCCGTCGGCGCGCCCTCGCGGTAGCCCTCGCGCAGCGCCGCCAGCGTCGCGTCGTCCTCGGCGCGGACCAGAGGGCGCAGCAGCTCCCATTCCGCGTCCGATTCGAGCATGATCCGGCGCGCCGCCGCCGAAGCCGCGAGAAAACCGTCGAGCGCCGCGCGGTTGGCCCGCGCCCACTCCTCGCCGAACACATACCCGATCAGCGGCAGCCGGCCCGGAACGCCCAGCGCCGGCATGATGTCCTGGACGCGAATCAGCTCGCGCATCCCCGCCGCCCGCAGCCGCGCGGCGTAGTTCCAAAAATTCAGCACGCCGTCGAACTCGCCCTGCGCGAACTTCTCCTGCAGCAGCGGCGGCGCGCCATGCACCGAGCGCACCGCGCCGTCGAGATCGCGGCCCAGGCGCTCGATCGCATACGCGCGCAGGAGCAGCCAGCTCTTGTCCACCGGGCCGCCGGCCACGCCGATCGTGCGGCCGTCCAGATCGGCCAGCGCCTCGACCCCGCCGCCCGGATGAACCATCAGCGAGCCCGCCGCCGTGGAGTAGGGAACGAACGCATAGTCGAACCCCGCGTCGCGCTGGCGCGAAACCCACATCCAGTCGCTCACGATAACGTCGGCCTCGCCCGCGTTGAGCGCGATGGCGGCCGCGTTCTTCGTCGCCACGCGCCGCACGTCGAGCGCCGCGCCGTGCGCCGCGTCGAGGCCGCGCCGCACGATGACGTCGATCTCCCACGCCACCGTGCCGAACTGAAGTATCGCGAGCCGCACCGCCGGCGCCGCGCCGGCCGCCGGCGCGACCGCCCCGGCAAGCAGAACGAACAGCGCGGCCGCAACCGCGCGCCCGCCCAAACGCCCAAGCGCCATCTGCGTAACCCCTTGCGAAACCCCGGCGCCCGCGCAACCCCCGCGCGCCCCCGGACACCGATCCCTGTCGCCCCATACCCTATACGCCCCGCGCCCCGCCGCAACCCCGCCGCAGGCGGCCCCGCCTGGGCGCGCGGGCGTCCCCGCCCGCACGCCTTCGCCGCAACCCCGCCGAAGGCGGGGCCCGGGACCGCGGGCATCCTGCCCGCACGTTCCCGCAATGCGCGACGCCGCCGGGAAGGGCGCAGCGGTGCCGCAACCCCGCCGAAGGCGGGGCCCGGGACCGCGGGCATCCTGCCCGCACGTTCCCGCAATGCGCGACGTCGCCGGGAAGGGCGCGCCGCCGCCGCAACCGCCGCAACCCCGCCGAAGGCGGGGCCTGGGACCGCGGGCATCCTGCCCGCACGTTCCCGCCAAGCGCGATGTCGCCGGGAAGGGCGCGCCGCACTTCCTGGGTGCGCGGGCGTCCCCGCCCGCACGTCGCCGCAATGCGCGATGTCGCCGGGAAGGGCGCAGCGCCGCCGCAACCGCCGCAACCCCGCCGAAGACGGGGCCTGGGACCGCGGGCATCCTGCCCGCACGTCGCCGCAATGCGCGACGTCGCCGGGAAGGGCGCACCGCCGCCAAAACCGCCGCCAACCCCGCCGCCGGCCGCCCCGCACAGCCCGCCACCCCGCCCGCGCCCCCGCCTAACCCATTGATACAACACAACCAACAACCCCACGCAAAATTTTTCCCCAATTCCCGCAATTTTCTCGCACACCCCGTTGACACCGCCCCCCTCCCCCGCCTATAACACTGTTCCCGCGCGCTGGCGGCGCGCCGGGGCGGCCCATGTCGGCCCTGCGCATGGCGCAGGCGGCGGGGCGGCGCGGTGTTTGATATCGTGAAACGGGAAGGGATTCGTGGGCGGCGGCGCGCCGGGGCTCCGGCGCGGCGGCGCACGCGAAATCTTGAACGCATGACCTCGTTCGGGCCGCGGCGGCAACACGCCGCCGCGGCCCCGAGTTCTTGAGTTCGCTTTGCGTTGCGCCGGGACAAGCCGGCCGGAGCGCCCTCGGGCGCGCCGCGCCGGCCTCGAACCCTCAACATGAGAGTTTGATCCTGGCTCAGAACGAACGCTGGCGGCAGGCTTAACACATGCAAGTCGAACGTGAAGCCGCCCTTCGGGGCGGTGGAAAGTGGCGCACGGGTGAGGAACGCGTGGGAACCTGCCCAACGGTTCGGAATAACCGGGGGAAACCCCGGCTAATACCGGATACGCCCCCAGGGGGAAAGATTTATCGCCGTTGGATGGGCCCGCGTCGGATTAGCTTGTCGGTGGGGTAACGGCCTACCGAGGCGACGATCCGTAGCTGGTCTGAGAGGATGGTCAGCCACACTGGGACTGAGACACGGCCCAGACTCCTGCGGGAGGCAGCAGTGGGGAATATTGGACAATGGGCGAAAGCCTGATCCAGCCATGCCGCGTGAGTGACGAAGGCCCTAGGGTTGTAAAGCTCTTTCGCCGGGGAAGATAATGACGGTACCCGGTAAAGAAGCCCCGGCTAACTCCGTGCCAGCAGCCGCGGTAATACGGAGGGGGCTAGCGTTGTTCGGAATTACTGGGCGTAAAGCGCGCGTAGGCGGCTTGCCAAGTCGGGGGTGAAATCCCGGGGCTCAACCCCGGAGCTGCCCTCGAAACTGGCTCGCTCGAGTCCGGGAGAGGTGAGTGGAATTCCCAGTGTAGAGGTGAAATTCGTAGATATTGGGAAGAACACCGGTGGCGAAGGCGGCTCACTGGACCGGAACTGACGCTGAGGCGCGAAAGCGTGGGGAGCAAACAGGATTAGATACCCTGGTAGTCCACGCCGTAAACGATGAGTGCTAGGCGTCGGGGGGCTTGCCCCGCGGTGTCGCAGCTAACGCGTTAAGCACTCCGCCTGGGGAGTACGGCCGCAAGGTTAAAACTCAAAGGAATTGACGGGGGCCCGCACAAGCGGTGGAGCATGTGGTTTAATTCGACGCAACGCGCAGAACCTTACCAGCCCTTGACCCGCGGGGTCGCCGGCCCGGGAGACCGGGCCTTCGGTTCGGCCGGACCCCGTACAGGTGCTGCATGGCTGTCGTCAGCTCGTGTCGTGAGATGTTGGGTTAAGTCCCGCAACGAGCGCAACCCTCGCCCCTGGTTGCCAGCGGTCCGGCCGGGCACTTTAGGGGAACTGCCGGTGACAAGCCGGAGGAAGGCGGGGATGACGTCAAGTCCTCATGGCCCTTACGGGCTGGGCTACACACGTGCTACAATGGCGGTGACAGTGGGCAGCGAGGGGGCGACCCCAAGCAAATCCCCAAAAGCCGTCTCAGTTCGGATTGCACTCTGCAACTCGAGTGCATGAAGTCGGAATCGCTAGTAATCGCGGATCAGCACGCCGCGGTGAATACGTTCCCGGGCCTTGTACACACCGCCCGTCACACCATGGGAGTTGGTTCTACCTTAAGCCGGTGCGCTAACCCGGTTCCCGGGAGGCAGCCGACCACGGTAGGGTCAGCGACTGGGGTGAAGTCGTAACAAGGTAGCCGTAGGGGAACCTGCGGCTGGATCACCTCCTTTCTAAGGATACGCGCCCCCCGCGGGCCAGCCCGCAAAGGCGCGTCGCCTCAACATACCCCGCCGCCGGCGGCGCAAGCCCCGGGCGGCGGACCGGCGCCCGAAGCCCCCGCGCCGCCGCCTGCGTATCCCTTCCCCGGAGCCGAAGCGCAGCGCCCCGCAACGATGGCGCCGCAACGCGCCGGCCGCGCGGAGCGGGCCTGTAGCTCAGTCGGTCAGAGCGCACGCCTGATAAGCGTGAGGTCGGTAGTTCGAGTCTACCCAGGCCCACCACGGCCCATGCGCGGCGCAACTTGCGCCGCAAACGCCGAATCGGGGGCGTAGCTCAGTCGGGAGAGCGCCTGCTTTGCAAGCAGGAGGTCATCGGTTCGATTCCGTTCGCCTCCACCACGGCGGCGCGCGAAACGGCTCGGGAAGATAACCATTCCGCGCCCCCTCGGGCCCACGGCCCGGGCGGCGCGGCGTTTTGACATCGTGAAGAGGTCTGGCGTTGGACCTGCGCGCAACCGCCCCCCAACGGGCGGCGGCGCAAGGGTCCGACGGGCTGAGTATCGCGGAACGACGCGGCGGGCTCGCGCCCGCGCACGGAATCCGCGGCTCAAGCGCGAGAAGGGCATTCGGGGGATGCCTTGGCACTGAGAGGCGATGAAGGACGTAGCACGCTGCGATAAGTCCCGGGGAGCCGCGAGCAGGCTTCGATCCGGGAATTTCCGAATGGGGCAACCCACCGCTTCGGCGGTATCGCGCGGCGAATCCATAACCGCGCGAAGCGAACCCGGCCAACTGAAACATCTCAGTAACCGGAGGAAAGGACATCAACCGAGACTCCGTCAGTAGCGGCGAGCGAACGCGGACCAGGCCAGCGGCCGGCCGGAACGAACCGGAAGCATCTGGAAAGATGCGCCAAAGAGGGTGACAGCCCCGTACGGGCAAGGGTTCCGGACGGTCCTTGAGTAGGGCGGGACACGTGAAATCCTGTCCGAACATGGGGGGACCCCCCTCCAAGCCTAAGTACTCCTCAGTGACCGATAGCGAACGAGTACCGTGAGGGAAAGGTGAAAAGCACCCCGACAAGGGGAGTGAAAAAGTACCTGAAACCGGATGCCTACAAGCAGTCGGAGGAAGACGGCGGCCCTCGGGCCGGCGGGCTTCTGACGGCGTACCTTTTGTATAATGGGTCAGCGACTCGATGTCGGCAGCAAGCTTAAGCCGCTAGGCGTAGGCGCAGCGAAAGCGAGTCTGAACAGGGCGTTCAGTTGCCGGTATCGGACCCGAAACCGGGCGATCTAGCCATGGGCAGGTTGAAGGCGCGGTAACACGCCCTGGAGGACCGAACCCACCGACGTTGAAAAGTCGGGGGATGACCTGTGGCTAGGGGTGAAAGGCCAAGCAAGCCCGGAGATAGCTGGTTCTCCGCGAAATCTATTTGGGTAGAGCGTCGCGCGATTGCCGCCGGGGGTAGAGCACTGGATGGGCTAGGGGGGAGCAAATCCCTACCAAACCTAACCAAACTCCGAATACCGGCGAGCACAGCGCGGCAGACAGACCGCGGGTGCTAAGGTCCGCGGTCGAGAGGGAAACAGCCCGGACCGCCAGCTAAGGCCCCTAAGTCCTGGCTAAGTGGGAAAGGATGTGGGAAGGCCAAAACAACCGGGAGGTTGGCTTAGAAGCAGCCATCCTTTAAAGAAAGCGTAACAGCTCACCGGTCTAATCAAGCCGTCCCGCGCCGAAGATGTATCGGGGCTCAAGCCAGGCGCCGAAGCTGCGGGCGGTGGAGAACGGGCAACAGACGCCGAATGCGCATATGCGAACGCGGGATAAGTCTCCCCCCGGAATCCGGGGGGCGGCCCGCGCGGCGCCTGCTGTCCGTTCTTCGCCGCGGTAGCGGAGCGTTCCGTAGGCCTGCGAAGGCGCCTCGCGAGGGGCGCTGGAGGTATCGGAAGCGAGAATGCTGACATGAGTAGCGACAAAGAGGGTGAGAAACCCTCTCGCCGAAAGTCCAAGGGTTCCTGCGCAAGGCTAATCCGCGCAGGGTGAGCCGGCCCCTAAGGCGAGGGCGAAAGCCGTAGTCGATGGGAATCGGGCGAACATTCCCGAGCCTGCCGGTGGTGACGAATGCCGTGTGTCGTATCCGCTTACCGGATTGCGGATGCGGCGAAGGCGTTCCGGGAAACAGCCCCGGCAACGAGACCGTACCCGAAACCGACACAGGTGGACTGGTAGAGCATACCAAGGCGCTTGAGAGAACGATGTTGAAGGAACTCGGCAAATTGCCCGCGTAACTTCGGGATAAGCGGGCCCCGCGATGGCGCAAGCCGCCGCGGGGGGCACAGACCAGGGGGTGGCGACTGTTTACTAAAAACACAGGACTCTGCAAAGCCGCAAGGCGACGTATAGGGTCTGACGCCTGCCCGGTGCCGGAAGGTTAAGAGGAGAGGTGAGAGCTTCGAATCGAAGCCCCGGTAAACGGCGGCCGTAACTATAACGGTCCTAAGGTAGCGAAATTCCTTGTCGGGTAAGTTCCGACCCGCACGAATGGCGCAACGACTTCCCCACTGTCTCCAACATCGACTCAGCGAAATTGAAATCTCCGTGAAGATGCGGAGTTCCTGCGGTTAGACGGAAAGACCCCGTGCACCTTTACTACAGCTTTGCAGTGGTGCTAGGGCCGGTTTGTGTAGGATAGGCGGGAGCCATGGAAGCGCCGGCGTCAGCCGGAGTGGAGGCAACCTTGAAATACCGCCCTTGTCGGTTCTGGCATCTAACCGAGACCCGTGACCCGGGCCCGGGACCCTGCATGGCGGGTAGTTTGACTGGGGCGGTCGCCTCCCAAAAAGTAACGGAGGCGCGCGAAGGTGGGCTCAGGCTGGTCGGAAATCAGCTGTAGCGTGCAATGGCATAAGCCTGCCTGACTGCGAGACCGACGGGTCGAGCAGAGACGAAAGTCGGCCATAGTGATCCGGTGGTCCCGAGTGGAAGGGCCATCGCTCAACGGATAAAAGGTACGCCGGGGATAACAGGCTGATAACCCCCAAGAGTCCATATCGACGGGGTTGTTTGGCACCTCGATGTCGGCTCATCGCATCCTGGGGCTTGAAGCAGGTCCCAAGGGTTCGGCTGTTCGCCGATTAAAGCGGTACGTGAGCTGGGTTTAGAACGTCGCGAGACAGTTCGGTCCCTATCTTCCGCAGGTGCAGGAGAATTGAGAGGAGCTGTCCCCAGTACGAGAGGACCGGGATGGACGCGCCTCTGGTGTACCGGTTGTGGCGCCAGCCGCACCGCCGGGTAGCTAAGCGCGGAAGGGATAACCGCTGAAAGCATCTAAGCGGGAAGCCCCCCTCGAAACGAGTTCTCCCCCAAGAGCCGTGGAAGAACACCACGTCGATAGGCCGGATGTGGAAGCGCGGCAACGCGTGAAGCTGACCGGTACTAATCGCTCTTGAGGCTTGAGCCGCAACCCCGTGCCCGGGCGCGAACCCGCCGCACAAACCCGCGATACACAGCCCACCCGCCCCCGCGGCGGGGCCCGGCAGACCCGGTGGTCATAGCGAGGGGCATGTACCCGATCCCATCCCGAACTCGGCCGTGAAGACCCTCAGCGCCGATGGTACTGCGTCCCAAGACGTGGGAGAGTAGGTCGCCGCCGGGTCTCCCCGGCCCCGCCCCCCAACGCCAGCCCTCTGAAACCGATGCAAACGCACACACAGATGATCGCGGGGTGGAGCAGTCCGGTAGCTCGTCAGGCTCATAACCTGAAGGTCGCAGGTTCGAATCCTGCCCCCGCAACCACCCCCCCCCCCCCGCACCGAAGACGCAAACTCCCCGAAGAGAAACCGCCGCCGAATTTCGGCGGCGGTTCCGGGTTATCGGCTTGTTGCCTTGGGTTGGTTATTGTCCCGGCCCTTGCCGGAAGGGTTGCCCGTTGTGCTCGGCAAACCGGCGCTCTGTTTGCCGCCGCCTTGTTTCCCGCTTCCAGCCTTGCCGCCGCCGTGCTTCGCAGCGCCGCCGCGGCTGCCGCCGCCACGGCCGCCGCCGCCTCGTTTGCCAGCCATGCCTGCTTAACTCCTTTCCGGCTCGGTGTCGTCGCGCGAGGATCCGCGCCAAGGGCATATGGGCCGCCCGCAAGGCAGTTGCAACCCCACGTCGATCCCGTCGCCCCACCCGTCGGCATAACCCCGCCGAAGGCGGGGCCCGGGACCGCGGGCATCCTGCCCGCACGTTCCCGCAAGGCGCCCCCCCCGGCGCGTAAGCGCGCCGCCGGCTTGCGCAAGACGCAACCCCGCCGAAGGCGGGGCCCGGGACCGCGGGCATCCTGCCCGCACGTTCCCGCAAGCCGCGCCCCCGGCATGTAAGCGCGCGCCGGCTTGCGCAAGACGCAACCCCGCCGAAGGCGGGGCCCGGGACCGCGGGCATCCTGCCCGCACGTTCCCGCAAGGCGCACGCCCGGCATGTAAGCGCGCCGCCGGCTTGCGCAGGACGCAACCCCGCCGAAGGCGGGGCCCGGGACCGCGGGCATCCTGCCCGCACGTTCCCGCAAGGCGCGCCCCCGGCATGTTAGCGCGCCGCCGGCTTGCGCAAGACGCAACCCCGCCGAAGGCGGGGCCCGGGACCGCGGGCATCCTGCCCGCACGTTCCCGCAAGCCGCACGCCCCGCGTGTTAGCCCGCATTTCTCATACGGGTTTGGGGCATCGGGGCTCTGTGTGCGATATAGTGTTGTTGAGTATGCACATATCGCGGCACGGAGGTGTTCCCCGATGCAGACGGAGTGTAGCACGGCGCTGGGCGGTTTTCAACCGGTCGACGGTCGCGCGGTTGTGGCGGCGTTCGACGGCGGGACGGTGACGTCGGACGCGGGGGCATTGTTGCCTGGCCGGGCGGATGCGGCGGTGGGTCTGGTCGATCGGTTTGCGGCCTGTTTCACCGATGGGCGTGCGCGTCATCTTGTCGAGCACGATGTTCGGACGCTGGTCATGCAGCGCGTGTTCGGGATCGCATTGGGATATGAGGACCTGAACGACCACGATGCGTTGCGTCACGATCCGGTCATGGCCGTGTTGGCGGGGAAGTTGGCGTCGCGTCGTTCGGACTGTGCGCCGCTTGCGGGCAAATCGACGCTGAACCGCCTTGAGTTGGGGGGCGCGGGGCCGTCGCGGTATTGCCGGATCGCGCATGACGGCTCGGCGATTGAGGATTTGTTCCTGACACTGTTTGTGGAGGCGCACAAGCGGCCCCCGGCTCGCTTGGTTATCGATCTCGACGCCACGGACGATCGGCTTCACGGTCGCCAGGAGGGTCGTTTTTTCCACGGCTACTACGGCGGCTATTGCTATCTTCCGCTTTATGCGACTTGCGGTCGTCATCTTTTGGCGGCGCGGTTGCGCCCGGCGAATGAGGATGGGGCGGCCGGGGCCGTGGAGACTGTTGAGCGGATTGTGTCGCGGTTGCGGCGGCATTGGCCCCGCGTGCGGATAATGGTGCGCGCCGATTCGGGGTTCGCCCGCGAGGCGCCGATGGCGTGGTGCGAGGCCAACGGCGTCGATTACCTGTTGGGCTTGGCGCGGAACCCCCGTCCGGTGGCGGAAGTCGAGACCGAACTGGCGGCGGCGCAAGCGCACAGCGCGGGTTCGGGCAAGCCGCAACGCCGCTTCAAGGACTTCATGTGGAGGACGCGCGACAGCTGGAGCTGCGCGCGCCGCGTCGTCGCCAAGGCCGAGTGGACCCACGGCAAGGCCAACCCGCGTTTCGTCGTCACCTCGATTGCAACCCATCGGGTCCGCGCCCGGCATCTCTACGAGCGGCTTTACTGCCAACGCGGCGAGATGGAGAACCGGATCAAGGAGTGCCAACTCGACTTGTTCGCCGACCGCACGTCGACGCGGGCCATGCGGGCCAACCAGCTGCGCCTGTGGTTCGCGTCCATGGCTTATGTGTTGCTATGCGCACTGCGCCGCATCGGCCTCGACTACACCGAACTGGCGGTCGCCACATGCGGGAGCCTGCGCCTGAAACTGCTCAAGATCGGCGCTTGGGTCCGCGTCACCGTGCGCCGCGTCAAGATCGCCATGAACGCCGCGCATCCCTTCCAGCGCGAGTTCCGTATCGCCTGCCAACGATTATCCGCTGCCGCGGCGTAACGCGGCCCCTCTCGCCCTTCCCCTCAACAACGCAGGAACAGCCCGGAACGCAGCCCACCGCCAAACGGCGGACCGCCCCAACGCGCCCCGAAAATGCTCGCCAAGCCCCCCGACCACGAAAACACGCACGCACGATAACCAACGACGCACAAACCGCACGACAACCACCCGTATGAGAAATGCGGGCTATAAGCGCCGGCGCCACGCAGGCGGCGAGCGGTATCCCCGGCAAACGAGGCCCGGCGGGCGAGCGCGACCGCGCGCGGCCGGCTACCGACCGACCGCGTGGCCCTCGCGCGGCCGGGGCGCCGGCCCGAGACGCATCGGCGGCAGCCGGGGCGGCGGCGAGCCGATGCGCCGCCGGATGGAAAGCGCGATGCGCGGCCCGCCCGAAACGCGCACGCCGCCCGCGCGCCGCCGCGTTCCCGGCGGAGAAGGTTGGCGCGCCCTGAAGGATTCGAACCTTCGACCTGCGGATTAGAAGTCCGCCGCTCTGTCCGGCTGAGCTAAGGGCGCGGCGCCTCGGCGTTCGCCCCGTTCAGCGGGGGCGATCGTGACGGAAATTGTCGGCGTAGGATTTAAGCGCGGGGCGGGCGTCGCGCGGGGCGAATGTTTCGTAGTCCAGCCCGTTGGCGCGCGCGTGGGCGACCGCCGCTTCCAAGGTCGGGAAGCGCAGACGCACCTGCCGCGCGGTGTCCGACGAGGCGGTCCAGCCCGTCAGGCGATCGATGCGCGGCGCCGACTCGGGCTCGGGCTCGAGCACCCAATGGGCGCTTTGCGCGCGCCCCGATTGCATGGCCGTTTTCGCCGGCCGGTAGAGTCGCCACTTCATCGCCGCGCCCTCGCCGCCATCGTCATCGCCATACCCCGCCGCCGCCCGGCGGCAGTGTAACGCACGGCGCGCGCGGCGCGCGAGTCGGCGCGCCTGCCGGGGATGGCGAATTACCCCCTTGAAAGTTCGGCCGGCGCCGCCTATCTAACGGCGCGAATTTCTTTCCACAGCCGGCATGGCGCGTGGTTCGCGGGCGCGGAGGCGCCGGCGGCGCGAGGGGGAGGGCGCGGGTGTCGCCACTGATCGAGGTAGAATCCGTAAGCAAGCGCTTCGGCGCGATCCAGGCCGTCGACGGCGTGTCGCTCAGCGTCGGCCCCGGCGAAGTGCTGGGCTTCCTGGGGCCGAACGGCGCCGGAAAAACCACCACCATGCGCATGATCGCCGGCTTCGTCCGGCCCGATTCCGGCGCGATCGCGGTTTGCGGGCACGACGCGCAGACCGATGGCCTCGCCGCGCGCGAGGCCATCGGCTACCTGCCCGAGGGCGCGCCGCTCTATGCCGACATGACTCCGGAGGGATTCCTGGATTTCGTCGCCGCGGCGCGCGGCCTGCGCGGCGCGCGGGCGCGCGAGCGCGTGGCGTGGGCCATCGACCGGCTGGCCCTGCGCCCCGTGCTCGGGCAGTCGGTCGATACGCTGTCGAAGGGCTTCAAGCGCCGCGTGGGCCTCGCGCTCGCGCTGGTCCACGACCCCCGGGCGCTGATACTCGACGAGCCCACCGACGGCCTGGACCCGAACCAAAAACACGACGTGCGCGGGTTGATACGCGAATTGTCGCGCGACAAGGCCATCGTCATCTCGACCCATCTGCTCGAGGAGGTCGACGCCGTCTGCACCCGCGCGGCGATCATCGCGCGCGGGCGCATCGTGGCGAACGGCACTCCGGGCGAACTGGCGCGCCGGTCGCGCTATCACAACGCGGTGGAAGTCACCGTGCGCGGCCCCTCCGCCGACGAGGCGGCGCGCGCCTTCGGCGCCCTCGACGGCGTGGCCGAGGTCGCGACCGAGACCGCCGGCGGCGCCGTGCGCTGCACGCTGTTTCCCCGCAAAGGCGCCGCGCCCATCGGCGCCGTAAGCGCGTTCCTGCAAACCGCGTCGTGGAGCGTCGAAAGGCTCGCGGTCGAGGGCGGCCGCCTCGACGACGTGTTCCGTTCGGTCACCGTCGGCGCAACCGCCGGGCGGGGCGGGGGAAAGGCCTGACCCAATGAGCAAGACCGCAATCGTCTTCAAGCGCGAGCTCGCCGGCTATTTCGCCACGCCGGTGGCCTATGTGTTCATCGTGATCTTCCTGTTTCTGAACGGGATTTTCACGTTCTACCTGGGCGATTTCTACGAGCGCGGCCAGGCGGACCTCGGCCCCTTCTTCACCTGGCATCCGTGGCTCTACCTGTTTCTCGTGCCCGCGCTCGGCATGAGGCTGTGGGCCGAGGAGCGCCGCAGCGGCACCGTCGAACTGCTCATGACCCTGCCGATCTCGACCGCGCAAGCGGTGCTCGGCAAGTTTTTCGCCGTATGGGCGTTCACGGCGATCGGGCTGGCGCTCACCTTTCCCGTGTGGATCACCGTCAACTATCTGGGCGACCCCGACAACGGGATTATCGCCGCGGGCTATTTCGGCAGCCTGTTGCTGGCGGGGGCTTCGCTGTCGATCGCCGCGTGCCTGTCGGCGCTGACCCGCAACCAGATCGTCGCCTTCGTGGTATCGGTGGTCGTGTGCTTCCTGTTCACGATTTCCGGCTTGCCGCTGGTGGTGAACGTCTTCGCCGGCTGGGCGCCGCAGGCGCTGGCGGATACCGTCGCCTCGTTCAGCTTCCTGGCGAATTTCAACGACATGACCCGCGGCGTGATCGATTTGCGCCACATCGTCTATTTCGTCTCGCTGATCGCGCTGTGGCTGTTCGCCAACACCGTCGCGGTCGCGCGCATCAAGGGAGTCTGAAGCCATGACGGGTTCCGGGCGCCGGGCGTCGGCGTGGGTCGCGCTGGCGCTGGCCGCGGCGCTGTTCCTGGCGCTGAACGTGCTGAGCCAAACCGTCTTCCGCACCGCGCGCGTCGATCTCACCGAGGGCGGGCTATACACCCTCTCCGGGGGCACGCGCGCAATGCTGGAAACGATGGAAGAGCCGCTGACCGTGCGCTTCTTCTTCAGCGAATCGCTGGCCGCCGACCTGCCGGGCTTCCGGCAATACGCACAGCGCGTGCGCGAACTGCTCGAGACCTACGCCGACCGCGCCGGCGGCGCGATTACGCTCGAGACAATCGACCCCGAACCGTTCTCCGAGGCCGAGGACGAAGCGGTGGCGTTCGGCCTCAACGGCGTGCCGCTGAACGAGCAAGGCGAGCGCCTGTATTTCGGCATGGCGGCCACCAACGCCACCGACGACCTCGAGGTCGTGCCGTTCTTCCAGGACGCCCGCGAATCGTTTCTCGAATACGACCTGACGCGCGCGTTCTACCGGCTGGCGCACCCCGAGCGCCCGGTCGTCGGGCTGATCTCGACCCTGCCGATCGACGGCGGCTTCCACCCGCAGCGCGGCGCGCAGCCCGCCTGGGCCGTCGCCGGCCAAATCCGCCAGCTGTTCGAACTCCGCGACCTGACGACCGAAATCGCGGAAATCCCCGGCGATGTCGACGTGCTGATGGTCGTGCATCCGAAGGACCTGCCCGGCGCCGCGCGCTACGCCATCGACCAATACGTGCTCGGCGGCGGCCAGGCGATGGTGTTCGTCGACCCGTTCTCCGAGGCGGCGGCCGGCGTGCCCGACCCGGAAAACCCCATGCGCCTGCATAACTCCCGCCTGCCGGAACTGTTCGCCGCGTGGGGCGTGGAGCTCGCGCCGGGCATGATCGTGGGCGACCGCCTGTCGGCGCGGAAGGTCCGCGGCGGCTCGCGCGAACGCCCCGTCGCGGTCGACTACATCGCCTGGCTGAATTTCGGCCCGCCCAATTTCAACCGCGAGGAAATCGTCACCGCGCAGCTCGGCGCCATCAACGTGGCCACGGCCGGCTCGCTGTCGCCGGTCGAGGGCGCGGCGACCGAGTTCGTCCCGCTCATTACGTCGTCGAGCGAGGCGATGCTGTTCGAGCGCATGCACGTACAGTTCATGCCCGACCCGGCGCAGCTGCTGGCGGATTTCGCCGCCACGGGCGATTCCTACACGATAGCCGCGCGCATAACCGGACCGGTGGAGACCGCCTTCCCCGCCGGCCCGCCGCCCGACGAGGACGCGGCCGCCGGCGGCGCGGCGGATGACGACGAAGAAGACGCCGCCCCGGCCCTGCCCGAAGGCCATCGCGCCGCGTCCGACGGCCCGGTCAACCTGCTGCTGGTCGCCGACACCGATCTGCTCGCCGACCGCTCATGGGTGCAGATCGGCAACTTCCTGGGCGACGAGGTGATCGTCCCGACCGCCGACAACGGCGCGTTCGCCATCAACGCGCTCGATATCTGGTCCGGCTCCGGCGATCTGATCGGGTTGCGCAGCCGGCGCACGTCGGAGCGCCCGTTCGTCGTCGTGCAGGAGCTGCAACGCGCGGCCGAGCGCCGCTTCCGCGAGACCGAACAGGCGCTCCAGGCGCAGGTGCGCGAGACCGAGGCCCAACTCGCCGAGCTCCAGCTCGGCGGCGACGGCGCGCAGACCGTTCTGACGCCCGAGCAACAAGCCTCCATCGTCGAGTTCCGCGAGCGCCTGGTCGCCTCCCGCAAGCAGCTGCGCGACGTACAACTGGCGCTGCGGCAGGACATCGAGCGCCTGGGCGCGAACCTGAAATTCGTCAATATCGCGCTGGTTCCGGTGCTCGTGGCGCTGATCGGCGCGGCGGTGGCGCTGCTGCGCGCGCGCCGCCGCCGCCGCGCGCTCGCGCTGGCGGAAACCTGAATGCCTGTACCGAAATGCTTACCCCGCCGAAGGCGGGGCCTGGGTGCGCGGGCGTCCCCGCCCGCACGTTTCTGCGCGCCGCGATGTCGGCGGGGAAGCGCGAGCGGACAAGAGGCCCGCCGGCTCCCGCCGGACCGGTAACCGCCGAATTCCGGTACAGACTCTGACGCCCCGCGCGCCCCCGCCCAACGCTTATCGCCACGGAAACGCACGATGCCGAGCAAGAACGTTCTCATCCTCGCCGCCGTCACGGCGGCCGTCGCCGCCATCGCCGTCGCCGCCGCGATGTCGCGCCAGTCGGCGACCGAGCGCGTAACCGTCGACGCCCTGGCCCTGCCCGGCCTGATGGACCGCGTCAACGACGTCGACCGGATCGATCTCGCCGGACCGGAAGGCGAATTCGCACTGCGGTTCGACGGCGCGCGCTGGACCGTCCCGGCGCTGGCGGATTTCCCCGCCGATTTCGACAAGGTGAAAAAGACCCTGATCGCGCTCGGCGAACTGCGGCTGGTCGAGGCCAAAACCTCCGACCCCGAACGCTACGGCAGACTCGGCCTCGCCGAACCCGGCGCCGAAGACGGCGCGGGCACGCGGCTCCGCCTCGGCGCCGGAGACGCGGAAACCGTCGCCGCGCTCACGGTCGGCAATCCCGGCCGCGGCGGACCGGACCAGGTCTATATCCGCCGCGGCGACGACGCCGGAACATGGCTGGCCCGCGGCGCGCTCGATCTCGGCGCCGCGCCGAAGGACTGGGTGGACACGCTCGTCGTGCGTCTCGACGGCGACCGCGTGCGCCGCGTGATCATCTCCCACGCCGGCGACGGCGAAAGGCTCGAGATCTTCAAAACGAACCCCGGCGAGGAATCGTTCGAACTGGCGGAAATGCCCGAGGGCGCGACCCTGCGCTCGCCGCTGACCCTCGACAATCTGGGCCGCGCGCTCGCGTTCGTGCGCTTCGACGAAGTAGCCCCCGCCGCCGAGGGGCCGGCCGCCGGCGCCGGCGATTCCACCGCCGTGTTCGAGACCTTCGACGGCGTAACGCTGACCGTCACCCTGCAAGCGCGCGGCGAGGCGACATGGGCGCGCTTCGACGCCGCCTACGACCCCGCCGCCGCCGCGCCCGCGCCGGAAGCCGGGGAAGACGCCCCGGACGAGACCGCCGCCGAAGACGAAAGCGCCGCCGAAACCGCGGAAGAAGCGGCGGACGCAACGGCGCAAGAGGAAGAGGAAGACCCCTTCGACGCCGAGGCCGACACCGCGCAACTGCTCGCGCGCACCGCCGACTGGGTGTTCCAGCTGCCGGATTTCAAGGCCGAACAACTGGCCATGCGCCTGGCCCGCCTCATCGATCTGCCCGGTTCCGGCGAGGACGAGTCGGAAAACGGCGGCCCCGCCGTCCTGCTTCCCGACGAGCTCCCCCCCGGCGCGCTCCCCCCCGGCGTCGAGCCGCCCCCCGTGATCCAGCTCGATTGACGGCGCGCAACCCGGCCCGGAACGAGCGAACCGGCATGAGCGCGCGCCGCGGCGTCCGCATCGGCTGCGGCGCGGGCTTCGCGGGCGACCGCTGGGAACCCGCCGTCGAACTCGCCCGTAAGGGCGAGGTCGATTACCTCGCGTTCGAGTGCCTCGCCGAACGCACCATCGCGCGCGAAACGCTCGCCATGCGCCGCGGCGAACACGACGGCGCAAACCCGCGGCTGGAAGAGCGCCTGCGCGCCGTCCTGCCCGCATGCGCCGCCAACGGCGTGCGCGTCGTATCCAACATGGGCGCCGCCAACCCCCTCGCCGCCGGGCGCCGCGCCGCGCAAATCGCCGCCGAAACCGGAGCGGACGACCCCCGCTGCGCCGTCCTGCTCGGAGACGACGTGAGCGAAACCATCGCCGCGCGCGGCGAACTGACCCTGCTCGAGAGCGGCGACCCGCTCGAATCGATTCTCCCGCGCATGGCCGCCGCCAATGCCTATCTCGGCGCCGACGCGGTCCGCGACGCCCTCGCCGCCGGCCCCCCCATCGTCATGACCGGGCGCGTGGCCGACCCGTCGCTCTTCCTGGGGCCGATGCTCCACGAACTCGGCTGGTCATACGACGATTACGACCGCCTGGCGCAGGGAACACTCGCCGGACACCTGCTCGAATGCGCCGGCCAGCTCACCGGCGGCTATTTCGCCGACCCCGGCCCGAAGGACGTTCCCGGCCTCGCGCGCCTCGGCTTTCCGTTCGCCGACATCGGCGCCGACGGCTCCGTGACCGTCGGCAAGGTCGCCCAGGCCGGCGGGCGCATCGACGCGCAAACCTGCACGGAACAACTGCTCTACGAAATGCACGACCCCGCCGCCTACGTCACGCCCGATTGCGTGCTCGACGCCACCGGCGTGCGCTTCGAACAGGCGGGGCCCGGCCGCGTCCGCGCGGCGGGCGCGCGCGCCGCGCCGCGCACCCCCGCCTACAAGGTCAGCGTGGGCTATTTCGACGGCTATGCCGGCGAGGGGCAGATTTCCTACGCGGGGCCGAACGCCGTCGCGCGGGCGCGCCTCGCCGCCGAAATCGTCGCCGAACGCCTCCGCATCCGCGGCTTCGCTTGTGACGAATGGCGCGTCGACCTCATCGGCCTCGACAGCCTGCACGGCCCGGGGCCGGGGCGGCCGGAGCCTTACGAAACCCGCCTGCGCGTTGTCGGGCGCTGCGCCGACCGCCGCGCCGCCGCCGCTATCGGCCACGAGGTCGAGACCCTGCTCACGAACGGCCCGCAGGGCGGCGCCGGCGATTCGCGAAGCGTCCGCGAAATCCTCGCCGTCCAGTCCGTCCTCCTGCCCCGCGAACTCGTCCGCCCCCGCGTCGAGACCGTCGGCGCATAAGCCCGCAATGACAATCGTGCGCGATCTCGCCCATTCGCGGGCCGGCGACAAGGGCGCCGCGGTCAACGTCTCCGCCATCGCCTTCGACGCCGCGGGCTATGCGCGCCTTGAACGCGAGCTCACTGCGGCGCGCGTGGCGGCCGCCTTCGCCCCCGTCGCCAGCGGCCCCGTGCGCCGCTACGCCCTCCCCGGCCTGCGCGCCCTCAATTTCGTCGTCGAGGGCATGAAGGGCGGCGGCGTAACGCGAACCCTCTGCCACGACATCCACGGCAAGAGCCTCAGCTCCCTGCTGTCGGCAATCCCCCTCCCCGGCAACCGCCCCGGCGCCGCCGCGGCCCCCTGATGCCGACCGCCCGCACATTGCCGCAAGGCGCAACCCCGCCGAAGGCGGGGCCCGGGACCGCGGGCTTCCAGCCCGCACGTTGCCGACCCGCACCAACGCTGCCGAGAAGAGGCCCGCCCGCTTCCTGGGTGCGCGGGCGTCCCGCCCGCACGTTTCCGCACACCGCGGCCCGCCGCCCCTCCGCGTCACGAATCGCCGGCCAGCGCTTCGGGATTGACGACACAGCCAAGGTCGAGCGAACCGGCAAGAAAATCGAGCACATTTTGCGCGCACCGCATCGACATCCGCTCGGCGCATTCCGCCGTCAGCCCCGCCAGGTGCGGCGACAGCACCACGTTGTCGAGCCCCAACAGCGGGTTGTCCGGCGGCGTCGGCTCCTGCTCGAACACATCGAGCGCCGCGCCGGCGATCTCCCCGCCGCGGAGCGCCGCGACCAGCGCCGCCTCGTCGATCAGCCCGCCGCGCGAGGCGTTGACGACAACGGCATGGCGCGGCAGCGCGGCCAGCGCATCGCCGTCGATCATGCGCCGCGTCTCGTCGGTCAGCGGCGCGTGGAGGGTAACGAAATCCGCGTCCGCGAGGCCATCCGCCAGCCGCGCCAGCGGCTCCGCGCCGAGCGCGCGCACCGCCTCCGCATCGACCCACGGATCGTACACCCGCACGCCCATACCGAAGGCGCGGCACAGCCCCACGACCAGCCGCCCGACGCGCCCCTGCCCGACGACGAGCGCCGTCTTGCCGAACAGGTCGCTGCCGATGCGCCCGTCGCCGGCCTGCCACTTGCCGGCGCGCGTCAGGCGATCGATATACGGACCGTGCTTCGCCGCCGCCAGCATCAGATACAATGTGTGCTCGGCCACCGTGCGCGCATTGGCGTCTCCCACCAGCGCGAGCGGAATGCGCCGCTCCGTAAGCGCGGCGACATCGACCGAATCGTATCCGACGCCGTGGCGCGCCACGATGCGCAGCCGGTTCGCGCGCGCAATCAGGCCGCGGTCGATGCGCGCCGTGCGCACGATGACAGCGTCGGCGTTCGGCATGTGCGCGGCGACCGCGTCCGGGGTTTGCCCGATCTCCGTAACCGTCACGCCCGGCGCCGCGCCGAGCCGGTCGATCCCCGATTCGTGTATGCGGCCTATCGCCAGCACATGGAAATTGCGGTCCACGCCGCGCCCTCCCCCTTCGCGCGCCGCCGCCCTCCGCGGCCGCCCTGCCCCGCATTGTGGCGCCGCCCCGCCCCCCGTGACAATGCCGCCGCTCCCGCAGGAGCCCCGCAAATCCCCGCGGAGCCCCGCAAACGCCCGCCCCGCCGGCCCGCCCGAGCCGGCGCCCGTTCCTGACGCGGCCCCATGACCGCCGCCGCCCGCGCCGGCGCGCAGCCCCGCGGAGCCCCGCCGAGCCCCGCAAACGCCCGCCGCCCGCCAACCCCGTGAACGCGCCATGACCCCCCGCCGCGCCGCCCCGCCCCCCGGCGCGTGGCAGGCAAGCCTGTCCGTCCCGCGCGGCGCGGCGCCCGCGTTCGAGGCCGCGCTCGCGCGCGCCGATTCGCTCTCGGTCGCATGGCGCCCCGCAAACGCCGCCGACATCCGCGCGGTGTTCCCGCCCGCGGTCCCGCGAATCGAAATCGAGGCCGCCATTGCCGTTGCCGCCGCCGCGAGCGGCGCCGCCCCGCCCGCGATGCGCGCCGCGCCCCTCGCCGCGCGCGACTGGGTCGCCGAGGGCCTCGCCGCCCTGCCGCCCGCGCGCGCGGGCCGGTTCCGCATCCGCGGCGCCCACCATGCGCGCCGCCCGTCGCTTCACGAGTTCGTCGTCGAGGCCGGCCCGGCGTTCGGCACGGGCCATCACGAAACCACCCGCGACTGCCTGCGGGCGCTCTGCGGCTTGGCGCGGCGGCGCGCCTTCGCGCGGCCCCTCGACCTCGGCTGCGGCACGGGAATCCTCGCAATGGCCGCCGCGCGTCTGTGGCGCCGCCGCGCGCTGGCGATCGATCGCGACCCCGCCGCCGTCGCCGCCGCGCGCGCCAACGCCGCGCGCAACGGCCTCGCCAAACTGGTGGAATGCCGCGCCGGAAACGGTTTCGCCGGCCTGCCCCGCGGCGCGCGCTACGACCTCATCGCGGCGAACATTATCGCGCGCCCGCTTGCCGCGCTGGCCCCGGCGCTCGCGGCGCGGCTCGCGCCGGGCGGCGTTGCCGTCCTGTCGGGCCTGCTGCGCCCGCAGGCGCGCGCCCTGCTCGCCGCGTATCGCGGCCAAGGCCTCGCCCTGCGCCGCCGATACGATACCGGCGCGTGGACGACGCTCTGCCTCGGCAGGCGCGCCGCGCGGCGCATGGCTGGGGGACCTGGATTCGAACCAGGACTGTTCGGGTCAGAGCCGAAAGTTCTACCGTTAAACTATCCCCCACCGCGCCGCGGACGAAAGCGTTAGTATCGGGCGCGGCGCAAGTCAAGCCGCCGGGCGCAAGGAAACGCAACCATGACGGATCCGGGAACGATCGAGAGCTACCACGCCCACGTCTATTACGCCGGCGCCGACGAACGGCGCCGCGCCGAAACCCTGCGCGCCGCGATCGAAGCGCGCTTCGCGGTCCGCATGGGCCGCTGGCGCGACGAGCCCGTGGGGCCGCACCCGCAACCCATGTACCAGGTCGCGTTCGATACGCCGCTGTTCGCGTCGTTCGCGCCGTGGCTGATGCTGAACCGTGGCGGCCTCTCGATTCTCGTGCATCCCGACACCGGCGACCATGTGGCCGATCACGGCCGCTTCGCCCTGTGGCTCGGCGCGCAACTGCCGCTCGACATGGCGTATCTCGAAAAACTCCCGGCGCGCGAGGCCGGGAAGAAAACCTCCGCGTAGCCCTTCCGACGGTCCCGGGGGCTTGCCGCGCGGCGCGTTTCCGCCCATGCTGGCGCCCGCCTCCCCAACGCAAGGAGCAACCGGGACATGATCGGAATCGCGTTTTTCCGCCCGGCGGTCCGTTCGGCGGCCGTCGCGGTCGGGTGCTTTCTCGCGGCTTTCGCCGCCGGCGCCGAAGAATCGCTCAGCGACGCGCAGCGCCAGGCCGTCGAAGCGCTGATCGAGCGCTACATCGAAGAAAACCCCGGCAAGATCGTCGAGTCCGTGCGCGCCTGGAACCGCCGCCAGGAGGAAGCGCGGCGCGACGAAGCCAGCGCCAATCTGGTCGCCTTGCGCGACGAGATACTCGCCGACCCCGCCTCGCCGGTCGCCGGCAACCCCGACGGCGACGTCACCGTCGTGGAGTTCTTCGACTACCGCTGCGGCTACTGCAAGCGCGCGCTCGATGTGCTGCTCCAGGCGGCGGAGGAGGATTCGAACATCCGCCTCGTCTTCAAGGAGTTCCCAATCCTCAGCCCGCAATCGACGCGGGCGGCCCAGGCCGCGCTCGCGGCGCGCCGGCAGCATGCCGACGCCTACCTGCCGTTCCACGTGGCGCTGATGAGCGCCCGCGGCGCATTCGAGGACGAGCAGATTTTCGACATCGCCGCCGAGAACGGCCTCGACGTCGCGCGGCTCGAGAACGACATGGACGCGCCGGAAATCGCCGCGCAGATCGAAGCCGTGGCCGCGCTGGCGCAGTCGCTCGACATCGCCGGCACGCCGGCGTTCATCGTCGGCGGCGAAATCTACCGCGGCGCCATAGACCTCGACACGCTGCGCGGGGCCATCGCCGCCGCGCGCGCGGGCTAGGCGCGACCGCAAACCGGCGGGACCGGCGAAAAACGTATGCGCGCGACCGGCCGCCGGATGCCGCGCCTCGCCGCGTGGCTCGGGCTGTCGCTGTGCGCCGCCAGCTGCGGCCCGGGCCTGTTCCTGCCGGGCCTGCTCGGCATCGGCCACGCGTCGTTCGAGGACGCCGCGCGCGACTACCCCGAGTTCGGCGAGGTCGCCGAGGCGTTCGACCGGCTGGCGTTCCCCGCCCCGGACGAGAAAGAGCGCGAACGCCAGCTCGATCTGTTCGCCGAGGTCTTCCGTATCGCCCACGACGAACATATCGACCCGGTCACGCCGCAGTCGCTGGTGCTGCTCGCGCTCGAGGGATTCGAGGAGGCGGAAGGCGAGGCCGCGCTGCACGGCCTCGCCGGCGCCGCCGCCCCCGACGCGGACGCCCCCGATGCGGACGCCGCCCCCGCCGGCCCGCCGGAAAACCCCCTCGCCGCCGACAACCTCATGAGCGCCGGCCTCTCGAAAATGATGACCGGCCTCGATCCGCACTCCGCCTATCTCGACCCCCGTACCTATCGCGAGATGCTTCTGCGCTCGCGCGGCAAGTTCGGCGGCATCGGCATCGAAGTGACGATGACGGACGGGTTGGTCAGGATCATCGCGCCGCTGGAAGACACGCCGGGCGCGCGCGCGGGCCTGCAGGCCGGCGACCTGATTACCCATGTGGACGGCGAGCCGATACTCGGCCTCTCCCTGACCGACGCCGTCCGGCTCATGCGCGGCAAGCCCGGCAGCGCCGTGCGCCTCGGCATCCGCCGCCCGCCGGAAACGGAGAGCTTCGAGGTGAGCGTGGTGCGCGCGGTGGTGCAGGTCCGCCCGGTGCGCGCCCGCGCCGAGGGCCGCGTGGGCTATCTCCGCGTGACGACCTTCAACGAACGCGCGGAAGCCGGCGTGCGCCGCGCGCTCCGCGACCTCGCGGCGGAAATCGACGACGAAATCGGCTATGTGCTCGATCTGCGCGGCAACCCCGGCGGCCTGCTCGACCAGGCGCTCGGCGTCGCCAACGCCTTTCTGACCGGAGGCGAAGTGGTCTCGACGCGCGGCCGCGGCGGCGAGTCGGTGCGCCGCTTCCCCGCCGGACCGGGCGACCTGTCCGACGGCCTGCCCGTCGTCGTGCTGATCGACGACATTTCCGCCTCGGCGGCGGAAATCGTCGCCGGCGCGCTTCAGGACCACGACCGCGCCCTCGTCATCGGCGCGCGCTCGTTCGGCAAGGGCTCGGTCCAAAGCGTCATCCCGGTGAGCGGCGGCGGCGCCGTGCGCGTGACCGCCGCGCGCTACTACACGCCCTCCGGACGCTCGATCCAGGCCACCGGCATCGTCCCCGACATCCTCGCCGACGCCGAAACCGCCGCCCCCGCGCGCGAATCGGACCTCGACAACGCCCTGCCCGCCGAGGTCGAGAAGGCCGAAGCCGCCGCCGCCCGCCTCGCCGACGTCTGCCCTGATCGAACGGAAGCCGAAGACCCGCCGCTCGCCTGCGCCATCCACCTGCTCGAGGGCCAAGCCGTAGTCGCCGCCGCGCCCGGCTGACGCCGCCGCGCGCCGTTGCCTGGGGCGCGGGCGTCCCCGCCCGCACGTTTCCGCGCGCGGTCAGATCAGCCCGGCGAGCGGCGAAGAGGCCGAAGCATAGGTCTTTTTCGGTATGCGCCCCGCGCGGTAGGCGAGGCGGCCCGCCTCGACGGCCGCCTTCATCGACCGCGCCATCAGAACGGGGTCCCCCGCGCCGGCGATCGCCGTGTTCATCAGCACCGCGTCGCAGCCGAGCTCCATCGCCTCCGCCGCGTCCGACGCCGTGCCCACGCCCGCGTCCACGATCACCGGAACCTTGGCGTTCTCGATAACGATGCGGATGTTCACCGGGTTTTGAAGGCCGAGCCCGGAGCCGATCGGCGCGCCGAGCGGCATGATCGCCGCGCAGCCCATCTCCTCCAGCCGCCGCGCCGCGATCGGATCGTCGTTGCAATACACCATGACCTGAAACCCGTCGGCAATCAGCGCCTCGGCCGCCGCGAAGGTCTCCGGCATGTTCGGATAGAGCGTCTGCCGATCGCCGAGTACCTCGAGCTTGACCAGGCGCCAGCCCCCCGCCTCGCGCGCCAGCCGCAGCGTGCGCAGCGCGTCCTCCGCCGTGAAGCAGCCCGCCGTGTTCGGCAGATAGATATACTCCTTGGGATCGACGTAATCGGTGAGCATGGGCGCGCCGGGGTCGGTGACGTTCACGCGCCGCACCGCGACCGTGACGATCTCCGCGCCGGAAGCGGCCAGCGCCGCGGCGGTCTGTTCCAGGCTTTCGTATTTCCCCGTGCCGACGATAAGCCGCGAGCGCACGCGCCGCCCGGCCACGCTCCACGCGTCGCCGCCCGCGCCATCCTCCGCGCCCTCCGCGCCGCCGCCGATGAAATGCACGATTTCCAGCCGGTCGCCCTCGTCGAGCGCCGTGTCGGCGAACGCCGAGCGGCGGACGATCTCGCGGTTGCGCTCCACCGCGATCCTGCGCGTGTCGAAACCGAGCTGCGCCAGCAGCGCCGCCACCGTTATCGGCGCCGCGACCGTTCGCGGCTCCCCGTTGATGCTGATTTCCATGTAGCGTTCTCCGCGCCTCCCGCCGCCTCCGCCGCGCGCAGTATGAACGCCGCGCCGCGCGATTTCAACGCCCCGCCGCCGCGCTTGCGCCGCCGCGCGCGCCCCCCGATAGTGGGCGCCGCCCCCTCCCCGCCGCGACGGCGCGCGCGATGACCCGCAGCGTTCTGGTTCTCAACGGACCGAATCTCAACATGCTCGGCCTCCGCCAGCCGGAGATCTACGGGCGCGAAACCCTCGCCGATGTCGAGGCGCTGTGCCGAGGCGCGGGGCGCGCGCTCGGCCTCGCCGTCGAGTGCCGCCAAAGCAACTCGGAAGGCGAACTCGTGACCTGGATCCAGCAGGCGCGCGGCGCGTTCGACGCCATCGTGCTGAACGCGGGCGGATACAGCCACACTTCGGTAGCGATACTCGACGCCCTGCTGGCGTTCGACGCCCCGGTCGCGGAGGTCCACATGTCCAACATCCACGCCCGCGACGAGTTCCGCCGCCATTCATACGTTGCGCTCGGGGCGCGCGGCGCAATCTGCGGCTTCGGGGCTGCGGGCTACCGCATGGCGCTCGACGCCCTCGCCGCGCTGCTCGCCGGGGATGCGGCGTGAGCGCCGGCCCTGCCCTCGACGAGGAGCTGATCCGCCGCCTCGCCGCACTCCTCGAGGAAACCGGCCTCGACGAAATCGAAATCGCCGCCGCCGGCGGGCGTGTGCGCGTCGCCCGCCGCGCCCCCGCGTCGCCCGCGCCCGTTGCGCCCGCCGCGCCGGCGGCGCGCGCCGAACCGCCCGCGGAAACCGAACGCGCGCCCGACGCCTCGCATCCCGGCGCCGTCGTCTCGCCGATGGTCGGCACGCTCTTCGTCGCTCCGCGGCCGGGCGACCCGCCCTTCGTTTCCGAGGGCGCGGCGGTCGCCGAGGGTGACACCATGTTTATCGTCGAGGCCATGAAGACCATGAACCCGGTGCGGGCGCCCCGCGCGGGCACCGTCGCGCGCGTGCTCGCCGCCAACGCCTCGCCTGTCGAATACGGCGAACTGCTCGCCGTAATCGAATAGGCCCCGAGCCCTCCGGCGCGCCGTGTTCGACAAGCTCCTGATCGCCAATCGCGGCGAAATCGCCATGCGCATCCACCGCGCCTGCCGCGAGATGGGCATCCGCACCGTCGCCGTGCATTCCACCGCCGATTCCCGCGCCATGCATGTGCGCCTCGCCGACGAGGCGGTGTGCATCGGCCCCCCGCCGGCGCGCGAGAGCTATCTCAACGCCGCGGCGCTCATCTCGGCGGCGGAAATCACCGGCGCCGACGCGATTCATCCCGGCTACGGCTTCCTGTCGGAAAACGCGGGCTTCGCGGAAATCGTGCGCGCGCACGGCATAACCTTTGTCGGCCCCGCGCCGGAGCATATCCGGCTGATGGGCGACAAGATCGCCGCGCGCGAAGCCATGCGCGACCGCGGCCTGGCGCCCGTTCCCGGCTCCGCCGGCCCGGTGCGCGGCGCCGACCACGCGCGCGGGGAAGCCGCGCGCATCGGCTACCCCGTGCTGGTCAAGGCCTCCGCCGGCGGCGGCGGGCGCGGCATGAAGGTCGCCGGCTCGGAAGCCGACCTGCCCCACGCACTCGACATGGCGGCCCGCGAGGCGCAAGAGGCCTTCGGCGACGACGCGGTGTTTCTCGAACGCTATCTGTCGGGGCCGCGCCATATCGAAATCCAGGTGCTGGCCGACGATACGGGCCGCGTGCTGCATTTCGGCGAGCGCGACTGCTCCCTGCAACGGCGCCACCAGAAACTGCTCGAGGAAGCGCCCTCCCCCGCGCTCGACCCCGCCCGCCGCGCGGAAATCGGCGAACGCGCCGCCGCGGCCGTCGCCGCGCTCGGCTATCTCGGCGCCGGAACGCTCGAATTCCTCTACGAAGACGAACGATTCTACTTCATCGAGATGAACACGCGGATACAGGTCGAGCATCCCGTGACCGAGATGGTGACGGGCATCGACCTGGTGCGCGAGCAGATCCGCGTCGCCGCCGGCGCGCCGCTGGAGCTCGAACAAGCCGACATCGCCCTGAGCGGCCACGCCATCGAGTGCCGCATCACCGCCGAAGACCCGGAAACCTTCGCCCCCCGCCCGGGCGCGGTGACCGACTACCACCCCCCCGGCGGCCTCGGCGTCCGCGTGGACTCGGCCCTGTACGCCGGCTACGCCGTTCCCCCCTTTTACGACAGCATGGTGGCCAAGCTCATCGTCCACGGGGCAACGCGCGACGACTGCCTCATGCGCCTGAAGCGCAGCCTCGAAGAGTTCGTCATCGACGGCGTCCCGACCACCCTGCCCCTGCACCGCCGCATAGTCGAGGACCCCGATTTCGCCGCCGGCCGCTACAACATCCACTGGCTCGAATCGTTTGCGGGGAAGTAGGGCGGCGCGCGGTTATTGACAATAGCCCGCATTTCTCATACGGGTTTGGGGCATCGGGGCTCTGTGTGCGATATAGTGTTGTTGAGTATGCACATATCGCGGCACGGAGGTGTTCCCCGATGCAGACGGAGTGTAGCACGGCACTGGGCGGTTTTCAACCGGTCGACGGTCGCGCGGTTGTGGCGGCGTTCGACGGCGGGACGGTGACGTCGGACGCGGGGGCATTGTTGCCTGGCCGGGCGGATGCGGCGGTGGGTCTGGTCGATCGGTTTGCGGCCTGTTTCACCGATGGGCGTGCGCGTCATCTTGTCGAGCACGATGTTCGGACGCTGGTCATGCAGCGCGTGTTCGGGATCGCATTGGGATATGAGGACCTGAACGACCACGATGCGTTGCGTCACGATCCGGTCATGGCCGTGTTGGCGGGGAAGTTGGCGTCGCGTCGTTCGGACTGTGCGCCGCTTGCGGGCAAATCGACGCTGAACCGCCTTGAGTTGGGGGGCGCGGGGCCGTCGCGGTATTGCCGGATCGCGCATGACGGCTCGGCGATTGAGGATTTGTTCCTGACACTGTTTGTGGAGGCGCACAAGCGGCCCCCGGCTCGCTTGGTTATCGATCTCGACGCCACGGACGATCGGCTTCACGGTCGCCAGGAGGGTCGTTTTTTCCACGGCTACTACGGCGGCTATTGCTATCTTCCGCTTTATGCGACTTGCGGTCGTCATCTTTTGGCGGCGCGGTTGCGCCCGGCGAATGAGGATGGGGCGGCCGGGGCCGTGGAGACTGTTGAGCGGATTGTGTCGCGGTTGCGGCGGCATTGGCCCCGCGTGCGGATAATGGTGCGCGCCGATTCGGGGTTCGCCCGCGAGGCGCTGATGGCGTGGTGCGAGGCCAACGGCGTCGATTACCTGTTGGGCTTGGCGCGGAACCCCCGTCTGGCGGCGGAAGTCGAGACCGAACTGGCGGCGGCGCAAGCGCACAGCGCGGGTTCGGGCAAGCCGCAACGCCGCTTCAAGGACTTCATGTGGAGGACGCGCGACAGCTGGAGCTGCGCGCGCCGCGTCGTCGCCAAGGCCGAGTGGACCCACGGCAAGGCCAACCCGCGTTTCGTCGTCACCTCGATTGCAACCCATCGGGTCCGCGCCCGGCATCTCTACGAGCGGCTTTACTGCCAACGCGGCGAGATGGAGAACCGGATCAAGGAGTGCCAACTCGACTTGTTCGCCGACCGCACGTCGACGCGGGCCATGCGGGCCAACCAGCTGCGCCTGTGGTTCGCGTCCATGGCTTATGTGTTGCTGTGCGCACTGCGCCGCATCGGCCTCGACTACACCGAACTGGCGGTCGCCACATGCGGGAGCCTGCGCCTGAAACTGCTCAAGATCGGCGCTTGGGTCCGCGTCACCGTGCGCCGCGTCAAGATCGCCATGAACGCCGCGCATCCCTTCCAGCGCGAGTTCCGTATCGCCTGCCAACGATTATCCGCCGCCGCGGCGTAACGCGGCCATTCTCGCCCTTCCCCTCAACAACGCAGGAACAGCCCGGAACGCGGCCCACCGCCAAACGGCGGACCGCCCCAACGCGCCCCGAAAATGCCCGCCAAGCCCCCCGACCACGAAAACACGCACGCACGACAACCAACGACGCACAAACCGCACGACAACCACCCGTATGAGAAATGCGGGATAGCCGGGCCGGTTCGTTAATTCCGGAGTTCGCGGCGAATTTCGCCGCAAAATAGCCGAAAGCCGAACCATGCCGCGAAACTCCACGCGCGCCGACACCGCCGATCTCGTCCCGCACGGCCTGCCGGTTACGCGCCGATGGCTGATGGCGCGCGGCATCGGCCGCCACGCGCTCGACAACCTCGTCAAGAGCGGCGAAGTCGCGCCCGTCCGGCGCGGCGTCTATATCCGCCGCGGGAGCCGCCTGACTTGGCAAGGCGCGGTCTGCGGCCTCCAGCGCATGGGCAGCCGCCTCGTCGTCGGCGGCCGGGCGGCGCTCGAGGAGCGCGGACGCGCCCACTACGTCCCGCTCGGCTTCCGCACGATAACCCTGCACGGGCCGGAGCCCCTCCCCTCCTGGATCGGCGCGCTCGGCCTGGAAGAACGCTTCGCGCGCCGCGGCGCCGCCTGGCTGCGCGAACCCGCCGAATCGGGCGGCGCGCCGTCGTTCGTTACCGATATGCCTTGGGGCGGCGGCGCCCGGACGATCCGCGTTTCCACCCCCGAACGCGCCCTGTTCGAGGTGCTGGACGACGTCCCGGGCAGGGAAACCTTCGAGCACGCCGGGCAGCTGATGCAGGGGCTCGTCGACCTCTCCCCCGCGCGCCTGCGTGCGCTTCTCCCGCGCACGCGCAGCGTGAAGATCAAGCGCCTGTTCTTCTGGCTCGCGGAGCGCCACGGCCATTTCTGGGCAAACCGTCTCGACCCCGCCGATTTCGACCTGGGCCGCGGCAAGCGCGCCCTCGTCAAGGGAGGCCGCTGGGTCAGGAAATACCGCATCGTCGTGCCGGCGGATATGGCCGAATCCGATGAATACGCATAGCCGCTGCCGCCCCGCCGCCGAACTCGTCGTGCGCCTGCTCCCGTTCGTTGCGCGGCACAAGGAGTTCGCGCTGAAGGGCGGAACCGCGATCGACTTTTTCGTCCGCGCGATGCCGCGCCTGTCGGTGGACATCGATCTCGTGTGGCTGTCGCGCGCGCCCCGCGAGACGGCGCTCCCCGCCATGCGGAACGCGCTGGCAAGGCTCGGGCGCGACATCGCGGCGGGCGTTCCCGGCATCCGGGTACGCGCCGAGGACGCAAGAGACGGGTTGCGTCTCGCCCTGCTGGCGCATGGCGCATGCACGAAAATCGAGGTCAATCCCGTCATACGCGGTTCCGTATGGCCCTCGACCGTTCGCCCGGTCCATCCCGCGGTCGAGGCGACGATGGGGTACTCCGAAAATCGACTCCTGTCGTTCGACGATTTGTACGCGGGCAAGATCTGCGCCGCCCTCGACCGCCAGCACCCCCGCGACCTGTTCGATATCGCCGTTCTGCTGAACAATGAGGGGCTACGGCCCAGCCTCATCGCGACGTTCCTGATCTACCTCGCGAGCCACAGACGCCCCGCCGCCGAGTTGCTCGAGCCGAACCGCAAGCCCATCGGCGACACGTATCGAAACGTCTTCGACGGCATGGCGCTCGTCCCGACCTCGCCGGAAGCGCTCGCCGACGCGCGCGAACGACCGATCGCCGGCCTCCACGCGGCGCTCCGCGACCGTGATCGCGCGTTCCTGATGTCCATGGAAAACCGCCGCCCCGACTGGAGCCTCGTCGATCTGCCCGACCCGTCGGATTTGCCCGCACTCCGATGGAAACTCCTCAACCTCGGCCGCATGGACCCGGGAAAACAGGCGGAGGCGCGCGATCGGCTGGAACGCATCCTCTACCCTCCGGCAAGCCGACCCCGGCGGCCGTCTGGCGCCGAATACGCGCCGCCGCCCCGCCCCGGAACGAACGCCGCGAGATGACCGAACCCCATGCGCGCGGACGACAGGCGTGGCGCGCCGGCAGCGATTCGACGCCGCGCCGGAATTCCGGGAACGAGCGAAGCGCGCAGCTTCTCCGACCCGATGAGCGTGACAGCGCCCGCAAAGCACATGTCCCGGCATCGACGAAAACGGCGGCGCGATCCATGACTCTGGCTTGAAGATAATGAGGGCTCCCGCAGGAGCCCTCTAGCTATGCCGCTGCCCGCCTTTACAGGCTATCGGCGGGACAGCGGCGCGACGGATACGCGGCGCGCTTCGGCCGCGTCAAGCGGTCGCCGCCGCCGCCGCGCCCATCGCCGCGTAGATATGCATAGCTCGCCGCCACGCGCAAGGCCCGTTTTCCGCCGCAGGTAAAATTTTTTCGCCGGGTCGGCGATATCGCCGGCGCCGGGCGTAGGCGGTCTCGACGCGCCCGCCCGGTCCCGTGAGAGCGGCGACTAACGGCGGGGCCGCGGCAAAGCGGCTTCCCGAGGGGCCGGACGCGGCGCCTGCCCGCCCGGCGCCGCGGCGCGCCGGGCGTTGCATTGGCGGCGCGAACAGGTAGAGTGGCCGCACAGGGCGCAACGCCCCGGGCGCGGGAGAGCGAAGGAGGTATGCCGCCGCCATGAACTCGCCGATGCGAGCTGCGCTCCGCGCGCTGCCGGTCGCGCTTGCCCTGTTTGCGCACGGGTGCGCGCAGGAGCCGGGCGACGCGGCGGACGCGCCGCCCCCCGCCGGGGAGCCGGCCCCGCAGGGCCGCGTGCTGCCCGCGCCCACCGGCGCGCTCGGCGGCTACCTGGCTGCGCGGCACGCGCGCCTGCATCGCGACATGGAGGCCGCGCACCTCTACATCGTCCGCGCCCTCGCCGACGAGCCCGACAACCCGGACCTTCTGGAGACCGCCCTCACCAGCGCGCTGGCCGAGCGCGACACCGCGGCGGCGGCGGAGTTCGCGCGGCGCCTCGCCGCGGCGGCGCCCGACAGCGGCGTCGCCCGCGTCGCGCTCGCCACCGCGGCCATGATCGCGGGCGACCATGCGGCCGCCGCCGAAACCGCCGCGGGAATCCCGCGAACGGGGATCGCCCGCTATATCGTGCCCCTGCTCCATGCATGGACGCTTGCCGGGCTGGGCGACGCCGACGGCGCCTTGGCCGCGCTGGAGCCCTTGGCCTCGCGTTCGGCGTTCGCCGGGGTGCGCGACTACCACGCGGCGCTGATCGCCGAACTCCTGGACCGCCCACAGGCCGCGGCGGCGGCGTTCGCCGGCGCGCTCGGCGCGCAGCGCGGCGGCGCCTTGCGCGCGGTGCTGGCGGCCGGCGGCTTCCATTTGCGCGCCGGCCGGCCCGCCGACGCGCGCGCCGCCTACGACGCCTTTCTCGACGCCAACCCCGACACCGTTTTTCTCGACGCCGCATATCGCGGCTTGGACGAGGGCGCGGATGCGCCGCCGCTGATCGCCGATGCGCGCGCGGGATACGCGGAAGCGCTCTACAACGCCGCCGCCACGCTGGCGCGCGAGGACGCAGTCGAGGCGGCGCTGGTCTATGCGCAGCTCTGCCTCTCTGCGCGCGAGGACCACGACGCCTGCCGGATGCTGCTGGGCGACATCCTCGCCGAGTCCGGCCGCCATGCCGACGCGGAAGCGGAATACGAGGCGGTCCCCGCCGATTCGCCGCTGAAATGGACGGCCCGGCTGCGCACGGCCGACACTGCCGCCGAGCTCGGCCGCATCGACGCGGCGGCGGAGCGGTTGCGCGGCATGGCGCAGGAGCGGCCCGAGCGCCCCGCCCCGCTGATCGCCGTCGCCGACCTCATGCTGAACGAAAAACGCTACGAAGAGGCGGCAAAGGCCTACGACCGCGCGCTGGCGCGCATCCCGACGCTCGAAACCCGCCACTGGCCGCTGCTCTACGCCCGCGGCATGTCGCTCGAACGGTCCGACAATTGGGAGCGCGCGGAAGGCGACTTCCTCCGCGCGCTCGAGCTTGAGCCCGACCAACCCTTGGTCCTCAACTATCTGGGCTACAGCTGGATCGAGATGGGCCGCAACTACGCCCGCGCGCGCGGCATGATCGAAAAAGCGGTCAAGCAGCGCCCCAACGACGGCTACATCGTCGATAGCCTGGGATGGGTGCTCTACCGGCTGGGCGAGTACGGCGAGGCGGTCGTCCAGCTCGAGCGCGCGGCCGCGTTGCGGCCTGGCGACCCGGTGATACTCGACCATTTCGGCGATGCCCTCTGGCGCGTCGGGCGGCGCAACGAAGCGCGCTTCCAATGGCTGCGCGCGCTGTCGTTCGAACCCGAGCCCGAGCTCGAAACCGCATTGCGCGGCAAGCTCGACAACGGCTTGGCGCCGGAGCCGGAAGCCGCGCCCCCCGCGGTCGAGACCGAGGACCTCTGACGCCGCCCCGCCCCGGCGCCGCCGCAATCGAGGCGGCGCCCGCCAAGCTCAATCTGTATCTGCATGTTCGCGGGCGGCGCGCCGACGGCCGGCATGCGCTCGACACGCTCATCGCGTTCGCCGCCGTCGGCGACCGCGTCGCCGCGCGGCCCGCGCCGTCGTTACGCCTCGAGGTCTCCGGCCCGTTCGCCGCCGCCATCGGCGGCGCGGCGGAAGACAACCTGGTCATGCGCGCGGCGCGCGCGCTGGCGGCGGCGGCGCGGGTTCGCGAAGGCGCGGCAATCGCGCTCGAGAAACGCCTGCCGGTCGCCGCGGGCCTCGGCGGCGGCTCGGCGGACGCCGCCGCCGCCCTGCGCGCGCTGGCGCGGCTCTGGCGCCTCCGCCTGCCGGAGGCGGCGCTCCGCGCCATCGCCGCGCCCCTCGGCGCCGACATCCCGGCCTGCGTCGCGCGCCGCCCGGCGCGCGCGCTCGGCGCGGGCGAGGTTCTCCGTCCGGCGCCGCGGCTTCCGCGCGTCTTGCCGCTGGTGTTGGTCAATCCCGGCGTTCCTCTCCCCACCGGCGCCGTATTCGCGGCGCTGCGGCCGCCTTGGTCCCCGCCGCAGCCGGCGCCGCGCTTCCCCGGCGGCGTTGCGCGCTTCGCCGCCGCGCTTGCGCGGCGGCGCAACGATCTGGAGCCCGCCGCGCGGCGCCTCGCGCCCGCGGTGGGCGAGGCGCTGGCGGCGCTGAACGCCACGCCGCGGCGCCTTCTCGCGCGCATGTCGGGCAGCGGCGCCACGTGTTTCGCGCTCTACCCCGCGCCGGCGGACGCCGCGCGCGCGGCCGCCGCGCTGCGCCGCGCGCGCCCCGGCTGGTGGGTGCGCGCCACCCGCATCCTCGCGCGTTGAGTGTCTGTACCGAAATGCTTGCCCCGCCGAAGGCGGGGCCTGGGCGCCCGGGCGTCCCCGCCCGCACGTTTCCGCGCGGCGCGACGTCGGCGGGGAAGCGCGAACGGACAAGATGCCCGCCGGTTCCCACCGTACCGGTAACCGCCGAATTCCGGTACAGACTCTGAGGCCGGCGCCGGTTTTACGCGCCCGCGGAGCGCCGGCGTTCCCATATGCGGTCGAGCGCCGGGAGCAGTTCGTCGAAATCGTCGATATGCGCATCGGCGGGGAGTTCGCGCGGCGGGATGCGCGTGTAGCCGAAAGTCACGATTACCGCCGCCGCCCCGGCGCCGCGCGCCGCTTCCGCGTCGGGCAGGCTGTCGCCCACCATGGCGGCGTTGCGCGGGTCGCCGCCGGCGGCGCGGATCGCCGCGGTCAGGTGCCGCGGATCGGGCTTGCGCACCGGCAGGCTGTCGCCGCCGAGCACGGCGCGGAACCGATGCGCGAGCCCCAGCGTTTCGAGCAGCGCGCGGCTCATGCCCTCGGGCTTGTTGGTGCAGACCGCCAACCGGCGCCCGTCCGCGGCCAGCCGGCGCAGCGCGTCTTCCGCGCCGGGAAACGGGCGCGTCGAATCGGCCAGGCATTCGGCGTAATGCGCCAGAAAGCTGCGCCGGAGCGCGTCCGGCGGCGGGTCGCCCACCGGGCGCCCGGCGGCGGCGAAGCCGCGCGCGATCATCCGCGCCGCCCCCTCGCCCACCATGTGGCGCACCGCCGCCGTCGTTACCGGCGGCAGCGCCTGTTCCGCCAAAACGCGGTTCAGCGCCTCGGCGAGATCCGGCGCGCTGTCGACCAGCGTGCCGTCGAGATCGAAAACAACGGTTTCGAACGCCATGCGCGCAAGGTATATGCGATACGTACCCCTGCGTCGAAACCGGCCGCGCGCGGCGCGCGCGGGAATGGCCCCATGAACGAACCGAACGGCGACCGGCGTCTGAGCGCGATCGTGCTGGCGGCGGGCAAGGGCGCGCGCATGAACTCGGCGCGCCCCAAGGTCATGCACGAGGTGGCCGGGCGGCCCATGCTGGCGCATGCGCTGGCGGCGGCGGACTCCCTCGCGCCGGCGCGCGTTACCGTCGTCGCCGGCCCCGGCATGGACGACGTGGCGGCGCTCGCGGCGCCGCGCGGCTGCGTCGTCCAGCCCCGGCGCCGCGGCAGCGCCGACGCCGTGGAATGCGCGCGCGCGCGGCATGAAGGCCTCGGCGGCGACGTGCTCGTGCTCTACGGCGATACGCCGCTGATCTCGCGCGCCGTCCTGCAACGCGCGCTGGAGCGGCGGCGCGGCCCCGACAACCCCGCGGTCGTCGCCCTCGGCTTCCATGCCGCCGACCCCGCCGATTACGGCCGGTTGCGCCTCGACGCCGCCGGCGGCCTCGCGGAGATCGTCGAGGCCGCCGACGCGGACGCCGAGAGCGCGGCGATCCGCCTCTGCAACTCGGGCCTCATGGTTTTCGACGGCGCCGCGTTGTGGGCGCTGCTCGGCCGCGTCGGCGCCGACAACGCGAAAAGCGAGCGCTATCTGACCGATCTCGTGGCCCTGGCGCGCGCGGCGGGGCGGGCCTGCGCGGTCGTGGAGGCGCCGGCGCACGAACTGGCGGGCGTCAACACGCGCGCGGAGCTCGCCGCCGCCGAACGCGCCGCGCAGGAGGCGCTCCGCGCCCGCGCGATGGACGGCGGCGCCACGCTGCTCCAGCCCGAGACGGTCCATTTCTCGTTCGACACCGCGCTCGGCCGCGATGTCCTCGTGGAGCCCAACGTGTTTTTCGGCCCCGGGGTCGCGGCGGAAGACGGCGCAACGATCCGCGCCTTCTCCCACCTGGAGGGCGTCCGCGTCGGGCGCGGCGCGGCGGTCGGGCCGTTCGCGCGGCTGCGCCCCGGAACCGTGGTCGGCGCGGGCGCGCGCGTGGGCAATTTCGTGGAGGTCAAGGCGGCCGAAATCGCCGACGGCGCCAAGGCCAGCCATCTGAGCTATATCGGCGACGCGCGGGTGGGCCGCGGCGCCAATGTCGGCGCCGGCGTCATAACCTGCAACTACGACGGTTTCGCCAAACATCGCACCGAGATCGGCGACGGCGCCTTCGTCGGCTCCAACGCCGCGCTGGTCGCGCCGGTCGCCGTCGGCGATGGCGCGATGATCGGCGCCGGCAGCGTCGTTTCCGGCAACGTCCCGGCCGATGCGCTGGCGGTTACGCGCGCGCCGCGCCGCACCCTCGCCGGCGGCGCCGCGCGGTTCCGCAAGGCGCGGGGCGGCTAGACGCCGTGTGCGGCATTGTCGGCGCCGTCTGCCGCGGCCCCGCGGCGCCGATCCTCCTCGACGGCCTGAAGCGGCTCGAATACCGCGGCTACGATTCCGCCGGCGTCGCCACGCTGGTCGACGGGAAGATCCAGCGCCGCCGCGCCGACGGCAAGCTGAAGCGCCTCGCCGCGCTGCTCTCCGAACGCCCCTTGGGCGGAACGGTCGGCATCGGCCACACGCGCTGGGCCACCCACGGCATGCCGACCGCGCGCAACGCCCACCCCCACACCGACGGCCGCGTCGCCGTCGTCCACAACGGCATCGTCGAGAATTTCCGCGCGCTCCGAAACCGTCTTGAGGCCGCCGGGCGGCCGTTTGAGACCGATACCGATACCGAAGTCGTCGTGCATTTGCTGAGCGCCGGCCTGGAGCGCGGGCTGCCCCCCGCGGAAGCGACGGCGGAAACGCTGGACGCGCTCGAGGGCGCGTTCGCGCTGGCTATCCTGTTCGCCGGCCGCGGCGACCTGTTGATCGCCGCGCGCCGCGGCAGCCCGCTCGCCATCGGCTTCGGCGAGGGGGAGACGTATCTCGGCTCCGACGCGCTGGCGCTCGCGCCGCTCACGCGCAGGATACTCTACCTGGAAGAGGGCGACCGCGCGATCCTGAGCCGGCAAGGCGTGGAAATCCGCGACGCCGCCGGCGCGCCCGCCGAACGGCGCATCGTCGAGACCGCGCTCTCGGGCGTGGCGATCGGCAAGGGCAACCACCGCCACTTCATGCACAAGGAGATCCACGAACAACCCACCGCAATCGTCGATACCCTGCACAGCTATCTGAACCCCGCCGAACGCGAGGTTTCCATGCCGCTGCCGTTCGACCCCGCGCGCATCGAGCGGCTGTCGATCTCGGCCTGCGGCACGTCGTTCTACGCCGGCCTGGTGGCGCGCTACTGGTTCGAGAGCGTGGCGCGCCTTCCCGTCGATATCGACATCGCCTCGGAATACCGCTACCGCGACCCGCCGCCGGTCGCCGGCTCCGCCGGGCTGTTTATTTCGCAGTCGGGCGAGACGGCGGACACGCTGGCGGCGATGCGCCGCTTCATGGCGTCGGGCGCGCCGGCGCTTGCGGTCGTCAACGCGCCCGAATCGACAATGGCGCGCGAGGCCTCGGCGGCGCTGCCGACCCGCGCCGGCCCCGAAATCGGCGTGGCCTCCACCAAGGCGTTCACCACGCAGCTGGCGGCGCTGGCCTGCATGGCGCTGGCTTGCGCCAGGGCGCGCGGCGCGGCGCCCGCCGGCGTGACGTCGCGCCTGGCCGGCGCGCTGCTCGAAATCCCCGCCCGCATGGCGGAAGCGCTGGCCCACGACGCCGCCGCCGCGGCCATCGCCGACAGCCTCCAGCACGCCCGCAGCGTGCTCTATATGGGCCGCGGCGCGTCATACCCCATCGCGCTCGAAGGCGCGCTCAAACTGAAGGAAATCTCCTACATCCACGCCGAGGCCCACGCCGCCGGCGAGCTCAAGCACGGGCCGATCGCCCTCATCGACGACACCGTGCCCGTAATCGTCATCGCGCCCACCGACGCGGTATTCGACAAGACGGCCTCGAACGTAGAGGAGGTCGCCGCGCGCGGCGCGCGGCTCATCGTCGTCTCCGACCCCGGGGGCATCGAACGCTTGGGCGACATGGCCGCCGCGTGGATACCCATGCCGAAGATAGATCCGTTCGCCGCCCCGCTTCTCTACGCGCTGCCCGTCCAGCTGCTCGCCTATCGCGTCGCGCTGCTGAAGGGCGCCGATATCGACCAGCCGCGCAACCTCGCCAAGGCGGTGACCGTGGAGTGACGCCGCACGATCGGCGCCGTGTTGCCCGCCGGGCGCGGCGCGGGTAGGGTTCCCGCCCCCGCTTTTCTCCGAACGGAACTGCAATGGCCGAAGCCCCCCGCGATGTCGGGCTGTTCGTTACCTGCCTGGTCGATCTGTTCCGCCCGAGCGTCGGCTTCGCGGCCGCCGCGCTGCTTGAGCGCGCCGGTTGCCGCGTGAGCGTTCCCGCCCAAACCTGCTGCGGCCAGCCGGGCTACAATTCGGGCGATTTCGCGGCGGCGCGGGCGATCGCGCGGCAGGTCGTCTCGGCGTTCGAGACGCACGACCACGTAGTGGCGCCGTCCGGCAGCTGCGCGGGCATGCTCCGCCGCCACTATCCCGCTCTGCTCGGGGACGACCCCGAATGGGCCGGGCGCGCGGCGGCGCTGGCCGAACGCTCGTGGGAACTGGTCTCGTTCCTCACCGACGTGTGCGGCGTCGAAGCGGTCGATGCCGAATACAGCGGCGTCGCGACCTATCACGATTCCTGCTCCGGCCTGCGCGAGCTCGGCGTCCGCGCGCAGCCCCGCAAGCTCCTGGGCGCCGTACGCGGCCTCGCGCTCAGGGAACTCGAGGGAACCGAGGAATGCTGCGGCTTCGGCGGCACGTTCTGCGTGAAATACCCCGATATCTCGCTGCGCATGGCGGCGAACAAGACCCGCGCGGCCGAAGCCACCGGCGCCGACACGCTGCTCGGCGGCGACATGGGTTGCCTGTTGAACCTCGCCGGCAAGCTGGCGCGCGACGGAAGCCCGCTCGCGGTGCGCCACGTCGCCGAGGTGCTGGCGGGCGGGGAGCGCCCGCCGCCGATCGCGGGCGGCGCCGGCTGATGCGCCTCGAAACCCCGCAATTCAAGGAGAAAAGCCGCAAAGCGCTTGCCGATCCGCAATTGCGCCAGGCGCTCGAAACGCTCCAGACCAATTTCTCCGGCAACCGCGGCGCGGCCATCGGGCGCCTGCCCGAGTTCGACGCCCTGCGCGACCGCGCCCGCGCGATCAAGGACCATACCCTCGCCAATCTCGACTACTACCTGGAAGCCTGGGAGGGCGCCGCGACCGCCGCCGGCGCCAGGGTCCACTGGGCGCGCGGCGCCGGCGAGGCGAAAACGCTGATCGCCGATCTCTGCCGCGCCGCCGGCGCGCGGACCGTCGTCAAGGCGAAATCCATGATCGGCGAGGAAATCGGCCTGAATCCCCACCTCGAGTCGGAGGGGCTGGAGATCGTCGAAACCGACCTCGGCGAATATATCGTGCAGCTTGCCGGCGAGCCGCCGAGCCACATCATCGGCCCCGCGGTACACAAGACGGTCGAGCAGGTGGCGGACCTGTTCCACGAGCGCCACGCCGCGCTCGGCCACGACCGCAAGACCGAGGGCGCGGCGCTGGTCGGCGAGGCGCGCGAGGTGCTCCGCGAAGCCTATTTCCGCGCCGATCTCGCGATCACCGGCGCAAACCTGCTCGTCGCCGAGACCGGCTCCATCGTCGTCGTCACCAACGAGGGCAACGCCGACCTCGCGCAGGGGTTGGCGCGCGTGCATATCGTGCTCGCGAGCCTGGAAAAGCTCGTGCCCAACCTCGACGACGCGGCGACCGTGTTGCGCGTGCTCGCGCGCTCGGCCACCGGGCAGGAAATGGCCGCCTACACCACCCTCGTCACCGGCCCCCGCCGCGCGGGCGAAAGCGACGGCCCCGAGGAACTCCATGTCGTGCTGGTCGATAACGGGCGCGCCGCGCTGCTCGGCACGGAGTTCCGCGAGGTTCTGCGCTGCATACGCTGCGGCGCATGCATGAACCACTGCCCGGTCTATGGCGCGGTGGGCGGCCACGCCTACGGCTGGGTGTATCCCGGCCCGATCGGCGCGGTGCTGACGCCGGCGTTCGTCGGCGTCGAGGCGGGCCGCCACCTGCCGAACGCCTCCAGTTTCTGCGGGCGCTGCGCGGAAGTGTGCCCGATGCGCATTCCGCTGCCCGATCTGATGCGGCGCTGGCGGGCCGAGGAGTTCACGCGCGGCCTCGCGCCGCCGCGCCAGCGCTGGGCGCTCGCGATGTGGTCGTGGGCGGCGCGGCGGCCGCGGCTCTATCGCCTGGGCGCGCGGCTGGCGGCCCGCGCGCTCGCCGCGCTGGCCGGGCGCCGCGGGCGCCTGCGCCGCCTGCCCGGCGCCGCCGGCTGGACGCAGGGCCGCGACCTGCCGGCCCCCGAAGGCGCCACCTTCCAGGCGCGGTGGGCGCGGACGCGGGCCGCGCGCGCGCCATGAGCGCCGCCCGCGACGAGATATTGCGCGGCGTCCGCCGCGCCCTCGGGCGCGGCGCGCTTAGCCCCGCCGCGCGCAAGCGCCTCGACGCGCGCATGGCCGGCGCCGACGGCGCCGACGGCCACCCGGTTCCGGCGCGGGCGCGCCCCGCCGCCGGCGAACGCCTCGACCGCTTCCGCGAACGCGCCGAAGCCGCCGGCGTCACCGTGGCGCGGATCGAAAACCTGGACGATCTGCCCGGCGCGGTGGCGGAATACCTCGCGGGCCGCAACCTGCCGGCGCGCATACTCGCTTCGCCCGAACCCGCTTTCGACCGCGCGCCGTGGGAAAAGCGCCCGACGCTGGAGGTGCGCCGCGGCGCGCACGGCGAAAACGACCTCGTGGGGCTCTCGCGCGCCTACGCCGCCGTGGCCGAAACCGGCTCGATAGCGATGGCCGGCGGCGTCGAAAACCCGCATCTGTCGAGTTTCGTCCCCGAAACGCAGATCGTCGCGCTGCCCGCGGCGCGGATCGTCGGCGGCCTCGAGGACGTATGGCGCATGGCGCGCGCCGATGGCCTGCCGCGTATGCTCACCTTCGTCACCGGCCCGTCGCGCACCGGCGATATCGGCCTGAAGATCGAACTCGGCGCCCACGGCCCGCGCCGCCTCCATTCGATTGTCGTCGATGACTTGCAAGACCCGATCTGAGCGGCCCGGCCTGTCGGCGGAAGACGTCGCGCTGTGGCGCCGCGTAACCCGGGGCGACGCGCCGCTCCGGGGGCGCGCCGCCGCCCCGCGGCCCGCGCCGAAGGCGCGCGGCGCGGACGCGGACGCCGACGCCGCGGCGGAGCCGACGCCCACTCCGTCGCGGCGCCGGGCCGCGCAGCCGCCGCCCCCGGACGCTCCGCCCGCGCGCGGCCTCGACCGCCGCACCGCGCAGCGCCTGCGCCGCGGGCTCATCCCCATCGACGCGCGGCTCGACCTGCACGGCATGACGCAGGCGGAGGCGCGCCGCCGCGTGACCGAGGCGGTGGCGGCCGCGCGAAGCCGCGGCCAGCGCTGCCTGCTCGTGATCACCGGAAAGGGAGAGATCGGCGGCGAGACCGGCGTGTTGCGGCAAATGCTCCCGCACTGGCTGACCGCGCCGCCCAACGCCGGAAGCGTTCTCCGCTGCGAACCCGCCCGCGCCGCCCACGGCGGCGCCGGCGCATGGTATGTGCTGATCCGCAAACCGCGCGGGAGGCAGTGACATGCGGGCGCTGGTGTTTCCCGGGCAGGGGTCGCAGCGCGCGGGGATGGGAAAGGCCCTCCACGACGCCTTCGCGCCCGCGCGCGAGGTTTTCGAGGAAGTGGACGACGCGCTGGAGGCGCGGCTCTCGCGCCTGATCTTCGAAGGCCCTCAGGACGAACTCACGTTGACCGAAAACGCGCAGCCGGCGCTGATGGCGGTGTCGCTCGCGGCGGTGCGCGTGCTTGCGCGCGAGGCGGGGCTTGCGCCGCCGGCCCTTGGCGCGTTTGTCGCCGGGCATTCGCTCGGCGAGTATTCGGCGCTCGCGGCGGCGGGGGCGCTGGAGCTCGCCGACGCGGCGCGGCTCCTCAGGCGGCGCGGACGCGCCATGCAGGAGGCCGTCCCCGTGGGCGAGGGCGCCATGATCGCCGTGCTCGGGCTGGAGCTGGAAACCGCGCGCGAGATCGCCGCCGCGGCCGCGCAAGACGAAATCTGCGAAATCGCCAACGACAACGCGCCGGGGCAAGTCGTCTTGTCGGGCGCGGCGGCCGCCGTGGCGCGCGCGGCCGAAATGGCGCGGGCGCGCGGCGCGCGCCGCGCCGTGCCGCTGCCGGTGAGCGCGCCGTTCCACTGCCGCCTGCTGGCGCCCGCCGCCGACGCGATGCGCGAGGCGCTCGACGAGGTGGTGCTCGCGCCGCCCGACCCGCCGCTGATCGCCAACGTCACCGCCGCGCCCGCCCGCGAACCGCATGGTATTCGCCGGCTGCTGGCGGAGCAGGTAACGGCCACCGTGCGCTGGCGCGAAAGCGTGGAGGAGATGAAACGGCGCGGCGTCGATACGCTGGTCGAGATCGGCGCCGGCAATGTGCTTGCCGGGCTGGCGCGGCGCATCGACCGCGGCCTTGCCGCCGTTTCGCTCTCCGCGCCCGCCGATATCGAGGCGTTCGCCGCAAGGGCGTGACGCAAGCCCCGGGCGCGCCGGTGCCTCCGGGGAATCAGGAAGGAGCAAGGAACGCGGAATGTTCGATCTGACGGAAAGGCGCGCCCTGGTGACAGGCGCGTCGGGCGGCATCGGCGGGGCGATCGCCCGCGCGCTGCACGGCGCCGGCGCGGCGGTGGCGCTGTCGGGCACGCGGCGCGACCGGCTCGACGCGCTGGCGGCGGAGCTCGGCGCGCGCGCGGCCGTGGTCCCCTGCGACCTGGCGGACGCCGGGGCCGCCGCCGCGCTCGCGGGCGCCGCCGAATCGGCGCTCGGCGGGCTCGATATCGTCGTGAACAACGCCGGCCTGGCGCGCGACGGACTCGCGGTGCGCATGAAGGACGCCGACTGGCGCGCCGTTCTCGACATCAACCTGACGGCGGCGTTCCTCGTCTCGCGCGGGGCGCTGCGCGGGATGATGCGCCGCCGTTGGGGGCGCATCGTCAACGTCTCCTCGGTCGTCGGCGCCGTCGGCAACGCCGGCCAGGCGAACTATGCGGCGTCGAAAGCCGGCCTGATCGGCATGGGCAAGGCGCTCGCCGCCGAGGTCGCGAGCCGCGGCGTTACCGTCAACTGCCTGGCCCCAGGGCTGATCGCCACGGCGATGACCGAGGGCATCGAGGGAGCGCGGCGCGAGGCGGCGCTGGCGGCAATCCCCGCCGGGCGCGCCGGCGCGCCCGAAGAAGCCGCGGCGGCGGCGGTGTTTCTGGCGTCGGACGAGGCCGCCTACATCACCGGACACACATTGCACGTAAACGGCGGCATGGCCATGATTTAGTGTCTGTACCGAAATGCCTTGCCCCGCCGAAGGCGGGGCCTGGGTGCGCGGGCGTCCCCGCCCGCACGTTCCCGCGCGGCGCGATGCCGGCGGGGAAGCGCGAGCGAACAAGATGCCTGCCGGTTCCCACCGTACCGATAACCGCCGAATTCCGGTACAGACTCTTGGGCATCGCCGGAATCGGCGGCGCGATCGCGTTCCGGGCGCCGCCGGGCTTGTGGCGCCGCCGCGCCGGCTGTGCTAATTGGCGCCGCCCGCGCGGCCGCGAGCGTCCGGCGCGGAACGCAACGCCATCAACGCAACGAGGATGAACCGATGGGTGAGGCAAGCGACGTCGCCGCGCGCGTCAAGAAAATCGTCGTCGAGCATTTGGGCATCGACGAGGCGAAAGTCACCGAAAGCGCAAGTCTGATGGACGACCTCGGCGCCGACAGTCTGGACGCGGTCGAAATGGTGATGGCGTTCGAGGAAGAATTCGGTTGCGAAATCCCGGACGACGTCGCCGACAAGATCGTCACCGTGCAGGACGCGATCGATTTCATCGGCCAGCAACAGACGTAACCGCCGCCGAAGCGCCGGGCGGACAGCCGCATGAACGCGGACGGGCGCGTCGTCGTAACCGGCCTCGGCATGGTCACGCCGCTCGCCGCCGGCGTGCGCGCGACCTGGCGGCGCCTGCTCGAGGGCGAGTCCGGCATCCGGCGCATCGACCGCGTCGATGTCTCCGACATGCCGTCGCGCATCGCCGGCCAGGCGCCCGGCCCCGGAGAGGCCGACGGATTCGACCCCGGCGCCTGTATCGACCGGCGCGAACAGCGCCGCATGGACCCGTTCATCCACTACGCCATCGGCGCCGCCGAACAGGCGGTGGAAGACGCCGGCTGGCGCCCGGAAGACGAACGGTCGCGCGAGCGCACCGGCGTCCTGATCGGCTCCGGAATCGGCGGCCTGCCGGGGATCGAGGCCGCGACGCTAACGCTCGCCGAGAAAGGCCCGCGGCGCGTCAGCCCGTTCTTCATCCCGTCGAGCCTGATCAACCTGGCGTCGGGCCAGGTTTCGATCCGCTACGGGTTCAAGGGACCGAATCACGCGGTGGTGACCGCGTGTTCGAGCGGCGCGCACGCGATCGGCGACGCCGCGCGCCTGATCCTGTGGGGCGACGCCGACGTCATGATCGCCGGCGGTTCGGAATCGGCGATCTCGCGGCTGTGCGTGGCCGGTTTCTCCGCCGCGCGCGCGCTGTCGACCGGGTTCAACGACGCGCCCGAACGCGCGTCGCGCCCGTGGGACCGCGACCGCGACGGCTTCGTACTCGGCGAGGGCGCCGGCGTCGTCGTGCTCGAGGACTACGAACACGCGCGCCGCCGCGGCGCCCGCATCTATGCCGAAATCGCGGGTTACGGCCTGTCGGGCGACGCGCACCACATTACCGCGCCGCCGCCCGACGGCGATGGCGGATTCCGCTCCATGAAGGCGGCGCTGGCGCGCGCCGAAATGGCGCCGGAAGACATCGACTACATCAACGCCCACGGCACCTCGACGCCGCTGGGCGACGAGATCGAGCACGCCGCCGTCAAGCGGCTGTTCGGCGGCGCGGCGCGCCGGCTGTCGATGTCGTCAACGAAATCCGCGATCGGCCATCTTCTCGGCGCGGCAGGCGCGGTGGAGGCGATCTTCTGCATACTCGCGGTCGCCGGCGACGTGGCGCCGCCCACGCTCAATCTCGAAAACCCCTCGCCGGGATGCGACCTCGACCTCGTGCCGCTCGCGGCGAAGGAGCGTCCGATTCGCGCCGCGCTGTCCAACTCCTTCGGGTTCGGCGGCACCAACGCCAGCCTGATCGTCCGCAAGGCCCCGTGAGGGCCGCGCGCCGCGCCGCGCAATGCGCCTGATCGGCGATCTCGTCGCGCTAATCGTCGTGCTCATCGTCCTCGCCGGATGCGGGGCGGTCTGGATCGAGCGCGTCGCCGGCAGGCCGGGGCCGCTCGCCGAAAACACAACGGTCGAAATCCCCGCCGGAAGCGCCGTGCGCGACATCGCCAGGGCGCTGGAAGAGCGGGGCGTTATCGAAAGCGCGGGGCGATTCGAGCTCCTGGTGTTCTGGCGCGCCCTGCGGCGGAGCGGAGACGGCGCGCCGCAGGCCGGGGAATTCGACATGCCGGCGGGCGTAAGCCTCGGCGCCGCGCTCGACCGCCTCGTCGAGGGCCAGCCCTCGGTGCGGCGGGTCACCGTGCGCGAGGGGCTGACCTCGGCGGAAATCGTCGCGTTGCTGGCCGCGACCGGCGACCTCGCCGGCGAAATCGCCGAAATCCCCGCCGAAGGCGCGCTGATGCCCGATACCTACCACTACGAAAAAGGCAATTCGCGCGCGCGGATACTCGCCATGATGAAATCGGAGGCCGAGGAGGCGCTGGCGCGGCTGTGGGCCGAACGCGCGTCCGATCTGCCGTTCGACACGCCCGCCGAGGCGGTGATACTGGCCTCCATCGTCGAAAAGGAAACCGGCGTCGCGGGCGAACGCGCCGAGGTCGCCGGGGTTTTCGTCAACCGCCTGCGGATGGGCATGAGGCTGCAATCCGACCCGACGGTGATCTATGCCCTGACCGGCGGCAAGGGGCCGCTGGGCCGGCCGCTGCGGCGCTCCGATCTCGAATACGAAAGCCCCTACAATACCTACCGCAATGCCGGGCTGCCGCCCGGCCCCATCGCCAACCCGGGGCGCGCCGCCCTCGAGGCGGCGCTGAACCCGGCCGAGACCCCGCATCTGTATTTCGTCGCCGACGGCAGCGGCGGCCACGCCTTCGCCATGACCCTCGACGAGCACAACCGCAACGTCGCGCGCTGGCGCCGCATCCAGCGCGACCGCGGCGACCGGTGACGCCCTCCCCGGGACCGCCGGCATCCGGGTGCGCCGGCGTCCGCGCCGGCATCCTCCCCCGCGCCCGCAACACCGGAGAGACCGCCCCATGTCCCGTATCGGCCACGACAGCCTGAAGACCCGCCGCGCCCTCGCCGCCGGCGGGCGCGAGTACGACTATTTCAGCCTGCCCGCGGCGGCCGCCGCGGGGATCGGCCCGATCGAACGGCTGCCGTTCTCCCTCAAGGTCCTGCTCGAAAACCTCCTGCGCCACGAGGACGGCGCGTCGGTGCGCGCGGCCGACATCGAGGCGCTGGCGGCGCGGCGCGCCGGACACGAGATCGCCTTCCGGCCCGCCCGCGTCCTCATGCAGGATTTTACCGGCGTGCCGGCGGCCGTCGATCTCGCGGCGATGCGCGACGCGATGGCCGCGCTCGGCAAGGACCCCGCGCGAATCGACCCGCTCGTTCCCGTCGATCTCGCGATCGACCATTCGGTGCAGGTCGACAGGTTCGCCAGCCCCGGCGCCTTCGCCGAAAACGTGCGCATCGAAATGGAGCGCAACCGCGAGCGCTACGCCTTTCTGCGCTGGGGGCAGCAGGCGTTCCGCAATTTCCGCGTCGTCCCGCCCGGCGCCGGCATTTGCCACCAGGTCAACCTCGAATATCTGGCGCGCACGGTCTGGACGTCCGAAGCCGATGACGGACGCGCCGTGGCCTATCCCGACACGCTTGTCGGGACCGACAGCCACACGACCATGGTCAACGGGCTGGCGGTTCTCGGCTGGGGCGCGGGGGGGATCGAGGCCGAAGCGGCGATGCTCGGCCAGCCGATCTCCATGCCGATGCCGCAGGTCGTCGGCGTCCGCCTGACCGGCGCGCCGGCGGAGGGCGCAACCGCCACCGATCTCGTCCTCGCGGCGACGCAAATGCTCCGCGCCCACGGCGTTGTCGGCAAGTTCGTCGAGTTCGCCGGCCCGGGGCTCGACGGCCTGCCGCTCGCCGACCGCGCGACCCTCGCCAACATGGCCCCGGAATACGGCGCGACCTGCGGGTTCTTCCCCATCGACGCCGAAACCCTGCGCTATCTGCGCTTTACCGGACGCGCCGAGGAGCAATGCGCGCTGGTCGAGGCCTATGCGCGCGCGCAAGGCCTCTGGCGCGAGCCCGGCGCGCCCGAACCCGAATTCGACGAGACCCTGACCCTCGACCTCGGAACGGTGGAGCCCAGCATCGCCGGCCCGCGCCGCCCGCAGGATCGCGTCCCGCTGCGCGCCGCGCGCGGCGATTTCGAACGCCTGCTCGCCGAAGAATACGGGCGCGGCGGCGGAGTGCGATCCGCCGCGATCGCCGGCGCGGAACACAGCCTGGAAGACGGCGCGGTCGTCATCGCCGCGATCACCAGCTGCACCAACACGTCCAACCCCGCGGCGATGATCGGCGCCGGCCTGCTCGCGCGCAAGGCCCGCGCCAGGGGCCTCGCCACGAAACCCTGGGTGAAGACCTCGCTCGCGCCGGGGTCGAAAGCGGTGACGGAATACCTGGCGAAATCAGGCCTCGACCGCGACCTCGACGCGCTCGGCTTCCACTTGGTGGGCTACGGCTGCACCACCTGCATCGGCAATTCGGGGCCGCTGCCCGAGCCCATCGACGCGGCGATCGTAGAAGCCGGGCTCGCGGTCGCCGCGGTGCTGTCGGGCAACCGCAATTTCGAGGGCCGCATCCATCCGCGCGTGCGCGCGAACTACCTGGCGTCGCCGCCGCTGGTGGTCGCCTACGCCCTGGCGGGAACCATGCGCGCCGACCTCGCGCGCGACCCGCTCGGAACCGGCGCCGGCGGCGCGGCGGTGTTCCTGCGCGACATTTGGCCCTCGGCGCGCGAAATCGCCGACGCCGTGCGCGAGGCCGTGGCGCCGGAAATGTTCGGCAAGGCCTACGAAGACGTATTTACCGGCGACGCCGCCTGGCGGGCGATGCCCGCGCCGGCCGGCCCCGCCTACGACTGGCCGGACTCGACCTATGTGCGCAAGCCGCCCTATTTCGCGGGTTTCTCCGCGCGCCCCCCGGCGGCGGGCGCGATCGAAAACGCGCGTGTGCTCGTCATGCTCGGCGATTCGGTCACCACCGACCACATCTCGCCGGCCGGCGGCATAGCGCCCGGCGGCCCGGCGGCGGACTATCTCGCCGCGCGCGGCGCCGCCCCGGCGGACTTCAACTCCTACGGCGCGCGGCGCGGCAACCACGAGGTCATGATGCGCGGAACCTTCGCCAATATCCGCCTGCGCAACGAACTGGCGCCGGGCGCGGAAGGCGGATGGACGCGCATCGACGGCGCCGGAGAACCCGTGACCGTGTACGAAGCGGCGCAAGCCTACGCAAGGCGCGGCGCGCCGCTGGTCGTCGTCGCGGGCAAGGAATACGGCGCCGGATCGTCGCGCGACTGGGCGGCGAAAGGACCGAAATTGCTGGGCGTGCGCGCCGTCGTCGTCGAGAGCTTCGAGCGCATCCACCGCGCCAATCTCGTCGGCATGGGCGTGTTGCCACTCCAGTTCACGGGCGGCATGACGCGCCGCGACCTGCGCCTCGACGGAACCGAAACGCTCTCGTTCTCCGGGTTCGAAAACGGCGCGGAGCCGGGGATGACGGTGGAATGCCGCATCTCCCGCGCCGGCGGCGGCGGCGAAACCTTCGCCCTGCTGTGCCGCATCGACACCGCCGACGAAGCGGCGTACTTCGCCAATGGCGGGATATTGCACTACGTACTGCGCAAGCTGGCGGCCTGAGTGTCTGTACCGAAATGCTTGCCCCGCCGAAGGCTTGGCTGCGCGGGCGTCTCGCCCGCACGTTTCCGCGCGGCGCAATGTCGGCGCGGGAGCGCTTGCAACGGCCGCGGCGCGGCGCCATATGGAACTGCGCTGCTCGGGGGGGAGTCTTCATGATCGCGAAACGGCTGGCCGCGGCCGCCGTCGCGGCGGCGGCTGCGGGGTTCGCGGCGGGCGGCGAGGCCGGCGAATACGAGGGGCAGCGTGTCCTGGTGGAGCTGTTCACCTCGCAAGGGTGTTCGCTGTGCCCGCGCGCCGACCGCTTCGCCGGGCGGCTCCTGCGGCGGGAAGACGTCATCGTACTCTCATACCACGTCAGCTACTGGGACTACGTCGGCTGGACCGACCCCTTCGCGTCGCCGGCGACCGACCGGCGGCAATACGATTACGCCCGGGCGTTGGGCCAGCGCGGCGTCTATACGCCGGAAGTCGTGGTGGACGGCCGCGCCCACGCCGCGGGATCGGATATCGACGCCGTGCGGCGGCTCATCGCGCGCGGGAAAACCGAGCGCCTTCGCGCGGCCGAGGCGCCGCCCCGCCTCGGCATGGAGCGCGCGAACGGACGGTTATGGGTGACCGTCGGAACGGCCCCGTATCGCGGCGAGGCCGACGTCGTGCTGGCGCGCTTCGATTCGCGCCGCGAAACCGACGTAACGCGCGGCGAGAACGGCGGACAGACCCTCGCCAGCTTCAATATCGTGCGCGACCTGCTCTATCTCGGATCGTGGCGCGGCGCCGCCGCCCGATTCCCGGTGGACGAAGACCAACGCAACGCGGCCCTGACCAACGACGGATACGCGGCGATCGTCCAGGACAAGAACGCCGGACCCGTGGTCGCCGTCGCCATCTTCCCCACGGAGCGCCTCGTCCGCTGACGCCGCACCGCTCCTGCCCCGCTTGGCTTCCCGGGACCGCGGGCGTCCCCGCCCGCTCACCCGCCCCGCGCCCGCCGGATCGCTTCCGCCGCCGCCGCTTCCGAGCGCGGCCCCATGACATGGGCGCCGGCCACGCCCGGCGTCTCGCGCAGCGCGGCGATGAGCTCGACGCACAGGCGAATCCCCTCTTCCTCCGGGTCTTTCGCCCCCTCGAGGCGCGCAACGACCGCCTCGGGAACCTCGACGCCGAACAGGTTTTCGTTCATCCAGCGCGCCGACCGCGCCGACCGCAACGGCCCGACGCCGATGAGGATATGCGCCCGCCCGGCGACGCCCGAATCCGCAAGCCGCCCCGCATAGCGGCGGACTACCCCCGGATCGAAACAATACTGCGTCTGGATAAACCGCGCGCCGGCGTCGAGCTTCTTCAGCAAACCGTCGGGCCGCCAGCCCGCAGGCGGATCCACCGGCATGTCCGCCGCGCCGAGAAACAGGCGCGGCGGCGCGGCGACCGCGCGGCCCGACGGCAGCGCCCCGGTCTCCGCCATGCCGCGCGCCATCGCCAGCAGCCCCGCCGTATCGAGATCGAAGACCTCGCGCGCCCCGGGCTGGTCGCCGGCCGCCGCGCGGTCGCCGGTGAGGCACAGCACATTGCGGACGCCGAGCGCCGCGGCGCCCAGCAGATCGCCCTGCAGCGCGATCCGGTTGCGATCGCGCAGCGTCATCTGCAACACGGGGTCGAAACCCGCCCGCGCCAGGATCGCCGCCGCGGCCAGCGCCGACATGTGCGCCCGCGCCGCCGCGCCGTCGGTGACGTTGACCGCATCGGCTACGCCCGCCAGCGGCGCCGCCCGCGCCAGCAGATCCTCCGGATTCGCCGAAACGGGCGGGGTGATTTCCGCGGTCAGCGCAAACCGCCCCCGCGCCAAGGCCGACTCCAGCGGCGCGGCGGCCGTGCCTGCGGTGTCCGTCATCGCCCGCCACCCTGACCCCCCGCCCCCGCCCCGTCAAGCCCCGCGCCCCGAACGAGACGCCGGCGCACGCGCCAACCCCGCCGAAGGCGGGGCCCGGGACCGCGGGCATCCTGCCCGCACGTTCCCGCAAGGCGCGATGATGGCGGGGAGGCGCGCCTGCGGCGCCCGCCCCCGAACGACCCGACAGCCATTACCCCCGCCATAACCGAACGATAGCCCCGCCGCGCAAGCCCCCGCGGGGGAGGACCATGGTCCTCTCCCGCACCCCGCCCCAAATCGCTTTAATATCCACATGACCGAAGCACACACCGCCGCCGTCCCCGCCGACGGCGAGCCGCACGCAGCCGCCGCGCCCAACCCCGCCGCCGCCGCGCCCACCGAATGCCAACCCCAACCCCCCGGCGACCCCCTCCGCCACAACCGCGGTAACCGATCCACAATCGCCGACCTCCCCAACCCCGTCCGAGCCGATATCTGCCGCGAAATCCGCGCCGGAACCCCCGACAACGCCATCGCCGAAAACCTCCGCGCACGCGGATACCCCGTATCCCGATCCGCCATATACCGCTTCCGAAAAGCCGCCGCCGACAGCCTCGCCCAATGGTCCGAAATCCGCGACGCAGCCGCACTCTGGAGCGAAGGCGGAACCCACGAAGCCCTCGCCGAAATGCTCCGCGTCGCCGCCTTCGCCATCGCCGCGCGCATCGACCCCGCCGCCCCCGATGCCGCCGACAACACCCGCGGCGTAGCCCGCATGGTGCGCGCCATCCGCGACCTCGCCGCCGCCGAAGCCGCGCGGAAAACCGCCGCCGCCCAGGCCGGCCCCCGCCGCGGCGCGCCCGGTTCCATCGACGACCCCCGCCTGCCCTCGCTCCCGCCCCCGAACACGTGGGACGCCGACGCCCAGGCCGCCGCCAACCCCGGCCCCCCCAAGCCGCCCCGCCGCCCGTGGACCGACCAGGACTGGCTGGAGTACGACAGACACATCCAGGAGGGCGAACGCAAGGCCCGCGAAGCCGAACGCGAACGCCGCGAGGCCGAACGCGAATACGAACCCGCGTACGACCCCGAAACCGCCGAACGACCCGCCGCCGAACGACCCCGAGCCCCGCGGAGCCCCGCAATCCCCCGCAACGCCGCCGAAGACGCGAACTGCCCGGAACCGCGGGCCTCCCACCCGCACGTTCCCGCAACGCGCGATGCCGGCAGGGAAGACGCGAACCGCCTGGGTGCGCGGGCGTCTCGCCCGCACGTTCCCGCAAAGCGCGATGCCGGCGGGGAAGGCGCTCCCGCCCGCCCCGGGCCCGGCGGATCCCCGCAATGCCCCGCAACCGCCCCCCGGAACCGCCGGGCCCGACCGCCCCGCGACCGCCGAAGCCCCACCCGCCGCCGCCTCGCCCGCCCCGAACAACCGAAACGGCAGCAATGCTGAGCGCCTGTACCGAAATGCCAACCCCGCCGAAGGCGGGGCCCGGGACCGCGGGCATCCTGCCCGCACGTTTGCGCCACGCGCGGCGCCGGCGGGGAAGCACGGCTCCCCGGCCCCCGCGGCGTCGAAACGCGCGCGCGAGATGCACACGCCAACCCCGCCGAAGGCGGGGCCTGGGTGCGCGGGCATCCTGCCCGCACGTTTGCGGCAGGCGCGATGCCGGCGGGAAAGCGCGCCGGGAAAGCGCCCCCGCTATGCTGCGGCCATGAGGGCGCTCGTTCTCACGCTTGCCGCCGTGTTTGCGGCGAACGCTTGCGGCGGCGCGGCGGCGGCGGAGGCGCCGGGCATCGCCGACCGGGCCGACAGGCGCGCCTATTCCATGCCGGCGCCGGAGCTCGAACCCGCTTCCCTGCGCGCGTTTTTCGCGGGGCGGGCGCTGTTTCGCCGCCAGTGGCGGCCCGCGCCGGCGGGCGGAAACGACGAAGGCCTGGGCCTCGGACCGCTGTACAACCGGCGCTCCTGCGCGGGTTGCCATGTCCGCGACGGCCGCGCCGCCCCGCCCGCCCCCGGCGCCGCCGGGCCGGCGCGCGGCATGACCGCGATCCTGGCGCCGCACCCGCGTTTCGGCCGCCAGCTGCAGGACCAGGCCGTGCCGGGCGCCCGGCCGGAAGGGCGGCTCGCGATCGCCTACGAAGAGCGCGCGGGCGTCTTCGCCGACGGCGCGCGGTTCTCGCTGCGCGCGCCGCGCTACCGGATTCTCGGCCCGGACCGGGAGCTCGCGGCGCCGCTCTCGCCGCGCGTGGCGCCCGGCGTCTTCGGCCTCGGCCTGATCGAGGCGGTAGCCGAGGACGAGATCGTAAATCCCGGACCCGGCGCGCGCGGGCGCGTCTCGCGCGTCGGCGGCGCGGCGGGGCGCTTCGGCTGGCGCGCCGAACGCGCGCGCCTGCGCGACCAGGTCGCCGCCGCGGCGCGCGAAGACATCGGCCTGACCGCGCCCGACGAAATTACCGAAGCGGAAATCCAGGCGCTGGTCGCCTATTTGCGCGGCCTCGCCGTTCCCGCGCGCCGCGGCGCGGCGGCCCCCGCCGTGCGCCGCGGCGAGGCCGTGTTCGCCGCCGCCGGCTGCGCCGCCTGCCACCGGCCGCGCCTGCGCACCGGACCCGCGCCGCCGGTCGCCGCGTTCGCGAACCGCGTCATCCGCCCCTATACCGATCTGCGCCTTCACGACATGGGGCCGGCGCTCGCCGACGGCGTGGGCGCGGGGCGCATGTGGCGCACGCCGCCGTTATGGGGGCTCGGCCTGCTCGAAACCGTGAACGGCCACACGGCGCTGCTCCACGACGGCCGCGCGCGCGGCGCGATGGAAGCGATTCTGTGGCACGGCGGCGAAGCGGCCGCGGCGCGCGGCGCCGTACTCGCCCTCGGAGCCCCCGCGCGCGCCGACCTGCTGGCCTTTCTCGCGTCGCTGTGAAGCGCCGCGCGCGCGGCGCGGTTGCCGCGGCCGCCCCCGCCGCGCTACCTTGGCGGCGCACGAACCCAACCGCAGGAAGGGAGGACCTTGCCATGCTGCGCATCGCGGCGATTCTGGCGGCGGCGCTGATTGCGATCGCCGGCCCGGCGCTCGCCGGCGGCCCGGTCAACAAGACTTGGCTCGGCAACGCCATCGAAGGCTACGACCCGGTCGCCTACCGCACGATGGGCGAACCGGTCGAAGGCTCGAGCGATTTCGAGCACGAATGGATGGGCGCGACGTGGCGGTTCGCGAACGCCGGGCACCGCGACCTGTTCGCCGCCGACCCCGAACGGTACGCGCCGGCCTATGGCGGCTATTGCGCCTACGGCGTCAGCCTGGGCCACAAACCGGGCATCGACCCGGCGGCGTGGGACATCGTCGACGACCGCCTCTATCTGAACCTGAACCTGGATATCCAGGCGCGCTGGCGCCAGGACCGGGCGGGCTACATAGAGACGGCGAACGCGATCTGGCCGACGATCGAGAACGACTAGCGGAAGGCGGCGGCGCCCGGGCGCGCGTTCGGCCCGGGCGCCGCGCGGCCCGCGCGCGAACGCATCGTCGAGCGCCGCGCCGCCGCTCCGGAGGCCGTCCGCGCGGCCGCCCGGTTTCGACGGGTACATCGGGGAGCGCGCCCGCGGCGCCTTCCTGCGCCGAGGCGCCGGACGCGCTATACTGGGCGCCAACGGCGACGGGGAGGCGCGCATGGACTTCGGATACTTCGGGCTGATGGGCTATCGCGAGCGGGGCACGCCGCCCGAACGGGTGTTCCGGGAGCATATCGAGCAGGTGCGGCACGCCGACCGGCTGGGGTTCGCGACCGCGTGGTTCGCCGAGCACCACTTCTCCAACTACTGCATCTGCCCGTCGCCCCTGCTCATGGCGGCGCGCTGCGCGGGCGAAACCGGGCGCATCAAGCTCGCGCCGGCGGTCGTCGTGGTCCCGCTCTACCAGCCGGCGCGCCTGCTGGCGGAGATCGGCATGGTCGATTGCCTCGCCGGCGGGCGCCTCGTTCTCGGCGTCGGCAGCGGCTATCAGCCCTACGAATTCGAGCGATTCGGGCAGGACCTCGCCAACGCGCTGCCGATGCTCGAGGAGTTCCTCGACATGCTCGAGCTCGCCTTCGCGCAAGAGACCTTCTCCTATGCCGGCGCGCATTACACGATGCCCCCGACGCACATCGGCGCGCGCCCCGCGGGCGGGACGCCGGAAATCTGGCTCGCCGGCGACAACGCTTTCGGCCACCGCCTGTGCGCGCGCAGGGGTTACGCGCCCCTGTTCACGGGCCGCTGGCTCGGCGCCGAATATCTCAAGACCATGCGCGAGCGCATCGCCGAAAGCTATGCCGCCGAGGGCAAGGGGCCGGCGGAGATGCGGCTCGGCGTGCAGCGCTTCCTGAGCGTGACCGGGAGCCATGCGGAAACGATGGCCTATGTGGATAACGCGCGCCACCAGATGCGGCTGGCCTCGGCGCTGCGCCGCCGCGCCGAGGTCACGGACGGCGCGATGATGATCGAAATCCCCATGCGCAACGAGGTCCCGCTCGAAACGATGGCGGAAAACCTGCTCGTCGGCGACGCCGAAACCGTGGCCGAGCGCCTGACGGCGGAAATCCGCGCCGCCGAGCCCGCGCACATGATGTTCCACTTCCAGGTCGGCGGCTCGTCCCACGCCGCCGCCATGGACAGCATGGAAACGCTGATGACCCGGATCGTGCCGATGGTGGAAGCCGAACTCGGCCCGCTGGACGCCATAGGCGCCCCGCCCGCCGCCGCCGCCGCGGAGTAACGCCGGCGGCCGGCGGCGTCAGTCGGCGGGCCAGTCGGAGAAGGCGGGCCAACCGGGCAAGGCGCGGGGCGGGCGCGCGAACAAGGCGATGTCCATGGCGAACACGGCCGGGCCCCCGCCGGCGGGCGGCGGCGGAAGACGGGGCAGGCCGGCCACGGCCGCGTCGACGCGCGCCAGCGCCGCATCGGACAACGCGCCGCGATCGAGCGTCTCCATGCGTATCGTGCGCGCGTCGCCATCGACATGCAGACGGACGAGGGCGGCGCGTCCGCCCGGCGCGGCGGGAGGCAGACCGATCAGCGCGCGGTGGCGCGCCAGCCGGCGCGCCACGCGGCGCGCATATTCGCGGTCGATGGCGGAAACCGGCTTGGCGAGGCGCAGGCGTAGCGTGCCCGGCGGAGCGCCCGGCAAGCGGCCCGCCGCGAGCGCCGCGTCTTCCGCGGTGCGCGCGATGCGCCGGTCGCCGTCCGCGGCGCCGATCTCCGCCTCCGCCGAAAGGATGGCGCCGCCGGCGCCGATGCGCAGCCGCAGCGGCGCGGCCAGCCGCCACGCGCCGCGCGCCCAGGCGGGCGGGCGCCAGCGGCGCTCGATTTGCGCCGCGAAGGCGCGCAGCGCCGGAACGCCCGGCCCCGCCGGCGCCGCGGCCAGATGATCGCGCAGCGCCGCGGACGGAACGCCATCCACAAGCGGCCCCCAATAGGCCTGCCAGGCGCGGATGGCGGCGCCGGTGGCCGCCGCGTACACGCCGTCGGTCCGCCCGGGGTCGAGACCGTGCGCGGCGAGGCCCCGCTGGATCGCCGCCACGAGGGCGCGCTTCTCAGGCGCCGGGGGCGGCGCGCCGCACCGCCGCGCCGCGTCCGGCTCCGGCGCGAACGCAAGCCGTTGCCACGCAACCGGCAGCACGATCTCCACCAGGCCGGCGCGCATCCACGCGCCGTCGCGAAAGCGCAGCGCGGCGCCGAGCGGATCCGGCTCCATGGCGCCCACGGCGGGCGGAGCGCCGTCGAGGCGGTAGCGGAACAGCCGCGCCGACGGGACCGCCGGCATCGGCACGGGATGCCCGGCGACGATGGCCCGGCGCGGGGCTTCGGGGCACCGCGCGAGCAGGGCGGCGCCGGCGTCATCGCGCGCGACCGCGACCGTGTCCGCCGCCGCCGGCGCGGCGAACAGGGCCGCCCCCGCGATGGCGGCGAGCAAGCGCGGCGGGCGGCGCGCAACGCCCCGGACCGCGGCCGCCCCGCCGGCATTGCGCGCGTCCGCGCGCAACGGGCTTCCGTATGCGCTTGAGCCCGCGGACGCCGGCGGGGCGCCCGCGGCCCCGGGGAGCGGCGGCGGCGTCAGGTTTCGAGGAAGCTGCGAAGCTTGCGCGAACGGCTGGGGTGTTTCAGCTTGCGCAGGGCTTTCGCCTCGATCTGGCGGATACGCTCGCGCGTCACCGAGAACTGTTGCCCCACCTCTTCCAGCGTGTGGTCGGTGTTCATGCCGATGCCGAACCTCATGCGCAGCACGCGTTCCTCGCGCGCGGTCAGGCTGGCGAGCACGCGCGTGGTGGTCTCGCGCAGGTTCGACTGGATCGCCGCGTCGAGCGGGACGATGGCGGTCTTGTCCTCGATGAAATCCCCCAGGTGGCTGTCTTCCTCGTCGCCCACGGGGGTTTCGAGGCTGATGGGCTCCTTGGCGATCTTCATGACCTTGCGCACCTTGTCCAACGGCATGAGGAGCTTCTCGGCCAGCTCCTCCGGCGTCGGCTCGCGCCCGATCTCGTGCAGCATCTGGCGCGCCGTGCGCACCAGCTTGTTGATGGTCTCGATCATATGCACAGGGATGCGGATGGTGCGCGCCTGATCGGCGATCGAGCGGGTGATCGCCTGCCGTATCCACCACGTGGCGTAGGTCGAGAACTTGTAGCCGCGGCGGTATTCGAACTTGTCCACCGCCTTCATCAGGCCGATATTGCCCTCTTGGATGAGGTCGAGGAATTGCAGCCCGCGATTGGTGTATTTCTTGGCGATGGAAATCACCAGGCGCAGGTTGGCCTCGATCATTTCCTTCTTCGCCCGGTTGGCCTCGCGCTCGCCCTTTTGCACGGTGGCGACGATCTTCTTGTAGCGCCCGATATCGACACCGGTTTCGTGCGCGAACGTGCGGATCTCGTCGCGGATCGCGCGGATCTCGGCCCCGTGCCGCGCGGCGAAGGCGCGCCAGGCGGCGTCCGCGCCATCGCTTTCCGACACGCGCTCGAGCCATTCGGTTTCGAGCTCGCGGCCCACGTAGAACGCGCGGAACGCGGGGCGCCTGACGCGGCTCGCGGTCGCCAGGCGCAGCAATTTGCCTTCCAGCCGCACCAGGCGGCGGTTGCGGCCGTAGAGCTCGTCGACCAGCTCCTCGATGCGCGCGTTGTTGAGCCGGATGGCGCGGCCGAGGTCGTTCACGCGCCGCGAGAGCTTGTCGTAGCGCCGCAGCGGCGCGGCCTTCATGCGCGCCCCCCGGGCCGCGGCGGCCAGGGTCTGCTCCTCCACGCGCCGCATGCGCTTGTAGAGCCGCGAGATCTCCTGCAGCATTGCGAGCAGGCGCGGCTTGATGGCGGCCTCGATGGCGGCCATCGACATGTTGCCCGTTTCCTCGCTGTCCTCTCCCGGCTTCTTGCCGTTGGCGGCGTTCCCGCCGCCGTCGGCGCCGTTTCGCTCCTCGGCGGCCTTGCGCGCCTTGAAGGCGGCGAGCGTGGCCTCGAGGTCGAGCGCCTCGCGGGGCTGCATGCCGCCGTTTTCGATCGCCTCGGCCCAGCCGCCGATCTTGCGCAGCAGGGCGGGGTTGCCCCACAGCGCGCCGATCATCGTTTCGCGCCCGGCTTCGATGCGCTTGGCGATGGCGATTTCGCCTTCGCGGGTGAGCAGCTCCACGGCGCCCATCTCGCGCAGATACATGCGCACGGGGTCGTCGGTGCGGCCGAGTTCGGCGTCGTTGGCGCCGGAGTTGGCCGCGGCCGGCCCCGACGGGCGGCGTTCGCGCGCGTCCTCGCCGTTGGCCGAATCGATCATGTCGATGCCGAGATCGGAGATCATCGACACCGTGTCCTCGATCAGTTCGGACGATGCGTTCTCCGCCGGCAGCGCCGCGCTCAGCTCGTCGTAGGTTATGTAGCCGCGCTCGCGGCCCCGGGCGATCAGCCGCCTGATGGCGCCGCTCGCGGCCTCGAGCCTCGCGGCGGCGTTGTCTCCGCGCGCGCCGTTGCTTGCCGGCGCCGTTGCCGTCCCGTTCGACATTCTCCCTCCGTTTCCTGCCTCGGGGCGCCGCGGTTTGCCTTCGGCCCGCGCCGCCGGCCGGTTGCTTTCAAGTAATGCCGAAGCCCTGCGAAACAAGACCCGCGCCCGCGGAAGCGCCGGGCTGCGCGGGCGGGCGGGCGTCCGCGTTGTCCAGCGCATGAAGCTGGCGGCGCAATTGTACTAGCACGGCGAGCGCCTCGCCGTCCATGCGTTCGCCGAGCTCGGCCTCGGCGGCGCGCAGGTCGGCCTCCAGCGCGGCGCGGCGGCGGCGCCCGGCGAGGTGGCGGAACCCCGCCCGCGCCGCTTCGGCGTCGGCCTCGGGCCGCGCGAAGGATTCGGCGATTCGGCCGCTCTCCCAGCTGCCCGGCGCAACGAGGCGCCGGGCGTAGTCGAGCGCGCCCGCCGCCGCGAGGCGCTCGCGCAGCGCCTCGGCGGTCGGCTCCGGCGCCGCGGCGGCGAAATCTACCAGCAGGGCGCGCAGATTCCGCAGCCCCGGCGCCTCGAACTCGATCTCCGCCAGTTCCTCGGCGAACTCGGGCAGCAGCCCGGGGTGGTTCAGCATGGCGATGAGCATCAGCCGCTCGAGCCGCTCGCCGTCGCCGGGAGGCGCGGCGATTTCCTCGAAGCCGCGCGCCGCCCAGGCGTTTTGCCGGCGCGAATCGCGGCGGCGCGGCGTGCGGAAGGCGGCGTCGAAGCGGGCGCGGAACGCGGCGCCGTAGGCCGCGCGCACGCGCGGGTCGGCGATTTCGGCGATGCGCTTGTCGATCTCGCGCAGCAGGCCGGCGCGGCGTTCGGGCGTGTCGGCGCGCTTGCCGGCGGCAACGCCCCGCCACGCCACCTCGACGAGCGGGACGGCGGCGTCGAGGCGCTCGCGCAGCGCGCCGGCGCCGGCGCGCGCGACAAGGCTGTCCGGGTCCTCGCCGTCGGGCAGAAAGGCGAAGGCGAGCGAGCGCCCCGGCGCGAGCAGCGGCAGGGCGCGTTCGGCGGCGCGCCGCGCGGCGGCGCGCCCCGCGCGGTCGCCGTCGAGGCACAGCACGGGCTCCGCCGCCAGCCGCCACAGCGCCGCCAGGTGGTCCTCGGTCACCGCCGTCCCCAGCGGCGCCACGGCGTGCGCGATGCCCGCCTGCGCCAGCGCGATGACGTCCATATAGCCCTCGCACACGACAACCGTTCCGGCTTCGCGCGCGGGCCGGCGCGCGCCCGCCAGGTTGTAGAGCGTGCGGCGTTTGCGGAAGAGCGGCGATTCCGGCGAGTTGATGTATTTCGGCTCGGCGCCGCCGAGGCTGCGGGCGCCGAACCCCACCGCGCGGCCCGCGCCGTCGCCGATGGGAAACACAACGCGGCCGCGAAAAAAATCGTAGGGGCGGCCGTCGTCGGGGCGGCGCACAAGCCCGGCGTCGCACGCGGTTTCGACCGGCACGCCCTCGCCCTCCAGCACTTGCGCCAGCGCCCGCCCCGACGCCGGCGCGTAGCCCAGTCGAAAGCGCGAGATCGTCTCCGCGCCCAGGCCGCGGGCGGCGCACCAGCGCGCGCCGTCGGGCTCCCCGGGCCGCGCCAGCGCGCGCGCGAACCAGCCGGCGGCGAATTCCAGCACTTCCTGTATGCCGTCGAGGCGCCGCGCCTCGGCGCGCGCTTCGGGCGTGCGCTCCGGCATCGCCAGCCCCGCCTCGCCGGCAAGCCGCTCCACCGCCTCGGGGAACGCCAGCCCGTCGTTCTGCTGGCGAACGCAATGACGTCGCCATGCGCGCCGCAGCCGAAGCAATGGAAAAAGCCCTTGTCGTCGTTGACCGTGAACGACGGGGTCTTTTCGTTGTGGAAGGGACAGAGGCCGACATGCCGGCGACCGCGCCGGATCAGACGCACCGAGCGCCCGATGCGCTCGCTCAGGCCGACGCGGGCGCGGATTTCGTCGAGAAAACGCGGCGGAAAGCTCATGCGCCGCCGGCGAGGCGGCGCTTGACCAGCCGGCTCGCGGCGGCGAAGTCCATGCGCCCGGCATGGCGTTTTCTCAGCGCCGCCATTGCGCGTCCGGCGTCCTTGAGCGACCGGGCGCCGCTGTCGGCGATGGCTTCGGCGATGGCGCGCGCGGTTTCCGATTCGTCCAGAGGCGCCGGCAGATAGGTTCCGATACAGTCGATTTCCGCGGCTTCGCGGGCGGCCAGGTCGTCGCGGCCCTCGCGGCGGTAGATGGCGGCCGAATCGCGGCGCTGGCTCACCATGCCCGAAAGCATATGGAGAATTTCCGGGTCGCCGACGCCGTCCTCCGCGCCGGCGCCGCGGGCGGCGGCGTCGCGGTCTTCCAGCGCCGCCAGTATCAGCCGCAAGGCCGCGGCGCGCGCCGCGGCGTCGGCGCGCGCCGCCTTGCTCTTGCCGCTTGCGGCCTGCTCGAGTGCCTCCTTGAGATCGACGGCGAAACGCTTGCGCAGGGCGATCATGGCTTGCGCTTCCCCCCGTTGCCGCGCCGGCGGCGCGCGGCCGCTTCGACCGTCCGATTGCGCGCTTGACGCCGCGCGGCGCGGCTTCTATCGTGCGCCGCGCCGGCCGCCGGTTTCAACCCCCCAACGCCTTAGCCGCGGCGCCAATCGCCATGCCGAACCGCGAACGCGCCGCGAGCTCCGCCACGGAAGCCCGGCAAACCGCCGTCCTTGTGCTTGCCGGCGGCGCCGCGATCCGCGGGCGCGGCATGGGCGCCGCGGGCCGCGCCGTCGGCGAGCTGTGCTTCAACACATCCATGACCGGCTATCAGGAAATCGTCACCGACCCGTCCTATGCCGGCCAAATCATGGCGTTCACCTTTCCGCATATCGGCAATGTCGGCGCCAACGCCGAGGATGTCGAGGCCGCCCGCCCCGCCGCGCGGGGCTGCGTGCTCCGCGCGCCCGTCGGCGCGCCGTCGAACTGGCGCGCCGCCGCGCGCTTCGACGCCTGGCTCGCGGCCCGGGGCGTGCCGGCGATCGCCGGGATAGACACGCGCGCGCTCACGCGCCTTGTGCGCGCGCAGAACGCGCCGACCGCCGTTCTCGTTCACGACCCCGCGGGCGCGTTCGACGGGGCGTTCGACTCCGGCGCCCTTGCCGCCGAGGCGGCCGCGTGGCCCGGCCTGGCGGGCATGGATCTGGCGCGCGAGGTTTCGACGCGCGAGGCCTATTCGTGGACCGAAACGCAATGGACCCGCGGCGCGGGCTACGGCGCGCAGGCGGCGCCGCGCCGCCATGTCGTCGCCGTGGATTACGGCGCCAAGCGCAACATCCTGCGCTGCCTCGCCTCCGCCGGCTGCCGCGTCACGGTCGTGCCGGCGCAAACGCCGGCGGCGGAGATACTGGCCCGGCGGCCCGACGGCGTCTTTCTGTCGAACGGCCCCGGGGATCCGGCGGCGACCGGCGCCTGGGCCGCGCCCGTAATCCGCGAACTGATCGATTCCGGCGTGCCGATTTTCGGCATATGCCTGGGCTGCCAACTGCTGGCGCTGGCGCTCGGCGCGCGCACGGTCAAGATGCGCCAGGGCCACCGCGGCGCCAACCATCCGGTGCGCGAACTCGCCACCGGCCGCGTGGAGATAACGAGCCAAAACCACGGCTTCGCCATCGACGCCGACAGCCTGCCGGCGGGCGTCGCCGTCACCCATGCGTCGCTTTTCGACGGCACGCCGGAGGGGGTCGGCGTCGCCGGCAAGCCGGTGTTCGGCGTGCAGTACCACCCCGAGGCGTCGCCGGGGCCGCGCGACAGCCGCTATCTCTTCGACCGCTTCGCCGCGGCGATGGACGGCTGAGCGCCGATGCCGAAACGCACGGACATCGAATCGATACTGATCATCGGCGCCGGCCCCATCGTGATCGGGCAGGCGTGCGAGTTCGACTATTCGGGCGCGCAAGCGTGCAAGGCGCTGCGCGAGGAGGGCTACCGCGTCGTCCTGGTCAACTCGAACCCGGCGACGATCATGACCGACCCCGATCTGGCGGACGCGACCTATGTGGAGCCCATCGCGCCGGCCGTGGTGGAGCGCATACTGGCGCGCGAGAAGCCGCAGGCGCTGCTGCCGACGATGGGCGGCCAGACGGCGCTCAACACGGCGTTCGCGCTGGCCGAATCGGGCGCGCTGGAGGCGCACGGCGTGGAGCTGATCGGCGCCGACCGGGCGGCCATCGCCAAGGCCGAGGACCGCGACCTGTTCGGCGCCGCCATGGCCCGCATCGGCTTGGAAACGCCGCGCGGCGCCACGGCGGGAACCCTCGACGCGGCCCGCGCCGTGCTGGCGGAGATCGGCCTTCCGGCCATCGTCCGCCCGTCCTTCACACTCGGCGGCTCCGGCGGCGGCGTGGCGTGGAACCGCGCCGACTTCGACGCCGCGGTCGCGCACGGCCTCGAAGCCTCGCCCATCGGCGAGGTTCTGGTCGAGGAATCGGTCGCCGGCTGGAAGGAATTCGAGATGGAAGTGGTCCGCGACCGCGCCGACAACGGCATCGTCGTCTGCTCCATCGAGAACATCGACCCGATGGGCGTGCATACCGGCGACAGCGTGACCGTGGCCCCCGCGCTCACGCTCACCGACAAGGAATACCAGATCATGCGCGACGCCTCGCTGGCGGTGCTGCGCGAGATCGGCGTGGAAACCGGCGGCTCCAACGTCCAGTTCGCCATCGACCCGAAAACCGGGCGCATGGTCGTCATCGAGATGAACCCGCGCGTTTCGCGCTCGAGCGCGCTGGCCTCGAAGGCGACCGGCTTTCCCATCGCCAGGGTGGCGTCGAAACTCGCCGTCGGCCTCACACTCGACGAAGTGGCCAACGACATCACGGGAACGACGCCGGCCTCGTTCGAGCCGACCATCGACTACGTGGTCACGAAGATCCCGCGGTTCGCGTTCGAGAAGTTCCCAGGCGCCGCGCCCGCGCTCACCACGGCGATGAAATCGGTCGGCGAGGCGATGGCGATCGGGCGCACCTTCGCCGAATCGCTGCAAAAGGCGCTGTGCTCGCTGGAGACCGGCCTGGCGGGGCTCGACGATACGCCCATCCCCGGCTACCGGCCCGGCGGCGACCGCGCGGCCATCGCCGCCGCGCTGGGCCGGCAAACGCCCGACCGCCTGCTCATCGTCGCGCAAGCCTTCCGCGAGGGCCTGTCGGTGGAAGAGGTTCACGAGGCCGCGCGCTACGACCCGTGGTTCCTGCGCGAAATCGCCGCGTTGGTGGAAACCGAACGCGCGGTGCGCGAAAACGGCCTGCCGACCGACGCCGAGGGCCTGCGCGACCTCAAGAAACAGGGCTTTTCCGACGCCCGGCTGGCGGCGCTCGCCGGCCTGTCGGAAGAGGAAACAGCCGCGCGCCGCGCCGCGCTCGGCGTCCGCCCGGTGTTCAAGCGCGTCGATACCTGCGCCGCCGAGTTCGACGCGCAAACGCCCTATCTCTACTCCACCTACGACGGAACCGGCGACCTGGCGGAATGCGAGGCGTGGCCCAGTGATCGCCGGAAAATCATGATCCTGGGCGGCGGCCCCAACCGTATCGGCCAGGGAATCGAGTTCGACTATTGCTGCGTCCACGCGGCCTACAGCCTGCGCGAAGCGGGCTTCGAAACCGCGATGGTCAACTGCAACCCTGAGACCGTATCGACCGATTACGACACCTCCGACCGCCTGTATTTCGAGCCGCTGACGGCGGAGTGCGTTATCGAGATCGCGCGCGTCGAGGCGTCGCGCGGCGCGCTGGCGGGGTTGGCGGCGCAGTTCGGCGGGCAGACGCCGCTCAAGCTCGCGCGCCGGCTCGAGGCCGCGGGGCTGCCCATCGCGGGCACCGCGCCCGACGCCATCGACCTGGCGGAAGACCGCATGCGCTTTCAGCGCCTGCTCGCCGGCCTCGGCATGGCGCAGCCGCCGGGCGGCGCCTGCCGCGCCGTGAGCGAAGCGGTCGAAATCGCCGAACGGGTGGGCTTCCCCGTGCTCGTCCGCCCGTCATACGTGCTCGGCGGGCGGGCGATGGAGATCGTGCGCGACCGCGAAAGCCTCGAACGCTACGTCGCCGAGGCGGCGCGCCTGTTCGGCGACGCGCCGATCCTAATCGACAGGTTCCTGTCGGACGCGGTGGAGGTGGATGTCGATGCGCTGTGCGACGGCGAGGACGCATATGTCGCGGGCATCATGGAGCATATCGAGGAAGCGGGCATCCACTCGGGCGATTCCGCGTGTTCGCTGCCGCCCTATTCGCTCGGCGCGGAAACGATCGCGCGCATCGAGGCCCAAACCGCGGCGCTGGCCCGCGCGCTCGGCGTGCGGGGGCTGATAAACGTGCAATTCGCGGTACAGGACGCCGCCGGCGCGGCGCCGGAAATCCATGTCATCGAAGCCAACCCGCGCGCCAGCCGCACCGTGCCTTTCGTCGCCAAGGCCACCGGCGTGCCAATCGCCGGCCTGGCGGCGCGCATCATGGCCGGCGCGCGCCTCGCCGACCTGGACATCGCCCCGCGAAAAGGGCGCGCGGTCGCGGTCAAGGAGGCGGTCTTCCCGTTCGCGCGCTTCCCCGGCGTCGACGTGCTGCTGGGGCCGGAGATGAAATCGACCGGCGAAGCGATGGGGCTCGACGCGGATTTCGGGCGCGCCTTCGCCAAGTCGCAACTGGCCGCGGGGATCGACCTTCCCGACGCGGGAACGGTGTTCATCTCGGTGCGCGACAACGACAAGAGCGCGATGGCGCCGCTCGGGCGCCGGCTGGCCGGGATGGGGTTTTCCCTGATCGCCACCGGCGGAACGGCCGCCTATTTGCGCGGCGCCGGCCTGGATGTGACGCGCATCGCCAAGGTCAGCGAGGGCCGCCCGCACCTGGTGGACGCAATCTCCGACGGCGAGGTCGCGCTGATCTTCAACACCACCGAGGGCCGGCAGGCTATCGCCGATTCATACAGCCTGCGCCGCGCCGCGCTCATGCACGGCGTCCCGTATTACACCACGGTCGCCGGCAGCCGCGCCGCCGTGGCCGCCATAGCCGCCCGCCGCCGCGGCCCGCTGGAGGTCGCCTCGCTGCAATCCTACGTCTGACCCCGGCGCCTACGGCGCGGGTTCGGCCTCCGATTCGTCGTCTTCGTCGGGCGCGCGATCGAGAGCGATTACCGCGGACAACGCGCCTTCCTGCCGCGCCACGCGCTGCTCGAGATCGGCGGCGCGCTTGTCTTGCATCTCCTCCTCGCTCTCGAGCGCATCCACGCGGGTCTCGAGCCCGTCCATGCGCCCTTGGTGTTCGATCTGGCCTTCCCGCAGAACGCGCTGCCCCTGTTCGAGGTTGTCCAGCCCGGTTCGCATCCCGGTTTGCATCGTGTCCACCTTGGCGTCCACCGCATCCACCTTGGCGCTCAATTTGCCCATTTCGACCTGCATCTCGCTCATATCGCCGCGCAATACGTTCATTTCGGCCCGCAGTGCATCGATATCCGCGCGCAGCATCACGGCCACGCCGAGCATCGGCGCCCCCAAGGCAACGGCGCAGCCGATAATCGTAAGTCTGTCCGCAACGCTCATGATGCGCCTCCCCAGCGTCCTCAAGATGGCGACGACCGTTCCGTCGCGCTCGCCCGACCGTAGCGGCCGCAGGCCGCGGGCGCAAGGCCCTGCTCAGGCCCCGGGGGTCATGGGGCGGGCGCGCGTTTTTCCATGTTCCAGAAGAAGGGGACGGGGGATTCGATCATCCCGGCGAGCTCGTCGCGATAGGCTATGGGGTTGAACCATTGGCCGAAATTGCCGTAAGCGACGATCTCGTAGGCGCGCCGCTGCACCGCCTCCGCCAGCGCGCGCCGCTCACCCGGCCCCGCTGCCCGCGCGAAACGGTCGCGCAACGCCTCGATCTCCGGATCGCAAGGCCACCCGAACCACGCGCGCTCGAGACAACCCCCGGAAACCCCGATATTCGCAACGGGGTTGGCGATGTCGGCGGCCATGGCCCAAGTCGTAAAGACGTTCCATCCGCCCTGTTCGACGGGGTCGCTGACGGCGCGGCGCGAGGTGAGCGTGCTCCAGTCCATCGCCTGAAGCTCCGCCTCGAAGCCGATCTCCCGCAACAGGCGCGCCGTCACCAGCGCCGCCCCGCTGTTGATCGGTATGTCCGTAGCCTGCAACACCACCACGCGGTGGCCCGCATATCCCGATTCCGCCACCAGCGCCCGCGCGCGCTCCATGTCCCGCGCCCGCAGCGCCTCCGAACCTGCATCGCTCTCGAGCGGCGTTCCGCAGCCGAAATACGCCGCGCAGGTCCGGTAGTAAGCCGGGTTGCCCACCGTCGCTTGCAAATACTCCGTCTGATCCAGAGCCCACAAAACCGCCCGCCGCGCCCGCGCATCGTCGAAAGGAGGCAAGCGATGGTTCAGACGCACCCAGCCCTGATTGCCCAGCCGGTCCAGCGTCCGCACCGAAACGCCCGGAGACGCTTCCATGACCGGCAGAAGATCGTGCGGCGGAAGCTCGAAATAGTCGATCTCCCCCCCGATCAGCGCATTCATCGCCGTCGCCGCGTCGGGGATGTAGTGCCACTCCACGCGCTCGACCTTCGCGACCTTGCCCCCGGCCGCGAACGAAGGCGGCTCGGCCCGCGGAACATAGGCCGGGTTGCGCACATACACCGCCCGCGCCCCCGGAACCCACTCGTCGGCGGCGAATATAAACGGCCCCGAACCCACGGTTTCGGGAACCTGCTCGAACGGGTCCGTCGCCGCCAGCCGTTCGGGCATCATGAACGGCACATTGGACGAAATCTTGCCGAGCGATTGCAGCACCAGCCCGTAAGGCGCCGCCAGCGTGAGCGCGAATGTGCGGTCGTCGATGACGGCGAGGCTTTCGGTCGCGTCCATGAGCTTTTGGCCCATGCCGTCGCGGGCGCCCCAGCGGCGGATGGAGGCGACGCAATCGGCGGCGGTCACCGGCGCGCCGTCGTGCCACGCGAGGCCCTCGCGCAGGCGGAAGGTCCACGCGAGGCCGTCGGCGCTGACGGTCCAGTCCTCGACCATCTGGGGCCGGGGCCGGAGGTGTTCGTCGAGCGCGAACAGCGTGTCGTAGATCATGTAGCCGTGGTTGCGGCTGATATAGGCGGTGGTCCAAATGGGGTCGAGGTTCTTGAGGTCGGCGTGCGGAACGATGCGCAAGACCGCCCCGTCCTGCGCCCCCGCGCCCCCCACCGCGCCCGCGAGCGCAATCCACGCCGCCGCCGCGCAACGCCTCCATGCCGTCATGGCCGTGTCCTCCTTCCCGGTTTCGGGGGCGCCGGCGGCCCTTCGGGGGGCGTTTCGCGTGCCCTTGACCGTCCCTTGCCAACACGATAATATCAAGCGTCACCGACACAGACTGTTCGGCGGTTGCTTCCCGGGACCGTCGGCATCTTCTTCTCCGGTGCTTCATATGCATTTTGGCGAAGTGACAGCGTTCCCGGGAGACGAGTCACCATCGATAGCCTTTGGGGGAATAACATGGTCATGGCGAACAAGCGGACAATAATCGGGTTCGACACCTTGGCGGCGGCGCACGCGCTCGAAGAAGCGGGCGTCGAGCGCCGGGAAGCCGAAGCGCACGCAAACGTCATAGCGGGGGCCGTCGCTGGCGGCGGTCCGGTCACGAGGGCGGAGTTTGCCGAGTTCGAGACCCGCCTCACCGTTCGCCTTTACGGCGGATTTGCGGTTCTCGGCGCATTGGTGGCCGCGCTGATCACCGCGCTCGATCTGCTCTCATAACGCCTGTCCGCGCGGCGGCCGCGCACGAGAAGAAACGCCGCGCTTCGTCCTCGGCGTCCGACGGCAGCGGCGCCGACGGGTCGGCGATCCACGCCGCCACATCGGCGTGAACGACGGCGGCGCCGAGGTCTCGCAACAGCATGTGGTAGCCCTGCTCATAGACGGCCGTCCGCGCCGCCGCGCCGAGGGCGCACGCCGCGCGCGCGGTCGGCGCCTTCGGCACGATCTCGTCGCGCGCGCCGTACAGCAGCAGCAGGGGCGGCGGCGCGGCCGCGGCGAGCGCGGGCGCGGCGGCGAATGCGCGGTCCATCAGATCCACCACGCCAAGCGTCGCGTCGGCGCGCGTCTTCTTTATGACGAGCGGGTCGGCGCCGAGCGCGCGCAGCATATCGTCGTTGTCGGAAGGGACGATATCGAGCCCCTCGGCGCTCAGGCGCAGCCCCGGCGCGAGATGCGCCGCCAGCCACAGCGCGGCGCGATGCGACAGCGGCATGGTCTCGCGCGCCCACACCGCGGGGGCCGAAAGCACCGCGCCCGCGACGCCGGCCAGCTTCCCCTCGGCAAGCGCGATGGCGAGCACGGCGCCGCCCATGCTGACGCCCACCGCATAAAGCGCCAGCCCCGGATGGCGCGCCGCGACGGCGGCCGCGGCGTCTTCCAAGTCGCCGATCAGCGCGTCTTCTTCCGGCCATATGCCCGGCGCGGGCGCGGCGCCGAAACCGCGCTGATCGTAGGCGTACACGGCGAGGCCCGCTTGCGTCCACGCCGCGGCGGGGATGGCGAAGCCATTGCCGTAATCGTTGAAGCCGTGGACGCCCAGCACGACCGCGCGCGGCGGCCCGTCCGGCAGCCACACATGCAGCGGCAGCCGCGCGCCATCGCCGGCGACGAGCGCGCCGGCGACGATGCGCGGCGCCTCGGCGCGCGGCCCCGCCGCCTGACGCTCGGGCGCGCAACCCGCCAAGGCGCAGCACAACGCCGCGATGCGCGCCGCTTTCCACGGGGCGTTCATGCCGGATAGTCTTTCGCGCCGCCGCGTTCCGCCGTAGGTCCCGCGCATGAGCTTTCTCGATCGCATAGCCGAATGCAACCGCCATGACCCGGCGCTGTACGCGCCGTTTTTCGTCGGCGGCGCCCGGATCGGTCTCATGCGCCGCGACCGCATCGCTGCGCTGGCCAAGGCGCCGGGCCTGGAGCGCCTGCCGGGCGGCGGGGCGCGCCTCGCGCCGGAGCGCGAAGACGCCGCGTCGAGCGCCGCGGCGCTCGACGCGCTGGCGCACGAAGCGGCCGGGCGCGGCCTGTGCGCGCCGCCGCGCGGCGAATCCTTTCCCGTCGGCCGGCGTTTCGGCGAGGCGCTGTGCGAGGTCGATCGCGCCGGCGTCGAGCTTTTCGGCTTCCCGTCATGGGGCGTCCACATGAACGGCCACGTGGAGACCGCGTCGGGACAGGCACTGTGGATCCCGCGCCGCGCGGCGGACATGCCGGTGTGCCCCGGCGCGCTCGACAACATGGTCGCGGGCGGGCAGCCCGCGGGCGCCGGCGTGCGGGAAAACCTCGCAAAGGAGGCGGACGAAGAGGCGGGAATCCCCGCGGAACTGGCCGGCCGCGCGGCGCCGGCCGGAGCGGTGAGCTATGTGCGCGACGGCCCCCACGGCGCGCGGCGGACCGTGCTGTTCGTCTTCGACCTCGCCGTGCCGGCGGATTTCGTCCCCCGCAACCGCGACGGCGAGGTCGGGAGTTTCGCGCTTCTCCCGGTAGCGGAGGTCATGCGCCGCGTGGCGGAGACCCGCGCGTTCAAATTCGATTCGGCCCTCGTGCTGGTGGACTTCTTCGTGCGCCGCGGCCTGATCGCGCCGGAGGAACCGGATTATCTCGACATATGCGCGGGATTGCGGCGGCGCATAATGTAGCGCCCGATTCGCGATCCGCGGCTTCGGGCGCCATGGGGCCGCCCACGCCGAAGGCGCGGACTCCCCGGGACCGCGGGCGTCCCCGCCGGCGCGTCTCGACAACCGCGAACGATGGCAGGCAGGGTGCGAAGCCCGTACCTTCGGCGCAACCGCGGGCACGAACAATTCACGAATTAAGCGGGACGCGCAGGACGAGTCGCTGGCGCCGTTCGATGCCGGCGAGGACGCTGGCGAGTTGGCGGCGCTGTTGCGGCGGCGGCGCGCGCGGCTCGCGGGGCGCGCCGCGCGTTCGGGCCGGAGCAAGGGCAAGCGCCCGAAGCTCCCCGACGAGACCCCGAAGGCCAGCGAGCAAGGCAACCCGACAAACCCGGACAGCCGACCGATGCGCAAGAACAAGCGGCACGAATACCGCCAAGGCTGTAACGCGCAGGCAACGGTCGACGCCGAGGTGTCGCAACCGGTCGCAGCCGCGCGGGCCGGCAGCTGCGCCGGCGACGGCAACGCGTTGGCGGCGAACGTCGAGACCGTTCCGGCAGCGCCGGGCCGCCCCGGAACGGCTCTGGCCGACAGCGGCTACGCCAACGGCGCCGAAGCGGCGGCGCTCGCCGAACGCGGTACAGACGCCCTTGTGTCGGTATCGGCGGAGGACCGAAGACGACACCGCGACTTCCGCCCGTCGCGGTCCGGCAGCCCAAGGCCCCTTGGCGCCGCGAGACGGTCCCCGAACTTGGCAGCAAGGCCGGGCGCGCCCTGTCCCGCCCGCGCAAGCAGACCGTCGAACCCGTGTTCGGCGTCGGAAGAGGGCGCGCCTCTCCGCCAAGCTATCCGTAGCGGTGCAACTCCGAGCCGCGGCGTTTCAGCCAGGCGCGGGCTTCGGCGTAGTCGGGGTCCAGGCGCTCGACGAGGCGCCAGAAGGCGGGGCGGTGGTTCGGCTCGCGCAAATGCGCCACCTCGTGCGCCGCCACATAGTCGAGCACGAAAGCCGGCGCGAGGATCAGCCGCCACGAGAACGAGAGCCCGCCGCGCGCCGAACAACTGCCCCAGCGGGTTTTCGGGTCGCCGACGCGCAGTGTCGCGAAATCGGCGCCGAGCGCGGCGGCGTGCCGGGTCGCCGCTTCCCACAGCGCCGCGCGCGCCGCCTCGCCGAACCATGCCGCGACGCGGGCGGCAAGCTGCCCCGCGGGGCCGCCCACGACGAGCCGGTCGCCGTCGAGCCGCGCGGCGCGGCCACCGTCCGGGCGATGCGCGATAACGACCTCGCGGCCCTGAAACGGGACGCGCGCGCCGTCGGCGAACGGGCGGCGCGACGGCAGCGCGGCGAGATGCCGCGCCAGCCACGCACGGTTGCGGGCGACGAACCGCTCGCCGTCGGCCAGCGCGGCAGCTTGCGGCAGCACGAGCTCGGCCTCGCCGCGCACCGTGTCGATGCGCAATCTTATGCGCGCGGCGCGCGCCGAGCGGCGCACGCGGACATGCGGCGCGCCCTCGAGATTCGCTGCCGTCATTCGCCGCTTTCGGGATGTGCGCCGCGTTCGCGGTCCGCGACCGCGGGCGGCGCCGCGGCCGCGACGCTGCCGACGATGACCTCGATGGCGCGCGAGTCGCCGTCGTCGAAGCGCAGTGTCATGGGGAACGACGCGCCCTCGCGCAGCGGCGCGCGCAGGCCCAGCAGCATGATGTGCAGGCCGCCGGGCGCCAGCGCGACGCGCGCGCCCGCGGGCAGCGGGACGCTACCCGCCGGGCGCATGCGCGCCATGTCGCCGTCCATTATGTGCATGTGCAGCTCCGCGCGCGCGGCGGCGGAGCTTTCGACGCCGATCAGCGCGGCGGCGGCGCCGCGGTTGACGAGGGTGACGTAGGCGGCGCCGTTGCGCGCCGCCCCGGCGGAGGCGCGCGCCCATGCGTCCTCGACCCGGATATCCGCCGCCCCGGCCGCGCCGCACGCGAGCGCGGCCGCGGCGGCCGCCGCGAGACGCGCCTTCACGTTCCGGTCTCCAGATAGCGCGCCAGCCGCGCCGCCATCGCCCCGGCGTCTTCCCGATGTCCGAAATGCGTGACGTAAGCGCCGTCCGCGTCCATCAGATAGACCAGCGCCGTGTGATCGACCAAATAGCCGGCGCCGCCCGCCTCGTCCGGCACCTTGCGCCATGTCACGCGATAGGCGCGCGCGGCGGCCGCCGTCTGTTCCGGCGCGCCGGTGAGGCCGATCAGGCGTTCGTGGAAATGGCCGACCCAAGCGCGCACGACCTCCGGCGTGTCGCGTTCGGGATCGACGGTCACGAACAAGGGCTGGATCGCCGCGCCCTCGGGCCCCAAGGCGTCGAGCGCGTCGGTTATTGTCTGGAGCACGGTGGGGCAAATATCCGGGCAGTGGGTGTAGCCGAACGAGACCAGCATGGGCGCGCCGCGGAACTCGGAATCGGTGCGCGCGCGCCCGTCGCCGTCGATGAGCGCGAAGGGGCCGCCGATGGGAACGCGGCCGGCGTTTTCGGGCGGCGGGTCGAACGCGCCCTCGCGCCACGCGACGAGGCCCGCGAGGGCCAGCGCCGCCGCCGCGGCAACCGCGAGCCCGGCGCGAAGCGTCTTCACGGCGCCGCGGCGCGGGCTATACTGCCTCGCCGCGCGCCGGGCGCGGCGCGAACAATGCAAACCGTGTGTCGGGGCGCCATGAGAACGTTGCTTGCTTCTTTCCTGTTTCTGTGTCTCGCGGCGCCGGCGGCGGCCGGCATGCGCGACGACCAGCGGCTGATTACCGGCGCGCGCGGGCAGCTCATGCCGGTCGTCGAAGCGGCGCTGGCGGCGGGCGCGAAGATAGACGCGCGCGACGCCGCGCGGCGCACCGCGCTGATGTGGGCCGCGTTCCACGGGAACGCGATGACGCCGTTCCTAATCGCCCGCGGCGCCGATGTCAACGCCCGCGACGGGCGGGGGCGCACGCCGCTGATGTGGGCGGCGCTGGCGGGGCGCTCGGGCGCGGCGGAGGCGCTGCTCGCCGCCGGCGCCGACGCCGCGCTCGCCGACAACGCGGGCGTGGACGCCGCCGCCCACGCCGCGTCGGGCGGGCACGCCGCCTTGGCGGAGCGCCTGGCCGCCGCCGCGGCCGCGCGGTGACCGCGGCGCATCTTCTCGTTCTTCTCGCGGCGATTCTGCTCGACGCCTATTCGGGGTCGCCGCTTTGGCGCCAACGCTGGCGCTGGCATCCGCTGGTCGCGACCGACCGTCTCGCCGGCCGCTGCGCGGAGAAATTGAACCGGGAATCGCGCGGCGCGCGGACGCTGCGCAAGCGCGGCGTTCTTGCGGCGCTCGCTTTCGTTGCCGCCGCCGCCGCGGGCGGATCCGCGCTCGAGGCGCTGGCGGCGCAACAGCCGCTGTTGTGGCTGGCGGTGTTGTTCGTTCTTGCGGGCGCCGTCGATCAACGCGAAAGCGGCGACGCGCTGGCGGCGCTCGGCCGGGCGCTCGCCCGGCACAGGACCGAGGCCGCGAACGCGGCGCTGGCGCGGCTCTCGATGCGCGACCCGGTTTATCTCGACAGCCACGGCATGGCGCGCGTGGGGGTCGAGGCGCTGGCGCGGCGGCTGGCGCGGCGCTGGACGGCCCCGGTGTTCTACGCGGCGGTCGGCGGCCTTCCGGCGGCGGCGGCCTATTGGTTTCTCGACGGGTTGGCCGCGGCGGCGGGGCGGGGGCCGTTCGGCGCCGCGCCGCGCCGCGCCGCGCGTCTCGCGCATTGGGTTCCCGATCGCCTGGCGGGGCTTGCGCTGGCCGCCGCCGCGGGGCGGGACGCGCCGCGCGCGCTTGCGGCGCTGCGCGGCGCCGCGGGGCGGGACTGGCCCCCCGCCGCCGTCGCCGCGGCGCTCGGCGTCGCGCTCGCGGGGCCGCGCCGCTACGCGGCCGGCGCCGCCGCGCATCCGTGGATCGGCGCGGGGCGGCCGCAGGTCGGCCCCAACGACATTCTCGACGCGCTCGACATGCACGCGCGCGCGGTGGGGCTAATGAGCGTCGTTGTAGGCGTGTTCTGTGTATTCCGCCTCTTCCAGGGCGCGGATTAGCGCGTCGGCCGCGCCGGCGGAGACGATGCGCTCCACCAGAATGTCGCGCGCGGCGATCGCGCCGCCGTACCAGGCGGCGTTGAACTCGTTGTCGGGCGCGATCCAGCTGCCATCGACCGAGACGCCGCCGAACAGCCCCTGGCTGCGCGAAACGACGATGAGATCGACGTCGAGGCTGAGGCGCGAGCCGCCCTTCACGCCTTCGCCCCGGCCGACATACCCCGCGGCAACGCCCGTCTCGCCGCCGACTTGCACGGTTCCGGCCATCAGCGCCGCCGCGGCCGTATCGGTCATGGCCAGGAGAAGCGTCTCGGATTTCCGGAAGCCGATTTGCAACCCGACGCTGGCCTCGGTCAGGGTGCAGAACGACGGCGGCGACCAGCCGGAATCCCTCGGGCCGCGCGCAACCATGACGCATTGGCCGCCGGACGCGCCGACGAACAGCCCCGCCTCGAGCATGTCCGGCGCAAGGACGACGGCGCGCGCATGGCGGAAGAACGGCTGCACGCGGCGCCACGCTTCGCTGTCGGCGGCGAAGGCGCGCAGCATCGTCGCCGAATCGTCGATCAGTTTCTGCGCCGCGCCGCCGGCGGCGGCCGGGCCGGCCGCAGCAAGCCACGCGGCCGCCGCGAGAGCGGCGGCGGCAAAAGCCGGGCGCACGGATTTCGTCATGGTCGGGGCCTCCCCTGTTGTCCGCCGCGACCGGGCGGGTCGCCGAAGCAGTTAGGGCGGCGCGTCAGGAAGTCCAGCGCGGGTCGCGGTTGATGCAATGGACCCGCCAGTCCGGCCCCGGCGCCGCGGACTCCACGCGGTCGAGCCGCGTAAGCGAAAGGTTGTCGGTCACGAAGGCCAGCGCGCCGTCGGCGTCGAGACCCAAGGCATGCGCGATCGCCGCGCGGATCGGCCCGCCATGCGCCACCGCCACGATGTCGCGCCCGCGATGCGCCGCGGTCAACCGTTCGATCGCGGCGACGGTCCGCGCCATCAGTTCGACATAGGATTCGCCGCCCGGCGGGCGATGGTCCGCCGCGGTGAACCAGAAGCGGTGCGCGGGCTTGCCGGGAATGGCGTCCACCTTGTCGTAAGGCGTGCCCTGCCAGATGCCGAAGTTCTGCTCGCCGAACGCGGGCTCGACGAGCGGATCGGCGCTCTCGCCGCTGCGTTCGAGTATCGCCGCCGCGGTGTCGCGCGCGCGGCGCAGGTGGCTCGTCGCCCACACCGCGCCCCGGGGCAGCGCGCGCGCCAGCCCCTCGAACGCCGCCGCATCGCCAAGGTCGCACGGCGGGTCCGACGCCCCGTACATGCGGCCCCGGTTGGCGACGACCGGCGCATGGCGCACCCATCGCCAGCGCGTCGCGGTTTCGATCCGGCTCATGAAGCCTCCTCTCGGTATCGCTCACGGAACAGGCGCGCGTCGGGCGGCGCGGCCCGCCGGTGGTATCGCCATACCGGGTCGTCGCGCAGCGCGTCGGGGTCGTTGCAGTCTTCGTAGCCGCACGCAATCGCCAGCGCACGCGGCAGAACCATCGACTCGCAACTATGGCGCATGCATCGGACAGCCCGCCTGTCCGGCAGGCATACCGGGATTTCGCCGATCTTGCGCGGTCGATCCGGAGGAAAACCGGATTGGCGGACTGACCGGCGCCCGCTGCATCTAATACCAACCGCTATCGATGTTGACCTTTCTGTGCTCATTTTCGCGTGCCGATGGATGCGATTTTCTCCGGCATGGCGATCAGGCGGCTCCAAGCGTCGCAGGCGGCATCGACAATGTCGCCGTAGCTCTCGAAGACGCGGTTGGATAGCCGCGTTTGGCGCAGATATTGCCAGACGTTCTCCACCGGGTCGAGTTCGGGCGCGTAGGGCGGCGGCAGCAAGGGGCCGATGTTGCGCGGCCATTCGAGCGCGTCGGCAGTGTGCCGGGCGGCGCCGTCGAGCAGGAGAATGGCATGAGCGCCGGGGCGGACGATGCACGCAATCTCATCGATGCGGTGTTGCATCGCCTCGGTGTTCGCCATGGGCATGACGGCCGCGGCGCCGGCCCCGCGCGCCGGGCAGATGGCGCCGAACGGATACGCGCTACCGTAGCGCAGGCCGCGCAACTGGCGCGGTCGCGTGCCCGTGTGCGCCCATTGCGGCGCCAGCCCGTTCTTTTGGCCGAGCCGCATCTCGTCCCGCCGCCATATCTCGAACCCGGTCACTTCGGGCAGTTCGGCAACCCGCGCGCTCATGTGCGAAAACCCCAGCTCGTGGAGAAGCCGCGACACCGAGCGCTCACGATACTCCACCCCGAACCGGCGCTCGATCTCCGCCTGCGGGTCAACGCGCCGCCGGGCCGCCACGCCATCGGTCTGCGGATCGGGGCCGGTCTCGACAAGCTCAGCCAGCTCCGCCAACTGCGCCGCGCTCAACCGCCGACGCGCCCCCGCCGCCGGCGAGCCGCCCGCCGCCGCGCCGGTCCGCCCCGAGCCCCGCGGGGCCCCGCAACGCCCCGCAACGGCGCCCCCGCGCCGAAGGCGCGAACTTCCCGGAACCGCGGGCGCCCCCGCCCGCACGTTTCCGCACGGCGCGACCCGGCGGAGGAGGCCCCGCCGGCGCCCCCATTAAACGAGTCAACGCCCGCAACCTCCGGTATAATCATCCCCCTCCGCCCCGCCAAAACCCGCCGCCCATGCCCTTCCGCTTCGTCCACACCGCCGACATCCACCTCGATTCGCCGCTGCGCTCCCTCGCCCTGCTCGACCCCCAACTCGCGGAAGCCGTCGGAGCCGCCACCCGCCGCGCTTTCGAGCGCATCGTCGACCTCTGCCTCGACGAAAACGCCGACGCGCTCATGATTGCCGGCGACCTCTACGACGGCGACCAAACCTCGATGAAAACCGCGCTGTTCCTCGCCGAACAGCTGCGGCGGCTCCACGACGCCGGCGTGCGCGCGTTCATCGTGCGCGGCAACCACGACGCCGAGTCGAAAATCACCGCGCAATTGCGAAGGGAGCGCATGCTGCCCGACAGCGCGACCGTCTTCGACGGCCGCGGCGGCCATGCCGCCGTCGAGCGCCCGCCCGGCGCAATTCCCGTCGCCGTGCATGGCGTGAGTTTCTCCGACCCCCGCCATACCGAAAGCCCGCTGCCCAAATTCAGGCCCCCCGTTCCCGGCGCCTTCAATATCGGCCTTCTGCACACCAGCCTGGGCGGCGCGAAACATCACGACCCCTACGCGCCGTGCGGTGCCGCGGATTTGTTCGCGACCGGATTCGATTATTGGTGCCTCGGCCACATCCACCAGCGGATAGAACGGCGCGACGGCAACCGTTTCGTCGTCATGCCCGGCATCCCGCAAGGGCGCCGTTTCCGCGAGGAGGGCCCGAAATCCGTAACCGTGGTCGACGTCGCCGACGACGGAACCGTCCGCCCCCGCGAGCGCGCAGTGAACGTCGCGCAGTTCCAGCGCGTGCGCGTCGATCTGTCGGAAGCCGCGGAGTGGGGCGAGGCGTTCGCCCGCGTCGGCGCGGCCCTCGCGGCCGAACGCGCCGCCGTCGAGGCCGACACTCTTATCGTCCGCCTGACCCTCGCCGGCGAAACCCCGCTGAACTGGCTATTGCGGCGCGACCCCGAACTCGCGTGCGAACAGGCCCGCGTCCGCACCGGCGTCAATACATGGATCGACAAGGTCGAACTCGATACCGCCGAGCCCGGCGCGCGCGCGGCGCGCGGCCCCGGCGTTGGCCGCTTGGACGAACTCGAACGCACAATGCGCGGGATCGCCGAATCCGATTCCTTCGCCGCATGGGCCGCCCGCGAGATCGACGACCTGACCGGAGCGCTGCCGCGCGAGGCGCAAAACGCTTTCGGCTCCAGCGCCGAAAAACGCGCCGCGATCCTCCGCGGCCTCGCCGCCGACGGCCGCCGCGCGGCGCTCGCCCGCCTCCGCGAAGCCCCGCAACCCGAAAACGCCGACTGATGCGCCTGCGCCGCCTCCGCCTGCCCCGATACGGCCTGTTCACCGGCGCCGAAATCGATTTCGGCGCCCGCTCCGACGGCGCGCCCGACTTGCACATCGTTTACGGTCCCAACGAGACCGGCAAATCCACCGCGCTCTCGGCCTATCTCGATTTGTTATTCGCTATCGAACATCGAACCCGATATGCGTTTCTGCATCGATTCGACGCAATGCGCGTCGAGGCAGACGTGGAAATCGGCGGGGAGGTCCGCCGCTTCGCCCGCATCAAGCGCCGCCGCGACACGCTGCTCGACGGCCGCGACCGGCCTGTCGCCGACGACGCGTTCGCCGCCGCCCTCGGCGGCATGGACCGCGCCGCCTACAAGACCATGTTCTCGCTCGACGACGACACCCTCGAGGCCGGCGGCGAGGAAATCCTCGAAAGCGAGGGCCGCCTGGGGCAACTCCTGTTCGCCGGCGGCGCCGGACTCGTCGAGCTCGGCGCGACGCTGCGGAAACTCCGCGACGAAAGCGACGCGTTCCGCAAAGGCCGGGCCCGCAACACGAAACTCCACGAGCTCAAGAGCGCGCTCAACGACATCGCCGAGCGCAGGAAAATCCTCGACGTCGCGGCCCACGAATATGTCCGCCTGATCGAAACCCGCGACGCCGCCCAAAACGCCTATGACGGAATCGTCGCCGAAATCGGGCGCCTCGAGACCCGGCGCAAGGACGCCCAGCGCCGCCTGCGCGCCCTGCCCGCGCTGGCCGACATCCGCCGCCTGCGCGGGGAACTCGCCGGCCTCGAGGCCCTTCCCGAACCCCCGCCCGAATGGTCCCGGCGCATCGGCGAACTCGTCGTGAGCGAGCCGCGCCTCGCCGCGCGCATCGAGGAACGCGAGAAAACCCAGGCGCGCCTTGCGGCCGAACGCGACGCAATCCCCGCCGACGACGCCGTCCTCGAAGCCGCCGACGCCATCGCCGCGCTCGATTTCTCCCGCCTCGAAACCGCCGAGGACGATCTGCCGCGCCGCCGCGAGGCCCTTGAACAAGACAAGGGCCGCATCGCCGCCTTCCTGCGCCGCCTCGATCGGCCGGCCGGCGCCGACCCCGCCGCTCTCGTCGTTCCCGCCGCGGTCGCCGGCGCCCTCGGCGAACTCATCGAGCGCCGCGCCGCGATCGAAGAGCGCCTGAAAACGGCCGCCAACGAAAGCGCCGAGGCGCGCGCCGAACACGAACGCGCCGCGGAACGCATCGGCGCGCGCGCCGACCCGGATTCCGACGCCCGCTTCGACCTCCTCAAGGCCGCCCTCGCCGCCGCGCGCCGCGACGACAGCCATGTTCACGCCGAACTCCGCGCCGATGAACGCCGTCGCCTCGAGGATCGCCTGCGAACCCAGGCCGCCCAACTCCATCCGTGTGCCGGCGACCCCGCCGCCCTCGCCGCCGTCCGCGCGCCCGAAGACGCCGAACTCGCCGCCTGGAAAGAGCGCCTCGACGCCGCCGAGGCCGATCTCGCGCGCCTCGAAACCGAACGCGCGCGCCTCGCGGCCGAACGCAAGAAACACGAAGCCGCGCTCGAAAACGCCCGGGCCGAGGCCGGCATCGCCGACGATGCGGAAGCGAACGCCCTCCGCGCCGCGCGCGACGAAGCGTGGACGCGCCACCGCGCCGCCCTCGACGGCGCCACGGCGGACGCTTTCGAGGCCCGTATGACGGACTACGATTCCGCCGCCGACCGCCGCCTTGCCCAGGCCGCCGCCCTCGCCGAAATCCGCGGCGCCGCCGGGGACGCGCGCGCGACCGCCGCCGGGATCGAACGCAACGACGCCCAGCGAGCCGCCGCGAGCGCCCGCCGCGACGGCGTGCGCACGGAGATCGCCGCCGCCGTCCGGGCCATGAACAGCGCCGGCGCCGCGGAACTGCCGCCGGACATCCCGCTTGCCAAACTCGCGGGATGGGTCGCGCGCCGCGCGGAAATCATGGAGACCCTCGCGAAACTCGACGAAGAAAACGCCGCCGCCGAACGCGCGCGCAAAACCGCCGAACGCTTGCGCGCGCGGCTGGCCGGCGCCCTGTCCGCCGTCGGCGCCGTCTTTTCCCCGGATGCCGCCGCCGCCGAACTCGCCGAGGCCGCGCAGGAGGCCGCAAGCGCCGCCGAAGCCGCCCGCAAGGCCCTGGAGCGCGCCGCCGCCGAACGCGACCGCCGCGAAGCCGAACGCCGCCGCGCCCGCGCCGAAGACGAAGCGTGGCGGGAAGCCTGGACCGCCGCACTCGCCCGCTGCTGGATGCGGGACATCCATCCCGAGCCGTCGGCGACCGAAGTCCGCGCGCTGCTCCGGGATTCCGCCGCGCTCGAAGCCGCCGCCGAAAGCCACGCCGACCTCGCCCATCGCATCGCCGCGATGGAGCGCGACCGCGCCGTTTTCGCCGACGGCGTCCGCGCGTTGGCCGAACGCCTGGGCGAAGATTTCGACCCCGCGCGCGCCCATGCCCAAGCCCGCGCGTTCGAACGCCGCCTCGCCGACGCCAAAACCGCCGCCGCCAAGCGCGAAGACCTGCGCAACAAAGGCGCCGCCGCCGCGGAAGAATGCGCCGCCGCGCGCCGCGAACTCGCCGAACTGCGCGCCGAAGCCGGGCGCATGTACGAAGCGTTCGGCGTCGACAGCCTGCTCGCGGTTCAGGAGCGCCTGCAAGCGGTCGCGCGCCGCGCCGAACTCCGCAAGGAGGCCGCCGCGCGCGAGACCCGCCTCGTCGAGGACATGAACGCCGCCTCCCTGGCCGACGCCCAAGCCGCCCTCGCCGGCGGCGATGCGGAGGCGCTCGAGGCCCGTATCGAGGACGCCGCCGCCCGCATCGAGGACGCAACCGCCCGCCGGCAGGAGAAATTCCACGAACTCCAGACCGCCGGAGACGACCTCGCCGCCATCGGCGGAGACGACGCGGCGGCCCGCCTCGAATCCGAACGCCGCGCGATCATCCTCGAAATCGAGGATCGCGCGCGCAACTACATGCGCATGCGCCTCGGCGCCAAGGCCGCCGAACTCGCCCTCGACGCCTGGCGCGAGGAACACCGCGGAGCGATGATGAAAGGCGCCTCGGAGGCCTTCCGCACCATCAGCCGCGGCGCCTATGCGCGGCTGGCGGCCCGGCTTACCGGGAAAGGCGAAGTCCTCATCGGCGTCCCCGCCGATGGAGGCGGCGACAAACTCGCCTCGGAAATGTCGAAAGGCGCGCGCTTCCAGCTCTATCTCGCCCTGCGCGTCGCCGGCTACCTCGAGTTCGTCCGGCAACACGGCCCCGTGCCTTTCATCGCCGACGACATACTGGAAACCTTCGACGATTTCCGCGCCGAGGAAGCCTTCCGCCTTTTCGCCGAAATGGCCACGGAAGGCCAGACAATCTATCTGAGCCACCACCGCCACCTCTGCGGCATCGCCCGCGAAGTCTGCCCGTCGGTGCGCATCCACGAGCTCCCTGCCCCCGCCCCGCCCGCCCGCGCCGCCCAACCCGCTGAAGGAACCGACCCATGACCGCGACCTCCCGCCGCCCCGTGAACATTGGCCTTCTCGGCGCCGGCGGCCGCATGGGCGCCGCCATCCTCCGCCGCCTTGCCGCCGCGCCCGGTCTCCGCCTCGCCGCCGCCGCCGAACATCCCGGCCATCCCGCCGTCGGCGCCCCCGCCGGCGACACGGGCGCCGCCATCGGCGCCGACCCTCTCGCCGTGTTCGCCGCCGCCGACGCGGTCATCGAGTTCTCGTCCCCCGAGGCCACCGCCGCGCACGCCGCCATCGCCGCCGAGACTGCTACCGCCCACGTCATCGGCACGACCGGCCTGGACGACGCGCAGGCCGCCAGCGTTCGCGCCGCCGCCGCGCGCGCGCCCATCGTCCAGGCGCCCAACATGAGCGTCGGCGTCAACCTGCTGCTTGCCCTCGTCGAGCGCGCCGCGCGCGTCCTCGGCCCCGAATACGACATCGAGATCGTGGAAATGCACCACCGCCACAAGGTGGACGCCCCCTCCGGAACCGCCCTCGGCCTGGGCCGCGCCGCCGCCGCCGGGCGCGGCGTCGAGCACGACGCCGTCGCCGCCCGCGGCCGCGATGGACATACCGGCCCGCGCCGCGCCGGAGACATCGGCTACGCCGTACTGCGCGGCGGCGGCGTCCCCGGCGACCACACCGCGGTGTTCGCCGCCGAGGGCGAGCGCGTCGAACTCGGCCACCGCGCCGCCTCGCGCGACATATTCGCCGACGGCGCCCTCCGCGCCGCGCAATGGACCCGCGGCAAGCCCCCCGGCCTCTACGACATGCGCGCCGTACTCGGCCTCGAGACTTGATACCCGACCGTTTCGTTCGCTCCACCGGAATGCCCGCCCCGCCGAAGGCGCGAACCGCCCGGGACCGCGAGCGTCCCTGCCCGCACCTTTCCGCGCGAAATGGCGCCGGCAGGCGGGCGACCCGCGAAAACGCGCCGATCCGGACTGGCGTTATCCGGCGGACCGGTCGGCGTCGGCCAGCGCTGCGGGGAACTCGGCTTCGTCGAATACGAGGCGGAAGGTTCCCTTGGCGGGGCCGTCGGTTACGGTCATCGTTCCGCAGTCGAATGCGTCCTGCAAGGTTTCCATGAGGCGCTTCTTGTAGGCGGTATCGGCGTTGTCGAGGTGGGCGCCCTTGGTCTCGAACACGAGCAGGCGCGGGCGCTCCGCGGTTCCGCCGCCCATCGCCACAAAATCGGGCCACACGCGGTCGGGTTTCCAGCCTTTCAGGTAATAGTCTCCGCTCTGCCGCGCCGCCACGCGATGCCACCATTGCAGCGCCTTCTGTTCGTCGAGATACCGCGCGAATTTCCGCTCCAGATCGGAATCGAACTGCTCCCCGTATATCGGTTCGAACAAACTGCGCTGGATCGCCCCGCCGTCGTTCCCGGCGAACAGGCCCGCGCGTTCCGGAACGACGAGTTCGTAATCTTCGGGCATCTTGAAGTTCAGCCGCCGGATCTTCAGATCGAACCGGATCTCCTTTCTCGCGATTTTCTCCACAAAAACACGCTCGGCGTCCTTCTCGACCGTTTCGGCCACATGCTTGTGCAGGATATGCGCGAGATACGGGCGCCTGTCGAAAATCGCTTCGTCGGTTTCTCCGGCGGCGCGCAGCTTTCCGACAAGCTGTTGCACGATGCGCGCCGCCTGCCAAGGGTTGGGAACGATGTCGGAGAGACGATAGACGAACCACGATATGCGCACGGTCTTGTCGATCTCCAGCTCCGCGGCGTCGTACACGGGCGCCGGTCCGCCTTCGAGATCGACGGCGGCCGACAGAATCGCGGGCGCTTCGGCCAGGCTTGCCCGCGGGTCGGGCGCCTCGATGCCCTCCCAATCCACACCGGGAACGATATCGCTCAGATATTCGAGCTCGCGCCACTCGGCGCCATCCCTGTGCAGGACGCGCGGCAGAAAGATATCCGTTCCCTGGAATTCGCTTCGCCTGCGAACGGCGACGCGGCGCAGCGTGGGCGAGTCGGCGACGACGTCGCCGCCGAGTCCGGTCAGACCTTCCTCTTCCAGTCCGGCCTTGACATACGCGACGGCGTCTCCTACCTTCGTGTTCCAGCAATAGACGTAGCACCGGTCGAGCGCCTCGCGCCCGGTGCGCCGCGCGTGCGGCTGGCGCATTACCCGCCCAACCAGCTGGGTCAGCGCCCGTTTTGCCGTGGTGTTGTCGAGCATCGCCAGCACGTAGGCGAACGGACAATCCCACCCTTCCATCAGCGCGGATTTGGTGATCACCCAGCGGATGGGGCAGAGTTCGGACATGAGATCGACGCCCGCCAATTCGTCGCGTTCCGCGGATTTTACCGCCACCGCGCGTTCGGGCACGCCGAGATGCCGGACAAGGCGTTCGCGCACGTCTTCGGCATGAACCCGTCGCCCGTCGCGCTGGTCCTTGCCGGTGCGCTCGACGCGGACCACCGCAATCGGGCGGATGTAGCGCCCGTCGGAGGCTTGAAGCGATCGCGCTTCCGCCTCGAGGCGCTCCAATTCGCCGTGGGCGTTCGCAAGCACGTGGGTCCATTCGGCGCCGACGACAGAGAACACCTGCACGGGCAGTTTGATCATCTCTTCGGCTTTCAACGCCGAGCCCCGGATATCCACAAGCAGGTTGCTGATTCCCCGCGTGGGCGTGGCCGACAGTTCTATCGTCATGCGCGGGTCGAGGCGGTTTACCGAGCGCGCGAATTCCTCTCCGGCTTCGCGGTTCTTTCCGTATGCCTTGTGCGCCTCGTCCAGTATCACCACCGGGCGCAGCATCTTGAAGACGTTAAACAGGCTTTGCTTCGGCGGACCGCCGGGGCGCGTGCGCTCGAGGTCAGGGAACGCGCTCAGCAGGCGCGCTTCGCCCGGCGCGTCGCGGCTGTCGGGGAACAGTGTGGGATAGCGCCCCGAGTCGCGGAACATGCGCAGAAACTCGCGGCCCTTCTGCCGATTTGCGGCGGGCAGCATCAGCAGCATGACGCACATGCGATTTGTCAGGTCCAGGGCCGAAAGCGGGGTTTCCTTCTCGAACAGTTCGACCCGCCCGCCGCTCGCGCGCTCCAGTATCTGCCGATACGGGTGCCGCGGGTCGCGCAGCGCGGCCCGCGTCTGTTCGTAGATCGCGCGAGTGGGAACCACCCAGAGCGCAAGGCCCGTTTGCCGGCCGAGCCGCTCCAGGGCGGCGGCGGCGAGCAGCGTCTTGCCGCCGCCGGTGGGCACCTTGAGGCAGACATGCGGAATCGGCCGGCCCGCCGCGTCGGTGCGGCTCACATGCGGCCCGGCGCCCGGCGCGACGCCGCCGGCCCCGGCCAGCGCATCCCACGCGGCCCTGGGGTAATCGCGGATCGGCTCGGGTACCGGCACGCCGGCGTTTTCCAATGCCGCCGACGTTTCCCGCGACTGCCGTTCCGCCCGCGCCAGCGCTTCGAGCCAGCGGCCGAAGGCCTCGATGGCCTCCGATTGATATTCCTTCAGTTCCATCATGGCCGGCGCCTACCCGATCCGGTATAGTTCGTAGGGTAACTGCGAGAATACGATACGCATGGGCGACAGCATGCGCCGAGTCGCATGCGACGCTGGCGCAAATACGACGGCGTTTCTTTCGCCCGCCCGGTTGGCGGCCCCGATTCGCCTCGCTCGCGTCAGTTCCAGTACGGCGTCGGCCCCGCGCAGATACTCCGCATTCGGTTTGTAAAGCAGGTAATAGTCGGTTGCGCCATGCCGGTAGAACAACCCATCGTCGTTCAACGGGGCCAATGCGGCTCCGTTCGTGGAAACGCCCGCCGCCGTGTAGAGCAGATACGCAGCCAATCGCGGCCACGGCGGCAGGGCGTCGCCGGTCAGCAGGGCTTCGAGCTCGAGCGGCGGGCCCAGCGTGCAATAGCCGAAAGAGCCGCCGAACCCTGTGCGCGCCGCAGGGTCCCTTGCATCCGGATGTCCGGCCATGACACGCCGCACCCGTTCGGCGGTGATCGTGTCGGCGTAGTCCTCGCATTCGACCAGAATGAAACGGCGGTTGCCGCCGTCCTTCTTATTCAAGGCAAGCACCGCGTGAGCCGTCGCGCCGCTTCCGGCAAAAGAATCCAGAACTATATCGCCGTCGGATGTTACGGCCTCGAAAATACGGGAAAGCACTCGCTCATCCTTCGGGTATTCGAAAGAATTTTCGGGTAGCAAGCGGACAAGCTCTTGATGAGCCGCGCGCCGATCCCTGTAGAATACACTTGTTAAAACTTGGCTATCGGTCTCGTGTAAATAGCGCTTGATGTTCGGAACCCGCGATTCGTCAGGTCCGAAATGGACCCGGTTATCGGCGATGGCCTCCTGCATTTTCTCCGGTTGCGGGAATCTCCATCCGTGTGTGGGGACCTTTACCGGTCGGCGCGTTTTCGGGTGCAATACCTCATAGCGAGGACCGCCCCCGCCCGGCCACGAGATATCGCCCGCGAAATACACGCCTTTGTCATCGACCCAGTTATAGTGCCGGTGCGCCCAGCATTTGTGCCTTTTGTCCAGAGACGCGTACCAGTCCTTCAGCGCATCGGACGCGGCGCCGAAATCGCCGCCGTTCTGTTCGCAAAACTCCCTGGCAGTTCTCTGAATTTCGTCCACGCCCTCTTTTAAGGCCCGCCATCTATTGCTGTTGGTTGTCAAGGTTTCGATTCTGTTCGCGTAACACAAAATGTAGTCATGACCGACGGATATAAACCGGGCGTCGTTTTTACCCGTTCCCTCCCAAACGAATGAGCCTATAAAGTTATTCTCCCCGAAAATTTCATCCATCGCAGCTCGCAAATGATGTATTTCATTGTCGTCGATGGAAACGAAGATCGAGCCGTCGTCGGCGAGCAGGTCCCGGAGCAGGCAGAGGCGCGGCCACATCATGCAGAGCCACTTGTCGTGGCGCTCCATGTCGTCGCCGTCGACCGCGTTGTTTCGCGCGAGCCACTCGCGCATGTACGCGCCGTTGACGTTGTCGTTATAGCGCCAACCCTCGTTGCCGGTGTTGTAGGGCGGGTCGATATAGACGCATTTGACGCGCCCGGCGTAGCGCGGCAGCAGTGCCTTCAGCGCGTCCAGGTTGTCGCCGTGGATAACCAGGTTGTCGTCGGCCCCGCCCGGCCCCACCGAGCGCGCGTCGTCGCGAATCAGCGGGCGGTGCGGTACCGCCAAGTGGTGCGCATGGACGTGCGACTTGCCCTTGAATTCCAGCGTCGGCATGGCGGCCCCCGTTTGCGGCGCGAATCGGGGCGCCGTTGTACCCGTTTCGGCCCCGCGCGGCAAGCGCGCGGCGGCGGCGCGAACACGGTATAACGATGGCATGAGCGACACGGGCGGCGCAATCGGGGGCGGGGGGCTGGAAGACCGGTTCGCCGCGCATTTCTACAGCCGGCTTCCGGCGGACGAGCTGGCGGGGCGGGGCGGCGCCGAGTTGCGCGCGGCGGCGCTGGCGATGCTGGCGTTCATGCGGCGGCGCGCGGCGGGCGCCGACAAGCTGCGCGTGTACGACCCCGATCCCGAAACCGACGGCTGGCGCTCGCCGCATACGGCGATCGACGTCGTGACCGATGACCGCCCGTTCATCGTCGATTCGCTCATCTCGGAGCTGGGCCGGCGCGACATACCGATCCGGTTCGTTGCGCACCCGATCTTCCGGGTGGAGCGCGACGCCGCGGGCGGGCTGGTCGATTTGCGCGCCCGCGGCGGCGAGGGCGGCGCGGCGGGGGCCGAATCGGTGGTGCGCATCGAGATCGGGCGCGGCGCGGCGGACTCCGCCGCCCTCCAGGCGCGGCTCGCGGCGATATTGCACGACGTGCGCAACGCCACCGACGACTGGGTGGCGATGCGCGCCGCGCTCGAACAGGCGATAACCGAGGCCGCGCGCGGCGCGCCGGGCGGCGGCGAACTCGAGGAGGGGTTGGCGTTTCTGCGCTGGCTGGCCGACCGCAATTTCACCTTCCTGGGCTATCGCCGTTACGACATCGCGGTCGATAACGGCGCGGCGCGTCTCCGGCCGGTTCCGGGCAGCGCGCTCGGCGTGTTGCGGCGGGCGGCGGAGCCGCGCGCGCGCGGGCCGGCGCTGCCGGAATCGGTTATGCGCCGCCTGCGCGACGCGCGCCCGGCCACGGTATCGAAGAGCGCGCGGCGCTCCACGGTCCACCGCGCCGCGCACATGGATTCGGTCGAGGTGAAGCGCCGCGACGCCGAGGGCCGCGCGGTCGGCATACACCGTTTCCTCGGCCTTTATACGTCAGCCGCCTACAACGCTTCTCCGGCGGAGACGCCGCTTCTGCGGGGCAAGATTTCCGCGGTGCTGCGGCGCGCGGGCTTCCCGCCCGCCAGCCACGACGCCAAGGCGCTGGTGCATGTGTTCGACACCTTTCCGCGCGACGAACTGTTCCTCTACGAAGAAGACGCGCTGCTGGAAACCGGCCTGGGCATCATGCGGTTGCATGAGCGCCCGCGCCCGCGCCTGTTCGTCCGCGCCGAGGGGCTGGGGCGCGCGGTTTCGTGCCTGGTTTTCATTCCGCGCGATCATTTCGACGCGCGGTTGCGGGCGCGCATCGCGCGGATACTGGAGACCGCGTTCGGCGGCGCGTGCGAGGCGTTTTTCACTTCGGTCGGCGACGATCCGCTGGCGCGGCTTCATGTCATCGTGCGCACGTCCCCCGGCGGCGCGCCGCCCTACAGCGCGGAAGCCATCGAGGCGCGCATCGCCGCGGCGGCGCGCAGCTGGGAGGACGATCTCGCGGCCGCGCTGGCGGCCGCGCACGACGGCGCGCGCGCGGCAACGCTGCGGCGCCGCTACGCTTCCGCCTTTCCGCCGAGCTACCGGAACCGGTTCGCGGCGCGCATGGCGGTCGACGACATCGAGCGCGTAGAGGAAGCGCGCGGCGGCGGGGGGTTGGCGCTCGCGCTTTCTCCGCCCCACGACTCCGCCGACGACCCCGCCCGCTTCAAAATCTACAGCCGCGGCGAACAGCTGGCGTTGTCCGACATACTGCCCACGCTGGAAAACATGGGCCTGCGGGTAGCGGACGAGTTCCCTTATCGGCTGGCCGGCGTCGCCGCCGGCGGCGACGTCTGGATCCACGATCTCGGCGTGCGCGATCGCTCGGGCGCGGAGATCGACATCGCCGCTTCGGGCGCGCGGTTGGCCGAGGCTTTCGCGCGCGTATGGAGCGGCGAGGCGGAAGACGACGGGTTCAACGCGCTGGTCCTGCGCGCCGGGCTCGGATGGCGCGAGGCGGCGGCGCTGCGCGCCTACGCGAAATATCTCCGCCAGGTTCGCATCCCCTTCAGCGAAGCCTATATGGCGCGGACGCTGGCCGACAACCCGGACATCGCGCGCCGGCTTGTCGATCTGTTCGCCGCGCGGCTCGATCCGGCGCGCGCGGGCGACCGCGCGGGCGCCGCGGGCGCCGCCGAAATCCGCGCCGCGCTCGACACGGTGGAAAGCCTCGATCAGGACCGCATCGTGCGCCGCTTCGTCAACGCCATCGAGGCGACGCTGCGCACGAACTTCTACCGCCGCGGCCCCGGCGGCGCGCCGCGCGCGGAACTCGCGCTCAAGATCGACTCGGCGCGGATTACCGATCTCCCGGCGCCGCGTCCGGCGGTGGAGATTTTCGTGTACGGCGCGCGCGTCGAGGGCGTGCATTTGCGCGGCGGCAAGGTTGCGCGCGGCGGCGTGCGCTGGTCGGGGCGCCCGGAAGATTTCCGCACGGAAATCCTCGGCCTGATGAAAGCGCAGATGGTCAAGAACGCGGTGATCGTTCCTGTCGGCGCGAAAGGCGGCTTCACGGTCAAGCATCCGCGGCGGCGCGGAGGCGGCGGCGAAGCGGCGGACGAAGCCGCGGAGGCGCGCGCCCGCTACCGCGCTTTCGTTTCGGCCCTTCTCGACGTCACCGACAATCTCGCGGGGGGCCGCGTCGCGCCGCCGCCCGACACGGTGCGCCACGACGGCGACGACCCCTATCTGGTGGTCGCCGCCGACCGCGGGACGGCAACGTTTTCGGACGACGCGAACGCGGTTGCGGCGGAATACGGGTTTTGGCTCGGCGACGCCTTCGCCAGCGGCGGCTCCTCGGGCTACGACCACAAGCGCATGGGCATCACCGCGCGCGGCGCGTGGGAGGCGGTCAAGCGGCACTTCCGCGAAATGGACCGCGATACGCAGAGCGAAGATTTCACCGTCGTCGGCGTCGGCGACATGTCGGGCGACGTGTTCGGCAACGGCATGTTGCTCTCGCACCGTATCCGGCTGATCGGCGCGTTCGACCACCGCCACATTTTCATCGATCCGGACGCGGACGCGGAAACGGGGTTCGCCGAGCGCCGGCGCCTGTTCGCGCTGCCGCGCTCGAGCTGGGCCGACTACGACCCGGCGGCGATCTCCGCCGGCGGCGGCGTGTTCGACCGGCGCGCGAAGTCGATCGCGCTGACGCCGGAAATCCGCCGCGCGCTCGATACCGGGGCCGCCACGCTGGCGCCGAACGACCTGATCGCCGCGCTGCTCCGCGCCCCGGTCGATCTGTTGTGGAACGGCGGCATCGGAACCTACGTCAAGGCGAGCGGCGAAAGCCACGCCGACGCCGGCGACCGCGCCAACGACGCAACCCGCATCGACGCCCCGGAACTGCGTTGCAAGGTTGTGGGCGAGGGCGGCAATCTCGGGCTGACCCAGCGCGCGCGCGTGGAGGCGGCGCGCAACGGCGTGCGGCTCAACGCCGACGCGATCGACAATTCCGCGGGCGTCGATTGCTCCGACCGCGAGGTCAACATCAAGATATTGCTCGGCGAGGCCGAACGCGCCGGGGAGTTGACGCGCGCCGGTCGCGACGCGCTCCTGCGGGAGATGACCGACGCGGTGGCGGAACGCTGCATCGCCGACAATTACCTGCAAACGCTCGGCATCGGCGCGATCGAGGCGCTCGGCGCCGAGCGGCTGGACCTGCAGCAACGGCTCATGCATGCGTTCGAACGCGACGGGCGGCTCGACCGCGCCGCCGAGGCGCTGCCCGACGACGAGGCGATCGAGGCCCGCCGCGCCGCGGGCGAGGGCCTCTCGCGGCCCGAAATCGCGGCGCTCTACGCCCACGCCAAGACCGCGCTCTACGATTCGCTGCTCGCTTCCGACCTCCCCGACGATCCGTTTTTCCGGGGCGATCTCGAGCGCTACTTTCCCGCCGCGGCGATCGAGCGGTTCGGACACGCGCTTTCGCGCCACCGGTTGCGGCGCGAGATCGTGGCCACCGTCGTGGCGAACGGGCTTATCGATCGCGCGAGCATGGCGTTCGCGCTCATGGCGCAGGAAGAAACCGGGCGCGGCGCGGCTGACGTCGCGCGCGCCTGGGCGGTCGCGCGCGACGCATTCGATCTGCCCGCGCATTGGGCCGGCGTCGAAAGCCTGGACGGCCGCGCGCCGTGGACGCTTCAGAACGAGCTGATCCAGGCGCTGCGCGGACTCATGGAGCACTCGACCCTGTGGTTTCTCCGCAACCGCCCGCACCCGCTGGATTGCCGCGCGACCGTGGCGCTGTTCGGCGACGGCGCGCGTGCGTTGATCGCGGGGCTGGAGTCGATCCTGCCCGGGGATATGCGCGCCGAGGTCGCCGCGCGCGCGGCGGCGCTGATCGAAAGGGGCGCGCCGGCGCCTCAGGCGCGGATGGCGGCCGCGGCCGGGCCGCTTTGCTCCGCATGCTGCATCGTCGAGGCGGCCGAGCGGGCGGGCGCGCCGGTGCTCGAGACGGGCGGCGCGTTTTTCGACGTCGGCCAGCGGCTCGGGCTCGACTGGCTGCGCGACCGCGCGCGCGGCCTCGCCCCGGCCGGCCTGTGGCAGCGGCAGGCGGCCTCGGCCATCGTGGAGGACCTTTACGACCGGCAGACCGAGCTGACGGCGCGGATTATCGAATCCGCCGGCGGGGCGGAGGGCTGGGCGGTCGAAAACGCCGCCGCCCTGGCCGGCCACGCGCGCCTGCTCGACGATCTGCGCGCGCAGCCGCGCTTCGATCTCGCCATGCTCGCCGCCGCCAGCCGCCGCGTCCGCGACCTGGTGCGGCGGTGAAGCGAACCCGGACAGCGCGCGCGGCCCGCCGGGGCGGCGTTCGCGCGCCGATTCGGCCCTTGCGTTCGGCGCGCGGCGCGTGTAACGGGACAAGCATGTCCGGCAATGAACAGTTCATCGACGCGCAAGCCGCAGCGGGCAAGCCGACATTCACCGGCTTTTTTGCCCCTTGGGTCGAGGCGCAGGCGGACGCCGTGGATGCGGCTGTCCGAGGCGCCCGCCCCGCCGGGCGGCCAGAGCGCGAGGCCGCGTTGGCCGCTCGGAACGCACGAACGACGGTTTGCTTGCGCGCAGACTCGGCGGCGGCAGCCGCGAACGCGCCCGCGGTTGCCACGCGTCCCGAGCTGCCGGCGCCGCGAGACGCCGACGAAGCCGCGCGGGCCGCGGCAAGCCCCGGACCGGCCTCCGCGGAGTACGTCGAATGACCGTTACAAGAATGAAGCTTTCCCTGTTCACTGCTTTCGAAGAGCTGGATTTCGAGCCATCGCCGGGAGTGAACCTTCTCGTGGGCGCGAACGAAACGGGCAAGACGCATCTCATGAAGGCGGCCTACGCGGCCTGCGATGTCAGCAAGCCGGCTTCGGAAATCGGCTTCGTGGAGAAGCTTGTGCGGGTGTTTCTGCCCCAGAACGGCGCGCCCGGCCGCTTGGTCAAGCGCCAAGCCAAGAGCTCGCATTGCGAGATTTCCGTTCATCGGGAGACGAGTCGGTTAAAGGCCTCATTTTCCAGCCATGTAACTACGGCTGCGCGTGCCGATGTATCGGGAATTCGAGAATGGAAGAAGCATCCCGCTGCAAGCGTGTACATTCCTGTCAAGGAAATGCTTGCCAACGCCCCCGGCTTCGGCGCCTTGTACCGAGGCCGCGAAATCCATTTCGAGGAAATTTACGCCGATATTATCGAACATGCTTACTTGCCCCTTTTGCGGGGGGCGTCCCTATCGCAACGTAATCTTGTCAAGATTCTGGAAAAGTCTCTGTCAGGCCGGATCGAGTTGGAGGGCGAGACGTTTTTCCACAAGAGTCGCCGCGGCAAGATCGAGTTCACGCTGCTTGCCGAGGGAATGCGCAAGATCGGCCTGTTGTGGCTCTTGGTCAAGAACGGCGCCTTGTTGCCGGAGTCGGCGCCGCATGGTTCGGTGTTATTTTGGGACGAGCCGGAGGCCAATCTGAACCCCGGCCTTTTCGGCCCGGCGGTCGAGTTTTTGTTGGAGCTTCAACGCCAGGGCGCGCAAATATTTATCGCGAGCCACAGCTACGGAATTTTGAGAGGATTCGACCTTCGAAAGAGGAAAAAAGACGAGGTCGCCTTCCACTCTCTGTATAGACATGAGAAGGATGGCGAGATCCGGCTCCGGACGGTGGACAGCTATCTGGCCGTCGATCCGAACGCCATTGCGGAGGCGTCCGACGATCTCTACGATCGCGTAATCGAACAGAGCATCGGAGATATCCGGCAATGAACGAATATATGGAAGGCGATCTCCGAATCGCCTGTCCGTCGAACGCCCGGGTAAAGCGGTTCGACTCGAGTTCCCACGAATTGTCCCACAGCATGAAAGCCGTCGACTTCATTGTCGAATGGCGGCGCGAACTGCGATTCATCGAATTCAAGGATCTGCAGCATCCCCGCGCGCGCTCCGGGGACGTCGAAAAATTCATACAGAGCTTTCAATCGGGAAGTAAGGATTCCGACCTGATATACAAATTTCGCGACTCGTTCCTGTATCGATGGGCGGCCCTCGCGCCCGGCGCGGAGCTCCCGAAGATCGGTTACTTTGTCCTGGTCGCGAGCGATAAACTCAGCGCGGAGGATTTGGCTATACGGACCGACGCATTGAAACGCACTATCCCGGCGGGCGATCGGTCGCCGAAAGTGTGGAACCGGCACATCGCCGCAGGGTGCGGGGTATTCAATATGCAGGCATGGAACCGAAGATTCCCCGAGTTTCCGGTGTCGCGAGTCTCGAAGCCATAAGGTCTCCCCCGGCCGGCGCGCGCAGCCCGTCATGTCGGCGGGGGTGCGGGATTACGGGGGACCAGGGCGGCGAAACCGTGGGCGTCTTCGAAGAGCGCGGCGGCGCCGACAAGCAGGTCCTCGCGGCGCGGGGGCGCGACGATCTGCAGGCCGATGGGCGGGCCGGCGGGCGAGAACGCGCAGGGGACCGAGATCGCCGGGCAGCTCGTGAGCGTGATCGCCGAACAGATCAGAAGCCAGTCTATGTAGTCGTAGAGCGCGGCGCCGTCGATGGTTTCCGGCCAGCGCACGGTTTTCGGGAACGGCGTTACGGCGGCGGCGGGGCAAAGAAGCAGGTCGTAGGTCTCGAAGAACGCAACGGCGCGCTTGAAGATTTCCGCCCGGTCGCGCCGCGCCGCCATGATCTCGGCGGCGCTCAGGCCGCGGCCGGCCTCGATATTCCACGCCACTTCCCATTTCAGTTCGGCGCGATGCTCGTCCAGCAGATCGCCGCGGGTTTCGGCGAAGCCCAGGGCGCGCAGAACGTGGAAGGCGCGGCGCGCCTCAGCCAGATCGAAGCAGGCCTCCTCGACATCGGCGCCCATCGCGGCGAAACTTTCCGCCGCGGCGCGCACGGCGGCGCGCACTTCCGGCGCCACCGGCGCGATGCCGCCGAGATCGGGCGCTACCGCGACCCGCCGGGGCGCAACGGGCTCCGCCGCCGCGCGCGCATAGGGAACGCGCGGCGGCTCCAGCGACAGCGGATCGCCGGGATGGCGCCCGGTCATGGCGTCGAGCATGAGCGCCGTGTCCGCCGTATTGCGCGCCATCGGGCCGTGGACGGCGAGATCGGAGAACGGCGCGGCCGACGGCCCGTGCGCCACGCGCCCGGGGCTGGGGCGCAGCCCCACCACGCCGCAGAAGCTCGCGGGGTTGCGCAGCGAGCCGCCGAGGTCGCTTCCGGTGGCGAGCCACGCCTGGCCCGCCGCGAGCGCCGCCGCGGAGCCGCCCGACGAGCCGCCCGGCGTGAGGTCCGTCCGCCACGGATTGCCGGTCGCGCCGAAGACCGGGTTGAAGGTCTGCGACCCGGCGCCGAACTCCGGCGTGTTGGACTTGCCGATAACGACGGCGCCGTTCGCCTCCAGCCGCTCCACCATGTAGTCCGAGCGCGACGGGACATGGCCGGCGTAGATCGGCGAGCCGTGGACGGTGCGCACGCCCTCCACCTCGTCCAGGTCCTTGACCGCGATGGGCAGGCCGGCAAGCCAGTGCGGCGGCGGGTCGGAAGGCGGCGCGGCCATGAGGCGCCGCGCGCGGTCGCGGGCGCGGTCGAGGCACAGGGTGGGCATGGCGTTCAGCGCGCCGTCGGTGGCGGCGATACGCTCCGCCGCGGCGTCGATGAGCTCGAGCGGCGAAACCTCCCCGGCGCGCAAGGCGGCGACGGCGGCGCGGGCGGTCAGGCGAAACAGGTCATCCATCGGCGGCGCTCCCTGCCAGGTACTCGACGGCGGCGGCGATTCCTCCCCGGTCGTGCGGCGCGCCGGCTTCCGCCAGCGCCCCCTGCACGCTGGCCAGCGCGCCGAGGATCATGGGCTCGTTGAGATCGCCGAGATGGCCGATGCGGAACGCCCGCCCGGCCAGTTTCAGAATGCCGACGCCAAGCACGACGTTATAGCGTTCGCGCGCGATGCGGCGCACCGCCTCGGCGTCGCTCCCTTCGGGAACCAGCACCGCGCTGACCGAATCCGACGCCTCGCGCGGGTCCACGGCGTTGAGCTCGAGCCCCCACCCGGCGACGGCGCGGCGCACGGCCCCGGCCAGCCGCCGATGGCGCGCGAAGCACGCTTCCAGCCCTTCTTCCTCAAGCATTTCGAGCGCCTCGGCCAAGCCGAACATCAGGTTGATCGGCGGCGTACATACGAAACGGGCGGTTTCCCCGCCGGGCATCGTATCGCGCCAGTCCCAATAGCTGCGCCGGGCGGGGTTGGCGCGCGCGGCGGCGAAGGCCTTGCCGCTCACGGCCGTGAAGCCCAGGCCCGGCGGCAGCATCAGCCCCTTTTGCGAACCGCCCACGGCGACGTCCACGCCCCATTCGTCCATGCGGAAATCCATCGACGCGAGCGAGGATATCGTATCGACCATGAACAGGGCGGGGTGGCCCGCGGCGTCGATGGCGGCGCGGATTTCGGCAAGGCGCGCGGTTACGCCGGTCGAGGTTTCGTTGTGAACCACGGCGACGGCGCGGATATCGCGCCCGCGATCGGCGGACAGATGGGCCTCGACCGCCTCGGGGGCGGGGCCGCGCCGCCAGTCTCCGGGGAGGTAATCGACCTTCAGGCCGAGCGCCAGCGCCATGTCGCGCCACCATTGCGAGAACGCCCCGGTCTCGCACATCAGGACGCGGTCGTCCGGCGCGCAGGCGTTGACGAGCGCCGCCTCCCACGCGCCGTGGCCGGCGGCGGGATAGATCGCCACCGGGCGCCGCGTGCGGAACACGCGCTTCAGGCCGGCGAAGCAGCGCTCCGCCACCTGCGCGAATTCCGGCCCGCGGTGATCGACCGCCGCGCGGCCCATCGCGCGCAAGACGCGGTCCGGCATCGCGGTGGGGCCGGGGGTGTGGAGGAACTGCCTTCCGCGGACGACCGTCATTGCGCTACCTTCGTGCGACGATGGCCGAACATGTAGCAGAGATCGGCGGCGCGGACGAGACTCCTCTCGCGCGGCGGCTGCGCCGCGAGGTCTCGGGCGACGTCCTGTTCGACGCCTTTTCGCGCGGGCGCTACGCCACCGATGCGTCGATCTACCAGATCGCGCCGCTCGGTGTCGTCCTGCCGAAAACGCCCGCCGATGTCGCCGCCGCCATCGCCATTGCGCGCGAGGAGGGCGCGCCCGTCCTGCCGCGCGGCGGCGGCACTTCGCAGTGCGGCCAGACGGTGGGCCGCGCGCTGGTTATCGACACGTCGAAATATCTCGACGCCATCGTGGAGATCGACGACGAGCGGCGGCGGGCGCGGGTCCGGCCCGGCCTCGTCCTCGACCGGCTGAACGCCGCGCTGGCGCCGCGCGGGCTGTTCTTTCCCGTCGATGTCTCGACCGGCAGCCGCGCCACGCTCGGCGGCATGGCCGGCAACAACAGTTGCGGCGCGCGATCGATCCGCTACGGCAACATGGTCCACAATGTCCGCGCCGTCGAAGCCGTGCTGGCGTCGGGCGCGGCGCATCGTTTCGGGCCGGTTCCGGGCAATCTCGACGGCGTGGACGCGGCGCCCGAACTCGCCGCTCTGATACAGGATCTGCGCGCGCTGGCGGCGCGCGAAGCCGGCGAAATCGCGGCGCGCTTCCCGAAACTCCTGCGCCGCGTCGGCGGCTACAATATCGACACGATCCGCCCCTCGGGACACAACATGGCGAGCCTGCTGGTGGGGTCGGAAGGCACGCTCGGTTTTTTCACCGAACTCGAGCTGGACCTTCAACCGCTTCCTCGCCATGCCGCCTTGGGCGTCTGCCGGTTCGATTCCCTGCTCGCGGCCATGCGCGCGACGAAACCCATCGTGGAGCTGGGGCCCAGCGCGGTGGAGCTGGCGGACCGGACCTTGCTCTCGCTGGCCGGGGCCGCGCCGCAATTCCGCGCCACGGTGGAGCGCTTCGCGCCCGGCCCTCCCGCCGCCGTCCTGCTCGTCGAGTTCGCCGGCGGCGAGCCGGGGCCGCAGCGGCGCGCGCTGGCGGACCTGGAAGCGCTGCTGGGCGATCTCGGCGCCCCCGGCGCGGTAACCGTCGTCCCCGACCCCGCAGCGCAGCGCGACATCTGGGAAATGCGCAAGGCCGGCCTCAATATCGTCATGTCGATGAAAGGCGACGGCAAGCCCGTTTCCTTCGTGGAAGACTGCGCAGTCTCGCTCGACGACCTCCCCGAATATGTGGAGCGCATGAGCGCGCTGTTCGCGCGCCGCGGCGTGCAAGGCACGTGGTATGCGCACGCCTCGGTGGGATGCCTGCATGTGCGCCCCGTGCTGAACATGAAGGACCCGGAAGCGGCGAAAACCATGCGCGCCATCGCCGAGGAAGCGTTCGCCATGGTGCGCGCCTACAAGGGGTCGCATTCCGGCGAGCACGGCGACGGCATCGTGCGTTCGGAGTTCCACGAAGCGATGTTCGGGCCGCGGCTCGCGCGCGCGTTCGAGGCGGTGAAGGATCGCTTCGACCCCGGCGGGTTGTTCAACCCCGGCAAGATCGTGCGCGCGCCGCGCATGGACGACCGCATGCTGTTTCGCTACCCGCCGGGCTATGCGCCCGTTCCCTTCGCGCCCGCGCTCGATTGGTCGGAGCACGGCGCGGGCGGGCTGCTGGCGGCGGCGGAGATGTGCAACGACAACGGCGCCTGCCGCAAGGCCGCGGGCGGCGTCATGTGCCCGTCGTACCGGGCGACGCGCGACGAGGCGCATGTCACGCGCGGCCGCGCCAACGCGATGCGCCTGGCGCTGACCGGCCAGCTGGGGCCGGACGCGATGGCGTCCGACGGCATGGCGGAGGCGATGGCGCTGTGCCTGGGCTGCAAGGCGTGCCGCCGCGAATGCCCCACCGGCATAGACATGGCGCGCATGAAGATCGAGGCGCTGCATGCGCGGGCGTGGGCGCGCGGCTTCAGCGCGCGCGATCGCGTCATCGGCTGGCTGCCGCGCTACGCGCCGTGGGCGTCGCGCGCGGCGGCGCTCGCGAACCTGCGCAACCGCTCCGCGCTGCTGCGCCGCGCCGGCGAGGCGTGGCTCGGCCTGAGCGCGGCGCGCGACCTGCCGCGCTGGGCGCCGCGCCCCTATCTCGAAACCCCGGCGCCGGACGGCAGGCCCGACGTCGCGCTGTTCGTCGATACGTTTTCCACGTGGTTCGAACCGGAGGTTCCGCGCGCCGCCCGGCGCGCGCTGTGCGCGGCGGGACGGCGCGTGATCGTGCCGCGCGGACGCGGACGGCCGCTCTGCTGCGGGCGCACATTCCTTGCCGTCGGCGCCGTGGAGCAGGCGCGCGCGGAGGCGCGGCGCGCGCTCGCCGTGCTGGCGCCGATGGCCAGCGCCGGGCTGCCCATCGTCGGCGTGGAGCCCTCATGCCTGCATACGCTGGCGGACGAATGGCCCGTTCTGGCGCCGGGCGCCGACGCCGACGCGGTCGCGAAAGCCGCCGTTCCGCTGGAGAGCTTCCTGTTGCGCAACCCCAGCGCGTTCGCGCCGCGCGCGCTGCCGCCGCGCCGCGTGCTGTTGCATACGCATTGCCACCAGAAAGCATTCGGCGCGGCGGGCGACGCGGCCGCTCTGCTGGCGCGTATTCCGGGCCTGGCGGTCGAGCCGATCGAATCGACCTGCTGCGGCATGGCCGGCGCGTTCGGCTATCAGGCGGAAACCGAGCCTGTTTCCCGCGCCATCGCCGTGCTGGACCTGGCCCCCGCCCTCGCCGCCGCGCCGGACGCCGAGATAGCGGCCAGCGGCTTCAGCTGCCGCCGCCAAATCGCCGACACAGCCGCCCGCCCCGCCCGCCACGCGGCCATGTATCTGGCAGAGGCGGCATGACGTTGCGTTGTCAGGAATGTATGTATCGCGAATCGTTGTCGAATGCGTTCCGATTCTGCCGCGATGCCCCGGCGGCGTGCTGTTGCGATCTCGTCAATCCGTGCATATTGTCGCAAACTCTTGAGAATAAATCGACTTTATCCTCTGTTTTTATTTCGGCAAGCGCAACGTAATTCATACGATTGCCGGTTAATTTCCTGTACTCTTGTTCCATTTCCCGTATAACAGCGCTCTTGCGTTCGTCCGGCAACATCCACCGCAGCACGCCGTCGCACAGGTCGTATTTCTTCTCGATTTCCTCGATCGGCGAGCATTGCACGCATAAACCCCATGGAAACTTGCGCATTTCACGGAGAATCGCCGCGGCCAATTCCCTGTCGTCTCCGTCGTAAACCGACAAATGCGGCACGGCGTCGGGATAATGCGGCTTCCGGACCATTCCCCGGTCTATGCCTTCTACATGCAAAAATACCGTATTCTGCCGTCCCGTGAAAAAACTTCCGGGCGCGCCCAAACACACCGATCCCACCGTCTTCTTCATCCACCGTATTGATTTCCTTGGCTTTTTCGCGTACGGTCCGCGAAGCGTTATATGCGCACGTCTGACGTAGCCCGGCTGCAGCAGCAGCCGGGCAAGGTTGAACGACGCCCTGTATCGGGCATCGTCGACATATACGCCGTAGAAATACATGGCTACACCAATAGATAGCGCAAATACTTGTCGCCGATGCCATGCCGGCATATGCCCTTCAACAGCTCGTACATAGTATCTCCGAATTTGTCGGCTCTACGAAACGCGTCGGAGCGGAACCCCGTGCATCCGAAATTCGCTTTCAAGTCCTCAACCGGCACATCCGTTTGCTCTAAAAACCACTCGTACTCCGTCAACAGACTCTTGACCGTATCGTTCGAAATTCGGGAAAGGCGCTCTTTCGGCGACAGCAGCACGATATCCACGATGCGATCTTCCGCATTCCACTGTTCGCTTTCAAGGGAAATCGCATCGTGCAGAATTGCACAAATAGTTGCAAAACAGGTCATCATTCTGCTGTATTTGAGCTTGAAATTCTTGATCTTTTGCGATACCCTCTTCTCCTCGTTTTCCGGCGGCTGGTTTCTCTTGTGCTCGTAATTAAGGCACAGGGTTTTCCAAAACCGGACGATATCGTTCATAAGGAACGTAGGCTTGAAGTCCTCTTTGTGATCTTTAAAATCGCGAAGATACGAGCGCACAACAGCTCGAACGTTTTTCCAATGCCGATCATTTCCGAAAACCGGGCGGCTCTCCAGAAGCATCAGCATCCTTGCAGTGAAGTAATTTCCGTAGTCGTCTTCGCGCCCGCCGAGGTGATTCAACAGATCCCTGCCATCCAAAATGCGGAGAAACCTGCCGTCGTCGGAGAATGGCGGAAATTCCATGCGCTCCGCGATCTCGATTAATTTCCCGAACAACCGCAGCTCCTGTATCCGGGTAACCGCCGGCGCCCCGGAGGCGGCGCCGACCGCGAAAAACAGATCGAGGTCCGAATGTTCCGACGCCTCCAACCGCGCATACGAGCCCGTGGCGTATATCGCCAGTCCCGGGATCGCCTTCGCCTCCGCGCATTCGGCAAGCTGCCGCGACAAATCGTCCAGCTTCGCCCTCGAATGCGCCGCCTTGCGCTCGACTATGCCTGCGCTGGCCGCCGATTCGCTTGCTTCGATGATCGAGTTCACTGTTCGCGATCCGCGCGCAACAAGGCGACGCTATCGGTCCGGGGCGCGCCTTTCGTCAATGCGAGAAGCTGGCGCGTGCGTTCGCAGAACGCGTCGATCCGGCTCCCGCGGGCTGCGTCATCCGCCGCCGCCTGCGCGTCCGCTTCCGAAGCTGTCCGCGCGCGCGAGCGAACAGCGCGGGCAGCCTCTCGCCGGGCGGAGCGCGCCGAACCGCGGTCGAGCCGAAGCAAACTGTCGAGGGGCGATCCAACGCTCACGACGGTGTCGGCCATGGTGTCTCTCCGGCGCTTCGCTACCCGGTCCGCGCGGCGCATGGCGGAGGCAAGACGGTTATTCTACCCGGCCCGGCGGCGCCTGTCAACTGTCGGCGTAGCAGTGCGTTTCCGCCTTGGCGCCAGGGTGGGTTACGGCGCCGCCGATGGCGGGGCCGACCAACTGGGCGTATTTCCACAGTTCGCCGGAGCGGCATTCGTTTTCGCGCTCGCGCCACGATTGGCGGCGGTCGGCGAGTTCGGCTTCCGCGAGCTCCACGTCGAGCTTCCCTTCCACGGCGTCGATGGCCACGATGTCGCCATCGCGGAGCAGGCCGATGGGGCCGCCGACGGCGGCTTCGGGGCCGACATGGCCGATGCAGAAGCCGCGCGTGGCGCCGGAGAAGCGCCCGTCGGTGACGAGCGCCACCTTGTCGCCCGAGCCTTGGCCGTAGAGCGCCGCTGTGGTCGCCAGCATTTCGCGCATGCCGGGGCCGCCGCGCGGACCTTCGTAGCGGATGACAAGCACGTCGCCGTCGTTGTAGTCGCGGCGCTCGACGGCGGCGAAACAATCTTCTTCGCAATCGAACACGCGCGCGGGGCCGCGGTGGACGAGTTTGGCCAGCCCCGCCACCTTCACGATGGCGCCTTCGGGCGCGAGATTGCCTTGCAGCCCCACCACGCCGCCGGTCGGCGTGATCGGCGCCGCGGTCCGCCGCACCACGTCCTGCTCCTCGGGGAACTCGAATCCCGCGAGATTTTCCGCCAGTGTCTTGCCCGTCACGGTCATGCAGTCGCCGTGGAGGTAGCCGCCGTCGAGCAGCGCCTTCATGATGACGGACACGCCGCCGGCCTCGTAGAGGTCTTTCGCGACATACCGCCCGCCGGGCTTGAGGTCGGCGATATACGGCGTGCGCTTGAATATCTCCGCCACGTCGAGCAGCGTGAAGTCGATCCCCGCCTCGTTCGCCATCGCCGGCAGGTGCAGGCCGGCATTGGTGGAGCCGCCCGACGCGGCGACCACGGTGGCGGCGTTTTCCAGCGCCTTGCGGGTCACGATGTCGCGCGGGCGCAGGCCCTCGGCGATCATGCGCATGACGGCGCGCCCCGCCGCGTCGGCGTATTCGTCGCGGCTCTCGTACGGCGCCGGCATGGCGGTGGAGTTGGGCACGGCGAGGCCGATCGCCTCCGACACGCAGGCCATGGTGTTGGCGGTGAACTGCCCGCCGCACGAACCGCCGGAGGGGCAGGCGACCCGCTCGAGCGCGCCGAGCTCCGCGTCGTCCATCTCGCCGGCGAAATGACGCCCGACGGCTTCGAACACATCCTGCACGGTGACGTCGCGGCCCTTGAACTTGCCGGGCAGGATCGACCCGCCGTAGATGAACGCGCTCGGCACGTTGAGCCGCAGCATGGCCATCATCATCGCCGGCAGGGACTTGTCGCAGCCGGCGATGCCCACCAAACCGTCGTAGGCGTGGCCGCGTACGCACAGCTCCACCGTGTCGGCGATGGCTTCGCGGCTCGCCAGCGAGGCCTTCATGCCCTGATGCCCCATCGCGATGCCGTCGGTGACGGTGATGGTGGTGAACTCGCGCGGCGTACCGCCGGCGAAGGTGACGCCGCGCTTCACCGCCTGCGCCTGGCGCCGCAGGGTGATGTTGCACGGCGCGGTCTCGTTCCACGTTGTGGCGACGCCCACGAACGGCTGGTGGATTTCCTTGTCGGTCAAACCCATCGCATAGTAGAATGCGCGGTGCGGCGCGCGCTCCGGTCCTTCGGTGGCGTGCCGGCTCGGCAGTTTGCTCTTGTCGAAACGGTTCATTGCGGTTTGTCCTCCTGGATTGTCCGCCCTGCGCCGCGGGCGGGCGCGGCGCGCCAACATAGCGCCCGCGGGCCGCGCGTCAAACCGCCCGCGCCGGCGCGCCCCTTGCGGAGGCTCCGCCGATGACGACCGTTCGCCTGACGACGGCGCAGGCGCTTGTGCGCTGGCTCGCCGCGCAACGCACGCTCTGCGACGGGCGCGAAACGCCGTTCTTCGGCGGCGTATGGGCTATTTTCGGCCACGGCAACGTCGCCGCGCTCGGCGAGGCGCTCTGGCGCGAGCGCGGCGCGCTGCCCACCCTGCGCGGCCATAACGAACAGGCGATGGCGCTGGCGGCCGTCGGTTTCGCGAAGGCGAGCCGCGCGCGGCGCGCGATGGCGTGCGCAACATCGATCGGCCCGGGCGCGACGAATCTCGTCACCGCGGCGGCGGCGGCGCACGCGAACCGCCTGCCTCTGCTGCTGCTGCCGGCGGATGTCTTTGCCGGCCGCCGGCCCGATCCGGTCCTTCAGCAGATACAGGATTTCGGCGACGCCACCGTCTCGGCGAACGACTGCCTGCGCCCCGTGAGCCGCTACTTCGATCGCATCGCGCGGCCGGAACAGCTTCTCGACGCGCTTCCCCGGGCGATGACCGCGCTTGTGGACCCCGCCGCGCGCGGCCCGGCGACGCTGGCGCTGTGCCAGGACACACAGGCGGAGGCGTTCGATTTCCCGCTTTCGTTTTTCGAACCGCGGCGGCCGTGGGCGCCGCGCCGTCCGCCCGCCGACGCCGACTCGCTGGCCGCCGCGGCGGCGGCGCTGCGCGCGGCGCGGCGGCCGCTGATCGTCGCCGGCGGCGGCGTTCATTATGCCGAGGCCTGCCCCGCTCTTGCGGCGTTCGCGGCCCGCCACGGCGTTCCGGTCGCGGAAACCCATGCGGGCAAGGGCGCGCTGCCCGCCGCCGACCCGCTCAACGCCGGCGGAATCGGCGTCGGCGGCGCCGCGTCGGCGAACCGCCTGGCGGAAGAAGCCGATCTCGCGCTGGCGGCGGGAACGCGGCTCAACGACATCGCCACCGGCTCGCGCGCGTTGCTGCGCGGCGGCGCGGGGCGGATCATCGGGCTGAACGCCAATCCCCACGACGCCGCCCGCCACGGCGCGCTGCCGCTGGTCGCCGACGCCGGCGCGGGCCTCGCGCAATTGTCCGAGGCGCTCGGGGGCTGGCGCGCGCCGCGCGCGTGGCGCGACCGCGCCGCCGCCCTGCGCGCCGAATGGCGCGCCGCCGCGGCCGCCGCCGCGGCGCCGGGCGCGAACGCCCTGCCGTCGGACGCGCAGGTTATCGGCGCCGTACGGCGCGCGACCGGGCCGCGCGATGTCGTCGTCGCCGCGGCCGGCGGCCTGCCCGGCGAGCTGCACAAATTATGGGATGCCGGCGAGCCGGGAACCTGCCACGTCGAATACGGCTATTCGTGCATGGGCTACGAAATCGCCGGCGCGCTCGGCGCGAAAATGGCGGCGCCCGAGCGCCGGGTCGTAGCGCTGGTTGGCGACGGTTCGTGGCTCATGATGAACTCGGAGATCGCGACCTCGGTGTCGCTCGGCCTGCCGTTGACCGTTGTCCTGCTCGACAATGGCGGCTTCGCCTGCATCGACCGCCTGCAGCGCGCGAGCGGCGGCGAACCGTTCGGCAATCTGTTCTCCGGCGCGCGGGAAACGCCGGCGGAGATCGATTTCGCCGCGCACGCCCGCGCGCTGGGCGCCGATGCGCGCAAGGTCTCCGGCCTCGCCGAGCTGGAAGACGCGGTGCGGCGGGCGAAGGACGCCGAACGCACGACGGTGTTCGTCATCGATACCGACCCCGCGGCGGCGACCGCGGCGGGCGGCTGCTGGTGGGACGTTCCGCCGCCGGAAGTCTCGGAAAGCCCCGCGGTCATGCGCGCCCGCGAGGCCTGGGACGCCATGCGCCGCCGCCGCGACGGCTGACGCCGGGGCGGGGGGCGGTCCCGGGGGCTTATCCCCTTGCCAGCAGTTTCATGCCCGCCTCGAGCCCTTCGACGGTGAGCGGAAACATGCGGTCGCCCGTCAATTCGCGGATCATGCCGATGGAATGGGCGTAGCCCCAGCGCTCGCGCGGCTCGGGGTTGAGCCAGATCGCCGACGCGTACACCGCCAAGAGGCGCTTCAGCCACACCGCGCCGGGCTCCTCGTTCCAATGCTCCACGCTGCCGCCGGCATATGTAATCTCGTAGGGACTCATGCTCGCATCGCCGACGATGATCAGCTTGCAGTCGCCGGGCCAGGTATGCATGACCTCCCATGTCGGGGTCCGCTCCGCGTGGCGGCGCGCATTGTCGCGCCATACGCTCTCGTAAACGCAATTGTGGAAATAGAAATACTCCAGCCGCGCGAACTCGCTTCGCGCCGACGAGAACAGCTGTTCGCAGGTCCGCGCATGGACGTTCATCGACCCGCCGACATCGAGGAACAGCAGTACCTTTACGCGGTTGCGGCGTTCGGGCTGCATGCGCAGGTCGAGCCAGCCGCCGTTGTCGGCGGTGGATTGCACGGTGGCGGGCATGTCGAGTTCGGTGTCGGCGCCTTCGCGCGCGAATTGGCGCAGGCGGCGCAGCGCGACCTTCATGTTGCGCGTTCCGATGGTTTCGGAGTCGTCGAGATTGCGGTATTCGCGCCGGTCCCAGACCTTGACGGCGCTGCCGCGGCGGCCCTTGTCCTGACCGATGCGGACGCCTTCCACGTGGTCGCCCCAGGCGCCGAAGGGCGACGTTCCGCCCGTTCCGATCCATTTCGACCCGCCTTGGTGGCGCTTGCGCTGTTCGCGCAGGCGCTCGCGCAGGCGTTCCATCAGCTTGTCCCAACCGAGGCGTTCGAGCTCCGCGCGCTCCTCGGGGTCGAGCAGCCGTTCGAGCTCGCGCCGGAGCCAGTCGGCGGGGATGTCCGCCTCCAGCGCCTCGCCCACCCGCTCGGCGCCCTTGAAGAACGCGCCGAACACGCGGTCGAAGCGGTCGAAATTGCGCTCGTCCTTGACCAGCGCCGCGCGGCCCAGATGGTAGAAATCTTCCACGTCGTATCCCGCGAGGCCCGCCTTCAACGCCTTGAGGAAGGTCAGGTATTCGCGCAGGGTCACGGGAACGCGCGCCTCGCGCAGCTGCAGGAAAAACCTGGCGAACACCGGTCCGCTCCGGCCTACGCAGACGCGGGCGCCAAGCGCGCCCGGCGCGTCATTGCCGCTCCTCCCGCCGCGCCAAGAACGCCAGCCGCTCGAACAGCTGCACGTCCTGTTCGTTCTTCAGCAGCGCGCCGTGCAGCGGCGGGATGGCGCTGGCGCGGTTGCCGCTCCGCAACACGGCGGGGTCGATGTCTTCCGCCAGAAGCAGCTTGATCCAGTCGAGCAGTTCCGACGTCGAGGGTTTCTTCTTCACGCCCGGAACCTCGCGCGTTTCGTAGAACGCGCGCAACGCGGCGGAAAGCAGCGCCTTCTTGATGCCGGGGTAGTGAGCCTCGACGATGCGCTCCATCGTCTCTGCGTCGGGAAACGCGATATAGTGGAAGAAGCAGCGGCGCAGAAAGGCGTCGGGCAGCTCTTTCTCGTTGTTCGATGTGATCACCACGACGGGGCGCCGCTCGGCCTTCACTGTCTGCTTCGTCTCATAGACGTAGAATTCCATGCGGTCGAGTTCGAGCAGCAGGTCGTTGGGGAACTCGATATCGGCCTTGTCGATCTCGTCGATCAGCAGCACGGGCGTTTCGGCGCCGCTAAAGGCTTCCCACAGCTTGCCGCGCGCGATGTAGTTGCCGATGTCGCGGACGCGCTCATCGCCGAGCTGGCCGTCGCGCAGCCGCGCCACGGCGTCGTATTCGTAGAGCCCCTGCCGCGCGGTGGTGGTGGATTTGATGTGCCAGCGTATCAGCGGCTTGCCGAGCGCGCGGGCGATCTCTTCCGCCAGCATGGTCTTGCCCGTGCCGGGCTCGCCCTTGACCAGCAGCGGACGCTCCAGCGCGATCGCCGCGTTGACCGCGGTCATCAGGTCGCGCGTCGCGATATAGGTGTCGGTGCCGGCGAATTTCATGGCGGCGGAGCCTCGGCGGGAAGGGGGCGGGAGAGCGCGGAAACGCGGAGCGCGGCGCTCAGAGTCGCCGGGAACGCCGCGGCGGTCAAGCGCGCATTGCCGCGCCCCGCGCCGGCGGCTATGGTCGCGCCCCCGCACATCGTGACGAGGGAGCCCGCGATGCCCCGGCGCAAGCGCCTCACCGCCGCCGACATTCGCGCCCGGAAGGGCGGCGAGCCGGCGGTCTGCCTCACCGCCTACACCGCGCCCGCCGCGAAACTCATGCAGGACCATGTCGATCTGCTGCTCGTCGGCGATTCGCTCGGCATGACGATATACGGGTTCGACAACACCGTGGCGGTGACGCTCGACATGATGATCGCCCACGGCGCCGCGGTGGTCCGCGCCACCGAGACGCCCTGCATCGTCGTCGATCTGCCGTTCGGCGCGTATCAGGAATCGCCCGCGGCCGCGTTCCGCGCCGCCGCCCGCGTAATGGCGGAAACGGGCTGCTCGGCGGTCAAGCTCGAGGGCGGGCGCGAAATGGCGGAGACGGTGCGCTTCCTCGTCGAACGCGGCGTGCCGGTCATGGGCCATGTGGGGCTGACGCCGCAGCATGTCCATCGTTTCGGCGGCTTCCGCCCGCAGGGGCGCACGGAGGCGGAAACGGAGGCGCTTCTCGCCGACGCCGGCGCCGTGGCCGAGGCCGGGGCGTTTTCCATCGTCGTGGAGGCCGTGCCCGAAGCTGCGGCGCGCCGCGTGACCGAAAGCGTGAGCGTACCCACAATCGGCATCGGCGCGGGCCGCCCGTGCGACGGCCAGATACTCGTCGGCGACGACGTCGTCGGCATGTTCCAGGAGTTCACGCCGAGATTCGTCAAGCGCTACGCCGAGCTCGGCGCAGCCCTCGCCGACGCCGCCCGCCGCTACGCCGAAGACGTCCGCGCCGGCGCCTTCCCCGGCCCCGAACACACCTTCAAATCGCGAACATAGCGCCGGCGCCGCGCCCCCCTTTACGCGGCGAGAAACTCCTCCCACCGCCGCGTCAGATACGCGTTCTCCCCCATCGTCGAGTTCCACACGGCGATATTGCGGAAGCGCTCCCGGTACGAGCCGCCGTCGCGGACCTCGCCGCGGCGCGCCGCGACGCCCCCGAACGGGTCCGGCAGGTCCCGCGCCGCGGGCTTCCCTTCGTACCAATAGTCCCACTCGTCCGCGTCGAGATGCGCGCGCACGTTCCCGGGGATCGACATGTAGTATCCCTGCCGCGCGACGAACGCCCCCGCCCAGCCGGAAAGCCACCAGTCGATATAGGCGTGGGCGCGGTCGAGTTGCGCGCCTTCCGTCCGCGCCGAGACCGCCAGGCCGCCGTACCAGCCGCGCATGCCCTCGCGGGGCGCGGCCTGTACGCAGTTCACGCCGCGCGCGCGCGCCTCGGCGATGGCCGGCGACCACATGCTGCCGAGCGCCGCGCGGCCCGACGCCATCAGCGCCGCCGACTCGGTCTCGGTCTCCCAGAAGCCCGCGAAATGCCCCGCGCGCTTGCGCTCGACGAGGAACCCGACGAGCAGGTCGATCTCGGCGCGGGTCATGTCGCCCTTGTCGCCGAATGTGTGGACGCCGAGCGCCTCGAGCGCCAGCGCCGCCTCCATCGCGCCCACCTGCGCGACGCGGATCAGCATGACCCGGCCGGCGAACTCGGCGCTCAGCAGATCGCCCCAGCTCTCGATGGCGCGGCCCGTGCGGTCGGCGTCGTAGCCGATGGAGTCGGCGTTGTGCCAGGCCGGCGCCATGGAAATCCAGCGCGACGGCCCCGCCGCGCGCGCGCCTCCGGCGTCGAGCCACAGATGGCGGAACGGCGCGTCGCCCTGGCCGGGGGTCGAATCGGGCGCGAGCCGCCCCGTCTTGCTCAGATTCGTGACCTTGTCCCAGTCGGCGATCCGCCGCGTGTCGAGCGGCCGCCAGACTTTCGCCGGCAGCAGAACGTCCATCTCGCCGAAATGGCCCTGGGCCACGTCGTATTCGCCGTTGCGGTTGAGCATCGTGTCCGACAGCGCCCCGTAACCGAGCGCCTGCCCGCGCACCTCGAAGCCGAGATCGCTCGAGGCCCGCGCCACGATGTCGTCGATAACGCTCCCCGCGAGCCCGACGACCCGCAGCGGCTCCGCCGCCCGCACGATGGACGGAAACCCAAGCGCCGCCCCCGCCGCCGCGCCCGCCCCGACGAACGCCCGCCGCGTAAGGCCGCCGGCCCCGGTTGCCTGTTTCTCGCTCATGACTCGTCTCTCCCTCGCTGTTCGCCGCTTGTCGTAGCGGTCCTGATCGCGATGCTGTCGCGACGGGATTATACGAGATCGACGCCCGCCGCGATCGCCGCCGCGCGCAAGGCCTTGTCGAGCGTAGCCAACCGCGCGTTCCAACGCGTCGCCGTCGCCAAGTAGGCCGCATCGTAGCCGGTCAAGCGATGTCTGCGCGCCAGCGCCATAATTGCGTCGATGTCGCGATGCCGATCGATATTCATCGGCAAACGGCTCAGCCGCTCCAGAAATTCAAAGCTTTCCCTTGTATCGATGCGTTGTTTGCGCTCCGCCATGATCAAGATATTGCAGATCTCGTATACGAATATAAACGGGACCACACCAATATCTGATCGGAGAGCGCTTGACGCGCGGGACGCGACATCCGACTCTTCGTCGGGAAAGCACCACGCGGCAGCGACCGACGCATCTACAACGACCGGCATCAGCGTCGCCCCCATTCCCTGTACTCGCGAATCTCCTCCGCTGACACAGGTTTTCGCCGCGCCCGCTCGCGCAGCATCGCCGCGATGACGTCATCTACGGACTCCGTTTTACGCGGCATGCCCGACGCGCGTTCGGGCGTACGCGCCGCTTTCCCGTAGAGCCATGATTTCGTGCTTTCGTCTTCGCCGATGCGCATGGCGCGCGCCTGAGGCAGAAACCGCCAGTGCCGTCGCACCGCCTTCGCAATCCAATTCAGATCGAGAAAATGCACGCCGCCGCCCGGCGGTTTCGGCTGTGCCGGCGTCAGAACAGCCGAGTACAGACGGGTATCGGGGCTGCGCGGCCTGACGTTTTGGAAGTTCGGTGCATGCCGCGCGTACAATTTGGCTTGCATCAAGCCCGCAACATTGCCCTTTTCATCGCTTCCGATTCCGTCCACGCCGCCGTCGCCGGGCCCCCCGGCCTGATGCCATGATTCGTGAGGGCGCTCCAACTGCAGGAGAGATGCCACCAGGCATTCGAATGCGCTCGGAAAGAGCGTATCGACCAGGCGCCGTTTGATATCGTCGAGATCGAGCGTCCACGATGCGACCGGTTGGTTTTCCCCACCGACAAGCCGTTCGAGAACGGCATGGGCAGCGATGCGCGGATCGGCAGGGTGCTCGCCGAAAACAGCGTAGGTTCCGCGGCCATGCATGGTCCGGCGTATCCACCCGGGGAGCTGCGTGAGATCGAACTGCCGATACTCGTCGATGGCCCACCCCTGCGCAACGTCGGCGATATGACGTTTTTTGGCGTCGCATGCATTGAGACCCTGCCTTTCCCGCAACGTCAGATAATCCGCGGCCCAGCCGGGCGCATTCACGATATCGTAGTCCCCGGTTATTCGGGCGATGTAAACGACGCCTTCGTGCGGCCGCGGGATAACGACTATCGATCCGCACGTCACTCGCCGAGCCAAGTTGCGGTTCGCCGTATATTGCCGCTTGAACCGACCGTGAGACTCCTTCTCACGGGACCATTCCTGCTCATCGACCGTGAGATCGACGAGACAATGTCGCAGGTTGTTCGGGTCGTACTCGCTCCCGAACCTGAGTAGCGGATAGCCGATAAACACGCGCCTTGCCTGCTCGAAGATTTCGAACGCATCGCAGCCCTGCGGCTTGGCTCGGCAGAAAAACGCGATGGGCATGATCGCCGCCTCCCCGTTCCGGATACCGCCGCGTCGGCGGCGCGCCGACAAGCGCGATCCGTAACACCCGACGCGGCTGTCACGCCGCGCCGGTACCGAAGCACTATAGCAGATCGCGCGCGCCCGCGCAACCTGCCGACCGGCGGCGTTCTTGCCGAACTCTGCCGTCGCCCGGTCGGCGCCGTGTCCGGTCCGGCGCCTCGAAAATCCGGCGCGGCGGCCCCACCGCGCTCGCCCGTACCGTCCGGTCGCAGGCGGCGAAACGGCGGGCCGCCTTGGTCCAAGGGCCGATTCGGGCGGCCGCGGCGCCTTCCCCGGCAGCGCAACGTTCGTGTCGCCAAGATCGGTTCGGGGCGCCTCGTACTCGTCGGCATCCGTGCTCCATGCGCGCGGCATGGCCTCGCGCGGCGCCGTTGCAGGCGAGAGCCAGCAGGGCGCCAGCGGTCCCGGATTGGCATTCGACGGTTCCGGGGGGCCGTTGCGGGGCATTGCGGGGATCTGCGGGGCCCGGGGCGGACTCGCGCGCCGGTCGGACGAAGCGCGGCGGCACCGGCGGCGTTATCGCGGTCGTTCGTATTCGCGTTCGGCTTCGCGGCGTTCGCAGGCGATGCGGACGGCCTCCCGCTGGCGTCCGGCGTATTCCTTCGGCTCGATTCGCGAACGCTCAATTCGCGAATCGTATGTACGAAAGACCGGGTCGCTTCGGGGGCAGGATGCTTGGGCGCCTTCGGCGCGACGGCCTCCAAAGCCGCCAAGCAAAATGCGGCCCAAGTACAGACGATTCGCGAATTGAGCGATTCCTCCCGATCATGCGGACCGCGATGGTCGGGGGGAGGGCGGAAGCACGGGCAGGCGGGGGGACTGCGGATTCGGGCGCGCCTTGCGCGGGCAGGTAGCGTCAGCGGTTTTCCGGGCGGCCGTAGGCGGCGCTGTTTGGCGTCGCGACCGCCCTCGGCATGGCTGCCGTCGCCGCTGCCCCCGCGGGTTCGCACCGAGCCGCGGGTCGCCTACGCCGCGCAACGCCGAAACAGCTTGCGCGGATGCCCGTGCATACCGCCGTTGTCCGCCGTGGCGCCCACATCGTCGTAGCCTTGCCACGGTTCGGTATTATCGGCTACCAAGAGCAGGCTCGGTCGCACTCCGCACTGCTCCGCAAGTTGTTCAAGCGGACCGGCATGACCGAAGGGGGCCCAGTTTCCACCGAATGGGTGATCCTGTACGAGAACCATGAACGGCGCGTGCGTACCGTCACCTTGGCAATACAACGCGTCGTAGGCAGCGAAGCCATCGCCGCCGACAAACAAGATCGCCAGACGTCGCGCGCCGTGGCCATCGCCGTATCCCCCCTTGCGGGTCAAGACATAATATCGCGCGAACGGAGTCACAGAGGAGTCGCGAGCCCAGTTCGCATTCCCAACTTCGTCAGGCGCAAGGTGGCGCATCCATCCTCCCGGACGCAATGTTTCCTCCGCCACGCGCTCTGTATGCGTCACCTCATACCCGCGGAATCCACGTTCGGGGTCGTCGATGTGCGCTTTGACCCGATCTTCGCTGACCGCGCAATCGACATATACGAACGCGTGAGCTGCACGGGACCTGGCGCATAACCTGACCGGTTGCCCATCGTCGCCGGAGCCGGGGTAGTACACTGTCCGGGACGAGAAAAACTGTTTCCGGTCGAAGGCTACGTCGCCCTCCAGCCACTCCGGAAGCGGCTCTGCGTACTCCTGCAAGGCTTCGATAAGCGTGGGCATCTTCGGCCTCCTCTTCTCGCCCGGTTGGCGCGGCGGCTCGGCTGCCAGCGTGCGGCTTCCGCGTGGGGAAGCGGTTGCCGACGACCGGCCCCTATGCCGACGAATATACGCCGTATTTGCGGCGGCGCAATATGGAGGCCGCCTTTACAGCCCGAAACCGATGCGCCGTGCGCGGTCGGTCTTGGCATCGCATTCGGCGCGTAGCATGGCGGCGAGGGCGGCGGGGTCGCCGGACTGGCCCAACAGGGCGGCCTTGCATTTCCGCCACGGCGTAGTCGCCGAGGGTCAAGTTCGAGAGCTCGGCCAGCTCGCGCGGCGGGTCGAGTGCGAGAAAGGCGCGGAACGCGCCCTCGACCATAACAAGGGGAGGGAAGGGGTAAGCGTCCTGTTATGGGGCTATTGGGTTTTTACGGTGGGGGTTTTGTGTTTCCAGTTCCACGGCATGAGTTCGTGGATTCGGTTTGTTTTGTAGTCCTGGATACGGTTGAGGTAAGCGTCCGGTTATGGGGCTATTGGGTTTTTACGGTGGTGTTTTGTGTTTCCAGTTCCACGGCATGAGTTCGTGGATTCGGTTTGTTTTGTAGTCCTGGATACGGTTGAGTGTGTCTGCGATCCATGCGCGCGGGTCGATGCCGTTTAGTTTTGCGGTTTCGATGAGCGTGTATGCGGTTGCGGCGGTTGCGCCGCCGGCTTCGGAGCCGACGAAGAACCGGTTCTTGCGTCCGAGGGCGACGCCGCGGATGGCGCGTTCGGCAGTATTGTTGTCGAGTTCGAGCGTTCCGTTGTCGAGCCACGGGCGCAGGCGGGCCAGTCGGGCGCGGGCGTAGCGGTGACGCCGGCCAGCGGCGTCCCGGCGGGTATGTTCGGGGTCCGTTGGGCGAGCCATGTTTCGAGGTCGTTGAGGAGGGGCCTGGCCTTGGCCTGGCGGATACGGACGCGCTCTTCGGGCGTGTGCCCGCGGGCTTCGGCCTCGACGGCGTACAAGGCGGCGATGCGTTCGATGGCTTCCCTGGCGACCGGCGCGCCCCGATTGCGCGCAAAGTCGACGAACTTGCGCCGGACATGAGCCATGCAGAGGGCTTCGCGGATGCGGCCCGTGCGGTAGAGTTCCGCGAACCCGGCATAGCCGTCGGCGTGCATCCAGCCCTTGAAGCCGGCGAGGCAGCGGCGCGGGTTCTCGCCCTTGCGGTTGGCGCTGAAGCGGTAGTGGGCAGCCGGCGGCGCGGTTCCGCGCCACGGTCGTTCGTCGCGGGCATAGACCCATAGCCGTGCAGTGCGGGTCTTGCCCTTGGCGCCTTCGCCGCGCGGGGTTTGCAGGCGCACCGTGGTATCGTCGGCGAAGATGGCGCCGCCGGCGCGCACATGGTTGCCGATCCCGTTGGCGACCGGCTCCAGCAAGGCGGCGCTCTTGCCGACCCATTCGGCCAGTGTCGAGCGGTCGAGGTCGATGCCGTCGCGGGCAAACATTTGCGCTTGGCGGTAGAGCGGCAGATGGTCTGCATATTCGCTCACCGGCACATGGGCAAGCAGGCCGGGTCCGGGGCGTCCGCGCTCGATGGGGCGCGGCAGCAGCAGCGCTTGGCAAAAGCGTGCGCAGGCGCGGCAGATCGTGCGCGGTCTCACGATGCGGTTGACCACAAAACGACCGGGTATGTACTCCAGTTCCTCGGTGATATCTGTGCCGACGGTCTTGAGCGCGCCGCCGCAGGCCCCGCAGGCGCTGCCGGGTTCCAGCACCGTCTCGCGGCGCGGCAGACGGTCCGGCAAGGGGCGGCGCTTGCGCCGCGGCGCGCGTGCGGCGGCGGGTTCGGGTTGCGGGGGCGGGCTTGCGGCGCGGGCTATCTCCTCGTTCTCCAGCACCGGTTGCAACTGCGCCAAGGCTTCCGAGCGCGCCCCGAAACGATGCCGGCGCATCCCCGCCAACTCATGACGCAACTTCTCAATCAGGATATCGCGCGCCTTCAACGCCTCAGCGCGGGCCTGCAACTCGGCCGCCAGGGACGCCACCATGTCCTTCAGGCGCGCGGGATCGTCGGGGAGAGGCGCGGCGCGGTCAAGCATGAACGAACAATGCCGACCCCAACACCACAAGGCAAGCGCAAAAGAGAAAATATCGAAAAAACAATTCCTCCCTGTGCCTCCCTCCCAAACGCCATCCCGCGACCGCAAGCCGCCGCGTTCGAACCGGCCACCGTCAACCGACGTCGCCAAGCCGCATCGATAACCGCGCTGGCATCGAAACAATATCCCCATACAAAGCCGACCGCCAAATAAAACAACCCCCGGAATACTAAAACACATAAAAATACTCAACAATCGCCAAGCGGGATAACCGGACGCTTACCGGTTGAGTGTGTCTGCGATCCATGCGCGCGGGTCGATGCCGTTGAGTTTTGCGGTTTCGATGAGCGTGTATGCGGTTGCGGCGGTTGCGCCGCCGGCTTCGGAGCCGACGAAGAGCCAGTTTTTGCGTCCGAGGGCGATGCCGCGGATGGCGCGTTCGGCAGTATTGTTGTCGAGTTCGAGCGTTCCGTTGTCGAGCCACGGGCGCAGGCGGGCCAATCGCGCGCGGGCGTAGCGGATGGCGCCGGCCAGCGGCGTCCTGGCGGGTGTGTTCGGGCTCTGTCGGGCGAGCCATGTTTCGAGGTCGTCGAAGAGGGGCCTAGCCCGCATTTCTCATACGGGTGGTTGTCGTGCGGTTTGTGCGTCGTTGGTTATCGTGCGTGCGTGTTTTCGTGGTCGGGGGGCTTGGCGAGCATTTTCGGGGCGCGTTGGGGCGGTCCGCCGTTTGGCGGTGGGCTGCGTTCCGGGCTGTTCCTGCGTTGTTGAGGGGAAGGGCGAGAGGGGCCGCGTTACGCCGCGGCAGCGGATAATCGTTGGCAGGCGATACGGAACTCGCGCTGGAAGGGATGCGCGGCGTTCATGGCGATCTTGACGCGGCGCACGGTGACGCGGACCCAAGCGCCGATCTTGAGCAGTTTCAGGCGCAGGCTCCCGCATGTGGCGACCGCCAGTTCGGTGTAGTCGAGGCCGATGCGGCGCAGTGCGCATAGCAACACATAAGCCATGGACGCGAACCACAGGCGCAGCTGGTTGGCCCGCATGGCCCGCGTCGACGTGCGGTCGGCGAACAAGTCGAGTTGGCACTCCTTGATCCGGTTCTCCATCTCGCCGCGTTGGCAGTAAAGCCGCTCGTAGAGATGCCGGGCGCGGACCCGATGGGTTGCAATCGAGGTGACGACGAAACGCGGGTTGGCCTTGCCGTGGGTCCACTCGGCCTTGGCGACGACGCGGCGCGCGCAGCTCCAGCTGTCGCGCGTCCTCCACATGAAGTCCTTGAAGCGGCGTTGCGGCTTGCCCGAACCCGCGCTGTGCGCTTGCGCCGCCGCCAGTTCGGTCTCGACTTCCGCCACCGGACGGGGGTTCCGCGCCAAGCCCAACAGGTAATCGACGCCGTTGGCCTCGCACCACGCCATCGGCGCCTCGCGGGCGAACCCCGAATCGGCGCGCACCATTATCCGCACGCGGGGCCAATGCCGCCGCAACCGCGACACAATGTAAGCGTCCGGTTATCCCGCTTGGTCATTGTCGGTTATGTTTATGGGTTTCGGTATTTCGGGGGTCGTTTTGTTTGGCTGTCGGCTTCGTATGGGGGTCTTGTTTCGATGCCTGCACGGTTGTCGCTGCTGCATGAGTGCGTCGATTGGCGGTGGCCGGTTCGAACGCGGCGGCTTGCGGTGGCAGGATAGCGTTTGGGAGGGAGGCACAGGGAGGAAATATTTTTTCGATATTTCCTATTTTGCGCTTGCCTTGTGGGGTTGGGGTCGGTATTGTTCGTTCATGCTTGACCGCGCCGCGCCTCTCCCCGACGATCCCGCCCGCCTGAAGGACATGGTGGCGTCCCTGGCGGCCGAGTTGCAGGCTCGCGAGGAAGCGCTGCGGTCGCGCGCGGAGGCGTTGAAGGCGCGCGATATCCTGATTGAGAAGTTGCGTCACGAGTTGGCGGGGATGCGCCGGCATCGTTTCGGGGCGCGCTCGGAAGCCTTGGCGCAGTTGCAACTGGCGCTGGAGAACGAAGAGATCGTCCGCGCCGCAAGCCCGCCCCCGCAACCCGAACCCGCCGCCGCCCGCGCGCCGCGGCGCAAGCGCCGCCCGTTGCCGGACCGTCTGCCGCGCCGCGAGACGGTGCTGGAACCCGCAAGCCCCTGCGGGGCCTGCGGCGGCGCGCTCAAGACCGTCGGCGCGGATGTCACCGAGGAACTGGAGTACATACCCGGTCGTTTCGTAGTCAACCGCATCGTGAGACCGCGCACGGTCTGCCGCGCCTGCGCACGCTTTTGCCAGGCGCCGCTGCCGCCGCGCCCCATCGAGCGCGGACGCCCCGGACCCGGCCTGCTTGCCCATGTTCTGGTGAGCAAATATGCCGACCATCTCCCGCTCTACCGCCAAGCGCAAATGTTCGCCCGCGACGGCATCGACCTCGACCGCTCGACACTGGCCGAATGGGTCGGCAAGAGCGCCGCCTTGCTGGAGCCGGTCGCCAACGGGATCGGCAACCATGTGCGCGCTGGCGGCGCCATCTTCGCCGACGATACCACGGTGCGCCTGCAAACCCCGCGCGGCGAAGGCGCCAGGGGCAAGACCCGCACTGCACGGCTATGGGTCTATGCCCGCGACGAACGACCGTGGCGCGGAACCGCGCCGCCGGCCGCCTGCTACCGCTTCAGCGCCAACCGCAAGGGCGAGAATCCGCGCCGACACCTCGCCGGCTTCAAGGGCTGGATGCACGCCGACGGCTATGCCGGGTTCGCGGAACTCTACCGCACAGGCCGCATCCGCGAAGCCCCCTGCATGGCCCATGTCCGGCGCAAGTTCGTCGACCTCGCGCACAATCGGGGCGCGCCGGTCGCCAGGGAAGCCGTCGAGCGCATCGCCGCCTTGTACGCCGTCGAGGCCGAAGCTCGCGGGCAAACGCCCGAAGAGCGCGTCCGTATCCGCCAGGCCAGGGCCAGGCCCCTCTTCGACGACCTCGAAACATGGCTCGCCCGACAGAGCCCGAACATACCCGCCAGGACGCCGCTGGCCGGCGCCATCCGCTATGCACGCGCGCGACTGGCCCGCCTGCGCCCATGGCTCGACAACGGAACGCTCGAACTCGACAACAATACTGCCGAACGCGCCATCCGCGGCGTCGCCCTCGGACGCAAAAACTGGCTCTTCGTCGGCTCCGAAGCCGGCGGCGCAACCGCCGCAACCGCATACACGCTCATCGAAACCGCAAAACTAAACGGCGTCGACCCACGAGCATGGATCGCAGACACACTCAATCGTATCCAGGACTACAAAACAAACCGAATCCACGAACTCATGCCGTGGAACTGGAAACACAAAACACCACCGTAAAAACCCAATAGCCCCATAACCGGACGCTTACGACACAATCCGCTCAACAGTCTCCACGGCCCCGGCCGCCCCATCCTCATTCGCCGGGCGCAACCGCGCCGCCAAAAGATGACGACCGCAAGTCGCATAAAGCGGAAGATAGCAATAGCCGCCGTAGTAGCCGTGGAAAAAACGACCCTCCTGGCGACCGTGAAGCCGATCGTCCGTGGCGTCGAGATCGATAACCAAGCGAGCCGGGGGCCGCTTGTGCGCCTCCACAAACAGTGTCAGGAACAAATCCTCAATCGCCGAGCCGTCATGCGCGATCCGGCAATACCGCGACGGCCCCGCGCCCCCCAACTCAAGGCGGTTCAGCGTCGATTTGCCCGCAAGCGGCGCACAGTCCGAACGACGCGACGCCAACTTCCCCGCCAACACGGCCATGACCGGATCGTGACGCAACGCATCGTGGTCGTTCAGGTCCTCATATCCCAATGCGATCCCGAACACGCGCTGCATGACCAGCGTCCGAACATCGTGCTCGACAAGATGACGCGCACGCCCATCGGTGAAACAGGCCGCAAACCGATCGACCAGACCCACCGCCGCATCCGCCCGGCCAAGCAACAATGCCCCCGCGTCCGACGTCACCGTCCCGCCGTCGAACGCCGCCACAACCGCGCGACCGTCGACCGGTTGAAAACCGCCCAGCGCCGTGCTACACTCCGTCTGCATCGGGGAACACCTCCGTGCCGCGATATGTGCATACTCAACAACACTATATCGCACACAGAGCCCCGATGCCCCAAACCCGTATGAGAAATGCGGGATAGCCTTGGCCTGGCGGATACGGACGCGCTCTTCGGGCGTGTGCCCGCGGGCTTCGGCCTCGACGGCGTACAAGGCGGCGATGCGCTCGATGGCTTCCCTGGCGACCGGCGCGCCCCGATTGCGCGCGAGGTCGACGAACTTGCGCCGGACATGGGCCATGCAGGGGGCTTCGCGGATGCGGCCCGTGCGGTAGAGCTCAGCGAACCCGGCATAGCCGTCGGCGTGCATCCAGCCCTTGAAGCCGGCGAGGCATCGGCGCGGATGCTCGCCCTTGCGGTTGGCGCTGAAGCGGTAGCAGGCGGCCGGCGGCGCGGTTCCGCGCCACGGTCGTTCGTCGCGGGCATAGACCCATAGCCGTGCAGTGCGGGTCTTGCCCCTGGCGCCTGCGCCGCGCGGGGTTTGCAGGCGCACAGTGGTATCGTCGGCGAAGATGGCGCCGCCGGCGCGCACATGGTTGCCGATCCCGTTGGCGACCGGCTCCGGCAAGGCGGCGCTCTTGCCGACCCATTCGGCCAGTGTCGAGCGGTCGAGGTCGATGCCGTCGCGGGCGAACATTTGCGCTTGGCGGTAGAGCGGCAGATGGTCTGCATATTTGCTCACCGGCACATGGGCAAGCAGGCCGGGGCCGGGGCGTCCGCGCCCGATGGGGCGCGGCGGCAGCAGCGCCTGGCAAAAGCGTGCGCAGGCGCGGCAGATCGTGCGCGGTCTCACGATGCGGTTGACCACGAAACGACCGGGTATGTACTCCAGTTCCTCGGTGATATCCGTGCCGACGGTCTTGAGCGCGCCACCGCAGGCCCCGCAGGCGCTGCCGGGTTCCAGCACCGTCTCGCGGCGCGGCAGCCGGTCCGGCAAGGGGCGGCGCTTGGTAAGCGTCCGGTTATGGGGCTATTGGGTTTTTACGGTGGTGTTTTGTGTTTCCAGTTCCACGGCATGAGTTCGTGGATTCGGTTTGTTTTGTAGTCCTGGATACGATTGAGTGTGTCTGCGATCCATGCTCGTGGGTCGACGCCGTTTAGTTTTGCGGTTTCGATGAGCGTGTATGCGGTTGCGGCGGTTGCGCCGCCGGCTTCGGAGCCGACGAAGAGCCAGTTTTTGCGTCCGAGGGCGACGCCGCGGATGGCGCGTTCGGCAGTATTGTTGTCGAGTTCGAGCGTTCCGTTGTCGAGCCATGGGCGCAGGCGGGCCAGTCGCGCGCGTGCATAGCGGATGGCGCCGGCCAGCGGCGTCCTGGCGGGTATGTTCGGGCTCTGTCGGGCGAGCCATGTTTCGAGGTCGTCGAAGAGGGGCCTGGCCCTGGCCTGGCGGATACGGACGCGCTCTTCGGGCGTTTGCCCGCGAGCTTCGGCCTCGACGGCGTACAAGGCGGCGATGCGCTCGACGGCTTCCCTGGCGACCGGCGCGCCCCGATTGTGCGCGAGGTCGACGAACTTGCGCCGGACATGGGCCATGCAGGGGGCTTCGCGGATGCGGCCTGTGCGGTAGAGTTCCGCGAACCCGGCATAGCCGTCGGCGTGCATCCAGCCCTTGAAGCCGGCGAGGTGTCGGCGCGGATTCTCGCCCTTGCGGTTGGCGCTGAAGCGGTAGCAGGCGGCCGGCGGCGCGGTTCCGCGCCACGGTCGTTCGTCGCGGGCATAGACCCATAGCCGTGCAGTGCGGGTCTTGCCCCTGGCGCCTTCGCCGCGCGGGGTTTGCAGGCGCACCGTGGTATCGTCGGCGAAGATGGCGCCGCCAGCGCGCACATGGTTGCCGATCCCGTTGGCGACCGGCTCCAGCAAGGCGGCGCTCTTGCCGACCCATTCGGCCAGTGTCGAGCGGTCGAGGTCGATGCCGTCGCGGGCGAACATTTGCGCTTGGCGGTAGAGCGGGAGATGGTCGGCATATTTGCTCACCAGAACATGGGCAAGCAGGCCGGGTCCGGGGCGTCCGCGCTCGATGGGGCGCGGCGGCAGCGGCGCCTGGCAAAAGCGTGCGCAGGCGCGGCAGACCGTGCGCGGTCTCACGATGCGGTTGACTACGAAACGACCGGGTATGTACTCCAGTTCCTCGGTGACATCCGCGCCGACGGTCTTGAGCGCGCCGCCGCAGGCCCCGCAGGGGCTTGCGGGTTCCAGCACCGTCTCGCGGCGCGGCAGACGGTCCGGCAACGGGCGGCGCTTGCGCCGCGGCGCGCGGGCGGCGGCGGGTTCGGGTTGCGGGGGCGGGCTTGCGGCGCGGACGATCTCTTCGTTCTCCAGCGCCAGTTGCAACTGCGCCAAGGCTTCCGAGCGCGCCCCGAAACGATGCCGGCGCATCCCCGCCAACTCGTGACGCAACTTCTCAATCAGGATATCGCGCGCCTTCAACGCCTCCGCGCGCGACCGCAGCGCTTCCTCGCGAGCCTGCAACTCGGCCGCCAGGGACGCCACCATGTCCTTCAGGCGGGCGGGATCGTCGGGGAGAGGCGCGGCGCGGTCAAGCATGAACGAACAATACCGACCCCAACCCCACAAGGCAAGCGCAAAATAGGAAATATCGAAAAAATATTTCCTCCCTGTGCCTCCCTCCCAAACGCTATCCTGCCACCGCAAGCCGCCGCGTTCGAACCGGCCACCGCCAATCGACGCACTCATGCAGCAGCGACAACCGTGCAGGCATCGAAACAAGACCCCCATACGAAGCCGACAGCCAAACAAAACGACCCCCGAAATACCGAAACCCATAAACATAACCGACAATGACCAAGCGGGATAACCGGACGCTTACGGCGCTTGCGCCGTGGCGCGCGTGCGGCGGCGGGTTCGGGTTGCGGGGGCGGGCTTGCGGCGCGGGCTATCTCCTCGTTCTCCAGCGCCAGTTGCAACTGCGCCAGGGCTTCCGAGCGCGCCCCGAAACGATGCCGGCGCATCCCCGCCAACTCATGACGCAACTTCTCAATCAGGATATCGCGCGCCTTCAACGCCTCCGCGCGCGACCGCAGCGCTTCCTCGCGAGCCTGCAACTCGGCCGCCAGCAACGCCACCATGTCCTTCAGGCGCGCGGGATCGTCGGGGAGAGGCGCAGCGCGGTCAAACATGAACGAACAATGCCGCCCCCAACACCACAAGGCAAGCGCAAAAGAGGAAATATCGAAAAAATAATTCCTCCCTGTGCCTCCCTCTCAAACGCCATCCCGCGACCGCAAGCCGCTGCGTTCGAACCGGCGAACGCCAACCGACGTCGTCATGCAGCATCGATAACCGCGCTGACATCGAAACAATATCCCCATACAAAGCCGACCGCCAAATAAAACAACCCCCGGAATACTGAAACACACAAAAATACTCAACAATCGCCAAGCGGGATAACCGGACGCTTACGTGCTGTCCACCCGCGTGGTCGCAACGTCTCCTCCGAAACGTACTCCGAATGGATCGGCTCGTACCCGTGGAAGCCGTATACCGGGTTGAGTAGCTCTTGCATGATGCTCGCTTCGTCAATGCCGTAGTCGACGTAGACGAATGTATGTGCCGCGTGCGATAGCGAGCACAACCTGACCGGTTGACCGTCGAACCCGGATCCAGGGTAATACACAGTCGGCGACGCGAAAAACAGCTGCCGATTGAAAGCAGGCGCATTGGTGCCGCGCAGCCACTCCGGCACTCGCCGCTCATACTGGTACTTCTTCAGTAAGCGTCCGGTTATCCCGCTTGGCGATTGATGAGTATGTTTATGGGTTTCGGTATTTCGGGGGTCGTTTTGTTTGACGGTCGGCTTTGTATGGGGATCGTGTTTTGACGCCTGCGCGGTTATCGATGCGGCTTGGCGACGTCGGTTGGCGGTGGCCGGTTCGAACGCGGCGGCTTGCGGTCGCGGTATAGCATTAGATGGGTATCGGGCGGAGTTTTTTTTCTATATTTCCTCTTTTACGCTTGCCTTGTGGTGTTGGGGGCGGCATTGTTCGTTCATGTTTGACCGCGCCGCGCCTCTCCCCGACGATCCCGCGCGCCTGAAGGACATGGTGGCGTCCTTGGCGGCCAAGTTGCAGGCCCGCGAGGAGGCGCTGCGGGCCCGCGAGGAGGCGCTGCGGTCGCGTGCGGAGGCGTTGAAGGCGCGCGATATCCTGATTGAGAAGTTGCGTCATGAGTTGGCGGGGATGCGCCGGCATCGTTTCGGGGCGCGCTCGGAAGCCTTGGCGCAGTTGCAACTGGCGCTGGAGAACGAGGAGATAGCCCGCGCCGCAAGCCCGCCCCCGCAACCCGAACCCGCCGCCGCCCGCGCGCCGCGGCGCAAGCGCCGCCCGTTGCCGGACCGTCTGCCGCGCCGCGAGACGGTGCTGGAACCCGGCAGCGCCTGCGGGGCCTGCGGCGGCGCGCTCAAGACCGTCGGCACGGATATCACCGAGGAACTGGAGTACATACCCGGTCGTTTTGTGGTCAACCGCATCGTGAGACCGCGCACGATCTGCCGCGCCTGCGCACGCTTTTGCCAAGCGCTGCTGCCGCCGCGCCCCATCGAGCGCGGACGCCCCGGACCCGGCCTGCTTGCCCATGTGCCGGTGAGCGAATATGTAGACCATCTGCCGCTCTACCGCCAAGCGCAAATGTTTGCCCGCGACGGCATCGACCTCGACCGCTCGACACTGGCCGAATGGGTCGGCAAGAGCGCCGCCTTGCTGGAGCCGGTCGCCAACGGGATCGGCAACCATGTGCGCGCCGGCGGCGCCATCTTCGCCGATGATACGCCCGTGCGCCTGCAAACCCCGCGCGGCGCAGGCGCCAGGGGCAAGACCCGCATAGCGCGGCTATGGGTCTATGCCCGCGACGAACGACCGTGGCGCGGAACCGCGCCGCCGGCCGCCTGCTACCGCTTCAGCGCCAACCGCAAGGGCGAGAACCCGCGCCGCTGCCTGGCCGGCTTCAAGGGCTGGATGCACGCCGACGGCTATGCCGGGTTCGCGGAACTCTACCGCACAGGCCGCATCCGCGAAGCCCTCTGCATGGCTCATGTCCGGCGCAAGTTCGTCGACTTTGCGCGCAATCGGGGCGCGCCGGTCGCCAGGGAAGCCATCGAACGCATCGCCGCCTTGTACGCCGTCGAGGCCGAAGCCCGCGGGCACACGCCCGAAGAGCGCGTCCGTATCCGCCAGGCCAAGGCCAGGCCCCTCCTCAACGACCTCGAAACATGGCTCGCCCAACGGACCCCGAACATACCCGCCGGGACGCCGCTGGCCGGTGTCACCGCTACGCCCGCGCCCGACTGGCCCGCCTCCGCCCGTGGCTCGACAACGGAACGCTCGAACTTGACAACAACACCGTCGAACGCGCCATCCGCGGCATTGCCCTCGGACGCAAGAACCGGTTCTTCGTCGGCTCCGAAGCCGGCGGCGCAACCGCCGCAACCGCATACACGCTCATCGAAACCGCAAAACTCAACGGCATCGACCCGCGCGCATGGATCGCAGACACACCCAACCGTATCCAGGACTACAAACCAACCCGAATCCACGAACTCATGCCGTGGAACCGGGAACATAAAACACCGCCATAACAGCCCAATAGCCCCATAACCGGACGCCTGCAAGCCGGCAGCCATAACCGACAGATCGCCCCGCCGCGCAAGCCCCCGCAAGGGAGGACCATGGTCCTCTGCCGCCCCCCGCCCCAAACCGCTTTAATACCCCCATGACCGAAGCCCACACAGCCGCCGTCCCCGCCGACGGCGAGCCGCACGCCGCCCCCGACGGCGCCCGCGGCATAGCCCGCATCGTGCGCGCCATCCGCGACCTCGCCGCCGCCGGCGCCGCACAGAAAACCGCCGCCGCTCAAGCCCCCCTGGGGCGATTCAATGTAGCGATTCGGTGTGTTGACACGATATTCTGTCTGCTTTACAAGGGGTTGTGTGTGTGTTGTGTTTTGCGGGGGGCCGAGATGCCGGTTTCGGAGTGTGCGGACGCGGGCTTGTGGGATGTTTTGGGGTCGATACCGGACCGTCGCGGTGCGCGGGGGCGTCGCTATCCGTTGCGCCCGGTATTGGTTCCGATGCTGGCGGCGATGTTGTCGGGGGCGAACGACCTTCGCGCGGTATTTCGTTGGGGTCGTCGCTTGCCGGACGAGGCATTGTCTGCACCGGAGCTTTCGCGGGCTCCGTGTCACGCGACATATCGTTATTTTTTTCAAGGCTCTGGATGTGGACGCGGCGGAGCGTGCGTTGGGTTTGTGGGCTGGCGGCAGCGGCGCGCCGGGGCTGTTGCGGTGGACGGCAAGCGTCTGCGCGGCAGTGCGCCGGCGGGTCATGACGGCAGCAAGGGCGTTCACTTGGTGTCTGCCTTTGCGACCCGTCCGGGGGCTGCGATTGGGCAGTTGCGGGTGGCGCCCGAGGGCAACGAGGCGACGACGGCGCTGGCGTTTCAAGGGCTTGCCGCTCAAGGGCGCGACGGTCACCGGCGACGCTGCGTTTTGCCGGCGCGCGTTATGCAAGGCCATCCGCGACGGCGGCGGTGAGTATCCATTCGCCGTCAAGGTCAACCAGCCGGGCTCGATGGCCGACATCGCCGCTTCTTTCGGCGATGCTTTCCCCCCTGTGCCGAACGCGGCGCCGGGTAATGCCGTGGCGGACCCGCCACCCGACGTCGAATATGCCGAGACTGTCGAGAAAGGCCACGGCCGCTTCGAAATCCGCCGTCTCGCGGAGTCGCGCGAGGCGGCGCGGCGCCTGGACTGGCCCGGCGCCGCTCAGGTCTGCCGCATCGAGCGGATACGCGAGGGCACCGGCAAGAAACCCGGCCGCGAGGTTTCCTGCGTCGTGACCGGCCTGCCGCGGGGGCGCGCCGGCTCCGCGGCTCGCCGTCGGCGGGGACGGCGGCGGTGTGGGCTTCGGTCATGGGGGTATTAAAGCGCGTTGGGGCGCGGGCTGGCAGAGGACCATGGTCCTCCTTTACGGGCGCTTGCGTGTCGGAGCGATCAGTCGGTTATGGCGGCGGCCATGGCTGTCGGGTTGTTTGGCGGCGGCGGCGGGGCGTAGGGGCGCTTCCTCGGCGGGATCGCGGCTTGCGGGAAGGCGCGGGCGGGGACGCCCGCGGTCCCGGACAGTCCGCGCCTCCGGCGCGACGGTCGGGATATCCGCGCGCCTCCATGGCGCCCAAGCCGCCGAGCGAAAATGCCGCCCATTTACGTACGATCCGCTAATTGAACGTATCGCATCGAAGCCATGCGCCAGCGCATGACGCCGCGCGCCGCGTCGGCTATACCTGCGGCCCCGACCGGAGCCCGAGCATGAAAATCGCCGACGACAAGACATGGGCGGCCGCGAACCCGCCGCGCGTCGCCGGAACCGTTGCGCGCCGAACAAGCTGCCGCCAACGCTTGTACAACCGGCGGCGGACGCGGCCGCCGGCGCTCTCGCTTCGCGGGGCGCCGCGCGCGCTCGCCTTTGCGGAGCGCTCGCCATGACGGTGCGCGGCGCGGGCGGCGGGCGCAAGCGCAAGACAAAGGAGAAAGCGCCGCCGACCGTTCGCGAGCATATCGCGGACAGCTATTCGAATTTGGCGCGCGCGCACGCGGCGTTGACGCGCGGCGCTACCGGGTATTCGCGTACGGAGCACATCGTACGGGCGCGCCTGCGGCGCGGGCTGCTCGACGGTCGCATGCAGATGCGGTCGCTTTACCACGACGAACGCTTGAAAATGACGAATGCGCAAGCGTGCCATTATTGCGGCGCCACGAAGACGTTGTGCATGGACCATCTGATTCCGAAGTTGCGCGGCGGGCCGGACGCGGCGGACAACCTCGTTTGGGCTTGTCGTTCGTGCAACAGCAGCAAGGGCGCCAGGGACATGCTCGCCTGGATGCGCTGGAAAGGCTGCTTTCCGCCGCTGCTCGTGCTGCGGCGATACCTGAAGATAGTCGCAAGGTATTGCGACGAAAACGGATACATGGACACCCTGCTCGATCGGATCGGCGACGATAACGGCATGCCATTCGACGTGCGCTTGCTTCCCACGAAATACCCGCCGTTGGAAACGCTGAGGCTGTGGGCCGAACCCGCCGATGACGACGATGCGGCGCCGTAGCGTCGACGCTCGCCTTCGCGGGCGCGCCGGCAATCGAGGGCGCGTTCGAGCCGCGGCGCCAACTCGCTGTGGCGCCGCGCCGACTGGCCGCTGGCGATACCAAGGGCCCGGCGCATGACGCCGCGCCCCGCATCCGCTATACTTGCCGCCCCGCCCCCGACCGGAGTCCGACCATGAAAATCGCCGACGTCAAGACATGGGCGGTCGCCAACCCGCCGCCGAGCCGCGGCGGCCCGTGTTGGGTCTTCGTCCGCCTGACCACCGATGGCGGCGTCCACGGCTACGGCGAGGCCTACGGCGTGCCGTTCAGCCCCGCGGTCGTCTGCCGCATGATCGAGGACGTCGCCGAGCGCCATGTCGTCGGCGCCGATCCCTTCCGCATCGAAACGATGTGGCGGCGCATCTACAGCGGCGCCTATGCGCAGCATCCCGACCACGCGCTGGCGGGCGTGCTCAGCGGCCTCGAAATCGCCTGTTGGGACATTGTCGGCAAGGCGCTCGACCAGCCGGTGTACAACCTGCTCGGCGGGCGCGTTCACGAAACCCTGCGCTCCTACACCTATCTGTATCCCGGCGACCCGCCGGCGGGGGGCGGCGCGCTCGCCATCGCCGATATTTTCGGCGACCCGGAGGCCGGGCCGCGGCGCGCCGCCGAATACGCGGCGATGGGTTTCACGGCGCTGAAGTACGACCCCATCATGCCGATGGGCGCGTTCGACCCGCGCCAGTTGTCGCTCGCGGCGCTCGACAACGCCGAGGCGATGACGCGCAACATGCGCGAGGCCGTAGGCAGCGGCTGCGACCTGCTGATCGGCACGCACGGGCAGACCACGGCGTCGTCGGCCATTGCGCTGGCGAAGCGGCTGGAGCCGTATTCGCCCCTTTGGCTCGAGGAGCCCGTTCCGCCCGAGAACGTCGCCGAGATGGCTCGCGTCGCGCGCGCCACGTCGATCCCCGTCGCGACCGGCGAGCGCCTCGCCACGAAATACGAGTTCGCAACCCTGCTCCAGGCGCGTGCGGCCGCGACCATCCAGCCCGCCCTGGGCCGCGTCGGCGGCATCCTCGAGGCCAAGAAGATCGCCGGCATGGCCGAGGCGCACTACGTATCGATAGCCCCGCACCTCTATTGCGGCCCCATCGAGGCCGCGGCCAACATCCAGCTCGGCGCGTGCAGCCCCAACTTCCTGATACAGGAAAGCATCGAGCGCTTCGACGGCTTCCACGCCCGCATTCTCAAGCGCCCCATCGAGTGGCGGGACGGCCGCATAATCGTGCCCACCGCCCCCGGCATAGGCGTCGAGCTCGACGAAGCCGTCGCCGACGCCCACCCCTACGCCGGGCCCCCCTTCCCCGACATGGCCCCCGACCCCGTATGGCCGTGACGACGCCTGACACTGTCGGAAGAAAGTAGCTCTGTTGGCGCTCGTTCGTACCCACCGCGCCTCGGGGGCAGTGTGCCTGTGCGCCGCCGCGCCGAAGGCGCGGTCGGAATGAGTTGCGGCGAGACGACGGTTGAGGAGTAAGCGAGTCCAGGCGCGCCGCGATACGAGACCGTAGCTGCCGCGCATGCTCATTCTCGGCATTGAAACGAGTTGCGACGAAACGGCGGCGGCGCTGGTCGATTCGGGCGGGCGCATCCGGGCGAATGTCGTGCTTTCCCAACGGGCGGCGCATGCGCCCTACGGGGGGGTGGTGCCCGAGATTGCGGCGCGCAATCACCTGGCGCATCTGCCGGGGGCGGTGTCGGCGGCGCTGGAGGAGGCGGGGGCAGGGTTCGGCGATCTCGATGGGATCGCGGCGACCGCCGGGCCGGGGCTGATCGGGGGGGTCATGGTGGGGCTGACGATGGGCAAGGCCATCGCGGCGGCGCGGCGGCTGCCGTTTTCCGCGGTCAACCACCTGGAGGCGCACGCGCTCAGCGCGCGGCTGGCGGGGCGCGCGCCGTTTCCGTTCCTGCTGCTGCTGATGTCCGGAGGCCATTGCCAGTTCCTGGCGGTGCTCGGCGTCGGGCGCTACCGGCGCTACGGAACCACAATCGACGACGCCGTGGGCGAGGCGTTCGACAAGGCCGCGCGCCTGCTCGGCCTGGGCTATCCCGGCGGGCCGGCGGTGGAGCGGCTGGCCGCCGCGGGCGACCCCGCGCGGTTCGCCCTGCCGCGCCCGCTGGCGGGCCGGCCGGGCTGCGATTTTTCGTTCTCCGGCCTCAAGACCGCGCTGCGCCGCGCCGTCGAAACCCTGCCCGGCGCCGCGACCGGCGGCGACCGCGCCGACCTGGCCGCGAGTTTCCAGGCCGCCGTCGCCGACATCGTGGAAGATCGCCTGCGCAACGCCGCCGCGCGTTTCCGCCGCGAGACCGGCGGACGCCTTCTCGTGGCCGCCGGCGGCGTCGCGGCGAACGGCGCGCTGCGGCGCCGCCTCGGGCGCGTCGCCGCCGAGCTCGGCATGACGCTTTCCGCGCCGCCGCCCGAACTCTGCACCGACAACGGCGCGATGGTGGCGTGGGCGGGCATCGAACGCCTGGCCGCCGGCCTGCGCGATGCGCTCGACGCGCCGGCGCGCGCGCGCTGGCCGCTCGACCCGGAGGCGGCATGACCGATATCGCCGTTCTCGGAGCCGGCGCGTGGGGAACGGCGCTCGCCATCCACGCGGCGCGGCGCGGACATGCCGTGGAACTGTGGACGCGCCGCCCCGAACACGCCGCCGCGCTACGCGGGAAGCGCGAGAACGAGCGCTACCTTCCGGGCGCCGCGCTGCCGCCCGAAATCCGCGTGACCGACTGCCTCGCCCCCGCCGCGCCGGTCGTTCTGATGGCCGCGCCGGCGCAGGCGGCGCGCGCGGTTTGCGCCGCGCTGCGCGGCGGCGCGGCGGCGCGCGCCGAAATCATGATTTGCTGCAAGGGCGTCGAGCGCGGCAGCGGCGCGCTCATGAGCGAGGTTGTGCGCCAGACGCTGCCGCGCGCCCGCGTCGCCGTGCTGACCGGGCCAAGTTTCGCCGCCGAGGTCGCGGCGGGGAAACCCACCGCGGTCGCCATCGCCTGCGCCGACGAAGCCGCGGGGCGGCGGCTCGCGGCGCTGCTCGGCGGGCCGGCCTTCCGCCCATACTGGACGGCCGATGTCGCGGGCGCGCAGGTCGGCGGCGCGGCGAAAAACGTCATCGCCATCGCCTGCGGCATTGCCGACGGGCGCGGCTACGGCGAAAACGCGCGCGCCGCGCTGATTACGCGCGGGCTGGCGGAGATGGCGCGGCTCGCCGCCGCGCTCGGCGGCCGCCCGGAAACGCTGGCCGGGCTTTCGGGCCTCGGCGATCTGACGCTTACCTGCACCAGCCGGCAGTCGCGGAACTACGCTTTCGGCATCGAGATCGGCGCGGGCGCGGACGTCGCCCGCGCGCGCAAGGGCCGGCGCGCGGTGGTCGAGGGGGTCGCCAGCGCCGGGGCGGTCGCCGCGCTCGCCCGCGCGCGCGGCGTCGATATGCCCATCGCGCGCGCCGTCGACGCCGTGCTCAACCGCGGCGCGGATCTCGGCGACGCCGTCAGCGGCCTGCTCGCGCGGCCCTGGCGCGCGGAAACCGGGCCGGCGTAATGCGCGGCGCTTCGATTAATCGCGCAAGAGGTCGTTGATGGACGTCCGCGCGCGCGTGCGCTCATCGACGCGCTTGACGATGACGGCGCAATAGAGCGCCGGTCCTCCGCCGGCCGCCGGCAGGCTTCCGGGCACGACCACCGCGCGCGCCGGCACGCGCCCGCGGACGATCTCGCCGGTCGCGCGATCGACGATCTTCGTGGAAGCGCCGATATATACGCCCATCGCCAGCACCGCGCCGGTCTCGACGATGACGCCTTCGGCGACCTCCGACCGCGCGCCGATAAAGCAGTCGTCCTCGACGATCACCGGGTCGGCCTGAAGCGGCTCGAGCACGCCGCCGATGCCCGCGCCGCCGGAAATGTGGCAGTTGCGCCCGATCTGCGCGCAGCTGCCCACCGTGGCCCAGGTGTCGATCATCGTGCCCGAATCGATACGGGCGCCGAGATTGACGAAGCACGGCATCAGCACGACGCCCGGCGCGACATGGGCCGAACGGCGCACCATGCAGCCCGGCACGGCGCGGAACCCGGCCTCGCGGAAACGCGCGGCCGTCCAGCCGCGGAACTTGGAATCGACCTTGTCCCACCACGCCGCGCCGCCGGGGCCGCCCGTTTGCGTCGTCATGTCGTTGAGGCGGAACGAGAGCAGCACCGCCTTCTTCAACCATTGGTTGACGCGCCAAGCGCCGTCGATCTTTTCCGCTACGCGGAAGCGGCCGCCGTCGAGCCCGTCCAGCGCGGCGTCCACCGCGTCGCGCGCCGGGCCGCGGGACGATGGATCGAGCGATTCGCGCTCGTCCCAGGCCGCCTCGACCGCCGCTTCCAGGGCGCTGCCGGTCATACTTGTCCTCCGTGGTTCGGGGTTTCGCGCGCGAGCCGCGCGGCGAGGCCGGCGAGCCAGCCGTCGAGGCGCTCGACCGTGTGGTCCGCGCCCGCCACAGGCGCGTCGCGCCCGTTGCGCATCCACACGGTCACCATCCCGCGCGCCGCGGCCGGCGCCAGATTGGCCAGCGAATCCTCGAAAAACGCCGCGCGGACGGCGTCGATTCCGTGGCGTTCGATCAGCCGGTCGTAGGGCTGATCGAACGGCTTGGGCACAAAGCCCGCCGCCGCGATGTCGAACACCGCATCGAAGCGGTCCGCGATCCCGAGCCGGTCCAGAACGCGCTCCGCATGGCTCGCCGAGCCGTTGGTGAAGACCATCTTGCGCCCCGGCAGCGCCGCCAGCGCCGCCGCCAGCGCCGGCGCGGGCTCCAGCACGGAATGATCGATGTCGTGGACGTAATCGAGAAACGACGCGGGGTCGATCCCGTGCCGCAAGGCAAGGCCGCGCATGGTGGTGCCGTAGGTTCGGAAATAGTCCTTCTGCATCGCGCGCGCGGCCGCCGGCTCCAGATCGAGCGCTTTCGCGATGTAATCGCGCATGCGGACGTCGATCTGGCCGAACAGGTTGGATTCGATGGGGTAGAGCGTGTTGTCGAGGTCGAATATCCAGCAATCGACCCCGCCCAGCCGCCCCAGCGGCGCCGCAGGTTCCATGCCCGCATCGTGCCCCGCCCCGCGCGGGGAAGCAAGGCGCCCCGGGACCGCCGGCGCGCGCGCCGCCCCGCGCGCCAGCGCGGCGCGCCGAAACAGGGTTGCATTGCCGGGTGCGGCGGGCTATACGCCATCGTATGAGCGATCCCCATTTCGATACGCTGCGAACGACGCGCAACCTCGAGGCCGCCGGCATCGAGCCGGCGCACGCGGAAGCCATCACGGTTGCCTTGCGCGACGCCGTAACCGGCGGCGTCGCCACCAAGGCCGATATCGCGCGCCTTGAAGACAAGATGGGGAATCTCGAAGACAAGATGGAGAATTACGTAACCAAGGCAGACCTTTACCGCGCCCTGTGGATACAGTCCGGGGCCATGATCGCCGCGATGACCGCCTTGGCGGGGGCGGCCTTCGCCTTGGCCGAACTGCTGGGCAGGGGCGGCTGACGCGCCTTCGCGCCGCGAATCGCCGCCTCGCTCGCGCTCGACAGCCCGGAGCGGTAGCGAACCGGCGCGCGAGCGGCATGCAGCCGCGGCGCCTGCGGCCTCGGCGCCCGTGCCGGCCGCGTCGATGGTCGCGGGCGAGGGGCTGGACAGCGAATCCTTGAAGACGGCTACGCACAGGGCGTCGATACCGAGGCGGTCGCGGAGCCGGTCGAACGGCTTCGGCGCGAAGCCCACCGCGGCGCGGCCGGCAACGCCGACTGCGCGGCGCGGCGCCGAAAGAGGGTTGCATTGCCGCGCGCTGCGGGCTATACTCCGTCGTATGAGCGATCCCCATTTCGATACGCTGCGAACGACGCGCAACCTCGAGGCCGCCGGCATCGAGCCGGCGCACGCGGAAGCCATCACGGTTGCCTTGCGCGACGCCGTAACCGGCGGCGTCGCCACCAAGGCCGATATCGCGCGCCTTGAAGACAAGATGGGGAATCTCGAAGACAAGATGGAGAATTACGTAACCAAGGCAGACCTTTACCGCGCCCTGTGGATACAGTCCGGGGTCATGATCGCCGCGATGACCGCCTTGGCGGGGGCGGCCTTCGCCTTGGCCGAACTGCTGAGCACAGGTGGCTGAAGCGTCTTTACCCGGCGAATCGGCGCGCGCTCATGCTTAAGCGCGCAAAGCGGTATAGATAGCGGAACAATAAGCGGGGACAGGAGATAGCGGCCGGCTTTGCGAATGCGCTTGTTTCTTGCAAGAGCCATCTACGCATGAAATGGGCACGACGGTTTAGAGTTCAAACGTCGGGAATTGCGGGATCAATTTGACGAGACCACCATTGACCGAATTCCTCCACGTCGTTTTCATTCCTCGGATGGCAGTCTTTATGCATCAAAGCCGCGTTAACAATGTCGGTTGTGCCTCCTTGCGCGTGCGGCTTCACATGGTGTATATGGCAGTCATCCCAACTCGTCTTGTGGTCCTTGCCGCTCATTCGACACCATTGACACATCTCTCGATCACGGAAAAACACAATCTTACGTTCCAAGTCAGTGAATTGTCGGTTCCTGACTTTCTTTTTTGACCCGATCAGGCTCAACATTTTCTCAGCAAAAAACGCATGTCTGCGCCGAATCGTGCTTGCAGTATCCGACTGTGTAGAAGTCCACCGCCCGTACTCCTCGTAATATTCGGCATATTCGCTACGATTGCTCTTTTTCGCGGCATCCGCGGCCTTCCTGCGCCTTGTCTCGAATTCATGCAGGCTTCTTGCCAAATTATCTTCCCATGTACCGGAAACATAATCCTGTACTAATGAATCTACAAGCAGCACAGAGTGAATTATATAATGTCCCGGGATAGTCGGTTTATCCTCAATTGCGGTGTGTAGTTCTTTGCAAACTCGTAAAAACGCCCGGGCTTCATCCGATTCGCGATCGAAACCTACTTGAGCGTGGTAGAACGCGTCTATGTTCGCCGACTTAATGTCGCAAAATTTTGCTCTCGTTCGCACATTCCACAATAGCATGAATGCCTGCGCTACCAATTGCCGTCGCCGGCTTTCATTTGCCATACTACGAATCCTCTTGAACAAGGGATCTCCGGGCCACTTCGGCACGCCGCCTTTTCCACCCACGGACAGAACAAATTCCGTAAAATTGCCGGGCCAGGAATCCCTCTTGTCTTGAGGTGTCAAGGGGGTCCCTCCCTGCAGTCGTATAAACAGATCTCTGATAGCGTTCTTATTCTCCGTGCTTATGTCGTACACGACTACTTCTTGACTTAACAGTTTCTCCCGCATGTCTTCGGATAACTCGCCAAAACGTTTCCCGCCCCACGGACATGCGGTATCCTTGACGAAATTAGGGAACCTGAATCCAGACTCGTCGGCCGGATCCACGAGCGCAAATTCGCCTTCGCTATAGCCATATATGGCATCGATGCGTTGTTGCCCGTCCACGATGTCGAAGGATTCGCTCTTGAGCGTACCTGCCGCTCGCTCGATCTTGTGAAGATAAAACGCCGGTATCGAGTACCCGCGCATAATGGAGTCGATAAACATGCACTTCTGCATGCTTGTCCACCGTAGCCCACGCTGATATTCCGGGTTGACCTGCAGAAAGTTTTCCTTCTTGAGTTCTACCAGATCACGAACCGTCCAATCGGTTCTAACGTTTATTTTCATCGAAGTTGTCCTCCCGTGGTTTACACGGCACCGTGTGGCAACCGATTACGAGTTTGTGTCGGGCGACGCCCGCCAATACCGGCACCCCAAGGCGCGCTCTGAGTAACGTGCGCAGAGCGTACAGCATGCGCGCGGCCGGCGCAAGGCGAATCCGTCGCTTCGGGCAGAAAAATCGCAGTGGTCAGCTATGGCTTGGTCGAATGCGATTGCGCGCGCAGCGAGCGCGGCTATCATGGCCTGCTACGGAAACCGGCGAAGGGGGCAAGCACGTGAGACTGGCGGGGAAGACGGCGCTGATTACGGCGGCGGGGCAGGGGATCGGGCGCGCGAGCGCGGAGGCATTTATCGCCGAGGGCGCGCGCGTGTTCGCGACCGATATCGACGCGGGCAAGCTCGCGGGGCTGGAGGGCGCGGAATGCTTCGCGCTCGACGTCACCGACCGGGCGTCGATCGCCGCGGCGCGCGAGCGCGCGGGACCGGTCGATATCCTGTTCAACTGCGCCGGCTACGTCGCGGTCGGCACGGTGCTCGAATGCGAACCCGACGACTGGGACCGCTCGTTCGCGATCAATGTGCGCTCGATGTACGACACGATTCGCGCATGGCTGCCGGGCATGATCGAGCGCGGCGGCGGGCGCATCGTCAACATGGCGTCGGTGGCGAGTGCGCTGAAAGGCATCCGCAGCCGCGCCGCCTACGGCGCTACCAAGGCGGCGGTGATCGGCCTGACCAAATCGGTGGCTGCCGACTATATCGACCGCGGAATCGCTTGTAACGCCGTATGCCCCGGCACGGTCGATACACCGTCGCTGGCGGAGCGCATCGCGGCGTTCGACGACCCGGTCGCCGCGCGGGCGGATTTCGTCGCCCGGCAGCCGATGGGCCGGCTTGCCGAGGCGCGCGAGATCGCGAAACTGGTCGTGTATCTCGCGTCCGACGAGGCGGCCTTCGTGACCGGGCAGGCGTTCGCGATCGACGGCGGCATCACCATCTAGGCTACCCAAGGGGGGAGGCATCGCATGAAACTGGTTCGCTACGGCAGTCCCGGCGAGGAAAAGCCGGGCCTCATCGACGATTCCGGCGCGCTGCGCGACCTGAGCGCGCGCGTGGCCGACATAACGCCCGCCGATCTGACGCCGGAAGGGCTTGAGCGGCTGCGGCTTCACGCGGCGGGGGACCTGCCGGCTGTCGGGGGCGCGCCGCGCCTCGGCGTGCCGTGGGCGCCCGTGGGCAAGATCATGTGCATCGGCCTCAACTATGTCGATCACGCGAAGGAGACGGGCTCGCCGATCCCCGGGGAGCCGATACTGTTTCTCAAGGCGAACAGCGCGCTGACCGGCCCCAACGACACGGTGCGCATGCCGAAGGACTCGAAAAAGTCCGACTGGGAGGTGGAGCTCGGCGTTGTCATCGGTACGGCGGCGAACAACATATCCGAGGCCGACGCCCTCGATTGCGTGGCGGGCTATTGCGTCGTGAACGACGTCTCGGAGCGCGAATGGCAGATGGAGCACGGCCCGACCTGGACGAAGGGCAAGAGCTGCGACACGTTCTGCCCCATCGGCCCGTGGCTCGTAACCGCCGACGAAGTTCCCGATCCGCAAAACCTCGGCATGTGGCTCGACGTCAACGGCGCGCGCCGCCAGACGGGCAACACAAACACGATGATTTTCGGCGTCGCCGCGCTGATAGCCTATCTGTCGCGGATGATGACGCTGCATCCGGGCGACGTAATATCGACCGGCACGCCGCCGGGCGTCGGCGCGGGCTTCAAGCCGCCGGTGTTTCTCAAGGACGGCGACGTCATGACCCTCGGCATCGACGGCTTGGGCGAGCAACGCCAGCCGGTGGAGGCGTGGCGCCCCATGTGACTCGAACCGGGCGCGGGGCCGTGACCGATTCGATCTTCATCCACAGCTGGGCGCCCCGCGACGTGCTCGCGGACCTCCGCGCGCGCTGCGACGTCGATCATCATGACTTCTTCGAACACGGCCCACTGCCGCCGGCGGAGCTCGCGCGCCGCATCGCGGGCAAGGCCGGCGTCATGACCATACAGACCGAAATCCCCGGCGCGGTTATCGCCGCCAACGCGGGAACGCTCAAGGCGATCGCCAGCGTGTCGGTCGGCGTCGATGACATAGACATGGCCGCCGCCACCGCCGCGGGCGTGCAGGTGACGAACACGGCGGGCGTGCTCGACGACGCGGTGGCCGATTTCGCCATCGCCATGCTGCTCGCGGCGGGGCGGCGCATTGTGGAGTCCGACCGCTACACGCGCGCCGGCAAATTCGCGGGGCCGTCGTTCCCGTTGTTCTGGGGCGCGCGGGTCAAGGGCGAGAGGCTGGGGATTGTCGGCCTCGGGCGCATCGGCCGCGAGGCGGCGCGGCGCGCGCGCGGCTTCGGCTTGGAGATCGCCTACCGCAACCGCAACCGCGTCGCGCCCGAAGTGGAAGAGGAGCTCGGCGCGCGCTATCTCTCGCTCGAGGAGCTGCTGGCGACCTCGCGCTATGTGCTGCTGCAACTGCCGCTGACGCCCGAAACGACGCATCTGATTGACGCCGGGCGGCTCGCGCTCATGCGCAAGGACGCCTATCTGCTGAACATTTCGCGCGGGCCGGTGGTTCACGAGGCGGCGCTGGTCGAGGCGCTGCGCGCGGGCGCCATCGCCGGCGCGGCGCTCGACGTCTACGAGTTCGAGCCGAAGGTCCACGCGGCGCTGCGCGGGATGGACAACGTGGTCCTGACCTCGCACATAGCCAGCGCGGATGTGGAAACGCGCCACGCGATGGTGCGGTTGGCCGCGCGCAACCTCAAGGCCGCGCTGGCCGGCGAGGCGCCGCCGAACCCGGTCAACCGGGTCGCGCAAGGCGCGGCGCGCGGCCTCTGATTCATGGCTTGGGGGATCGATCTCGCCGGCAAGACGGCGCTTGTCGTCGGCGGCGCGGAGGGAGTCGGCCGTGCGGTCGCGCGGCTTCTGTTGCGCGCCGGGGCGGGCGTGTTCGCTACCGCGCCCGGCGCCGCGGCCGCGGCGGCGTGCGAGACCGTCACGCCGTTCGGCGAGATGACGGCGCTGCGCCTCGACCCGACGAACGACCTGTCGATCGAGGAGGCGATGGAGCATATCGACCGTCTCGACATATTGGTCAACGGCGCCGGCGCGCCGCTCGGGCAGGGCGCGGAGTTCAGCCCCGGCCCGTTCGCCAACGCGGTCAACGAAAACCTGATCGGCGCCATGCGCATGAGCCACGCCTGCCTCGGCAAGCTGGCCATGTCGAAGGGCTGCATCGTCAACCTGTGTCCGGGCGCCGCGGCGGCGGGTTCGCCCACCGCGCCGGCCTACGCGGCGAGCAAGGCGGGGCTCGTCGATCTCACGAAATCGCTTGCCGTGTCGTGGGCGCATCACGGGGTGCGCATAAACGCGGTGGCGCCGGGCTGGATCGAGGGCGCGCCGTGGACGGCGGCCGCCGGGGCCGACCCCGTGCGCCGGCGCGAGATCGTGCGGCGCACGCCCATGAAGCGCCTGGGCGTGCCCGACGAGGCGGCGGGCGCCGTCGCGTTTCTCTGCTCCCCGGCGGCGGCGTTCATCACCGGCGCCGTCATCGCCGTGGACGGCGGATACGCCGCCGCATGAGCGCCTCCGTGCAAGCTGCGCGGGAAGGCCTTAACCCAAGTTTACCCGATTTGGCGTTTCTGTGGATTTTGTTTCTGTATTTTTCGCATATTTCGGTCGCAAGTCGTTGATTTTCGGTGTGTCGGTTTGTGTGGGGCCATAATATTTGGCTCAATTAGCGAATCGTATGTACGCGGTGTTCATTGCGGCGGTCAGGCAAGCCCTTGGCGACGCGTGTGCGGCGAGTCCGACGAGGTGGAACCACCGCAGATAGCTGTCGAGATACTTTGTCGCGATGCCGCGAAAGCCGCGCAGGAAGCCCTTCAGCCGGCCGTGACGGTTGTTGACGGTCTGAATATGGAAGGCGCCGCGCACCCGCTCGCCGACGCTCATGTCGAGCGCCTCATGACGCACGCCGAGCGCCGCGGCACATGGCCGATACGCGCGGTTGGCGTCGGACACCAGCACAATGTCGGTCTCGATGACCGGCCCAAGCGCCTTCTTGAGCGCATCGGCGCTCACCGCGGGCAGCGCCGCGCTCGCATTGCCGCCGCCGCGGTCGGTGGCCACAAGGACCGGAACCTGCTCGCGCAACAAGCCGCGGCCGGTCGCCTTGCCGCCGCGACTTGCGGTCGAGTTTCCGCGCCCCCTTGCGACTGCGCAGAACGAATGTCTCGTCCGCCTCGACGATCCCCCGCAACTTCTTCGGCGTCTTCTCCACCGCCCGCAAAAACCGGTGACGCCAACGAAACGCCGTCGACGCCGAACGCCCGGAGAGCACGGCCAACGCCTCGCGACGCTGCGCAGTGCCAAGAGCATCCACGCGCGCAAGCCAATCCCGAAATTCATCGCTCCGCATGACAAGCGCCTCCACCCGATCCGAAAGCATCATACCATGCGTACATACGATTCGCTAATTGAGCCTAAAATATGGCGTTCTTTGAATTGCCCTACGCGCGCCGGCGCCCCCCGGATAGCGGGATGCGGGAGTTGCGGGCGTTCGCGCCCGACCGCCCGCACCGGCGGCGCGCGTCGGGGCGCCGCGTCTCGCCCGCGTGTTTCCGCGACGCAGGGCGTTTCCGGGCCGTCGCGGACCCGCGGGCCGACGCGCCCCCTCGACGGCCGCTTGGGCGTCGAACCGCGCACGACCCGGGCCGCGCCCTCGGCGCGGTTGCGTCCAACCGGGGCGCGGCGTGCATGATCGAATGTCCTCCCGCAGCAGACCGGCAACGCTACCGATTCGACAGGCCGGCTATTCATCGACAGACAAGTATCCGATGGCCCGCGGGGGACAACGCAGATCGGCGTCGTTCGGTATTACGCCGGCGGGGCGGCGGCCTTCGCGAGTTGGGCGGCGGCTTCCTCGACGGGCAGGGTTTCCTGCCGCTTGTCGCCCAGGCGGCGGAGGGTGACGGTGTCCTGTTCCGCCTCGCGGCGGCCTATGGCGGCGACTATGGGGATCTTGGCGAGGCTGTGTTCGCGCACCTTGTAGCCGATCTTTTCGTTGCGCAGGTCGCGTTCGACGCGCAGGCCGGCGGCGGCGAAGCGGTCGGCGACCGCCTTCGCGTGGGCGTCGCCGTCGTTCACGATCGTCGCGACGACCGCCTGCACCGGGGCCAGCCATATGGGCAGGCGGCCCGCGTAATGCTCGATCAGAATGCCGATGAAGCGCTCGAACGAGCCGAGAATCGCGCGGTGCAGCATCACCGGGCGGCGGCGCGCGCCGTCCTCGGCTACGTAGCTCGCGTCCAGCCGTTCGGGCAGCACGAAATCCACCTGCAGCGTGCCGCACTGCCAGTCGCGGCCGATCGCGTCGCGCAGGACGAACTCGAGTTTGGGTCCGTAGAACGCGCCCTCGCCGGGGTTGCGTTCGGCGTCCATGCCGGCGGCGGCGCAGGCGCCCCGGAGCGCGGCCTCGGCGCGGTCCCACGTCGCGTCGCCGCCCACCCGTTGCGGCGGCCGGTCGGCGAACTTGACGGCCACCTCGGTAAATCCGAAATCGCGGTAGATATCGCGCAGCAGGTTGCAAAAGAGGACGGTTTCGCTCTCGATGGAGTCTTCCGCGCAGAAGATGTGCGCGTCGTCCTGCACGAAGGCGCGCACGCGCATCAGCCCGTGCAGCGAGCCGGAGGATTCGTTGCGGTGGCAGGAGCCGAACTCGGCCATGCGCAGCGGCAGGTCGCGGTAGCTTTTCAGGCCCTGGCGGAAAATCTGCACATGGCACGGGCAATTCATGGGCTTGAGCGCGAGGGTGCGGCCCTCGGTCTCGGCCGTGAACATGTTCTCGCGGAACTTCTCCCAATGTCCGGACTTTTCCCACAGCCCGCGGTCCACGAGCTCGGGCGTGCGCACTTCCACGTATCCCGCCGCGTCGAGCTTGCGGCGCATATAGTCCTGCGCCGCGCGGTAGAGCGTCCAGCCTTTGGCGTGCCAAAACACGCTGCCGGCGGCTTCCTCCTGGAAATGAAAGAGGTCCATCTCGCGGCCCAGGCGGCGGTGGTCGCGTTTCTCCGCTTCCTCCAGGCGGCGCAGATATGCGCGCAGGTCTTTCTCCGATGTCCAGGCAGTGCCGTAGACGCGCTGGAGCATGGGTTTTTTCGCGTCGCCCCGCCAATAGGCGCCGGCCACCTTGAGCAGTTTGAACGCCGCGCCGAGCCGCCCGGTCGAGGGCAAATGCGGCCCGCGGCACAGATCGACGAACGCGCCCTGCCGGTATATCGTTATGGTCTCGCCGGGCGGCAAATCGCGGATTATCTCGGCCTTGTAGCGTTCGCCGACGCCCTCGAACCAGGCGATGGCGCGGTCGCGCGGCCAAACCTCGCGCGTTATCTGTTCGTCGCGCGCGACGATTGCGCGCATTCGCTCTTCCAGCCGTTCGAGGTCGTCCGGCGTAAACGGCTCGTCGCGCGCGAAATCGTAATAGAAGCCGTCGGCGATGACGGGGCCGATGGTCACCTGGATATCCGGCCACAGTTCCTTCGCCGCCTCGGCCAGCGCATGCGCGGCGTCGTGGCGGATGATCTCGAGCCCTTCGGGGTCGCGCGCCGTGACGATGGCGACTTGGGCGTCGCCGTCGATCTCGCGCGCGAGATCGCGCAGCTCGCCGTTCACGCGCGCGGCCAGCGCCGCGCGCGCCAGCCCCGGCCCGATATCGGCCGCGACGCGCGCGGCCGTAACCGGCGCGTCGTAACGCCGGACCGCGCCGTCGGGAAGCGTAACGGATATATGCGCGCTCATGACGGGGGCGGAAAATGGCGAACGGAAGCCGGGGCGTCAATCCGTTTCGGCCACGTCGCGCCGCAGTCAATGAGGACGAGCTGGATCCACACGTACAACTTGCCAAAGATATAGCTGCGACCCCGCGCCGCGAGGCGAGGGGCGGCCGCATCGACGATACGCATCCTGTCGATTACCAATCCCAGATTTTGCTCCAGCGTCCACGCCATGTCGGCGGCCACGCTGTCGAATGCGACGCCGCGCACGCCGGCGCAGTCGTGATGTTGCGGGAAGGGGATGAATATGGCCGGTACGTAATGCTCCGTGGGTCGCTCCGAGAACCAGCGCAAAAAGCGAGGCATGTCGGCCTTGACGCTTTTTTTCGGCCAGTTCCGACCTGTCGCAACTTGCCCGAACAACACCAGCTTGCCGGGCCGGCCGTCGGCGAAGCCGCGCCAAGCGATGATGTCCACGCCGGCGTCCTTCTCTCGCCCGCTCGACCAAAGCGGCGCCTCGGTCAAGGGCGCGCCCATTCCAAGACGCGCGCTCGCATTTCGCAGGGCGGGCAAGAACGTCGCTCCGTCCGGGCGCGGCCATCCGAACGATATCGATTCCCCTCCGAGCAACTCCGCGGCCGCTTCTGCCGCGATATCCTGAAACCAGCCGGGAATCAAGCGGCCGCCTTCGAAGTCGCGCAGACCAAGCAGCTCGGCGCGCGCGGCGCCACTGCTCCGGCGGGTCAAAGACAACGCCTCGAGCCAATCGGCCAACCTGCTCCGCGTAGCGTCGGACAACGGGCTACCGATCGGCATCGTCGGCGCCCCAATCATGGATCCGTTCCCGAGTCGCCCCGAGGGCGCCTTGAAGCGCGAATGCCGCGCGGCGAAGGTCGTCGCCGACGCCCGCGGCCCGGGATCGTTTTTCGTAATCCCCGAACAGACTCGCCGCGATATCCAAGTGACGCATCGATTCCATGAGAGCACGGTCCAACAAAAGCGCTTTATCCTCGGTTTCCCGGAACGCGGCGTCGAGGTCGCGCGGTCTCCAGCACCGTTCGGGTTCGCTCGTTGCCGAGAACCTTCGCAAGCCGGCCAATATCGGGGGGCACGGCCTGAACGACCGCAGGTTCATTCTCCTGACCGTATATCTACGACATGAGGCGCCGCAAGTTTTCGATCTTGTCCGCCGGCACGGGCGATTCGGGCAGCGCGCCGGCGCCGTTGCTCCTGGGCAGGTCGAGATAATCGCGGATCGAGGGCGCCGCCAAGGCCGTGTAGAGATGCGACAGATAAAACGACTTGCGAGTCGTCTCCGAACGGTCGAAGCCCGCGCGACAGGCTTGGTTCAGCACGCGCCATCCATTGACAAGCCGGACCGCCGTCGAATGCGTATCGCCCAGACGACGGCCGATCGCCGTCATGTCGCCGGCGTCGCCGAGCCATTCCGACGCGTATTTCGCCTTGGCCAGCGGGTCCCGCTTGAAGGGACCGCTGATGTGCTTGCAGCCTATATAATCCCGGGCCTCGTCGCGCGATTCGACATATCTAGCGCGTATCGCGCGGGGGAGCGCGTCCGGCCCCGGCCTCGCGGACAGGCGGATATCCATCCGTTTCCTCAGGGCGCGGTCGGCCAGCGCCCGCAGCGCCGCCAGGCGGCGGTTTCCCTCCAGGACCGTATTGCCCTCGCGCAGCACGATCAGCGGTTCGTAGTCGATCCAGCCGGAATACAGGATCGATTGCACGAGTTCGTTCACGTCGAAGTTCTCGATGAGGAAATCCAGAACCTCGCCCTGTTCGTCGAGCCGTTCGCCCATAAAGCGCGGGTTCGCGGCGTCGAGCATGAGCTTGGAAGGCCGAACGAAAGCGTCGGCGTCCGGCGCGGCCGCGATTCCCATCGTTTTCTGCCTCCAATCCCGCCTGGCGCCGTCTAGTGCGCCACTTCCCAGTCGGAGCCCCAACCGGTGTCCACGGCCAGCGGGACCGCGAGCTCCAGCGCGGGCAGCGTGGCGCGCTCCATGACGCGGCGCACGACGGCGGCCGTTTCCTCGAGCTCGTACTGCGGAACCTCGAACACCAGCTCGTCGTGAACCTGCAGCAGCATGCGCGCCGACAGGCCGGCGGCGTCGAGCGCGGGCTGCACGCGGATCATCGCCCGCTTGACGATATCGGCGGCCGAGCCCTGAAGCGGCGCGTTGATCGCCTGCCGCTCCGCGGCGTGGCGGCGCGCGGGGTTGCGTTCGGCGATGCCGCGTATATGGCAGCGGCGCCCGAAAATCGTTTCCACGTAGCCGTTCGCCCGCGCGAAAGCCCTGGCGCGCTCCATGTAGCCGCGAATGCCGGGGTAGCGTTCGAACCAGGCGTCGATCCACGTCTGCGCCTCGCGGCGCTCGATGCGCAGCTGGCGCGCCAGCCCGAACGCGCTGATGCCGTAGATAATCCCGAAATTGATCGCTTTCGCGCGCCGGCGCAGGAGCGGGTCCATGCCCTCGGCAGGGACGCCGAACACCTGCGCGGCGGTGGCGGCGTGAACGTCGGCGCCGCCGCGGAAAGCGTCGCGCAGCGGACCGACATCCGCGACATGCGCCAGCAGGCGCAGCTCGATTTGCGAATAGTCGGCGCTCATGAGCAGAAAGCCCTCGTCGGGCACGAAGGCGCCGCGGATCTTGCGTCCTTCCTCGGTGCGCACGGGGATATTTTGCAGGTTCGGGTCGGTCGAGCTCAGCCGCCCGGTGGCGGCGCCGGCCATGGAATACGACGTATGAACCCGCCCGGTGCGCTTGTCGATGCTTTCCGTCAGCGCGTCGGAATAGGTGCTCTTGAGCTTGGCGATGCGGCGCCAGTCGAGCACCCTCGCCGGCAGCGCGCGGTCCTGCGCGGCGAGCGCCTCGAGCACGTCGGCGCCGGTCGCGTAAGCGCCGGTCTTGCCCTTCTTGCCGCCGGGGAGGCCCATTTCGTCGAACAGCACGGCGCCGAGCTGCTTCGGAGACGCAATGGCGAATTCGCGGCCCGCGAGGTCGTATATCTCGCGCTCGAGGGCGGAGAGCCGCTTGCCGAAATCGCGCGACAGCCCCGCCAGCGCGACGCGATCGACGCGGACGCCGCGCCCTTCCATCGCCGCCAGCACCGGCGCCAGCGGGCGTTCGAGGGTTTCGTACACCCTCGTCACGCGTTCGCGCACCAGGAGCGGCTTCAGCGCGCGGTCGAGCCGCAGCGTGATATCGGCATCTTCCGCCGCGTAATCGCGGGCGCCCTCCACCGGCACGAGGTCGAATGTAATTTGCGCCTTGCCCTTTCCTATCAGCGATTTGATGGGAATGGGCTCGATGCCGAGATGTTGCCGCGACAGTTCGTCCATGCCGTGGCCGCGGAGCCCGGCGGCGAGCGCGAACGACATCAGCATGGTATCGTCGATCGGCGCGACCCGGATGCCGCGGCGGGCGAACACCAGCATGTCGTATTTGACGTTTTGGCCCACCTTCATGGTCGCCGGATCTTCCAGCAGGGGCTTGAGCGCGCCGAGCGCGTCGGCGGACGGAATTTGCGGGCCGACCTCGCTGTCGAGCACGCCGCCCGGCGCGCGGTGAGCGAGCGGGACGTAGCAGGCGTCGCCCGGCGCCACCGCCAGCGAGACGCCGACCAGCTCCGCGCTCATGGCGTCGAGCCCGGTCGTTTCGGTATCGACCGCGACCCGCCCGGCCTCCTGCGCGCGCGCGACCCACGCCTTCAGTTCGCTGAGCGTGCGGACCAGCGCGTAGCGCCGCTCCGCCGGCTCCGGCGCCGGCTCCGCGGGGACCGCCCCGCGCGGATCGCCGCCCTCCCAGCCGAACTCCGCGCGGATACGCGCGAGCAGCGAATAGAACTCGTTGGCGATGAGAAACGCCTCAAGCGTCTCGCGTTCGGGGTCGAGCGGGCCGAAACTCTCGAGCGGAACGGGAATCGGCGCGTCCGTGCGCAGGGTCACGAGTTCGCGGCTCACGCGCGCCAGGTCCGCGTGGTCGAGAAGCGTCTGCCGGCGTTTGGGTTGCTTGATCTCCCCGGCGCGCGCGAGCAGCGTGTCGAGATCGCCGTAGGCTTCGATCAGTTGCGCCGCCGTCTTGACGCCGATGCCCGGCACGCCGGGCACGTTGTCGGTCGAATCGCCGGCGAGCGCCTGGACATCGATCGCCTTTTCAGGCGGAACGCCGAACTTCGCGATCACTTCGCCGCGGCCGATGGGGCGCATGCGGACGGGATCGAGCATCGCCACGCGCTCGCCCACCAGCTGCATCAGATCCTTGTCGCTCGACACGACGGTGACGCTGTCCCCCGCCGCGACCGCCAGCCGCGCATAGGTCGCGATCAGGTCGTCGGCCTCGTAGCCCGGCGCCTCGATCATCGGCAGGCCGAACGCGCGCGTCGCCTCGCGCACCAGCGGAAATTGCGGGACCAGCGCCTCGGGCGGCGGCGGGCGATTGGCCTTGTAGGCTTCGTATATGTCGTTGCGAAAGGTCTTCCGCGCCGTGTCGAACAACACCGCGACGGCGTCCCACTCGCGCTCGCGCGCCAGCCGGAAGACAGTGTTGCAGAAGCCGAGCACGGCGTTGGTCGGCGTGCCGTCGCCGCGGCTCAGCGGCGGCAGCGCATGAAAGGCGCGGAACACAAACCCCGCGCCGTCGATCAGACAGATCCGGCGCCCGGATTCGTTGCCTTCGCTCATGATCCGCTCCCCTTGCCCCGCGCCCAGAGTGCCCCATCCGCCCGCTTCGGGCAACGCGGCCCGTGAGCGCGCCCAAAGGCGTCCGTCTGCTCGCCGGACGGTCGCGCGTTCCCGTCCCGTGGCGGCTGGCGGCGTTTTACGCCGCGATCTTTCTCGCCGTCGGGCTCTACGCGCCGTATTGGCCGCCGTGGCTCGAAACGCGCGGCCTCGACGCGGGCGAGATCGGAATGGTCCTGGCGTTGACGACATGGGCCAAGGTCGTCGCCACGCCGCTCGCGGCGGGTATCGCCGACCGGCTCGGGCGGCGGCGCCCGGCGATGCTCGCGCTGGCGCTGTGCGCCGCGGCCGTGTTCGCGTTTTACGCGACCGCCGAGGGGTTCGCGGCGCTCGCGTTTGCGGCGCTGCTTTTGGGGTTCTGCTTTCCGCCGCTGTTGCCTCTCGGCGAGAGCCTTGTCGTTCTGGCGTCGCGCGTCCGGCGTTTCGATTATGGGCGCGTGCGCTTGTGGGGTTCGCTGGCGTTTATCGCCGGCGCCTGGGGCGGCGGCGCGGTGTTGGGCGACGACCCCGGCCTCGCGCCGCGGGCGATTCTCGCGGCGGCCGCGCTGACCGCGCTCGCCTGCGTTTTCGTTCCCGATGTCCGCGCGCCGCGCGCCGCCCGCCCAACCGCCGGCCTCGGCGCGCTGCTCCACCGCCCGGCATTCCTGGCGTTTCTCGCGACGGCGAGCCTGATCCAGAGCAGCCACGCCGCGTATTACGCATTTGCGACGCTGCATTGGCGCGCGGCGGGGCTCGACGCCTTCGTTATCGGCGCGCTATGGGCCGAGGGCGTGGCCGCCGAGGTCGTTCTGTTTGCCGTCGCCGGAAAATTGTTACGCCGCGGCGGCGTCGCGCCGTTGTTCGCCGCGGCCGCGGCCGCGGGCGCCGCGCGCTGGCTCGCCATCGGCGCAACCTCCGATCTCGCCGTCCTCGCCGCCGTCCAGGCGCTTCATGCGGGCAGTTTCGGCCTCGCCCACCTGGCCGCCATGCGTTTCATCCAGTCCGCCGTGGAGCCGGAATATTCGGCCACGGCCCAAGGCTGCTATTCCGCGTTGGCGATGGGCGCGGGGCTGGCGCTGGCGACCATGGCGGCAGGCGCCCTCTATGCGCTTTCGCCCGGGGCGGCGTTCCACGCGATGGCGGGGCTTTGCGCCTGCGGCGGCGCGGGCGCGCTGTCGCTCGCGCGCGCCGAGCGCTGCGCCGCCGCTCAGCCGCCGGCCTCGCGTTTCACGAAGCGCCGCCCGCAATAGGGGCAATCGACCCACCCCTCCGCGCCGAGGCGCAGATACACGCGCGGATGCCCCAGCGCGCCGCCCCCGTCGCAGGCGACGCTGTCCTCATCGACCGTCACGGTCTCCGGAGCCTCCATGAGGCGGCACGATACGCCGCGCCGCGCGGCGCGGCAAGCGCCCCGCCGGCGGACGGTTCCGGGCGGCGGTCAGGCCGCCTCGCGCTCCGGCTCCAGCACGGGAATCGGCCGCCGTCCGTTCTTGCGATAGGCCGCGAAAGCCCTGTCGAGCGTGAGCACTACGCCGGTCGGATGCCGCTCGACGATGCGCACGAGGCAGGCGTCGGCCAGCGACATCGGAACGTCGCGGTAGCGCTTCATCAGCTGCGCGAGTGCGCCCGCCTCGTCGCCGGGCCGGTACGACAAGTCCAGTATTCCGCGCCGCGCGAGATCGAGCACCGCGGCCGGGCCGCCTTTCAGCGACCGCAGGAGAAAGCACGCCTCCGCCAGGACGGCCTCGCAGGTCAGAAACGGCGGCGCGGCGCGCGCCCATTGTTCGCGCGCCCACAGGTGGTAGCGGTCGCCGCGGTTCAGCAGCGCGACCAGCGGGCCGGTATCCAGAACGACGTGGCTTCTCAATTACCGAACTCCCGCATGTTGTCCCCGTCCGCGGCCAGGTCTTCCGGCCCGGAGAGCGCGCCCGCGAGATCCGCCGCCGCCGCCAGCGCCGATCCCTTCTCGTCCCGATGGGTCTTGAGCCAGGCTTCCAGCGCCTCGCGGCACAGCGCCGACTTGCTGATCCCCCGGCGGCGCGACGCCGCGACGAGCTCGAGGTCCAGAGGCTCGGGAACTTTCAGCGAGATGGTTTTCATTTTCTCCCCTTCGATATTGCCTTGCCGAAAGCACGGCGCCGCCGCGGCGATTCGGCATCGCCGCCTGTGTAACAAGCATGACGGGTTAACGCAAAGTAATAATTCCGTGATGGCAATTACAATCTTTCGTGAACCGCGCGGCGGTTCAGCGGAACAGGTCCGCCTCCGCCGGGCGCAGCAGTTCGGCCGCGCTGCCGTCTCGCCGCGCATAGGGCACGCCGCGCGCCAGCGCCATCGGGCGGCCCTCGTCGCCTTCCCCCATGACCAGCGACGCCGCGGACGCGACTTCGTCGGCCAGCGCCGTCTCGCTGACCCGCAGCGGCCGCCCGTAAAGGTCCGGCCGGCCGCGCAGATCGACCAGCCCCGGCAAGCCCGAAACGCCGATGGCGAGGCCCACCGTGCCCATGCGCCACGCCCGGCCCACGCTGTCGCTCACGACAACGCCCATGTCCACGCCGAGCCGCCGCCGCAGACCGCCGCGCAGGGCGGCGGCCGAAGCGTCGGCGTCGCGCGGCCACAAAAGCACCGCGCCATCGGCCACGTTCGAGGCGTCGATGCCCGCATTGGCGAGAACCGCGCCCGAACGGTGGACGACGATCAGAACGCCGGGCCGGTAGCGCAGCACCGATTGCGATTCGGACAGTATCAGCTCGACCAGCCGCGGGTCCTTATCGGTCTCCGCCGCCAGCGCCAGCGCCCGCGCGCCGGGCCGCGCGTCGTCGAGAAACGCCGTGCGGCCCTCGGCCTTCGACACGATCTTCTGCGCGACGACCAGCACATCGCCGTCTTGCGGACGCACGCCGGACATATCCGCCGCCGCCGCCGCGACCGCCGCCAGGTCGGCGCCGCGCGCGATGGCCGGCGCCCCGGCAAGGCCGGTCACCGCGAGCGTCGCCGGGCGCGCGCCGGGGCGCGCCGCGGCCTCAGCCATCGCCCGCGCCGACGATGCGTATCCCCGCGGCCGGAACCTTGTAGCGCCGGTTGATGGCGATCAGAACCGAGGTGAGGCTTTCCGCGGCGGCGGAATTCGCGAGCGGGCCCGCATGCCACGCGCGCAGCCCGATCGATTTCGCGAGCGCGACGACCGTCTCGCGCGCCGCCGCGTCGTCGCCGCACACCAGCACGTCGCATTCAACGTCGCGGTCGAGCGCGCCCAGCCGATGCGCCGACACGTTTTGGAACGCCGAGACCACGCGCACCGCTTCTCCCAGCGCGGCCTGGAGTGCGGCGACGGCCGAGCCGCCGGGGGGCAGTTGCGCCCGCGCGACCCGCGGCGGTTTCAGGGGCACGGTCGCATCGACGAGTATCTTCCCGGCCAATTCCTCCGCGACCGCCAGCGCCGTGTCGCGCTGCGCGGCGTAGGGCACGGTAAGCACCGCGAGATCGGCGGCGGCCGCCGCCGCGCGGTTATCGGCGCCGGTCGCCGCGCCGCGGCCCAATTCGCGGTTCAGCGCCGCGGCGGCATCGGCCGCGCGGGCCGCCGCGCGCGAGCCGACAATTACGTCATGGCCGGCATGGGCGAAGCGCAGCGCGAGGCCGCGGCCCTCGGCGCCCGTGCCGCCCAGTATCGCCAGGCGCACCCTACGCCACCCGTCGGCGCGCCGGCGGCGTCTGCACGGGCGGCGCCAGCGGCGCGGCGCCGAACGACAGCGCGCGCCGGCTTTCCGGCGGGTCGCCGTAGAGCGTCGTGCGCTGGCGCGGTTCGCGCCCCGCCGCGGCGATAAGCCGCTCCATCTCTTCCGGCGGCATTTCCTGCCCGTGCCCGGCGCCGGCGGCGCGCGAGATGCTCTCGTTCATCAGCGTGCCGCCCAAGTCGTTGACCCCCGCGTCGAGGCACGCGGCGGCGCCTTCCGGACCCATCTTCACCCACGACGCCTGGATATTGACGATATGCGGATGCAGCGCGAGCCGCGCGACCGCATGCATGAGGACCGCCTCGCGGAATGTGGGGCCGCGGCGCGCCCGCCCGCGCAGGTAGATCGGCGCCGCCGTGTGGACGAACGGCAACGGCACGAACTCCGTAAACCCGCCCGTTTCCGCCTGAAGCGCGCGCACGCGCAACAGGTGCCGCGCCCACGAGGCCGTCGTCTCCATGTGGCCGAACATGATCGTCGCCGTGCTGCGCAGCCCGGCCGCGTGCGCGCTCCGCATGACCGAGAGCCAGCCCGCGGAGTCGATCTTGTCGGGGCACAGCGTGGCGCGCACGTCGTCGTCGAGTATTTCCGCCGCCGTGCCGGGCAGCGTGCCGAGCCCCGCGCCGCGCAGGAGGGCCAGGAACTCGCCGACCGTCCGCCCCGAGGTTTCCGCGCCCTGCTGGATTTCCAGCGGCGAAAAGGCGTGGACGTGCATGTCCGGCAGCGCCGCCTTCACCGCGCGCGTCAACGCGATGTAGGTGTCGCCCGTGTAGTCGGGGTGGATGCCGCCCTGCATGCACACCTCGGCGGCGCCGCGCCGCCACGCCTCCTCCGCGCGGCGCACCACTTCTTCGAGAGCGAGATCGTAGGGGTCGCCGCGCAGCCCGTCGGCGATCCGCCCCTTGGAAAAGGCGCAGAAGCGGCAGCGGAAATAACAGATATTCGTGTAGTTGATGTTGCGGTTGACGACATAGGTCGCGGCGTCGCCGACCGCGGCGCGCCGCAAGGCGTCCGCCGCCGCGCACACCGCGCGGTAGTCCGGCCCGCGCGCCGCGAACAGGCGCACGATATCCGCTTGCCCGTAATCGCCCGGACGGTCGCACAACCGCGCTGTGGCGGGGTCGATTCGGCTCGCCCACGGAACGCCGCCCGCGCGGGGCAGGTCGGCCGCGTCCGGCGCGCCCGGGTTGCCGGGGGACCACGAATCGACGCGCGCGAATCCTTCCGAATCGGCGGCGCGCACGACGCGCGGCGCGAGCGCGTCGTCGAGCCACCGGTCGGGCGCCGCGATGTATGCGGGATAGACCGCGAGCCGCTCCGCGAGCCGGAACCCCGCGCGTTCGGTACGCACCGCGAGCGCGGCGACGTGCGGCCACGGCGCCTCGGGGTTCACATGGTCGGGCGTCACGGGCGAGACGCCGCCCCAGTCGTTCAGCCCCGCGGCGAGCAGGCGGTCGTATGCGCCGGCGCTCAGATTCGGCGGCGCCTGGATGTTGGCTTGCGCGCCCAAAACGACCCGCGCGGCCGCCAGCGTCCACAGGAGCTCGTCGAGATCGGGCTCCGCCGCGTCCGCCATGCGCGTCCCCGGCTTCGCGCGGAAATTCTGGACGATGACTTCCTGTATATGCCCGTATTCGCGATGCGCCCGGCGCAGCGCCAACAGCGTTTCGACGCGCTCGGCGCGCGTTTCTCCGATGCCGATCAGCAGCCCCGACGTGAACGGAACGCGCGCCGCGCCAGCGGCGGCGATGGTCGCCAGGCGGACCGACGGCCGCTTGTCGGGCGAGCCGAAATGCGGCCCGCCGCGTTCGCACAACCGCTCGGCGGCGCTTTCCAGCATCAGCCCCTGGCTGGCCGACACCTTGCGCAGCGCCGCCGTCTCCTCCGCCGACATGACGCCCGGATTGACATGCGGCAGCAGCGACGTCTCGGCCAGCACCAGCGCGCACATTTCGGCCAGGTACGACAGCGTGGACTCGTGCCCCAGCGCGTCGAGCGCTCGCCGCGCGGCGGGGTAACGCGCCTCCGGACGGTCGCCGAGGGTGAACAGCGCTTCGCGGCAGCCCGCGCGCTCCCCCGCGCGCGCAATGGCGAGCACCTCTTCCGCGCCCAGATAGGCCGCGCGGCCCGCCTTCGGCGTTTCCGCGAACGTGCAGTAGTGGCACACGTCGCGGCAAAGCCTGGTAAGCGGAATGAAGGCGTTGCGCGAATACGAGACGATATTGCCGTGGCCTTCGGCGCGCAGCCGCGCGGCCGCGCCGACAAGCGCGCCCGCGTCCGCCGCCGCCAGCGCGCGCCGAACCCGCGCGTCCGGCCACGCCCCGATCTCGCCCGGCGCCTCGCGCAGCGCCGCAAGGTCGTTCATCCCCATCGCTCCCCCCGATACGCGCCCGCCCGCGCCGCCCGTGAAGTGTCCCGCCCCCGCCCCGCCCGGTCAAGCCGCCCGCAAGCCCCGCGCGGCCGCTCGCACCGAAGGCGCGAACTGCCCGGGACCGCGGGCGGCCCTGCCCGCACGTTGGCGCGCGGCGCGGCGTTGGCGCGACGGCGCCCAAGCATCGTGGGTCGTAAGCAGGTGCAGGGAATCGACGAATATCCGCCGGCACTCAAGCAGACGGGACGGGCATATAATCATCGGCCGCCTGTTCCTTCCGTGAGCCACGGTACACGTACCGATGGAGACGGCCGGATCGCTCTTCCGGACCTTGCAGCATCTGCGCCCGATAAACGGGCACGATTGGCTTTCGACGATCGGCCGCCAATCGCTGTCCCGACGCCGTGTCGAACGGCCGAAGAGCATCAGTATTTTGCTCATAACAACGACTCGCACCGCTCGCGGGCCAGTTCGATATACTCTTCCGATATATCGATTCCGATGCCTTTCCTGCCGGCTATTTTCGCCGCGTACAGCGTGGTCCCGGTTCCGCAGAACGGATCCGCGACGATTCCGCCGGGAGGGCACGTGGCCAAAATGGGAATACGGCACAAATCCACCGGGTAGGGCGCGAAATGGCCGCGCCGGTTCTGCGTGTCCTCGGGGACGATATCCCAGACGTCGCCGGGCTTGCTGCCGTTCGGGTGGAATCGCAGGAAGTAAAACCCCTTGTCGCGCAGCTCCTTCGCGCGGCCCGACACCTTTTCGCTGTCGGAATGCGTCGTCCTTTGCCGGCCCCGCATGATCATGCGGAAATCCGCCAGGCGTCCGCTCGCCACCTCCGCCAGTTTCGCGTCCAGGGCGCGCAACGCCTGTTTTTTCTCGTCAGGGGCCAGCGCGGTCGATAATTCGATTTGGCGCCGGTAGCGAACGCCGGAGACCCCGGTAGCCGACACCACCGCGCCGTTGACGACTTTCGATTCCCCCGGCTTCGACCGTATGGCGTCGAGATCGTAGTAGTAGCTTTTCCGCTTCGTCAAATGATATACGTTCTCATGAACATTCGCGAGACGGTCGCCGGAATTGTCCATGCCTCCCTTCACCTTGTTCCAGACCACCGCGTTGCGCAGGATCCAGCCCTGCTTGTCAATCATCTCCAGGACGACCCGCCATGGAATGCCCAACAGGCCCTTGTCCCGATATGTATCGCCCATGTTCAGCCAGAACGAGCCGCCCGGCTTCAAGGCGCGCCGCAGCTCGCGAAATACGGCCAGCAGATTCCCGACATACTCGTCGTAGCCGGCCTCCAGGCCGATGCCGCCGCCGGAATATTCGCGCTTGCCCCAATACGGCGGGGAGGTCATCGCGCAGTCGATACTGCCGCCCGGCAGTTCCGACAGGGCTTGCCGCGCGTCGGCGGCCGCAAACAGGGGCTCGGGCGAATCGCTCGACAGGTATTCGGCGAATACGCGCCGCAACCCCGCGCCGCCCGGTCCTGCCGCGGCCCCGAAAACGGGGCGCACGCCGACGCCGGCCGCTCGGTCGCGAACCGCCAAATCCAAGTCGCTCATGGCGCGCCTCCTGAAAAACGGTACGCGACTGCGCTACCGATAGGCGAACGGCAGATACAGCGCAATCGGCGCCGTGACGGCGGCTATGGCGAACCCTGTGAAGTATCCCGCCCCCGCCCGGTCAAGCCGCTTTCCGTCGCGGCTGCCTGTACGGGAAACGCCCCGCCGCCGCGATCTTCGTATCGCAAGCTGTTACGCCGGAGTCAGGCGTCGCTCGTCGTCAATCGGGACAACGCGGCTCGGAAGGCGATCGCTCCAATGCCAAAGCACCAAGTTCGAATCTCCCGACGCCGCTCCCGGCGCGAAACTCGGAACGCGCATACCGACATAGCCCGCCGCAATCAAGCGCTCGGCGAGAGATTGCGAGTCCGAAATTCGTCCATCGACCGTATCTTGTTGCCATCCCGGGCAACGCAACCCGGCCTCGGTGACTGCCTCGGCCGACAAATCGGCCGCATCCATCGCGTCGAACACAGGATCGGCATCGACCTCGTACGCGCACAACAGTATCGGCTGCATCGGGTAGCGCATTCCCGTAGCTTCCCGAAGCGCCGTTACGGGCGACAAGGAGGTATAAAGTGCCGCGCGGCCGACGCGATTGAACCTGCCGCCGTGGAGGCGCGCCCCTTCCCCCGATGTCAGAGGCCAAGACCAACGTGGGTCGAGAGCGCGGTAAACCATCCCGCAAAACCGCACCGCGGGCGCGCCGCCTCACGCGTACCCTCCGGCCATGACGCGGTCCAGATAGGCGTGAACATACCCCGCCTTGCCTTCGCGCACGAGGCTGTCGGGCGTCTTGCCGGCAAACCCGGGTAGCGGCTCGGACCGGAACCACGCGTAAGCGGCGAGCGCGGACCCCCCGGTGTACGCCTCGACGCGGCGGAGTATTTCGACCATTTCCCGCAGCCGCATCTGTGTTTTGCGCGCGCGAACATGCGCTGTTCCCGTCAAGGCCCGGCGGCCCAGCCCCAAAGTGGCGGCGATTTCCGCCCTCGTTGTGTATAACGCGCGGGCAATTCGGGCGGGCGAAAAGGCTTGGGCGTCGTCATCCAGAAGTTCCCGGAGTTGCATCGTTCCGCCTCCCGCTTTCGCTTCATCACGCTACTCTAACCGCCTTTTCGCCCCGTCGCAAGCGTGTTGGCGAATGCTGCGCCGAATGCGTTCCGGTGCCGCCACTGCGCCGAAGCGCTATCGATAGACGAACAGCAGATACAGCGCAAGCAGCGCCGTGACGGCGGCTATGGCGGCGCCTGTGGGCCACGGGCGCGAGAGGGCGCCGGCGGGGGCGCAGGCGCGCTCGAGGGCGCGGCGCGGCGGCGCGAGCGCCGCGCGCGCCGCGGCCAGCGACCCGCCCCACGCCGCCATCGCGGCGGCACCGGCGCGCCGGGCCAGCCCCGCGCCGGGGCGGCGAAGCAGCCAGTCGGCGTCGAGATTGACCAGCCGCAACTCCGGCGGATAAATTCCGGAAATCATCAGCAGCGCGAAAGCCAGCGCGGAAAAGAACAGCAGCTGCAACTGCGTAACAACATGCGTCGCCGTGTAGGGCTCGTACTCCACCGGCCACGGAAGCAGGCTGTAGAGCGCCCACGGATACGCGCCGTTGAAAACGCAAATCGCCGCCGCGATGGCCATTGCGGCGAGCATGTTGAACGGCGGCTCCGACGCGCGAATGCCCGAATCGTGCGCGAAAAACGCGAAATACGGTATCTTGATGCCCGCGTGGTGAAACACCCCCGCGCTGGCGAACAACAGGCACAGGAACACAACCGTGTGGCCTTCGTATGCAGCGGAAGCCATCACCATCGATTTCGATACGAAGCCGGAAAACAGCGGAAACGCCGAGATCGACGCCGCGCCGACGAGGCAGAACCCCGCCGTCCACGGCATGGTCTTGTACAGCCCGCCGAGATCGGAGCCGTCGATGCGCCCGGTCATGTGCAGTACCGCGCCCATGCTCATGAACAGCAGGCCCTTGAAGATCACGTCGTTGAAAGCGTGGCTCACCGCGCCGTTGAGCGCCAGCGCCGTGCCGAGGCCGATGCCGACGACCATGAAGCCCACTTGGTTGATGAGGCTGTAGGCGAGCACGCGGCGCAGGTCGTTTTCGATCACCGCGTAGAAGATCGGGAACATCGCCATCGCCGTCCCGATCCAGATCAGCATCTCGGTTCCGGCGAACGACCGCGCCAGCGCATACACCGCCACCTTGGTCGTGAACGCGCTGAGGAACACCGTTCCCGTCGGCGTCGACTCGGGATAGGCGTCGGTCAGCCAGCCGTGCAGGAACGGCCACGCGCATTTGATCCCGAACGCCAGGAAGATCAGTTTCGGCCCCAACCCGTCGAGCGCCAGCGCGTCGAAGGCCAGGCTCCCGGTTTCGCCGTAATGGATCATGGCCCCGGCGAGCAGCAGCACGCCCGACGAGACCTGCGCGATGAGATAGCGCATGCCGGCGCGGGTCGCGCGCTCGGTTCCGCGCGCCCAGACGAGAAACACGCTCGCCGCCGCCATAGTCTCCCAGAAGACGAAGAGCGAGATCAGGTCGCCCGCCAGCACCGCGCCGAGCGCGCCCGCCCCGTAGAGCAGCGCGCTCGCCTGCTGGATCGCGTCGCGGACATGCAGCGCGAACAGCGCCCCGAGCGCGGCGGCGATGTGGAACAACAGCGCGAATACGAAACTCAGGCCGTCGAGGCGCCCGAGAACCAGTTCGTAGTCGAGCAGGCCGACCCGCCAATGCACGCCGTGGTCGAGCGCGAGAAGGTTGAGCAGGCCCGCCAGCGGGACGAACAGCGTCCACGCCGGCCGCCAGCGCTCCGGGAGCAGCGGAACGGCCAGCGCCGCCGCGGCGAATATCAGGAACGGCGGCAGGCTAGCGCTCATCGCGCGCCTCGCCGCCATCGCCGCCGCGGTCGTAATAGTCCGGCGGGCGCGACACCAGTTTGCGCAGTTCCTTCGCCGCCAGCACCAGCGCCACACAGGCAACGAACCCGTACAGGCCGTAGAAGCCGAACCAGCCGTCGATGCCGATCTCGGCGCGCTTGTCGTAAAACAGGTCGGCGGCGAACAGCAGCGCGCACGCGGCGTAGAGCGCAAACAGCAGTTTGCGCACGTTGCGCCGGTCGTCGAGCCAGTATTTGCGCCCGCCGGTTTCGTTCATGGCCGCCGCCCTCAGGGCGCGAGCTGCGCCAGCAGGCGCAGCGCGGGGTCGGGGAAGAAAAACAGCAGCAGACATACCGCCGCCGTGAATACGAGCGGCGCGAGGCAGGCGAGCGGCGCCTCCTTCATCCCGCCGTCGAACTCCGTGGGCTGCGGGCCGGGGAAGAAGGCGCGCGCCACGGCCGGCATGAAATAGCCCACATTGAGCAGGCTCGAGAGCATCAACGCGGCGACGAATACGAGCCCGCCCGCCTCCACCGCGCCGAGGCCCAGGTACCACTTGCTCCACGCGCCGCCGAACGGCGGCAGGCCGATAACGCTGAGCGCGCCGACAAGGAAAGCGCCCATCGTTATCGGCATGGCGCGCCCGATGCCGCGCATGTCGCTTATGTTTTCCTTGTGCGCCGCGACGATGATCGCGCCGGCGCAGAAAAACAGGGTGATCTTGCCGAAGGCGTGGGTGAGCATGTGCAGGCCGCCGCCGACAATGGCGCTCGGCGTCGCCAGCGCCGCGCCGAGCACGATATATGCGAGCTGGCTCACCGTGGACCACGCCAGCCGCGCCTTCAGGTTATCCTTCGACAGCGCGACCAGCGACGCGGCGACGAGCGTGAACGCCGCCAGCCACGCGAGCCACGGGCCGGGATGCGCCCCCTGCATGGCGTCGAGGCCGAATATGTAAATCGTTACCTTCAGCACCGTGAACACGCCGGCCTTCACCACCGCGACGGCGTGCAGCAGCGCGCTGACCGGCGTCGGCGCCACCATCGCCGCCGGCAGCCAGCGGTGGAACGGCATGATCGCCGCCTTGCCGATGCCGAACATGTAGAGCGCGAACAGCACCGCCACGAGCGGGCCTTCCGCCTTGCCCGCGAGAATGCCGCCGGGCCTGAAATCCAGCGTGCCCGCCGCCGCCCACGTCAACGCCATCGCGACCAGCTGGAAGCCGATCGACGTGCCGAGAAGTATGCCGAGATATACGCGGCCCGACCGCCGCGCTTCCGCCGTCCCGGAATGCGTCACCAGCGGCCAGGTGGAAATCGTCAGCAGTTCGTAGAACAGGAACAGCGTGAACATGTTGCCGGCGAAAGCGACCCCCGCCGCGCCGCTCAGCGCCACGGCAAAGCAGACGTAGAAGCGCGTCTGGTTCGTCTCGCCATGCGTCCGCATGTAGCCGATGGAATAGATCGAGTTCGGGATCCACAGCAGCGCGGCGATGAGCGCGAACAACATGCCGAGCGGCTCGACCTCGAAGGCGAGCGCGAGGCCGGGCATGATTTCCCACAACTCCGCGGCCGGGCGCGCGCCCTCCAGCACCGAAGGCGCGAGCGACGCGACCGCCGCGAACAGCGCCAGCGCCGTCGTCAGCGTGACCGCCTCGCGCAGGTTGGGGCGCCGGCCCGCCAGCGCGATGAGAACCGCGCCGGCGAGCGGTACGAACGGAACCGCCGCGACGAGACTCACGGCCCGGTCCCCAGCAGCGCCGCCGCCGCGCGCCCCGCGACGCCGATGGTAAGGTCGGTTGTCAGGCCGAACGCGATGCAACCCGCCGCCAGCGCCCAGCACGACGCGACCATCGGCCACGGCGCCTCGGCGGGCTCCGCGCCGGCGCCCGCCGCGGCGGGCTCGGCGAAATACGCCGCCTCGACCACGCGCCACACATAGACCGCGGCCAACAGCGACGTCGCCGCGACCAGCGCCGCCACGGGCCACAGCCCCTGTTCGATCGCGCCGACCATCAGATACCACTTGCCGACGAACCCGACCGTGCCGGGCACGCCGATCAGGCTCAGCCCGCCCACGACGAACGCCGCGAAGGTGAGCGGCATGCGCCGCCCGAGGCCTTTCACGGCGTCGAGCCCCGCTCCGCCGAGGCGCAGAACGACGCAGCCCACCGCCAGGAACATCGCGCCTTTCATCAGCGCGTGGTTGAACAGGTGGACGATGGCGGCCGTCAGCCCCGCCGCGTTCGCCAAGCCCACGCCGATCCCCATGTAGCCGATCTGCGCCACCGAGGACCATGCGAGCAGTCGCTTGACGTCCGTCTGCAGGATGGCCGCGAGCGAGCCGACCACGGCCGCCGCCGCCGCCAGCGGCAGCACGATATCGACGACCGGATAGTCGCCGGCGGAAAACTCCGCGCCGAACACGCCGAACATGAAGCGCAGCATGAGATAGACCGCGACCTTGGTCGCCGTCGCCGCGAGCAGCGCCGAAACGAACGAAGGCGCGTGCGTATAGGCGTCGGGCAGCCATGCATGAAGCGGAAACAGCGCGATCTTGAGACTCAGCCCCGTCATGAGGAACGCGAAGCCCGCCAGCACCGTCAGGTTGCCGCCGAGCGGCGGGATGCGCGCGGCGAGATCCGACATGTTCAGGGTCCCGGTCGCCATGTAGAGCATTCCGACGCCGAAGACGAAAAACGTCGCGCCGATGGTGCCCAGAACGAGATAGCGGTAGCTGGCCAGCAAGGCGCGCCGGTCGCGGCCCAGGGCGATCAGCACATACGCCGACAGCGACGAAATCTCCATGAACACGAACGCGTTGAAAGCGTCGTTCGTGATCGTCATGCCGAGCAGGCCGGCGACCGTGAGCAGCACGGCGGTATAGAACAGGTGCAGGCGATCGCCGGGGATTTCGGCGCGCACGCTGCGGTAGGCGAACGGCATGGCGATCGCCGCGACGCCGCTCACGAAAAGCAGTACGAACCCCGACAGCGCATCGACCCGGTAGGCAATGCCCCAGGGCGGCGGCCAGCCGCCGAATGCGTAGTCGATCGGCCCGGATTCGAGAACGCGCGCCAGCAGCGCCGCCGAAACCGCGAACGCCGCCCAGAAAATCGCCGTCGTCAGCGCCCAGGCGGGGCCGCCGCGCCCCAAAAGCGCGCACAGCGGCGCGCCGAGCAGCGGCATGACAACCTGCAGGGCCGGAAGATTTTGCGCGATCACGCCGCGTCGTCTCCGCGCCGCTCGAGCTCGCGGATTTCGTCTTCCTCCACCGTGCCCCACGCTTCCCGGATGCGCACCGCGAGCGCGAGGCCCAGCGCCAGCGTCGCCACGCCCACCACGATGGCGGTGAGGATCAGCACGTGCGGCAGCGGGTTGGAATAGGGGCCGCCGCCCTCGCGCAGGATCGGCGGCTCGCCGCCCGACATCTTGCCCGCCGATATGTAGAACAGAAACACCGAGGTCTGAAAAATGTTCAGGCCGATCAGCTTCTTGATCAAATTGCCGCGGTCGATGGCGACGTACAGGCCGACCGCCATGACGAACGCGACGAACCAGTAGCCGTGGCGCCCCAGCTCTTCCACGGCTATTCCGGCTCCGCCGCCCCGCGGCGGTCCGCGAACGCGTAGAAAAGCGCGAGCATGGTCGCGGCGACCGTGACGCCGACGCCGAACTCCACGATCAGTATGCCGTAATGGCGGCCGTGCGCCGGGTCGGCCGCCAGATACGCGTAATCCAGATAGGCGCGGCCGAACGCCATCGCCGCGGCGCCGCAGCCCCCGTAGATCGCCAGCCCGAGCGCCGCCAGCGCCCGCACGACCGCGGGCGGGATCGCCGCGCGCAACTCCGCGAGGCCGAACACGATGCCGTGCAATATGCATCCCGCGGCGAAAATCACCCCCGCCTGGAACCCGCCGCCCGGCCCGTAGTCGCCGTGAAACTGCACGTACAGCGCGAAAACGAAGATGAACGGGATAAGGGTCTGCGAGATGACGCGCGGAATCGGCTGATCTCTCACTCGGCGCTCCCGTCCGTATCTCCCCGCTTGCCGCGGCGGCGCCCGAGCAGCAGCATCGCGCCGATCCCCGCCGTGAAGATCACCGCCGCCTCGCCGAGCGTGTCGAAGCTGCGGTAGTCGGCCAGCACCGCCGTCACCACGTTCGGAATGCCGATCGCCTCGGGCGTTTCGGCCAGGTAGCGCGGCGCGACATGGGCGTGGGCCGGCGCGTTCGCGTCGCCCACCGCCGGCGCATCGCCCATCGCGTAGAGCAACGCCAGGCCCGCCGCCGCGGTCGCGCCGAACGCGAGCCACGGCTTGCGCCGCGGCGGCGCCTCGCGATCGGCGGTGAGCGCCAGCGCCGCCAGGCCGAGCACGGTCGTTATGCCCGCGCCGACGGCGGCCTCGGTAAACGCCACATCCGCCGCGTCCAGCACCAGAAAGACGCTCGCCATCAGGAAGCTGTAGATGCCGCTCAGCATGACCGCGGCGAGGATCGACCGCGTCCGCGCGATAAGGAGCGCAACCGCCGCCAGCAGCGCCAGCAGCGCCACGTGGGTGGCCTCTTCCACCGCGCTAGTCCTTCTTCGCCCCGCCGCGCGTCCACGGCCGCAGGCCGCTCGCGAACGCCGCGCGCGCCAGCGCATGGCTCGCCGTGGGGCCGGTAAACAGCAGGAAGATGAAGATGAAAACGAGCCGCGCGAGATTGAGCGACCACCCCGCCTCGACCGCCAGGCCCGCGAGTATCAGCGCCGCGCCCAGCGTATCCGTCATGCCCGCCGCGTGGCCGCGCGTATAGAAATCCGGCATGCGCAGCAGGCCGACCGAGCCGACGATAATTACCGCCGAACCCGTCAGTATGAACGCCCATGAGAGAATGTCCGCCGCCAGGCTCACGGCGCTTCCCCGCGCGTTTCGCCGCCGATGTCGCCGCCGACGTCGTCGCCGAACGTCCGCGATCGGAAATAGCGCAGCACGGCGATGGCGCCGACGAAATTGATCAGCGCGTAGATGAGGCCGAGATCGAGAAAGTCAGGCCGGCCCGACATGAATCCGATCACGGCGATCAACAGCACCGTCTTGGCGCCGAACGTATTGGCCGCCAGGATACGGTCGAACACCGTCGGCCCGGCCGCCGCGCGCGCCACCGCAAGCGCCATCGCGACGAGCAGCGCGGCCGTGGCGACCGCGTATTGCGCTTCCACCGCCGCGGCTCCCTAGAGCGCCGCGACGCGGGCGTCCATCTCGCCCGTTTCCAGAGCCGCCTGCCCTTCCGCCGTCAGCGCGTGGACGAGGATCGAGCCCTCCCGCACATCGACCGCGATCGTGCCCGGCGTGAGCGTGATCGAATTGGCGAGCACGACGCGCGTCAGATCGCTCCGCTGGCGCGATGGCAGTTCGAACAGGCGCGGATCGATGGGCAGGCGCGGGTCGAGAATGCGCCGGCCCACGTCCCAATTGGCCTTCGCGATCTCGGCCAGCAGCCACAGCCAGTAGCCGGGCAGCCGCCGCCACAAATGCAGCGGCACGCTCTCATGCCCGACCGCGTCGAGCCGCGCCGCCAGCCATGTCGCGAACAGGCACGACGCGGCGCCGAACGTCAGCATCATCGCGTCGTAATATCCCGACAGCAGAAGCCACACCGCCGCCAGCGCGGCGCCCAGCGCCAGGCTATGCATCGCCGCCGCGAATCGACAATCGCCCGCGCCGCGCCGCGCTCCCGGGCCGAACCGGCGTCATTCGAACGCCACCGCGTAGGCGTCCACCGGCAGCGCTTCCGGTATCAGCTCCCGCTCGGCGAGAAACGCCGCGAACCGCGCGTAGCGGCCGCGGTCGAGCGCCGCCGGCCGCAGCGCGAAGCGCGGCAGCGTGTCGCGCCACGCGCGCCGGTTCAGTTCGTCGTCGAGATCCGGATACGCGCCGATAAACAGCGCCCAGCCTTCCTCCGGATGATTGATCAGATATTGCGCGCCGCGCTCGGTCGCGCGCGTCAGCGCCGCCAGCTGCGGGTCCGTCGCGCGCGCGTCGTTGGCGACCAGGATCAGCTCGTCGTAGGCCGGAACGCCATGCTCCTCGACATAGAAGGCCCGCCCCGGCGCCTCCACGATGTCCATCTGGTTGAGCTCGAAATTGCGGAACGCGCCGATCACGGCGTCCACCTGCCCCGCAATCAGCGACGGCGACAGCGAGAAGTTCACGTTGACCAGCGTCACATCGTCGAGGCTCAGGCCGTGGCCCGACAGCATGGCGCCCAGCAGCGCGTCCTCGAACCCACCCACCGAGAACCCCACCTTGCGCCCCGCCAGGTCGGCGATGCCGCGGATCGGGCTGTCCTCCAGCACGACCAGGCAGTTGAGCGGCGTCGCCACCAGCGTGGCGAAGCGCTTGAGCGGCAGCCCTTCCGCCACCTGGATGTGCAGTTGCGGCTGATACGACACCGCCGCGTCGGCCCGCCCGGCCGCCGCCAGTTTCGGCGGATCGTTCGGGTCCGCCGGCGCGATCAGCTCCACTTCCAGCCCTTCCTCGGCGAAGTAGCCGAGCTCGCGCGCCGCGATGAGCGGCCCGTGATCGGGGTTGACGAACCAGTCGAGCATCACCGTCAGGCGCTCCTGCGCCCAGCCGGGCGCCGCGCCGGAGAGGAAGATTAACGCCGCCGCGGCGGCGCCGGGAATTGCGCGCATGGCTCCCTCCGTGGGTTGCCTGTTTACGGGCGCGCCGGCCGGGCGAGCATCAGCGAGAAATACTCGTCGCCGGCCGTGTAGTGCGCCGCCGTGTCGAACCCCGCCTCCTCCAGCAGCGCCGCCAGCGCCGGCGCCGTGAACTTGCGGCTGATTTCGGTCAGGATGCTTTCTCCGTCGGCCATCTCGAACTCCGCGCCGAGCGCCGCCAGCCGCACCCGCTGGTCCGCCCGCGACACAAGCCGCATCTCGATACGGCTTTCCGCGCTGTCGAACGCCGCCCAATGGGCGAAACGGCGGGGATCGAAATCCGCGCCCACCTCGTTGTTCAGTACATTGAGCAGGTTCAGGTTGAACGCCTCGGTAAGCCCCTCGCTGTCGTTGTAGGCGGCGGTCAGAACCGATTCTTCCTTCACCCGGTCGGCGCCGAGCAGCAGGTGATCGCCTTCGGCCATCGCGCTCCGCACCTCGCCGAGGAAACGCACCGCCTCGGCGTGCGTGAAATTGCCGATCGTGCTGCCCAGAAAGCAATACAGCCGCGGCCCGTCGGCGCGCGGCAGGTGCGCCAGCCCCGCGTCGTAATCGCCCACCAGCATATTGACCCGCAGCCAGTCGTAATCCTCCGCCAGGCCGCGCGCCGCCGCCTCCAGCGCCGTCTCGGATATGTCGAACGCGGTATAGCTCGGAAACCGCGCGCCGGATTCGCAGGCGTCGAGCAGCCGCCGCGTCTTGCGCGACAGGCCGCTGCCGAACTCGAGGATATCGCCGGGCGCCGCCGCTTCCACGATCGCCCGCGCGCTGTCGCCCAGCAGCGCGTCTTCGGCGCGCGTGACGTAGTATTCCGGCGTTTCGCAGATGCGGTCGAACAACTCCGACCCCCGCGCGTCGTAGAAATACTTGGGCGGCAGTTCCAGCGGGCGGGTCAACAGGCCGGCGGCCACGTCCTCCGCCAGCGCCGGAACCGCGCGCGACCGCGCCACCGAACGGCGGCCGATGCGGCCGTTCGCAAGGCCGCGAAACCGGCCGCGCGCCTCCCCGGCGCTGGAAACGAGCGTCATCGCCATGCTCTCCGCCGACGATAGCCCGCCGGTCCTTCTGCTTCGCGCCCCGGCAGGCTAGCATTCCGGCGCCGGGAAACAACCCCTCAGCCGACCGAAGCGCAGACACATGTGCCGCCACGCCGCCTATGCAGGGCCGCCCCTGGCCTTGCGCGACTTTTTGTTGCGCCCGCCCCACAGCCTCGTCGAACAGGCCTTTCGCCCGCGCGAACTGGTTTCCGCCGTCGTCAACGCCGACGGCTACGGCGTGGGCTGGTACCTGCCCGACGGAACCCCCGGCGTCTATACCAACACCATGCCCATATGGTCCGACGTCAACCTCGACCATTTGGGCGCCGCGCTGGCCAGCCGCATGTGGGTCGCCAATGTGCGCAGCGCGACGCGCGGCCTGGGCGTGAGCCAAGCGAATACCCACCCGTTCCTCGCCGGGCGGCTCCTGTTTTCGCATAACGGGTTCGTCGACGAGTTCGCCGCCTCGCTGCGCGGCGTCCTGCGCGCCGCGCTTGCGCCCGCATACGAGGCGTCGATTCGCGGCAGCACCGATTCGGAATATCTGTTCGCCCTGCTGCGCCAGGAAATGGAGACGCGCGCGCCGCCCGACGCCATGCGCGCCGTATGCGCGCGCGTCGACGGCTGGCTCGGGCCGCGCCGCGCGCTTCTCAACCTGCTGCTGGCCGACGGCGAGCGCGTGTACGCCACGCGGCACGCCCTGCGCCACGAATCGCCTTCGCTCTATGTGGGGCGGGACCCCGGGCTGTTCGGCGACGGCTGGCTCGTCGCCTCGGAGCCCCTGAGCGGCGCGGAATGGGAAGCCGTGCCCGATCATGCCGTCGCGGTCGTCGAGGCCGCCCGCCCGCCCCGCATCGAGGCGCTGTGACCGCCGCGCCGCGGCCCGGGCGCGCGGCCCCCGCCGCGGAGCGCCTCGCCGTCCTCCAGTCCGCGCTGTGCGGCGCGGTCGCCGCGCTCGACGACGACGCCTGCCGCGCGCGCTGGCGGCCCGCGCTCAGCCCCATCGGTTGGCACCTGCGCCACTGCGTCTTCGTCGAGGCGCTGTGGATCCGCGAACGCGCGCTGGGCGACGACCGCTTCACCGCGCCGCTCGCCGCATCCTGCCTGCCCGAACGCGCGCCCAGGGACGACCGCGCCGCCGCGCTCCCGCCGCGCGGGGAGCTCCTCGCCTGGGCGCGCCGGGTCATGGCCGAAAACCGCGCCCTGCTCGGCGGCCTCGAAGCGCCGCCCGCCCATCCCCTCGCCGCCGGCGGCTATTTGCGCGCGTTCCTCGCCGCCCACGCCGCGCAGCACCTCGAAACCGTGCGGCTGGCGCGCGCGGCGATGAACCTTTGCCGCGCCGCGCCGCGGCGCGCGCGCCGCCCCCTTGCGCCGCGCCGCGCCGCCCCCCGCTGGCGCCGCATCGCCGCCGGCCCGTGCGATATCGGGACCGCGGAAGGCTTCGCCTACGACAACGAAAAACCCGTCTTCCGCGCGCGTCTGGCGGCGTTCGAAATCGCCGAGACGCCCGTGTCGAACGCCGAATATCTGGCGTTCATGAACGAGACCGGCGCCGCGCCGCCCTTCGGCTGGCGGCGCGATGCCGCGGGCGCATGGTACGACGCGGCCGCCGCCGCCCCGCGCGATCTCGACCCCGCCGCGCCGGTCGCCGGCATCGACCGCGCCGAGGCCGCCGCCTTCGCCCGCCATGCCGGCGCGCGCCTGCCGCACGAATACGAATGGGAGCGCGCCGCCCGCCTCGGCCTCCTGAAGCGCGCCGGCGAAGCCTGGGAATGGTGCGCCAACCGCTTCCACCCCTGGCCCGGCTTCCGCGCCCGGCCCTACCGCGAGTACTCCGCCCCGTGGTTCGACTCCCGCCACGCCGTCCTCCGCGGCGGCTCCATTCATACCGAGCCCGAAATTTGCCGCCCCGGCTTCCGCAACTTCTACACCCCCGAAACCCGCCACATATCCGCCGGCCTCCGCCTCGCCCGCTCCCCTGGCGTTTCGATCCGATAGCAAGCGCTGTCGCGCCGAAGGCGCGGACTTCCTGGGTGCGCGGGCGTCCCCGCCCGCACCTTTCCGCTCGGCGCGGTGTCGGCGGGAAGGCGCGCGCGGCGGTTGCGGGGCATTGCGGGGCTCCGCCGGGCCCGGGGCGGGCGGGCGCGCCCTTGCAACCGGGACGTTCGCGCCTTTCCTGCCGATATCGCGCCGCGCGGGAACGTGCGGGCAGGATGCCCGCGGTCCCGGGCCCCGCCTTCGGCGGGGTTGGCATTTCGGTACAGGCGCTCAGCATTGCTGCCGTTTCGCCCGTTCGGGGCGGGCGGGGCGCATGCGTTTGGCGGCGGGGCTTCGGCGGTCGCGGGGCGGTCGGGCCCGGCGGTTCCGGGGGGCGGTTGCGGGGCATTGCGGGGATCCGCCGGGCCCGGGGCGGGCGGGCGCGCCTTCCCTGCCGACATCGCGCGTTGCGGGAACGTGCGGGCGGGAGGCCCGCGGTCCCGGGCAGTTCGCGCCTTCGGCGGCGTTGCGGGGCATTGCGGGGCTCCGCGGGGCTCGGGGGGCTTCGGCGGCGGGGCGTTCGGCGGTTTCGGGGTCGTACGCGGGTTCGTATTCGCGTTCGGCCTCGCGGCGTTCGCGTTCGGCTTCGCGGGCCTTGCGTTCGCCCTCCTGGATGTGTCTGTCGTACTCCAGCCAGTCCTGGTCGGTCCACGGGCGGCGGGGCGGCTTGGGGGGGCCGGGGTTGGCGGCGGCCTGGGCGTCGGCGTCCCACGTGTTCGGGGGCGGGAGCGAGGGCAGGCGGGGGTCATCGATGGAACCGGGCGCGCCGCGGCGGGGGCCGGCCTGGGCGGCGGCGGTTTTCTGCGCGGCTTCGGCGGCGGCGAGGTCGCGGATGGCGCGCACCATGCGGGCGATGCCGCGGGTGTTGTCGGCGGCGTCGGGGGCGGCGGGGTCGATGCGCGCGACGATGGCGAAGGCGGCGACGCGGAGCATTTCGGCGAGGGCTTCGTGGGTTCCGCCTTCGCTCCAGAGTGCGGCCGCGTCGCGGATTTCGGACCATTGGGCGAGGCTGTCGGCGGTGGCTTTCCGGAAGCGGTATATGGCGGATCGGGATACGGGGTATCCGCGTGCGCGGAGGTTTTCGGCGATGGCGTTGTCGGGGGTTCCGGCGCGGATTTCGCGGCAGATATCGGCGCGGACGGTGTTGGGGAGGTCGGCGATTGTGGATCGGTTTCCGCGGTTGTGGCGGAGGGGGTCGCCGGGGGGTTGGGTTTCGGGTTGGGGTTGGCATTCGGGGAGCGCGGCCGCGGCGGGGTTGGGCGCGGCGGCTGCGCGCGGCTCGCCGTCGGCGGGGACGGCGGCGGTGTGTGCTTCGGTCATGTGGATATTAAAGCGATTTGGGGCGGGGTGCGGCAGACGGACCATGGTCCTCCCCTGCGGGGGCTTGCGCGGCGGGTCTAACGGTCGGTTATGGCGGGGGTAATGGCTGTCGGGTCGTTCGGGGGGGGCGCGGCGGACGCGCTTTCCCGCCGGCGCCGCGGTGCGTGGAAACGTGCGGGCAGGATGCCCGCGGTCCCGGGCCCCGCCTTCGGCGGGGTTGCGGAAACGTGCGGGCGGGGGCGCCCGCGCATCCAGGAAGGGCGGCGCGCTGTTGTCAGGCGGGGGCGTCGAGGGCGCGGGCGAGTTCGGGGAAATCGTTCACCGCGATGTCGTGGGCGGGGTTGGGCTCGGGGTCGGGCGGGGCCTCGGGGCCCCATTCGCCCGGGCGGCGCACGAACGCGGTGCGGAAGCCTGCGTTCCGGGCGGCGTCGAGATCGAAATTGTGGCACGCCACCATGCAGCATTCCGCCGGCTCCAGCTGAAGCCAGCGCGCAGCGGTTTCGTAGGCTTCGGGCAGAACCTTGTATTTGCCGATCGCCTCGCACGAGAGGATGGCGTCCCACGAGAGGCCGTTGCGCCGCGCGGTGTCGATGGCGATGCGCACGCTCAGCAGCGTGAACGAGACACATATATAACGCTCGCGCAGGCGCGGCAGAACGGGTGGAAAGTCGGGCCAGCACGCCAGGTCATGCACGGCGTCATGCCAGATCGCGCGGCGCTCCGGCGGCGCCGCGGCGCCGAGGCCGCGCGCGGCGAGAACGTCGTCGAGCGCCAGCCGGTGCGCGTCGTCGAAGGTGCGCGCGGGCGGCTCGGTTGCGCCCTGGTTCACGACGAGGGCGAGGGATTTGCGCCGCAGGTCGTTGGCCGCCGCCGCCCAGTCGCCGGAGACGCCGCGCGCGGCGCCCAGGGCGGCGAGGGCGCGCGCGAAGCCCGTATGCCAGTCGAGAATCGTCCCGCCGGTGTCGAAGGTCAGCGCGCGGACGGAGTCGAGGCTCATGCGCCGGCGCTCCGGGCGGGCGCTCCGGCGGCGGGCGGGCGAGCGAAACGGGGCAGGCGCTTCTCGACGAACGCGCGCGCGGCCTCGCGGTGGTCGGGCGCGCGCGCGGCCCGCACCAGCGTTTCGGCCTCGGCGTCGAGCGCGGCGGCAAAATCCGCATCCAGCGCGCGGTCGAGATTGTCCTTGATCCCCGCGAGCGCTTCGCGCGGCCCGGCGGCGAGGCCGCGCGCGAACGCCATCGCCTCGTCCATCAGCGCGTCGTCGGCGACAACGCGGTTGACGAGCCCGATGCGCTCGCAGGTTTCGGCGTCGACGCGCGCGGCGGTAAACATGAGTTCGCGCGCGCGCCCCGTTCCGACCAGCCGCGTGAGCAGCCAGTTGATGCCGTAGTCGCCGGTGAGCGCCACGCGGGCATAGCCCGTGGAAACGAAAGCCGAGCGCGCGACGAAGCGAATGTCGCAGGCGAGCGCGATGGCGAGCCCGGCGCCGGCGGCCGGCCCGGGCAGCGCGGCGATGGTGGGCTTGCGCAGCGCGGCCAGCGCTCCGGTAAGCGTGCGCTGGCGCCGTTGCAGATCGGCGGCCGCGGCGCCGAACGCCCGCGGGGCGGCGCCGGAGGGCGCGGCCATGGCCTTGACGTCGCCCCCGGCGCAGAACGCGCGCCCGGCGCCCGTGAGCAGCACCGCGCCCACCGCATCGAGCCGGCCGAACAGCGCGATCGTGCGGCGCAGCGCGGGGGTGAGCGAATCCGAAAGCGCGTTGCGCGCCTCGGGGCGGTTCAGCGTAATGACGCCGACGCCGTCCTCGAGGCGCGCCAGCAGCCGGTCGCTGCCGGTGTCGAAAGGTTGTGCGGGGTTCATGCCGGTCTCCGCCGAAGCCGCCGGTGGCGCGCGGGAAGCATGGAGCGTTTCCCGCGCGCCGTCCAGCGGTTGCGCGGGCGGTCAGGCGGCGGCGAGCGCTTCGCCGCAGCGATCGCCGATGGCGGCGCGCAGTTTGGCGATGGCGGCGTGCTCGATCTGCCGCACGCGCTCTTTCGAGACGCCGAGTTTCTTGCCGAGTTCGTTGAGCGTGGCGCCGTTTTCGCGCAGGCGGCGCTCGCGGATGATGGTGCTTTCGCGCGGTCCGAGCTCCCGCAGCGCGGCGGCGAGCCAGCCCGAGCGCGCGCGCGAATCGTGCTTGTCGGCGAAGTTTTCTTCCGGGGTGGCGCGCTCGTCGGTCAGGAAGTCTTCCCACTCCTCGTCGCCCGCGTCGCCGACGGGCGCGTGGAGCGACAGGTCGCCGCCGGCCAGGCGCATCTCCATGTCTTCCACGTCCTCGACGCGCACGCGGAGTTCGCCGGCGATGCGGTCGGTAGCCGCCCTGTCGAGCCAGCCGCCGACGTCGTCGGCGTATTTCGCGCGCAGGCGCCGCAGGTTGAAGAACAGCGATTTTTGCGCCGCGGTGGTGCCGGTGCGCACGATCGACCAGTTGCGCAGAACGAACTCCTGCATGGTCGCGCGGATCCACCACGAGGCGTAGGTCGCGAAGCGCACTTCGCGTTCGGGGTCGAAGCGCGACGCGGCCTCGAGCAGGCCGACATTGCCTTCCTGCACGAGGTCGCTCATGGGCAGGCCGTAGTTGCGGAACCGCCCGGCCAGTTTGACGACCAGGCGTCCGTGCGCGGCGATGAGTTCGTGAAGCGCGCGTTCGTCGCGTTCGTCGCGCCAGCGTTGCGCCAGTTCGCGTTCGCGTTCGCGGGTCAGGAACGCCGCTTTCATCGTGCGGTCGATGTATTTCCGGTTCGCCTTGCGTGTGCGCTGCGTGTCTGCGTAGGCCATGGCTCGCTCTCCTCTCGGCGTTCGCGGCCCGCGGCGGCGGGCTTGCTGAGAGAATTAGGAAGGAGCCGGTACAGTCCAAGGGGAAATTGAAACTTTCGTTTCCATGTTTCGTTAAACTGTATGTTGATTTCGAGTGTTGTTCGGCAAAATTAACGTAGATATATACGTAAAATTGTTTCTAAAATTGTCGGTTAATTTGCGGGGTGCGTGTACGCGGGGCGCGGCGCCGGCGGGGACGCGCCCATTGCTGCGGACTTCGGTGCGGTAGAGACGTGCGGGCGAGACGCCCGCGGTCCCGGGCCCCGCCTGCGGCGGGGTTGCGCGGGCGGCCTGCGGGGCGGCGGAGACGTGCGGGCGAGACGCCCGCGCACCCAGGAAGTCCGCGCCTTCGGCGCGACGGCGCGCCCATTCCCCTCGCGGGGGCTTATGCCTCGACGGCGTCCACCGGGGTTCCGTCGGGGGCGAAGCATACGGCGCTCAGGCGGCCGCCGAAGCCGCAGCCGGAGTCGACGGTCGCGGCTACGCGGCCCATCGCGGGGCCGCCGCCGTCGGGGTCGCAGCCCCGCACGATGCGCGCGAAGCCTTCGTAAGGCGCGTCGATGGCGTCGAAATTCCCCGCGCCCCACCAGAAACTGTCCTGTTGCGCCGAGAGCGGCTTGTCGATCGCCACGCCGGCGTGGACGAACAGGATGTTGCGGTCCTCGGTGAAGGCGGCGCGGCGGACCGATGCGAGCAGGCGTTCGTGGCCGGGATGGGCGCGCATGGCGCGGCGCAGTTCGAGCGACCATTGCGTGAGGGCGAGCGGCCCCTCGCCGCAGCGCGCGCGGGCGCCGTCGGCGCCGGAGCCGTAGGCGCGCAGGGTGCTTTCCATGCCGCGTTCGAGCATCCACTCGAGCACTTCGGCCGGGCGGCGCGCCATTTGCAGCTGCAACAGTTTCTGCCACATTTCCTCGTGGCTGCCGCGCAGATAGACCACGTCGCCGGCGAACAGGCCGAAACGCGCGAGCAGGGCGCGGCGGAAGACGAGGAGCTCGTCGAGGGTAGCGGCGACCGCCGCGCCGCGGCCGATATAGTTGCCGAGATAGACCAGCCGGTCGCCGTGCGCGAAGCGCCGTTCGAGCGCGGAATGCAACGCGGCGAGGCGCTCGGCTTCCGCGTTCACGGCGCCGACCGCCCACACGCGCCGCGCGCGCTCGACGATGCCGAACGCGGCGCGGTCGGTTTCCGCCGTCATCGCCGGCGGCGCCTTGCGCGGCTCCGCTCCGGCGGGCTCAGGCGGCCTTGTTCATGACGTCTTCAAGCCGTTTGACGGCTTCTTCGGCGTCGATTTTCTCGACCGCGGCGTATTCCCGCGACAGGCGCTCGAGCGCGGCTTCGTAGATTTGGCGTTCGCTGTAGGATTGTTCGGGCTGGTCGGCTCCGCGGTGGAGGTCGCGCAGCACCTCGGCGATCGAGACGGGGCTGCCGGAGTTGAGCTTGGCCTCGTATTCCTGCGCCCTGCGGCTCCACATGGCGCGCTTGACGCGCGCGCGTCCGCGCAGGGTCGTGACGGCCTTGCCCATTTGCTCGCGCGTCGAGACGCGGCGCATGCCCGCCGCGGCCGCCTTGCCGAGCGGCACGCGCAGGATCATCTTTTCCTTGTCGAACGACACGACGTAGAGCTGCAGTTCGACGCCGCCGACCTCGCGGGTCTCGACGCCCGTCACCGCGCCGAGCCCGTGGCAGGGGTAAACGACCATGTCGCCGGTCTTGAACGTCGATTTCCTGGCCATGTCGGGGCGGTCCTTTCAGTGTTGCAAGCGAAGCGGGAAGCCGCGCGCGCCGCCCCGCCGCGCGAACCGTAGCGGTTTCGCCGCCGCCCGGCAACGGCGCCGGCGGCGCGTCCGCGCCCGGGCAGGGCGCGGCGGCGCGCGGCGGTCAGCCGTCGCCGGCGCCCGGTTTGGCGCTGAAATACTTGTCGAATTTGCCCGTTTCGTCCTTGTGGGCGTCGGCGTCGGGCGGCGATTCGCCCTTGCGGGTGATGTTGGGCCAGCTCTCGGCGTATTCGGCGTTCAGCGCCAGCCACTTGCCGAGCTCGCCCTCGCTGTCGGGCAGGATCGCCTCGGCGGGGCATTCGGGCTCGCAGACGCCGCAGTCGATGCATTCGTCCGGGTGTATGACCAGCATGTTCTCGCCTTCGTAGAAGCAGTCCACCGGGCATACTTCCACGCAGTCCATGTACTTGCACTTGATGCAGGCTTCCGTGACGACGTAGGTCATCGACCGTTTTCTCCTTTCGCCGATTCGTCCCCGGGGCGCGCCTGGCGCCGGCGCTCGCGCACGCGGCGGCGCGCCGCCCCGCGGTCGCGGTCGCTCACATAAATCAGACCGGCGACCCGGCGCAACAGGTTCTCTTCGTAGTCATGCACTTCGCCGTCGGCGTATGCGACTTCCCAGAGCATTTCGATCAGCGCGACGCGCCCGGCGTCGTCGAAGCTGCGCTTGACCGCGTCGGTGAAGCCGAAGATTTGCGGCGACCGCGCCGCCGCCGCCTCGGCCTCGGCGACCAGCGCCGCGCTCTCCTCCGCCGTCAGGCCGAAGCGCGCGGCGACGAGACGCTCGATAACCGCGCGTTCGCTGTCGTCGAACGCGCCGTCCATCAGCGCGGTTTCGACGAGCAGCGCGCAGGCGGCGAGCTGCATGTCCCCGGGCCCGGGCGGCGCGCCCGCGCCGCCGGGCGCCTCCCGCGCCCGCCGCAGCCATTCCGAGAGGCGTCCGATCATGCCGGCATGTTACCGCATTCGCCGCCCCGCCGCCATACGCTGTCCGGGACGGGGCTGTCCGGGGGGCGCTCCCCGGAAACGGCGCTATCCCTCGTCTCCGCGCCAGCGGTCGAGGGCGCGGCGTTCGGCCCCCGTGGGGCGCGGACCGGCGCGGGCGGGCGCCGGAAACTCGTCGGGCGGCGCCAGATCTTCGTAGAGCAGCGCCGCCTCTTTCGCCGGTCCGCGCCGTTCGCCGAGCGCCGCCACCGCCACGGTGCGGACGGTCCGTCCCTGCGGAAATGTCAGTACGTCGCCGACCCGCACGCGGGCGCCGGGCTTGTTCTGCGGCTCGCCGTTGCGCCGGACGCGCCCGGCGGCGCAGACCCTGGCCGCGAGCGAGCGCGACTTGAAGAAGCGCGCATGCCACAGCCACTTGTCGAGCCGCAGCGTGGGCGCGCCGGTCACGCCGGGGGCGCCTTCAACCGCGCCAGCGCCGCGAAGCGCGCGTCGGGCGGGGGCGCCGGGCGGCGGAGGCGCGCGGGCGCGGCGCGGCGCCGCGGGCCGGGCGCATACAGCGCCGGGGCGCCAGCGCCGCTCTCGAGCGCCCGGTAGCCCAGCGCGCGCAGGACGCCGTCGAGCTCCGCGCCCGAACAGCCGGCGAGATTGCACAGTTCGGCGTCGATGGAGATCGGCCCGGCGCGGGCGCGCCGCCGCAGCGCCGCGCCCAGCCGCTCGAGCATATCGACCCGCACCGCGCGCGGCCCCGCCGGCCAGTAGCCCGCGGCGCGCAGGAGCTCCGCCGGCGCCGCGCCGGGAAACGGCAGCGACGCCCGCCCCGCCGCCGGCGCGGCGGGCGGGCGCTCGTTATGTATGCACCAGAGCAGCGCGCGGAGCGCCATCGGGCGCGGCTTGAGCAGCGCGGGCACGAAGGCGGCCTCGCGCCCCACGCGCACGCCGAGCCGGGCGAGCGCCCTGCGCCCCGCGGGGTCGATTGCGCGCCACGCGGCGTCGGCCTCGCGGCGCGCGACGACCCCGCCCGCCTCGGCGACGAGAAACGCCAGCCCGCGCGCCGGCCCCTCGAGCTCCGCCTTGCGGAGACGGAAGAGCGGCGCGAGCGCCTCGGCGACATGGCCGTGGAGCCACGCCGCCATGCGCTTCTCGATTCGCGCCGCCAGCCGCGCGGGGAGCGCGCCGCCGGTATCGGCGCGCACGGCGGGGCGGACGAGCGCGGCGCCGCGCGCCAGGCGCGCCGCCGGCTTGCCGCGCCAGAGCACGGCGCCGCCGGCGCCCAGCGCCAGTTCGTCCGCGGGGGCGCTGGCGAGGCTTCCGGCGCGCTTGCGGATCTCGGGCTCCAGCGCGCGGCGCACGGCGGCGCGCGCGGCGCGGCCCTCGCGCCAGCTTTCGGCGTCGTCGGGGACGAAGCGGAAGCCTGAAAGCGCGCCGACCCGCGCGCCTTCCACCAGCACCTCGCCGTTTTTGCGCACCGCCGCGGCGAGCGTTGCGCGCTGACCCAGGCGCTTGGTCAGCAGCGCGGCGGGGCGGTCGATAAAGCGCTGCGTCAGGCCGCGATGCAGCGCGTCGGAAAGCTTGTCCTCGATCGCGCGGGCGCGCTCGCGCAGTCCCGCCGCGTTCTCGAGCCAGCCGGGCCGCCAGGCGACGTAGTTCCACGTGCGAATGTGCGCGATGCGCGAGGCGAGCGCGTCGATATCGCCGTCGGCGCGGTCGAGCGGATCCACCATGCGCGCCGCCCACGCCTCGGGCAGCGCGCCGTTCGATTCGGTCAATTTCAGGTAGATCGCGGCGAGCAGGCGGTGGTGCGCCTCCGGCGCCGTCTTGCGGAAATCCGGTATGCGGCAGACATCCCACAAGAGCGACACTGTGTCGGGGCCGGCGGCGCGGCGCGCGACTTCGGGCAGCCGCAGCAGCGCGCGGAGGCTTTCCGCGTCGTGCGAATCGCGCGGCCGCGCGAGTTCCGGCGCCGGCGGCGGGGCCTCGAGCGCGCGCAGCAGCGCCTCGGGCGACGACATGTCGAGGCGGGCGTTGCGCCAATAGACGCGCGAAACGGCGGGGAACGCGTGGTCCTCCACCGCGGCGGCGATCTCCGGCTCCAGCGGCGGCGCGTCGAGGGTGGTGCAGAAGCCGCCGTCGCGCGTGTGGCGCCCCGCGCGGCCGGCGATTTGGCCGATTTCCGCCGGCGCGAGGTCGCGCCAGCGCCGCCCGTCGAACTTGCTCAGGCCGGCGAACGCGACCCGGTCGACGTCCATGTTCAGGCCCATGCCGATGGCGTCGGTGGCGACCATGTAATCGACTTCGCCGGACTGGTAGAGCGCCGCCTGGGCGTTGCGGGTACGCGGGCTGAGGGCGCCCGTCACCACCGCCGCGCCGCCGCGCAGACGGCGCAGCATCTCGGCGGCGCGATAGACCTCGGCCACCGAGAACGCCACCGCGACCGTGCGCGGCGGCAGGCGCGCCAGCTTGCGCGCGCCGTCGAAACGGAGTTTCGAGAAGCGCGGGCGGCTCACGAAGGAAACGCGCGGAACCAGCCGCCGCACGAGCGGCGCCATCGTGGCCGCGCCCAAAAGCATGGTCTCGGATATGCCCCGCGCGCGCAGTATGCGGTCGGTAAAGACGTGTCCGCGCTCCGGGTCTTCCGCGAGCTGGATTTCGTCGATGGCGACGAACTCGACGGCGCGGTCGAGCGGCATCGATTCGACCGTGCATACCCAGTAGCGCGGGCGCTCGGGGACGATGCGCTCTTCGCCGGTGATCAGCGCGGTTTGCGCGGCGCCGCGCGCCTTGACCGCGCGGTCGTAGATTTCGCGCGCGAGCAGGCGCAGCGGGCAGCCGATCATGCCGCTCCGGTGGCCGAGCATGCGCTCGACCGCCAGGTGCGTCTTGCCGGTGTTGGTGGGGCCGAGCACCGCGGCGATGCGCCCGGTCTCCGTGCGGCCCAGCGTGCTCCGGCGCGCGAATTGCATCGGGGCGCAGGCTTGCTTACGTTCGCCGCGAAATCAAGGCGGGCGGAGGACGGCATGGAGATTACCGGAGGCTGCAATTGCGGCGCCGTGCGGTACCGGATCGCGGCCGCTCCGCTGCGCGTGAGCCATTGCCACTGCGGCACATGCCGCCGGGCGAGCGGCGCCGTGGCGGCCACGTTCGCGGCGTTCGACGCCGATGCGGTGGAGTGGCTGGGCGCGGCGCCGAAAACCTACCGGTCGTCGGAGTTCGGCTTCCGCCGCTTCTGCGCCGACTGCGGGAGCCAGATCGAGTTCGGGTTCGACGCGCGCCCGGAGCTGCGGATTATCGCCGTGGGCAGCATGGACGACCCGTCGGCCGCGCCCGCCATCCGCCACAATTTCATCTCCGAGAAACTGCCTTGGGTGCGGCTCGACGAGCACCTGCCCGCGAGGCCGCGCTGGTGGAATCCGCCGCCGGGGCGGGAATAGGGGGCGCTTGCGGGGCGCGCGGGCGTCTCGCCCGCACGTTTCCGCTCGCCTCGATGCCGCCGCTGTGCGCGCCTGCTCCGGCGGCATCGCGCTCTGCGAAGACGTGCGGGCGGGGACGCCCGCGGTCCCGGGAAGCGGGGGCGCGCCTTTCCGGCGGCGCCGCGCTCTGCGGAGACGTGCGGGCGGGGACGCCCGCGGTCCCAGGCCCTGCCTTCGGCGGGGGGTTGCGAGTGAACGTCGGCAACGCCCGGTGTAACATGGCGGCGCTGTTCGCGGCCCGGAGAGGGGCATGACAACCGGCATTCATGCAGTTGCCGAAGCGCCGCCGGCGCCGATCCGGCCGGGCGCGGGGCGGAACGACCTGGCCGCGCTGGCGGCGCTCGAGCGCCGGGTGGCGTGGCTGGCGGCGTGGACGGTGCATCACGCCAACCACGTACGGCCGTCGCGCGACGGGCTGAAGGTGGGCGGCCATCAGGCCTCGTCGGCGTCGATGGTCACGCTGCTCGCGGCGCTTTATTTCCACGCCCTGCGGCCGGAGGACCGGGTGGCGGTCAAGCCGCACGCGAGCCCCGTGTTTCACGCCATACAGTATTTGTTCGGGCGCCAGACGCGCGAAAATCTGGAGAAGTTCCGCGCCTTCGGCGGGGCGCAGGCCTATCCGTCGCGTACCAAGGACGCGGACGACGTGGATTTTTCCACGGGTTCGGTGGGCCTGGGCGGCGCGATGACGGTCTTCGCCTCGATCGCGCAGGACTATGTGCGCCTGCGCCGCCTGGGCGGCGAGGGGCGGCCGCCGGGGCGGATGATCGCCATGTTCGGCGACGCCGAGCTCGACGAAGGCAATGTGTACGAGGCGCTGCTGGAGAGCTGGAAGCACGACGTACGTAACGTGTGGTGGGTGGTGGACTACAACCGCCAGAGCCTCGACAGCGTTGTGAGCGATCGGCTGTTCGCGCGCCTCGACGGACTTTTCGAGTCGATGGACTGGCGCGTGCGCACGATCAAGTACGGCAAGCTGCTGGAGGCGGCGCGGGCGCGCGAGCCCGGCGGCGAGGCGCTTGTGGACTGGATCGACCGCTGCCCCAACCAGCTGTATTCGGCGCTGACGTTCATGGGCGGGGCGGCGTGGCGCAAGCACATCTCGCGCGACCTGGGCGACGCGGCGGGCGTGCGGGCGCTGCTGGACTCGCGCGATGACGCGGCGCTGCACGCGCTGATGACCAACCTCGCCGGCCACGACCCGGAAAGCGTGGTCGAGGCCTACGACGAGGCCGCCGGGAGCGATCGGCCGATCGCCATTATCGCCTACACGATCAAGGGGTTCGGCCTGCCCCTGGCGGGCCACAAGGACAACCACGCGGGATTGATGACGCCGGAGCAGATGGCGCTTTACAAGGCCGAGGCGGGGGTGGCGGATGGCGACGAGTGGGAGCCGTTCGGCGGGCCGGACGCGGAGGCCGGCGCGCTGCGCCGCTTCGTCGCCGGCGCGCCGTTCGCCGGGGGCGGCGCGCGCCGTTTTTCCGCGCCGCGGATACCGGTTCCGGATCGCCTCGCGCTGCCGTTCCGCGCCGAGACCTCGACGCAGGAGGCGTTCGGGCGGCTGCTCGACGAACTGGCGCGCGGCGACAGCGCGCTGGCTTCGCGCGTCGTGACGACCTCGCCCGACGTGACGGTTTCGACCAATCTCGGCGCGTGGGTAAACCGGCGGCAGATATTCGACCGCCGCGCGCGGCCCGACACGTTCCGCGAGGAGCGCGTGGCGTCGGCGCAGAAATGGGCAATGTCGCCGCAAGGCCAGCATATCGAGCTGGGCATCGCGGAAAACAACCTGTTCCTGATGCTCGGCGCGCTGGGCGTGTCGCACGAACTGTTCGGCGCCCGCCTGCTGCCGGTGGGCACGTTGTACGATCCGTTCATCGCGCGCGGCCTCGACGCGCTGACTTACGCGAGTTACCAGGGCGCGCGCTTCCTGCTCGTGGCCACGCCGTCGGGCGTGAGCCTGGCGCCCGAGGGCGGCGCGCATCAGTCGGTTTCGACGCCGGCGATCGGCATCGCGCAGCCGGACCTCGCCTATTTCGAGCCGGCGTTCGCCGACGAGCTGGCGGCAATTGTGCGCTGGGCGTTCGTTTACATGCAGGAGGACGACGGCGGCTCGGTTTATCTCAGGCTTTCGACGCGGCCCGTGCGGCAACCCGAGCGGCGCCTGGACGGCGCGCTCGAGGCGGCGGTTCTGGACGGCGCCTATTGGCTCGCGGAGCCGGAGGAGGGCGCGGACGTGGCCATCGCGGCGGCGGGCGCGGCGATGCCCGAGGCGCTGGCGGCGCTCGACGCGATTCGCGAGGACGCGCCCGGCGCCGGGTTGCTGGCCGTAACCTCGCCCGATCGCCTGCGGCGCGGGTGGACGGCGGCCCAGGCCGAAGGGCGGCGCGGGCGCGGCGGGCGCCGTTCGCCGGTCGAGGAGCGCCTGGCGCGCCTGTCGCCGGGCGCCGGCCTCGTGACCGTCATCGACGGCCATCCCTCGGCGCTGTCGTGGCTGGGAACGGTCGCGGGCCACTTCACGGTGAGCCTCGGCGTCGAGCGTTTCGGGCAATCGGGCGCCATTCCGGACCTGTACCGCGACCACGGCATCGACAGCGGCGCGATACTCGACGCGGCGGCGCAGGCGTGTCTGGGCCGGCGCGCGGCGGCCCGGTAATTCGCTCTTGTCAGACCGGGTCTTCGGGGGCATTGTGGGCGGGTCCGGGCGCGGGCGTGGCGGAACCGGCAGACGCGCCAGGTTTAGGTCCTGGTGGCCGCGAGGCCGTGGGGGTTCGAATCCCTTCGCCCGCACCAAGGCGCCCCGCCCCGGCGCCGCCGAAACGACGATGGGACGCTCATGCAGGTAACCGAGACGCTTTCCGACGGGCTGAAGCGCGAGTACCGCATTGTCGTGCCCGCCGCCGACATCCAGGCGCGCGTGGACGCCCGGCTCGACGAGATCGGCGCGACGGCGCGGATCAAGGGCTTCCGGTCGGGCAAGGCGCCGCGGCCGGTGCTGCGCCGGCGCTACGGGAAAGAGGCGCGCGCCGAGGCGGTTCGCGGCGCGCTCGACAACTCGTGGCGCCAGGCGCTGCTCGATCGCGGCGTCAAGCCGGCCCTGCCGCCGCGCATCGACGTCGCCGCCGACAAGGCCGGCGCCGACCTCGAATACACGCTCGCGGTCGAAATGCTGCCCGAGTTCGAGCCCGCCGACGTCAAGGGCATGAAGCTGACGCAATACACCGCCGAGGTCAGCGGGAAATGGCTTGAGGACTCCCTGCGCGGGCTCGCCGATTCCGAGCGCTCGTTCGAGCCGGCGGAGGAGGGACACGCCGCCCGGGAGGGCGACGCGTTGCGCGTCTCGTTCGAGGGCACCGTCGACGGCCAAGCCTTCCAGGGCGGTTCGGGGGAGGATGCGCTCGTAACCATCGGCTCGGGGAGGGCGCTTCCGGGGTTCGAAGAGGGGCTCGTCGGCGCGCGCAAGGGCGACGCGCGCGAGATTGCCGCGACCATCCCGAGCCTGTGGCCGGCGACGCACCTGGCGGGCAAGGCCGCGCTGTTCACGATCACCGTGCAGGACGTGCTGCTGCCGAGCCGGGTCGCGGTCGACGACGCGCTGGCCAGGCGTTTGGGCATGGCCGATCTCGATGCGCTGCGCGCCGCGCTGCGCGAGCGCCGGCGGCGGGATCTGCGCGCCGCCGCGCGCCTGGCGATCAAGCGGCAGGTTCTCGACAAACTGGCGGAAATGCATGACTTTCCGGCCCCCGCGGGGCTCGTGGACCGGGAGTTCCAGTCCATCTGGCGCCAGATCGAACAAGACATGGCGCACGCCGGAACCACGTGGGAAACCGCCGGCGAAAGCGAGGAGGACGCGCGCAGGGATTACCGCGAAATCGCCGAGCGCCGCGTGCGGCTGGGCCTCGTGTTGACCGAGCTCGGCGGGCGCAACGGCATCTCGGTGTCGCAGGACGAGCTCAACCGCGCCATCGTCGCGAAGGCGCGCGAGTATCCCGGCAAGGAGCGGGAAATGTTCGAGATGTTCCGGTCGAACCCCGAGCTGATGAACGAAATACGGGCGCCGCTGTACGAGGCAAAGGTGATCGACTACATCGTGGAAATGGCCGACACGGTCGAACGCGCGGTGAGCGAGGCCGAGTTGTACGGCGTGGCGGTGCCGATGGAGGGCGAGGGCGATGCGCGGTCCGGTTGACGCGACCATGAATGCGCTGGTGCCGATGGTCGTCGAGCAAAGCGGCCGCGGCGAGCGCGCCTACGACATCTACTCGCGAATGCTCAAGGAACGCATCGTGTTCGTGACCGGGCCGGTGGACGATACCACGGCGGCGCTGGTGACCGCACAGCTGCTGTTCCTCGAATCGGAAAACCCGGCGAAGGATATATCGTTCTACATCAATTCTCCGGGCGGCGCGGTGACGTCGGGCCTTGCCATCTACGATACGATGCAGTATATACGTCCGGAGGTTTCGACCCTGTGCATCGGTCAGGCGGCGTCGATGGGTTCGCTGCTGCTGTCGGCCGGCGCCAGGGGCAAGCGTTTCGCGCTGCCGCATGCGCGCATCATGATCCACCAACCCTCGGGCGGGTTCCACGGGCAGGCTGCCGATATCGAAATCCACGCGCGCGAGATCCTGTCGCTGCGTTCGCGCCTCAACGAGCTCTACGCGCGCCATACGGGGCGGGAGCTCGGCGCGATCGAGGCGGCCATGGACCGCGACCGCTTCCTGTCGCCGGAAGAAGCCATGGAGTTCGGCCTGATCGACGAAGTGGTGACGAGCCGCCCCGCGCCCGAGGGCAAGGGGAAGGCGGCATGACGCGGCCGCGCCGCCGCCCCCCGGCGGCGGGAACGCGCGCGCGCAAACGCAATGGGGCCGGCGCTCGCGCCGGCGCGCCGGCATGAACAAATCGTCGAACAACGAATCGAAAAACACGCTCTACTGCTCGTTCTGCGGCAAGAGCCAGCACGAGGTGCGCAAGCTCATCGCGGGCCCCACGGTGTTCATCTGCGACGAATGCGTCGAACTGTGCATGGACATCATCCGCGAGGAGCACAAGAACCACCTCGTCAAGACCCGCGACGGCGCGCCGACCCCGGCCGACATCTGCTCGATACTCAACGAATACGTGATCGGGCAGGACCACGCCAAGCGCGTGCTGTCGGTCGAGGTCCACAACCACTACAAGCGCCTTGCGCACGGGTCGAAGAGCAACGACGTCGAGCTCGCCAAGTCGAACGTGCTCCTGATCGGGCCGACGGGCTGCGGCAAGACGCTGCTCGCGCAGACGCTGGCGCGCATTCTCGACGTGCCGTTCACGATGGCCGACGCGACCACGCTCACCGAGGCGGGCTATGTCGGCGAGGACGTCGAGAACATCATCCTCAAGCTGCTCCAGGCGGCCGACTACAACGTCGAGCGCGCGCAGCGCGGCATCGTCTATATCGACGAGATCGACAAGATCTCGCGCAAGTCCGACAACCCGTCGATCACGCGCGACGTATCGGGCGAGGGCGTGCAGCAGGCGCTGCTCAAGATCATGGAGGGCACGGTCGCCAGCGTGCCGCCGCAGGGCGGGCGCAAGCATCCGCAGCAGGAGTTCCTGCAGGTGGACACGACCAACATCCTGTTCATCTGCGGCGGCGCGTTTTCGGGCCTCGACAAGATCATCGCGCGGCGCGGGCGCGGCGCGGCGATCGGCTTCGGGGCCGATGTGCGCGCGCCCGAAGACGCCGGCGCCGGCGAAATCCTGCGCCGAATCGAGCCCGAGGACCTGCTGAAATTCGGCCTGATACCCGAGTTCGTGGGGCGCCTGCCGGTCGTCGCCACCCTCGAGGACCTCGACCGCGACGCGCTGGTGCAGATCCTCACCGCGCCGAAAAACGCCCTGCTCAAGCAGTACAAGCGGTTGTTCGAGATGGAGAACGTATCGCTTGCGTTTTCCGACGACGCGCTGCGGGCGGTGGCGCGCAAGGCCATCGCGCGCAAGACCGGCGCCCGGGGGCTGCGTTCGATCATGGAGGGCGTGCTGCTCGACACCATGTACGAACTGCCGAGCGCCGACGGCGTAACCGAGGTCGTGGTCGGCGCCGAGGTGGTCGAGGGCCGCGCCAGCCCGCTGAAAATCTACGCCGAGCGCAAGAAGGACCTGGAGCCGACGGGCTCCCGATCCGGCGCGGCTTGACAAGCGCCGCCGCCGGCGCCATATGGCATGGCTCCCGGCTGGGCGGCGCGCCCGCCGGCCGGGCCGCGGACAACCCACGAAAGGACCGGCGCCATGAACGCAACCGCACCCATGACCCTGTTCCCGGTCCTGCCGCTGCGCGATATCGTCGTGTTTCCGCACATGATCGTGCCGCTGTTCGTGGGCCGCGAGAAATCGGTCCGCGCGCTCGAGGAGGTGATGAAGAACGACAAGCAGATACTGCTTGTCACGCAACGCGACGCGGGCGAGGACGACCCCGAGCCCGGCGGCATCCACGAGGTGGGCACCGTGGGCACGGTGCTCCAGCTGCTGAAACTGCCCGACGGCACGGTCAAGGTGCTGGTCGAGGGCGGCGCGCGCGCGCGCATCGAGCGGTTCGCCCGCACCGATGGCTATTTCGAGGCGCTCGCCACGCCCCTGCGGGAGGCCGACGCGGAGGCCGGGGAGATCGAGGCGCTGGCCCGCTCGGTCGCTTCCCACTTCGAGAACTACGTCAAGCTCAACAAGAAGGTGCCGCCCGAGGTGCTGGTGTCGATCGGCCAGATAGAGGACCCGTCGCGCCTCGTCGATACGGTGGCGTCGCATCTCGCCATCAAGATACCGGAGAAGCAGGAACTGCTCGAGATCGAATCGGTCGTCAAGCGCCTCGAGCGCGTTTACGCCATGATCGAGGCCGAGATCGGCGTCCTGCAGGTCGAGAAAAAGATCCGTTCGCGCGTCAAGCGCCAAATGGAAAAGACGCAGCGCGAGTATTATCTCAATGAGCAGATGAAGGCGATACAGAAGGAACTGGGGGAAAGCGAGGACGAGAAAGACGAACTGGCGGAGATCGAGCGCAAGCTCGCCGCGGCCAAGCTCAGCAAGGAGGCGCGCGAACGCGCCATCGGCGAGCTCAAGAAGCTGCGCGCCATGAGCCCCATGTCCGCCGAAGCCACGGTGGTGCGCAACTATCTCGACTGGCTGCTCGGGATCCCGTGGAAGCAGCGCACCCGCGTCAAGAAGGACCTCGCCCTGGCGCAGCGCGTGCTCGACGAGGACCACTACGGGCTCGAGCGCGTGAAGGAGCGCATCGTCGAGTATCTCGCGGTGCAGGCGCGCACCGGCAAGGTGCGCGGCCCCATACTGTGCCTCGTCGGCCCGCCGGGGGTCGGCAAGACGTCGCTCGGCAAGTCCATCGCGCGCGCGACCGGGCGCAATTTCGTGCGCATCAGCCTGGGCGGCGTGCGCGACGAGGCGGAGATCCGCGGCCACCGCCGCACCTATATCGGCTCGCTTCCCGGCAAGATCGTACAGGGCATGAAGAAGGCGAAATCGTCCAACCCGCTCTTCCTGCTCGACGAAGTGGACAAGATGGGCTCCGATTTCCGCGGCGACCCCGCGTCGGCCCTGCTTGAAGTGCTCGATCCCGAACAGAACGTGGCGTTCAACGACCACTATCTCGAGGTGGATTACGATCTGAGCGATGTCATGTTCATCACCACCGCGAACGCCACGCGCCTGCCGCCCGCGCTTCTCGATCGCATGGAGGTCATCCGCATCGGCGGCTACACCGAGGACGAAAAGGTGGAAATCGCGCGGCGCCACCTGATCCCGAAGCAGGTCGGCCGCCACGGCCTGAAAAAAGGCGAATGGTCCGTATCCGACGAGGCGCTCCGCGATCTCATCCGCGTCTATACGCGCGAGGCGGGGGTGCGCAACCTCGAGCGCGAAATCGCCAAACTCGCCCGCAAGGCCGTCAAGGAGATATTGATCCACGCGAAGAAGGGCGAGGAGCGCAAGCGCGCCGCCAAGCCCGTGCGGGTGACCCGGCGCAACCTGCAAAAATTCTCCGGCGTGCCGCGCTTCCGCCGCGACGATTCCGATCGCGAAAACCTCGTCGGCGTCGTGACCGGCCTCGCCTACACCGATTTCGGCGGCGCGTTGCTGTCGATCGAGTCGGTCCTCATGCCCGGCAAGGGCCGGCGCACGATCACCGGCCAGCTCGGCGGGGTGATGCAGGAATCGGTCCACGCCGCCGTGAGCTATGTGCGCTCGCGCGCCCCCGAGTTCGGCATCGAGCCGCCGCTGTTCGAGAAACGCGACATCCACATCCATGTGCCCGAGGGCGCGACGCGCAAGGACGGCCCCTCGGCGGGGATCGCCATGACCTGTTCGCTCGTCTCGGTAATGACCGGCATTCCGATCGACGGCTCGGTCGCGATGACCGGCGAGGTCACCCTGCGCGGGCGCGTGCTGCCGATCGGCGGCCTCAAGGAGAAACTCCTCGCCGCCCTCCGCGCCAACGTCAACACCGTTCTCATCCCGAAGGACAACGCGAAGGACCTCGCCGACATCCCGGATAACGTGAAGAAAAACCTGACGATCGTTCCTGTCGCCGTGGTGGACGAAGTGCTGGAGCACGCGCTGACGCGCCGCCCCGTCCCGATCCAGTGGGACGAAACGGCGGCGGAGCGCGCGCCGGAGCAGCCCCCCGCGCAACCCCCCGCCGAAACCGACAAGGTCGTCACGCATTAGCCTCCGATAGCGCCCGCGCAAATGCCGCCGGGGAGGACGCGACCGGCCGCTTGCGCCTCCCCACGGGCGACCCGTCGCGCGGAAACGTGCGGGCGAGACGCCCGCGCACCCCAAGAAGTCGGCGCGGGCGGCAACCCGCGCCATTGGCCCGTTTATCTCCCGTCGGGGGCGAGGAGGCGGCGGGCGATTATATGGGCCTGGATTTCGGCGGCGCCTTCGAAGACGTTGAGGATGCGCGCGTCGAGCAGCACGCGGCTTATGGGGTATTCCTCGGCATAGCCGTTGCCGCCGTGGATTTGCATGGCGTTGTCGGCGGCGGCCCAGGCGGCGCGCGCGGCCAGCAATTTGGCCATCCCGGCCTCCAGATCGGCGCGGCGGCCGGCGTCCTTGGCGCGCGCGGCGGCGCGGGCGAGCTGGCGCGCGATCTCCGTCTCCACGGCCATCCACGCGATCTTGCCGTGGACGCGCGGGAACTCGAAGATCGGGCGCCCGAACTGGCGGCGCTCGAGCGCGTAGGCCAGCGCGAGTTCGAGGGCGTTGCGCGCGACCCCCACCGCGCGCGCGGCAGTCTGTATCCGCGCGGTCTCGAAAGCCGCCATCAGCTGCGCGAACCCCTCTCCCGCGCGCCCGCCGAGCAAGCCGTCGGCCGGAACCTCGAAGCCGTCGAACGCGATCTCGTATTCCTTCATGCCGCGATAGCCGAGGACGGGGATCTCGCTTCCCGACATGCCGGGCGCGGGAAAGGGATCGGCGGCGGCGCCGCGGGGTTTCGGCGCGAGAAACATCGACACGCCTCGATGGCCGCGCGAGGCCGGATCGGTGCGCGCCAGCAGGGTCATCATGTCGGCCCGCGCGGCGTGGGTGGACCATGTCTTGGCGCCGGAAATCCGCCAGACGCCGCCGTCGCGCACGGCGCGCGTGCGCACGGCGGCGAGGTCGGATCCGGCGCCGGGCTCGGTGAACACGGCGGCGGGCAGCGCGGCGCCGCCGGCGATGGGGCGGAGCCAGCGCGCCTTTTGCGCGGCCGTTCCGTGGGCGCCGATGAGTTCGCACGCGATTTCCGATCGCGTGGCGAGCGAACCGGCGCCCAGGCAGCCGCGGCTCAGTTCCTCGGTGACGGCGCACATCGCGGTCTTCCCCAGCCCCGCGCCGCCCCACTCCTCCGGCACGGTCAGCCCGAACACGCCGAGCGCCGCCATTTCGGCGATTATGTCTTCCGGGATGAGGCGGTCGGCGCGATGCCATTCCTGCGCCGCCGGGGCGATTCGCTCGTCGGCAAAGCGGCGAACCTGGTCGCGCACGGCCTCCAGCGTTTCGTCGTCCAGCCCGGGGTCGGGTAGGCGCCCCGCGGCCAGCGCGGCGGCGATGGCGGCGCGGGTTTCCGCCGCCGCGCCGCGCTCGATGAGCCGGGCGGTTTCCGGCGTGCGGAAAGCCGCGAGCGCGGCGGCGTCGAGGCCCAGATCGGCGGGGCGCGCGATCTCGCCCTGGGCCATCGCGACGCCGCCCGCCATCTGCGCCAGGTATTCGCCGAACGCCGCCTGCAGGACCAGCGACTCGAGCGGCCCGAAGGCGCCGCGGGCGGCCAGCCGCGCCGCCCACGAGTCCATCGCGCGGAGCGCCTCGACGCAGGACGCGAACCATGCCAGCCCGTGCGCGGCGAACTGGCGCCGGTTCAGGGCCTCCGCCGACGCGCAGTTCTCCTCCGCGATGCCGCGCGCGACGGCGTCCCGCGCGGCGGCGGCGAGCGCCTCGGCGGCGCCGAGCGCGGCGCGGCAACAAGCGGCGACTCCCGCGAACTCCGCGCTCCGCCCGGACGGCTGTAGAGGCGTCATGGCGGTCCCTTCCCCTGTCGATTCGGCGTCCGCGCCGGCGGCGCCCGGGGGGCGCCGCGCGGATGCCGTCAGCGCTCGAAGCCTATCATGGCGCGCACATCGGCGGCGGTCTTGCGCGCCTGGCGCAGCGAGCGCAGCGTGACGGCGCGGTTGCGCTTGGCGAGCCGCACGCCGTTGGAATCGGCGATCAACGCATGATGATGCCAGAGCGGCGGCTCGGCGCCGAGCAGCGCCTGCAACAGGCGGTGGACTCCGGTCGAGGCGAACAGGTCGGCGCCCCGCGTTACCAGAGTGACGCCGGTGAGCGCGTCATCGACCGTGACCGCCAGATGATAGCTTGTGGGCGTGTCCTTGCGCGCCACGACAACGTCTCCGAACGCTTCCGCCCGCACGGCCTGTTCGCCGGCCTTGCGGTCGCGCCAGACGAGCGGGCCGGCGAGTTCCGCCGCGCGGCGCGAATCGAGCCGCCAGGCGTGGGGTTCGCCCCTCGCGATGCGCCGGCGGCCCGCCTCGGCGTCCAGCGCGCGGCAGGTTCCGGGGTAGAGGAAGCCGTCGGGGCCGTGCGGCGCGGCGCCGGCGCGCTCGATCTCGGCGCGGATATCGCCGCGGGTGCAGAAGCACGGATAGATTACGCCGAGCGAATCGAGATGGGCGAGCGCGTCGGCGTAATCCTCCATGTGGCCGGATTGCCGCCGCGTTTCGCCGTCCGGGGCGATGCCGAGCCACTCGAGATCTTCGTGGATTGCGTCTTCGAACTCGGGGCGGCAGCGGGCGCGGTCGATATCCTCCATGCGCAGCAGGAAGCGGCCCCCCGCGCGGCGCGCCTCGGACCAGGCGAACAGCGCGGCGTAGGCATGGCCCAAATGCATCAGTCCGGTCGGACTCGGCGCGAAACGGGTTACGCAGGTCACGGCGGCGGGCTCCGGGGCCCCGGGCGGTTGCGCGCGCGGCGCGGGACGGCGATCATGAGGCGGCGCTGGCGGGATAACCCCGGGCGAGGGCCGCACACAATGATTTATATATGACGATTCGTCTGCGCGGCCCGGAACGCGCGCCCGCCGCGGGCGGCCCGGCGCGAAGCCTGTGCGTTCTGCTGCACGGGTTCGGCGCCGACGGCTCCGATCTCATCGGGCTCGCGGACCATTGGGCGCGCGCCTTGCCGCATTGCCGGTTCCTGTCGCCCGATGCGCCGGAGGCCTGCGACATGGCGCCGGCAGGCCGCCAGTGGTTCTCGCTGCGCGACCGCGCGGAGGCGGCGATGCGCGCCGGCGCGGAACGCGCGGCGGCGATGATCGACGCCTTTCTCGACCGCGCGTTGGCGGCGCACAAGCTCGGCGACGGGAAGCTCGCGCTGGCGGGGTTCAGCCAGGGCGCGATGATGGCGCTGCACGTCGCTTTTCGGCGGCGGCGCGCGCCGGCTTGCGTGCTCGGGTATTCGGGCCGGCTGATAGACAGCGGCGCGGCGGCGCGCGAGGCGCACTCGAAGCCCCTCGTCATGCTCATCCACGGCGACGCGGACGATCTCGTGCCCGTGGAAGCGCTCGACGAGGCGCGGACGGCGCTCGGCGCCGCGGGCGCGCCGACGCAGTGGCATGTGCGCCGCGGCCTGGGCCACGCCATCGACCCCGAGGGCCTCGCCATCGGCGGACGTTTCCTGCGCGATTGCCTCTCCCCCCGCGCGGCCGCCTGACGCCCCGCGCCGAGTTTGCGACCCGCCCGCGCGCCGCCGCCGCGCCGAAAGCCGCCAGGAGGTGTGCGGCGCCGGCGGGCCGGGGCGGGCTACGGCGCGGGCGGCGGAGCTTCCGCGGCCTGGCGGAGGGCGGCTTCTATGGCGGCGAGGGCGGCGGGGGCGGCGGCGGCGTTGGGGCCGCCGGCCTGGGCGAGGTCGCGGCGGCCGCCGCCGCCCTTGCCGCCCAGGGCGCGGGCGGCCGCGCGCGCCAGCGCCACGGCGTCGAAGCGCTCCACGAGATCGCCGGTGACGCCCACCGCGATCGCGCCCTTGCCGCCGGCGTCGGTCGCGACCGCCACCACGCCCGAGCCCACCGCGCGCTTCATTTCATCGGCCATGCCGCGCAGCTCCCTGGCCGGCACGCCCTGGAGGGCCCGGCCGGCGAAGGACACGCCGGAAATTGTCTTGACCGCGGGCGCAGCGCCGCCGCCGGCCGCCAGCGCGCGGCGCGTTTCCGTGAGTTCGCGCTCCAGCGCGCGGCGCTCTTCGAGCAGCGCGGCGACGCGCGCGGCGACGCGGTCGGGAGACGTGCGCAGCGCCGCCGCCACGTCGGCCAGCGCGCGCGCGCGGTCGCTCACCCAGGCCAGCGCGCCTTCTCCCGTCAGCGCCTCGATGCGGCGCACGCCCGCCGCGACCGCGCCCTCGCCGACGATCTTGAACAGTCCTATATCGCCGGTGCGCGCAACATGCGTGCCGCCGCACAGTTCCACCGAGTAGCCCCCATCGGCGCCGCCCATCGAGACGACGCGCACTTCGCCGCCGTATTTCTCGCCGAACAGCGCCACCGCGCCGTTGCGCACGGCGTCTTCCGGGGTCGAGAGCAACGTGCTCACGGCGCCGTTGCGCAGGATCTCGCGGTTGACCTCGGCCTCGACCCCGGCGAGCTCGGCGTCGTCCACGGGCTTCGGGTGGCTGATATCGAAGCGCAGGCGGTCGGGCGCCACGAGCGAGCCCTTCTGCGTCACATGGCCGCCGAGGCGGCGGCGCAGCGCCGCGTGCAGCAGATGCGTCGCGGAGTGGTTGCGGCGCAGCGCGACGCGGCGCCCGGCGTCGACCGAGAGGCGCGCCGCGTCGCCCACGGCGATTTCGCCGCCCTCGACCGCGCCGTAATGCGCATGCATGTCTCCGGCGCGCTTGACCGTGTTCTCCACGGCGATACGCGCCCCGGCGCGCGCGACCTCGATGACGCCGGTGTCGCCCTGCTGCCCGCCGGATTCGGCGTAGAACGGCGTCTGGGTAAGAAAGACCGCGACCTTTTGCCCCGGTCCGGCGCGCTCGACCGCGCGGCCGTCGATCGCCAACGCGGCGATTTCCGCCTCGGCCCCGGTGACGGCGTAGCCGATAAACTCGCCCGCGCCGGCGCGTTCGCGCAGTTCGAACCAGAGGCGGTCGGCCGCCGCGTCCCCCGAGCCGGCCCAGCTCCTGCGCGCTTCGGCGCGCTGGCGCGCCATCGCCGCCTCGAAGCCGGCGATGTCCACCGCGCGTCCTTCCGCGCGCAGCGCGTCCTGCGTCAAATCGAGGGGAAAGCCGTATGTGTCGTAGAGCCGGAACGCGACCTCGCCCGGCAGGGCGGCGCCGTGCGCGAGTTTCGCGGTTTCCTCGCCGAGCAGCCTCAGGCCGCGCGCGAGCGTTTCGCGGAACCGCGTTTCCTCCAGTTTCAGCGTTTCCGCGATGAGCGCGCGGGCGCGTTCGAGTTCGGGGAAGGCCTGGCCCATCTCGCCGACGAGGGCGGGGACCAGCCGCCACATGAGCGGCTCTTCCACGCCCATCAGGTGCGCGTGGCGCATGGCGCGGCGCATGATGCGGCGCAACACATAACCGCGGCCCTCGTTCGACGGCATGACGCCGTCGGCGAGCAGGAAGGCGGCGGCGCGCAGATGATCGGCGATTACGCGGTGCGAAGCGCCGTGCGGGCCGGCGGGGCCGCTCCCCGCGGCGTCCGCCACCGCGGCGATCAGCCGCCGGAACAGGTCGATGCCGTAATTGTCGTGTTCGCCCTGGAGGACGGCGGCGATGCGCTCGAGCCCCATGCCGGTGTCGATGGACGGACGCGGCAGATCGACGCGGCGCCCGGCGTCGAGCTGCTCGAACTGCATGAACACGAGGTTCCATATCTCGATGAAGCGGTCGCCGTCGGCGTCGGGCGCGCCGGGCGGCCCGCCGGGGATGCCCGGCCCGTGGTCGTAGAAAATCTCGGAGCACGGGCCGCAGGGGCCGGTGTCGCCCATCGCCCAGAAGTTGTCCGATGTCCCGATGCGCACGATGCGCTCCGCGGGCAGGCCGGAGATCTTGCGCCAGAGATCGAACGCTTCGTCGTCGTCGCGATAGACGGTGACCCAGAGGCGGTCGCGGTTCAGGCCGAATTCGCGCACGGTCAGCGTCCACGCCAGGTCGATCGCCGTTTCCTTGAAGTAGTCGCCGAACGAGAAATTGCCCAGCATTTCGAAGAATGTGTGGTGGCGCGCGGTGTAGCCCACATTGTCGAGGTCGTTGTGCTTGCCGCCGGCGCGCACGCATTTTTGGCTTGTCGCCGCGCGGGGCGGGTCGCGGGTTTCCGCGCCGGTGAAGACATTCTTGAACTGGACCATGCCGGCGTTGACGAACAGCAGGGTCGGGTCGTTGTGCGGAACGAGCGGCCCCGAGGGCGCGACCTCGTGATCGTTGGCCGCGAAGAAGTCGAGAAACGCCCGTCTGATTTCGTTTGTGCCGGGGCCGGCCATGGCGGGGTTTATCCGGCGGCGCCGATGCGCGCGGGCGCCGCATCTCCGGCCTGGGTCAGCGCCGTGAAATCGTCGATCATCCAGCGGCAGATCTGCCCGGGCTGGAAATGGAGATCGCCGATCCGCCCCACGGGCGTCACCTCGGCCGCGGTGCCGGTAAGGAACACTTCGTCGGCGCGTTCGAGCTCGGCGGGCATGACGACGCGCTCGATCACCTCGATGCCGCGCGCCCTGGCGAGGCCGATCACGCATTGCCGCGTGATCCCGTCGAGGAAGCAGTCGGGCGTCGGCGTGTGCAGGCGGCCGTCGATGGCGAGAAATATGTTGGCGCCGGTGGCTTCGGCGAGCCTGCCGCGCCAGTCGAGCATCAGCGCGTCGTCGCAGCCCTCGGCCTCGGCGGCGTGCTTCGACAGCGTGCAGATCATGTAGAGGCCGGCGGCCTTGGCTTTTGCCGGTATGGTCGCCGGGTCGGGGCGGCGCCATTTCGACCATGCGAGGCCGATGCCCTTGAGGCGCGCGTCGGGGTCGAAATAGGACGGCCACTGCCACGCGGCGATGGCGACGTGGATCGCGTTGCGCTGCGCCGACACGCCCATCATCTCGGTTCCGCGCCACGCGACGGGGCGCACATAGCCGTCGACGATGTCGTTGGCGCGGCAGACCTCATAGCATGCGGCGTCGATTTCGTCGGGCGTCCTGGGGATCTCGAAGCCGAGCTGGCGCGCCGATTCGAACAGCCGCTCGGTGTGTTCCCGCAGCCGGAAGATGGCGCCGTCATAGACGCGCTCGCCCTCGAAGACGCTGGAGGCGTAGTGCAGCCCGTGGGTGAGAACGTGCAGTTTCGCGTCCCGCCAAGGCGTCATCGCGCCGTCCATCCAGATCCAGCCGTCGCGGTTTTCGAAGTCGAGCATGGGCGTCGCCTTTTCCTCGCCGGGGCGTGCGGTCGCGAAGCCTCCCGGCCCCGCGCGGCGGGCGCGGGGCCGGGAAGGGTTGCGTTCGATACCGGCCGCCGGCATATGTGTCAACATGACCGACGTAAAATCGCAGGCGAGCCCGCTCTTCCTGCGCGAGCAGGAGCTCAACCGCGGGCTGGAGATGCTGTATTTCGCCCATCGCGATTTCGTGGCCGAGTCGGACCGCCTTCTGGCGCCGCTGGGCTTGGGGCGGGCGCACCGCCGTGTGCTTTATTTCGTGGGGCGCAACCCCGGCGTCGCCACGGCGCGCCTGCTCTCCATTCTCAAGATCACGAAACAGAGCCTGAGCCGCGTGCTCGGCGACCTGGAGCGCGAGGGGTATGTCGCGCGCGAGCGCGCCGCCGCCGACGGCCGCCAGCGCCTGCTGCGCCTCACCGGCGCCGGCCGCGCGCTCGAAAGCCGGCTGTCGCAAGCGCAGCGCGGCCGCCTGGCGCGCGCCTACCGCGCGGCGGGCCGCGAGGCGGTCGAGGGCTTCTCCAGCGTACTCGCGGCGCTGATGGCCGAGGAGGACCGCGCGCGCTTCGACCGGCCCCGCGCGGCGCGGCCGCGGTGAGCGCCGCGCCGCCGCCGATGCCCGGCGCGCCCGCCGACGCGGCGCATGTGCTGGTGGTGGACGACGACGCGCGGCTGCGGATGCTCCTGCGGCGCTATCTCGGCGACAACGGTTTTGTCGTGGGCGCCGCCGCCGACGCCGCCGGCGCGCGCGCCAGGCTCGACGCGCTGATCTTCGACGTCATGGTGCTCGACGCCATGATGCCGGGCGAAAGCGGGGTGGCGTTCGCGCGCGCGCTGCGCGGCGTCAGCGACCTGCCGATACTGATGCTCACGGCGATGGACACGCCCGAGGCGCGCGTCGCGGGGCTGGAAAGCGGTGTGGACGACTATCTCTGCAAGCCTTTCGAGCCGCGCGAGCTGATGCTGCGCCTGCGCGCGATACTGCGCCGCAGCGGCGCGGCGCGGCGCGGCGTGAAGTTCGGCGACTGCGTTTTCGACCCCGCGCGCGGCGCGCTGAGCCGCGCCGGCGCGCCGGTCTCCCTGAGTTCCGCCGAGGCGGCGCTGTTGCGCGCCCTCGCCGCGCGGCGCGGCGAGCCCGCGCCGCGCGGCGCGCTGAGCCGCGCGGCGCGCGTCGCCGAACGCTCGATCGACGTCGCCGTCAACCGCCTGCGCCGCAAGCTCGAGCCCGACCCGCGCGAGCCGCGCTACCTGGCCACGGTGCGCGGCGTCGGCTACGTCCTGCGCGCGGACTGACGCCCGCGCCGTGCGCCGTTATCTCCGCATCATGCCGCGCGGCCTGTTCGGGCGGTCGCTGCTTATCGTCATGGTTCCGCTCGTCGCCTTGCAGGCGGTTTCGGCGTTCGTGTTTTACGATCGCCACTGGGACGATGTGGGCCGGCGCCTCGCGCTCGCGCTCGGCGGCGATATCGCCATGATGATCGACGCCATCGAAGCGGGGCGCGGGACGGTCGATCTGCAATGGATGGCGCGGCGCGCGCACCGCAACCAAGGCATGGACACGGTATTCCGGCCCGGCGCGGCGCTGCCCGAGACGCCGCCGCCGCGGATGTTCCACCCCATCGACCGCATGCTCGCGCGGGTATTGCCGGAGGTTCTCGCCCGCCCCTTCCGGTTCGACGCGCGCTCGGAGCCCGATCTGGTGTCGGTTTATGTCGAGGCGTCCGGCGGGCTGCTGCGCGTCACGGCGTCGCGGAAGCGGCTGTTCAGCTCCACCATCTACATATTCGTCGGCTGGATGGTGGGCACGTCGATCGTGCTGTGCGCCATCGCGGTGTTTTTCCTGCGCGGGCAGGTGCGGCCCATCCGCCGGCTGGCGGAAGCGGCGGAAAGTTTCGGCAAGGGCGCGCCGACGGCGGAGTTCCGCCCGCAAGGCGCGCGCGAGGTGCGGCAGGCGGCGCGCGCGTTCCTGCGCATGCGCGAGCGCATCGAGCGCCACATCGCGCAGCGCACGGAAATGCTCGCCGGCGTGAGCCACGATCTGCGTACGCCGCTCACGCGCATGAAGCTCCAGCTCGCCGTGGCCGGCGACAACGAGACCACGCGCGGCCTCGAGGCCGACGTCGCCGACATGGAGCGCATGGTGGAGGAATATCTTGCTTTCGCGCGCGGCGAGGGCGGCGAGGAAGCCGCCGAATCCGACCTCGACGCGCTGGTCGAAACCGTCCTTGCCGGCGCGCGGGGCGGCGGCAAGCCGGTGGCGCTCGTCAACCGCGCCCCGGGGCTGCGCCCCATCCTCCGCCCCAACGCCGTGCGGCGCGCGCTGACCAACCTGATCGACAACGCGCTCCGCTACGGGCGCTCGGCGCGCCTCACCCTGTCGCGGCGCGGCGAGTCGATCCTCGTCGAGATCGACGACGACGGACCGGGCATCCCCGCGCGCGACCGCGAGAACGCCTTCAAGCCCTTTTCCCGTCTCGACTCCGCCCGCGGCCCCGATACCGGCGGAGTCGGCCTCGGGCTCGCCATCGCCCGCGACGCGGTGCGGAACCACGGCGGCGATGTCGAACTTGCCGATTCGCCGCTGGGCGGCCTGCGCGCGCGCGTCACACTGCCGCTGTAGCGCCGCGCCTCCCCGTAGTCACGCAGGCGCAACGCGCGGAATCGGAGAACGCCGGCAAGAATGCGCCCGGAGCCCGCGAACATGGACGCCCCCGATACACTGCGCGTCGCGCTGGCGGGGCTCGGCCTCGCCGCGGCGGCGCACATGAAGGGCTACGCCGCCTGCGCCGGCGTGCGCGTCGCGGCCGTGTGCGACAGCGACCCGGCCCGCGCCCAACGCGCCGCGCGCGCTCTCGGCCTCGACCCCGGATGCGCCTGGACGGACTACGGCGACATGCTCCGCCGCGCGGATATCGACGCGGTGGACATAACGACGCCCACCTTTCTGCACGCGCCCATGTGCCTCGCGGCGCTCGACGCCGGCAAGCATGTGCTGTGCGAAAAGCCCCTTTGCCGCACGGCGGCGGAAGGCGAGGCGGTGGCGGCGCGCGCCCGCGCGCGCGGGCTGTCGGTCGCGGTAAGCGAAACCTATGCGTTTCTCGCTTCGCACATGAAGGCGCGGGCGCTGATCGAAGCCGGCGCCATCGGCCGTCCGTTGCAGGTGCGCGAGCGCCACGGCGCGTGGATCCGGCGCAAGCGGCCCGCCATCGACACCGGGCCGGAAGAGCGCGGCTGGCGCGTCGATCCGCGCCTTTCCGGCGGCGGCGCGTATCCGTGGATTTTCGACCACGCCGTTCATTTCTTCGCCGCCGCGGAGTATTTCATGCTCGACCGGCCCATTGCCGGGGTTTTCGCCGTAACCGGGGAGAACCCCGCGGCGGCGGGCCGCCGCGGGGCCGCCCACGACCCCTACGCCGGCGGCGGCCCGGACATCCCCATAATCGTATTCCGCTTCGCCGACCCGCGGCGCCAGGGCGTGTGGATGCGCGCCGAGCGCCTCAACGGAAAATACGACCCGCAACGCGGCTTCTCGGCGTCGGTTATCGGCGACGAAGGCATGATCGAAGTCCTGGGCGAGGGCGGCGGAAACCTGTTGTGGAACGGCGCGCCGCAACACCTGCTCCTCCACCGCGAGGGCGGGGAGACGCAGGCCTTCCGCTTCGACGAAGGCGGCGACGATCTCTGGGATTCCGGGATAAACTATTATCCGGCGAGCCACGCGGCCCGCATACGCGATTTCGTGGATGCGGTCCGCGCGGGCCGCCCGCCGCGCTACGGCGCCGAGGAGGGCGTCCGCGCGGTGCGGTGCGCCCTCGCCGCGATCCGTTCGGCCCAAACCGGCCTGCCCGTCGCCGTGGATTCGCTGCCCGCCGATTACTCCGCCTTCGCCGCGGAATAGCGCCGGCGCCGCTTCACGCGGGATCCGGCGCCACCCGCACCATGCGCTTGCCGCGGTTTTCCCCCGCCAGCAGCCCTATCAGCGCTCCCGGCGCGTTCTCCAGCCCCTCCACGATGTCTTCGGTTACGCGGATCGCGCCGCTTTCCGTCCACGCCCGCAGTTCGCGCTCGGCCTCCGCGTCGCGGTCGGCGAAATCCATGACGATGAACCCCTCGAGCCGCAGCCGCTTGACCACTGCGAGGCCCGGCAGGTTGCGCGGCCCCGCGGGCGCCGCGCGGTCGTATTGGCTCACCGCGCCGCAACACACGACGCGCCCGCGCGGGTTCATGAGAAACAGCGCGGTCTCGAGTATCTTCCCGCCCACATTGTCGAAATACACGTCGACGCCGTTCGGGCAGGCCGCGCGCAGGGCCTGGAACAAGCCGCCCGCGCGGTAATCCACGCAGGCGTCGAAACCGAGCGTTTCCACCGCCCATGCGCATTTCCCGGCGCCGCCGGCGATGCCCACCGCCCGGCAGCCGCGCGCCCTGGCGATCTGCCCCGCATAGCCCCCCACCGAGCCCGCCGCGGCGGAAACCAGCACCGTTTCTCCCTCGCGCGGCCGGCCGATATGCGTAAGCCCGTGCCAAGCTGTCTTGCCGGCGATGCCGAGCGCCGACAGCCGGTGCGACAACGGTCGCGTATCGGGGAGTTTCGCCGCCGCCCCGGCGTCGATGGCGGCGTATTCCGCCCACAGCGCTTCCGCCGCCACGAGGTCTCCGGCCGCGAGCGCCGGGCCGCGCGATTCGACGACCTCGCCGATAATGTAGGCGGGCATCGTGTCGCCCGCCTTCACCGCTGCGCGGTAGGTGGCGCCCTGCATCCACGCGCGGGCGGCGGCGTCGATCGAGATCAGGATCGTCCGTATCAGGGCCTGCCCGGCGCCGATTTCCGGAACCGCGCCGGCGCGCAGTTCGAAATGCTCCTCGCCGAGCGCTCCGTCCGGCAGCGCGCGGACGACGATCTCCCGGTTGCCGCTCATGCGTCCCACGCCGCGCGCAGCGCCGGGCGCGCTTGCAGCCTCTCCATGTAGGCGCGCAGGTCGGGTTTGTCGGCAACCTCCGCGCCCAGCCGCGCGGCGACGATGCAGGCGTGCCCCGTCATGATATCGGCGCCGCTGAAATCTCCCGCCAGATATTCTCGCTCCCCGAGCGCGGTTTCGACCGCGCCGAGCATGCGCGTCAGCAGCCGCGTCGCGCGATCGACGTTGACTTGGTTGCGCCGCTCCGGCGGCAGCAGGATCGTCTCCACGACAATGGTATTGACCGGCGGCATGATCATCCCTTCGGCGTAATGCAGCCATTGGAGGTAGGCCGGGAATTCCGCCGCCTCCGCCGCCGGGGCGAGCCGCCCGTTTCCGTATTTCGCCAGCAGATACTGGACGATGGCGCCCGACTCGAAGATCGTGACGCCGCCGTCCTGCACCGTCGGCACGCGGCCCAGCGGATGTACGCCCAGATAGTCCGGCGCCCGCATTGCCGGATCGCCGAGCTTGTAGCGCTTCAGCCCGTAATCCAGCCCGAGCTCGTTGCAAAGCCAAACCACGCGCACGGCGCGTGTGTTCGGCGCATAGTGAACGATCATGCGCGCGCCTCTTTTCCGGCCGGGGAACGACGCCATTCTACCCGGCGCCTTCCGCCGCGGTCAACGCGGCGCCCGGCGAGATTTCGCCCGCGCCCGCGCCAACGGCCACGGACGGCGGCGGCCGTTACAATGCCTATGATTCCGCCGCTCCGGGAGCGGCCGGCCCCGTAATGCCGAGCGCGCCTTCCATCCTGCTTAAGCGCGTGTTCGTCGCGCGCGCCTCGTCCCGCAACTCCCGAATATCGGTCTTGAGCTCGGCCATGCCGGTCTCAAGGCTTGTCATGCGCGCATCGATCCGGTCCATGCGCGCGTCGAGCGCGAGCCACAGGAACGCGCCGACCGCAACATTCGTTCCGACCACCGTGAGCACGACGGTCGCGATAGCGATAACGAAACCGAAGCCGTTTGCCTTGACCCCGGCGCGCCGATCCGGTCCCGTATCGGCCATCGAAATATCCGCCATACTCAATCCCCCTGTTCGCGCGGCGCAACTGTACCGGGACGATGACACAATAGCGCGGATTTCGTCCGCCCGCAATGCGCGACAACCGGCGCCCGGGGGGCTATTGCGCCGCCGCTCCCGGGCTGGCGGGGCCGGTAATGCCGAGCGCGCCTTCTATCCTGCTCAAGCGCGTATTCGTGGCGCGCGCCTCGTCCCGCAACTCCCGAATATCGGCCTTGAGTTCGGTCCTGAGTTGGGACATGCCCGCCTCGAGATTCGTCATGCGCGCGTCAAGCGCGAGCCACAGGAACGCGCCGACCGCCACATTCGTTCCCACAACCGTGAGAACGATTGTCGCGATAACGATGCCGAAACCGAAGCCGTTCGTTCCGACCCCGGCGCGCCGGTCCGGCCCCGTATCGGCCATTGGAATATCCGTCATGCCCTGTCTTCCCCTTGTTCGCGCCACGCGGCAACGGCGTCGGTTACGAGACGGCAAGCGCGGGTTACGCCCGCCCGCAACGCGCGGGCCGACAACCGGCGCCGGGCGCGCCCGCGCTGCTATTGCGCGGCCGCGCCGGGGGGAGCGGGACCCGTAATGCCGAGAACGCCCTCCATCCTGCTCAAGCGCGTGTTCGTCGCGCGCGCTTCGTCCCGCAGCTCCCGAATGTCGGCCTTGAGTTCGGTTCTGAGTTGGGACATACCGGTCTCAAGGCTCGTCATGCGCGCATCGAGCCGGTCCATGCGCGTCTCGAATCGGTTCATGCGCGCATCGAGCGCGAGCCACAGGAACGCGCCGACCGCCACATTCGTTCCCACGACCGTGAGAACGATTGTCACGATGACGATGCCGAAACCGTTCGCCCGGCCCCCGGCGCCCCGGTACGGCCCCGTATCGGCCATCGGAATATCCGTCATGCCCTGTCTTCCCCTTGTTCGCGCCACGCGGCAACGGCGTCGGTTACGAGACGGTAGCGCGGGTTACGCCCGCCCGCAACGCGCAGCCCGGCAACCGGCGCCGGGCGCGCCCGCGCTGCTATTGCGCAGCCGCGCCCGGGGCGGCGGGGCCCACAATGCCGAGCGCGCCTTCCATTCTGCTCAAACGTATATTCAGTGCGCGCGTTTCGTCCCGCAGCTCCCGAATATCGGTCTTGAGTTCGGTCCTGAGTTGGGACATGCCGGTCTCAAGGCTTGTCATACGCGCCTCGAATTGGTTCATGCGCGCATCGAGCGCGAGCCACAGGAACGCGCCGACCGCCACATTCGTTCCCACGACCGTGAGAACGATTGTCACGATGACGATGCCGAAACCGTTCGCCCGGCCCCCGGCGCTCCGGTACGGCCCCGTATCGGCCATCGGCATATCCGTCATGCCCTGCCTCTCCGGTTCGCGCGGCGCAACGACCGCGCCCGGGACGAGACGATAGCGCGGGTTACGCCTGCCCGCAACGCGCGGCCCGACAACCGGCGCCGGGCGCGCCCGCGCTGCTATTGCGCCGCCGCTCCCGGGGCGGCAGGGCCCACAATGCCAAGCACGCCCTCTATCCTGCTTAAGCGCGTATTCGTGGCGCGCGCCTCGTCCCGCAGCTCCCGAATATCGGTCTTGAGTTCGGCCATGCCGATCTCAAGGCTTGCCATGCGCGCATCGAGCGCGAGCCACAGGAACGCGCCGACCGCGACATTCGTTCCCACGACCGTGAGGACGATTGTCACGATGACGATGCCGAAACCGTTCGCCCGGCCCCCGGCGCCCCGGTACGGCCCCGTATCGGCCATCGGAATATCCGTCATGCCCTGCCTCTCCTGTTCGCGCGGCGCAACGACCGCGCCGGGATGAGACGATAGCGCCGGTTACGCCTGCCCGCAACACGCGGCCCGGCAACCGGCGCCGGGGGGCATGGGGGCGAGGGCGACGAGGCAGGCGAACAGCGCCACGGCGACCGCCTGGTGCGCGGCGCCGCCGGCGACCTGGGGCCAAAGGCCCGCGCCGGCGAACAGGTCCGGCATCCAGGCGCCGAGCGCGATCTGCGCGGCGAGCGCGGCCAGCGCCGCCGCCGCCAGCCGCCGCGAAAACGCGCCGCGGCGCCGCGCGCGCAGCCACGCCGCCGCCACCGCGACGACAACCGCCGCCGCGAAAACGCGATGCGCGAAATGCAGACGCGCGAGCGGGTCGTCCAGCGCCGCGCCGCACAGGGGCCAGCCGGGGCAGGCGAGGGTCGCGCCGGCTTTCGCGGTCATCGCGCCGCTGGCGGCGGCGGCCGCAACCGCCAGCGCGGCGGCGACCTCGACCCGGCCCAGCCGCGGCGGCGCCGGCGCGCGCGATCGCGAAAGCGCGTGCAGAACCAGCGCCAGCAGCGCCAGAGCGGCGACGAGATGCGCCGCCACCGACCACGGGCTGTTGCGGTCGAGCACGGTAAACCCGCCGAGGCCGGCCTGCGCGAGCAGCAACGCCAGAGCGGCGAAGGCGATGCGCGGCAGCGCCGGCGCCGCCGCGCGGACGCGCCACGCGGCGAACGCGAACGCCGCGGCGGCGGGCGCGACCAGCGCCGCCGCGTTGAAGCGGTGCGCCCACTCGGCGAGCACTTGCCAATAGGCGTATTCGACGCCCGGAACGGCCGCCAGCGCCGTCGGCATGGGGAGCCACAAGCCGTAGCAAAGGGGCCAGTCGGGGCAGGCGAGGCCGGAGCCCGTGAGCCGCACGACCGCGCCGAGCACGATTTGCACGCATATCAGGGCCGCCGCCAGCGCGGCGAGCCGGCGGAACGCGGTCACGGCGCCTCGCGCGCCGCGCGGCGGCGATACACGGCGTAGACCGCCAGCAGGCCCGCCGCCAGGCCGAACCAGATAATCGCGTAATGCAGGTGTTCGTTGCGCAGCCGCAGCGCGGCGCCGCCCGGCGCGGGATAGCGCGCGCCGGTTTCGGGGCCGATGGCCTGGACGTAGAAATCGGCGGCCGGCAGGCCCGCGGCGCGCGTCATTGCCGCCGGATCGATCCAGTGCCACACGCCGTCTTCGGGGCGGTTGTCGGGGCGGAAGGGGTTTCCGGCGGGGGGGCCGCGCAGCAGGCCCTCGACCTCGACGACGCCTTCGGGGCGCGCGGCCGCTTCGGCGCGCGGCGCCCAGCCGCGATCGACCAGCACGGCGCGCCCGCCGGCAAGCTCCAGCGGCGCGACCAGCCGCACGCCGGCGCGTCCGGCGCGGGTCTGCGCCAACACGGTCATTTCGGCGTCGGCGCGGAAGCGCCCCGATAGCGCCACGCGCGCGAATTCCCATTCCGCGCGCCGGGCGGGGTCGGGCGCCGCGGGGAGCGGGACCGGCGGCGCGGCGCGGCGTTCTTCCAGCGTCCGGATCAGTCCGGTCTTCCACTCCAGCCGTTGCAGCTGCCACGTTCCGAGGCCGGCGAGCGCGAGCGCGGCGGGCCATACGAACCACGCCGCGCGCGCCGCCGCGCGGCTATGCGGAATCGGCCCGGCGCGCTTTCGCGCGCTTGTAGAGAACGGGCGCCAGCGCGAGCAATGCGAGCCCCGCCAGGGCGGCCAGCGTTTCCGTCGTCAGCACCGCGCCGACGGAAAATTCCTCGCCGGAGTCGAACACGCCGCCGAGGCCGGCGCCGGCGAGACAGAAGACGAAAGTGCCGGGAACGATGCCGACCGCGGTGCCCAGGACGAACACGCGGAGCGGAACGCCGAGCATGGCGGGGACCAGGTTCACAAGCCAGAAGGGAAACAGCGGAATGAGCCGCAGCACGAGAAGGTAGCTCAGCGCGTTGCCGCGAAACCCCGCCTCGAGGCGGGCCATCCAGGGCCCGGCGCGCGCGCGCAGGCTGTCGCCGACGGCGGTGCGGGCGATGAGGAAGATTGCCGTGGCGCCGAGCGTCGCCGCCGCCACGGTGCAGGCCGTGCCGGCCGCCGCGCCGAACAGGAACCCGCCGGCCAGGGTCATGAAGACCGCGCCGGGAAGCGACAGCGCCACGACCGCCGCATAGATCGCGACGTAGGCGGCGGCGGCCGCGACGCCGTATTCGGCCACCCAGCCCAGCAGCAGCGCCCGGTTCTCGCGCAGCGATTCGAAGGTCAGGCGGTCGTCGAGCCCGAGCGCGAAGACGAGGCCCGCCAGCGCGGCCAGGACCGCCACGGGCGCGAGCCGCCGCCACAGGGGCGCGCGCGGTTTCTCCGCGGGTTTCCTGTCCGCGCCGGTCATCGCGCGCCGGCCTCCGCGCGCGCCGCGTCGTTGAGCGCCCAGTCGTAGCGGTAGCCGGATATGCGCGGCGCCCGCGCCAGCGCGGCGGCCAGCGCGGGCTTGGCGTAGCGGGCAAGATGCGCGAACAGCTCCGCGCGGCCGGCGCCGAAATCCTCGGCGTACCAGTCGTAGATGCGCGAGAGCCGAACGCCGTTCGCGGCGATCTCCACGCCGCGCGGATGGTTGACATAGGCGCGCGCGGCGCGGTCGAGCTGCGCCTCGAGCGCGTCGGCGCGGTATGCCTCGGCCGCCAGTTCGGGGCAGCCCGCGGCCGCGCAGTTCAGCGCGTAATGCAGCCTCGGGTCGCGCCAAATGGGGCGGAGGATGCGATGCTCGATGTCGTCGAGGGTTAAGTCCTCGCCTTCGATCCCGACCAGCGCGGCGCCCCACGGCCCATCGCTGAACAGCCCCGGCGATATGTCGATGTCGCGTATGCTCTCGACCGGATAGCGGCGGAGCACCGTGCGCACGGTGAGTGCGTTGTAGAGGTTAATCCAGTACGCCTTCTGTTCGGGCCGCGCAAGGGCGCTCACGCGCACGCGGGCGAGCGACGCGATCCAGGCGTCGAGTTCCGCGCGGGCGGCGGCGTCCGCCTCGGCATACGCGACGCGGTTCGCGCCATCGGGGCCCGGGCGGACGAGGCGGGCGAGCAGGCGGTCCCACGCGCCATGATCGACGGTTGCGGTCGAGGCCGGGTCGTGGGCGGTCCAGCGCTCCCAGAGTTCGGCGGCGGGCGCGGCGGGCGCGCCGCCGCAGGCGAGCGCCGCCGCGGCGAACGCGGCGGCGGCGAGCGCACCGCGCGCCGTGCGGAAACGTGCGGGCGGGGACGCCCGCGGTCCCGGGCAGTCCGGGCCGCCTTCATGCGAGTACGACGCCATGCGCTTGTGTCGTCAGCGGGCGCGGCTGAGCGCCCGGCTGTCGAAATCGCGGTCGGTCAGGCCCTGGCCGAAGGCGTACTCGCCGAACTCGAGATCGGTGGATTTGCCCGTCAAGCGGTTGACCATCGCCATGCGGTGCGCGCGCCAGTGGCGGTCGGCATAGAGCCGGTAGTCGGCGAAGGTCAGGGTTTTCAGGAGCGCGTCCTTGCGGTCGTAGAAATCGATCCGCCAGGGACGGTATTCGTCCCGATCCATCCACATGACCTGCCGCGTGTAGCCCGATTCCTCATCGACCGGGTAGCGTTCGATTGTCCGGCAGGATAGCGTTTCCGCGCCCGGGCAGGGTTCGTCCCGCAACCAGCGATAGGTGAATTTCTCCACCTCCTGGCTCGACAGGTCTTCGTATGAGAATTCGCTGCCCATGAACGAGCCGGAGCGGTTCGACGCGCCGATGCGCTTGACCCGCTTGAGCGCGGGCAGATAGAGCCATTGGTCGTCGTCGCCGGTCTTGTGCGTGTGTGTGAGCAGCGCCGTGCCGCGGACGTCGCGCGGCCGGTCGAAGATCGAGAGGCTCTTGTCGCCGTCGTCGATTTTCTCCAGCACGCGGGTGCGGATGTGGCGCACGCTTTCCTCGCCGTGGCGGTTGCGCAGGGTCATGGTCATGGCGGCCTCGGAATCGCCGAAGCCCTCGTCGCGCAGGGCGGCCTCCCGGGCGATGCGCAGGCCCTTGGCCTCGGCCGTTTCCGACCCGTCCTGCGCCGCCGCCGGCGCGAGCGGCGCCAGCGCGATGCATGCCGCGGCGGCGGCGGTAACGAACGGTCTCACGGTCGGCGTCCCTCCAGTTTCATCAGCAGCGGCGGCAGGAACAGGAAATCGGCGGCGAGCGCGAAGCCGATGGTCGCGGCGCTCAGCAGCGCCATGTCGGCGTTGACCTTGAAATTCGACATCGCCATGACGAGGAAGCCGGCAACCAGGCAGGTCGAGGTTACCCATAGCGCCATCCCGACCGTTCCGAAAGCGTAGCGGACGGCCTCCGGCGCGTCCATTGCGTGTTCGCGCCGGGCGCGCAGGTATTTGCTCAGGAAATGCACCGTGTCGTCGACCACGATGCCGAGCGTCATGGCGGCGACCACCGCTATGCCGAGCCCGACCTCGCCCACCGCGTAGCCCCACAGGCCGAACGCCATCGCCGCCGGAAACAGGTTCGGCGCGAGGCTGACCAGTCCGATCTTGAGGCTGCGCAGCGCGGCGACAAGCACCAGCGAGATCAGCGCCAGCGCCGTGAACGAGCCGCCGAGCATCGACGTTATGTTGCGCTCGGAGATATGCGCGAACATCAGCGAGAGCCCCGTTCCCGGCGCCGCGCGCGCGGGCGCGTTTTCGGCCAGCCATGCTTGCGCGCGCGCGTCGAGCGCGCGCATTTCGGCCGACGATATATCGACGACCGTGACGCTCACGCGGCTCGCCGATTTCGCCACATTGATTCGGTTGTTGAGGTCGAGGCCGAGCGGCAGGGAGAGTTCGTAGAGCAGCAGATACTGCGCGGCGAGATCGGCGCTTTCGGGCACGCGGTAGAACGCCGGGTCGTCGCCGTGCAGGTTCCGGTTCAGCCGCTTCACGATGTCGGTCAGCACGCTGACGTGGACGACCTTGGGCTGTTCGCGCAGCCACTCGGCGAAGCGCTCGATATCGGCCAGATATTGCGGGTCCGACACGCCTTCGCCGCGGCCCGCGGGGATCGAGTATTCGAGCACGTTCAGGCCGGTGAGGTTTTCCTGCATGAAATCGGACGAGATGCGGATCGGCACGCTTTCGTCCATGTATTTCACGAAGTCGTCGTCGAGTTCGATGCGCAGGATGCCGAGCGCGAGGGCGGCGATGCCCGCCCCGGCGACCCAGATCAGGACGCCGCGGCGGGCGACGACGAACGCGGCGAACGCCGCCATTGCGCGCGCCGCCATTCGATCGCCGCGGCGCGCGCGGGCGGGCAGCGCGGCCATCGCCGCCGGAACGGCGACGACCGACATGACGAACGCCATCATGACGCCGCCGGCGACGATGTTGCCGAGCAGGCGGAACGGCGGCGCGTCGGAGAAGTTCATGCTCAGGAAGCCGATCGCCGTGGTCGCGCTGGTTATGAAGATCGGCGCCATGTTCACGCGCAGCGACTCGACGATGGCGTCGGCCCGCGACGCTCCGGCGCGCAGTTGTTGTTCGCACGTCACCATGAGGTGGACGCTGTGCGCCACCGCGAGGGTGAACATGATAATCGGCGCGCCCGCCGTTCCCGCGTTCAGCACGATCCCGAGCCAGCCGACGATCCCCAGCGTCGCCGCCACGGTCAGGGCCACGGAAACCAGCACCAGCGCCGTCCACCACGCGGAGCGCACCGACAGGCCGACGATCAGCAGGATGAGCAGAACCATGAGCGGAAACAGCGTCGCCATCTCCGCGGCCGGCACTTCCGAGAACGCCACGCTGAACATGGCGGTGCCGTTCAGATAGACGTCGATGCCGGGGTAGCGTTCGCGGAACTCCGCCGCGCGCTCGCGGGCGAAGGCCGCCACTTGCGGCACTTCGTCGAGCGACTCGCCGGGCAGGACGAGGGTGACGGTCACCGCGGCGACCGAGCCGTCTTCGTTGACCGTCCGATTGACGAGTTCGGGGCGGTCGAGGGCGACGGCGCGCGCGTTTTCGAGATCGGCTTCCGTCGCCGCATCGGCGCCCGGATACAGGTCGGAAACGAGCAGATCGTCGCCGTCGGCGCGCGTCCACTGGTAGTTCGTGACCGAATCGACGCGCTGCGAAAACGGCGTCCGCCAGCTCGCTTCCGTCAGCCACGCGATGGCCTCCATCGTTTCGGCGGAAAAGACGCCGCCGCCGCGGGGCGCAAGCACGTAGATCAGGTATTCGTTGCGGGCGTAGGTGTTTTCGAACTGCTCCAGCGCCTGGAGCTGCGGGTTGTCCTCGCTGAAGAACACGCGGCTGTCGGGCGTGTTGCGCAGCCTCTCGAGCCCCGCGGCGCAGGCCAGCGCCGCCGCCAGCGACAGCGCGAGCGCCGCCCACCGGTACCGCACCAGAAGCCGCCCGTAGGCGAAATCCTTGCGCTCTTGCGGTTCGGCCATCGTTGTTTCCCTCGTCCGCGCCGCGGACCGCTACGCTTTCGCGCTCGGGCGGGCGGAGACCTTTTCGTACCACGCGGCGATATGTTTCTGCGCGGGGTCGGGCCCGGCTTTCGACCAGCGGGCGAAATCGACGGTCACCAGGGCGGCGATGTCGGCGATGGTGTAGCGCACGCCGGCGACATATTCGGTCTCGCCGAGAACCTTGTCGAGCCACGCGAAGAACAGGCCGATGCGCGTGCGGCCGCGCTCTACGAGCTCGGGAATCTGCGCGAACGGGTGCGGGCCGGCGAGGGCGCGGTTTTCGAACCGGCGCGAGCCGTTGCGCAGCATCTCGCCTGCCGGCGCCATGCCGTTCAGCTCGACCTGGCGGTGGCGCATTTCCACCAGCGCGCGGTCGCGCGCGTCGGTTCCCATGAGCGGCGGCTCGGGCCGGACCGACTCGAAATAGCGGCAGATCGCCGCCGACTCGGTAATCCGCGTACCGTCCGCGAACTCCAGGACCGGCACCGTCCCGGCGGGGTTCACGGCCAAAAAGCCGGGCCGCACGTTCTCTCCGGCCATCAGATCGACCGTCTGCGCGGGAACCTCGATACCCTTTTCGGCCAGGAACACGCGCACGCGGCGGGGGTTCGGCGCTTGCGGGTGATCGTACAGTTTCATGGCGTCGGCGTTCATGCCGGTCTCCTTTTCCCTCGTTTCCTCGGCGTCATGCGGCGGCGGGCGGCGCGCTCAATGCGTCGTCGAGGCGCCGCAACAGTTCGGCATAGTCGCGGCATACCGGAAATCGCGGATGCGCGCGCGCCACGGCGCCGGGCGGGCGGAACAGGAATCCCGAGTCCGCCGCCTCCAGCATGGGGATGTCGTTGTAGGAATCGCCGGCGGCCGCGACGCGGGCGCCCAGGCTCTTGAACGCCTCCGCCGCGCGCCGTTTCGGGTCGCGCTGGCGCCGCGCATAGCCCGCGATGCGCCCGTCCGCCGCCACGCGCAGGCTGTGGCACGCCAGCATGGGGCGGCCCAAACGCGCCATGACGGGGTCGGCGAGTTCGTAGAACGTGTCGGAGACAATGGCGACCTGCGCGCGTTCGCGCAGGCGCGCGAGAAATTCCTCCGCGCCGTCGAGCGGCTCCAGTTCGGCGGCGGCGGTGCGCAGGTCGGCCAAGCCGAGGCGGTTCTCGCCGAGAACCGCCAGCCGGCGCGCCATCAGCTCGTCGTAATCGGCGATGTCGCGCGTGGTCAGGCGCAGCGCGTCGACGCCTGTGCGGTCGGCGAGCGCAACCCAGATTTCCGGGATCAGGACGCCCTCCAGATCGAGGCACACGACCCGCATCGGCCGCTCCGGTCAGCGCGCGCCGGGCGCGCGGTCGGCCGCCGCGGAATTTTCAGGCGCGCGGTCGGCCGCCGCGGAATTTTCTGGCGCGCGGTCGGCCGCCGCGGCATTTTCAGGCGCGCGGTCGGCCGCCGCGGCGACGCGGCGCATGGCGCGCAGCACCGGCGGCTCGATCAGCTTGCCGTCGACGACGGCCAGTTCGCCGCCCGCCGCTTCCGATGCGGCGATCGCCGCGCGGGCGCGCGCCGCTTCTTCCGCGCTTGGCGTGAACGCCGCGTTTATCGCCGCTATCTGCCGCGGGTGGATCGCCGCCTTGCCGGTGAAGCCGAGGCCGCGCGCGCGCCGCGCGTCGCCAGCCAGCCCCGCTTCGTCCGCCAGGTCGAGCGACGGCGCGTCGAGCAGGTCGATTCCCGCCGCCGCCGCCGCGCAGGCGAGGCGCTGGCGCGCATAGAGCATCGGCCCCCAGCCGGGAGACGCGCGCAACTCCGCCGCCAGGTCGAACGCGCCGAACGCAAGCGCGTCGATGCGCGGGCTGGCCAAGGCGATTTCGTGCGCCGCCTCCAGCGCGGCGGCGGTCTCGATAACGACGTGGAAGCGGACGCCTCCGTGCGCGCCGCCGCGGAACAGGTCGGCGAGCAGGCGGATTTCCGCGGGGCTTTCGACCTTCGGGACCATGATCGCGGGCGGCGGCGCGGGGCTTTCGCAAATCGCGACGAGATCGCGAAGCCCGTGCGCCGTGCGCGGCGAGTTGACGCGCAGAAGGCGCTCCGGCCCGTCCCTGGCGGCGGCCGGCTCCGCGGCGAAGAACGCCAGCGCGTGTTCGCGCGCTTCGTCCTTGTGGCGCGGAACGCCGTCCTCGAGTTCGACGCAGACCTGGTCAGCCCCGCAGGCGAGCGCGCCGGCGAAGCGGTCGGGGCGGTCGCCGGGAACGAAGATCAGGCTGCGCCGCGCGCGCGGCGCCGCGGCGGCGCAAGGGGAAGCAGGCACGCGCCGCTCCTTTATCGTTTCGCGATACGGGCGATCGCCGGGAACGCCCGCCATCGTAGCGCGCCGCGGCGCGCGAAGGAAGCGCCGGGGCTGGATACTTTCGGCTCGCCGCGCTAAATACGCGGCATGAACCTGCGCATGGGCATTTTGCTTCCGGCGCTCGCGCTCGCGGCGCTGGCCGGAGGCGCGGCCGCGGATACGGGCCGGGAGTATTTCGAGCGCGGCGAATACGATGCCGCGGTCGCCGCGTGGACGCCGCTTGCCGAGAGCGGCGACCGCTGGGCGATGGCCGGGCTCGGCCATGTGGCGGCCATGCGCGGCGAGGACGAAGAGGCGGCGCTCTGGTATCACGCCGCCGCCGTCCGCGGCCACGCCGCCGCGCAGATATTGCTGGCCAGCGCCTATCTCGAGGGGCGCGGCGTCGCGCGCGATCCGTCGCGCGCCTATGCGTGGTACCACATTGCGGCCGACAACGGCCACGCCGGGGCCGCGGCCGCGCGCGACCTGGCGGCGCGCTGGCTCACCCCGCAGCGGCAGGCGGAAGCGCGGGCGATGGCGCGCCGCTGGCTCACGCGCGGCATGCCCGAATCTCCCTGAGCGGGCGGCGGGCGGCATGGCGGTCCTGCCGATTCTGACGGCTCCCGACCCGCGCCTGAAGCGCCGCGCGGCGCCGGTCCGGACGGCCGACGCCCGCGTGCGGCGGCTGCTCGACGACATGCTGGAAACCATGTACGCGGCGCGGGGAATCGGCCTCGCCGGGCCGCAGGTCGGGGTTGCCGAGCGCCTGGCGGTGGCGGACCTCGCGGCGGCCGGCGGGGACTCCGGGCCGCTCCGCATGATCGACCCGCGCGTTGTCGCCGCGTCCGACGACGACGCCGTGTTCGAGGAAGGCTGCCTGTCGCTGCCGAGCCACCATGCCGAAGTGGCGCGCCCGCGCCGCGCCCGCATCGCCTGGCGCGACGAAACCGGCGCGCGGCGCGAAATGGAGGCCGAAGGCCTGCTCGCGGCGTGCGTCCAGCACGAGATCGACCATCTCGACGGCATATTGTTCGTGGACCGCATTTCCCGCGTCCGCCGATCGATGATCCTGCGCAAGCTCGCCAAGGCCAAACGCGAGAGCGCCGGACGCGCCGCCGCCTGATCGGGCGCGGGTATTACTCCACTACGGCGCGGTCGAGGGCGGCGAGGGCGACGGCCACCGCGCCTTCCGTGCGGGCCATGCGCTCGCCGAGGGAGGACTGCGCGGACTCCACGCGCTCCACATCGCCGCGCAGGGCGGAGACGCCGGCCTCGAACTCCTCGCGCTCGCCCTCGACCAGCGTCATGCGGCCGCGCAGGCCGCCCACGTCGTCGTCGATCGCCATCAGGGTCCCGCGCAAGCCGGCCAGGCGTCCGTCCAGCCCGGCGACGCTCTTGCCGAGATCTTCGGCAAGTTTCTCGAGTTTCGTCATGCGGTCGCGCAGGCCGGCCTGGTTCGCCTCGATGCGCGCCATGTCGGCCCCGAGCGCCGCCAAGGCGTCGCGAACGGCGTTTTGGCCCGTCTCCAGTTTCTCCATGTCGGCGCGCATGGCGGTCTGCCCTGCCTGCAACGCCGTGAAATCTTCGCGCAGGGCGTTCTGGCCCCTTTCCAGCTTTTCGAGGTCCGCGCGTATGGCGGTCTGCCCCGCCTGCAACGCCGCGAAACCTTCCCGCAGGGCGTTTTGGCCCGTCTCCAGTTTCTCGAGGTCCGCGCGCATGGCGGCCGTGCCGGCCTGGAACTCGGCGCGAAGCCGGTCTTCCATGCGGGCCATGTCGTAGCGGAGCCAGCCGAACAGTGCGACCATGACGGCCAAAAGGGCGGCGAACAGGCCGACGAACGGGTTGATCTTGCTCATGGCGCTCGTTCCCTTTCGCCAGCGCCGCCAGCGGGCGGCCATTATGGCGGCGAATGTAGATCGCCACCGCGCGGCGCGCAAGCGCGACGCGCGGAGTTTGCGGCGGCGTCGAGGCGGTATGCGCCCCTCGGGAAGGGGCCTGGAGCGCAGGCGGCGGGGCGCAAGGGCGGAAATCGGAGGGCGGCGCGCCGCGGCGGAGGGGCGCCGGCGAGACGTCCGCGCTCGGGCGCCGCGGACAGGTTTCAGAGTCCGTGCCGGAATTCGGCGGCTATCGGTATGGGCGGGGATCGGCGGGCATCTTGTCCGCTTGCGCTTTCCTGCCGACATCGCGCCCTGTGGAAACGTGCGGGCAGGATGCCCGCGGTCCCAGGCCCCGCCTTCGGCGGGGCAAGCATTTCGGTACAGACACTCAGAACAGGCGGCGGACGGTGAGCTCGGCGCGGGTGCGGTTGTATTCATTGAGATCCGCATTGCTCGAACGGCGTTCGTGAATTACCGATACGGCGGGGACGAAGCCAAACATTTCAAGGCGGTCGTTCGACGCGGCGACGCGCGAGATGGAGAAGCGGTCGCGCTGCGCCTTGCAGGAAAAGTTGGGCGCCCCTTCGCAGTCGCCGCCTCTGAGTATAAGACTGTATGGCGACTCGTCGTAGCGGGTGAACACAAAGTCCTGATGCACGCCGACCTCGAAGCCGGCCAAACCGAAGATCGGCGGAAGATCGGTGGAAACGAACGCCCCCGCGCGGGCGGAGCGGGTTCTGTTGTATTTGCTTTCGGCGCGGCCGCGCGCCCAGCCGGCGCGCGCGCCGATGGAGATGGCGGGGGTAAGCGAATAGGTCAACTCGGCGTCGAGGTCCAGCCGCGGGCCGTCGGACGAGTCCGATTTGCGGTAGCGGCGCTCGAGCCACTCGACGCCGGCACGGACCCAGAGCCGTTCGTTGAGGCCCAGCGCGCCTTCGGCGCGCGCGCCGAAGGCGCGGCTCAACGGCTCGCCGCGGTACCAGCGCTGGTCGCCTTTCGCCAACAGGGCGACGAGGCCGCGCGGAAAGAGCAATTGCGGGCCGGCATGGAGAAAAACGGTCATGTCGTCGAAGCGCCGGCGGGCGTATTCGCGGCGATAGACGCCGCCGCCCGCCCGCAGACGCGTGAAACTGTCGTCGAAGACGCGAAGCGTCAGCGGATGCGTGTATTCGCCGAACGCGGAAACCACCGCGCCGATGCCCGAAGTCTCCCGTTGCTCTTCGGGCAATAGCCATTTGTCGCCGGGGAGGCCATATATGTGTATGTCCGCAGGCAAGGTGCGCGCGGCGGTGGCGGAGTTGATGTTGGTGTCGGGCGCGACGGCGAAGGAAAAGGAGCCGGAGAAGCGCTTGCGGGCGCGGATGACGGCGAGGAACCGCGAGACCGCCTCCACAATGTCGCCGGGCAGGTCGCCGGCCAGGGCGAGGCGGTAATGGTAAGCCGCGGCGTCGCAATCGTCGCCCATGATGTGGGCCAGGAGGTTGTCGGGCTCGGCGAGGCAGCGGCCGCGTTCGAACAGCACGCGCGCGAGCTCGAGGCGCGCGCCGGCGAGGCCGGGGCGCGCGTCGAGAATATGGCGGTAGGCGGCGATGGCTTCGTCGCGCAGCGCCTCGCGCGCGGCGCGGTCGGGCGGGGCGCCGGGGGCGTCGGCGGGCATGCTTGCGGCGGTCGCGGCGGCCATGCCGCGGAAGAACCATGCGTCGGTGTCGTCGGGGCCGGCCTCGGCGAGGGGGCGCAGAATATCGAGCGCTTCATGCGGCGCGCCGCCGAAGATCAGTTCGCGCGCGCGCTCGACCGCGCCGTCGTCTTGCGCAACGGCGGCGTCTTCCGCGGCGGCGTCTTCCTGCGGGGCGGCGGGGGGCGGCGCAGCGTCGTCTTGCGCGAAGGCGGGCGCGGCGGCGGCAAGGAGAAGCGCGAGCGCCGCGAGGCCCGCCATTGCGGTTTTCGTCATCGATGGTCAACCTTCCGCTTGCGTCCGGCCCCGCGGCAGCGGGAACGCGCAATATGGGCGGCGGCGGCGGCCGCGTCAAGGCCGCGCCTTGCGCGAACATGCCGGCGAGACGCCGACGGTCCCGGGGGATGCTATCGGCGGCGGCGGATCAGCCAGGCGCCGAGGGCGGGGAGGAGGATTATGGCGCCGACCATGTTGACGAGGAACATGAAGGTGAGGACCTTGCCCATGTCGGCTTGCAGTTTCAGGGGCGCGGCGATCCACGTGGCGACGGCGGCGGCGAGGGTGAGGCCGGTCAGCGCGACCGCGGCGCCGGCGGTCGACAGCGCGCGCTCCCAGGCGGCGGCGAAATCCAGCCCCTCGGCCAGGTGAAGACGCAGGCGCCCATAGACATAGATGCCGTAGTCCACGCCGATGCCGATGCCGAGCGCCACCACGGGGAGGGTCGAGACCTTGAGACCGATCTCGAGCGCCGCCATCAGCGCGTAGGCCAGCAGCGACGCGAGCGCGAGCGGAGCGGCGATGCAGACCGTCGCCGCCAGCGAACGGAAAAACAGCATGCACAGCACGACCACCGCGCCGTACACATAACCCAGTATCGGGAACTGCGCGGCGGCTACTTCCTCGTTGGCGGCGGCCATTACGCCGACATTGCCGGCCGCGAGGCGGAAGCGTATCGGCGCGCCGGGTTCTTCCGCGTCGAACCGTTTCACCGCGGCCACGATGCGCTCGATGGTCCCGGACTTGTGGTCGGCGGTGTAGATCATGACCGGCATGACGCTGCAATCGGCGTTGAGCAGGCCGCTGCTTGTGGGGATGAAGGCGCCGGTCTGCGCCAGCACGCGGGGGTCGCGCGGCACGGCGCGCCATTTCGGGGCGCCTTCCTTCAGGCCCGCGGCGAGGGCGCGGACGGTTGCGGTCAGCGCGGCGACGGACTGCACGCCCTCGATGTTTCTCATGCGCCATTCGAAGCGGTCGAGCGTCTCCATGACGGCGTAGTCTATGCAGCCTTCGGGCGCGGTTTCGCCGATGACCGTGAGAACGTCGACGCCGATGTCGAAGCTTCCGGTGATCGCGGCGGCGTCGATGTTGTAGCGGGCGGTTTCACGCAGTTCGGGCACGCCGCGGTGCTGGTCGCCGATGCGCACGGAGGGGGCGTGGAACGCGCCGACGGCGCCGAGGAGGGCGGCGGCGGCAATGGCGGCGAGAGCGGGGCCCGGGCGGGCGGCGAAGGACAGACGCTTCCACAGCGGCGCGAGGCGGGAAGGGCGCGCGCCGTCGGCGCCGGGGGGCGCCCATGAGAGCAGGGCGGGCAGCAGGCCGAGATTGGTCAGCACGATGGCGGCGACGCCGAGGCTCGCGGCCACGGCGATCTCCTGGATCACCGGCACCTCGATGAGGGCGATGGCGACGAACCCCACGGTGTCGGAGGCCAGCGCGACCGTTCCGGGCAGCAGCAGGCGGCGCAGGCTGTTGCGGGCGGCCTCGAGCGGCGCGGCGCCGGCGAGGGTTTCGGCCCGCGCCGCGCCCACCATCTGCACGCCGTGGCTCACGCCGATGGCGAACACGAGGAAGGGCACGAGGATCGACATGGGGTCGATGCCGTAGCCGAGCCCGGCGAGCGCGCCGAGCTGCCAGACCATCGCCGTAAGCGCGCAGCCGAGGAGCATCGCGGTCAACCGCGCCGAGCGCGTAAAGGCGAACACGAACAGCGCGGTAATGGCGAGGGTGACGGCGAAGAACAGCGCCACGCGGGCGGCGCCGTCGGCGATGTCGCCGACTACCTTGGCGAAGCCGACGACATGGACGTCGACGAGGCCGCCGGCCTCGGCCCCGGCGCGGATGTCCTCGAGCCGCCGCGCGACCTCAAAGTAATCGAGCCGCGCGCCGGCGCCGGGGCGGAACTCCTGGAGTTTGGCGGCGACGAGCGCGCCGGAGAAATCGTTGGCGACGAGGCGCCCGACGATGCCCGCCTTGATTATGTTTTCGCGGACTGTCTCTAGGCCTTCGGCGGTGGGTTCGAAATCCGGCGGCAGGACGTTGCCGCTCGCGAGGCCGTCCTCCACTACTTCCAGATAGCGGACGTTGGGCGTGAGGACGGAATAGACCTGCGTGCGATCGACGCCGGGAAGGAAGAACACGGCATCGGTGACGTCGTTGAGCAGGGCGAAGAATTCGGGCGTGAACATGTTGCCGTCGCGCGCGCGGAGCGCGACCGCGACGCTGTCGGCGCCGCCGAAATCGTCGCGGTACTCCAGAAAGGTCTGCATGTATTCGTGCTCGACGGGGAGCAGTTTGGTGAAGCCGGCGTCGACGCGGAGGCCGGAGGCGAGCCAGCCGAGCGCGAGGGTGGCGGCGGCGAACGCCGCGAGGGTCAGACCGCGGCGGCCGAACACCAGGCGATCGACGAACGCGGCGGCGGGGTGGGGGGCGGCGCTCATGGCGCGGCTATCGCGCGCGGGTTACCGGGAGCGCCGCGCCGCGCGGCAACGTGCGGGCGAGACGCCCGCGCGTCCGGGCAGTCGGCTGTGCGTTACGGGATTGCATCGGCGCTCAGCGGGGTTACCCCGGCTTCGCCGAGCAGCAATATCCCGCCGCCGGGGGCGGGAAGCGCGGCGGAGAGGGCCTGGCGCGAGGGCAGGGCGCGGGACTCGAACGTGCGGCCGCCGTCGGCGCTCACGAGGACGGCGCCGGCGAGGCCGGCAACGACGACAAGGTCATGGGCCGCGGCGGCGCCGGTGAGCGTCGCCTCGCCGCCGGCGGGGATGCGCGTCCATGTTGCGCCGGCGTCGCCGGAGCGGAACAGGCGTCCGCGCAGGCCGGCGACGAGCAGCGCGCCGGGCTCGGGGCCGAGCGCGGCGAACCACGATCCCCCGTAGGGAGATTCCAGCGCGCGCCATGTTGCGCCGGCGTCATCGGATCGGTAGAGCGCGCCGGCCTCGCCGGCGAGGTAGAGCCGCCGCGGGCCGTCGGCGGCGATGGCGTTGAGATGATAATCGTCGGAGTAGTCCGCGTCCGGGTCGCCGCCGGCGGCGCCGCGCAGGAGCGGCGGGGTTTCGTCCTCGCCGTCGGCGCAGCCGTTGCGGCACGTCCATGTCTCGCCGCCGTCTTCGGTGGCGAGGTACAGGCCGAACGCGCCGACGGCGAAGCCCGCGCGGGCGCCGGCGAAATATACGTCGAGCAGGGGGACGTCCCGGTCGGGCGCGTAATGCAGGAGTTCCCAGGTTTCGCCGCCGTCGGCGGTGCGGAGGATTGCGGCGTCGTGGCCCACCGCCCAGCCCGTGCGCGCGTCGTGCATATGCACGGCGGTGAGCATGGCGCGCGCGGGAACCTCCGCCTGCGTCCAGTTTTCGCCGCCGTCGTCGGAGAAGAGGGCGTGGCCGCGTTCGCCGACGGCGATGAGGCGTTCGCCAGCGGCCGCGCCGTCGAGCAGAAGCGCGTGCGCGGCGAGCGGCGCCTTTTCCGCTGGCGCCGGCGCCTGCGCGCGCGCGGCGGCGGGCGCGGCGGCGACCGCGGCGGCGGCGGCGGCGGCGAGAAGCGCGCGCGGCGCGGCAGTCAGCGCCGGCCCTCGCGGCGCAGCGCCGCCGGGGTGAAGTCGCGCGAGGTCACCGCCGCGTCCCACGAACACATGGGATATTCGTTGTCGAGCCCGAGCGCGAGGTAGCGCCCGGCCTGAAGGTCGATGTGGGTCTCGAGGGTGGGCCAGGTGAGCGGTTTCTCGTAATAGTTGATGACGTGGCCCTCGGAGACGCGCCACAGTTCGTCGCGGTTGTCGTAGATGTCCGCGAGCACGATCTGCCACGAATCCTCGTCGATATAGAGGGTGCGCCGTTTGTAGATATGGCGCGCGCCGGGTTTCAGCGTCGCCTCCACCACCCATACGCGGTGGAGTTCGTAGCGCAGCAGATCGGGGTTGGGGTGCAGCGGCGTGAGGATGTCGTCGAACGCGACCGCGTCGGAATGGAGGCGGTAGGCGTTGTATGGCACGTAGATTTCGCGCTTGCCGACGAGCTCCCAGTCGTAGCGGTCGACCGCGCCGTTGAACATGTCGAACTGGTCGGCGGTGCGCAGGCCGTCGGTGGTGGTGCCGGGGTTGTCGTAGGCGACGTTGGGGGCGCGGCGCACGCGGCGCTGGCCGGGGTTGTAGGTCCAGGCGTTGCGCGGCTCCTGTACCTGGTTCATGGTCTCATGCACGAGCAGGATATCGCCCGCGAGCCGCGCCGGGCCGAGCACGCGCTGTTTGAAGAGGATCATGGTGTTGCCGAGTTCTTCCACGGTCATCCCCGGCAGCGAGTAGCGCAGTTCGATCTCCAGCCCGAACTTCACGAGAGCATAGTCGCCGCCGCGCGTGACGGCGGCCTGGCCTATCGTGCAGGCCACCGTTTCGCCGCGGTAGCGCAGGAGGTGGTTCCACACCGCCTCGAGCCCGTTCGCGGGGATGGGGAAGGGGACGCCGACAACGGCGTTGCCCACGCCGTTGCCGTCGTCCACGAGCGCGGCGGCGGCGGCGGTTTCGCGCGTGGCGTCGTAGATGCGTTGCGGCAGCGAGGCGCTCCGCCGCGCCGGATAGACCGGCATGGCGAAACTGTCGTACATTTCGAGCATGCGCCGGTGGCCCGCCGAGAGATTGTCGGCGTATGCGCTCATGTTGCCCGCGTCTATGACGAACAGGGGTTCGTCGGCGGCGAACGGGTCGCGGTGGTGTTCGCCGCGCCGGTATCCCGCGGGCGGGGCGGTAATGCCGCCGGTCCATTCGGGGATGGTTCCGTCGGCGTTGCCGGCGCGCTCGGCGCCGACGGGGGTGAGATCGGCGCCGAGCCGGGCGATTCGGTCCGGCGACAATTCGGCGCCCGCGGCCGGCGCCAAGGCGGCCGCCAGCGCCAACGCGGCGCCGAACCGCAACGCTTTTGCCATGCGCATGCTCATCGTAACCCTCCCCTTCGGCGTCAGAACGAGTAGCTCGCGGAGAGCGCGACAAAGTCGCGGTCCGCGAGATAGTTGTGCTTGCCGCCGTACATTGTGTAGCTGAGATCGGCGCGGATGCTGTCGAGATAGCCCACGCCGAGGCCGAGGGTAAGCGCGGTGCGCCCCTCGACGAACTGGCCGCTCGGGCCCGGGCTGTTGCCGCTGACGTCGTGCTGGAACTGGGCGTATGGCGAGAGCCGCGCGGCGCCGATGGCGTTGTTGTAGTCGAGCCGTCCGGCGGCGCGGTAGCCCCACGATGTGTCGTCGGCAGGGTCGTCGCTGGCGGCGAAGGTTTCCAGCTTCGTGGCCGCTTGGCCTTGGTCCGGCATGTCGTGGACGCGCGAGAGCGCGGCCTCGGCGATGAACACCGCGCCGTCGGCGCCGAACACCGGGCCGATAACCTTTGTCGCCGTTGCCTGCATCTGGCTGACGTCGCGCTGGATGTAGCCCGTGAGCTTGGTATTGAGCAAACTCCGAAGCCCCGCCAGCGCCGCCGGATCCGAGGGACAGCCTGCGCTTGTCGGATCGAGCGTGCAGGTCAGCGGCGCCAAGCCGAGCGCGAACATGGAGGCGTCGTCCCGCTGCAAGGGCGTGTCCGGATGGTACGAGTACTCGCCCTGCAACGCCCAGCCCGTCGTTCCGAGCACGGTATTGAAGCTGAAGCCGAAAACCTGCAGGTCTTCCGGGTATTCCACGAAGTATCTCGCGGTTCTGCCGTAGCGGTCGATCGCCAGGGCCGCCGCTGGCCCCGCAGCCCGTTGTCTCACGAGCGCGGGGGCGCGTTGCGCAACCTCGCCCTGGACACCGCCGGTTATCCGCGTCCGGATTTCGGACTCGACGGCCTGGGCGATTTGCCGTTGAACGGCTGCGCTGCGCAGTTGCGCTGCGATGACCGCATTGCGGTTCGGCGTTGCGGCCGGAATCCCGGCCGCAATTCGGGCCGTTACCGCCTGCACGACTCCGGCCTGAATTTGCGGCTGCGCCGCCAGCACGGCTTGCGTGACCGCCGGCGTCACGGCGGCGGTCACGCTTTCGATTACCGCGGCTTGAACGACCTGCGTCGCGGCGCCCGCGGCGGCGAGACCGTCTCTGAAGCCCTCCACCGTTCCGTAGCGGGCGCTCACCAACGGCAGGCGGCTGTGATGGTTCACGAAGAAGAAACCGAACTCGGTGTCGGCGAGCGCCTCGGAGTAATAGCGCAAGGCGACGCCCCATTGTCCGGAATCGCTCGCCTCCATGTCGGCGCCGCGAGAGACGCTGAGAAAATCGGGATCGGCGGGCGACAGGCATTTCGGCCCCGCGAAAGTCGGCGGCGGCCCGGCGCTCGTCGCCTGGCATCCGTCGAGAGCGAGGTTAACCCCGCCGATGAGGCGGGCCAGATCGGCGCCGGTGGCGGTGGCGGGGTTGGGGCCGCCCTTGTCCGTGGCGATTTCGAGGAATAGCGGATTGTTAAGATACGCCCGCGTTCCTCCCGGGGTGGCGTAGTCATTGGTGGCGAAATATGTGCCGCTTGGGTCCACGCGCGTTTCCGCCCATTTCAACTGGTAGAACGCCTCCACCGACAGTTCATCCGTCGGCGCGGCGGCTACCGAGATCATGGGCACGGGGAGCAGGCCCTCGCGCAGCTCCGCGCCGGGTTTGCGCAGGCGCGCGGCGTCGAGCGGGTTGACCACGTTGACGCCGCCCTGGATGAAGGTGCTCTCGCCCCAGTTCAGCACCTGGTATCCCAGGCGCGCGTCGATGGGCATATCGCCGGCGTCGAACGCGCCGCTCGCGTAGAAATCGAGCAGCTCGATATCGTCGCCGATGCGGTCGCGCGCCTCGCCGGGCAGGGCTTTGTGGGCGCCGTCGCCGCCGCGGTTCTCGAAATCCACAAAGCCCTGCACGCGCGCGAAGGCGCCGATATTGCCGAACTCGACGTCGAGCTCGCTGGTGAAGCGCGAGGTGTTGCTGACGATGCCGCGCTCGTAGTTGAGATCGCCGTCGTCGGAGTTGAGGCGGCTCCAGCGAAATTCCGGGTCTTTCAGGCGCCACGAGACGCCGTGCGAGATCGTGGTGTCGAGGCCGATTCTGGCGTCGCCCTGTTCGAACTCGACCGCCGAAGCGGGCGGCCCCCACGCCGCCGCCGCGAGCGCGAGGGCGCATGCCGCGCCCGCCGGCGCCCACGCGGAGCGTCTTGCGCGATACCGGTACATAGGCCGTTTTCCCCTCCAGTCGGTGACTTGCGCGCGGCATCCTAACCGCGTTTGCGCCCGCGCGCAAGCGCGAAGTTCGGGCGCCATCGCGTTTCGGCGCGCCCGCGCCCGATGGGCGGGGGCGCGGCGTTCGTGTTTGCCGGGATCTGCGGGGCTCCGGCGGGCCTACGGGGCGGTTTCGTCCCGGGGGCCGGCGGGCGGTCTCGCGGCTTCGACGCGGCCCTCGACCCGGCCCAACCCCCAGTTCAGCTCGCGCATCGCTTCTTCCAGGCCGCGCCCTGTGGTTTGAAGGCCTTGCACGGCAATGCCGAGTTCGCGCTGCCCCGCCTCGAGCGCGCGCTGCCCCGCTTGCAGTTGCCCGACCGCGGTCTGGAGGCCCTCGACGGTGATCTGAAGGCCGCCGACCGTGGTCTGAAGGCCGCCGACCGTGGTTTCGAGTGCGCGCTGCCTAGCCTCGACATTGTCCAGGCGGGCGCCGATGTGGTCGAGCGCGTCGAAAATCAACGCCGTCGCCGCAATGACAGTCGCGGCGACCACTGCGTGGCCGCTATTGGCGGCGAGCCACGCCCGCGGCCCGCCGTCGCCGGAAGCCGCCTTTGCGGCCTCGCCATTGTTTCGCATGTTCATCCGGGCGCCTCCATCCGCCTTGCCGCGAGAACGCCGTAATCATGACGCGCGGCGCGGCGCGCGTCAACGGGCCGGGGCGGCTGTTTCCCGTCAACCGCGCGCCTTCGGCGCGGGCGCGCCGCTCCCTTTTCGCCGCGCATCGGGGGCGGGCGGCGGCGGCGCGGGGTTCGTGTTTGCCGGGCTCCGCAGGGCTCCGGCGGGCCTACGGGGCGGTTTCGTCCGGGGGGCCGGCGGGCGGTCTCGCGGCTTCGACGCGGCCCTCGACCCGGCCCAACCCCCAGTTCAGCTCGCGCATCGCTTCTTCCAGGCCGCGCCCCGTGGTTTGAAGGCCTTGCACGGCAATGCCGAGCTCGCGCTGCCCCGCCTCGAGCGCGCGCTGCCCCGCTTGCAGTTGCCCGACCGTGGTTTCGAGTGCGCGCTGCCTGGCCTCGACATTGTCCAGGCGGGCGCCGATGCGGTCGAGCGCGCCGAAAATCAACGCCGTCGCCGCGATGACAGTCGCGGCGACCGCCGCGTGGCCGCCATTGGCGGCGAGCCACGCCCGCGGCCCGCCGGCGCCGGAAGCCGCCTTTGCGGCATCCCCGTTGTTTCGCATGTTCATCCGGGCGCCTCCATCCGCCTTGCCGCGAGAACGCCGTAATCATGACGCGCGGCGCGGCGCGCGTCAACGGGCCGGGGCGGCTGTCCCCCGCCAACCGCGCGCCTTCGGCGCGGGCGCGCCGCTCCCTTTTCGCCGCGCATCGGGGGCGGGCGGCGGCGGCGCGGCGTCCGTGTTTGCCGGGATCTGCGGGGCTCCGCGGGGATCCGGCGGGCCTACGGGGCGGTTTCGTCCGGGGGGCCGGCGGGCGGTCTTGCGTTGTCGACGCGGCCCTCGACCCGGCCCAGCCGCCAGTTCAGTTCGCGCATCGCTCCTTCCAGGCCGCGCCCGGTGGCCTGAAGGCCTTGCACGGCAACGCCGAGTTCGCGCTGCCCCGCTTGCAGTTGCCCGACCGAGGTCTGGAGGCCCTCGACGGTGGTCTGCATCCGGTCGACCGTGGTCTGAAGGCCGCCGACCTTGACCTCGAGACCGCCGACGGTGGTTCGAAGATCGCCGACGGTGGTTCGAAGGCCGCCGACAGTGGTCTTGAGTTCGCGCTGCCCGGCCTCCAGTTGGCCGACCTTGACCTCGAGGCCGCCGACGGTGGTTCGAAGGCCGCCGACGGTGGTCTTGAGTTCGCGCTGCCCGGCCTCGACGTTGTCCAGGCGGGCGCCGATATGGTCGAGCGCGTCGAAAATCAGCGCCGTCGCCGCGATGATCGTCGCGATGATCGACGCGGCGACCGTCGCGGCGAGCACCGCGCTGCCGCTATTGGCGGCGAGCCACGCCCGCGGCCCGCCGGCGCCGGAAGCCGCCTTCGCGGCCTCTCCTTCGTTTCGCATGTTCATCCGGGCTTCTCCATCCTCCTTGCCGCGAGTGCATCGTAATCGTGACGCGCCGCGCCGCGCGCGTCAACGGGCCGGGACGGCTGTTCCGGGATTTCGCGGCGGATTTCCGAGCCGCCGGCGGGCGGTCTCGCGGCGCCCGGTCGATCCGGCCGCCGGTCCGCTTCATGCGCGCACCGCACGGGCCGCGGTTTTCCGGCCGCGGTCTCGACGCCTGCGACCGAGGTTTCGATTTCCGCGCGCGCGGATTGGCGCCGCTCGATGCAGTCCAGGAAGCGTTCGAGGTCGTCGGCGAGTCGGTCGATCTCGGTATCGAGTCGGTCGATCGCGGTACCGAGGCGGTCGAGCGCGGTACCGAGGCGGTCCAACGCGGCCTGAAGCGAGCGCTGCCCGGCCTCTATATTGTCCAGGCTGGTGTGAATGCGGTCGATCGCGCTGAAGATCACGGCCGTCGATGCGATGATCGTAGCGATGACCATCGCGGCGGTTACCGCCATGCCGCCAATGGCGGCGCGCCGCCCCCGGGGGCCGCCGGCGATGGAAGCCGCCGTTGCGGCGCCCGCGCCGCTTCGATCGTTCATCCGGGCTTCTCCATCCGCCGCGCCGCAAGAGCGCCGTAATCGCGATGCGCCGCGCGGCGCGCGTCAACGGGCCGGGGCGGCGCGTCCCCGCCGGCGGCGCGGCGGGCGGAAACGCGCGTGCGGGGGCGCCCGCGGTCCCGGGAAATTCGCGCTTTCGGCGCGGGGACGCAATCGCGATGCGCCGCGCGGCGCGCGAAAGTACGGGCGGAATGCACGCTGTTCCGGGGATTTCGGGGTAGTTCGGGGGGCCGGCGCCGGGGCGGACCATGGTCCTCTGCCGCGGGGCGGCGTTGGGCGGCATACTATGTTCCGGGTTCGAACGAACAGGGAATACGGATATGCCGGAACCGAACGCCGCGCGGCGCGCCGAGGCCGCGGAGGGCTCATACGAAGCGCGCCTGGACGCGATCCGCCGGGCGCTGGCGGGCATGGCGCGCGAAGGCGAACCGTGGCCCTGCGTCGCCGCGTTGTTCGACGCCGCGGCGGTGGTCGATCGCGGCGGCGCGCTCACCCGCTACGCCTACGAGATAACCGGCGGCGAGGCGGCGCTCTCCGACCCGGTGCGCGTGGTCGAGGAGTTCCGCGCCGTCGAGGCGCGCGCGGCGGCGGCGTTCGCCGAGGCGGCGCCCGAGCCCGCCGCGCCCGCTGCCGGCGAGCCCGGCGCGCGCTGGCGGGTGCGCGTGATCCGCGCCGGCGCGTCGGCCAACGGCGTTTATTACCCCGAGGCCGCGTTGCGCGCCGCGGCGCCGTTGTTCGCCGGCGCCCGCGTGCTTGTGCGCTCCGATGAGGACCATATCGCCGGCCGCGGCGCCGATGTGCGCAACATTGCCGGGCGCATCGTTGCGCCGCGCTACGCGGAGGGCGCGTCGGGGCCGGGCGAAATCCGCGCCGAGCTCGAGCTCATCTCGCCCTCCGGCCCGGTCGGGCGGCTGCTGGCCGAGGCCCATGCGCGCGGCATGACCGGGTTGATGGGCTTGTCGATCGTCGCGCGGGGCCGCGCCCGCGTCGGCGAGATCGAAGACAACGGGCGCCGCCGCGCCATTACCGTGGTCGAGAGCATCGAGCATGTGGAGTCGGTCGATCTGGTGGTCGAGCCGGCGGCCGGCGGCGCGCTCGTCGGCCTCGCGGAGGCCGTCCGCCGCGCCCCCGGCGCGCGAGACACGCAATACCCCGAAAACGACAGCAAGGGAGACGACGCCATGCGCGAACGCATGACGAGCTATGTGGAAGCGCGGCTGGGCAAGGCCCGGCTCGACGGCCTGCCGACGGCGGACGCCGAGGGCTACGACGCCGCGCTCGAGGCGCTCTACCGCGAGGCGGTCGCGGCGGAGACGGGCGCGAACGGCGCGAACGGCGCGAACAACGGCGCGGAGGGCGCGGACGGCGGCGCCGGCGGCGTCGAGCGCCGCATCGCCGAGGCGGCGGCGCTGGCCGCGGCGCGCGGCGAGGCGCGGGCGCGCATCGCCGGGTCGGGCCTGCCCGCCGCCGCGCGCGAGCGGCTGGCGGCGCGCTTCGCGGCGGCCGGCGCGGAGGCGGCCGGCGCGGAGGCGGTGGAGGCGGCGATCGCGGCCGAACGCGCCTATCTCGCCGCCGCGGCGCCGGGCGGGCAGGTGAGCGGCCTGGGCGCCGCCGGCGCGGCGCGCGTGACGGAATCGCGCGCCGAAAAGGTCGCCGCCATGTGGGACGCGCTGTTCGACCCCGCCGGCGCGCGCCGGGTGAGCCTGCGCGAGGCCTATATCGAGACCACGGGCGATCGGCGCGTGACCGGGCGGCTGCGCGATTGCGACGCCGGCGCCTTGCGCGAGGCCGCGGGCGGGCGCCTGGCCGAGGCGGTCACGACCTCGGCGCTGTCGGAGATCATGGGCGACTCGATCGCCCGCCGCATGCTCGCCGACTACCGCGAGGCCGGCGTTTACGACGGCTGGACGCGCTGGTGCGCCGCCGCCGCGATCGCCGATTTCCGCACGCAGCGCCGCGTGCGCTGGGGCGGCTACGCCAACCTCCCCACGGTGGCCGAGGCCGCCGACTACGCCGCGGTGACGACCCCCGGCGACGAGGAGGAAACCTACACGCCGGCCAAGCGCGGCGGCATCGAGACGCTCTCGCTGGAGGCCATCCGCAACGACGACCTGGGCGCCGCGGCGCGCATCCCGGTCATGCTGTCGCGTTCGGCGAAGCGCACCCTGAGCGCTTTCGCGTCGTCGTTCCTCGTCGACAACGGCGCGCTGGCCGACGGCAAGGCGCTGTTCCACGCCGATCACGGCAATCTCGGCGCCGCGGCGCTGTCGGCCGCCGCGCTGGCCGCGGCGCGGCTGGCGATGGTCAAGCAGAAGGAGGCGACGTCCGGCAAGCCGCTCGGCATCGGCCCGCGCTGCCTGCTGGTTCCGTTCGATCTGGAGGAGAAGGCGGTCGATTTGTTCCGCCGCTCGACGAACCGGGATCGGACCTTCGCGCAGTCGCTGGCGCTCGAGGTCGTGCCCCTGCCGGAGCTGACCGACGCCAACGACTGGTACCTGGCCGCCGACCCGATGGACATCCCGACCGTGGAGATCGGGTTTCTCGACGGCAACCGCGAGCCGGAGCTCTTCGTGCAGGACAGCCCGAGCGCGGGCAGCCTGTTTTCGGCGGACAAGATCTCGTGGAAGATCCGCCATGTCTATGGGGGCGCGGCGCTGGACTATCGCGGCCTCTACAAGGCGGCGGTGCGCTGAGCGCATGGCGCGCTCGGACTATACGGCGCTGATCGCCGCGCTGGCGCGGGACGACGCGGGCATCGCGTCTGCCGCCCAGCGCGACGACGCCCTCGCCCTGGCGGCGCTGCGCTACGCGGCCGACCGCCCGGGCGGCGGCGCGGCGCCCGTACTCACGGCGGACGAGGACACGATCCCGCCGGGCGATCGCGAGGCGGTATGCCTGCTGGCGGCGGCCACGCTGCTCGACCAAATGGCCGCGCACCGCGCCGGCGACACCGACTCGACCATCGCCGCCGACGCGGCGGATCGCGGCGGGCCGGCGCGGCGCTATGCGCAGCTGGCGGAAGCCCATCGCCGGCGCTACCGCGAGCTTATGGGGCTGGAGGCCGCGCCGCGCCGCCGCCCGCGCGCCGCCGCCGCCGTCGCGGCCCCCGCGAGGCCGCCGCGGTGACCGCGCGCTCCCGCGAAGCGCCGCCGGCCCCCGCCGACGCCGTGCGCGCGTGGATCGTCGAAACCCTCGAGGGCGTGGAGGGGTTCGGGCGCGTCCATTGCCACGAGCGCGCGGCGGCGCGCGACGCGGCGTTGCGCGCGCTCTATCAGCCGCCGGGCGGCGGGCCGCTGGCGGGCGGGTTCGTGCGCCGCGTTTCGCGCGTCGACGAGCGCGCCGGCGGCGCGCGCGTCTGGCGGGTCGCCGCGCGCTGGCGCGTTCAGGCGTGGCGCGCGTTCGCCGACGCCGGGGGCGCGGCGGCCAGCGAGCGCGTTTTCGACGCCGCGCTCGATCGCGCCGCCGCCGCGTTCCGCGGCGCCTTCCGCGACGCCGAACGCCGCGGCCTGCTCGCCCGCGCCGACACCGGGGCCGGCCTGCGCATCGACGCCGCGGCCCCGGCCCTGTTCGCCGGCGTGCTGTGCCACGGCGCCCGGCTCTCGCTGACCACAACCCATTACGAAACGGAGGACGGCGCATGAGCGCGGCCGCTGACAGGCATATCGACAACATCCTGATCGGCTCGGGGGAGCTGTTTCTCGACGAGCTCGGCGCCGGCGGCGAGACGACCGGCGAGCGTTACCTGGGCGACGCGGTAAGCGCGGCGCTGCGCGTTGCGGTCGAGCGCGTGGACGTATTCAGCGGCTCGGGCCCCGTGGCGCGGCGCCTCGCCGGCAAGCCGCGCGCGCTCTCCCGCGCCCTGGTCGTTGTGCTGCACGACATGTCGATGGAGAACCTGGCGTTGTTCGCGGGCGCCGGCGCGCCCGCCGCGGCGCCCGACGCCGCCGTGCGCGCGACCGGCGCGGCCGCGCAGAAGATCGCCGCGCGGCGCGGACGCTGGTATCAGCTCGGCGCCTCGGACGCGCGCCCCGCCGGCGTCCGCGCCGCGCAGCCGGGCGCCGGAACGGGCCTGCCCGGCGACGGCGGCGGCGTGATCGTCACGACCGCCGCGGCCGCGCCGGACGCCGGCAACACGCTGGCCCGCGCCGCCAACTACGCGGTCGATTACGAGCGCGCGCGGCTCCATGTGCTGCCCGGCGCGCCCGATGTGAGCGACGGCGATGCGTTGTACGTCCACTACACGCCGGCGGCGGCGCCCTCGCGGCGGCAGGCGGCGGCGGGCGCCCCGCGCGAGGTGCGCGCGGCGGTGCGCTATATCGAGAACACGCAAACCGGGCGCGGGCGCAACTTCTATGCGCCGTTGTGTTCGGTAACGGCGGCGGGCGAGCTGGCATTGATGGCGCGCGACGCCGAACAGCGCATTGCGCTGCGGGCCGATATCCTCGAGCCCGGCGGCGGGCGGCCCGCGCTGGTCATCGACGAGCAGGCGGCATGACCGGCGCGGCCCCCCTTTCCGGGAGCGGCGGCGGCGGCGCGGCGGCGGAGCTGGAGGTTCTCTTCCCCGACCGCGCGTTGACGGTGCGCGACCCCGATACCGGCGCGCCGGCGGCGCTGACGGTGCGCGAGTTCCGCTTCCGCGAGGGGCTGGAGGCGCAGGCCGCGGCGGCGCCGCTGATCGCCGCGCTGGCGGCGCTCACCCCCGCCTCGCCCGACGCGCCGATGCCCTCGCCGGCGGAGATCGACGCCGCGCTCGGCGCGCATGCCGATATTTGGCTCGACCTCGCCGCGCGCGCCTGCGGCCGCCCCGCCGCGTGGCTGGCGCGGCTTGCCGACGCCGACGCCCGCGCGGTGTCGGATGCGATGTGGAGCGCGAACGGCGGTTTTTTCGTCCGCCGCGTCGCCGCGGCGGCGGCGGCGCGGGAGAGCGCGGCGAAACTGTACCGCTGGCTCGCGTCCTCGACGCGCTCGTGCGCGCCGGGCACGGACGCGGCCACGCCGACCTCGCCGACCGCCTGACATGGCGCCAGATCGAGCTCTTTTGGCGCGAGGCCGAACGCCGCGGCGCGTAATCCGGGCGCCGCGGCGCCTCGGAGGCGCGGCCGCCCGGGAAGTTCGCAACAAAAAAGGAGCCCGCCCATGACCGCTCACGGCCCGCGGCTGGCGGCGCGCGTGCGCGCCGATCTCGCCGGCGCGACGCGCGATCTCGACTATCTCGAGCGCGCCGCCGCGCGTTCGTTCCGCGCGATGGAAGATGCGCTCGCATCGTTCGTCGCCGGGGGGCGCGCGGATTTTTCCGCTTTCGCCGACGCCGCCGTCGCCGACCTGGCGCGCATCGCGCTGCGCCAGGCGGTGACCGCGCCGCTGGCCTCGGCGCTGCCGGGCGCGCTCGCCGGCGCGGCGGGCGCGGGCCTTGCGCCGCCGGTTCCCGCGCTCGCGCCGCCGCCGGCGCTTCCGGCTTCCGCGGCGCCCATCGCCGCGTCCGCCGGCGCGCCCGTGACCGTGGCCATCGAGAACCGCGGCCGCCCGCAGCGCGTGGCGGCGGCGGACGGCGCGTGGGACGGCCGCCGCTGGGTACTCGCCGTCGTTACCGAGGACATCGACGAGGGCGGCGCGGTCGCCCGCGCCGTCGGGCGCTCCTTCGGCCTGCCCGGAGCGGTCGCGTGAGCGCGTGGCCCGATTACGCGGAGATCGGCGCCGATTGCGCCGTCCGCCCGGCCCCCGACGTCGCGCGCACCGCGTTCGACGATGGCGAAACCCGCCAGGAGCGCATCCATACCGCGCAAACCGTAACGCGCGATATCGAGGCGTGGATCGAGCCGGGCCGCGGGGCGGAGTTTCTCGCCTGGGCGCGCGCCCACGCCCATGCATATTTCGCGTGGACCGATCCGATGGACGGGCGCGTGTATCGCGCGCGCGTTGCCGGCGGCGCGGGCGGCGTGGCGATGCGCGCGCATTCCGCCGGCGAGGGCCGCCCCCCGTGGTGGCGCGCGCGCATGACGCTGGAAGGGCCGGCGGCGCCGGCGGACAGCCCGTGACCGCGACCGCGCCGCGCGGCGCCGCCGCGCGCTGGCGGCGGGCGGCGCGGGCGCTCGCCCCCGCCCGCGCGCTGGTCGCGGCGGTGGAGATTTCGCACCCGCTCGCGCCGGCGCCCGCGCGAGCGGTGAACGATACGCGCGCCCACATCCTGGACGGCGTTGCGTTTCCCGCGCTGCGTTTCGGCGTGCGCATCGCCGACGATCGCGAGGGGCAGCCGCCGCGCGCGGAACTGTGGATCGACAATGTGGGCCGTCCGCTGACGCAATGGATCGAGGCCGCGCGCGGCGCGGCGGGCGCGCGGGCGCGCATCCTGCAGGCGAGCGCCGACCCCGCCGACCCGGACGCTCCCTCCATCGTCGAATGGGAGCGGACGCTGGAATTGCGCGACGTGCGCATCGATCGCGCGCGCGTGACCGCGCGCCTCGGCGCGCCGAGCCTGCGCGGCCGCGCCGCCGTTATCGCCCGCCACGACCCCGCCCGCTCCCCCGGGCTGTTCTGAGTGTCTGTACCGAAATGCTTACCCCGCCGAAGGCGGGGCCCGGGACCGCGGGCTTCCAGTCCGCACGTTTCCGCGCGGCGCGATGCCGGCAGGAAAATGCTTGCCCCGCCGAAGGCGGGGCCCGGGACCGCGGGCTTCCAGCCCGCACGTTTCCGCGCGGCGCGATGCCGGCAGGAAAATGCTTACCCCGCCGAAGGCGGGGCCCGGGACCGCGGGCTTCCAGCCCGCACGTTTCCGCGCGGCGCGATGCCGGCAGGAAAATGCTTGCCCCGCCGAAGGCGGGGCCCGGGACCGCGGGCTTCCAGCCCGCACGTTTCCGCGCGGCGCGATGCCGGCGGGGAAGCGCGAACGGACAAGATGCCCGCTGGTTCCCGCCGTCCCGATAACCGCCGAATTCCGATACAGGCTTCGAAACCGCTTGCCGCCCGCCGCCGGCCGCACAAGGAGCGCCCACGCCATGCCGCATCTTGAAACTCCGCCTCGCGGGACCGCCGCCGATCCGGCGCATTGGTCCGACGCGTATCTCGGCCGCCCCTATGTCGAGGGCGCCTGGGATTGCGCCGATTTCGTAACCGAGGCCTTGCGCGACGTATTCCGGCGCGAGGTCGCGTTGCCGCGCCCGGATCGCGGGGCCGCCGGCGCCGCGCCGCGCGCGCGCGACCGCGCCGTCGAGACCTTCCGCGCCGCGTTCGCCGCGCCGCTGGCGCCGGGCGCGCCGCCGCGCGAGGGCGACGGCGTTCTGATGCGCGCCGCGGGCCGGCGGCGCGCGGTGGGCCGCCATATCGGCCTGTGGGCGCGCATCGGCGGCGCGCCCTGCGTCGTCCACTGCATGGCCGGCGCGGGCGTTGTGCGCCACGAACTGGCGTCGCTCCCCCAACGCGGCCTCGAATGCGTGGGGATATGGCGATGGCTGTGAACGCCGCACGCGATCGTTCCGGGTTTTCGAAGAATGCCGGCGGGACGCCCGCGCGCCCGGAGGGCGGCGTCATCGAATTGTGGCCGCATCCGCTGGCGGCGGAGGGGCGCGAGGCGCTGCCGCTTGCCGTGCCGCCGGGCGGCGCGGCGCTCGCGGCGGTGCTGGCGGACGCGCTGCCGGTTCCGCTGGCGGAGATCGCGCCGGCGCTCGCGGTGGCGGTCGACGGGCGCCCCGCCGCGCCCGCGCAATGGGCCGGAACGCGCCTCGCCGGCGGCGAAACCGTTACCGTGCGCGCCCGCCTCGGCGACGACGATTCCGACCCCCTGCGCACGGTGCTGCAAATCGCCGTGCTCGCCGCCGCGGTCGCGGCGCCGCCGGCGCTCGGTTTCGCCGCGGGTACCTTGGGGGGCGCGCTCGCCGGCGGCGCCATCGCCCTCGGCGGCGCCCTCGTCGTCAACGCGCTCGTTCCGCCGCCGCAACCCGAGCCGCCCGGCGCGCGCGGCGGCGAAGCCGAGCCCGCGCATGCGCTTGCGGGCGGCGCCAACCGCGCGCGACCGTGGCGGCCCATGCTTCTCGCGCTCGGCCGCCGCCGCGTCTTCCCCGATCTCGCGCAGCGCGAATACGCGTTCTTCGACGATTCCGACCAATACCTTGCGCAGGTCTTCTCGTTCGGGATCGGCGATCTGGAGTTTTCCGGCCTCCGCCTCGGCGAAACCCCGGTTTCGGCATACGAAGACGCGAGCTTCCAGTGGGCGGCGCCGGGCGAACAGATACGCATCGCATACGACGTCCACACGGTCGGGGGCGGCGCCCTCGAGGGCGGCCCGGAGGATTACGTCTATCGCCGCATCCCCGCCGACAGCCGCCGCTGCGCGCTCGATTTCGTTGGCCGCGTCTTTCAGGTCGACGCGCAAACCGGCGAGCCGCGCGACTGGTGGGTATATGTGCAGGTCAACTGGCGCCGCGCCGCGAACGCCGCCCGCGCCGCCGGGCCGTGGAGCGCCCCCGCGACGTGGCAGTTGCGCCACGGATCGCCCGAACTGCTGCGCGTCACGCGCGCGTTCGACCTCCCCCGGGACGACGCCGACGAGCGCGAGTTCGAGATCGCCGTGCGGCGCACGACGGCGCCGGCCGCCGCGAACCGCGTATTCGACGCCGTGACATGGAGCGCCCTGCGCGGTTACCGGCGCGTGGAGCCCGACCGCGGCGCCGACTGGCGCTACGCGCTTCAGCTGCGCGCCTCGGGGCAGTTGTCGGGCCGTCTCGACCGCCTCTCGGCGCTGGTCGGCCAGCGCGTTCCGGTGTGGACCGGCGCCGCGTGGACGGCCGACAGCCCCGCCGGGCGCGCGGTATCGAGCAATCCCGCCGCGGTCCTGCGCGCGTTCGCGCGCGGCTGGCGCGACGCCGCGGGCCGCCTGCTCGCCGGTTCGGGGCGGCCCGCCGCGCAAATCGACGACGCCGGCCTGGGCGCGTGGCACGAGTGGTGCGCGGCGCAAGACCTGCATTGCGACCTGGTACTCGACCGCCCCGTCGATCCCGAAACCGTGGAGGCGCAAATCGCCGCGTGCGGCCGCGCCGCCGTTTCGTGGGCCGGCGGCAGGTTCGGCGTCGTCTGGGAAGACGCGGGCCGCGCCGCCTCGGCCGCCATCTCCCCCGCCCGCGTCGTCGCCGGCAGCATGAGCGTCCATTGGCACGCCGGCGAAGCCGCCGAGGAAATCGTTGCGGCCTATATCGATCGCGGCGACGGCTGGCGGCGCCGCGAAGTGCGCCGCGCCGCGCCCGGCGTAACCGCGCCCGCCTATACCGCGACGGTGGATCTCCCCGGCGTGACGCGCCGCGCGCAGGCCCAGGCGGCGTGCAACCTGCAGGCCGCGCGGCAGCTCTATCACCGCCGCCGCATCGCGTGGACGATGGGCGCCGACGGCGCCGCGGTGGCGCGCGGCGATGTGCTTTGGCTCACGCACGACCTGGTATCGGGCGGCGCAACCGGGCGGCTCGCGGGCGGAACCGCCGCCGCGCCGCGCCTCGATCGCGCGATCGATATCCCCGCCGGCAGCTGGATGCTGTTCGAGGCGCCCGGCGGCGCGCTGCATCGGGCGCAAATCGTGCGCGCCGCGAGCCCGCGCCTGGAGTGGCGCGGGGCGCCGTTCCGCACGGCGACCGGCCATCCGCGCCTGTTGGCCGGCGCGGACGGGAGATGGCTCCCGCTTCCGCAAGACTGGCTCCAGGCCGCCGCCGGCGCCTACGCGGCGATCGAGCCGGTCGCCGACGGGGAGGTCATTCTCCGCGTCGGCCCCGGCCGGAGAGATCTCGACGCGCGCGTGGAGATCCTTCTCGAGATCGAGGTCCGCGCGCCCGACGGCGCCGCATACCGCTTCTCGGGGCCCGCCGCGGCCGACGCCGTCCGGCGCGACGCAAGCGATCCCTACCGCTGGCGGCCGTCGGCCCCCGAACAGGCGGCGGTGCGGGCGCTGCGCGCGGCGCTCGACGCCGCGCTCGCGCGCCCCGGCGGCTCCGGCGCATGGTCCGCCGCGCTGTGGATCGAGGGCGGCCTGCCGATCCCGGTCCCCGCCGAAACCGTGACCCTGCCGCGCGCCGCGCCGCTGCCCGCCGACCCGTCCGCCGAAATCGACGGCGCCGGGCCGCGCGACTGGACCTGGCGCCTGTACTCCGCCGGCGCCGAGCCGGCGAAAGTCCGCGTCATCGCCGTCGAGCCGCGCGCGGCGGACCGTTTCGACATCGCGGCGATCGACGAAACCCCCGCCTATTACGCCGCCGCCGGCGCGGCGGCGGGCGCGCTTCCCGACGCGCCGCGCCCGCGCCCGGCGCGCATCGTCGATTGCCAGGTCGCCGAGACGTCGCTGCGTCTCGGCGCGAGCTTCGCGGTCGAGCTCGAGGTTGCCGTCACGGCCGCCGGCGACTGGCGCGGGGCCGATGTATTCGCCGCGGTCGATGGGGGGCCGCGCCGCCGCGTCGCGAGCATGGGGCCGGGGGATTTTTCCGCGCGCTGGATCGCGCCGCCGCGCGGCGCGGTCGCCATCGACATCGTGCCCGGTTCGGGCGCCGCGCCCGCCGGCGAGGCCTGCTCGATGACCTACGCCATCGCCGGCCGGGCGCCCGAACTCCCCCCGCCCGCGGACTTTCTGATCGAGACGCTTCCCGCCGGCGCCCGCCGCTTCGGCTGGACGCCGCCGGCGTGGGCGGGGTTCGCCGGCGTGCGCATCCGCCACGCCGCGGGCGGCGATACGCCCCCCGTGGCGTGGGACGACATGCGCCCGCTGCACGACGGCCTGCTGCTCTCGAGCCCGTGGGAGAGTTTCGATCCGCCCGCCGGGCGTCATGTATTCAGCGCCCGCGCCTTCGATGTCCGGGGCCGCGCGAGCGCCGAAACCCGCATCGTCGCGACGCTGGGCGACCGGGCGCTGGCCAATGCGTTCTTTTTCCGCAACTACCGGCTGGCGGGCTGGCCGCTCGGCGCGCGCGAGGGCCTTGGCGCCGACGGCGCCCTTCACGGCGGCGCCGCCTATACGTGGGCAGGCATCGCGTCGTGGTCGGCGTGGCGCGGCTGGGCCGTGGGCGCCGGCGCCGGCGCCGCGCGCCGCCTGCGCTATACCGCCCCGCCGATCGATATCGGCGCCGCGGCGGCGTTCGTCGCGCGCTGGCGGGCGGAGGCCGACGGCGGCGCCGTCGCCGCCGAATACCGCGCCGCCGCCGCCGCCGCGCCCGCCGGCGCGTGGGCCGCGCTCCCCGCCGACGGGCGCGTCTCGGGCCGCCACGCGCAGTTCCGCTGGACGGTAACCGGCGACGGGACCGCGCCGCTGCGCCTCGCCGGCCTGACCCTGTCGCTGCACGCCGAACTCGACGAGCAGCGCCTGGCCGACGCCGACACGGCCGGCTGGCCCGGCGCGGCCGGCGCGCGCCGCCCGCCCCACGGCCTCGCGACCGTCGTTTCGGCGCAGCTGACGCTGCAATCGGTCGGCGCGGGCTGGAGCTGGGACATATCGAACAAGAACCCGCTCACCGTGCGCATATGGGACGGCCGCGGCCGCCCCGCCGACTGCGTCGCCGACGCCGTTATCCGCGGTTTCCGGTGATCCGCCGCGCGATCCCCGCAAGCCGCGCACAACCCCCGCGATCCCCGCAACTCTGCAAGGAGGCTTCCCGCCCATGCCCTGGCCCGCCGACACGCTTTCCGACGCCGATCTCGACTCCGATTCCGACAAGCCGCCGCGCGCCATGTTCCGCGCCCTGCTGCTGGCCGTGAAGGCCATTATCGGCGAGCGCGCCCATGTGGTGACGCCGCCCGGCGCGATCCTCGATTTCGCCGGCGCGAACCCGCCCGCGGGCTGGCTCGCCTGCGACGGTCAGGCGGTAAGCCAGGCCGACTATCCGGCGCTGTACGCGGTGTGCGGCGCGCGCTTCGGCGCCGCGCCCGGCGGGCGGTTCCGCCTGCCCGATCTGCGCCGGCGCATCGTCATGGGCGCCGGCGGCGCGCGCGTCGCCGGCCCCGCCGCGACCGTGGGCGCCGCCGGCGGCGCGGAAACGGTGACGTTGTCGGCGCGGCAGCTCCCGGCGCACCGCCATTTCACGCTGGCCGACGGCTCGAGCGGCGCGACCACGCAGGGCCTGCACGGCGTGACCGCCGCCCGCGCCCCCTGGCGCCGCGGCGACGTCGGCGGCGACTACAAATACATCCTCCGCGGCTCGACCGCCGAGCCCACCGTGGGCCGCACCTCCGCCGCCGGCGCCGCCGCCTCCATCCCCATCCTCCCCCCGGTCATGATCCTGAGAAAAATCGTCAAAACCTGACGCGCCCTTGCTCCTTGGGCGTGCGGCGGGGTTGCGCGCCCGCGCGAAAGGGGCTACGCTGCGCACGATACAGTCTCGGAAAGAGGAGCCCGCCGCATGACCGCCGACGCGCAACCGATGGAGTTCGACGCGCTCACGGCCGTGGAAACACTCGAGGCGACCGGGATCGAGCGCGGCCACGCGGTAGCGATAACCCAGATCGTCAACAACGCGCGGGCAGGCGTCGTGACGAATGACGACGATATGCGGGAGAGCATCGGCTACGTAAAGGCTGCCGTGAAATATTTATGGGCCGCGTTCATTGCCGCGTTCATTACCGTGTTCGGCGGCGTGTTCGGCGGCGGCGTTTATATCGTCATGAACTTCTACGAAAGGATCGGGGCGGTCGAGAACTCCGTCGCGCGTCTCGGACCCGCGAATGCGGCGATACAGGCGTGGGATACACTGCCGCCGGGCTACCAGATCGACGGCGCCGGCTGGCGGAAACGCGAGGAGGCGCAGTGAACATGCGCTTCGTTCGCGCATGCGCGGCGGCGTTCGCCGCGCTGTACGCCGCGGCCCCGGACGCGCGGGGCGCGGAAGACAGCGGCTGCCCGACCTTGCCCGAACCCGACTTCGAGACATGGGGCGTCGAGAACGACGGCGGCGCCGCCGCGCGGCTGTTCATCGCACTCAACGAGGCGCGCCCGGCGGCCATGTCGAACGTGCGGGGCGTCATGGAGCTGCGCGGCTGGCCCGCGAAAGAAAACGCCAAGGCCGAACCCGACCATGAAGGCGCGCGGCTGCGCTTCGAAGACGCCGCCGCGAAAGGCTACGCGCCGGCCCTGAACAATCTCGGCGTCATGGCCCTCAACGGCTGGGGCGGAGACGCCGACGGCGCACGGGCGCGCAGGTATTTCGAACGCGCCGCCGCGGCGGACTATGCGCCGGGGCTGAGCAATCTCGGCGTCATGATCCTCGACGGCCGGGGCGCCGAAGCCGGATGCGCGCGCGCGCTGCCTTACGCCGCCGCCGGCGCGCCGTGCGGCCCGCCGGACGCATTGCGTTACCTCGAACGGGCGGCCGCCCGGAACTATCCTCCGGCGCTCAACACCCTTGGCGTCGTGTATATCCACGGAGAGGCGCCCGGAAAGACGGCGCGCGACGGGCTGGAACTGATTTCGCGCGCGGCCGGGCTCCGTTTTGCGCCCGCATGGTTCAATCTCGGCGTGGAATATCAGCGCGGCGAGACCGTACGGAGGGCCGACAGCGACGCCCTGGAACATTACGAAAAAGCGGCGCAAAGCGGCGACGCGGACGCGCAGTTCGAGCTCGGCCGCATGTACGCTCTGGGTCTCGGCGTCGAGCGCAGCCTCGCGTCCGCCGGCATGTGGCTTGCCCTGGCCGAGGCCGGCGGGAACGCCGACGCCGCATGGCGCCGCGCCGCGCTGTGGGGCGCGTTCGACGCCGCCAAGGCCGAGGACCTCGAGAACTGCGCAAACATCAAAGTCGCCGAATACGAAGCGGCGGCGCCGCGCATTGGCCCGCTCTCCGGCTCGCAGCTGGAAACGCTGTACAACGACTTCGCGGCCGCGCCCGAACTGTTCCGGACGCAAAAGGACGCGGCCGAACAATCGTGGCCGAACATCGTCCCGAGCGCCAACGCGGCGGCCGGCGGTCTGTCGGCATCCGCAGCCTATTGAAATAACGTCCGTTCGGAAATAGCGCGCCGCCGCCCCGCAAACGCCAACCCCGCCGAAGGCGGGGCCCGGGACCGCGGGCTTCCAGCCCGCACGTCGCAAACGCCACAGGCGCCAGAGAACAGGGCGCAAGCGCACTTCCCGGGCGCCCGCGCGTCCCGCCCGCGCGTCTCGCCCCGCGCAACCGCCGTCCCCGCATTGCCAACGCCGCGCCCGGCGCAAACGTGCCGGCGCGGACGCCGGCGCACCCGGATTGGGGGCGCCCGCGTTACCCCGCCGCCGCCGCGGCGGGCGCGGCGGCGGCGGCGGGCGCTTCGGGCGGCGGCAGGCCCAGCCGCTCGGCGAAACGCTCCATACTGCGCTCGAGGCTCGCCATGTGCGCATCGAGCCGCTCGGCGAAACGCTCCTGACTGCGCTCAAGGCTCTCTATGCGCAGGATCAGCCGCTCGAAAGAGGCGGTTATCTGGATGGTCCGATACTGTATCATGACGATGACGAGCACGCCCATGAGGAGTACGCCGTCGTTGCGCCGCACCCACGCCCACGCGCCGCCCGCGCACTTGCTCTCCGTCTGCTCGCCGTTCATCCGCCGCGCCTCCTGTTTGCCGAGGCCCCGTTATACCGCCGAGCCGCCGCCCTGCGCTTCCCGGGCGCCCGCGCGTCCCGCCCGCACGTCATCGACCCGCGCGAATGCCGCCAGGACGGGCGCGGCGTTCGCCGCGGCCGCCGCTTCGGGCGGCGGCAGCCCCGGCTTGTCCTCGATACGCCCGAGGAGCCGGTTCATGCAGTCGGCAAGCTCCGCGGCATCCTCGTCGAGCTCCGCCGCGCGCGCGCCGGGCTGCCCGGCCAGCCGTTTGGCGAAACGCTCCTGACGGCACTCGAGGCTGACCATGCGCTCCTCAAGGACCGTCAGACGCAGAATCAGTTGCTCGAGAGAAGCGGTTATCTGGATGGTCTGGTACTGTATCATGGCGATGATGAGCACGCCCATGAGGAGAGTGTCGTTGCGCTGGACCCACGCCCACGCGCCAGCCGCGCACTCGCTCTCCGTCTGCTCGCCGTTCATCTGCCGCGCCCCCCTTGTGCCGACGGGCACCACCATACGCCCCGCCGCCGCCCCGCGCAAGCGCGCTTCCTGGGCGCCCGCGCTACCCCGGCGCGGTGTCCGCCGCGGCGGGCGCGGCGGCAGCGGCGGCGGGCGCTTCGGGCGGCGGCAGGCCCAGCTTGTCCTCGATGCGCCCGAGGCGGAGGTTCATGCCGTCGGCGAGCTCCGCGACGTCCTCGTCGAGCTCCGTTATGCGCGCGCCGAGCTGCGCGGCGTTCCGGGTCTGGCTCTCGCGCAGGGCCGCGGCGCCGGTCTCGGAACTGCGTTCGAGGCTCGTTATCCGCGCCCCCAGCTGCCCGGCGACCCGGTCCTGGCTACGCTGGCCCGCCGCGATGTTCGCCGCGACGCCGTTCTCCAGCCCCGTCATGCGCGTATCCAGCCTCGTCATGTGCGTTTCGAGGCCCTCCATGCGCTTCTCGACGCCCCCGATGCGCCCCGCGAGCTGGTCGGCGACGCGCTCATGGCTCTTCTCGAGGCTCGTTATGCGCTGGCCCAGCTGGTCGGCCAGCCGGTCCTGGTTTTCCTGCACCGCCGTTATGCGCAGGCCCAGCTGCTGGACGATCTGCCGCTGGCTATCGGCGAACGCCGCGAGGCTCGCGGCCGTGGAGGTTTCGAGGGCGGTCATGCGCCCATCGAGAGCCGTCAAGCGCTCTTCGACGGCTGTCAAGCGCCCCTCGACGCTCGTCAGGCGCTCCTCGACTCTGGTCATGCGCCCTTCAAGGCTCGTTATGCGCAGGCCCACCTGCTCGATAAGGGCGTGCGTCTGGGCCGTCTGGTATTGCAGCACGGCAACGACGAGCCCGCCGATGACGAGGCCGTCGTTGCGCCGTATCCACGCCCACACGCCGCCCGCGCGCTTGTTTTCGGTTTGCTGCTTGCCATTCATCGGTCGCGCCTCCTGTGTGCCGAAGGGGCCACCATACGCCCCGCCGCCGCCCCGCGCAAGCGCCTCCCCGCCGCCCGCGTTACCCCGGCGCGGTATCCGCCGCGGCGGGCGCGGCGGCAGCGGCGGCGGGCGCTTCGGGCGGGGGCAGGCCCAGTTTGTCCTCGATGCGTCCGAGGCGGAGGTTCATGCCGTCGGCGAGCTCCGCGACATCGTCGTCGAGCTCCGTTATGCGCGCGCCGAGCTGCGCGGCGGTTCGGGTCTGGCTCTCGCGCAGGGCCGCGGCGCCAGCCTCCGAACCCTGTTCGAGGCTCGTTATCCGCGCCCCCAGCTGCCCGGCGACACGGTCCTGGCCGCGCTGGATCGCCGCGAGGTTCTCCGCGACGCCGGTCTCGAGTCCCGTCACGCGTGTATCGAGGCTCGTCATGCGCGTCTCAAGGGTCGTCATGCGCGTTTCGAGGCTGGCCATGCGCGCCCCGAGCTGCCCGGCGACGCGATCCAGGGCCTTCTGGACGTCCTCTATCCGCAGACCCAGCTGTTGAGCGATCTGCCGCTGGCTTTCCGCGAACGCCGCGAGGCTCGCGGCCGTGGAGGTTTCGAGGCTGGTCATGCGCCCCTCGAGGCTGGTCATGCGCCCCTCGAGGCTGGTTATGCGCAGGCCCACCTGCTCGATAAGGGCGTGCGTCTGGGCGTGCTGGTATTGCAGCACGGCTATGACGAGCCCCGCGAAAACGATGACGCCGTCGTTGCGCCGGACCCACGCCCATGCGCCGCCCGCGCGCTTGCTTTCCGTCTGCTGCTTGCCGTTCATCGGTCGCGCCTCCCGTGTGCCGAGGGGGGCCACCATACCCCCCGCCGCCGCCCCGTGCAAGCGCCTCCCCGCCGCCCGCGTTACCCCGGCGCGGTGTCCGCCGCGGCGGGCGCGGCGGCGGCGGCGGGCGCTTCGGGCGGCGGCAGGCCCAGCTTGTCCTCGATGCGCCCGAGGCGGAGGTTCATGCCGTCGGCGAGCTCCGCCACATCGTCGTCGAGCTCCGTTATGCGCGCGCCGAGCTGCGCGGCGTTCCGGGTCTGGCTCTCGCGCAGGGCCGCGGCGCCGGTCTCGGAACTGCGTTCGAGGCTCGTTATCCGCGCCCCCAGCTGCCCGGCGACCTGCTCCTGGCTGCGCCGGCCCTCCGCGATGTTCGCCGCGACGCCGTTCTCCAGCCCCGTCATGCGCGTTTCGAGGCCCTCCATGCGCTTCTCGACGCCCCCGATGCGCCCCGCGAGCTGGTCGGCGACGCGCTCATGGCTCTTCTCGAGGCTCGCTATGCGCTGGCCCAGCTGGTCGGCCAGCCGGTCCTGGTTTTCCTGCACCCCCGTTATGCGCAGGCCCAGCTGCCGGACGATCTGCCGCTGGCTGTCCGCGAACGCCGCGAGGCTCGCGGCCGTGGAGGTTTCGAGGGTTGTCATGCGCCCCTCGAGGGTTGTCAAGCGCCCATCGAGGGCGGTCAAGCGCTCCTCGACCTTGGTCATGCGCCCCTCGAGGGCCGTCATGCGCCCTTCAAGGGCCGTCAAGCGCCCCTCGACGCTCGTCAGGCGCTCCTCGACCTTGGTCATGCGCCCCTCGAGGCTCGTTATGCGCAGGCCCACCTGCTCGATAAGGGCGTGCGTCTGGACCGTCTGGTATTGCAGCACGGCGATGACGAGCCCGCCGATGACGAGGCCCTCGTTGCGCCGCACCCATGCCCATGCGCCGCCCGCGCCCTTGCTTGCGATCTGCTTCCCGTTCATCGGTCGCGCCTCCTGTTGCCGGGCGCCACCCTACCGCCCGCCGCCGCCCCGCGCAACCCCGCGCAAAAAAATTGCGCCGCCGCGCGCGGGGGCGGTTGACAACCCCGCCGGCGCCCATTACGCAACGCGGCCGACCCGAAGCAGCCGCTCGATTTCTCGCCGCAATTCGTGGGGGGGGGGGGGGCTCCTTCACGTCCGAAATCCGGGATGGAGGCTACCGAACCATGAATTCCCGACTGTTGTACGTAACGATATGCTGCCTGGCGCTCGGGCTCGCGGCCTGCGGCGGCGGGATTAGCGGCGGCGGCGGCGGCGCGGGCGATGTGCCGCAGGCCGAGCACGATCTCGTCAAGGCCCAACTCGCCGACGCCAACGCCGCGCTCGAGGCCGCGCGAACCTCGCTGTTCAACGCCCGGAACGCCTTGAGGGACGGCGCCGCCCCCGCCGCCCGCGGGCAGTTGCGCGAAACCCTGACGGAGCAAAGCGGCGCGCTCGCGGCGGCGCTGACGATGCTGCCCGAGGTCAGCGGCGAGCCGGAGACGCGCACCGCCACCCGCGAAGCGCTGACCTCGACGAAATCCGCGCTGGACGAACTCGCCGGGGCGCTGGCCGCGGCCGGCTCCGCGGCCGGGCCGACCGCCGCCGACGCCCACACGGCGCTGACCCGCGCCGAGAACGCGATCGAGGCCGCGCTCGCCGATGTCGCCGAGGCGCAGGACCTGCTCGACGACATGCCCGACGCCGCGGCCCAGGCGGCGCTCACCCAGGCCCAAAACGCGCTGTTGACCGCGCAACTCTCGGTAGCCCCGGCCATCCGCGCCGAGATCCGCGCCGATCTGACGGCCGCCCAGGGCCGCGTGACCGCGCTGACCGCGCAGCTGGCGGCCGCCAACGGCAACGCCGCGGCGCTCACCAGGGCGCGCGACGCCGCCCGCGCCGACGTAACCCGGCTCACGGGAGAACTGAAAACCGCTACCGACCGGGCGGCCGCGCTCACGACGCAGCTGGCGACCGCCAACCGCAATGCCGCGGCCAACGCCGCAACGCTCATGCGGGAGCGCGACGCCGCCCGCGCCGACGTGACCCGGCTCACCGGGGAGCTCGCCGCCGCCCAGGGCCGCGTGACCGCGCTCGCCGCGCAGCTGGCGACCGCCAACGCCGACGTAGCCCGGCTCACCGGGGCGCTCGCGACCGCCAACACGGACCTTGCGACCGCCACCACCGAGATCGCCCGCCGGAAGGTGGTCTTCGGCGAGAATATCGGCGTTGCGGGTCCCGCCGCCACGCCGGCGCGCGGCAACCCCGCCGGCTCGAAGGTCGTGAGAACGTGGCGCATCGACCAGACCGGGAGGGTGGAACCATTCCACGTGGGCTTCGACCCCCGCGCCGGCGCCACCGTCGCCGACCAGCGAAGGCAAAACTTCAGCCTTAGCGGGACTGAAGTTTACGCGCCCGAGACGGTCGCCCCGGAACTCTACGAAGCCGGACGCCCCATGATCCTCGGCGACCCCGAGATGCTGGCGACGGCGCCGATGGGGGACGATGAGGGGTTTGAGTTCCCCGGACGCGGAACGATGCTCCGCGGCGGGATCCGGGCCACCCAGGCCATCCCCACCGCGGGAGGAGATCAAGTGGATGCGAGCTCCGCAACCGGCCTGAACGCAATCGGGTATGCGAACGATCAGGCGCTGGTTATCCAGGGCCAGCGCACCTCCGGCGGCGCGGCCATCAGGGCCGCCGGCGACAGCAGCGTCGATTCCAAGACGTGGGACGCCATTCCGCAGACCTCGTTCCGCTACTACAGCGACGAGCGGGGCTTCACCGTGAAACTCACCGGGAGCGCGGGCCCCTCCACCGGCGGCCGGGGCGGCGAGGTGGACGAAAGCGCGCTCGTCTTCGGCGACCTCCTGCGTTTCCCCTACAAGGGCGATAATGCCGACCGGCGGTCGCTCGGCAACGCCTACGCCGCCGACATCGAGATCTCCTTCGGCGAACCGTCGCCCGATCCCTACGGCGAGCGCGGTTACTGGTGGCGCATGGAAGTGGAAAGCGCGCTGCTTGATATCGAACGCTATACGGCGGCGGACGAGGCGGCGGACTCGAGCAACACCGAGGGCAGCCCGAAAATCACCTGGATAATCGAGTCGGCAGACGACACTCCGCCTGTCGCCGCGGATGTGGCGGAAGGGCTCCACAGGTGGCACAGAGCCAGCGGGGATTTCGGCCACCTGACCCGAACCAACCCCGACGACGCCACGAAGGACGACTACGCCTACGTCAAGTTGACCGACGGGCCCCCCGACGGCGAGCCCGGCGGCGCCTACGAGGCGTTTCTGTCGAACTACGCCGGCGCGGAGCCCGGAACGGACGAGATGGCGGGAACCGACGACGACGTCCACCGCTATCTGAAATACGCCGCCTACGGCCTGCTCAGCTGGACCGACTACAACGCCAAGAACCAGCTCCCCGGCGGCTCCGACCGCTACCAGATGTACCACTACGGGTTCGACGCCTACGACGAGGATGCGGACACGGCCACGCCGGCGATCTCGGCGTCCGCGTCGCTGGAGGCGGTCTTCAAGGGCAAGACGGCCGGCTGGATTCTGATGCCCGTCTCGCTGGACCCGACGCACGGCGTCGCACAGCTCGCCAACTGCTGGGGGACCTCCCTCACCGCGGGCGCCGCACGTCAGAATTGCACGCCGAACTACATCGGGGCGGCGCTTCGCCTGCGCGGCGACGTCGAGCTCATGGCCTGCATCGGCGGCGCGGCCTGCGATTTCGACAACGACCCGGCCACGACCGGGGACAATCTCGCCGCCAATGCGATCACGGGCAAAATCAACGGCATGGAGTATTCCCCGGGCCCCGGCCAGGGCTGGACCAGGCGGTCGACCGCCGCGTTCCGGGCCGTACCCATCCCGAACCGGGGGTATAACCACACCTCGCCCTCTCCCGAAAACTCGATCCACGGTACCGTCAATCTTGCGGGCGAAATTGCGGCCGACGGCTCCTACTCGGGCACGGCGTCCCCCAACGCCGCGGCGGAGCCCAGGACGGACAGCGGGATGGAGGAAATGAGATCGTGGTACAACAGCGGGGCGTTCGAGGGCGCGTTCTACGGCCCGGTGGACGACCTCGAGACGGCGGGAACCTGGTGGTTGCCGCGCAAGCAGTGGGTAGAGGCGCCCGTCGGCATAGTCGGCAGTTTCGGCGCCTACCTCGACTGCGCCGACGCCGCCTGCGCCCCCGCCCCCACCAACTGAGCCGATTGGCGCCGCGCTCCCGCGCGGACGCCGCGCCCGCCGCGCCCCCCTCCGCTTCCGGGGGCGCGGCGGGTCTTTTTTTTGGGCGGGGGGGGGGCCGTGCGGCCCGGGACCGCGGGCTTCCAGCCCGCACGTTGCAACCCGCACGAACATTGCCGGGCGGGGCGCAAACGCCGCGCATACGCGCCGACGACGCGCCTGACGCAAACGTGCGGCCTTCCAGCCCGCACGTCGCAACCCCCGCGAACGACGCCGGGCGGGGGCGCAAACGCCGCGCACACACGCCGGCGCCGCGCCTGACGCAAACGTGCGGGCTGGAAGCCCGCGCTCCCGGGCCCCGCCTTCGGCGGGGTTGGCGCGGTGCGCCAACGTGCGGGCCGAACCGCCCTTGCGCCGCGTCTCGCGACCCTGTATGTTGCCGGCATGACAATGACCGCCGACAGCGCGCCGGAGTTCGATACGCTGGCTTATGCGCGCAAGCTCGAGGCCGCCGGCGTCGAGCGCGAGCAGGCCCGCGCGCATGCCGACGCCACGCGCGACAGCCAGGCCGGGCTGGCCACCAAGCGCGACCTTCGGGCGCTCAAGGCCGGCATCGAGGCGGATCTCGCCGCCCTTGAGACGCGCCTGGTAAAAATCATCTTCGGCGTCGCGGCGGGTCAGGCCGCCGTCATCGTCGCCCTGCTGAAACTGCTCGAATAGCGCGGCCGCCGCCGGGAAGGGCGCGCTTCCTCCGCCAATGCCGCGCCTGGCGGGAACGTGCGGGCGAGACGCCCGGGCGCCCAGGAAGCGGGCCCGTGCCGCCACGCCCGCACGTCGCAAACGTCACCGACGTTGGAGAGCAGGGCGCGGCGCGCTTCCCGGGGGCGCGGGCGTCTCGCCCGCACGTCGCAACCCGCACGAACGTTGCCGGGCGGGCGCAAAACGCAGCTCCCACACCGCCGGCGCCGCGCCTTGCGCAAACGTGCGGGCGAGACGCCAACCCCGCCGAAGGCGGGGCCCGGGAGCGCGGGCTTCCAGCCCGCACGTCGCAACCCCCGCGAACGTCGCCGGGCGGGGGCGCAAACCGCCGCGCATACGCGCCGACGACGCGCCTGACGCAAACGTGCGGCCTGGAAGGCCGCGCTCCCGGGCCCCGCCTTCGGCGGGGTTTACGTTGCGGCAACCGCGCGCCAGCGCGGCCCGGGAGCGCGGGCTTCCAGCCCGCACGTCGCAAGCCCCGCGAACATTGCCGGGCGGGGGCGCAAACCGCCGCGCACACACGCCGACGACGCGCCTGGCGCAAACGTGCGGGCTGGAAGCCCGCGGTCCCGGGCCCCGCCTTCGGCGGGGTTTGCGCGTTGCGGCAACCGCGCGCCAGCGCGGCCCGGGAGCGCGGGCTTCCAGCCCGCACGTCGCAAGCCCCGCGAACGTTGCCGGGCGGGGCGCAAAACGCCGCGCACACACGCCGCCGCGCCTTGGGGGAACGTGCGGCCTGGAAGCCCGCGCTCCCGGGCCCCGCCTTCGGCGGGGTTGGCGTTTTGCGGCAACCGCGCGCCAGCGCGGCCCGGGAGCGCGGGCTTCCAGCCCGCACGTCGCAAGCCCCGCGAACGTTGCCGGGCGGGGCGCAAACGCCGCGCCTCTCCCGCCGGCGCCGCGCCTGGCACAAACGTGCGGGCTGGAAGCCCGCGCTCCCGGGCCCCGCCTTCGGCGGGGTCATGTTTGTGTGCGGGCGTTGGCCGAGGACCAGCGCCAGTCTTCCGGTTTGCCGCACAGGCGGGCCTTCGCCGGGTTTTCGCGTATGTAGCGGCGGGCCGACTCGAGGTGGGCGTCGTCGCGCACATAGCGGTCGAAATAATCCACCGCCCAGAATTTTCCGCGGCGGCCGAGAAGACGATTGGCCCGGTTTGCGGTCCACGATTTCCACGAATGCACGACGCCGGAGAGCCTGTGCCCCGGCATTTGCGCGGCGAGAACGTGAACATGGTTGGGCATCACGCACCATTCGAGCAGCCGGTAGCGTTTGCCGTCGAAATGGAGAAGCGCGCGCTGGACCGTCGCCGCCACTTCGGGGCAGGCGAGCCAGCAGGCGCCGTGTCCCTTGTCCTCGAAAGCGGCGATGCGCGCGCGCAGCGCCGCGTCGCCGCGGTCCTGCAATTCCTCGCGCCAGCGCTCCAGCAACCGCCGCGGCATGCTGTCGGCGAGGCGGAACACGATGGTCTGCACGACATCCCCCGAATCGAGATGCGGCAAGTATCCGCGCGACCGCCAGCCGCTGTGCGCCGACAACTCCGCGAGCGCCCGGCTTGCGGGGAGCTTGACCATGCCGCGCATTTTACACAAACGCGGTTTCTCCCCTCAATCCCGCCGAAGGCGGGGCCCGGGAGCGCGGGCTTCCAGCCCGCACGTTGCAAGCCCCGCGAACGGTGCCGGGAAGGGCGCAAACCGCCGCGCATACGCGCCGACGACGCGCCTTGCGCAAACGTGCGGCCTGGAAGACCGCACGTCGCAACCCGCACGAACATTGCCGGGCGGGGCGCAAACGCAGCGCACACACGCCGCCGCCGCGCCTGGCGCAAACGTGCGGCCTGGAAGGCCGCGGTCCCGGGCCCCGCCTGCGGCGGGGTTGGCGTTGCGACAACCGCGCGCCAGCGCGGCCCGGGAGCGCGGGCTTCCAGCCCGCACGTCGCAAGCCCCGCGAACGTTGCCGGGCGGGGCGCAAACCGCCGCGCATACGCGCCGACGACGCGCCTGGCGCAAACGTGCGGGCTGGAAGGCCGCGCTCCCGGGCCCCGCTTCGGCGGGGTTGGCGTTGCGGCAACCGCGCGCCAGCGCGGCCTGGGAGCGCGGGCTTCCAGCCCGCACGTCGCAAGCCCCGCGAACGTTGCCGGGAAGGGCGCAAACCGCCGCGCATACGCGCCGACGACGCGCCTGACGCAAACGTGCGGCCTGGAAGGCCGCGCTCCCGGGCCCCGCCTTCGGCGGGGTTGGCGTTTTGCTGAAACCGCGCGCCAGCGCGGCCCGGGACCGCGGGCTTCCAGCCCGCACGTCGCAAGCCCCGCGAACGACGCCGGGCGGGCGCAAACGCCGCGCATACGCGCCGACGACGCGCCTGGCGCAAACGTGCGGGCTGGAAGCCCGCGCTCCCGGGCCCCGCCTTCGGCGGGGTTGGCGTTGCGGCAACCGCGCGCCAGCGCGGCCCGGGAGCGCGGGCTTCCAGCCCGCACGTCGCAACCCCCGTGAACGTTGCCGGGCGGGGGCGCAAACGCCGCGCATACGCGCCGGCGACGCGCCTGGCGCAAACGTGCGGGCTGGAAGCCCGCGCTCCCGGGCCCCGCCTTCGGCGGGGTTGGCGCCTTGGGGGAACGTGCGGGCGGGACGCGCGGGCGCCTTGACCGTCCGGGGGCGCCGGGTTTACGTACCGCCGCCGCAACCGGGCCGCCGCGGCGGCGCATGGAGGATGACGAAATGCCCGATGCCGAATATCGCGCCGACGACCATGAGGCCGCGCGCCTGGAGGGCGACGATGCCGTGTATGCCGACGACGAAGCGGCCGATCCGGTCCGTTACTCGATCGCGAGCTACGGCGCGGACATGCAGACCGACGAGACGATCCGGCGGCTGGAGCGCGGCGATATCGACGTGCCGGATCTCCAGCGGCACTACGTCTGGACGCGCGGGCAGGCTTCGCGCTTTGTCGAGTCCCTTGTGCTGGGCCTTCCCGTTCCCGGCATATTCCTGTTCCGGGAATCCGGAACCGAAAGGCTCATGGTGGTGGATGGGCAGCAGCGGTTGAAGACCTTGCAGTTATTCTACAGCGGCCGTTTCAACGACGACCGGACATTCCGGCTGGTCGGGGTATCGGAGGAATTCGACGGCAAAACCTACAGGGAATTGTCGATTCTCGACCGGCGGCGTTTGGACGACTCGATTCTCCACGCCACGATATTCCAGCAGACCCGGCCCGGAAACGATCGAATCTCGATATACTCCATGTTCGAACGCCTGAATACCGGCGGGACCGAGCTTGCGCCGCAGGAAATCCGATCGTTCGTATATTGCGGAAAGTTTAACGATTTGTTGCGCGAACTCGCCGAAAACGCGGACTGGCGGGAAATCTACGGCAACCGGAGCGTGAGAAAAAAGGACGAAGAAATCATCCTCCGGTTCTTCTCCCTGTATTTCAACATCGATGCGTATCGACGTCCAATGAAAAGGTTTCTCAACGATTTCATGGACAAGAACAAGGGCCTGGACAGCGGGCGGGAACACAGGTTCCGCGATCTGTTTGTGCGAACCGCCGCAACCGCCGCCCGCGTCTTGACGCGATCGGCCTTTCGCCCGGAACGCGCCTTTAACGTCTCGGTGGCCGACGCCGCGCTGGTGGGGCTCGCCCATCGCCTGGAGCGGGGAGAGATTCGCGATCCGGATGCCCTGCGGCGGCGCCACCGCGATTTGCTGGCCCGACTCCGGGACGAGGAACTGCACACCCGAGGAACGGTAGACAGGGAACGAATCGTCAAGCGCATCGAATATGCGCGTGAATCTTACGGGAATGTCGCATGATCTCCCGCGACCTCGAGGGAATCCAGAGGGCTTTCGAGTCTGCGCGGGAGCACGCGGCCGCAACCGAACCGCTCGCCGACCGGGCCCGCATAGCGCAATTCATGACAGTCCTGGCGTCCGGCTATCTGGAAGTCGCATGCAGGACCGTCCTGTCGGTGTATGCCGAACGCAACGCCGATCCGCGCGTCGCCGGCTTTGTCGGCAAGCGGCTCCGGCGTACAAGGAATCCGACCGTCGGAAACATCGCCGATCTCGTTCGCGATTTCGATGAGGAACGCGCCGGCGAGTTGTCGAGGTTCGCGTCGGACGACGTTTCGGATCGGATCGGAGCCATGGTTGCACAGCGGAACCGGATTGCCCACGGGGATCCGCAAAACGTCGAATTGGCGACCGTGACGACCCAATTCAGGGCCGCGAGAAAACTTGCGCGGAAACTCGCGGCGCTGTTCGACGTCGAGGGGCTGTGAACGGGAGGCAAGACGATGACGCCCCGCGCCCGCCGGCGCCGCGCCTTGTGCAAACGTGCGGGCGGGACGCCAACCCCGCCGAAGGCGGGGCCCGGGACCGCGGCCTTCCAGCCCGCACGTTGCACCCCGCACGAACGTTGCCGAACGGGGCGCAAACGCCGCGCCTCTCCCGCCGGTATCGCGCCTTGCGCAAACGTGCGGCCTGGAAGGCCGCGGTCCCGGGCCCCGCCTTCGGCGGGGTTGGGGTCGCGCGCTCAATCCGGCGCCGGCGCGGGGTTGGGTTGGCGGCGGGCGGCGGCGAGTTCGGAGTCGGGGTCGAACTCCACGCCGTAGCGTTCGGCTACGGAGCGGATCAGGCGGAGCGCGGTGGGGGCGGCGAGGAGGCCGCGGTCGAGGGCGGGGAGGACGGCGGATACGGTGTCGGCGAGGGCGCGGGCGTGGCGGGTTTCGTCGCGCGGAGCGAGCTCGGGCCACTCCACGGTCGGGGTCATCGCGGGCGGCAGGGGGGCGCCGGGGTCGCGGCCCGCGGGGTCGCGGCGGCGGCGCACCGCGAACGCGCCGATCTCCTCGAGTATCGCCGTCCACTCGCGGCGGCGCAGGGCCAGCGCCTTGAACGCCGGGTCGGCCATCTCGGCGGCGGTGGCGCGGTTGACATCGCCGCCGCCGCCGAACCAATGCTCGGGCCAGCCCATGCCCGCCAGCACATGGTTGCGCAAGGTGCGCGAGGCGGCGGCCACATCGGCGCCGTTGAGCGGCGGCGCAAGCGCCCGCCACGTCTCGTACTGGTTATGCACCATCGCGGCGCCGGGCGTGGGCACGCCGATCTCCGCGGCGCGCCTCTCGATTTCGTCGCCGCCGGCGTTCTCGACCGTGACGTCCCAGACAAAGGCGCGCAGGAACTCCGCGCGCTCGATCTCGCCGCGCATGAAGCGGTCGTAATCGGCCAGCCAGTCCTGCGCGGGGAGGAGGTCGGAGCGGCCGCGCGTCGCGCCCATCGGGCGGTTGCGCTGGAAGAGGAAACACTCGCCGCCGTCCATCGCGGCGCGCAAGCTCCGGGCGGCGGGGCCGAACACCGTTTCCGGGCCGTTGACGACCGTGCGGTAGCGGCGCGCGGGGGCGCCGGCGGCGCCGGCCGCGGCCACGCCGATGGGCTGCGAGGCGTTGTCGGGGTCGGGCACGACCTCGGCGATGCGGCAGGGGTCGAGATAGCCCAGCCGCGCGGCGCCCGACAGCGGATCGACGAACGCCGGCCAGCACTGCTCGCCGAACAGCGCCATCTCGCGCATGGCGCGCGGCAGGTTGCGGCGCATGTCGGTGATGGGGTCGCGCCAGAACTCGTCGAGCCAGCGTTGCGCGCGGGGGTCGGGCGCGGCGAGGCGCACGCCCTCGGCGAGCAGCCACGCGACGGGGAGCTCGATCAGGCGGTGGGCGAGGAGGTTGCTCTCCCACAGTTCGACGGCGCGCTCGCGCATGCGCGCCTGGGCGTCGGGGGAGAGGTCGCGGCGGGCGCCGGCGGCGGGGCGCCAACCGGGCTCGCCGCGCATTGCCGCGGCAACGGCGCGGGCGCGCCGCGGAGCGCCGGAGAGAAAGCGGATCAGGCGTCGGGGGAGCATGGGCGGGGCCTCCGTCTGCGTTCGGGGGGTGCGGGAAGGCGCGCGATCATCGGCGGCGGGGGGCGAAGGCGGCGCGGACTTGCGCGGGGGCGGCGGCGGGGGCGGCCGCGGCGCGGAGCGGGGGCGCGGCGGCGGCGGCGCAGGCCAGCGCGCCGGCCCAAAAGCGATCGGCGTGCGCGCCGCCCTCGCCGTCGGGAACCAGCCGCATGGCGCCCGTGAGCCCCACCATGCGCGTCACGCCGTGGAGATCGGCGCGCAGTGCGGGGTCGGGCGGAATGCGCAGGCGGCGCGTCTCGAGGCGCTCGCGCAGCGCGGTGGCGAGATCGAGCTTGCGCGGGGCGGTAAAGGCGACGCCTTCGACGCGGTCGGCGCCGTAGCGCGCCTTCATGCCCTCGACCGGCATTTCGCCGATGCCGGTGCGGTCGGCGGCGATGCGCACCGCGCGGTAGCGGCCGCGCATGGCGTCGAGCGCGGCGTCCTGGGCGGCGAAAGGCGCGTTGCGCAGCGTGCGGATCTCGCGCGTCCACGCCACATCGCCCACCATCTCGATCGCCCACGCGACCCACAGATCGTTGCGCCGCGCAATGTCCACGCCGATGAAAACCGGCCCGCCGGCATAGCCCGCGGGCTTGCCGGCGGCGGCGTCCTCGGCGGCCAGTATGGTCTCCCACGACAGCCACGAGAGGCTTTCGTCGAGCCAGCGGCACTCGTATTCCTGCCGCCAGATGGCGTCGTCGGCGAGGCCGGCGCGCAACTCCCCGGCATCGACCGGGTAGCCCTCGGCGACCGCCTTGTGGATATCGACCGTGTGGCGCGACCACGACGACGCGCCGCCGGCGCCGCGCCCGGCCATGAGCTCGTGGAACTTGCCGCGCCGCCCTTTCGGCGTCGACGTGATGCGCAGCCGCCCGCCGCGCGTAACCGTGGGGTAGAGCGCCGCCCATATCCCGCGGCTGTCGCGGTGCAGCGCGAACTCGTCGAGATAGACATGGCGGCTGTAGCCGCGCGCGGTGTCGGGGTTGGCGGGCAGCGCGGTGACCACGTTGCCGTCTCCCGCGTCCCACTCGTGCGCGCGGAACGCAAAGGCGCCCTCGCCGCCGCCGCCGGCCAGGGCGCGCGCGTGGACATGGACGCCGGCGCGCATGGCCTCGCGCGCCTGGCGCTCGCCGCGCGACAGGATCAGCCACGACGACGCGCGCCCGGCCCTGCGCGCCGCAAGCACGTCGAGGACGATTTCGAGCGTCGCGGTCCACGTCTTGCCGGTCTGGCGCGACCACATGCCGATCTTGAAGCGGGCGTTGTCTTCGAGCCAGCGCCGCTGCCACGGCCACAGCTCGACATGGGGCGGCAGTTCGATCACGCGCCGCGCTCGCGGAGATGGGCGTCGATGGCGGCGATGCGCCCCGCCAGCCCGGCCACCGCTCTTTCGATGCCGTCGAGCGAGGCGCGGATGGCGCGCACATCGCCGCGGGTCTCGACGACGCCCTCAGCGACGCCGCGGAACTCGCGCGCGGCGGGCAGGGCGGCGACCGCGGCGGCGAGGCGGGCGTGATCGCGTTCGAGCGCGGCGAGGCGCGCGGCCAGGTCGTCCGCGCCGGCGGGCGCGGCGGGCGCGGAGCGGGGCGCGGCGGCGCGCAATATGCCCAGGCGCTGCAAGGCCAGCGCCACGCCGCCGAGCAGCACGAGAATGGCGGACACGCCGCCGAACGCCTCCCAGGCGCCGGCGTCGATCACGGCGCCGCCGCGCCGCGCGCGCGCTTGTCGACGCCGCGCGCGCCGAACCACCACAACACGCAGGTGGTGGACACATACAACACGGTATCGACGATGCGCGGGCGGATATCGAGGATCTCGACATCGGTGGCGCCGAGGCTGAAATAGATCGCCGCGACAAGCGCCAGGCTGCCGAGCGTGAGCAGCGGACGCAACAGGCCGCGCGCGACGTCGACAACCGTGAGCCACGGCGAATCGGCGCGGCCGAGGCGCCTGCCGGCGTCGCGGTAGCTGGCCTCGAGGGCGCTCCACGCGGCGGCGCTGTCCGCGCTCTCGGCGGCGATGGCGGCGGCGCTGCCGGCGGCCGCGGCCTCGACGCGCGCCAGCTCCATGTCGAGGCGGCGCAACTCGACCTCGCGCGCATGCGACTGGCGCGCGGACATGTATTCGGCGGCGAAACTGACCGCCGTGCCGAGGAGGCCGGTGGCCCCGCCGGTGAGGATTGCCATCAGGGCGTCGATCATGGGTACGGAACTCCTGCGGCGGGCGCATATCCGGAATAGCCGGCCGGCGCCGCCGCGATGTGCAGAACGAAGGGCCGGCCGGCGGCCCAGGAGAGAAGCCGGCGCATGGCGGTGCGGGAGGCGAGCACGGCCCTCTGGCGCCGCCCGCCAACGGCGAGCGCGCCGCGGCGCTCGCCGGGCAACACGCAGCCCAGGGTGTGCGTGCGCAGGCCGCGCTCCACGTCGCCGCCGAGATTGCCGGCGTGGAACAGGATGTGGCTGCGATCGGGCGCGCCGTACACGAGCAGGCAACGCCCGAAACGCGGCGAGATGTGCGGGCGCACCTCATAGGCGCCGGGCGGGATGCACGACCGGTTGCGCCGGTTATGCCGCCAGGGCGGCTCCATGGTGTGCAGGCGCAGTTCGGGCGCGGCCGCCGGCCCGGCGCACAACACGCCGAGCGTGCCGTGGTCGGAGCCGCCGCCGCGAAGCAGCGTTGCGCATCTCATCGGGCGTCCTTTCCTGTGTGCGGGGGCGACTTTCGAAAACCCCGCCGAAGGCGGGGCCCGGGACCGCGGGCATCCCTGCCCGCACGCCGCAATCGCCGCGGGCGCCGGCGGGCGGGGGGCGGCGACCGCGCCTCCCTCCCCAACGCCGCGCCCGGCGCAAACGTGCGGCCTGGAAGGCCGCGGTCCCGGGCCCCGCCTGCGGCGGGGCAGAAGCGCGCCGCGCGCCCCTTGCGGCGCGCTTGGCGGCGGGTTACGATGCGCCGCCGCGCACCCGTAGCTCAGCCGGACAGAGCGCTGCCCTCCGAAGGCAGAGGTCACAGGTTCGAATCCTGTCGGGTGCGCCAACCGCCTTCCGCGGCGAGGGCGGCGTCGCGGCGGTAACGGCGGGCGGTGCGCCGCGCGATGCCGAGGCGGCCCGCGATCTCGGTCGCCGTCATGCCCGCCGCCGACAAGTGAACGACAAGCGCGCGGCGGGCGAGGGGAACGGCGACCTCCTGGCCGCCGAACGCGCGCGTCAGGGCGCGGGCCGCGGGCTCCCCCGCCAGCTCGGCGAGCGCCCGCCACGCCGCGCCGCGCGCGCGCCGGGGCACATGCCAGCCGTCGTCGCCCCCGTGCGCGAGCGCGACCGCCAGCGCGGCGCCGCGCCCGGCGGCGGCGGCGAAATCGGCGAGAACGCCCGGAAGCGGCGGCGGGGCGGCGCTCACAGCGGCGCCTCGACGATGAACGGCTCGACGCCGCTCGCGGCGGCGAAACCGGCGGCTCCGAGCGCCGCGTCGTCGGGCTCGCCCGCGTGTTCTTCGCGGCACGGGTCGCACAGGCGGTTGTGCGGGCCCTCGGAGCGGAACGGCGCGCCGCAGCACAGGCAGGGGCGGCGGCGCGCGCGGGCGGCCCGCCGGGGGGCGCCGGGCCGCGGCGCCGGACGCGCGCCGGCGCAGGCGGCGGCGGCAAGGCCGCGCAGACCGTGCAGCGCGGCGCCGCCGGCCTCGCCGGCCAGCGCCTCGACGGCGGCGGCGATGCGGCCCGGGCGGCGGCCGTAGCGGCGGCAGAGCGCGTCGAGCGGGCGGCGCGCGCCGGCCCAGCCGAGCGCCCACGCGGCGCGGCGGGCGCGGCGGAGAACGCCGTCGCGGCGCCGCGAGACCAGCGCGGCGGGCGCGACGCCGTAATGCGCGGCGACGGCGCCGTCGATGGCGGCGAGAGGGTCCGGGAGCGCCGCCAGCGCGGCGGCGGCCGGACCGAGCGCGGCGGCGATGCGCTCGCGCGCGAAACGCGCCGCGGGAGAGAAGCTCCCGCGCGGCGCGCTGCCCCCCGGCGCAAACGCGCGCGCCGGGGCGGCGGGGGTGTGTTCGCGTTTCATACCGTTCACGATATGCATTATCATGCACGGAGTCAAGCCCTATCGTGCATGGCTCCGGCCCCGCCGCAGGCGGGGCCCGGGACCGCGGGCATCCTGCCCGCACGTTTCGAATGCCAGGCGCGTTGGCGAGCCGGCGTTGCGCGCCCGCGCGAAACGGGCTACGCTGCGCGCACCGAACGATCCGCCGGAACGGGAGCCCGCCGCATGGCCGCCGACGCACGGAAAAGCGCCTTGGCGAAAAGCGACATTCGCGCCATGCGCGAGGACTTCGACCGCCTCGCGGAAAACTTCGACCGCCTCGCGGAAAAGGTCCTGACCAAGGCCGATCTCGCGAATTTCGAGCGCCGGATTATCCGCGCCTTGTGGGTACAGGGCGGCGCCATCGTCGCAAGCGTCGTCGCGCTTCTGAAGTTTCTCGAATAACCGCCGCTCTCTACCCCGCCGAAGGCGGGGCCTGGGTGCGCGGGCGTCCCCGCCCGCACGTTTGTGCCAAGCGCGGCGGCGCCAGGGAGTGGCGGTCGTTGCGCCCTGCTCGCCGACGTTCGCGGCTGTTGCGACGTGCGGGCGAGACGCGCGGGCGCCCAGGCCCCGCCTTCGGCGGGGTTGCGAACGGCCGGGGTTGCGCGGCCGCGCGAATAGGGCTACACTACGCGCCCTGAACGATCCGTCGGCAAGCAGGAGCCCGCCGCATGGCCGCCCAGGCATCGACAGTCGCGTTCGACACGCTCAAGGCCGTCCGGCGGCTCGAAGGGGCCGGAATGAACCGCGGCCACGCGGAGGCGGTGGCGGAAACCGTCGCCGACGCGCAAGGCGGCGCCGCGACGCAAAACGACATTGCCGGCCTCAAGGAATGGATGAAGGCGGAAATGGCGAACCAGGAGCTCCGGCTCGTTCGCGCCATGCGGGTACAGGGCGGCGCCGTCATCGCCATCATCGCCGCGCTGCTGAAGTTTCTCCAGTGACCGGCGCGGAGGGCGTGCTGAGCGGCGTTCGCGTGCTCGATTTCGGGCGCTATATCGCCGGGCCGTTCTGCGCCACGCTGCTCGCCGAGTTCGGCGCCGACGTCATCCGCATCGAGAAACGCGGCGGCAGCGAAGACCGCTTCGTGCAGCCCGTGTGCGACGGCGGGCCCGGCGCGGCGTTCCTGCAATTGGGGCGCAACAAGCGCGGCATGACGCTGAACCCGCGCACGCCGGGCGGCGCGGAAGTCGTGCGCCGCCTCGCCGCCGCCGCCGACATCGTCGTCGCCAACCTGCCGCCGCCCACACTCGCGGCGATGGGCATCGACTACGAAAGCCTCAAGCGCTCGCGGCCCGGCATTATCCTCGCGACGACCTCGGGCTTCGGGCGCGGCGGGCCGTGGAGCGCGCGCGTGGGCTTCGACGGCATCGGCCAGGCAATGAACGGCGCAATGTATCTGTCGGGCTACCCGGAAGAACCCATGCGCGCTTTTTTGCCCTATGTGGACTACGGCACGGCGCTCTATTCGGCGTTCGGCGCGATGGCGGCGCTGATGCACCGCGCGCGGACGGGCGAGGGCCAGCAGGTGGAAACCTCGCTGCTCGGCACGGCGCTCTCGTTCAACCATCCCGCGACGATCGAACAGGCGCTGCGCGCGCCCGACCGCGTCGCGACCGGCAACCGCGGCCAAACCTCGGCGCCGACCGACGCCTTCCAGACGCGCGACGGCTGGATACTCGTGCAAACGGTGGGCAACCCGCTCTACGAACGATGGGCGCGGCTGATGGGCGAAGAGCGCTGGCTTGCCGACCCGCGCTTCGCCAGCGACGAAAGCCGCGGCGACAACCGCGACGCCATCTGCGAACGCATGGCGGAATGGACCGGCGAACGCACATCGGCGGCATGCGTCGCGGCGCTGGAGGAGGCGCGCATCCCCTCCGCGCCGGTGCTATCGCCGCAAGGGATACTGGAGCACGAACACATCCGCGCGATGGGCCTGATGGCGCCGTTCGCCTATCCGGGCGTTCCGGCTCCGGCGCCGCTGCTGCGCGCGCCGGTAAGCCTCTCCGCCGCGCCGGGCGCAATCCGCCGCCGCGCGCCGACGCTGGGCGAACACACCGACGAAATACTGGAAGAACTGAGCTACGGCCCCGGCGAAATCGCCGCGCTGCGCGCCGACGGCGCGGTGTAGCGCAGCCGGGGCGGGCGGTCGAGCAGTGCTGCCCCGGCTCCCGCGCCGAATCGCATGACGCGGTGCGCCGCCCGCGGTAACCGCCCGAGCGGGCGCCTTTGAACATTGACGCGGCAATACGACGAACGTTGACGGAGCAGAACGCGAACATCAGCGGATGAAACGGCAACATGTTGCATTATAGACACACCGAAGAAAAAATATGCGACCGGGCGCAAACGGGCTTGATATCCAACGTTATGGGGGCCATATTGCGGCCAGCGGTCGGGAGGACTGTGACATACACGGTGCGTTGGGGGCAGGTTCCCCACCCGACTGCGTTTCTCATCGCCTGCGCGCGGGCGGCGCCCGGAAACCCGGAAACGGCGTATGTACCTCCTCTATATCGACGGATCCGGCGGCGTCAAGAACCCTACCGAGAATTACTTCGTTTTGGGCGGCGTGGCGGTATTCGAGCGCCAAATATATCATTTGATACAAAGGTTCGACGAGTTCGTCGAGTCTTTGAATTTGGGTGTCCCCTCGCAAGAAGTCGAGCTTCACGCCAGCGTTATAGCCAACGGAGGAAAGCATCCTTGGAAGGGTATCCCACGCAAGGATCGCCTGGCGATCATCGGGCGCGCCTTGGATGTTTTGCGCGCAAGCCATTGGAGCAGCAAACTGTTTGCGGTTGCCGTTCACAAGGGGCAGCGCTCTCCCGACGATCCTGTCGAATACGCGTTCGAGGAAATCTGCAACCGCTTCGATCTTATGTTACGGCGGAGATATAACCGCGAGGGAAGAAGCGCCGACAGCGCGCAGCGCGGACTCGTCATTATGGACGAATCGAAGAATTACGAGGCCCCGCTTCAAAGCCTTGCCCGGCGATTTCGCCTGCACGGGACACGATGGGGCAATCTCCGCAACCTGGCGGAGGTTCCGCTGTTCGTCGATTCGCAAGCTTCCCGCATTGTGCAGATCGCAGACTTGGCGACCTGGGCCGTATGGCGCCGGTACGAATATGGCGACACCCGGTATTTCGACAAAATTGCCTCGAAATTCGACTCCGAAGGCGGTGTTTTGCACGGGCTGGTTCATTACCGCCCACCGGGCGAAGATTGCCTTTGTCCCGCGTGCCATTCGCGCGCCCTGCGCAATTCCGCAATATCCAGACCTTAAACAGCGGCGATCGTACATTCGCGCGGTTCCGGCATATGCATGTACCGGAAGGACGGTCGCGCAAACGGCATGTACGGCGGCGTCTCGACCGGCAAGCGAACGCGCGGCGAATCGTGCGACCGGCCGGCGGCAGCCGCGGCCGGCGTTTACGCGAGCGCGGAATTGCGATACGGCGCGAAGGCGCCGCCGGGCCGCGGGCGCTTGCGCGCGATGGCCCGCGGCCGTACATGGCGACACACCGAACCCAAGGGAGGCAACCGATGCTCCGAAACCTTGCGAAACCGATCATGGCGGGCGCGCTGGCCGTTGCGCTCGCTCCGGCGGCGCCCGCCGCCCCCGAAATCGAAAAACTCGCCGACAACGTCTATGCGATGAGCGAAATGCACGTCACGAGCCTCGTCGCGGTGGGCGAGAGCGGCGTGCTGATTACCGACCCCGCCTTCGCGCCGCGGGCCGCGTCCCTGAAGGCCGCCATCGCCGAACTCGCCGGCAAACCGGTGACGCACATCGTTCTGACCCACGAACACTACGACCATGTGGGCGGAACGGAGGTCTTCCCCGACGCGCAGGTTATCTGCCACCGCGCGTGCCAGGCGGTGTTCGACCTCGATATCCTCGGACAGGCGCCCGGCAAGGTGGACGTAACGTTCGACGACATGCTGGAGGTGGATTTCGCCGGCCCGGCGGTGACGCTGCATCACTGGGGCCCCGCCGACGGGGCCGGCCACGCGGTCGTCCACCTGCCCGAAGAACGCATCGCCTATACCGCCGACCTCTACGAGGACCGCGCGCTGACGCACGGCATGTGGATGGACGACGGGAACTACCTGGCGATACTGCGCGTGCTGCGCGAACTCGCGAAGCTCGACCTGAAACACGCGGTGAGCGCGCACTCCGTCGATACCTCGGTGCGCATCGTCGAAGAAAACCTGGCCTTCGCGGAAGACCTGTTCGCGCTCGCCAACGGCGCGATCACGGAGGCCCTGCAACAGGGCGGCCCGAACGCGGTGTTCCGGGGCCTGCTCGGCGGCTGGCCGGAGCAGCTGAAACTCCCGCAATACGCCGGCTGGGAAGGCTACGAAGAACACTTCCCCGCCCACGTCAGGCGCATGGCGCTGTCGATCTTCCACGGCGGCTGACAACCGCGCGCGCAAGGGGCGGCCCGCCCGGCCGCCCCTTCGCTCCCCCCGGGGGCGAAACGGATTACATACGCAGCATCGGGCGGTCCGGCGATTCGGGACGCGGCGCGAGCGTTCGATTGGCGGGGTCGGGGATGAGATCCAGCCGGTTGAGCACAACATATCCGATGAGCGCCTCCCCGCCCGGCGGACCGACGACGCAGTCGGCTATCATGAACCGGTTTCCGATCCCGACCGTGAGCGGGCCCGCCACGGGCCGCTTCTCGCGCCTTTCGTCCGCATATGTCACGGTAACCGTGCGTTGCGTATCCAGGCCCAGCCGTTCCACCGCGTCGCCCGGCAGGACGAGCATGACCGCGCCGGTATCGACGATGCCCTCGAGCGTCGCCCGGCGAATATCGGCCTCCGCGCCGAAGCCCCGCTCGAACATCGCCCGGTCGCCAACGTTCTCCAGCGTCACCTCGGCCCTGATTTCGCCCATCGCCGCTTCCTGTTTCCGCGGGCGCGCCGCCGCGCCCCGCGGAAAGATAGCCGGAACGCCGCGGCGGCGCCACCCGCCGAAGGCGCGGACTTCCCGGTTACCCGAAGCGGTTGTTTTTCGGGAAGCCGCGGGGGACGGGGCGGCCGATGCGGCCGCGCTTGCCAGCCCACTCTTCGAATTCGGTCAGCACGCGGACGCGCGATCCCTGGCGCCACGAGAGGCCGTCGGCGGCGCGGAAGGCGATGGCGTCGGCCAGCCCGCCGTCGCCGGCGTATTTCTGAAGCATCGCGCCGCGGCCGCGGCTCATCGCGGGCAGCTCGTCGATGCCGAACACCAGCATCCGGCGGTTCTCGCCCACCGCCGCGACGCAGTCGGCGCCGTCGGGGATCGGCGCGCATACCCGCGCCCGCGCGCCCTCGGCGAGGTTCAGCGCCTGCCGCCCGCCGCGCGTCCGCGCCACCGCGTCGTCCTCGTCGATCGCAAAGCCGCGCCCGTCGCTCGCGGCGACGAGAAGCCGCCCGCCGGGGCGGTGGACGACCAGCATGGCGAGATCGTCCTCGTTGCCGAGATCGACCATCAGCCTGACCGGCTCGCCGAAGCCGCGCCCGCCGGGCAGGCGGTCGCAGTCCAGCGTGTAGAAGCGCCCGTTGGTCGCGAGTATCAGGAGCTTGTCGGTCGATTGCGCGTGCAGGCGGCTGCGCTGGCGGTCGCCCTCCTTGAACCTGACCTCGGCGTCTTCCGCCAGGTGGCCGCGCACGGCGCGGATCCAGCCCTTTTCCGAACACAGCACGGTGATGGGCTCGCGCTCGACCAGCGCCTCGGGCGGAACCTCCGCCGTCCCGGGCGGCGCGCCGATCTCGGTGCGCCGCGCGCCGCCCGGCGCGTCCGCGCCGAACTTCTTGCGCATTTCGCGGATTTCCGCCGCGATGGCGCGCCATTGTGCGCGGTCGCTCGCCAGCAGCGTATCGAGTTCCTCCTGCTCGACGAGCAGCGCCTCGGCCTCGCGGCGTATCTCGATCTCCTCGAGCCTGCGCAGGTTGCGCAGGCGCATGTTGAGTATCGCCTCGGCCTGCGTGTCGGTCAGCGACCAGCGCGCCATCATCCGCGCCTTGGGGTCGTCGTCCTCGCGGATGATGCGGATGACCTCGTCGATATTGAGAAAGGCGACGAGCTGGCCCTCGAGAATGTCGAGCCGCCGGGCGATGCGCTCCAGCCGGTGGCGCGACCGCCGCGCCAGCACCTCGCGGCGATGGTCGAGAAACGCCCGCAGCGCCTCGGGCAGCGACATCACCCGCGGGCGGCGCTCGGCGTCGAGCACATTGAGATTGAGGGGGACGCGGACCTCGAGCTCGCTGGCGCGGAACAGCGACTCCATCAGCGCCTCCGGCGCGACCGAGCGCGACCGCGGAACCAGCGCAAGCCGCACATCCTCGGCGGATTCGTCGATAATGTCGGCCAGCCACGGGAGCTTCTTCGCCGCCATGGCGTCGGCGATCCTGGCCACCAGCCGCGCCTTCGGAACCTGCCACGGCAGTTCGAAAACCACGATGCGGTATTGCCCGCGGCCCAGGTCCTCGACGCGCCAGCGCGCGCGCAGGCGGAACGACCCGCGCCCCGTCGCGTAAGCCTCGGCGGCGGCGGCGGGGGGCTCGACAAGCACGCCGCCCGTGGGCAGGTCCGGCCCCGGAACGAACTCGGCCAGCTCCCCGGCGGACGCGCCGGGGCGCTCGATCAGATGCAGCAGCGCGCCGCACAGTTCGCCGGCGTTGTGCGGCGGTATCGCGCACGCCATCCCCACCGCGATGCCGCTCGCGCCGTTGGCGAGAAGGTTGGGGAACGCCGCCGGCAACACTTCCGGCTCGGTCTCGGAGCCGTCGTAATTGTCGCGGAAATCGACCGTGCCGCGGTCGATATCGGCCAGCAGGGCCTCCGCCACGGCGGTAAGCCGCGCCTCGGTATAGCGCATGGCCGCGGCGCGGTCGCCGTCGATATTGCCGAAGTTCCCCTGCCCGTCGACGAGCGGGTAGCGTACCGCGAACTCCTGCGCCAGCCGCACCATCGCGTCATAGACCGCGCCCTCGCCGTGCGGGTGGTACTTGCCGATGACGTCGCCGACCACGCGGGCGCATTTCTTGAACGCCCCGTCGGCGTCGAGGCGCAGCGCGCGCATGGCGTAAAGCAGCCGCCGATGCACGGGCTTCAGCCCGTCGCGCACATCCGGCAGCGACCGCGCCATGATGGTCGAGAGCGCATACGACAAGTACCGCTCGCCGAGGCTTTCGGCGAACGGCGCGGCGATAACGCGCGCGGAATGGTCCTCGGGCATGGCGCAACCTATAGCACGATCCGGCGCGCCGCGGGGCGCGCTGGCGGGCGGCGGCGGGTTGTGCCAGGATGCGCCGTCTTCCGGCCCCTCCCCTCCTTGCGGGAAAACTCCGCCATGACCCACGGCGCCATCGACTGGCATCGGGATATTTTCGACGTCCTGCGCGCGCGGCGCGTGACGCTGGTCGCGCATGTGCCCGACGCGGGGCATACGCCGCTGATCGCGCGGTGCGAGGCCGCGAACGACATCGACACGGTGACGCTCACAACGGAAGAGGAAGGCGTCGGGCTGTTGTGCGGCGCGTGGGCCGGCGGGCGCAGGGGCGTTTTGCTCATGCAGTCGAGCGGCGTCGGCAACTGCATAAACGCGCTGTCGCTGCCCGCCGTATGCCGCGTTCCGCTGCTCGCCATCGTGTCGATGCGCGGCGAATGGGGCGAGTTCATCCCGTGGCAGGTTCCGATGGGCCGCGCAACGCCGAAAGTGCTGGAGGCGATGGACGCGAGCGTGTTCCGCGCCGACGCGCCGGCGGAAGTGGGGCCGACGGTGGAGGCGGCGGCGAACTTCGCCTTCAATACGCGCCGGACGGCCGCCGTTCTGCTGTCGCAGAAGACCATCGGCGCCAAGCAGTTCGAGGAAGGATAGGCCGATGCTGCGCCGCCGCCCGCTGGCCGCCGCCCTGCTCGAGGGGCGGCCCGGCAACCTCCTCGCCGTATCGAGCCTCGGCTCGCCCACGTGGGACCTGAACGCCGCCGGCCATGACGCGCGCAATTTCTGCTTTATCGGCGCGATGGGCCAGGCGGCGCCGTTCGCGCTCGGCCTGGCGCTGGCGCGGCCCGGCAAGCGCGTCGCGCTGTTCGCGGGCGACGGCGACACGCTCATGAGCCTGGGCGCGCTCGCGACGATCGCCAACCGGGCGCCGCCGAACCTCGCCATCGTCGTGTTCGACAACGAATCCTACGTGGAAACCGGCGGCCAGCCGACGGCCACCGCCGGCCCCACCGATCTCGAGGCCGTGGCGCGGGGCTGCGGCATCGCGGCGGCCCGCACGGTGACGCGGGAGGACGAAATCCCCGCCCTGCGCGGCGCCATGCTGAACGCGCGCGGCCCCGTGTTCGCCAACGTCAAGGTGGCGGCGGAGCCGCTGCCGCTGGTTTTCCCGCCCAGTTTCGACGGCGCGGAAGCCATGAACCGGTTCCGCGCCGCGGCGGCCGCCCGATAGGGGGGCCGCGCCCCCCGGGGGAGGGGAAACTTACGCAGGCGGGGGCGGCGGGTTCAGGATGCGCAGGGCGGCGCAGGCCGCGCCGTAGCCGTTGTCGATGTTCACCGCGGCCACGCCGGGGCTGCAACTGGCGAGGATGGCGCGGAGCGCGGTTTCGCCGCCGGCGGCGACGCCGTAGCCCGCGCTGCACGGCACGGCGATTATCGGGCACGCGACGAGGCCGCCGACCACGCTCGGCAACGCGGCGTCCATGCCGGCGACGACGATAAGCACGCGCATCGCGCGCAGGCTTTCCACGCGGTCGAGCAGGCGCCAGAGGCCGGCGACGCCGACATCGAACACAAGCTCGCTGGCGACCCCCGCGAAAGCGAGCGTGCGCGCCGCCTCGCGCGCGGGCGCCGCGTCGGCGGTTCCGGCGGTCACGACCGCCACCCGCGCGGGCTCCTCAGGCGGCGGCGGCGCGCCGAGCCATGCGGTGCGCGAGGCGGGGTCGTAGTCGAGCGCCGCGCGCCACGCGGGCGCCAGCGCCGCGAAACCCGCCTCGTCGAGGCGCGTCAGCAACACCGCGCGGCCCGCGGCGCGGATTTCCGACAATATCCGCTCGATCTGCGCCGTCGTCTTGCGGCCGCACAAGACCGCTTCGTCGATGCCGATGCGCGCGCCGCGCGCGAGGTCGAGGCGGATTTCCGGCGCGTCGGCGGTCATCCGGCGGGCGCGGCCCCTGTGCGGCGGTCGCGGAGAAACGCGCCGCCGCGGCGATAGGGTTCGAAACGGACGCGCTCCGCGCCCGCCCCGCCCCCGGCGCGGCGGAACATGCCGGCCACCGCGGCCGACACGGCGCCGCGCTCGGCGGCGCCGAGCGCGGCGAGCGCGGCGTCGTCGAGCTCGACGGCGACGCCGTCGGCGCGCACGCGGCAGCGCACGGTGCGCGCGCGCAGGCGGCGGCGCACATAGCGCTCCGCCGCGTCGATGGCACCGAGCGTATCGCCGGCGATGGCGATGCCGGTCTCGACGCGGCTCGACAGGCAGGGCGACGCCGGCAGGTCCGCCACATCGTCGAGGCCGAGTTCGCGCGCGATGCCGCGAATGGCGTCCTTGCCGAGCCCGGCTTCTATCCACGGATGGCGCACGCCTTGCTCGCGCGCCGCGTCGAGGCCGGGGCGGTAGTCGCCCAAATCGTCCATATTCGCGCCCGAAACCGCGGTCCAGCCCGGCGGCGGCGCCGCCGCGCGATAGAGGTTGCGCTTGCAGAAATAGCAGCGGTCGGCGGGGTTGCGCAGATAATCGGGGTCGGAAAACTCGCCGGCGTTCACGATGTCGAGCCGCCAGCCCTCGGCGGCGGCGCGGCGGCGGACGCGCGCGGTGGCGGCGCGCGGAACGGCCGGCGACACCGCATGCGCCATGCGCGCCGCGCCGGGCGCGCGGGCGTGCGCTGCCGACGCCAGCGTCATGCTGTCGACCCCGCCGCTGACCGCGACCATCGCCGGGCCGATGGCGCGCAGCGCGCGGCGTATGCGTTCAATCGGCGTCGTCATGGCTCTCCTCCGCGAGCGCGCGCTCCTCCGCCGCGCGGCGCCGTTCGGCGCGTTCGGCGTGGCCGGCGACGGCGCGCACATCGGCGATCTCCGCCTTCGCCGTGCGCCGGCCGCCGGGGCGCGCCGCCGTCTTTACCCGAACCGGGCCGCCGGGGCCATCGATTCGCGCGGTTTCGCGCCGGAGAACGAGCCGCTCGACCGACCGGAGGCGCAGGCCGAGGGTCGTGGTTTCCGAGAAGCACAACCGGGCCAGCGCGTCGGCATGCTCCGGGCGGGCGAGGATCTCCACGCGCGCGGCCAGGCGCCCGTTCTTGCCGACAAGCGGATGCTGCGCGACATCGAGCGCGCCCGGCGCGGCGCGCAGCCGATCGAGCGCCGCGGCGAGATCTTCCGGCGCTTGGTCGTCGATATCGAAAGCCAACTCCGCCACGCGATCGCGCGCCGCGCCATCGGCGCCGATACGTTCGCCGGGGCCGGCGCCGGCGCCGGCATAGAGCGACGCGCGCAGCGCGTTGCTGCGGCCGCGCAGCGCGCGCGCGCCGAACCCGTGGCCCGCCGCAACGAGCCTGCGCGGCGTGCGATCGGGCGCCTGCGACGGCGCGAGATGGCGCAGGATCGCCGCCCCGGTCGGCGTGATGCGCTCGCCGTCGAGACCGTCGTCGATCAGCACGAAGCCCTCGAGCAGGCGCAACGCGGCGGGAGCGGGCAGCGGCAGCGCGCCGTGCGCGGTTTCCACCGTCCCGCGCCCGCGCGGAAGCGGCCCGCACGACCAGCCGCACGGCCCGAGCGCCTCGACGGCGGCGGCGGCGGCCACGAAATCGATCGGCGTGTCCCAGCCGCCGAGCTCGTGAAACATGACCCGGTCCGGCGGCAGATCGTGAACGGCGGCCTCGGCCTCCGCGACGGCCCGCAGCATGGCGCGCGCGCGGGCGCGCACCGGCTCCGGCAGCCGGCTCGCGTCCAGTATGCGGAACAGTTCCGAAGCCGGCGTGGCGTGGGCCGGCGCCGGCCCCGCGACGACGAAGCGCCGCCCGGCAAGCACGCCGTCGTCGTGCGCCCGGAACTCGTGCGACACGCCCGGCGGCGCGCCGAGCGCCGCGAGCGCCTCGTCCACCGCTTCCGCGAGCGCCGGGCGCGCATCGACCAGGGCCGCCGCGAACATGTCGCCCGCGACCCCGCCGAGCGCATCGAGGTGAACATGCATGGGTTCAGCGGCCGGCGCTACCCGGCGCCGGCGCCCTCCCCCGCGATTTCATGCCTCGCATCAGGCGGCATTCCGATCCCGATACGCCTTGAACCCGTATCCAGCCCCGGCGCCCGCCGCGAACACGCCCAGGAACTCGAGAATCTCGAAATAATGATCGGCATAATCAGGTATAAGAAACCAGGTCAAGAACAGAAAACAAGACACCGCCAAGGCAACGCCAATGACGTAGTACATGAAGCCGAATATTTGGTCGCGCTTGTTGTTCTCGTTACTGTGATTCAGAAAAATCGTTACATGCTCGGGTTCGAATTTGTCGAAAACAGGGTGATGAACATGCCCATGCCCGACAATGCCGCTCGCTACGAATTTCTCCATATGTTCGACGATAGCGTGTCGAGGCGCGCCCCCGGGATCGAGCGCGTCCGGGTGAGGCGCGGTTTCGTTCATGCCGGGGCCGTCGGTCATCGGAGCAACTTCGCAAACGATTTCTCCGCCCGCCGGATATCCGCGGAGAGCTGTGCGACAGGCCCCGTCCCCGGCTTGAGCATCCGGGACGCCATCTCGTCGTACATCATGCGACGGAGCAGAAACTCCGCGAGCGCGGCGGCGACCCGGTTGCCGCTCCGGGCGACCTGCGCCAACCCCGCCACGGCGTCCCGACGGCGCGCGACCGCGCCCCGCCCCCATAATCTGCGCGCCTCCCCCTCGGTGAGCGGGCGGCGCAGGGCGTCCATCGACGGAACCGTCAACGCTTCGTTTCGCAACATGCTCATCTGTTCGTTCTCCCGATCATGCAAGCGCCTACCGAGTGCAGCCCGCCCATGCCGCATCGCGATTCGAGGGCCGGGGAACGCCTGCCTGCCGATCCGGCCCCTCGTTCACCGCAGCGTCTCATCCAGCGAGCGTTCGAAGTTCCGAACCTCGGACTCGAACTCCGCCACGGGGCCCTGCGGGTCGTGGACGAAATCGGACAGGACCGCGTAAGCCCGGTAGTATTCCAAGGCCTTGGCCAAGGCCGACGCCACATCGGGGCGGCTCTCGACGAGGCGGGTCATCGCCGCAATGGCTTCGTTGAGCCTCGCGTCGTCGTCCCCCCGCAGTTTGCGCGATTCCTCGGCGGTGAGCGGGCGCGTAAGGGCGTCCAGCGATGGAACCAGCGACGGGTCGCCAAGCAGGGCCGATATGTCGCTCATGGCGTTCGTGCCTCCCCGTAACGAAAACCGCCGGCCCCGCATCCGGGGCCGCCGCGCGGCGCGTCTCGACGATATAGCCCGCCCGCGCCCGCGCCGCAACCCGGCGCGGGCGGCTCGCCGCCGACCGGCGCGGCGGCGGCGCGCAATACGTCGGGGCCGGCGCCGGGGCGGGTTGCGTCTTCGGCGATGCGGCGGCGCCACGCGCGGCCGCCGGGGCGGCCGCGGAACAGGCCCAGCATGTGGCGCGCGATGGCGTGGAGCGGCGCCCCGCGCCGGATCTCGCGCGCGGCGTAGGGAACCATCGCCTCGACGACCGCGCGCCGCGCCGGGGGCGTCGAATCGGCGCCGAAAATCTCGCGGTCGGCGGCGGCCAGCATGTAGGGGTCCTCATAGGCCGCGCGCCCGATCATGACGCCATCGACATGGCGCAAATGCGCGCGCGCCTCGTCCAGCCCCCGCACGCCGCCGTTGAGCACGATTTCCAGCTCCGGAAAATCGCGCTTGAGGCGATAGACGCGCGCATGGTCCAGCGGCGGTATCTCGCGGTTCTGCTTCGGCGTCAGGCCCGAGAGTATCGCCTTGCGCGCGTGGACGATGAAAACGCGGCAGCCCGCCGCGGCGGCGGTTTCCACGAAGCGGCTGAGAAACCCGTAATCGCCGCGGTCGTCGATGCCGATGCGCGTTTTCACCGTGACCGGCAGCGGCGCGGCGCCGGCCATCGCGCGCACGCAGGCGGCGACGCGCCCCGGCTCCGCCATGAGGCAGGCGCCGATGCGGCGGCTGCGCACCCGCGCGCTCGGGCAGCCGGCATTGAGGTTGATTTCGTCGTAGCCGTATGCCGCCGCCAGTTCGGCGCAGCGCGCGAGTTCGTCCGGCTCGCTCCCGCCGAGCTGAAGCGCGACCGGATGCTCCGAGGGATCGAAGCGCAAGTGCCGATCGACGTCGCCGTGGAGCAGCGCGCCGGTGGAGATCATCTCGGTATAGAGCAGCGTCCGCCGCGTCAGCCGCCGCATGAAATAGCGGTCGTGGCGGTCGGTGCGGTCCATCATCGGCGCCACGCAGAGGCGCCGGTCAAGGCCATGTGTCGTCATCGGAACGAACGCGATCGGCCGCACTCAGAGCAATAGCTGACAGATATGGTCATCGAAGTGATCGGTCACATACGAAGGCACGGAACGGTCCTGCCACAGTAAAACATGCCGTTCGATTCCGCGAAACCAATGCATGATCTTCCGCCTGTAACGGTCATCGGTTGCTACTCCATTGGTAAAAATCCACCAAATCGGGATCACGTCTTCCGGTTGTCCGGCACGTTGGCGCGCCGAATGCAGTATCCCGGGCATCATGTATCTGCATGCCCGTTCGTGCGCATTCCCTGCCGCTCGCTGGCTCTTGACTTCGACATATATGGCCTTGCAGGTCGCCGCGTTACGAATCGCGTGGTCGGGACGAATTCCAAGAGCCCGCGAACTTCCCTGCCCGCGTCCATATATGGCTGCCAAATCTCTCGGCCTGTCGTCGACTGCGAAATCGGTTCCGGCAAGATGCCATCGCATCACTTCGCCGAAGTCCAGCTCAGCCATCTGGCCTCGTCTGTTGGCTTCATCCTGCCAATTTTCCCTGCCTTCCAGATGTTCACGCGCCATCGGCCTCAAGCCCCCAAGTTGCCCATTCTTGCGATACGGCGCCGCGAGCGAATAGCTCGATCTTCCGCAGCGCGGGAAACATAGCGTCTATCCGGCGACGCACTTCCTCCGGTTTCTGCGAATGTGCGCCGCGTTTTTCGCTAACGAGTTGGCGTACATTGCGCGCGCCCCTGGGTTCGGGAATTTTTCCCCGCTTGAAGACGAGACAAAGCTCGCACTGACTCATTGTATAGAAGCCAGGATTGACGCGCACCTTGTCCCAGACGAACGCTACGGTCGCCCAATTGAAGCCCCACGCCTTGCCCAAGTCTATCGCCTGGTCCAGATGCGGATTCGTAGCCCAGAGGAACAGCAGGCAATTATCGGCGGCAATCCGGCCCACCGTGAGCTTCTTGAGCCGGTCGAGCGTCACTGTTCCGTAATGGCGAATCGCGCCGCCCGTATCCTTGCTGCCCTCGCCTGCGTGTTGCAGCTGCCCCTTGTAGTCCCACGGCGGATCGGCGTAAACGATGTCGAACTTCGACGCGGGGAGATCCGGGAACAACTTTCTCGGTTTCTGCGTAATCGATGGTCGAGACCGCCGCAAGGGCGTGCTGGCCGGCCGGTTGGGCGCCCGGTCGAACAGTGTGACAGCTGCGTTCGCTTCTCGACGTCTCATGGCGATCAGCCCCTACCCGTTCACGCTGCATGCGGTTGACGCGAAAAGTCGCGGCGGCGCCGCAGCGTTACCGCGCCACCGATGGGCTACCGTACCCCCGACAACTCGCGTGCGCAACCCGCCCCGCTACCCGGCGCCCTCCGCCGCGCGGACGCGCCCGCGCTCGATGACGTAAAGGCGGTCGAGCAGATCCTCGGAGTGGGTCGAGTCGGATTCCGACAGCAGCGCCGACAGGCCGAGGTCTTTCAGCCCCGACAGCACTTCCGCCAGCCGGGCGGCGAGCGCCGGCGCCACGCCCTCGAACGGTTCGTCGAGCAACGCCAGCCCGCGCCCCGCCATCAGAGCGCGCGCCAGGGCGACGAGCTTCTGCTGGCCGCCCGACAGCTGCATGGCGCGGCGGTTGCCGAAAGCCGCAACTTCGGGCATCAGCGCGCGTATGCGCTCCAGCCGCTCCGCCGCGTCGCGCCGCCGCGCCGCCCACGCGGGCATGAGGATGTTCTCCTCCGCGCCGAGATTGGGCACCAGCCGCCGATCCTCGGGCATGTAGCCGATGCCGAGCCGCGCGCGCATGTGCGCGCGCAGGCGCAGCAGGTCCCTGCCGCCGTACAGCGCGGCGCCCGCGCGGGCGGGGACAAGCCCCATGACCGCGCGCATGAAGGTGGTCTTGCCCGCGCCGTTGCGGCCCATCAGCCCGCACAGGCTGCCGGCCGGAACCGTCAGCGAGACGCCTTCCAGGATCGACGCCCCGGCGATCGACACGCCGAGGCCGGTAACTTCGAGCGCGGGCGCGGACATCTCAGGCGCGCCGGTGCAGTTCGGGGCCGACGACATGCCGGCGCACATCGGCGTCGGCGAGAACCTCGGCGGTGGGGCCGTCGGCGATGGCCCGCCCGTCGTAGAACGCGATCGTCCGCGCCGCGTAGCGCTCCACCACCTCCATGTCGTGCTCGACGAACAGCGCCGTTATCGATTCGGCGTCGAGCGCCGCCGCGAGCGTGTCCATGACGGCGGTCTTTTCTTCCGCGGCGATGCCGCTCGTCGGTTCGTCGAGGAGCAGCAGCGTCGTTTCGCCGGCCAGCGCCATCGCGATGTCGAGCAGTTTGCGCGCGCCCTGCGGCAGCGCGCCGGCGGCGCGGCCGGCGAACGCCTCGATGCCGAAGCGCGCGAGCGCCGCCCGCGCGCGCGCCTCGACCGCCGCGTCGCGAAGCGGCCGCCAAAGGCCCGGGCGCGCGCTCCGCGCGATGCCGATGGCGATGATCATGTTGTCGAGCGCCGCAAGCGACGGGAAAACCTGCGGGATCTGGAACGAGCGCCGCACCCCGAGCCGCGCGACGCGGCGCGGCGGCAGGCCCGTGATCTCCCGCCCGTTATGCCGGATCGTTCCCGCGTCGGGCCGCACATAGCCCGTCGCCATGTTCACGAAGGTGGTCTTGCCGGCGCCGTTGGCGCCGATCACGCCGACGCGCTCGCCGGCCTCCACCGTGACGTCGACGTTGTCCGCCGCCGCCACGGCGCCGAAGCGCTTGTACAGCCCCCGCGCCTCGAGCGCCGCCCCCCGCGCTTCCGGCGCCGCCATGTCAGCCCCGCCGCGAGACCCGGCGGAACGCCGACCACAGGCCGCCGGGCAGAAACAGGATGATCGCCAGCAGCGCGCCGCCCAGCAGCATCTGCCAGTAATCGGGCGCGTATTGCAGCGCGTAGCTGCGCACCAGCTCGAAAAGCAGCGAGCCGACGAACGGCGCCGCCACATGCCCCGTCCCCGACAATATGGCGACGAAGACGAACTCGCCGGATTTCGTCCAGTACACGAAATCCTCGGGCGTGACGTGGCCGATCAGCAGCGCCGTCAGCGCGCCGCCCAGGCCCGACAGCGCCGCCGCCAAAACGTATTTCAGGTGGATGGCGCGGCGCACCGACGCGCCGAGATATTCCGCGCGCACCTCGTTTTCGCGGATCGCCTCGCCGATATGGCCCATCGTCGATTCGAGATAGCGGTGCGCCGAGAACGCCGCCGCGAAAGCCAGCGCCGCGACCAGCGCGAACAGAAACAGCGTGAGCCGCGCGTTGTCGCCGGGGTCGAACGCCGCGAAGGTGGGCGCCGGGACGCCGAACCCGTCGGTGCTGCCCAGCGCCGCGCTGTTGGTGAGCAGGCCGAACAGGATCATCGAGAACGCCAGGCTGAGCATGGCGAAGAAAATGCCCCGGTAGCGCGACAGCAGAAACCCGAGCGCGAACGCGGCCGCGGCGGCGACAGCCGCCCCGGCGGCGGCCATGACGAACGCATCGGTCACGCCGGCGAGCCGGGCGAGCAGCGCCGCCGCATAGGCGCCGAGGCCGTAATACAGCGCCTGCCCGAACGAGACGAGGCCGGCGCGCATCTGGATCGCGAGGCCGAGAACGACCAGCCCGTTGGCGAGCGCCAGCGCCAGCATGTTGACCGCCCAGCCGGGCAGCCACCACCACGCCGAGACGATGGCGAGCGCGGCGGCCGCGAGGCCGGCGGCGGTAAGGTCGCGCGGCCGCGCCGGCACGGCCTATATCCGCCGCGCCGCGGCGCGGCCGAACAGGCCCTCGGGCCGCGCGATCAGCACCAGCGCCATGACGCCGTACACAACGAACAGTTCCAGTTCCGGCACGACCGCCACCGCCGCGGTGCGGCCGACGCCCACGAGCAGCGCGCCGAGCGCCGCGCCCTCGATGCTTCCCAGCCCGCCGATCACCACCACCGCGAACGCCAGCACGATAACCTCCACGCCGATGCCCGGCACGACCGAGATCATGGGCGCCGTAAACGCCCCGCCGAGCGCGCCGAGGACCGCGCCGATGGCGAAGGTGACGACGAACACCAGCCGCACGTCGATGCCGAGCGCACGGCCCAGCTCGCGGTCGTGGATCACCGCCTGCAGCAATTTGCCGGCGCGCGTGCGGTTGAGCCCGAACCACGCGAGCCCGCCCACCGCCGCCGCCAGCGCCGCGAGGCAGAAATCGTACACCGGAAACGGTATGCCGCCGACATCGACGAAGCCCAGTTCCGTATAGGGCTGCCACGGCAGGTAGGATTCGACGCCGAAGATCAGCTTGATGACGTCTTCCAGCATCAGGAACAGCGCGAAGGTGGCCAGCACGATGACGATTTCGTCGCGATCGTAGAGCCAGCGCAGCGCGCCGCGTTCGATCAGCGGCCCGGCGACGAGGCCCACCGCGAGCGCCGACGCCAGCAGCAGCGCATAGGTCCAGTACACCGCGCCGCCGCCCGCCAGCCATTCCCCGACCGACCACGCGCCCGCATAGGCGCCGAGCGCATACAGGCTGCCATGCGCGACGTTGAGAATGTTCATGACGCCGTAGATGAGCGTCAGCCCCGCCGCGACCAGGAACAGCCACGAGGCGTAGGTCACGCCGTTGACGAGTATCGGGACAGGGTCGAGCATCGGCGGCCGTTTCGGCGGGGCGGGCGGGGCGCGGGCGGGGCGCGCAACAAAGCACCGCCCGCGCCCGCAATCAAGCGCCCGCCGCCGGATTTCCCGCGCGCGGCGCGGAAAGCGCTTGACAGCGCGCCCGGCGGAGAATATCCGTAATCGCCAAGCGCCGGAAAGCGCAACCGAGCGCTTGACAGCGCCTCCGGACAACGGTTATACAGTGCCGCCCCGCACCAAGAGAAAGGCAAACGTCATGAGCATACGGAGCGCCCCGCTGGACGTTGAGCGCCTTGGCGCCGGCCGTCCGCATACGGTTATGCCGCCGCCCGCCAGCGCGCGCGCCCAGGCGGAGCCGCGAAGCGGCAAGCACGGGGTCCATGGCGCCCGGGAGCGCCGGGCCCGGTTCGAGCCGATCCCGATACGGGGCGGCTCCATCTCGGACACGGTCATCGAGGACCGGCGCTGACGCCGCGCATATGGCGAATGTCTGGTTCGATACGAGTGCGCTGGTCAAGCTGTACGTGACGGAAAAGGGAACGGCGCGGGTTGCCGGCCTGATCGGGGATTCGGCCGGTTTCCGCGCCGTCATACTGGATATTGCCCTGGTCGAGGCGCGTTCGGCGATCCGCCGCCGCGAGCGCGAGGGCGATATTTCCAGGTCCGAAGCCGACCGGATTCTTCGGCGAATCGACGATGACGCCGCCTCGTTTTTCGAGGTGGCGCCCTCCGGCGCCGCGGTGCTCGAAGAAGCGGCGCGATTGCTCGACCGCCACCCGCTCCGGGCCTACGACGCCATGCAGCTCGCCGGATGCCGAATCGCCAGCCGCCGGGCGCCCGGCCCGTGGAAATTCGCCTGCGCCGACGCCCGGCTGTGCGCCGCCGCCGAGCGCGAAGGTCTGACGCCGGAAAACCCCATCGCCCCGTAACCGGCGGGCCCGCTTCCTGGGTGCGCGGGCGTCTCGCCCGCACGTATCCGCAAGGCGCGATGCCGCCGGCGGAGGCGCATGTATCGGCGGCATTGAGGCGAATGAATACGTGCGGGCGAGACGCCCGCGCGCCCGGGCCCCGCCTTCGGCGGGGTTACGGCGCGGGGCGGAGGGCCGCCAGCAGGGCCAGCAGGTCTATGCGCGCCGTCTCCAGCCGCAGGCGGTTTTCCAGCCGCTGGAACTCGGCGTCGAGAACCGTCTGGCGCGCCTCTATGTAATGCACAAGCGTGACGCGGCCCGCCTCGAGTTTTTCGCGCGTCAGCTCCGCCGCCGTGCGGCCGTCGGCGACCGCGGCGCGGAAGCTTTCGGCGGCGAGCGCCAGGCCTTCCATGAGATCCCGGCCCGTGCGCGCTGAAATCTCGACCCGTTCGCTTTCGGCGCGCAGCTGGCGGCGCGCGGTTTCCAGCGCCAGTTCGGCGTTGCGCCGCCGCGAGCGCTTGGCGCCGCCTTCGTAGAGGGGGACGGCGAGGCGCACGCCGCCGCTCAGGTCGAAGGTGCGGATATCGCCCACGCGCCCGGCGCTGGCGGCGGCCTCCAGGCTCAGCGCGGGCAGCAGGTCGGCTTCGCGGAACGCCAGGTCGCCCTCGGCCGCCTCGACGCGCCGCCGCGCGATGGCGAGCGCCGGCGATTCGCGCGCCGCCAGCGCCAGCGTCGCCTCGGGCCCGGGCGGCAGCGCGGCTTCGAGCATTGCCAGCGACGCCGCGGCCAGCGCCGGGCGGTCGGCGCCCGTCAGGCGCGCCAGGCGCGCGCGCGCGATGCCGTAGCGCGCTTCGGCCTCGGCGCGCCCCGCGCGCGCCCGCGACAGCCGCCGCAGCACCTCGTGCAGCTCGGTGCGATCGAGCATGCCCAGTTCGATGCGCTCGCGCGCCGTGCGTTCGAGCTCGGCCACCAGCGCTTCGAACTCCCGCCGCCGCTCCACGATGCGCCCGCGGAACACCTGCTCGGCGAAGCTGCGCGCGACCTCGGCCAGCACGCCTTGCCGCGTTTCGATCGCCGCCGCCTCGGCCTCGGCGATTTCCGCTTCCGCGCCGCGCAACTGCCCCGCCAGGCGCCCGAAGCCATAGAGGTTCTGCGCTACCGTCACGCCGAGATCGAAAGAGCGCCCCTTGTAGGTGGCGAGATTGCGCGCTTCGTTGCGGTTATAGGAATAGCCGCCGTCGCCGCGCGCGGTCACGGTGGGGCGGTTCGCGCCGCGCGCTTCTTCCAGCCGTTCGCGCGCCTCGGCGATGCGGTTTTCGGCGGCGCCGATGCGCGGGTCGCGCGCCAGCGCGTCTTCGAACGCCGCCGCCAGCCCGTACGCCGCGCCCTCTTGCGCCGGCGCGGCGCCGGGCCGGGCGGCGAGCGGCGCGAGCAGAACGAGCGCGGCGAGCGCGCGAACGCAGACACGGGCCACGCCGCTATTCCTCCACCAGCGCCCGTTTCAGGATGCCCGCAAGCGGCGCCGCGAGATATTGCAGCGCCGTGCGCTCGCCGCCGGCGAACATGATCTCCACCGGCATCCCCGGCCCCAGGACGACGTCGCCCAGGCGCGCCAGCTCCTCCTCCGGCGCGCGGACGCGGGCGACGTAATACGTCTCGCGGGCATCCTCGTCCTCGAAGGCGTCCGCCGACACCTGTTCCACGACGCCGAGCACTTCCGGCGTGTCGCGCTGCGTGAACGCGGTGAAGCGCAGCCGCGCCTCTTGCCCGGGATGAACATTATCGACGTCGGTGGGGCGCACCCGCGCCTCGACCACCAGGCGCTCCGCGCTCGGCACGATATTGAGGATGGGCTGTCCCGGCGGGATGACCCCGCCCCTTGTGTGCGCGGTAAGGCCGATCACCTTGCCGTCCTGCGGCGCGACGATTTTCGTGCGCTGGAGCACGTCGCGCGCCGCCACCAGGCGTTCGCCGATTTCGAAGCGTTCCTGGCGCGCCGCCGCGATGCGGTCGGCCACCTCGTTGCGCATGGCGCGTTCGAGCTGGATGATTTCCTGCTGCGCCTCGCCGATGGCGACGCGGGCGCCGGCGACCTCGGCGGCGATGCTCGCGATGTCTCCCGCGGCCTGTTCGTATTCGCGCCGCCGGGCGATGAGCGCGCCTTCATCGACGAGCTGGCTGTCGTAGAGGGCGGAGAGGCCGTCCAGGTCCTTTTCGATCAGCGCGGCCTCGCGCCGGCGCGCGTCGCGGCTCGCTTCCAGCCCGCGGATTTTCTCCTCGAGCTGGCCGACGCGGTGGCGCAGGATTTCGATTTGGCCCAAATACTGCCGGCGGCGCGCCTCGAACAGGTCGAGCTGCGTCGCCAGCATGTCGGCGACGCGCGGATCGTCGCTCCGTTGCAGCAGCTCATCGGAAAACACGATCGTCTCGCGCGCAAGCCGCTCCGACTCCAGCCGGTCGATCTCGGCCGAAAGCCCGAACCAGCGGCTTTCCAAAAGGTCGAGCTCGGCGCGCGGGCGCGTGGCGTCGAGTTCGATCAGCAGGTCGCCGGCCTTTACCGCGCCGCCCTCGCGGACATGCAGCGTCTCGACGATGCCGCCCTCGAGGTGCTGCACGGTCTTGTGGGCCGACTCGACCGTGACCTGGCCCGAGGCCACGACGCCTTCCGTCAGCGGCGCCAGCGAGGCCCAGGCGATGAACCCGCCGAGCGCCACGGCGAGCACGGCGATCCCCGCCCGCGCCGGCGTGTCGCGCTCGACCCGCGCGCGCAGTTCGCGCAGTTCCTCGCCGCCGCCGCCGTCCGGGCCCGGCGCCGCCGCCGGCTCGATCATTGCGCGCCCCCCGCCTCGCGCGCCGCGGCCGGCGGGGCGCTCGGGGCCGGGCGCAGGAACCGCCGCAGCACCTCGTCGCGCGGGCCGGAATCGATGAGCGCGCCGTCGCGCAGCACCAAGATGCGCTCGACCGCGTGCAGCAGGCGCGTGTTATGCGTCGCGATCAGCACCGTGGCCTTGCGCTCCGCCAGCGCGCCCAGAGCCGCCGCCAGCGCGACTTCGCCATCGTTGTCGAGATTCGCGTCGGGCTCGTCGAGCACCGCGAACGCGGGATCGCCGTAGAGCGCGCGCGCGAGCGCCACCCGCCGGCGCTGCCCGGCGGAAAGGTTCGCGCCCCCCGCCGCCAGCGGCGTCGCGTAGTTCTGCGGCAGGCGCATGATCATGTCGTGGCAGCCCGCGAGGCCCGCCGCCGCCACGACCGCTTCGTCGTCCGGCGTCTCGAGCCGCGCGATATTGTCCGCCACCGTGCCCTCGAACAGTTCCACCTCCTGCGGCAGGTAGCCTATATGGCGGCGGCGGCTTTCGCGCGGCCATTCGCCGACCGCCGCGCCGTCGAGGCGCACCGAGCCCGCTTGCGCGCTCCAGACGCCCACCAGCAGGCGCGCCAGCGTGCTCTTGCCGCTCCCGCTCGGGCCGATCAGCGCGGTCGCCGAGCCGGGCTCCAGCGTGAAGCCGACGCTGTGCAAGACCGGCGCGCGCGCCCCCGGCGGAGCCGCTATCACGCCCTCCGCCTCGACGCGGCCCTCGGGGCGCGGCAGGCGCGTTTCGCGGCCCGCGTCCGGCGGAACGGCGGAAAGCATCGCGTTCAGCCGCCGCCACGACTGCCGCGCCGAAACGAAACCGCGCCAGGCCGAAATCCCCTGTTCGATCGGCGCCAGCGCGCGGCCCAGCACGATCGACGCCGCGATCATCATGCCGGGCGTGATCTCCTGCCGCAACACAAGCCACGCGCCAAGGCCGAGGACGCCCACCTGCACCGCCTGCCGGAACGCCTTCGACGCCGCCAGCAGCGCGCTCAGCCGCGCCCCGCCCCGCGCCTGAAACGCAACCGCGCGGTCGTGGCGGCTCCGCCAGCGGCGGCGGAACCCCTCGAACATCCCCATCGCTTCCAGCACGTCGGCGTGGCGCAGGCTGTCCTCGGCAAACCGGTGCGCCCCCGCGGCGTGTTCCGACGCGCCGCGGTAGGGCCCGCGCGACGTCCACTCGGTAAGCAGCGCGAAAGCGAGGATCGTCAGCACGGCGAAAACCGACAGCCAGCCGAGCCACGGATGGATGAGAAAAATCGCCGCCGTGAACAGCGGCGCCCACGGCGCGTCGAAAAACGCCAGCGCCGCCGGGCTGGCGATAAACTGCCGCACCGCGTCGAGATCCCGCACCGGCTGCCCGCCGCTCTGCCGGAGCCGTTGCAGGCTGCCCCGGAAGGTCCCCGCCACGACATCGTCGAGCACGCGGAAGTTCAGTTGCAGCGCGATGCGCGCCATCATGCGCTGCCGCACCCAGTCGAGCCCGCCGAAGCAGGCGAGCAGAAACACCGCCACCAGGGTGAGCGCGATCAGCGTCTCGACGCTCGCACTCGTCAGAACCCGGTCGTAGATCTGCAACATGTAGATCGGCGACACGAGCATGAGAATGTTGACGAAGGCGCTGAATACGATCACCGCCGCGAAGGCGCGCCGCCCGCGCGCCAGCGCCGCCGAAAGAACCGGCGCCGGCGCCGGCGCGCGGTCGTTCACGGGCCGCCGCCCGCGTTCTCGCCGCCGCCGCCGTCCGGCGCGCCTTCGCCCGCGCGCCGCGCATGCTGCGCCTGCTGCTGCTCCAGACGCTTCGCGACCTCGCCGATCATGCCCGCCGCGCGCATGAAGCCGGGAACGGGGATAAACAGCATGTGTTTCGCCGCCGGACGCGGATCGCCGCGCTCCCCCGCCGCGTCCGCCCCCGGCGGCGCCGCGAACCCGCCGAACTCCAGCCGCACCACCCCATCCCGCAGCGACGCCGACATGAGAGCATCGACAAAAACCTCGGTCCTGTCAGTCATCGCGCCCCCTCGTTCCTGCTATCGCGCCGAAGGCGCGGACCGCCCGGGTGCGCGGGCGTCTCGCCCGCACGTCGCCGCAAGCCGCAACCCCGCCGAAGGCGGGGCCCGGGACCGCGGGCTTCCAGCCCGCACGTCGCCGCACGCCGCAGCGTTTGCCATGGAAGCACAGTCTCCGCCCCCCACCCGCCGGCATTCGCAGGGAGCGGAGACGTGCGGGCGAGACGCCCGCGTACCCAGGAAGCGGCCCCGCACTCCGTCGCGCCGAAGGCGCGGACCGCCTGGGTGCGCGGGCGTCCCCGCCCGCACGTTCCCGCGCACCGCAGCGTTTGCCATGGAAGCACAGTCTTTCGCCCCCCACCCGCCGGCATTCGCAGGGGGCGGAGACGTGCGGGCGAGACGCCCGCGCACCCAGGAAGCGGGCCCGCGCTCCGTCGCGCCGAAGGCGCGGACTGCCTGGGTGCGCGGGCGTCCCCGCCCGCACGTCGCCGCGCGCCGCAGCGTTCGCCATGGAAGCACAGTCTCCGCCCCCCGCCCGCCGGCATTCGTGCAGGCGCCAACGTGCGGGCTGGAAGCCCGCGGTCCCGGGCCCCGCCTGCGGCGGGGTTGCGACCCGTAATCGCCCCATAACCCCCGGCATTATCGCACGGCCCCCGTTTCGGCGCCCAGAAGCGCCTCGGCGAAATCCCGCAAAGCGCTGTCGGGCAGGCCGCCGGGATGGTCCAGCACCACCGTCTGGATAACCGGCGTAGCCCGCTCCGCCCCGCCGGGCGCCCGGCGCACCAGCCGGCCGGTCAGCCCGATATCGTCGATATGCGTAATTTCCACCCGCATGTGCGGCCCCGCGCCGGGCGTATCCGCCAGGCGCGCGCCGCCGCCGCCGGAAAGCGCCTCCACGAACGCCGCGCACAGGCGCGCGGGCGCGTTCCCGCAATCCAGCGTCTGCGCCGCGCAACCGCCGGCGGCGGGCGGCGCTGCGGCGAACGCGGCCGCGGCCCAAGCCGCCGCCGCGCGCGGAGCGCGGCGCGCCATCAGCCGAACAGCAGCGCGTCGGCGCCGCCGAGCGCCGCGACAAGCGCATCGGCGTCGCGGAACTCCCCGGTCTCCGGATCGAACAGCGCCGGGTCGAGCGCATCGGTCCGGTAGATGGCCAGCCCATCGCCGAGGGCGAGCGAAACCGCCTCCGCGCCGCCATCCGCCGAACGCGCCGCCGCGCCGGGGCGCGCATCGGGATCGAACGCCGCCCGGAACTCCGCCAGCGTGTCGATCCGCCCCGGCCCGTCGTTCGCGTCCGTGAAACGGATCCGGTCGCCCGCGCCGGGGTTGAAATCGAGTATCCGGTCGATGCCGCCGCCTCCCTCCCAATCCGCCGGCGCCGCGCCGCCCGAACTGTCGAAGCGCAACACGAACGTGTCCGCGCCGTCGGTTCCGGCGAGCGCGCCGCGCCCGCCGTCGGCGGCGGAAACCGCCGTGGAAACCGCCGGGGCCGCGCTTGCCGCGCCCGCGACGAACGCGCCGGACCGGGCCTGCGCCCAAGTCTGGAAATCCGCCGCCGCCATTTCCGCGCCGTCGGCGACCTTGTAGCGGTTCGCGAACGCCGCCGCCACATCGACGGTCGCGTCGTTCGACAGCGTAAACTCGAACGTGCCGCTCCGGTTGCGAAAGCCGGAAACCGAAACCCCATCGTCGAAAACGACGAGGTTCGTCCCCGAGCGATCGGAAATTTCCACGTCGTGCGCCTGGAAGCGGGTCAGGCGGTATTCGTCGTTGCCCAGCCCGCCGTTCGACCGCACTTCGAGATCGTAGCCGAACGAGAAGACATCGCGGCCCGGGTTGCCGTTCGCGAACACCTTCAAACTGCCCGTGGACGCCCGGGCCGCCGGCGCGGCGGCGTCGCCCGATACCGTGTAGCCGTCTTCGATCAGCGCCAAAAACGCCCGCCAGTCGAGATCCGCCCGGGTTCCGGCGGCGAACCGGTAGGCCGTCGCCGCGACGACCTCGATTTCGTCCTCCGGCCCGCCCGGCAGGTCGATAAACAGCGTGCCGCTCCGCAGCTCCGCCGACGCCACCCGCACCCCGTCGTCCAGCGCCAAAACGTTGGCGCCGCTGCGATCCTCGATGCTGGCCTGCCCGGTCTGGCTCGCGAGGAGAATATACCGGTCGGCCCCGAGGCCGCCATTGGTCCGCGTCGCGAGGCTGCTGCCCAGCGCGATGACGTTGTTCTCCGCCGTGCCGTTCACGAACAGTTTGAGCGCGGCCGCGGGCGTTGGCGTCGGCGCCGTCGCGGCGGGCTCGACAAGAATTTCCGCGCCGGCCGCGACCGCGTGGGCGTCGGTCCTGCGCACCGTTGCGTCGAGCACCGGATTGGCATCGTGGTCCAGCGCCGCGCCGGCCTTCAGATACAGTTCGGTCTGCGCCGCGTTCATCTCGAACATCGCCGCGTCCGGCCCGGCGAGTTCCAGCCCGCGCGCGCCATCGCCGCCGTTCTGGAGAGCGATATCGGCGACGCGAATGGCGTTCCGCGTATCGGCGGTTTCCGACAGGACCAACGTAAGGTTTGTCAGCGCCACCCGCGGCGGCGGCGCTTCGTCGTCGACGATGACGATGGTCGCGCTCGCGGCCGTGTCGGCGGCGACGCGGCCGGCGTTGGGGCCGGATGCGTGGGTCAGCGTCACCGTGACGGTTTCCGCGCCTTCGCGCGCGCTATCGTTGGTGACGTCGATTGCGACCGTCGCCGCGCTCGCGCCGCCGGCGATGGTTACCTGGCCGGGCAACGATGCGTAGTCCGTCCCGTTTTCCGCCGTTCCCGTAATGCTGTAATGCAGTATGACGCCGCCCTCCGGCGCCTGGCGGCTCAGTGAGAAGACGAAGCTGCCGTCGTCGCCGGGCTCCCGCGCTTGTCGGTCCCCGGCGGCGATAACGGGCCGGATGAGCAACGCCGGCGCCGCCTGATAGCTTCGCGCGGCGCCGGAAACGAGCTCGCGTTGCCCGCCATCGCCGTCGAAATGGACGACCTCCATGCCCTCCAGACGGTCGGTTCCCTCGGTCGCCGACGACGCGGTGTGGCGGACGGTCCATACCCCGCCGCCGGCGTCCGTGACCTGGTAATCCCCCTGCTGTCCGGAATAAACCGCCGTATCCCTGCCATTCCCGCCGACGAGCGTGTCGTCGCCGCGGCCGCCTTGCAACCGGTCGTTGCCGCCGCCTCCGGCCAGCCTGTTGGCCGCCGCGTTGCCGGTAATCGTGTCGTTTCCGTCGCCGCCCACGGCGTTTTCGATTACCGTCCCGGGCGCGATCATCAGGTTGCCTTTCGCCCCCATCGCGTCCGACACATATGTTGCCGCGGACGCCGCGCTTTGGGCCCGCAGATCGATCTTCTGGTCGGCCGCGAACCCGCTCAGGTCCAGCGTATCGACGCCGCCGCCGTCGTAGATCGTCCACGTAACGGCATGGGACAATGCCGCCAAATTGTCCATGTATCCGCCGGCGGTGGAGTTGCGCCCGTAAACCGTATCGCCCGCGCGAATGCCGGAGGGCGCGCCGTACAGGTCATGGATCGCAACGATATCCGCCGCCATCGGCGTAACCGCATACGCATAGGACGCACCCGTGGAGGCTATCCAGGTGTTGTGGGAGAATGAGAAACTCGACGTATGTTGCTGCGGAAAATACGACATTGCCGTCGCTTGCCAGCTGTCGTTCAGATAGTGGTTGTTGATTCCGTACAGCGCGGTCCCGTTGTAGGCGCCGGCGTGTCCGAGACCCAGCGCGTGGCCGATTTCGTGAATATAGGTCTGGAAAGAATAGCTGTCTATGGATGTCCCGAACGTCTGCAACCATGCGCGCGAGACATTGACCGTCGAGGACAAGATCGTTTGCCCCTGGGTTATCGAGGACGAGTAGGCCCGGTCTCCCTCATCGCCGAAAACGATCTGCGCGGCCCCGCTCGTTTCCTGAAACCGCAGTCCGGTGACATTTGCCCATGAAGCCAGCGCGGCCCGCGCCAGCGTCTGGCCCTCTCCGGACAAACCGGAGATATTCACCGTCAACGCATCGCCGGGATCGGCGTCGAAAGCGCGGCGCGCCCGCCCGATCGCCGTCCAGTACCCATCGGTCAGATACTGCGCGATTTGCGTGTAGGAAAAGACCCCGTCTTCCGGCGGCGGGGCGGGGTCCGGGTCGCTGCCGGGGGCGTCCGCGCTCACATCGAGAAGGTCCTCGCTCAACCCGACCCCCACACCGTCGACGGCAACGACGAAGCGGTATTCCGGGTCGCCGAATCCGAGCACGTCCGTCTGGTGTCTCGCCGTCCATTGCGCCGTCGCGCGGTTGCCGGATTCGGTCGCATCGACGGTCGTTTCGTAAAGGTCCCGCCAGCGGCCGCCCGAGTATTCCCAGATATCGAACTCGACTTCGCGGCCCTCTATGGAGCCGTCGAAAACCGCGGTCAGCGTCACCGTCTCGCCGTCGCCGGCCGACGCCTTGCTCCACGAAGCGGAGGACAAATCGGCGCCGGGTTCGCCCACGTCGAGATCTGCCGAGCTGAGGCCCACCAGGGCGCCGTTCAGAAAAACGCCGAAGTAGTATTGCGACTCGGGCGCGGTATCCCACCAATCGTCCCCCGAGTACCTGGCGGTCCATTGCGCCGTCGCCCGGCTGCCCGATTCCGTCGCGTCTATGGTCGTCTCCCAAGTATCGTAGTATGCGTACCCGTTGTCCTCCAGGATCGCGAACCGGACTTCGTGACCGGCAAGGGAGCCGCCGAAATCGGCCGTCAACGTCACCCGGTCTCCGTGGCGCGCGGCGGTAACGCCCCAATTGGCGGAGGAGAATTCGGGCCCGCCCCGATCGACATCGAGCAAGGCGGAGAGAGGGCTCGAACCCGCATATTCGCCGGCGATCCACACATCGAAATAGTATTCCGGGTCCGGATCCCGCGGATCCCGCAACGAGTCGTCCCGCCATTCCGCCGTCCACCGCGCGGTAGCGCGGCTGCCGGACTCCACAGCATTCAGACGGGTAACCAGATCGTCGTAATAGCCGAAGTTACGGCCGTCGCCGTTATACTCCCAGATCGCAAACCAGACGTCGTAGCCGGAAAGCGAGTCGTCGAAATTGGCGGTCAGGGTTATCGAGTCGCCATGATCCGCCGAAGTCGCGCTCCACCTAGCGGAACGGAGATCGGGGGGCGCCGCCCTCTCGGCGCCGACCTGTACCCAATAGTACCCGGTATCCCCGTCATTGTCGAACGCGCCGGAGTCCCAGTCGCGTATGGAAACGACGACCCACACGTTGCGGTTAACCGAGAACCCGATCTCGGCGTCGGTTATGCCGGCATCCGTGAATCCGGACCCGCCGCCCACGATTCGGATATCCGGGCTGACATCGGAGATGACTCCGTTGTGTCTGTCCTTGGCGGCGATGGTGTAGGTGTAGCCCGTATAGGCGTAGAATTCGAAATAATCGGTATCGTATGGCCGGTCGATCTCCCCGCGCCACCACGCGGTGTCGTCCACGGATATCCGGAACGGATCGAAGACCGTGTTCCAGGCCCCGCCCGTGGGGGCGACGGCCGGCGGCGGCACGGCGCTCGCGGGAGGCGCGGAGCCGTAGAGCCAGTGCAACGCGGCATAGTCCACCGGCGCCGGCGCCGCGGGGACAACGCCGTCGTGCCCGGGGCGCCAGGCCATGATGCTGCGCGCGTCGTACACGTCGTAGGCGTGTCCGCCGCCGTGTTCGTCCGGGTGGCGCAGGCCCAGCGCATGGCCGATCTCGTGCAGGAGCACCGCATACCCGACACCGCCGGGGCCGAGGTCGGCGGCCGCGCCGGGGTCGATCCAGACATCGCCGCCCTCGCGGGCGCCGGGGTAGAACGCCCAGCCGTTCGCGCCCTCGCCGAGCTCGGCGATGCCGAAAACGATATGCGCCTGTTCGGCGTCCCCGGTCTCCTCGAAACGCACGCCGCCGGCCTCGGCCCAGGCGGCGAGGGCCGCGCGCGCCGCCGAGCGCTGCGCCGCGTCGAACGGCGCAAATCCGTCGCGCCATGTCTCCAGCCCGTCGGCGTCGTAATAGTCCGGGAGCTCGCCGGCTTCCGCGAAATGATATGCGATGGCCGCGGGCTGACCGGGCTCGGCGTTCCACGCGCGGCCGCTCAGCAGCGCCTTGACCTCCGGCGGGACGCCGGCGTCGCTGCGCCCGCGCACCTCGAGGACGCCGGAGAACTCCGTCTCCCGCCCTTCGTCGGCGACGACGCAGGCGAAGGACAGGAACCGGCTGTCGCCGTCGTTCAGCGCGTCGAACGCGGCGCCGGGCACGAAGGCCCACGTCCCGTCGGCGGCGATGCGGAGCTCCCCGGCGCCGGGCGCGGCGCGCAACGCGAAACGCGCCGCCTCCGACGCGCCGGCCGGCAGCTCCAGCCGCCCGTGAACGACATAATCCTCATCGGCGCGAAGCGTCCGCGTGCTATCGGTCATGATGTCGGTCCCCCTCGTTTACGGCAATGGCCGCCGCCCGCGCCGCAGGCGCGAACTTCCCGTGTGCGCGGGCGTGCCCGCCCGCGCGTCCCTCCGGGCGCGAGGTTGCCGGGCGAGACGCGGTCGCCGCGCCCCGCCCGCCCGCCTCCGCGGCTTGTCGAGACATGCGGGCGAGACGCCCGCGCGCCCGGGCAGCGGCGCCCGCGGCGCCTATCCGAACAGCAGCGCGTCCGCGCCGCCGAGCGCCTCGACGAAGGCGTCGACGTCGTTGAACTGGCCCGTGTCCATGTCGAAGAGATTGGCCGGAATCGCGGCGGCCATGGAGATCTTCAGGTTGTGCTGGCCCGATATGTTCCGGCCGGGGTCGGGCTGGCTGGGCGCGCCGAACTGGATGCTCACCGATTCGTTGTCGTCCCGGTCCAGCGTCCGCAGCGCCAGATTGGCGTTGCTGTCGAGATCGAACGCCGCCTTGAACTCCGCCAGCGTGTCGATGCGGTTCGCGCCCGTATTCGCGTCGATGAACCGGATCCGGTCGCCTTGCGCCCGGTTGAAATCGAGGATCGAATCGTCGCCGCCGACTCCCGTCCAGCTGTCGGGGAGGCCGCCCGCCGAACTGTCGAAGCGGTACACGAACACATCCGCCCCGTCGCCGCCGGTCATGGCGTCGTCGTGCGCGCCGCCGTCGAGGAGGTCGTTGCCGCCCATCCCGTTCAGCGTGTCGCTCCCGGCCATCCCGGTCAGCGCGTCGGCGCCGGCCGTGCCGTTGAGCGTGTTGGCGTCATCGTCGCCGCGGACCTGGTTCAGCCCCGTGATCGCGATGCGCAGCGCCGCCGCGGCCTCGGGGTTCGCCGCCGCGCGCACGGTGACGTCGAGCGCCGGGTTGCCCTCGAAATCCAGCTCGGCGCCGGCCTTCAGGCGCAGCTCGGTCCCGTCGTCGCTCAGCTCGAACAGCGCCGCGTCGGCGCCCGCGAGCTCCAGCCCGCGCGGCCCGCCGTCGACGTCGCTCACGGCGATGTCCGCCACCTTCCGCGCCGCGGAGGTGTCGGCGTCTTCCTGCAGCGACGTCACGGTGGCCGACAACATGACCGCGTGCGGCGCGTCGTCCACCGGCGACACGGTCACGCTCAGCGTCGCGGTATCGGATTGCGCCTCCTCGTCGTCCTCGACGCGCAGCATGAAACTGTCGGACGTCGTTTCGCCGCCGTCGTGGACATAGACGACCTCGCCGGCTGCGAGTTGCGCCTGCGTGAAGCTGGTTATCGCCGTGCCCGGCGCCGAGGCCAGCGCGATGCGCCCGTTTTCCGGCGCCGCGGTGACCCGCCAGGTCAGTTGCCCGGCCCCGTCGGCCGCGTTCGGGTCGGCGGCGGACAAGTCCTCGGTCTTCAGCGCGAGATTCCCGCCCTCGGCGAGTTCGATGGCGCGATCGCCGGAAAACGCCGGCGGCTGGTTGGGTTCGGGCGCCGGCGCGGGCTCCGCCGGCATGCTGCTGCCCTTGGGGCCGCCGCACGCGGCGAGAATCGGCGCCAACGCGAATACCGGCGCGACGGCGATTCCGCGCTCCGGCGCCGCGCGCCCGGCGGTTTCGGCCAGCCGCCGCAACCGCGTTACCAGCGCCTCCGGCGGGAGGGTCTGTTCGTCGCGTAACGCCTTGTCGCCAAGGCCGTTTACGCTATTCTGCCGCGGGGGGGGGGGGGGGGGGGCATATTCTTGTACCGTGGTCATGGCGGTGTCTCCGTCATCCGGCGGGGCGCCCGCGGCCGCAAGCCGCCGCGGGCAAGGTATCGACGCAGGCGCCGTTATACCCCCCTATACCCCCCGCCGCAACACGCCGCGAAATTTTTTCCGCCGCCCCCAAAACCCCGCCGAAGGCGGGCCCCGGGACCGCGGGCTTCCAGCCCGCACGTTTCCGCAAGCCGCGGCGTTCGCCATGGAAACACAGTCTTTGCGCCCCCTCCGCCCGCCGGCGTTCGCGGGGGTCGAGACGTGCGGGCGCCCAGAAAGCGGCCCCGCGCCTTCCCCGGCGCCATCCCGCCCGGCGGAAACGTGCGGGCTGGAAGCCCGCGGTCCCGGGCCCCGCCTTCGGCGGGGTTGAAACGTGCAAGCGTTACCCGAACAAGAGCGCATCCGCGCCGCCAAGCGCGGCGATGAGGGCGTCGACGTCGTGGAACTCGCCGGTGAGGGGGTCGAACAGCGCCGGGTCGAGGGCCGCCGCCGGATAGATATCCAGCCCCGCCGCCCCGCCCCCGCCGAACGCGAGCGCTATCGCCTCGGCGCCGGCGCCGTCGAGCGCCCGCCGGGCGCCGCCGGGATGCGCGGAAAAATCGAACGCCGCGCGGAACCCGGCAAGCGTATCCACCCGCCCGGCCCCCGAAGCCGCATCCACGAAGCGAATGCGATCCCCCTCGCCGGGGTTGAAATCGAGGATCGCATCGACCGTCCCGTCGCCTTCCCAGGCCGCGGGCGGCGCGCCGTTCGCGCTGTCGAAGCGATAGACGAAGAGATCGGCGCCGCCGGTCCCCTCCGCAACGCGGCTCCCGCCGTCCGCGGGCCAGCTCTGCGACTCCGCCCACGCCCGGAACGCGCTCGCCGGCATGTCGCGCCCGTCGCCCAGGCGGTAGCGGTTCGCCGACGCGGCCTCTATCTCCACGACCGCGCCGTTCTCCAGCTCGACGACGAACGCGCCGCGCCGGTTCGCAAAGCCGGAAATCTCCGCCCCGTCGTCGAAAATCACGAGGTTCGCCCCGGAAAGATCGGCAATTACCGCATCGCGGCTCTGAAAGCGCGTAATCCGGTAGATATCGCCGCCCCGCCCGCCATCGGAAAAGACTTCCATATCGTAGCCGAACGCGAAGACGTCGACGCCGGGATTGCCGTTGGCGAATACCGTGCCCGTTCCCTCCGCCGCTTCCTCCGCCGCCTCCGGCGGGGCGGCGTCGGCGATAACCGTGTAACCGTCGTTTTCCTCGATCAGCGCCAGGAATCCCGCCGCGCCGAGCGCGGCGCCGGCGACGGGCTCCGCCGCGAAGCGGAACGCGCCGGCCGCCTCAGCCGCGATCTCCACCGTCGCGCCGCCCGCCAGTTCGACATAAAGCGCGTCTTCCCCAAGCCGCGCGCTTTCGATCCTCGCGCCATCGTCGAACGCGAGGACATTCGCGCCATCGCCGTCCGACAGGGTTACGCGGTTGGATAATCCCGGCAAGACAATGTAGTAGTCATCGCCGCCGCCGCCGTCGGCGAGTATCTCCAGATTGCCGCCGAGGACGATAACGTTGTCTTCGTCTCCCCCGCCCCCGACGAACAGTTCGAGCGCGCCCTCCGGGGCGGCCGGGGGCGGAGGCGGCGCCGGCGGCAGCGTGCGCACGGCCCTGTCGCCCTCGAACCGGATCGTCTCGATTTCGCGCAGCGTGTCCGTTCCCTCCGGCGCCCCGGCGCGCAAATCGGCGACCGTCGTTACGCCATCGCTCGTGACGATACGGTAAAACGCCGCGCCGCCGGCGAAAACCGCCGTATCGTTTCCCGGGCCGCCGATCAGAAGGTCATCGCCGCCGCGGCCCCGCAGGCTGTCGTCTCCGCCCCCGCCCCTGAGCGTGTTGCCGGCGTCGTTGCCGACGATGACGTCGTCTCCGGCCCCGCCGCGCGCGTTCTCGATAACCGTGCCGGGGCCGATAAACAGATTGCCCTTCAGACCGTTGACGTCGGAAACGCGGGTCGGCGCGGTTGCGCCGGCGGTCTCGGCGCGCAAATCTATCCGCTGGTCCGCCGCCACGGTGCGAAGGTCGATCGTGTCGATCCCGCCATTGTCGTATATCGTCAACGTAACCGGCCCGGCGTAGGAAAGCCAGCCGTCGAGATGTCCCCCCGCGTTGGAGCCGTACCCATAGACCGTGTCGCCGGCGCGAATGTTCGTGGGGGCGCCGTAGAGGCGCTGGATCGCGACGATATCCGCCACCATCGGCGTGAGGTGATGGGCGTACGACGCTCCCGCGGCCCGGGTATCGGTGCTTTGGTGCTGAGCGTAATACGACATGAGCGTTGCCTGCCAGCTGTCGTTCCGGTAATGGGCGCCCGTTTCGTAAGGCAGGCGGGTGGTGTAATTGCCCGCGTGGCCGAGCCCCAGCGCGTGGCCGATCTCATGGATATAGGTTCGGAAGGGATAGCTGTCGAAATTGCTCCCGAACCTGGATAACCAGGAGACATGGACATTGATCCTGGCGGAGATTGTCACGCCTCCGCTGTAGGACGCGGAGGCAAACGCGCCCTCTTCGTCGTCGTCGAACTTTATGTCGGCGTTTTTTGTCGTCTCCGCGAACCGCAGGCCGGTTACGCCCTCCCAGGCGGAAAGCGCGGCGCGCGCGAGCCTCTGGCCCTCCGGGGTCAGGCTTTCGACGTCGACGGTCAACGTCTCGCCCGCGCGCACGGCGAAATTGTGCGGCGCGCCCCCCCTGGCCTCCCAATATCCCCGGGTCAGATAGTCGGCGATTTGCGCGTATGTATACGTTTCGTCGTGCATCGCCGCGGTCCTCGCGCCGACCGGGGCGCCGCCCGCGCTTTCGCCGGCCGCGATGGCGGAAAACGACAGGAACCGATCCTGCCGTTCGCCGGCGCCGTCGGGCGGCTCGGGCCGAAACCCGGCGCGCCCCCGGTCGGCAGGTCCGTTATCGGTCATCGCGCACTACTCCATACGCCCGCGAACGAGCGCAACCCCGCCGAAGGCGGGGTTGCCGCGAGTCGACATCGACAAGCCAACGAACACCGCTACACGAACTCCAGCGCGCCCGCGCCGCCAAGCGCAGCGATGAAGGCGTCGACGTCGTGGAACTCGCCGGTGAGGGGGTCGAACAGCGCCGGGTCGAGGGGCGCCGCCGGATAGATATCCAGCCCCGCCGCCCCGCCCCCGCCGAACGCGAGCGCTATCGCCTCGGCGCCGGCGCCGTCGAGCGCCCGCCGGGCGCCGCCGGGATGCGCGGAAAAATCGAACGCCGCGCGGAACCCGGCAAGCGTATCCACCCGCCCGGCCCCCGAAGCCGCATCCACGAAGCGAATGCGATCCCCCTCGGCAGGGTTGAAATCGAGGATCGCGTCGACCGTCCCGTCCCCTTCCCAGGCCGCGGGCGGCGCGCCGTTCGCGCTGTCGAAGCGATAGACGAAGAGATCGGCGCCGCCGGTCCCCTCCGCAACGCGGCTCCCGCCATCCGCCGGCCAGCTCTGCGACTCCGCCCACGCCCGGAACTCGCTCGCCGGCATGTCGCGCCCGTCGCCCAGGCGGTAGCGGTTCGCCGACGCGGCCTCTATCTCCACGACCGCGCCGTTCTCCAGCTCGACGACGAACGCGCCGCGCCGGTTCGCAAAACCGGAAATCTCCGCCCCGTCGTCGAAAATCACGAGGTTCGCGCCGGAAAGATCGGAAATTACCGCATCGCGGCTCTGAAAGCGCGTAATCCGGTAGATATCGTCCCCCCGCCCGCCATCGGAAAAAACTTCCATATCGTAGCCGAACGCGAAGACGTCGACGCCGGGATTGCCGTTGGCGAATACCCTGCCCGTTCCCGCCTCCTCCGCTTCCTCCTCCACTTCCGGCGGGGCGGCGTCGGCGATAACCGTGTAGCCGTCGTTTTCCTCGATCAGCGCCAGGAATCCCGCCGCGCCGAACGCGGCGCCGGCGACGGGCTCCGCCGCGAAGCGGAACGCATCGGCCGCCTCCGCCGCGATCTCCACCGTCGCGCCGCCCGCCATGTCGATATAAAGCGCTCCCTCTTCCAGCCGCGCGCTTTCGATCCTCGCGCCATCGTCGAACGCGAGGACATTCGCGCCATCGCCGTCGGCCAGGGTTACGCGGTTCGACAACCCCGGCAAGACAATGTAATAGTCATCGCCGCCGCCGCCGTCGGCAAGGATCTCCAGATTGCCGCCGAGGACGATGACGTTGTCTTCGTCTCCCCCGCCCCCGACGAACAGTTCGAGCGCGCCCTCCGGGGCGGCCGGGGGCGGGGGCGGCGCCGGCGGCAGCGTGCGCACGGCCCTGTCGCCTTCGAAGCGGATCGTCTCGATTTCGCGCAGCGTGTCCGTTCCCTCCGGCGCCCCGGCGCGCAAATCGGCGACCGTTGTCGCTCCGCCATCGGTGACGATCCTGTAAAACGCCACGCTGCCGGGGAAAACCGCCGTATCGTTGCCCGGGCCGCCGATCAGAAGGTCATCGCCGCCGCGGCCCCGCAGGCTGTCGTCTCCGCCCCCGCCCCTGAGCGTGTTGCCGGCGTCGTTGCCGACGATGACGTCGTCTCCGGCCCCGCCGCGCGCGTTCTCGATAACCGTGCCGGGGCCGATAAGCAGATTGCCTTTCAAGCCCTTGGCGTCGGAGACGCGGGTCGGCGCGGTTGCGGCGGCGGTCTCGGCGCGCAGATCGATCCGCTGGTCCGCCGCCACGGTGCGGAGGTCGATCGTGTCGATCCCGCCATTGTCGTATATCGTCAACGCGACCGGCCAGGTCCAGGACAGCCAGCCGTCGAGATAGCCCCCCGTGTTGGAGCCGTACCCATAGACCGTGTCGCCGGCGCGAATGTTCGTCGGGGCGCCGTAGAGGCGCTGGATGGCGACGATATCCGCCGGCATCGGCGTGACCGGCCAGGCGTACGACGCCCCCGCGGCGCGGGTATGGGGGTTTTCGCGCTGGTCGAAATACGACATGATCGTCGCCTGCCAGCTGTCGTTCCGGTAATGGGCGTCCGTTTCGTAGTCCGCCGTGTTGTTGTAATCTCCCGCGTGGCCGAGCCCCAGCGCGTGGCCGATCTCATGTATATAGACATACAAGGCATAACTGTCGTAGCCGGTCCCGAACCTGAAGAAATACGAGGCGGAGATATCGATTCTGGAGGCGATTATCGCGCCGTACTCTTCGCCGGCGCCGGGGATGTTGTAGGTAACGCTGGCCTCTCCCCCCCCCGGCAGGGTATCGTCGAACTCTATGTCGGCGTCTTCCGTCGTCTCCACGAACCGCAGGCCGGTCGCGGCCTCCCACGCCGACAGCGCCGCGCGCGCAAACCTCTGGCCCGCCGGGGTCAGCTCTTCGATATCGACCGACAACGTCGTCAACGTCTCGCCGAAGCGCGCGGGGAAGAACTTGTGCGGAAAACTGGGCGCGGTCCAGTATCCCTGGGTCAGATAATCGGCGATCTGCGCGTACGTATAGGTTTCGTCGTGCGTCGACGCGCTTGTCGCGCGGCTCGGCGCGCCGCCCGCGCCTTCGCCGGCCATGACGGCGGAGAAGGACAGGAACCGATCCTGCCGTTCGCCGGCGTCGTCGAAAGGCTCGGGCCGAAACCCGGCGCCCCCCCGGTCGGCAGGTCCGTTATCGATCATCGCGCGCTACTCCATACGCCCGCGAACGAGCGCAACCCCGCCGAAGGCGGGGCCCGGGACCGCGGGCTTCCAGCCCGCACGTTGCCGCAAGGCGCGAACGCCGCCGGGAAGGCGCGGGCCCGCTTCCTGGGCGCCCGCGCGTTTCCACTCGCCTCCATGCCGCCGATGTACCCGCCTGCCGCGGCGGCAGCGCGCCCTGCTGCGGAGACGTGCGGGCTGGAAGCCCGCGGTCCCGGGCCCCGCCTTCGGCGGGGTTGCCGCGAGTCGACATCGACAAGCCAACGAACACCGCTACCCGAACTCCAGCGCGCCCGCGCCGCCGAGCGCGGCGATGAAAGCGTCGACATCGTCGAACTCGCCGCTGTCGCTGTCGAAGAGCGCCGACGGGATCGGCGCCGCCGGGTACACATGCAGCTTGTGCTGGCCCGATGCGCCGCCCTCGCCCCGGTCCGGCCGGCTCGGCGCGCCGAAGCGGATATCGATATATTCGGCATCGTCCCGGTCCCGGTCCAGCGCCGTCCTGGCGAGCGCCGGATACCGCTCGAGATCGAAAGCCGCCTTGAATTCGGCCAGCGTATCGATGCGGTTCGCGCCCGTATTCGCGTCGATGAAGCGCAGCTTGTCGCCTTGCGCGCGGTTGAAGTCCAAAACCAGGTCCCAGCCGCCCGCGCCGGTCCAGCCGTCCGACGGACCGCCGTTCGCACTGTCGAAGCGGTACACGAAGACGTCCGCGCCGGGGCCGCCGGTCAACTCGTCGTCGCCGGCGCCGCCGTCGAGCGCGTCGTCCCCGCCCATGCCGCGCAGCTCGTCGTTGCCGCCCGCGCCGAACAACAGGTCGATCCCGGCCTTCCCGTCGAGCCGGTTGTTTTCGTCGTTTCCGAGAACCGGGTTGACCGGGGAGATGGCGATGCGCAGCGCCGCCGCGGCCTCGGGGTTCGCCGCCGCGCGCACGGTTACGTCGAGCGCCGGGTTGGCGTCGAAATCCAGTTCGGCGCCGGCTTTCAGGCGCAGCTCGGCCCCGTCGCCGCTCAGTTCGAACAGCGCCGCGTCGGCGCCCGCGAGTTCGAGATCGCGCGGGCCGCCGTCGACGTCGGTCACGGCGACGGCGGCGACCTTGAGCGCCGCCGAGGTGTCGGCGTTCTCGGCCAGCGCGGGCGTCGTTTCGGACAGCGTTACCGCGCTCGGCGCGTCGTCCACCGCCGCGACCGCCACGGTTACCGTCGCGGCGGCGGCCATGAGCGGCGGTTCGCCGTCGTCTTCCACGCGCAGTTCGAAACGGTCGGAAGGCTCTTCGCCGCCGCCGTGGACATAGGCGATTTCGCCGGCGGCAAGCTGCGCCTGCGTGAAGATCGCTATCGCCGCGCCCGGCGCCGCGGCCAGCGCTATGCGCCCGTGCTCCGGCGCCGCCGTCACCCGCCACGTCAATTGCGCCGGGCCGTCGTCCGCGTCCGGGTCCACGGCCGCGACATCCGCTGCGGCGAGTATCCGGGACGCGCCTTCGTCCACGGCGATCGCGCCATCGCCCATCGCCACGGGCGCGTCGTTGCCCGCGGCGTCGGCCACGCCGCCGAAATCGACCGAGCCGCGGCTCACCGTCCGTTCCCGCACGTTGTCCGGGTCGCCGACGCCGATGGCGACGCGCAGCCCCTCGGCGAGGACGATGCCGGCGAAAGCGTTATCGTCGTCGGCGGCCACCGCCACCCGCCCGGCGCCGGAGAGGAGCCGGATGCCCGCGAGCGCCGCCGCATCGGGCGCCAGCAGCGTGACCTCGGCCCCGACCTCGATATGGGGCGGGACGCCCTCCGCGCCGGCGTCCGCGCCGAGACGGAGCCGCGACAAATCGACCGCGCCGCTGCCCGCAAGGCGCAGGACCGCGCCCTCGCCGGCGCGTATCGATTCGACATTCGCGAGCTGGGCCGCGCCGAAAGTTGCGTCCGACGCGATAACGATACGCTCGATGTTCGCCAGTTCGGCCCCGGAGAGATCGGCGGTTCCGAACACGACCAGCGTATCGGCCCCGGCGCCGCCGTCGAACCGATCCGCCGCGCCGTCGTTTCCGGCGCGGTCGCGCAGCGCCTCGAGGCTCACGGCGCCGCTCAGGTCGATGCCGCTCCCGCGTACATTCGCGAGATCGGATTCCGCATACGCCCGGTACGCCGCCGCGCCCCGCGCGTTGCTGCCCACATAGACAACGACGTCGTCGCCGGCGCCCGCGGCGACCGTGTCGTTGCCGGGGCCCGCGTTCACGATGTCGGAGCCGGCCCCCGCATCCACCTCGTCGTCGCCCGCGCCCGAGAGAATGACGTCGTTTCCGCCCTGCGTCCGCACGTTGTCGGCGCCCGCGCCGGTCCTGACCGTGTTGGGCTCGCCCCCGCCCACGACCGCGAGCGGCTCCGATGCGCCGGCGTTGTCGAGGTCGGGGCGGTCCAGCCCGAGCCGGATCGTCGGGTCCGGCGGCGGAGGAGGAGGCGGGGGCGGCGGCGGGGCGGGGGGCGCGTCGTCCCCTCCGCCCCCGCCGCACGCGGCAAGAAGCGGCGCCAGCGCGAATACGGGCGCGACCGCAAGGCCGCGCCCCTGGGCGGCGCGTTCGGCCGCCCGGGCCAGCCGCCGCAACCGCGCCGCCAACGCCTCAAGCGGCTCCGCGGCGCGCGAAGCGCCGTATCGTGCTGCGGCCACGGCCGAGGCTCCGTAAACCGGTGACAAGCGCGCCCGCGCCCGCGGCAACCGGCGGCCGCGGGCGAAAACGCGGGGCAGGCGCCACGATACCCGCCGCGCCGCCGCGCCGCAAGACGCCGCGGCGCGCCCCTGTCCGGGCGGCGGGGGTCAGGCGGGGGCCACGGCCAGCACATGCGCGCCGACGCTCAGGCCCATGACGGCGGCCGCGTCGGCCCTGTTCATCGCCACTTCCACCAGGCCGCACGAATTTTCGTACCAAATCGCCTCGCCGGCGGCGACGTCGGCGAAAATGCGCGCGCGGCGGACGCTGGCGTCGGCCACCTTCAGCACCGCGCCCGGCGGCAGCGTCGCCGCGCGGATGCCCGTCATCGCGTTGCCGTAACGGTCGAGATAGACGATCTCGCCGAGATCGGGGAGCCAGTCCATGCCCTGCGCCCCGGCGGGGTCGATGGGCCGCCCCGGCGGCTCCTCGCCCAGCGCCAGCCGCGCGGCGACCGGCGCGAACAGGTCGCGCCCGTGGAACGTGTTGGAGAGGCGTTCCGGGCGCCAGTCGATCTCCCACCATTCGCCGCCGCCGGCGTGTTGCGCGGCGATGGCGAACAGGCCGTTGTCGGGGCCGACGAACCAGCGCCCGCCGGCCCGCGCCGCCACCGGACGGCGGCCGGGGCTCCCCACGCCCGGGTCGACCACCCCCAGCACCACCGTTCCCGCCGGCAGGGGCCGGACCAGCGCCGCCAGCAGATAGGCCGAAGCCTTGGGCCGGAACACCGGCGCGTCGTGCATCAGGTCGATTGCCGATACGGCCGGCGCGGCGGCCGCCAGCGCCGCCTTCATCTGCCCCGCATACGGCCCGGCAACGCCGAAATCGGTGAACATGACGATCATGGGCGCGCCTCCCCCCGCCGCCGTTGTGGCGCAAACCGGGCGCTTCCTCAACCCCGCCGAAGGCGGGGCCCGGGACCGCGGGCATCCTGCCCGCACGTCTCAAGCAACACGGGCGCCGGGGAGCAGGGGCGGCGGCCGCGCCTCCCCGCCGACATCGCGCCCCGCGGAAACGTGCGGGCGGGGACGCCCGCGGTCCCGGGCCCCGCCTTCGGCGGGGTTGGGCCGCTTACGCGGCGGCGGCGCGGGCCGCGCGGGCGGCGCGCATGCCCTCGGCCTCGCGGGCCAGCATCTCGCGCACCGCCTTCTGCACCTTCTCGAACGCCCGAACCTCGATCTGCCGCACGCGCTCGCGGCTGACGCCGTGGCGGCGGCTGAGCTCGTCCAGCGTCAGCGGATCCTCGCGCACGCGCCGGTCGGAGAATATCCGGCGCTCGCGCTCGTTCAGGCGCTCCATCGCCGTCTCAAGCATCGCGCGGCGGCGCGCCAGGTCTTCCGCCTCGGCGACGATGTTCTCCTGGTCGTCCTCGCCGGAGGCGATCCAGTCGATCCATTCGCCGTCGCCATCGGCGCGCAAGGGGGCGTTGAGCGAGCGGTCGCCGCCGCTCATGCGGCGGTTCATGGCGACCACGTCGCCGGCCGCGACGTCGAGGCGGCGGGCGATCTCGCTCACCGTTTCGTCGGGGAGGTCGCCGTCGTCCATCGCCTGCAACTGGCCCTTGAGCTTGCGCAGGTTGAAGAAGAGCTTCTTCTGCGCCGCCGTCGTCCCCATCTTCACCAGCGACCACGAATGCAGGATGTATTCCTGCATGGCGGCGCGTATCCACCACATGGCGTAGGTGGCGAGGCGAAAGCCGCGGTCGGGGTCGAAGCGCTTGACCGCCTGCATCATGCCGACATTGCCTTCCGATATCAGGTCGCCGACGGGCAGGCCGTAGCCGCGGTAGCCCATCGCGATCCTGGCGACCAGGCGCAGATGGCTCGTGACCAGCTTGTGCGCGGCCTCGGCGTCGCCGTGCTCGCGCCAGCTGCGCGCCAGCACATATTCCTCGTCGTGCGACAGCATGGGAAAGCGGCGGATCTCCTCGAGATACCGCGCCAGGCCGCCCTCGGCGGAAACGGTGGGAAGAGCGTTCGACGTCATGGCAACAGGCCTCCGGCCCGGGATTGGGCGAACGCGGCGCGCCCGCGCGCCGGCGCCGATATTACGCCAACGGCGAAATGGCGAAAATCAGGACGAACCTTGACCGAATCCGGGCAATTCGCGCGCATTTTCGAGAATTCCGATCAACCCCGCGATATCGCCGGGCAACGCGCTCTCGAAAACGAGACGCGCGCCCGATACCGGGTGCGTAAAACCCAGCCGGCAGGCATGCAGCGCCTGCCGCGGCAGCGCCCTGGCCAGCGCCCCGCGGCCGCCGTATAACGGATCCCCCAGCGCGGGCCAGCCGCGATGCGCAAGATGGACGCGAATCTGATGGGTTCTCCCGGTCTCCAGCACGCAGCGGACCAGCGCCGCGCGCGCGCCGTACGCGGTTTCCACCGCATAGCGCGTTCGCGCCGGCCGGCCGCGCGCCGTCGCCGCCATCCGCTTGCGGTTGCGCGGGTCGCGGCCGATCGGCGCGTCGATAACCCCGGACGCGGGCGCGGGGACGCCGGCCACCGCGGCGAGATAGGCGCGGTCGATCTCCCGCCGCGCGAACTGCGCCGCCAGCGCGCGGTGCGCCGCATCGGTCTTGGCCGCGACCATCAGGCCGCTCGTGTCCTTGTCGAGGCGATGAACGATGCCGGGGCGCAACGCGCCGCCGACCGCCGACAGCGCCCCGCCGCAATGGGCGAGCAGCGCGTTGACGAGCGTGCCGTCCGGGCTGCCCGGCGCCGGATGGACGGTCATCCCGGCGGGCTTGTCGATCGCGATCAGCGCCTCGTCCTCGAACGCGACGCGGAGCGCGATGGGCTGCGCGCGCGGCGCCGCGTCCGGGTCCGGCGGCGGCGGTACGCACAGCCGCACCTCGGCGCCGGGCGCAAGGCGGCGCGCCGGGCGCAAGGCCGTCCGCGCCGCGACCGTGGCCGCCCCGCCGCGAATCAGCGCGCCGATGCGCGCCCGCGACAGGCCGGGAAGCCGCGCCGCCAAAAAACGGTCGAGGCGTTCGCGCGCCGCCCCGGCGGGCACGACGAAACTGCGCTCGTCCACCGCCGCCGCCATCGTCTTCGCTTCCGTCCGCAGGCATGGGCGTGAATATAGAGCTTCTCAAGGCGCTCGCGATCGGGATGGGCGTGCTTATCGTCGCCGGCCTTGCGGTCATCGTCGTTACCGTCGTCAACCGCCTCGGCGCGCCCGGCGCGGCGCCGGAAACGGTTGCGGTGCGGCTTCCCGAAGGCGCGGAGATCGTCGAAACCGCGCTCGACGGCCCGCGCCTCGCGTTGCGGCTGCAAACGCCCGACGGCCCGCGCGTCGCGATCTTCGATCTCGCAACCGGAGCGCTGCTGCAAACGGTGGAGATCGTGGAGATCGCGCGGTGATCCGCATCGCGCCGGCGGCGCTGCGCGCCGCGGTCGCGGCCTGCGAAGCCGCCTACCCGGAAGAAGCCTGCGGCCTGCTGTCGGGGCGCGCGGATGGCGGCGGCTGGCGCATTCGCGCCGCGCACCCCAGCGCCAACCTGGCCGCGCGCCCCCGCACGGAGTTCGAGGTCGACCCCGCGCTGCGGCTGAAACTGCACAAGGCGTTGCGCGGCGGCGCGGATGCGGTTATCGGGGTCTATCATTCCCATCCCGATTCGCCGGCCCGGCCCTCGGCGCGCGATCTCGAGCGCGCATGGGAGCCCGATCTGCTGTGGCTTATCGTTTCGGTGCGCGGCGGCCGGGCGGCGCCCGCCGCCGCCTGGCGGCTGGCGGAGGATGGCCGGCGCTTCGCGCGGCTGCCGCTGCTCGCCGATGACGGGCGCCCCCGCACGGCGCGAGAACCCAACCCGCCATGACGAATTTCCGCAGCGACAACGAATCCCCGGCGGCGCCGGAGATCATGGCGGCGGTGGCCGCGGCGAACGAAGGCCCCGCGCGCGCCTATGGCGACGACGCGCCGAGCCGCCGCCTCGACGCGCTGTTCGGCGCGCTGTTCGAAACCCCCGTCGCGGTCTGGCCGGTGGCCACCGGCACGGCGGCGAACGCGCTGTCCATCGCCGCGCTCGCGCCGCCCTGGGGCGCGGTCTATTGCCATCCGCAAGCGCACCTGAACGTCGATGAGTGCGGCGCGCCCGAGTTCTACGCCGGCGGCGCCAAACTCATCCCCGCGCCCGGCGCGCACGGCAAGATCGACCCGCGCGGCCTCGCCGAAATGCTGGCCGCAACGGGCGCGCACGGCGAGCACGAGACGCCGCCCTCGGTGCTGTCTCTGACCCAGGCGACGGAAGCGGGCACGGTCTATGCGCAAGGCGAGATCGCGGCGCTGACCGAAATCGCCCGCGCGCACGGCCTGCGCGTTCACATGGACGGCGCGCGCCTCGGCAACGCGGCGGCGCGCCTGGGCTGCGCCCCGGCAGACATTACGTGGCGCGCCGGCGTCGACGTTCTGTCGTTCGGCGCGACGAAAAACGGCGCGCTGGCGGCCGAGGCGATCGTCGATTTCCGCCCCGGCGCCGGCGAGGACATACGCCGCCGGCGCAAGCGCGGCGGCCACTTGTGGAGCAAGATGCGGTTCCTGTCGGCGCAGCTCGCCGCCTGTGCGGAGGATGGCCTGTGGCTGCGGCTGGCGGCGCGGGCGAACGCCGGCGCGGCGCGGCTGGCGGCCGGGCTCGCCGCCCTGCCCGGCGCCGAACTGCTGCACCCGGTCGAGGCCAACGAGGTTTTCGCGCGCCTCGCGCCCGCGGCGCTCGCCGCGCTGGAAGCCGGGGGATTCGAGTTCCACCGCTGGCCCGCCGGCGGCGAGGGCGCGATCCGCCTCGTCGCCTCGTGGTGCGTGGAGGACGCCGATATCGACCGCTTCCTCGCCTGCGCCGCGTCCTCCGCGCCGGACCGATGACCGCCCATCCCGAGCCGGGTTTCCGCGAACGGGCGCGCCGCGAGCCGATCTTCAACGCGCCGCCGGCCACACTGGCCCTGTGCGGCGTGCTGTGCATCGCGCATGTCGTCGTCCACATTTTCGGCGGCGGCGTGGCGGATTACGCATGGGCGATTCTCTACGGCGCCCATCCGTGGACGCCGGCGCTGGCGGGCCACGGCTTCGTCCACGCGGGGTTCGGGCATTTGCTGGCCAATGTCGGCATGTTGCTGGCGTTCGGAACGCCGGTGGAGCGGCGTTACGGCGGCCCCGCCCTGCTGTTCCTGTTCGTCGCGTCGTTGATCGGCGGCGGGTTGGCGTTCGCGCTGGCGACCGCCCTGCTCGGCGGCGGCGCGGGGCTCATCGGCGCGTCGGGCGCGGTGCTCGGCGTCACCGGCGCGGCGGCGATCGTAATGCTGCGATGGGGGAACCGCCGCGTCGGCGCCGCGATTCTCGCCTTTGCGATAATAGTCAACGCCGCGCTCGCCCTGCTCGGCGACGCGGTCGCGCTGTTCGGCGTGCGCATCGGCTGGCAGGCCCATCTCGGCGGCCTCGCGGCGGGCGCGCTCATCGCCGCGCTGCTCCCGCCGCGCCCCGGAGGCGCCCTTGCCAAGGGGCGCCGATACTGACCCGTTCCGCGACCGCCCCGTCCGGGCGCGCCGGCCTCCGGGCCGGCTTTCGTTTCCCCGGCGCGCGGCGCCGTGTGCTATGGTGACCGCCATGCGCGAAATACACGACGCCACTTTCAAGCGCCTGTTCGACCACGGGCGGGCGGTCGTGGACCTGCTCACGGGGTTCGTGCGGCTGGCGCTGGGGCCGGCGTTCGATGTCTCCCGCCTCGACTTCGCCAGCCTCGAACCGGCGCCGGCGGAGTACGTGGACGAGGATCTGCGGCAGACCCGGGGCGACCGCGTGTGGCGCCTGCGCTACCGCGCCGCCGACGGCACGACCGGCTGGGTGTATCTGCTGGTCATGCTGGAGTTTCAGTCGTCGGTCGATACCGACATGGCGTTGCGGGTGCATGGCTACACGGGCCAGTTGTATGCGCGGCTTCGGCGGGAGGACCGCAAGGGGCCGTTTCCGCCGGTTCTGCCGATTGTCATATACAACGGTCGTGCGCATTGGTCTGCGGCGCAGAACATTCGCGATGCGATAGCGCCCGCGGGGGCCGCGCTGGAGCGTTTCCAGCCCCGGCAGGACTATTTGCTGCTTGACGTTCATCGTCTGCAACCGGCAGATTTGCCCGAGGACAACGTTGTGTCGGCGCGCGTCGCGCTCGAGCACGGCGATCCTGAGGCTGTGTTGGGCGTTGTCGAGGCGTTGCGGCGCGCGCTTGCGGGTCCCGAGCATGCGGAGTTGCGGCGCGCGTTCGGGGCGACGCTCCGGCACATGCTCGAGGCGAACCGCTTCGGGGCTTCGGACGGCGCGCTGGCCGAGCGTTTGAGGCAGGTCGGGGATTTGGAGGATTTGGGCGCGATGGAATCGTTGTTTGCGGAACGGCTCGACGAGTGGATGGCCGAACGCGAGGCGCGCAGCGAGGCGCGCGGCGTAGCTCTTGGCGAGGCGCGCGGTCTCGAGCGCGGTCTCGAGCGCGGCGCATCGCGCGAGCGGACGCTCGGCCTCGAGCGCGAGCGTGCGCTTCTGGCACGGCTTGCGGACCGCAAGTTCGGGGCGGACGCGGCTTCGCGCCTGTCGGCCGCGGTGGCGGGCGTGGAGGATCCGGACCGGCTTGAGGAGGTCGGCGACGCGGTGATCGTATGCGCGAGCGGCGACGCGCTGCTGGCGCGCGCGGAGGAGATCGCCCGGCGCCGCTGACCGCGCTTGCCGCGGGCGCCCGCGAATCGCCCGCCGCCGATTCGTCGAAAACAGCGCGCGAAACGGCCCATGCCGGCGTTCCCCGTGGGGCGGGGACGCGGAGCGCGGGGCGTTGAACGCGCGGCGCCGTTCGCCTACCATGCGCGGCGACCGCAACCGGACAGGGCGACAAGCGCGATGGACTTCGGGATATTCATCCTGGCCAACCGGCGCGACGCCGGCGACCGGCCGGCCGCGCTCATCGCCGACGCCGCCGAACAGACGCGGCTGGCCGACAGTCTGGGCTTCTCGACCGCGTGGTTCGCCGAGCACCACTTCTCGAACTACGGCCTGATCCCCTCGCCGCTGACGATGGCGGCGTATTGCGCGCCGCAAACGCGGCGCATCCGGCTCGCCTCCGGGGTAGTCGTGCTGCCGCTCTACGCGCCCGCGCGCTTGCTCGCCGAAATCGGCCTCGTCGACGCCATGAGCGGCGGCCGGCTTGTCGTCGGCGTGGGGTCGGGCTACCAGCCCTGTGAATTCGAGCGCTTCGGCGCCGACCTCGGCGAGGCGGCGGCGCGCAGCCTGGAGATGCTCGACATCCTCGAGCTCGGCCTGACGCGCGAGAGCTTCGAATACGACGGCGCTTACTACAAACTGCCGCCGACGCAAATCAACGTCCGCCCCGCGCGGCGGCCGGAAATCTGGCTCGCGGGCTCGGCGCCCGAACTTCTGCGCCGCGCGGCGGAACGCGGCTACCCGGTCATGGCCAGCGGCCGCACGAGCGGCGCCGGCGCCCTGGCCGAGGCGCGCGGCGCCTGCGCCAGGATCCATGCGCTGACGGGCCGCAACCCCGATCGCATGGACTTCGCCTGCCTGACCGTCGCGCATGTGTGCGACACGCGCCGCGAAGCGCTGGAATTCGCCGAGAACCTCCGCTATCAGGTGCGCCTCGGCGTTACGCTGCGCAAGCGCGAGGAAACGTTGACGGATGACGGCCTGCTGCGCGAGGCGCCGTTCCCCGGGGAACCCTCGCCGGAGGACATCGCCGGCGCCATGATAATCGGCGGCCCGGAACGGTGCGCGGAGCGCTGCGTCGATCTGCTGCGGCGCGTGCGCCCCTGTCACGTCGCGCTCTATTTCCGCGTCGGGCGCGTTCCGCAAGCGCGGGCGCTGCGCTCGATGGAGCGCTTCGCCGGCGAGGTCGTTCCGCTCGTGGAAAAGGCGCTCGGGCCGCTTTCCGCGTTCGAGCCCCGCGCCGAAGCCGCCTGAGCCGACCGCGAGCGCGCCGTGCCGGGAACGAAACGCACCGTCCGCGCCGGAATCGTCGGCTCCGGCTTCGCCGCCGCACTGCACATCGGCGCCATCGGGCGCGTCCACGGGACGAACATCGAGGTCATCGGCGTGTGGTCGCCGACGCGCGCGAACGCCGAACGCTTCGCCGCCGCGCACGGCCTGGCGGCGCTCGACAGCCTCGACGCGCTGATCGACGCCGCCGACGCGGTGCATGTCTGCGCGCCTCCCGCGGCGCACGAGTCGGTCGCCGTCGCGGCGCTGCGCGCCGGCAAGCACGCCATCGTCGAAAAACCGCTGACCGGCGCGTTCGACAAATCCGGCATCGCCGCGATGCACGACGCCGCCATCGCCAGCGTCGCGCGCATGAGAGAAGCCGAGGCCGCAAGCGCGGGGCGCATTTTCTATGCCGAGAACTGGGTCTATGCCCCGGCCATCCAGAAAGAGCGCGAGATCGTCGAAAAGACCGGCGCGCAACTGCTGTGGATGCATGGCGAGGAAGCGCATTCCGGCTCGCATTCGCCGGCCTACGGCGCGTGGCGGCTGGCCGGCGGCGGCTCGCTGATCGGCAAGGCGTGCCACCCGCTGACCGCCGCGCTCTATCTCAAGCGCGTCGAGGGCCGCGCGCGCGGCGACGCGCCCATCCGCCCCGCCGCGGTCAGCGCGCGCACGCACGAAATAACCCGCCTGCCCGCCTACCGCGACGCCGGCCGCCTGCGCGTCGATTACGAAGACGTGGAGGATTTCGGCGTTCTGCACATCGCGTTCGCCGACGGAACCATCGCCGATATTTTCGCCTCGGAGATCGTCATGGGCGGCATCCACAACTGGCTCGAAATCTGCGCCAACAACCACCGCACCATCTGCAACATCAACCCCAACACGGCCATGCAGACCTACAACCCGGCGGAAGAAGCCTTCCGCGGCATTTACGTGGTGGAAAAGATCGGCACGAAACAGGGCTGGGCGCCCACCGCGCCCGACGAAGACCACTTCACCGGCTTCCCGCAGGAGATCGAGGCCTTTTACCGCGCCGTTTCCGACGGCGAACCGGCCGAAAGCGATTCGGCCCTCGCCGCCGATTGCATCGCCGCGATCTACGCCGGCTATGTCTCGGCCGCCCGCAAGGGCGCCGAAACGGCGATAACCCTGCTGTAGCGTTGCGCGCGGCGCGGCGCGCGCGAGGAGACGCGAACCCATGCGGAAGTTCCCCGGCTATCGCCCGTCCGGCGTCATCCCGGCGACGCTGATGGCGTTCCACGACGACTTTTCCATCGACGAGGCCGCGACCCGCGCGCATTTGCGCGACGTCGCCGCAACGCCCGGCCTCTCGGCGATAACCGTCAACGGGCATTCGTCGGAAGTACACGCCTGCACGCTCGAGGAGCAGCGGCGCGCGCTGGCGTTCTCGCTCGACGAAATCGGCGATCGGCTGCCGCTGATCTCCGGCGTTTACGCCGATGGCAGCGCCCGGGCCGCCGCCATCGCGCGCATGGCCGGGGCCGAAGGCGCTTCCGCTCTCCTCGTCTTCCCGCCGCAAAGCATGGCGATGGGCGGCCGCCTGCGCCCCGAAATGGCGCTGGCCCATTTTCGCGCAATCGCCGGCGCCTCCGATCTGCCGTTGATCGTCTTCCAGTATCCCGCGGCGACCGGGCTCGGCTATCCGTTCGAGACGCTGCTGGCGCTGTTCGACGCCGTGCCCGCCATCGCCGCGGTGAAGGACTGGTCGAACGACCCGCTGCTGCATGAGCGCCAGACGCGCGTTTTCCAGTCCCTGCCGCGCCCCGTGACGCTGCTGACCACGCATTCGGCGTGGCTGATGGCGTCGCTGACGATGGGCGCCGGCGGCCTGCTCTCCGGCGCCGGCAGCGTTATCGCGCCGTTGCAGGTCGCTCTTTTCGAGGCCGTCCGCGCCGGCGACCTCGCCCGCGCGCAAGCTGTAAACGACCGCATCCACCCCCTCGCCGCCGCCTTCTATGCCGAGCCCTTCCTCGACATGCACAACCGCATGAAGGAATGCCTGGTCATGCTCGGCAAGCTGCCCGGGGCCGTCGTCAGGCCGCCGCTGGTGAAGCTCCCCGCGCAAGAGCTCGCCGCCCTCCGCGCCGCCCTCCGCGAATCCGGCCTTCTCGACAGCCGCCCCGAACTCTTCGCCGCCGAATAGCCCTCGCGCCGCCCGAACTTTCCGGGACCGCCGCCGCGTTTCACGGCCGGCCCGGACTTCCCGGGTGCGCGGGCGTCCCGCCCGCACGTTTGCGCGCGGCGCGGCGCCGGCGAGCCGGACGCGGCGCGCTTCCTGGGTGCGCGGGCGTCTCGCCCGCACGTCTCGATGCTGCGGGCGCCGGGGAGGGGGCGCGAAAGGCCTTGCTTCCACGGCGCCACCGCGCCCTGCGGAAACGTGCGGGCAGGGACGGGCGGGCGCCCAGGCAGTCCGCGCCTTCGGCGCGATCTCCCGGGAAAAGCGCAACCCCGCCGAAGGCGGGGCCCGGGACCGCGGGCATCCTGCCCGCACGTTCGCATCCGGCGCGATGCCGGGGGGAAGCGGACGCAGGCGCCACGCGCGGCGTCGCACGGTTTGTCGAGCGAATCGGTGCGCCGCGAGAACGGAAGACGCTCGCATACCGCCGCATATGAGAACGATGCCGCGCCCGAAACCGGCCAACGGACTGCGGATCCCGGATCGCGTGCAACGGCGATCCGTCCGCATACGATCGCTCCTGTAGTGCTGATATCACGTGACAAAAATACATGTACGGCGCGCAAACCCGGACCGACCCCGATGTGATAATGCGGCGATACGGCGCCTCGATCGACACAGAGGCGATTGACAAGCGCGCGCCGCCCAGCAGTACACTACACTGCATAAATCGCCGGGCCCCGGAATCGACGCCACGGGACGCGATTCCGACTCGGTAACGCCACGTTCGGGAGCATACGGGACCATGCCCGACGCCGCCTTGTCGAGCGCCGCCGACACTACGGGCTATAGCTTGTCGGCTGCGGAATCGTCCCCGCCGCCTTCCGGCGCGCCGCCGGCGCGGGCTTGGCGCGTACCGGTCGCCCGCATATTCGACGACGCCGACATGCGACTCGACGCCTCGTTCTTCGATCCGGGGGTCGGCGCCGCCGCGGAAGCCGCCGGCTCGTATCCCGTCGACCGACTCGGCGACCTGGCCGATGTCACGCTCCCCGGAATTTTCGAACGCGTGTGGGCCGCCGACCGCGACCATGGCCTGCCCTACCTGAATGCGACCGACTTGCTGCCGTTGTTCGCCCTCGGCGTACCTGCCCGCGAGCGCTTTCTGTCCCTTGTGTCGGATACCGATATCGAAACCCTTGTAGTCCGCAAGGATTGGTTGCCGATGACCGGTTCCGGAACAATCGGCCGGGTTTACCATGTTCCCGAGCGCCTCGATGGATGGGCGGCGACGCACGACCTCATTCGCATCGTTCCCAAATCGCCGGATCTCGTCGGCTATTTGTATGCATGGCTCTCGACGCCGGACGCGCAAGCGCAAATCCTGCGATATACGTATGGGGGCCGAATCACCCATGTCACCGACAGGCAGATTTCGGAGTTGCCCGTGCCGCGGCTGCCCCGCCGCGAGGCCGCCGATATCGCCAGGCGGGTGATCGGTGCGCTCGAAACCCGCGAAAGGGCGCTGCGCGCCCTGTCGAACGCATGGATCGGAAAATGAGCGCATCCAGCATCGTGTACCTCGTCCCGCCGGGCATGATTCGCTGCTACCTGACGGAACGATTGCGCAACGACACGCCCGAGGAAAACGTGCGGCAACGCTGGCTGCGTAGCCTCGTGGAAGAATACCGGTACCCGAAAGCCGACTTGGCCGTCGACGTCGCCATCGCCATGGGCCGCGCGCGCAAGCGCGCGGACATAGCGATCTACAGGCATCGCGCCGACCGCATCCAGGAAAATATCCGCGTCATTGTCGAGGTAAAACGCGACGACGTGTTGCCGTCGGATGGTAGAAACGGAATAGACCAATTAAAAAGCTACATGGCCGCGTCCGTATCGTGCCAACACGGTCTGTGGGTCGGGAAGGAACGCGCGGCGTTCGAGAGGGCGGCCGACGGCGGGTTCGACGAAGCGCCGGACATACCCCGTTTCGGCTCGGAAACGCCGGCGGCGCCGGCCCACGGCGACCTGAAGCCCGCCCATGAGTTGAAGTCCATATTCCGCAGATGCCACAACTACATCTATGCGAACGCCGGGCTGCAAAAGGCCGAGGCGTTTCGCGAGTTCCTGAAACTCGTTTTCTGCAAGACTTACGATGAAGAGGAATCGGGCGACCGTTTGCGATTCTCCGTCGGCTCCGCCGAGCGGCGAAACGAAAGCGGCCAGCGTCGTTTGCTCGAAGAGCGCCTGGATCCCCTTTTCGGCGACGTGCGCAGCCGCTACCCCTGCATTTTCGACGACAACGAGACGATTCGTCTCGAGCCGCGCGTGGCGGCGTATCTTGTGAGCGAACTTCAGTTTCTGTCTCTCATAGACACCGATACCGACGTGAAGGGCGACGCCTACGAGGAACTCGTGGGCGCGAATCTGCGCGGCGACCGCGGGGAATTCTTTACGCCGCGGAATGTGTGCGATATGGCCGCCCTTATGGCCATGTCGCTTTATCCGCCGGATCGCCTGACCTCTCTGAAAGTCGTGGATTGCTGCTGCGGGACGGGCGGCTTCCTCGTATCCTGGCTGAACAATCTCTACCGCACGCTGTTCGACCAGGAGATCGCCAGAGGCCGGCGCCAGCCGGAAGCGACGGCCCGAAACCGATTGCGCGATGTATGCAGCCGCAACATGTTCGGAATCGACGTCAACCCGTTCCTCGTGCAGACCTGCCAAATGAATCTCGTTCTACACGGCGACGGCTCGTCGAACGTATATCGCGCGGATTCGACCAAACTTCCCGGCGAGTGGGACGACAAAACCCGCGATAACGTACCGCACGGAAAATGCGATATTGTCCTCGCCAACCCGCCCTTCGGCGGCGGCGGCAAGATCGACGACGCCCACGTGCTGGCGCAATACGAATTGCCGGCATGGGACCGGCGCTCGCCGCGCTCGGCAATGCCGGCGGAGGAACTGTTCATCGAAGCGGCCATGCGATTTCTGAAACCCGGCGGGCATCTCGCGATCGTCCTGCCGCGCGGTATTCTGAACAACCCCGGCAAACGGCGGATACGGTCATGGCTTCTAAAACGTTCCCAGGCGATCGCGGTCGTCGATCTGCCGACGACAACGTTCGCCGCGAGCAAGGGCATCAACCATCCAAGCCTGCTGGTCGCACGGAAGTTCGGCGAGGACGAGCAACGGCAAGCAGACGCGAACCGCTTGCCAACCGCGTACGAGATGTTTATGTCTCGACCCGAAACGGCCGGCATCGACCGGCGCGCCAAGCCGATTTTCCTGCGACACCCGGACGGGCGGGAACAGCACGACGAAAGCGGTCAGCGCATCAAGGACGACCAAGTCGCTACAGTAGCTGCGGAGTTCCGAAAATGGGTTGTATCGGGACCGGCGCCGTGATCTGCGTTGACGACATCAAGCGATGCAGTAACTTGCGGTAAGGCGATGCTATGCCTCAAACGATTCGGCGTATATGGCCGCCACCGAACTGGTTTGGCGTAGTATCTTAATCTACCGCTTGTACGCATATAGAATTCCCGTACTTAAGTGACCAGCCAAATCAATCGTCAATGCCCGCTACCGGGCTAGTCGCGGGTGGGCGCCGGGTGTCGGCAACTGGCCGATATCAAAAGCCATCGGAATTACCAAGTGCCGGGAGTCTGGATGCCGAGCGTAAGCTGGGAAGATGATAGTCGGCGGCTCAAATGGCGAATCGTATGTACATGTGGTATGATGTTTTCGGATCGGGTGGAGGTGCTTGTCATGCGGAGCGATGAATTTCGGGATTGGCTTGCGCGCGTGGACGCTCTTGGCGCTGCGCAGCGTTGCGAGGCGTTGGCTGTGCTTTCCGGGCGTTCGGCGTCGTCTGCGTCTGTGGCGGCTGTCGATCTTGGCGTGGACGAAGAGCGGCGCTGTCCGCGCTGCCGGGCCACGGGGCGGTGTCCACAGGCCGGGCGCGGGGTTTGCGGCGCTACCGATGCAAGGACTGCGGTCGCACGTTCAACGCGGCGACGGGCGCGCCGTTGTCGGGTTGGCGCCGCAAGGAGCGGTGGCTTTCGTTCGGCGCGTCGCTTTCCGACGGGGAGACGGTGCGGGCGTCGGCGGCGCGCTGCGGCGTTGCGGTGTCGACGGCGTTTCGTTGGCGTCACCGGTTTTTGCGGGCGGTGGAGAAGACGCCGAAGAAGTTGCGGGGGATCGTCGAGGCGGACGAGACATTCGTTCTGCGCAGTCGCAAGGGGGCGCGGAAACTCGACCGCAAGCCGCGTCGTCGCGGCGGCAAGGCGACCAGCCGCGGCTTGTCGCGCGAGCAGGTTCCGATCCTTGCGATCGCCGACCGCGGCGGCGGCAATGCGAGCGCGGCGCTGCCCACGGTGAGCGCCGATGCGCTCAAGAAGGCGCTTGGGCCGGTCATCGAGACCGACATTGTGCCGGTGTCCGACGCCAACCGCGCGTATCGGCCATGCGCCGCGGCGCTCGGCGTGCGGCATGAGGCGCTCAACATGAGCGTCGGCGAGCGGGTGCGCGGCGCCTTCCATATTCAGACCGTCAACAACCGTCACGGCCGGCTGAAGGGCTTCCTGCGCGGCTTTCGCGGCATTGCGACAAAATATCTCGACAGCTATCTGTGGTGGTTCCACCTCGTCGGACTCGCCGCACAAGCGTCGCCAAGGGCGTGCCTGACCGCCGCAATGAACACAGCGTACATACGATTCGCTAATTGAGCCAAGTCGGCGATTAGTGATATCAATGCCTACCGCTGTCGAGTTGTTCCCCGGGGGCGCCGGCACGCCCCGTCAGCGCGTGCGCAAAGCGACAGAGAAGAAGATGCCGGTAAGGCGCCGGCGCCCACGGGATGCTGTCCCGAACGGTCAGTGTCGGCAACCGTTGGTACAGAGATCTCCAATACATACCGGAAGGACTCGGAGCAGGGCCTCATTGCCCGGATTATTCATAAGAGTGCATTTATGATGTTTGTTTGGATTATACGTTTTTCTATTTTGGCATGTGGACGCGCGGAATTGTCCGGGTTTACGGATGTTTCGTGGGGCGGTTTATGCAGGCGTTGGGGGTTGGCGTTGGGGGTGGGGCTGGCGGCGTCTGCCGCGCGGTTTACGGGCCTTGGGGTGCGAGGCGCGCAAGCAGTTCGGCAAGCGTATGGCGGTGCGGGCAGGCCGATGGCATGGAGACGGCGATGCGGGTCTTGAGGCGCGTCACGCGGGCGGCGATCTTGATGAAGGCGCGCCGGACGGTCTCGAAGGTCGCTGTGCGCCATGGCGAGCGCCGGGCAGCCGCGTTGCGCAGCGTCCACAGCAGCCAGTAGGCGGCAGTGTGGAGGAAGAGGCGGAATCGGTTGGCTTCCCAACGGTGGCAGGATGTGCGGTCCGAGGCGGTGTAGAGCTTGTGCTCCTTGATCATGTTCTCCATGCGCCCGCGCGGGCAATAGACCCACTCGTACAGATATTTGGGTTTCCCGGCGATGTTCGTGACGACGAAGCGCGTCTTGGCGCCGCGGCGCGCGGTCGCCTCGACGCGGGCGACGACACGACGCTGTTTCGACCGACTGCCGGCGGCATATTCGGTTTCGAAGTAGCGCCGGGAGCGTTTGGCGCGCCCGCGCTTGCGGAGGGCGGCGACATCCTCTTCCCACGGCCTGGCGAGCGCGGCCAGGCGCTCGTTGCCCGGCAGACCGAGTATGTATGTGCAGTCCAAGGCTTCCAGCGTGTCCATGACTTCGGGGGTCCCGTAATGCCCATCGCCGCGCACGGTAATGGCCACGCCCGCCCAGCGGACGCGAATGCGGCGCACGACGCAGCGCAGAATGCGCTCCGCCTCCGCCCCGGACGGGCGCTTGCCCGCGTGCAACACGCACGCCACCGGCTTGCCGGTCGCCGCATCGTAGATGTGGATGGGCTGCAGGCAGCGCCCGCCGGCGCAGGCGCTGAACAACGACAACTGCTGCGCCCCGTGCGCCAAGTCGGCGGTATCGTCGATGTCCAGCGTCAGGCGCCGCGGCGGCGAACGGAAACCGGCGCAGAAGAAATCGATCGGGCCAAGGCCCATGCGCGCCAGCGCCCGCCAACCGGGAAGATTCTCGAACCGCGACAGCGTCGGTTGCGACGCAAGCCCAAGCGCCGCGTCCGGCGACCGCTCGCACGCCATCTTCAAAACCGGGTCGTCGCGCAGCGCGTCGAGGTCGTTGCAGTCTTCGTAGCCGCACGCAATCGCCAGCACACGCGACCGAACCATCGATTCGCAACTGTGGCGCACGCGCCACACAGACCGCCTGTCCGGCAGGCACGACGCCAGCAACGCCGTAATCCGCGTGCGCCCCAAAACCTCGCGAAACGCCAGCGCCCCCCCATCCGACGACAGCGCACCGCCGTCGAAACGCGCATGAACGCTCAATCCCCCGACCGGTGACAAACCTAGCAAACACAGTGTATCGTCCGACATGGCGGGCTGGAACTCCAAGGGCGTGAAAACGATGCGAGAGCGCAACCGCATTCGTACAACACGCCAACAACTTGGTCCATGCCCGCCAACTACTTGGTGAATAATCCGGGATCCCTACCTGTTAGCACATCTGCGTTACTGCAACAAGTAACGTTTCCGTGATGGACAAACGCGTGCCGGTGCGCCCGTACCGGAAGAAAAGAGGCCCAAGCGCACCGGCGTCGGTTTAGGTCGCGCTGCGTTACGTTATGTGCGCGCCGCGGGTTTCTACGTAGACGGCGTAGAGCGACTGGCTGCCGGTCATGAACAGGCGGTTGCGCTTGGTACCGCCGAAGCAGACGTTGGAGCAGATCTCCGGCAGGCGGATGTGGCCGATGCGGTCGCCGTTCGGCGCGAAGATATGCACGCCGTCGTAGCCATCGCCGACCCAGCCGGCGGACGCCCACACGTTGCCGTCCTCGTCGCAGCGGATGCCGTCGGCGAAGCCCTTCTTGCCGTCCATCTCCATCGACGTGAACTCGCGTTCGTTGGCGAGCATCGCGCCGTCGACGTCGAACGCCCAGATGTTCGGCGACGCCTCGGAGTAGTGCGACGCGCCGGTGTCGGCGACATAGAGCGTCTTGTAGTCGTGCGAGAAGCACAGGCCGTTGGGCTTGAACGGCGTGTCGGTGACCATCGTCACCGCGCCGGTCTGCGCGTCGATGCGATAGACGGCCTCCTTGCGGTAGGGCTGCGGCGAGCCGGTATTCGCGCGGTTGCCTTCGTAGTTCATGAGCGAGCCGTAGCCCGGGTCGGTGAACCAGATCGCGCCGTCGTCGGGATGGACCACGGCGTCGTTGGGCGCGTTGAACCCTTCGCCCCGGTACATGTCGGCGAGCACCGTGATCGAGCCGTCGTATTCGTAGCGCACGACGCGGCGGTTGCCGTGTTCGCAGGCGATCTGCCGCCCGGTATAGTCGAACGTGTTGCCGTTCGAGTTGCCCGACGGGTAGCGGAACATGCGCGAGACGTGGCCATCTTCCTCGATCCAGCGCAGTTGTTCGTTGGCCGGGATGTCGCTCCAGAGCAGGTAGCGCCCGACGCCGTTCCACGCCGGCCCCTCGGCCCACATGGTTCCGCGGTGGAGGCGCAGGATGGGCGTGTTGCCGAGCTTGTACTTGAAGCGGCTGTCGAGCGGCACGACGTCGGGTTCGGGGTAGCGGACGGGCTCGGCGTCGGGGCCGAAATTGCGCGCGAACGCTTCCCCGGACATGGCGGTGACGCTGGCCACCGCGGTTGCCGCGGCGAGGAACGAGCGGCGGCTCATGCGGCCCTGTTCGTCGTCGGCGCGCGGCGCGGCCGGCTTTGCGAGATCGATGAACTCGTGTTCGATGGCTCGTGGCATTGCGGGTTTCCTCCCTGTCGCCCCAATAGTTCCGCTGCGGCGATGCGCCCGGCGACGCGGCGCCCGCCGGCCCGCGCGACGCGCGCGGGGCATGTGCTACATTATACGCCGCCCGCGCCCGCCGCGCAACCGCGCGGCGCAAATATACCGGGCGGGGCGCGCTTGCGCCGCCGCCCGCGGCTGCTACCATCCGCGCCATGCATGAGTATCGAACGCACACATGCGGCGCCTTGCGGCGCGTGCATGTCGGCGCCGAGGCGCGCCTTTCGGGCTGGATCCACCGCAAGCGCGACCACGGCAACCTGCTTTTCGTCGATCTGCGCGACGCGCACGGCGTCACGCAATGCGTCGTGGAGCAGGACAGCCCGCATTTCGCCGCCGCGGAGGCGGCGCGGCCCGAGAGCGTGATCACCGTGACCGGCCCCGTCGTCGCGCGCGGCCCCGACACGGTCAACCGGCGCCTCGCCACCGGCGAGGTCGAGCTGCGCATTCGCGATTTCGCGGTGCAGTCGGCGGCGGACCCGTTGCCGCTGCAGGTGGCGGGCGAGCAGGACTACGGCGAGGAAACGCGGCTGCGCTACCGCTTTCTCGATCTCCGGCGCGAGCGCATGCAGCGCAACCTCAAACTGCGGTCGGCGGCCATCGCGAGCATCCGGCGGCGCATGATCGAACGGGGCTTCATCGAGTTCCAGACGCCGATTCTCACCTCGTCGAGCCCCGAGGGCGCGCGCGATTTTCTGGTGCCGAGCCGCCTGCATCCGGGCAAGTTCTACGCGCTCCCGCAGGCGCCGCAGCAGTTCAAGCAGCTCGTCATGGCGTCGGGTTTCGACCGCTACTTCCAGATCGCGCCGTGCTTCCGCGACGAGGACGCGCGCGCCGACCGCAGCCCGGGCGAGTTCTACCAGCTCGACGTAGAGATGGCGTTCGCCACGCAAGAGGATGTGTTCGCGGCGATCGAGCCGATGCTGCACGGCGTGTTCGTGGAGCTCGGCGGCCACGGGGCGATGTGGGTCGCGGCGCCGCCGTTTCCGCGCATCGCCTGGCGCGACGCGATGCTGAAATACGGCTCCGACAAGCCCGATCTGCGCAACCCCATCCTCATCGCCGACGTCACGGCGGCGTTCCGGCGCGACGACGTGACGTTCAGGGCCTTCCGCGCCGCCATCGACAAGGGCGCGGTCGTGCGCGCGATACCCGCGCCCGGCGCGGCGGCGCGGCCGCGCAGTTTCTTCGACCGCCTCAACGAATGGGCGCGCGCCGAGGGCGCCCCCGGCCTCGGCTATATCGTGTTCGACCCCGGCGACGGCGCCGGCAAGGGCCCCATCGCCAAGTTCGTTCCCGATGGCGCCCAGGCGGAGATCAAGCGCGCGGCGGGCGCCGGCGCCGGCGACGCGGTGTTTTTCGTCTGCATGCCGCCGCGCGAGGCGGCGCCGTTCGCGGGCCGCGTGCGCGAGCGCCTGGGCGCCGAGCTGGAGGTTGTGGAAACCGACGCGTTCCGCTTCTGCTGGACGGTCGACTTCCCGCTCTACGAACGCGACGAAACGACCGGCAGAATCGCCTTCAGCCACAACCCGTTCTCGATGCCGCAAGGCGGCATGGAAGCGCTGGAGACGCAGGACCCGCTGGATATTCTCGCCTGGCAGTACGATATCGTGTGCAACGGGGTGGAGCTGAGTTCGGGCGCGATCCGCAACCACCGCCCCGACATCATGGTCAAGGCGTTCGGCATTGCGGGCTATCCGCCGGAAGAGGTGGAGCGGCGGTTCGGCGGCCTGATGCGCGCGTTCCGTTACGGCGCGCCGCCGCACGGGGGCATTGCGCCGGGCATCGACCGCATAGTCATGCTGCTGGCGGGCGAGCCGAACATCCGCGAGGTCATCCTGTTTCCGATGAACCAGCGCGCGGAAGATCCGCTGATGGGCGCGCCGGGCGAGGTTTCCGACGCCCAGCTCCGCGATCTGCACATCCGCCGCGCCCCGCGCGCGCCCTGACGCCCCCCGGGGGAGGGCGCCGAACCTTTCGCGTCAGTCGCGGAGGGCTTCCGGCAGCCAGAGGGCGATTTCGGGGAAGAAGACCACGGCCGCGAGGCCGCAGGCCTGCAGGCCGATAAAGGGCCACAGCGCCTTGTATATGTGGCCGAGCTCGATGCCCTTGGGCGCCACGCCTTTCAGGTAGAACGCCGCCGGGCCGAACGGCGGCGTCAGGTAGCTGATCTGCATGTTCATGCAGAACAGGATGCCGAACCACACCGGCGAATAGCCCAGCGCGACCACGATCGGCACGAAAATCGGCATGGCGAGCAGGCAAATGCCGATCCAGTCCATGAACAGGCCGAGCACGATCAGCAGCGCCATCATCGTCGCGATAATGCCGAGCGGCGGCAGCGGCAGGCCGGTGACGAGCGATTTCACGAAAGCGTCGCCGCCGAGAAGGTTGTACACGCCGATCAGCGCCGTCGCCCCGAAGGTGATCCACAGCAGCATGCCGCAGGTGTTCATGGTCTGATAAAGCGCGTCGCGCAGCATCGGCCAGTTGAGTTCGCGCCGCACGGCCGCCGAGACGATGGCGCCCACCGCGCCCATGCCGGCGGCCTCGCTCACCGACGCCACGCCGAGATAGATCGAGCCGAGCACGCCCCCCGCCACGCCGAGGGGCAGCGCGAGGCCGCCTATCAGCCTGATCTTTTCCGCGCGCGGCAGGTTGCGTTCCTCGGGCGGCGCGGGCGGGCCCAGTTCCGGGTTAATCCGGCAGCGCACGACGATGTAGCCGATATAGATCGACGCCAGCAGCAGGCCGGGGACGATGGTGGCGACGAACAGCTGGCCGATGTCCACGCCCGCGGTCAGCCCGTAGATGATGAGAACGATGCTCGGCGGGATCATCGTGCCGAGCGAGCCGCCGGCGCAGATCGTGCCGATGGCGAGGCCGCGGTCGTAGTTGAGCCGCAGCATTTGCGGCAGCGCGACCAGGCCGAGCAGGATGATCTCCCCGCCGATGATGCCGGTCATCGCCGCCATCAGCACGGCGACGACCATGGTCTGCACCGCCAGTCCGCCGCGCAGGCCGCCCGCCCATATGTGCATGGCGCGGTAGAGGTCGCGCGCGACCCCCGAACGCTCGAGCACCGACGCCATCAGGATGAACATCGGCACCGCCACCAGCACGAACTCGCGCACCAGGCTGAGGATGCGGCTTTCGATCAGGAACAGCCCGTTGAGGCCGAAATTGCCCACGGCGAACACCATCGCCACGGAGCCCGTGACGAAGGCGAGCGGCAGCCCCATGACGAGCAGGACGGCAATGCTGCCCACCATGAGCAGCGAAACGAGCTCGATGCTCACGGCTCCGCGCTTTCGTTCGCGCCGCGGCGCAACAGCGTGCGCCGCCACTGCGCCGCGCCGAGCGCGAACATCAGCACGCAGGCGATGAAAATGGCCGTCTTGGCGATGGCGGGCAGCGGTATCTGCGACGCCGTGCCCGCGTCTTCCATGATCTTCAAAGACTTCCAGGCATCCTGCGCGGTCCGGTAGCCGAGCAGGCCCAGAAAGATCAGGATAATGAGGCCGTTGACGACGTCGAGCGCGCGCCGCGCCGCGGCGGGGAGCTTGTCGTACACAAGCGAGATGCGGATATGCGCGCGCCGCTGCATGGTGTAGAGGCCGCTCAGCAAGAACCCCACCGAGCACAGCGCGATGGTGAGATCGTGCGCCCATATGGTCGGCGCGTTGAAGCCGTAGCGCGCCGCCACCTCATAGGCGATGATGACCATGCACAGCAGGAACAGGTAGCTGAACAGTTCGCCCGTTCGCCGCGCGATGCGATCGATCGGCGGTTCGGGCGGGCCGCCGGGCACGGGGCGCGGCCTATTCCGGTCCGAGCAGGCCGATGCGGCGCAGATACGCCGTTTGCGCCGTGTAGGCGCGCTCGGCCATCGGGCTGCGCGCGGCCCAGTCGCGCCAGATGCCGATGGCGATCTCGCGCAGTTTCCGCCGCTCCCCGGCGGGCCAGTCGATCGCCTCGACGCCTTGGGCGCGCGCCGCGCGCACATCGTCGAGGTCGCGCATTTCCAGGCGCCGCGACATGCCGCGCGCCAAGTCGGCCACCGCCATTTCCAGTATGCGCTTCATGTCGTCCGGCAGCGCTTCCCAGCGCGAGGGATGCACCGAAAAATCGAGTATCGGCATCGAGTGAATGCCGGGATAGATGGGGTAGCGCGCCACGTCGTGGAAGCCGAGATGGTGGTTCATCGAGAAGGTGGACCAGTCGGCCGCATCGACGACGCCGCGTTCGATGGCGGTGAACACCTCGGCCGCGGGCAGGTTGACCGGCGCGGCGCCGAGGCGCTCGAAAATATCCTGCGCCATGCCCTCGGGCGCGCGCAGTTTGACGCCCGCGAAATCCGCCACCCCGCGCAAGGGTATCTTCGAGATGAACGCTTCCTTCCCCGGCGTGGCGCCGCCCACGTAATACGCGCCGTGCGCGGCGTAGAGCTCGCGCAACAGCGCGTCGCCGCCGCCGTGGCGCATGAACGCCAGCAATTGGTCGGGGTGTTCGTAGGCCGAGATCAGATCGCCGAGCAGCGCGAACCCCGCGTCCTTGCCCGAGAAATACACCGTCGCGGTGACGTGCCCGTCGAGAATGCCGGCGGCGACCGCGTCGAGCGTCTCGTTGTATTGCACGATGGAGCCGACCGGCACGAGGCGCATGCCGAGCCGCCCGCCGGTGAGGCGCTCGATTCCGGCGGCCCATTCGGCGGTAATGTCGTAGGCGATGTCGCCGGCCGAGTTCGCCGATTGCACGGTCCACACGGTATCGGCGGCGAAGGCGGGCGCCGCGAGCGCAAGCGCGGCCGCGGCGAGAGCGCCGGCGCCGTGGGCGCGCCGCGAACGCTGCGCGCTCATTCCGCGTCGTCCAGCAGGCCGAGGCGGCGCAGGAACGCCACCTGCGATTCGTATATGCGCTGCGCCATCGGGCTGCCGGCGGCGTAATCCGCCCAGACCCGGCGGGCGATCTCGCGGAACTTGCGCCGCTCCCCGCCGCTCCACGCGATGAGTTCGATGCCGTTTTCCGCGGCGGCGGCGGCCACGGCGGCGTCCTGCATGCCCACGCGCTCCACCATGTCGCGGTTGAAATCCCGCACCGCCAGTTCGAGCAACGCCTTGATGTCGCCGGGGAGTTCGTTCCAGCGGTCGATGTTGACGGCGACGTCGGCCATCGGCGCGGAATGGAAGCCGGGGTAGAGCGGGTAGGGCGCGATGTCGTGGTAGCCCAGATCGTCGTTCATGCCGAGCGTTCCCCAGTCCGCCGCCTCGACGACGCCGCGTTCGAGTGCGGTATAGACCTCGGCGCCGGGGATGTTCACGGGCGCCGCGCCGATACGCTGGAAGATGAGCTGCGACATGCCCTCGGGCGCCCGCAGTTTGACGCCGGCGAAATCCTCGATGGTGCGAATCGGCGTCTTCGACGGGATCGATTCCGCGCCCCACGAGACGGCGCCGACGTAATACAGGCCGTAGGGAGCGAACAGTTCGCGCGCCAGCTCCATGCCGCCGCCGTAGTGGAGCCACATGTGCATCTGGCGGACGTTCTCGTAGCCGCCGTTGAGGTCGGCGAGGATGGCGAACGCGGGGTCCTTGCCGGCGAAATAGCCCGTTCCGCCGTGCTGGGCGTCGAGAATGCCCACCGATACGGCGTCGAGGGTTTCGTTGTAGGCGACGATGGCGCCGACGGGGAGCGGGTCGATCGCCAGGCGCCCGCCCGTGACGGCTTCCACGTTGTCGCAGAACGCCTCGAAGACGCGCTGGTTGATGGTGCCGGCCTGCCATATGGACTGCATCTTCCAGCGGAATTCCTGCGCGCCGGCCGCCGCCGCGCACAGGCACAGCGCCAGCGCGCCGGCGAGGCGTTTTACGGCGGCGGGCATTGCCGCCTCACGAGAAGGCCGCGCGGTCGGTACCCCGGTAGAGCAGCTGGCCGTGCAGGTCCGCCGAGCGCCGGTGCGCCTCGAGCGCCGCCGGATGCAGGTCGGCCTCGGGCGGCGGCTCCATCTCGAAATTGCCGAACGTATCGACGCCGCGCACCAGCACGGCGGAATCGCGCGGGCCGTTGGTCTGGCGCACCCAGGTCGGGATATAGCGGATCGCGAAGCCGATGCGCCGGTCATCGGTCGCGTTCGGCTCCGAGCCGTGGATGATCCGCACATGATGCAGCGACATTTCCCCCGGCCGCAGGATGAGATCGACCGCTTCGCTTTCGTCCACTTCGCAGTTCACCGCCTGGCCGCGGCTGAGCATGTTGGCGTCGGCGTGGGTGTCGGTATGGCCGATCTGGTCGCGCGTATGGCTGCCGGGGATCACGCGCATGCAGCCGTTCGCGCGCGTGCTCTCGCTGAGCGCGACCCATGCGGTGGTCACGTCGGGTTCGCTCAGGCCCCAGTAGGTCGAATCCTGATGCCAGCTCACATAGCCGGGGTCGCGCGCCTCCTTGGTGAAGAACGACGACGCCCAGCACAGCAGGTCGGGGCCCAGCACGTCTTCCACGCCGTCGAGCACGCGGTCGTTGCGCACCAGGTCGTCGAGAAAGGTAAAGATCAGGTGGGGCTTGAAGCGCAGTTTGCCTTGCAGCGGCCCGCCCGCGGCGGCCTCGGCCTCCTCGAGCCGCGCGCGCAGCGCAAGCGCCGCCTCCTCGCTCATGACCCGCAGCGGCGCCAGATAGCCATCGCGCCGGTAGGCCTCGACCTGTTGCGGCGTCAGCAATTTGCCCATAGCTCCGTTCCCCTTCGGCAGTCGTTCCGCGCCGTTCATACAGCCTTCGCGCCGCCGCCGCAAACGCGCCCGCCCCGCCGCTTGCGCCGCGCCGGCGCTATTCGCCGGCGGGCGCCGCGCAGGCGAAATACTCGGGCTCGAAATAGCCGTCCTGCCGCACCTCGCATTCGGCGCCCGCGGGGACGTCTTGCACAAGCAGGATGAAGGCGCCGTGCGGCAGCGGGTATCGGCAGCGCATGGCGCCGCGGCGCACCGAGAGCCGCGGCGAACCGGCCGCGCTCGCGCCCGTTCCGCGCTTGATCGAGGCGTCCCAGCCGTCCGCGCCCGCGGCGCCGAAATCGGGCTCGGCATAGGCGAAGCGGTAGCCCATCCCCTCGGGGCAGCGGAATGCGGTTTGCGCCGTTTGCGCCGCCGCCGGCGCGGCGGCCGCGCAAACCGCCAGCGCCGCGAGCGCCGCCGCCCGCATGCTGTTCCGCACGCTATTCATCGAGCTGTTCGACATCGGTCATCCGGTAGTAGTAGCCGTTGCCGGCGCCGCGCAGCACCTCGAACCTTCCCGCGACCACCACCGCGTCCATCGTGTAGTCGATGGGCTCGTCGCAGATCAGTTCGACATAGCCCTCGGGTCCGGTGGGCAGGCAGAACGGGCAGTTCGGCGAATTTTTGGCCAGCAGCTGGCGCGCGCCGCCGAGCGGCAGCAGAAACCCGACCATCTTGACCGTCTCGCCGTCGAGCGCGAGCACCCCGGGCCCCCAGGACACCGCCACGCCCGGCCCGTCCGCCGCGGCCTCGACGTCCGCCAGCGTCTCCCACGGCAGCGCGCCGTCGATCTCGGGCAGCGGATAGAGCGTGTCGGGCGTCTGCGCCGCCGCGGCGCCGGCGAGCGCCAGCGCGATGAGGGGGCCGAGCGCCGCCCGGCCCCCCGCTTGCGCGAATCGCATCGCGAATCGCCGTCTCGCAACCCGGCGGGCCGCGGTCAGTACGCGGCGATCGGGTTGCCCGGCGCGCCGGTGCCGCCGACCAGCTTGATCGGCGCCCACGAGAACAGGAACTCGTACACGCCCGCTTCCGACAGGCCGTCGAGATCGAGGTTCTCGAAATTGTAGATGCCGCGCCGCACGATCAGGTTGATGTGGCAGTAGGCGAAGGACTCGGGCACGCCTTTCGCGAAGTCGTAGGGCTCCAGCCCCCAGGTGTCGGAGCCGACCATGGAGATCTTCGCGTCCGCCAGCATGTCGCAGACCTCGGCGCTGACGCCCGGCTCGCCGGAGCCGTGCTCGGCGTTGTCGGCGGCGATCTGCTGCGGCGTTTTCATCCCGGTGTGGTTTTCCTTCCACAGGCTGTTCCAGCCGGTGCGGAACACGACCACGTCGCCCTGGCCCGGGCCGTCCACGCCTTGGCGTTCGAGCGCGGCGTTCACGTCGTCGAGCGTGATGGCGTAGCCCTTGTCGAGCACGTCCATGCCCTTGAGCGCCGCGACGTCGATCAGCAGGCCGCGGGTGAAGAACGAGCCGACCTTCTCGGTGCCCATTTTCTTCAGGCCGCGCGGGCTGGTGATGTCGGCCAGTTTCACGCCGTTGTAGAAGTAGTGGTCGTCGTCCCAGCCATCGACGCCGCTGATCTGGATCATCGGGTGGCCGAGGCCGTCGAACTGCGTGCCCACCTGCCCGATCTCGGCGGTGACCAGTTCGTCCATGAAGGTCTGGGCGAAATTCTCGCCCGGCCAGCTGAGCGGGCCGTGCGTCGGGTTGCCGGGGATGCTCAGCGCGAACGTGCGCCCCGGCACCAGCGGCATGTTGTTGGAATAGGGCATGCCGAGGGTGATGACCATGCCCCGCTTGACCAGGCCCGCCGCGGCGAGCCGCTTCTCCGGCGTGATGTAGTTGGTGCCGCCGGCTTCGTCGTCGGCGCCGAACTCGCTCGGCCACCAGTCTTCGTCCACGGGGTTGTTCCCCGCGTGCGCGCCGAACGCCGCCGCGCCGAAGACCAGCGCCGCGCTCAGCGCCGCGAGATGCTTCGTGTACATTGGATACTCCTCCCAGGCTGTGCGCCCCGCGACTGTCGCGGACGCCGCGCCATGTTGCACGATCGCGCGCGCGCCGTCCACATGCGGGTTGCCGCGCGCCGCCGCCCGCGGGCATTCTGAATCTTCCCGGGAACGCCGATTCGGAGCGCGCGCATGGCGCACAGATTGTTCGTAGGGCTGGACCTCCCGCGGGCGGCGCGCGATGCGCTGGCCGCGCTGCAGGGCGGTCTCGAGGGCGCGCGCTGGCTGCCGCCGGAGAACTTCCACATCACCCTGCGCTTCATCGGCGAGGTCGACCGCCGCCAGGCGAACGACATCGCCGACGAACTGGCGGCCGCGCGCGCGGCGCCGTTCGAGGCGCGCCTCGCCGGCGCCGGGCTGTTCCGCACGGGCCGCCGCGCGCGCGCGCTGTGGGCCGGCGTCGCGCCCGCGCCGGAGCTGCTCGACGCCAAACGCCAGGCCGACGCCGCCTGCGCGCGCGCCGGGCTCGGCCCGCCGGAGCGCCGCTTCACGCCGCATGTCACGCTGGCGCGCCTCTCCCGCGCCGCGCCGGAGGCGGCGGAGCGCCGCACCGCCGAACTCGCCGGCGCCGTCGCGGGCGCGTTCCCGGTCGAGGAAATCGTGCTGTTCGAGAGCCATCTCGGCGCCGAGGGCGCGCGCTACGAACGCGCGGCGCGCTTCCCGCTCATCCCGGCGTGAGCGAATCGCTCGCCGGCGTCCTTGCCGCCGCGCGCGCCTGCGCGCTCTGCGCCGGCGCGCTGCCGCTCGGCCCGCGCCCGGTGCTGCGCGCCGCCGCGGGCGCGCGCCTGCTCATCGTCGGCCAGGCGCCGGGGACGCGCGTCCACGAAACCGGCGTTCCGTGGAACGACGCTTCCGGCAAGCGCCTGCGCGCGTGGATGGCCATCGCCGACGAGACCTTCTACGACAAAAGCCGCGTCGCCATCGTGCCCATGGGATTCTGCTATCCCGGCCGCGACCCGCGCGGCGGCGATCTGCCGCCGCGGCCCGAATGCGCGCCCGCGTGGCACGCGCGCATCCGCGCGCGCCTGCCGCGAATCGAGCTCACGCTGCTCGCCGGCGGCTGGGCCCAGCGCCATTATCTCGGCGCGCGCGCCCGGCGCGGCGTCGGCGCGACCGTGGCCGCGTGGCGCGACTGCCTGCCGGAATACATGCCGCTGCCGCATCCGTCGTGGCGCACGCGCGGCTGGGCGGCGCGCAACCCGTGGTTCGAGGCCGAGCTCGTGCCCGAGCTCCGCGCCCGCGTCGCCGCGCTGACGAACAGCGCCGGCGCATAGCCCGGCGCGAACTTCCTGGGTGCGCGCAACCCCGCCGAAGGCGGGGCCCGGGACCGCGGGCATCCTGCCCGCACGTTTGCGGCAAGCGCGGCGCCGGCGGGGAAGCGCGGCCGCCGCCCCGCCCCGTAGCGTCGAGACGTGCGGGCGAGACGCCCGCGCACCCGGGAAGCGCGCCTCGACTGCGCGCGATTCGGCGGTTGACACGCGCGGCGGCGGCGGCGTAACGTGCGGCGTCGCAAGGAGGGGTGGCCGAGAGGCTGAAGGCGGCGGTTTGCTAAACCGTTATGCGGAGACAATCCGTATCGTGGGTTCGAATCCCATCCCCTCCGCCACCCGCCCCGCCCTTCCCGTCGCCACGCCATGCTCGACAAGCATTTCCGGCCCGCGCGGGCCGAACCCGCCATAGCCGAACGCTGGCGCGAGGCCGGCGCGTTCGACGCCGAGCCCGGCGCGCCCGGCGCGCCTTTCTGCATCGCCATGCCGCCGCCGAACGTCACCGGCAGCCTGCATATCGGCCACGCCCTCAACATGACCCTGCAGGACGTGCTCACGCGCTACTGGCGCATGAACGGGCGCAACGTCCTGTGGCAGCCGGGGACCGACCACGCCGGCATCGCCACGCAAATCGTCGTCGAGCGCCAGCTGAACGCGGAAGGGACCGACCGCCGCGCGCTCGGCCGCGAGGCGTTCGTCGAGCGCGTCTGGCAATGGAAGGCCGAATCCGGCGGCGCCATCGCGCGCCAGCTGCGCCGCCTGGGCGCCTCGCCCGACTGGCGCCGCGAGCGCTTCACCCTCGACGACGGCCTGAGCCGCGCCGTGCGCCACGCCTTCGCGCGCCTGTGGAACGACGGGCTGGCCTATCGCGACAAGCGCCTCGTCAACTGGGATTGCCGGCTGCTCACCGCGGTCAGCGACCTCGAGGTCGCGCAGAAGGAAATCCGGGGCCATCTCTGGCATATCCGCTATCCGCTCGAGGGCGGCGGGCATATCGTCGTCGCCACCACGCGGCCGGAGACCATGCCCGGCGACACGGCGGTGGCCGTACACCCCGATGACGAGCGCTACAGGGCGCTGATCGGCCGCCGCGCGATCCTGCCGCTCGCCGGGCGCCGCCTGCCCATCGTCGCCGATGCCTACACCGACCCGGAAAAGGGAACCGGCGCGGTGAAGATCACCCCCGCGCACGACTTCAACGATTTCGAGGTCGGCCGCCGCCACGGGCTCGAGACCGTATCCATCCTCGACGAGCGCGGGCGCGTTTGCGCGCCGGCGCCCGAAGCCTGGCGCGGGCTCGATCGCTTCGAGGCGCGGCGGCGAATCGCCGCCGCCCTCGAGGCCGAAGGCCTGCTCGAACGGGTCGAGGACCGCACGCACGCCGCGCCCCACGGCGACCGTTCCGACACCATCCTTGAACCGCGCCTCACCGACCAATGGTTCGTCGATGCGAAAACCCTCGCCGGGCCGGCCATCGAGGCGGTCGAGAGCGGGCGCATTCGCTTCGTGCCGAAAAACTGGGAAAACACCTATTTCGAGTGGATGCGCAACATCCAGCCGTGGTGCGTCTCGCGCCAGCTGTGGTGGGGCCACCGCATACCCGCCTGGTACGGCCCCGACGGCAAGATCTTCGTTGCCGAAAGCGAGGCCGAGGCCCGCGCGCTGGCCGAACGCCATTACGGCGCGGCGACCGCGCTCAGGCAGGACGATGACGTGCTCGACACATGGTTTTCGTCGGGCCTCTGGCCTTTCTCCACCCTCGGCTGGCCGGAGGAAACGCCGGCGTACAAGACGTGGCACCCGACGACGACGCTGATCACGGGCTTCGACATCATCTTCTTCTGGGTCGCGCGGATGATCATGATGGGCCTGCACTTCACGGGCCGGGTCCCCTTCCGCGACGTCTATATCCATGCGCTGGTGCGCGACGCCCAGGGCCGGAAGATGGCGAAATCGCGCGGCAACGTCATCGACCCGCTGGCGCTGATCGACGCGCACGGCGCCGACGCGCTGCGCTTCACGCTCACGGCGATGGCCGCCCAGGGCCGCGACATCAAACTGTCGGAAGAGCGCGTGGTCGGCTACCGCAACTTCATGACGAAACTCTGGAACGCCGCGCGCTTTTGCGAACTCAACCGCTGCCCGCCCGCCGCCGCCCGGCCCCCCGCGCGCCTGGCGCTCAACCGCTGGATCGCGGCGGAACTGGCCGGCGCCGCGCGCGCCGCCGCAAGCGCCATCGAGGCCTGCCGCTTCAACGAGGCGGCGGACGCGCTCTACCGCTTCGTCTGGCATACGTTTTGCGACTGGTACCTGGAACTCGCGAAGCCCGTGTTGCAGGGCCCCGACGGCCCGGCGAAGGACGAAACCCGCGCCGCCGCCGGGTGGACGCTGGCGCAAACCCTGGCCGCCCTGCACCCCATCGCGCCTTTCGTTACCGAGGAGCTCCGCGCCCGCTTGGGCGGCGCCGGCGCCGGCCTGCTCGCCGCCGCGCGGTGGCCCGCACTGGAAGACCCGCCGGACGACGCGGCGGACGGCGGCGCCCGCCGCGAAATCGACGCGCTGATCGGCCTGATAAGCGAAGTGCGCTCCGTGCGCGCCGAACTCAACGTCCCGGCGGGCGCCCGCGCGCCCCTCGCTCTTGCGGAAGCCGCCGCGCCGCGCCTGCGCCCGCACCGCGAGGCCATCGAAACCCTCGCCCGCGTCGAACTCTCGACCGCAACCGCCGCCCCGCCCGGCGCGGTCGAGATACTCGCCGGCGGCGCCAGCGCGTGGCTCGGCATCGCCGGCCTGATCGACATCGACGCCGAACAGTCCCGCCTCGCCCGCGAACGAACGAAGCTGGAAAAGGAAATCGCCGCCCTCGACCGCAAGCTCGCCAACGAAAATTTCCTCTCCCGCGCCCCCGCCGAGGTCGTGGACAAACAACGCGCCCGCAAATCCGAAGCCGCCGCCGCCCTGCAAAAATACGCCGCCGCCGCCGCCCGCTTGGCCGCCCTCGCTAACGCGAAGACGGGCTGACGCCGACGACCGCCCGCGCCGCCAACCCCGCCGAAGGCGGGGCCTGGGACCGCGGGCGTCCCCGCCCGCACGTCTCGACAATCGCCGATGGCGGCAGGCGGGGCGCGACGACCGCGCACAGCAACCCCGCCGAAGGCGGGGCCTGGGACCGCGGGCGTCCCCGCCCGCACGTCTCGACAATCGCCGACGGCGGCAGGCGGGACGCAATGACCGCGCACAGCAACCCCGCCGAAGGCGGGGCTTGGGTGCGCGGGCGTCCCCGCCCGCACGTCTCGACAATCGCCGACGACGGCAGGCGGGGCGCGACGACCGCGCACAGCAACCCCGCCGAAGGCGGGGCCTGGGTGCGCGGGCGTCCCCGCCCGCACGTTTCGACAATCGCCGACGACGGCAGGCGGGACGCAATGACCGCGCACAGCAACCCCGCCGAAGGCGGGGCCTGGGACCGCGGGCGTCCCCGCCCGCACGTCTCGACAATCGCCGACGACGGCAGGCAGGGCGGCGCTCCCGAACCGCGGAGAAACGGGCGCGCAACGTTCGACATTGAAAGCCGCCGGCATTACAATCGCCTTCGGTCCGGCGCGAGCCGGCGCCGGCGGGAAGCGCGATTCACGATGAACTACAGCGACGACGATATCGCCCGCCAGTTGCGGCTGGGGGAAGACAGCCACTGGGAATTCAAGAGCGTCGCATTCGCCGGAAACCGCCTGCGCAGCCCCCGGCGCGACAGTCTGGCGGACGAAATCGCGGCGTTCGCGAATACCGACGGGGGCGTCCTGCTGTGCGGCGTAACCGACGACGGTACGGTCCAGCAGGGCATAACCCGCCCGCAACTGGACGAATTGGAAAGCGTCGCAGCAGGAATCTGCGCCGACTCGATTAAGCCCGCCATCGACGCCGTAATCCTGCGCCGGGAGCTGGAAACGGGCCGCCCCTTCATGCTGGTCGCCGTCCCGCCCGGCTATGCGCAACACGCGAGCCCCGGCGGCAGTTTCAAGCGCGTCGATAACTCGGCGCGCAAAATGACCGGCGATGAGCGCCTGCGGCTGGCGCAAAGACGCGGCCAAGCGCGCTTCCCTTCGTTCGACAAACGGCCCGTGGACGGAACCGGGTTTGCGACGCTCGACCGGGAGCTTTGGCTTCCGCTGCCGAGCGCCGAGGGCGCCAGGGACCCGGAGCCGGCTCTCGCGAAAATGGCGCTTTTCGCGCTCGACGACGCCGGCGTGCAGCGCGCGACGGTCGCGGGAATCCTGTTATGCACGCCGAACCCGGAGCAATGGCTGCCGGGCGCCCGGATCTCCGCCGTCCGCTACCGGGGCGCCGACCGCGCGTCCGGCCAGGCCGACGCGCAAGAGATAACCGGCCCGCTGAACCGCCAGATCGCGCAGGCGGCGGCCTTTGTCGCGCGGAACATGAGCGTGGCCGCGCGCAAGGATCCCGCCCGTGTGGACTTGCCGCAATACAGCGGCAAGGCCGTGTTCGAAGCCATCGTGAATGCCGTTGCGCACCGCGATTACGCCGTCCGCGGCAGCGCGATCCGCCTGTCGATGTTCGCCGACCGCCTGGAAATCCAGTCGCCCGGCGCGCTGCCCAACACCCTCACCGTGGAAAGCATGACGGTGCGTCAGGCGGCGCGCAACGAGGCCCTGGTCTCCGCGCTCGCCCGGATGCCCGTCGCGGGCGCCCCGGGCTCCCGCGACCGTCTCTGCTTCATGGAGCGCCGCGGCGACGGCGTGCCGATTATCGTCCGGGAAACGCGCGCGCTGTGCGGGCGCGCGCCCGAATACCGGCAAATCGACGACGCCGAACTCTTGGCATTATCGCGCCCTGTCCGCGCCGAACGCAACCCTTGACCGGGGCGCGTCCATCTGCGAGGCTTGCGCCGTATCCCACCGGGCAAGGGAAGGGAAAACCATGCGACCGAAGGCAATCGATACGGCGATTACGCTCAAGCTGCCCAATCGCCTGCGGGCGCGCGCGGACGCGGCCGCCGCCGAGAAAGGCCATACCCGATCCGAATTCGTGCGCGCCGCCATCGGCGAGGCGTGCGACCGCGCCGAACGCGACGCCGAACGGCGCCTGCGACTGGCGGCCGCCGCGGCCGCGGCGCCCACCACGTGACCCGCGCACGGCGCTGCCGCGTGAACAACCGCGAAACCGCGGTGCGAGAAGCGGCGCAAACCACGGGCGCGCCGTGCAATCGGCCGTCTGCGCCGCGTGCGCGCGCCGGCGCCGCAACCGAGGCGCGGCGCATCGCGCTGGCGGCTGTCCTGGCAGTCGCCGCCGCCTGCGTACCCGCCGACCGCGCCGCCGCCGCCGAACGCGCCGCGCAACGCGACGCCTATCTGGCCATTCCCGCCGAATTGACCGCCGCCGAACGCGCCGTGCAACGCGCCGTGCAACGCGCCGAACGCGACAGGCAACGCGCCAGGCAACGCGCCGAACTCGCCGCGCAACACGCCGAACGCGCCGCCGAACGCGCCGCGCAACTGTGCAACCGCGCCGTTGTTGAACTGGCGGCCGCCCACGTCAAAACCGCGGAACGCGCCGCCGCGGCCGCCGCCGGTACCTACGCCTACGAAGTCGCCTACGAAGCCGCCTACGACGTTATCGGCGGCGCGGCGACAGTCGCCGCCGCGTACGAACGCGCTGCCGGACGTGAATTTCCCGAAGCGGAACTCGTACTGCGGCGATCCGCCTATGGCGAAGCCCTAGAGGAACGACGTACCGCGGCTGAGGCTTTCGAATCTACCGTCGCCGGCATGGGCCCCGGCCGGGAACTCGACGTCGCCTACGAACGCCTTGAGGTAACGATAGCCGCCGTCGCCGTCGCCGCCGCCGAATACGCAGAGGCGTTGCGAGCGTTGGTTGCTTACTACGGCGAAACCGCGGCTGCTGCCAACGAAGCCGTCGCCGCCATTCCGGGATTGGAACGCGCCGCCGAACGCGCCGCCGAACGCGCCGCAACCGACAATATCGCCGCCGTAATCGAGGCGCGGCGATTACGGTCGACGCGGCGGGCGTTGCCAACGCGGAGCTCGAGCGCGACCGCGCCTTTCAATGGGAGAATGCCAGATGAAGAACGTGAACCGAGTGCTTGCGGCGATTGCTATCGCGTTGGCGTGTTTCACGCCTGCCTATGCCGACGATCATTTCGGCGATCGCGCCGCCGAAAGGCGATTGACGCAGATTATCAAGACAGAGGAGGAGATAAAAGAAAAGATACGGGCGGAGGAGTTGGCTGGCGCGGTACACAATGCCGGGTCTCTGGAGCGATGCCTTTCCGAAGCGCGGTTGTATGAACTCGCCGAACGGTTCGTGAAAAACTGGGCGGAGGGTGTTACCATCATGTCGAGGCTTGATTATGATGATGCGGACATCGCAGAATCACACGAACAGCTTATGGATTACCGTAGAAGGCTTGATCAGAATATCTACGCTCATAACAAGCGATGTGAGTATGTACTATTTTGCCACACCGATCTCGGCCGCATGCTTTGTTGACTGACCGACCCGGCCCGACCGCGCCTTTCAATGGGAGAATGCCAGATGCCGAATGTGACCGATTGCTTGCGGCGATTGCTATCGCGTTATCCGTCCGCACGCCTGCGGTTGCGCCGCGCGCGGCGGCGATGAACGCAACTGACGGGAACGCCGGCACAATGATCGCCGCGCCGGACCCGATTGATGAGTTTCCGGGCTGCGCTGTATGCGGCGGCCCGGCGCCCGGCGCGTGTGTCAAGGCGGCGATCCGCGCGGACCTGGCGCATGTGATCGGCGCCGCCGCCGCCGCCGCGCGCGCCGTAATCGAGGAGCGGCGATGACGGGCGGCGCGCCGGCCACCGCCAACGCGGAGCTCGAGCTTGAGCGCGACCGCGCCCGTTTCGCGTATCGGCGCCGCGCAAACTGCTTGCCTGGCGAAACGCTGGCGGCGGCGCGGGCGCGATGGGCACTCGAAAGCCGCTGCCGCGATTGCGGCGACCGCCTGCCGCGCGGCGCAACCGGCCGCCGTTGCGGGCACTGCCACGATGGCGCCCAGGACCGCCGCGCCGCGCGTCGAGAGGCGCCGGACGCGCCGCCATCGCGCGGGCAAATGCGCGCCCTGGCCTTGGCGCTGGACGCGCATGACGCCGGCGATCTGGCGGCGCTTCCGGCGCCGCGGACGCGCACCGAAGCGAGTGAACGAATCAACGCCGCCAATGCGCGGCCCGTAAGGAGAACGGCATGAGAAACATCATGCTGGCGCTGGCGGCGGCCCTGGCATTCGCGGCGGCGCCCGCGCTGGCGCAATCCGCGCGCGCAATCGACGGCGACACGCTGGAGATGAACGGCGAGCGCTATCGCTTGGCGGGGATTGACGCGCCCGAGGCGCGGCAAGATTGCGACGACGAGCGCGGCGACCGATGGCCTTGCGGCCGCGCGGCGACCGCGGCGCTGGAGGCGTTACTCAATGGCGCCGCCATCGATTGCGAGGCGCGCGGCCGTGACCGCGGGCGCGTGATCGCGGTCTGCTACCGCGGCGACGGCGCGGACATCGCGCGGGCGCTGGTGCGAGTCGGCGCGGCCCGCGATTGGCCCCGCTATGCGCCCGATTACGCAGACGCGGAGGCGGCGGCGCGGCGCCCGCGCACCCAGGCCCCGCCTTCGGCGGGGCGGCGCTCGCGAACAGCGGTGAAAACGGGCGCGTAACGTTCGACACTGATAGCAGACTGGCGTTACAATCGCCTCGATCCAATCCGGCGCCGGCGGGGAGCGCGATTCGCGATGAACTACAGCGACGACGATATCGCCCGCCAGCTGCGGCTGGGGGAAGACAACCGCTGGGAATTCAAGAGCGTCGAATTCCGCGGAAACTGCCTGCAAAGCCCCCGGCGCAACAGTCTGGCGGACGAAATCGCGGCGTTCGCGAACACCGACGGAGGCGTCCTGCTGTGCGGCGTAAACGACGACGGTACGGTCCAGCAGGGCATGACCCGCCCGCAGCTGGACGATCTGGAAAGGGTCGTGGCGGAGCTCTGTGCCGACTCGATTAAGCCGTCCATCGACCCCGTAATCCTGCGCCGGGAGCTGGAAACGGGCCGCCCCTTCCTGCTGATCGCCGTCCCGCCCGGCTATGCGCAACACGCGAGCCCCGGCGGCAGTTTCAAGCGCGTCGGCAGTTCGGCGCGCAAAATGACCGGCGATGAGCGCCTGCGGCTGGCGCAAAGACGCGACCGAGCGCGCTTCCCTTCGTTCGACAAACGGCCCGTGGACGGGACCGGGTTCGCGACGCTCGACCGGGAGCTTTGGCTTCCGCTGCCGAGCGCCGAGGGCGCCAGGGACCCGGAACCGGCTCTCGCGAAAATGGCGCTTCTCGCGCCCGACGACGCCGGCGTGCAGCGCGCGACGGTCGCGGGAATCCTGCTATGCACGCCGAATCCGGAGCAATGGCTGCCCAACGCCCGGATCGCCGCCGTCCGCTACCGGGGCGCCGACCGCGCGTCCGGCCAGGCCGACGCGCAAGAGATAACCGGCCCGCTGAACCGCCAGATCGCGCAAGCGGCGGCCTTTGTCGCGCGGAACATGAGCGTGGCCGCGCGCAAGACCCCAGCCCGTGCGGATGTGCCGCAATACAGCGGCAAGGCCGTGTTCGAAGCCATCGTGAATGCCGTGGCGCATCGCGATTACGCCGTCCACGGCAGCGCGATCCGCCTGTCGATGTTCGCCGACCGCCTGGAAATCCAGTCGCCCGGCGCGCTGCCCAATACCCTCACCGTGGAAAGCATGACGGTGCGTCAGGCGGCGCGCAACGAGGCCTTGGTCTCCGCGCTCGCCCGGATGCCCGTCGCGGGCGCCCCGGGCTCCCGCGACCGTCTCTACTTCATGGAGCGGCGCGGCGACGGCGTGCCGATTATCGTCCGGGAAACGCGCGCCCTGTGCGGGCGCGCGCCCGAATACCGGCAAATCGACGACGCCGAACTCCTGCTGATATTGCCCGCGGCGGAACAGGAACCGAGCCCTGCCAACCCCGAGGTTGCCGTGCGCTCGGGGGGCCGGCCGCTGCCCGGCGCCGATCTCCTGTTTCTGTATCCCAACAACACCTGGGTGCGCGCAACGACCGACAGCGCCGGCATGGCGGAAGCGAAACTGTACGCCACGCACATGCCCATGACCGTGTTCGCCGCCGCCGCCGGGTACGCCGCGGGACTGGAGCGCGACTGGACGCCGGCCCGCGGCGCGCTTGCCATCGAGCTCGCGGCCCTGCCCGGAGGCGGCTCCGTAATCTTCCCCGAGGCCACCGGTTGCATTCCGGGACTGGCGGGGCGGTTAAACCCGATACGCGACACGCATGACCGCACTTGCCTTTATGCATCGAACATTGCCATCGACGATGGGCGCCTCCAACCCGTGAGTTTCGTTCCCGGCGCGGAGCTTCGCCTCACCGACGCCCACGGCAAGGAGGCATGGGCGCGCATCGTCGAAATCGCCGGACGCTCGGCCCTGGTCGAATACCGCCCCTGCCCCGGCGAGCGGTAGCGCCGCCTGTTTTCCTCCTGCCGCAAGCCTGCTTGCCGGAAGCGCGGGCGTCTTGCCCGCACGCCGGCGATCCGCGCAACGTTTCCCTGGCGGGGGCCCGCGCCGCCGGCGTTCGGCGGCGCGGGAAAGTGCGGGCCGCGGCTGCCCGCGCGCCCATGAGCGCCCTGTGGCGCCCACGCCGTCGTCGATGAACGGCTATCGATTTCGCTCGATTCGCGAATCGCATATACCGGCGGGACGCCTTCGGAGGCGCGCCGCCGGCTGGCTCGCGCGAATTGCGCAGCGCGGAGAACGGCGAGCACAATTTGCAGCTGCAAGGGATTCCAAGTACGGCGGAATCATATGTCGGGGAGTTCCCGTGTTCCTCTTGTAAGCGTCCGGTTATCCCGCTTGGTCATTGTCGGTTATGTTTATGGGTTTCGGTATTTCGGGGGTCGTTTTGTTTGGCTGTCGGCTTCGTATGGGGGTCTTGTTTCGATGCCTGCACGGTTGTCGCTGCTGCATGAGTGCGTCGATTGGCGGTGGCCGGTTCGAACGCGGCGGCTTGCGGTGGCAGGATAGCGTTTGGGAGGGAGGCACAGGGAGGAAATATTTTTTCGATATTTCCTATTTTGCGCTTGCCTTGTGGGGTTGGGGTCGGTATTGTTCGTTCATGCTTGACCGCGCCGCGCCTCTCCCCGACGATCCCGCCCGCCTGAAGGACATGGTGGCGTCCCTGGCGGCCGAGTTGCAGGCTCGCGAGGAAGCGCTGCGGTCGCGCGCGGAGGCGTTGAAGGCGCGCGATATCCTGATTGAGAAGTTGCGTCACGAGTTGGCGGGGATGCGCCGGCATCGTTTCGGGGCGCGCTCGGAAGCCTTGGCGCAGTTGCAACTGGCGCTGGAGAACGAAGAGATCGTCCGCGCCGCAAGCCCGCCCCCGCAACCCGAACCCGCCGCCGCCCGCGCGCCGCGGCGCAAGCGCCGCCCGTTGCCGGACCGTCTGCCGCGCCGCGAGACGGTGCTGGAACCCGCAAGCCCCTGCGGGGCCTGCGGCGGCGCGCTCAAGACCGTCGGCGCGGATGTCACCGAGGAACTGGAGTACATACCCGGTCGTTTCGTAGTCAACCGCATCGTGAGACCGCGCACGGTCTGCCGCGCCTGCGCACGCTTTTGCCAGGCGCCGCTGCCGCCGCGCCCCATCGAGCGCGGACGCCCCGGACCCGGCCTGCTTGCCCATGTTCTGGTGAGCAAATATGCCGACCATCTCCCGCTCTACCGCCAAGCGCAAATGTTCGCCCGCGACGGCATCGACCTCGACCGCTCGACACTGGCCGAATGGGTCGGCAAGAGCGCCGCCTTGCTGGAGCCGGTCGCCAACGGGATCGGCAACCATGTGCGCGCTGGCGGCGCCATCTTCGCCGACGATACCACGGTGCGCCTGCAAACCCCGCGCGGCGAAGGCGCCAGGGGCAAGACCCGCACTGCACGGCTATGGGTCTATGCCCGCGACGAACGACCGTGGCGCGGAACCGCGCCGCCGGCCGCCTGCTACCGCTTCAGCGCCAACCGCAAGGGCGAGAATCCGCGCCGACACCTCGCCGGCTTCAAGGGCTGGATGCACGCCGACGGCTATGCCGGGTTCGCGGAACTCTACCGCACAGGCCGCATCCGCGAAGCCCCCTGCATGGCCCATGTCCGGCGCAAGTTCGTCGACCTCGCGCACAATCGGGGCGCGCCGGTCGCCAGGGAAGCCGTCGAGCGCATCGCCGCCTTGTACGCCGTCGAGGCCGAAGCTCGCGGGCAAACGCCCGAAGAGCGCGTCCGTATCCGCCAGGCCAGGGCCAGGCCCCTCTTCGACGACCTCGAAACATGGCTCGCCCGACAGAGCCCGAACATACCCGCCAGGACGCCGCTGGCCGGCGCCATCCGCTATGCACGCGCGCGACTGGCCCGCCTGCGCCCATGGCTCGACAACGGAACGCTCGAACTCGACAACAATACTGCCGAACGCGCCATCCGCGGCGTCGCCCTCGGACGCAAAAACTGGCTCTTCGTCGGCTCCGAAGCCGGCGGCGCAACCGCCGCAACCGCATACACGCTCATCGAAACCGCAAAACTAAACGGCGTCGACCCACGAGCATGGATCGCAGACACACTCAATCGTATCCAGGACTACAAAACAAACCGAATCCACGAACTCATGCCGTGGAACTGGAAACACAAAACACCACCGTAAAAACCCAATAGCCCCATAACCGGACGCTTACTTCCTCTTGCCAATAACTCAGCCGGCACTCAGTCGGCCCATTCTCCCGCAGCCCACTCAAGCATTTCATTCTCCCGTTCGAGAATATCGGATTCCGCCCATCCTCCCGATTCACCTATCCGTTTTCCAACATCTCTAGCTACAAACAACGGACCGTCTCGGTAGGTTTCGGCCTTCACCATCGGAGCTTTGTCGCCCAGTCCAGAATTCGTCTTCGGCGGTAGAATTGTAAGGTTGCCAAGCCAATGCACACAATCAGCGGTCGTTCCTTGCGGCATTATGTGTTCAATGGTATCGGCCGCGCTTGCATCCCAAATCGATGCCCACTGCCCCTCATTGATTTCATGGTTAGTCTTGTGCGCGAGATACTCCTCGTATCTGTAGAGAAAATATCTCAATTGATCTTCCCATCCATCGTAACAATTCGTTTCTCTAAGGTACCCAATTGCTTTTTCCGCAGGATAGTCCTTTCCGATCATCTCCAAATCCTCCATAATATCATTTACATCTATATTTTCTGCCGTAATTTTCTTGGCAAGCTGTACATAGTCTTTCACACCTGTTCTGGCGTCCTTGAGGCTCATGCCGAAAATACGAAAGGTAACGTTTTCCCAACGCCGCAGCACTCGTAAGCGTCCGGTTATCCCGCTTGGTCATTGTCGGTTATGTTTATGGGTTTCGGTATTTCGGGGGTCGTTTTGTTTGGCTGTCGGCTTCGTATGGGGGTCTTGTTTCGATGCCTGCACGGTTGTCGCTGCTGCATGAGTGCGTCGATTGGCGGTGGCCGGTTCGAACGCGGCGGCTTGCGGTGGCAGGATAGCGTTTGGGAGGGAGGCACAGGGAGGAAATATTTTTTCGATATTTCCTATTTTGCGCTTGCCTTGTGGGGTTGGGGTCGGTATTGTTCGTTCATGCTTGACCGCGCCGCGCCTCTCCCCGACGATCCCGCCCGCCTGAAGGACATGGTGGCGTCCCTGGCGGCCGAGTTGCAGGCTCGCGAGGAAGCGCTGCGGTCGCGCGCGGAGGCGTTGAAGGCGCGCGATATCCTGATTGAGAAGTTGCGTCACGAGTTGGCGGGGATGCGCCGGCATCGTTTCGGGGCGCGCTCGGAAGCCTTGGCGCAGTTGCAACTGGCGCTGGAGAACGAAGAGATCGTCCGCGCCGCAAGCCCGCCCCCGCAACCCGAACCCGCCGCCGCACGCGCGCCGCGGCGCAAGCGCCGCCCGTTGCCGGACCGTCTGCCGCGCCGCGAGACGGTGCTGGAACCCGCAAGCCCCTGCGGGGCCTGCGGCGGCGCGCTCAAGACCGTCGGCGCGGATGTCACCGAGGAACTGGAGTACATACCCGGTCGTTTCGTAGTCAACCGCATCGTGAGACCGCGCACGGTCTGCCGCGCCTGCGCACGCTTTTGCCAGGCGCCGCTGCCGCCGCGCCCCATCGAGCGCGGACGCCCCGGACCCGGCCTGCTTGCCCATGTTCTGGTGAGCAAATATGCCGACCATCTCCCGCTCTACCGCCAAGCGCAAATGTTCGCCCGCGACGGCATCGACCTCGACCGCTCGACACTGGCCGAATGGGTCGGCAAGAGCGCCGCCTTGCTGGAGCCGGTCGCCAACGGGATCGGCAACCATGTGCGCGCTGGCGGCGCCATCTTCGCCGACGATACCACGGTGCGCCTGCAAACCCCGCGCGGCGAAGGCGCCAGGGGCAAGACCCGCACTGCACGGCTATGGGTCTATGCCCGCGACGAACGACCGTGGCGCGGAACCGCGCCGCCGGCCGCCTGCTACCGCTTCAGCGCCAACCGCAAGGGCGAGAATCCGCGCCGACACCTCGCCGGCTTCAAGGGCTGGATGCACGCCGACGGCTATGCCGGGTTCGCGGAACTCTACCGCACAGGCCGCATCCGCGAAGCCCCCTGCATGGCCCATGTCCGGCGCAAGTTCGTCGACCTCGCGCACAATCGGGGCGCGCCGGTCGCCAGGGAAGCCGTCGAGCGCATCGCCGCCTTGTACGCCGTCGAGGCCGAAGCTCGCGGGCAAACGCCCGAAGAGCGCGTCCGTATCCGCCAGGCCAGGGCCAGGCCCCTCTTCGACGACCTCGAAACATGGCTCGCCCGACAGAGCCCGAACATACCCGCCAGGACGCCGCTGGCCGGCGCCATCCGCTATGCACGCGCGCGACTGGCCCGCCTGCGCCCATGGCTCGACAACGGAACGCTCGAACTCGACAACAATACTGCCGAACGCGCCATCCGCGGCGTCGCCCTCGGACGCAAAAACTGGCTCTTCGTCGGCTCCGAAGCCGGCGGCGCAACCGCCGCAACCGCATACACGCTCATCGAAACCGCAAAACTAAACGGCGTCGACCCACGAGCATGGATCGCAGACACACTCAATCGTATCCAGGACTACAAAACAAACCGAATCCACGAACTCATGCCGTGGAACTGGAAACACAAAACACCACCGTAAAAACCCAATAGCCCCATAACCGGACGCTTACCAGCACTCTGGCTTTATCGTCACTATTCACATCTTGACGAAGGTTTACTGCCACAGCTACAAGCCTCGCATGACCGATATGAGTAACCCCGTTTCTTCGCCGATCCCTTAACAGATCATCCAATGCTTCGGTAACGCGGCGCACCCACTTGGTAGTCTCTATAACCACCTTTGGATCGCTCTTTGACCGTTCTACCAGGAAATTTGCAGAGATTTCTTCGTTCAGCGGACGATTTCCTCCCGTTGTATGGAGAAGCGTAGCGGCAAATCGGAGCGATTCCGTGCTTAAATTCAGCCGCAAGCCAACGGTCCCGTATATACCGGACCATTGATCTTGAATCTCCTTGATATGCTCCTTCTTGGTTCCGGATTCGGACTCGAATACAATCGCCATTAACATGCTCTTGAGCCGGTCGAACCACGACACATCCAACCCCCTGCTATTCAACACTTCGAAAACCGAGTATACGAGCTTTTCGTCGCTGACCTCATACAGAATAAATTTCAACCGATTCTTTAGATGAGTCACAAGATCAATCAAAGATCGTGATTTCTGCCAGTTCTCAACGAACCTTTCGCACTGAACTATGGCGGTCAGTAACTCCCGATCTGCTGCTGTTTTCGCCACATCGGGGTCTGCGTGCCTTCCCGCCGAATCGCGTATATACTCCAGAAAGTATTCGCTGGAGTCATGATTGGTCCGCAAAAGAAGCGTCGATATTTTGTCTGACTTTACCAACATATTCACAATATCGTCATAAACATGGCGTTCCGGCGTCCCGGATTTCGAGCGATGCAGCGCCTTGGAAATAGCCTTGAAGATCAGTATCAGCGTCGTGATTCGCTGCTGCCCGTCGACGATTTCCAGTATTCGATGCTCATCGGCGATTATCGTTACCGCCTCTCGGCGCAACCCGACGACAGTCGCCATGAAATGCGTGGTCGGCTCGCACGACATCCCCGTCCGGCGGATATCGTCGAACAACGCCTGCCTGTGCTTGCTCTGCCAGCTGTAGGCCCTCTGGTACGCCGGTATGCGGAACAGTCGCCCCGTGAACAAGCTCCCGAGGCTGACAACGTCCGGCCTGAAATCCGTAGCATCCATGACTCGCTCCTCCAATGCTCCGGCGCGGTGCCGACCGGGCGGGGCCGCTACCGTCGGGTTAGCTGTCGGCAGCCTACCGCGTTGGCACGCCGCGCGCAAGGGCGATTATCTTGCCCGTTCAGCGCCAACAGCGCCGCGACGATACCGTATGCCCCTCGGTATGTCAACGGCGATTGCACGCGTTGTTGACGGCTGGCGACCTCGTGAGCACGCAACGTGGGGCTACCGCGCGGTTGCGTGCGGAAGCGCGCTCGGCCGGTGACGCCATCCGCCGCGCTCTCGACGAACGACGGCGCCGCCCCCAGTTCGAAGGATTCGGTCCGGCGGGGCTGCATGCCGAACGCCCGGCGCCCCACAGCCGCGGGGATGTCGCTCCAGCGCCACGCGCGGGCGACCTCCGTGGCGGGCATACGGGGCATCGTGTCAACCAGCCATTTCTCGAACAGCGCCCCCTTTTCCGGATCTTCGGAATTCGCCAGCGCCAGTATTCTGTCGGGTAGCGTATCGTGAGTCATGTTTCGCTCCCTTCTCTGCGGTTGGCTCATGCCACCGCATTGTCGAACATGCTGGATAATATCGGTTCAGCGCGTCAACGTCGAGCTGCCTGCGCCGGAAGCAGGCGACTGGCCAAGGCGCGCGGGGTTGTCGTCACATCGGCCCTGCTGGCGCTGACCGAACGACGACCGGCGCGTGGAAATGCCTCTGTTTGACCGCCGCCGACCGCGACGCCGTAGCCCCGCGCTTGGGCGATGCGATGGCCATCGTGCGGGCCGAGGGGGCGAATCGGGGCGCTGGCGCGGGCGAGTGCGCGGTCGATTGCGCTGGCGGGGCGGCGCGATGTGTTTCGGTGCGAGCGCTTTCCGGCGCCGGAGGCCGAGTGCGTGAGCCATGGCGGCATTTATCCGCTGGCGCAGGACGATAACTACGCGCACGCTGCTCGCGGTGTCGGTTCGGCAGGGATTCGGTGGGCGTTTTATCCGCTCGCGCTTCCGTGCCGACATCGCGCCGCGCGGAAACGTGCGGGCGGGGACGCCCGCGCACCCAGGCCCCGCCTTCGGCGGGTTTGGCGTGTGCGTCTCGCGTGCGCGTCTCGACGCTGTGGGGGCCGGGGGGCAGGGGGCGGCGGTCGCGCTTCCCCGCCGGCGCCGCGCGTGGCGCAAACGTGCGGGCAGGATGCCCGCGGTCCCGGGCCCCGCCTTCGGCGGGGTTGGCGTTTCGGTACAGGCGCTCAGCATTGCTGCCGTTTCGGTTGTTCCGGGCGGGCGGGGCGCAGGCAGTTGGGGGGCGCGCTCGGGAGCGGGCGCATGCGTTTGGCGGCGGGGCTTCGGCGGTCGCGGGGCGGTCGGGCCCGGCGGTTCCGGGGGACGGTTGCGGGGCATTGCGGGGCTCCGCCGGGCCCGGGGCGGGCGGGCGCGCCTTCCCTGCCGACATCGCGCTCTGCGGAAACGTGCGGGCGAGACGCCCGCGCACCCAGGAAGTCCGCGCCTTCGGCGCGATCTTTGGGGGAAGCGCAACCCCGCCGAAGGCGGGGCCCGGGACCGCGGGCATCCCTGCCCGCACGCCGGCGACCCGCACAACTGTCGGCGAGTCGGGTGCGGCGCGCTTCCTGGGTGCGCGGGCGTCTCGCCCGCACGTCTCCGCCCGCACGAATGCCGGCGGGCGGGGCGCGAAGACCGTGCTCCCACGGCAAACGCCGCGGCGCGTGGAAACGTGCGGGCGGGGACGCCCGCGCACCCAGGCCCCGCCTTCGGCGGGGTAAGCATTTCGGTACAGATACCGAGAGCGCCATATCGCCGTCGCGCGATTGCGTCGCTTGAGCAGGCAGCGAGGCCAACGCGCTGGAGCGCGTGCTGTCGGGCTGCCTGTCCACGGCGATGGCGTTCCACCGCCGCGCGGCCGCGCCCGCGATGCGGTCTCCGCCGCGAGACGCGCCGCCGCTTCCGGCGGGCGCCGCCGACGCGCTTGCCCTGTGGGATGACAACGGCAATGGACGCATTACCTGCAAGGAGGCGCGGCGCTGAAAGCCACGCTCCTCGCTTTTGCGCAGTCCGACGGCGCTTGCTCGATCCGGCCTACCCGCCAGCCGCCAGCACAAGCGAGTCGCCGGTACCGGCGCGATACAGTGCCAACCGCATAGCGTGTTTTACCAAGCGCCCTCGACCGCCGGACCGTCGCCGAATCGCCGATCGACCATCATCCCGGTAATGCGGTCGAGGCACCTGCTCAAAACCACGGCATATTCGGTACTTGCTTGCGCGATTCGGCCCGGCACGTGTAGCCATTGCCGCACGTCCGATCCGATTATCTCGCCGTTAAGGTCCAAGCTCGGCGCCACGGCCTCGCACGGTCGAAACGAACGAAGATCGTACCCTTTCCCGCCGTCGTAAACACCGTTTACCCCGCAATCGTAACCGTAATCGCCGGTCACGCGAACCACGGCAACCCTGCCCGCAGCCGGTATCTTCGAATACCAAAGCACATCATGCACTCGTATGCCTTCGAAGAACGGAAGACAATCCGCGGCGCCTTCTTGCTTGTCGGTGAGCGCGCGGCCAGCCGATTTGGCCTCGGCGATCATGCGCAAATCGAGTTCGTCATGGTTGGACCACCCCATCCGCGCCCGACCGGCGATGAGTTCCGAATACACCCCGGCAATCGGCTCGCGATGGTTATCGATCGCCCGGACCCTCCAGTGGTTCATGCTATCGACCTCGTTGCCAGCGGTTAATGGGCGGCATCGCCCGCGCAAGAAGCACGGAGAAACGATAATGCCTTCGCGCTCCGGCGTGTCAAGCCCGCACGATCCGCCGCGATAACCGTCGGCGAATCGGCAGGCGCTCGAGCGGGCGCGCGGCGTCGGCGGCGCTATCGAGCCGCCGATGCGGCGGGATGCGCCTGGTCGGCGCCGAGCGCAAGCACACTCGCCGCTTGCCCGCCTCGCCCCCTCCGCCCGCGAACATGCGGGCCGGCCGGCGGCCGGCCCGCTGTGGCGCCGAGTCGTTGCTTCGAGGCGGCGCCGGGCTTACGGCGCCGGGCAGCCCGCCGCCTTTCCGGCGCCGGTCCAATCCCATACGCCGCCCCGCTCGAGGAATTTTTTCTTGGTAAATCGCGCTCGTTCGCGCGCCGCGTCGAACCCGACGTCGAAAATCGGCTTGCCGTATTCGATTCGGCGGGAATCGCCGTGCGGCTCATGCCAGAAGAACCGGCCGTCGGGGCTGACCATCAGGTAGCTGTTGGTCATGAGCTCGTTGGTCTCGGGTACGACGTCGACGCCGAACCGCTCGCAGCGCCTGTGCCGTTCCACGAACGCCTCGAACTCGCGCGCCGATATTTCGAGATTGCCGATGCCGGAGTCGTTCTCGCCCGCCACCGGCAGTACCTGAAACAGCTTCCAGCGCTCGGGAGCCATTTCGCGGACGAGATCGCTCATGTCTTCGCCGGCATTCAACCGCGTGACGACGGTATTCAGTTTCAGGCGCACGCCGCTCCGGTGGACGAGTTCGGCCAGGTCCTTCATTTCCGATGCGTACGGAATGCCGGGCCGGGTCCGCCCGAGGCGGGCGTTTATCTCGTCGCTGCCCGAGTCGAGCGACAGCGCGGCCGCGTCGATCCACGGCGCGGCCTCGGCGAGCAGTTCGCGCAGGCGTTTCCCGTTCGTCACAATGGTTACGGCGCACTCGCCGCCGCTGCGCTCCTTGACCCTGCGGCACAGCGCGCTCAGGCGCGGAACCAGCGTCGGTTCGCCGCCGGCGAAGTTGATCTTGCTCATGCCGGCATCGACCATGACATCGATCAGCCGTTCCCGGTCGTCGAAGCCCAACGCTTTCCGACCGCGAAGGGATTGGGCGAAGCAGAATTCGCAGTGGGCGTTGCAGTGGCCGATCAGGTGGTAGTTGATAGCCAGCGGGATAGCGCGCTCGCGCGCCGCGTTCGTGGTGTGCATGTTGCCCTCCATATGACGATGCTGCACAATGCTGTGCAGTGGCATTTCCCGGCCCGGCGCCGGATGCCGTTGGGCGTATATGTGCATACTATGCACATGCGTGTCAAGGGGTCATGTGCATGAAAAACGAAACGACCTACCAGGCCGTTCTCGGGCGCTTGATCGTTCGAAAACGTCAAGAAAAACAGATCGATCAGGAGGATATGGCGCGTCACGTCGGCGTCGGCCGGTCGACTTGGTCGCGCATCGAGGCGGGTACGTCGGCGCTGAGCATGGACCAGCTGGCCAAGGCGGCGAACAAGCTCGACATCCTCATGGGCGACCTCATGCGCGAGGCGGACGTCATCGTTCGGAGGCTGCGCAAACACGGCGTCGACGTCGCCGACAGCCGCGACCAGACGAGCTCCGCGAAACGGGGCAAGGCCGCCGCGGCGACCGTTGCGTTTCTCGGCGGCGCGCTCCTTGGCGGCATCATCGCTGGCGTAATGGCCGACAAGGACTCGAAAGATTTATGACATCGATGTGTTATCGAGATGCGCGCATGGCGGAATCGCGTCCGTCGCACACGCCCCGGGACCGTTGCGTTGCTTGCCGGCGCCCCCGCGGACAGCATCGCGAGCCCCGCAGAGCCCCGCGGATCCCCGCAAACGACCCGGTGGCGTCGCGCGCGCCGCAACAGGCGCCCGGAGGAGCAGCCGAATGACAACAACCGCGGAACCGCCCCGCCTGACCGCCGCCGACCGCGACGCCGTAGCCCCGCGCCTGGGCGATGCGATGGCCATCGTGCGGGCCGAGGGGGCGAATCGGGGCGCTGGCGCGGGCGAGCGCGCGGTCGATTGCGCTGGCGGGGCGGCGCGATGTGTTTCGGTGCGAGCGCTTTCCGGCGCAGGAGGCCGAGTGCGCGAGCCATGGCGGCGTTTATCCGCTGGCGCAGGACGATAGCTGCGCGCACGCTGCTCGCGGCGCCGGTTCGGCAAGCCGCGATGATGGCGAGGAGGCGCGCCCGCGGCGCCCCCGCCGAACGCCCCGGCAGCCATTACCCCCGCCATAACCGACCGATAGCCCCGCCGCGCAAGCCCCCGCAGGGGAGGACCATGGTCCTCTCCCGCACCCCGCCCCAAAACGCTTTAATATCCACATGACCGAAGCACACACCGCCGCCGTCCCCGCCGACGGCGAGCCGCGCGCAGCCGCCGCGCCCGACAACGCAGCCGCCGCGCCCGCCGAACCCGAAACCCAACCCCAAACCCTCGGCGACCCCCTCCGCCACAACCGCGGAAGCCGATCCACAATCGCCGACCTCCCCAACACCGTCCGCGCCGATATCTGCCGCGAAATCCGCGCCGGCACCCCCGACAACGCCATCGCCGAAAACCTCCGCGCGCGCGGATACCCCGTATCCCGATCCGCCATATACCGCTTCCGGAAAGCCGCCGCCGACAGCCTCGCACAATGGTCCGAAATCCGCGACGCAGCCGCCCTCTGGAGCGAAGGCGGAACCCACGAAGCCCTCGCCGAAATGCTCCGCGTCGCCGCCTTCGCCATCGCCGCCCGCATCGACCCCGCCGCCCCCGATGCCGCCGACAACACCCGCGGCATCGCCCGCATGGTGCGCGCCATCCGCGACCTCGCCGCCGCCGGAGCCGCGCAGAAAACCGCCGCCGCCCAGGCCGGCCCGCGCCGCGGCGCGCCCGGTTCCATCGACGACCCCCGCCTGCCCTCGCTCCCGCCCCCGAACACGTGGGACGCCGACGCCCAGGCCGCCGCCAACCCCGGCCCCCCCAAGCCGCCCCGCCGCCCGTGGACCGACCAAGACTGGCTGGAGTACGACAGACACATCCAGGAGGGCGAACGCAAGGCCCGCGAAGCCGAACGCGAACGCCGCGAGGCCGAACGCGAATACGAACCCGCGTACGCCCCCGAAACCGCCGAACGCCCCGCCGCCGAAGCCCCCCGAGCCCCGCGGAGCCCCGCAATCCCCCGCAACGCCGCCGAAGGCGCGAACTGCCCGGAACCGCGGGCGTCCCGCCCGCACGTTCCCGCAGAGCGCGATGCCGGCAGGGAAGGCGCGCCCGCCCGCCCCGGGCCCGGCGGATCCCCGCAATGCCCCGCAACCGCCCCCCGGAACCGCCGGGCCCGACCGCCCCGCGACCGCCGAAGCCCCGCCGCCAAACGCATGCGCCCCGCCCGCCCCGAACGGGCGAAACGGCAGCAATGCTGAGCGCCTGTACCGAAATGCTTACCCCGCCGAAGGCGGGGCCCGGGACCGCGGGCATCCTGCCCGCACGTTTGCGCCGCGCGCGGCGCCGGCGGGGAAGCGCGACCGCCGCCCCCTGCCCCCTGCCCCCACACAGCGTCAAGACGCACACGCCAACCCCGCCGAAGGCGGGGCCTGGGTGCGCGGGCGTCCCCACCCGCACGTTTCCGCGCGGCGCGATGTCGGCGGGGAAGCGCGAGCGGACAAGACGCCCACCGGTCCCTGCCGAAACGTGCGGGCTGGAAGCCCGCGCACCCAGGAAGTCCGCGCCTTCGGCGCGGCGGAGCACGGGCGTTCTGCGCGCACGTTGGTGCGGGGTGCAGTGCCGGCGTGGAGGCGCGGGGCCGCTTCCCGGGCGCCAGGCGTCCCTACCCGCACGTCTCCGCCCGCACGAATGCCGGCGGGCGGGGCGCGAAGACCGTGCTTCCACGGCAAACGCCGCGCCTTGCGCAGACGTGCGGGCTGGAAGCCCGCGGTCCCGGGCCCCGCCTTCGGCGGGGTAAGCATTTCGGTACAGACACCGAGAGCGCCATATCGCCGTCGCGCGATTGCGTCACTCGAGCAGGCAGCGAGGGCAAGCGCTTCGACGGCGAGGACAGAACGTGCTCGTTCGGCATCGTCGCGGTCGTGCGTCTTCGGGCGCGCGTCAGCGCATAACGCGTCGGTCGGCGGATCGTCGATCGCCTTTGGAATGGCCGGGCAGTGTTTTTATGGCTTACCGTGGCGTATCGTGCATTTTGCGGGGGTTGCGTAAGGCTTGGCGCCCCCGCGATCCGCCGCTTCGCTACCGAGCCTGTCCCCCGCTTCCGGTCATAAAGTTCATGTCCCGGATTATTCACCAAGTAGTTGGCGGGCATGGACCAAGTTGTTGGCGTGTTGTACGAATGCGGTTGCGCTCTCGCATCGTTTTCACGCCCTTGGAGTTCCAGCCCGCCATGTCGGACGATACACTGTGTTTGCCGGGTTTGTCACCGGTCGAGGGATTGAGCGTTCGTGCGCGTTTCGACGGCGGTGCGCTGTCGTCGGATGGGGGGGCGCTGGCGTTTCGCGAGGTTTTGGGGCGCACGCGGATTACGGCGTTGCTGGCGTCGTGCCTGCCGGACAGGCGGTCTGTGTGGCGCGTGCGCCACAGTTGCGAATCGATGGTTCGGTCGCGTGTGCTGGCGATTGCGTGCGGCTACGAAGACTGCAACGACCTCGACGCGCTGCGCGACGACCCGGTTTTGAAGATGGCGTGCGAGCGGTCGCCGGACGCGGCGCTTGGGCTTGCGTCGCAACCGACGCTGTCGCGGTTCGAGAATTTTCCCGATTGGCGGGCGCTGGCGCGCATGGGCCTTGGCCCGATCGATTTCTTCTGCGCCGGTTTCCGTTCGCCGCCGCGGCGCCTGACGCTGGACATCGACGATACCGCCGACTTGGCGCACGGGGCGCAGCAGTTGTCGTTGTTCAGCGCCTGCGCCGGCGGGCGCTGCCTGCGGCCCATCCACATGGACGATGCGGCGACCGGCAAGCCGGTGGCGTGCGTGTTGCACGCGGGCAAGCGCCCGTCCGGGGCGGAGGCGGAGCGTATTCTGCGCTGCGTCGTGCGCCGCATTCGCGTCCGCTGGGCGGGCGTGGCCATTACCGTGCGCGGCGATGGGCATTACGGGACCCCCGAAGTCATGGACACGCTGGAAGCCTTGGACTGCACATACATACTCGGTCTGCCGGGCAGCGAGCGCCTGGCCGCGCTCGCCAGGCCGTGGGAAGAGGATGTCGCCGCCCTCCGCAAGCGCGGGCGCGCCAAACGCTCCCGGCGCTACTTCGAAACCGAATATGCCGCCGGCAGTCGGTCGAAACAGCGTCGTGTCGTCGCCCGCGTCGAGGCGACCGCGCGCCGCGGCGCCAAGACGCGCTTCGTCGTCACGAACATCGCCGGGAAACCCAAATATCTGTACGAGTGGGTCTATTGCCCGCGCGGGCGCATGGAGAACATGATCAAGGAGCACAAGCTCTACACCGCCTCGGACCGCACATCCTGCCACCGTTGGGAAGCCAACCGATTCCGCCTCTTCCTCCACACTGCCGCCTACTGGCTGCTGTGGACGCTGCGCAACGCGGCTGCCCGGCGCTCGCCATGGCGCACAGCGACCTTCGAGACCGTCCGGCGCGCCTTCATCAAGATCGCCGCCCGCGTGACGCGCCTCAAGACCCGCATCGCCGTCTCCATGCCATCGGCCTGCCCGCACCGCCATACGCTTGCCGAACTGCTTGCGCGCCTCGCACCCCAAGGCCCGTAAACCGCGCGGCAGACGCCGCCAGCCCCACCCCCAACGCCAACCCCCAACGCCTGCATAAACCGCCCCACGAAACATCCGTAAACCCGGACAATTCCGCGCGTCCACATGCCAAAATAGAAAAACGCATAATCCAAACAAACATCATAAATGCACTCTTATGAATAATCCGGGCAATGAGGCCCTGCTCCGAGTCCTTCCGGTATGTATTGGAGATCTCTGTACCAACGGTTGCCGACACTGACCGTTCGGGACAGCATCCCGTGGGCGCCGGCGCCTTACCGGCATCTTCTTCTCTGTTGCTTTGCGCACGCGCTGACGGGGCGTTCCGGCGCCCCCGGGGAACAACTCGACAGCGGTAGGCATTGATATCACTAATCGCCGACTTGGCTCAATTAGCGAATCGTATGTACGCTGTGTTCATTGCGGCGGTCAGGCACGCCCTTGGCGACGCTTGTGCGGCGAGTCCGACGAGGTGGAACCACCACAGATAGCTGTCGAGATATTTTGTCGCAATGCCGCGAAAGCCGCGCAGGAAGCCCTTCAGCCGGCCGTGACGGTTGTTGACGGTCTGAATATGGAAGGCGCCGCGCACCCGCTCGCCGACGCTCATGTTGAGCGCCTCATGCCGCACGCCGAGCGCCGCGGCGCATGGCCGATACGCGCGGTTGGCGTCGGACACCGGCACAATGTCGGTCTCGATGACCGGCCCAAGCGCCTTCTTGAGCGCATCGGCGCTCACCGTGGGCAGCGCCGCGCTCGCATTGCCGCCGCCGCGGTCGGCGATCGCAAGGATCGGAACCTGCTCGCGCGACAAGCCGCGGCTGGTCGCCTTGCCGCCGCGACGACGCGGCTTGCGGTCGAGTTTCCGCGCCCCCTTGCGACTGCGCAGAACGAATGTCTCGTCCGCCTCGACGATCCCCCGCAACTTCTTCGGCGTCTTCTCCACCGCCCGCAAAAACCGGTGACGCCAACGAAACGCCGTCGACACCGCAACGCCGCAGCGCGCCGCCGACGCCCGCACCGTCTCCCCGTCGGAAAGCGACGCGCCGAACGAAAGCCACCGCTCCTTGCGGCGCCAACCCGACAACGGCGCGCCCGTCGCCGCGTTGAACGTGCGACCGCAGTCCTTGCATCGGTAGCGCCGCAAAGTAAGCGTCCGGTTATGGGGCTATTGGGTTTCTACGGTGGGGGTTTTGTGTTTCCAGTTCCACGGCATGAGTTCGTGGATTCGGTTTGTTTTGTAGTCCTGGATACGGTTGAGTGTGTCTGCGATCCATGCGCGCGGGTCGATGCCGTTTAGTTTTGCGGTTTCGATGAGCGTGTATGCGGTTGCGGCAGTTGCGCCGCCGGCTTCGGAGCCTGCGAAGAGCCAGTTTTTGCGTCCGAGGGCGATGCCGCGGATGGCGCGTTCGGCGGTGTTGTTGTCGAGTTCGAGCGTTCCGTTGTCGAGCCACGGGCGCAGGCGGGCCAGTCGCGCGCGTGCATAGCGGATGGCGCCGGCCAGCGGCGTTCTGGCGGATATGTTCGGGCTCTGTCGGGCGAGCCATGTTTCGAGGTCGTCGAGGAGGGGCCTGGCCCTGGCCTGGCGGATACGGACGCGCTCTTCGGGCGTTTGCCCGCGGGCTTCGGCCTCGACGGCGTACAAGGCGGCGATGCGCTCGACGGCTTCCCTGGCGACCGGCGCGCCCTGACCGCGCGCGAGGTCGACGAACTTGCGCCGGACATGGGCCATGCAGGGGGCTTCGCGGATGCGGCCTGTGCGGTAGAGTTCGGCGAACCCGGCATAGCCGTCGGCGTGCATCCAGCCCTTGAAGCCGGCGAGGCATCGGCGCGGATGCTCGCCCTTGCGGTCGGCGCTGAAGCGGTAGTGGGCAGCCGGCGGCGCGGTTCCGCGCCACGGTCGTTCGTCGCGGGCATAGACCCATAGCCGTGCAGTGCGGGTCCTGCCCCTGGCGCCTGCGCCGCGCGGGGTTTGCAGGCGCACAGTGGTATCATCGGCGAAGATGGCGCCGCCGGCGCGCACATGGTTGCCGATCCCGTTGGCGACCGGCTCCAGCAAGGCGGCGCTCTTGCCGACCCATTCGGCCAGTGTCGAGCGGTCGAGGTCGATGCCGTCGCGGGCAAACATTTGCGCTTGGCGGTAGAGGGGGAGATGGTCGGCATATTCGCTCACCAGAACATGGGCAAGCAGGCCGGGTCCGGGGCGTCCGCGCTCGATGGGGCGCGGCGGCAGCGGCGCCTGGCAAAAGCATGCGCAGGCGCGGCAGACCGTGCGCGGTCTCACGATGCGGTTGACCGTGAAACGACCGGGTATGTACTCCAGTTCCTCGGTGACATCCGCGCCGACGGTCTTGAGCGCGCCGCCGCAGGCCCCGCAGGCGCTGCCGGGTTCCAGCACCGTCTCGCGGCGCGGCAGACGGTCCGGCAACGGGCGGCGCTTGCGCCGCGGCGCGCGGGCGGCGGCGGGTTCGGGTTGCGGGGGCGGGCTTGCAGCGCGGGCTATCTCCTCGTTCTCCAGCGCCAGTTGCAACTGCGCCAAGGCTTCCGAGCGCGCCCCGAAACGATGCCGGCGCATCCCCGCCAACTCATGACGCAACTTCTCAATCAGGATATCGCGCGCCTTCAACGCCTCCGCACGCGACCGCAGCGCCTCCTCGCGGGCCCGCAGCGCCTCCTCGCGAACCTGCAACTTGGCCGCCAAGGACGCCACCATGCCCTTCAGGCGCGCGGGATCGTCGGGGAGAGGCGCGGCGCGGTCAAACATGAACGAACAATGCCGCCCCCAACACCACAAGGCAAGCGTAAAAGATGAAATATAGAAAAAAACTCCGCCCGATACCCATCCAATGCTATACTGCGACCGCAAGCCGCCGCGTTCGAACCGGCCACCGCCAACCGACGTCGCCAAGCCGCATCGATAACCGCGCAGGCGTCAAAACACGATACCCATACAAAGCCGACCGTCAAACAAAACGACCCCCGAAATACCGAAACCCATAAACATACTCATCAATCGCCAAGCGGGATAACCGGACGCTTACAGACGCCTGGCGCCCAGGCAGGCCGCGCCTAGCCCGCATTTCTCATACGGGTTTGGGGCATCGGGGCTCTGTGTGCGATATAGTGTTGTTGAGTATGCACATATCGCGGCACGGAGGTGTTCCCCGATGCAGACGGAGTGTAGCACGGCGCTGGGCGGTTTTCAACCGGTCGACGGTCGCGCGGTTGTGGCGGCGTTCGACGGCGGGACGGTGACGTCGGACGCGGGGGCATTGTTGCCTGGCCGGGCGGATGCGGCGGTGGGTCTGGTCGATCGGTTTGCGGCCTGTTTCACCGATGGGCGTGCGCGTCATCTTGTCGAGCACGATGTTCGGACGCTGGTCATGCAGCGCGTGTTCGGGATCGCATTGGGATATGAGGACCTGAACGACCACGATGCGTTGCGTCACGATCCGGTCATGGCCGTGTTGGCGGGGAAGTTGGCGTCGCGTCGTTCGGACTGTGCGCCGCTTGCGGGCAAATCGACGCTGAACCGCCTTGAGTTGGGGGGCGCGGGGTCGTCGCGGTATTGCCGGATCGCGCATGACGGCTCGGCGATTGAGGATTTGTTCCTGACGCTGTTTGTGGAGGCGCACAAGCGGCCCCCGGCTCGCTTGGTTATCGATCTCGACGCCACGGACGATCGGCTTCACGGTCGCCAGGAGGGTCGTTTTTTCCACGGCTACTACGGCGGCTATTGCTATCTTCCGCTTTATGCGACTTGCGGTCGTCATCTTTTGGCGGCGCGGTTGCGCCCGGCGAATGAGGATGGGGCGGCCGGGGCCGTGGAGACTGTTGAGCGGATTGTGTCGCGGTTGCGGCGGCATTGGCCCCGCGTGCGGATAATGGTGCGCGCCGATTCGGGGTTCGCCCGCGAGGCGCTGATGGCGTGGTGCGAGGCCAACGGCGTCGATTACCTGTTGGGCTTGGCGCGGAACCCCTGTCTGGCGGCGGAAGTCGAGACCGAACTGGCGGCGGCGCAAGCGCACAGCGCGGGTTCGGGCAAGCCGCAACGCCGCTTCAAGGACTTCATGTGGAGGACGCGCGACAGCTGGAGCTGCGCGCGCCGCGTCGTCGCCAAGGCCGAGTGGACCCACGGCAAGGCCAACCCGCGTTTCGTCGTCACCTCGATTGCAACCCATCGGGTCCGCGCCCGGCATCTCTACGAGCGGCTTTACTGCCAACGCGGCGAGATGGAGAACCGGATCAAGGAGTGCCAACTCGACTTGTTCGCCGACCGCACGTCGATGCGGGCCAACCAGCTGCGCCTGTGGTTCGCGTCCATGGCTTATGTGTTGCTATGCGCACTGCGCCGCATCGGCCTCGACTACACCGAACTGGCGGTCGCCACATGCGGGAGCCTGCGCCTGAAACTGCTCAAGATCGGCGCTTGGGTCCGCGTCACCGTGCGCCGCGTCAAGATCGCCATGAACGCCGCGCATCCCTTCCAGCGCGAGTTCCGTATCGCCTGCCAACGATTATCCGCCGCCGCGGCGTAACGCGGCCCCTCTCGCCCTTCCCCTCAACAACGCAGGAACAGCCCGGAACGCAGCCCACCGCCAAACGGCGGACCGCCCCAACGCGCCCCGAAAATGCCCGCCAGCCCCCCCGACCACGAAAACACGCACGCACGACAACCAACGACGCACAAACCGCACGACAACCACCCGTATGAGAAATGCGGGTTAGCCCCGCCGCGCAAGCCCCCGCAGGGGAGGACCATGGTCCTCTGCCGCCCCCCGCCCCAAACCGCTTTAATATCCACATGACCGAAGCACACACCGCCGCCGTCCCCGCCGACGGCGAGCCGCAAGCAGCCGCCGCGCTCAACCCCGCCGCCGAACGACCCCGAGCCCCGCGGAACCCCGCAATGCCCCGCAACCGCCGGGCCCGACCGCCCCGCGACCGCCGAAGCCCCACCCGCCGCCGCCCCGCCCGCCCCGAACAACCGAAACGGCAGCAATGCTGAGCGCCCGTACCGAAACGCCAACCCCGCCGAAGGCGGGGCCCGGGACCGCGGGCATCCTGCCCGCACGTTCCCGCAAGGCGCGATGTCGGCAGGAAAGGCGCGAACGCCCCGGGCCCGGCGGATCCCCGCAACGCCCCGCAACCGCCCCCCGGAACCGCCGGGCGCGACCGCCGAAGCCCCGCCGCCGCACGGGCGAAGAGACGGAGAAAAACGCGCCCGCGCCCCCGCCTACGAACCGGCGGGATCGCGCTCGGCGTCGGCGCAGGCGCCGCGGATGCGCTGCGCGAGCGACCACGCGGTCTTTTCCGTCACGCCCAGCTCGCGCGCGAATCGCGCGCAGGTAAGGGGCTCCTTCGGAGGCGTGCGGCCGGCGCCGACATAGAGCGCAAGCCAATTGAACAGCGCGCGCGTAAGCCGCGTGCCGCGCGGCCGCGGCTCCTCCGGCTCGGTCATCAGGCAGATCGCCAGCAGCCACGACCGCAGGGAAACGCGCGAATGCTCCATGACCGTACCGGTGCGCACGCTGAAGCGCTTGCGGCAACCCGCGCATTTGTAGCCCATCGCGCCCGCGACGCGATACACGCGGTCGGTTTCGCAGCGCGGGCAAACCGGCCTGTTGCCCCACCGCTCGCGCGCGATAAACGCTGCGCACTTCGCTTCGGTATTGAAACGCTTGTGGAATTTCGCAACCGTCATACGTTCGCTCACGACGCGCCTCCCGGTGCTCCCCGATAATTGTACCACGCGGGCCGCGGCATGGGCCGCATGGTGCAGTTATATATAACGCGGTCGGGAAAAATGTACAAGCGCGTTGACAAGCGAATCGAATTGCGCTATCCAACGCGCTGCGTCCGGCCGCGATACGCCGACGCGCCGCGGGCGCCTCGGGCCGGGGCGCAAATCGCTCCAAACCATACGGGATGCCGGGATGAAGGGAAGAACGGCGGCGGCGGAACGATACGCGGCGCGGCGCGGCGGCCTCAAGGCGTTTGCCGGGCGCCGCTTGGGCGAAGCGCCGCGCGCCCGCGTCGATTCCCGCTTCGCGCCGCCGCCGGACGAATCGCAACGCGGCCCGGCGCTCGCGCGCCGCCGGCCCGCTCATGCGTCCGCCGGGCCGCGCCGGCCGGACGGGCGGCGCGCGAAACGCGAAAGCCGTCCATCGTCGAACGAAGGAGGTTGTACGATGAACGACCCTACCGAACGGGTGTGGGACATACCCGAAGACTATCTCGCCGGCGACGGCTACCAACGCTACGAAACGTTCGCCGAGCGCTACCGCGACGATCCCGTGCTGCGCGCGCGGATCATCGCCGGCGATTTGTCGGAAGCGCTGTCGGAACTGCGGATCACGCCGTTGCCGGAAACCGAAATGCGGATCGCCGCGAACACCGGCGAAATCATCCACTTCGTCCTGCCGCCCGATCCCAACGCGGATCTCACCGATGAAACGCTGGAGTCGGTCACCGGCGGCGCGACGGTGAGTTCGGCCGGCGCCACGGCGACGTTCGGCTGCATGCCCAGTTGCGTGGCCAGCGTCAGCTCGGCGGGCAGCGTCGGAAGCGCCGCGCGCCGCCGCGCCGCCGGCCCGGCGGAGACCGTTGGCGCACAAGTCACAGGAGACCGCCGCAAGGGAGATACGCAATGACTCCGAAACGCATGGCGCCGCTGGCGGGCGCCGGAGAACTCGGCGCCGATTTCTCGCGCTACGACGCGCTGGCCGAACGCTGCCGCGACGACCCGGAGCTGCGCGAGCGGCTCGCCGCAGGCGACACCGCGGAAGCGCTCGACGAGCTCGGCGTCGACGTCCCGCGCGACACGGAGGTGCGGTTCGTGGCGAACACGCCCGGCATCTTCCATCTCGTCATGCCCGAAAACCCCAACGCGGCGCTGTCCGACGAAAACCTTCAGGACGTGGCGGGCGGTTCGAGCCTCAGCTCGGCCCTGTGCTTCGGGTCGGCGGGCAGCTTCCCCAGCTGCGTGAGCAGCGTCGCTACCGCGAGCACCGGCGGCAGCGTCAACGTGAATTGAGGCCCGCGCGGAGCCGCCTGGCGAAGATCGACAACCGGGGAGACACCCGACCATGGCGAAAACCGGACATATCCAGCCGCCCGCCGACGCCGACGCCGTGCGGGCCGGGCTGGCGCAGATCGAGGCGTTCGCCGAACGCTGGCGCGCCGACCCCGAACTCCGCGCGCGAATCGAGGCCGGCGGCGGCCGCGACGCGCTCCGCGAATACGGCGTGGAGCTGCCGCAAGGCGCCGAGGCGCGCGTCGCCGAAGACACCGAGACGGAGCTTCACATCGTCTTCCCGCCCGACCCCAACGCGGCGCTGTCCGACGAGACGCTGGATTCCGTCGGCGGCGGCGCGCGCGCCAGCACGGCGAGCTCGGCGGGAACGGTGAGCACCATCCCCAGCTGCGCCGCCTGCATGAGCTCGCTGGGCAGCGTCGCGCTCGACCGCGAGTGATCGCCGCGCCTCCCCGGCGCCCGTAATCCGGGCGCGGCGGTTGACGGCGGGGGCGGGGCGCGGCATAATGGGCGTGTTCTTCGCACCGGATTCCGGCATCGCCCATGACGCCACCCGACGCGCCGGCCGCCGGCCCCGACCATGCGGCGCTGGCCAACGCCATTCGCGCGCTCGCGATGGACGCGGTGGAAACCGCCGGGTCGGGGCATCCCGGCATGCCGATGGGCATGGCCGACGCGGCGACCGTGCTCGTTCGCGAGTTCCTGAAATTCGACGCCGCCGCGCCGCGCTGGCCCGACCGCGACCGCCTTGTCCTCTCCGCCGGACACGGCTCGATGCTGCTCTACGCGATCCTGCATCTCACCGGCCACGCCGACATGGACATGAGCGAGCTGCGGCGCTTCCGCCAGCTCGGCGGCCGCGCGGCGGGGCACCCGGAATACGGCCTCGCCGCCGGCGTCGAGACCACGACCGGGCCGCTCGGCCAGGGGCTGGCCGCCGCGGTCGGCATGGCGCTCGCCGAGCGCATGGCGGCGGCGCGCTGGGGCGGCGCGCTCGTCGATCACCGCGTCTGGGTCGTCGCCGGCGACGGCTGCCTGATGGAGGGGTTGAGCCACGAGGCGATTTCGCTCGCTGGGCATCTGCGCCTCGACCGCCTCAACGTCCTCTTCGACGACAACCGCGTGAGCATAGACGGGCCGACCGGCCTGACGGTTTCCGACGATCAGCTGACGCGCTTCGCGGGCGCCGGTTGGCATGTGGAGGCATGCGACGGCCACGATCCGGCGTCGATCCGCGCCGCGCTCGGCCGCGCCGCCGCCGCCGACCGCCCCGCCATGGTGGCGTGCCGCACGGTCATCGGCTACGGCGCGCCGGCGAAACAGGGGAAGGCGGCGAGCCACGGCGCGCCGCTCGGCGCCGAAGAAGTTGCCGGCGCGCGCGCGGCGCTCGACTGGCCCCACCCGCCGTTCGGGATCCCGGAGCCCATCGCCGCCGCGTGGCGCGCGGCGGGCCGCCGCGGCCGGCCGGCGCGCGAGGCGTGGGAGGCGCGGCTCGCCGCCGCGCCCGCCCGCGCCGCGTTCGAGGCCGCGCTCGCGGGCGCCGCGCCGGAAGCGCTCGAGACCGAAATCGCCGCGCTCAAGCAGGCTCTGGCCGCCGCGCCCGCGCCGCTCGCAACGCGCCGCGCCTCGCAGCGCGCGCTCGAAGCCGTGGCCCGCGCCGTCCCCGCCGCAGTGGGCGGGTCCGCCGATCTCACCGGCTCCAACAACACGCGCGCCGGCGGCATGGCCGCCGTGTCGCGCGGCGATTTCACCGGCCGCTATATCCACTACGGCGCGCGCGAGCACGCCATGGCGGCGTGCATGAACGGCATCGCCCTGCACGGGGGGTTCGTTCCTTACGGCGGGACATTTCTGGTGTTTTCCGACTATGCGCGCCCCGCCGTGCGGCTTGCGGCGCTGATGGGCCTGCGCGTCGTTTACGTCATGACGCACGACTCCATCGGCCTGGGCGAGGACGGCCCCACGCACCAGCCGGTGGAGCATCTCGCGGCGCTGCGCGCGATCCCGAACCTGGCGGTGTTCCGCCCGGCCGACGCGATCGAAACGGCGGAATGCTGGCAGCTGGCGCTGACGCGGCGCGGCGGCCCCTCTGTCATTGCGCTGTCGCGCCAGCCGGCGCCGCCGCTGCGCGGGGCGGAGCCGGCGGGCAATTCCTGCGCCGAGGGCGCCTACGAAATTCGCGCCGCCAGCGGCGAGGCCCGCGCCCATCTGCTGGCGACCGGCACGGAGGTCGCGATCGCCGTCGAGGCCGCCGAACTGCTGGAAGCCGGGGGCGTTCCGGTTCGCGTCGTATCGATGCCGTGTTGGGAGCTGCTCGAGGAGCGGCCCGCCGAGCGGCGCGAGGAGCTGCTCGGCGCGCGCGGCCCGCGGGTGGCGATCGAGGCCGCCGCGCCGTTCGGCTGGGGGCGCTGGGGGGTCGACGAGCGCAACATGATCGCAATGCGCGGCTTCGGCGCGTCCGCCCCGGGGGGCGAATTGTTCGCGCATTTCGGCATCACCGCCGCGGCCCTCGCCGAGGCCGTCAGGCGCGCGCTCTAGCGCCGCGAACCGCGGGACGCCGGCAAAGGGAGGAAACGCAGTGGCGATCAGACTGGGGATCAACGGGTTCGGGCGCATCGGGCGGCTGGTCCTGCGCGCGGCCGTCGAAAGCGGGCGCGCCGACGTGGAAATCGTCGGCGTCAACGACCTCGCGCCGGCCGAAACCAACGCCCACCTGCTGCGCCATGACTCCGTGCATGGGCGGCTGCCGCGCGAGGTTACGGCGGAGGACGGCGCGATCCGGATCGCCGGCGGCCCGGCTTTCCGCGCCGCCGCCGAGCGCGACCCGGCGAAACTGCCTTGGGCCGAGCTCGGCGTCGACGTGGCGCTCGAATGTACCGGCGTCTTCGCCTCGCGCGATGCGGCGGCGGCGCACCTGGAGGCCGGGGCGCGCAAGGTTCTCGTCTCCGCCCCCGCCGCCGGCGCGGACCTGACCGTGGTGTACGGCGTCAATCACCGGCGGCTCGCGGCCGATCACGAGGTGGTCTCCAACGCCTCATGCACCACCAATTGCCTCGCGCCGGTCGCGAAGGCGCTTCACGACGCGGTGGGCATCGAGCGCGGCTTCATGACCACGGTGCATTCCTATACCGGCGACCAGCCCGTGCTCGACACCCTGCACAAGGACCTGCGGCGCGCGCGGGGGGCGGCCACATCGATGATCCCCACCTCGACCGGCGCGGCGCGGGCGGTCGGGCTTGTGCTGCCCGAACTCGCCGGCCGCCTCGACGGAACCGCCATCCGCGTGCCGACGCCGAACGTCTCGCTGGTCGATCTCGTGTTCTCGGCCGCCCGCGAGACCTCGGCGGACGAAATCAACGGCGCGATCCGCGCCGCGGCGGACGGCGCCTTGAGCGGCGTGCTCGCGGTCAGCGCCGAGCCGCTGGTCTCGATGGACTTCAACCACTGCCCCGCGAGCTCGACCGTGGATCTGCCCGAAACCCAGGTTGTCGACGGGCGGCTCGTGCGCGTTCTCTCGTGGTACGACAACGAATGGGGCTTCTCGAACCGAATGCTCGACGTCGCCGCCGTGTTGGGAGCGCTGTGAAGCCCGCCCGCCGCGGGGCGCGCCGGCGCCGGGGAGGCGGTCAGCGCCCGGCTTCGGCGCCGTCCGCGCCGGCGCCGAACAGGGCGCGGCGGAGCCGTTCGAAGCGCGCCTCGCGGGCGCGCATTTCGCTCTCGAGCTGCGCGTCGAAGGTTTCCGCCGGCGCCGCGCCGAGGCGCGTTTCCAGTTTCGAGAACCCGTCGTCGAGCGTTTGCCACAGGAACGTGTACGCGGCGACATACAGAACCGCGGCAAAAAAGACGCGCCGCTCGCTGACCCCGGCGGGCTCGTCGGGCCAGTCGTATGCGTATTCCTCGGCGGGGGTCGGCGTATCGGCCATGCGCGGCTCCGCGAAGCGCCCCATGATGCGGGGACGCCGCCACGATAGCCCCGCGCCGCGCGCCGCCGCAAGGCCCGCATCCCCGGCGCGGCGCCCGCGCCCGCGGGCCGCGCGATGACCGCGCCGCGCCGCCTCGCCGAGGTCGAGGTCGAGGGCCGGCGCGTGTTGTTGCGGCTGGACCTCAACTTGCCGATGGAGGCGAACGGCCGAATCGCCGACGACACGCGGCTGCGGCGCGTCGTTCCCACCTTGCGGGACCTGGCCGGGCGCGGCGCGCGCACGGCGGTGCTTACCCATCGCGGCCGACCGCAAGGCCGCGATGAGGCGCTGTCCGCCGCCGTCCTCGCCGCGCCGCTGGCCGAGGCGATACAGGCCGACGTCGCCTTTTGCGCCGACTGCGTGGGCGCCGGGCCCGAGAGCGCCGTGCGGGCGCTCCGGCCCGGAGAAACCGCGCTGTTCGAGAACCTCCGATTCCACGCCGGCGAAACCGCGAACGACCCGGCTTTCGCCGCCGCCCTCGCGCGCTCGGGCGATGTCTATGTAAACGACGCGTTTTCGGTTTCGCACCGCGCCCACGCCTCGGTGGTGGGCCTGCCGGCGCTGCTGCCGGGCGCGGCGGGGCCGGCGCTCGCGGCCGAAATCGACGCGCTCGACTCGGCGCTGGCCGCGCCGGAACGCCCCGTCATGGCCATCGTCGGCGGCGCGAAGGTCTCCACCAAACTCGCGCTGCTCGGAAACCTCGCCGACCGCGTCGACACGCTCGCGCTCGGCGGCGCAATGGCCAACACATTCCTCGCCGCCAGGGGGCTGGCGGTGGGCGCCTCGCTCCACGAAAGCGCGATGCTCGGCGCGGCGCGCGCAATGCTCGAACGCGCGCGCGCCGCCGGTTGCGGCGTAATCCTGCCCGTCGACGCCGCGGTGGCCGAATCGCCGCACGCCGAGCCGGAAATCGCGGCGGCGGAGAATATCCCCGCCGACCGCGCGATTTTCGACATCGGGCCGCGCACCGCCGACCTGATCGGCGAGCGCATGACGCGCTGCCGCACGCTGTTGTGGAACGGGCCGCTCGGCCTGTTCGAAACGCCGCCGTTCGACTGTTCGACGGTCGCGCTGGCGCGCATGGCCGCGGCGCTGACCCGCGCCGGCGGGCTCGTCAGCGTCGCCGGCGGCGGCGACACCGCGGCGGCCCTCGCGCGCGCCGGCGCCGCGCCGGGCTTCGGCTTCGTGTCGGTCGCCGGGGGCGCGTTCCTCGAATGGCTCGAGGGAAAAACCCTCCCCGGTATCGCCGCGCTGCGGGGCGATGGCTGAGCCGCCGCGCGTAACCGTGACGGTCCAGTCGCCGGAGCAGATCGCGGCGGCGTTGGCCGCGGGCCGGCGCCTGCGTATCCTGACGGCGCCGTGGATGGCGGCGGCCTACGGCGTGCGCGGCCTCGCGCCGGCGGCGGCGGAGGGCGGCGCGTGCGAAACCGCGCTCGACTGCGCCGGCGACGCCGCGGCGGCAATGGCGGCGCTGCGCGCGGGCTGGAAACTCGTGGCGTTCTCCGGGCGCGCCGGCGTGCGGCGCAAACTTGCGGAGATCGCCGCGCAAATGGGCGCCCGGGTCGTCGCGCCGCCCGCCGCGCCCGATATCGCGCTGGCCCACGGCGAGGACGCGGCGGAGCGGCTGCGCGCGTTTTTCCGCGCCGCGCCCGGCAGCCCGCCCGGGGAAAACGGCGCGGACGAACAACGATACGGCGCGGACGCGCAACGAAACGCGCGGCGCAAGGGAGGACACGGCGCATGAACATTACCCCGCGGGTACGCGAAATCCTGAACGCTTACGAGAGCGACTGCCCGGGCACCAGGACCAACCTGGCGCGCATTCTCATGCATGGGCGGCTCGGCGGGACGGGCCGGCTCGTCATCCTGCCGGTCGATCAGGGGTTCGAGCACGGACCGGCGCGCAGTTTCGCGCCCAACCCCGCCGCCTACGACCCGCATTACCACTTCCAGCTCGCGATCGATGCCGGATTGAGCGCCTACGCGGCCCCGTTGGGAATGCTGGAGGCGGGCGCCGGCAGTTTCGCCGGCGCGGTCCCGACCATCCTCAAGCTCAACAGCGCCAACAGCCACTCGACGGTAAAGGACCAGGCGGTCACGGCCTCGGTGTCCGACGCGCTGCGCCTCGGCTGCGCGGCCGTCGGGTTTACGATCTATCCCGCGTCGGACGATCAGTACGAGATGATCGAGGAGCTCCGCGAGCTCGCCGAGGAAGCGAAGGCGGCCGGCCTCGCGGTGGTGGTGTGGTCGTATCCGCGCGGCGGCAGGCTCTCGAAAGCGGGCGAGACCGCCATCGACGTATGCGCCTACGCGGCGCAGATCGCCGCGCTGCTCGGCGCGCACATCATCAAGGTGAAGCCCCCCGCCGCGCATATCGAACAAGAGGAAGCGCGCAAGGTGTACGAGGCGCGCGGAATCGACATATCCACGCTGCGCGCGCGCGTGGCGCATGTCGTCCAGTCGGCTTTCGCCGGACGGCGCCTGGTGGTGTTCTCGGGCGGCTCCGCGAAAGGCGCCGAGGGCCTGTTCGACGAAGTACGCGCAATCCGCGACGGTGGCGGAACCGGCTCGATCATCGGCCGCAATACCTTCCAGCGCCCGCGCGACGAGGCCCTCGCCATGCTCGATACGATCGTCGGGATTTACAAGGGCGCTTCGTGAACGCCGGCGGCTGCCGGCTGTATCTCGTCACGCCGGGCGCCCCGCATGTCGCCGGCGCGGCGTTCGCCGATACGCTGGCGGCGGCGCTCGACGCGGGCGATGTCGCATGCCTGCAACTGCGCTGGAAGGAAGCGGCGGACGACGATCTGCGCCGCGCCGCCGAACGGCTGATGCCGGTGTGCCGCGCGCGCGGCGTCGCGTTCGTGCTGAACGACCGCCCGGCGCTGGCGGCGGAAATCGGCGCCGACGGCGCGCATGTGGGCGCCGGCGACGACACGGCGGAGGCCGCGCGCGCCGCGCTGGGCCCCGGCGCCATCGTCGGCGTCAGCTGCTACGACTCGCGCGACCGCGGCCTCGAGGCCGCGGCGGCGGGCGCCGACTATGTGGCGTTCGGCGCGTTCTTCCCCACCGCGACCAAGCGCCCCCGCGCGCGCGCCGCGCCGGGCCTCCTGCGCTGGTGGCAGGACGCCGTGACCGTGCCCTGCGTGGCCATCGGCGGGATTACGCCCGCCAATTGCGGAGCCCTCGCCGCCGCCGGCGCCGATTTCGTCGCCGTCGTCTCCGCCGTCTGGGACCATCCCGAAGGCCCCGCCGCCGCCGTCCGCGCCTTCGACCGAGCCCTTTCCGCGCCCCCCGCCTGAAACGCCGCGCGCATGCCGCCGGAAGAAACGCAACCCCGCCGAAGGCGGGGCCCGGGACCGCGGGCATCCTGCCCGCACGTCGCCGGCCCGCACGATGCCGCCGGGGAGAGGCGCAACCCCGCCGAAGGCGGGGCCTGGGAGCGCGGGCTTCCAGCCCGCACGTTCCCGCCCGCCGCGGCGGCGCCGGGAGAGTCGCGGCGTTTGCGCCCCGCGCGATGCCGGCGATCCCCGGGGGGCGCCTTCGTTCGGCGCCATGTGCTATAATGACGGCCATGCGCGAAATACACGACGCGTCCCTTAAACTGTTTTTCGACCACGAGCGGGCGGTCGCCGACCTGCTCAGGGGGTTCATGCGGCTGGTGCTGGACGCGGCGTTCGATGTCTCCCGCCTCGATCTCGCCAGCCTCGAGCCGGCGTCGCCGGATTACGTGGACGAGAAGCTGCGGCGGACGCGGGGCGATCGCGTGTGGCGTCTGCGCTACCGCGCCGCCGACGGCTCGACCGGCTGGGTGTATCTGCTCGTCATGCTCGAGTTTCAGTCGTCGGTCGATACCGACATGGCGTTGCGCGTGCTTGCATACACGGCCCAGTTGTATTCGCGGCTTCGCCGGGAGGACCATAAGGGGCCGCTTCCGCCGGTTTTGCCGATTGTCGTTTACAACGGTCGGGCGCGTTGGTCGGCGGCTTTCGACGTCCGGGATGCGATAGCGCCTGCGGAGGCGGCGCTTGAGCGCTTTCAGCCCCGGCAGGGTTACCTGCTGCTCGATGTTCATCGTCTGCGTCCGGCGGATTTGCCCGAGGACAACGTTGTGTCGGCGCGTTTTGCGCTTGAGCATGGGGATCCGGAGTCTGTGCCGGCGGTTGTCTCGGCGTTGCGTCGGTTGCTTTCGGGTCCGGAGCATGCAAGTTTGCGCCGTGCGTTCGGGGCGACGCTTCGGCACATGCTCGAGGCGAACCGGTTCGGGGCTTCGGACGGCGCGCTGGCGGCGCGTTTGAGGCGGGTCGGGGATTTGGAGGATTTGGGCGCGATGGAATCGTTGTTTGCGGAACGGCTCGACGAGTGGGTCGCCGAGCGCGCGGAGCGCCGCGCGGAGCGCATCGCGGAGCGCATCGTGGCGCGCAGCGAAGCGCTTGGCGAGGCGCGCGGCGAGGCGCGCGGTCTTGAGCGTGGCGAAGCGCGCGGGCTTGAGCGCGGCGAGGCGCGCGGTCTTGAGCGTGGCGAAGCGCGCGGGCTTGAGCGCGGCGAGGCGCTTGGCGAAGCGCGCGGTCTCGAGCGCGAGCGTGCGCTTCTGGCGCGGCTTGCGGACCGCAAGTTCGGGGCGGCGGCGGCTTCGCGTCTGGCGGCGGCGGTGGCGGGCGTGGACGATCCGGACCGGCTCGAGGAGGTCGGCGACGCGGTGATCGCGTGCGCGAGCGGCGACGCGCTGCTGGCGCGCGCCGAGGAGATCGCCCGCCGCCGCTGACCGCGCGCCAAGGCGCGCTTCTTGGGTGCGCGGGCGTCCCCGCCCGCACGTCTCGACATTACGGGCGCCGGCGAGCAGGGGGCGGCGACCGCGTTTCCCCGTCGGCGCCGCGCCTGCCGGAAACGTGCGGGCGGGGACGCCCGCGCACCCAGGCCCCGCCTTCGGCGGGGTTGAGCCGGGCGGGGCGGCCGCGCGCCCGGGAAGTGCGCGCCTTCGGGGGGGGGGGGCGGTATGGTGGCGGGTATGCGCGAGATGCACGATGCAAGCTTTAAACTGTTTTTCGAGCATGAGCGGGCGGTCGCCGACCTGCTCGGGGGGTTCATGCGGCAGGCGATGGGCCCGGAGTTCGATGTCTCCCGCCTCGACCTCGCCAGCCTCGAACCGGCGCCGGCGGAGTACGTCGATGAGGATCTGCGGCAGACGCGGGGCGACCGCGTGTGGCGGCTACGCTACCGCGCCGCCGATGGCACGACCGGCTGGGTCTATCTGCTGGTCATGCTGGAGTTTCAGTCGCAGGTCGACCTGGACATGGCGGTGCGCGTGTATGCGTACACGGCTCAGTTGTATTCGCGGCTTCGCCGGGACGACCGGAAGAACCGGCGCGCGGGACCGCTTCCGCCGGTTTTGCCGATTGTCGTTTACAACGGTCGTGCGCGTTGGTCTGCGTCGCGGGAGGTTCGCGACGAGATAGCGCCTGCGGGGGCTGCGCTGGAGCGTTTTCAGCCCCGGCAGGGTTACCTGCTGCTCGATGTTCATCGTCTGCGGCCGGAGGATTTGCCGGCGGGCAACGTTGTGTCGGCGCGTTTTGCGCTTGAGCACGGGGATCCGGAGTCTGTGCCGGCGGTTGTCGCGGCGTTGCGCCGGTTGCTTTCGGGTCCGGAGCATGCGAGTTTGCGCCGTGCGTTCGGGGCGACGCTTCGGCACATGCTCGAGGCGAACCGGTTCGGGGCTTCGGACGGCGCGCTGGCGGTGCGTTTGAGGCGGGTCGGGGATTTGGAGGATTTGGGGGCTATGGAATCGTTGTTTGCGGAACGGCTCGACGAGTGGGTCGCCGAGCGCGCGGAGCGCAGCGCGGCGAGCATCGCGGCGCGCATCGCGGCGCGCAGCGAAGCGCTTGGCGAGGCGCGCGGCGAGGCGCGCGGCGAGGCGCGCGGCGAGGCGCGCGGCGAGGCGCGCGGCGAGGCGCGTGGGCTTGAGCGCGGCGCATCGCGCGAACGGGCGCGCGGGCTTGAGCGCGAGCGTGCGTTGCTGGCGCGGCAGGCGGGCCGCAAGTTCGGGGCGGACGCGGCTTCGCGTCTGGCGGCGGCGGTCGCGGGCGTGGACGATCCGGACCGGCTCGAGGAGGTCGGCGACGCGGTGATCGTGTGCGCGAGCGGCGACGCGCTGCTGGCGCGCGCGGAGGAGATCGCCCGCCGCAGCTGACCGCGCGCCGCGCCGAAACAGGGTTGCGCTTGCGCGCCGGGCGGGTATGGTGTAATGGCGGTATCCGCGTGACACCCATTCCGTTCGGGAGCGCTCCGTCATGACGATGTTTCGTTCCGTGCAATGCGTTTGCGGCGCCGGCGCATGGCGCCGCGCAAATACCCCCCCCCCCCCCGCGGCGGGCGCGCGGCCGCAAGGGGCGCGGCGATGAGCGCCAGGGCGTTCGCGCCGGGGCTGCTTCTCGCGTTCGTCTTGTGGGCCGGGCACGCGCCGGCGCAGACGAACGTGTGCCGCGGCGATCCGTACACGGGCAGCACGAGCATCTCCTGCACCGAACTGAGCGGCTCGGACGACATCGTCATCGACCCGGGAAGCGTCAACATCCCGCGCATCGACGCCGATCATCGCGGCTCCGGCGATATTACCGTCCGCGTGAAGCCCGGCGCCACACTCACCGGGTCGAACACCCCCCTCCCCGCCGCCGCCGTTCTAGCCTCGAGACGCGGGACGGGCGACTCCACCATCGTCGTAACGGGCGGCTCCATCGCTCATAACGTCACCACCACCAGCTACAACGCGCCGGGACGGGTCTCCGTCAGCATGAGCGGAGGCTCCCTCGCGGGCCGTCTCGGCGCCGGCAGAAACGGCGGGACGGGCAATGCCTACGTCACCGTCTCCGGCGACGCCGCGATCAGGAACACGGCGAATAACGCTTTCACCGTCTTCATCACCAGCAACGGGCTGGGCGACGAGGCCACCATCCGCATGACGGGCGGCTCGATCGAGACGACGGGAAGCAACAGCTCTGCCATCATGTTGAGTGTCTCCAACGACAACGGGGCGGCGGCGGCGGCCCCGAAGGCCGTCATCGAAGGCGGCTCGATCCGCGTGCGGGGCAACTCGCACGCGGTTAATTTCTCGAGTTATCGCGGGAGCCGCGATCCCACCTTCCGCATGACGGGCGGCTCCATCGTGGCGGAGCTCGACAATACCGACGGCGTTCACTTCTGGATGCGCAGATTCAGGGCCGGGCAGACGGCTTCCGTCGACATGACGGGCGGCAGCATCGTGGCGGAGGGGCTGGGCGCCCGCGGCCTTGACGCGAGCACCTTGTATCTCGGTTCCGGCGACATGAAGACGGGCGCGGGGGCGGAGATCGAGGCGCCGTTCGCGGTCGGAATGGAGACGCGCCTTACGTTGGGGTCGAACACGTCGGGGCGCATCCTCTTCACGCATGGGGGCGCGGCCAGGGCGCGGGAGGTCGGCGTGCTCGCCTGGGCCGCGCGGTCGAGCGGCCACACGATGGGCGTCCCCGCGACAACGACTGGCGACGCGGCGCGGACCATGCCGATGATCCATGTCACGTCGAGCGGCGCGATCACGGTCGGCGCGACGGTGACGGAGGCCTTCATCCGGAACCGGATCGCGGGCGCCGACGAGACGCTGTCGGCGGCGGAACAGGCCGTGCTTGCGGCGATAACGGCGAACGATTCGAGCGCGCTGACGACGGCGCTCGCGGCGCTGCCGGACGACGACTACGACGCCGACTGGAAGGCGGAAGCGCAGGATCTTCTGCGGAAGCGCGCGGCGCTGGCCGCCGCGCCGACCGGCGACGGCCCGCTGGCGCACGCGGCGGCGGCGGAGATTTTGGGCATTTCGAACGCGGGCGTCCGCGCCATGGCGCTTACATACACGGGGATCGCCGATCACATCCGCGCCGGCGACGCGCTCTCGACCGCGGAGCGCACGGCGCTGACAGCCGTCCTGACGGGCGACGGCAGCGGGCTGACGACGGCGCTGACCGCCCTTACCGGCTCCACGTACACGACGGCGTGGAAGAACACGGTCCGCCGGCTTGCGTTGACCTACAACGCCGGCGACATACAGGTAGACGTGACCGGCGGCTCCATCGACGCCGAGGGGAACGGCGTGGAGGCGCTCTACGCGGTCCCGCATGCCAGCAACGGCGAAATCGAGGTGACGGTTTCCGCGGGCGCGCGCGTTACCGGCGGGGCGAGGGGCATCTACGTCCGCGGCGCGGGCGTCACCGGGGGCGTCCGCGACCAGACGGTGACGGTACACGGCGCCGCGATGGGCGGAACCGGCGCGGGCGTGCATATGTTCGGCGGCGGCGCGGTTACGGTGGGCGCGAACGGCGAGGTGGGATCGACATCGGGCGTCGGCATCCTCGGCGATGGCGGCGGCCCGTTGACGGCCACCGTTTCGGGGACGGTGACGGGCGACATCCGCGTCGACGGCGGCGGCTCGTTGACGGCGAACGTCATGGCCGGCGGCGTCGTGACGGGCACGCTGCACAACCCGCAGAACCCGTTCACGGTTTCCGGCAGTATCGGGCGCCTTCTCTATGGCGGGGACGACCCGATAACGGTGACGGTCGCCGGCGGCGGGAAATTGACCGGGGTCGAAGGCAAGGCGGTCGAGAGCACAAGCGCGACCGCCGCGCTGACGGTCGCGGTGAACGACGAAGGCCGCGTCGAAGGCGATATCCTGGCGGGCGGCGCGCTGACGGCGACCGTCAACGACGGCGGCGTCGTGACGGGCACGCTGCACAACCCGCAGAACCCGTTCACGGTCGCGGAGGGGGCGAGCATCGGACGTATTCTCTATGCCTCCGGCGGGATAGCGACAGTAACGGTGTCCGGCGGCGGGACGCTGACGGGCGTCGAGGGCATGGCTGTCGAGAGCACGAGCACGACCGCCGCGCTGACGGTCACGGTCCGGGACGAGGGCCGCGTCGAGGGCGACGTCAAGTCGGGCGGGACGCTGTTGGCGGACGTCAAGGCCGGCGGCGTCGTGACAGGCACGCTGCACAATCCGCAGAACCCGTTTACGGTCGCGAGCGGGGCGAGCATCGGGCGTATTCTCTATGCCTCCGGCGGGACGGTGACGGTGTCCGGCGGCGCGAAGCTGACGGGCGTCGAGGGCGTGGCCGTCGAGAGCACGGGCGCGACGGGCGCGCTGACGGTCATGGTCCGGGACGAGGGCCGCGTCGAAGGCGATATCGAGTCGGGCGGGACCCTGATGGCGACCGTCGAGGCCGGCGCCGTCGTGACGGGCACGCTGCACAACCCGCAAACGCCGTTTACGGTCGGTAACCGGGCGAGCATCGGGCGTATTCTTTACGCCACCGGCGGGGCGGTGACGGTATCCGGCGGCGGGACGCTCGCCGGCGTCGAGACGCCGGGTGGCGGCCGCGAGGCGATACGCGGCATGGCGGGCGATCTGACGGTGGACGTGGCCGCGATGGCGGCCGTGACGGGCGATATCCGCGGCGATGGCGATGGCGATCTGGACGTGGATGTGAGCGGAACGGTCACGGGCGGGATATTCGGCCTCGGCGGCGGCGAACACGACGTGCATGTGAAGCCCGGCGGCTCGGTCGAGGGTCTCATCCATTTGGTGGCCAGCACGGTTACGGTCGATGGCGCCGCCCGGAGCGTGCTGTTCGATCGCGGCGGAACGGTCGCGGTGGGTTCCGAAGGGCGCATATCGGGCCTTGACGGGCGGGCCGTGCGCAGCGCGTCCGGCGACTTGACGGTGGCGGTGAACGGCAATGTCGTGGGCAGCATCGAGGGCTTGGGCGCCGGCGATCTCGGGGTTTCGGTAGCCGGAACGGTGGCCGGCGGCGTTGTCGGCGACGGCGCGGGCGAACACATGGTTACGGTGGCGTCCTCGGGCGCGGTCACAGGGACGGTGCGCCTGTCAACGGGCGCGACGGCGATTTCAGGCCGCGTCGGGCGCATTCTCTACGACAACGGCGGGACGGTGACGGTCGCCGGCGGCGGCGCCGTCACGGGCGTCGAGACCGACGACGCGACCGAGGCGATCCGCGCCGACGCGGGCGATCTCGACGTCACGGTCGCGGCCAATGGCGCGGTCACGGGCCTCGTCGAGGGCCGCGGCGCCGGCAATCTCGAGGTCGACGTCGCCGGCGCGGTAACAGGCGACATCGCCGAGCGCGGCGCGGGCGATCTGGACGTCACGGTCGCCGGGACGGTCACGGGCGGCGTTACCGGCGAGGGCGCCGGCGAACACACGGTTACGGTTGCGTCCTCGGGCGCCATTGCCGGAACAGTGCGCCTGCCTGCCGGCGCGGCGCTGACGATCTCGGGCGATGTCGGGCGCGTCCACTACGACAACGGCGGCGCGGTAACGGTCAACGCCAGCGGCGAGATCAAGGGCCTCGATATCGATGGAACGAAGGAAGCAATCCGCGGCGCCACGGGCAACCTGGCGGTCACCGTTCACGGGACGGTCACGGGCAATATCGAGGCGCGCGGCGATGGCGACCTGACGGTGACGGTGTCGGAGACCGGTACGATTAACGGTGAGATATTCGGTCGCGGCGGCGGCGTGCATACCATCGAGATCGCGGAGAAGGCGCGGGTGTTGGGAACGGTGCATAACCCGAAGAGCGGAACGACGATCCGCGGCGCGGCGGGGCGCGTTCTGTTCGACAACGGCGGCGCGTTGACGGTTGCGGCGACGGGCCGCATCGCCGGCATCGGCGGCGAGGCGATTCGCGCCGACGCGGGCGCTCTCGATGTCACGGTTGCGTCCGGCGGCATGGTGACGGGCCGCATCGAGGGCCGCGGCGCGGGCGCCATGACCGTGAATGTGAGCGGCGCGGTGACGGGCGCCATCCACGGCAAGGGCGCCGGCAAGCACGAGGTTACGGTCGCGTCCGGCGGCGTGGTTACCGGCGATATCGTCGATTTGGACGCGGGCGACCTGGTTGCGTCGGTTTCGGGCCGCATGACGGGCGACATCGAGGAGCGCGGCGTGGGCGACTTGACCGCGTCGGTTTCGGGCCGCGTGACGGGCGACATCGAGGAGCGCGGCGCGGGGGATTTGACGGCGACGGTGACAGGGACGGTTACCGGCGGCATTCGCGGCATGGGCACGGGTTCGCACACGGTTGCGGTGATGAACGGCGGCACGGTGACGGGCACGGTGCGGCTGCCGACGAGCGCGATGACGATTGCGGGCCGCGTGGGGCGCGTGCTTTACGACAACGGCGGTTCGGTAACGGTCGCGGCGTCGGGAAGCATTGCCGGCGTCGAGACGGAAGGCGGCGGTCGCGAGGCAATACGCAGCGCGGCGGGCGACTTGACGGTGGATGTGGCGGCGCGGGCGACCGTGACCGGCGATATCCGCGGCGAGGGCGACGGCGACCTGAAAGTAGATGTGAGCGGCAAGGTCGAGGGCGGGATATTCGGCCTCGGCGGCGGCGAGCACGACGTTCATGTGAAATCCGGCGGCGCGGTCGAGGGCCTCATCCGCCTCGCGGCCAGCACGGTGACGGTCGATGGCTCCGCCGCGAGCGTGCAATTCGACCGCGGCGGCACGATCGATGTGGGTTCCGCGGGCCGGATAACGGGCCTCGACGGGCGGGCGGCGCATAGCGCCGCCGGGGACCTGACGGTGTCGGTGAACGGCGTCGTCATGGGCAGCGTCTCCGACACCGGCCCCGGAGACCTTGCGGTTACGGTCGCGAACGCGCTGACGGGCGACGTCATCGGCGGCGGCGGCGGCGCGCATCGGCTGACGGTGGCGTCCGACGCGGTTTTCAAGGGGAATGTCCGGGGCGTCGAGTTCATCGCCGTGGCCGGGGACGCGGAAGGCATGTTGCATGTTCCCGCCGGCGGCGCGGTCGAGGTTGCCGCGGACGGCGCGCTCGTGGGCGCCGAGGACGCGCAGGGCCGCCGCGTGGCGGTCCTGGCCGAAACCGGCGCGCTGAGCATGACGGTCGATGGCATGGTGGAAGGCGCCGTGGAGGCGCGCGACACCGACGCGGCCTCGACCGTGAAGGTCGGCGCGGGCGGCGAAATCGACGGCCGGGTCACGCTGGCGGGAACCGGCAGCGAGGTCGAGGTGAACGGCGCGGTGGAAAGCGTCGACGTACCCCGCGGCGCGGTGACGGTGGGCGCCAACGGACGCATCGAGGATCCCGTCATCGGCGCCGAGAGGGTGACGATAATGCGCGCCGCGGGCGAATCGGCCGAGGACGCCGTGCTGCGCGTCGGCGACGGGTTCGCCGGCGCCGGCGCCGGCAACGCCACCGTCGTGCTCAGGGGCGAGGGCCGCGCCGATTCGATGCTCAGGATAACCGCCGACGGTCGTATCGAGGTCGGACCGGCGCCGCGCCACCGCGTGTACGAGGCCCTGCCTTCGGTGCTGCTGGCGCTGAACGCGCTCCCCGCCCACGGCGACCGTTTCGCTTCGGCGGGCGCGCCGCGCGGCGCGTTCGCGCGCTTCGACGCCGCCGGCGGCGACCGCCATCCGGCGTCGTCTGTCGCGCAGGCGCATCACGACTACCGCCGCTTCGGCTTCGAGGCCGGGATAGAGGGCGCGGCGGGCGAGCGCGGCGTGTTCGCGATCTCCGTTCATCATGTGCGCGGGCGCGCGGATGTGGACACCGATGCGGAGATGGATGCGGCGGCGGGCGGCGGCCGTGTCGAGATAACCGGCACGGGCGCCCGCCTGTCGGGCGCATGGCTGCCCGCGGAGAACGTCTATGTAAGCGGTCAGGCGGCGGCGACGCTGTACGAGGCCGACCTCGATTCGGCTTCGGCGTTCGAGGGCGCCCTTGCGCGCGATCTTTCGGGCCGCGGCTACGCCGCCGGCGTGGAGATCGGGCGGCGGCTCGAGCTGGGCCGCGTGACGCTGACGCCGCGCGCCGGCGCCGATTGGTCGATGGTGGAGATGTCGTCGTTCACGGACTCCGTGAACGAGCGCGTATCGCTTGACGCGGGCCGGCGCATAACGGCCCGCGCCGGCGTGCGCGCCGAGTCCGCCGCCCTCCCCGGCGGCGCCGGCGCCATGTTCGCAACGCTGGATGTAGAGCGCGAACTGTCCGGCGCAATGGAAACCACGGCGGCGGACAGGCCGCCCTTCAAGGCCGAAGCGGAAGCGACATGGGCCCGCCTCGGCCTGGGCGCCGCCCACGAATGGGCCGACGGCCGCATAGCCCTCCGCGCCAACGCCAACTACGCCGCCGCCCGCCACGGCAACCGCGACTTCAGCGGCAGCGCCACACTGACCGTCCGCTTCTGATCGCGGGGCGCACTTCTTGGGTGCGCGGGCGTCCCGCCCGCACGTTTCCGCAAGGCGTGGCGCTACCGGGAGAGTCGCGGCGTTTGCGCCTCTCTTGGCGGCGTTTATAGCGTTGGCAACGTGCGGGCGGGGACGCCCGCGCACCCAAGCCCCGCCTTCGGCGGGGTTTTACGAGCCGCGCGGAGCGCTTCCTGGGTGCGCGGGCATCCTGCCCGCACGTTTCCGTGTGGCGCGGCGTTGGCGGGGCGGACGCGGTGTTTGCGTCTTTCCCGGCGGCGTTGGCGACGTGCGGGCGGAGACGCCCGCGGTCATGGCCCGCATTTCTCATACGGGTTTGGGGCATCGGGGCTCTGTGCGCGATACCGAGGGCCGTCGATGCCGACTGTTCGGGGGCCGCGTCCCGGAAGCGCCGACGTTCCCGGGAAACGAGTCGATGGCGATCGCCATCGGTATAGTATCGGGCCAGACACGGTCGGGAGGGGAGCGGAGATGGCCATACTCGCCATTGCGCGGATGGGGCATCCGGCGCTGCGCAGGCCCGCCGAGCGGGTGGCGGACGCCGCCGACCCGGAAATTGCGCGGCTGGCGGCCGATATGCGCGAGACGCTGGAGCATATCGGCGCCAGCGGCCTTGCGGCGCCGCAGGTATTCGACGGACGGCGCGTCGTGGTCTATCGCCTGCGCGCCGACCGTATCCCCGCGGAATCGGGCGGCAGCCCCGTTCCGTGGACGGTCATGGTCAACCCCGAACTGACGCCGCTCGACGGCGGCATGGCGATGGTTTGGGAGCGCTGCCTGTCGCTTCCCGGCCTGCACGGCCGCGTGCCGCGCCACCGGCGCATCGGCGTGAAATACGTCACGCCGGAGGGAGAGACCGTCGAGCACGAGGCCGCCGGAAGCCGCGCCGCGCTGTTGCAGCACGAATGCGACCACCTGGACGGCGTGCTCTACCCAATGCGCATGACGGATCTTTCGCAGCTGGCGTTCAACGATTCGCCGGGGCCGCTGGCCGAACACGCCGCGCGCGCGCCCGGCGAAATCGACCCGCTGTTTCTCGATCTGGTCGCGCGCTGGCCGGATCGCGCGCGATGGACGCCCTGACCGGCGCCGGGCGCGCGGACTGTATCGACCGTCCCTCGCCGAACCACGATTCGCGCCGCCCCGGACAGGCGATCGATATGCTGGCGCTGCACTACACCGGCATGGAAAGCGCCGCCGCGGCGCTCGACCGCCTGTGCGATCCGGCGGCCCGCGTGAGCGCGCATTACCTGATCGACGAGGACGGCGCGGTCTTCCGGCTGGTCCCCGAGGCGCGGCGCGCCTGGCACGCCGGCGTGGCGCATTGGGCGGGCGAGACCGACATCAACGGTTGCTCGCTCGGCGTCGAGCTGGTCAATCCCGGCCACGAGTTCGGCTACCGCCCATTTCCGGAGCCGCAAATGCGGGCGCTGGATATCCTCGCCGCCGACGCGGTCGCGCGCCACCGTATCCCGCCCGCCCGCGTTCTCGGCCATTCGGACGTAGCGCCCGCGCGAAAGCGCGACCCCGGCGAGCTTTTCGACTGGGCGCGCCTGGCCCGCGCGGGGGTCGGGCTGTGGCCCGCCGCGCCGACGCCCGCGCGGGCCGCCGCGCCGACGCTGCGCCGCGGCGACCGCGGCCCCGCCGTCGCCGCCGCGCAATCGGCGCTCGCCGCCTACGGCTACGGCGCGCCCGTCGCCGGAACCTTCGACGCCGCGACGGAAGCGGTTGTCGCCGCCTTCCAGCGCCACTTCCGCCCCCGCGCCGTAACCGGCGCCTACGATCCCGAATGCGCCGCCATACTCGCCGCCCTTCTGCGCATGGCGGGAAAGGCTTGAGCGGACGGATTACGCGACCGGCGCCGAATCGTGCGCCATCCGGATGGCCCGATTAGCGAATCGCCCGCACCCGAGGCGTCTCAACGGCAGCGTGCCCGGGCGCGGGCGGTCGGGATATCCACCCTCTCCATGGCGCCCAAAGCCGTCGAGCGATCCGGATTGCCGTGTCGGCGGGGCCTTTCGCCCATTCACGCGGCCTCGGGGCCGGGGGCGCGGGCGGCGGCTTCGGCTTTGCTCAGGTCGGCCGAGACGAGTTGCGAGACGCCGCGCTCGGTCATGGTCACGCCGTAGAGGCGGTTCATGCGCGCCATCGTCAGGCGGTGGTGGGTTACGACCAAAAAGCGCGTTCGGGTTTCCTCGGCGATGTCGTCCAGCAGGTCGCAGAAGCGCCCGACATTGGCGTCGTCGAGGGGCGCGTCGGCTTCGTCGAGCACGCATATCGGCGCCGGGCGGGCGCGGAACACGGCGAAGATGAGCGCCAGCGCCGCGAGCGCCTTTTCGCCGCCCGACAGCAGCGACAGCGCGCGCGCCCGCTTGCCGGGCGGACTGGCCACAATGTCGAGCCCCGCCTGCAACGGATCGCCGCCGCCGGTCAGCGTCAGCTCCGCGCGGCCGCCGCCGAACAGGCGCTCGAACAGGGCGCGGAAATGCTCGTTTACCGCCTCGAACGCCGCCTCCAGCCGCGCGCGGCCCTCGCGGTCGAGCGTGTCGAGCGCGCCGCGCAACCGCGCCACGGCGGCGGCGACGTCGTCGCGTTCGCGCGTCATGCCGGCGATCTCCGCTTCGAGTTCCGCCGCTTCGATTTCGGCGCGCAGGTTTACCGCGCCCATGCGTTCGCGTTCGCGGCGCAGGCGCGCGGCGCGGGCTTCCAGCTCCCCGATGTCGCGGTCCGCCGCCGCCGGGCCGGCGATTCGCGCGGCTTCGCCGGGGCCGCCCGCGAACGATTCCGCGATTCGCGCGGCGGCGACGGCGGCCATCGCGCCGGCGCGCTCGCGCACGCCCTCGGCGCGAACGGTCTCCTCGCGGCTTCGGGCGAGAGTTTCGCCGGCGCGTTCGAGCGCGCGGGCGGCCTCGGCGGCGCGCGCCTCTCCATCCGCCAGCGCCTTCGCCGCTTCGGCGCGGGTTGCGCGCGCGGCGGCGAGGTCCGCGTCGAGCGCCGCCGCGCGGTCGCGCAAGCGGCCCGGCAGGGCGCGCAGCTCCTCAAGGCGCGCCGAGAGCGCGGCGCGGCGTTCGCCGAGCGTGCGGCGCCGCTCCGCCGCCGCTTCCAGACGGCGGCGCCAGCCCGCGCCATCGCGCTCGAGCGCCGCCAGCCGCGCGGCGCGCGACTGCGCCGCGCGCGCCGATTCCGCCGCGCGGCGCGTGGCCGAATCGGCTTCGTTGCGCGCCGCGCGCCGCGCGTTACGCGCCGCCGCCGCCATCGCGCGCAGCGCGTCCGCCGCCGGAAGTTCCGCGATCGCGCGCGCGGCGCCGGCACGCTCGGAAAGGGTTTCGTCCCGGTCGCGGCGCAAGCCCGCCGCCGTTTCGTTCAACGCGGCGAGCCGCGCGCGCGTCTCGGCCCGCGCCGCGGCGGCGGCGGCGCGGCGTTCCCGCGCGGCCTCCAGGTCCCGCGCCGCGGCGCGCGCGGTCCGCGCGGCTTGCGCTTCGCCGGCGCGCGCGGCGTTCGCTTTCGCCGCCGCGGCTTCAAGCGCCGCGGCCGCGCGCGCGGCGCGTTCGTCCGCCGCCGCGCGCCGCTCCGCCGCCGCGTCGCAAGCCTGGGCGAGGCGCTCCAGCCGCCCGCGCCGCGCCAACCGCGTCGCGGCGCCGGCCTCGGCGCCCGCGGAGGCGGCGTATCCGTCCCATCGCCACAGATCGCCTTCGCGGCTGACCAGCCTTTGCCCGTGCGCTAGCGCGGGTTGCAGCGCGGGGCCATCCGCCCGCGCCGCGACAAGGCCGATTTGCGCGAGCCGCGGCGCCAGCACCGCGGGCGCGCGCACGAGTTCGATCAGCGCGGTCGTTGCGGGCGGCAGGAGCCGCCCGCCGCGCGCGGGCGCGGCGCGCCAATGCGCCGCGTCGCCGGGGTCGTCGCCCGCCAGCAGATCGTCGCCAAGCGCGGCCGCGACAGCCAGCGCGAGGTCTTCGGGAACGGTCATGCGGTCGAGCAGCGGCCGCGCGCCCTCGACCGCGAGCATCTCCGCCAGCGCGTCGTGCTCGGCAACGGCGCGTTCGTGCGCCACCGCCGCGTCGCGCGTCTCGTCGCGCCGCGCGCGCTCCTCCGCCTGGGCGGCGTCGCGTTCGCGCGCCGCGCGCGCGGCGGCGGCGCGGCGCGCTTCGTGCTCCTTTGCGCCGGCGCGGGCGCGTTCGCGCGCGGCGGTCAGCGCGTCTTCCGCGGCGTCGGTTTCGCCGCCGCCGCGCATGTTCTCCGCGGCGGCGCCGGCTGCGCGCGCGGCGTCGGCCGCGCGGCGGTCGAGCGCTTCGGCGCGGCGGTCGAGCGCGGCGATGCGCCGCTCCAGCGCGTCGCGCCGCGCCGCCGCCGCCGCCAGCGTTTCCGCGGCGGCCGTCGCCGTCGTTTCGGCGCGTTCCGCGCGCCGCCGCGCTTCCGCGAGTTCGGCCTCGGCGGCGGCGCGCAGCGCGTTTTCGGCGGCCTGCCGCGTATCAAGCGCGGCGGCCTCCGCCGCGGCCCGGTCGAGCGCGGCCTCGGCTTCGGCGGCAAGCTGCCCTTCTCGCGCCGCATCGGTCCCGGCGGCGTCGAGTTGCGCGCGCGCGGCGGCGGCGGCTTCTTCCGCCCGGCGCGAATCGCCGCGCAGGGTCTCGCGCGCGATCTCCAGCCGTTGCAGCGCTTCCCCTGCCGCGGCGTCGGCCGCGCGCCGCGGCGGCAGGGCTTGCGCCGCTTCGTCGCGCGCCGCCGCCGCGCGTTCGCTTTCGGCGGCGCGTCCGGCTTCCGCGGCGGCGGCGGCGGCCGCGTTTTCGCCAGCGCTTCTGTGCTCGGCGTCGGCCAGCGCCCAGCGCCGCCAGTGCAGCGCGGCGCCGGCCTGGCGCAGCCGCGCGCTCAGGCTCCGGTACCGCGCGGCCTGGCGCGCCTGCCGTTCGAGGCCCTGGAGATGCTCGCGCCGGGCGGCGATGACGTCTTCCAGCCGTTCGAGATTGGTCTCCGCCGCGCGCAGGCGCGATTCGGCTTCGCGCCGCCGTCCGTGGAGGCCGGCGATGCCGGCCGCGTCCTCGAGCAGGCGGCGGCGTTCTTCCGGCCGCGCGCCGATCAGCGCGCCGATTTGGCCCTGGCTCACCAGCGCCGTCGAGCCCGCGCCGGTGGCGGCGTCGGCGAACAGGAGCTGTACATCGCGCGCCCGCGCGTCGCGGCCGTCGATGCGGTAGTGCGAACCGGCGCCGCGTTCGATGCGGCGCACGATTTCGCGTTCGGCGCCCGCGTCGTCATCCTCCGCTTCGACGACCACGCTCACTTCGGCGGTGTTGCGCGGCGGGCGGCTTCCGGCGCCGGCGAAGATCGCGTCGTCCATATCGCCGCCGCGTATCCTGCGCGCGGAGCTTTCGCCCATCGCCCAGCGCAGCGCCTCGATGAGGTTGGACTTGCCGCAGCCGTTGGGGCCGACGATCCCCGTGAGCCCGGGCCCGACAAGCAGTTCGGCGCGATCGGCGAAGGACTTGAAACCCGCCAGCCGCAGCCGCGCTATGCGGGGCGCCCGGGGCCGCGCTTCGCGGCGGGCCTCCTCGCTGCGTTCGAGCGCCGCCGCCCGCCCGCCCGCGAGGGTTCTCAGCCGCCGCCGCGCGCCGCGAGCGCGCGTTCGAAATCGCGGTCGGTGGGGAAGCCGTCGAGGGTCTCGCCGTCGAGCACGAAACTCGGCGTCGATTCGATGTCGTACTCCCTGGCGCCCTGGGAGCGCGATTCGAGCAGCGCGTTTTGCAGCCTCATGTTGCAGAGGCATTCGCCGACGCGCCGCTCCGGCATTCCCCCCAGTTTGCCGAGCCCGGCGAGCTCCTCCCAAATGCCCGGCCAGCTGCCGCGCGGGCAGCCGCCGTCGAGAAACGCCTGCCATTGCCGGGCGTTCATGTCGAAGCTCGCGAGCGACCACTCGCACTGCCGTTCGAAAAGCAGGTCGATCCAGGCGAAATAGCGGTCCGGCGGGGCGCAATGCGCCAACGCGGCGCCGAACACCGCCGGAGCGTTGAGCGGGAAATCGCGGAACTCGAGCTTCACCTTTCCCGTGTCGATCCATTTCCGCTCGATGTCCGGCAGATGCTCCGCGTGGAACGTTGCGCAGTGCGGACAGCTCATCGACGCGAACTCGATCAGCGTGACCGGCGCGGCGGGGTCGCCCATGACCTTCGGCGCCGCGTCGAACACGCTTGCGCCGCCGGCGTCCCCGGTTGCGCCGGTTGCGAACGCCGACGCGGACAGGCAGCTCAACGCGGCGGCCAAGGCGGCGATGCGGAACGTCATGACGTTTATCCTCTATATCCGGTTTGCGGGGCGGGCGGCGCGTTCGCGCTCGCGACCCGGCGCCCCAGCCGGACGAGCGCATCGCGCAGCGGGCCGTCGGGGAGCGCCGCCAGCGCGGCGGCGGCCTCCGGCGGAGGCTCCGCCGCCGGCGCGGCCGCCGCGCCGGCGGCCGGCGCGCGCGGCGGCAACGGCTCCTGCCGATACGCGATCCGGCGCACGGCGGCGTGGCCCAGATAAGACGCGATGCGTTCGCGCAACTGCGGCTCCACATGTTGCAGCAGAAGCGCGGTGGCGCCATCGGCGCGCAGGGTCAGCGTGCCGTCGCGCCGCAGCGATTCGGGAAGACAGCGCGCGGCGAACCCCGGCCCCGCGATCGCCTCCCATTGCGTCACCACGGCGGCATCGCGAAACCCGCGCCGCGCAAAGGCGCGCCCGCCGGCGCCGGCAAGAAGCGCGCCGATCCGCCGCGTCCGCCCGCGTATCGCGCGCCGCGCGCCGCCGTTTCCCCTATTCTGCGCCATGCCGGGCCCAGCACTGGTTCAAGCAGGCCCGGACTGTAACCCGGAAACGGAGGCCGGCGCCAGTGGCCGAAACGGGCGGCGCGCCCGGCGAAAACGCCCCGCCGACAGCCGAGGCGCTGCTCGCGTGGTACGACCGCGCCCGCCGCGACCTGCCGTGGCGCGCCCCGCCCGGCGCGCGCCCCGACCCCTACGCGGTGTGGCTCGCCGAAGTCATGCTGCAACAGACCGTCGCCGCGGCGGTCGCGCCGCGCTTCCGGCGCTTCCTGGAGACGTGGCCGGACGTGCGCGCCCTCGCGGCGGCGGACCGGGAGGCGGTGATGCGCGCCTGGGCGGGCCTCGGCTATTACGCCCGCGCGCGCAACCTCCACGCCTGCGCCAAGGCGGTGGCGGAGCGCCACGGCGGCGAATTCCCGCGCGGCGAGGCCGCCTTGCGCGCCCTTCCCGGCATCGGCGCCTACACCGCCGCGGCGATTTCCGCCATCGCTTTCGACGAACCCGCCGCCGCGGTCGACGGCAATGTCGAGCGGGTCATGGCGCGCGTTTTCGCGGTCGACGAGCCGCTTCCGGGCGCGCGGCGCGTCTTGCGCGCCCACGCCGCCGGGCTGACGCCGCGGCTGCGCCCCGGCGATTACGCGCAAGCGGTCATGGAGCTTGGCGCGACCGTCTGCCGCCCGCGCAACCCGCGCTGCGGAGAGTGCCCGTGGCGCGGCGCCTGCCGCGCGCGGGCGCTCGGCACGGCGAACGCATTGCCGCGGCGCGCGCCCCGTCCGCCGCGCCCGCTGCGCCGCGGCGTCGCGTTCTGGATACTCCGCGGCGACGGCGCCGCGCTGTTCGAGCGCCGCCCCGACCGCGGCCTGCTCGGCGGCACGCTCGGCCTGCCCTCCACCGAGTGGACCGGGACGCCGCCCGTCCGCGCCGCGCCGCCCGTCCCGGCGCTGGACCTGCGCGCGCTCCCCGGCGCGGTCGAGCACGGTTTCACCCATTTCCGGCTGGAACTGCGCATGCATGCCGGGCGCGCGCGGCCCCCCGCCGCCGATGGCATTTGGCTGCGGCCCGGCGACATCGACCTCCGCGCCCTGCCCACGCTCACGCGCAAACTCGTCGTTTTCGCCCGCGAGAGCCAAGGCGGCCGCGCGTGACCGGCGCGCATCGCCGCCGCCGCGCTTGCGCGCGCGGGAAGCGCGGCCTATCCTTGGCAGAGGACGCTGCCCGGCCGCGAAGCCGGCGGCCGGCGAAACACGGGAGTACGCCATGAGGCGCGCGGCGCTCGTTTTTCTGTTCTCCGCCCTGCTGGCGCTGTCGTGGGCGGCGCGCGCGGCGGCGCTGCCTTCCGCCGACCCGGAAGCCGTCGGCATGTCGTCCCAACGCCTCGAACGCCTGGGCGATGCGCTGGAGCGCGACGTCGCCGACCGGGTCATCCCCGGCGCCGTCGTGCTGATCGCGCGGCGCGGGGCGGTCGCGTGGCACGAGGCATTCGGCTATCGCGACCGCGCCGCGGGCGCGCCCATGGAGCGCGACTCCATCTTCCGCATCTACTCGATGACGAAACCGCTGTTCAGCGCCGCCGCCATGACCTTGGTCGAGGAAGGCGCGCTCGTTCCGTCGGAGCCCATCGCGCGCCATCTGCCCGCCTTCGCGGAGATGAGCGTCGGCGTCGCGATCGCCGACCCGGAAACCGGCGGAGAGCGCCTCGAACTCGTCCCCGCGAAGCGCCCGATTACCCTGCAAGACCTGTTGCGCCACACTTCGGGGCTGACTTATGCGTTCATCGGCGCCGGGCCGGTCAAGGAGGCCTACAAGGCGGCGGGGCTCGCGTCGTTCTCCCTCGACATGACGATCATGGAATACGCCGGCCGTGTGGCCCGCCTGCCGTTGCTTTGGCAGCCGGGGACGACGTGGGATTACGGGCGCTCGACCGACATTCTCGGAGCGGTCATGGAGGCCGCCGCCGGCGAGGCGCTCGACGCGTTCATGGCGCGGCGCATATTCGAGCCCCTCGGCATGGCCGACACCGCCTTTTGGGTACCGGAAACCGGGCATGATCGCATCGCCGAGCCGCAGGCCGACCCCGAGACCGGCGCGGTCGACGACCTGATCGACATCCGCCGCCCGCCGAAAATGCTGGCCGGCGGCCACGGCCTCGTCTCCACCGCCGCCGATTACGCGCGCTTTTGCCAGGCGATGCTGAACGGCGGCGCGCTGGACGGCGTCCGCGTGCTGAGCCGCAAGACCGTGGAGTACATGACCGCCGACCACCTCGGCGCCGGCATATCGAAGGCGGGCACGGCATATCTGCCCGGCCCCGGCTACGGTTTCGGCCTCGGCTTCGGCGTCCGCGCGGCGGCGGGCGAATCCCCCTGGCCCGGCTCGGTCGGCGAATACTTCTGGGGCGGGTATGCCGGAACCTACTTCTGGATCGACCCGTCGGAAGAGCTCGTTGTCGTCTATATGATGCAGAGCGTGAAAAACCGCGTCCGCTACCGCATGCTGCTCCGCAACCTCGTTCTTCAGGCCATTGTGGATTAGAGCCTGTACCATAATTCGGTCGCTGTGTTTTGGCTTTGGCCAGTCGCCTGACGAGGAGCTGGACGCTGGCGAGGAAGAGCCATGCGCGGGCGCTTTCGATGGCGGTCTCGAAGTAAGCGTCCGGTTATGGGGCTATTGGGTTTTTACGGTGGTGTTTTGTGTTCCCGGTTCCACGGCATGAGTTCGTGGATTCGGTTTGTTTTGTAGTCCTGGATACGGTTGAGTGTGTCTGCGATCCATGCGCGCGGGTCGATGCCGTTTAGTTTTGCGGTTTCGATGAGCGTGTATGCGGTTGCGGCGGTTGCGCCGCCGGCTTCGGAGCCTGCGAACAGCCAGTTCTTGCGTCCGAGGGCGATGCCGCGGATGGCGCGTTCGGCAGTATTGTTGTCGAGTTCGAGCGTTCCGTTGTCGAGCCAAGGGCGCAGGCGGGCCAGTCGGGCGCGGGCGTAGCGGATGGCGCCGGCCAGCGGCGTCCTGGCGGGTATGTTCGGGCTCTGTCGGGCGAGCCATGTTTCGAGGTCGTCGAAGAGGGGCCTGGCCTTGGCCTGGCGGATACGGGCGCGCTCTTCGGGCGTGTGCCCGCGGGCTTCGGCCTCGACGGCGTACAAGGCGGCGATGCGCTCGACGGCTTCCCTGGCGACCGGCGCGCCCTGACCGCGCGCGAGGTCGGCGAACTTGCGCCGGACATGGGCCATGCAGGGGGCTTCGCGGATGCGGCCTGTGCGGTAGAGTTCCGCGAACCCGGCATAGCCGTCGGCGTGCATCCAGCCCTTGAAGCCGGCCAGGCATCGGCGCGGGTTCTCGCCCTTGCGGTTGGCGCTGAAGCGGTAGCAGGCGGCCGGCGGCGCGGTTCCGCGCCACGGTCGTTCGTCGCGGGCATAGACCCATAGCCGTGCAGTGCGGGTCTTGCCCCTGGCGCCTTCGCCGCGCGGGGTTTGCAGGCGCACCGTGGTATCGTCGGCGAAGATGGCGCCGCCGGCGCGCACATGGTTGCCGATCCCGTTGGCGACCGGCCCCGGCAAGGCGGCGCTCTTGCCGACCCATTCGGCCAGTGTCGAGCGGTCGAGGTCGATGCCGTCGCGGGCGAACATTTGCGCTTGGCGGTAGAGGGGGAGATGGTCTGCATATTTGCTCACCGGCACATGGGCAAGCAGGCCGGGTCCGGGGCGTCCGCGCTCGATGGGGCGCGGCGGCAGCGGCGCCTGGCAAAAGCGTGCACAGGCGCGGCAGATCGTGCGCGGTCTCACGATGCGGTTGACCACAAAACGACCGGGTATGTACTCCAGTTCCTCGGTGATATCCGCGCCGACGGTCTTGACCGCGCCGCCGCAGGCGCCGCAGGCGCTTGCGGGTTCCAGCACCGTCTCGCGGCGCGGCAGACGGTCCGGCAAGGGGCGGCGCTTGCGCCGCGGCGCGCGTGCGGCGGCGGGTTCGGGTTGCGGGGGCGGGCTTGCGGCGCGGGCGACCTCCTCGTTCTCCAGCGCCAGTTGCAACTGCGCCAAGGCTTCCGAGCGCGCCCCGAAACGATGCCGGCGCATCCCCGCCAACTCATGACGCAACTTCTCAATCAGGATATCGCGCGCCTTCAACGCCTCAGCGCGCGACCGCAGCGCTTCCTCGCGAGCCTGCAACTCGGCCGCCAAGGACGCCACCATGTCCTTCAGGCGCGCGGGATCGTCGGGGAGAGGCGCGGCGCGGTCAAGCATGAACGAACAATACCGACCCCAACCCCACAAGGCAAGCGCAAAATAGGAAATATCGAAAAAATATTTCCTCCCTGTGCCTCCCTCCCAAACGCTATCCTGCCACCGCAAGCCGCCGCGTTCGAACCGGCCACCGCCAATCGACGCACTCATGCAGCAGCGACAACCGTGCAGGCATCGAAACAAGACCCCCATACGAAGCCGACCGCCAAACAAAACGACCCCCGAAATACCGAAACCCATAAACATAACCGACAATGACCAAGCGGGATAACCGGACGCTTACCTCGAACTCGACAACAATACCGCCGAACGCACCATCCGCGGCATCGCCCTCGGACGCAAGAACCGGTTCTTCGTCGGCTCCGAAGCCGGCGGCGGCGCCGCAACCGCATACGCGCTTATCGAAACCGCAAAACCAAACGGCGTCGACCCGCGCGCATGGATCGCAGACACACTCAACCATATCCAAGACTACAAAACAAACCGAATCCACGAACTCATGCCTTGGAACCGGGAACACAAAACCCCGCCGTAAAAATCCAATAGCCCCATAACCGGACGCTTACGTAAACACCGCCGCCGAACTTGGGAACGTCGTTCGTTCCAGTGGAGATCACGGCGCCGTCGGTCGCAGTTAGGCACGCGCCGACTTGCCGGGAAAGGCACGAAGACTGCAGTGCGGCAGAATGGGCATGATACATAGCACGTTCGCTTAAATTGGGCCGCACCATACCGATACCGAGCATCAAATTCCTAAATCTCTCGATATCGTCGTTCATCCCCACACCATCGGGTGACTGTTCGTTGTTGTCGACAAAGAAGTCGGCAAGGTAAAATGCATCACGGACTTGTTGGCCATGGTGTTCTTCGTCGTCCGATTCATCGCGATCCAAAAATCGTCTAACATCCTCTTCAGGTACTCCGGCGTATTTGGCGACGCTGTCCAACGGTCCATGGAGTCTTCGCTCGCGCTCGGCGCGTTCGCAATGTACAGCCATAAGCCGGAACGAGGGGCCGTAAATTTCGCGAAGGAGTTCGACTTCGCGAGGGTGCTTTATTGAGTCAAGAACAAAGACGATCGGGGTTTCGCCCGGAACGTTGTCGCCCCGCAGTTCTCTAATCTTTTGAACAGCAAGGACGGCCACGGCTTCGGGCCTGCGAAGTTTGCGGAGTCGGTCCCCTTCGTCTTGAAGCCGTTTGGCTCGCTCGAAGGCGCGTGTTCCGTCCAGATGGGGCGCGCCCGCGGCGCCCGCATCGACGCTAATGGACAAAAAATGCTCGATAAGGCTGCTGAGTTTGATCGGATGGACCGTGTAGTCTGATGCCCCGAAGTATCTTTGCAAGCGTGTCGAAGCGACCGAGCAACCGGCCCCGGCATACCCAACCATGCCGACGACCAGTTCACGCGACTTGGGCGATACGGCGGCGCCGCGCACATCGTCCGCGCCGGAAAGTCCGGACGTTTCGACAGCTTTCAGGCGTTGCGTTCCGTTCGACATCGATGGCGTGCTCCTGCGCTATGCGCGCCGCCACCGAAGCGTCGGATGGGGGCGAGCGCCGTTTCGACGTAATCGAACAGCGTATCGGCGCCGGCTGTCAAGCCGGCGCGGCGAAAACGCGCTTGAGGCCTGCGCCGAGGGGGCGGACCTCGGCGGCGCGCAGGGCGCCGGCGGCGGCAAGCGCGCGGTGGCAGGCCGGCAGGTTGTAGTGCGGGATGGCCGGGTAGAGATGATGCTCGATGTGGTAGTTCACATGGTGCGGGAACAGCGCCCACGCGAGCCACCGCGGCGGCAAACACGTGCGCGCGGCGGCAAGCGGCGAGCCGGAAGCGGGGTCGGGGACCGCGCCGTGCTCCAGCACCGCGCGCAGCCGCAGCAGCGCCTGAAGCAGCGTGACCGCCGGCAAGACCCACAACAGCAGATACTCGAAAACGAAGCCGCCCGCGGCAGCGGCGGCGAAAAGCCCCGCCTGCACGGCAACGACGAAACGGCGGTCGCGGCGCGCGGCCTCGCGCAGCGCCGGGCTCGTGTCGTCGAGCGGACGCGGCGCGCCCCCGCCCGCGCGGTTCGCAGCCGGCGCGCCGAAGAAATAGGCGTAGGTCTTCCACGCGGTCAGCCCGGCCAGGTCGCGCGCCAGCTTCTTCGCCAAGTACAGCCGCCCGCGCGGATAGCCCCCGTGCAACGCAATGTCCGGGTCGCGCGGGCCGTAAAGATGGTTGTGGTGCAGCCGATGCACCGTCCGGTAGGTCGCCGTCGAGATGCCGCCGAGCGCGCCGAGCAGCCGGCCCGCCGCGTCGTTGAGCCGGCGCGATGGATACAGCCGGTAATGCGCGGCGTCGTGCGCCAGGACGAACAGCGCGTGCTGCCCCGCCGCGGCGACTACGAACGCCGCCGCCCACACCGCCGGGTGCGGCCACGCCAGCGCGGCCGCGGCCGCCGCAGCGAGCATGGCGACGGTCCGCGCGATCGCCGCCGTCGCGCGCGCCGGATCGAGGCGCGCGAGCCGCTTGACCGTCGCCGGCGGCAACGGCCCGCCGCGGCGAAGGCCGTCGCGAAATTCCTGCCCCGCGATGGCGCAGTCCATGCGCCGATACTATCCCGTTTCCGCGCGCCGGGGAACGTTGACCGCGAACGGCGCCGCGCTACGATTGTGGAGCCATGCGCGGAGTTTTCTTCCTTTTCGGTTCGTACGTCCTGGCCCTTGCCGTTACTTGGGTTGTCGCGGTCGCGGTCATCGATACGCTCGACCGCGCGCCGCCGCGTTCGGCCCCGGAGATTGCCCCCGGCGCCGGCGGCGAATACGTGCGCGACCCGGCCCCGTTCCTGCCCAGCGGCGGCGGCGGCGCTGTCGAAGCGCCCGCGCCCCCGCCGCCGCCGGTTCTGCCGGGCCGCGCGCCGCCGCGTTCGGGGCCGGATACCGCTCGCCGCGCCGGCGGCGAAAACGTGCGCGACCCGGCACCGGTTTCGCGCGGCGGCGGCGGCAATGCCGTCGGAGCATCCGCGCCCCCGCCGCCGCCGGTTCTGATCGGCCGCGCTCAGGTCATCGACGGCGATTCGCTCGTGGTGGCGGGCGAGCGCGTGCGCCTGTTCGGCATCGACGCGCCGGAGCGCGATCAGCAATGCCGCGACGCGGCGGGCCGAACATATGCGTGCGGACGCGCCGCGGCGGCGGCGCTGCGGAAGCGCATCGCCAATCGCGGCGTGCGTTGCGAGCTCGGTCCCGAACGCGACCGCTACGGACGTGTGCTCGGCGTGTGCAGCGGCGGCGCGACCGAGCTGAACGCATGGATGGCGGCGCAGGGCCACGCCGTGGCGCTTCCGCGCATTTCCCGCCGCTACGCCGGCGACGAAGCGGCGGCGCGCGCAGCCCGGCGCGGCCTCTGGAGCTGCGCGTTCGTGCGGCCCGCGGCATGGCGAAGCGGCGAGCGCCTCCGGTAGCGCCGCCCGCCGGGCGTCATCCCGCCGCGGCCCGGCCCTTGTGTTGGTACGACCACGGCCCCGCATAGCCGCGCGACCAGTCCGGCGGGATCTCGCAGGGGCGCGGATCGTGATGCGCATGGCGCGCCGGCGCGCCGCGCACGATGGCGCCCGCGTGTTCGCCGGGGATCGGATTGGCGGTGTAGGGAAACGCGTCGGCGGACGAATAGACGCAGAGCAGCAACGGCCGGGGGCGGTCCGAGCGGTTGCGCCGCGAGCCGTGGATCGTGCGGCAGTTGAGCAAAATCATCGACCCCGCCGGCCCGGCAAGCTCAAGGACCTTGTCCGCGCCGTAGCCCGCCACGGTCTCTTCCGGGATGCGCAGCACCCAGTTGCGGTCGGCGTCGTACATGCTGTGCAGCGGCCCCTCGTGGCTGCCGCGCACCGCCAAGAGCGGCCCCATGTCGGCCGTGCAGTCTTCCAGATACACGCCGACGGTCACCGGGCTGTAGTTGGTGTGCGGCCATGCCTGGATGTCTTGATGCCAGTCGAAACTGTCGCCGTTGCCCCATTTGTAGTTGAGTTTCGAGTGATGGAACTTGACGTCGGGGCCGACGACATCGGCGGCGGCGTCGGCGGGCGCGCCGCGCGCGAACGCCCAAAAGGCGGGGTCGCGCGTGTCCGGGCTCGTCAGCCGCTTGAGGCGCGGCGCTTGCGCCGAGTGCCCGTCTTCGAGAATGCGCGCGCCGTCGCTTTGCGCCAGCCCGCGCGCCGCCTCGACCGCCGCGGCGCTCGCGGCCCGCAGGCGCTCCAGCTGCGCCGCGCCCACCGCGCCTTCGACCAGGACCGCGCCGTCGTCGAAATAGGCCCGCCGCTGCGCTTCCGTAAGCGTCCGGCACGGATGCGCCAAAACCTCGTCGGTCAGCACCGCAGCCTCCTTGCCTTGCATGATTTTCCGCGCCCCGGCGCCGCGCGCCGCCGACGGCGGAAACTACCGGGTTTCCGCGCGCCGCGCCACGCGCGCCGCGAACCTGTACGCGGCGTTGACACGGCGCGCCGAACAGGGCATGGTACGGGCGCTGCACGATGCCTGTCTCTTATCCGGTAGCGCCGATGCGCGTCCGACTGAGCCGCGGGATGGTGCGTCATGCCGCCCGGCGCCGACAGGCTGGGGCGGCGTTCACGGAGCGAAAGGAACGAAGATGCCTACCGGAACGGTCAAGTGGTTCAACCCGACCAAGGGTTATGGGTTCATCGAACCCGACGACGGCGGACGCGACGCGTTCGTGCATATCTCGGCGGTGGAGCGCGCGGGGCTGAACGGCCTGCGCGAGGGCCAGCGCGTCGAATACGAGCTGGTTCCCGGACGCAACGGGCGCTCCTCGGCGGAAAACCTCGTCGCGAAAGACTGATCGCGGCGCGTCGGGGCGGCGCTACGGCGCCGCCTCGACGCGCACCGCGCAATACTTGAACTCGGGTATCTTGCCGACCGGGTCGAGGCTTGGGTTGGTCAACAGGTTGGCCGCCGCCTCGGCGTAACCGAACGGCGCGACCACCACGCCGTCGGGCGTGCGCGCGCTTACGCGCAGCGCGATCTCGATGGCGCCCCGGCGGGTGGTCAGGCGCACCGTCGCGCCCGGCGCAAGGCCGAGACGCCGCGCGTCGGCGGGCGACATCTCGCATACCGCTTCGGGCTCGAGCGCGTCGAGCACTTCCGCGCGCCGGCTCATCTGCCCGGTGTGCCAATGCTCCAGCTGCCGCCCCGTCGAGAGCACGAACGGGTAGTCGGCGTCGGGGGTTTCGTCCGGCGGGACCAGCCGCGCCGGCACCAGCCTGCCGCGCCCGCCGGCGGTGGGGAAGCCGTCTCCGAAGATGATCTCCTCGCCCGGCGCATCCTCGCTGGCGCAGGGATAGACCACCGATTCCTCGCGCTCGAGCCGCTCCCACGAAATCCCGGCGATCGCCGGCGTGCAGGCGCGTATCTCGCCGTTGATCTCCGCCGGGCCGGAATAGTTCCAGTCCAGGCCCAGGCGGCGGGCGATCTCCTGCACGATCCACCAGTCCTGGCGCGCGTCGCCCGGCGGGCGCAGCGCCGGCCGCCCGAGCTGCACGCGCCGATCGGTGTTGGTAAAACTGCCCGTCTTCTCGGGGAACGCGCTCGCCGGCAGCACCACATGCGCGAACGACGCGGTCTCGGTCAGAAAAATATCCTGCACGACAAGGTGCTCGAGCCGGCACAGCCCCTTGCGGGCATGGGCGGCGTCGGGGTCCGACATCGCCGGGTTCTCGCCCATGACATAGAGGCCCTTGATGCGCCCGTGATAGGCGGCGTCGGCGATCTCGACCACGGTAAGCCCCGGCTCCGGGTCGAGCTCCGCCCCCCAGAACGCTTCCAGCGCGGCGCGCGCGGCCGCGTCGGTGACCATGCGGTAACCCGGAAACGCCATCGGGATCAGCCCGACGTCGGAAGCGCCCTGCACGTTGTTTTGGCCGCGCAGCGGGTGCAGGCCGGCGCCCGGCCGCCCCATATGCCCGCACAGCAACGCCAGCGCGATCAGGCAGCGCGCGTTGTCGGTGCCGTGGACATGCTGCGAAATCCCCATGCCCCAGAAGATCATCGCCCGTTCGGCGCGGGCGAAGACGCGCGCCGCCGCGCGCAGCGTCTCCGCCGGAACGCCGCAACGCCTCGCCATCGCCTCCGGCGGGTAGCCCGCGGAATGCGCGGCCAGCGTCTCGAACCCCTCGGTATGGGCGCGGACATAGGCTTCGTCGTAGAGCCGCTCGGTAACGATGACGTGGATCATCGCGTTGAACATCGCCACATCGCTGCCCGGCAGGGGCTGGAGCATGTAGGTCGCGTGGCGCTTCAGCGCCTGCCCGCGCGGATCGGCGACGATCAGCGTCGCGCCGGCTTTCACCGCGTTCTTGATGAACGTGGCGGCGACGGGGTGGTTTCCGGTGGGGTTCGCGCCCGCCACCAGTATCGCGTCGGCGTTCGCGGCCTCCGAAACCGGCGCCGTGACCGCGCCCGAACCGATGGTTTCGAGCAGCGCCGCGACCGAACTCGCATGGCACAGCCGCGTGCAGTGATCGACGTTGTTCGTCCCGAACCCCGTGCGCACCATCTTCTGCACCAGATAGGCTTCCTCGTTGGAGCCCTTGGCGGAGCCGAAGCCCGCAAGCGCGCCGCCGCCGTGCGCCTCGCGGATACGGACGAACCCCGCGGCGGCGAGGTCCAGCGCCTCGTCCCATTCGGCCTCGCGGAAATGGCTCGACGGATCGGCGGGATTCACGAACTCATCCGGCAGCCGCGGCGCGCCGGGCTTGCGAATCAGCGGTTTCGTCAGCCGATTCGGGTGGCGCGCATAATCGAAGCCGAAGCGGCCCTTGACGCACAGGCGCGAGCGATTCGCCGGCCCGTCGCGGCCCTCCGCGCGCACGATGCGATCGCCGCGCACGTGGTAGTTCACCTGGCAGCCGACGCCGCACCAGGGGCAGAGGCTGGCGACCTCGCGCTCCGCGGGCGCCGTGGCGTCCCGCGCCGGCAGCAGCGCGCCGGTGGGGCAGGCCTGCACGCATTCGCCGCAGGCGACGCAGGTGGAGTCGCCCATCGGATCGGCCATGTCGAACACGATGCGCGAACGCGCCCCGCGCCCCGCCATGCCGATGACGTCGTTGACCTGCACTTCGCGGCAGGCGCGCACGCAGCGCGTGCAGTGGATACAGGCGTCGAGATTCACCGCCATCGCCGGGTGGCTCGAATCGGCGGGCGGCGGCGCCCGCGCCGGGAAGCGGCTCGCGCCCACGCCCATCGCGTCGGCCTGGCGCCAGAGCTCCGAATCCGGATCGTGCGCCGCCGCGCGCGCGGGCTGGTCGGCAAGCAACAGTTCCATGACCATCGCGCGCGCCGCCTCGGCGCGCCGGCTCGCCGCGCGCACGACCATGCCCTCTGCCGGCTTGCGGATGCACGACGCGGCCAAAACGCGCTCGCCCTCGATCTCCACCATGCAAGCGCGGCAATTGCCGTCCGCCCGGTAGCCGTGCTGCGGCATGTGGCAGAGATGGGGGATTTTCGCGCCCGCGCGCGCGGCCGCCTGCCAGATGGTCTCGTCCGGCGCGGCGGAAACCGCCCGGCCGTCGAGTGTGAAGCGCACGCCCGCGTTCACGCGCCGATCTCCTCGGGGAACCACCGCAAGGCGCCGAGCAGCGGATTCGGCGCCGCCTGCCCGAGGCCGCAGATCGACGCATCGGCCATCGTCCCGGCGAGTTCGCGCAAGAGCGGCGCGTCCCACGCCTCGCGGCCCATCAGCGCCAGCGCCTTTTCCGTGCCCACGCGGCAGGGCGTACACTGGCCGCAGCTTTCGTCTTCGAAGAACGCGACCAGGTTGCGCGCCGCGCCGCGGATCGAGTCGCGGTCCGACAACACCACCACGGCGCCGGAGCCCACAAAGCACCCGTATTCGTCGAGCGCGCCGAAATCGAGCGGCAGATCGGCGAGCCGCGCGGGCAATATGCCGCCCGAGGCGCCGCCCGGCAGATACGCCTTGAAAACATGCCCCTGCGCCATGCCGCCGCAATGCTCCTCGATCAGCGCGCGCGCGGTAACGCCGGCGGGGGCGATCTTGACCCCCGGCTCGCGCACCCGCCCCGACACCGACCACGCGCGCACGCCCTTGCCGCCGGCGGCGCCCCGGCCGGCGAACGCGACGCCGCCATCCTCGACGATCTCCCGCAACCAGTAAAGCGTCTCCACATTGTGGATCAGCGTCGGACGCCCGAAGAGCCCGACCTGCGCGGGAAACGGCGGACGGTGGCGGGGCAGGCCGCGCTTCCCCTCCAGGCTTTCCAGAAGCGCCGATTCCTCGCCGCATATGTACGCGCCCGCGCCGCGCCGCAAATGGAGCGGCGCCGCGCCGGCGAGGCCGGCGGCCCGCAGCGCGGCGAGCTCCACCAGCAATATCGCGCGCGCGGCGGGGTACTCGTCGCGCAGATAGATGTAAATCTCCTCCGCCTCGACCATCCACGCCGCAAGCAGAACGCCCTCGAGAAACCGGTGCGGCGCGGTTTCCAGTATCCAGCGGTCCTTGAACGTTCCGGGCTCGCCCTCGTCGGCGTTGACCGCCAACAGCCGCGGCCGCGGCTCGGCCATGACGAACCGCCATTTGCGGGCGGTGGGAAAACCCGCGCCGCCCAGGCCGCGCAAGCCGCTCGCCTCGACCTCGGCGAGAACCGATTCGCGCGTGCGCCGCCCGGCGCGGCAGGCTTGCAGCAACTTGTAGCCGCCCTCGCGCCGGTAGGCCTTGAGTGTGCGGTAACCCGGAATATCCGGCGCGGTTTCGCCCCGGCGCAGAACGCGGGCGATCGCCTCCGCGGTCGCGCGATCGACCGCCTTGCGGCCCACCGTGGCGGCCGGCGCGTCGGCGCAACGGCCCATGCACGGCGCGCGCAGCACGCGGGCGCCGGGAAACTCCGTTTCCGCCAGCGCCTCCGCGCCGGCGCACGCGCATACGACGCCGTCGCAGACGCGGACGGGCGGGCGCGGGTCGGGCGCGCCGACATCGAAATGCGCATAGAACGTGGCGACTTCGTAGGCCTCGGTTTGCGACAGGCGCATGGCGTCGGCGAGCGCCGCTAAATGCGCCTTCGAGATGCCGCCCCAGGCGTCCTGAATGAGATGCAGATGCTCGATCAGCAGGTCGCGGCGGCGCGGGCGGTCGCCGAGCAGCGCCTCGATTTCCGCGCGCGCCTGCGGCTCGACCTGGCGCCCGCGGTCGAACCGCCGGCCCTTGCCGCCCCGGCCCGGATGTCTCGGACGCGGCGCCGTCAACGCCAACCCCGCCAGTCCTCGATGCGGCGCTCGCCGGGATAAAGCAGGGCGTGCCCCTGCTCGATCAGGTGGTAGCCCTTGGCGGGACCGAGCTCGGCGTAAAACGCCAGGCAGCCCTCCGCGAAGCCGAAATACCACCACGTGGCGGAAACGCTCGAATCCAGCGGCGCGACGATGACCGTATCCGCCGCCACAGGCGCCGCCGGCGCGGCTTCCGCGTTGTAGGCGGCGATGAAATAGCGCGCGAAATCGTCCGGCAGCCGAAACGGCTCGGCTTCCGGCCATTCCGCGCGCGCGCCCGCGACAATATCCTCGTAACCCTCGCCGTCGCGGCAAGCCGCGCCCGCCCCGAACGCAACCGCAAACGCCCACAGGCAACAGGCGGCAAAGGCAATGGCGCGCATGGCGGCGCCCCCCGTTTCGGCGCACAATACATTTACGTTACCGCGCCGTGGCGCCCCCCGCAACCCCGCGCCACTCCCCTCGACGAACCGCCCAAAAGTTTCTACAATGTTCCCATCATGCCGCCTCGAACCGCCCCACACACAGCCCCGCCGAAGGCGGGGCCCGGGACCGCGGGCATCCTGCCCGCACGTCGCCGCCAACCGCACGAGCCCCGCAGAGCCCCGCGGATCCCCGCAAACCCACCCCCGCCGAAGGCGGGGCTTGGGTGCGCGGGCGTCTCGCCCGCACGTCGGCGCCAAGCGCACGAGCCCCGCAGAGCCCCGCGGATCCCCGCAAACCCACCCGCGCCGAAGGCGCGAACTTCCTGGGTGCGCGGGCGTCCCCGCCCGCACGTCGCCGCCCGCCGCGGCGTCGGCAGGAAGACGCGAACGCCAAGCCGCAGAGCCCCGCGGATCCCCGCAAACCCGCCCCCCAGAACCCCCACCGACGCCATGACCCCCACCCCCGCACGCCCCCAATGACCCCCGCAGACTTCATAGCCAAGTGGCGCGCCGCCGAACTCAAGGAGCGCTCCGCGGCCCAAGAGCACTTCATCGACCTCTGCCGCATGCTCGGCGAACCGACGCCCGCCGAGGCCGACCCCGCGGGCGAGCGCTACTGCTTCGAGCGCGGCGCGCGCAAGGACGCCGGCGGCGAGGGATGGGCCGACGTCTGGAAGCGCCATTGCTTCGCGTGGGAATACAAGGGCCGCCGCGCCGATCTCGACGCCGCCTTTAACCAGCTCCGCCAATACGCGCTGGCGCTCGAAAACCCGCCCCTGCTCATCGTCTCCGACATGGCGCGGTTCCGTATCCGCACCAACTGGACGAACAGCGTCAGCGAAACCCACGAGTTCGCGCTGGAGGACCTGGCCCGCGCGGGCGTGCGGGCGAAGCTGAAATGGGCGATGGCGGAGCCCGAACGCCTGCGTCCGGGGGAGACGCGGCAGGCGGCGACCGAGCGCGCGGCGGCGGCGTTCGCGGCTCTGGCGCAATCGCTGCGCGACCGGGGCTTCGACCCCCGGGCGGTGGCGCAGTTCGTCAACCGCCTCGTGTTCTGCATGTTCGCCGAAGACGCCGGCCTGCTCCCCGGCGCCATGTTCACGCAAATGCTCGAACACGCGCGCAAGCGACCGGATGGGTTCGCCGGCATGGCGCGAACGCTGTTCGGCGCGATGGCCACCGGCGGCGCGGTGGGTTTCGAAGCCGTGGCGTGGTTCAACGGCGGTTTGTTCGACGACGACACGGCGTTGCCGCTGGCGGCGGGGGAGATCGATATCGCGTTGCGGGCGTCGGCGCTGGATTGGTCGGAGATCGATCCGTCGATTCTGGGCACGCTGTTCGAGCGCGGGCTGGACCCGGGCAAGCGTTCGCAGCTCGGCGCGCACTACACCGACCGCGACAAGATCATGCGCATCGTGGAGCCCGTGATCGCGCGCCCGTGGCTTGCGGAATGGGAAGCGGCGAAAGCGCGCATCGCCGAAAGCCTGGCGAAGGCGGAGTCCGCGCGCGCCGCCGCCGCGCGAACGCGCCGCCGCGCCGAGGCCGGGCGCCTGCTTGCGGAGTTTCTCGAACGCCTGCGCCGCTTCACGGTTTTGGACCCGGCGTGCGGTTCGGGCAACTTCCTGTATGTGGCGCTTCACACATTGAAGGACATCGAGCACCGCGTGCGGCTGGAGGCCGAGGCGCTGGGCCTGCAACGCGGCTTCCCGGCTGTGGGGCCGGCGAATGTGAAGGGTATCGAGCTGAACGCCTATGCGGCGGAGCTGGCGCGGGTGTCGGTATGGATCGGCGAGATCCAGTGGATGCGCCGCAACGGCTTCACCGAGGGCCGCGACCCGATACTGAAGCCGCTGGAGACCATCGAGTGCCGCGACGCCATTCTGGCGCCCGACGGAAGCGAGCCCGAATGGCCGCAAGCCGACGTCGTCATCGGCAACCCGCCGTTTCTGGGCGACAAGCTGCTGCGGGGCGGCCTTGGCCACGAATACGTCGAGACGCTGCGGCGCGCCTGGAGCGGCTCGGTCCCCGCGTCCGCCGATCTGGTGTGCTACTGGTTCCAAAAAGCGGGCAAGCTGCTTGCGCGGGGAGACATCGCCCGCGCCGGCCTCGTCGCCACCAACTCCATACGCGGCGGCGCCAACCGCGCCGTTCTCGATCGGATTGCCGAAAACGGCGCCATCTTCGACGCTTGGTCCGATGAACCGTGGGTCAACGACGGCGCCAATGTGCGCGTGTCGCTAATCTGCTTCGCGCGCAAGCGTTCCGGCCTGCCCGTAACGCTCGACGGCGCGGCCGCAACGCGCATACACGCAGATCTGACTGCGGGCGCGATCGATCCGACGCGGGCGCGGCGGCTCGCCGCCAACCGATCCACGGCGTTCCTCGGGGTCAACAAGAACGGTCCGTTCGATATACCCGGCGCGCTTGCCCGGGAGTGGCTGCGCCTCCCCGCCAACCCGAACGGCCGCGGCAATTCCGACGTTCTCAAGCCCCGCGTCAACGGTTCCGATGCCATGCGGCGCCCGTCCGACCGGTGGATCGTCGATTTCGGCGCCGGCATGAGCGAAGCGGAAGCCGCCCTTTTCGAGGCCCCCTTCGCCCATGTAGCCGAGCGCGTGAAACCGCTGCGGGCGGCAAACCGTGTGAAATCGCTCCGCGAAGAATGGTGGCGGCACGCGCGCTCCCGCCCCGCCATGCGGGCGGCCCTGCGCGGTATGCGCAGGTGCATCGTTACGCCCGCAATGGGCAAACACCGCGTTTTCATGTGGCTCGATACGCGCGTTTGCCCGGACCACCAACTGATCGTCATCGCGCGCGGCGACGACACTGTTTTCGGCATCCTGCACAGCCGATTCCACGAAGCATGGTCCCTCCGGCTCGGTTCGACGCTCGGCGGCGCGGCGCGCTACACGCCGACGACAACCTTCGAAACCTTCCCCTTCCCCGAAGGCCTGTCCCCCGACATCCCCGCCGCCGCATACGCCAACGACCCCCGCGCCACCGCCATAGCCCACGCCGCGCGCCATCTGGCGGCACTGCGCGACCGCTGGCTGAACCCGCCCGAATGGGTGGAATGGACCGACGAGCCCGTCCCCGGCTACCCCAAACGCCCCGTCCCGCGCGGCGAGGCCGCCGCCACGGCGCTGAAGACACGAACATTAACAGCCCTCTACAACGCCCGCCCCCAATGGCTCGCCGACGCGCACAAAAACCTTGACGCCGCCGTCGCCGCCGCGTATGGTTGGAACATCGACATCGGCGCCGAGCGCGCGCTCGGCGAACTGTTGACCTTGAACGCCGCGGCCTAGTTTGGCCGCCGCTATAACCGGAGTGGAGACGGTGCCGACAAGTCGAACCCAGCAGGTTTCGAATCTCATCCGCTACATCGGAGATCGAGTATCCGGGCTGGGCCATCCTGTCCGTGAGCTGCATCCGCACACTGTACGCGAGGCTATCGATACGCCGTCGGACGAAATTGCCGATAGCCTTGTCGTCGAACTGGCCGCCGACGGCATGCTGACAATAAATGAGGTTCGTGCTCTCGAGGGCGTTGTATTTCTGAATGTCGATCTCACCGTCGAAGGGCGGCGTCGATACGACGAGGGAAATAAATCGACTGGCGAGAATCGCCAAGCAAACGATGGAGGAAAGATCGCTGTGTCTTGCGATGTCGCCTTGTCTTTCGCTGGAGAACAGAGATATTACGCTCTGGAGGTCGCGCGCCACTTGAAACAGCGCGGTATAAACGTATTCTATGATGAATGGGAGGACCTATGGGGCGAAGAACTCACTATAAAGTTGCGACAAATCTACTCGGAGGACGCCCGATACGTAGTGTTGTTCATTTCGCAGGAATATGTCGATAAGCCTTGGCCCGCTCTGGAGCTCCGCGCGGCGTTGGAGCGCCGAATTACGACGGAAAGGCGCGACACAATCTTACCTGTCCGTTTCGACAACAGTGTCGTTCCGGGGTTGCCGGATACCATCGGTTATGTGCAGGCCGAAAATCTGACACCAGTGGAACTCTCGGTTATGATAGCCGAGAAGTGCGGCGTCACTCGTTTCGAGGGTAAAGCGTCGAACGCCCCGCCTCCGGAAACGCGCATGGCGACCGGAAAAGTCGCATTCGATTACAGCAGCCGTAACGGATGTTACATTATTGGAGAAGGTGCCGCAAAATTCGAAACCATGTGGACCAAGGCAAGCAATACAAGCATTCACGTTTACAATGACGGCCCCTCGATAAACGGTATTGCATTGGCGCAAAACTGCACGTCGATCGCTCAGGTGACGAACGCAAAGTCATTGGATTATACTTCAAGGGCGCGGACGCCGTCCGTTGGGCAGATCATAGTGTACAGGAACAAACATGGATTCTACGCGGCCATACATGTGCTGAGCATTAAAGACGATAGTTGCGGCGATGATCGGGACGAGATATGTTTTCGATACGCCATACAACGCAACGGTTCGGATGATTTTTCCCAATTCGATAACAAGCATCTGTGATATCGGAAATCCAGACATCCTTCTCCATTGGGTAGGGAAAGGCGCCTCCCGAGCTCTCCGCGCATTCCAAGGCATCGCGCTTGGCCGCGTCTGGCTTCCATCGACAAGGATTGGAACGGCGTGTCACGCGCGGGCAACGAACGCTCCCACCGGCCCGGTCATCCACGGCGGCATGAACGCGCGCGCGGCGGCCAGTTCGGCCTTGCGCGCGGCGGGGAGTTTGCCGTCGAGTCTGCGTTCGAGCGCCGCCAGACCGCCCTCGGCTTCGAGTGGACCGAGCCAAGCCAGCGCCCGGACTACGGCGCCCGCGAAGCCCTTGGGGGCGACAAGCTGCCAGCGCGGCGCGCGGCGCCATCGTACTTCCTGCCGGTTGAAAAACAGCCGGCGATCGGGGCCTGACGTCAGATAAACGCGGCGTATCGGTACTTGGGTAATCATGCCGAGCATGTTGGCGCACCAGCCGCCCGACGGCGCGACGGTCACGCCCCACATTTCCGCAAGCGCTTCGACCGCCCTGTCGACCGACAGGCAGGGACCGAACCGGGTTTCGACCGGACGCATGTACACGCCGCGGCATAAGCGATACAGGCGCCCGTCGCGCGCAAGGCGCGCCAACGCCCGGCGGATGGCGGGCGCCTCGCCGAAGGCGCGGAAGTCCCCCGCGCGCAGCGGCGCGGCTTCCGGCAGCGCCTTGGCGCGTTCCACGATGCGTTGCGTCAGGCTCGGCATGGCTCGATCCGCTCGCTGTTCCACGGTCCGTTATCGCGAGAACGCGATGTCGGCAGGGAAGGCGCGCCCGCCCCGGGCCCGGCGGATCCCCGCAATGCCCCGCAACTGCCCCCCGGAACCGCCGGGCCCGACCGCCCCGCGACCGCCGAAGCCCCGCCGCCATACGGATGCGCCCGCCCACAAGCGCGCGCCCCAACCGCCGCCGCCCCGCCCGCCCCGAATAACCGAAACGGCAGCAATGCTGAACGCCTGTACCGAAACGCCAACCCCGCCGAAGGCGGGGCCCGGGACCGCGGGCATCCTGCCCGCACGTTTCCGCGCGGCGCGATGTCGGCAGGGAAGGCGCGAACGTCCCGGTTGCGAGGGCGCGCTCGCGCCGCCCCCGCCTGCCCCGAACAGCCGAAACGGCAGCAATGCCGAGCGCTTGTACCGAAATGCTTACCCCGCCGAAGGCGGGGCCTGGGTGCGCGGGCGTCCCGCCCGCACGTTCCCGCAAGGCGCGATCTCGGCAGGGAAGGCGCGCCCGCCCGCCTTGGGCCCGGCGGATCCCCGCAATGCCCCGCAACCGCCGGGCGCAAACGTCCCGCGACTGCCGAAACCCCGCCGCCATACGGATGATCCCGCCCACAAGCGCGCCCCCCAACCGCCGCCGCCCCGCCCGCCCCGAACGGGCGAAACGGCGGCAAGCCGAGCGTCTGTACCGAAATGCTTGCCCCGCCGAAGACGGGGCCCGGGACCGCGGGCATCCTGCCCGCACGTCTCCGCCGCCCCGATTCCCCCCGGGGCACGGCCCCCCGGCCGACCGAAAAACTCCCGCCCGCACCGCTTGCGCGGCGGGAACGATAGCGATACAATACGCTCAACGCCGTGGCGCGGGAGGGCCGGCGATGGATGCGAACCCCATACTCAACGGCCCTTGGGACGAGCCCTCGAGGCACTGGAAGCTCGACGAATACTTCAAGCAGACCGCCGAGATTGCCGGCGGGCGGCGCGCCAGCGGGGCGTATCTCAGCGTGCCGGCGCCCAGGCGCGGCCCGCGCCCGAAAGGCGACTGCGCCCGCATGGCGCCGCACCCGGGCATCAACGCGATTCGCGGGCATGTGGGCGCGCGGCGCCGGTGCCGCGGTCGTCATGCCCACGGCGAACACCGAGGCGGTGCAACACCGCATCGATGAGATTGCGCGCATCGTCCGCCCCGGCGCTCATGCCATCCTCCTGTTCGACGGCGCCGCTTGGCACACCGCCGACGCGCTCGAACTCAACCCGGTCGAGAACGTCTGGCAATATCTGCGCCAGACGCGGCTATCCAACCGCGTCTTCGAGAGCTACGGCGACATTGTCGACGCTGCCTGCGACGCTTGGAACCGCCTGATCGCCATGCCGGAGAAAATCGCATCCATCGGCACGCGAAAATGGGCACAGAAAGGTCAACATCAATAGCCGTTGGTATTATTCATCCCTTCCGGCGGCACTGCGAAGCGCAAATCGACCTGATGTCCGATATGTTCGAACGTACACGCCGCCCGCACTACCGTTTGCGCACAGCCGATGCGGTTGTCGTTTCCGACAACGAGCAGGCGGAGGAGTGGCCGCAATTTCGGTTTTCGCATCCGCCGCGCGGCGAGCCGGATGCCGATATCGACCTGCGGTATCGGCTGGAGCGCTTTCGAAGAGAAGAGATAAATGTCGACATCCGAATACGCAACCTGCTGGCGTCCGGCGAATCCGTGTGGGAGTTTCGGGAATCGCTGAGCGGTTTCGAAGAATCGTATAGCGGCCGCAATGTGGAGGAACTCAAGAGTATATTCGACGACCTCTTGCGCGCCGTCATGAAGGCGCTCAGTCGGCGGGCCTCGTAAACCGCGGAAGGGGCGCGGTTGCGGCCTTGCGGACGATGTCGGCGACCGCGGCGGGGTCGCGGGCGATGCGGTAGGCCCATGCGCCGAAGCCGCCCTCGGCGTTCACCGCGTCGGTCCAGCGCGCCGCGGCGGCCGCCTTTACCTGTTCCCGAAGGTCGAAACCCTTGGTTTCCAGGATCAGATGGCGCTCGTCGGGCGTGTCGAGGCGGATTATGAAATCGGGTTCGTAGTCGTGGCGCTCGCCGTTGTCGAGCCAGGGGATCGCGAAGCCGAGGCCGGCGTTCTTGACGAACGCTCGCACGCAATCGTGCGTATCGAGCCGGTATGCGGCGGATTGTTCCCATTTCGCGGTGTCGGGCGCGACCGCGTTGACGTGGCTCTTGAGCACGGGACAGGGCTGCCGGCGCGTCAGGAAAGAGACATCCGCCGTCGAGCCCGGGCCGCGTCCGCGTTCGTAGAGCGGCAGCTCCGGGCGTTCCCCCGCCGCATCGCCGGGCCGCGCCGCTTCGAGTATTCGCTCGAACATCCAGCCGTACCAGGGGGAGAGGAACGCATCGACCGGGACCGCGGGGTGTTTGGGCGTTACCTTCTCCTTCAGGTAGCGCACCGCGATGGCGGCGAATTGCGGGAACAGAGCGTGCGGCGGGGCGAGGCAGCCGGGCCGGGCGCAATATGCGGCAGTCACTTCGCGCGCCAGGTCGAACGCCAGCGCCTGCGCGCGATGGCCTTCGCGGTAGGGGTTCAGGGTCACGGTTTCGAGCCGGCCCGGGCCGGCCAGCGATGGCCGGCCGGTAGCGCCGGGGAGGCCGGCCTTGAGCTCCGCTTCGGGCGGGATGTGCCCGGGGTCGAGGACAAGCGGCGCGATCGCATCCCAATCGACCGTCACGCGGCGCCGGATACGCTGCGCGTAGCCCTCGACGCGGGGGAAGCGGATCTCGAGTTCCGCGCGTTCCGGCAACGCATGAATCGTCCATGTCTTGCGGGGCGCCGGCGCGCCGTCGCCGGGGTTTTCCTTGAGCGGCACGATCTCGAACGGAACGCCGAATATCTTCGCCACTTCCTCGGAGAGTCTGCCGTCGTCCCCCGCCTCGTAGTTCGTGCGGCGCAGGGCGCGCCCCACCACCTGTTCGCAGAGCAGTTGCGACATGAACGGGCGCAGCCCCACGATATGCGTGACCGTGTTGCAGTCCCATCCCTCGGTGAGCATGCCGACGCTCACGATGCAGCGGACGTCGCGGCCGGGCGGGTGCGCGGGCCGTCCGAGTTTTTCCGCCAGCGCCTCGAACCCCGCGGGGCGCATGGCGCGCCCCTGGCCGTCGCGCGGCCAGTCGGTTTTGCCCACCGTGTCGAGCGTGACGCGCATCCAGCGGTCTTCGTCGGTTTTCGCCTGTCCGCTGTCGGATTCGCGCACGACTTTCGAGTCCACGCGGATGGTGCGCGCCGCGCCGCCGGCGTTGCGCAGCCCGTCGATCCGCGCAGGCGGGATGCCCACCGGCGCCTTGTCTTCCGCCAGCCATTCGTACACTGTCCTGGCGAGCGCGGTGTTCTTGCACACGACGATGAAGACGGGCGGGCGGGGGTCGTTTCCGCGCCGCGCCCATTCCGTCCGCAGCTCTTCCCACAATCCGGCCAGCATGGCGACGGGGACGTGCGCGTATTTGAGGATGGCGGCGGGTTTCGCCTCGCCGCGCCGCCCGCCGCGTTCGGCCGGCGTGAGTTTCGGCAATATCCAGCGCCATATGTTGAAATATCCCGGAACGGACGCGCCCGACGAGTCGCGCACCGCGAGCTGCGGTATCTTGACCAGCCCGGACTCGATGGCGTCGATGAGGCCGAAATCGCTCACCGTCCACGGGAAGGGGCGGTTGGCGTCCTGCCCTACCCGTCCCAGATAATAGGGCGTGGCGGAGAGATCGACGCACATGTTTATCCCGCGATGCCGGTGGATGCGGTCGAGACCGTCGATCCAGACCGTCGCCTCGCGGTAGAAATCCTCGCCGCCGTCCTTTTCGCCGAACACTTCGTCTTCGTCGGCGTCCGGCTCCGCGCCGCGAATGCGGTATGCGTGGTGGGCTTCGTCGTTCATGACGAGGATATTGCGCTTGCCGCCGATCTCGCGGCCGAGCACGCGCCCCGCCAGCGCCGCGTCGCTTTCTGCGTACCGCACGGACTCGATCGAAACCGATTTGAGGTTCCCCTGCTTGTCGGTCTTTTTCTCGAGAATTTCGATCAGGCCGAGCGCCGCCTGCCGTTCGAGGTCGGCGGGCGTCAGGTAGCGCGCGCCGCGGATCGTTCCGGATTTCGCGCCGATGCGCACGGTTTCGCGGGCGCGTATCTCCCGCCCGGCGCGGAGCACCTTGCCCGTCTGCCCCGCGGCCTGGGCCGTTTTCGGCTCGAAGACATGCCAGTTGACCACCAGAACATGCCCTTGCGCGAGTTGCGGCATGAAGTGCGGCGGAACCAGGTCGCGCGCGCGGTACAGGCTCGCCTCGCCGCCTTGCGGCTTGAGCTCCTCCAGCCGGCTCCGGATGGTGACGTTCGGGCAGACGATCAGCACGGCGTCGGAATAGCGCGCGTTTCGGCGGTCGTTTATCTTGTTGAGGATGCTCCACGCCGCGATCATGCCCATCACGGTGGTCTTGCCGGTTCCGGTGGCCATCTTGCACGCCAGCCGGCGGAAGGCGCGCGCGCCCGCCGCTTTCGCCTCCGCGCCGGGTTCGTCGGCGGGGATGTCGATACCGTGCAGGAAATCGGCGCGCGCCTCGGCGAGGAAGATAATCGTCTCCGCCGCCTCGAGTTGCGCGAAAAACAGGCGGTGCGCGCGCCTCTCGCGCCGCCAGTAGCGCAGGAGCTCCATGGTGGTGCGGGTGACGCCGCCTTCGCCGCGCAGCGCCAGCGGCCGCCACTTGGCGAGCGCGGCGCGGACGCGGCTTACCAGTTTCAGCTCGATGGTAATCCCGGCGCCCTGGCGGTCTTCCGCCGTCTCGCGTCCGGGCGGGCGATAGACATACGCGGCCATGCGCCGCCCGGCCCGGCGCTCCGGCGGGTCGAGCTCCGAAATCCGCCAATGCGCCCGCGGCTCCTCGAACGGCGAGTTCAGGATCGGCTCCGGAACCTCGTGCGCGTTCACGGCTCGACCCCGAACGCACGGCAGATGGCGTCGAGCTTCTCGGTAACCTCAGGGTGTATTTCCTCCGGAAGCATCAGGGCGGCGATCTCGTGGTAGCGCGTGTAGGGCAAATCGTGGATTCCGGCGGCCGCGAGCAGCGGCGGCAGAATATCCGTGCGCGCCTTGGTTCCGTTAAAGAATGCGTGATCGCCGAGCGGGTCGTTTACCGCCGCAGGCGGGAATTCGCCGCGCCAATACGCGCGCATGGCGTCCACGTGCGGCTGCGCGGCGGCAGGTCCCGCCGCTGTCCGGACATACCTCTCCAGCGCATCCGGGTGGAGAAGATAGCTCTCGATTTCGTAGCGCCGCCACCGCAGGCGTTGCATGCCGGCGCCGGTGATTTCGCTTTCCGGGGCTTCCGAACGCGCGTCCCTGTCCAGAAGCTCGACCGCCGGAAGCGTGTCGCGCACCAACCGCAACGCTTCGTAATGCTCGCGCGACCGGATGCCCTGGCCGTGCTCCCGGGCCTGCGCGACGGTCTTCTTCCACATGACCTCGCCTGTCAGCAGCGGACCCGCGCGGTGGCCGAGCCGGCCGGCCCACGCGCGCAGTATCGCGATGTCGGTGTAGCCTTCCACATAAAAGACGCCGCGCGTTTCCATCGCCATCATGACGTCGGTGTTGCTCAACACGCGGAGCGCGCCAATTACGCGGCTGCGCTCAGCGTTGTCGGCGGCCATGCGCGGACGGTCGAGCACGATGCACAGTTCGCGCGGCTCCACGCTGTCGATCAATACTTCCGAGTGGGTGGCGGCAATGAGCTGCGAACCGCGCCGCATCGCCGCCGCGCGCAATTCGCCGTATATGGCGTCCTGAAGAATGACGTGCAAATGCGCGTCCGGCTCGTCCAGCAACAGAACGGCGCCCGGCCGCGTTTCGAGAAAGGCGAACAGAAGCAGCGCTTGCTGAAAACCGCTGCCCGCGCTCGCGATGTCCAACGGCGGAGCGTCCGCGCCGGTCCGATACTCCGCGCGGATATGCGCACCGCCGGTGTACGGCGGCAGGAGCTCGTAACCGAAAAGCTTGTGCAGGGTTTCGCGAAGGAAATCCCATGCCGCTTGGTCGGCGTTCGCTTCGGCGAGCAGGTTGCGCAAGACCTCGCCCGGGTGCCCAAGACCCAAGAGCTGTTCGATCTTTGCCGGCTGGTAAACCGGCTCCTCGATGCTTACCCCGGTCATCGCGGGAACGAACACGGTCTTGAGATCGAGCGTTCGCAATGTCTCCGCGGGCGTATCGGCGTGCGGCCGCACCGAAATCTGCTCGGTGCTGTCGCGGCGAAGCTCTACCGTCACGGACCCGCCCGCGCCGTATCGGACCTCGATCTCAATCCAATCCCATTTGCCGGATTTTCGATCGGTCCACAGCAGATCGAAGCTCCGCAAAGGAACAGCCGCGAAATCCTGGCGCGAGATCGGCGCCCAGCGATAGCTCCGGCGCCGGTTGTAATCGTCGAGCGCGCGCCAGCGGCGGAGCGCGAGGTCCCATGCGGCGATCGCCTGAAGCACCGTCGTTTTCCCGGTGTTGTTCGGGCCGGCCAGAACGACGTGGCCGGGCAGGCGTATTTCCGCGTCGGCGAAGCGCTTGAAGCCGCGGATGCGTATCGAGCGGATCACGACGCCCGCTCCGCGTCCGACAGCGGCTTGACGACCATGAGCTCGTTGCCCCGGTCGTCGATGACCTTTACGGCGATGCGCGCTTGCGCGCCGGCCGCGAAGGGCGCGCTGACGGCGCCCGAAAGATGCCCCCATACGCTCTCGTCGAACGCGCCCCTGAGCGAACGCTTGAGCGCGTCCCATGCCGAGGTGCGCGGGAAGAACGCCTGGCAGACGTGGAAACTCAGCCCGTTATAGTCGGTGTCGAGAAACCACGCCGGCACGTCGCCGCCGTCGCGGTGATTCGTCTCCATCGTCGCCGGGTCGAAAACGTCGAGGCCGAGCAGGGCGGCGCGGTAGCGGTCCGCCCCCGTGCGTTCGACGCGCACGTCGGGCAGGCCGCACACCGCGAAAACATGGCTCGAGCGCATGGTCTTGAGCAGGTCGCCCATCGCCAGGTCCATGGTCGCCTGCAACCAGGTGGCGGGCACGCCGGCGGCGGCCTCGCAGTCCTCGACCAGGCGCCGCGCCCCGGGCTCGATGGCGAAGCCGATGACGTAGAGATGGCCGTAACCCTTTGCATAGGCTTCGCGCGCGGCCTCGAACGCCAGCGTTTCCGACACCGCGCCGTTTTCAGGCCCGAAGACGACGGCGACCGGCGGCTCGTCCTCGCCTGCGCCCTCCGCGCGGGCCTCGGCGGAAATCGTCATCGCCCTTGCCGGCGCGCGCACGCCGGCGAGGACAACCGTCTTCCCGCCCTCGACGCGGATCGCCGGCGCGCGCCGCAGCACTTCGATCATGCGCTCCACGTGGTTCGCGTGGTCGGCCGCGGCGTTTGCATCGCCCGAATCCTCTTCGCCGTCGCCTTCCCAATCGACCGGCGCGGGGATCGTCGCCTCGAAGCAGAACGGGCCGCTCACCCGCGTGATGTTGACGTCCTTCTCAGGCCGATCGAACAGCACTTCCTCTTTCGCCGGTTCGTCGTTGGCGATGGATTCGAGCGTGACGTGCGGCACGATGCCGCCGATTTCCTCTCCCTTGCTGTTGGTTTTACGCAGATATACAAAGCCGCCGGCGGGGCCGCGTTCCGGCTCTTTCAGCCGGAAGTAATCGAACGTAGCGGTAAGCAGCCTCTGCCGCGCCAGCGCCATAGGCACCCGCGACGTATCGCATGTTATCCAGCGCCGCCCCAGCTTCTCGGCGCACCAAGCCGTAGCTCCGGAGCCGCAGGTAGGATCGAAGACGAGATCGCCAGGATCGGAAGTCATCAGCAAGCAACGCTCTATGACCTTGGCGTTCGTTTGCACGACATACAATTTCTCGTCGTTGAAACCGCCGGTTGTAGTGTCTGTCCAGATATTTCCCCGCTCCTTGTACGGAAAATCCGTTGCGAAACGCCGGTAATGTATATTATTCGCGGTAGCATGTATCCTGCCTGCCGCCGCAAGTCGTTTCAGGCCATCCGGGTAGCTTGCTTTCCAATGGGAGTTCGGCGCCGGCTTGTAAACAGCGCCCTCGAACTCGAACGGCTGCTGTTCCCTGGACGATCCCTGTCCTTGCAGGTTATCGGGCTTGTACAGCCGAGCGCCCTCGGGCAGCGGCGCTTCGCCGCGTTTCTCCGTCGCGCTTACGCCGCGAAAACTGCCGTCCGGCAGCAATACCCACCGCGCATTGCCGTCGCCAATCCGGACCGGTTGCTTCTCGAACGTTTTGCGCACTTTCAGCCGTTCGGGGTCTTTCGCATACCAGAGCAGAAAATCGCCAAGCGTTGCGATTGTTTTCGTCTGGAACCCCGACGTGGTTTGAAACGAAATTTGCGACACGAAGCAATCCGCGCCGAACACCTCGTCCATGACTTCGCGCACATGATGCAGGTTGGTGTCGGACATCTGCACGAAGATGCTTCCCGACGGGTGCAGCAGCTCGCGCGCCAGCAGAAGCCGGTCGCGCAAGTACGTCAGATACGAATGGACGCCGAGCTCCCACGTGTCGCGGTACGCCTGCACCGTTTCCGGCTCGCGCGCCAGGCTGTCGTCGTCGCCGTGGACGACATTGCGCTTGCGCACGAAGGGCTGGAAGTTCGAGCCGAACTTCACGCCGTAGGGCGGATCGACATAGATCGTCTGCACCTGCCCGCCGAGCCCCTCGTAGCCGAGCAGCGAGTTCATGACGGTCAGCGAATCGCCGAGGACCAGCCGGTTGACCCAGCCGTTGCGGTGTTCGTAAGCCTTCAATATGCGGTCGCGCAGCGGCAGATCGCTTTCGCCGAACAGGTCGAACGTCCCCGCCGCGGGTTCGCGCGCATGGCCTTTCAGCGTCTCCAGTATGGCGGAGGTCGAAAGCCGCTCATGAACGAACAGCGGCAGGGTCGGGACGTCGAACGACAGCCTTTCGGCCTTTCCCGCCCAGTTCAGAAAGGGCCGCGACAGAGCCGCCAGTTCGTCCGCCGCGGCCCGCGCCGCCTCCAGCTCGCGCCGCGCCCGCGCGCGGTCGCTTTCCGGCGGCGCATCCGCCCCGTCGAGAATAGCCGCGAGCGCGCGGATATGCGCTTGCAGCGCGGCGATTTGCGTCTCCGCCTCTTCGCGCGCGGCGTTCCGCCCGTCCCAATCGAGCGCGGGCGCAAGCGACGAATCGTAGTCGTAGCGGGCGGGCGGCTTCTTCTTGCGGAACTGCGGCTGCGTCCCGATGTCGGGCCGGAGCAGCGCGCTGGCTTCCGGGTGCGCGTAGGCGCCGGGCTTCGCCGGCGCCCGGGCCGCTTTCCTCTTCGCAGGGGCCGGCATGGCCGCTTCCTCCGCGCGTTTCGCCGTGTTCGCGCCGCCCGCGGCGGCCGCGCCAGCATAGCATGCGCCGCCGGTTGTTTCGCGCGGCGGGGGGCCGCATAGTGGGGGTATGACGGCGACGCAGACGGCGGGGCGCGGGTTGCGCCGGGCGGCGAAAGCGCGCGAGGCGGCGGCCGCGCGGCCTTGCGCGTGGCCGGGCTGCGCGCGCCCCGGCATCTACCGCGCGCCGAAATCGCGCGCCGCGCTGCGCGACTTCCACTGGTTCTGCCTTGAGCATGTGCGGGCGTACAACGCCGAATGGAACTATTTCGACGGCATGGACGCGCGCGAGATCGAGGGCGTACTGCGCCGCGACGCCACCTGGCACCGCCCGACCTGGCCGCTCGGCGCGCGCGGCCGCCCGGCGATGGCCGACGCCGGGGCCGCGGCCGCCGAAGCGGCGGAGCGCGCGGCGGCGGAGAGCGAACCGGCCAACGGCCGCGGGCCGGCGAACGGCGCGCGGGCGGAGCCGCCGCGCGCGCCGCCCTCGCCGCGCCGCCGCACGGCGCTGGCCTCCCTCGGGCTCGACGGCGACCCCTCGCCGGGCGAGGTCAAGGCGCGCTACAAGACGCTGGCGAAGCGCCATCACCCCGACGCGAACGGCGGCTGCAAACGCGCCGAAGAACGGCTGAAGAGCATCAACGAGGCCTACGCCGTGTTGCGGGACCGCGACGAAGCGTGACGCCGCGCCCGCCCCCGACGACTCCTCCTCGACTCCCCCCGACACGCGGAAACCATAACCGATGGCTGCACATCCCGCCGCCGACGCGGCTTCCCACGCCCGGCGCGAGCCCGACGTAAAGATATCCGTGCGCGAGGCGTTCGGGATCGACAGCGGCATGATCGTGCCCGGCTTTTCCGGGCCCGACGAACACGTCCCCGATATCGACGACGCCTACCGGTTCGACCGCGAGACGACGCTGGCGATACTCGCGGGGTTCGCGCACAACCGGCGGACGATGATCCAAGGCTACCACGGCACCGGGAAATCGACGCATATCGAGCAGGTGGCGGCGCGGCTGAACTGGCCCACCGTGCGGGTCAATCTCGACAGCCACATCAGCCGCATCGACCTGGTGGGCAAGGACGCCATCGTGCTGCGCGACGGCCAGCAGGTGACCGAGTTTCGCGAGGGGCTTCTGCCGTGGGCGCTGCAAACCCCCACGGCGCTCGTGTTCGACGAATACGACGCCGGGCGGCCCGACGTCATGTTCGTCATCCAGCGCGTGCTCGAGGTCGAGGGCAAGCTCACGCTGCTGGACCAAAATCGGGTGATCCGCCCGCATCCCGCGTTCCGCCTGTTCGCCACCACCAACACGGTGGGGCTGGGCGACACGACCGGCCTCTACCACGGCACGCAGCAGATCAACCAGGGCCAAATGGACCGCTGGAACATCGTCGCGACGCTGAACTACCTGCCTCCGGAGAAGGAAATCGACATCGTGCTGGCCAAGATGCCCGAGCTCCGCGGCGCCGAGGGGCGGGCGCGCGTCGCGAACATGGTGGAGCTCGCCAACATGACCCGGGCGGGTTTCGTCAACGGCGATATTTCCACCGTGATGTCGCCGCGCACGGTCATCACCTGGGCCGAGAACGCCGAGATTTTCGCCGACGAATCGTTCGGCTTCCGGGTGACGTTCCTCAACAAGTGCGACGAGGCGGAGCGCCAGACGGTGGCCGAATACTATCAGCGCTGCATGGGCGGCGAACTGCGCGAATCCGCCGCGCGCGCGGCCGAATGAACCGCCGCGAACCCTCGTCGGAAGCGTTCAAGCGGGCGGTGGCGGGCGCGACCCGCGCGCTGGCGCGCGACGGCGCGCTCGAGGTCGCCTTCGCGGCCAACGGCCCGCGGCTGGAGGGCGACCGCATCGTGCTCAACCCGCCGTCGCGCGAAGTGCAGGCCGAAGAGATCGGGCAGATACGCGGCGAGGCCGACGCGCTGGCGCTGCGGCGGCGCTTTCACGACGACGGCGTCCACCGCGCGCGGCGGCCGCCGGGGCAGATGGCGCAATCGATCTACAACAGCCTGGAACAGGCGCGCTGCGAAGCGCTGGGCGCGCGCCGCATGGCCGGCGTGCGCGGCAATCTCGACGCCGCCGTGGAAGCGCGCTGCCGCGAACAGCACTTTCAGGACATCCAGCACCGCGCCGACGCGCCTATCGTCGAGGTTCTGAGCCTGCTGGCGCGCGAACGCCTCACCGGCGCGCCGCCTCCGCAAGCCGCGCGCTACATGTGCGATCTGTGGCGCCCGTGGCTCGCCGAACGCGCGGCGGAGGATTTCGACGCGCTCGCGCGCGATGTCGAAAACCAGGAGGCCTTCGCCCGCGCCATGCGGCGGCTGATCGCCCACCTCGAGTTCGCCGACGAACACGACAACGACCCGTCGAGTCTGGAAACCGACGACAACCCGGAAGACAAGGCCGACGACAAGGTCGATTCGGAAGCGGAAGGCGAGTCCGCCGGCGACGACGCGCAAGCCGACGCCGCGCCGGGCGCCGAAACCGCCGAAACCGCCTCCGGCGAAACGACCGAGGCCGAACTCGAGGGCGCGGAAGACGCCGCTACCGGCGGCGGAGAGGAAACCGCGGCGGACGGCGAGCCCTGGCGCCCGTCATGGGACGGAAGCAACGCGCCGAAAGACGCATACCGCGCGTTCGCGACCGAATTCGACGAGATCGTCGATGCGGCGGAACTGGCGGAGCCCGAGGAACTGACGCGCCTGCGGGGGCATCTCGACCGGCAACTGGAGGCGCTGCAAGGGGTCATCGTGCGCCTCGCCAACCGCCTGCAACGGCGCCTGCTCGCGCGGCAATCGCGCTCGTGGGAGTTCGATCTCGAGGAAGGCATACTCGATACCGCGCGGCTGGCGCGCGTTATCGCCAACCCCGGCTATCCGCTGTCCTACAAGCGCGAGACGGAAACCGCGTTCCGCGACACGGTGGTGACGCTGCTGCTCGACAATTCGGGCTCGATGCGCGGGCGGCCGATCTCCGTGGCGGCGATGAGCGCCGACATCCTGGCGCGCACGCTCGAGCGCTGCGCGGTAAAGGTGGAGATACTGGGCTTCACCACCCGCGCGTGGAAAGGCGGGCGGGCGCGCGAACAATGGCTCGCCGCCGGCAAGCCCGCCGGCCCGGGGCGGCTGAACGAACTCCGGCACATCGTGTACAAGTCCGCCGATACGCCGTGGCGCCGCGCGCGCCGCAACCTCGGGCTGATGCTGCGCGAAGGCATGCTCAAGGAAAACATCGACGGCGAGGCGCTGCTGTGGGCGCACGGGCGCCTGCTCGCGCGATCCGAGCAGCGGCGCATACTGATGGCGATCTCCGACGGCGCGCCGGTGGACGATTCGACCCTGTCGGTGAACTCCGGCAACTATCTCGACCGCCACCTGCGCGACGTCATCGCGTGGATCGAGGGAACCTCGCCGGTCGAGCTGCTGGCTATCGGAATCGGCCACGACGTCACGCGCTACTACCGCCGCGCGGTCACCATCGTCGACGCCGAGCAGCTCGGCGGCGCGCTGACCGACAAACTCGCCGAACTGTTCGACGAAGAAGACGCGGCGGCGGGCGATTTCCGTCCGGTCGCATAGGCGGCGCCGCGCCCGCGCGCTGGGCGCGGCGCTCGGGCTGGGCGCGTGGGCCGCCGCGGCGGCGGCGGAGCCGCTTTCTCTCCGCGCGGCGCCGGCGGCGCTCGCGCCGGGCGGCGGCGGCGAGGACCTCGCGGTCGGCGCGCTGGCCTTTCGCGGCGGGCTGCATCTGGTTTCGCCCGACCCGCGCTTCGGCGGCCTCTCGGACATTCGGGTACGCGGCGGCGGCGCGGCGTTTACGGCGGTTACCGACGCCGGATACTGGATCGAAGCCGCGCTGGCGTTTCGCGGCGGGCGGCTCGCCGGGGTTCGCGATGCGCGCATCCTGCCCCTGCGCGGCGCGGACGGCGCGCCGCTCGCCGGCAAGGCGCGCGCCGACGCCGAGGCGCTGGCGCACGGCCCGGACGGCGGCTGGATCGTCGCTTTCGAACGCCGCCACCGCCTGCTCCGCTACGCGGCTCCGGGCGCCGCGGCGACCGCGGCGGAAATGCTCCCGGCGCCCTGGTTGCGCGGCCTTGCGCCCAACGCCGGCGTCGAGGCGCTGGCGTTCGCCGACGGCGCGCTTCTCGCGCTCGCCGAGCGCCCGGCCGCCGGCGGCGCGGGCGGCTGGCTCGCCGCGCCCGGCGGCGGCGGCGATTCGTTTGCCTATCCCGCCGACCCGTTTTTCCGCCCGGCGGCGGCGGCGCGCCTGCCGGGCGGCGGGGTTCTGGTTCTCGAACGCGGCTATTCGCGCGCCGCCGGCGCGAAGGCGCGCATCGTGCGCATGGCCGCGCCCCGCGCCGGCGCCGCGGCGGCCCCGCGCGAAATCGCGCGGCTGGAGGCGCCGCTCGCGGTCGATAATTTCGAGGGGCTCGACGCATGGGCAACGCCGGACGGCGAGACCGCGGTCCTCATCGTGTCCGACGACAATTTCAACCCGCGCCAGCGCACCCTGTTGATGCTGTTCGCGCTGGCGGAGTAAGGCGGAACAGGGCGCGGCGCGCGGTCAGGCGATCTCGACCGCCAGCGCGCCCTCCTCGACGCCTTCCGAGCCCTCGGTCAGATGCACCGCGGTCACCGTGCCGGCGACCTCGGCCTCGAAGGGAACCTCGGTCTTCATCACCTCGAGGATGAACAATACGTCGCCCACGGCGACCGTATCGCCCGGCTTGACGAGCACCTTCCAGACATTGCCGGTCACTTCGGTACGAACCTCGTGCGCCATTGCGTTCCCCTCCGGCGGCGGGCGGCGTGAACTACGCCATACAACCGCGCCGGCGCGCGCGCGTCAACAAGCCTCCCCGGGGCCGCCGGCGCCCCGCCGGCGGCGCCTCGGGGCGCGGCGCGTAATTCGAATGCCGCGAACCTGCGGACAGGCTGGACACGGCGCGCGCGGCGCGTTACGGTTGCGTCGCAACCGCCCACCGGCCGGGGAGGCCTTATCGATGCGCGTTTCGCAAGCGGTTTCGCGCCGTCGCGCGATTACGATTTTCGGCGCCGCCGCGGGCGGCGCGCTGCTGCCGGGCGCGGCGGGCGCCGGCGCCGCGCCGCTGCGCGAGTGGTACGGCGCGGCCCTCGGCGCGCAGGCGCGCATCGTGCTCGCGCATCCCGACGAAGCGGCGGCGCGGCGGCTGTTCGATTCGTGCGCCGGCGAGATCGAGCGGCTGGAGGCGGAGTTCTCGCTTCACCGCCCCGACAGCGCGCTGAGCCGCCTCAACCGCGACGGCGCGCTCGAGACGCCGAGCCTCGACATGGTTCGCGTGCTCGGCGCCGCGCGGCGCGTCTCGACGCTGACCGGCGGCGCGTTCGACGTAACGGTGCAGCCCCTCTGGCTGTTGTACGCCGAGCATTTCTTCCGCCATCCCGGCGACGCCGCCGGCCCCGCGGAAGACGAAGTGGCGGCCGCGCGCGCGCTGGCCGACTACCGCGCGCTGGAAGTGTCGCCCGGCCGCGCGGCGCTGACCCGCAAGGGAATGGCGGTCACGCTGAACGGCATTGCGCAGGGCTATATCACCGACCGGGTCGCCGAGCTGCTGCGCGACGGCGGCATCGACAATGTGCTGGTCGATCTCGGCGAGGCGCGCGCGGTGGGCCGCCATCCGGAAGGCCGCCCGTGGGCCATCGGCCTCGCCGACCCGCGCGACCCGGCGCGCTACGGCCCGGTGGTGGAGCTCGCAAACCGCGCGCTGGCGACATCGGGGGGCTACGGCACGCGCTTCAGCGCCGACGGGCGGCATCACCACCTGTTCGCGCCCGCCAGCGGGCGCAGCGCAAACCATCATCTCTCGGTGAGCGTGGTCGCCGACGACGCCACGACGGCGGACGCGCTTTCGACCGGCCTCTTCGTGGCCCCGCCCCCGGTCGCCGAGCGCGTCGCGCGAAACATGCCGCAAATCGCCGTCTATCTGACCGCCGCCGACGGCGAAATGCGCCGCCTGAACGCCTGAGCGGAACAGGGAGCCAGGAACCGGGATCGACTCGAGTAGTTATCTCCCCTCGTTTCGCGGTCCCGGAGACAAGCGAGAATTTCGCGGTGGCGAAGCTCGGTTAACGCCGAGCTGCGAACCTTCGCCGATGTCTCGGGCGGCGCCGCGGTCTCGGAGGCCTTGACTCGCCGGCGGCCGGGCATTCGGCTCCCGACGCATCGCGGGTACGGACGATTCGCAAACCGAGCCATGATGAAGGACGGTCGGGCGCGCTTGGCGGGCAAACCGGAACAGGTCGTTCTTGGGGCCGGGGCGGCGGCAACGCCGTGGCGCGCCGTGCTGTGGACAACAACTGCGGCTGGATGCGTTCCGCTATCTCTGCGCCTCGTCGTCTGCGGCCCGAAACCGCGCCCTTGACGCCACAGTCGGTCGCCCCGGGTAGCCCGGCCGAGCGCAACGAACCGGCCCTGCGATTTCCGGCGATGCGGCGCTGTGTCGCGGCAGGCGCGCCCTCCCGGCGGGGTTCGGGGCGGGCGCGTGTCGGGCGCCTTGGCGCCACGCGGCGCCGGCGAGGTCGTCGAGGAAGTCGGCGTTTCGCGGCGCGGCGGCGGAATCGAGGCTTGCGCGCCGACGCGGCTGGACTCCGCCCGATTTCGGGCATATACTGTGTCTACCGCGCGCCGTCGGTTGGCTATCGGCGAAACTGGCGGCGCGCGCGACAGGTCGAACGACAGGCGGCTCCGGGCCGAAAACGGAGTATCGGGATGGCGAAAATCGAGGGAATCAGGATCGCCAACTACAAGGTACTGCGCGATGTAACCATGGGGAAATTATGGAGCTCGCAACACGTCGCCCCCCTCACGCCGCTGACGGCGGTGATCGGCAAAAACGGCGTGGGCAAGAGCGCGCTGTTCGACGCCTTCGGGTTCGTCTCCGATTGCCTGAAACAGAGCGTCGAAGACGCATGCGATGCCCACCACAGGGGCGGTTTCGACCGCATACGGTCGCAAGGCCGCGAAGGCCCGATCGCATTCGAAATCCATTACAGGCAAGAGCCGAAGGCGCGGCCCATTACCTACGAGCTCGCAATCGACAAGGACGAGTCCGGCCGGCCTCGGGTATCGCGCGAACGCCTTCGTCAGCGCCGCAAGAATCAACGGCGCGGGCGACCGTTTTCGTTTCTCATAATGAACGATAGCTGCGGAAGAGTATGGAAAGGCGAGTCGCTGCGACAGCAGGCGGACGACGACGAATTGAACGTCGGAAATTCCGGGGACGGCATCGCAGACGAAGCGACCGATCCGGAAGGATCGGAGACCGAATTCATCGAACTCCAGGACAAGAGAAGACTGGGCATAGCTACGCTTGGCGCGCTGAAGCAGCACCCCAGAATATCGGCGTTCCGGCGCTTTATCGAGGGATGGTATTTGAGTTATTTTACGCCGGAGGCGGCGCGAGGTTTGCCCATGGCCGGGCCGCAAAAGCATTTGAATATGCATGGCGACAATCTCGGAAACGTAGTTCAGTTCATGGAACGGGAGCGTCCGGATGGATTCAGGTCCATATTGCGGAACATCGCCCGGAAGGTGCCCGGCATCGACAGAATCGATACGGAGCGCAGCCCGGACGGCCGACTCCTGCTTCGTTTCAACGACCGGGGATTCGACGACCCCTTCTATGCACGGCAGATGTCGGACGGTACGTTGAAGATATTCGCCTATCTGATTCTTCTCGAAGATCCGGCCCCGCCTCCCTTCATATGTATCGAAGAACCGGAGAACGGACTCTATCACAAGCTGCTGGAGATTCTTGCCGGGGAGTTTCGCCGGCACGCTACCGGCGGGAAGAATGCGCCTCAGGTTTTCGTTACCACACATCAACCGTACCTTGTCGATGCGCTTTGTCCAAAGGAGACGTGGATCCTTGAAAAGGATGAAACCGGTTTTTCGTCGATCCGCCGGGCAAGCGACGACTCGATCGTCGAGAGCATGGCGGACGAGGGTTTGCCGTTGGGAGGGCTGTGGTACAGCGATTACCTGGAAAGGAACCCAAATCATGCGTTTTGAGGTGCTGGTCGAGGATCAATCCGGGAGCATTACGACTGACATCGTGCTCGGGAAGATTCTTGGCAAGAATGGGGCGGAACATTGTTGGACAATGCATTCGTTCAAGGGATTAGGGCATATTCCCCGTAACCTGCGGGGGGCAACCAACCCCAGAAACCAGAAGATTCTGCATAATCTTCCGAGTCTTCTCCGTGCGTACGGCAAAAGCCTTGACGATGCGTCGTCCGTTATTGTCGTTGTGGACCTGGATGACAGGGATTGCATAAACGCCAAACAGGATCTGCTTTCCACGTCGGCTCCATGCCATCGTTGTCCGAGGACGTTGTTTAGAATCGCTATTGAGGAGATGGAGGCTTGGCTGCTGGGAGATCGGGATGCCGTGACCGCCGCGTACCCGCAAGCGGATACACAAGTACTCGATACATATGTGCAAGACAGCATATGCGGTACCTGGGAGGTTCTGGCCGACGCCGTTCATCCGGACGGCGCGGAGGATTTAAAGAAGAAAGCTTATCCGGCGGCCGGCATTGCCAAGTGCGAGTGGGCCACGAAGATCGCGCCGCATATGGTCGTGGAGCGTAATCGCTCGCCGAGCTTTCGCGCCTTCGTGGATGGCGTGCGACGCTTGGCGGCATAATGAGGCGATTCGTACTCCGCTCGACCGGTCGGCGTGGAGGCGGTATTTCGGCGAGGGTGGCGTGCGGGAGCGTGTTGCGGGCGCTTGAAGCCGAGAAGAGACGGAACATGGCGCCAATCCGTCGCCTCGGGTATTCCCACCCTCGTGTTTCCGTTGTCGCAACTGTGCCGAGAGGAGCGCACCGATTATAACGTTCCGCCAACGTCGTGTGCTGCGAAAAGGAGAGCGGGCGTATTGTCCGCACGGCACGTTGGCAATACGGGGAGGAGGTATATCGGCAACAACAACCGAGCCGGGCGAAAGCGACGGGTTTTGGGGGCGTCGCGCGATGCGGAAGGGGACCAGCCGATGGCCATGAATTGCGTCACGTGACGATGCTGGCGACCTTGAGCGGCCCGCAACAGCGCGCCTACTGTTTCTTTGCGCCGAACGCGCCGACCGCTTCCGGTGTTACAAAAACGCCAACCGCTTCCGAATATGCCGGGCCGGCAAAATCTACCTTGATGAGATTGTCGCCAACTATGCCACTGTTCTCATCGTTTCTGCTTCTATCGCGTGGCGGCCAGACCAGACGCCCAGCCCCAAGAGTTGGCCAAGCTACGTCGGCATGTGTCCCCTCCAATCGGAACTCCCAACTTTCCTTGGAAAGTGAAATATCATCACCGTTGTCGAGGTTTTTCAAGTCGGAGAACACTATATCGACGTTGAGTGTGGACACCACGGTATTGCCTACACTGTTAACGCGAGTTGTGAAGTCCGATGTTACTGTCACCTTGCCGCCGATAGGAGAACGATATATGTCTCGATAGGCCGGGTTATGGCCAACTCCGACCAGCGAACCGAGCCATGTTGCCTTTACAGGCTCGTCTTGTCGTGGATAAGGAGTGGGATCATACAACTCATAAAATGCGCCATGTCCTATATGGTAACCGGAATAAATAGTCTTCTGTTCCGTAACCCAGAAATGGCTATATTCAAGCAATCCTCCAACCACAGTAAGGAATTGATCGTGATTTTCTCGCCGCCTTGGGTTTACGGTGCGCGCTTGAACAATAGGAATATTTCCCCAACCGTGCGCCGCAGATTGATATCGAATCTTATCTTTGGTGTCAGGGTCTTGGCCGTCGGAGCCACAGGTGTCGATCGAGTTCTCGAATCGGCATCTCCCCCCCATGCCGTAAGTCGATGATAGGTGGTCCGGGAGCACTGCATGATCATCTAATACGCTGTATTCTTCCTCAGAATAATCCAAATCGCCGTCGCGATCATACACGACAATAGTGTTATCCCCACGACGTCCGGCGCCATCTGTTCCTACGCCCTCACCGAAACGGTGGTAGTTCCCCTCTTGATGCCCTGTAAACCTTCGATGGAACTCCGCCCTGACTTTATCCTCTCCCCAATCGAGCACACTCCCGCCCAACAGAGAAGCCGCGCGCGCGACATCCATTACCATCCATGCCGGCCAATCGATGCTTGGCGCGGGCATTTCCGGGGTCGGCATTTCTGCCACCGGCGTTCCCGGGGCGGGCGTGGGCGTTTCCGGAGTCGGTGTTTCTACCACCGGCATTTCGGGGGCGGGGAGTCTGGCCAGCCGTACATGTCCGGCGGTCACGCGCGCTTGTCCGCTTTCTGCATCGACAGCGACGGCGCAAGCCTCGTTCCCGGTGCATGAGAACCGGAACGCGCCGCGATCCTCGTATGCGCCCGACGCAATCTCGATCGCCTCGCTCCGAAGCCCGTGCTCGTTCGGGAGCGGCATGGTTCCGTCCGCCGCCGCCTTCGCGAGCTCCTGTCCGGCTTGCAGCGCGGCGCGCCGGGCGGCGTCGCCGGGGTCCGGGGCGGGCGTCTGCGGCGCCGGCGTTTCCGGATCGGGCTCGGGCGTTTGCGCCATCGGCGTTCCCGGGGTCGGGGGGGTCGGTTGCGCCTCGGGCTCGGGGTCAGGGGCCGGCGTTTCCGGGGCGGGCGGGGTCGGCTCGACGGCCGCGACGGGTTCGCCGCCTCCACCGCCGCCGCAGGCAGCGAGCGAAAGAAGCGCGGCGATGGCGAGCAGGGGAAACGAGCGGGCGAGGGTCATGACGGTACTCCACACGGTTGTCGTGTCGTCTGCCTCGGCCCGGCGGGTACCGGGCCGTTGCAAACAACACGCTGACTGCGTGGAAGTTCCGCCTATTTGCCCAAGCAAGGGCGGCCAAACCCAAGCCGGATGCAGGCTGTTGTATTCAGCGGCGACCCGGCCGAGCGGGCAGCCAGCATGTTGTTTGCGAGGGGTAGCGTATGGGGCGCGGCGCGGGTGTCAACACGAAAATGCGCGCATCGCGAAAAAATTTTTCCGCGCCCCCGGCGCGCGCGGATCAGTGGAAATCGCGGGAGCGGGCGGGGAAAGGGGCGGCGTCGGCGGGGGCGGCGAGGCGGTTCAGCAGGGGGGTGAGGTCGGTCAGGCGTTCGGCGATTACGTGGATGACGATGCCCTCGCGCTGGACGGGGCCGCGGATGGCGAGGAGGGAGGCGGCGAGGGCCTGGCGGCGGCAGCGCTCGAAAACGCGCGGCCAAACGATCGCGTTGGCGATTCCGGTTTCGTCTTCGAGGGTTACGAAAATGGTTCCCTTGGCCGTTCCCGGGCGCTGGCGCACAAGCGCGAGGCCGCAGACCTCGACGCGGCGGCCGGCGGGAACATTGGCGAGTTCGGCGGCGGGGACGGCGCCGCGCGCGGCCAGCTCGGCGCGCAGCAGCGCCGCGGGGTGCGCCTTCAGCGACAGGCGCAGGCTGGCGTAATCCGCCGCGACCTCTTCCCCCGGCGCGGCGGCGGGGAGCGTTACGTCGGGCTCGCGGCCCTCGGCGGCGCCGGAGCCGGGGGCGGCGGCGAACAGCGGCGGCGGCGGCTCGCCGAGGCCGGCGGCGGCCCACAGGCTTTCGCGGCGCGACAGGCCGAGCGCGCCGAAGGCGTCGGCGCGCGCGAGACGCTCAAGCGCGGCGCGCGGCAGGGCGGCGCGGCGGCGCAGCGCGGCGAGGCTCGCATAGCCGGCGCCGCGCGCCGCCGCGATTCTCTCCGCGTGTTCCGGCGACAGGCCCTTGATCTGCCGCAGGCCGAGCCTCAGGGCGAGGCCGCCGGCGGAGCCGGGGTCGGGCTCCAGCGTGCAGTCCCGGTCGCTCCGGTTGACGTCGGGCGGGCGCACGGCCACGCCGTGGTCGCGGGCGTCGCGCACGAGCTGCGCCGGCGCGTAGAAGCCCATGGGCTGGCTGTTGAGCAGCGCCGCCGCGAACGCCGCCGGATGATGGCGCTTGAGCCACGACGAGACATAAACGAGCAGCGCGAAGCTGGCGGCGTGCGATTCGGGGAAGCCGTAATCGCCGAATCCCTCGATCTGGCTGAAGCAGCGCTCGGCGAATTCGCGTTCGTAGCCGCGCGCGACCATGCCCTCGACGAATTTCGCGCGGAAATGCCCGACCGTTCCGGTCTTGCGGAAGGTGGCCATCGCGCGGCGCAGCCTGTCGGCTTCGTCGGGCGCGAAGCCGCCGGCGACCACGGCGATGCGCATGGCCTGCTCCTGAAACAGCGGCACGCCGAGGGTCTTGCCGAGCACGGCCTCGAGTTCGGGCGAGGGGAAGCTCACGGGCTCCTTGCCCTCGCGGCGGCGCAGATAGGGGTGGACCATGCCGCCCTGGATCGGCCCCGGGCGCACGATGGCCACCTCGATGACGAGATCGTAGAAGGTGCGCGGCCTGAGGCGCGGCAGCATCGACATCTGGGCGCGGCTCTCGACCTGAAAGACGCCCACCGAATCGGCGCGGCAGAGCATGTCGTACACGCGCGGGTCTTCCGCCGGCACGGTCGCGAGGCTGTAGCGGCGGCCGCAATGGCGCGCGACAAGATCGAACGCCTTGCGGACGCAGGTGAGCATGCCGAGGCCGAGCACGTCGATCTTGAGGATGCCCAGCGCGTCGATGTCGTCCTTGTCCCACTCGATGACGGTGCGGTCTTCCATCGCCGCGTTCTCGATGGGGACGAGTTCGGAAAGCGGGCCGCGCGAAACGACGAAGCCGCCGACATGCTGCGACAGATGCCGCGGAAAGCCGATCAGCTCGTCGGCGAGGGAGAGGGCGAGCTTCAGGCGGCGGTCGCCGGGGTCGAGGCCGAGTTCGCGCAATTGCGCCGCGCCGGGGCCGGCGCCGCCGCGCATGCGCGCCTCGCGCGCCAGGACGGCGGCGAGATCGTGCGACAGGCCCAAGGCCTTGCAGACCTCGCGAACCGCGCTGCGCCGGCGGTACGAGATGACCGTGGCGGTCAACCCGGCGCGGTCGCGCCCGTATTTGGCGTATATGTACTGGATGACCTCCTCGCGGCGCTCGTGCTCGAAATCGACGTCGATGTCGGGCGGCTCGTTGCGCGCGGCGGAGATGAAGCGCTCGAACAGGATTTCGTGGCGGTCGGGATCGACGGCGGTGATGCCGAGGCAGTAGCAGACGGCGGAATTGGCCGCCGAGCCGCGCCCCTGGCAGAGGATCCCCCGCGACCGCGCGAAGCGCACCGCGTCGTGGACGGTGAGGAAATAGCGCGCATAGCCCAGGCGCCCGATCAGTTCGAGCTCGCGGTCGATCTGCGCGCGCACCTTCGCCGGGACGGCGCCGTTGTAGCGCTCGCGCGCGCCGGCGGCGGCCAGTTGCGCGAGATGCGATTGTGCGGTCTCGCCCGCGGGCACGGTCTCGTCGGGGTATTCGTACGAGAGTTCGTCGAGGCCGAAAGCGCAGGCCTCGGCGATGGCCACGGAGCGCGCGACGGCTTCCGGGCAGTCCGCGAACAGGCGCGCCATTTCTTCCGGCGGCTTGAGATGGCGCTCGGCGTTGGCGGCGAGGCGCCGCCCGGCTTCGTCGATCGTGCAACCCTCGCGGATGCAGGTCAGCGCGTCGGCGAGCGGGCGGCGTTCGGGGCGGTGGTAGCGCGCGTCGTTGACGGCGACCAGCGGCGCGCGCGCGGCGGCGGCGAGGTCCGCCAGCGCGGCGAGGCGCTCGCCGTCGCGCCCGTCGAAGCGGCGGCTCGCGGCCAGGAAGACCCGCGGGCAGCGCCGCGCGATGCGCGCGGCGGCAGCGGCGAAACGCGCGCCGGGCAGGCCGGCGGCGGGCGGCAGCACGACCAGCTGCTGGCCCTTGGCGTGCTCCTCGGCGTCTTGCCACGAGAGGCGGCACTCGCCTTTCGGGGCGCGTCTTCTCCCCAGCGAGATCAGGCGCGAAAGCCGCCCGTAGGCCGCGCGATCCGTGGGGAAACAGAGCGCGCCCGGTCCGTCGCCGAAATCGAGGCGCGCGCCGACGACGAGGCGGATGCCGGCGCGCCGCGCCGCGGCGTGGGCGCGCACGACCCCGGCCAGGCTGTTGCGGTCGGCGACGGCGATGGCGCGGTGGCCGAGCGCGGCGGCGGTCTCCACGAGTTCGGCCGGGTGCGACGCGCCTTCCAGGAAGGTGAAGTTGCTCATCGCCTGGAGCTCGGCATAGGCGGTCATGCGAACAGCCCGTGCAGGTACCAGCGCGGCGCGCCGCGGCCGCACGCCGCGGCGCCGTAGAAGCCCTCGCGGAAGATCCAGAAGCGCGCGCCTTGCGCGTCTTCCACGCGGTAGTAGTCGCGCGTGGGCGAATCGCCGCGCCACCATTCGCCGGCGATGCGCTCGGGGCCGCCGGCGCGGACGACGCGGACGACGCGCCCGTTCCAGCGGAACAGCATGGGCGGGCCGTCGGGCGCGGCGGCGACCGCGGCCACCGGCCGCGGGCGGGGGAACAGGCGAATCGGGCGCTCGGCGGCGGGCCAGTCCGCTCGCGCGCCGGGCCCCGGCAGCGGCGGGAGGCGGCGCACCGCGCGGTCGGGGATATGCGTGTCGCGCGGGCCGAGACGCGCCACCCGGTCCGCGCCGAGGCGGTTGACGAGGCGGTCGATCAGGGCGGCGGTTTCTCCGTTTTCTCCGTTTTTTGCGCTCCCGCTCTTTCCGTGCTCCGCGCCTCCGCGCGCGGCGCGGAGGCGGGTCTGCGCCGGCGCCAGCGGCTCGACGAGCGCAGCGTCGAGCTCCATGGCCTCGACGCCGAAGCCGGCGTCGAGGCCGTCGAGGCGATCGGCGAACAGCGCGGCGAGGCCCCCGGCGTCGCGGCGCGCGCGGGCGGCGGCGACGTCGATGGCGCGGAGGCCGGCGTCGACGCGAAACAGGCGCAGCGTCAGCCGGCGCGCGCCGAGGCCGGCCCGGGCGAGCGCCGCGCACAACTCCTCGAGCAGCGAATCGAGCGCGGCGGATACGGACGCGGAATCGACCGCCGGCTCGGCGAAGACGCGCCGTGCGCGATGGCGCTCCGGCGGGCGTTGCGGCGCAAGGGGCTCGGCGCGCCGGCCGAGCGCCTCGTCGAGCCGGTCGAGCGGCGCGCGGCCGAAGCGGCGGACCAGCGGCGCGCGCGGCAGGCCGTAGAGATCGCCGATGCGGCGCAGGCCGGCGCGGGAAAGGGCGGCGGCGGCGTCCGCCGGCAGGCGCAGCGCCGCCGCGGGCAGGGGCGCCAGCGCCGCGCGGATCGCCGCCGCGCCGGCGGGCAAGGCGAACGGCCCGGCGCCGGCGGCGAACCGGGCCAGCGCCCAGGCGGCGCCGTGCGTTCCGGCGACCGCAAGGCGATGGTCGTGGCCGCGGCGCGCGACGCCGGCCGAAAGCCGGGCCAAAAGCGCGTCCTCGCCGCCGAACAGATCGGCGCAACCGGTAATGTCGAGCCACAGGCCGTCGGCGCCGCAAGGCGCGGTCCACGGCGCGAAACGCCGCGCCCAGTCGGCCAGGGCGGCCAGGCGGCGCGCGGCGGCGGGCGGGTCGCCGGGCCGGACGCGCAGCCCGGGCGCAAGGGCGCGGGCGTCGGCGAGGGTCATGCCGGGCGCGAGCCCGGCTTCCTCCGCCGCCGCCGAAACGGCGGCGAGCCGCACGGTTCCCGCCGCCGCCTCGGTCAGCGCGAAAGGTTCAGCCGGCGCGCCCGAGGCGGCGGAGGGGGGCCGGCGCGGCCCGGTCCGCCAATGGGGCAGCCACAGAGAGACGATTCGTTTCGACATGCCATTCCACGGTCCATGAGCGCGGCGCGCCGCCGCGGCAGCGAGTGAGGGCGAGCCGCCAGCGCGCCGCGCCCGGCGGGGCGGGGCGGCCCCCCGCGCGCGGCGCGCTGGCGGCGGGGGAAACGCGCCAGCGCGTGGCGGCGGCCAAGGCGCCGGGCGGGCGGTCCGGAGGCGGCAGCAGCAGGCACAAGCCGCCGCCCGCGCGGGCGGCGAGTTGCAGCCGGCGGCTGGCGGCGAAGCCGGCGGCGGCCTCCCCCACGACGGCGGAAACGCCGGCGCGCAGGGCCTCCTCCAGCGTCCACAGCGCGTCTTCCGGCCGCGCGGCGCGCGCAACGATCAGGCGCGCCGTGTCGAGGCCGAAGGCGGCGAGGCCGGGGGCGTAGAGGTCGCCCTCGCGGGCGCACCACAGCGCCAGGCCGCCGCCTCCCGCCGCGCGCGCGGCGGCCAGGGCGGCGAACCCGGCGCCGGCGCTGTTGTCGGCGGCGGCGATTTCATGCACGGCGCCGCGAGCGAGCCCGCCGCCGGGCAGCGCGGCGTCGATCTCCGCCGCGCCCAGCGGCGCGGCGCCCGGCGCGTCTCCGGGCGCGTCGGCGCCGTACTCGATGGCGGCGATTCGCGCCCGCAGCGCGGCAAGATCGGGCCGCCGGAACGCGCGGATCGAAACCGGCGCCGCGCCCGCCGGGAAAATTCCCCGCATCGCAAACCCTCCCTCATGTTCGATATTGGTTCTTGCACGGGCCGGCGCCCGGGTCAAGCCGCGGGAGGGGGGCATTCCGGAACTTGCGGCGCGCGCCCCGGGACCGCCTTCGCCGGCATGCGCGCGGAGCGCTGGAGAGGAAGATGCCGGCGAGACGCCGACGGTCCCGGGCAGGCTACGGCTTCGGCGCGGACAGGCGAAAACATCCGCACGTCTTTATCCTGCATTTCTCATACGAGGGGTTGTCGCGCGGCAAGCGTCCGGTTATCCCGCTTGGCGATTGTCGAGTATGTTTATGGGTTTCGGTATTTCGGGGTTCGTTTTGTCTGGCGGTCGGCTTTGTATGGGGATATTGTTTCGATGCCTGCGCGGTTGTCGATGCGGCTTGGCGCCGCCTTGCCGGGGCCGGTCGCTAACGGGATCGGCGACCGTGTGCGCGCCGGCGGCGCCATCTTCGCCGATGGCGCCACCGTGCGCCTGCACACGACAACCGCCCGTATGAGAAATGCGGGCCAGCGCATCGCCGTGCTTGACGCCGACATGGGCGCCCCCGCAAGGCGCGTCTATTCGGCCGCGGCCGCGCGCGCGGCGCGCAATTGCGCCGCCGCGTCGGCGGGAGGGCGGTCGGCGGCGAGCCACGGCGCCACCAGCGTATCGACGATGCGGCGATAGCGCGCCATGCCGCGCCGCCAGGTCTCGCCGTATCCCTTTACCAGCCCGGCGAGCGCGGCGACCTCGACCCCGAACGCGGCGTCGCGGCGCGCCGCTCGCGCGACCAGCGCCAGCCAGGCGTCGATCTCCTCCTGCTCCGCGCGCCAGCGATAGCCCAGGCGGCGCAGGGGCCGGAGCGCGGCGACGAGGCGCAGCAGCGCGAAGCCCGACACGGTGTCGCTGCGGATGCGCAGGCCGATATAGAAGCGGTCGGCGATTCCGCGCCGCCGCGCGCCCTCGACCAGCCGCCGGCCCAACCCCGGCGGCAGCAGGGCGCACCACTCCTCGAGCCCCGGCTTGAGAAACTCGCGGACGCGGACGGGCTGCCCGTCCGCCGCGCCCGCCTCGCGGCGCACCGTTGCAAGGCGCGACGCCCTGGTCTTCAGTTGCGCAACGCGGATGACATCTTCGTAGCTCATGCGCAGGGCGAGCTGGCGGGCGCATTCGCCCGCGGCCGCGCCCGACAGTTCCGCCACCGGCGCCAACCGCTCGACGTAGCGGAAGGCGTAGCGCGCGTCCTGATAGTCGAGCAGGCGCGCCGCGCCGAGCGCCGCGGTCTCCTCCGTTTCCGGCCCCAGCGCCTCGACCGCTTCGCGCAGGCGCGGAGGCAGCGAAGGGGGCGCCGGCGCAGCGCCGGCGGTTCCGGCGGCGTCCGCGCCGCGCGGGCGCGCGGCGAGGCGCTCGCCCGCGTCGAAGCCCGCGAGGTTCGACGCGACCGCCTTGCCTTCGGCCTCGACCGCCGCGCGGAACGCGGCGTGGCCGATGGGCAAGGCGCCGGAGGCCGCGACCGCGCCGAGCAGCACGGAATTGACGGGCGCGCCGCAATCCCTGGCGGCGGCGGCGAAATCGGCCAGGACGGCGCGGCGAGAGAGCGCCTCCGCCGCGGCGAGAAGCGGAGCCGAATCGATGCGTCCGTCGCCCGCCGCGGCGCGCTCGGCGATCGCATACACGCGATGCGTCGAGGCGACCAGCGCCGTGCGGTCCGGCGCGGCGAAGCCGTTTTCCACCGCGCGCGCCGCCTCGACCAGCTCGCTGGCGACAACCAGATCGACCTCGCCCGGCGTCGGGTAGAGGGCGAACACCGGCTCCGGCGCGCCCGGCGGCAGCGGCGCCGGCCACATCTCCATGTAATACGTCGTTGCGCCGGTGCGCTGCGCCACGCCGGGTATCGACGTGGCCTGCGCCGCCAGGCCCTCGCGGCGCGCGGCGGCGAGTATCCAGTTCGCGAGCACGCCGCCGCCCTCGCCGCCCATCGCGGCGACGAGGGCGCAGACGGGGCGCGCCGCGGCGTTCACCCCGCCGCCGCCATCGCGCCGATGGCCGCGCGCCGCGCGCGGTGGAGCGCGCGCTCCCACCAGGCCGGGTTATGCACGACGTCGGCGCGGTAGAACGACGGGCACAGTACCGCCGCGTGCGCCACCGAGCCGCACAGGCCGCAGCCCACGCAATCGTTGTTTACATGGGCCACCGGCTCGCGCCGCAACGGGTCGGGATTGGGCTTCACGGTCAGCGAAGGGCAGCCCGAAAGGCGGATGCACGAGCGGTCGCCGGTACAGATCGCGTCGTCGACGCCGAAGCGCGTTTTCGTCACGCGCCCGCCGTTCGCCAGTTTGCGTCGTTGCGCCGGGCGCAGGCGGCGCTGCCGCGCCAGCTGGCATTCGCCGTCGGCGACGATCGCCTTCAGCCCCTTGGCGTCGGAAGTCAGCGCCGCGCGCAGGGTCTTGACCATGCGCGCGACGTCGTAGGAGCGCACGGTGCGGAGCCAGCGCACGCCGACGCCGCGCAGCGCGCCCTGGATGGTCATGCCCGACGGCGCGCCCGTGCGGTCGGTGCGGCTCGACGGCAGGTATTGCCAGCCCGTCGCCGAGGTATAGCCGTTCTTGAAGATGACCAGCACGCCATCATCGCGGTTGAACGCGCCGCTGGCGACGCCCGACGCCAGCCCGTTGTGCCAAAACCCTCCGTCGCCCATCACGCTGATGGTGCGCTTGGCGAAATTGGGCCCGACGCCCGCCGCGCTCGCTAGGCCCAGGCCGTATCCGAGCACCGTGTTGCCGATATTGAATGGCGGCAGCGTGGAGAAGGTGTGGCAGCCGATATCGGCGGCGACGTGGGTCGGGCCCGTCTCTTTCTCGACGATTTTCATCGCGCTGAACACGGGCCGTTCCGGGCAGCCGGTGCAGAAGCTCGGCGGACGCGCCGGCGCGGGCGCGCCGAGGGCCTCGGCGGCTTTCGTTTTCAGCGCGTCGAGGCGCGCCACGCGGTCGCGCGCCGCTGCTTCGCCGACGAACGCCGAAACGCCGCGCAGCACGACTTCCGCCGTGTATTCCCCCGCCATCGGCAGCATGTCCTTGCCATGCACGGCGGTTTGCAGATCGGCGCGGCGCAGCGCGACGTTGACGGCCTGCTCCAGGTAGTCGGGGTGGCCTTCCTCGACCGTCAGCACGCGGCGCTTGCCGGCGCAGAACGCCGCGATTTCGTCGTCGATTACGGGCCAGGCGGCGTTGACGACATAGATCGGGATCGCACTCGCGCCGAACGAATCCGCGAGCCCGAGGCTCGCGAGCGCGCGCAGCACGGTGTGCGTCAGGCCGCCCTGCGCGATAATGCCGATGTCTTCGCGCGCGCCGGGTATCGTTTCGTTGATCCCGTTGTCGCGGATAAAGCGCATCGCCGCCGGAATGCGCCGCTCTATCTTGTGCTTCTCCTGGGCATAGGTGGCGGGCGGCAGGCATATGCGCCCGTAGTCGAAATCCGGCGCCGCGAGCGCGTCGCGCCGCGAAATCGCCGGGCGGCGGTTGTCCTTGCAGACGAAGCGCCCATGCACGTGGCAGGCGCGAATGCGCAGTTCGAGCATGACGGGCATGGACGAGGCTTCCGACAGCGCGAAGCCCTGTTCGACGGCGCGCACGATGGCCGGCAGGTTCGGGCGCGGATCCAGCAGGCATATCGACGATTTCATCGCGAAGGCGTGGCTGCGCTCCTGGATGATCGAGGCGCCTTCGCCGTAGTCCTCGCCGAGCACGATCAGCGCGCCGCCGCGCACCCCGGCGGATGCGAGATTCGACAGCGCGTCCGACGCCACATTGGTGCCGACGGTGGATTTCCACGTCACCGCGCCGCGCATGGGGTATGCGATCGAGGCGCCGAGCATGGCGGCCGCCGCGGCCTCGCTCGTCGGCGTTTCCAGGTGAACGCCGAGCTCGTCGAGCAGGTCGCCCGCATCGACCATGACGTCGAGCAGGTGCGAGACCGGCGATCCCTGGTATCCGCCGACATAGCTCACGCCCGACTGCAACAGCGCCTTGGTCACGGCGAGAATGCCCTCGCCCTCGAAGACCTCGCCGGCGCCGAGCCGCAGTTTCGCGACCTCCCTGCGAAAAGACCGTTCCATCGCCGCTTCTCCCGCGCTTGCGCCGCCCGCGTCTGCTATAACCGGCCGCGCCGCCGCCGCATAGAGGAGCGCCGCCGTGAGCGAACCCATCGACCTGTACTTTTGGCCCACGCCGAATGGCTGGAAAATCACGATCCTGCTGGAGGAGCTCGGGCTGCCCTACCGCGTCCGCCCCGTCGACATCGGCAAGGGCGAGCAGTTCTCGCCGGAGTTTCTGGCGATCGGCCCGAACAACAAGATCCCCGCCATCGTCGATCCCGACGGGCCGGGCGGCGCGCCCGTGTCGGCGTTCGAATCGGGCGCCATCATGATCTACCTCGCGGAAAAGACGGGCCGGTTCATGCCCGCCGACCCGCGCGGGCGGCTGCGCGTGCTCGAATGGTTGATGTTCCAGATGGGCTCGGTCGGCCCCATGCTCGGCCAGGCGCACCACTTCCGCCAATACGCGCCCGAGCGCATCGCATACGCGGTGGACCGCTATACGAACGAGGCGGGGCGCATCTACGGCGTGATCGACCGCCGCCTGGCCGGGAACGAATATCTCGCCGGCGACTATTCGATCGCCGACATGGCCGTCTGGCCGTGGCTGCTCGGCGAGCGCCAGGGGCAGAACTTCGACGACTACCCAAACCTCAAGCGGTGGCGCGACGCCATCAAGGCGCGCCCGGCCGCGATCCGCGGGCGCGGCGTCATGAAGGACACAAGGCCCGTCGGCGATGTCGGCGAAGACAAGGAGCGCTTCTCGATCTTGTTCGGGGCGCGGCAGTTCGAGCGCCGGTAGCGGCGCCCGCGCCGCGCCGTATCGCTGTATATTGCGCGCCGCCGCGGGCCGCGCGGCAACGACAGGGGGGAGTGCGCGATGACGACGTTCGACAACAGGAAACGCGACGCCGAACGGAAGTTCGAACACGATCGGGAACTGCGCTTCAAGGCCATGGCGCGGCGCAACAAGCTGCTCGGCCTGTGGGCGGCGGAGAAGCTCGGCATCGGCGGCGAGGCCGCGCAGGCCTACGCCAGGGAGGTCGTGATGGCCGATTTCGACCGCCCGGGCGACGACGACGTGCTCGAAAAGGTGCAGAAGGATTTCGAGGCCGCCGGCGTCGCCATCGACGCCCGCGCCATCCGCGCCGAAATGGACCGCCTCTGGCCCGAGGCGCAAAGCCAGATCATGGCGGAGTAACGCCAACCGCTACCGGTACCGACCCGCTCCCCGGGCCCGCCGGTGCAACCCCGCCGAAGGCGGGGACTTTCCGGGTACGCGGGCATCCCCGCCCGCACGTTTCCGCAAGGCGCGCGGCGTTGCCTGGGAGGGCGCGGTCATTGCGTCCCGCCCGGCGGCGTTCGCGGCGTTGGAGACGTGCGGGCGAGACGCCCGCGCACGCCCGCGCACCCAGGAAGTCCGCGCCCGCGTCGCGTCGCGAAAAACGCCGCTCGACCCGGTCCCGCCATCACGCGGATTGGCGCATATTCAGCTCGTGCAGCGCCGCAAGCGCGCTGTCGCGATCGATGTCGGCGGGCCAACCGTAGGCTTGCGCCACCGCCGCGTCGAGATTCGCATGCGCGTCCTTCAGCCATTGAGGAGGTTCGTTGTAAAGCTTGGTCAATGTGCGCTCCTTGAGTTCGCTGGCGGCGGCGGCGTTGCGCGGCGCCACGCGCCTCGGGTAGCCGGGCGCGGGCTCTTCTATCCACTCTGCCCATTCGGGCGGGTTCAGCCAGCGGTCGCGCAGCTCGACCAAGCGGCGCGCGGCCTCGGCGATAGCGATGGCGCGCGGGTCGTCCGCATAGTGGGCGGCGGGAACGTCGGGGGACAGACCCTCGGGGAAGGGGAAGTTCGCGAAGGTGGTTGTCGGCGTGTAGACTGGATCGTGCCCTTTGCCCAGCCATCTCGCGAGGCGGAGCGACCACGCTTCGTGGAAACGGCTATGCAGAATGCCGAAGGTCGTGTCGTCGTCACGCGCGACGACAATTAACTGGCAGTCGGGACAGATGCGGGCGTCCAGCCATACGAATAATCGGTGTTTCGCTACCGTCGGCGTGGCGATGTAACGCGGCAGGCTGTCGAGCAGCCGCCAAGTAGTCGGGCCGGGCGACACATGCCGCCACCAATAGCGGGCGCGCGCCTTGTGGCGACCGCGTTGGCGCGCCGGGCGGACATGTTCGGCAACGTGCGCGAACGGAGATTCGTAAAGGGCGGCGTCGGATTCGTTTATCGTGAAGCCGAAATCGACGATCCATTTGCCCGCCGGGCGGCGCATTATGTCCATGCCATTCATCCGTGGCTTGAGTACGTCGGAATTGAGCCGCCCGTTGGGGTTCGCAGGCATGCGTAGCCAATCGCGCGCCAGATCGCCCGGAACGTCGAATGCACCGCCCTTGATGTCGCCCATGAAGGCGCAGCCGGCGTTGCGGGGGATGGTTCTCACTTTCGTAAAATCTGCGGTTCCGCTACGCAGGTCGGAAAAAATTTGCGGTACTTCCGCGTCATCGAGTCGTGCAGCCGGACTGGACTCCTTCGATCCGAAACAAACCAGCGATACACGCACGGCTGCACCCTCGATAGTCCATTCTTCGTCGGACCATGCATCGAAAATCACGCTGTTCTCGACGATAGGGTCCAGCACCGAGCGGTTGCGTATGCTGCATATAGAGTTCGTTGCGACCAGCCCCGCGCGCGCGAGCCGGCCGTCGGCGACCAGACGCCCCGCCTTGTCGAACCAGTGACAAACCAGATCCGCCTCGCCATGGAGCCGCGCGCCATAGACGCGGCGCAAACCTTCCACGTAATCGCTTCCCAGCCCGGAGCGCAGCCGTTTGCCGCCCAGGAAGGGCGGGTTGCCGATGACGACGTCGGCGTCCGGCCATTCGGGCTCGCCGCCGTCCGGCGCGAGGATGGCGTCGCGGCACTCGATGGTCTCCAGCGGCTTCAGTATCGGGTCGCGGCCCTCGGTGAAGCCGTTGCGCCGCATCCACTGGATCTCGCCGATCCATACCGACACGCGCGCCAGCTCCGCCGCATAGGCATTCAGCTCGATACCCTTCACATTCGCCGGCCCCACGGCCGGGAAGCCGCGTTGCAGGCCCAGCGCCTCGGCCTCGAGACGAACGCGGTGCTCGATGTCCTTCAATGTGTGAAGCGCCACATACAGGAAGTTGCCCGAACCGCACGCCGGGTCCAAAACCGTGAAGCGGCGCAGGCGTTCGAGAAACTCCGCCAGCACGCGCTCCGCCTCGGCGCGGCGGCGCGTTCGCGCGGCGGCGGCGCGCGCGGACTCCGCCTTCGCCAGGCTCTCGGCGATGCGCGCCTTCGCCGCCTCCCATTCCGCCAGCCACGGGCGCGCAATCACCGGCTCGACGATGCGCATGATCTTGTCGCGGTCGGTGTAGTGCGCGCCCAGTTGCGAACGCTTGCCCGGGTCCAGACCGCGCTCGAACAGCGTGCCCAGTATCGACGGATCGATCTCAGACCAATCCAGCGCCGACGCCCGCAACGCGATATCGATCTCCCCCGCCGCCAGCGGCAACGCCGTGTCGTCGTCGAACAAACCGCCGTTGAACCACGCGACCGACTGGAAGCCGACCAGCCCGCCGGTGGCCATCGCGCCGAACAGGGCGCGCGCCATATCCACGAATGCGCCCGGCCGCTTGCGCGCCTGTTCGAGCATTTGCGTGAACATGGCGCCGGGGAGCAGGCCGGCGTCTTCGGCGAACATGCAGAACACGAGGCGGTTGACGAACTGCGCCACCGCCCGGGGGTCGAGGCCCCGGTCGCGCAGCGATTGCGCCAGCGCCGCGAACGCCGCCGCCGCGCGCTCCGTCGCCGCCTGCCGCGTCTCCCCCGGACGCAGGCGTTCGGGCTCCGCCATCGCCCATTTCAGCTTCGCCCGCACGCCCGCGCGGGCCAGGTCCTCAAGCGCGAACTCGTGGGTTTCGCTGACGCTGTTGGTCCAGTTGGTGCGGATACGGAACCGCGCCATGTCGGAGACGATGAGCAGGGGCGGGTTTTCGAGCGCCAGCGCGTATTGGCGGAGCTGGTTGAAGGCGGCGTCGAGGTTGGCGCGGCGGCCCTTGTATTCCCACGCGAAGCAGTGGCGCTTCCAGACGTCGGCCCATCCCTCGCCGCCGGCGTCCTTGCGCGCGCCGCGCTCGAAGCAGTAATGCTCGCCGTCCGGATCGGCCTCGGCGGGCGTCGGCTCGCCGAGCATGCGGCAAAGATCGATGAAATGCTCCTGGCTGCCCGAGCTCTCCTTGAGCGTCGAGTCCCGCCACTTCGCGATGAAGGCGTCCGGAGTCATGGCGCAAACCGGTCCGTTACGAACAACATACGCCGCCGCCGGGCCGCGACAGCCGTTCCCCGCCCCCCGCGACGCCCTGCCCCGCTCCGATGCATACAGCCGCGCGCCCCCGCCGACAAGACCCAAGACCGCCCGCCCCAAGACCGGGCCGCCGCCGACGGCGCACTTCCTGGGCGCGCGGGCGTCTCGCCCGCACGTCTCCGCCGCGCCGACGGCGAACTGCCCGGGATCGCGCCTATCCCCTTGCCGGAGCCGCGCGGTCGTTCGAATATCTGTCGTTGCCGGTCGGCAAGAACGCTGACTTCCGCCCGGCCCCGCGCGTCTTTACCCTGCTGTCCGCGCCGCGCGCGGCAAGGGCGCTTGCGGCGGTCGAATACGCAAGGAGAGGCAAGCGACCGATGTCCGATACGACGCGCGAACGCGCGCAAGGCCGCCTGCTCGCCCGGTTTGCCGACGATGCGCCCGGCGGTCCCGTCGAATCCCGGCGCGAAGACAAGATGCGCCGAAACCGTCCGGACGGCGTGCTTGAACCGGCGGACGGCGGCCGCCGGGGTCCGTTCGCGCGCCGGGCGAGGCCGCGATGACGCAGTCTCTTCCGCTGGTCGTGGATCTCGACGGCGCGCTGACCCTCGCGGATACGCTCGACGAGGGCGTCGTTCGCGCCGTTTGCCGCCGTCCGCTGTCGGCGCTGACGGCGGTTTCCGCGCTTGCGCAGGGGAGAGCCGCGTTCAAGCGCCGGATAGCCCAGGCGGCGGCGTGCGATTTCGATACGCTGCCGCTCAGGGCGGAGCTCGTTGTGTGGTTGCGGGAGCAGAGCCGGAACGGGCGGGGCGTTCATCTCGTAACGGGAGCGGATCAGGGCATCGCGGACGAAATAGCGCGCCGTCTGGAGTTCATCGACACCGCGCGAGGATCGCGGGGAACGGTCAACTTGGTGGGGCGCAACAAACAGGAGTATCTTCGTGCGGCGTTTCCCGGCGGGTATGTGTATGCCGGCAACGATTCGAGCGATCTGGATGTTTGGCGGGACGCCGATGGAATCGTTCTGGCCGGCGCGTCAAGGCGGGTGGAGCGCGAAGCCCGGGCGCTCGGCAAGCCGGTCGAGGCGTCGTTTCCGAACGCGCCCGCGGGCATTCGCCTGTGGTGCGTTGCGTTCCGGCTGCATCAGTGCGTCAAGAACCTGCTCGTTTTCGCGCCGCTGTTGCTGAGCGGCGAGTACCGTGATCCGGCGGCGATAGCGGCGGCCTTCGCCGCGTTCGCGGCCCTGACGCTTGTCGCCTCGGGTTCGTATATTTTCAACGACCTTGCGGACCTGGCGGCGGACAGGGCGCATCCGGGCAAGAGGCTTCGACCGTTCGCGTCGGGCCGGCTGGGAGTTCGCGCGGGGCTTGCGGCTGCGCTCGCCGCAATCGGCGCGGGGCTTGCGCTCGCCGCATCGGTCGCCGGGGCGCTCGCCGTCGTTTTCGGCGTTTACTTGTGCATAACGGCGGCATATTCGGGAGGCCTGAAGCGGCTTCCGCTTGTCGATACGTCGATCCTCGCCGTTCTGTTTACGATTCGCATTGCGATGGGCGGCATCGCCGTCGGCGTGGACATTTCGAACTGGCTGATGGTCTTCTCGATGTTCTTTTTCCTGTCGCTTTCCCTGGCGAAGCGGCATGTGGAGATTTTGGCGCAAGGCGATGCGCCTTTCCGCGGCTACCGCGCGGCCGATGCGCCGTTGACGCTCGGGGTCGGGCTTTCCGGCGGCATGGCGGCCATCGTCGTGCTGTGCCTGTATCTGGTCGAGGAAGCGTTTCCTTCCGATCTTTACGCGGCGCCCGGAATTCTATGGGCGATTCCGTTTACGGTCGCGGCTTGGCTGCTGCGCGTATGGCTGCGCGCGCAGCGCGGAGAGCTCGACGACGACCCGGTATCGTTCGCCGTGCGCGACCGGGTCAGCCTGTGCCTCGGCGCGGCGATGCTGGTTGCGTTCGCGGCGGCGACGGTTCCTCCGTTTGCGCCGTAGGCGCGTGCGGCGCGGCGGCGGGAAAGAAACGGGCGCGGCATGAAACTGTCGGGGTGGGGCCGGTACCCGGCGCTCGATTGCGAGGTGTCGCCTCTTCGCGGGCCGGACGGGCTGGAGGCGCTGTTCGCGCGCGGCGGGTCGTGGATTGCGCGCGGCGCGGGGCGCGCTTACGGCGACGCCGCGCTCAACCCCGATCTCACCGTTTCCATGCTGGACATGAACCGCTTGCGCGCGTTCGACCCGCGCACGGGCGTGCTGGAATGCGAAGCCGGCGTTCTGCTGGCCGATATTCTGGAGATATTCGTGCCGCGCGGGTGGTTTCCGCCGGTCGTTCCGGGCACGAAGTTCGTTACGGTCGGGGGCATGATCGCCGCCGACGTGCATGGCAAGAACCACCATCGCGAGGGTTCGTTCGGCGCTCATGTGGACTCTCTGACGCTGGCCGCCGGCGACGGCGAGGTTCGCGAATGCAGCCGCGCGCAAAACGCCGCGCTGTTTCGCGCGACCCTCGGAGGCATGGGTCTGACCGGCGCGATCCTGTTGGCGCGCTTTCGCATGAAGCCCGTCGAAAGCGCCTGGATCGCGGCGGAAACGCTGCCGTCGCGCGACCTGGACGAAACCATGGCGTCGTTCGAGGCGTCGGCGGGTTTTCCGTACAGCGTGGCGTGGATCGACTGCCTTGCGCGGGGGCGGAAACTGGGCCGGGCGCTGGTGACGCGGGGCGCGTTCATGGCGCGCGGCGAGCTCCCGCCCGGCCTTGTCTCGACGCCTTTGCGCGCGCCGTCCGCGCGCGGCGCGCCCGCCGTGCCGTTCGACGCGCCGGCATGGGCGTTGAACCGGTTTTCGGTCGCCGCGTTCAACGAACTGTATTACCGGAGGGGAGCGCGCGCGCGTTCGGGCGCCGTCCGGTTCGACCGGTTTTTCTTTCCGCTGGATGGCATCGGAGCGTGGAACCGGCTTTACGGGCGGCGCGGGTTCGTCCAGTATCAGTGCGTTTTTCCCAGGGCCGAAAGCGCGGCCGGGCTCGCGGCGCTTCTTGAGCGCGTCGCCGCCTCGCGGCGGGGTTCGTTTCTCGCGGTGCTCAAACTGTTCGGCGCGGAGGGGGAAGGCCCGATGTCGTTCCCGATGGAGGGTTACACACTGGCTCTCGATTTCCCCATGCGCCGGGGTACGCTCGCGTTGCTCGACGAACTCGACGGCATTGTCCACGAACGCGGCGGGAGATTGTATCTTGCCAAGGACGCGCGCTGCTCCGCCGGGCGGGCGCGTCAGGGATACCCGCATCTCGAGGCGTTCCGCGCGGTGCGCGAGGAGACGTCGGCGCGGACGCGCTTCGCATCCGCGCTGTCGCGCCGGCTGGCGTTATGAACGACGGCGCGCAACGCGGCCGCGACATGCCGGCGCCTTCGGAACGAACGGCGCTGGTGATCGGGGCGACTTCCGACATCGGGCGCGCCATCGCGTCGGCGCTCGCGCGGGACGGATGGGCGCTCCAGCTGGCGGCGCGCGACCGCCGACGGCTCGGCCGCGAGGCGCGGGATTTGCGGATACGAACGGGCGCGAGCGTGACGGAACATGTCTTTGACATTCTCGACGCCGGGCGCTGCGCCGCGTTCGCGAGCGGCCTCGAGCCGCTGCCCCGCGCCGCCATATGCGTTGTCGGAATGCTCGGAAACCAGCGGGAAAGCGAGCGCGCGGTCGCCGCCGCCGAACTGGTCATGCGAACGAACTACACGGCTCCGGCGCTGCTGATGGGCGCGCTTGCCGAACGCTTCGAACGACGCGGCGAAGGAACGCTTGTGGGGGTAAGTTCGGTCGCCGGCGACCGCGGGCGTGCGTCCAACTATGTGTACGGGTCCGCGAAAGCCGGGTTTACCGCGTTTCTGTCGGGCCTGCGCAATCGCCTGGCCGAAACCGGCGTGCATGCGGCGACCGTCAAACCGGGGTTCGTGCGCACGCGGATGACGGACGGTTTGCGCCTCCCGCCGATACTCACGGCCGAGGCCGACGAGGTCGCCGCCGCCGTCGTTGCCGCAATCCGCCGGAAACGCGACGTGCTCTATGTGCGGCCGATCTGGCGCCCGATCATGGCGGTTATCGCGTGCATTCCCGAACGCATGTTCAAACGGCTGCGCCTGTAGAGCGCCGGCGCCGCCCGGGCTTCGGGCGGCGCCCCCGGATCCCCGATAGCGCAGCGGGCGGCGCCCCTCCGCCGCGATTACGGTTCCGCGAACTCCTCTATGCGGACGCCCGATCCGTCGTTGCGCGGCAGCAAGACTATCGCCGCGCAGAAGCCCGATTGGTTCCGTGTCGCGGCGGATCCGGGGCGCCACAAGCGGGTCCGGGCGCCGCCGCCGGGCGAAGTCCACGACAAGGCGAAGGCGGTATCGCGGATCTCTTCGGGCCTGCAATCCCTGAAAATCGCATGGATCAGGCGTCCTTCGGTCGTTATTCCAACGTTGCCGGAGCGATAATCGAAATACGGACTCATTGTCTCCCAAAAAGATGCGGCGGCGTCTTCGGGATCGGGCGCAACCGATAGCTCGCTCACCGGAATTACCTTGAAATCGTTCTCCGGATACGGCGCGCCGATGAACGCCGCGCCGTTGGGCGCCGCCCAGGCTTCCGCGGACCCGTTGGCGAGATGGGTCAGGCCGAAGCGGCTCTGGGGATACTCCATTGTCAAAAAGCGAACGAGCGGGCCGCCTTCTCGCAAATAGGCGTATGAGTTCATCAAACCGTCGAGGTTAACCACCGGAAACCGCGAAAAATACGCAACGACGCCCGCATCGTAGGACCCGATCACGCTGTTGTCAGGCAAAATGCGATTCATGATCGCGGTCCCGGCAAGAGCTTGCGTTCTCCATTGGTGAGGCGGCGTTTCGCTTGCCTCGTTTATCCTGTCGAAAGGCCTGTACAAGGCGATAGCCGCGCCGATGGCCAGGGCCGCCGCAACCGGCGCCGCGGCGAATCGCAATTTTCTCCGGTTCGGGAACCGCGCCATCCATCTTGCCGCCAGGGGCCATGCAACGACGAGTAACAACGGCATCATCAGATCCCCGGGAACGTAGTATATCGAGAAAATCCCCCACCTGGGGTGCATGGTCAAGACGGTTTGCGCAAACTTGGCCACGGTTCCGGCCGCGAGGCCGAAAACGCCGGCAAGAAACGCGATGTACGCGAGGTTGTAATCCGATAGCCTGCCGATCCGGAGCGCGGTAAACCGGAAAACAAGGGCGCCCGCGCAAACTCCGAAAGCCGCCAGGGTATCCATGGACCGTTCCGACGATACTGTCAGGAAGTTTTCCAGTATGTCGTATCCGCCCGCCGCGCCCCACAATACTTCCGACCAGGCTCGTTTGACCTCCCCGCTGACCGGAACGATTCCCCCGAACATAATTCCGTTCCAGGCGAAATATACTCCTGTACCCGCCAGGGCCCATAAAGCCAACGCCAGGCTCGCATTCGTCGAACGCAGTTCGCAACGCTCGCGCGGCCGATACCGTTCGACCGCATACAGCGCCACCGCCGCCGACAACGATATGGCCGCGAATTCCAGCCGGACCCACGGCAACAGGAACAAGATAACGCCAAGCGGCTGCCGGCGCGCGCCCGAACTCCGGCCCCAGAGAACGAGAGCCGCGAACAGCGCGGCAAGTACGAACAATGCGAGCGCCGATTCCATACCTCTGAGAAGCGAGCGTTGGGCGAACAATACCGCTGGAACGGCAATCATCGGGGCCCACGGCAACCGGGCCATGTATCCCGCAACAACGACAAGGGCAAGCGCGCCGGCGACGAGGGCGATTTCGAACGCCTTTATGGCGTACAGCGCCGTTTCGGGGTCGAAGACAAGAAAAAACGGGATCAGAACGAGCATCCACAAGGGATGATAACCGTTGGTTCGGGTAATCCCGCCGTCGAAGGTCGAGAAATGCCCCTCGGCCATGTTGCGTGCGATCTGGAAGTAGTAGAAACTGTCATCCAGGTTAAACGCGCTCACATGGCTGAGTATATCGGAGTTGGCGAGCATGTATGCGGCAAGCGCCGCGCCGTAAACGAGTATCCCGGCGACAAGCATGACATAGGGCAGGCGCCGCCGGCCGCGCGCGGCGCCGGATACGGCTTGTTCGACTCGTTCGTTCGTCGGTTTCATATCGACCCGATCTCGATTTCAATGACTTTCGCGGCCGCCCGCGCGGGGTACGCTGGCCGGTCGATAGCATGAGCGCCAGGCCGGCGCAAGCCGGCGGTCGAATACGGTTGGAGGGGCGCGGCGCGCGCGCCAGGCCGCAACCGCGCGGCCCTGCCCCGAAGACACCCGTGCCGCCGTATAGCGCACACCGCCCGGTCCGTCCAGCCCTGCCGATGTTCGACGCAGGGGGCGTACCGCTTGGGCGCGCCCGCGCCTATCCACCCCGCCGAAGGCGGGGCCTGGGCGCGCGGGCGTCTCGCCCGCACGTCTCGATAACCGCGAATACTGGCCGCCAAGGCGCGACGCCCGCGACTCCCGGCAACAGCGCGCCCCGCGGAAACATGCGCCGGCGCGCGCGGCGCAGACGCGTTTGCGGCAGCGTTCGGGAAGCAACGCCTGGCAGCGTCCGGGCGCGACCGAAGGTTCGATGGATTCGTCCGGCGATTCTACCGGAACCTGCAACTTGGCCGCGTTGGCGGCGGTCCGGCGCAATTCGCCCTCGCACGGCCCGCGCGCCGCTACGCCGCGCGGGCGGAGAGGCCGCCATCCACTGGGAGGCACACGGCGGTGATGTAGGCGGCGGCGTCGCTGGCCAGGAAGACGGCGGCGTTTGCGACGTCCCAGGCCGTGCCCATGCGCCCGGTGGGGCAGGCGGCGTGGCGCTCGCGGACCATCGCTTCCGCGCCACCGTGGGCGGCGGCGAGCGGGCCGCGGACCATCGGCGTGTCCATCAGGCCGGGGCAAATGGCGTTGACGCGGATCCCCGACCGCGCATATTGCAGGGCGAGGCCGACGGTGAGCTGGTTCACCGCGCCCTTGGCGGCGTAGTAGCTCGCGTAATCGTAGCCCGTGTAGCGCAGCGCGGCGATCGAGGAGATGTTGACGACCGCGCCCTTGCCCTGCTTCAGCATGACCGGCAGAACATGCTTGCACGCCAGAAACACGCCATGAAGGTTGAGATCGATCTCGCGCTTCCACCCGGCTTCGGAGAGTTCGACCGGGCCGCCGAGCGCCGCGTGGCCGACATTGTTGTGCAGGATGTCGATGCGCCCGTATGCGTCCAGCGCGGCCGCGGCGGCGGCGGCGATATCGCCGTCGGCGGTGACGTCGCAGGCGAGCGCCAGCGCCTCGCCGCCTTCCTCCGCAACGATGCCGCCGGTTTCGCGCGCGGCGGCGGGGTCGATATCGGCGCAGACGACGCGGGCGCCGGCGCGGGCATAGCTCACGGCGGCGGCCTTGCCGAGCCCCCATCCGGGGCCGGACGACCCCGCGCCGAACACAAGCGCGACGCGGTCTTGCAGACTGCGCTCGTCCATCCTGTCCATCGCCGTTTTCCCCGCAACGCCTCACGGCCCGCCCGCGGCGGGCGAACGCAGGGTACCACGCCATGAGCGATGCGGGCGGCGTCGGGCTCGAACACCGTTACGCCCGGCTCTCCGAAGTACGGATGCATTACGTAACCGCGGGCGACGGCGAGCCGCTGGCGCTTCTGCACGGGTTTCCGCAAACCTGGTATGCGTGGCTGCCGGTCGTTCCGGCGCTGGCGGCGCGCTACCGCGTGATCGCGCCGGATTTGCGCGGCCTGGGCGCGACGTCGCGCCCCGCCGGGGGCTATCGCAAGACGCGCGTCGCAGAAGACGTGTGGGAGCTCATGCACGGCGAGCTGGGCTACGACCGCTTTCTGCTGGCGGGGCACGACTGGGGCGGGCCGACGGCGTTCGCGCTGGCGGCGCGGCGGCGCGCGGCGGTGCGCAAACTCGCGATACTCGACGTCACGATACCCGGCGACGGCAGCAACGTGTTTTCGACCTCGCAGGGCCGGTGGCATCACGGCTTCCATCGCGCGCCGGACCTGCCCGAAGCGCTGCTGGCGGGGCGCGAGCGGATTTATGTGACGTGGTTTCTCAGGCATTTCGCGGCGCATCCCGGGGCGATCGGCCCGGCGGCGACGGAAGAATACGTGCGCGCCTACGAAGAGCCGGGCGCCATGCGCGCCGGGCTGGCCTATTACCGCGCGATCCCGCAGGACATCGCCGACAACGAACGCGCGCTCGCGCGGGGCAGGCTGGAGATGCCGGTGCTCGGCCTGGGCGGCGCCGAGAGTTTCGGGCGCCGCGGGCTGACTCTCGAATCGATGCGGCGCGTGGCCCGCAACGCGACCGGCGGCGTCGTGCAGGACTGCGGGCATTTCATCCCCGAGGAGAAGCCCGGCGAGCTGGCGCGGCGCCTGCTCGCGTTTTTCGACGACGGCGAGGCGCCGGGTCGATAACCGGCGGCGGCGGGCGAACGCCCTTCCGCCGTCATGACCCGTCGGCGCGCCGCCGCGCCGACGCTTGCCGCCCGCCGCAACATGCCCCGGCGCGCCGCAACGATCCGGTATCGGCGCTGAAGCAGCCCGCAAACCCTCGCCCGCACACTCCGAAACCGGCATCCCGGCCCGTCGAAACACAACCCCCTTGCAAAGCAGACCGCAAATCGTGTCGATACATCATCGGATCGCTTCATTGTATCTCCCCGGACCGAACAGGACGAAGAAACCCTCCGGCGAACGAACGCCGCGCTTGCAAACACCGAAGCCGTCTTCCGATTCCTCGAATCCGAACGCGGACCGCGCCGTGGCAGGAACGCCCCGCGTAAAATCCTCGAAGAACGGCAACGCGTAACCGCAACCATCGACAGGCCGACGGCGCAACGGCGCACGGCGATATCCGGCTTTTCGGGTAATCCGCGGGCCGGTTGCGGCGATCCGTTATATCGGGTTGCGGGACCGGGGGAGGGTAGAATAGTCTGCGGCCAGGGCATTTACCCGTGGCGCCATGACCATGAACGCCCCCACGATATTCGACGCTTGCCGCCCCCGCGCCGATGTGTTGGCGGGCGGCGCCGAGGCCGAGTTCGCGGCCGACCTGTCGCGCGTGGCCGGCGCCGCCGATGACGGCGGCGCGCACGCCGACGCGGGCCGGTTCTTCGCCGACACCTACCCGACGCGCGGCCTCCGGGCGCTGCTGGGCGCCGTGTGCCGGCGGCTGGCCGGGCGGGGGGATGAAGCCGTGTTCCGGCTCGATACCGCGTTCGGCGGCGGGAAGACGCATGGGCTGATCGCGCTCGTTCATGCCGCGCGGGGCATGGCGGGGGTCGGCGCCGCGGCGGAGTTTCTCGATCCCGCGCTGCTTCCCGCGCGGCCCGTTCGCGTGGCGGCGTTCGACGGCGTCAACGCCGACCCGGCGAACGGGCGGCGCATGGACAGCGAAGTGCGGGCGCGCACGCCGTGGGGCGAGATCGCATACGCGCTCGGCGGGCGCGCGGGGTTCGAGCTGGTGCGGGCGAGCGACGAAACGGGCGCCGCCCCGGGCGCCGGAACGCTGCGGGAGCTGTTCGGCGGCGCGCCCGCGCTGGTGCTGCTCGATGAGCTGTCGATCTATCTGCGCAAGGCGCAGCGGCGGCCGGGCGGCGATGGCGGGCAGCTGACGGCGTTTCTTTCGACGCTGTTCGGCGCGGTCGCGCGAACGCCGAACGCGGCCGTCGTCTATACGCTGGCGCTCGGCAGGGATGGGCGTTCGGCCGACGCCTATGCCGACGAAACCCGCTACATCGCCGACCGCATGGCCGAGGCGGAGAGCGTTTCGGCGCGCACGGCGACGCTGCTGAACCCGACCGCGGAGGACGAGACGGCGCCGGTGCTGCGCCGGCGGCTTTTCGAATCCATCGACGCCGCGGCCGCCGGCCCGGCGCTGGACGCCTACCGCGCGCTGTGGGCGGCGAATCGCGAAGCGCTGCCGGAGGCCGCGGCGCGGCCCGAGGCCGAGGCGGCGCTGCGGGCGTGCTATCCGTTCCACCCCGAAGTGCTCGACGTGCTGACGGGCAAGACGGCGACGCTCGGCGCGTTCCAGCGCGTGCGCGGGATGCTGCGGCTGCTGGCGGCGACCGTCGCCCAGCTGTGGGAGGAGCGGCCGGCCGGCGCCGCCGCGATCCATCTCCACCATATCGACCCGGGCCGCGAGCGCGTGCGGCGCGAGATCGCCACGCGCCTCGAGCAGGGCGCCTACCTTCCGGCGATACTCAACGACATCGCGGGGCAGGGGCCGAAGCCGGCGCTGGCGGAGCGGATCGACGCCGCGCGCCATGCCGGAATGCCGCCCTACGCGGCGTATGCCGCGCGCACCGCGTTCATGCACACGCTGGCGTTCAACGACCAGCTGAAGGGCGTGTCGCCCGAGCGTCTGCGCTACTCGGTGCTGGCGCCGGGGCTCGACATCGGCTTTATCGAGGAGGCGCGCAAGCGGTTCATCGCCGAATCCGCCTATCTCGACGATCGCCCGGGCGTTCCCATGCGCTTCCTGGCCGAGGCGAACCTGACGCGCATTATCCAGCGCGAAGAGGGGCATGTGGACGCCGTGGAGGCCCGCGCCGAGCTCGACGACCGCATCCGCGAGATCTTCTCCGGCAAGACGTTCGAGACGGTGCGCTTCCCCGGCGGCCCGTTCGACGTGGACGACGAGGCCGGCGGCGGCGCGCCGAAACTGGTCGTTATTTCCTGCGACGCGGTTGCGGTGGGCGACTCGACCGAGAGCGTGCCGCCGCTCATCGAGCGCATTTATGCGCGCAAGGGCAAGGACGGCGCGGCGCTGCGGATATTCCGCAACGCCGTGACGTTCGCGGCGGCCGACGTGGGGCTGCTCGGCGGGATGCGCCGCAAGGCGGTGACGCGGCTGGCCCTGCGCGCGCTGAAGCGCCCGGAGCGGCTCGCCGAACTGGCCGAGCACCAGCAGGAGCGCGTGCGCGAGCTCGAGGCGCGGTCGGAACAGGAGCTCGCGCTGTCGATCCAGCAATGCTACCGGCATGTGTTCTACCCGTCGCGCGACCGGATGGGCGCGAGCCCGGTCGATCTGGCCCATACGGCGGTGGACGCCCCCGCGGCGTCCGACGCGCCGGGCGCCGGGCAGAAGCAGGTGGAGCGCGCGCTGCGCGACATGGGCAAGCTGCGCCTCCCCGGCGACCAACCCGATTCCCCCGCCTGGGTGCGCGACCGCACGCCGCTCGGGAAAAAGGGCGAGATGACCGTGCGCGCGCTGCGCGACGAGTTCCGCCGCGACCCCGCGCTGCCGATGCTTATCGGCGACGAAACCTTCGTGCGCTGCGTGCGCACGGGCGTGGAAAGCGGCGTCTACGTCTATCGGAGCGGCGATCTGCTGTGCGGCCCGGGCGACCCGCCGGCGCAGGTCCGCATCGACGAGCAGTCGCTGGTGTTCACGATGGCCCATGCGCGCGCGCAGGGCCTGTGGCCGCGCAAGCCCGCGGAAGAACCGCCCGGCGCGCCGGCGCCGGTCGCGCCGCCGCCGGACCCGCCGCGGCCCGGCGGCGACGTGCGCAACGGGAACGGCCCCGCGCCGCTTCCTGCGGTTTCGCCCCCGCCGCCCGATTCGCTTTCCGCCGAGGGAGTCTTGCGCGACGCGCTGACGCAGCTGTGGGAGCAGGCGCGCGGCGCGAAAATCGCCGCCATCGGCGCGCTCACGCTGAAAATGTACGAGGCCGGCGACGCCTTCCGCCTGTTCGGCGCCGTCGGCGCGACGCACCGCGCGGAAAAGACCGTGCATATGGAAGGAGGCTACGAAACCGCCGACAACGGCGAGTTCGTGCTCGAGTTCCACGGCCCGGTATCGGACGCGCAGCCGGTGAAGGACTTCCTGCAACCGCAGCTGCGCGCCGCGAAGACGCAGGATCTGAAAGTGACGTTCGAGATCGCGTTCGCCGACGGGCTGCCGATGGCGGACGACGCCCCGGAGAAACTCGCGGCGCGTCTCTCGCAATTCGCCGGCGCCGCGGCGCATGTCACCGCGGGCGCCGCGGCGAAAACCGGCGGCGGGGCGGCGGAGCGATGAGCCCGGCGGCCGAGACGGCGGCGGTCCCGCGTTCCGCCCCGCGCTACGAACTGCGCGCGCGCCGCCGCGGGCCGGCCGATTTCGCGTTCGAGATATGGCAGTTGCCCGCGCCGGCAAGCCCGCACATAAAGGCGCCGCTGCGGGTGGCGGGCCTGCACGGGCGCAATCTCGCCTTCGTGGAGCACCGCGTGCTCAAGCGGCTCGCGCACGCGGGCGTCCGCCTCGGCCGCATCGCCGGCGGCGCGCCGCGGGGCTATCCGCTCGACGAAGGCCTGGCGTTGTGGCTGGGCCTGCTGTTCCGCGCGCTGGCGCCCATGCGCAGCCGCGACAACATGCGCGCCGTAGCCGAGGGAATCGAAGCGATGGCGCGCGAGGAAGCGGCCTATTGGCTCGGCATGGCCATGCACCGCCGCCGCCCGCGCCGCGTACTCACCGCCCTGCGCTGCCTGCTGACCGAACCGCCGACGAGGAGGGCGAGGCGATGAAACTGGAGCGCGTGGAGATCGAGAACTACCGCGCCATCGAACGGTTGGAGCTGCCCCTGCACCCGAGATTGACGGTGCTGCACGGAGCCAATGCGCACGGCAAGACCAGCGTGTTGAGCGCCATTGCGGTCGGGCTTGGGGCGATTCCAGCGCTGTTGACTGAAGTCAAGGCCGTGAATTTTCTTCCGACCGACCGTCGCGGCACGAGGCCGTTGCGCGTGACGCTGACGGCAACCAGCGGAATCGAATGGGAACGCTACTGGGTGGGCAAGTATCGCCGGTCGAAGATATCCACGCTGCGGAAAGAACTGGACGCAATACTTCGCGCCGACGAGTCCGGCGACGCCGTGCAGCCCCTGCCGATAGTAGCGTTTTACGACACTGATCGGGCTGTTGTCGACGTTCCGCAATCGCCTGAAAATTTCAAACGGAAATTCTCGCGGCGTTCGGCTCTGGAGGGCACGCTCGCTACCCGGGCGAACTTCAGGCAATTCTTCGAATGGTTCTACGCGGTGGAGAATGAGGAACTGAGAGAACAAAGGGATCGGCGGGATTTCGATTTTCAAATTAAGGAGATGGACGCTGTGCGGAATGCGGTCGCCGAGCTGGTGTCCAACGTATCGACCCCCCATATCGTATATCGCCCGGTCCGTTTCGTCGTGTCCGTAAAATTGGAGTCCGGAGAAGTCGAGGAGCTCGATCTTAACCAACTCAGCGGCGGCTATCGCATCGTTTTGGCGCTCGCAGCCGATATAGCTCGATGCATGGCGCAAGCCAACCCGCATCTCAATGATCCCCTGAAATCCGAGGCGATCGTGCTGATCGACGAAGTGGATCTGCATTTGCATCCCTCTTGGCAACAGCGAATACTGCCTGACCTGTTGCGAACCTTCCCGAACACACAGTTCATCGTTTCCACGCACAGCCCACAGGTGTTGAGCACGGTGCGCCCGGAAAATGTTATCCATCTTTATCGGGAAAATGGCGGGATCGCCGTCGGAAGGTCCACTGCGGCGATTTACGGTGCTGAATCGGGCGCCATTCTCGAGGCGGTCATGGACGTAAACGAGCGACCGGCCGACAACTCGTTCGTGAAAAAACTGAGCGAATATATGCGCCTCGTCGATGACAACCAAGGAGAGTCGGAGGCCGCCTTGGGCCTCAGGAGGGAATTAGAGGAACTTTCGCCCAGGGACGGCGATCTGGACGCCGCCGACATGGCGATAAAACGCCGCAAACTGTTCGCGCGTATGGGGAAGTCCCCGTGAAACGCATAAGGCAGTCAACCGGAGCGATGCCCGGTCTCGCCGCGTACCTCGCTAACGCGGGCGCCAACCCGAGCTGGAAGGGTTATCGCGGCGGTCGCGCAGGGGCGATCCGCTACCGCCGTCTGATTGAGTGGCTGACACGCCTTCAGCACGGGCTCTGCGGCTATTGCGAGATCGATCTTCGGGAAGGGGATCGCGAAGTCGAGCACGTGGTCCCTCGAAGCCATGCGCCGACGCTGGCCTTGGCGGCAGGGAATGTAATCGCCTGTTGCCGCGGCGGCTCGTCGAATCATCAGGAAGTACGGCGCGACGAGGCGCGCTCTTCGCGGCCCGGCGCGAGCTGCGGTAACGCGAAGCGTAGTAACGCTGCCATCGATCCTCGAAGACTACCGGACCTGCCCTCGGTGACCCGGTTACGCCCCGACGGGCGGCTGGAGGCGAATACGACGGCGTGCAAAGGAATCGGTCAGCCTGCCCAAGCAGTGGAGAAAACCATCGATATCCTCGGTCTGAACGTCGAACGGTTGCAGCGCGAGCGGCGGCGCCATTTGCGCAACCTTGAGAAGGAAACGAACTCGCTCATCGATGATCCCGCAATGCTTGAGGAATGGGCGCGCGAATACCTCTTGCCGCGCGGCGGCCGACTCGAGAAGTACTTTACGACAAGCCGCTCGTTTTTCGGGGATGTGGCGGAGCGTATCCTGGAGGAAGCGCCCCGCGACTGGATTTGACGGCATGTTTGTCGCGCCCCCATTCCGCGCCAATGCGCTTCCCGGCGGCGCGGGCGCCCCGCCGGCATGCTTCCGCCCGACGCGGCAGGCGAAGAACGGCGGACCATGGCCCTCTGCCGCCGCCCGCCCCGAAGCGCTTTAATCCCTTCATGACCGCCTCCGGAACCGACTCTGCGCCACCGCTCTCGCCGCCGCGGCGCGCATGGCCCCCGCGGCCCGGCATCGGCGAGAGCGCGCGGCATCGCCGTCGCGACCCACCGCCTCAAGCCCCGCGGATCCCCGCAATGCCCCGCAACAGCGCCCCGGGCAACCGCTCGCATCGGCAGGGCTGCGCATAAAGGCGCCGCCACGGGCGGCGGGCCTGTGCGGGCCGGCGTGCGGCCCGGTTGCGCCGCCGACGCCGCGCCGCTCGTTCGGCGAAGACTCGGCGCTGTGGCCGAGCCTGCTGTTTCGCGCCTTGACGCCCATGCGCAGCCGCGATAACATGTTCGCAGTAACCGAGGGAGCCGAGGCAATGGCGCGCGGGGAAGCAGCGTGTGGGCTTGGCGTGGCGATGCGCCGCCTGCCGACCGAACCGCTTGCGCGGAGGACAGGCCGATGAAACTGGAGCGCGTGGAGATCGAGAACTACCGCGCCATCGAACGGATGGAACTTCCGCTGCATTGGCAGCTGACCGTGCTGCACGGCGGTAATGCGCACGGCAAGACGAGCGTCCTCAGCGCCATCGCGGTCGGGCTCGGAGCGATTCCGGCGCTGTTGACTGAGGTCAAGGCCGTGAATTTTCTTCCCACCGACCGTCGCGGAACGGCGCCGTTGCGCGTGAAACTGGCGGCAACGGGCGGAATCGAGTGGGAACGCAACTGGGTCGGCAAGAATCGCCGATCTGAGATGTCCGAGCTGCAGAAAGAACTGGACGCGATAGTTCGCGCCGACGAATCCGGCGATGCTGTGCGCCCCCTGCCGATCGTAGCGTTTTACGACACCGATAGGGCTGTCGTCGGCGTCCCGCAATCGCCTGAAAAATTCGAGCGGGAATTCTCGCGGCGCGCGGCGCTGGAGGGCACGCTCGCCGCCCGGGCGAACTTCAGGCAATTCTTCGAATGGTTCTACGCAATGGAGAATGAGGAACTGAGAGGACAAAGGGATCGGCGGGATTTCGATTTCCGGATCAAGGAGATGGACGCTGTTCGGACTGCAATCGCCGCGCTGGTGTCCGGCGTATCGAACCCTCATATCGTATATCGCCCGGTCCGCTTCATCGTGTCCGTAAAATCGGAGGCTGGAGAAGCGGAGGAGCTCGAACTTGGCCAGCTCAGCGGCGGTTATCGCATCGTCCTGGCGCTGGCGGCCGATATAGCCCGGTGCATGGCGCAAGCCAACCCGCATCTCGACGATCCCCTGCAATCCGAAGCTATCGTGCTGATCGACGAAGTGGATCTGCATTTGCACCCCTCGTGGCAGCAGCGCGTGCTGCCAGATTTGCGGCGAACCTTCCCGAACGCGCAGTTCATCGTTTCCACGCACAGCCCGCAGGTGTTGAGCACGGTGCATCCGGAACAGATCATCTCGTTGCGCCGCCGGGACGGGCGTGTCGAGGCCGAGGCGACGCAGGGACCGACATTCGGGGCCGAGGCGGGCGCCGTTCTTTCCGCGACCATGGGCGTGGATGAGCGTCCGAAAGGCAATAAGCTTGTCGAGATGTTGCGGCAGTATATGGATCTCGTTTATACAGACCGCGGCGAGACCGGGGAGGCGCGATGTTTAAGAGACAAGATCGGGGAACTTTCGCCTGACGATTACGGACTTGCCTTGGCCGATATCGAGATCAGGAGGCGAAAGGCGCTCAAGGATCTGGAGGAGCGGTCGTGAAACCGCTTCGCGTTCTCGACGCCCCGACTCCCGGATTGGCGGACTATGTGGCGGTTGCGGGTGGCGAGGGAGACTGGGACGGATTCCGCAGTCACCAAGGCGGCGGCGCCTATCGCAAGCTGATCGAAAAGCTGGTCGATCTGCAGCACGGGCTGTGCGGCTACTGCGAAATCGGGCTTGCGAAGTCGAATCGGCAAGTCGAGCATGTGATTCCAAGAAGCCACGCGCAGTGCGGCGCGGAAAAAGCGCTCGACTGGACGAACATGATCGCATGTTGCCTGGGCGGCGAGCGCATATCCGACAATCCGGCGCGGTTTCGCATACCGATCGGGGAAAATCGGAGCTGCGGGCAACGGAAAGGCGACTATGACGGGGCGAATTTCGTCGATCCGCGGAAGCTCCCGCCCTCGCCATCGCCGATGCGGGTCATGCCCGACGGCCGAATCGAGGCGGACGCAAGCGCCTGCAGAGCCGCCGGCCTGTCCGCCGACGACGTGCGGGAAACCATCGGGATTCTCGGTCTGAACGTCGAACGCTTGCGTTTCGGGCGGGAGGCAATCTGGCGCGGGTTGAGCGAGGCATACGGCGAGTATGTTCACGATCCCGCCAAGATGACGGCGGCGGCGCACGGGGGCCTGTTGCCGGACGTCGATGGCCGGCTGCCCGAGTTCTTCACGACCGCCCGCTCGTTTTTCGCCCAATGGGGAGAAGATGTCCTCGCGCTCGCCCCACAGTGGATTTGACGCCATGTCCGGCGCCCCGCCGGCGGTCTCGAGGCGCACTTCCCGCGACCGCGGGCGTACCCGCCCGCATGCATCCGTCCGCCGCGGCGCTCCACCCGCCACGGCATGCGACAAGCGGCGGACCATGCCCCTCTGCCACCGCCGAAACCGATGCTGCGCCGCCCCCGGGCCCCGCCGCTCCCCGCAATGCCCCGCAACGGCGCCCCCGCCCGCTCGTGCGCACTTCCTGGGTGGGCGGGCGTCCGCCCGCACCTTGGCAACCCGCAACGGCGCTCGCCGGGAGCGACGCAACCCCGCCGAAGGCGGGGCCCGGGACCGCGGGCATCCTGCCCGCACGTTCCCGCGCACCGCAGCATTGCCGCGGAGGGCGCAGTAGTTGCGCCCCGCCCCCGAGCCCCGCGGATCCCCGCAATGCCCCGCAACGGCGCCCGAGCGCGCTTCCCGGGTGCGCGGGCGTCTCGCCCGCACATTGGCAACCCGCAACGGCGCTCGCCGGGAGCGACGCAACCCCGCCGAAGGCGGGGCCCGGGACCGCGGGCATCCTGCCCGCACGTTCCCGCGCACCGCAGCGTTGCCGGCGAGGGCGCAGTCGTTACGCCCCTCCCTCCCGCCAATGAGCGGAACTGCCGAGACATGCGGGCGAGACGCCCGGGCGCCCAGGCGGTCCGCGCCTGCGGCGCGTTTGCGGGCGAAGCGCGCTTCCCGGGATCGCGGGCGTCTCGACAGCCCCCGAGCCCCGCGGATCCCCGCAATACCCCGCAACAACGCCCGAGCGCGCTTCCTGGGTGGGCGGGCGTCTCGCCCGCACGTTGGCAACCCGCGCGGCGCCGCCGGAGGAAGCGCAACCCCGCCGAAGGCGGGGCCCGGGACCGCGGGCATCCTGCCCGCACGTTTCCGCGTGGCGCGGCATTGCCGCGGAGGGCGCAGTAGTTGCGCCCCGCCCCCGAGCCCCGCGGATCCCCGCAATGCCCCGCAACAGCGCCTCTGCCCGCCCGAGCGCACTTCCTGGGTGGGCAAGCTTCTCGCCCGCACGTTTCTGCGCGGCGAGGCGTTGGCGGCGAAGCGCAAGCAGCGCGTCCTCATGGCGGCGCCCGGCGCGGCGGCGCCCGGGCAACCGGCCCCCGGTCCTGTATCACACGCGGATCAGCAGCTTGCCGGTGTTTTCTCCCGCGTAGAGCATGGCGACCGAGCCCGGAGCCTTGTCGATGCCGTCCAGTATGTGCTCGCGGTAGCGCAGCTTGCCGCCGCGGAGCCAGCCGAGAAGCCGCGCCCGCGCCTCGGCGAAGCGGGCGGCGAAATCGAACAGCAGGAAGCCTTGCAGGCTGGCGCGCCTGACCAGGAAATGGCGCTCCACGCGCGGGCCGGCGGGCCACGGGTCCCAGCTCGCAAGCGCCGCCGTGCCGCACACCGCCACGCGCGCGCCTTGCGCCAGATGCCGATACACGGCGTCGGAAATCGGCCCCGCCGTGTTGTCGAAATAGACATTCGCGCCGTCGGGGCAAGCCGCGGCGAGCGCGGCGTCGAGATCGCCCGCGCGGTAGTCGATCGCCGCGTCGTAGCCGAACTCCTCCCGGCACAGGCGCGCCTTTTCCGCGCCGCCGGCGATGCCCACGGTGCGGCAGCCCGCGATTTTCGCGATTTGACCGACGGCGCTCCCTACCGCGCCCGCCGCGGTGGAGACGACGACCGTATCGCCCGGCCGCGGCCGGCCCACATCCAGCAGCCCGAAATACGCGGTCAGGCCGTTGATGCCGAGCACGCCGAGCGCGGTCGTTACCGGCGCGTCGGCGGGGTCGTGGCGAAACCAGACATCGGCGCCATCGGATACCGCGAACTCCTGCCAGCCGAACAGGCCGCACACGATCTCGCCCGGCGCATAGTCGGGGCGGCGGCTTTCCGCCACCTCCCCGACCGCGATGGCGCGCATGACCTCGCCCACCGCGACAGGCTCCGAATAGTTCGCGACGGCGCTCACCCAGCCGCGCATCGCGGGGTCGGCGGAGAGATACAGGTTGCGCACGAGAATTTCGCCGTCGCCGGGTTCGGGCCGCGGCGCCTCGCGAATGCGGAAATGCTCCGCGCGCGGGATCCCGTCGGGCCGCGACGCCAGCGCGACCTGCCGGTTGCCGTCGTTGCGCATCGCGGTCAGCACCGCTTGCAGAGCCCCATCAGGCTCGCTTTCTCCAACGTGTTGAAATTGAGCGTGAAGCCGACGACCGCGGGCATCGTGTCGGCGGTTAGCGGCAGGGTCTCTTCCGACACCGCGAACAGGGTAAACAGATAACGGTGCGGATGGTCGCCCTCGGGCGGGCAGGGGCCGCCATAGCCCGGCGCGCCGAAATCGGTGCGCGTCTGCAAGGCGCCCGGCGGCAGCAGCCCGGCGGCCGGACCGCCCGCGCCCGCCGCCAGCGAATCGACCGACGCCGGGATGTTGACGACAAGCCAGTGCCAAAACCCGCTGCCGGTGGGCGCGTCGGGGTCGTAGCAGGTGAGCGCGAAACTCCCCGTTCCCGCCGGCGCGCCGCGCCACGCGAGTTGCGGCGACACATTGCCGCCGGCGCAGCCGAAGCCGAAGGCCTCGGAAAGTATATGTCTGTTGTCGAGATAGTCGCCGTCGGCGAAATCCGCGCTTGCGAGCGTCAGCGCCATCGCGCCCTCCCGGTGCTGTTTCCCTCGCGCGCAAGGTGCGGCGGGCGCGCGCGAAACGCAAGGCCGCGACGTTTGCGCGCGGCGCGGCAATCGGCCAACATGGCGCGCGCGGCGGGAGCGCGGGAGAACAGTCATGGCCGAATTCAACCCCGAAACCCATCTCGCGGCGGTTCTCGGGCGGTTCGCGAACGCGCCCGACCCGCGGGCGAAGCGCATCGCGGAAGCGTTCGTGCGCCACGCCTTCGCCTTCGTGCGGGAGGTCGAGCCCACCGAAGCCGAGTTCATGGCCGCGGTCGAATTCCTGGCCGAAACCGGCAGGACGTGCGACGGCAAGCGCCAGGAGTTCATCCTGATGGCCGACACCTTCGGCATTACCGTGCTGGTGGACTGCCTCAACCGCGCCCGCGCGGCCGGCGCGACCGAAAGCACAGTGCTCGGGCCGTTCTACCGCGCCGGCGCGCCGCGCTGCCGCAACGGCGAGAGCATTTGCCGCGACGGCGCGGGCGAGCCGGTGCAGGTGACGGGCCGCGTGATCGATACCGCCGGCGCGCCCATCGCCGGCGCCACCCTCGACGTCTGGCAAACCTCGGGCAACGGCCTGTATGCGGCGCAGGACCCGGCGCAGCCCGACTACAACGCGTGCGGCGTGTACACTTCGGAAGAGGACGGGCGTTTCGACATCCGCACGGTCAAGCCCTCGAGCTACCCCGTGCCGACCGACGGCCCGGTGGGCCGCCTGCTGAACGCGCTCGGGCGGCATCCGTTCCGGCCCGCGCACATACATTTCATCGTGTCGGCCGAGGGCTACGCGCCGCTCACGACCCAGCTGTTCACCGCCGGCGACAGGTACCTGGCCAGCGACGCGGTGTTCGGCGTCAAGGACAGCCTGGTCGTGGAATACGAGCGCAACGGCGACGGCTGGCGCGTCCGCCGCGATTTCGGCCTGAAACGCGCGGTCTGAGCGCATCGCGCGATCGCCGAATTGTATGTGCGGAAGACCGGGACGCCGTCGCGCCGAAGGCGCGGCTGTGCCCAAGCATTCCACCCTTGAGCCGCCGCGGGTACGGACGATCCGCGAATTGAGCGTTACAACGTTTCCGATGGTCGGATTCACGCAAGGCAATCTGCTCAAGGCAGACGTCGAAGCGCTCATGAACGCGGTCAATACCCGCGGGATCATGGGCAAGGGGATCGCTCTGATGTTCAAGAAGCGATTTCCCGGCAATTTCCGTGCCTATGCGCGCGCGTGCAAGCAGGGCGAAGTTTGCATCGGCAAGATGTTTGTGACGCGGCGCGATGATATTCCCGGCCCGAAATGGATTGTGAACTTCCCGACCAAGACCCACTGGCGCGTCAAGACGCGCACGGAGTGGATCGACGCGGGGTTGGCGGATCTTGTCGAGGTCGTGCGCGATCTCGGCATTCGTTCGATCGCCATACCGGCGCTCGGCTGCGGCAACGGCGGGCTGGACTGGCGCGACGTGCGCCCGCGCGTCAAGGCCGCTCTGGCGAGCCTGGATGGCGTGGACGCGGTCATTTACGAGCCGGCGCCGAAATGCCGGGACGTTGCGAGGATGCAGGGCGCGGAACGATTGAACCCGGCGCGGGGCCTTGCGCGGCCTGTTCCGCCGCGCGATACTGCGCGGGGCAGCGGCGGGGGCGTCATGGCATCGATGGCGGGAGCGGCGGTCGCGCGGGCGGCGGGGGCGGGCTTGGGCGTTGCCGAGCCGTGCGTGCGCGACATTGAGCGCATTGCGCCGCAAATCCGCGCCGGGGCCGGCGAGGCGGAGCGCGCGCGGCGGCTGCCGGCGGCGACGCTCGACGCTCTGCACGGCGCGGCGCTGTTCCGAATGCTGTTGCCGCGGCGCTTCGGCGGCGTCGAAATGCCGCTGCCGCGCTACATGCCGGTCATGGAGGCGATGGCCAAAATCGACGGCAGCGCCGCGTGGTGCCTGGGGCAGGCCAACGGTTGCGCGATGACCGCCGGGTTCGTCGACCCCGCCGTCGCGGAAGACATCTGGGGCAACCCGCGCGCCGTGCTCGCCTGGGGGCCGGGCAAGGGCCGGGCGATCCCGGAAAACGGCGGCTTCCGGCTGTCGGGCCGCTGGTCGTTCGCCAGCGGCATGCGCCACGCCACGTGGCTCGGCGGCATGGCGGCCATGCCGGGCGACGACGATCCGCGCCGGCAGCGCACGCTGCTGTTTCCCGCCGGCCGCGCCGAAACCGAGGAGATATGGGACGTGCTCGGCCTGCTCGGCACCGGCAGCGACGCCTTCTCGGTCGATGGCCTGCATGTGCGCAAAGCTTATGTGTATGATCGCGACAACCCCGCCACGCGCCGCGAAGAGGGAACGCTCTATCTGTTTCCGCTTAACGCGCTGTACGCGACGGGTTTTTCCGCCACCGCGCTGGGGTTGGCGCGCGCGATGCTCGACGATTTCATCGCGTTGGCGGGCGAGAAAACGCCGCGCCTCGCGCTGCGGCGCCTCGCCGACGACGGCGCCGTGCAGTTCGAGATCGGCGAGTGCCAGGCGCGTCTCGGCGCCGCGCGCGCGTTCCTGCTGCACGAACTCGAGGCGGCGTGGGCGGCGGCCGAGGCTGAGCATCGCGTAACGCTCGAAAACCGCATGCGCATCCGCCTCGCCACGACCTTTGCGATCCGCGAGGCCAAGGCGGTGGGCGACGCGGCGTTCGACGCTTCCGGCGCCACCGCCATCTTCGCGTCCAACGCCGTGCAGCGGCGCTTTCGCGATCTGCACTCTGTGGCGCAGCAATTGCAGGGGCGCAAGGCGCACATACAAAATGTGGGCGCGTGGCTGGCGGGGCGCGAGCCCGACCTGGCCTCGGCCTGACCCGACCGGCAACCCACACCCGGAGCGAACATGGAATTCGGACTGAACCTCCCGCCGCGCGGGCCGCTGGCGGGCCGCGATGCGATCGTCGCCATCGCGCGGCGCGCCGAGGCCCTCGGCTTCTCGTATCTCACCGTGCCCGACCACGTCGTGGTCCCTGCCGGCATCGCCTCGCGCTACCCGTATTCGGAAGACGGTGCGTTTCCCGGCGCGGCGGGCGAGTTCGCCGATCCGCTGGTTTTGCTGGCGTTTCTCGGCGCGGCCACGTCGCGCATCCGGTTGATGACCTCGGTGCTGGTGGTTCCGCACCGTCCGGCCGTGCAGACCGCGAAAATGCTGGCGACCATCGACGCGCTGACCGGCGGGCGCATCGCCGTCGGCGTCGGCGCCGGCTGGCTGCGCGAGGAATTCGAGGCCATCGGCGCGCCGCCGTTCGCCGAGCGCGGCAAGGTAACGGACGAATATATCGCCGCGTTCAGGGAGTTATGGACGAGCGAAGCGCCGCGCTTCGACGGCAGTTACGTGCGGTTTTCCGACATAATCTTCCTGCCGCGCCCCGTGCAGCGGCCGATACCCATCTGGTCGGGCGGCGAGAGCGGCCCGGCCTTGCGCCGCGCCGCCCGCGTCGCCGACGGCTGGTATCCCGTTGGCATTAACCCGCGCCATCCGCTCGACACGCTCGACCGCTACGCCGCCGCCCTTTCGCGCGTGAAGCAGCTCGCGGCGGAAGCCGGGCGCGACCCGGAAAGCCTGCATCTCGCCTATTGGGCCATGTGGTACCGCGCGGGCGCGCGCATGGAGGCGGCGGGCGGCGGGAGGCGCGCGTTCAGCGGCTCCGACGCGGACGTGCTCGCCGACGTCGCCGCGTTTTCCGAGTGCGGCGTGCGCACGCTCAACGTCAACCTGGTGGGCGGCTCCCTCGACGCCACGCTCGATCGCATGGAGCGCTTCGCCGAAAACGTCATTGCGGCGGCGGGAGACGGAACATGAAAATCGCGGTGATCGGCGCCGGCGCGATGGGCGGCTCCTATGGCGGACTGCTGGCGAAGGCCGGCGCCGAGGTGCGCCTGATCGACACATGGGAAGAGCACGTCGCGGCGATTCGCGCGCATGGCCTGCGGGTGGACGGCGCGCCGGGCGATGCGACCGTCGCCGTGTCCGCCGCCACCGCGCCGGACGAGGGCGAGACCGCCGACGCCGCCATCGTCTTTACCGACGCGAACAACACCCGCGCCGCTGCCGAAACCGCCGCGCGCATGCTGGCCCCCGGCGGGTTCGCGGTGACATTCCAGAACGGCATCGGCAATGTGGAGATATTGCAGGACGCCGTGGGAAGCGATCGCGCGCTCGGCGGTTCGAGCATGTGCTCCGCCGCCACGGTCGGCCCCGGCCATGTGCGGCTGACGCATCTGCGCGGCACATCGATCGGCGAGATCGACGGCGCCGAACGCCCGCGCTCCGACGCGCTGATCGCGGCCATGCGCGGCGCCGGCCTGCCCACCGAGCGCGTCCCCGACGTCATGGGGCAGATATGGCAGAAATTCGTGGTCAACTGCGCCGTCAACGCGCTCTCCGCGGTAACCGGGCTGCGCACCGGCGAGGTCGCCCGTCTGCCCGAAACCGCCGCTTTCCGCGACCGCCTGCTGGACGAGACGATGGCCGTGATCGCGGCGAAAAACATCGCGCTGCCCAATCCCGGCGTAGCCGACGCGCTCCGCGCCGGCTCGCGCAAGAGCTTCAACCGCCCATCGATGCTCCAGCACGTGAACGCCGGCCGGCGCACCGAGATCGACGCGCTCAACGGCGCCTTGGTTCGCGAGGCGAAGGCGCTCGGCGTTCCCGTCCCGGCGAACGAGGCGCTTGTGGCGCTGCTCAAGGGCCGCGAACTCGCGCGAATGCGCGCGGTCAACGAGCCCGGACTGGATTACGACGCCTGGGAGGCGCGCATCGCCTCCGGCGCCGAAGACTAGCCGCAAACGGCGGTAGAGAGAGGAGAACACCATGCGCGCCATGGCGATCGAAGCGTTCGGCGGCCCCGAGGTCTTCAAGCGGATCGAGGCCCCCGACCCCGAACCGGGACCCGGCGAGGTCGTCATCGCCGTGCGCGCCAGCAGCGTCAACCCGGTCGATTACAAGATACGCGACGGGCGCGCGGCGCGTCTGTGCCCGCGCCTCCCCGCGATTTTGCATGCCGATTGCGCCGGAACGGTGAGCGCCATCGGCCCCGGCGTCGAAGGCTTCGCCGAGGGCGACAAAGTGTACGCGTTCGCCAACGGCATCGGCGGCAGGCCCGGCGCGCTGGCCGAATACATGGCGGCGGACGCCCGCATGGTCGCGCGCAAACCCGCATCGCTCTCGTTCGAGGACGCCGCCGCGCTGCCGCTCGTCACCGTGACCGCATGGTTCTGCTGGTTCGACCGCGGCGATTTGAAGAGCGGCGATTCCGTTCTCGTGCAGGGCGGAACCGGCGGGGTCGGCCACGTCGCCCTCCAGATCGCGCGCTGGACGGGCGCGAAAGCATACGCGACATGCGGCTCCGGGGAGAAGTGCCGCATCGCCGAAAGCCTGGGCGCCGAGCGCGCGTTCGACTACACGAAAACCTCGCCGGAAGAGATGTTCGCCGCCGCGCCCGGCGGAAAGGGCTTCGACTGGGTCTTCAACACGCCCGGCGCGCCGGCGATCGACGCCTCGGTAAAGGCCGCGCGCGAGTTCGGAACCATCCTCGACATCCTCGGTCATTTTCCCACCGAGCCGGGCTTTCAGGCCAAGTGGCTGTCTTTCATGAGCGTGTTCGCGGGCCGGCCGATGATGTCGGGGGACCGCATCGAGGCCGTCGGCGACATACTCCGCGACGCAGGCGGCATGGCGGGCGCGGGCGCGCTCAAGCCGCTGCTCGACGCCCGCCGCTTCGGTTTTTCCGAAATCGGCGCCGCGCACGAGTACGCCGAACACGGCAAGCCGACCGGCAAGGTCTCCCTCGTCAACGATCTGCGGTGATCCGTTCGCGCCGCGGCGAACCGGGCGCGCGCCGCCGTAATCCGCGGGCCGATTTCGCCGCGAATACGCAACCCGTGTCGCGCGCAAAACACGGCGGCCGCGCGGCGGACGCCCCCGCCGAACTGCGTATCGATGTTTGGCAGTTCGTGCGCATCATGGTAGCGTTGGAGGCCATGCCGGCTTCGGCGGCGCAGCGCGCATGGGGCGGGATATGGCGCGAGATCGACGACCGCCTGACGCTGCTCGGGAAAACCGACCCGGACGCTTTCGCCGCGCTGATGATGGACGAGGACGTGGTGCTGCCGGCGCCGAACCGCCGCGTTCTCGACGACGCCGCGCGCGCCCTCCGCCGCGTCGATCGAGAGATTTCTTCCGCGCTGGCCGAGCGCGGCCTGCCCGCCGACCGCCGCGCGGAGCTCGAGTTCGAACGCCGCGCCCTGCGCCGCCGCCGCCGCGCCCTCGCGCGCCGCCCGCCGCGGGCGGGAAAGGCGCGATAACGCCGCCCGCCCTTCGGTCTCAATTCGCGAATCGTCCTTATATGAGCTGCATTTTCCGCTCGGCGGCTTTGGCCGCCGTCGCGCCGAAGGCGCGGACTTCCTGGGCGCGCGGACGTCCCCGCCCGCACGTTTGCGCAAGGCGCGATGTTGCCGGGGAGGCGCGTGGCGGTGCGCCCCTCCGGCGGCCTTCGGCGCGACGGAGACGTGCGGGCGAGACGCCTGGCGCCCAGCGAGTCCGCGCCTTCGGCGCGACAACGCCCAGGCATCCTGTCCCCGAGGCGACCCAGCCTTCCGTACATACGATTCGCGAATCGAGCCGACGAAAATCGACAAGCTCGGCGCGCGCATGGATCGGTTCGGGGAGCGGCTGGCGCGTATCGAGGGCTTTTTGTTCGAGGATTGGCGCGCGCCGGCGGGAGGCTGACGCCGAACGAAGCGTCCGCGACCGGCGCGTTTGCGCGGCGGTCGCCCGGCGGTAAGGAGCGGGGCGGCGGAGGGGCGCGATGCCGGCGTTCGGGTATGCGTTCGCGGCGGGGCTGGCGGCGGCGTTGGGGATGGCGCTGGCCATCGTCGCTACGCGGGGCTGGCACGGCGCGTTTACCTACGACAGCCGAAGCGGGCCGCAGAAGTTCCATACCGCGCCGACGCCGCGCATCGGCGGCGTCGCGGTGTATGCGGGGCTGGCGGCGGCGGCTTTCGCCGCGCCGCCGCCGGCGCGGGGGCTTCTCCTTGCGGCTTGCGCGGGCGGCGCGCTGTGCTTGATAGCGGGGTTGGCGGAGGACGTGACGAAGCGCGTCGGCGCCGGGCCGCGCCTTGTCGCGACATTCGCGGCCGGCTTTGTGTTCTGCTTCATGACCCGCTATTCGGTGACGAGTGTCGAGGTTCCGCCGCTCGACGCGGTACTGGCCGTTCCCGGGGCAAGCGTCGCCTGCACGGCGCTGGCGATGGCGGGGTTCGCGCACGCGACGAACGTGATCGACGGGTTCCACGGGCTGGCGGCGGGCAGCGCGATCCTCATGCTGGCGGCGATCGCGGGCTTGGCCGTGGGCGCGGGGGATGGCGGCTTGGCGTTTTTCTGTCTGGCGTTTATCGGTGTGTTGTTCGGATTTCTTTTCGTCAATTTTCCGGGCGGGCATGTGTTTTTGGGCGACGGCGGCGCGTATCTGGCGGGTTTCGTCGTCGCGGCGGCGGCGGTGATGCTGCCCGAGCGCAACCCCGAAGTGTCGCCGTGGGCGAGCCTGGTCGCGCTGGCTTATCCGCTCCTGGAGTTGACCGTCGCGTCGGGCCGCAAGCGCTTGCGGGGCCGGAGCCCCTACGCGCCGGACCGGCTGCATCTGCACATGCTGGTTTATCGGCGTTACGGGAAGCGGCTGGCGGCGGCGTTCGGCGACGCCCGGCTGGCCAATCCGCTCGCCGGCGCGTCGATGTGGAGCGGCGCGGGCGCGTGTCTCGCCGCGGCGACGCTGGCGCCGCCCGAACGCGGGTGGCAGCTCGGCGCGCTCGCCGTTCTCGTGGCGCTGTACGCGGCGGTCTATCGGCGGGCGCTGGGCGCGCTGCCCAAACCGGCTGCGGAGCGAAAGACGGCCTGACTTGTCTCCGGCCAAGCCATCGCGCCCCTGTCGGCGTGTCGATGAATGCAGTTGGCTCAATTAGCGAATCGTCAGTACATGGGCCGCGTTTTTCGCTCGGCGGCTTTGGGCGCCGTCGCGCGGAAGGCGCGGACTTCCTGGGTTGTTGTCTAATTCCGGCTACTCGGTCAACCCTCCTCCGGGTCCGTTCGCTGCCTTCCGTTCCGCCGGGAGCATGGTTGTCTGCGAAGTCATCGCCGTGCTTTCGAGTGGCGCGCTTCATGATGGCGTTCGTCGGCGTTGGCGTCCCAATGTGCGCGTCGCACTCCCGGACCGGCCTTGCCCTTTCGGGCGGGGGCGCGGTCCGACTTGCATTCCAGGCAGCGGGATCGCCTCCGCTACCGTCCCGGCGGGGACGGGGCTTTCCGCCGAAGCGGAACCGTGTTGTCTCCTGTTCGTTGTTCAGCTGCCTCCGGGCGCGTTCGGGGCGCGCGGCGGCGGCGCTGCGTGTAGTCCACCGAGAAACGCAGCGCAGCGCCGCCGCCGCGCGCCCCGAACGCGCAACCCGCGCCGTGCGGGCGTGGCGGGCGCTGTCACGCGCGCTGCCCCTTGCCTGCCCGGCGCGGCGCCGGCGGCCTACGCCGCTTCCGCCGCGTCCGGCCAGCGGAAGGGCTCGCCGCTCGCCAGCATGCGATGCAGGATGACCGCCAGCCGCCGCGCCAAGGCCACGCACGCCTTCTTGAAACCGCTTCGCTTGCGCAACCGCCGCGCCCAGTCCTTGAGCGGATGACCGCGCTTGACCCGCGTCAGCAGGCAAGCCGCGCACTCGTACAGCAGCGACCGCACGCCGGGATCGCCGTGGCGCGATATGCGCCCCGTCCAGTCCATCTCCCCCGATTGACGCCGACGCGGCACAAGCCCCACATACGCGCCCACAGATCGCGAATCGGCAAACCGCGCCGCATCGCCCAGGTTCGCAACCAGCGCCACAGCCGTCATCGGCCCCACGGCCGGAGCCGTCATCGACAGCCGGCAGGCCTTGCTGGCCCGCGCCCGCGCCTCCACCTGCCTGGTGAGCGCCTTGAGCGAATGCAGCGTCTGCGCCAGCGAAACCAGCAACGGCTCCACCGCTTCCTGCAGCGGCGTATCCATGACCGCCTCGCGAACCCGCGCCGAAAACCGGCCCGAACCCTTCGAAAGCCGAATCCCCGCCGAACCCAGGATGCCCCGGACCGTGTTCTCCGCGTCGCGGCGCTGGCGCACCATAAGCCCCCGCGCGCGCAACAGCGCCTGCGTATTCGCGTCCCAAGCCCGCTTCACCGAAACCGGGGGGCAGAACTTCGTGCGCGCGATATCCGCCAGCAACGCCGCGTCCTTCGCATCCGTCTTGTTCGTCTGAAGGCGAAGCACCGCGTGAACGCGCCGAGCGTCCACCACATCCACGGCCTGCCCCAACGCCTCCATCTCGCGCGCCAGCCAGCCCGAATACGTCCCCGTCTCCATGACCACGCGCGCCGGCGACGGGCAGTGCTCGCGCACCGCCGCAAACAACGCCGCCGGATCCGTCGCAACCTTGCCCGCGACAACCGTCGCACCCGCATCGTTCTTGACGCAAAACGCCGTCTCTTCCTTCGACACGTCGAAACCGACATACTCCGCCATGGTCGCTCTCCCTGTTGGGTCCGTGAGTGGGGCGCACAACCCTGCGCGCGCAGCCCCGCATGATAGACCCGGGAGAGCGGCCGACCGGAATTATCCCATGTGCGCGGGCGTCCCCGCCCGCACGTTTGCGCGCGGCGCGGCGTTGGCGGGGAAGCGCTCGGCGGTGCGCCCCCATGGCGGCCATCGGCGCGGTGGAGACGTGCGGGCGAGACGCCCGCGCACCCAGGAAGTCCGCGCCTTCGGCGCGACGGCGCCCAAGGCCGCCGAACGAAAAACGCGGCCCATATACATACGATTCGCCAATCGAGCCATCGCGATAGACGCGCGGCGCGAAGGGCGCCAGATTGTCCGAATCGGCGTCCGCGCGCGTGTCGGCGGCGGCGCAACCGGGGCGCGGCGCCGAGGGAGAACGGGAGGCGGGTGCATGAACGCGATTGTCGATAACCGGACGCGCCGGGTGGGCGACTTCCTGCGGGCGGCGGTCGGCGGCGGGGCGCGGCTGTCGGTGGTGTCGGCGTACTTCACGATCTACGCCTACGAAGCGCTGCGGCGGGAGCTGGAGGGCGCGGGCGGCGTGCGGTTTCTCTATGGCGAGCCGCGCGGCGTAGGCGCGGTGGATCCGAAGGACGCGGAGCCGCGGGCTTTCCGACTCAACGACGACGGCGGCATGGCGCCGGAACAGGCGCTGGCGCAGCGGCCGCTCGCCCGCGCCTGCGCCGAATGGATCGAACGGCTGGTGGAAATCCGCACCGTGCGGCGGGCGGATTTTCTCCACGGCAAGATGTATCATGCCGCGCCGCGCGGCGGCGGCGGCGCGTCCGCCGCGCTCTTGGGCAGCTCGAACTTCACGCGGCGCGGGCTCGGGTTCGGCTCAAGGCCGAATATCGAGCTCAATCTCGAACTCGCGGCGGAGGCCGATCGCGGCGCGCTGCTGCGGTGGTTCGACGAACTGTGGGGCAACGACGAGACGACGCGCGATGTCAAGGCCGAGGTTCTCGCCGCGCTCGAGCGCCTCGGCATGGCCTATGCGCCGCAATTCGTCTATTACAAAACGCTGTTCCACGTGTTCGCCGACCGGCTGGCCGAACGCGAAGCGCGGGAACGCGCGATGGGCGGCGTCCGGCTGGAGGATACCGAGATCTGGAAGCATTTATACGAATTCCAACGGGAAGGGGTCAAGAGCGTCATCGCCCGCCTGACGCGCCACAACGGGTGCATCCTCGCCGACAGCGTGGGGCTCGGCAAGACGTGGACCGCGCTGGCCGCGATCGCGTTTTTCGAGCTGCGCAACGAGAAGGTCCTCGTGCTTTGCCCGAAGAAACTCGAGGAGAATTGGAGCCGGTATCTCTTCTCGGCCCGAAACAACCCTTTTGCGAAGGACAAGCTGAATTATACGATCATGGCGCACACGGATCTGAGCCGCTACGAGGGAAAGAAGGGCGCGATTTCCCTCGATACGTTCGACTGGGGCGCGTTCGACCTTGTGGTTATCGACGAATCGCACAATTTCCGCAACGAGGGCCGCGACCGGACGGACGACGACGGCAATATCGTCCGCCGCAGCCGCTACAACCGCCTGCTCGAGGAGGCGGTGAAGGACGGCGCGCGCACCAAAGTGCTTATGCTGTCGGCCACTCCGGTCAACACCAGCCTGCGCGATTTGCGCAACCAGATATACCTGATGACCGAAAAGCGCCGCGACGCCTTTCGCGACGCGCTCGGCATCGGCGACATACAGAGCCTGTTCGGCGTGGCGCAGCGCCGGTTTCTGGAATGGGAGAAGAAGCGCCGCGCGGGCCCGGGCGCCGGCAAGGCCGAGTTGTTCGAAACGCTCGGGGCCGATTTCCACGCCGTGCTCGACGCCGTTACCGTAGCGCGTTCGCGCAGCCACCTGGCCCGCCACTACTCCGGGCTCGCGGCGAAGATCGGCGGCTTCCCCGAACGCGCGAAACCGGAAAACCTGCACCCGCCCGCCGATCGCCTGGGCGCGTTGTCCTACGACGATCTGCACGGGCGGATCGGCAGGTTCCGTCTGGCGCTGTATCGGCCGTCCGACTATCCGATCGACGAATCGCGCCTGGCGAGGGAGAAGGGCGCGAGCCCGTTCGACCAGCGCCGGCGCGAGGGCTTTCTTGTCGGCATGATACGCGTGAACCTGCTGAAACGCCTCGAAAGCTCGGTCCACGCCTTTGCCCTCACGGCCGGGCGGATACTGGACAGGATCGCGGATGTCGAGGCGCGCATCGAAGCCTGGCGCGCACGCGGCGCAAACGGCGAAATCGAGACCCGCCCCGACGACGACGAGGAGGACGAGGACTTCGCCGTCGGGCGCGCCGTCCGATACCGTTTCGACGAACTCGATATCGATCGGTGGCGCGGCGACCTGGCCGCCGACCGGAGAACTTTTCAGGAGCTACTCGACCGCGCCGGGCGGATCGATCCCGAGCGCGACGCAAAGCTCGGAAAACTGCTCGCGCTGCTGACCGGCAAACACGAAAACCCGACCCGCGATCGCGATGGGCGGCCCAACCGCAAGGTCCTCGTGTTTACCGCGTTCGCCGACACTGCCCGTTATCTCTACGATAACATCCTCGAACATTGCGCCGGCGGCGCAAGCGGCGCGCACGCCGCCCTGGTGACGGGCGGCGGCGACAACCGGAACGTGCTCGGGCCGACGCGGACGACCGATATCCTCGCCGGATTTGCGCCGCGCGCCCAACTGGCGCCGCCCGGCGGGGCCGGGATCGACATTCTCGTCGCTACCGACTGCCTGTCGGAAGGCCAAAACCTTCAGGACTGCGATCTCGTTGTCAACTACGATATCCACTGGAACCCGGTGCGGCTGATGCAGCGCTTCGGGCGCATAGACCGGCTCGGCAGCCGCAACGCGCGGGTCGCCATGGCCAATTTTTGGCCCACCGAGGATCTCGACCGTTATCTCGACCTCAAGGTCCGCGTCGAGGCCCGCATGGCCCTGGCCGACGCCGCGGCCACCGGAACCGACGATCTGCTCGACGATACGGCGGCGGAAAACGAACTGGCGTTTCGCGACGACCAGCTCAAGCGCCTGCGCAACGATATTATCGACGTCGAGGACATGGAAGACGGCGTGACCCTCGCCGATTTCACGCTCGACGACTTTGTTGTCGAACTGCTGCGCTATATCGAGACGAACCGCGCGGCGCTCGAGAGGGCGCCTTTCGGGATTTACGCCATTGTCGAGCCGCGCGCCCGGGCGCCGGTCCCGCCGCGCCCGGGCGCGATTTTTTGCCTGCGGCAAAAGACTGCGGGCGCCGAACGCGCGCCGAACCTGCTGCATCCGTGGTTTCTCGTCTATGTGCATGACGACGGAACCGTGCGTTGCACCTTCCGGCAAGCCCGGCTTTGCCTTGCGCTTTTCCGCGCCCTGGCGGCCGACCGCGGGGAGGCGAGCGCCGCGCTGGAGGACGCGTTCGCCGACGAAACCGGTAACGGCGCCCGGATGGAGACATACGAAACCATGCTTGCCGCCGCCCTGAAGAGCATCGCCGGCAGCTTCCGCGCCGCCGAATTGAGCGCGCTGCAAGCGTCGCGCGGCGCCGTCATCGCCAAACGCGGGCGCCGTCCTGAAAGCGCCTCCGATTTCGAGCTCGTAACGTGGCTCGTTATCGCCAGGCCCCAACCGTAGCCGCCGCGCGGCCGCCAGGGGCTTGCCGAACCGCCGCCGCGAACCGTCGGCGCATGCAATCGGCGCCCGCGCCTAATCCCGCAGGTCTTCCCACAGTTCCTTCATGCGGGCGAAGAAGCCTTCGGAGCGGGGGTGGGAGCCGGGGGCGGCGGCGGAGTCGAAGCGGCGGAGGAGGTCGCGCTGCTCTTCCGACAGGTTGACGGGGGTTTCGACTACGGCTTCGACGATCAGGTCTCCGGCGCCGGCGCCGCGGAGGATAGGCATGCCCTTGCCGCGGAGGCGGAAGCGGCGGCCGGTTTGCGTTCCGGCGGGCACGGCGATGCGGGCGCGCTTGCCGTCGAGCGCGGGGACCTCGAGCGAGCCGCCGAGCGCGGCGCGGACCATGGGCAGGGGCACGCGGCAATAGAGGTCGGCGCCGTCGCGCTCGAAGAGCCGATGCTGTTCGACGCGAATGAAGACATAAAGGTCTCCCGGCGGGGCGCCGCGCAGGCCGGCTTCGCCCTCGCCGGCGATGCGGATGCGCGTGCCGTCTTCGACTCCGGGGGGTATCTTGATTTCGAGTTGTTTCTCGCGCGGCGCGCGCCCGGCGCCGCGGCAGGCCGCGCACGGGGACTCGATGATGCGCCCCGCGCCCTGGCAATGCGGGCATGTGCGCTCGATGGTGAAAAAGCCCTGCTGGGCGCGCACCTTGCCCATGCCGTTGCAGGCGCGGCAGGCGACCGGCCGCGAGCCCGCCGCGGCGCCGGAGCCGCCGCAGCTTTCGCAAGCCGACGTCACGGCTACGCGGATCTCGGTGTCGCGCCCGCTATACGCTTCGTCCAGGGCGATTTGCATGTTGTAGCGAACGTCGGCGCCGCGCCCGCGGCCGCCGGCGCGGCTCCGGCCCATGAAATCCCCGAACAGGTCGTCGAATACGTCGGAGAAGTTTTCGGACGAGAAGCCGAAACCGGCGCCGCCGCCCGGCCCGCCGCCCGCGTTCTCGAACGCGGCGTGGCCGAAGCGGTCGTATGCGGCGCGCTTTTCGTCGTCGCTCAGCACCTGGTAGGCTTCCGACGCCTCCTTGAATCTGGCTTCCGCCTCGGAATCGTCCGGATTGCGGTCCGGGTGGTAGCGCATGGCAAGCTTGCGATAGGCGCGCTTGAGCGCTTCGGGGCCGGCGCCCCGCTCGACGCCGAGCGTCTCGTAATAGTCGCGCTTGGCCATGACGCGCCGCCCGCCCGGCGCGGGGCGTCAGGAGGTTCCCGGGCGTTTGTCGTCGTCGCCGCGGACCTCTTCGAAATCCGCGTCGACCGGGGAGTCGTCGGCGGCGGGCCCGGCGCCGCCTTGCGCCGCCGCTTCCGCCTGGCCGGTCTTGTACATCGCTTCGCCGAGTTTCAAAGACGCCTGTTGCAGCGCGTTCGTTTTGGCGTCGATGACGTCGGCGTCTTCGCTGTCGAGCACGCCGCGCAGATCGGCGACGGCGTCCTCGATCGCCTTCTTGTCGGCATCCTCGAGCGCGCCGCCGTATTCGGAGAGCGATTTCTCCGTCGTGTGGATCAGCGAGTCGGCGGCGTTGCGCTTGTCGATCAGTTCGCGCTTTTTCTTGTCTTCGTCGGCGTGCTCCTCGGCCTCGCGAACCATGCGCTCGATGTCGGCGTCGCCCAGGCCGCCGGAGGCCTGGATGCGGATCTGTTGTTCCTTTCCGGTACCCTTGTCCCTGGCGGAGACGTTGACAATGCCGTTGGCGTCGATGTCGAAGGTCACTTCGATCTGCGGAACGCCGCGCGGCGCGGGGGGGATGCCGACGAGATCGAACTGGCCGAGCAGCTTGTTGTGCGCCGCCAGTTCGCGCTCGCCCTGGAAGACCCGGACGGTCACCGCGTTCTGGTTGTCCTCGGCGGTGGAGAACGTCTGGCTCTTCTTTGTGGGGATGGTGGTGTTGCGGTCGATCAGCCGCGTGAACACGCCGCCCAGGGTTTCGATCCCCAGCGAGAGCGGCGTTACGTCGAGTAGCAGCACATCCTTGACGTCGCCCGACAGCACGGCGCCCTGGATGGCGGCGCCGATGGCCACCACTTCGTCGGGATTGACGCCGCGGTGCGGCTCGCGCCCGAAGAAGGTCTTGACGGTCTCGATGACCCTGGGCGCGCGCGTCATGCCGCCGACCATGACGACGTCGTCGATGTCGTTGGCGGTCAGACGGGCGTCCTTCAGCGCGGCGCGGCAGGGCTCCACGGTGCGCTGGATCAGGTCTTCGACGAGCGCCTCGAATTTCGCCCGCGTCAGTTTCATCGCCAAATGCTTCGGGCCGGAGGCGTCGGCGGTGATATAGGGCAGGTTGATTTCGGTCTGCGACGCGCTCGACAGTTCGATTTTTGCTTTTTCGGCGGCTTCCTTCAGGCGTTGCAGGGCCAGTTTGTCGCCGCGCAGATCGACGCCGCTTTCCTTGCGGAACTCGTCGGCGAGATAGCCCACGAGGCGCATGTCGAAGTCCTCGCCGCCCAGGAAGGTGTCGCCGTTGGTGGCCTTGACCTCGAACACGCCGTCGCCGATCTCGAGGATGGAAATGTCGAATGTGCCGCCGCCCAGGTCGTACACGGCGATCACGCCGGTGTCCTTGCCTTCGAGCCCGTAGGCGAGGGAGGCGGCGGTGGGTTCGTTGATGATGCGCAGTACATCGAGGCCGGCGATCTTCCCCGCGTCCTTGGTGGCCTGGCGCTGGGAGTCGTTGAAATAGGCGGGGACGGTGATCACCGCTTTCGTCACCTGTTCGCCGAGGTGGCGCTCCGCGGTCTCCTTCATCTTCTGCAGCACCATCGCGCTGATTTGGCTCGGCGCGTGCGGCTTGCCGCCGGCGCGCACCCAGGCGTCGCCGTTGTCGGCCTTGACGATGGCGTAAGGCACCATCTCGGCGTCCTTGCGCACGGTGGGGTCGGCGAACGGGCGGCCGATCAGGCGCTTGATGGCGAACAGCGTGTTTTCCGGGTTGGTGACCGCCTGGCGCTTGGCGGCCTGCCCCACCAGGCGTTCTTCGTCGGTGAAGGCCACCATCGACGGCGTGGTGCGCATGCCTTCGGCGTTTTCGATCACCCGCGCTTCCTTGCCGTCCATGACGGCGACGCAGGAGTTGGTGGTGCCGAGGTCGATGCCGATGATCTTGCTCATTGCGTATGCCCCTTTCTCTCAAGCAGGCGGGCGGGCGCGGCCTCCTCGAGCGCCGCGCGCGCCCTGTCATTCATTGGGATCGGCCGGAGAGCCGCTCCGGCAGCCCCGCATATGGGAACGCGGGCGGCGCGCCGCAAGGCGTCCGGCGCCGCGAATTGCACTCGTCGGGTCATGTCGGTTCGTTATCCGGCTCCGCCGGATGGGCCGTTTCGTCGCCGGGCTTCTCCGAACGGGCGGCGCGGCGCTTCGCCACGCCCACGCGGGCGGGGCGCAGCAGACGGTCGCGGATACGGTAGCCGGCCTCCACGACCTGGACCACCGTTCCCGGCTCGGCGCCGGGGGCGTCGAGTTCGAACATCGCCTCATGGACGTTGTGGTCGAACGGCTCGCCGGGCCGCGGGTCGATGCGCGTCAGGCCGTGGCGCCCGAACGCGGCGTCGAGATTGCGGCGCGTGAGCTCCAGCCCCTCGATCAGCGCGGCCGCGTCCCCGGCCTCGCGCAGGGATTCGGGCAGATGATCGAGCGCGCGGGCGAGGTCGTCGGCGGCGCCCGCCATGTCGCGCGCGAAACCCGCGATGGCGTAGCGCTCGGCGTCGGCGCGTTCGCGCGCCGCGCGCTTGCGCAGGTTTTCGGTTTCCGCGACCTGACGCAGGAGGCGGTCCTTCAGCGCGGCGATCTCTTCCGCGGCGGGGTCCGGCTCTTCGGGCTCTCCCGACTCTTCGGGCTGGCCGGTGGGCGGCGCTGCGTCTTGCGGTGGCGGCGCGGCGTCGTCCGCCGCGCTCCCGGCGGCGTCCTCCCCGGCGGCGCCGGGCGCCGGGGCTTCGGGGGGCGTTTCCGCCGCGGCCGCGGGCGTTTCGTCCGGCTCCGTTTCGGGCCGGGTTTCCGGCGCGGGTTCGGGCGCGCCGGGTTCGGTACGGGTCTCGCTCATTGCTCTCCGGTTCCGTGAGCGCGGCCGCGGGGGCCGCTATTCGAGCAGGCGGCCGATCGCCCTGGCGGTGCAATCGACCATGGGTATGACGCGGCCGTAGTTCATGCGGGTGGGGCCGATGACGCCGATCGCGCCGATACAGGTGGGGCTTTCGCCGTTGCCCGCGGCGGCGCCGCGCAGCGGCGCGACGATGAGCGAGCAACCGGCGAGGTCGAACAGGCGGCTTTGCGAGCCGACGAAGACATGGACGCCCTCGCCGCCGCGCGCCGCGTCGATGAGCCGCAGCAGCCCGCGGCGGCGCTCCAGGTCGTCGAGCATCCGCCGCAGCCGTTCGAGATCGGCGACCGCCTCGATGTCTTCGAACAACCGCGCGCGCCCGCGCACGATCAGCGCGGGCTCGCCGCCGTTGTCGGACAGGACGGCGATGCCGCTTTCGGCGACGCGTCTGGCGGCCTCGTCCAGCAAGGCGCGGCGTTCCTCGAGCTCCCCGGCGATTTCGCCGCGCGCCTCGGCCAGCGTGCGCCCCGCGAGGCGCGTGTTGAGATAGTTCGAGGCCTCGACGAGGGCGGATTGCGGCACGCCCGAGGGCAGGGTTATCAGGCGGTTCTCGACCAGCCCGGTTGTCAGCACGGCGATGGCGAGCGCCTTTCCCGGCGCAAGCGCGACGAACTCCAGATGGCGGATCGGCGCTTCGCTTTTCGGCGCCAGCACCAGCCCGGTCGCGCGCGCCAGGCCCGACAGCGTTTCGGTAGCTTGGCTCAGCACTTCGCCGAAGGTGCGGCCGTCGCCCGCGCAATGGCTTTCGATGCTTTCGCGCTCGTCGGCGCCGAGGTCGCCGATTTCCAGCAACCCGTCGACGAACAGTCCGAGGCCGCGGTCGGTGGGCAGCCGCCCCGCCGAGGGATGCGGCGCATACAGCAGCCCCATGTCCTCGAGATCGGCCATGACGTTGCGCACCGTCGCCGGCGACAGCGATACGGGCAGCCGCCGCGACACGGTGCGCGACCCGACGGGTTCGCCGTTTTCGAAGAACGACTCGACGATTTTCGAGAAAATCATCCGCGAGCGTTCGTTGAGCTCGTCGATCATGACCGGTTACATGGAAGCCGCGCCGCGCGGCGGTATATAGGCGCGCCCTCCGCCGCCGTCAACGCGCCGGCCGCTGCCGGGCGCCGCGCGGTGGACGCGCGGCGCGCAAGGGGCTAAATTCGCCGCCTCTCCACGCTCCGCGACATTGTATTCGGGCCCCGCCATGCGACCGTCCGGCCGCGCCCCCGGCGAGATGCGCGCCGTCGCTCTCGAACCGGGCTTCGCCAAGCATGCCGAAGGATCGTGCCTCGTGCGTTTCGGCGACACGCATGTGTTATGCGCCGCGACGGTGGAGGACCGCGTTCCGCCGTTTCTCCGCCACTCCGGCCGCGGCTGGGTGACCGCCGAGTACGGGATGCTGCCGCGCTCGACCCATTCGCGCACCGAGCGCGAGGCGGCGCGCGGGCGGCAATCCGGACGCACGCTGGAGATCCAGCGCCTGATCGGACGGGCGCTGCGCGCCGTAACCCTCCTCGACGGGTTCGGCGAGCGCCAGGTCCGTATCGATTGCGACGTCATCCAGGCCGACGGCGGCACGCGCACAGCAGCGATCACCGGAAGCCAGGTCGCGCTGCATTTGGCGTTCGATTATCTGGCGCGCAACGGGCTGATCGAATCGATGCCGTTGACCGGCGGCGTCGCCGCGGTGTCGTGCGGCCTCTACCGCGGCGCCGCGGTAGTCGATCTCGATTACGCCGAGGATTCGGAGGCCGAGGCCGACGCGAATTTCGTGTTCGCCGAGGGCGGCGCGCTTGTGGAGGTGCAGGCGACCGCCGAGCGCGCGCCGTTCGGCCGCGCCGCGTTCGGGGAGTTGATGGACCTGGCGGCGGCGGCGGCGGAGCGGTTGTTCGCCTTGCAGCGCGAGGCGATCGAATCCGCGCTCCGCGCGCGCGATGCCGCGGCGGCTTGAGGGCGGCCGGCTCGTCGCCGCGAGCCATAACGCCGGCAAGGTCGCCGAGATCCGCGCGATTCTCGCGCCGTGGCCGCTGCGCGTCGAATCCGCCGCCGCGCTGGGCCTGCCGGAGCCCGAGGAGACCGGCGCGAGTTTTACCGAAAATGCAGAGCTGAAGGCGCGCGCGGCCGCGGCGGGGGCCGGCGCCCCCGCGCTGGCCGACGATTCGGGTCTTGTCGTGCCGGCGCTCGGCGGCGCGCCGGGGATATTCTCGGCGCGTTGGGCGGGGCCGGAGCGCGATTTCGGCGCCGCGATGGCGCGCGTCGAGCGCGAACTCGCCGCCGCCGGACGCCCGGCCGACGCGCCCGCCCGTTTCGTCTGCGCGCTCGCCCTCGCGTGGCCCGACGGCCATTGCGAAACCTTCGAGGGAAGCGTCGGCGGCAGGCTTGCGTTTCCGCCGCGCGGGGAGCGCGGCTTCGGCTACGATCCCATCTTCGTTCCCGCCGGACACGCGCTCGCATTCGGCGAGATGGCCCCCGCCGGGAAAGACCGTATCAGCCATCGCGCGGCGGCGTTCGCGCGCCTGGCGGAGGCGTGTCTCGGCGGTGGCTGACTCCGCCCCGGCGGCGGCGGATTTGCCCGCGCCGGAAGACCTCGCGCTCTACATCCATTGGCCGTTCTGCCTGTCGAAATGCCCGTATTGCGACTTCAACAGCCACGCCGCGGGTTCGATCGACCAGGCCGGGTGGCGGCGGGCGCTGCTCTCGGAACTCGACAGCGCCGCGGCGGCCCTGCCGGGGCGGCGGGTGACTAGCGTGTTTTTCGGCGGCGGCACGCCGTCGCTGATGGCGCCGGGAACGGCGGCGGCGCTGCTCGACCGCGCCGCGCGCCGCTGGCGCCTCGCCGCCGACGCCGAAATTACGCTGGAGGCCAACCCGACCTCCGCCGAGACGGCGACCCTGGCGGACATGGCGGCGGCGGGGATAAACCGCGTTTCCATCGGCGTGCAGGCGCTCGACGATTCGGCGCTGCGCTTTCTCGGCCGCGGCCACGACGCGGCGGAGGCGCTGACGGCGGTCGCGGCGGCGCGCCGCCTGTTCCCGCGCTACTCGTTCGATCTGATCTACGGCCGGCCCGGGCAGGGCGCCGCGGCGTGGCGCCGCGAACTCGCGGCGGCGCTCGACCATGCCGGCGATCATCTGTCGGTCTATCAGCTGACGATCGAGCGGGGGACGCCGTTTTTCGCGGCGCGGCGGCGCGGCGATTTCGCCATGCCCGGCGAAGACGCACAGGCCGCGCTGTACGACGCGACGCAGGAGGTTCTGGAGGCGGCGGGGATGCCCGCCTACGAGATTTCGAACCATGCCCGCCGCGGCGGGGAATGCCGCCATAACCTGGCGTATTGGCGCGGCGGCGATTACGCGGGAATCGGCCCCGGCGCGCACGGGCGGGTCTCGGCCGACGGCGCGTTGTGGGCGACCGAGACATGGCCGCGTCCCGAACGCTGGCTCGAGGCGGTCGGCGGGCGCGGGCACGGGCTGCGGCGGCGCGAGCGCCTCGGCGCCGACGAGCGGCTCGACGAACTGCTGCTCATGGGCCTGCGGCTTGCGGACGGCGTTGCGCGCGCCGATTTCGTCCGCCGCATCGGCGCCGCGCCGGAAGACGCGCTCGACCCCGGCCGGCTAGCCGCGCTGACCGGCGCCGGCCTGCTTGCGCTCGACCGCGCCGGCCTGCGCGCCACGGCGGCGGGGCGGCGGCGGCTTGACTCCGTCGTCGCAAGGCTGGTCGGATAGGGCCGGACGCGCGAAAGGAGGCAAACCCATGCCCGTCATCGTGATCGCCGACGCCGAGGTCCGCGACCCCGAAGCCTACAAGGAGTACCTGGAGAAAGCGCCCGCCTTCGTGGCGAAGCACGGCGGCGAGTACCTGGCGCGCGGCGGCGCTTTCGAGGTGTTGCGCGGCGACTGGCGGCCCTCGCGGCTCGTCATCTTCCGTTTCCCCGACCGCGCCGCGATCGACGCCTTCATGAACGACCCGGAGTACCGGCCGCTCAAGGCCATTCGCGAGGCGGCGACGGTTCCGAAAAACCTGCTCATCGTCGAAGCGCTGTAGGTAAAGAAGGAGCGCACGCCATGATCGACCTGCACTACTGGCCGACGCCGAACGGCAAGAAGGTAACGATCCTGCTCGAGGAATGCGGCCTCGAATACCGCATCGTTCCGTGCAATATCGGCCGCGGCGACCAGTTTGAGGAGTCGTTCCTGAAAATCTGTCCGAACAACCGCATGCCGGCGATCGTCGATCGCGGCCCGGCGGACGGCGGCGCGCCCGTGGCGCTGTTCGAGTCCGGCGCCATCATGATGTATCTGGCGGAAAAGGCGGGGAAGTTCTACCCGCGGGAACTGCGCGCGCGCCACGAGGTCAACCAGTGGGTCATGTGGCAGATGGCGAACCAGGGGCCGAAGACGGGCGAACGCGGCTATTTCGCGCGGCTGGGCGACGCGGCGGGCGACCGGTCGCACGCGCTGCGCCGCTTCGACGACGAGGTCAACCGGCTCTACGGCGTCATGAACAACCGCCTCTGCGACCGGCCCTTCATGGCTGGCGAGGCCTACACCATCGCCGACATGATCTGCTATCCGTGGACCGCCGGCTGGCGCGCGCAAGGGCAGGACATCGACGAGTTCAAGCACTTCAAGCGGTGGTTCGAGGAGCTCTCCGCGCGCCCCGCGGTGAAGGCGGGGATGGCCGCGGGCGCCGATCTGTCGGAAGATCCCGCGACGCTTTCCGACGCGGAAAAGGCGCGCCGCCGCGCCATTCTCTACAACCAGCGCGCTCGCCCGGCGCCGGGGTAGCGCCGCCGTGACTGCCGCGCCCGCGATCCTGACGACGGTCGTCGGCTCATATCCCGTTCCGGCGTGGCTGCCGGGCGCGCCCACCGAGCGCGCCCTGATCGACGCCACCCGCGTTGTGCTGCACACGCAGGAACGCGCCGGAATCGACACGGTCTGCGACGGCGAACTCTACCGCTTCGACCCCGGCCACCCCGAGACCAACGGCATGATCGATTATTTCGTCGGGCCGATGGCGGGGGTGCGCACGGAGATTTCGTTCGCCGAGGCGGCGGCCTGGCGCGCAAGCGCGGGCGCGGGCTATCGGCGCCGCCCGCCCGGCGTGGTCGAGGGGCCGCTGGGGAGCGGCGCGCTCGATCTGCCCGCCGCCTGCGCGCGGGCGCGGCGGCTGACCGCGCTGCCGTTCAAGTTCACCCTCACCGGGCCGCACATGCTGGCGAAAGTGCTGATCGATCGCCATTACGGCGATCTGGAAGCGCTCGCCGGCGCGCTGGCGACAGTGCTCGCCGAGCAGGTCGCCGGCTGCGACGCCGACGTCATTCAGATCGACGAAGCCAACCTGCCGGGGCATCCCGAGGAATCGGAGATAGCCGCGAACGCGCTCAACACCGTGCTCGATGCGGTTCGGGGCGCGCCGGCGCTGCATATGTGCTTCGGCAATTACGGCGGGCAGTCGGTGCAGCGCGGCGGGTGGGACGCGCTCCTGGGCTATCTCGACAGCCTGCGCGTCGATCACATCGTGATGGAAACCGCGCACCGCCCGCCGGACGAACTCGCGGTCTTCGCCGATCTGCGCCCCGGGATCGGCCTGGGCCTGGGCGTGGTCGACATCAAGCGCACGGTGGTGGAAACCGCCGACGATGTCGCGCGCGCGATCGAACGCGCCGCGCGCCTGCTCGGCCCCGAGCGCATACGCTACATCCACCCCGACTGCGGCTTCTGGATGCTCGACCGCGGCATCGCCGACGCCAAGATCGCCGCGCTGGCGGCCGGCCGCGACCTGTATATGGGGCGGCGCGGCTGACGCCGGGCGGGCAAGAAAAAACACGCGGCGCCGTTGACGCGCCGTTGACGCGGCGCCCCGTCTTCGGTTATCGTCATGCGTCGTTGCGCCCGGTCGGCGAACGACGGGCTGCCGCAGCGGTTTCCGCCGCGCCGGGGGCGGGGGATGAAACGCGATGGATGGCCCGGAAGCGCCGTGGGCGTTGGGACACCGCAAGACCGCGAGGAAATGGAGGAGACAACTCGCGGATCGCGGCTGGACCGCCGAGACGATAGGCGAGGCTGTCCGCGCTCCGCTGGAAACATTCGACGAGACGAACTACGTCAATCCCGGCAACCGCGCGGTCCGCTGCGTGCATCCGGGAACCGGCAATTCCGTCGTGATCGACGTCGTGACGAGGGAGGTGTTGCATGTTGGAAAAATGGGGTTTCGGTACCGAACGGACCGTCTACGTCGAGCTTCTCGATGAGGGCGTGTTCGTCATGCGGCCCGCGCCAGGCGAATGGGTCGGCGGCAACGTCTACCGGCTTCTGCCCGTTCCCGACTACGACGAAGACTTGGAAACGTGGAAGTTTCCCCCGGGCTCCGAGGTCGAGTGCGCGCTCGAGGATCATCGGGGCGAAAGGGTGCTCGTCGCGCGAAGCGCGGCGGCGTCCGGGGCGTTGCGCGCGGAGCGGGTTTACGAAGCCGCCGAGCCGCCCCCGCCGCTTTGGCCCCGGGAATAGCCCAACCCGGCGGGCGGCGTCTTCGCCCCGTTCATGACGGGGGCTTGAAGACGCTGTCCGCCGCCTGTTGCAACCGGCGCTTGCGCGCGATCTCGCCGCGCACCCGCGCAATCTCGGCCTCGAGCGCCGCCGTATAGGCTTCCAGCGCGTCGATCGACATCCGGTCGAGCGCGCGCGGGAACTCGCCGTCGGGGCGCGCCGGGGGCGCGTCGTCTTCGATCATGGCCGTCTCCCGCCGCTTGGTGCGCCGGCATCTTGCCCGCATGAGCGCGCCGGCGCAAAGGAACGTCGGGGAAGGCTCCCCGGCGGCGCGCGCGCCGGCCTTGACGCCGCCGCGCCGGCGGGCCAGAATTGCGTCGTCCGCGCGGCGCCCGCGGCCGGATCGAGTCGGCCCGCCCCGGATTCTCGAAAGCGCCGCCGTGTCGGCGGAGCAGCCTGTTCGATATGCCCACGGCGGGCTCGCGGGCCGATGGCGCGGGCCGTTTCGTGTCGCGCGCAAGGGAGCGAAGCACTGGCATGACGACGGCGACAAAAATCCCCGCCGCGATGACGGTCGTGGAGATCGAAAAGCCCGGCGGCCCCGAGGTTCTGAGGCCCGCCAGCCGTCCGGTTCCGCGTCCGGGACACGGCGAAATCCTGATCGCCGTCGAGGCGGCCGGAGTCAACCGTCCCGACGTCATGCAGCGCCAGGGCCGCTACCCGCCGCCGCCGGGCGCGTCCGACCTGCCGGGCCTCGAGGTTGCGGGCCGCGTGGCCGCGTGCGGGCCGGGCGTCGCCGAGTGGCGGCCGGGCGACGCGGTTTGCGCGCTTGCGCCGGGCGGCGGCTACGCCGAATTCTGCCTTGCGCCCGCGCCGCAAGCGCTGCCCGTTCCCGCCGGCCTCGATGCGGCGGGCGCGGCCGCCTTGCCCGAGGTCATGTTTACCGTGTGGCCCAACCTGTTCGAGCGCGGCCGCCTGGCGGCCGGCGAAACGCTTCTCGTGCATGGCGGCTCGAGCGGCATCGGCACGGCCGCGATACAGCTGGCGCGGGCGTTCGGCGCGCGCGTCTTCGCGACCGCCAACGGCGCCGGGAAATGCCGCGCCTGCGAATCGCTGGGCGCCGAGCGCGCCATCGATTACCCGAACGAGGATTTCGTCGCCGCCGTCAAGAACGCCACCGGCGGCCGCGGCGCCGATGTCGTGCTCGACATGGTCGCGGGCGGCTATGTCGCGCGCAATATCGACGTTCTCGCCGACGACGGCCGGCTCGTCGTTATCGCCGTCATGGGCGGGCGGCGCGCCGAGGTCGATTTCATGGCCGTCCTCCGGCGCCGCCTGACGATTACCGGCTCGACCCTGCGCCCGCGCCCGGTGGAAACGAAGGCGGGCTTCGCCGCCGCGCTGCGGGCGCATGTGTGGCCGCTCGTCGCCGCGGGCCGTGTGCGCCCCGTTATCGACCGGATATTTCCGCTCGCCGAGGCCGACGCGGCGCACGCGCTGATGGAGTCGAGCCGGCATATCGGCAAGATCGTCCTGACTGTCCCGAGCCGATAGACGCGCGCGGCGGCCTTTCGCCCGCCCGCGCGCCCATATGTCGGAAACCCACCGAGAGGAACGCGAATATGGCGCAACCCCTGATGCCGAAGGCCACCGCGGTCTGGCTTGTCGAAAACACCATCCTGACATTCGATCAGATCGCCGAATTCTGCGGGATGCATTTGCTTGAAGTGCAGGGCATCGCCGACGACGAAGTCGCGGTCGGGATCGTCGGGATGGACCCGGTCGCGAACGGGCAGCTGACGCGCGAGGAGATCGCGCGGTGCGAGGCCGACTCCGGCGCGCGGCTCGCGGCCGTGAAGAGCGGGGCGGACGATGCGCCGCGCCGCAAGGAGCCGCGCTACACGCCGCTCTCGCGGCGCGGCGACCGCCCCGACGCCATCGCCTGGCTTCTGAAATACGCGCCCGAACTGACCGACCCGCAAATCTGCAAGCTCGTCGGCACCACCCGGCCCACCATCGCGGCGGTGCGCGGCCGCACCCATTGGAACACGCCCAACATCCAGGCCCGCGACCCCGTGCTGATGGGCCTGTGCGCGCAGACCGACCTGGAGGAGCACCTCGCCGCGGCGCGCGCGCGCGTCGAGCGCGAGGAGGCGAAAACGCGCGCCCGCGCCGGCGAGGAGGCGCCGCAACCGGGCGGCGCCGCCTGAACGCGGACGCCGCCGTTGCCATGACCGCCGGCGCTGCCGCGCTGGCGGCCCTCGCGCCCCGCCTGGCCGAGGGCCGCGTGCTTTGCGTCGGCGATCTCATGCTCGACCGCTTTCTCTACGGGCAGGTCGATCGGGTGTCGCCCGAGGCGCCCGTGCCGGTGCTCCGCGTCGCCCGCGAGCGCACCATGCTCGGCGGCGCCGGCAATGTGGTGCGCAATCTCGTCGCCCTCGGCGCCGAGGCCGTGTTCGTCGCCACTATCGGCAACGACCGCGCCGGCAGCCGGCTCGCCACGCTGATCGACGCCGAACGCGGCGTCGATGCGCGCCTGATGCGCACCGCCGACCGCGGCTCCACCGTCAAGAGCCGCTATCTCGCCGGGGGGCAGCAGTTGCTCCGCGCCGACCGCGACCCCGACGGACCGCTCCCCGGCCCGGTGGCGGCGGACCTCGCCGAAGCCGCCGCCGCCGCCGTAAGCGAGTGCGGCGCCGTGGTGATTTCCGACTACGGCAAGGGCGTCGTGAGCGACGCGCTGATCGCGGAGGTTCTCGCCGCCGCCCGCCCGCGCGGCCTGCCCGTCGTCGTCGATCCCAAGGGGAACGATTTCTCGCGCTACCGCGGCGCGGGGACAATCACGCCCAACCGCGCCGAACTGAGCGCGGCAAGCCGCGCCCCCGCCGACACCGACGACGCCGTAACCGCCGCCGCGCGCCGGCTGGCGATCGAACTGGATTTCGAGCGCGTTCTCGTCACGCGCGGGGCCATCGGCATGAGCTTGGTGACGCGCGATGCCGTGCAGCATTTTCCCGCCCGCGCGCGCGAGGTGTTCGATGTATCGGGCGCGGGCGACACCGTGGTCGCCGCGGTCGCCGCCGCCGCCGCCGCCGGCCTCGCGCCGGCGGAAGGCGCGCAGATGGCCAACGCCGCCGCGGGCCTCGTGGTCGGCAAGGTAGGCACCGCCGTCGCCGGCGCCGAGGAGCTCGCGTCGGCGCTCCATCGCGGCGAGGTGCTGGCGAGCGAATCGAAACTCGCCGGCCCCGCCCAGGCCGCCGAGCGCGTCGAACGCTGGCGCCGCCGCGGCGCCCGCGTCGGATTTACCAACGGTTGTTTCGACCTCGTTCATCCCGGCCATGTCTCGCTGCTGCGCCAGGCGCGCGCGGCGTGCGACAGGCTCGTGGTGGGGCTGAACTCCGACGCCTCGACGGCGCGGCTCAAGGGGCCGGGCCGTCCCGTCCAGGGCGAATCCGCGCGCGCGCTGGTGCTCGCCTCGATGGAGGCCGTCGATACGGTCGTCGTTTTCGCCGAGGACACGCCGCTCGCGCTCATCGACCGCCTGCGCCCCGACGTGCTGGTGAAAGGCGCCGACTACCGCCTGTCGGAGGTGGTGGGCGCCGATCTTGTGCAAGGCTACGGCGGACAGGTACTGCTCGCGCGCTATGAAAGCGGCTACAGCACAAGCGGCGCCATCGCCCGCATGTCCGCCCGCGCCGCGGGCTGACGCGGCGGGGCGGGGGGGGAAACGTATGGCCGCGCAACGCTTGGTCGTCGGCATCGGCGGCGCGTCCGGCGCCGTGTACGGCATCCGGTTGCTGGAAGTCCTCCGCGGCATGCCGGTGGAGGCCCACCTCGTCGTTACCCGCGCCGGCGAACGAACGATAGCGCACGAAACCGACCGCAAGATCGCCGAGGTCAAGGCGCTGGCCGACGCCTGTTACCGCATCGACGATGTGGGCGCCGCCCCGGCCAGCGGCTCGTTCCCGACGATGGGCATGATCGTCGCGCCGTGCTCGGTGCGCTCGATGTCGGAAATCGCCGCCGGCTTGGGCGCCGACCTGCTGACCCGCGCCGCCGACGTAACCATCAAGGAGCGCCGCCCTCTCGTGCTGATGGTGCGCGAAACCCCGCTGAACGCCATCCACCTCGCCAACATGACCCGCCTGGCGGAAATGGGCGTAACCATCGCGCCCCCCGTCCCCGCTTTCTACGCCCGCCCCGCCTCGCTGGAAGAAATGGTCGATCACACGGTCGCGCGCATGCTCGATCTTTTCGCCCTCGACGCTCCCGCCGCCCCCCGCTGGCGCGAAGGCCCCCGCCGCCGGTAACGGGCGCGCGGTGAACGCGCGGGCTTGCTTGAGGCGCCGGCGGGGCGCTTGCGCCAACGCCGCGGCGGCGGCATATTCGACAAATCGGCCGCCAACGATGCGGCCGCCGCAAGCGAGTGGAGACGGACATGGACGCCAAAGGGGCCGCGCAGCGCGCGCGCCAATACGCCGCCGAAATGTTTGCCGACGAGGACATCCAGAATCTGGGCCTCGAGGAAATCGTGTTCGACGGCAAGCATGAGGCGTGGAACATCACGGTGGGCTTTTTTCGCCCTTGGGACCGGCCCAAGAACTTCGCCGCGTCTTCAAGAGTTACGACGATATCGTCGATGCTGCCTGCGACGCTCGGAACCGCCTGATCGCCATGCTGAAGAAAATAACGTCTATCGGCGCGCGGAAATGGGCGCTTAACGGTTAATACAAATAACCTCCGGTGTCACTCGTTATCCTCTTCGATATCATTTATAATGGGAATAGCGACATTCGCAATTCTCATGAATTTGTCGACAATATGATGCATGACGTGGTCATAATGCGGGGAATCCGAGTGTAAATTTTCAACCAAAGATTCCCAATTTTTATATCCATCGTCGAACGACTCGAACCAAGGCCAGTAATTCGTGCTATTACCGTAGTCTGCCAACGCACCGTTTAATTGCTGTCGTCGCGCGTTGTCGGCCACGTCCATCTCACCCTCAGCCAGAGGCGAGGCAACCCCTATTCCCCAGTCTGTAGGGCCCCGTCCTTGCGCCTGCATACAGATAGCTGTTCGCCCCAAGCGTTCCATGTGGACATTTGTCGTGTATTGTTGCCATGTTGTTCGATAGAAAAACACAGTACATTTATATCGTTCAGTTCCACCATAATCCCATTTCCCATCTATATCGGAATAGTGCGCACGGAGTTTGTCGCGTAATTTGGCGAATAGACGGCACAGAAATTTCCGGCACAGGGAATCTCTGACATCAGGCCAGACTTCGCGAATAGTTGAAGCGAACTCCACGCCGGACGCCGTAGAAAGCAGAAAGTCTCTAAGGGCTTCTCCAGCCAGTCCTGGCATGGTTCCTCCTCCTCTCAACACTTGCCGGCAACAGGTTTGCGCGTCACCCAGAAACCAGCGCAAGCGGTCCGCTTCGCACAGCAGTCGGCAATCTCCAAACCAATCGGCAAGCGAATAATTCAGGCGGTAGGCGTCCCATTCTTCATCATCTCGCAACCTGCCATCATCGTCCGGCTGTCGGGATGCATAGGGCATTATCATGAATCCGTGATTGTTTGGGGATCCGTCGTCCGGCGGTGCCATCTTCACCGGGCATTGGCCCAAGGGAGATAGGTAGATTAACATCGTTTTCTGGTATTTCTGTCGCATCCACATGCCATAGTCTTGCAACTGCTGCGGTCCGTCACGGGCACCTCTCTTGTGCTCTATGACGACGCATTGGCTGGCGCTGATTCGAATGAATATGTCGAGCCGTCGCGGGCGTCTGTCGCAAACGATTGCTTTCTCAAGCGTAACTTGACTTGCGTCCAGACCGTCTGGCAAGTCGAAATGCTCTAGCCGTTTGAGAAACCGCCGCAGGAAGGCGGCGCCCTGCCCGTGCGCCCCTCGGGGATTGAGCAAGTCGGCGATAACCTGCGATAATCCGAGTTCGTCGCGCGCGAGATAGTCGAACGCGTTGAAGCGGGGTGCGTGCCGCCGTTCCTCCTCGCGTTGTTGTCGACGCATGCTTTCCATAAGTACGGCTAATTGCGAGAGAAACACTTCGTACACAGTGGGCCTCCATCCGTTCGAGATTCATGCCGACATCCGGGGAACGTGCAGCAGTTCGGGCCACCCGCATGCAACGGCGGCGCGTCCGTCTCACCGCCTGTGGGTGATGCCGCGCACGCCTTTCGGCGGGTGGGCGGCGAGGGCGACTTCGTCGGGTTCGCAGCCCCAGCCGGGGGTGTCGGGGACGATGACGTGACCGTCCTCGAACCGTGGCGTGTGCGTGAAGAGCTCGTCGCGCCACGGGACTTGGTCCATGTCGATTTCCATGATGCGCAGGTTCGGGACCGCGGCGGCGAAATGCACGTTCATCATCGAGCACAGATGGCCGTAGAAATTGTGCGGCGCGATGTTGATCTCCCACGCCTCGGCGCAGGCGGCGATCTTCATGGACTGCGCGGCTCCGTTCCATATCGCGTCGATAATGGCGATATCGACCGAGCGATTCTCGAAATAGGGCTTGAACTCGCGCAGGCCGATCAGCGTTTCGCAGCCCGAGATCGGCGTTCGCGAGGCGCGGCGGACCTCGGCCAGCGCCGCCGCGTCGTAGCAGTCGATCTCGTACCAGAAGAGTTTGTACGGGTCGAGCGCGTCGGCAATTTGCAAGAGCCCCTCCGGCCGGAAATTGAAGTTGAGATCGAGCAGGATGTCCATGTCCGGCCCGGCGCCCTCGCGGAACGCCTCGATTTGCGCCTGCAGCGCGCGGATGACGCCGCGCTCCGCGTTCAGGTCCGGTTTGCCGCTCGGCATGTTGAAGCCCGGCGCCCAGAGGCGCGGCTTGCCGTCGAACAGGAACACGTTGGTCTTGAGCGCCGTGAACCCCGCCTCGCGCACTTCGCGGCCCTGGGCGCGCACATCGTCGAGCGAGGCGAGCGGCGGCGTGTCGTGGACCTCGGGGTTCTGTATGCGGTAGGTTCCGCAATGCGACCAATAGACGCGCACGCGGTCGCGCACCGCGCCGCCCAGCAGTTCGTGGACGGGAACGCCGTAATGTTTCGCCTTGAGGTCGAGCAGGGCGTTTTCGATCGCGCCGATGGCCTGCCCGATCACGCCGCCCGCGGCCGGACGCGTCGCCGCGTAGAGCAGCCAGTAGATGCGTTCGGGCGCGCGCGCGTCCTCGCCGATTATGTGCGCCGACAACGCCTGTATGGCGGCGGTCACGCCGGGCGAGCCGAAGCCTTCCTGATACTCGCTCCAGCCGACCAGGCCGTTGCTCGCGGATATCTTGCAGAACGAGAAATCGCGCCAGCCGGCGTCGGCGTGCAGGGTTTCCACGGCGGTAATCTTCATGACTGTCTCCGTTCGTCCGGCGCGGCGGCCGGCTCCGGGGTTCGGACGGCGCAGCGCGCCGCGTAGCGGAAGTACGCCTCGCGCGCGCGGGCGAAGATCGGGCCGGGCTGGAAATCGCGGTCGGCGACGCGCGTAACCGGCAACACCTTGCCCAAATTGCCGGTCGAGAACACTTCGTCGGCGCCGAGAACGTCCGGCCATGAGACGCGCGTCTCGCGCACTTCGACGCCCTCGCCGCGCAGCAGCGCCATGATGCGCCGCCGCGTCACGCCGTCGAGGAACGTTCCGTTCGGCGCGGGGGTTACGGCGGCGCCGTCCTTGCCGAGCCACAGGTTCGACGTGCCGAACTCGACGACACTGCCGTCGCCGTCGCGCATGACGGCATTGTCGAACCCGCGCGCGGCGGCGTCCTTCAGCGCCAGCGCGGTGTTCGGGTAGTGGCACGACGCCTTGGCCTGCGTCGGTGCCATGTCGGGCCGCGGGCGGCGGAACGGCGACAGGCACACGGCCAGCCCCGTCGGGGCGGGCATGGGCGATTCGAACAGGGTCAACGCGAAGCGCGCCCGCCCCTCGGGCACCAGAAACCCGTCTTCCGCCCATAACGCGGGGCGAATATAGAGCTCCGCATCGGGCGGGAAGCGCAGGACCCCTTCCGCCGCGAGATCGCACAGCGCGGTCTCGGTCAGGTCGGTCTCCAGCCCGAGGGCGGCGGCCGAGCGCAGCAACCGCGCCATGTGCATATCGACGTCGGGCGCCTGCCGGGCGAACGACCGCGCGCCGTCGAACACGGTCGTGCCGTGCATGAACGACTGCGTGAGCGCGCCTTGCAGCAGCGGCGCCCCCTCGCGCCATTCGCCGTCGACATATGTGCAAGCGCGCATGAGCGGCAGCATAGCGGCGTTCGCGCGCCGCCGCAACCGCCTCCTGCGGCGTTCGCGAGCGCGCCGCGCGGGCCGGAGTCGACCGCCGCCGGGGGCGCGTGTATCGTGACGAGCCCCGCCCGCCGCACGCGCCCGTCATGCCTCGTTCCCCGCGTCCGCGCGACGCCGCCACGCTGATACTGGTCCGCCGCCCGGAGAAGGGCGGGGCGGCGCGCGTCCTGTTGGGGCAGCGCCACGGCGGCCATGCGTTCATGCCCAACCGCTATGTGTTTCCCGGCGGGCGGGTCGATCCCGGCGATCATCGCGTGGCCGCGGCGACGCCGTTGCGCGGCGATGTGCGCGAGCGCCTCGAGCGCGCGGCGACGCCGGCGCGCGCCCGCGCGCTTGCGGTGGCCGCGATTCGCGAAACTTTCGAGGAAACCGGGCTGATGGTGGCGGCGCCGTCGGCGGAGGCGCCGGCGCCGCGCGGCCCGTGGCCCGCGTTTGCGGAACGCGGCTTGGGGCCGGCGCTCGGCGCGCTCGACTATCTCTACCGCGCCGTGACGCCGCCGGGCCGCCCGCGGCGCTTCAACGCGCGTTTCTTTCTCGCCGGCGCCGAGCATGCGCGCGGCGAGCTGAACGGCGGCGGCGAACTGCTCGACCTGCGCTGGGTCGGGCTCGACGAAGCGCTGGGCCTGCCGCTGCCCAACGTCACGCAGCTGGTGCTGAAACTCCTGGCGGCGCACGTCGCCGATCCGCCGCCGCCGGGGCCGCGCGCCGTGCCGCGCTTTCGCAGCGTGCGCGGCCGCTTCGTTTTCGACAGCGAATAGGGCGGCCCCCGTGCAGCCTGGATGCGCCGTGAAAATGCGCGAAATCGACATATCATGGGCCGAAATCGTCGAGGCGAGCGAGCGGCTGGCCACGCTGGTCGCCCGCCGCAATGTGCGGTACGACGCCATCCTGGCGATCTCGCGCGGCGGCCTGTTCCCGTCCGGCGTGCTGTCCTACACACTCGGCATCAAGGATGTCGCGGCGGTCGCGGTGGAGCGCTACGAAAGGCGCGCGCCGGCCGCCGTGCATGTGATCCGCCAGCCCGACTGGGGCTCGTTCGAGGGCAAGTCGGTGCTGATCGTCGACGAGATGGTGGACGAGGGAGTCACCATCGACCGTGTCCGCCGATGCCTCCCCGACGCCGCCGCGCGGCGCTCCACCGCCGTCCTCTATTGCATGAACGGGGCGCCGGCCCCCGACTATTTCGTTCACGCGGTTCCCGCCGGCGTCTGGCTCAACTTCCCCTGGGGGGAATGAACGGCGCGGCGGCGCCCCGCCGACCGCGCGGGAGGAAAGCATGAAACTGTCGTACTTCATGATGCCTGTCCACGAGAGGGACAAGGACTACGGCGCCGCGCTGGCCGAGGACACCGAGGCGATCGAACTGGCCGACCGCCTGGGCTTCGAGGAGGCGTGGGTCGGCGAGCATCACTGCTCGTCGGTGGAGCCGATTACGTCGCCGCTTCTTTTCATGGCGAACCTCATCGCGCGCACGCGGCGCATCAAGCTGGCCACCGGCGTGATCTGCATGCCGCAATACCACCCCGCGCTGATCGCCGGGCACGCGGCGATGTTCGATCATCTCTCCGGCGGCCGCTTCGTCATGGGCATCGGCCCCGGCGGCCTGCCTCCCGATTTCGAACTGTTCGACGTCGCCGGCAAGGACCGTTCGGAGATGATGGTGGAGTCCATCGACACGATACTGGAGATATGGCGCTCCGGCCCGCCCTGGGACATCCGCGGGAAATACTGGACGACCGCGGTCAGGGACTGGGCGCACGACGATATCGGCCTCGGCCGCATGGTCAAGCCGCTTCAGACGCCGCACCCGCCCATCGCCGTCTCCGCCATGAGCCCGTATTCCGGAACGATGCGGCTGGCGGCGGAGCGCGGCTGGGCGGCGATCTCGGCCAATTTCGTCGCGCCGTGGACCGTGAAGACGCACTGGGACGTGTATGCCGGGGAGTGCGAGAAGCAGGGCCGCGCGCCCGACCCCGCGCAGTGGCGCGTCGCGCGCAGCGTCTTCGTCGCCGACAGCGACGCCGAGGCGGAGGAGTTCGTCATGCGTCCGGGCGGCAGTTTCGACTGGTATTACGACTATCTCTTCCGCATTTTCGACCGCGCCGGCATGCGCGCCCTGGCGGCGCTCGCCCCCGGCGCCGATACCGATTCGCTGACGCACCGCGACTTGGTCGACGCCTTGGTCATCCGCGGATCGCCCGCGCGCGTGACCGAGCGCCTGCTCGCCTTCCGCGAGGACGTCGGCCCCTTCGGCCACTTGGCCATGACCGCGCACGACTGGACCGACAAGCGCGCCCTGACCCGCTCCATGGAACTGATGGCCGCCGAGGTCCTCCCCGCCCTCACCCGCGCCGCGGGGTAGGGGCATGACGAAACGAACGCGTCCGGCGCCCGCGCCGCGCAAGCTCGTCGGCGCCCGCGAATTCCTAGCCTCCGGGGAAGGTACGATGACCGTGTGTCCGATAGGAGCGCGGATCGAAGCGCTGCGCGCGAAACGCAAACTGTCGAGGGAAGACCTGGCGCGGCGGCTGGGCTTCGGCGATGCCCGCGCTGTCGCCGCCATCGAATCCGGCGCGCAAAGCGTAACCGCCGGGGAGCTGGTTCTCGTTGCGAACAAGCTCGGCGCGACGCTGGAATACTTCACGGATCCGTTTCTGTTGGCCGGAGAAGGCGAGTTTTCCTGGCTGCACGACGGGGCTTCGGCCCGCACCATCGCCGCGTTCCAGGGCCGCGCCGAACGCTGGGTCGCGGCGTACCGCGCCTTGGCGCCCCGGCGCCCGCGTCCGGCGCCGTCGTTTCGCGGGGCGGCCGCCCTTCGCGGCGGACTGGACCGCAAAACCGCGGCGCGCGCCGGCAAGCGATTCGTCGCGGAGTTCGATCTCGACACGGCGTCTGTCGACCGGATGGTCGACGTCATGCAACGGAAGCTGGGCATTCTCGTTCTGGCCGTGGATATGCCGGCGCGCATTCTCGCCGGTGCCTGCCGCCTGCCCGGACTCGACGCGGTACTTGTCGCGCGCAACGAGCGTGCCGACAGGTTGCGCTTCTATTTGGGCTACGAGCTCTTTCATGTACTCACGTGGGAGGCGGCGGCGCCGAAACCCGCGGAACGCGCGTGCGGGCGGGGCGGCGCCCCGGCTTCGCGGTTTGCGAATATCTTCGCGGCCGCGTTTGCGGCCCCGGCGGGCGCCCGTGAAACGCCTTGCCATCGCGCGCCGCCGGCGGAGGGCCGGTCGAACGTTCGAACGCCCGCGCCGCTTCGGGGCGCAAGGCCGCGCGGCGAGTCGAAAACCGCCCCCGCGCCGTTCTCGAAGCCCTTCGTGGAAACGATAGGCCGCGCCATATGCGAAGGCTGCCTGTCTGTCCGGCGCGCGGCGCGGCTAATGGAAACGCCCGTGGACGACTTGGCGGAACTGTTTGCCGCGCACGGGGTCGAATACGCCTTCGGAACATAATATGGCGCGCCATCGCGGACCCGTACTCGTCGATACCAACGTCATTCTGGAGTCGTATCGAGTGAGCGCTTGGCGGGCGCTTGTCGGCGGCTATCGAACGGAAACGGTCGAGGATTGCGTGATCGAAACGCAGACGGGCCTCCAGTCCCGCCGCCCGGAGCGACGCATCGATGAGCGCGAACTGCGCGAGTCGCTGGCGGCGGTTCACGGTGTCGCCGATATCCAACGCGCCGAGCTGGCGCTTCGGACCGATGGCATTGGATTGGACCGCGGAGAGGAGTCGCTATGGGCGCACGCCATGCGCCGGGACGACGACTGGATGTTGTGCGGCCCCGACGCCGCCAGCCTGCGGATGGGTGTGCGGCTGGGCTTTCGCGAGCGGCTCGTTTCGTTGCAGCGTCTTCTCGAAGACGCGGGCTTCCCGTCGTCGGGAACGTTACGCCATCATTACACCGCGCGCTGGCATGAAGAAACGATCGGCCGCCTGATCTTGTCGAAACGGCCCTGAGGGGGTAACGACCGGGCCTGCGCCGACTGCGCCGGACGCTATCGAAGCCCGGATCGCCGCCCCGCCCCGGAGGCCACGGCGCATTTCCCGGGACCGCGCGCGTCTCGCCCGCACGCCGGCGGCCTGCGGGGCCCGGGACCGCGGCCTTCCAGGCCGCACGTTTCCGCACAGCGCGATGTCGGCGGGGAGTCGCGGTCATCGCGCCCTGTCCTCCGGCGTTCGCGGCGGTTGCAACGTGCGGGCGAGACGCCCGCGCGCCCGGGAAGTCCGCGCCTTCGGCGCGTTTGCGGGCGTGGCGCCTGCCGCGCCGGATTAACGTGCGGCGCATTTCCCGGGATCGCGGGCGTCTCGCCCGCACGTCGGCGGCCCGCGGGGCAACCCCGCCGAAGGCGGGGCCCGGGACCGCGGGCATCCTGCCCGCACGTCTCGATAACCGCGAACGCCGGAGGGCAGGGCGCGAAGATCGCGCCTCCCCGGCAACGCCGCGCCGCGCGGAAACATGCGGCCTGGAAGGCCGCGGTCCCGGGCCCCGCCTTCGGCGGGGTTATGCGCGATGCCCGCATGCCGGCCTCGAGGCCGCGGCGCCCGGATCGAGATGCCCGCGCTTCCCCGCCGACGCCGCGTCGCGCGGAAACGTGCGGGCAGGATGCCCGCGCACCCGGGAAGTCCGCGCCTTCGGCGCGTTTCCGTGCGGCCCGCCCGCCTGCCGCCCCGGAGGCCGCGGCCCCGGATTAACGCGGCGCATTTCCCGGGTGCGCGGGCGTCTCGCTCGCACGTCGGCGGCCTGCGGGGCAACCCCGCCGAAGGCGGGGCCCGGGACCGCGGGCATCCTGCCCGCACGTTTCCGCACGGCGCGCTGCTGGCGGGGGGGGGGGGGAGTTGCGGTTATCGCGCCCTGCCCTCCGGCGTTCGCGGCGGTCGCAACGTGCGGGCGAGACGCTCGCGGTCCCGGGCAGTTCGCGCCTTCGGCGCGCCTGCGGGCAGGGCGCCCGCCTGCCGCCCCGGAATCCACGGCGCACATTCCGGGAAGCAGGGCGCGCCCGTGTGTCGATGCATGCCCTATACTTGTCATAAGAAAAACCTATAACAGCAGTGGGGCAGCCCTCGCGCCTCTCCGGCCGGGTACCCACGAGTAGCTCGATACCCCTTGCCGCACAAGCCGATTTGACACCTTCCTCCGGCAGGACTGCACGCGGCACTCGACAGGCGCGCTCGTATCGGGGGCCGCGAAAAAACGTCGGTTCGCGCCCCCAGCGGTTTACAGGGTCGGGAAAGCGGTGTACACCAACACTCGGGATCTTGTGGCGGCCAACTGCTGACGCGTGTGCCGGTAGCAAGCCCGTGGGTTGGCAGCCCCGCTGGCCCTCAACATTGACCGGAGGGTGAGCAATGTCGCTTGAGTATCGGAACGACGCCGATTTGGAGTTCCTGAAAGAATGTTCCAATGAGCAACTGGACCCGCTTGTCCGCATCTTGACGCGGGACAAGGATGGTGACGTGCGTCTGCAGGAGGATTTGACGTCCGAAGAACGGTATCGGAGCCATGCCCCCAATCACGGGGAGTATTGGGATTTGGTTGCGGCGGAGCTTCAAACGTTCGGCGGTAACTCTGTCACCAACGTGATCCGCGGGGGCATCCGTGACTGGGAGCGAATCAAGAAGGGCGTTCTGTACCGCGAAATCTTGTTCGACTGTGTGCGACAAGATGAAGGTAAATTATAACAAGGAGTCCCGAATCGAAATGGTGGAAGGACACTTGCTTGCGAAAATCCTTAGCGATTCTGTGGAAAAGATGACACCGGAGCAATTGCAGGAACTTGCCCGCGAAACAGGTTTGCACACGGCGGACTTCACCCCGCAAGCGGTCGTCGCGGCGCTGCAATTAGCCGTCCGCACAAGCGGTTTCTTGCCTTACAAGCTGGCGGTAGTCGTAGCGAATGCCGCTGTAAGACCTTTTGTAACCGCCTTGGGTATCGGCGGCCTTTCCCTTGCCGCCAACGCTGGGCTGACCCGCATCATCGGCATACTCGGTGGACCTGTAGGATGGGCGTTGACAACCATCTGGACAGCATACGATCTCGCGGGACCTGCTTATCGAGTCACTGTGCCGGCAGCGATCTGGATTGCCTGCCTTCGCCTGCAACATATGCAACCCGATCCAACAACTGTCGAGTCACCGCCTTCGGCGGGGCGCGGAGGGACGAGCGAGACGATTGCGCTTCCCGATCTCACGTAGCGCTCTTCTTATCGGAAACGGACGGTGAATCTGGCGTTGCCGCTGAAATCGCGGTTGCCGCGGCGGGCGGCGGTGTAGTCCGCCGCGCCGCGCAGGACGCAGCGGCCACCGGCCCGATTGAGCGCGCCGCCAAGCCGAGGCTCATACCATGCCGCCTCCGGTTCCGACTCGAGATCTTTGTCCGCTGGCGTCGCGCGCATCGCCCCAACAATCCGCGCTCTACATCCGCCGTGGCGAATGCGCGGCCCGTTCCTGCGCGCTTCCCCGCCAACGCCGCGCCGCGCGGAAACGCGCGGGCGGGGACGCTTGACGCCTAGCCCGCATTTCTCATACGGGTTTGGGGCATCGGGGCTCTGTGTGCGATATAGTGTTGTTGAGTATGCACATATCGCGGCACGGAGGTGTTCCCCGATGCAGACGGAGTGTAGCACGGCGCTGGGCGGTTTTCAACCGGTCGACGGTCGCGCGGTTGTGGCGGCGTTCGACGGCGGGACGGTGACGTCGGACGCGGGGGCATTGTTGCCTGGCCGGGCGGATGCGGCGGTGGGTCTGGTCGATCGGTTTGCGGCCTGTTTCACCGATGGGCGTGCGCGTCATCTTGTCGAGCACGATGTTCGGACGCTGGTCATGCAGCGCGTGTTCGGGATGTAAGCGTCCGGTTATGGGGCTATTGGGTTTTTACGGTGGTGTTTTGTGTTTCCAGTTCCACGGCATGAGTTCGTGGATTCGGTTTGTTTTGTAGTCCTGGATACGATTGAGTGTGTCTGCGATCCATGCTCGTGGGTCGACGCCGTTTAGTTTTGCGGTTTCGATGAGCGTGTATGCGGTTGCGGCGGTTGCGCCGCCGGCTTCGGAGCCGACGAAGAGCCAGTTTTTGCGTCCGAGGGCGACGCCGCGGATGGCGCGTTCGGCAGTATTGTTGTCGAGTTCGAGCGTTCCGTTGTCGAGCCATGGGCGCAGGCGGGCCAGTCGCGCGCGTGCATAGCGGATGGCGCCGGCCAGCGGCGTCCTGGCGGGTATGTTCGGGCTCTGTCGGGCGAGCCATGTTTCGAGGTCGTCGAAGAGGGGCCTGGCCCTGGCCTGGCGGATACGGACGCGCTCTTCGGGCGTTTGCCCGCGAGCTTCGGCCTCGACGGCGTACAAGGCGGCGATGCGCTCGACGGCTTCCCTGGCGACCGGCGCGCCCCGATTGTGCGCGAGGTCGACGAACTTGCGCCGGACATGGGCCATGCAGGGGGCTTCGCGGATGCGGCCTGTGCGGTAGAGTTCCGCGAACCCGGCATAGCCGTCGGCGTGCATCCAGCCCTTGAAGCCGGCGAGGTGTCGGCGCGGATTCTCGCCCTTGCGGTTGGCGCTGAAGCGGTAGCAGGCGGCCGGCGGCGCGGTTCCGCGCCACGGTCGTTCGTCGCGGGCATAGACCCATAGCCGTGCAGTGCGGGTCTTGCCCCTGGCGCCTTCGCCGCGCGGGGTTTGCAGGCGCACCGTGGTATCGTCGGCGAAGATGGCGCCGCCAGCGCGCACATGGTTGCCGATCCCGTTGGCGACCGGCTCCAGCAAGGCGGCGCTCTTGCCGACCCATTCGGCCAGTGTCGAGCGGTCGAGGTCGATGCCGTCGCGGGCGAACATTTGCGCTTGGCGGTAGAGCGGGAGATGGTCGGCATATTTGCTCACCAGAACATGGGCAAGCAGGCCGGGTCCGGGGCGTCCGCGCTCGATGGGGCGCGGCGGCAGCGGCGCCTGGCAAAAGCGTGCGCAGGCGCGGCAGACCGTGCGCGGTCTCACGATGCGGTTGACTACGAAACGACCGGGTATGTACTCCAGTTCCTCGGTGACATCCGCGCCGACGGTCTTGAGCGCGCCGCCGCAGGCCCCGCAGGGGCTTGCGGGTTCCAGCACCGTCTCGCGGCGCGGCAGACGGTCCGGCAACGGGCGGCGCTTGCGCCGCGGCGCGCGTGCGGCGGCGGGTTCGGGTTGCGGGGGCGGGCTTGCGGCGCGGACGATCTCTTCGTTCTCCAGCGCCAGTTGCAACTGCGCCAAGGCTTCCGAGCGCGCCCCGAAACGATGCCGGCGCATCCCCGCCAACTCGTGACGCAACTTCTCAATCAGGATATCGCGCGCCTTCAACGCCTCCGCGCGCGACCGCAGCGCTTCCTCGCGAGCCTGCAACTCGGCCGCCAGGGACGCCACCATGTCCTTCAGGCGGGCGGGATCGTCGGGGAGAGGCGCGGCGCGGTCAAGCATGAACGAACAATACCGACCCCAACCCCACAAGGCAAGCGCAAAATAGGAAATATCGAAAAAATATTTCCTCCCTGTGCCTCCCTCCCAAACGCTATCCTGCCACCGCAAGCCGCCGCGTTCGAACCGGCCACCGCCAATCGACGCACTCATGCAGCAGCGACAACCGTGCAGGCATCGAAACAAGACCCCCATACGAAGCCGACAGCCAAACAAAACGACCCCCGAAATACCGAAACCCATAAACATAACCGACAATGACCAAGCGGGATAACCGGACGCTTACTTCGGGATCGCATTGGGATATGAGGACCTGAACGACCACGATGCGTTGCGTCACGATCCGGTCATGGCCGTGTTGGCGGGGAAGTTGGCGTCGCGTCGTTCGGACTGTGCGCCGCTTGCGGGCAAATCGACGCTGAACCGCCTTGAGTTGGGGGGCGCGGGGCCGTCGCGGTATTGCCGGATCGCGCATGACGGCTCGGCGATTGAGGATTTGTTCCTGACACTGTTTGTGGAGGCGCACAAGCGGCCCCCGGCTCGCTTGGTTATCGATCTCGACGCCACGGACGATCGGCTTCACGGTCGCCAGGAGGGTCGTTTTTTCCACGGCTACTACGGCGGCTATTGCTATCTTCCGCTTTATGCGACTTGCGGTCGTCATCTTTTGGCGGCGCGGTTGCGCCCGGCGAATGAGGATGGGGCGGCCGGGGCCGTGGAGACTGTTGAGCGGATTGTGTCGCGGTTGCGGCGGCATTGGCCCCGCGTGCGGATAATGGTGCGCGCCGATTCGGGGTTCGCCCGCGAGGCGCTGATGGCGTGGTGCGAGGCCAACGGCGTCGATTACCTGTTGGGCTTGGCGCGGAACCCCCGTCTGGCGGCGGAAGTCGAGACCGAACTGGCGGCGGCGCAAGCGCACAGCGCGGGTTCGGGCAAGCCGCAACGCCGCTTCAAGGACTTCATGTGGAGGACGCGCGACAGCTGGAGCTGCGCGCGCCGCGTCGTCGCCAAGGCCGAGTGGACCCACGGCAAGGCCAACCCGCGTTTCGTCGTCACCTCGATTGCAACCCATCGGGTCCGCGCCCGGCATCTCTACGAGCGGCTTTACTGCCAACGCGGCGAGATGGAGAACCGGATCAAGGAGTGCCAACTCGACTTGTTCGCCGACCGCACGTCGACGCGGGCCATGCGGGCCAACCAGCTGCGCCTGTGGTTCGCGTCCATGGCTTATGTGTTGCTGTGCGCACTGCGCCGCATCGGCCTCGACTACACCGAACTGGCGGTCGCCACATGCGGGAGCCTGCGCCTGAAACTGCTCAAGATCGGCGCTTGGGTCCGCGTCACCGTGCGCCGCGTCAAGATCGCCATGAACGCCGCGCATCCCTTCCAGCGCGAGTTCCGTATCGCCTGCCAACGATTATCCGCCGCCGCGGCGTAACGCGGCCACTCTCGCCCTTCCCCTCAACAACGCAGGAACAGCCCGGAACGCGGCCCACCGCCAAACGGCGGACCGCCCCAACGCGCCCCGAAAATGCCCGCCAAGCCCCCCGACCACGAAAACACGCACGCACGACAACCAACGACGCACAAACCGCACGACAACCACCCGTATGAGAAATGCGGGCTAATCGAACGGCGACTCGATCCCGGCCAGGCGGGGCTGGGCGCGGTCCTTGTCGGAGAGGATCGCGCGCGCCTCGGGCAACGGCCATGCGATGCCCAGGGCAGGGTCGTTCCACAGGATGCCGAAGTCATGGCTGGGCGCATAATAGGCGTCCACCTTGTAGATGACCTCGGTATCGGGCTCGATGGTCATGAAGCCGTGGGCGAAGCCGGCGGGCACGAGTATCTGGTTCCACGCCTCGGCCGACAGCACGGCGCTCGCGTGCCGCCCGAAGGTGGGCGAGCCGCGGCGGATATCCACCGCCACATCGAACGCCGCGCCGCGCACGACGCGCACCAGCTTGGTCTGCGCAAACGGCGGGGCCTGAAAGTGCAGCCCGCGCACCGTGCCTGCGTCGGCGGAAAGCGAGTGGTTATCCTGCACGAAGTCCACCGCCGCGCCGGCCTCGGCCAGCGCGCGTTTGTTGTACGTCTCCGAGAAAAAGCCCCGGCGGTCGCCGTGCTTCTTCGGCGTGAGCAGTTTCACGGCGGCGATCGCCGTATCTTCGATTCGCATTGTACGTCTCCTTGCGGTGTCGGGTTCACCGACGGAACAACGCGTCACCCACTTTCCGGCATAGCCCTCGCCATGCCGAAGAAAATCGAGTCTATCGGCACGCGAAAATGGGCGCAGAAGAGTCAATATCGATAGCCGCCGGTATGAGACGCCCGCATGCCGGTTTGGAGGCCGCGGCGCCCGGACCGACCGGAGGAGGGGCGCCGGCGCTTCCGAACGGGCGCTACATGCCCCAGACGTGGACGGCGGCGCGTTCGGCGTGTTCGACGCGGTGGAAGATCTTGTCGGCCCAATCGCCCTCGCCGCGGTCGAACACCACGAGGTGGCCCTCCGCGGCCGCGCAGCGGTCCATATACGCCCCGGTCTGCAAAACCCCGTCGCGCACCGTCTTGTCCAAACCGCCGCGCAATATCTTGCACTCCACGACATATTTGCGCGTTTCGGGCGCCCCTTCGGGCCACGGCCACACGATGAGCAGGTCCACCCGCCCGCGGCCCAGGCCGTATTCGCGCTCGATGCGGCCCCCGCCATTGACGATGCGTTGCAGAAACGCCTGAAGAAGCAACTGCGGACCCGCCTCGAGATACTCGAAGCGCTCTACCCAATGCTCCGAATGCTCGCGGAAAAACTCTTGGAACGCCGTGAGCAGTTTCGGAACATTCAAACTGTCGTCGTCGTTGACGTACCACGCGGTTTCGTGCGGCAGCGTTTCCTGCGCGTAGGCGGCGAGTTCGCGCGGGACGACTTCGGCGTATATGGGGTTGGCGATGCGCACGGGCGCGTCGCGGGCGACCAGGCCCAGGTCGCGCACATACTCGATGTCGCGCAGGGATGCGTCCCGGTCGGCTTCGCCGCCGCTCAGCAGCGGTTCGATGACGCGTCGGACGCGGGGTTCGCTGAGTTTGTCGGCCAGTTGGTCGAGATGCGTCTCGCGGCGCAGGATGAGCTGCTCCTGCGCGTCGATGATGTCGGCCTCGGTTATCGCCCGCGCGCGGTCGCGACGGCGCCTGTCGCGGAAGCACGCTTCGGCCGCCATTGCGTTGACCAGCCAAGGCTGGCCCTGCGATTGCGTCCATATGCGCTCGGCGGCGCCGGGCGCGAAGGCCTGGCCGGTCTCATCGGTGTGCTGCGCAAGCAGGGCGGTCGTTTCGTCGCGCGAGAAATCGCCCAAGCGGAGCGATCTGTCCTTGATATTGAAGGCGCTTCCGCCGGCGACGAGGGCCTTGCCGTCGGGGGAGCGGATGCGGTAGTCGCGCACGTCGCGCACGCCGCACAGGACCACGCTTTGCGGGAAGGCCCGCGGGCGCATGTTGTAACCCGCGCGCAGCTGGCGCAGGACCGAAACCAGCGTATCGCCCACCAGCGTGTCGATTTCGTCGATAAGCAGAACGAGCGGGCGCGGGTCGGCTTGCGCCCAGCGGCGCAAGGTATGCCGGAGCGCGCCGTCCGGGCCGTTGCTTTCCAGCATCTCGGCTCGGACGCCTTCGACGAAATCATCGCCGAGCGTGTCCGAGGCGCAGCCCGCGAGTTCGCCGAGGATGGCGCGCATGGCCCTGGCGGTATCCTCGCGTCCTGCCTGACCGACCTCGAAGTTGGCGTACACGCAACGGTATTCGCCCTCGGCGTTCAGGCGGTCGCGCAAGGCGAGCAGCACCGAGGTCTTGCCCGTCTGCCGCGGCGCGTGCAGCACGAAATAGCGCCAGTCGCGAATCAGATCGAGCACGCCGTCGAGATCGATCCGGCTGAGCGGGGGGACGCCGTAGTGCCTTTCGGCAACTATAGGGCCGCTGGTGTTGAACGAGCGCATGGCGGCAGTATGCCATATCCGGGCCGCCCCGCAAGCCCCCCGGAACCGTTGGCGCGCTGTCGGGCCGGGCGCTACATGCCCCAGACGTGGACGGCGGCGCGTTCCGTGCGTTCGACGCGGTGGAAGATCTTGCTCGCCCAATCGCCCTCGCCGCGGTCGAACACCACCAAGTGGCCCTCCGCGGCCGCGCAGCGGTCCATATACGCCCCGGTCTGCAAAACCCCGTCGCGCACCGTCTTGTCCAAACCGCCGCGCAAGATCTTGCACTCCACGACATATTTGCGCGTTTCGGGCGCTCCTTCGGGCCACGGCCACACGATGAGCAGGTCCACCCGCCCGCGGCCCAGGCCGTATTCGCGCTCGATGCGGCCCCCGCCATTGACGATGCGTTGCAGAAACGCCTGAAGCAGAAGCTGCGGACCCGCCTCGAAGTAATCGAAGCGCTCTACCCAATGCTCCGAATGCTCGCGGAAAAACTCCTGGAACGCCGTGAGCAGTTTCGGAACATTCAAACTGTCGTCGTCGTTGACGTACCACGCGGTTTCGTGCGGCAGCGTTTCCTGTGCGTAGGCGGCGAGTTCTCGCGGGACGACTTCGGCGTATATGGGGTTGGCGATGCGCACGGGCGCGTCGCGGGCGATCAGGCCCAGGTCGCGCACATACTCGATGTCGCGCAGGGATGCGTCCCTGTCGGCCTCGCCGCCGCTCAACAGGGGTTCTATTACACGCCGCACGCGGGGTTCGCTGAGTTTGTCGGCCAGTTGGTCGAGATGCGTCTCGCGGCGCAGGATGAGCTGCTCCTGCGCGTCGATGATGTCGGCTTCGGTTATCGCCCGCGCGCGGTCGCGGCCGCGCCTGTCGCGGAAACATGCTTGCCTCGCGATCGCGTTGACCAGCCACGGCTGGCCTTGCGATTGCGTCCATATGCGCTCGGCGGCGCCGGGCGCGAAAACCTGGCCGGTCTCATCGGTGTGCTGCGCGAGCAGGGCGGCCGTTTCGTCGCGCGAGAAATCGCCGAGGCGCAGCGATTCGTCCTTGATGTTGAAGGCGCTTCCGCCGGCGACGAGGGCCTTGCCGTCGGGGGAGCGGATGCGGTAGTCGCGCACATCGCGCACGCCGCACAGGACCACGCTCTGCGGAAAGGCCCGCGGGCGCATGTCGTAGCCCGCGCGCAGCTGGCGCAGGACCGAAACCAGCGTATCGCCCACCAGCGTGTCGATTTCGTCGATGAGCAGAACGAGCGGGCGCGGGGCGGCCGCCGCCCAGAGGGTCAAGACCTCCCGAAGCGCGCCGTCCGGGTTGCCGCGTTCCAGCGCCTCGGCTCCGATATCGTAAACCGACGTGTCGTCGAGCGTAATCCGCGCGCGCAGCGCGAGTTCGCCCAATATGGCGCGCACGGCCCTGCCGACGTCATCGCGCGCCGTCTGGCCGCTCTCGACATTGGCGTACACGCAGCGGTATTCGCCCCCATCGTTCAGCAGGTCCTGCAACGCCAGCAGCACCGAGGTCTTGCCCGTCTGCCGCGGCGCGTGCAGCACGAAGTAGCGCCAGTCGCGAATCAGGCCAAACACGCCGTCGAGATCGATCCGGCGCAGGGGCGGGATGCCGTAGTGCTTTTCGGCGACTATCGGGCCGCTGGTGTTGAAGGAGCGCATGACGCCGCCATCGTACAGCATCCGCGCCGCCCGCGGGAGCGCCGGCATCCGTTTGCCTCTCGGAGGCAGTCGGCCGGATACGCACAAGCCCGTCCCCGGTGGGCGAACCCGCGTATCGCCAAGCCGCGCTACGCTGCGGGGGCCGACGATCCCCGACGCGGTGCGTCCGCGTGTCGCGACCGATTCGGCCCGGCGTTATCGCCCCGTCCGTCCCAACTCGCGAACGCGGCGCGCAAGGTCCCGGTTGCCCGCCGCGGACCCGCGGGCTTCCCGCCGCAGGGCGGCGGTCAACGACTTGCGATCCATCGCGGCGATACGCTCGTCCCCTTCCCGATAAGATCTCTCGCCAAACGCCTCCCCGGCAGCGAACGCGAGACAGGCCCGCACGTCGACGCCCCGAGGCGCCCACCGGCGCACCGCCGCGGCGTTCGCGGCGAGCCGTTCGAGCACTTTGGGGAAGTCCTGCCTCGGAACGCGCCTCGTCTTTGTTTCGACGACCCATAGTCCCGCCGGCGTCGCCACCAGATGGTCGATATCGCCTTCCTTCGTGATCGCACTCTCCATGACTCCATGAGCTACGGCGCATCCGGGCGCCCTTATCGCATCCTCGATCGCCTGGCCGACGGACATTTCGCTCGCCAACCCCCTTTCGATGCCCAACGATCCCCACCGACCGCCGAATACGACGCGAAGGGCCGCCGCCACGAATATCCAAAACGCGGCCAATATCGCGATCATGGCCGCCCCGGGCGCCCGCAGCTGCAACTGCTGGCCGATCAAGGCGCCGAGCAACAACGCCGCGACGACAATTATCGTCCGGTTGCGCCGATCGAGTTTCCCGCGCAGCCATTGGCCCGGTTGCCGCGCCGTGTTGCTGCGTTTCATCGCTCATCCTCCCTCGACGCCGGCGCGCACGAGAATTCGCCGCTGTCCCCGCGCAGGTCCGCTTGACGCAGATCCGATCGAGCGGCCGCCCGATCTCAACGGCTGTCGCGCAGCGGTCTGAGTTTCGCGGCCATCGCCGATTCGAACTCAGCTCGCTTGACCGTATTCGCCGCGCTCAGCTTGCTGCAGGAAGCGTCGAGCGACAGCATTTCCCAGTGATAGCGTTCGAGCGCGCCGCTTTCCCCTATCGTCGGCACGAGCCACACGATTTCTCCATCGTCCAGATCGCGAACCGGGATCTTGCTGGCTCCCCCAACCGCCTCGAAAAACGGCGCATCGACGGCAACCGCAAGTTTCTTGCCCCATCGTCGAAGCGTGGGGGCCTTGATTTGGAGTTGCGGCATGAGTCGCTTCGCGCTCGACGACCGCCAATCCGGACGGCGCACGGCGTTTGGAAACGGAGGAGAAATCCCGTCGTCCGTCCGCAGTCTCTCGAATTCGGTTCGCATGTTTTGCCCGGAGAAATAGACGGCCTGGACCTCCAGCCCGTACCAGTTCGGGCTGCCCGATTTACCGTTCGCCAGGACCATATCGATCCGTCCCGCCGCTTTCTCCGTCGCGGCCGAGCGCATGAACGGGGTCTCGCGGGCCACGTGTGCGCGTGCAAGGTCGAAGCCGACGATCTCGGCCAGCCAGCGCGGCAAGACGTCGCCGTGTTCGAAACGCTTCGGGCACAGGATGACCGGCGAACCCGCGGGGCGCGATATTCTTCCGCCGTCGCCGCTTTCGTAGCGCCGAAACGAACACACGCCGCCACGCTTGTTACAACGCACGCTCCCTCTTTGGAACGGGCAAGGCGGCGCGGGCGCATCGTCCAATGCGGCGGCGGCAAGCGTTTGCCGACGCGCCGGGGTCATCTCGACGAACGGTTCTCCGAACCATTCCGCGATGCCGTAGCGGGTCATGCGAACAGCGGCGCGGGCGCGATGGCGAGTTCCGCGATGCGGTCGTGGTGGGCGTTTTTCATGCGTATCTCGACGGCGTGGAAACCGTGCCGGGCGACCAGCTCCAGAATTTCCGGCGCGCGGTCCCAGGTCATCAGGAAATTCGCCCGCGTATCGGCCAATACACGGAAGAGGCGGGCGTGGTCTATCGCATTGTGGCTGTACAGCCGGGCGCCCGCGCGTTTGCCGCCGGCGGTGTAGGGGGGATCGACGAAGACCGCGGCGCGGCGGCCGTGTTCGCGAAGCAGCGGCTCCAGCAGGCCCAAGCCGTCGCCCTCGCGGAAATCGATGCGGTCGGCGCGGGCCGCGATGGCGTTCAGCCGTTTCGCGAGCGTTTCCGGATACCAGCGCGAGGCGACGCCCTTGCCGTTTTCGCCATGGCGGATAAGCGAGGCGCCCGGCGCCATGATGCCGGAATTGCGCGTCCGGTTGCGGACCAGCGCGCGGAAGGCGCGGTCGAGCTCGTCGGCGGCGGGGCATCGCTCGAGCGCGCAAATGTTTTCCCTCGTGGGCTTGAAATTGCGCACGCGCTCGGCCAAGGCCTGCCCGTCGCGCAGCGCGGCGCGCCAGAAGACGGCGACCTCGGGGTCGATCTCGACCATGACGCAGTGCCGCGCCAGCCCCTCCATGACCGCGGTCAGCGACGCGGTGGCGCCGCCGGCGAAAGGCTCGATCAGGGTTTCCGGGCGCGTCCGCGCCAACCACTCGCGGATGTGGGGGATCAGCCACGTCTTCCCGCCGGGGTAGCGAAGCGGGCTGCGTTGCGGGACCGACGCGACATTGACCGCCGGGATGCGCGATATCGGGATTTCCGGGCCGGGCGGCATCGGGCGGCCCCCGCCTCGGGCTATGCCGCCGCCTTGCGATAGGCGATCGATATGGTTTCGGCCACGCAGGCGGGGCGGTCGGAGCCTTCGAGTTCGACGGTGACGTCGCCGATGACGCGCAGGCCGTTATTCTTGACGTCCTCGGCGCGTTTCACGCGCAGGCGGGCGCGCACGCGGCTTCCGGCGGGGACCGGCGCGGTGAAGCGGATGCGGTTGCAGCCGTAGTTCAGCCCGTGCGCCACGCCGTCGATCCGGTAGATACTGTAGATCATCTGCGGCAGCAGCGAGAGCGTGAGATAGCCGTGGGCGATGGTCTTGCCGCCGGGCAGTTCGCGCGCGGCGCGTTTCGGGTTCACATGGATCCACTGGAAATCGCCGGTGGCCTCGGCGAATTTGTCGATGCGCTCCTGCGTTACGTCGACCCACGGGCTGACGCCGAGTTCGTCCCCCGCCAAGGCCTTCATGGCCTCGAAACTCTCGATTACCCGCACGTCGCTTCCCTCCCCCGCGTTGCGGTACGCCCAAGCGGTCGGGTAGGCTGGTCTCGACCGCGCGCCGCACGATAGCGAACGGGCGCGCGGCAAGGCAAGGCGGCGGAGCGGCATGGGCGGCGTGGACCGGATCGGCTTTATCGGACTCGGCGAGATGGGCGGGCGCATGGCGCGGCGGCTGGCGGCGGCGGGGCATGCGCTCGCCGCCTACGACGCCGCCGGCACGGCCGCGCGCGCGCCCGAAGGCTCCGAGCTGTGCGATTCGGCCGCGGCGGTCGCGGCCGCCGCCGGGACGGTGCTGCTGTCGCTGCCCGACGGCCCGGCAGTACGAACCGTATGCGCGGAAATCGCCGCCGCCGCCGCGCCGCGCGCCGCCCGCTGCGTCGTCGATCACTCGACCATCGGCCCCGAGGCGGCGGAGGCGGTCGCGGAAACGCTCGCCGCGGCGGGCGTCGCCTACCTGGATGCGCCGGTGAGCGGCGGCACGCGCGGCGCGGCCGAAGGAACGCTGGCCATGATGGCGGCGGGCGACGCGCGCCGGTTCGCCGCGCTCAAGCCGATTCTCGGCGCGATGGCCGCCAACCTGTTCCATGTCGGAGACGCGCCGGGGCAGGGGCAGGCCATGAAACTGCTCAACAACATGCTGTCGGGCGCGGCGATGGCGGCCACGACCGAGGCGGCGGCGTTCGGCGAGGCGCGCGGGCTGGACCTCGAGACCGTTATGGCGGTAGTCAACGTCTCCACGGGCCGCAACACCGCGACGAGCGACAAGTTCCCGAACCGGATTATCCCCGGCACGTTCGACGCCGGCTTCACTGTCGATCTGTTGAGCAAGGACATCGACCTGTTTCTCGCCGCCGCGGCGGCCGAGGGAACCGGCGCGCCGGTCGGCGGCGCGGTCGGCGACACGCTGCGCGCGATGAAGCGGGCCATGCCCGGCGCTGACTTCACGCGCATCTATACGTTCCACAAGGCCCGCCACAACGGCGGCAAACGGCGCCAGGGGGCTCGCGAGCCCGAGGGCGCGGCGAATCGGAGGGCGCCATGAGCCGGCTTGTCGAATATTCCACCCGCGGCAACGTCGCCGTTGTCACTGTCGTCAACCCGCCGGTAAACGCGCTGAGCGTCGGCGTGCCGGAAGGCATCGTCGACGGCGTGCGGCGCGCGGAAGCGGACCCCGCTATGGCGGCCATCGTGCTCGCGGGGGGCGGGCGCGGCTTCATCGCCGGCGCCGATATCGCCGAGTTCTTCAACCCGCCGAAGGAGAGGCGCGCGACGATTTTCGATGCCATCGCCGCGCTCGAGGGCGCGTCGAAGCCCACCGTGGCGGGCGTTCACGGGGCGGCGCTCGGCGGCGGGCTCGAGGTCGCGCTGGGCTGCCACTACCGCTGCGGCGCCGCCGGCTCGCAATACGGGCTGCCCGAGGTCAGGCTCGGCCTCCTGCCAGGCGCGGGGGGAACGCAGCGCCTGCCGCGGCTGATCGGCCCCGAGCGCGCGCTCCCGCTGATCGCGAGCGGCGATTTCGTTCCCGCCGCCAAGGCGCTGGAGCTCGGGATTATCGACCGGGTCGTCGAAGGCGACATCGTGGAAGGCGCCGCCTTGTTCGCCGGCGAGCTCGCCGCGCAAGGCTCGCCCCTGCGCAAGATCCGCGACATGCAGACGCCGAAACCCGCAAGCCCGGATTTCTTCGAGGCGTTCGAAAAATCCATTGCGCGGCGCCAGCGCGGCTTCCTCGCGCCGTTCCACATCGTGAAATGCGTCAAGGCGGCGGTGGAACTGCCATTCCACGAGGGCATGGCGCGCGAGCGCGCGCTGTTCGACGAATGCCACAAATCCGACAAGGCGCGCGCGCAGATCCACCTGTTTTTCGCCGAACGCGCCGCCGCCAGGGTTCCCGGCCTGCCGCGGGACGCAAGGCCGAAACCCGTCGAGCGCGCGGCGGTGCTCGGCGCCGGCACGATGGGCGGCGGCATCGCCATGAACTTCGTCAATGCCGGCATCCCCGTGACGCTGGTGGAGCGCGACGGCGAGGCGCTGGAGCGCGGCCTGGACGTCGTCCGCCGCAACTACGAGGCCACCGCGGCCAAGGGCCGGCTGACCGCCGCCGACGTCGAAACCCGCATGGGTTTGTTGAACCCGACGACGGACTACGAAGCGATCGCCGACGCCGACGTCGTTGTCGAGGCGGTGTTCGAGGACATGGACGTCAAGAAGGAGGTATTTCGCAAGATCGACGGCATCGCGAAGGAAGGCGCGATCCTGGCGACCAACACCTCGACGCTCGACGTCAACGAAATCGCGGCGGCGACGCGGCGGCCGGAGGCCGTAATCGGCACGCATTTCTTCAGCCCCGCCAATGTCATGCGGCTGCTGGAAAACGTGCGCGGAGAGAAAAGCGCGCCCGAGACCGTCGCGGCCGTCATGGCGATGGGCAAGCGCATCGGCAAGGTTCCGGTTCTCGTCGGCGTATGCGACGGCTTCGTGGGCAACCGCATGCTGGCTCATTACGGCCGCCAGGCGCAGGACATGATCCTGGAGGGCGCGCTGCCGCAGGACGTCGATGGCGCGCTCTACGAATTCGGCCTCGCGATGGGGCCGTTTGCGATGGGCGATCTCGCCGGTCTCGACGTCGGCTGGCGCATCCGCAAGCGGCGCATGGCCGAACGCCGCCTCAACCGCTCCGACGACCCCGTGGCCGACGCGCTTTGCGAAAAGGGGCGCTACGGCCAAAAGACCGGCGCCGGATGGTACAAATACGAGGCGGGCGCGCGCACGCCGGTTCCCGACCCCGAGGTCGAGGCCATGATCGTCGCCGAGTCCGAGCGGCGGGGGATCGCGCGCCGCGGGATCGACGCGCGGGAAATCGTCGAGCGCTGCATGTATCAGCTGGTCAACGAGGGCGCGAAAATACTCGAAGAGGGAATCGCCGCGCGCGCGAGCGACATCGACGTCATCTATGCCAACGGCTACGGGTTTCCGCGCTGGCGCGGCGGCCCCATGTTCCACGCCGACCTCGTGGGCCTGAAGACCGTGTACGATTCGGTCAGCCGGTTTTACGACCGGCTCGGCGAGGCTTGGCGCCCGGCGCCGCTGCTCGAGCGGCTCGCGGCGGCGGGCAAGACCTTCAACGACCTCAACCCCGGCCGCTGAGCGGCGGGGCGCCCGTCTTTATCCCCACCATCGCACGGAGGCATACCCATGCGCGAAGCCGTTATCGTTTCCACCGCGCGCACGCCGATCGGCAAGGCGTATCGCGGCGCGTTCAACAACACCCACGGCGCCGATCTCGGCGGCCACGCCATCGGGCACGCGGTGGCGCGCGCGGGCGTCGACCCCGCCGAGGTCGAGGACGTGCTCATGGGCTGCGCCATGCCCGAAGGCGCGACCGGAGGCAATATCGCGCGCCAATGCGCGCTGCGCGCCGGCCTGCCGGTCACGACGGGAGGCGCGACCGTCAACCGCTTCTGCTCCTCCGGCCTGCAGGCGATCGCCATGGCGGCGCAGCGGGTGATCGTCGATCGCGCGCCGGTGATGGTGGCCGGCGGCCTCGAATCGATCAGCCTCGTGCAGAACGAGCATCAGAACGGCCACCGCGCCCACAACGAGTGGATCGACGAAAACAAGCCCGAGCTCTACTACTCGATGATCCAGACCGCCGAGGTGGTGGCGAACCGCTACGGCGTGGGCCGCGAACGGCAGGACGAATTCGCGCTGCAAAGCCAGCTGCGCACGGCGGCCGCGCAACAGGCGGGGCGGCTCGACGACGAAATCGTGCCGCTGCCCTCGGTCAAACTGGTCAAGGACAAGGAGACCGGCGAGATTTCCGAACAGGCAGTGACGCTGGAGCGCGACGAAGGCAACCGCCCCGGCACGACGATGGAAGGCCTCGCCGGTCTCGACCCGGTGATGGGCGGCGACGCTTTCATCACCGCCGGCAACGCCAGCCAGCTGTCGGACGGCGCCTCGGCCTGCGTGGTCATGGACGCGAAGGAAGCCGAACGCCGCGGCCTCGAGCCGCTCGGCGCCTTCCGGTCCTTCGCCGTCGCCGCGCTCGAGCCCGACGAGATGGGCATCGGCCCCGTCTATGCCGTGCCGCGGCTTTTGGAGCGCAACGGCCTCGACATGGACGATATCGACCTGTGGGAGCTCAACGAGGCTTTCGCCGTTCAGGTCGTGTATTGCCGCGACAAGCTGGGCATTCCCGACGAAGCGCTGAATGTCGATGGCGGCGCGATCTCGATCGGCCATCCCTACGGCATGTCGGGCGCGCGGTTGGCCGGCCACGCGCTGATCGAGGGCAAGCGCCGCGGCGCCAAGCACGTGGTCGTCACCATGTGCATCGGCGGAGGCATGGGCGCCGCCGGACTGTTCCAGGTGAACTAGGGCGGCGTTCCTCATGGAGACCCTGCGGCGCGATTGCGACGTAATCGTCGTCGGGTCCGGCGGGGCGGGGAGCGCGGCGGCGCACGCCGCGGCGGAGGCCGGCGCGCGCGTGCTCGTCGTCGCCAAGGACCCCGTGGGCTGTTCCGACACCAAGATCGCCGAAGGCATCGTCACGGTGCGCGGAAGCGGCGGCGAAGACGATTCCGAGGCCGGACTGGCGGAAAACCTGCGCATGGCCGGCGGCGATCTGCCCGACCCGCGCATTGCCGCCGCCTTCGCGCAAGACACGCGCGACGCCTACGACTGGATGCGCCGCCACGGCGCGCGCCCCGATATCGACGAAAAAACCGGCGGCCCGAAAGCGCTCGCCCTTGCGCTCGGCGGACACACGCGCCGCCGCTCGGTCGGCCACCGCAACGGCGGCCTCGCGGTCGGGCACGCGGCTTGGAGCGCCGTCGTGCAGGGCCGCAACGTCGATTATCTGGAAGACGCCTGGTTCCTCGATGTCGTCGCGTCGGGCGGGAACGGCGGGCGCGAGGTCGCGGGCGGCCTGGTTTACGACGCCGCGAACGGGGCGTTCGTCGCCGTCCGCGCCCCGTCGGTAATTATCGCCGCGGGCGGCTTGGGAACGCTCTATTTTCCGAAGACCGACACCATGCGCGGCAACACGGGCGATTCCTACGCTCTCGCGCTTCGCGCCGGCGCCGAGCTGATCGACATGGAGCAGGTGCAGTTCCTGCCCTTCTGCATGGCCCATCCGCCCGCCTACGAAGGGCTGTGCGCCGGCGAGCCGGCCACCGCCGGCTATCTCGGCGTGCTTCGCGACCGCGGCGGAAAGGTCATCCTCGACGGCCTGATGCTGCGTACCCGCGCCGAATGCTCGGCCGCCATCGCGCACGCCGTGGCCCAGGGCCGGGGCACCGAGCGCGGAGGCTGCTGGCTCGATCTGACGGCCAACGCACAACTCCCGCGCGCCGGACGCTACTACGAGACATTCCTGAACAGCGCGCTCCCCGGCGCGATCGCGACCGTCCGGCAGGCATGGGGCCGCGATGCGGCGCGCTGCCGCGAGATGTGGGAAGTCCGGCCCGGCGCCCACTATGCGATGGGCGGGATGCGCGCCGACGCGAACGGCGCCGCCGTCGCCGGCGCGCCGCGCGGCCTCTACGCCGCGGGGCAGGCGATGGGCGGCGTTTTCGGCGCCAACCGCCTCGGCTCCACTTCGCTCACCGAGGGCCCGGTTTTCGGCGCGCGTTCCGGCCGGGCGGCGGCCGCGCGGGCGCTTGCGCGCCGCGCCGCGCCGGCGGCCGCGTTCGAAGCGCGTCTCGCGCCCTGGCGCGCGCGCCTCGGCCGCGGCGCCGGCGCCGCGCCCGCCGCGCTGGTCGAACAGCTGCAAAAGGAATGCTGGAAAGGCATCGGCCCGGCGCGAACCGGCGCCGGGCTCGAGCGCTTCCTAGCCGCGGCGGCCGGTATCCGCCGCGCCGCCGGGGACGCCCGTGTCCCCGCGGGCGCCGGATGGAACCAGGAGTTCATCGACTGGATCGAACTCGGCAACATGCTCGACGCCGCCGAGGCGGTGGCGCTTTCGGCGCGCGACCGGCCCCGCGGCCTCGGCGCGCATGTGCGGCTCGACGGCAAGCCCGCGCCGGTCCTGTTCTCACGGCCGTGTTCGATCGCCGTGCGCCGCGGCCCCGGCGGCGCGCTGCAAACATCGCGGCTGCCGCGCCGCAAGACCCCGCTGCGGCGCTTGCTCCCCCGCCTTTTGGAGGATCGCAAGCGCAAACTGCGGCTCAAGCTTCTGCGCCTGATGCCGCGCGCGGCGCGCGACCGCGCGGTGGAGCGGCGCTACCGCGCCGTTATGGGGGAACTCCCCGCGCCCGCCGGCGCCGCCGGCGCATGAAGGTAACCTTCGTCCTCGTCCGCAACGGCGCGGAGGAGCGCGTCGTCTTCGACTACCGCCCGCGCGCGGAGGACGAGCGGCCGATGGCGCTCGATGTGTTATTGCAGGCCCGCGCGACCGCGATCCCCGATCTCGCGTTCCGCTACGGCTGCCGCAACCGCACCTGCGGCGTTTGTACGGTCGATATCGACGGGCGCCCGCGCATCGCGTGCCGCGCGCGGGTGCGCGAAGGCGCCGTGGTAAGCGCGCCGGGAACGCTGCCCGTGCTGCGCGACCTCGTCTCGCGCCGCGACGGCGTGGGGCGGCAGCTGCGCGGCCGCGTCTCCGGCGCTGTGCGCGGCAACGACCTGAACGTCGCCGCGCCGGACGATTATCACGCACTCGCCGCCTGCATCGAATGCTATGCGTGCCTCCATAATTGCCCGATGCACGAACGTAATTTCGAGGGCGCCGCCGAGCAGCGCGACGAATCCGGCGCCTATCGCTGGGGCAGCCCGTTCTCTCTGTTGAAACTTCGCATGCGCCAGCTCGATCCGGCCGCCGCGCCCGAGGACAAGGCCCAGGCCCAGGACGCCGCCGCGGACCTCGGGCTCGATGTCTGCCGCTCATGCCCCGGCTGCAAGTGCGGAGTCGGCATCGACCTGAAACGCAAGGTTATCCGCCCCCTCCTCGACGCCGACAGCGCCCGGCCGTAAGCGTCCGGTTATGGGGCGATTGGGTTTTTACGGTGGTGTTTTGCGTTTCCAGTTCCACGGCATGAGTTTGTGGATTCGGTTTGTTTTGTAGTCCTGGATACGGTTGAGTGTGTCTGCGATCCATGCGCGCGGGTCGACGCCGTTGAGTTTGGCGGTTTCGATGAGCGTGTATGCGCTTGCGCCGCGGCGCGCGTTCGGCGGCGGGTTCGTGTTGCGGGGGCGGGCTTGCGTCGCGGACGATCTCCTCGTTCTCCGGCGCCGGTTGCAATTGCGCCAGGGCTTCCGGGCGCGCCCCGAAGCGGCGCCGGCGCATCCCCGCCAACTCATGACGCAACTTCTCAATCGGGATATCGCGCGCCTTCAACGTCTCCGCACGGACCTGCAACTCGGCCGCCAAGGCCGCCGCCATGCCCTTCGGGCGGGCTGGATCGTCGGGGAGAGGCGCGGCGCGGTCAAGCATGAACGAACAATACCGCCCCCAACCCCATAAGGCAAGCGTAAAAGAGGAAATATCGAAAGGCTCAATTAGCGAATCGTATGTACGCTGTGTTCATTGCGGCGGTCAGGCACGCCCTTGGCGACGCGTGTGCGGCGAGTCCGATGAGGTGGAACCACCGCAGATAGCTGTCGAGATACTTTGTCGCGATGCCGCGAAAGCCGCGCAGGAAGCCCTTCAGCCGGCTGTGACGGTTGTTGACGGTCTGAATATGGAAGGCGTCGCGCACCCGCTCGCCGGCGCTCATGTTGAGCGCCTCATGACGCACGCCGAGCGCCGCGGCGCATGGCCGATACGCGCGGTTGGCATCGGACACCAGCACAATGTCGGTCTCGATGACCGGCCCAAGCGCCTTCTTGAGCGCATCGGCGCTCACCGTGGGCAGCGCCGCGCTCGCATTGCCGCCGCCGCGGTCGGTGGCCACAAGGACCGGAACCTGCTCGCGCGACAAGCCGCGGCTGGTCGCCTTGCCGCCGCGACGACGCGGCTTGCGGTCGAGTTTCCGCGCCCCCTTGCGACTGTGCAGAACGAATGTCTCGTCCGCCTCGACGATCCCCCGCAACTTCTTCGGCGTCTTCTCCACCGCCCGCAAAAACCGGTGACGCCAACGAAACGCCGTCGACACCGCAACGCCGCACCGCGCAGCCGACGCTCGCACCGTCTCCCCGTCGGAAAGCGACGCGCCGAACGAAAGCCACCGCTCCTTGCGATGCAGACCCGACAACGGCGTGCCCGTCGCCGCGTTGAACGTGCGACCGCAGCCCTTGCATCGGTAGCGCCGCAAACCCCGCGCACGGCCTATGGACACCGCCCCCGTGGCCTGACAGCGCGGACAGCGCCGCTCTTCGTCCACGCCAAGCTCGACAGCCGCCACAGACGCAGACGACGCCGAACGCCCAGACAGCACAGCCAACGCCTCGCGACGCTGCGTAGCGCCAAGAGCGTCCACACGCGCAAGCCAATCCCGAAATTCACTGCTCTGCATGACAAGCACCTCCACACGACCCGAAGGCATCATACCATGCGTACATACGATTCGCTAATTGAGCCTATCGAAAAAATACTTCCTCCCCGTGCCTCCCTCCCAAACGCCATCCCGCGACCGCAAGCCGCTGCGTTCGAACGGGCGACCGGCAACCGGCGTCGTCAAGCCGCATCGACAACCGTGAAGGCGTCGAAGCAATATCCCCATACGACGCGGAGCGCCAAACAAAACGACTCCCGAAGTACCGAAACGCATAAACATACTCAATAATCGCCAAGCGGGATAGCCGGACGATTACGCTCGATCACGCTCCATGCCGAGCGATTGGCCAGCCGCCGCGGGCCTCGATGGCGCGGTCGATGCGGGCCATGATGCGGGGCGTTTCGGCGAGGGCGGCGCAGAGGCGGCGGTAGTGGGCGATGTCGTCGAACGACAGGGCGCGGCCCCTGCGGTCTTGCAGCCATCTTTGCGCCGGGCGGTAGCCGCCGATGGCGAAGTTCCATGCCTCGGGCGGGACGCCCTCGAAATACTGGTCCGCGTTTATCCAGACCCGGCCCGGTTCGCCTCGGGCGGGCTCGGCGTAGCGCGGCCTTTCGACCGTGTCGCTTCCGGGGCGGGGAAAGGCGGGCGGGGCGCCGGCGTCTTCCTCCATTAGATGCAGCGCGGCGAGGCGCCGGCCCAGGCCGGCCAGGGCGGCGAACAATTCCCGGTTGCCGGACAAGGGTATACGCGGGAAATCCGACTTCAGGAAATCGGCGTAACGGCGCCGGTATTCGGGACTGTGAAGCACCGCGTATATGTAGTGGAAGATGTCCTCGGGTCCGAAGGCCGTCGTCGTATCCCCGGCACCCCCCGTTACGAAATCGAGGCCGAGCGCATCGCCCGCCGCCTCGATGAAACCCGGCTCGATATTCGCCGTGCGCCCGGTCGCGACGCAATCGCCGTTATCCGCAGGATAAACGTATAGAGGAAACAGATAATTGACTTCCTTCAGCGATACCGTATGGTTCTGGGTGAGCGTTCGGGAAACGAAAACATGTTCCCAGCCCTCGGCGATTTCTACCGATCTCGTCGTCGAAAGCGCGAGATTCTGCCCCGCGCGCATGTGGCGCATGACGCCGCGGCGCGGCATGCTCATGAAGCCGCACGTCCTGCCGGTGTAATATGTGAACCGCACATCGAACGGGCGGTAGAGGATAGGCGCTATATGGGCCTCGGCGTCAGGGTGCGCGCGGACGTCCTCCTGCGCCCATGCCACTTTCCAGTCGCGGGCATCGCGGCCCAAGTCGTAGCGCGTCCGCGCCTCTTCTTCGGGAAGGCTTGCGAACTCCGCCGCGGCGCGCCGCATCTCCTCCCCCGTCCACCGGATCGCCAGGCGATCGCGCGCGGTCACGATGCCTACCGAGTTCGCCGGAAATATGTCGGTCAGTCGCCAGCCGGCCTCGTATTCCGCCGCCAACGCCTCGTCGCGCGGAACGAAAAGATAAAACGGCGCGCGCGGCGTCAACTCGCGCCACCGCGTACTGTCCACATCGTTGTCGGCGAGCCAGCCGTACTTCCCGCCATCCGCGCCTGCCTCGCGCAAGCCCCACAAATCCGCATGGCGCACACGCGCCGGCGCGGCGCCGCCATCCGCGCGCTTCACGAACAGCCCGATCGCCACGCCCTGCTGGATGTCGAACACATTCTCGTCCTTCCCGCCGTCCGGCGCGCGCTCCCGCTTCTTCGCGTTCCCGTGCAAATCCAGAATGTAAATATCGTCGAAACTCTCCATCAGACGCTGGCGCATGCCCCGCAAGGTCGGCCCGTCGAGATAGTTGTGGTTGGTCACGAAACCGAGAACGCCTTCGCCGGTGCGCTCGATGCGCCACTGCGCAAAACGGAAGAACTTGACATAGTCGTCGTTCACATATTTCGGGTTGCGCTCGCCGAGCGGGCGCCCATCGACCTCGAAATAACTCCCGGCGGGTTCGCCGCCGTCGCGCCCGCGCAGGAGACCGGCAATCCATGCGCCCGTGTTGGCGGAATGGCCCGAATAGGGCGGGTTGCCGATGACCGCCATCACCGGGCGGTCGCGCTTCACCGCGTCCGCCCCCGCCGCCTCGCGCGCAACCTCGCGCGCGAACAGCGGCCCGGCCGCATCCGCCTCGCGCGCCTCCTCAAGCGCATTGGTGAGATACACGCCCAGGCGCCCATCCTCGGGCAGCGCGAAACCCGGCCCGCCTATCTCCAGCGCCAGCTTCAAGTGACAGATTGCGTATGGCGCCATCAGCAGTTCGAACCCCGACAACCGCGGCAGCAAATGGCGGCGCACATAATCCGCCCAACCCCCGGCCAAACCCTTGCCCTCTATCGTGTTGCGTATCAACGCCACCGCCTCGCGCAGGAATGTCCCCGTCCCTGCCGCGGGGTCCAGTATCAGAACCCGCGGCGAAGGCTGCCCGTCCGCATCGACGGTCGCCGCGGTGTCGGCAAGGCCGTCCGCCAGGCCGAAACGGCTCCGAAGCAGACGATCCACGCTGCGCACGATGTAAGACACAACCGGTTCAGGCGTGTAATACACGCCCCGCGTCTCGCGCAGACCGGGATCGTAGGCGGCCAAAAAATCCTCGTAGAAATGCACGACCGGATCTTCCCGCCGCGTGCGCCGACCGAAATCCTCGAGAATCGCCGCCATGTCGGCGCGTTGCAGCAACAACGCCAGATCATCGACAATCCACGCAATGCGGCGGTCGATGCCGGGGCCGGCAACCTGGCCGAATACGTCGCGCAGGAACGGCGTCGTGTCGGTGAAAGCGGCCGATTGGCGCGTGAACGGCCCAGCCCTGGGGCCGTGCAGGCAGCGCGCCGCGAACAGCCCGTAGGCCGCCGTTTGCGCGTGCAGATCGGCGAACTCCGCCGCGCCCAGGTCGGGAATCAGCGTCGCGCGGTAGCCCGTCAGCATTTCATGAAACGCGCCTGCTTCCCCCTCGCGCGCAAGAATGCGCCCGACGCCGTCGCGCAGCAGGCGCGCCTTCCCCGCCATCCGCTCCGCCAACTCCCGCGCGCTCGCAACCGTCGGCGAATCGGCCGTGAAAAAAGCCTCGAACAGCGCCGCAACACGCTCCGCGCCGCCGCCATCCGGCGCGAACGCGCCGGAGGCATCGATGCGCCCGAGCCGCGCGGTCTCGCGCGGCGCGCCGTTCGCATAGCGGCGGAACTCGAGATAGTCCGTCAGGATCAGGTTCGGCAGCCCCCGCCGGTAGCGCCCCAGCTGCTCCCCCGCCTCGACGCGGTCAAGCGGCGCGTCCACATCCTTGCACTCGATATGGCCCAGCGGAATGCCGTCGCGGACGACGATGAAATCGGGCGCGCCGCACTCCGCATGCGCGGGTTCGTTGAGCGCCCGCGCGCCCCCGCCGGCCAGCCCCTCGACAAGCCCCTGAAGCGCCGCCCGGTAACTATGCTCGGTCGCCTGCCCCGTCGCGCGAACCCGCGCCGCCTCGCGACCGTAAGCGCCGAGCAGGCGCGCCGCCGCCCGATCATCGGCCATGTTCCCGCCTACCCTTCTCGTTCGCGACCGGCGTCGATCATCGTACCCGACGACGGCTTCCGGCCCGCTTGCATTTCGCACAAGCGGCGCCGAGCGCCGAATCGGCCCCGCAATAGACCGGAACCACCGACATAATGCTGCGCATTTTCAGGCGATTGGCCAGCCGCCGTGGGCGTCGATGGCGCGGTCGATGCGGGCCATGATGCGGGGCGTTTCGGCCAAGGCGGCGCAGAGGCGGCGGTAGTGGGCGATATCGTCGAACGACAGGGCGCGGCCCTTGCGGTCTTGCAGCCATTTTCGGGCCGGACGGTAGCTGCCGACGGCGAAATTCCACGCCTCGGGCGAGACGCCCTCGAAATACTGGTCCGCGTTTATCCAGACCCGGCCCGGTTCGTCGCAGGCGGGCTCGGCGTAGCGCGGCCTTTCGACCGTGTCGCTTCCGGGGCGGGGAAAGGCGGGCGGGGCGCCGGCGTCGTCGTTCATCAGGTGCAGGGCGGCGAGGCGCCGGCCCAGGCCGGCCAAGGCGGCGAACAATTCCCGCTTGCCGGACAAGGGTATGCGCGGGAAATCCGATTTCAGGAAATCGGCGTAGCGGCGCCGGTATTCGGGACTGTGAAGCACCGCGTATATGTAGTGGAAGATGTCTTCGGGCCCTGCGGCGGCGGCGGGATCGCCGGCGCCTTCGGAAAAAAGTTCGGGTTCGAACGCCGCGCGGGCCGCTTCGACGAACTCGGGAGAGAGGTTCGGCTCGCGGCCTCTTTCCAACGCATTTTCGGGTCCGCACGGGTACACATAGAGGGGAAAGAGCGATCCTATTTCTCTCGTCTTGTTCGACAGCGCGCAGGACTCAGCGATCGAGCGCGTCACGCCGCAAAGAGCCCATTCCGCGCCGGCCTGCGATTGCTGGCGGCATGAAAGAAGCGCGAGGTTCGGCCCCGCGCGCATGTGGCCCATGACGGCGCGGCGAGGCCGGCTCATGAACCCGCGCGTCCTTCCGGTGTAGTACGCATAGCGTATATCGAATGGGCGGTACAGAATGGGCGCGACATGCGCGTCCGCGTCCGGGTGCGCGTGTATGTCTTCTTGCGCCCACGCCACTTTCCACTCATCGACATCGCGGCCCAAATCGTAGCGTGTTCGCGCCTCCTCCTCCGGAAGGCTTGCGAACTCCGCCGCGGCGCGCCGCATCTCCTCCGGCGTCCACCGGATCGCCAGGCGATCGCGCGCGGTCACGATGCCCACCGAGTTCACAGGGAATATGTCGGTCAGTCGCCAGCCGGCCTCGTATTCCGCCGCCAACGCCTCGTCGCGCGGAACGAAAAGATAAAACGGCGCGCGCGGCGCCAACTCGCGCCACCGCGTACTGTCCACATCGTTGTCGGCAAGCCAGCCGTACTTCCCGCCATCCGCGCCCGCCTCGCGCATGCCCCACAAATCCGCATGGCGCACACGCGCCGGCGCGCCGCCGCCGTCCGCGCGCTTTACGAACAAACCGATGGCCACGCCCTGCTGGATGTCGAACACATTCTCGTCCTTCCCGCCGTCCGGCGCGCGCTCCCGCTTCTTCGCGTTCCCGTGCAAATCCAGAATGTAGATATCGTCGAAACTCTCCATCAGACGCTGGCGCATGCCCCGCAGGGTCGGCGCGTCGAGATAGTTGTGATTGGTCACGAAGCCGAGCACGCCCTCGCCGGTGCGCTCGATGCGCCACTGCGCGAAACGGAAAAACTTGACGTAATCGTCGTTCACATATTTCGGGTTGCGCTCGCCGAGCGGGCGCCCATCGACCTCGAAATAACTGCCGGCGGGTTCGCCGCCGTCGCGCCCGCGCAACAGGCCGGCAATCCACGCGCCCCGATTGGCGGAATGCCCCGAATAGGGCGGGTTGCCGATGACCGCCATCACCGGGCGATCGCGCTTCACCGCATCCGCCCCCGCCGCCTCCCGCGCAACCTCGCGTGCGAACAGCGGCCCGGCCGCATCCGCCTCGCGCGCCTCCTCAAGCGCATTGGTGAGATACACACCCAGGCGCCCATCCTCGGGCAGCGCGAAACCCGGCCCGCCTATCTCCAGCGCCAGCTTCAAGTGACAGATCGCGTATGGCGCCATCAGCAGTTCGAACCCCGACAACCGCGGCAGCAAATGGCGGCGCACATAATCCGCCCAACCCCCGCCCAAGCCCTTGTCCTCTATCGTGCTGCGTATCAGCGAAACCGCCTCGCGCAGGAACGTCCCCGTCCCCGCCGCGGGGTCCAGTATCAGAACCCGCGGCGACGGCCGCCCCTCCGCATCGACGGTCGCCGCGGTGTCGGCAAGGCCGTCCGCCAGGCCGAAGCGGCTCCGAAGCAGACGATCCACGCTGCGCACGATGTACGACACAACCGGTTCGGGCGTGTAATACACGCCCCGCGTCTCGCGCAGACCGGGATCGTAGGCCGCCAAAAAATCCTCGTAGAAATGCACGACCGGATCTTCCCGCCGCGTGCGCCGACCGAAATCCTCGAGAATCGCCGTCATGTCGGCGCGTTGCAGCAACAACGCCAGATCATCGACAATCCACGCGATGCGGCGGTCGATGCCTGGGCCGGCAACCTGGCCGAATACGTCGCGCAGGAACGGCGTCGTGTCGGTGAAAGCGGCCGATTGGCGCGTGAACGGCCCAGCCCCGGGGCCGTGCAGGCAGCGCGCCGCGAACAGCCCGTAAGCCGCCGTTTGCGCGTGCAGATCGGCGAAATCCGCCGCGCCCAGATCAGGGATCAGCGTCGCGCGGTAGCCGGTCAGCATTTCATGAAACGCGCCCGCTTCCCCCTCGCGCGCAAGAATGCGCGCAACGCCGTCGCGCAGCAGGCGCGCCTTCCCCGCCATCCGCGCCGCCAACTCCCGCGCGCTCGCAACCGTCGGCGAATCGGCAGAGAAAAACGCCTCGAACAGCGCCGCAACGCGCGCCGCGCCGCCGCCATCCGGCGCGAACGCGCCGGCGGCGTCGATGCGCCCGAGCCGCGCCGTCTCCCGCGGCGCGCCGTTCGCATAGCGGCGGAACTCGAGATAGTCCGTCAGAATCAGGTTCGGCAGCCCCCGCCGGTAGCGCCCCAACTGCTCCCCCGCCTCGACGCGGTCAAGCGGCGCGCCCACATCCTTGCACTCGATATGGCCCAGCGGAACGCCGTCGCGGACGACGATGAAATCGGGCGCGCCGCACTCCGCATGCGCGGGTTCGTTGAGCGCCCGCGCGCCCCCGCCGGCCAGCCCCTCGACAAGCCCCTGAAGCGCCGCCCGGTAACTATGCTCGGTCGCATGCCCCGTCGCGCAAACCCGCGCCGCCTCGCGACCGTAAGCGCCGAGCAGGCGCGCCGCCACCCGATCATCGGCCATATCCCCGCTTACCTTTCTTGTTCGCGACCGGCGTCGATCATCGTACCCGATGGCGGCTTCCGGCGCCCGTATGCTCGATCGGCGACATCGACGCGCGGTCGGGAGAGGCCGGCGAACTCGCGAACGGGGCCGGCAACGCCTGCCGACACATCGTCCCCTCGCCGGAAATCGTTTGAGACGGGGACCGGCAAGCGGCTGTCGCTCGCCGGCAATACGGACGTTTGCAGCGCGGGGACTGCTGGCGTGCTACCTTGCGCCGGCGCGACAGGCGCGGCGAATCAGAAGAGGAACGCGGGATGGACAACGGCGAGGTCGTGCTGGTCATCGGGGCGGGCGACGCGACCGGCGGGGCGATTGCGCGGCGGTTTGCGCGCGAAGGGTATCGCGCGGTCGTTACGCGGCGGGTGCGGCATTTGGACCGGCTCGAGGGGCTGGCGCGGCGGATTCGCGACGAAGGGGGAGTCGCGCACGCCTTCGGCGTCGATGCGCGCAAGGAAGACGAGATGGCGCCGTTCGTCGAGCGGGTAGAACGCGAGATCGGACCCATCGCGGTCGCGGTGTACAATATCGGCGCAAATGTGCGCTTTCCCATCGTCGAGACGACGGCGCGGGTGTTCCGCAAGGTCTGGGAAATGGCGTGCTTCGGCGGATTTCTGCTCGGGCGCGAAGCCGCGCGGCATATGATCCCGCGCGAGCGGGGCACGATCCTCTTCACGGGCGCAACGGCGAGCGTGAGGGGCGGCCCCGGTTATTCCGCTTTCGCGGCGGGGAAGCACGGGCTGCGCGCGGTGGCGCAAAGCATGGCGCGCGAACTCGGGCCGAAAAACATCCACGTCGCGCATGTGGTGATCGACGGGGCGATCGATACGGCGTTTATCGCCGACATGTTTCCGGAACGCTACGCGCTCAAGGACCGCGACGGCATACTGGACCCGGAGGCTATCGCCGAGAATTACTGGCGCTTGCACACGCAGCCGCGCAACGCCTGGACGCACGAGCTCGACCTCCGGCCCTGGATCGAGCCGTGGTAGCGGCGTCTCCCCCGGGGGCGAAGCAGCCGATTCGCTAGCCGCCAAGCAGCGCGGCGTGCTTGTCGAGGAGGCGGAGCACGTCGTCGCGGCTGTCGGAGGGCAGGCCGATTATGGCGCGCGTAACGCCGGCCTCCCGGTATTCGTCCATTGCCCGGCGGTCGGGCCTGGCGCCGAACACGCTGATGGAGAGGCCGGACATGTCGCGCCCGGCCTCGTCGGCGATGCGGCGCAAGCGCGCGACGCCGGCGGCGGCGTCGAATCCGCCGCGTCCGCGCGGGAACCAGCCGTCGCAGAACTCGACCACGCGGCGCAGCGTATGGTCGGTCTCGCCGCCCAGAAGCAGCGGCGGGTGCGGCTTCTGCACCGGCTTCGGGTATGCCCGGCACGGGTCGAAGTCCACGAACTCGCCGTGGAACTCGGCCTCTTCGTCGGCCCAAAGCGCCTTCATGGCGAGCACGCGCTCGCGCAGCAGTTTGAACCTCGTGCGGTATTCGGCGCCGTGATCTTCCATCTCCTCCACGTTCCAGCCGCCGCCCATGCCGAGCAGGAACCGCCCGCCGGACAGCATGTCGAGGCTGGCGACCGATTTGGCGGTCACGATGGGGTCGCGCTGGGGGATCAGGCAGATGCCGGTTCCGAGCTTGAGGCGTTGCGTCGCGGCGGCCGCGAAGGACAACGACACGAACGGATCGTGCGTATGCCAGTACTGGCGCGGCAGGTCGCCGCCGCCCGGAAACGGCGACTTGCGGCTGACCGGGATGTGCGTGTGTTCGGGCACGAACAGCGATTCGAATCCGCGCGCCTCCAGTTCGCGCGCGAGTTCGTCGACGGCTATCGTGTAGCCGGTCGCGAAGATGAAAGCCCCGATATCCATTTCCGTTTCCTTTCGCTGTCGTTGCGCGCGTCCGCCCGCGCGGCGCCGGTATAACAGGCGCGCGCGGGCGGTTCAATCGCGGCCCGGTCGGCGGGGCCGCGCGGCGGTCAGGCGGCGGCCTCGGCTTCCGCCAGGCGCGCCTCGAGTTCTTCCGCCACGGCGGCGGCGCGGGCGGCTTCGGCCTCGGCTTCGGCGGCGCGGGCGCGCTCCTCGCGTATCGCCAGCAGCTCGCGGTCGCGCTGGGCGGCGAACCGCTTGCGGTCGTTAATGAACCTCCCCGTGCCCGCCGGGATCAGCCGTCCGACGATGACGTTTTCCTTCAGGCCGCGCAGGCCGTCCTTGCGGGCCGTAACGGCGGCCTCGGTGAGTACGCGGGTGGTTTCCTGGAACGACGCGGCGGAGATGAACGAACCCGTTTGCAGGCTCGCCTTGGTGATGCCGAGCAGTACGGGCGAACCTTCCGCCGGCCGCCCGCCTTCCTCTTCGATCTTGCGGTTGACTTCGCGGAATTCGCGTTTGTCCACCAGTTCGCCGATGACAAAGGTGGTGTCTCCGGGGCTCTCGATTTCGACCTTTTGCAGCATTTGGCGCGCAACCACCTCGATGTGCTTGTCGTTGATCTTGACGCCCTGGAGCCGGTAGACATCCTGGATTTCGTCGACAAGGTACTTGGCGAGTTCGGCGACGCCGAGCACCTTGAGGATGTCGTGGGGAACGCGGCTGCCGTCGATGAGCATGTCGCCCTTGCGCACTTCGTCGCCTTCCTGGACGATGACGTTGCGGGTCTTGGCGATCAGGTATTCGACCGGCTCCGCGCCTTCCCGCGCCGGGACGATGGTGAGGCGGCGCTTGCCCTTGTAGTCCTTGGCGGCGAATTCGACCCTGCCGTCGATCGCGCTGACGACGGCGAAATCCTTGGGCTTGCGCGCCTCGAACAGTTCCGCGACGCGGGGCAGGCCGCCGGTGATGTCGCGGGCGCGCGAGCTCTCGACCGGGATACGCGCAAGGACGTCGCCGGCATGCACTTCGTCGCCCCGTTCGACCGAGAGAATGGCGTTGATGGGCAGTTCGAACCAGGCGTCCCGGCCGCTCGCGAGCTTCAGCGGTTCGCCATCGGCGCCGATGAGCGTTATGCGCGGGCGGTAGTCGGGTCCCTTTCCGGTCTGCTTCCACTCGATGACGCGGCGGCTGGGTATCCCCGTGGTTTCGTCCACCTCCTCGACCATGGTCACATCGTCGATGAGGTCTTCGTAGGAGACGCGGCCATCGATCTCGCTGATGATGGGGCGCATGTGCGGGTCCCACTCGGCCAGTTTCTGTCCGCGCGCTACCTTGTCTCCGTCCCCCGCGAGCAGGCGGGCGCCGTAGGGCACGCGCCGGGGCGCCCGCTTCCGCTTCTGCTCGTCGACCAGCACGAGCTCGCAGTTGCGGCTCATCACCACCGGCCTTCCCTCGGAATCTTCCACCGCCTTGAAATTCGCAACGGTAAGCGTACCGTCGATATTGCTCTCCACGCTCGACTGCTGCGCGCTCTGCGACAGGGCGCCGCCCTGATGGAAGGTGCGCATGGTGAGCTGGGTGCCCGGCTCCCCGATCGACTGCGCGGCGATCACGCCGACCGCTTCGCCGACATTGACCATGGTTCCGCGCGCCAGGTCGCGGCCGTAGCAGCGCGCACAGACGCCGTGTTCGGTTTCGCAGGTAAGCACCGAGCGGATATCGACGCTTTCTATGTCGTCCTCGCCGATTCTCGCGCTCGTTTCCTCATCGATCATGTCTCCCGCGCCGACAATGAGCGACCCGTCGAGGGGGCTGACGACGTCGCGCGCGGCGCAGCGGCCGAGTATGCGCTCCTCGATGGTCTCGATCCTCTCTCCGCCGTCGTCGATCACTTCGGCGACGGAGAGGCCGGCTCCCGTTCCGCAGTCGTTCTCCGTAATGATGACATCCTGCGTTACATCCACCAGGCGGCGGGTGAGGTATCCCGAGTTCGCGGTCTTGAGCGCGGTGTCGGCGAGGCCCTTGCGGGCCCCGTGCGACGAGGTGAAGTAGTCGAGAACCGTCAACCCTTCCTTGAAGTTGGCGGTAATCGGCCGCTCGATGATGGCCCCCGAGGGCTTGGCCATGAGGCCGCGCATGCCGGCCAGCTGCTTCATTTGGGTCTTGGATCCGCGGGCGCCGGAATCGGCCATCATGTGGATGGAGTTGATCTCCCGCCCCGCGCCGACGCGGCGGATACCTTCCATCATTGCGTCTTCGACCTTGTCCGCGCATTGCTGCCAGATATGCACGACCTTGTTGTATCTCTCGCGCTCGGTGATGAGGCCCTCGGTGTACTGCTCCTCGAACTTCTTGACTTCGGCGCGGGTATCCCGCACGAGTTCGTGCTTCCGTTCGGGCACCACCATGTCGTCCTTGCCGAAGGAGATGCCGGCGCGGCAGGCCTGTCCGAAGCCGAGTTTCATGATGCGATCGGCAAACAGCACCGTCTCTTTTTGCCCGCAATGGCGGTACACTTCGTCGATGACGTGGCCGATTTCGCGTTTGGTAAGAAGGCGGTTGACGGCGGCGAAACCGAGGCGCGGGTGCGGCGGCAGGATTTGCGACAGCAGCACGCGGCCCGGCGTGGTGTCGACGTATTCGCGGCGCGGCTCGCCGGCGCCGTTCGCGGTCTCGAGGCGCATCCGGATTTTGGCGTGCAGCTCGAGCGCGCCGGCGTGGAGGGCGTGCTCGATCTCGCCGATGTCGGCGAAGGGCTTTCCCTCGCCCGGCGCGCCGTCTCGTTCCGCCGTGAGGTAGTAGAGGCCGAGCACGATGTCCTGCGTGGGCACGATGATGGGCTTGCCGTTGGCCGGGCTGAGAATGTTGTTGGTGGACATCATCAGCACGCGCGCCTCGAGCTGCGCCTCGAGCGACAGCGGCACATGGACGGCCATTTGGTCGCCGTCGAAGTCGGCGTTGAAGGCCGCGCACACGAGCGGGTGCAGCTGTATCGCCTTGCCCTCGATCAGTTTGGGTTCGAACGCCTGGATGCCGAGCCGGTGCAGGGTCGGCGCGCGGTTCAACAGGACCGGATGCTCGCGGATCACCTCCTCGAGTATGTCCCACACTTCGGGCCGCTCGCTCTCCACCATGCGGCGCGCGGCCTTGATGGTGGTCGCCATGCCGTACAGCTCGAGCTTCGAGTAGATAAAGGGCTTGAACAGCTCGAGCGCCATTTTCTTCGGCAGCCCGCATTCGTGCAGCTTGAGTTCGGGGCCGACGACGATCACCGACCGGCCGGAATAGTCGCAGCGCTTTCCGAGCAGGTTTTGCCGAAAGCGGCCCTGCTTCCCCTTCAGCATGTCGGCGAGGGATTTGAGGGGGCGCTTGCTGGTTCCGACGATTACGCGCCCGCGCCGTCCGTTGTCGAAGAGCGCATCGACCGATTCCTGCAGCATGCGTTTTTCGTTGCGCACGATGATGTCGGGCGCGCGGAGCTCGAGGAGGCGCCGCAGGCGGTTGTTGCGGTTGATAACGCGGCGGTAGAGGTCGTTGAGGTCGGATGTGGCGAAGCGTCCGCCGTCGAGGGGAACGAGAGGACGCAACTCCGGCGGGATCACCGGCACGGTCTCGAGGATCATCCACTCGGGCTTGTTGCCCGATTCGACGAAGGCGTCGACGAGCTTGAGACGCTTGACAAGTTTCTTGCGCTTGGTTTCGGAGTTCGTCGCGGCAAGTTCCTCGCGCAGGATCTGGCGGTCCGCCTTCAGATCGATGCCCGTGAGCATGTCGCGAATGGCCTCGGCGCCGATGGCGGCGCGGAATGCGTCGGCGCCGTGTTCGTCGGTCTTCGCGATATACTCCTCCTCGGTGAGCAGCTGGTTGGGCTCGAGGTCGGTCAGGCCGGGTTCGACCACGACGTAGTTCTCGAAATAGAGAATGCGCTCCACCTCCTTCAACGTCATGTCGAGCAGGGTGGCGATGCGCGAGGGCAGCGATTTCAGGAACCAGATGTGGGCGACGGGCGCGGCGAGTTCGATATGCCCCATGCGTTCGCGGCGCACGCGCGTCTGGATGACCTCGACGCCGCACTTTTCGCACACGATGCCGCGGTGCTTCATGCGCTTGTACTTTCCGCAGAGGCATTCGTAGTCCTTGATCGGGCCGAATATCTTGGCGCAAAACAGCCCTTCGCGCTCGGGCTTGAAGGTTCGGTAGTTGATGGTCTCGGGCTTTTTCACCTCGCCGTACGACCAGGAGCGGATTTTGTCGGGACTCGCGATCGAGATGCGAATCTCGTCGAACCGCGGCGGCGCGGGGGCCGCCGGGGCGAACATGGTCATCAGGTCGTTCATGCCGCTTCTCCTGGGTTCGGGGTCTATCCGAGCTCGGCGAGGTCGACGTCGAGCCCGAGGGATTGCAGTTCCTTGACAAGCACGTTGAAGGATTCGGGGATGCCCGCCTCGAATTTGTCTTCCCCGCGCACGATCGATTCGTAGGCCTTGGTGCGGCCCGACACGTCGTCGGATTTCACGGTGAGCATTTCCTGCAGCGTGTAGGCGGCGCCGTAGGCCTGGAGCGCCCAGACCTCCATTTCGCCGAAGCGCTGGCCGCCGAACTGCGCCTTGCCGCCCAGGGGCTGCTGCGTGACCAGGCTGTAGGGGCCGATCGAACGCGCGTGGATCTTGTCGTCCACCAGGTGGTGCAGTTTGAGCATGTAGATGTATCCGACGGTCACCTTGCGGTCGAAGGGCTCGCCCGTTCGTCCGTCGATCAGCGTTACCTGCCCGGAATCGTCCAGGCCGGCGAGGCGCAGAAATTCGACGATATCGGGCTCGCGCGCGCCGTCGAACACGGGCGTCGCTATAGGCACGCCGTCGCGGAGGCGTTCCGACAGTTCGGTCAGTTCGTCGACGGACAGCGCGCGCAAGGCGCGGGCGCGCTTTTTGCCGTAGTAGTCGGCGAGCCGCCTGCGCATGGCCGCGGGCGAGGCGCCGGCGTCGATTGTCCGCCCGATCTCGCGGCCCAGGGCATGGCTCGCCCAGCCGAGATGGGTTTCGAGTATCTGCCCCACATTCATCCGCGACGGGACGCCGAGCGGGTTGAGCACGATGTCCACCGGCGTTCCGTCCTCGAGAAACGGCATGTCCTCGACCGGCATGATCCTGGAGATCACGCCCTTGTTGCCGTGCCGGCCGGCCATCTTGTCGCCCGGCTGGAGCTTGCGCTTGACGGCGACGAACACCTTGACGGTCTTGAGCACGCCGGGCAGGAGTTCGTCTCCGGCGCGTACTTTCTCCACTTTCTCGTCGAAGCGCTCGTTAAGGCGTTTCATCGTGTCGTCGAACTCGCGCTTGAGCGCCTCGACGCGCTCCATCGCCTGTTCATCGTCCACGGCGAATTGCCACCACTGTCCGCGCGAGAAGCCCTCGAGCATGCCTTCCGCGACCGGAGCGCCGGTCTCGGCGCCGCCGGGGCCGCGGACCACCGCGCGCCCGGCGAGCAGCGCCTTCAAGCGACCGTAAACATTGCGTTCGACGATTTGGCGTTCGTCGTCGCGGTCCTTGACCAGACTGTCGATTTCGGCGCGCTCGATGGCGAGGGCGCGTTCGTCCTTTTCGATCCCGCGGCGGGAGAAGACGCGCACCTCGACGACGGTGCCGGAGAAACCGGGCGGCAGGCGCAGCGACGTGTCGCGCACGTCGGACGCTTTCTCGCCGAAGATGGCGCGCAGGAGTTTTTCCTCCGGCGTCATCGGCGCTTCGCTCTTCGGCGTTATCTTGCCGACGAGTATGTCGTTGGGCCCCACCTCGGCGCCGATGTGGACGATGCCCGCCTCGTCGAGGCTGCCCAGGGCTTCGTCGCCGACGTTCGGGATGTCGCGCGTGATATCCTCCGGGCCCAATTTCGTGTCGCGCGCCATCGCCTCGAACTCCTCGATATGGATCGAGGTGAACACGTCATCTGAGACGATGCGCTCGGAGATCAGGATCGAGTCCTCGAAATTGTAGCCGTTCCACGGCATGAAGGCGACGAGCACATTGCGCCCGAGCGCCAGTTCGCCGAGGTCCGTGGAGGGGCCGTCGGCGATCACGTCGCTCTTCTCTACACGGTCTCCGACCGCCACGATGGGGCGCTGGTTGATGCAGGTGTTCTGGTTGGAGCGCTGGAATTTGCGCAAGTTGTAGATATCGACGCCGGCGGAGCCCTGCCCGTCGGCCTCGTCCACGCGGACCACGATGCGCTGGGCGTCCACGTGGTCTATCGTCCCGGCGCGGCGCGCGGCCACGGTCGCGCCGGAATCGCGCGCGACGACCTCTTCCATTCCGGTGCCGACGAGGGGCGCCTGGGCGCGGAGCAACGGCACGGCCTGACGCTGCATGTTGGAGCCCATTAGCGCGCGGTTGGCGTCGTCGTTCTCAAGAAACGGGATGAGCGCCGCCGCCACCGACACGAGCTGCTTGGGCGAGACGTCCATATAGTCCACGCGGTCGGGCGTCGTCATGACGAAATCGCCGTCGACGCGGCAGCTGACCGACTCGCGCTCGAAGCGACCGTCGTGGGCGAGCGGCGCGTTGGCCTGGGCGATCGTGTAGCGCGCTTCTTCCGTCGCGGACAGATAATGGACTTCGCCGGAGACGCGCCCGCCGGAGACCTTGCGATAGGGACTCGCAATGAAGCCGTAGCGGTTGACCCGCGCATATGTGGCGAGGCTGTTGATGAGGCCGATATTCGGCCCTTCGGGGGTCTCGATGGGGCAGATGCGCCCGTAATGGGTTGGATGGACGTCGCGGACCTCGAAACCCGCGCGCTCGCGGGTGAGGCCGCCCGGCCCCAACGCGGAAAGGCGCCGCTTGTGGGTGATTTCCGACAGCGGGTTCGTTTGGTCCATGAACTGGCTGAGCTGCGACGAGCCGAAGAACTCCCGCACCGCGGCGGCGGCGGGCTTTGCGTTCACAAGGTCGTGCGGCATGGCGGCTTCGATATCGACCGCGCTCATGCGTTCGCGGATCGCGCGCTCCATGCGCACGAGGCCGATGCGGTATTGGTTTTCCATCAGCTCGCCGACCGAGCGCACGCGGCGGTTGCCGAGGTTGTCGATGTCGTCGATTTCGCCGTAGCCGTCCTTGAGGTCGATCATCGTGCGGATGACGGCGAGGATGTCGCCGCGCTGGAGCGCGCGGCGTTCGTCGCCGCCCCGCAGGCCCAGGCGCTCGTTCATCTTCATGCGTCCGACGGCGGAGAGGTCGTAGCGGTCGGAGCGCCCCGCCTTTATGTCGTCGGCGGCGGCCCAAACGATGTTCGGGCCTTTCCACTCCGCCTCGCAGGAGATCAGCAGCGCGGCGAACCTGCCGCGCGCGTCGAGCGCCCAGACGTTGCCGTCCATCGCGGCGGGGTCGAGCGCGGCGATGACCTTGCGCCGCGCGTTGGGCTCGGGCCGGACGTTGACGCCGCCTTTCTTTTTCAATTTGGCCGGGCCCAGGAACATGTCGTAGAGCAGGCGTTCGGCGCTGGCGCGCGTCGGCGGTTCGCCCGGCCGCAGCACGCGGTAGATATCGACCAGCGCTTCTTCGCGCGATTCGTTCTTGTCGATTGCGAGCGTGTTGCGAATATAGGGGCCGGACGCCCGACCGATGTCGAGGACCGGCAGCGCGTCGATTCCCGCTTCCTCGATCCGCTCGAGCGCTTCGGCGTCGATCGCCTCGCCGGCCTTGACGACGATTTCGCCCGTCTGCCGCTGCTTGACGTCGGCGGCGGCGTAGCTCGCCTCCAGTTCCGCGGCGTCGACCCGCCGCCGCTTGACGCCCGCTTCCTCGAGCTTGCGGATCAGGCGCGCCGTCACGCGGTCGCCGGCGTAGGCGACCGCTTCGTCGTTGCGCGCGTCCTTCAGGTCGGCGGCGAGCCTGGCGTCCTTGCGGCTTTCGAGATCGAGCGCGGCGCTCCAGCCCTTGCGGTCGCGCTTGAATTCGCGGGTTTCGTAGAACGCGCGCAGGATTTCGACCGTGGTCATCCCCAGCGCGCGCAGCAGCGTGGTGACCGGCAGCTTGCGCTTGCGATCGACCCGGACGTGAACGATGTCCTTGGCGTCGAACTCGAAATCGAGCCACGACCCGCGGTAGGGGATTACGCGCGCGGCGTAGAGCAGCCTGCCCGAGGAGTGGCTCTTGCCCTTGTCGTGGTCGAAGAAGAGGCCCGGCGAGCGGTGCATCTGGCTGACGACAACGCGCTCGGCGCCGTTGACGACGAACGTGCCCTTGTCGGTCATCAGGGGCATGTCGCCCATGAAGACGTCCTGCTCCTTGATGTCGCGGACCGTGCGCGCGCGGGTTTCGTCGTCGATGTCCCACACGACGAGGCGCAGGGTGACGCGCAGGGGCGCGGCGTAGGTGGCGCCGCGCTGGCGGCATTCCTCGACGTCGTATTTCGGCCGGTCGAAGGAATAGGCGACGAACTCGAACTCGGCGCGGCCCGCGAAATCGCGAATCGGGAACACCGACCGGAACACCGCCTGCAAGCCGGCGTCGATGCGCTCGTCCGGCGCCGCGTCCTGCTGCAGGAAAGCGTCGTAAGACGCCTTCTGCATCTCGATCAGGTTCGGCATCGCGGCGGCGGCCGCTATACGCCCGAAATCCTTGCGAATGCGCTTGCGTCCGGTGAACGAGAGGGTCATGCGGGATCCTTTCGGTCGCGCGGGCCGCGGCTGGCGCGCCCGCTTGCGTTTCGGCGCAGAAAGCCGCCGGGCGCGCGCCAACCGGCGCCGCCCAAGCGGTTTCGCTGCACACCCGGCGCTCGGCCGGCCCGAATTGTCGCGACATGAGCCGGCGCCGATGCGCCCCGCGCCGCCGCAAACCCACTTCGGCGCGCGGGGTTATCCTGCCCCGTGTACCCGTTCGCGGCCCATGCCTTGGCGCCTCGATACCCCGCCGCCGCCGCGGCGTCAACCGTTTTTTCGCGCGCGGCGAAAAAAACCGGCGGCGGACGAGGGAGGCGCCCCTGCGACGGGCCGTCCGCCGCCGGAGGCGGCGAGGAGCGCCGGCCCGAACGCGTAGCGTTTCCGCCAAGGGGGAAGCCGGGCCGGCAACCTCCATGTGGGCGCTGCCCTCGCCCGCCGCGGGGCGCGCAAGCGGCCGCGCCGGGGAATTTTCGCGGCGAAATTGCGGCGGAAGCAGCGGGGCCCGATTGCCCGCCGGCGGCGCAATTCGCGCTCAAGAAGCCGCGCGGCCGTTCGCTGCGCGCGCGTTCGCCGGTCTGCTCCCGGCGGCGCGGTGCGTTCGATCAACGCCTCCAGGGCGCGGGATTGCGCCTTGAGCGCTTCCATGTTTTCCGCATGGCGCGCATCGGCCGCCCGCATGGCGTCGGCGCGGGCCTGCATCGCCTCGGCATGGCGCTGGTCTGCGCGCGCGGCCTCGCGTTGGGCGGCGGCGGCGCGTTCGGCGCCGGCGCGCATCATGGCGCGTATCCCCCAGGCGACGACGGCGGTCTGGAGGAGACCGACGACGACATGCGCGGCGGCGATCCACAGGCCCGCATGGCGCGCGGCAAGCGTCGCGGTTTGGTAGTCGAATTCGGACATTCGGAGCTTCTCCGTGCGTCGGCGATGGTATGCGCGTGCGCTGGCGGGCGCCGATCGATTCCGCGGCGAGGCAACCGGTTACGTAACCCCGCCGGGGCGCGCGGCGCGGCGACAGGCGCCGGCGTTCACCGGTCCGCTCCCGGCGGCGCGGTGCGTTCGATCAACGCCTCCAGGGCGCGGGATTGCGCCTTGAGCGCCTCCATGTTTTCGGCATGACGCGCCGCGGCGGCCTGCATGGCGTCGGCGTGGCGCGCCGCGGCGGCCTGCATGGTTTCGGCATGGCGCTGGTCGGCGCGCGCGGCCTCGCGTTGGGCGGCGGCGGCGCGTTCGGCGCCGGCGCGTATCATGGCGCGTATCCCCCAGGCAACGACGGCGGTCTGGAGGAGACCGACGACGACATGCGCGGCGGCGATCCACAGGCCCGCATGGCGCGCGGCAAGCGTCGCGGTCTGGTAGTCGAATTCGGACATTCGGAGCTTCTCCGCGAGTCGATGACAGCATATACATGATATACGTGCGCTGGCGGGCGCCGATCGATTCTGCGGCGAAGCGACCGGCTATACGCCGCCGCCGGGGCGCGGCGCTCGCCGGATACGGGCGCGGGCGTTCACCGGTCCGCTCCCGGCGGCGCGGTGCGTTCGATCAACGCCTCCAGGGCGCGGGATTGCGCCTTGAGCGCCTCCATGTTTTCGGCATGGCGCGCATCGGCGGCCCGCATGGCGTCGGCATGACGCGCCGCGGCGGCCTGCATGGCGTCGGCGTGGCGCGCCGCGGCGGCTTGCATGGTTTCGGCATGGCGCTGGTCTGCGCGCGCGGCCTCGCGTTGGGCGGCTGCGGCGCGTTCGGCGCCGGCGCGCATCATGGCGCGTATCCCCCAGGCAACGACGGCGGTCTGTAGGAGACCGACGACAACATGCGCGGCGGCGATCCACAGGCCCGCATGGCGTGCGGCAAGCGTTGCGGTTTGGTAATCGAACTCGGACATTCGGAGCTTCTCCGTGCGTCGGCGATGGTATGCGCGTGCGCTGGCGGGCGCCGATCGGTTCCGCGGCGAAGCGACCGGCTACATGCCCCCGCCGGGGCGCGGCGCTCGCCGGATACGGGCGCGGGCGTTCACCGGTCTGCTCCCGGCGCGGTGCGTTCGATCAACGCCTCCAGGGCGCGGGATTGCGCCTTGAGCGCCTCCATGTTTTCGGCATGGCGCGCATCGGCGGCCCGCATGGCGTCGGCATGGCGCGCCGCGGCGGCTTGCATCGCTTCGGCGCCGGCCTGCATGTTTTCGGCATGGCGCGCCGCGGCGGCCTGCATGTTTTCGGCATGGCGCCGGTCTGCGCGCGCGGCCTCGCGTTGGGCGGCTGCGGCGCGTTCGGCGCCGGCGCGCATCATGGCGCGTATCCCCCAAGCGACGACGGCGGCCTGAATGAGGCCGACGACAACGTGCGCGGCAGCGATCCACAAGCCGGCATGGCGCGCGGCAAGCGTTGCGGTTTGGTAATCGAATTCGGACATTCGGCTCGTCTCCCGCGGTCGCCGACAACAGGCGCGCGCCGGCGGCGGCGCTTCGCCCCTCCCGCCCTTCGACACGCTTGCGATAACCGCCGCCCGGGCCCCACATTCCGGAACAGCCCTTCATGAGCGTCCGAAACCGGCGACGCCGGTTCGCTGTGTGTCGGAGAACGGAGCGTTTCGGCTACGTATAGTATATCGCGGGTCGAGAAGGCAGGCTGTTCGGCGCGCCGTCGCAGGGTTGCCGCGGGGAGCAAGAGGCATGGGCGGGACGAAGCGACTCGCGGGAAAGGCGATCGTCGTTACCGGAGCGGCGGGCGGCATCGGGCGCGCATTGACGGCCGCTTTGCTGTCCGAAGGAGCGAACGTAGCGGCGCTCGACCTCGCCGCGCCCGAGGCGATGGGCGGCGCGTTGCCGCTCGCCTGCGATATCGCCGACGAAGCCGCCTGCGAAGCGGCGGCCGCGGCCTGCGCCGCGCGCTTCGGCGGCATCGACGGCCTCGTCAACAACGCCGGCGTCGGCATGAACCGGCTGCGCGCGGATTACGAACGCCGCCCGGCGGCGCTCGACGAGATACCGCCCGCTTTTTGGCGCCGGATGTTCGCCGTCAACGCCACGGGGACCTTCCTGATGACGCGCGCGGCGCTGCCTTGGCTGCGCGCGCGGGGCCGCGGGCGGATACTGTGCGTCACTACGAGTTTTTTTACCATGATGCGGCGCGGCTGGGGGCCCTACGGCGGCAGCAAGGCGGCCGTCGAGGCGGCGGCGGCCGGCTGGGCGGCGGAGCTGAAGGAGAGCGGCGTAACGGTCAACGTGCTCGTGCCCGGCGGGCCGACGGACACGGCCATGGCTCCGCCCGAATCGTTCGCCGACCGCGCGGCGCTGATTCGCCCCGAGGCGATGGCGCCGCCGGCCGCGTGGCTGCTGTCCGACGCCGCTGACGGCGTCACGGGCCGCCGCTTCGTCGCGGCGCGATGGGATCCCGCCCTGCCGCCCGAAGCGGCCGCCGCGTTCGCCGGCGCGCCGATCGGCTGGCCGGAGCTCGCCGCGTCCACCGTCGTATGGCCGGGGGCGCGCTGAGCGCTACCAGGCGCGTTCGGCGGCGAAGGCGGCGGCGGCGGCGAGCGCCTCGCGGTATGGCCCTGCTGGCAGCGCCGCCAGGGAGGCGCGCGCGCGCCGGGCGTAAGAGCGGGCGCGCGCAAGGGTTTCGTCGAACGCGCCGCTGCGCGCGATTATCTCGACCGCGCGCTGGAGATCGCCGTCGCGCACGTGGCCGTCTTCCAGCGTGCGGCGCCAGAAACGGAGTTCGTCCTCGCCGCCGCGCGCGAAAGCGAGCGCGACCGGCAGGGTGATCTTCCCCTCGCGGAAATCGTCGCCGACGCGCTTGCCCAGCGTTTCGTCGGCGGAAGCGTAATCGAGCGCGTCGTCGGCGAGCTGGAACGCGACGCCGAGGCTCTCGCCGTAGTCGAACAGCGCGCCGCGCGCCTCCGCGCCCAGGCCGGTGACGACGGCGCCGATTTCGGCCGCCGCGGCGAACAGGCGCGCGGTCTTCGCCTCGACCACCTTGAGGCAGTCCGCCTCGCCGGACGACGTGTCGTTGGCGGTCAGCAGCTGCAAGACCTCGCCCTCGGCGATGGTCGAACTGGCGCGCGACAGGATGGCGAGCACGTCCAGCGAGCCGTCTTCCACCATCAGTTCGAAGGCGCGGCTGAACAGGAAATCTCCCACCAGCACGCTGGCCTGGTTGCCCCATACGGCGTTGGCGGTCGCTGCGCCGCGGCGGAGCGCGCTGGAGTCCACCACGTCGTCGTGCAGCAGCGTGGCGGTGTGGATGAACTCGACGCACGCGGCGAGCGCGATATGCCGCGCGCCGGCGTATCCGCAGCAACGCGCCGCCAGCAGGGTGATCAGCGGGCGCAGGCGCTTGCCGCCCGACGCGACGATGTGGCCCGCGAGCCGCGGGATCAGCGCGACCGGGCTTTGCATCCGATCGGCGACGATGCGATTGACGGCCGCCAGGTCGTCGCGAACCAGCGCGCGCAGGCTGTGCAGCGCGTCAACGCTTGCGTCGGCGGCGCCGACCCCGGCGGCTGGCGCCAAAACGGCCTCCTCAATCGGTCGGGCGTCCGCGCGGCGCGCTTGACCGCCGCCGCCGCGCCGCCGAACATGGCTGGCGCCAACGAACATAAACCCCGCGCCGCGCCGGTCAAGCGCGCCGCGCGGCCGGCGGAGCCGACGTGAAGGAACTGCTGCGCACCAACGACGCGGTCGAAATCTCGTGGATATGCGCGCTCCTCGCCGACGCCGGCATCGAGACGGTCGTGCTCGACACGCATGCGAGCATCGTCGAGGGCTCGATCGGCGCCATACAGCGCCGGATCATGGTGGCGGACGACCGTCTGACCGGCGCGCGCCGCGTGCTGGCGGACGCGGGCGCGCGCCCGGCTCCATGAGCGGCGCCCCCCCCGCGCGCGCCGCGCCTTGCCACGGGCTGCTCGGCGGCCGCGTGCGCATGGCGCGGACCGCCGATGCGGGCCGCCGCCCGGCCATCGACCCGGTGTTGCTGGCGGCCGCGGTCCCGGCGCGCGCGGGCGAGACGGCGGTCGATCTCGGCGCGGGCGCCGGGGCGGCGGCGCTGTGCCTCGCCGCGCGCGTGGCCGGCCTGCGCGTTATCGGCGTCGAACGCGACCCCGCGCTGACGCGCGCCGCGCGCGGCAACGCCGCGGCGAGCGGGCTTTGCGGCCGCGTCAGCTTCGTATGCGCCGATATCCGCCGCCCGCCTCCGTTGGAGCCGTGCGACCGCGCGATGCTCAACCCGCCGTTTCTGCCGCCCGAGCGGGCCGCGCCGCACCGCCGCGGCGACGCCGCCACGGTGGAGGACGGCGCGGGAATCGCCGACTGGATCGCGGCGGCGCTGCGCCTGCTGCGTCCGCGCGGCGGCCTCACGGCGATCCATCGCGCCGATCGCGTCGACGCCCTGCTGGCCGCCCTGCACGGGCGCGCGGGCGCGGTTTGCGTCTATCCGCTGTGGCCGAAAGCGGGCCGGGCGGCGCGGCGGGTGCTGGTGAGCGCGCGCAAGGGTTCGCGCGCCCCCGCCCGCGTCGCGCCCGGCCTCGCGCTCCACCGCGCGGACGGGAGCTATACCGCCGAGGCCGAAGCCGTGCTATGGCGCGCGGCGCCGCTCGATCTTATGGAAGAGCGCAACGTCGAACAGCACAACGGTTAGCCATGTCGCTTCGCTTCCTGCCTTTCGCTCCGAAACCGCCGGTGGTTCCGGTTCTGCCGCTTTTCGGGTTTATCTCGGCTTCGCCCGCCCCGTTCGGCCGGCGGCTGAGCCTGGCGGGCGTGGCCGCGCTGGTCGAGCGCGCCTGCTCAATGCGCGGGGTCAAGGCGCTCGCCCTGCAGGTCAACTCGCCCGGCGGGTCGCCGGTGCAATCGACGCTGATCGCCCGCCGCATTCGCGCCCGCGCGAAGGAGCGCGATATCCCCATCCTCGCGTTCATCGAGGATATCGCGGCCTCGGGCGGCTACTGGATCGCCTGCGCGGCGGACGAGATATACGCCGACCGCTCGTCGGTGGTCGGGTCGATCGGCGTGATTTCCGCGGGCTTCGGCTTCGATCGGGCGATCGCGCGCCTGGATATCGACCGGCGCGTCCACACGCAGGGCCGCAACAAGGCGATGCTCGACCCCTTCAGCCCGGAAAATCCCGAGGACGTGGAGCGCCTGCGCGCGCTGCACGGCGAGATCCACCGCGCGTTTATCGACCATGTGCGCGAGCGCCGCGGCAAGCGCCTCAAGGGCGACGACGACACGCTGTTCAACGCCGACGTCTGGACCGGCGAACGCGCGGCGGAGCTCGGCCTGATCGACGGGCTGGGCGATTTGCGCTCGACCCTGCGCGACCGCTTCGGCGAGGAAGTGCGCATGCCGATTCTGGGACCGGCGCGCGGCTGGCTGCGCCGCCGGTTCGGCATGGCGGCGCCCGCGCCCGGCCCCGCCGGCCTGGCCGCGGATGTGCTCGCCGCGGTCGAGGAGCGCGCGCATTGGGCGCGCTTCGGGCTGTAGCGCCCCGGCGCGTCCGCGACCGCCGGCGCCCCCCTTCCCCCGGCGGCGGAACGCGGCTAGAGTGCGGACCCCGCCAAGGCAAGGAGGCGCGCCGCCGATGAATATCGACTTCAGCCCCGCCGACCGGGCGTTCCGCGACGAGGCGCGCGCCTTCATCGCCGACGCGCTGCCGCCCGAGATCCGGCGCCGCGTCGAGGGCGGCCTGGAACTCGGGCGCGACGACTACGTCCGCTGGCACCGGATACTTTACGAAAAGGGCTGGGCCGCCCCCGGCTGGCCCGTCGAACACGGCGGGACCGGCTGGAGCCCCATCCGGCGCTACATTTTCGACGAGGAGATCGCCGCCGCCGGGGCGCCGCGGATCATGCCGTTCGGCGTCAACATGGTCGGCCCGGTGATTCTGGCCTTCGGGAGCGAGGCGCAGAAGGCCCGCTTCCTGCCGCGCATCCTGTCGGCCGAGGACTGGTGGTGCCAGGGCTATTCCGAACCCGGCGCGGGATCCGACCTCGCCAGCCTTCGCACCCGCGCCGAACGCGACGGCGACAGCTACGTGGTGAACGGGCAGAAGACATGGACCACTAGCGCCCACTGGGCCGACTGGATATTCTGCCTCGTGCGCACCGATCCCGGCGCGCGCCGGCCGCAGGAGGGCATCTCGTTCCTGCTTGTCGACATGCGCTCGCCCGGCATCGACGTGCGGCCCATCGTCACCATCGACGGCGGCCACGAGGTCAACGACGTGTTCCTTGAGGACGTGCGCGTGCCGGCGGAAAATCTCGTGGGCGCGGAAAACAGGGGCTGGACCTACGCCAAGTATCTGCTGAGCTTCGAGCGCGCGGGCATCGCCGATGTCGGGCGCTCCAAGGCCCAGCTGGCGAGGCTCAAGCGCATCGCCGGGGCGGAGCGCATCGAGGGGCGGCCGCTGGCCGAGGACCCGCGCTTCCGCGAGCGCACGGCCGCGCTCGAAATCGACCTGCTGGCGCTCGAATACACCGAACTGCGCGCTCTCGACCGCCAGGCGGCCGGCAAGGAGCCGGGCACGGAAGCCAACATCCTGAAAATCCGCGGAACGGAACTCCAGCAGCGCATCGCGGAACTGACGATGGAAGCGGTCGGCCCCTACGCCAACCCTTGGATCCCGGAGGCGCTTTCCGACGGCTGGAACGAGGAGCCGGTGGGGCCGGACTACGCCGCCGCGGCCGCGCCGCGCTACTTCAACTGGCGCAAGGCCTCGATCTACGGCGGGTCGAACGAAATCCAGAAGGGCATCGTCGCCAAATTCGTTCTGGGGCTTTGAGAGCAGGCGCATGGATCTGTCGTACAGCGAGGAACAGACGCTGCTCGCCGAGAGCGTCGAGCGCTACATCCGCAACGACTACGACTTCGAGGTCCGGCGGCGGCTCGCCGCGAGCGACGCAGGCTTCGGCGCCGAACACTGGGCCGCCTTCGCGCGCCTCGGCTGGCTATCGATTCCGTTTTCCGAGGCCGACGGCGGCCTGGGCGCGGATCCCGTCGCGATCATGATCGTGACGGAGCGGTTCGGGCGCGGCCTTGTCGTCGAGCCCTGGGCGCCAAGCGTGCTGCTCGCGGGGCGGCTCCTTGCCGCCGGAGCGCAGGAGCCGCAACGCGCGCAATGGCTCGCCGATCTCATGGCCGGCAAGGCGCAATTCGCTTTCGCGCACGGCGAACCCGGCGGACGCTATACGCTCTCGCACGTCGCCGCGCGCGCCGAACGGACCCCCGGCGGATACGCGCTGACGGGCCGCAAGGCCGTCGTCCATAACGCCGCCGCCGCCGACCCGATCATCGTGTCGGCGCGCACCGGCGGAGATATCGCCGACCGCGGCGGCGTCTCGCTGTTCGCCGTGCCGCGCGGCGCCGAGGGCGTGACCCTGCGCCCCTACCGCACGATGGACGGGCTGCGCGCCGCCGAGGTCGCGCTCGACGGCGCCGCGGTCGGCGCGGAAGCGCGAATCGGCCCCGAAGGCGGCGCGTATCCCCTTGTCGAGGAGACGACCGACCGCGCCATCGCCGCCGTCTGCGCCGAGGCGGTGGGCGTCATGGACGTCCTGCGCGAGACCACGCTCGAATATCTCAAGACCCGCAAGCAGTTCGGCAAGCCGCTCGGCTCGTTCCAGGCGCTCCGGCACCGCGCCGTCGATATGTTGATCGCCTGCGAGGAAGCGCGATCGCTGACGCTGATGGCGACGCTGAGCCTCGACAAGCCCGCGCGCGAACGCCGCCGCGCCGTCTCCGCCGCCAAGGCGCATATCGGCTGCGCCGGGCGCAAGGTGGGGCAGGAAGCCGTGCAGCTGCACGGCGGCATGGGCGTCACCGACGAGCTGAAGGTCGGCCACTACTTCAAGCGGCTGACCATGATCGACACGTTTTTCGGCGACGCCGCGCACCATCTCGACCGTTTCGCCGCCGACTCCGCCTGACGCGCCGCGGCGCGCCGGGCGCCCGCGCCCCCAAGCCCGAGGAAACTACCGACATGCTCGACATCAAGCCCCTGTTCGACCTCGACGGAACCGTGTCCGTCGTCACCGGCGCGTCGCGCGGCATCGGCCGCGCCATCGCCGAAGGCATGGCCAGCGCCGGCGCCAAGGTCGTCGTTTCCAGCCGCAAACTCGACAAATGCCAGGAGGTCGCGGACGGCATCCGCGAGGCCGGCGCCGAGGCGACCGCCGTCCAATGCAACATCACCTACAAGGAGCAGTTGCGCCATCTGGTCGACGAATCGCTCAAGGCATACGGGCGAATCGACACGCTGGTGTGCAACGCGGCGGTCAACCCCTATTACGGCCCGCTGAGCGAAATCCCCGACGACGCCTACGACAAGATCATGAACTGCAACGTGCGCAGCAACCTCTGGCTGTGCAACATGGTCGTTCCGGGGATGGCGGAGCGCGGCGGCGGCAGCGTGATCGTCGTGTCGTCGGTCGCCGCCTTCATCGGCTCGGCGACCCTCGGCGCCTATTGCATCTCGAAGACGGCGGACCTCGCGCTGGCGCGCAACATCGCCGTCGAGTGGGGCGGAAAGAACGTGCGCGCGAACTGCATCAACCCCGCCATCGTGCGCACGCATTTCGCCCGCGCGCTGTGGGAAAACCCGAAAATCCACGACCGCGCGATCCGCCAGTACCCGCTCAAGCGCATCGCCGAACCTTCCGAGATCGCCGGAGCGGCGGTGTTCCTGGCCGCCAGGGCGTCGAGTTTCGTCACCGGGCAGACAATCGTCATCGACGGCGGCTCCACCATCGCCGGCGGCGAGGGCTGACCGCGCGCGGGACGCGACGCCAGGCGCAACCATCGGACACAGAGGAGAAATCGCAATGGACAAGGCAATGTACGACAAGGGCATGGCCGTGCGCCGCGACGTCCTGGGCGCCGGACACGTCGACCGTGCGATGGCCGCCGCCGACGCCTTCGACGCGCCGATGCAGGAACTCGTCACCGAATACTGCTGGGGCGCGGTGTGGGGCCGCGAAGGCCTGCCGCGCAAAACCCGCAGCATGCTCAACCTCGCCATGCTGACGGCGCTGAACCGCGAGCACGAGTTCAAACTGCATGTGCGCGGCGCGCTGCGCAACGGCGTTACCCGCGAGGAAATCTCCGAGATTCTCCTCCAGGCCGCCATCTATTGCGGCGTGCCCGCCGCGATAAGCGCGTTCCGCCAGGCGCGCGAGGCGTTCGACGCGATGGACGCCGAGGCGTGAACGCAGCGGCGAACGGCGAACGAACCCGCCCCGCATGAACGCTTCGGAGGACGCCGCCGCGCCCGGCGGCGACTTCATCCACCGCGCGGTCGCCGGGGACATCGCCGCCGGGCGCGTCGCCGGCGTCGTCACGCGCTTCCCGCCCGAGCCCAACGGCTATCTCCATATCGGCCACGCGAAATCGATCTGCTTGAACTTCGGCGTCGCGGCGGCGTTCGGCGGGCGCTGCAACCTGCGCTTCGACGACACCAACCCCGCGCGCGAGGACAGCGCCTTCGCCAGGGCGATCGAACGCGATGTGCGCTGGCTCGGCTTCGACCGGGGCGAACGCCGGACCTTCGCCTCGGACTATTTCGAGACCCTCTACGAATACGCGCTCGCCCTCATAGAGCGCGGCCTCGCCTATGTGGACGATCAATCGGCGGACGAGATTCGCGCCGGCCGGGGCACGCTGACCGAGCGCGGAACGCCGAGCCCGTGGCGCGACCGCGGCGCGGCGGAAAACCTCCGTCTGTTCCGGCGCATGCGCGCCGGCGACTACGCCGAAGGAAGCCGCGTGCTGCGCGCGCGCATCGATATGGCTTCCGGCAATATCAATCTCCGCGACCCGGTGCTTTATCGCATCCTGCGCCGCCCGCACCCCCGCGCCGGCGACCGCTGGCCGATCTACCCGACCTACGATTTCGCGCACGGGCAATGCGACGCGCTCGAGGGCGTGACGCACTCGATCTGCACGCTGGAGTTCGAGGACCACCGCCCGCTTTACGAATGGCTGATCGAGAACCTGCCCGTTCCCGCCCGGCCGCGGCAATACGAATTCGCGCGGCTCAACCTCACCCGCACCGTGCTGTCGAAGCGGCGGCTCGCGGCGCTGGTGGAAAGCGGCCATGTGTCGGGATGGGACGACCCGCGCATGCCTACCCTGGCCGGAATGCGGCGGCGCGGCTTCCCGCCCGGCGCCATCCGCGAGTTCTGCGCCCGCATCGGCGTAAACAAGCGCGACAGCCTGGTCGATATCCGCGCGCTGGAGCATTGCGTGCACGAGGCGCTGAATGCGCGCGCCCCGCGGCGCATGGCCGTTCTCCGTCCGCTGCGGCTTATCGTCGAGACCTTCCCCGAAGGCGAGACCGACTGGCTCGACGCGCCGAATCACCCGCAAGACCCCGCCGCCGGCGCGCGGAAAATCCCCTTCTCGCGCGAGATTCTCATCGAGCGCGGCGATTTCATGGAAACCCCGCCGCGCAAGTTCTTCCGCTTGGCGCCGGGCCGCGAGGTGCGCCTGCGCTATGCCTATCTGGTGACGTGCCGCGCCGTGGAGCGCGATTCCAACGGCGAAATTTCCGCTGTGCGCTGCGCCCACGACCCCGCAAGCCGCGGCGGCGCGGCGCCCGACGGACGCAAGGTCAGGGGCACGATCCACTGGCTTTCCGCGCCCCATGCCCGCGCCGCGGAAATGCGCCTGATCGACAACCTCTTCTCCGAGGACTCCCCGACCCCCGGCAGCGCCCCCGCCCCCGATTCGCTGGTCTCGCTAAACGCCTGGGTAGAGCCGGCGCTGGCCGGGGCCCCGCCGCCCGGGCCCGTGCAATGCGAACGCCTGGGCTATTTCGCCGCCGACCCCGATAGCGCCCCCGGCCGCCCCGTCTTCAACCGCACGCTCGGCCTGCGCGACGCCTGGGCGCGCGAACAGGCCCGTAAAAATTGACGTCCGCGTCTTCCCGCGCCCCCGACGGCGCATCCACCGCCGCCCGCGCCGAAGGCGCGGCCCGGGACCGCGGGCATCCTGCCCGCACGTCGGCGCCCCCCACGCCGCCGCGCGGCGAGGCGAGCCCAATGCCGCCCCCCTTGCGCGCCGCCGCCCCGTCCCCGATAACCCTCCCATGACCGGAACGAACGCGCAATCCATCGCCGCCGCCGAGCGCTATTTCGCCGAGTTGCGGCAGGCGCGCGCCTCGGGCGCCGCTACCGGCGAGCGCTCCCTCTACGGCCCGCTCGAACGCCTGCTCAACGCCGCCGGCGCGGCCCTCAAGCCCAGGGTCGTCTGCATCGGCGAACTGGCCGACCACGGCGCGGGCCACCCCGATTTCGGCTTCTTCGCCGCCGCCCAGCTGCGCCGCGGCCGCCCGCGCGAAGCCCAAGCGCCCGAACGCGGCGTCGTCGAGGTCAAGCCGCCCGAGAACGACGCCTGGATTACGGCGGACAGCGCGCAGGTCAGCCGCTACCGGGACCGTTACCGGCTTGTGCTTGTCACCAACATGCGCGATTTCGTGCTCGTCGGCGCCGGCCCGGACGGGCGCCCCGCCAAACTGGAGACCTTGCGCCTCGCCGCAAGCGCCGCCGATTTCGCGCGGCGCCTTGAGAAGCCCCGCGCGTTTGCCCGCGAGACCGGCGCCGCGCTCGGCGAGTATCTTGCGCGGACGCTGTCGCACCGCGCCGCGGTGGCGGAGCCGAAGGACCTCGCCCGGCTGCTCGCTTCCTACGCCCGCGACGGGCTTGCGCGCGTCGAGTCTGCCGAAGACGCGCCGGCTCTCGACGCCGTCCGCGAGGCGCTGGAGGAGGCGCTGGGGGCGCGGTTCGAGGGCGCAACGGGGGCGCGCTTCTTCCGCTCGACGCTTGTGCAGACGCTGTTCTACGGCGTGTTTTCCGCTTGGGTTTTGTGGGCGAGGCAGACGCCGCCGCCGACGGGCGCGTTCGACTGGCGCACCGCCGTGTGGCATTTGCGCGCGCCGGTACTGGCCGCGCTGTTCCAGCAACTCTCGGAGCCGAGCAAGCTCAGGCGGCTCGGCCTCGTCGAAGTCATGGACTGGACGGCGGCGGCGCTCGACCGCGTGGATCGGGCGGCGTTTTTTGCGCGCTTTTCCGAGGGCGAGGCGGTTCCGTATTTCTACGAACCGTTTCTTGAGGCTTTCGACCCGGCGTTGCGCAAGCAGTTGGGGGTTTGGTACACGCCGTCGGAAGTGGTGCGCTACATGGTGGCGCGGGTGGATCGCGCGTTGAAGGACGATTTGGGCATTGCCGAGGGGCTTGCGGCTGAGAACGTCTATGTGCTGGACCCGTGCTGCGGAACGGGGGCCTATCTGGCGGAAGTGTTGCGGCGCATCGCGGCGAATCTGAAGGAGCGCAACCTGGGCGCGCTGGCGGGGGCGCGTGTGAAGGCGGCGGCGCTCACGCGCGTGTTCGGTTTCGAGATCATGCCTGCGCCGTTTGTGGTGGCGCATCTGCAAGTGGGGCTGGCGTTGCGGGCGCTCGACGCGCCGCTGGCGGAAAACCGCGACGAACGCGCGCAAATCATCCTCACCAACGCGCTCACGGGTTGGGATCCCGAGGAAGACAAGTCGCCGCTGCCGTTCCCGGAGCTGGAGGAGGAGCGCGGCCGCGCCGAGCGGGTGAAACTGGACGCGCCGATACTCGTTATCCTGGGCAACCCGCCCTACAACGGCTTCGCGGGCATGGCTGTGGGCGAGGAGAGCGCGCTTGCCGACGCCTACCGCGCGGCGAAGCGCGTGCGCAAGCCCGAGGGGCAGGGGTTGAACGACCTTTACGTGCGGTTTTTCCGCATGGCGGAGCGGCGCATCGTCGAGAAGACGGGCTGCGGCGTCGTGTGTTTCATCTCGAACTATTCATGGCTCGACGGTTTGTCGTTCACGGGCATGCGCGAGCGCTACCTGGAGGCGTTCGACGCCATCCGCATCGACTGCCTGAACGGGGACAAGTACAAGACCGGCAAGGTCTCGCCCGACGGCTCCCCCGATCCGAGCGTGTTTTCGACCGAAAGCGACCCGGTGGGCATCCAGGTGGGGACGGCCATCGCGACGCTTGTACGCAAAACCGGCCACGCGCCCGTGGAAACCGTGGGCTTCCGCCACTTGTGGGGCGAGCGGAAGCGCGCGGCGCTGCTTGAGACCGCCGAAGCCGAGCCATGCGCGCTTTACGACGACATCGGCCCGCCCCCGCTGCTCGGCCTGCCGTTCGCCCCGGCTGCGGCAAGCGACGGCTGGGCCGATTGGCCATCGCTGCCCGAGCTGTTTCCGGCGTCGTTTTCCGGCGTCAAAACCGGTCGCGACGCTTTTCTCGTCGATATCGATCTCGACCGCCTGAAGACGCGAATCGGCGATTATTTCGACCCCGCCTTGAGCCATGACGAGATCGCGCGGCGCTATCCCGCGGCCATGAAAACGACGACGCAGTTCGATGCGCGCGCCGCGCGCGATGAGCTGCTCGCGCGCGGCGGCCCCGTCGATGACGGCTTCGTCCGCTACGCCTATCGTCCGTTCGATACCCGCTGGCTGTATTGGGACCCTGGCGCCAAACTGCTGGACGGAAAACGCGCCGGCTACAAGCCGCACGTAGCGGCGGGAAACAAATGGGTTTCATTCAACAAGAAGCCTCAAAAGGGCGCCGCCGAGCCCCGCGCCTGCGTAACCGGGCATATCGGCTGTCACGATCTGATCGGCAATGCTACATGCTTCTTCCCCGCCTGGCTTGTCGACAACGAAGCCGGCAAGGACCGCCGCGCCAACCTGACCGTTTCCGCGCAAACGTATCTCAAGCGCCTCGGCTCGGGCGTGGAAGATTTATTCCACCACGTGTTGGCCACATTGCACGATCCCGCCTACCGCGAAGCCAATGCCGGCGCCTTGGGGCTGGAGTGGCCGCGCATCCCTCTCCCCGGCTGGCCCGGCGGCGACAGCGATGGCGCCGCCGCCGCGCTCGCCGATTCGGCCGCGCGCGGCCGCGAACTGGCGCGCCTGCTCGACCCCGGCGCGCCCGTGCCCGGGGTTACCCAAGGCGCGCTACGCCCCGAACTAGCCGCCATCGCCGTTCCCGCCGCCATCGACGGCGGCAACATGACCGGAGACGATTTCGCCGCCGCCGCCGGCTGGGGCCATCTCGGCGCCGCCGGCGCCGTCATGCCCGGCCAGGGCCGCGCCGTCGAACGCCCCCGCGCCCCCGCCGAGCGCGCCGCCGCCCCCGCCCTCGGCGCCACAACCTTCGACATATACATCAACGACCGCGCCTTCTGGCGCAACGTTCCCGCCGCCGTATGGCGCTACAAACTGGGCGGCTACCAAGTACTGAAGAAATGGCTGTCGTATCGCGAGCAGGCTGTGTTGGGGCGAAGCCTCGGGCTGCATGAAGTACAGCGCTTTTCCGAAATCGCGCGGCGCGTCGCCGCCGTTCTCACGGCGGCGGCGAAAAGCGGATAGCGCGTTACCGGACGGGCCTCCCGAGCGCCGACTCGACGAGGCGGTCGCATTCGTCGTCCTCGAGCCGTAGCTCCCGATTGTCCGCGGCCATGCGGTCGAGCCTGGCGTGCAGCGCGGCTACGCGGGCCATGTCCGCGGCGATGGCCAGTTTGCGTTTCCGGTTGCGCTCGCGCACCCGGCGGAGCGCCTGCCTGCCGGCGATCTGCGCGCAAACGAAAACGGGGACGCCCGCCAGGCCGAGGGGCGCGAGCGCCAGCGGCAGAATGTCGAGAGCGGCCTTCGCGGCGCTTCCCGCCACCGCGCCCGCGGGCGTGATTTCGCCCGCGCGCGCGGCCTCCGCCTCGGCGAGGATGTCGGTCCCCACCGCGAACAGGCAGAGCCCCGCCGTTACGCCGTTGGCGGCGAGCGCGCGCGCTGCCTCGGGCGCCGCGCCGAAATGCGTGGCCGCATGGTAGATGGCGGCGTCGGCGACCGCCGCGCCGCCGCCGAACAGGGCCGCCGACGCGGCCGCGCCGCCGACCGCCGCCAGGTCGATCTCGCCGCCCGACGCCGCCTGCACGACGAGCGACAACACGGCGGCGGTAGCCGCCGACGCGGCCGCCGCTCCGGCGGCGCGCGCGGCGACGCCTCGCGGCCGGTAGGCGCGCGCAATGTCGTCGCGGAGGGCCGACAGCCGTTTCCGCGCCGCCGGGTCGAGCCCGTCCGCGCCATGCAGGCCGATGTCATCGACGAGGCGCCCCGCGCGTTTGTCGAGATCGCGAATGCCGCGGAGCGTCACGCCGGCCTTGCGCAGATGGGCGGCCTGCTTCCGGGTAAAGGCGTCGGCCGCCACGCGCGGCGAGCCGTCGGCGTTCACGAACCGCGCGTCGACGTAGCCGACCTTGCCGTGTCCCGGCGTTTCGGCCATCCGCACGAGGTCCTTGCAGATGTATTTCGCGGTTCCCGTCTTGACCTGTCCCATCGGGGCGGAGATCAGCCTGCCGCCAGGCGCGCGCGCCTGAAGAATCAGGTCCCGGCGCGCCCCCGTATCCGGCGAGACGCGGATATCTTCGAAATTCCCGGCGATTCGCTTCTGCGGGTTGACCATGCCCACGCCGCGGCCGCGATGCAGATCGCGCACGTCCGAGGCCGCGACGATTTCCGCGGCTTTCCCCTTCGGGTTGGCGCCGGACAGGAGCGCGTCCAGGCTCTTGCCCTCGGACGCGAGCCGCGCCGCGGTTTCGGGCCGCAGGCCGGCCGGGCGCGCCGTGCCCTTCCGAATCGCTTCCGCCGCCTGCGCGGCCGCCCGCGTTCCGGGCGCGGCGAGCGGCCGGGTCTGGAGCCGCGCCTCGGCGAATACGCGCCCCCGCGCGGCGAGGCCGGGGCCGGCCGGCGGCGGGACCGAGGCGCCGGTCGGCGGGACCGCGCGCGCGGCCGCCCCCGCCAGCGCCGCGCGCGCCGCGCGGCCCAACCCCGTCTTGCGCTTCCGTCCGTGTGTGTTCGCGCTCCTGGTCATCGTCGGCCTCCCGTCCGGGATTGCATCGAGAAATTCGTCATGGCGCGCTCAGTGTCCGTACCGAAATGCCTACCCCGCCGAAGGCGGGGCCTGGGTGCGCGGGCGTCCCCGCCCGCACGTCGCCACCAGCCACGGCGTCGGCACGGAAGCACGAGCGAACAAGATGCGTACCAATACCCACCGTACCGATAACCGCCGAATTCCGGTACAGACTCTCAGGCAGCCAAGCGCTCAAGGAGCCTGTCGCGCTCGTCGCGCAGCGCGTGTATTGCGTCGACGAGATCCCGGACTTGGCAGGACCTGCGCCAGAAGCGCTTGCGCAGGTCCCTCAGCTCCGCCTCCTGTTCGGCGATCTGCTCTTCGAGCGATTCGATCTTCGCCCGGAAGCGCCGCCGGTCGCGCTCGCGCTCGTTGCTTTCGTCGTAAGCGTCCGGTTATCCCGCTTGGTCATTGTCGGTTATGTTTATGGGTTTCGGTATTTCGGGGGTCGTTTTGTTTGGCTGTCGGCTTCGTATGGGGGTCTTGTTTCGATGCCTGCACGGTTGTCGCTGCTGCATGAGTGCGTCGATTGGCGGTGGCCGGTTCGAACGCGGCGGCTTGCGGTGGCAGGATAGCGTTTGGGAGGGAGGCACAGGGAGGAAATATTTTTTCGATATTTCCTATTTTGCGCTTGCCTTGTGGGGTTGGGGTCGGTATTGTTCGTTCATGCTTGACCGCGCCGCGCCTCTCCCCGACGATCCCGCCCGCCTGAAGGACATGGTGGCGTCCCTGGCGGCCGAGTTGCAGGCTCGCGAGGAAGCGCTGCGGTCGCGCGCGGAGGCGTTGAAGGCGCGCGATATCCTGATTGAGAAGTTGCGTCACGAGTTGGCGGGGATGCGCCGGCATCGTTTCGGGGCGCGCTCGGAAGCCTTGGCGCAGTTGCAACTGGCGCTGGAGAACGAAGAGATCGTCCGCGCCGCAAGCCCGCCCCCGCAACCCGAACCCGCCGCCGCCCGCGCGCCGCGGCGCAAGCGCCGCCCGTTGCCGGACCGTCTGCCGCGCCGCGAGACGGTGCTGGAACCCGCAAGCCCCTGCGGGGCCTGCGGCGGCGCGCTCAAGACCGTCGGCGCGGATGTCACCGAGGAACTGGAGTACATACCCGGTCGTTTCGTAGTCAACCGCATCGTGAGACCGCGCACGGTCTGCCGCGCCTGCGCACGCTTTTGCCAGGCGCCGCTGCCGCCGCGCCCCATCGAGCGCGGACGCCCCGGACCCGGCCTGCTTGCCCATGTTCTGGTGAGCAAATATGCCGACCATCTCCCGCTCTACCGCCAAGCGCAAATGTTCGCCCGCGACGGCATCGACCTCGACCGCTCGACACTGGCCGAATGGGTCGGCAAGAGCGCCGCCTTGCTGGAGCCGGTCGCCAACGGGATCGGCAACCATGTGCGCGCTGGCGGCGCCATCTTCGCCGACGATACCACGGTGCGCCTGCAAACCCCGCGCGGCGAAGGCGCCAGGGGCAAGACCCGCACTGCACGGCTATGGGTCTATGCCCGCGACGAACGACCGTGGCGCGGAACCGCGCCGCCGGCCGCCTGCTACCGCTTCAGCGCCAACCGCAAGGGCGAGAATCCGCGCCGACACCTCGCCGGCTTCAAGGGCTGGATGCACGCCGACGGCTATGCCGGGTTCGCGGAACTCTACCGCACAGGCCGCATCCGCGAAGCCCCCTGCATGGCCCATGTCCGGCGCAAGTTCGTCGACCTCGCGCACAATCGGGGCGCGCCGGTCGCCAGGGAAGCCGTCGAGCGCATCGCCGCCTTGTACGCCGTCGAGGCCGAAGCTCGCGGGCAAACGCCCGAAGAGCGCGTCCGTATCCGCCAGGCCAGGGCCAGGCCCCTCTTCGACGACCTCGAAACATGGCTCGCCCGACAGAGCCCGAACATACCCGCCAGGACGCCGCTGGCCGGCGCCATCCGCTATGCACGCGCGCGACTGGCCCGCCTGCGCCCATGGCTCGACAACGGAACGCTCGAACTCGACAACAATACTGCCGAACGCGCCATCCGCGGCGTCGCCCTCGGACGCAAAAACTGGCTCTTCGTCGGCTCCGAAGCCGGCGGCGCAACCGCCGCAACCGCATACACGCTCATCGAAACCGCAAAACTAAACGGCGTCGACCCACGAGCATGGATCGCAGACACACTCAATCGTATCCAGGACTACAAAACAAACCGAATCCACGAACTCATGCCGTGGAACTGGAAACACAAAACACCACCGTAAAAACCCAATAGCCCCATAACCGGACGCTTACCTTTCGTCGACGGCCCACGCAATCGCGGCGATGGCGGCGGCTCCGGCGATGATCAAGGGAATCGGCATGGTGTATTCCTCCTCGTGGGTTTTCGACAACGGTTCTTTCGGCTACCCGGCGACGCTTCGGGCGGGGCGGCCCTGCCGTCCGCCCCGCCCGCGGCGGCGTCAGGGGCGCGGGGTTTCTCCCGCAACGGACTTCGCCAGCGCCGCCACCGTCCGCTCGAGCCGGCGCAGGCGATCTCCGTCGTCCGCGGCGGCATCGACGAGGGCGTCGCCGTCGCGGCGCGCGCCCCTTGCCGCGGCGGCCGCAAGCACGGTCACCGCGTCCTCGAGCCGGCGCAAACGATCCTCGCCGTCCGCCTCCGCGTCGAAGGCGTCGTCGTCCGCGCCGGGCGGGGGCAGCCGGAGCGTTCCCGCATCGACGGGTTCCGGCGAGCGCCCGGAGTCGTCGTTCACGGCGTCCCAAACGCATTTCGCGAGAATGCCGGCGCCGACGGCGATGGCGACAGGGATAATCGGAATCATGGCGTTCCTCCTTCGTTGGGTTGGATAGCGTATCCCGGGGCCGGGGTTTCGCTCCGGCCGCCGTTGCGCATATTTGCCTCGTTTGCGGCGGGCGCCGGCGCGGCAAGTTTGCCGCCGGCGCCCGCCCCGCCCTACCGCCAGTTCACCGCGTTGCAGTCCGGGCAGAGCGCCACCGACGAGCCGCCGAACATCCCGAGCAGCCCGCCGACGACCGCGCCCGGAACCGTGCCCGCCGCGGCGCCCGCGGGACCCAACGCGAGACCGACGCCCGCGCCGATCTTCGCGCCAAGCGCCGCCCCGGCCGCCGCGCCCGCCAACCCCGGCGCCTTGCTCGGCCTGAACGAACGGCCGCAATCGCCGCATTGCACTTTCGCCATGACTCATCCCTCCCGTCGGTTGGTTCGCCCGCCGCCGGGGACATTCCCGCGCGGCGCCGGTTGCATATAGGCTTCGTTGTCGGCGGGCGCCGGCGCGGCAAGTTTGCCGCCGGCGCCCGCCCCGCCCTACAGCAGCGTCATCGCGCCGCAGACCGGGCAATGCCCGGCGCAGGGCCAACGGCAAGAAAGGCAGTGGCCGTTGCGCTTCGCCGCGCTGCACTCCGGGCAGAGCTCCGCCGGCGAGCCGCCGAACAACCCGAACAACCCGTCGACGACCGCGCCGATCTTCGCGCCCGGCGCCGCCCCGGCCGCCGCGCCCGCCAACCCCGGCGCCTTGCCCGGCCTGAACGAACGACCGCAATCGCCGCACATCGCTTTGGCCATGACTCATCCTCCCATCGGTTGTTTCGCCCGCCGCCGGGGACATTCCCGCGCGGCGCCGGTTGCATATAGGCCTCGTTTGCGGCGGGCGCCGGCGCGGCAAGTTTGCCGCCGGCGCCCGCCCCGCCTACCGCCAGTTCACCGCGTCGCAGTCCGGGCAGAGCGCCACCGACGAGCCGCCGAACATCCCGAGCAGCCCGCCGACGACCGCGCCCGGAACCGTGCCCGCCGCGGCGCCCGCGGGACCCAACGCGAGACCGACGCCCGCGCCGATCTTCGCGCCCAGCGCCGCCCCGGCCGCCGCGCCCGCCAACCCCGGCGCCTTGCTCGGCCTGAACGAACGGCCGCAATTGCCGCACACTACCTTCGCCATGACTCTTCCTTTCGTCGGTTGTTTCGCCCGCCGCCGGGGACATTCCCGCGCGGCGCCGGTTGCATATAGGCTTCGTTGTCGGCGGGCGCCGGCGCGGCAAGTTTGCCGCCGGCGCCCGCCCCCCGCGCCGATCCGGCGGCGCGGTCCGGAATACATATCCGCGGACCGCGAGCCGAAGGTCGCCGGCAAGTTTGCCGGGCGGCGCAAGCGGAGACGCGGCTATCCCGCGCGCGGGCGGCGTGGACCGGGGGGGCCGCGCGTGCTATCCAACGCTCGGCGTCGGCGCCCGCGCCGGAACGAGGGAGGGAGCCATGGAATCCGATCGAAGCGCCGCCTGGGGGCCGGTCATGCTGTCGCTCGCCTCGCGGCAGGCTTGGCCGCATATTCTCGCCGCCGCGCACTTCAAGCCTTCGAAGCTCGTTCTCCTGCACAGCGCCGACGGAGACGAATCGCGCCGGCCCGCCGAACGCCTGAGGCGGTTCTTCGACGAAACGCAGACGCTTGTCGGGCCGGGCGGCGCGGAACTGGCGGAGATCCCGGACGGCGATTTCCAGGCCATTCAGCGCCGGCTTCACGAAGCGGCGGCGCGCGTCGCGCCGGACGGCGCCGAGCGGCTGTTGAACTTCACGGGCGGCAACAAGCTGATGGCGACCGCCGCTTTCCGCTGGGCCGAGCGGAACGGCATCGCCGCGTTCTACCTGGAACGCGGAAACCGGTTGGTACGCTTCGAACACGCTGGCGACGACGGTTTCGCGACGAGTTCCGTGTTGCTTGAAGGGGCCATCGCCAACAAACTCGATCCGGTCGCGCTCCTGGAATGCCAGTCTTCGGCCTCGCGGGTCGAGCGCCGGGGCCAACGGCTTACGTTGAACCGCAACGCGAAGGCCATGTCCGAAAGGGACATTCGGAAATGGCTGACGGACCGTCCACCCGAGGATCTGCTGCACATCGAGGGACAGGCGGACAAGGAGCGCAAGGCCGGAGACACACTCGAGTTTCGGACCGCCGTCGTCCTGCTTGCGCTGGGCGTTCTCGAGGTCCGCCGTTCTCTGCGCCTCACGGTCCCCACGCGCATGGGCGCGCTCCCGCACGCTGAATTGGATCTCCTGTTCAATTGGGATGGCAAACTCTGGTTGGTGGATTGCAAGGATCGGGGGGCGGAGCGCCGCTTCGTTCACGATTTGCGGGCGATACTGCGCAAGCATCCGCCGCCCAAGCCGGATCTCGAAAGCGCGGCGAATCTGCTCGCGCGTCTTGACAGTGAGATGAAAATCAGCCCGATAAAAGTTCTCAAAGAAGACTTGGTGGCGATCGGGGAGATCGGAGGCCTGCTCGGCCGGATAGTTTGCGTTCGCAAAAGCCGGCTATCCGACGAGGCGACCGCCTATGCCAGGGAAAACAGAATCGAGACGGTCCTGCGACCGGATTTGTTCGAGGGTTTCCGACGCAAATTGTACCCCGGCGGAGCGGCGACCGCCGAAGACCTTGGCGCTCTCAAGCGGCATTTTGCGCGTTGACGGCGCCTTCCCGGGCGGAGCGTCCGCGCCTTTGGCGGTGGCGCCTTCTCGGCGGGGCGGGGCCGCCGCTCGCGTATTGCGTAACGGTCGCACACGCGGCGCGGCGCGCGGCGTATGCGGCGCACGAGCGGCGGGAGGGGACGCCGCGCGCGCCCGATGAACTGCACGGGCCGCGGCGGGGCGGCGCGCGCGACGGGCGCCACCTTCACGCCTTTTGGCTTCCGGAGGACAGCGACGGCGACCGCCGCATCGATCGCGTGGCGGTGTATGCCGCCGCGGGGTTTTCGCCCGCGGCGTTGCGGGCGCTGGCGGATGCGCGCCGCATCGTCGTGTACGGCTCCGGCGCGTGGGATCTGGCGCCGGCGCCCGCGGCGCCCGGCGGCGGCGAGAGCGGCCGCCGCTGGGCGTCGGCGACGCCGTTTTTCCCGCCGCTGTACGCCGCGCGCGAGCGCGGCGGCGCGCCGCGTCCGCGCCATGCGCCGGAGGCGCAGCTGGCGCGGATAATCTCCGCCTGGCGCACGCCCGATGGCGCTCCGCTGCCGGCGGTCTCTGTCTCCATGCGCGGGCGGGATTGCCCCGATACCGGCCTTGCCGCGCGCGATTTCCGCATCGGGCGCCGCCACGAGGCGCGGGCGCGCGGCGGCGCGGCGTGGTTTGCGCTCGAGTTCGCGCAGCCTGTCGCCGGCCCGCTCGCCTTCGGCCTCGAGGCGCATTTCGGCCTCGGCAGGTTTCGCCCGCTGGAGTAGCGGGGCGGACGGGCGCGCCGCGTTTCGGAGTCCCGCGATGGTCCGGCAACGACGATCGGGAGCCGCCGCTACCGGCGCTCGAGCGCTTCCGGCAGACTCGATATCCCGGCCAGCAAGCGTTCGAAGACGCTGCGGGCGGCCGACGGCAAACCGATCTCCTCTTCCAGTTTGATACGCACTTCCGCGAAGCCCGGCGGTCCGTTCCGCAGATCGATTTTCTCCGCGGGCAACTCGAGCCCGTGCCGGTACGCTTCCCTGCCCCCCGACTTTTTCAGCAAGGGAAGAAGCAGGCGCCGCACATAATAGTTGGGCGCCCTGGCGGCGAGGGCGTCGTTAAGCTTCGACCATGACGGAGCGACCGGATCGGGCCTCGGTTTGTCCCTTCCGGTCTCGGCCAGCATTTTCCGGCACAGGCTTTTTACGAACCTTTCCAGACCGGCCCATTCCGGGGAATCCTCCTCCTCATCTCCTTTTTCCGCCATTGTCGCGAGCACTGTTTCGGTATAGAGCGCCACCAGCGCCGCCGCCGCCGGGCGGTCGGGGTCGAGATAGTCGCGCCTGGCGATCCAGCCCCGATGGCCGTCTCCGACACCATCCGGCCCGGCGCCGGGCCAGCTGCGGGCGCGCGCGATGGCCAGGAGCGCGTACAGCGCGAACAGCTGGTTCGACAGGACGATCGGCGTCTCCTCTCCTATCGACAGCGTGCGGCCGGCGAAATCGACGACCAGGCGATCCGCCCGCAGATACGACTGTATGCGCTTCGCCAGCGTCTCCGGATCGGTCGCCTCTTCCGGCGCGCCATCGGGAAGAAACGGCGCGAGCGGGACGAAAGGCGTCAGGATAAGCTCGATGCTCGCCGAACCGACCGCTGTCGAAACCCGCGTCTCCGATACTTCGCCTCCGGCATTCCGCGCCCGGCAAACGACCTCGCCGGCCGGCTGCCCCGGCCACCAGAACTCCGGATGGCTCTCGAGCTCGCGCGGGTTCACGAGCACATGCGATACCTCGTCGTGCGGCCGCCCGAAGAACATGGCCGCCGACAGCGCGTGGCTCGACATCGTCTTGCGCCCGCCCGCCAGCGAGACGTGGACGCGCGCCCCCTCGCCGCGCGCATGGCCGCGCACCGTCACGGCGATATGGCGGGAGAATAAATCGTTGTCGCGCCGGGTGCGGATGTCGTCCAGCGGCGCGCCCGAATCGTCGGTAACCACGTCGAACTTCACGTCCCCGGGCGGGAGCGGCTCCCGGCCCTGGCCGCGGTACAGTTCGTCGATCCGGCGGCGGATTTCCTCCTCCCGATGCGCGATGTGTCCGGTCGCGATCATGTGGATACGCGCCGGGACGCGCCGCTCTTCGGGCTCGCGCGGCGTCGCCGTCAGTTCGGGATTCATGAGCGCCCACAGCGTTTCGGTCACGACCTGCGGGCTGCCGCCCAGCGTCGCGATCAGCACGGTCTTCATGGCGTTTCTCCTTCTCCTTCTCGCCGCGCCGCGGCCGCGCCGGCGGCGGCGATGACCTCGTCGAGCGTCAACCGCGAGCCCCGATCCTGCGGCGACCCCTTGATCCCCGCCTGCCCGCCCCAGCCCGGCTCGCGGCGCGCGAGCGCCGCCGCGGCCGCGTCGAGATCCGCGTGGCCGGGAGCATAGCGCGCCACGGTGTATTTGCAGCCTTCCGCGCCGCCGGGGAAGCGGAACGCCGGGTCGAGGGCCGCGACGACCGGCGCCAGGCGATAGCCGAGCGCCAGCGCCCCCCGCTCGTGCGACACGACCGCCGCGACCGCCGGATACGCCGTTGCGCGCACGCTTGTGCCGCCGCGCGCGAGCGAGTCGGCAAGCCGCTGCGCGCGCGTTTGCGCCGCATCGGCCCACGCGGCCGGCGGCGCGCCCGTTCGCAGCCATGTCTCCGCCAGCGCGACTCGTTCGGCGAGGCCGTGGCGCCGGTCCATTGCCGCGGCCGCCATCGCCGCGAGGTCCGCTCCGCCGCTTTCGGCAAGAATGTCGGCGGCGGTTTCCGGCAGCGGGCGCGGGCCGGGCCACGGTCCCATGCGGAAGCTGTCGATCCGATCGACGCGGCGCACCCTCTCGCGCACCGCTTCGCCGGGCGCGGCGCCGCGCGCGCGCATGGCGAGCAACGCCATTGCGCATACCGAGTCCAGGTCGGGCCGTTGCGTCGCCAGACGCGCTCCCGGCGGCGGCAGCGGGTGCGAAAGCGCCGCCGCCGCCGCGCACGGCGCCGACGGGCCGGCGCCGGGCGCGTGCTGCGGGTCGATATTGCCGAGCGCGCACAGCGCCGCCAACGCGGGATCGGTCATCTCCACGCCCAGAATCGGCGGCCCGCCGGCCGCCGCCGCGCCCCCCGCGGCGCCGAAATCGTGAAACTCGTACATGGCTTCGGTCTCCTTCGCCGGTTTCCCGCCGGTTTCGCCGGGTAGCGTAACCCCGCCGAAGGCGGGGCCCGGGACCGCGGGCTTCCAGCCCGCACGTCGGCAACGCCGCGCCGGGCGGAAACGTGCGGGCGAGACGCCCGCGGTCCCGGGCCCCGCCTTCGGCGGGTTACGCTCCCGGGAAACGGGTCGGCATCGGCGGCCCCTGCATTAGTGCCGCGGCCGCCGCCGCCGCGGGCGGGCGGCAATTTTGCCGGCGGCCGCGCCGCGGCCGCGGCGCGCTACGAATACGCCGCCGCCGCCCGAAAGGAGCCCGCCCGGCCATGTCGTATCTCGATCGCCTGCTGTCGCGCGCCGCCGCGCCCCGCGCCGGGGAGCCGGAAGAGGAGCCGATCCACCCCGACCCGCGCATGCCCGTTCACGTTACCGGCGACGATGCGCGCCTTCTCGTCGAGGGCGGCAATCCGGTCGTCGAGTGCGGCGGGGCCCGGCGCGCCTTGCGGATCGGCGAAATCTCGCTCGTCGCGCTGCACGGCGGCGCGACGGCGACCGCTCCGTGCATGGCGCTGCTCGCCGAACACGGCGTGCCGCTCGTGCTGTTGAGCCGGAGCGGCCATTACCGCGCGCAGCTGGTCGATTTGTCGGAACAGCCGACGCGGACGCGGCGCGCGCATTACCGCGCGGTCGAGGATTCGGGGGCCGCTCTCGCCATCGCGCGGTCGCTCGTCGAGGCGAAAATCCGCGGCGCCCGGCATCTGCTTCGCAAGCGCCTGGGCGCGCGCGACGACGCCGCGCGCATACTCTTGCGCCAGCAGCGCCGCGTCGCGCGCGCGCGGTCGCGCGACGCGCTGATGGGCGTGGAGGGCGCCGCCGCGGCCGCCTACTGGAAGGCGTGGCCGAAACTCATCCGCAACGAATCGGACGTGTTTACTTTCGACGGCCGTTCGCGGCGCCCGCCGCGCGACGCGATCAACGCCCTGCTGTCGTATCTCTACGCGGTCGCCACGGGCGTGTGCGCCGCGACCGCGCTCGGCGCCGGGCTCGACCCGCGCGTCGGCTTCCTGCACGCCGAGCGCCCGGGCCGCCCCGCTCTCGCCCTCGACCTGGTCGAGCCGCTGCGTACCTCGGTGGTCGATTCGGCGGTAATTGCCGCCGTCAACCTCCGCCGGTTCGACGCCGACGATTTTACGGCCGGGGCCGATGGCGGCGTGCGCCTGGGCCCCGAGGGCCGCCGCGCCGCGCTCGAACTGCTGGAGCGGAAACTGTCGAGCGAAGTGTCGTGGGCCGGCGCGGCGACGAGCTGGCGCGCCGCGCTCGGCCGCTACGCCGCCGCGCTGGCCGCGCATCTGCGCGCCGCCGCCGAAACCGGCAAGCCCGGCCCGCCCCCGCAACCGCCCCGGCCCGAGTGACGCGCCGAGCGCGGGCGGGCCGGAAGCCCGCGTCGCGGCGTCCCCCCCAGGACGCTCCCATGAAACGCAAATACACGGGTTCGGTACGATGGCTCTCCCGCCGCTTCATCTCGTCGCTTACGACATCGGCTGCCCGCGCCGTTGGCGGCGCGTTTTCAAACTGCTCGACCGCCGCGGCGCCCGCGGGCAGTTGTCGGTGTTTTTCGTCCGCGGCCACGCGCCGGCCATGCGGCGCCTCGCCGCCGAACTGCGGGAACTCATCGACGCCGACGAGGACGCTCTCCTCATCGCGCCCGTCGATGAGCGCGGGGCCATCGGCCTGCTGTCGTGGGGGCGCACCGGCGCGCCGCCGGCGCCCCGCGCGGTGATATTGTGACCCTCGCGGCGCCCGCCGGGCGCGATTTCGACGCGGTTTTCGCGCCCGAAGCGCTGCGCGCCGCCTGGCGCCGCGTGAAGGCCAACGGCGGCGCGCCCGGCGGCGACGGCGTTCCGCTCGAACGTTTCGCGCAAGACGCCGATTCGCGCCTCGACGCCCTGCGCGCCGACGCGGCCGGCGGGCGCTACCGCCCCGGCCCGCTGCGCGCCGCCGCCATCCCCAAGCCCCGCGGCGGCCGCAGGCTGCTGCGCATACCGTGCGTGCGCGACCGCGTCGCGCAAACCGCCTGCCAGACATTCCTCATGGCGCGCCTCGACGTCGAGATGAGCGACCTCGGCTTCGCATACCGGCCCTCGCGCTCGGTCGCGAAAGCCCTCGATCGCGCGCGGTCGTTCGCGCGGCGCAGGCCGTGGATCGTGGACGCCGACATCGACGGCTTTTTCGACGCCGTGCCGCACGCGCTCGTTTTCGCCGAACTGCCGCGCTGGGTGGACGATCCGCGCCTGCGCGAACTCGTCGCCATGTGGGTGCGGGGGTTCGGCGGCGCGCGCGGGCTGGCGCAGGGCTCGCCCATCTCGCCGCTGCTCGCCAACCTGCATCTCGACCCGCTCGACCGCAAGGTCGCCGCCGCGGGCCTGCCGATGGTGCGCTACGCCGACGATTTCCTCGTCTTCGCCCGCGGCGAGCCCGAATGCGCCCACGCCCTCGCGACCGTCGAGGCCGCGCTGCGCCGCCGCGGCCTGCGCCTCTCGCGCGCGAAAACGCGCACTTGCCGCGTCGGCCCCGGCGTGGTATTCCTCGGCGAACCGCTCGCGGACGGCGAGGTTCGCCGGTTCGGCAACCCCTTGACATAAACGGGGAAATCGGTCGGATGAGCCGCCCTTGGTGTTTGACATCGTGAAAACCGCGCATCCACGGCGCCGGTTCGCCGAACCCGCCGCTTTTCGCCGCCGAAATCAAACGGTTGCGGAGAGGGCGCCGCACCCGCCCTTCGGGGCGGGCCTCACTGAGACTTCGCTATCGGAACGAACGGAACCTTGCGCGCCGTGCCGCACCCGCCCTTCGGGGCGGGCCTCACTGAGACGCGGCGCAATGTGCGCTTGCCACTCCTTATCGAGAGCCGCACCCGCCCTTCGGGGCGGGCCTCACTGAGACACTTGTCGCAACGCGCTATCTCGCAAGGAGAAGACCGGGCCGCACCCGCCCTTCGGGGCGGGCCTCACTGAGACCCTTCGTATCCGAGAATAGCGAGCGCCCGTTCTAGGGCCGCACCCGCCCTTCGGGGCGGGCCTCACTGAGACAAGGGTGATGTCCAACAGCAAGTCAACTTCTGGCGCCGCACCCGCCCTTCGGGGCGGGCCTCACTGAGACTCCGCGGTGATGCCGATCTCGGTGTAGAGTTCGCGCCGCACCCGCCCTTCGGGGCGGGCCTCACTGAGACTCGTATCGGGGTAACCTCTTTCAACTCAGTCTCCTTGCCGCACCCGCCCTTCGGGGCGGGCCTCACTGAGACTGTATAACGCGATCTTCGAGTTCCTCGCTGGCTTCCTGCCGCACCCGCCCTTCGGGGCGGGCCTCACTGAGACCGGGCAGGGTGGTGACACTGGCTCCGTGGTAACCGAGCCACACCCGCCCTTCGGGGCGGGCCTCACTGAGACCAGGTGCCGGCGAAGTAAGAAAGCCGGGGGCCAAGGCCACACCCGCCCTTCGGGGCGGGCCTCACTGAGACCCCCAAGTCTCATCTCATCTACTCGCGCTCGCACAAGCCACACCCGCCCTTCGGGGCGGGCCTCACTGAGACACGCAGGGAACGCGGCGCATAGCCTCGGGCGCCGTGCCACACCCGCCCTTCGGGGCGGGCCTCACTGAGACCCTGGCCGTCGCCGGGGCCGTCATGCTCATGCTGGCCACACCCGCCCTTCGGGGCGGGCCTCACTGAGACATCCGCCGACAGACGAAGGATCTCCCCACCATCCGCGCCACACCCGCCCTTCGGGGCGGGCCTCACTGAGACACTTGAGGGAAGTTGACGAGGACCCGTCTTTCGATGGGCCACACCCGCCCTTCGGGGCGGGCCTCACTGAGACAGCCAGCGCCACGATTTCCGCGCCTTCCCGCAGCGCCACACCCGCCCTTCGGGGCGGGCCTCACTGAGACGGCGCCGCCAAGGGCCACTCCGCCGCCCAGTCGGGCCACACCCGCCCTTCGGGGCGGGCCTCACTGAGACCTGATGGGTTCGGAGATATCTCCGAACCGCCCCCGCCACACCCGCCCTTCGGGGCGGGCCTCACTGAGACCTCGAATTTCTTCGAGAGTAAGCTCCTTACCCCGCGCCACACCCGCCCTTCGGGGCGGGCCTCACTGAGACGGGGTCGGCCGACCTTACTCGAGCTGGCCTTGAGAAGCCACACCCGCCCTTCGGGGCGGGCCTCACTGAGACCTGGGCCTCGACGACTCGGGCGGGGTTGTTTTCGCCACACCCGCCCTTCGGGGCGGGCCTCACTGAGACGTCGGTAGAGGGCGGCAACTGCGGGCTGAGCCAGCGCCACACCCGCCCTTCGGGGCGGGCCTCACTGAGACGCCGCGCCGGCGTACAATGCGCCCCAACACCCGCGCCACACCCGCCCTTCGGGGCGGGCCTCACTGAGACTTGATTCCGGGGATCTTGACCGTGAGGGTTTTCCCGGCCACACCCGCCCTTCGGGGCGGGCCTCACTGAGACAAAGTAGGGTCATTAAACCCTCCCCTACACTCAAGGCCACACCCGCCCTTCGGGGCGGGCCTCACTGAGACTGCTGATACGTGATCTTGAGCATACCGGCGAGATCCCGCCACACCCGCCCTTCGGGGCGGGCCTCACTGAGACCTGATTCCGACTTTGATACCCTTCTTTTGGGCCAGCCACACCCGCCCTTCGGGGCGGGCCTCACTGAGACTTGTCAACTGTAACCCATAAAGGATTCGGAGCCATGCCGCACCCGCCCTTCGGGGCGGGCCTCACTGAGACACGTCCCTGGTCGAGCCTTTCTTCAGGCGCTCCGGCCGCACCCGCCGTCGGGGCGGGTCTCGCCGGGACCGGAAACCGTCGGGGAGATTCCGCCTGGCGTCTCGCCACACCCGCCGTGCGGGGCGGGTCTCACCGAGACTTCAGGTCGTTGAAGGCCATCGCCCGGAACACGGGCCGCACCCGCCCTTTCGGGGCGGGCCTCGGAGCCTGTACCGGAATTCGGCAGCTATCGGTATGGATAGGGACCGGCGGGCGTCTTGTCCGCTCGCGCTTCCCCGCCGGCGCCGCGCCTGCCGCAAACGTGCGGGCGGCGGGCGCGCTTCCCCGCCGGCGCCGCGCCTGCCGCAAACGTGCGGGCAGGATGCCCGCGGTCCCGGGCCCCGCCTTCGGCGGGGTTGGCGTGTGCGTCTCGCGCGGGCGTCTCGATGCCGGCGTGGACGCCGGCGCGCCCGGATTGGCGCGCTTCCCGGGTGCGCGGGCGTCTCGCGCGCGCGTTCCCGCAAGCCGCGATGATGGCGGGGAGGCGCGCCCACAGCCCCCGCCCCCGAACGACCCGACAACCATTACCCCCGCCATAACCGACCGTTAGCCCCGCCGCGCAAGCCTTCGCAGGGGAGGACCATGGTCCTCTCCCGCCCCCCGCCCCAAAACGCTTTAATACCCACATGACCGACGCACACACCGCCGCCGTCCCCGCCGACGGCGAGCCGCGCGCAGCCGCCGCGCCCGACAACGCCGCAGCCGCGCCCGCCGAACCCCAAACCCAACCCCAACCCCCCGGCGACCCCCTCCGCCACAACCGCGGAAACCGATCCACAATCGCCGACCTCCCCAACCCCATCCGCGCCGATATCTGCCGCGAAATCCGCGCCGGAACCCCCGACAACGCCATCGCCGAAAACCTCCGCGCGCGCGGACACCCCGTATCCCGATCCGCCATATACCGCTTCCGGAAAGCCGCCGCCGACAGCCTCGCCCAATGGTCCGAAATCCGCGACGCAGCCGCCCTATGGAGCGAAGGCGGAACCCACGAAGCCCTCGCCGAAATGCTCCGCGTCGCCGCCTTCGCCATCGCCGCCCGCATCGACCCCGCCGCCCCCGATGCCGCCGACAACACCCGCGGCATCGCCCGCATGGTGCGCGCCATCCGCGACCTCGCCGCCGCCGAAGCCGCGCAGAAAACCGCCGCCGCCCAGGCCGGCCCCCGCCGCGGCGCGCCCGGTTCCATCGACGACCCCCGCCTGCCCTCGCTCCCGCCCCCGAACACGTGGGACGCCGACGCCCAGGCCGCCGCCAACCCCGGCCCCCCCAAGCCGCCCCGCCGCCCGTGGACCGACCGGGACTGGCTGGAATACGACAGACACATCCAGGAGGGCGAACGCAAGGCCCGCGAAGCCGAACGCGAACGCCGCGAGGCCGAACGCGAATACGAACCCGCGTACGACCCCGAAATCGCCGAACGCCCCGCCGCCGAAGCCCCCCGAGCCCCGCGGAGCCCCGCAATGCCCCGCAACGCCGCCGAAGGCGCGAACTGCCCGGGCCCGCGGGCGTCTCGCCCGCACGTTCCCGCAACGCGCGATGTCGGCAAGGAAGGCGCGCCCGCCCGCCCCGGGCCCGGCGGATCCCCGCAATGCCCCGCAACCGCCCCCCGGAACCGCCGGGCCCGACCGCCCCGCGACCGCCGAAGCCCCGCCCGCCGCCGCCCCGCCCGCCTCGAACAACCGAAGCGGCAGCAATGCTGAGCGCCTGTACCGAAATGCCAACCCCGCCGAAGGCGGGGCCCGGGACCGCGGGCATCCTGCCCGCACGTTTGCGGCAGGCGCGGCGCCGGCGGGGAAGCACGGCTCCCCGGCCCCCGCTCCCCGCGGCATCGAGACGCCCGCGCGAGACGCACACGCCAACCCCGCCGAAGGCGGGACCTGGGTGCGCGGGCATCCTGCCCGCACGTTTCCGCCACGCGCGGCGTCGGCGGCCAAGCACGCCCGCCGCCCCCCGCTCCCCGGCCCCCGCCGCGTCGCGCCGAAGGCGCGGACTTCCTGGGTGCGCGGGCGTCCCCGCCCGCACGTTTCCGCCACGCGCGGCGCCGGCGGGGAAGCGCGACCGCCGCCCCCCGCTTCCCGGCGCCCCCGGCGTCGAGACGCCCGCGCGCCCAGGCCCCGCCTTCGGCGGGGTTACGATCCCGGAACGGTCGGTATCGATGATCCTGGGCGCACGCCCCCCGGGGAAGGGCCCCGTTCGGCTGTTTCCGTTTCAGGGGGTCGCGTTTCGCGTTGCCGCTCGGCCCGCGACGGACATTCCGATGGGGCGCGGCTACGCCAGCGCCGCTATCTCGCGTTCGAGATCGTCGAAGGCCCGCGGCCCGTAAAGCAGGCGCACGCCCTGCTTTTCGGCGCGCTTGACGAACGCGCCCCGCCCCATGTCCGCTTTGTTGAGCAAGGGCGCGACGAGAAAAAGGCGCATGACCGGCGAGCCCAGTTCCTGTCGGATCTTCGCGAGCTTCGCGACCGCGTTGGCGATCGCGCCCGGCATACTGACAGTGAAAGCCTTTGCTTCGATGACGTGCAGCTGATCGTCCACGACTATCGCCACGTCGAGTTCGCTGTCATCGGGCGGCGCGTTCGCTCCGCCGGTCCGGGGGCCCTCCACGCCGAGACGCACGCCGGCGACGATCTCCACCCGCGATGCGCCGCGTAGAGCGTATCGAACACGATTCAGTACCGCGGCCTCGAGCCACCCCCCGCCGACGAAACGGTACGCCTCTTCGCTACGCACCTCGAGTCTCTCGATTTGCCCATTCGCGTCCCTCGCGGCCTTCAGTCCCTCAAGACCGTCGAACGCCTCGAGTACCGTGCCCGCCGCGCCGGATTTCCGGAAATGCCGGTGGCGCGCGTCTATATCGAACGGCGGTTTTTTCGCCTGTGCGGCCGCGGCGTGCAGCCCCGTCATGGCGGTTTTGCCGAGGTCGCGCTTCCCCTGGACCCAGTTCCGTCCGGCCCATTTCCCGGCGCCTACATCCCACGAGCCTTGGGCCGCCTCAAGCACCGCTTCCGCCACGCCGCGGTGTTCGGCCAGAAACGCTTCATGCTTTTGCCGCTCGTCGCGATCCTGCTCGCGATAACCGTAAAGCGGGACCAGATCGCCGAACCCGAGCCGCCCGCGCGCCGGAAGAACGGCTTCGTCCGCGAGTTCGCCTTCGGCGTTAAAGACCAGACGTTTGCAAGTCCGGTCGGCGAACGACACGGAGATCGCGAATATCTTCGCCCGCACCGCGTTCGGAGCGCCAAGAAGCGCTATCAGGGGCAACGCTCGGGGGCCGCCGGTCACGTTATACACCAGCGTCGCGCGGCGTTCGGCGGCGCGCTCCGCCTCGCGGTCGAGTACGCCGACCCAGTCGCCGGACGAGTCGGGCGCGCCGTAAACCGTTTCGGCGTCGATTTCCAGGCGCTCCCGCGCAAATCGCCGCAACCGCTTCATGGGCGCCACGGACTCGCGCAGCTCCGTCGGCGTCGGCGACGACGGATCGCGCGCGGCGCACAGTATGGTCATCCCGGCGATCCGCTCGCGTCCAGCCTGCGCCAGCGGCGCGGCGTTCACGACGATGCCGGAACCCGAATTGCACACATAGTGGATGCGCTCCGGCCAATCGGCCGCCGCGCTATCGATTTCGTTCATCGCGTCGCCTCCCGTCCTTGTGCCGCGCCGCGCCGGCTTGCCGGTTATCGAACCGGGGCGCCGGCCTCTCCCGGAATCTCCCTGGCGCCGCTCAGCCGGCGCCGGCGTTGTCGGGCGGCCCGATGACGTCGAACAGCGCGGGTCTGAGAGATTCCGTTCGGCGAGCATTCTCGAATTTCACTACGCACCTGTCGTACTCCGAGCGCCCGACCTTGACCACGATGCCTTCCCGGCCGCTGTACTTCGTTTTCTCCTTGCCGCGCACGCGCGCCCCTTCGACGAGGGGCAGATCCACAGGCGGAGTGGGCCGCGCCGGCGGCGCTCCGGCCCCGGGAGGCGCCGCGCCCCGCGGCTTCTCGTGACCGTCGGCATAGTCCTCCAGATAAGCCTGCCGCTTCTTGCAATCCTGATAATCGTCGAGCGACATGTAGCCGAGCGAACCCGCGGCGTTCTCCGCGGGCGACGCCGCCTTGAGCAACGCTTTCACCTGCTTGCTCTCGCCCCACTCGCGATAGACGCCGCGCATGTGCTTCTCGAAAGCGCGGACGAACCCGATGGCCTTCCGCGGAATTTCCGCCGCGCGGCCGGGGCAGGCGGGTTCGGGCTTCAATCCGGTAATGCGAATGGCGACCTCGCCCAGCCCCAGCGGCTTGCCCATGCCGAGCCGGTGGCGCTTCGCGACCGCGCCCGGTTCGGCGCCGAACGCCGCCTCATCGCCGAACGAAAGCGCCCACAGCAGCGCGCCGAGCTCCACGACGCGAAGATTGTGGAACGTCAGGCGCGACCGGAAGACCGTGCCGGGCGGCAATGTAACCAGCCGCGTCTGCACCTTCCGGTTTTTCGCGAGATCGCGATCTACCGGCGCCGGCCGGAACGCGCCCGCATCTCGCGCCGGCCAGATTTTCACGCCCGCGAGTTCGGGCTGTGCGAGATGAGGGTCGTTTCTCTTTTCCGGCAACGGTGTGTAGGTCGCCAGCGGCTCGTTTTTCCGGACCGGCTTGTTGTCGTTCCGTTGACGAACGTACAAACCGACATAGCTCGGCTTCGGCCCGAGCAGTATCGACGGGTGCTTGGGCTCTTGCAGCTGCGGGTCGCCGTCCGCGCGGGCGAGGCCGAAACAGGCGCGGCGCTTCAGGCCCAGCCCGCCGTCGTGCTCCGCCGCGACGCCGAACAGCAGATGCGGCAGGTCGAGCTTCATCTCCGCGACGCTTTCCGTATGCCCCGGGCAACTGTGCTCCAGCAGGTCGCGCGCGGACTTCCGATACGCCGCCTTGAAAGCGAAGGCCATGCCAAGCGTGTCCACGCGGCCCGGTTTGCGTTCGTCCTCCCAGTAAAACACGGGAACCGGGCGGCATTTGTCGAACTCGCATTTCCAGACACACCAGTTGGGGTTCTCATCGCGCCCGGGCTGCATCTCGTGCAGAAAACAGAACGCGTCCCAAGCGGATTGCGGCACTTCCAGTCTTTTCTTCTCCCCTATGCTCGAGGCCCTGCGATGAGGGGAGTGGAACACGAATTCCAGACTCTTGATACGCGGTCCTTCGCCCGGCTGCGGTTTCCCCGTCAGCACCAATGTACCCGGCAGGCCCGCCGCCGAATGACGGCAACGCGCATGGGCCTTTTCCCGCGCCGGTTCGATGGCGAAAGTGGAATCCAGTGCCTGCTTCCCATTACGAAGACCGCCGAGAAACCACTTGTAACGGTCCCGCGCGTCGCTCTTCGCATACAAGACCCCATCGTCCGAATGCCGCCCACCGGGCAGGTTGCGTTTAAGCGCCAGTACGTCATCGAGGCGAATGCGCGCGAATTTGCATGGAACGACCACGCGCTCGTCCTTCGATAACTTCAACAGCCAGCCTGCCTTTGACCTCTTCAGGAAATTCTGGTAATGCTGCTGCGACGTGGCCGTGCCCGAAAAGTCACGCAGCCCGAACCGCCGGTGCTCCACCCACGGGCCGAGGCGGCCGAACGCCGCTGTTTCGAGGATCGCCCGCGCCATGCCCTGCAACGCCGAGCCGGGGATTGCGCAAGCGCCGCCGGGCAGGCGGAAGGGGCGCACTTCGCCTTCCTTTTTTTCGTCGGGCTGGCGCCGCTCGCCGCCGACCAGGATCGCGCTCTTCGCCGTAATCTCGACCTCGGCCTCGCCGCACACGCCGTCGGCGAAAGGCGCGTCGTGGCTGACCAGCGGCGCCCAGTCGGGTTCGTAAATCCAGCGATTGACGCGAGCGAAGCGGAAGGGCGCCCGGAAGTCTCCCCCGGTCTTCTCGCGGCGCGGCCGCGTGTTGTCCGGACGCCGCGGCCGGCCGCCGCCCTGTCCGCCCCGTTCCCGATTAAGCGCCATGGCGCCGGTCCTCCTCATGTTCGGCGAAGCCCGCGAAACTGTCGAACAGGCGGCGCATTGCGCTCGAATCGCCGTTCTCCGGCAGGCCCCAATAGATGTCGTAAGCGATGCGCGCGCTGCCCAGGCGCGGATGCGCCAAGACCAGCGCGCGCTGGCGCAGACAAGCGGTCTCGCCGTCCGCGAGCGCGCCGGACGGCCCGAGCGCGCGATGGCGGACCGACACGATCAGCGCCGCGCCCGCCTTGCCCGGCGCCGGCCCGAGGCGCCACGCGGTCGTTTCGCCCGCGCCCGCGTCCGCGCCGCGCAGCCATTCCGCCGCCACCGGCGGGCCGGCGTCTTCGAACGCCGGCGGCGGGGCGTCCGACCGGCCGAGCGCGGAACGGTACCGCGCCCAGCCTTGCGCGCCGCCGGCGCCGATCTCCGCCGTTACGCGGCGGTACAGCGCTTCGTCCGCCGGGGCCTCCTCGCGCCCGCGCCGCACGGCGGCGAGGTAGAGTTCGGCCATGCCGGAAAACTTCCCGCGTGCGCGCATTCTCTCGTAATCCGCCAGCGTCCGGCGCAGCAGTTCGAGCCGGTTCATTGCCCGCCCTCCTCGAGCGGCAGGTCCGCTTCGCGCGCCGCGGCGCGCCACGCCTCCGCGTCGGCTCCGGAGAAGCGGACGGCTCCGCGGCAGGTTCCGTTGCTCCGCCCGCCGAGCGCGAGGCGCCCGATGCACAGGTCGCGGACCGCCATCAGAAAGGCCCGCGCCGTTCCGGCCGGCCAGCCGCCGGGGCCATCTTCCGCGGCGCCGAGCGGCGGGCGGACGATGACCGTTGCCTCGATGCAGCCGCCGAGCAGCGCCTCCTCGCGAAACAGCGCGCCCGTAATTTCGCGCGCGCCGCCGGTGAAACGGTCGATCGACACATGATCGATCCCCACGATGCGCTCCGCGCCGCGCACTTCCGCGTCGTCGAACGACACCCGGCCGGCCCGCCCCTCGCCGGTCTCGCGATCGAGGTCTCCGGCCTCCTTGGCGGCGCCGAAGAAATCCCGCAGCGCGCGGTCGCGCGTTTCATGTTCGACGCGCGCCTCCTTCTTTTTCTCGTCGTCGGCGCCGCGGAGGGCGTCCGCGTCGATACAGCGTCCGGCCAGCGCGTTGGCGTAGAACAGCGTCCGGTGCGCGAGCGGCCCGCGAATCGACGAACCCGGCACGGGAAAGCGCAATTGCTCCGGCGGAACCGTATCCGACTCGCCGTCGATTCGGACCGCGCGCCCCGCGCCATCGTCGTTCCACAGAATGTACGGCTCGCGCATCAGGCGCAGAATCGCGCCTTCGCCCTCGGCGTCTTTTCCGGTCGCCGCGCCGCGGCGCGTCGGATGTTTCGCGCGCGGCCCCGAGGCGCCGATTCGCAACAGGTCCTCGCACTTCAAGAGCAGCGTCATCGTCGCCCCGGCGCCGTCGGGGGCGCGCAACAGCGGCAGCAGGTCCGTCTCCAGCGGCGCGCTCGGCGGCTGCGCGCGCAAGCGGCGCAGGGCGCCCGGATCGTCGAGCGGCGCCTCGGCGCAAGTGGCGGCGCGGAGCGCGATACGCCCGTAGCCGCGTCCGCTCCCCCCGCCGATGCGAAGCCGGGGATGGCGGAACAACCCGACGATCCGGACCAGACTCTCGCGGAAATCGCCGTCGCCCCATCCGCTCAGTTCGGCCGAGAAGCGCGCGCCCGCGGGCGCGGCGGCGCGCGCGAACTTGCGGCGCCCGTCGACCGAGTGCCGCCCGCTCAACGCCACGTGGTCGCGCCATACCGGCGCGTCCGCCGCGAGCAGCCGGAGAACCTCGTCGCTGTCCGTCTCCAGCTTCGGGAGGCGCAGGCCGGCGACCGCCTCGCCGGACGAATCGTGCGCGCAGGCCCAACCCCAGTTCACGCGCCCGGCCCGCCCGTCGCCATTGCCGCTCTCCTCATGGCCGAACATGCGGTTCGCGAACGCCTCGCCGTAAACCTCAACCGCGAGCGCGCGCAGCGCGCCCTGCAGGCCCGGGCCGGGGATCGCCGGCAGGCCGTTGGCGTCGCGCTGGATGGCGGCGACGGTTACGGAAACCGGTTCGGCGGTTCCGTCCGATTTCGTTTCGGTACGCTTGTCCACCCAGCTGTCGCCCGACCCGATCGACAGCGGCGACAGCGCCTCGAGCGTCACCCGCGCCACATGCAGCCTGTCGCCCGCGCCGTCAGTCATGCTCCCGTTCCTCCCGTCGCCGCAGTTGCGCCTCGCACCATTCCGCCAAGGCGGACAAATCGCCGCCTTCGCCTTTCGCGGCGGGGGCCGCCGCCTCTCTGTCGCCGGCGCGTTCGAACTCCGGCGCCGCGCCCGATTCGCCGGCAAGGAACGGCGGCGCGATCCAGATCTGCCCGAGCCCGGCCTCGCGCCACAGCCCGACCGCGGCCCGCGCCGGCAGATCCTCGTCCAGCGCCTTGTCGAGCTGGAAGGTCAGCACGCTCCCGGCCTCGATAACCTGCCGTTCGACATCGCGCGCTTGCAGTTTCGCGTTCCACGGCGCCCAGCGGCGCATCGACAGCGCGCTGTCCGCGCCGATGAAACGCGCCGGCGGCAACCCCAACATCCCGCAGTCGGGCTCGACGCACGGCGTTCCGTACTCGTCCGCCAAAGCGAGATCGGACATGGCGAGCACGCGCAGCCGCTTCGCGCCGCGCGGAACCGTGTCCGGCGCCTCCGCCCCGGGCTCCGCCCGGCATTCGTATTCGCCGCCGTAGCTCGTTCCGCGGGCGCGGCCGAGGCGCAGCGTCCGACCGGCGAAAGCGCCGATCAGCCGCGCCCAGTCGTCGTCGCTCACCGAATCGCCTTCGCGTTCGAGCAGCGCCGCGAATTCCCGCCGGTCCTCCGCCGCCAAATGTTCGTAGCCGAACAGCTGGCCCTCGGCCGCGCGTCCGTCCGTTGTCGCGGTGCGCAGCCGCTGGCCGCGCGCCGGGTTCACGGCGTATCCGGTCCGCGCGACGAACGGCGCTTTCTTGACCTCGGCGTATTGGACCGGCGTCTCGCCGTCGTTCTTCGGCTTCGGATGCCCGATGCGCACCGTCCCGTCGATCCGGCCGTCCTCCCCGATGCCGCCGGCGCGGGCGCGTTTCGGCGCCATGAACAATTTGGGCATCGGCGCGCACGCCTTGCCGTCGGGACCGACCGGAACCGCGGCGCCGAAACGCACGCCGCCGTGGAACGCCGCGAAGGGATCGTCGAACTCCCGGTAACGCGCCGCCGCCCAGCCGAGCAGCGCGGCCCCCGTCGGCGCGGCGGCGGTCGCGTGCGCGCCCTCGGTCGCCGCCCGCGCGCTGAAAATCGCCGGGCGGGTCTGCCGCAGCCGCAGGCGGACGCGGCGCGCGGCGCGGAGCGCGTGCGTCACGCCCGCGTGCGGCGCCGCACGCGCTTCCTCCGCGGGCGCCACGCGCGCCAGCGCGGCGCCGTAGCCGTCGGCCTTCATCTTGCCGAACGCGACCGTCGCCGCCGCGGCGGCGTCGAACAGCGCCGCCCAATCGACGCCGCCGGGGGGCTTCTCCTCCGCCCATTCCAGGCGGCCCGCGAGCGTTACCGGCGCCGCCGCCTCGACGTAGCGCAGCGTGCGATCCGCCGCCGCGCCGCGCTCATCGACCGCCGTGGCGGCGATTCGCCGACAGAGCATGCCGCGGCGCTCGCGCGCTTCGTCCCCCGCGAGCCCCGCCCGATCCGTCTCCGGTATCCGCGCATCGCCGAGGAAGGCGACCCCGCCCTGCGTACTCCGCCCATCCTCTTCCGCCGGGCCGCCGAACAGGCGCGTAACGAGCCCGCCGGTCCATCCCGCCCGCCCGGCGCCGGCGAGGCGCTCCGCGGTTTGGCGCAGTGTGCCCTTGATCTGGCTCATGGGCATCGCCGGCAGGCCGTCGGCGTCGCGATGGCAGGCCGCGTCGAGCAGGCGGCCGCGCCCGCCGCCGGTTCCGGACAGCCACCACGAGCGGAATTCGAGCGTCAAGACCGCCGCGCGCGTCATCGTTCGCCTCCCGCGCCGGCGTCGATCCCCGCCGCGCCGATGTCGATCAGTTCGAGCGCGTCGCTCAGGACGCCGACGGATTTGTCGAGCATGGGCGCGCCCTTGTCCCGTGCGGCGCCCGGCGCGCAGGCGTCGAGCGCGCGGCGCAGCGCCGCCGCGGTCTCCCCGGCCTCCGCTTCGAGAACGTCCCAGAAGCGCTTCCATGGCCGTTCCGCCGCGTCCTTCGAATCGTGGCGCAGCGCGAAGGCTTCCATGATCTTGCCGCGCCCCTCGGCGCCGCGCAGCGCCTGGGCGAGCCGCAGCAGCGTTGCCAGCGACTCGCCGTCCGGCGCTCCGCCGACGCGGAGCGGCCCCGCGGCCGCCAGCAACTCCCCGCCTTGCTCCCTGTTCCCGATTGTCTGCTCGCGCTCGCGCCACGACTCGAACGTCTCGTCGATGGCGGCGGTCGATACGGCGAACTCCAGGAACGACGGGTAAGGCGCCTCGCCGTTCGCTTTCGCCTTGCGCTTGGCGGCATCGCATAGCCCTTCCGCGAGACGCGCCGCGGCCTGGAACGGGTGGCCGGCCGAAACGACGGCGATGCCGGCGCACGCCGACAGACGCTCGGGCAAGCGGCGCCGGTGGGGAGAACGGGAGAACGCCGCGCCCGTCTCGTCCTCGACGGCGCGGAGGAACCGCTCGGCGAACGCGACGGCGAGATCGGCGCGCACGATGACCGTCACATCGTCGCCGCCGAGCAGCACCGGCCGCGCCGGCACGACGCCGTTGCGCGCCCTGCCCAGCAGTACGTCGCGGCAAGCCGCGCGGGCCGCCGCCGTCACCGCCTTCTCGATAATTTTCGCGACGTCGAACACGTCTTCCGGGCTGGGGGCCTTTTCCTTGACGCCGCGGAACATCTCGCCCAACCCCGAAATATCGGCGTGGACGAAGCCGATGCGCCTGTCGCTCCCGTCGAACGGGAAGACGGGATTCGCGTCGTCGTCCTCCGCCTCCTCGAAATGGCGGGGAAACCGGTAGCGCGCGCCGTCGCCCGCGTCGTCCTCGGGCAGGAAGCGCCTGGCCACGCTGTCGTGCGCCGGTTCCCTGCTCCGGCAGTGCTGCGGCGCGCCCACCGCGTCCAGAAATTCGTTCTCGTCCGGATGCGGCCTGGCGACCGCGGGGAGGCCCGTCCGGGGGTTCGGCCTGACGAACGGGTGGCCGGTGGGCGGCAGAAACGCCGCGCTGTTCTCGCGAACCGCCGTCCGGCCGCCATAGGCGCGCCCTTCGGCCTCCATCGGCGCCGGTCCGGCCGCCGGCGCGCCATCGACGAACTCCAGCCCCGGATGGCGAACGCCGAACGCCAGCCGCCACAGGCGCCGGAACCGCGCGAGGCTCTCGCCGTCCCCGGCGTGAAGGCAAAACGCCGATCCGGCGCGCCGCGAGGGAACCGCTTTCGTTTTCGTATCGGTCGCCTCGAGCGCGCCGTCGAGCATGTCTTCGCCATCGGAGCTCGCGACATTCGCCACCAGGTCGCTCGCCCCGATAACCTGCCGCAGCCGCCCGGCGCCGAAGACATAGCGCTGAATGCCCTTGCACTCGAACAGATAGGCGTAGTGCGCGCCTCGGTCGGTCATGGCCTTGCCTCCTCCCGCGCCCCCGCTTTTTTCGACGCGCCGCCAATATACCGGCGGCGCCTCCCCGCGGCATACCGGCAATTTTTCCGGCGCGCTCGCACGCGCGCGCTCGACGGCGCCGGTCGATTTCCCGGCGCCCTCCCTGTCGCGAGTGTTTTCGTTTCGTTGCGCGCGTCCTGACCGGCGCGCCCGGCGGGCAGCCGGAACGCGCAACCCCGCCGCAGGCGGGGCTGCACTCCTCGAACGGCGGCGCCGGCGACCCTTGGGTTATCTCGATAGATTACGGTTTTCGACCGACCGGAGACCGACGGGCTACCGACGCGGCGGGGATTTCTCGAACCTCAGTTTGGCGCCCAGCGCTTTCGCCAGCAGCCGGTTGAGTTCGTCGATCTTGCCGGCTTCGGCGGCGTCGCCGCGCATCAGCGCGAGCTCCACCGAGATTTCCAGATCCAACCCCGCCGCGGCTCCGAGTACGGCCGGGAGCGCTTCGGCCAGGTCCTGAAAATCGCCCGCCTCGAGTTTCGCCTTCGCCGCGTAATCGCCTTCGGCGACCGGCGGAGGCGGCGGAGAGGGCGGAGGCGGGGGCGTTTCGGGCAGTTTCAGTACCGCGGCGGCGGCGCCGGTCAGGCCGCAAGGCCACACGCCGGCGGCGGCAGGCTCCAGCCAGCGGCTTGCTATCGCTCCGTCGATGGCGCGGCTCAAAACCGGCCATGGAACCGGGCCGTCGTCTTGCGCCGACAAGGCGTTCGACAGCGCGAGCGCGGTGGTCTTGCCGTCGCGCCAGGCGCCGGGCAGCGCCTCGGGCATCAGCCGATCGAAGTCGATCGGCGCCATCGGCGCGCGCAGTTCCGCCGCGTCCATCGAAACGCCGCCGGGGAGCGGCTCCCCCTGGAAGCTCGCGGGCCCGGCGACGAGACGCAGCAGGCCGCCCTCGACCGCCTTGCCGATGGCGGCCTCCACCGCCGCGCGGGGGCAGGCCGGAACGCCCACTTCGCGGTCGTATTCGCCGCCGCGAACGGCTATTGCGCGCGCATTGGCGAAATATCCGGCGGCCGCGGCGACCGTCAGCGAGTCGCCGGTCCAGAGTTCGGGCAGCGCGCCGGGTTTGAGCAGAGCGGGATCGAGGTCGGACAGTTCCGCCTTGTGCGGCAGGTAGAGCTCGAGCGCGGCGTCCTTCCACGCCGCTTCGTCGATGGGCGTCCGCCACCATGTCCGCGCGGAGCGGTCCGGGCGGGGCAGCGCGGCGACGAACGCGCCGTCGCGCACGCCCCGGTCGATCGTATCGAGTATCCGCTGGCGGCGCAGCATTCTCGGCAGTCCGGGCCGTTCGGCGAACGCGCCGGCGATGTCCTTGACCCGCCGCGACGCCTCGTCCTCGCGCCAGAGATCGTAAGGTCCGCCGGGCGCCAGCGCCTCGGGGTTGACGGCGCTGCCGCTAATGCGCGCGCGTTTGTCGTTCCTGAGAATTTCGAACAGGGGCTCCGCGCCCACCGTGAGCTTGAACGCCTCGATTTTGCCGTCGCGGCTGGCGGCGACGATGATCGACCACGCTTGGCGGACGGTCTCCGGGATCGCCTTCTGCGCGTTCTTCAAGGCGTCGGCGAGGCGTCCCTCGCGCGCCTCGCCGGCGCCGCCGGCGAGGCGTATCTGGCGCTTTACCTCCTCCCATCCCAGCCAGGCGCGAACATGGTTGCGCGCGGTCGCGAGTCCCTCGCGCGACGGCGCGGCGAGAACCAGCGCGTTGCGGTTGACGCGCGGCCTGTCCGCCGCGGTGGTTTCCTCGATGAAGCGCCGCGCCGCCGCGCTCGGCTTCCCCGAATCCGAAACCGCTTCCGGCCCCAGGACGGCGAAGTGGAACTCTCCGTCGTCGGCGATGTCGCGCGGCCGCTCGGGCAGCATGTGAACGCGCGCGCCCGCCGCGGCGGCGCCGTGCGTCAGGCTTTTCTCGCCGCGGACTGCCTTGATGAGGGTTTGCTCCACGGTTTCCGCCTGCACGCGGTTGCTGCGGGCGTCGTCGTGCATTTGCGTCAGGTTCGGGCGGTTGCCGAGGCGCCAGGCTTTCGGGAGGCTCTCGCCGGGCGCGAATTCGGTCTCGTCGAGAAACCATGAGAGCTCGGCCCAGCGGCGCAGGGCTTTCCCGAACGCGATGCGGTCGGGTCCCGCGGCGCCGGCGAGGGCCGCCAATTCGCGCGTGCTCGCCTTTTGGCCGATGGGCTGCGAACACAGGAACGCGGCCATCGCCGCCTGTTCGATCTCGCGGTTCGCAAGGCCCAGTTCGGTTTGGGCCCGGCGCGCCTTGTCGAGTTCGCTTTCGAGCACGGCGGCCCAGTCGTTGCCGCCGTCTTCGCCGCCGGCCGCACGGGTGGCGGTCTCGGCCATGTCGCGCGCCGCGCCGGAAAGTTCGGTCTTGCCGGGCGGCGCCAGAAACAGCGCCGGCCCCGCCAGCGGTCCGTCGTCCCATGCCTCGGCGTCGCGCAGCGCCACCGCGAAGGCGCGCAAAATGCCCCGCGTACGCTGGAAACCATCGATCTGCGTCCACTTCGTATAGAAAATCTCGGCGATATCCGGATGGAACGGGTAGCACGCGCCGACCCGCGCCTCCATCGCCCTGGCCTCCTTGCGCGCGCCGGGGTCGAGCGCGATCATGTTCTTCACGGCGGCGATCGCGTGCGGGCGGAACTCCTCCGGGCGTGCAATCGAGTCCGGCTCGAAAAAGCGCCGCCGCAGGACCTCGGGCACGTCGTCCTTTCCCACCGGCTGGATGGGCTCTTCCTTCTGGCGGTCCACCCTGTCGGAGATCGCCGCGCTCAACTCCCTGCCGAACGCATCGTCCAGCGCCGTGTCGGAGGCGAGAAACGAGGCCACGACAGCGCATCGATCCGTCGCGACCGCGGCCTGGCTGAGATACTGGAAAAAATTCGCCAGCACGGTTCGCCATTCCGGATTCTTCGCGACCTTGCCGTGCGCGTACATGAGGACTTCGTCGATCAGCACGAGCGTCGCCAGCCCACTCCGTTGCGGCAGGGCGAGGAGATCGGCCATGAGCGGCTGGGCGGGGGCGGTTTCGCGCTCGGCGTCGGCGCCTTCCGCATGGATGAGGCGGAGCCCGTCCGCTCCCGCGATCTGGAAGGCGAGGATGCTCCACGGATGCAGCAGCCAGCGGCGCTCGCCCGCCGGTCCCTGAACCTCGAGGCCCTTTTCCTGGTCGATCTTGTCGAAGCACAGCGCCGCCACGCGCGCCGCGGGCGGCAGCCCGCCGATTTTGGCTTCGAACAGCCCGATCGCCGGGTCGTCAGGCAGTTCCGAGGGCCGGTGAAACAAATGCCGCAACGCGATCAGCGTATGCGTCTTGCCGCCGCCATAGGTCAGCGCCAGTTGCCGGACGGCTTTCGGGCTTTGGCCGGCGAGCCGCGCGGCGACGTCGCCCGCCAGGTCGAGCAGCGCGGAGGTCGGGTAGGTCATCGCGAAAAACCGCGCGGGATTTTCGTAGATCGGCCGCGCCCCGCGCTGCACCATGACGTCGTGCAGGTCGGTGGCGAAGTCGGCCAGCGTGAGCTCGCCTGTGCGCACGTCGGCGCGCAAGCGCACCGCCTCGCGCCACGGCGTCCATGTTCGTTTCGCCGCCATACCGCTTGCCCCCTCGATGCCGCCGCGCCCGATGGCGCGCGCGCCTGTGTGCCCGAACGGTATTATGATACCGCCCGACCGGCGCGCGTGGCAAGCACTCATTGGGCGCCGACAGCGGGCTACCCGTGGGGGGCTGGCGCGCCGGTTCCCGTGTATGGAGCGCTACCGTATCGCGTCCTCGATACGTTTGGCTAGCTTGCCGAAATCGTCGGGGCATTTCTGGCGAATGGCCGCGATGTTGCGCGCCGCCTCCCTGCCAAGCTGGACGCGTCCGCCAGCCACCCGCCTATCCAGACCGCGCCGGCGCGCCAGTTTCTCGAAATATTCCTCCTTGACATGTTTTTCTGCGCGCACCTCGCCCCACTGCCATTCATCCGGCAAATCGAGGCCGGCCAGCGCCCACGTTTCGACTTCCTCCCAAGCGCATTCCGCAAAGAACGAGCGAAATTTTCCGAATTCCGCCTCGATTTCATCCAGTCGTACACGGCGCCCCGCGACCTTGTCCCGATCGATGCAAAGAATGAACATATCGATCATCCTGTACTGCTCCACGACCTCCGCGATCCGTTCCTTCTTCAAGGCTTCGTTTACTCCGCCCATGAGCGGGTCGGTACAAACCCGAACGTCGGCCCGCGGGCGGCCGATCGACCTGAACAGTCGGCGAAACAACGGTCGGAGAATATGCTGATCGTTGCGGAAATCCTCCGGAATGACAAGAACTTTCATTCGCTATCTCTACCCCCCTCCGCATCTCCGCCTTCGGTAAACTCGAGCGTTGTTTCCATCCAGGCGCCCTCGAGCAACCGCCCCAGTCCTTGCGTCTTCCGCAATTCACTGGCGTTAGAAAGATGTTTCAACGGACGAACGATAGCGTTCTCGGAGCCTTCCAGACGACACACCACCGATGTGCAATCGAAAGTATCGTCGTTAACTCTTGCCAACAAACTCGGCGAATGCGAAGTTGCCACCACTTGGATATTTCGCTCTTTGGTTAGTCTCTGAATAAAGTCGACCAGCAACCATTGCCGCGAGGGATGGATACCTGCGTCGATCTCCTCAAAAAAATAGAGTCCCGAAGCATTTTCGGCAAGCATCGCAGCCAGCATCGTGAGAAAACGCAGCGTACCGTCCGATATACTGTTGGCCGACAACTTTCTCTCCTCTCCATCTTCAACGAAGAGCTGTATTCTGCCCGTATTACTGTCGATCCGGAATTCGAAATCCTTCACATCCATTGGTGTTAACTCGCGAATCCAAGAGATTAAATCCGCCTTGCGTTCGCGAGACTCACAAATGTCATGCAGAACGGCCGACAAATTTTCCCCTCTATCGCCCAAGACTGTCTGGCCGGGAAAAGCCGGTTCCCGCATTCTGTCGGGGATCGGCTCCAGGAAGCGCATGCTCCCCAACGCTTCGATCACGCGGGCCGCGCTCTCCTTGTGCGTGCGTAAAATTACATTATGTTCCTTTATCTGGGTTAATGCGGGTTGATTCGGTCTGACCGGTATCCGGTATCCGTACTTCTTTTGCGTTTCACTTTTTGCCATGCGGATCAGCAAATGCGTATCGTCACCTTGAGACCGAACAGGGTCGGACTTTTCAGGATGGCTTGCATATATTTTCACGCCGTTATCCATGAGCGATTCCTGAACTACTCGAAACCCCCCAAAGCTATCGTAGTCGCTTCGCACGCCAATACTGTATCGCATCCAACCACCGTCGTATTCAATATTTATCGCCAGAACGAATCCGTAATAGGGATCGGATTTATCCTGATGCAATCGGCTCAACTCGTTGGGCGCGCCGCGAATCGGCTCCCACTCACGCTGGCCGCCGACGCCGTACTTTCCGCCGACAATTTCGGTAACGGTGTACCCGCGACCGACACCATGAAGAAAACGGAAGGCATCGCGAATGTTGCTTTTGCCGCTTGCGTTCGCTCCAACGATCAGCGTAAAGGGACCGACATCCAGCCCTTCTTTGGCAAAACTCTTGAAATCGATAAAGCCGACACGGAAGATCATGACATCCCCCCACTTCATAAACATGGAACGCACACACCGCTCCACTACAAACCTTCGGCCGACCATGCCTTCGCGCAGTCACGGCCCGCTCATCGCTCTACACCGAACTCCAGATGGTTCGGCAGCCCCTTCTGCCCTCCGGCATGGCGTCGGTGTACGGATAATATAGGCACTCCATCGCGCGCCGTCAAGAGCGGTCGAGTGCGCCAGCGGCGACGATGGCGCGCGCCGACGTTCACGACAGCGTGAACGCGCCTTGCCGCGGGGCTTCGTCTGCGGCGGCGCGGGCGGCGATGTGGTTGGAGAGGGCTTCCAGCACGGCGCGTTCGTCGTCTTTCGCGAGTTCGATCAGCGCTTGCAGCACGCGCGAGAACAAGGCGTTGCGGGCGAGGCCGGCGCGGTCGATATAGGCGTTTACGCGCGCTTCGTCGCCGGCGCTCCAGAGTTGCATCGCCTTGTGGGCGCGGTCGATCAGCGGCGCGGGGCCGCCGCCGGGGGCCTCGTGGCCGAACGCCTTGCGCCCGCGGGCGCTCCACGGCGCCAGTTTGGCCGTGTCGGCGCCGCCGGGCGCGCCTTCCCCGTCATCGCCGTTGTCATCGCCGGCGGCGCGCCCGGCGCCGCGCTTGAGAATGCCGTGGCGGGCGGCGAGGTCGCTGTCGGACAGGTTGCACGATAGCGCGTAGAGAATGCATGCGCCCGCCGGCGCGGCGCCGAGGCCGTAGTCGCGCCGGTGGAGCAGGTAATAGGTGGTGACGTCGTCGAGGCCGCTCGCCGCTTCCGCGTCGCCGTCGCGCGTGAGCACGCGGCCGACGACGAAATCGACCACCATGCGCCGCACCTCGCGGAGGAACTCCGATACCGGCATGGCCTCTTTCTCTTCCTTGCCGGCCTTCCAGACCACGGCGTATTTCGAGAACGCCTCGAGCCCCGGTCCGGTCGCCGCCCACACGAAGTCCGGACCGCGAATGCCCGCATCCCAAAAGTCCCGCAGCCTCTGCGCGACGTTCACCCGCGTTTCCGCGAGCACAGATTCGTCCCACCCTTGTGGCGCCCCGGCACGTTTGCGACACACGAGCCAGACCGAGGACGCGAGGGCTGCCGAGCCCAGCGAACGCAGCCGCACTTGCCTTTCTGTCTGAATCGGCCATGATCCAGTGACCACAAAGCGCGCGCGGATTAGCGCCGCAACCAATGTTTCCCAAGCATTCGGATGTTTGTTGGCGAACACGACTACAAAGCGACCATCGGGATTCAACGCTTCGCGACACGCGGAAAACGCTCTTGCCATGCCTTCCTCATAGTTTCGCTTTGAAGCACGCCTGTCGCCGCCGAACCGACTGGCATCGTCGATCAGCTCTCCGTCCTGTCCGCTCCATTTCGGGCCGCGCGACGATCCAAATACATCGTCTATCTCCGCAGATACACCGAGCTGAGCGCGGCGCAACCACATGTAAAAGAAATCCATCAAATCAGAATAAGGAATCGCATCGTAATATGGTGGGTCGGTGCAAATCAAATCGAAATTACCATTATATGGCTGAAGTGCGGACCGGCAGCCGATTTCGGCCTCCGAAGCATTTGTAGCGGCTCCAAGCAAGTGTTCTACAACGCGGGCTACCCAGTCCAGCGCGCCCATAAAATTCCCGGACGCACTCGACAACGGGTTGGCCTCCGCATAGTCCCAAACGATCGGCAACGCAAAGCGAGAAAACGTGTGAGCGATCTTCTCGCCGTTGTCGGCGTCGTTAATCCAGATGCAAATAGTACTGGAATAATCGGAAAGGCGTCCCACGCAGAGAGTCAAGTATGCCGCGATAGATTCCAACCAACTGCTCCGCAAATTCATACCCTGCATTTCATCCCTTACATCGCGCACCTGTTTAATGAAGTTTCCAAGAGCCATAATTTGCCGGTTGGTAAATAATTTATCCCATCGATCAATGCCATAAAGCGGCGCGCTAAAACCAAGCGCGCCGGCGCCGGGCATTGGATGTTCGGGCACACGCAATGGAATATCTGCATATACCGTGTCCAATTCCTCTCGTTCCACCCGCGATGCATCTAATTCCTCATTCTCGGGCAAACGATACTCCTTACCATTCAGCCCTTGAACGACCACCGCGGTCATGACCGATCCGATTCGCCCCGCCCGGCCTTCCAGCCTAATATCCTCCAATGTCATAAATGTCGAGCAACAAGGACACCGGGCTCCGGATCGACTGATTGTACCTACGCCATCATCGATAGCGGGCGAAACGTTGGCATTTACATCGAAAGCCACTCCGCTGCCATTCGGGTCTGGCGTCATCGTAAGGATTACGCGCTTGTCTGTATTCTTCGACAGCCAACGCGTCCTGAGTAACGGTATAGTCGCGCGGCAACCTTTGCATCGAACCGTGCGCGCCCAGAGATACGCCACGGTGGGTTTCGCCACCCAGCGCGGGTTGCGCGGATCCTTCATATATTCCGCGCTGTACTCCTCATTCAGCGGCGCGGCGTCCGTTTCGCCGGCGCCGTCCGGCGGGAGCAGCGCGAGCGGCCGTTCGTCGAACGCCTCGCCGCCGGGCGCGAGCGCTTGAAACTCCGCGTATGTCGGATAGCGATAGGCCAGTTTCGCGCGCGCCCGCGTAAGCACCCTCCGGCCCCACGCGCGGACGTGGTCCGCCAACCCTCCCTCGAGCGCCGTTCGTTCGGCGATCAGCGCCGGAACGGCGCCGCCCGATGCGAACGCGCGAAGCGCATCCGCCAGCGCGCGGCCCTTTACGCCGCGGGCGCGCAGGAACGGCTCCATAAAGCCCCGGTCGCGGGCCGCGAATTCCGGCAATGGCAGGGTTTTACCGGCGAGGCGGCGCGGATAATCGAGCGTGCATTTGAGGATGAACCACGCCACCGGATTGATGTCGGCGGCGGTCGCTTCGCAGCCGAGGCGCATGGCCTCGAGCGGGATGGCGCCGCCGCCCGCGAAAGGGTCCAGCACCTTCGGCGCGCGTCCGCCGTATGCCTCGCGGATTTTTTCGCGGAACCAGTCGATGTCCGGCATGTTCTCGCGGCCCCAATGCAGCACGCCGCCCTCGGTCGCGAGCGTTCGCCGTTCGGTTGTCCGGCCGCCGCGCCGCTGGGTCTTGACCTTTTCGACGACTTTGCCCGCCATGCGCCGCAGCAGCGCGCGCCGTTCCGCGGCGTTGCCCGGGGTCGGGCAGCAGTGCGGCGATCAAGGCCGCGCGGCACGCCGCCAACGGCCGCCGCGCCGGCCATATATGCAGCGTGGATATATGCCCATGCCGCACATTCTTCTCATGCACCGAGTCGAGCGACGCCGCCTCGAGGGGAAACGCGACCTCGATCAGCCGCCTGCCCGCCGGCGGGGGCGGGGCGTCATCGCGCGAAGGGGCGGTCTGTGTCATGGTCGATCCGGTCGCTTACAGTCCCTCGACGTCGAACAGGGCCGCGAGTTTCCGTGCGAGCTTCTTCGCGGCCTTGAATTGGGCGGTTACGGTTGCGAGTTCGACGCTTTGCGGATACCCGTGGGCGATCCGGTTCCGCCCCTTGACCATAGCCCCGATCCGTTCCGAAACATCGCCCGACGCGAACCTTGTTAACTCCTTGGCGCGTTCCTCATCGAAATCGCGAACGAGATCGGCGATGTTCCCGACGGTCGGATTCCTTGTACGTCGGAGCCGCTTGCCGACAAAGCCGGCGACGCGCGGATCCACCACATTGCGTTCGGTGTAAACCGACAACACGGCTCTGCGTGCGACTTCCAGATAGCCGGACGCCAAGACCGTCATGAATTGCGTAATGCGGGCCTGGTCGGCAGGCTGTTCGGTTGCGGCCGCGTGCTCCCGCGCGGACTCGAAAGCGGTTTCGATCCTTTCGAGGTCGCGGATAATCATGAGACGTTCTCGTAGGCTTCGCGCGCATAGCCGATTCGCTTGACGATCCGTTCCTTCTCTACCGTGCCTTGGGTATACAGATCTTCCGCCCGAAGCCGGGCCAGCAAATCGCGGTGACGCTGCCGCAGCGAATCCGGATCGCGAATCTCTCCGCGCTCCATGCGGTGGGCAAGCCCCACAAGCACGGCGTCGGCCACCGAGACGTTGAAGGCGCGTTCGGGGCGAAAGGCCGAGCGCGTCAGAACGCGGGCGGCGGTCGCGACGGTTCGCCGAAACAGATCGCGGAATTCCTGTTCTCGCCCGCCGCTCAATTCCCGATTCTTACCCATGAAATCGTTGAGAAATCTCTTCATGGGACGTCGATAGCCGTCCATATCGAGATACAAGGAGAAGAAACGGAGGATGATTTCTTCGTCTTTTTTTCTTGCGCTCCGGTTGCCGTAGATTTCCCGCCAATCGGCATTCCCGGCGAGTTCGCATAACAGATCGCTGAATTTTCCGCAATATACGAACGACCGGATTTCCTGCGGCGCAAGCTCGGTCCCGCCGGTATTCAGGCGTTCGAACATGGAGTATATCGAGATTCGATCATTTCCGGCCCCGGTCTGGTGGAATATCGTGGCGTGGAGAATGGACCTATCCAGACGCCGCCGGTCGAGAATGGATAATTCCCTGTAGGTTTTGCCGTTGAACTCCCTCGATACCCCGACCAGACGGAATGTCCGGTCGTCGTCGAAGCGGCCGCTGTAGAACAGCTGCAGCGTCTTCAGCCGCTGCTGCCCATCGACCACCATGAGCCTTTCGGTTCCGGATTCCTGGAACAGGAATATACCGGGAACGGGAAGACCCAACACGAGGGACTCGACGAAGCGCGAAGCCTGCCCGCGCGTCCAGACGTAGTGCCGCTGGAGATCCGGCACGTCGATATCGCCGCACTCCAGCCGCCGGATCGTCTTATCGGTCTGCATGTCCGCGCCGTAGCTGGTGAACGCGTAGCGGACCGGATCGGCGACTTCGTCGTCGGCATACACGGCATCGTCGCCCTCAAGGCGCGGGGCTTCGTCGTCGGCGACGCGATATTCGGCATCGGGCATTTCGTTATCCTCCCTGCGCGGCTGCGTTACGGCGCCGCCGCCGTGTACCGCCGGGCGAACAGCGCGTCAAGCGGCATGCGCCCGGCGGCGCGAACGCCGCATTCGATTATCGCGAAGCGCGGCGACGCGGTTACGACGGCAGCAGCGTACCCCGGCGCTCCCGCTCGGTCAAGGCGTCGGCGCGCCTCGCCGCATTCCGCGCGCCGAAGGCGCGGACTGTCCGGGACCGCGGGCGTCTCGCCCGCACGTTTCCGCGCGGTCCGGCGCCAGTGGGGAGGCGCGAGCGGCCGCGCCCCCCCCGGCGGCGTTCGTGCGGGCGAGACGCCCGCGGTCCCGGGAAGCGGCGGAGAAGAGCGCGCCGGCCCGCGCCTTCCCGCCTGCACCGCGGGACGCGCAAACCGCGGGCGCGGCGGGCCGGAACAGCAAGTAACCCCGCCTCGTTCCGGCGCGGACGCTCACGGCGGCAGCCGGCGGAAGGCGGCGTCAAGGTCGTCGATAAATCGTCCGAAAGATCTGTCGTCGCGCGCGGCGCGCTGGATATCCATGTTCGAAACGATGGGCTTCGCGAACTCGAGGCCGCCCGGTCCCGCGGGCTTCCCGGCCGCAACGATAGCCTCGACAAGCCACTGCTTGTATTCGTCGCGCCCGCATTTTTGGTCGGGCGCATTGCATCCGCGACCGACGGCGGCATGAAAGGCCGCGCCATCGAGCAACAGCCAGCGCTCGATATGCGGATCGGGTATGGCGAAGACGATGCGCCCCGAGAGAAATGTCGGTTCCGCCGCGCGTCGGAATTCGCCTGCGCGTTCGTTCCATCCCTTGCAGTTCGCATCGGTCGCCACCACGGCGAAATCGGGCGGGGACCCGCGCTGGCGCCGCAGGTCACGAGCGTACCGCGAAAACGAGCTGGCGACTCTTCCGTGACCGCCGCTGGCATTGCGGTAGTCCAGCTCGATCTCGGTGTTTCTCTCCCGGGCCACGCGCTCGACCAACGCGCCGACTACCAGCCGATGTGCGGTGTCTTCGACGAACAGCGGGATTTCAGTCACCGAAATCTCCGCGCAGAATACGCTCGGATATCGGGAGGGGATCGTCATCGCCATCGAACGCCGGATCGGTATCGCGCCTTCGCCCCGCCGGGCCCCAGTCCGAGAATGGATCGATACGGGTTCGCCGCCCGGGCTTCGTTACCGGAAAAAGAGAATCCTTCGGCAGCGTATTCGGCATGATGGGCGAGTGCGTTGTGACAACGTATTGGGTTTTCCGGAGGATCGACCGCGTCCTCAGATACTCGGCGACAAGCTCGATCCGGCGCGGGTGAACCCCGTTTTCGGGCTCCTCCAACCCGATTAGCGCCGGGGCGTCCGGGCCGGCCGACAGCGCCAACAGTCCGAGCATACGCAGCGTGCCGTCGGACAGCAGGCGCGCCGGAATCGGGACGCCGTTTACGCGAAGCCGCAGCTCGACTTCCGCACGGTCGTTCGGCTCCAGTTCGATCCCCTCGACGCCCGGGATCAGTAACGGCAGAGATCGTTCCACGGACTGAAATCGTTCGGGCTCCGATGTCTTGAGCGTTCTGAGAAACCCGGCGAGGTTCTGGCCCGCCGGACCGATGCGCGTTGTCTCCTTGATGGGATCGGCGTCGCGCATGCGTTCGCGCGGCTCGAAATAAAAGAACCGCCAGCTTTCCAGCTCCCGCCGCACCGCCACTACATGCGGAAGATGCGGCGGGGATAGACCAAGCGATAGTCTCGATCGCTCGGGCATGTATCCATAGGGTACAGATCTATAAGGTATCGAACGGTCGCGCCGCCTCCCGCGGAGAAATACCGTTCCCTTGTGTACCTCGATGAAAGGTCTGCGATTGCCCGCCGGTTTGCCATCGCGGTTCAGCGCCGCGAGATACTCATCGCTTACGCGAAGGATGCCTGATTTGGGCGTCATTTCAACCTCGATGCGGTACCGCAGATATCGATCCCGCTCCCATGAAGACTTGCCGCCGTTGTCCATCGGCGCCAAGATACTTGCCTCGGGATGTTCGCGAATTTCCCGATTGACGGTCTCGACGACGGCGTCGGACAGACTCAAATCGGCCTCGATGGCGAGGGTCAGCCGTTCCCGCGCCAGCGCGCCCTTCAGGCCGCCTTCCCGGAACGCGAACGATTCGAGCGGGGCGCCGCGATGGGGCGGGTCGAACGCTTCCGCGACCGTTCGGCTTGCCGCCAGCCTCGAGAGCAGCTGCAGGGCGTCGAGGAAGTTGCTCTTGCCCGAGGCGTTGGGGCCGAACAGCACGGCCAGCGGCCCGAGGCGCGCCTCGAGGTCGTCGAACGACTTGTAGCCCCGGATGCGGATACGCTTCAGCATGGCGCCTGGTCCCCTTGGCCGCCCGCAATGCCAAGCCCGCGGTACGGGGAAACGCGCCGCCCGCCGCCGCGGGGGCGCAATGCGTCGGGGCGGTTCTTCGCGGGCGGCGCGTTCATGAGTCTCCCCGCGTTTCGGGCGCCGCCGGCGTTGCGGCGGCGCAGATTGCCGCTTCGGGGACGGCGACTCCGCCGCGCGCGTTCGCGATCAGACGCTCGAACGGGTCCTGTATCGCGAACAGGCGCGGGCGCGGGCCGGCGCAGCCGAAAACCACGTACAGCCAATACGTATCCCGCAAGATAGCGGCCTTGGCGTATTCGTTCGTGCTGAGCAGCACCTCGCCTCCGGCGGCGCGCCCCTTGACCTCGATATTGCGCGTTTCGCCCGGGCGGCGCGAGAGGAGGTCGAAGCCGGGCCAGTCGGTCAGGCCGGCGCGGCGCGCGAGTTCGGGCCGCGATACGTCGCGCGTTTCCGCGCCGGCGGTTTCTTCGTAAGCCAGCGCGACGCGCATGGCTATCGCCTCGATTTCGGCGTCGCGGCGGCGGCGTTCTTCCGGCCCGGGGGCGGGCAGGACGAGCGCGTGGACGATAAATTCGACGGCGCCGGGGACGATCAGGTCGGCCTCGGCGCGCAGCGCGGCGGCGCGGCGCTCGCGTTCGGCGGGCAAGGCCCGCTGTTCGGCGCGGATTTTGGCGAGCGCCTCTTCGGCGTCGCCGTCGCCGGTCGCGGCGCGTTCGCCCAGCGCCTGGCGTTGCGCGGCGAGATCGGCTTCCCGGAAATCGAAGCCGCGCGCTTCGCGCCGGAGCCGGTCGGGCAGGCCGCGGAGGATTTTCGCGCGGCGCTTCTCGACCATGCGCGCGAGTGTTTCGGTTTCCAGCCGGGCGCGCGCGGCGGCGGCGAGTCCGCGCGCGCGGCGCGCCAGCGGCACGGCGCCGGGGGCCGCGTTTTCCGCGCCGCGCAACAGCAACAGCCGTTCGACCGGGCACGGGGCGATGTTTCCGCCGCTGTCCTGGCGCAAGCCGACGAGGCGGCGTTCGACGAGCCGCCCGCCGCCGCCGTCGTTCGCCGGCGCGCGCCGCACGACCGTCGCCGCGGCGATGTGGAACAGCCACGGCTCGGCAGCGTCGGGATCGACGAACACGGCGCCGCGCCGGGCTTCGCGGCCCCACCGCGCCAGCAGCGCGCCGCGCAGCGCCTCGAACACGGGCTCGCCGGGGTGCAGCCATATCGCGCCTGCGGCTTGTTCGCGGGAGACCGCGAGGCGCCGGCGCAGCGGCGGCGCATACGTTTCCATCGCGGCGCGCAGCGGGTTTGCCGCGCCGGGGCGGAGGGGCGCGAGATCGAACACGCGCCCCGCGTCGCCGGCGAGGCGCAGATCGAGAAGCGGCGCGGCGGTCTCGACGAAACGGCGTACATAGCCGGGGAGCAGGCGGCGGTAGGGTTCGCGGTCGCGCTCGGCGTTGAGCTCGGCGAGGCGGCCGGCGACATCGCCGCGCCCGTATCGTTCGCGGTCGCGCGCATCGAGTTCGCGCGCGCGTTCGGCGGTCAATCGTTCGGCGATTTGCCGTTCGGCCCGGCGGGCGCCGGCGTCGGTGGCGGCCATCTCCAGCCATTCGGCCATCGAGACGTTTTCGTAGAGCCGGCCGACCGCGTCGAACACCTTTTCCGAGCCGAGTCGTTCGCGTATCGCCTCGAGTTTTTCGAGCACGGTTTTCAGCACGCGGCCCTCGCGCGTTTCGCCGGCGACGAGATTGACGACGATCACGGGGTCGCGCTTCTGCCCGTAGCGGTGGATACGGCCCATGCGTTGTTCGAGGCGCGCGGGGTTCCACGGCAGGTCGTAGTTCACGGTAATCCAGCAGAACTGGAGGTTGATGCCCTCGCCCGCGGCGTCGGTGGCGACCAGCGTGTCGGCGCCGCCGTCGGCGCCCGGACGGCGGAAGAGCTCCACCTGTTCTTCGCGGGCGCGCCAGTCGAGCCCGCCGTGAATCGACGCGACGCGGCCCGCATGGCCGAGCCCCTCGAGGCGGCGCGCCAGGAACTCGGCCGTGTCTCGGTGCTCGGTGAAGACGATGAGTTTCTCGCCAGCGAAGGCGGGGTCTCGCATGACGCTTTGCAACGCCTCGAATTTCGCGTCTTCGCCGGCTTCGGCCAAGGCCGTCGCGCGGGCGAGCAGCGCCTTCACCTCCGCGCGTTCGGCGCGGAGCGCGGGCAGCGCCGCCTCCGCCACGCCGCCGAGCGCGGCGTTTTCGAACGTCTCTTCGCGTTCCGCTTCGGCGCCGTCATCGTCGTTATCGTCGGCGGTCGCGGCGGCGAACGGATCTTCGGCGCGCGCGATGCGGCCTTGCCGGCGCTCGAGCTCGCCGACGCGGTTCCCGCGCACGAGCGCGATGGCGTCGTCGAGCCGCGCGAGACGGCGTTCGAACGACCGCGCCAGCGCGGAGGTCGAGCTCGCCAGGCGGCGCTGGAACACGCTCATCGCAAGCCGCGCGGCGGAGCGGTTGAGCGCGCGCGCCTTGTCGTAGGTCTCGGCGATGTAGTCGGTGGCGGCGTCGTAGAGCGCCTGCTCTTGCGGGCCGAGCGCGTGGCTCAGCGTATCGCAGCGGCGGCGCGGATAGAGCGGGCGCCCGTCGTAGCGCACCATCTCCTCCTTGGTGCGGCGGATGAAATGCCGCCGCCGCCGCGCCTCGGGAAACGCGCGGAACGCTCCGATGGCGGGCAGTTCCTCCGGGAGCAGCAGCCGCCACAGGCAGTAATAGGGGAAATCCTTGCCCATATGCGGCGTTGCGGTGAGCAACAGGAGGCTTTCGGCGCCGCGCGGGAGGCGCCAGCGCGGCGAGTCCGGCGGCAGGCCCGCAAGCGCCTCGGCCAGCCGGTAACGGTCGGTCTTGCGGATGCGCGAATCGCCCTCGCGGTAGGCCGCCAGTTTGTGAGCCTCGTCGAAGACGACCAGGTCGTAGGGCGGCGCCGCGCGCAGCCGCGCGAACGCGGCCTCTTGGGCCAGCGTATCCATGCCGACGATAACGCGGTCGCCGGCGGGCGGCGCGAACGGGTTGCCGGCGCGCGCGTCCGCGCCGCGCGCGATGCGGAACGGCAGCCGGAACAGCGCGGCAAGTTCGCGGCGCCAATTGCCGACCAGCCCCGCGGGCGGGACGATAAGCACGCGCCGGAGAAGGCCGCGCGCCAGCATCTCGCGCAGATAGAGGCCGGTCATGATCGTCTTGCCCGCGCCGGCGTCGTCGGCGAGCAGGAAGCGCAGCGGCGACTGCCCGATCATGCGCTCGTAAACGGCGATTCGCTGATGCGGCAGCGGATCGATCGATGATATTTCCGCCGCGAAAGCGGGGTTGAACAGATGGCCGTGGGCGAGCCGCGCCGCCTCGGCGACGGCGACCGCGGCTTCGGGCGGCGCGGCGAAATCGGGCGCCGGCGCAGGCGCGGTCATCGCCCGCTCCCGTTGGCGCGTTTCATCGTCCGCCCTCGCGCCTTGCGCCGGCCCGCCGCCGCGGACGCATCGCGCCCCTCGCCGGCGCGCTCGGCGGGGAGCCAGAAGAAGTGCTCGCCGTCTTTCGGCGCGGGGACCGGGCGGAGATCGGCGGCGCCGGCCCATTCCATGGGGACGTAGCCCCAATCGGAAAGCAGGCGCCATGCGGCGGGCAGGGAATCGCCCGCGCGGCGGAGCCAGGCGTCGTTGAGTTCGAGCAGCAGCGGGGGGCGGCAGCGCGCGATGGTTCGGGCGGCGCCGCGGAGCATGCGCACTTCCCAGCCCTCGACATCGGCCTTGAGGAAATCCAGCCGATCGATGCGGTTTTCCGTCATGAACGTGTCGAGGGCGATGACGGCAACGGCGTCGCGGCGCGCGCCATCGCCGCCCGCGCCGCCCAGGTGCGCGAGGCCGAAGCGCACGCTCCCGGCGCCGGAAGCCTTTACCGGGGTCGTGAGCGCGAGCGCGCCCGGCGCGTCTCCGCACGCCGCGGCGACGACGCGAACCCGCCTCAAGCCATGCGCGCGCAACGCCAAGCGCAAGATCGAAAGCGCATAAGGCGAAGGCTCGAAAGCGTACACGCGGCCGGCCGGGGCAAGGCGCGCGAACAGTTTGGAGAACTGCCCGGCATGGGCGCCCACGTCGAACACCGTGGCGTCCCCGGCCACGAAACGGCGCAGGACGGGCCGCAGCTCGCCGTGGCGCTGCCGGGTTACGGCCTTCCAGGCGTGGGCGAGCCATGTCGCGCGGGCGCGCGCTCCGAGGCGGAGGCGCGGGCCCGCGCGGGCGGACACGGCCTCTATGGTCTCTGTATCGGTTGCTTCGGATTCGTTACTTCAAGAGCGCGCGCACCTCCTCGACAATGCGCTCCTGCGACGGGATCGTTGCGCGTTCGAGCTCGTCGTTGTAGGGCATGGGCGTATCGAGCGCGCCGATGCGCGCGATGGGCGCATCGAGGTAGTCGAACGCCTTTTCCACCGCCATGGCGGCCACCTCGGCGCCGAAGCCGCCGTTGCGCCACGCCTCGTGGACGATGGCAAGCCGGTTGGTCTTTTTCACCGACCCGATAATCGTCTCCTCGTCGAGGGGCTTGAGGGTGCGCGGATCGACGACCTCCACGTCGACGCCCTCGCGCTCCAGCACGGTGGCGGCGGACAGCGCGCGCGGGACCATCGACGCGGTGGCCACCAGCGTGACGTCGCCGCCCTTGCGCTTGATGTCGGCCTTGCCGATGGGGATTGCGTAATGCTCTTCGGGGACCGGCCCCGGCTGACCGAGATAGAGCATTTTCGATTCGAGGAAGATGACCGGGTTGTCGTCGCGGATCGCCGAGACGAGCAGCCCCTTGGCGTCGTAGGGCGTGCCGGGGGCGACCACGACGAGGCCCGGCACATGGGTGAACCACGCCTCCAGGCTCTGGCTGTGCTGCGCGGCGAGGCGGATGCCGCCGCCCTGCGGCCCGCGCACCACCAGCGGAACGCGCGGCTTGCCGCCAAGCATGAAGCGGAATTTCGCCGCCTGATTGACCAGCATGTCCATGGTCAGCGCCACGAAATCGAAAATCTGGATCTCCACGATGGGGCGCATGCCGGCGATGGCGGCGCCGACGCCGCAGCCGACGAAGGAGGCTTCCGAGATCGGCGTGTCGCGCACGCGCTCTTCTCCGAAGCGCTCGATCAGCCCTTTCGACACCTGGAAGATGCCGCCGGTCAGGCCGACATCCTCGCCCATGAGGAACACGCCGTCGTCGCGCTCCATTTCGCCGTGGATCGCTTCGTTCAGCGCTTCGACGAAGGAGATTTCGCGGTCGGCGCCCGGTCCGGGCTCCACCGGCTGCGCGTGCGGCGCATAGACCGCCTGCCGCATGACCTGGATCGACGGTTCGGGGCTTCCCTTCCCGAACGTCACGGCGTTTTCCAGTTCGCCGTTTACTTCGTCGCCGATTTCCTTCATGCGCTCGCCGGTCACGGCGCCGGCGTCGCCGATGGCCTTTTCCATGACGACGATGGGGTCGCGCGCCTTCCACTCCTCGAACTCGTCCTCGGGGCGCGGGTCGCGGAGATTGGCGCGCATCGAGTGCTGGCCCCAGCGATAGGTCATCGCTTCGATCAGCGTCGGCCCCTCGCCCGCGCGCGCGCGCTCGACCGCCTCCATGACGGTGAGATAGACCTCGGCGGCGTCGTTGCCGTCGATGGTGACGCCGGGGACGTTGTATGCGGGCGCGCGCAGCGCCACGTTTTTCACCGCCGTGGTCTGCCGGTACGAGGTGGACAGCGCGTATTGGTTGTTCTCGCAAATGAACACCACCGGCAGTTTCCACACCGACGCCAGGTTGAGCGACTCGTGGAAGACGCCCTGGTTGTTGGCGCCGTCGCCGAAGAAGGCGATGGAGACCTGCCCCTCGCCGCGCAGGCGCGAGGCCAGCCCGGCGCCGACCGCCAGCGGCATGGCGGCGCCGACGATGCCGTTGGCGCCGAGTATGTTCAGGTCCATGTCGGCGATATGCATCGAGCCGCCGAGGCCGCGGCAATAGCCCGTCTCGCGGCCCATCAGCTCGGCCATCATGCGGTCGACGCGGGCGCCCTTGGCGATGCAGTGGCCGTGGCCGCGGTGGTAGCTCGCGATATAGTCCTTTTCGGACAGCGCCGCGCACACGCCGGCGGCGATGGCCTCCTCGCCCATGTAGCTGTGGGCGGTGCCCTTGACCACGCCCTCGTTGAACAGTTCGTGAGTACGCTGTTCGAAGGCGCGGATGCGCTTCATGGTGGCGTACATCGATTCCAGCTGGCTCGCCGGCAATTGCCGGTTGCCGCGCAGCGTTTCGGTCGCGGTTGTCATCGTTTGTCCTCCCCTGGGCGCGCATTGCCGCCTGCGGGGAGCGTAACGTATCGGCGCGCCGCCGCCAAGGCGCGCGGGCGCGCGGCGGGCCGTTGCGCGCGGCGCCGGGATATGCTGGACTATGCGCCCGTTCGCCCCGCGGAGAGCCCGCCATGCCCGAAATCGTCAACAGCATCCGGCAGCGCATCGAGTCCGGCGGCGTCGCCATCGGCGTCGGCCTGCGTCAGGCGCGCACCGCCGACATCGGCCCGATCATGAAGAGCTGCGGCTACGACTGGCTGTTCATCGACATGGAGCACAACACCATGACGCTGGACACGGCGGCGCAGATCGCCGTCGCCGCGCAGGCCGCGGGCATCGCGCCTCTTGCGCGCGTCCACGCGCTGGCGTTGAGCGACGCCACGCGCGTTCTCGACGGCGGCGCGCTCGGGGTCGTCGCGCCGCATGTCGATACGCCGGAGCGCGCGGCGGAGATCGTCGATTGGTGCAAGTACCCGCCCGTCGGCCACCGCTCGATCACCGGCGCGCTGCCGCAGCTCGGCTTCGAATCCGTACCGATCCCTGAGGCCACGGCGGCGGTCAACGCGGCGACGCTGGTCGTCGTCATGCTGGAAACGCCGCTGGCCATCGAGAACGCCGCCGCCATCGCGGCCGTGCCGGGCGTCGATGCTCTGCTGGTCGGGACCAACGACCTGACCATCGAGATGGGCATCCCCGGCCAAATCGGCCACGACAAGGTGGCGGCGGCGTACGGGAGAGTGCTGGAGGCCTGCGCGGCGCACGGCGCGTATGCGGGCCTGGGCGGCGTCTATCGCCCCGACCTCATGGAGCGCTACATCGCGATGGGGTTCCAGCTGGTGCTCGCCGGCAACGACCTCCCCTTCATGGCCGCCGCCGCGAAGGAGCGCGCGGAGTTCGTGCGCGGCCTGAAGCGCGGCTGACGGCGGCGCGCGCGCCCCGCAGCCGGGCGCGCGCCCCCGCGCGGGGTCAAACGCAGACGGTGTTCCGGCGGCCGGCGGCGGGGAGCGCGTACCAATGCGCGCCCGTGGAGCCGCCGGCGACGCCGGTCATCTGCTCGTCCGACAGCGCCGCGTTCGGGTCGGGCGGAAACACGACATGCGTCGTCTCGGCGTCGTTTACCGCCACGACTACGTCCTCGACGGGAATATCCCAACCGCCGGCGGCCAGCGCGGCCTTGGGGTTCGCTTGCAGCTCGTCGCGAAAATCGGCGTCGCTGCGCCACCGCGCCGCAATTTCATCGATCAGGGTTCCGGGCATCTCTCTCTCCTTCGCCGCGTCCATTGCCGTTACCGCGCGATATATAAAGGATTTTGCGGCGTTTGTCAAGAGCCGCTTCGCGGGCTTCCCGGGTGCGCGGGCGGCGCGCTCGTCATGGCGGCCTCCATCAGCGCGGCGGAGACGTGCGGGCGGGGACGCCCGCGCACCCGGGAAGCCGGCGCGGGCGGCTCCGGCATCAGGCGTCGTCGGCGGCGGGGGCGAGCAGGCGGGCGAGGTTGGCGGCGTCGGCGTTGCCGCCGCTGAGGATAACGGCGGCGTTGCGGCCGGCCATGCGGCCGCGCTCGGAAAGCAACGCGGCCAGGGCGGCGGCGCCGGCGGGTTCGGCGAGATTGTGCGTGAAGCGCAGCAACAGGCGCTGCGCCTCGAGAATTTCCGCGTCGGTCACGGTGACGACGCGCGCCGCGCCGCGGTTTATCGCCGCCACCGCCCGCTCGTCGGGCTCGCGCGTGGCGATACCGTCGGCGAGGGTGTCGGCAGTGTTCGTCGGGACCGGGCGCCCAGCGGCGAACGACAACGCGTAACAGGGCGCGCCGGCGGCCTGCACGCCGATGACGTCGGTCGTCAGCCCGAGCGCGTCGCGGACGGCGATAACGCCGCAAATCCCCGAACCGAGGCCGATGGGCGCATAGACCGCGTCGAGCGGCCCGGCGCCCTCGAACAGTTCGAGCGCATAAGACGCCACGCCTTCGACCAGCGCCGGGTCGAACGACGGCACCATGTGCAGGCCCTGTTCGGCCGCCAGGGCCTCCCCGCGTTCGAGCGCGGTCTCGAAATCGGCGCCGCAAACGACGAGTTCCGCGCCCTGGGCGGCCATCGCGGCGTTTTTCTCGGGGTTGTTGCCTTCCGGAACGACGATGACGGCGCGCAGGCCGTTGTTGCGCGCGTTGACGGCGATCGACTGGCCGTGGTTGCCGCGCGTGGCCGCGGCGACGCCGGGGCAATCCGGCGCGCGCTCTTTCAGGCGGCGCATGTACACGGCGCCGCCGCGTATCTTGAACGAGCCGATGGGCGTGTGGTTTTCGTGCTTGACCCACACGCGCAGCCCGGCATGACGGGCGAGCAGCGGCCAAGCGTATTGCGGCGTCGGCGGCGCGGCGGCGCGGACGATTTCCGCCGCCGCGCGCAAGGTTTCGAGATTCGGCATTACGAAGGCTCCCGTATTCCGTATGCTGTTATACACGAACCGCCCGCGCCGGCGCGCGGCGGCCCAGTGCGGAGGGGGGAGCCGGAGCATGGCGTTCGAGGGTTTCGAGACGCGGCGCGCGGCGGGGGGCGCGTGCGAAATCGCATACCGGATCGGCGGCTCCGGCCCGCCGCTCCTGTTGCTGCACGGCTATCCGCAGACCTCGTACATGTGGCGCAAGGTTGCGCCGGCGCTGGCGAAGCGCTTCACGGTAGTGGCGAGCGACCTGCGCGGCTACGGCGACAGCGGACACGCCGCCGACGGCGAGAATCACGAAGGCCATTGCAAGCGTGCGGCGGCGCGCGACCAGCTCGAGCTCATGGCCGGGTTGGGGTTCGCGCGGTTCTCCGTCGCGGGGCACGACCGCGGCGGACGCGTGGCGCATCGGCTGGCGCTCGATTATCCCGAGGCGGTGGAGCGGCTCTGCGTGCTCGACATCGTGCCGACGCGCGCGGTGTTCGAACGGACGGACCAAGCGGTGGCGACGGCGTTTTGGCACTGGTTTTTCCTCGCGCAGCCCGCGCCGCTGCCGGAACGGATCATCGGCGCCGACCCGGAGTTCTACCTGCGCGCGATGATCGACAAATGGGGGCGCAACGCCGAGGCGTTCCCCGAAGAGGCAATGCGCGAATATCTGCGCTGCTTCGCGCGATCGGAGACGATCCACGCCACTACCGAGGACTACCGGGCGGGCGCGGGCATCGATCTCGAACACGACGCGGCGGATATCGACCGCAAGATCGCCTGCCCGGTGCTGGCGCTGTGGGGCGCGCGGGGCGCGGTGGAAGCGCTTTTCGACGCGCTGGCGTGCTGGCGCGAACGCGCCGGGGACGTGCAGGGCCGCGCGCTGCCCTGCGGCCACTTTTTGCCCGAGGAAGCGCCGGAGGAAACGGCGGCGGCGCTGCTCGGGTTCTTCGGCGGCGCGGCCGCCCGATGACCGGCGCCCGCGACGACGACGGCGGCGAGGGGGCGGCGCCCCGCCGGCGGCTTTTCGGGCGGCTGCGCAACGCCTTTCTGACGGGGCTGATCGTCGCGGCGCCGCTCGGCATCACGTTCTGGATACTGTTCGGGGTCATCGAGCTGATCGACGGCGCCGTCGTTCCGCATCTGCCGCCCGCCTACAACCCGCAGGTCTATATCGAGCGGCATCTCGGCATCGAGGCGCACATCCCCGGCATCGGGCTGGTCATCGTGCTCGCCGGGGTGACGCTCATCGGCTTCATGGCGGCGAATTTCATGGGCCGGATGGTGGTGCGCACGGGCGAGAACATTCTCGGCCGCATGCCGGTGGTGCGCAGCATATACGGCGCGCTGAAGCAGATATTCCAGACGGTGCTGGAAAGCTCGTCGCGGTCGTTCCGCGAAGTGGTGCTGGTGGAATACCCGCGCCGCGGCATCTGGGCGATCGGCTTCATCACAAGCGTCACCGAGGGCGAGGTGCAGACGACAATCGCCGACGATACGGTCAACGTGTTTCTGCCCACCACGCCGAACCCGACTTCGGGCTTCCTGCTGTTCGTTCCGCGCGCGCATCTCGTGGCGCTCGACATGACGGTGGAAGAGGGGATCAAGATGGTGGTGTCGGCGGGGATCGTGACGCCGCCGGACCGGCGCGCCGGCGCGCGCCCGGGGCCGCTGGTCGGGACCGAAGGGGCGCCGGCGCGCGAAACGGCCGACGCCGCCGCGCCGATGCCGCGCTTCAGCCCGAGCGCAGAAAAGCGGCGGCAAGATCGCGCTCGAACAGATACAGCAAGGCCCGCAGCGCCCGCCCGCGCGGACTAGCGAGAACGGGGTCGGCGCGCACGACGCTCCGCGCATCCTCGCCCGCGGCGGCCAAAAGATCGGCCTGCGCGATCGGATCGGCGAGGCGGAACGAGGGCAAGCCGCTCTGGCGCGTGCCGAGCGTGTCGCCGGCGCCGCGCAGGCGCAGGTCCTCCTCGGCGATTCGGAACCCATCCTCGGTCTCGCGCATGACATTGAGACGCGCGCGCGCGGTCTCGCCGAGCGGAGGACGATAGAGCAGCAGGCACGCGGAGGGGCGGTCGCCGCGCCCCACCCGCCCGCGCAACTGATGCAGTTGCGCCAGCCCGAAACGCTCCGCCTGCTCGACCGCCATGACGGTCGCCTCCGGAACGTCGACGCCGACCTCGACAACGGTGGTGGCGACGAGAATGTCGAGATCGCCGCCGGCGAAGGCCCGCATGGCGGCGTCGCGCTCGGCGGCTTTCATGCGCCCGTGGACAAGCCCGGCGCGGCCGCCGAAACGCTCGGCCAGCGCCGCGTGGCGCGCCTGCGCATCGGCCAGGTCCACCGCCTCCGATTCCTCGACCAGGGGGCATACCCAGTAGGCGCGGTTGCCGGCGCGCAACGCGCGCTCGAGCGCGCCGATCACCTCGCCGATGCGCGAGACGGGCATGACCGCGGTGGCGACGGGCGCGCGGCCGGGCGGCTTTTCCGTAAGCCGCGAGACGTCCATGTCGCCGTAGGCGGTGAGCGTCAGCGTGCGCGGAATGGGGGTCGCGGACATGACGAGGGTGTCGATGGCGCGGCCCTTGCGGCCCATTTGCAACCGCTGATGCACGCCGAAGCGGTGCTGCTCGTCGATAACCGCCGCGGCGAGATCGCGAAACGCCACGTCCTTTTGGAACAGCGCGTGGGTGCCGACGACGATATCGGTCGAACCGTCGGCCAGTCCGGCAAGCAGGGTTTCGCGCGCCTTGCCCTTGTCGCGCCCGGTGAGCGCGCAAACGCGCGCGCCGGCTGCCGCGGCCAGGGGCGCCAGCGCGGCATAGTGCTGGCGCGCCAGCAGCTCGGTGGGGGCCAAGAGCGCGCCCTGCGCCCCCGCCTCGACGGCGACCAGCAGGCACATCAGCGCCACCAGCGTCTTGCCGCTGCCCACATCGCCCTGGAGCAGGCGCAACATGCGCCGGTCGGAAGCCAAGTCCGCCTCGATATCGGCGATCGCCGCGCGCTGCGAGGCCGTGAGCGCGAAAGGCAGCGCGGCCAGCGCCTTGCGCCGCATCCGCCCGTCGCCGCGCAGTTGCCGGCCGGCCGACGATTCGCGCATGTGCGCGCGCATCAGCGCCAGCGCGAGCTGGTTGGCGAGCATTTCGTCGTAGGCGAGGCGCGCGCGCGCGGGCGCGTCCGGCGCCAGGTCCGCCTCGCTTTCCGGGGCGTGGAGGCGGCGCACCGCGTCGCGCCAGGCGGGCCAGCCCTCGCGCGCCGCGGTTTCGGGCGCGATCCACTCGGCCAGCTCGGGCGCGCGCGCAACCGCCGCGGCAATGGCCTTCTCCAGCGCGCGGGCGGTCAGGCCGGCGCCGAGCGGATAGACGGGCTCGACGCGCGCGAGCCGCGCCGCGTCCGCCGGCGCGGCGATGCGGTCGGGGTGGGTCATGCGCGCCGCGCCGTGGATATGCTCCACCCGCCCGCTCACGACGCGGGTTTCGCCCGGCGGCAGCGCGCGTTGCAGATACTCATGGTGCGCGCGGAAGAACGACAGGATGAGCGTTCCGGTCTCGTCGGCGCAGACCACGCGGTAGGGTTGGCGGGGCCGGGCGGGCGGATGGTGCTCGTACACCTTGACGGTGATCGTGGCCACGGCGCCGGCGGGCGCTTCCGCCACCTTCGGCGCGGCGCGGCGGTCGATCAGCCCGGTCGGCGCATGCCACAGCAGATCGACCGCCCGCGGCCCGGCGACCCGCGCGAGCGCCTTCGCCAAGCGCGTCCCGACGCCCTCCAGCGCGGCGACGGGCGCGAATATCGGGTTGAGCAGTTGCGGCCGCATGATCGGCGCGCAAGGTAGCGCGGCGCCCCGGGCTTCGGTAGCGCCCCCGCGAGCGCGGACTGCCTAGCCCGCATTTCTCATACGGGTGGTTGTCGTGCGGTTTGTGCGTCGTTGGTTGTCGTGCGTGCGTGTTTTCGTGGTCGGGGGGCTTGGCGGGCATTTTCGGGGCGCGTTGGGGCGGTCCGCCGTTTGGCGGTGGGCCGCGTTCCGGGCTGTTCCTGCGTTGTTGAGGGGAAGGGCGAGAGTGGCCGCGTTACGCCGCGGCGGCGGATAATCGTTGGCAGGCGATACGGAACTCGCGCTGGAAGGGATGCGCGGCGTTCATGGCGATCTTGACGCGGCGCACGGTGACGCGGACCCAAGCGCCGATCTTGAGCAGTTTCAGGCGCAGGCTCCCGCATGTGGCGACCGCCAGTTCGGTGTAGTCGAGGCCGATGCGGCGCAGTGCGCACAGCAACACATAAGCCATGGACGCGAACCACAGGCGCAGCTGGTTGGCCCGCATGGCCCGCGTCGACGTGCGGTCGGCGAACAAGTCGAGTTGGCACTCCTTGATCCGGTTCTCCATCTCGCCGCGTTGGCAGTAAAGCCGCTCGTAGAGATGCCGGGCGCGGACCCGATGGGTTGCAATCGAGGTGACGACGAAACGCGGGTTGGCCTTGCCGTGGGTCCACTCGGCCTTGGCGACGACGCGGCGCGCGCAGCTCCAGCTGTCGCGCGTCCTCCACATGAAGTCCTTGAAGCGGCGTTGCGGCTTGCCCGAACCCGCGCTGTGCGCTTGCGCCGCCGCCAGTTCGGTCTCGACTTCCGCCACCGGACGGGGGTTCCGCGCCAAGCCCAACAGGTAATCGACGCCGTTGGCCTCGCACCACGCCATCAGCGCCTCGCGGGCGAACCCCGAATCGGCGCGCACCATTATCCGCACGCGGGGCCAATGCCGCCGCAACCGCGACACAATCCGCTCAACAGTCTCCACGGCCCCGGCCGCCCCATCCTCATTCGCCGGGCGCAACCGCGCCGCCAAAAGATGACGACCGCAAGTCGCATAAAGCGGAAGATAGCAATAGCCGCCGTAGTAGCCGTGGAAAAAACGACCCTCCTGGCGACCGTGAAGCCGATCGTCCGTGGCGTCGAGATCGATAACCAAGCGAGCCGGGGGCCGCTTGTGCGCCTCCACAAACAGTGTCAGGAACAAATCCTCAATCGCCGAGCCGTCATGCGCGATCCGGCAATACCGCGACGGCCCCGCGCCCCCCAACTCAAGGCGGTTCAGCGTCGATTTGCCCGCAAGCGGCGCACAGTCCGAACAACGCGACGCCAACTTCCCCGCCAACACGGCCATGACCGGATCGTGACGCAACGCATCGTGGTCGTTCAGGTCCTCATATCCCAATGCGATCCCGAACACGCGCTGCATGACCAGCGTCCGAACATCGTGCTCGACAAGATGACGCGCACGCCCATCGGTGAAACAGGCCGCAAACCGATCGACCAGACCCACCGCCGCATCCGCCCGGCCAAGCAACAATGCCCCCGCGTCCGACGTCACCGTCCCGCCGTCGAACGCCGCCACAACCGCGCGACCGTCGACCGATTGAAAACCGCCCAGCGCCGTGCTACACTCCGTCTGCATCGGGGAACACCTCCGTGCCGCGATATGTGCATACTCAACAACACTATATCGCACACAGAGCCCCGATGCCCCAAACCCGTATGAGAAATGCGGGCTAGGCGTCGATCCGTTCCATCGCTCGCCCGGCGTTGGACGCGCGGATCGATCATGGCAGTCGCTATTGCAACGATGCTCAACGGTAGCACGCCATGCGTCGGCGGTCAAACATCGCATCGACGCGACGCGCCCCGAAGGCGCGCGCGGGCGCGACCGGTTTACGGCTGCGGCGCGTTCCACAGCCGCATGGTAAAGCGATAGTCCTCGGCGATCAGCTCGGGTTCGGTACCGTTGTGCGCCTTCATACCCGGGACGATCATGTTGCGGACGCCCATGCCGCGACCCTCGACGTATCCGTAGTCGCGCATGACGTTTACAAGCGTTTGGCTGCGCGCATAGCGTGCGCCGCCGCGCATTTTTTCCGGCGTCATCGTGTTGGGCAGCCGGCCGGGGCTCTGTATTTCCAGGCGGTCGGAATAGATGGCGAGCATGATGTCGGTTCCCGCGATGCTGTAATCGCGGTGGACGAGGGCGTTTACGACAGCTTCCCGCACGACGGCTTCCGGGTACGGCCAAATATCGATTCGGCGCGGGCCGTCGAAGCGGACGCCCGGCGGCGTGTTGCGGCGAACGAAATCCCACGCCATTTCGACCAATCCGATCTCGACCAACGAGCCGTCGGCGGCGCGCAGCGCCACCATAGGGCCGCGCAGGTCTTCGTCGGCGCGTGTGGCGTATTCGGGTTTGGCGCCGGGGTAGCAGACCGCGCGAATGCCAGCCTGCGGCACGTGCCGGTTCGGCGCTCGCCCGAACAGCAGCGCGCCATCGATGGTAGCGTGGGCGCGGCCCGCGGCGGCGGTCATCAAATCGACGTTGCCCAGCAGCGTTTCCCATTCATCGACGTCTTCGTCGTCCGGCGCCGTTCCGCCGACCACGCGCGTCAACCATTCGCGCAGGCGGCGGCGGTCGAGAGCGTCGAGGTCCGCTCCGGACGCCGGCTTCGATCCGTAAAGCAGTTGCCCGGATGCCTGGTACATGCGCGCCAGTTCTTCGCGGCTCGCTTCGCGCGACGTGCTTCCGACCCGAATGTAGTATGTGCGGCGCCCCGCGTGGACGCGGGCATAGGGCTTGTCCGCCCCGCGCGGCACGCGAACGGCGAGTACATCGCGGCCCGGTTCGGCGCCGCGCGCCCATGACATCAGGGGGACAACAGGCGGCTCGATCCTGCTCCGGCAGAGCTCGGCGACCCACTCTTCGAGGTTGCCGCGCGCGGCGCCGGTTATGCGCCCATCGTCTCCTACCCCGAGCAGCAGGACACCGCCCTCCAGGTTGAGAAAGGCCGCCAGCTCCTTGGCGACGTCGTGGCCGCGCGCCTCGTCGCGCTTGAACTCGACGAGCGAATCTTCGCCGTTCCGGATCAGCGCGCGCAACTCGTCGTGTGTCATTTTGTGCTCCAACTGCCCCGTCGCGTCGCACGATACGCCGGGCGGTCCGCGGCATCGGGCGCGGGGACCGGGTAGCGGCGCCATCCGAGAACAGTGCCGGATACCGGATACGCGATGGCCGAATTCGCCTGCGCCAAACTCGGGGCCATCGTCGCCGCGCTCGACTGGCGCTTCGCTGTCGATGAGCTCAACACTATGCGCTGCCACTGACCGAGTCTCACTTGGAGCTCGCCTAGCCGGCTTCTTCTTTGCGGTTGCTTCGGGCACATGCCGAACGACGCGCCGGCGCCCCGTAAAACGTGCTGACCGCGTTAACCGTCGGCATTACAGACGCCACTCTTTTGCCAACAGCCTGCATAAATCCTCGCGCCGGCGTTTCACGACGGCGGGCGTCCACTCGGGTTCCTCGATCACTTGATTCGTTAACGCAAGTCCCTTAATGTCTTTGCCGTCAGGAAAGTACTTTTCTTTCTTCCTATGAAACTCGAAATTTCTGGCCTGTGTATTTCTGCGCCGCGGCAGCAAAACCAGATTTCCCAGACAATGCGTCAGCTCGGTTCTCTCTTCCGCATCTGAAAACCACTCGAACCATTGCGAGTGCGGATCCGGATCCTGCGGGAGAACATGCTCGACGGTAAGTTTGTTGCGATCATACTTCGCGTCGTCCTTCGCCAGTACGTTGTTAATACGGAGCAGCAGCAGCGTTCGCATTATCTGTCGATCAATCGGTCCCGTCAGTTGCGTTCGCACATTACTCTTGTCTTCCGTGCCCAGCTGCAGCTTAGAGAGTTCACGGAATAAATCTTCTTCTCCCTCAAACTCCTTGAGCACGTCCGCATACCGGCGAATGCGATCATTTTCATTTTTACGTTGAATGAATAATGCGTACGCCAAGCGTTCAAGATCCCTTACGTACCGAACCAGCTCGCTCGGATATTGGCTGAAACGACGAACGAATGCCAAAGCCGGCGGCACCCAATCGCGATTGTTGAGCTGACCGCAATGTCGCAGAAGCATGTTGATTTCGGCAACTGCGGGCAGGGTGTCATCGCTTCCATATTCTGCGTCCGATACCGCAGCGTACGCTTCCGAATACGGCGCGACCTCGTCATCGATAAATTTCTCCAAGGCTTTTTCATAAATATAGGGTTCAAGAATTTTTGCATAATCCCGAATTACGGACGTGCGCAATTTTTCCTTTCGATAAATCATGCGGATGTCGCGGAACAACGCCGAAAAATCGTCCCGACCCAGTTTATTCTCCATATCTTCCCACTTGTCGGTGTACATTTGACGCTGCTCCTCCGGCATTTTTCCGATAATATCGGCTTTCAGTATGTCGGTATGCGAGAGTTCCAACCCTCGGCTGTTCAAAACTGAAAAGATGCGATACGACGATTCTTGCGTCGGCGTGGAAACGACCACAAGATAACACCTTTGCAAGAGGAACTGCAGCAATCGAAGTCGTTTGCCGGTAGATAGTTTTTCTATATAACTCCGTACAAGTTGAGCATTTCGCAGGAAATTTATGCGACTGTCGGGCCATGTCCTAACGTCGGGGACGATCACGCCAATCTTTTCGATGCCGCCGTGCTTTTGGATATATTTCTCGAAAAATTGCCGGTCGCTTTCGCGCACATTCAGATGATAACCTGACTTTATGCCGACAGCCGGATCGTCATCCCGGATGATGAATTTTCCGACTTGCTGCTTTAGGGACTCGGCGGCAAGATCGCGAAGAGCAGAAAGAATAATGGTCAGAGTGGTGAGTCGTTGCTGCCCGTCGATAACATCGGCGCGCGGCTCGTCGCCCTTGACGAGAACGATACAGCCAAGGAAGTACGGCGGCGACGATTCGATAGCCTGCGATGCGTCCGGAAGCACATCGCAGACGTCATCCAGCAACGCCTGCGTCTGCTCCCGTCCCCACGAGTACGGGCGCTGATACGGAGGGATGAAGTACTCGTACTTGTTGCAGAAGACGTCTTTCAATTCCAGATTCGCGGCTTGTATCGTATCGCGCATGATATGCTCCTTCGGCGAAGCGGTTGTCCGGGCCCAAGATCGGGCAGCAAGTAGCATCGCGTCGTTACCGAGCCATCGGTGACGCGCATCCGTGCAGCATACACGGCCAAGCGCCACCTCGACTCGGAACTCGCATATACGCTTACCGCAAGACCGGGCGCGCATGCAAGGCCTACGGTATATAGCGGCGGGACCTGAAATGTTCGCACAATATATGGTAGGCGTTATTTCGGCAGTTCGCGAATCGGCGTCGACACCGATTCGCGAACGATGGGTGCATGGGATCGCGCAACGCGTCGCGCGATCCGAAGGCGCGCTTCCCGGGGCCGCGAGCGTGTCGCCCGCACTTTCCAGCGTTTCGGGCGCCGCGTCTTGCGCAAACGTGCGGGCGGCACGCCCACAGCCCCAAGAATACGCCGGGCGGGGCGCTGGCGGGAGTGCGGCGCGCGGGGTTACGATGGCGCGCATGACGAACCCGTGGGTAGCCGCCGCGGGGCGGGCTACCGTGGGCGGCCTGTTGCGCGAGCAGGCGCGGATCCGGCCCGATGCGCTTGCGGTCGAGGATGCGCGCGTGCGCTGGACCTATGCCGCGTTTAACGGGCGGGTCAACCGGCTGGCCCATGCGCTGGCGGCGCGCGGCGTCGGGCGCGGGGATCGGGTTGCGGCGCTCTCGGAAAACCGCGCCGAGTATGTGGAGGCCGAGTTCGCCTGCGCCAAGCTCGGGGCCATAATCGCCGCGCTCAACTGGCGGTTCGCCGACGATGAACTCGATCATGCGCTGGCGTTGACCGAGCCGCGCTTGGCGCTGGCGTCGCCGCGCTTCGCCGAACGGCTGGACCCGCCGAACCGGCCGCCGGCGACGATTGTTTTCGGCGACAGATACGAGGCGATGCTGGCGGCGGCGCGGGATACGGAGCCGGCGGACGCGGCGGAGCCCGAAGACGGCCTTGTCATTCTCTACACCGGCGGCACCACGGGCCGCCCGAAAGGCGCGCTTGTCAGCCATCGCGCGTTTATCGCGCGGGCGCTGGCGTTCGCGGTCGATCTCGGCGTGTCGCGGGCGGACACGTTTGCCGCGTGGGCGCCGATGTTCCACATGGCATCGACCGATCTGTCGATCGGCTCGCTGCTGATCGGCGGCAGCGTCGCGCAGATCGATGGTTTCGACCTCGACCGCCTCCTGCCGCTTGTCGAGTCGCGGCGGCTGGGCTGGCTGGTGCTGATGCCCGGGGTTTACGAGCGGCTGTTCGAGCGCCTCCGCGCGGCGCCGGCGCGGCCGCGCGGCATACGCTTTATCGGCGCGATGGCGGACCTGACGCCGCGCAGGCATATCGCCGAGGCGACGCGCCTCCTGGGCGCGCCGTTTCTCAACAGTTTCGGCGCCACCGAGACGGGCATCCCGCCGGCCTCGGCGGCGCTGTTTCCCGTCGGCGACCCGCCCGAACGGCTGTCGAAGCGCCAGAACTCGCTTTGCGAAGTGCGCCTTGTCCGCGCCGACGGGAGCGACGCGGCCGACGGCGAGCCGGGCGAGATGGCGGTGCGCGGCCCGACACTGTTTTCCGGCTACTGGCGGGCGGACGAGGCGAACGCGGCGGAGTTCCGCGGCGGCTGGTTCCGCATGGGCGACATCTTCCGCCGCAACGCCGACGGCACATACGATTTTGTCGATCGCGCGAAATATCTCATCAAGTCCGGCGGCGAGAACATCTATCCCGCGGAGGTGGAGCGCGCGCTGCGCGCCGACCGACGCGTGGCCGACGCGGCGGTGGTGCGCCGCCCCGACGAACGCTGGGGCGAGGTTCCTGTGGCTTTCGTTGCGCGCGCCGACCCCGGCCTGACCGCCGGCGATCTGATGGCGGCGTGCCGCGCCCGCCTCGCCGGCTACAAGCGCCCGAAAGCGATTCGCTTCATCGAACCGCACGAGTTCCCGCGCTCGACCTCGGGCAAGATATTGCGCCACGCGCTCGAGGAGCGGCTCGCGCGGGAACGGGAAACGCCGTGACCCACGGCCTCCGCCGCCGTCTCGCCGCGCTTGCGGCGGGCGGGTTGTGCGCGGCGCTGGCGGCGCTGGCGTCGGTTCCGGCGGCGGCGCACCGCAGCGGCGTGAGCAACGTACTCATCGACATCGGCATCGACGGCGCGACGGTCACGACGGAGATCGCGGTCAAGGGCGTCGATCTCGACGATGCGATGGGCGCGGCGCTCGTCGATCGCGAGACCGATACGGTGCGCCCGGAGGTTTTGGCGGCGCTGGCCGGGCGCGTCGCCGCGCACATCGTTGCGCGCGCCTTCGTGGCGCATGGCGACGGGACACCGTGCGACGCCGCGCCCGGCGCCCCGGCGCCCGACGCCGACGGCGTTATCCTGGCGACGGTATGGCGCTGCGAACCGGGCCGCGGCATGGAATACCGCAACCGCCTGTTCCTGGAGGGGCGGACGCTGGCGATACAAAACGTCCTCATCCTCAGCGGCGACGAGGCGGATCAGGACGTGCTGACCGCGGACCACGATACGTACGTGCTGACCGAGCCGCCGCCCTCCACGCTCTCGGTCATCCGGCGCTATACGGTTTCGGGCATCGAGCATATCGCGATCGGCTACGACCATATTGCGTTCCTGATTGCGCTTCTGTTGTGGGCGCGGCGGTTTTGGCCGGTCGCGAAGGCGGTGACGGCGTTTACCGCCGCGCATTCGGTAACGCTGGCTCTGGCGGTACTGGATATCGTGTCGCTGCCGACCTCCGTCGTGGAGCCGCTGATCGCCGCGAGTATCGTCTGGGTGGCGGCGGAGAATTTCTTTTACCGCGATATCGAACGGCGCTGGCGGATCGCATTTCTGCTCGGCCTCGTTCACGGCTTCGGTTTCGCCGGCGTGCTGCGCGATTTCGGTCTGCCGCCGGACGCGCTGGCGCTCGCACTGGCGTTTTTCAACATCGGCGTCGAGATCGGCCAGGTCGCCATCGTCGCCGCGGCGGTTCCGCTGCTGCTGTCGATCGACCGGTTCACCGGCGGCGCGCGCGCCCGCGGCTTCGTCATGGCGTGTTCGGCGGCGCTCGCCCTGCTCGGCGGCTACTGGCTGGTGGAGCGCACGCTGCTGTAGCGGGGCGCCGGGGCGCGGGTTATTATCGCGCGCTTTGTCGGGGGGGCGCCGGTGCGCAAGAGAAGGCTGATTTTCGCCGCCGCCGCGGCGTTGTGCGGCGCGTCGCTTGCGGCGGGCGCCGGCGCCGGGGAGATCGGACCGCTGATCGCCGCGCTGGATGCGCCCGAAGCCGCGGCGCGGGCGGAAGCCGCGTGGACGCTCAGCGACCTGGGCCACGAGGCGCGGGACGCCATACCGGCGCTGGCCGCCGCCGCCGCCGACCCCGCGGTCGAGGTCCGCGTGGCGGCGATCGCGGCGATGGAGCGCATTGCCGCCTTCGCGAATGTCGCAACGCCGGCGATGCTGGCGGCGCTTGAAGACCCGCACGCCGAGGTGCGGTACGCGGCGGCCAACGCGCTGGGCCAGTTCACGCTCAAGGCGCGGCAGATCGTTCCCGCGCTCGCGGCGCGGCTGCGCGACCCCGACCCGGTGGTGGCCGCGGCGGCGGCGAACGGGCTCGTGCGCATGGGCGCGCGGGCGGTGGCGCCGCTGGTGGCGGAGCTCGGCGGCGGCCATGCGCGCGCGCGCGCCGCGGCGGCGGGGGCGCTGGGCGGCATCCGCGTGCGCGCGCGGCCCGCGCTGCCGGCGCTGCTCGAGGCGTCGATCGACCGCGACCCCGCGGTGCGCGAGGCGGCGGTGCGCGCGATCGGGCTGATCGCCTCGGCGGAAGAAGCGGCCCGCCGCCACGATTCGACCGTCGAGTTCGCCGAAACCGGGCAGTTCCCGCGCGCCAACTGGGCCGTCCGGCGCATGGCCCGCGTAAGCTCTGCGCGGCGGGAGCTGGCGGCGCTGGTTATGGACCCGCTGCTCGAGGCGCTGGAAGACCGCGAAGAAGGCGTGCGCCGCGCCGCGGTGCGCGCCTTTGCGAACATCGGTTTCGCGGCGAACGCGGCCGCCGGCGCCGTCACGGCGTTGGCGGACGATTCCTCGCCGAAAGTGCGGCGCGGCGCGGCGCGCGCGCTCGGGCGCATCGCCGCGCCCGAACAGGCCGCGGAGCCGCTTTCCGCGCTGCTGGCCGACGAAGAGACGACGGTGCGCTGGGCCGCGGCGCGCGCGCTGGCGGGATTCGGCGCCGACGCTTTCGACCGCCTCGCCGGCGCGCTCGAACACGCGAACCCGGCGGTCCGGGCCGCCGCCGCGGTCGGCTTGGGCGAGATGGGCGGGGACGCGGGAGACGCGCCGGAGGCCGCCGCGGCGCTGCTCGAGGACGCGCGCCGCGACAACGACGAAAGCGTGCGCGCGGCGGCGGACTCGGCGCTGGCGAGAATCGCCGCCATCGCGGCCCGGCGCTGAGTTTCGCCATGGGTCGATCCGCCAGGCGCCTCGCCGCGGCGTTGGCGCTTGCCTGCGCGCCCGCCGCCGCGCCCGCGCAGGAGCCCGTGGAGCTTGAACTCGCGCTCGCGGTCGACGTGTCGTCGAGCGTCGATGACGACGAGTATTTCCTGCAAATGTACGGGCTTGCGCAGGCATTTCGCCATCCCGACGTGCTGGCGGCGATCCGCAACGCCGGCGCCGGCGGCGTGGCTGTCGCGCTGCTGCAATGGGCCGATTCGAGCAAGCACGCGGTGGCCGTCGATTGGACGGCGGTGCATGACGACGCCTCCGCCGCCGCTTTCGCCAACCGCGTGCTGGCCGCGCCGCGCGCCATCGTCGGCGGGCAGACCTCGATAAGCGGCGCCATACGTTTCGCCATGCGCGAGTTCGAAACCAACGATTTCGACGGGGCGCGACGCGCCATCGACATATCCGGCGACGGACGGGCGAACGCCGGCTCGCCGCCCGAACGCGCGCGCCGCGCCGCCGAAGCCGCGGGCGTGACGATCAACGCCCTCGCCATCCGCAACGAAGAGCCGTTCGTCGCCAGCTATTTCCGCAACAGCGTCATCGCCGGACCGGGCGCGTTTCTCGTCGTCGCCGACGATTACGACGATTTCGCGGCAGCAATGATCGAGAAACTCATACGCGAGATCGGCATTCCGCTGGCCTGGCGGGCGCCGGCGGTCACGCTCGCGCGCGCTTCAGGGCCGCGGTGATCGCAGGCTTGCGAGCCGCGGCGGCGGCGGTCGTTTACGCCGTTGCGATGGTTATTTACGCTGGCGCGATAGTTATTTACGCTGGCGCGGCCGGGGCGGGGATGCGGGACCCGCTCCCCCAACGGCTTACGCCCGAAGCGGTGGCGAAAGCGTTTCCCGGCGCCGAGGGCGCGGGGGCGGCCGAAGGCGCGCCGCCGATCGCCGCCGCGCTGCGCGGCGGCGCCGTCGCGGGCTGGCTCTTCTCGGTCGCCGACCTCGCCGCGCCGGCGGGCTACAGCGGCGAGCCGTTCGACATCGTCGTCGGCTTGGACCTCGACGGGCGCGTGACGGGCGCGGCGCTGCTCGAACATTACGAACCCATGATCGGCCCCGACCTCATCCCCGAAGAGGCGATGCAGCGCTATCTCGACACGCTGGCGGGGGCGCGCGTCGATCGGCGCGTACGCACGACCGGGCGGCGCGGCGTCGATGGCGTCTCCGGCGCCACGATCAGCGCGACGCTGATGACCGGCGCCATTCTCCTCTCGGGGCGCAAGGCGGCGCGCCGCGCCGGCATCGGCGAAGGCGCGGGCGGCGGGGGCGGATCGGCGGGCGACATCGATCTCGACACGTTCGCCGAACGCGACTGGGCGGGGTTGCTCGCCGACGGATCGGTCGCCGCCCTGCCGATTACGCGCGGCGGCGCGGCGCGCGCTTTCGGCCTGCCGGACGCGGGCGCCGAGGCCGACGCGCCGTTCGCCGAACTGTACGCGGCGCTGGCGACCCCGGCGGCGATCGGGCGCAACCTGTTCGGCGCACGCTGGTACAACCATCATCTGTCTCTGTTGTCGCCGGGCGACCATCTGCTCGTGTTCGCCGCGCGCGGCGCGCCGCTCTCCCGCGCCGGGGCGCTGCGGCTGCGGCAAGGGGCGCGCGAACGCGCGCTCGAGCCCGGCGGCTTTCTGCCGCGCACGGCGATTCGCATCGCCGGCGCGCCGCGTTTCGCCGACCACCGGCTTTACCGCCTGCCGGCGGACGCCGGCTTCGACATGGCGCGGCCGTGGACGGCGGCGGCGGAAATAACGCCGCGCGCGGCGGGTTTCCCCGGCGCCGGAGACGAACCCGCGGCGTTCGCGCTCGAATACCGGCTTCCGCCCGCGCTGATCGCCGACGGCGGAGACGCGCCCGGGGAGGCCGCGCCGGCGGAGCCCGCGCTCGCGCTGTTCGGCCTTGTGCATGAGGACGAACTGGCGGACTGGCAACTCATATGGCTCGACCGCGCGGCGGATATCGCCATTCTCGCCGGCCTGCTGGCGGGGCTTACCGCGATCTTCGCGCTGCAGGACCCGCTGTCGCGGCGCCGCCGGCTGCACCGCGTCCTGCGCTGCGCCTTCCTGGCCGTCGTGCTTGTGTGGCTCGGCTGGATGCACAACGCGCAGCTTTCGATCCTCAACGTGCTGACCTGGGCGCAGGCGGCGCTCGGGACGCTCGACTGGACGCTGCTGCTGATCGACCCGCTGATACTGATCCTGTCGGCCTATACCGTGCTCAGCCTGCTGTTGTGGGGGCGGGGGGTGTTTTGCGGCTGGCTGTGCCCGTTCGGCGCCTTGCAGGAACTGACGAACCGCCTCGGCCGCCTGGCGCGCGTACCGCAAATCGCCGTGCCCGAAACCGTCCAGGAGAAACTGTGGGCGCTCAAATATGTCGCGGCGGCGACGATTTGCGCCATTGCGGCGGGGTCGATGGACGCGGCCGGCAAGGCGGCGGAAATCGAGCCCTTCAAGACGGCCATAGTGACGATGTTCGACCGTTCGTGGCCGTTCGTCGCCTGGGCGCTGGCGCTGCTCGCGGCCGGGTTGTTCGTCGAGCGGTTTTTCTGCCGCTTTCTCTGCCCGATGGGCGGCGTGCTGGCGGCGCTGGGCCGGCTTCATCTGTTGCATTGGCTGAAACGGCGGCCCGAATGCGGGAATCCGTGCTCGGTGTGCCAAGCGTCCTGCCCCATCGGCGCCATCGCCCGCGACGGCGCCATCAACCGGAACGAGTGCCTGCAATGCCTCGACTGCCAGGTGGATTACTACGACAACGCAGTGTGTCCGCCGCTGGCCGCGCGGCGGCGGCGCTTGCTGCGGCTGGACGAATCGCCCTCTGCGGCATAGCGCTCGCCGGCGTTTTCGCGCCGGCTTCGGGCGCGCGCGCCGCCGACGAAGACTTGGCGCGCATGTTCCGGGGCATAGCGTTTATCCCCGACTGTGCGCGCACGCGCGGCGGCGTCGCCATCGCCACGCTTCCGGCGGCGGTGTACTACTGTCCGCGGCGGGTCGCGGCGATCGAGCGCGAGGCGGCCGGGGCGGCGTTCTTTTTCTTCGTGCATGAGGTTGGCCATTTGGCCTTGGGGACGGGCAACGAGCGCGCGGTGGATTGCTGGGCCGCCGCCCGCTTTCCCGCGCTGTCCGGCGGTCTGCGCCAAATCCGCGCCGCCGCCCGCTTCGTCGCCGCGAATACCCGCCCCGATTCGCGCTACGGAACCGGCCCCGAACGCGCCGCCCGCCTCGTCCGCTGCTACCGGAACGCCACGCCCGCCCACCCGTAAACGCGCGGGGTCCGTTCCGCGTCTTCCGGGGAGCGCCGGCGGTCTCAAGCCGCGTAACCCCGCCGAAGGCGGGGCCTGGGTGCGCGGGCGTCCCCGCCCGCACGTTTCCACAAGGCGCGGTGTTGGCGGGAAGGCACGGTCGTCGCGCCCCGCCAGCCGTCGGTTCGCGGTTGTCGAGAGGCGCAGGTGGGGACGTCGGCGGTCCGGGGAAACCGGTTTTTTTTGCATCGGGTGTGTATTTTCGGTCGCCGATTTATAACGGTTAAGTACAAGTCTCGGCACGTTCGCGCGAGATAGTGCGTTCGACGGAGGATCGCAATGTATCCAGCAAGCTACCCTTGTGCGACCGGAAGTCGGTCCGGCCCGGTCCGGTCCGAAAACAGCGACGCGCCGCTGCCCTTCCGAGCGCCGTGCGGCCGCTGCGCGGGCCTCGCGCCGGGAGCCTCCGTGCCCGGCCAGGTCCGGAGCGGGTCTTCCGGATGGCCGGGTGTGCTGCTGCTCGTACTGCTCGCGGGGCTGTGCATGCTCGCGCTGTGGGCGCTCGGACGCCTGTTGTGGAAGGCGGCGAAGCGGGTTATTCTTGCCGCAAGATCGTAACCGTCGCGTTCGCAAGCCGGGTTTCCGGTTCGTGGAAACGATACCCTCGAGGGAGTGTGTATTTTCGCAGCAGGACCTGTAACAGGTCTGTGAGCGGCGCGCATCGGCGTTTGCCGCCGCCCATCGACCGTTCGACGGAACAGGAGGATATTATGGTGGGACGTCTCGCCGACAAATGCAAGTGCTACTGGGTCGAATCCGGCAAGTTTCTGGCCGGTGAATACCCGCGCAACCTGGACGAGGAATCGTCCCTGGAGAAAATCGCCGCGTTGAAGGATGCGGGGGTCGGGCTGTTCATCGACCTCACCGAGGAGCGCGAAAAGAGTTACCGCACGCCCGCGCCGCTCGCGCCGTATGCCCAATGGGTTGCGCCGGCCAGGCATGTGCGGTTCCCGATCCCCGACCACGAATCGCCCGTGACCCCCGAACAGGCCGCTGCGATTCTGGACGCAATCGACGACTGCATCGCCTCCGGCAAGGTCGCCTACGTCCATTGCCAGGGCGGCGTGGGGCGCACCGGGGCCGTCGTCGGCTGTTGGCTCGCGCGCCGGCTCGGCTCGGGGCAAGAGGCGCTCGATCGCCTGCAAGAGCTGTGGGCAAGCAATCCGAAATACTACAGGGACGGCGTGGACTGTTCGCCTCGGCAGGACTCGCAGATAGAGTACATACTGACGTGGCCCGAAAACGACCCGCGCGGGACCGGCGGGCGCGACGGGCGCTGACTCCGCGCCCGCCGCACAACCGGTCGAACACTGGAAAGGAGGCCGACAATGTCGGAAGATCGTAACCGCCGCATTCGCGAACGAGCGGCCCGGTTCGCGGAAACCATCCGCGACGAAAAGGAGCGCGGGCGGCCGCGGCCGCCCGTGGAGCGCTGGTCGCGGTTCGTCGAGGTAATCGACGATTCGTCGGACATTCGGATAATCCCGCGCTCGCCGGGGTCGTCGTGCCGCCTGAGGCCGGTGCGCGTAAACCGCTTGGACAGGAAGGAGAACGACATGAAGCGACCGATCGAATACTGCTACTGGGCGGAGCCGGGCAAGCTGCTCGCCGGCGAATACCCGCGCGAACTGGAGGAAGCGCCGTCGCGGGCGAAAATGGCGGCCCTGAAGGACGCCGGGGTCGCGCTCTTCGTGGACCTCACCGAGGAGAACGAGCCCGCGCGCGGCGGCATTCCGCTGGCGCCCTACGCCCAGTGGGCGGCGCCGGCAACGCACATGCGCTTCCCCATCGTGGACGAGCACGCGCCCGAAACGCCCGAGCGAACGGTCGCGATTCTCGACGCCATCGACGAGTGCATCGGCGCGGGCAAGATCGCCTACGTTCACTGCTGGGGCGGCGTCGGGCGCACCGGCGTCATCGTCGGCTGCTGGCTGGCGCGCCACGGCAAGCCGGGCCGCCCCGCGCTCGAGCGCCTGCGGGCGCTGTGGAGAAGCAACCCGAAATCGCAATGGATGCGCGTGCCGAACACGCGGAAACAGGAAAAGTACATCCTGGACTGGCGCGAAGGAGACGACCGATGATTTCCCGGCAAATGCGCTACCGCGGCAGCCTGATGGGGCTGGCGGCGGGCGATGCGCTTGGCGCGACGTTGGAATTCAAGCGGCCGGGTACGTTCGAGCCCATGACCGACATGGTCGGCGGCGGGAAGTTCGACCTCGAGCCGGGCCAATGGACCGACGATACGTCGATGGCGCTGTGCCTCGCCGAAAGCCTCGTCGAATGCGGTGGTTTCGACCCGCGAGACCAGATGAACCGGTACATTCGATGGTGGAAAGACGGGTATCTGTCGAGCAACGGCTGGTGCTTCGACATCGGCAACACGGTGAAGGCCGCGCTCAAGCGCTATCGGCGAACGGACGAGCCGTTCGCCGGTTCCGCCGATCCTGACACAGCCGGCAACGGAAGCCTCATGCGCCTCGCGCCGGCGCCGTTGTTCTACGCGGCGGACCCCGAAGAGGCCGTCAGAATGAGCGGCGAAAGCTCGCGCACCACGCATGCCGCCCGAACTTGCATCGATGCCTGCCGCTATTACGGTGGCCTGATCGTCGGCGCCGTGAACGGCGCGTCGAAAGGCGAACTGCTGTCGCCGCGCTACACGCCCGTGGCCGGGCTGTGGGACCGGGAACCGCTTGGCGAGAAGATAGCGAACATCGCCGACGGCTCGTTCCGCCGCAACGAGCCGCCCGTAGATCCAGAAAACCCGGAACCTGACGACATCGTGGGAACGGGGTACGTGGTCGAATCGCTGGAGGCGGCGCTGTGGGCATTCCACAAGGCGAGCGATTTCGCCGAGGGTTGTCTGCTCGCCGCCAATCTGGGCGACGACGCCGACACCACCCCCGCCATTTACGGCCAGCTCGCCGGCGCGCATTACGGATTCGACGGCATACCGGAGCGCTGGCGCGAGCTGGTCTCGGGCGTTTGCGGCGATATCGGGCGCCCGTTGCTCATCGTCAATCTCGCCGACGGCCTGATGCGCGACGCGAACTGACGGCGGCGTGTCATCCGCCGGGAACGTTTGACGCGCCGCGGCGCGCGCATAGTCTGGTGTGTGGCGACTCGCGGCGCGCCGGGGTTGGCGCGCCCGCGGGCGCCGTGGCGGAATGGCCCGAAATCGCAATGGATGCGCGCCGAAAGGAGGCGACCGAATGATTTCCCGGCAAATGCGCTACCGCGGCAGCCTGATGGGGCTGGCGGCGGGCGATGCGCTTGGCGCGACGTTGGAATTCAAGCGGCCGGGTACGTTCGAGCCCATGACCGACATGGTCGGCGGCGGGAAGTTTGACCTCGAGCCGGGCCAATGGACCGACGATACGTCGATGGCGCTGTGCCTCGCCGAAAGCCTCATCGAGTGCGGCGGTTTCGACGAACGCGATCAGATGGACCGGTACGTTCGGTGGTGGAAAGACGGGTATCTGTCGAGCAAGGGCCGGTATTTCGGCACTGGAAAGGCGGTGAGGGCCGCGCTCAAGCGCTACCGGCGAACGGACGAGCCGTTCGCCGGTTCCACCGATCCTGACACGGCCGGCAACGGAAGCCTCATGCGCTTGGCGCCAGCGCCGCTGTTCTACGCAGCGGACCCCGAAGAGGCCGCCCGAATGAGCGGCGAGAGCTCGCGCACCACGCATGCCGCCCGAACCTGCATCGATGCCTGCCGCTATTATGGCAGCCTGATCGTCGGCGCCGTGAACGGCGCGTCGAAGGACGAACTGCTGTCGCCGCACTACACGCCCGCGGCCGGGCTGTGGGATCGGGAACCGCTTTGCGAAGAGATAGCGGAGATCGCCGACGGCTCGTTCCGCCGCAAGGAACCGCCGCCCGACCCGCGCCACTGCCACCCCGGCCCCAACCACATCGCGGGAACGGGCTATGTCGTGAAGGCGCTGGAAGCGGCGCTGTGGGCGTTCCACAAGGCGAGCGATTTCGCCGAGGGTTGCCTGCTCGCGGCCAATCTGGGCGACGACGCCGACACGACCGCCGCCATCTGCGGCCAGCTCGCCGGCGCGCATTACGGATTCGACGGCATACCGGAGCGCTGGCGCGAGCTGGTCACGGGCGTTTGCGGCGATATCGGGCGCCCGTCGCTCATGGTCGATCTCGCCGATGGCCTGATGCGCGACGCGCAGTGACGGCGGCGTGTCATCCGCCGGGAATGCTTGACTCGCCGCAGCGCGCGCGTAGTCTGGGCGTGGATGGCGACTCGCGGCGCGCCGGGGTTCGCGTGCTGGCGGGCGCCGTGGCGGAATGGCCCGAAATCGCAATGGATGCGCGCCGAAAGGAGGCGACCGAATGATTCCCCGGCAAATGCGCTACCGCGGCAGCCTGATGGGGCTGGCGGCAGGCGATGCGCTCGGCACGACGTTGGAATTCAAGCGGCCGGGTACGTTCGAACCCATGACCGACATGGTCGGCGGCGGGCATTTCGACCTTGAGCCCGGCCAGTGGACCGACGACACGTCGATGGCGCTGTGCCTCGCCGAAAGCCTCATCGAGTGCGGCGGTTTCGACCCGCGAGACCAGATGGAGAAGTACGTTCAATGGAAGGACCACGGCTATATGAGTCCGACCGGCGAGTGCTTCGACATCGGCAACGCGGTGAACGCCGCGCTCGAGCGCTACCGGCAAACCGGCGATCCGTTCGCCGGTTCCACCGATCCGTACTCGGCCGGCAACGGAAGCCTCATGCGCCTCGCGCCGGCGCCGCTGTTCTACGCGGCGGATCCCGAAGAGGCCGTCAGAATGAGCAGCGAAAGCTCGCGCACCACGCATGCCGCCCGAACCTGCATCGATGCCTGCCGCTATTACGGCGGCCTGATCGTCGGCGCCGCCAATGGCGCGTCGAAAGACGAACTGCTGTCGCCGCGCTACTCGCCCGTGGCCGGGCTGTGGGATCGGGAACCGCTTTGCGAAGAAATAGCGGAGATCGCCGACGGCTCGTTCCGCCGCAAGGAACCGCCGCCCGACCCGCGCCACCCCGGCCCCAACCACATCGTAGGAACGGGCTATGTCGTGAAGGCGCTGGAAGCGGCGCTGTGGGCGTTCCACAAGGCGAGCGATTTCGCCGAGGGTTGTTTGCGCGCCGCCAATCTGGGCAACGACGCCGACACCACGCCCGCCATCTACGGCCAGCTCGCCGGCGCGCATTACGGGTTCGACGGCATACCCGAGCGCTGGCGCGAGCTGGTCACGGGCGTTTGCGGCGATATCGGGCGCCCGTCGCTCATCGTCGATCTCGCCGACGGCCTGATGCGCGACGCGAACCGATAGCGGCAAGTCATCGTCTGCGAGCGCTCGATACGCTCCCGGAGCGCTCCGAAGGAGGCGGCCGATGATATCCCGGCAAATGCGCTACCGTGGCAGCTTGGTAGGGATGGCGGCGGGCGATGCGCTTGGCGCGACGGTCGATTTCGAGCCGCCCGGCGCGTTCCGGCCCATGGCCGGCACGTTCGGCGGCGGCGCGCCCGCTCTTGAGCCCAGCCAGTGGACCGACGCGACGTCGATGGCCCTGTGCCTCGCGGAAAGCCTGATCGAATGCGACGGTTTCGACGAAGATGACCAGATGGACCGGTACGTTCTGTGGAAGGATCGCGGCTATATGAGCCCTGTCGGCATGTGCTTCGACTGCGGTCCTACCGTGGAGAAAGCACTGAAACGCTACAAGACCACGGGCGAATCGTCTGCCTGTTCCGCCGACCCGCGCTCGGCCGGCAACGGCAGCCTCATGCGCCTCGCGCCGGCGCCGCTGTTCTACGCTACGGACCCGGAAGAAGCCATCCGAATGAGCGGCGAGAGCTCGCGCGCCACGCATGGCGCCCGAACCTGCGTCGATGCCTGCCGCTATTACGGCGGCCTGATCGTGGGAGCCGTGAACGGCGCATCGAAGGACGAACTGCTGTCGCCGCGCTACTCGCCCGTGAAGGGGCCGTCGCGCCTGGAACGACTCGAGGCCGAGGCTTCCATCGCCCCGCGCGCGCCCGAAAGCGACTTGCCCGTGAAGGGGCTGTGGGCGCAGGAACCGCTTTGCGAAGAGATAGCGGAGATTGCCGACGGCTCGTTCCGCCGCAAGAAGCCCCCGGCCGACCCGCTTCGTCCCGGCCCCGACGACATCGTGGGAACGGGATATGTGGTCGATTCTCTGGAAGCAGCGCTCTGGGCGTTCGACAGGACGGGCGATTTCGCCGAGGGTTGCCAGCTTGCGGCCAATCTGAGCGGCGGCGCCAACGCGACCCCCGCGATTTACGGCCAGCTTGCCGGCGCGTATTACGGATTCGACGGCATACCGGAACGCTGGCGCGATCTGGTGGCCGGCGCCTGCGGCAACCTCAAGGGCGGTCCGTCGCTCATCGTCGACATCGCCGACGGCCTGATGCGCGGCGCGAGCGGCGCGAACTGACGACGGCCCGTCGGCGGCCGCGGGCACTCGATACGCCCCCGGCGCGCGTGTAGCATGGGCGCGGACGCCGCCCCTCGCCGTCGCGGCGGGGTGCCCGTGACTGCGCGCGACCGTTCGGCAAGCTTGGCGGGCGCGCAGGGAGAGAACGCATGAAGCGGCCGATCGAACAATGCTACTGGGCGGAGCCGGGCAAACTGCTCGCTGGCGAGTATCCGCGGAACGTGGACGACGAATCGTCTGCGGCGAAGATGGCGGCCCTGAAGGACGCCGGGGTCGAACTGTTTATCGATCTCACCGAGGAGGGCGAGCTGCGTCCGTATCGCCAGTGGGCGGCGCCCGCCGAATACATGCGGGTTCCGGTCGTCGATATGTCCATACCGGCAACCCATGCCGACGCCGCCGCGGCGCTGGACGCCATCGATGCCTGCATCGCGGCGGGCAAGATCGCCTATGTCCATTGCTGGGGCGGCATCGGGCGGACCGGAACGATTGTCGGCTGCTGGCTTGCGCGCCGCTGCGGCTCCGGGGACGACGCGCTGGAGCGCCTGGCGGAACTGTGGCGCGGCGTTCCGAAATCGGCGTTCTACCCGGAGACGCCCCAGACGCGGGAGCAGAAAGACTACGTTCGCGACTGGCCGAACCGCGACCCGGCGCTTGCGGATCGAGACGACCGATGATTTCACGGCCGGCGCACGGTCTTGGCAGTGTGCGTGACACGGGGCATCGGAGCGTCCGGGACGCGCTGCCCGATTCGTGCTGCCGAACCGGCGCCCGAACGCACCGCCCGTGACCGCCGAAACCCGCGCCTGCGCGCACACGCCACCCGGAACGCGGCTTTGCCGGAGACCGATATCGTAAACGAATACAAACACGTGGCCCGGACCCCGCTCACGATATGCGACGCACCGCCGCCACGAGCGGCATCGGTTCTATGCCGGAATTGCCGACTCGGCCCTTGACGGCGGATATCGAATAAAGTAGGAACCGGCGACTCAACCGTGGCGTCTTCGCTTCTGTGCGCCGGCGCCGCGAACGGATGGGGGGAAGCGCATGGCGATATACATGCGGGCTCGGTCAAGCGATACCTTGGACGAGCGGCGTCCGCCTTGTGCAAGCCGAGCACGGTCTGAGCGCAGGCTGCCTCCGGCATTGGCGAGGCCGCCGCGCCAGCGCGCCCATGCGCCCGCAGGCGAGTTGTCCGCCAGCAGGGCGACCGGTATCGGGCCAAGCTTGACCCGATCGGTGACGACCGCAACCCCATTGGCGCCCCGCGCTACGGGCGCCGCCATGCATCGGCGTCGGAAACCGCCGACTACCGGACCGCCGAGCCCGCCCGCCCTCGCCGCGGCAGCTGACCGTATCCGGTCGAGCTGGCGGGAAGCCGCCGACCGCCGCAAGCGAAGCAACGGCAATACGTGCGTAATCCGGGCGGGATAACCGCAGCGCCCGGCCTTCTCGGCCGCATGACAGACAAGGTTCCGAACATGCAACCCAACTGGACCAACCGCACGCTGTTCCATCTCGACAACCTGGCTGTCCTGCGGGGCATGAACTCCGGCACGGTCCACCTCATAGCGACCGATCCGCCCTTCAACAAGGGACGGGATTTCCATGCCTTGCCCGACAGCCTGGCCGACGGCGCCTCCTTCCAGGATCGCTGGTCGTGGGCGCGCGACGTGCATCGGGCGTGGGTCGACCAGATCGAAGACGACTGGCCGAAGGTCAAGCACGTCATCGCCGGGTCCCGGGCAAGCTACGGCGACGATATGGGCGCGTTCCTTTCCTTCATGGGGGTGCGGTTACTCGAGATGCGGCGCGTTCTTCGCGACGATGGCAGCATATACCTGCATTGCGACCCCACTGCCGGAGCCTATCTGAAAGAACTCATGGATGCGATATTCGGGCGGGAGAACTTCCGAAACGAAATTGTGTGGTGCTACCCGCCGAAGGGCCGGGGGCCCAAGTACGGTTTCCATAACAAGCACGATATTATACTTTTCTACGCCAAAAGCCCGAGCGCCCCGTTTTTTCGCCCATATACGTCTTTAACCGACAAGGCAAAAGCCAAGTTCTCGAAAACGGACAGCGATGGCCGGCGTTACAAGGAATTCAAGGGGAAACGGACCTATCTGGATGAAAGTCACGGCCGCCCCGTTCCGGACTGGTGGGATGATATCGCTCAAACCGGTCAATCCAGAATCGAATATATCGGCTATCCGACACAGAAGCCTCTGAAGCTGTACCGCCGTATCATAGAGGCCTCATCGCGGGAAGGCGATATAGTCCTCGACCCGTTCTGCGGTTGCGCAACGACGCCGGTCGCCGCCGAGCATCTCGGCCGCCAGTGGGTCGGCATCGACATATGGGACAGGGCCCATGAAATCGTTATTCGCCGCCTGCAACAAGAAGGCCTTCTTGCGGATCACTGCGGCCGTAACGGGGAGACCGGGAGCGGGCAAAGCCTGCTCGCGTTCGATCGGATAAAATACGCCACAACGCCCCCGAAGCGAACCGACGGAGGGAGGGAAGCCGTTCCCTTCCTGAGAACGCGCCTGCGGGTCGATGAGCCGAAGGGCCCCCGAATGAGTCGGAAAGAGATGAAAGAAATCCTGCTCAGTCGGCACGGACCGAAATGCGCGGGTTGCGACAGGCTGTTCGATGACGAGCGGTATCTTGAACTCGACCACAACACGCCGCGGTCGGATGGCGGTATTAACCATATCTCGAACAGAATACTGTTGTGCGGGCCGTGCAATAAACTCAAGAGCAATACCCGGACACTGTCGGGGCTTCGGCTCGAAAACAGGAAGCAAGGCTACATGGCCAAGTAGATGGCGGCTGCGGGGATTCGGCGTCCGGGTCGTTTGCGCTTGGCGCCGTCCGGAGCGCGTCTTCGCGGATGGACGGGTTCGTCATGCCGGCCGGAGCCGGCGCTCGGCGAATGCTTTCGCTCAATTCGCGAATCGCATGTACGGAAGACTGGGTCGTCCCGGGGGGCAGTATGCTTCGGCGCGACGGCGCCAAACCGACGACCCGGGGGCAGGCGAACGGACGCCCGCGTAATTCCCGGGGGCCGATGCCGCCGGGAAGGGCGCGAACGCTGGCGATGCCGGCCCGACGCCGCGCCGCGCGGAAATGTGCGGACGCCGCCGCCCGCGCGCCTCCCCGGCCGCACGCAACCTGGCGACGCGCAGGCGCGCTGCCCGCTTCGGCTCGCAAGTCGCGTACCCGCGTCGACCCCGCATTCGCCGCCGTTGCCTGTTTCCGGCGGGGCGCGCGCCGGCGCAAGCCGGCGTTGCGTTACCGGCCCTGCGTGTGCTACAAGCGCCCGCGAATCGTCGGCGTGGGCGCGGCCTGCGGGCCGGGAAAGCAGAGGTATCCAATGCTACTGCGCTTCGGCGTGTCGAACGCTCTGTCGATACGCGATTTTCAAGAACTGCTGCTTACCGCGTCGTCATTGAAAGACCCGGACGCGGGGTTGATCGCGTGCCCCTCCGCGCCGACCGGATATGTCGTGCCGGCGGCGGCGATCTACGGCGCCAACGCGGCGGGCAAGACCAATCTGTGCGAAGCGATCGACGCGATGCGCCGAATGGTTTTGTACTCCCACACTCGAGGAGAGCCGGACGGCGGCGTGCCGCGCCATCCCTTTCGTCTCGATCCGAAGTGCAAGGCCGGGCGATCGCGCTTCGAGATGGATTTCGTTATCTATAATGTGCGCTACCTTTACGGATTCGAGACTTCGGACGCCGCGTTCGAAACCGAGTGGCTTTATGCCTCCCGAAAATCGTATCGACGGACGTTGTTTCGACGCAATGGCGGCGAATTCCGGTTCGGCCGCGAGCTGAAAGGTGAGAACCGGCCTATCGCGAAACTGACGCGCCCGAACAGCCTCTACGTATCCGCGGCCGCGCAGAACGGGCACGAAGAACTATCCAGGGTATATTCGTTTTTCCGATCTTTCAATGACGTCGGAGCTGTCTTCGTGCCCGGCAATGTGGCGTCCGATCTGTTCGTCAAAAAGGAGCCCGACCCGCGGACCATCGAATTTCTCGGATCCATGGATACCGGGGCGGTCGATTTCCGAAGAAAGGAAACCGCGCTGCCGGACGATATAAAAGCACTACGCCGTAATGTAACGGCGGCAATTCAGGAGACAATGAGGAGCGGCTACAACGTGGATTTGGATACCGGAGACAAGCGAAGCGCCATCGAGCTCGGCCATCGCGATATAAACGGCGAACGTGTCTATTTCGATCTTCGTTTGGAAAGCGCAGGCATGCGGCGGCTGCTCGTTCTGCTCGATTATGTCTTTCGTGCTCTGGATAACGGCGGGCTGCTCGTAGTCGATGAACTGGACGCCAGCCTGCATACCCGGGCGGCGGAATCCGTGCTCGGGTTATTCTGCTCTCCTGAAACCAACGGCAAAGGCGCGCAAATCATTGCGACGACACACGACACCAACTTGATGACATCGTCGCTGTTGCGGCGCGACCAATTATGGTTTACCGAGAAAGACGCCGCGGGAGCGACCCAGCTCTACCCCCTTACCGATATTCGGACACGCAAGGGCGACAATATAGAGAAAGGCTATTTGCAAGGGCGTTTCGGCGCCGTCCCGCCGCGCTACGCTCGCATGCCTCGAACGGCAAGCCAGGATTCGCCCGATGTATCGACGGGATAAGCGCCGCCGCCATGTCAAGGAACCGATACCGATCTTCTCTCTGTTTTGTGAGGGCGCCAACACGGAACCGGGGTACTTTGAGGCCGTCAGAAGGGCCTATCCCGGTGTTGTGGTCGAGATCGAGCGCGGGGTAGGCGTTCCGCAAACGGTCGCGGCGCACGCCGTCAAGAGCGCCAAGACGACCGGCGTCGCGCCCAAACGCAGGAAGCCGAAGAATTCGTTCGAGCGGAAGGATCGGGTGTGGGCAGTATTCGACCGGGACGAACATCCGGGCTATCGGGAGGCGGTCGCGCTGTGCGAACGGAGTAACGTCGGCGTAGCCCGTTCGGATCCGTGTTTCGAACTATGGCTCGTTCTGCATGAGCGCGACTACGACGCCCCATGCACCTCCCCGGGGATACAGGCGGAGCTCGGCCAACTGCGCCCGGAGTACGACAGGCAGGGCGCCAAGACGGTCGATAGCGCTGACATGGTCAAGCGTCGCAACGACGCGGAGCAGCGAGCCAAAATCCAGTTACAGCGCCGCGACGACGAGGGCTGCCCATACGGCAACCCCTCGACAACCGTCGGGCGGCTGACTTGCGCGATCCGGGATGCCGACGCCGCTTGGCAACGCCGCAACCGGTAACGGATGCCAGCGAACGACGCCCGCCGGCTGCCCTCCCGAAACCGGAGGCGGTAACCGCCCCTATCCGCCCGTTATCGTGCTCGCTTGCCATGGCGCTCGACCGGCGATCAGCCGGCGCTGCACCGTTGATCAACGCTTGAGGCGCCCATGCGTACCCAAATCCGGGTCAACATACGGCGGCATTGGAGGCCAATGCTGGCAAAGCCGACAACAGGTTTCTTCGGAGTTCCGCCGGCGCAGCGTTTCCGGCACGACACGGCAGGCGCCGCCCAACTATTGCGCCGAAGCGATAGTCGGCGGTGCATGCCTATGCTGTCGGCGTGGAACTAGCCGGTAAACATGCAACACGGTTACAATCGCCGCCATAGGCACTGCGCCGCATGGCATCACTTAAACTCCGTAAAGTGTCTCGATGAGCCTATCGACTTCAGCTTCCATTTCTGTTACGTCGGCGTTCGCGTCTGCCCGCTTGGCTGCCAATATAGATTCCACAATATCTACGACCGGTTGTTGCGCTTCCGCGGGAACATCTGGAACAGGTAGTTGCTTCCAATCATCAGGATATACGTGAATATTGCTTCTTCGCCAGTCGCACAAGAATTTTCGGGCAATGGTAGAGTTCATGACTGCCAACAAGAATTTCACCGAGAATTTCCGACTGGCGGATTCCAGTTGCTCTCTCTCTGAGGTTTTTCGAGTTTTCGGCTCATCTCTATACCGGGATTTTTGTTTGATAGATCCATTCCGTACGCCCTGCAGGGTGTGCCACAACACAAATCCGACACTGCTTGCATCGTAACGACGTTGTTCAGAATCGTAACAAGCCTTCGGCATCGGACCTGGACTGCGTGGCGCGAGAATTTTCTCAGTAGGGGTAAAAATCTCCGGAAATCCCTGCGAACTAAACAGCGCAGGCGCACGCTCCGTTCCCCATTCCAGCCATCGGTGCAATTTGGGAAGCCATCGTTGTAAGTGTTTGCCTTGCACAAATGGCACTGGATGCGCTCTATCCTTTATCTCTACCACGACGTCTTTCAAACCGAACGCGTTCGACGCTTTCTTCTCATGTGCATGGACGCTCATTCCCCGAGATATATAGCAGATATCCCCCAATCTGATTATAGCCGACGTCGGCGCCCACGAAGTGTCTTGGTATCGAAAAGCGCGCTCGTCGAGATCGGCTTGTTTGTTAGTATCGAGCTGCACGACATGACCGAACTCTGCTGAATGTAGCCGGCGATTCGGAACGTTCGACAATCCGTCGGATTTTTGGAAAATGTACGATATATTATGTACAGCAGCGTCGAACAACTTGATTTCACTATAGAAATCTATGCGCTCAATTAGGGCGTTGCGTAAAAACCATTTGCGAGATTTCGATGCATACTTCTCTTTGCAAAAAGCATCCGAAACTATAAGACTGGCGACTCCGCCGGGAGCAAGTAATTTAAATCCTCGTTCCATGAATGCCACGTATATGTCCCATTTATGCTGAAGCGTTTCATAATCTCCCCCGCGCTTGATGGCTTCGCGCACAGCCTTGTTCCTCCCGCTCTGAAAGTCGGCGCGGACATAGGGCGGGTTGCCGATTGTCACGTCGAAGCCGTCGGAAATTCCGAACATCCATTCGGGGTCGAACCACTCCGCGCTGGTATTCTGATTATACGGATCCCAGTCGGCGATGCTTCGCGCGCTGTCCTTGCCGAAGTCCGCGGACTCCAGCTCGTCGGCCATCTCGATGCGCAGCGCGACGTCCTCTTGCCGCGCTTTCGTCTTCGCCCTGCGCGTGCGCGCATTGAAGTAGCGCTCCCGCACGGCGGCCAGCTCGCGTTCGATTTTCGAGAGGAGGGGCGTTCTCAAAACGCCTCCGGCGTGGGCAAGGCCGATCAAGGCGTTGGCGGCGACGAACCGGGTTTCGAGGTTGGGCAGGGGGCGAAACCCGTAATTGTCGTCCGCGTCGTCGTTTCGCGTTTGCTCTATTGCGAGCGAGATGAAGAATCTGAGCTTGGCGATCTGGCAGGCAACGGGCTGGATATCGACGCCGAAAATCCCGTTCTGAATCAGATACAGTTTGCGCCCGAAATCGGAGCGGCGATAGATTTCGAAGAAATTGCTGATGTCCGCCAGCAGCGCATCCCGGGCGTCCGGATCCGACACTTCGAACGCCGCGCCGGCCTTTTCGACGGCTATGTCCTTTTGTATTTTTTCCCAACGCTCGTTGCCGGGGTCGAGGCGGCGCAACGCCAGCGTAAGTTTGTGAAGGACGCCCATCGGGAACGCGCCGGAGCCGACAGCGGGGTCGAGCACCCGCAACCGGGCTATGGCGCGCACCAGCGCCCCGGTTTCGTTCTCGTCGAATGGACCGGCGGGGTCGTCGAAGGCGTCTTCCCAGCGGAACAGGCGCCGCAGGCGCTCGCGCCAAGGGGCGGCGTCGTGTCGGGCGGCGGTCGGTTGCGTCTTCTCGGCGAGCGCGGCGACAAGCGCCTCATCGACCATGTAATCCACGATATAGCGGGGGGTGTAGTACGACCCGGTGGCCTTGCGCTCGGATGTTTCGGTTTCCGGGTCGTAGGCGGCGAGGAGGTTCTCGAACACGCGCCCGAGCAATTCGGGGTCGAGAGCGACCTCGGTATCCAGCGGCGTGTTTTCCTCGACCGTGAACTTGTATCGGCGGAACAGCGGGAACAGGCCCGCGGCTTCGTCAAGGAACAGGCGCGCGGGCACGTTGAGCGCCTTGCCCTCTCCCGGATGATCGGTAAAGGCGTCCACGCGCCGCCCGCCCTGCCCGGCGGGTTCGAAATCGTCGAGGCAGTCGAAAAGACGTAAGCGTCCGGTTATCCCGCTTGGTCATTGTCGGTTATGTTTATGGGTTTCGGTATTTCGGGGGTCGTTTTGTTTGGCTGTCGGCTTCGTATGGGGGTCTTGTTTCGATGCCTGCACGGTTGTCGCTGCTGCATGAGTGCGTCGATTGGCGGTGGCCGGTTCGAACGCGGCGGCTTGCGGTGGCAGGATAGCGTTTGGGAGGGAGGCACAGGGAGGAAATATTTTTTCGATATTTCCTATTTTGCGCTTGCCTTGTGGGGTTGGGGTCGGTATTGTTCGTTCATGCTTGACCGCGCCGCGCCTCTCCCCGACGATCCCGCCCGCCTGAAGGACATGGTGGCGTCCCTGGCGGCCGAGTTGCAGGCTCGCGAGGAAGCGCTGCGGTCGCGCGCGGAGGCGTTGAAGGCGCGCGATATCCTGATTGAGAAGTTGCGTCACGAGTTGGCGGGGATGCGCCGGCATCGTTTCGGGGCGCGCTCGGAAGCCTTGGCGCAGTTGCAACTGGCGCTGGAGAACGAAGAGATCGTCCGCGCCGCAAGCCCGCCCCCGCAACCCGAACCCGCCGCCGCACGCGCGCCGCGGCGCAAGCGCCGCCCGTTGCCGGACCGTCTGCCGCGCCGCGAGACGGTGCTGGAACCCGCAAGCCCCTGCGGGGCCTGCGGCGGCGCGCTCAAGACCGTCGGCGCGGATGTCACCGAGGAACTGGAGTACATACCCGGTCGTTTCGTAGTCAACCGCATCGTGAGACCGCGCACGGTCTGCCGCGCCTGCGCACGCTTTTGCCAGGCGCCGCTGCCGCCGCGCCCCATCGAGCGCGGACGCCCCGGACCCGGCCTGCTTGCCCATGTTCTGGTGAGCAAATATGCCGACCATCTCCCGCTCTACCGCCAAGCGCAAATGTTCGCCCGCGACGGCATCGACCTCGACCGCTCGACACTGGCCGAATGGGTCGGCAAGAGCGCCGCCTTGCTGGAGCCGGTCGCCAACGGGATCGGCAACCATGTGCGCGCTGGCGGCGCCATCTTCGCCGACGATACCACGGTGCGCCTGCAAACCCCGCGCGGCGAAGGCGCCAGGGGCAAGACCCGCACTGCACGGCTATGGGTCTATGCCCGCGACGAACGACCGTGGCGCGGAACCGCGCCGCCGGCCGCCTGCTACCGCTTCAGCGCCAACCGCAAGGGCGAGAATCCGCGCCGACACCTCGCCGGCTTCAAGGGCTGGATGCACGCCGACGGCTATGCCGGGTTCGCGGAACTCTACCGCACAGGCCGCATCCGCGAAGCCCCCTGCATGGCCCATGTCCGGCGCAAGTTCGTCGACCTCGCGCACAATCGGGGCGCGCCGGTCGCCAGGGAAGCCGTCGAGCGCATCGCCGCCTTGTACGCCGTCGAGGCCGAAGCTCGCGGGCAAACGCCCGAAGAGCGCGTCCGTATCCGCCAGGCCAGGGCCAGGCCCCTCTTCGACGACCTCGAAACATGGCTCGCCCGACAGAGCCCGAACATACCCGCCAGGACGCCGCTGGCCGGCGCCATCCGCTATGCACGCGCGCGACTGGCCCGCCTGCGCCCATGGCTCGACAACGGAACGCTCGAACTCGACAACAATACTGCCGAACGCGCCATCCGCGGCGTCGCCCTCGGACGCAAAAACTGGCTCTTCGTCGGCTCCGAAGCCGGCGGCGCAACCGCCGCAACCGCATACACGCTCATCGAAACCGCAAAACTAAACGGCGTCGACCCACGAGCATGGATCGCAGACACACTCAATCGTATCCAGGACTACAAAACAAACCGAATCCACGAACTCATGCCGTGGAACTGGAAACACAAAACACCACCGTAAAAACCCAATAGCCCCATAACCGGACGCTTACGAAAAGACCGCCGTTGACGAAAGGCACGCGCCGCAACTGCGCCGCGAACCCGTCCGGGTCGGCCAGCAGATCGCGGTAGCGGTAACGCTCGAACACCCGGTGGTTTCCGTTCGCGGCGCGGAACTTGCGCTTGCCGATCTCGGTATTGAGCGTGGCGAAAAACAGGTTTTGCAGCACGGCGCGATAGTAATCGGTAGAGTTCGCGTCGTAGCGCTTCAGCGCCTCGCGGGCGAACCCGGAAGTGAACAAGCGGCGCGGGACAAGGTTCTTTTCCACCAGGAACCAAATGAACAGCAGACGAGTGATCGTGCGGATTACGTGGCGTTCGGCATTTCCCTTGCCGGCGCCGTCGTCCGGAAAGCGGCATTCCCGAACGGCGCGCCGGAACCACCCGAACAGATCGTTGTAGAAGCGCCGGTTAAGCGTCTCGATGTCGAGCGTTTTCTCCCATGCGGCGTGCAAATCGTCGAAATCCCTGACGTTCTCCCCGGTCGTCAGCCGGTCGAGCGCGAGGTCGGCGAGTATGTCGAGATGCGCCCGGTGCGGCTTGCGGCAGTCTATGTCCTTTACGAGCGTGATGTTTTGCAGCACGTCGCGCTCGGGGTCGCGCTTGCGGGGGCGGCGGCGGACCGCGGCCAGCGTCGCGGCGGCGCCGTGGCGGAACAGCAGAACGACGGGCATGCGCACGCCGCGGTTGACGGCGCGCGCCATGTCGCCGAGTTGTGTGCGCGTCCAGGCCGCGCCGCGAAGGTCGGCTGCAACGAACAGGAAGCTCTTGTGCCGGCCCGCGTCGAACGCGGCCCCGTCGAGAAGAGCCGTCGGCGCCTGTATGTCTATTTCCTCGCGCGTGATCTGGAAGACGATTTCCGCCGCGGTCCAGTCGGCGAACAACGCGCGCTGCCTGGCGGTCAAGGGGCCGGCGCTGCCCTCGCCGAGCCAGTCGACGAACCCGGTTACGCTGTCGAAGCCTTGCGTGCGCTCGCTGCGGTAGCCGAGCGCGTTGAACAGCCGCTCCGCGCTTGCGCGAAGCGGTCCGTCGGCAAGGCGGCGCAACGCGTGGGTCAGGGCTTCGACAGGCATGGGCGGCGACGGGTCCGGGAAACGAGGCTACCGCGCGGCATGGCGGCGCCCGGCCGCGCCCGCGGGCGGGTTCACGTTAGTCCGCCGCGGCGCCAGGGTCAATCGGTTTGGGCGGGCCGAACGCTCCGGCGGCCGGCGCCCACTCGATGCAGGTTACGCCGCGAACGCCGGCGCCGTTGCGCCGAAGGCGCGGACTTCCTGGGTTGTCTAATTCCGGCTACTCGGTCAACCCTCCTCCGGGTCCGTTCGCTGCCTTCCGTTCCGCCGGGAGCATGGTTGTCTGCGAAGTCATCGCCGTGCTTTCGAGTGGCGCGCTTCATGATGGCGTTCGTCGGCGTTGGCGTCCCAATGTGCGCGTCGCACTCCCGGACCGGCCTTGCCCTTTCGGGCGGGGGCGCGGTCCGACTTGCATTCCAGGCAGCGGGATCGCCTCCGCTACCGTCCCGGCGGGGACGGGGCTTTCCGCCGAAGCGGAACCGTGTTGTCTCCTGTTCGTTGTTCAGCTGCCTCCGGGCGCGTTCGGGGCGCGCGGCGGCGGCGCTGCGTGTAGTCCACCGAGAAACGCAGCGCAGCGCCGCCGCCGCGCGCCCCGAACGCGCAACCCGCGCCGTGCGGGCGTGGCGGGCGCTGTCACGCGCGCTGCCCCTTGCCTGCCCGGCGCGGCGCCGGCGGCCTACGCCGCTTCCGCCGCGTCCGGCCAGCGGAAGGGCTCGCCGCTCGCCAGCATGCGATGCAGGATGACCGCCAGCCGCCGCGCCAAGGCCACGCACGCCTTCTTGAAACCGCTTCGCTTGCGCAACCGCCGCGCCCAGTCCTTGAGCGGATGACCGCGCTTGACCCGCGTCAGCAGGCAAGCCGCGCACTCGTACAGCAGCGACCGCACGCCGGGATCGCCGTGGCGCGATATGCGCCCCGTCCAGTCCATCTCCCCCGATTGACGCCGACGCGGCACAAGCCCCACATACGCGCCCACAGATCGCGAATCGGCAAACCGCGCCGCATCGCCCAGGTTCGCAACCAGCGCCACAGCCGTCATCGGCCCCACGGCCGGAGCCGTCATCGACAGCCGGCAGGCCTTGCTGGCCCGCGCCCGCGCCTCCACCTGCCTGGTGAGCGCCTTGAGCGAATGCAGCGTCTGCGCCAGCGAAACCAGCAACGGCTCCACCGCTTCCTGCAGCGGCGTATCCATGACCGCCTCGCGAACCCGCGCCGAAAACCGGCCCGAACCCTTCGAAAGCCGAATCCCCGCCGAACCCAGGATGCCCCGGACCGTGTTCTCCGCGTCGCGGCGCTGGCGCACCATAAGCCCCCGCGCGCGCAACAGCGCCTGCGTATTCGCGTCCCAAGCCCGCTTCACCGAAACCGGGGGGCAGAACTTCGTGCGCGCGATATCCGCCAGCAACGCCGCGTCCTTCGCATCCGTCTTGTTCGTCTGAAGGCGAAGCACCGCGTGAACGCGCCGAGCGTCCACCACATCCACGGCCTGCCCCAACGCCTCCATCTCGCGCGCCAGCCAGCCCGAATACGTCCCCGTCTCCATGACCACGCGCGCCGGCGACGGGCAGTGCTCGCGCACCGCCGCAAACAACGCCGCCGGATCCGTCGCAACCTTGCCCGCGACAACCGTCGCACCCGCATCGTTCTTGACGCAAAACGCCGTCTCTTCCTTCGACACGTCGAAACCGACATACTCCGCCATGGTCGCTCTCCCTGTTGGGTCCGTGAGTGGGGCGCACAACCCTGCGCGCGCAGCCCCGCATGATAGACCCGGGAGAGCGGCCGACCGGAATTATCCCATGTGCGCGGGCGGGGCGCAAATGCCGACACTTTCCCGCCGACAATGCGTCTTGCGGGAACGTGCGGGCAGGATGCCCGCGGTCCCGGGCCCCGCCTTCGGCGGGGTTGCGCCTTTCCCGGCGGCGTCGCGCGGGTCGGCGACGTGCGGGCGAGACGCCCGCGCACCCAGGAAGTACGCCGCGCGCCAATCCGGCTGACGCGGACGCCAAGCCGGCGGGCGGGCCTTCCTCCCGACTTCCGCGCCGCAGGCGCCGGCTTCCTGGGTGCGCGGGCGTCTCGCCCGCACGTTGCAACCGCTGCCGACGGCGGCGGGCGGGGCGCAAACGCCGACACTTTCCCGCCAACAATGCGTCTTGCGGGAACGTGCGGGCAGGATGCCCGCGGTCCCGGGCCCCGCCTTCGGCGGGGTTGCGCCTCTCCCGGCGGCATTGCGCGGGTCGCCGACGTGCGGGCAGGATGCCCGCGGTCCCAAGCCCCGCCTTCGGCGGGGTTATGCCGTTCCGCCGGCGGATTCGTCGCCGACGAAGCGGTTGGGGCGGAGGAAGATCGAGAGGGCGACGCCGCCTTCGGGCGAGCGGGCGTCGTGGCGGCTTCCCGCCGGGCGCCATACGAACTGACCCGCCCGCGCCGTTCCCTCGGCGTCCTCAAGGCTGCCCTCGAGCATGAAGGTCTGCTCGATGTCTTCATGCACATGATCGGGCAGGGCGGCGCCGGGCGCGAAGCGAAACAGCGCGGTGAGCAGCCCGCGCGCATCGTCGCGCATCAGCACTTTCGACGAAATTCCGGGAAACCGCGTCGGCGTCCATTCGAGCGCATCGACGTCGATATAGCGCGAGGCGAGCGCCGCCGCGCCCTCGGAGGTTGCGGACATGGGAAGCCTCCTTCCGTTCCGTGTTTCCGCGCGTGGCGCGCAGCATGGAAAGAAGCGGGGGAATCTGTCAAATTCCCGGCGGCGGCGAAGGGCGGGGAAACGACCGGACATGCATTTGCTGGCGGCGGCGCCGGGCGCGATCCTCGACGGCTCCGAGGCGGTGGATCTCGGGCAAACGCCCGGCGATATCGTTGTGCTGAGCGCGGCCGACACCGAGCTCGCGGCGCTGTCGGCCGCGCACGAGGGCGCGCCGTCGCTGCGCCTCGCGAACCTGCTGCGGCTCGGCCACAACATGTCGGTCGATCTTTATGTCGAAGCCACGGCGGCGCGGGCGCGGCTCGCGGTCGTGCGGCTGCTCGGCGGCGCCTCCTACTGGCGCTACGGCGTCGAACGCATCGCCGCGCGCTGCCGCGAACGCGGCATCGCGCTGGCCGTGCTGCCCGGCGACGACCGGCCCGACCCCGAGCTCGCGGCGCTGTGTACGCTGCCCGCCGCCGCGTGCCGGCGGCTGTGGCTCTACTGCGTGCATGGCGGGGCGGGCAATTTCCGCAACTTCCTGCGCTACGCGGCGCATCTGATCGGCGAGCCGGCGGAGTGGGAAGAACCCGCGCCGCTGGCGCGCGCGGGCGCATACCGCGCGGCCGGCGCCGGGAACGGCCCGCGCGCGGCGCTGGTGTTCTACCGCGCGCTGTTCCAGGCCGGCCATCTGGCGCCGGTGGATGCGCTGGCCGCGGCGCTCGGGGCGCGCGGCCTCGACGTCCTGGCGGTATGGGTCGCGAGCCTGCGCGACCCGGCGGCGGCCGACGCGCTGGCCGCGCTGCTGGCCGAGTCGCCGCCCGACGTTATCGTCAACGCAACCGGGTTCGCGGTGTCGCGGCCCGGCGCGCCGCGCGAAAACGCGCCGTTCGACGGCGCCGCCGCGCCAGTGCTCCAGGCGGTGTTCGCGGGCGGCACGGAAGCCGCGTGGCGCGCCGGAACGCACGGCCTGTCGGCGCGCGACATCGCCATGAATGTCGCGCTGCCGGAAGTGGATGGGCGCATCCTGGCGCGGGCGGTGTCGTTCAAGGCCGAGGCGCGATGGGACGCGCGCACCGAATGCTCCATCGTCGGCGCGGCGCCCGCGGCGGACCGCGTGGAGTTTACCGCCGCGCTCGCCGCCGCGTGGACGCGGCTGCAGCGCGCGCCCGCCGGCGGGCGGCGCATCGCGTTCGTTCTCGCCAACTACCCGGCGAACGACGGGCGCGTCGGCAACGGCGTCGGCCTCGACACGCCGGCGGGCCTGTGGAACGCGCTGCGCGCGCTCAGGGACCGCGGCTACGCGGTCGCGGACCTGCCCGAAAACGGCGCGGCGCTGGTGCGGCGCGCCATCGCGGGGCGGCGCGCCGCGCGCTACCCGCTGGAGCGTTACCGCGCATATTGGGAGACCCTGCCGCGCGCCGTTCGCGACGCGGTAACGGAGCGGTGGGGGGCGCCGGAAGACGACCTCGCGGCGGACGACGAAGCGTTCCACCTGGCGATCGTGCGCTACGGCGCGGCGGCGGTCGGCGTGCAGCCCTCGCGCGGCTACGACGTCGACCCGGCGCGGTCGTATCACGACCCGGATCTCGTTCCGCCGCACGGCTATCTGGCGTTCTACGCCTGGCTGCGCGAGGAGTTCCGAGCCCACGCCATCGTGCATTTCGGCAAGCACGGCAATCTGGAGTGGCTGCCGGGGAAATCGCTGGCGTTGTCGCGCGAATGCTTCCCCGAAGCCGCGCTGGGCGCCGTTCCGCATGTCTATCCGTTCATCGTCAACGACCCCGGCGAGGGGAGCCAGGCCAAGCGGCGCGCGGCGGCGGTCATTGTCGATCACCTCACACCGCCGATGACGCGGGCGGAAAGCTACGGCCCGCTGGCCGAGCTCGAGCAGCTCGTGGACGAATACTACGAAGCGGCGGGCGTGGATCCGCGGCGCCTGAAACTGCTCCGCGGCGAGATACTCGACCTGACGCGGCGCATGGGCCTCGACCGCGACTGCGGCATCGCGCCGGACGCGGCGCCGGAGGAGGCGCTCGCCAGGCTCGACAATCATCTGTGCGAGCTGAAGGAAATGCAGATCCGCGACGGGTTGCATGTCTTCGGCGCTTCGCCGGAAGGCGCGCGGCGGACCGACCTTCTGGCGGCGCTGGCGCGGCTGCCGCGCGGCGCGGGCGAATCGCTGCCGCGCGCCATCGCCGCCGATTTGGGCCTCGGCGGGTTCGACCCGCTCGATTGCGACATGGCCGGGGCGTGGCGCGGGCCGCGGCCGGCGGCGCTCGCGGCCGCGAGCGGCGACCGCTGGCGCAGCAACGGCGATACGGTGGAGCGCGTGGAGCTTCTCGCGCGTTCGCTGATCGAGGGGCGCGCCGCGGCGCCGGGGCCGGCGGCGGCCGCGGTGCTGGATGAAATCGCGACGCGGCTCGGCCCGGCGGTGGATGCGTGCGGCGAGGCGGAAATCGCCGGGCTGCTCGCCGGGCTGGATGGGCGCTTCGTGGCGCCCGGCCCGTCGGGCGCGCCGACGCGCGGGCGGCCCGAGGTTCTGCCCACGGGACGCAATTTCTATTCCGTCGATACGCGCGCCGTGCCGACGCCGGCGGCGTGGCGGCTCGGCTGGCGGTCGGCCGACATGCTGCTCGCGCGCCACCGCCAGGAGCACGGGCGCTGGCCCGCCGCGCTGGCGATCAGCGCATGGGGAACGGCGAACATGCGTACCGGCGGCGACGATATCGCCCAAGCGCTGGCGCTGCTCGGCGCGCGTCCCACATGGGACGCGGCCTCGCGGCGCGTGACGGGGTTCGAAATCCTGCCCGCGGAAACGCTCGGCCGGCCGCGCGTCGATGTCATGTTCCGGGTTTCGGGGTTCTTTCGCGACGCCTTCCCCGCGCAGATCGATCTGCTCGATTCGGCGGTGCGCGCGGTCGCGGCGCTCGACGAGCCCGAAGCGGTCAACCCGCTGGCGGCGCGGGTCCGCGCCGCCGCCGCGGGCGCCGAAGACGCGCAAGCCGCCGCGCACGAAGCGAGCTACCGCGTGTTCGGCTCCAAACCCGGCGCCTATGGCGCGGGCCTGCAGGCTCAGATCGACGCGAAAGGCTGGGAGACCGACGCCGACCTCGCGCGCGCCTATCTCGCCTGGGGCGGATACGCCTACGGCGCGGGGGCGGAGGGCGCGGCCGCGCACGGCCAGTTCGCCGACCGCCTGCGCGCCGTCGAGGGCATTGTGCAAAACCAGGACAACCGCGAGCACGACCTGCTCGATTCGGACGACTATTATCAGTTCGAGGGCGGCATGGCGGCGGCGGCGCGGTATCTGTCGGGCCGCGCGCCGGCCATGTGGCACAACGATCACTCGCGCCCGGAACGACCGCGCATCCGCAGCCTGCGGGAAGAAATCGGCCGCGTCGTGCGCGCGCGGGTCGTCAACCCGAAATGGATAGCCGGCGTCATGCGCCACGGCTACAAGGGCGCGTTCGAGATTGCCGCCACGGTGGATTACCTGTTCGCCTTCGCGGCCACGGCGCGGGCGGTGTCGAACGAACATTTCGACGCGGTGTACGAGGCTTATGTGGAGGACGAGGCGGTGCGCGCCTTCATGCGCGGCGCCAACCCGCAAGCCGCCCGCGACACCGCGGCGCGCCTGCTGGAGGCGCAGCGGCGCGGCCTGTGGCAGCCCCGCGCCAACAGCGCCCCGGACCGCCTGGCCGAACTCGCCGCGGCGCCGGACGAAACGGACGCGGCGTGAGAAACCGGCGGAGGGAAGGACGATGAACGACGCGGGCGAAGACGCGCTCAACGCGCGGGCGAACGAAAAGGCGCGGCGCAAGAAGGCGGCGCGCGACAGGATGCTCGCGACCAAGACCATCGAGAAGGGGCTGCTGATTGTCCATACGGGGAAGGGCAAGGGGAAATCCACGGCGGCGTTCGGGCTGGCGGCGCGGGCGGTGGGCAACGGGATGCGCGTGGGCGTGGTGCAGTTCGTCAAGGGCAAGTGGCGCACGGGCGAGCGCGCGGTGTTCGAACGCTTCCCCGACCTGGTGACGATCCGCACGATGGGCGAGGGCTTCACGTGGGAAACGCAGGACCGCGCGCGCGACATCCGCGCCGCCAGGGCCGCATGGGCGGCCTCGCTCGAAATGATCGAGGCCTGCCGCGGGCCGGACCCGGCGCACGACCTGATCGTCCTCGACGAGCTCAACATCGTGCTGCGCTACGGCTATCTGCCGCTGGACGAGATAGTGGCGGCGCTGCGGGCGCGGCCGCCCGATCTGCATATCGTGGTCACCGGCCGCAATGCAAAGGAGCCGCTGATCGAGGCCGCCGACCTGGTGACTGAGATGACAATGGTAAAGCACCCCTTCCGCGCCGGCGTGAAGGCGCAGAAAGGCATCGAGTTCTGACCGCCGCGATCATGCTCCAAGGCACGGGGTCCGACGTCGGCAAGTCGCTGCTGGCGGCGGGGTTGTGCCGGGCGGCGCTGCGGCGGGGCTTGCGCGTGCGCCCGTTCAAGCCGCAGAACATGTCGAACAACGCTGCGGTCACGGCCGACGGCGGCGAGATCGGGCGCGCCCAGGCGCTTCAGGCGCGCGCCTGCGGCGTCGCGCCCGCGCGCGACATGAACCCCGTTCTGCTCAAGCCGCAGTCGGAAATCGGCGCGCAGGCGGTGGTGCATGGCGCGGTGCGGGGAACCGTCGGCGCGCGCGGCTACCAGGCGCTGAAACCGCGCCTGCTCCCGGCCGTGCTGGAGAGTTTCGGGCGGCTTTGCGGCCAGGCCGATCTCGTTGTCGTCGAGGGGGCGGGCAGCCCGGCGGAGGTCAATCTGCGCGCGGGCGACATCGCCAATATGGGGTTCGCGCAAGCGGCGCGCGTCCCTGTCGTTCTCGTGGGCGACATCGACCGCGGCGGCGTCATCGCGCAACTTGTGGGAACGTGGGCGTTGCTCGATTCCGCCGACCGCGCTCTCGTCGCCGGAACCGTCGTCAACAAGTTTCGCGGCGACATGAGCCTGTTCGCTTCCGGGCGGGCCGGGATCGCCGCGCGGACGGGGCTCGCCGATTTCGGCGTCGCGCCGTGGTTCGACGCCGCGCGGCGCCTGCCGGCGGAAGACGCGATGGGTCTCGCGCGGCAGGCGCCGGCGCGCGAAGGCGCGGCGATCCGCATCGCTGTTCCTCTGCTGCCGCGCATTGCCAATTTCGACGATTTGGACCCGCTGCGCGCCGAACCCGATGTCGAGGTCGCGATGTTGCGCGACGGCGCGCCGATCCCGCCGGAGACCGACCTGGTTCTGCTCGCGGGGTCGAAATCGACGCTGGCCGATCTTGCCGCCCTGCGCGCCAGCGGCTGGGAAATCGACATTCTCGCGCACCGCCGGCGCGGCGGCGCCGTGCTCGGCATATGCGGCGGGTTCCAGATGCTCGGCCGCGCGGTTTCCGACCCCGGCGGGATCGAAGGCCCGCCGGGGCGCGCGGCGGGCCTCGGCCTTCTACCCTGCGAGACGCGCCTCGCGCCGGGCAAGATCCTGCGCCGCGCGCGCGGCGCCGACCGCGCGACCGGCGCGCCGGTCGGCGGCTATCTGATGCATATGGGAACGACGACCGGAACAGCGGCGCCGATGCTGGACCTCGACGACGGCCCGGACGGCGCGGTCTCCGCCGACGGCCTGACGCAAGGCTGCTATCTGCACGGCCTGTTCGCGTCCGATGGTTTTCGCCACGCCTTCCTGAACCGCCTGCGCCGCCGGGAGCCGAGCGGAGTCGCCTACGAAACCGCGGTGGAGGACACGCTCGACGCGCTCGCGCGTCATCTCGAGGCGCATCTCGCTGTCGATCGGATATTGGAAGAGGCGCGGTCGCGCCGCTGACCCGCGCGGCCGCCACGCTCAAGGTACACATCTCCCGAGTCGCTTGCGCACATGAAAGGCCGCCGCTCATGACTACCGAATCGACAAAGGCTTGCGACGCCCTGGAGGCTTGGTTCCGGCGGCTGGCGCTGCTCGGCGAGGCTTGCGGAGTGCTTGAGTGGGATCGAGCGACGGTCATGCCGCCCGGCGGGGCCGCGACGCGGGCCGATCAGATCGCGGAACTCGCGCGTATCCGCCACGAGTTCATGATTGACGCGCGGGTAGGGGATTGGCTTGATGAAGCGGAAGAGGGCGCGGCGGCGCTTTCCCGTGAGCGGCGGCGCAACCTGGCCGCGATGCGGCGGCGTTGGCGCCATGCCGCGGCGGTCCCCCCCGAATTGCAGGAAGCCGCCACGCGCGCGCGGCTCTCATGCGAGATGGCGTGGCGCGAGGCGCGCGCGAAAGACGACTTCCCCGCCTTGGCGCCGCTGCTCGAGGAGGTGGTGCGGCTCACGCGCGACATCGCGCAGGCGAAGGCCGCGGCGCTGGGTTGCGCGCCCTACGACGCGCTGCTCGATTCGTATCAGCCCGGCTTGCGCGCGGCGGATTTCGATCCGCTGTTCGCCGAACTCGGGGCCTTCCTGCCGGGTTTTATCGAGGAAGCGCTGGAGCGGCAGGCGCGGCTTCCGGCGCCCGCAATTCCGCGCGGGCCGTTTCCGGCGGCCGCGCAGCGCGCGCTGGCGGCGGAACTGATGAGCGCGGTGGGGTTCCCTTTCGCGAACGGCAGGCTCGATGAGAGCGCGCATCCGTTTTCCGGCGGCGCGCCGGACGATCTGCGCATTACGACGCGCTACGACGAGAACGATTTTTCGGCCTCGGCGATGGCCGTGCTGCACGAGACCGGCCATGCGCTCTACGAATACAACCTGCCGCGGCGCTGGCGCCGGATGCCGATCGGCGAGGCGCTGGGCATGGCGGTACACGAGAGCCAGTCGCTGATCGTGGAAATGCAGGCCTGCCGCAGCCGCGAGTTTTTCGTTTTCGCGGCGCCCATCGCGCGGCGGGCGTTCGGCGGCGGCGGGCCGGCGTGGGAAGCGGAAAATCTCTACCGCGCCGCCACGCGCGTCGCGCGGACGCATATCCGCGTTTATGCCGACGAGGCGACGTATCCGGCGCATATCCTTTTGCGTACCGGCCTCGAGCGCGATTTGCTTTCCGGCGCGCTGGCGGTCCGCGATCTCCCCGCCGCGTGGCGCGAGGGCATGACGCGCTTCTTGGGCGTCGCGCCCGAAACCGACCGCGACGGGTGCATGCAGGACATTCACTGGCCCGACGGCGCGTTCGGATACTTTCCCACCTACACGTTGGGCGCCGTCATGGCCGCGCAACTGTTCGCGGCCGCCCGCGCCGCCGAGCCGGAGATCCTTCCCCGAATAGCCCGCGGCGATTTCGCGCCGCTGGTCGCTTGGCTGAAAACCAACGTCCATGAGCACGGCAGTCTGCCGACCACGGACGAGCTGCTCGAACGCGCCGCCGGCCGCCCCCTGGACCTCGCCGCCTACACCGGGCATCTGCGCGCCCGCTACCTGGAGCGATGACGCGCGACAAGGCGGTAGAATGGCGAGCGAAGACAGCTGTCGTTCCGAACCATGGCGGACACGCGCACGAGAGAACAGCGGCGGCGCATCATGACGGCGGTGCGCGGCAAGGACACCGGCCCGGAATGGGCGGTGCGGCGCCTTCTGCACGGCCTCGGCTACCGCTACCGCCTGCACCGGAAAGACCTTCCGGGCAAGCCGGACCTGGTTTTCCCCGCGCGGCGCAAGGTAATTTTCGTGCATGGCTGTTTTTGGCACGCCCATGGTTGCCGTCACGGCCGGCCGCCGAAATCGCGCCTCGATTACTGGCTGCCCAAACTGGAGCGAAATCGGCGGCGCGACGCCGAGAAGCGCGCCGGGCTCGAAGCGCTCGGCTGGCGGGTTTCGGTCGTCTGGCAATGCGAACTCCGTGATCGCGACGCCTTGACGGCGCGGCTGCGCGCGTTTCTGGACGATGGGAACGAAGCATGATTGACAGGCGCCGCGCGGGCCGATAAACGATTCGCCGCGCGCGGCGCGCGGGGGGAGGGGGATCGTGCGGCCCATCGCTATCGATTTGTTCGCGGGCGCCGGGGGGCTGGGCCTGGGTTTCGAGCACGCCGGTTTCGATATCGCGGCGGCGGTGGAGCTCGACCCGATTCACTGCGCGACGCATGAGTTCAATTTCCCTTACAGCGCCGCGATCTGCCGCGACGCGGCGGGTTTGTGCGGCGGCGATATCCGCCGCGCGGCGGGAATCGGCGGCGCCGAGGTCGCGGTCGTGTTCGGCGGGGCCCCGTGCCAAGGTTTCTCGCTGATCGGGAAACGCGCTCTCGACGACCCGCGCAACACGCTCGTGCATCATTTCGTGCGGTTGGTTCTCGAACTGCGCCCTGCATATTTCGCGTTCGAGAACGTGGAAGGGCTGACCGTCGGGCGCCAGCGCCAAGCGCTCGACGAAATGGTCGAGGGGCTGGAGCGCGGCGGCTATCGCGTGCTTCTGCCTTGGCGCGTGTTGAACGCGGCCGATTATGGCGTGCCGCAAAACCGCCGGCGCCTGTTTCTGCTGGGCGCGCGCGGCGACCGCGCCCTGCCCGGCTATCCGGCGCCGCGCGGGGAACGGGTCGCGGTGGCGGACGCGATCGGCGATCTGCCGGAGGCCGAGCGGTTTCCGGCGCTTGTCGGGCGCGATTGGACGGAAGCGCGATTCGGCGCGCCGTCGGCCTACGCGCGCCGTTTGCGAGGCTTGGCCAACGACCCCGGCGATTTCGGTTATTCGAGGCTTTTCGACCGTTCGCTCCTGACCTCAAGCCTGCGCACGGCGCACAACGAAACGTCGCGCCGCCGCTTCGCGGAAACGCCTTTCGGCAAGACCGAGCCGATAAGCCGGTTCCACAAGCTGGACCCCGGCGGGCTCTGCAATACCATCCGTTCGGGCACGGCGAGCGACCGCGGCGCGTTTACGTCGCCGCGGCCGATACATCCGTGGACCCCGCGCTGCATCACGAACCGCGAGGCAGCGCGGCTGCATTCCTACCCGGACTGGTTCCGTTTTCACGTCACCAAGTGGCACGGTTTCCGCCAGATCGGCAATTCCGTTCCGCCGCTGCTTGCGCAAGCGATCGGCGAACGGCTCATGACCGCGTTGGGCGCGGCGCCGCGCAAACCCGAGACCGCGCTGGCGCTCGGCGACCCCGCGCTTCTCGAACTCGGCATGGCGCGGGCGGCGGCGCGCTACGGCGTCTCCGAAAACACAATCCCCAAACGTCGCCGCGGCGCGACCGCCGGTTCCGCCGCCGACCGCGCGCCGCTCCCGTTATGAGCGGGAGTCCGGCGCGGACAGAGACGCGCGCCGGCGCTTACGGGAAGATTCTCCTCGACATATTCGGGCGGCTTCGCGAGGGCCGGGACGATTTCGTATTCGACCGCGGCGAGATCGTGGAATCCGCCCGCCGTTGCAATGTAGAGCGCCCGAAGAATCTCGGAGATGTCGTATATGCGTTTCGCTATCGCCGGCCCTTGCCGGCGCAGATTCTCGACTCTGCGCCGCCGGGGCGCGCGTGGATTATCCTCGGCGCGGGCGATGGGCGCTACCGTTTTCGATTGAGCGGGTTGGCTCGCATCGCGCCCACCGAGGGGCTCATGGTGCGCAAGATACCCGACGCCACGCCGGAAATCGTCGCGCAATATGCGTTGAACGACGAACAGGCCCTGCTCGCACGAATTCGATACAATCGCCTTGTCGATCTATTCCTAGGCATTGTCGCCTATTCCATACAAAGCCACCTCCGCACGAAAATTCCCGGTTACGGGCAGATCGAGATAGACGAGCTGTATGTCGGCGTGGACACCCGAGGCGCCCAATACGTTGTGCCCGTGCAGGCCAAGGGCGGCGGCGACTCGCTCGGAACGATACAGACTATCCAGGACACGATATTCTGCCGGACGCATGAGCGTTACCGGAATTGCGCGCCGCGGCCCGTTTCCGCGCAATTCATGCCCGGAAACGTAATCGCCCTGTTCGAACTCGACTGCGACGGCGACGATGTATCCATCGTTTGCGAACGCCAATATCGCCTGGTCGAAGCCGGGGAGATAGACGAAAAGGACCTGGCGAAGTATCGCCGCGCGCATCCGTCCTGAACTTCCGGTATGCCTTCGATCCCGTCAAGGCCGTTTCTCTGCGGCCGCAATCGCGCCGAGCGCGTCAAGCGTGGACCATGCCGCGTTTTTCGAAGAATTGCTGGTGGTAGTCTTCGGCGGGCCAGTAGTCGCCGGCGGGCTCTATGGCGGTCGCGACGGGGCGGGAGAGGCGCGCCGCGACGGCGGCGCGGGAGGCGAGAGCGGCACGCTCCTGGTCGGCGCTGTGCGTGAAGATCGCCGAGCGGTATTGCTCGCCGATATCGGGGCCCTGCCGGTTTACCTGGGTTGGGTCGTGGGCGCGCCAAAAGGCGTCCAGCAGCGCTTCGTAGCTCACGATGGCGGGGTCGTATTCCACGCGGACCGCTTCCGCGTGTCCGGTGCGCCCGTCGCATACCTGTTCGTAGGTCGGGCGCGGCGCGTGCCCGCCGGTATAGCCGACGCTTGTGGCGCGCACGCCGCGGATGCGGCGGAAAGCCGCCTCGACGCCCCAGAAGCAGCCGGCGGCGAATGTCGCGATGGCCATTTTCGTCCTCCGTTATCCGCCGCCGCGCCGCCGCCGCAGCCATGCCGCGCCGGACAGCGCGGCGCGGGCGGCGTACAGGCGAATCGCATCGAACAGGCACAGCGCAACGAACGCGCCGAGCCATGCCGGCAGTTCGAGCGCGGGGAGCACATAGTCGAAATACAGGGTAGGGTCCAACTCGTCGGGGTCGAGCCTTTGCTCGACGAACGCCTGCAGGCCCACCAAGCTGTTGGCGTCGGCCGCGTACCAGATTTCGGCGATGTTCCGGCCGCCGGCCGGCAGGGCGAGCAGCGCCGCGACCGCGGCATTGCAGGCGGCGAGCCGCAACAGGGGCCGCGCGCGCCGCCCCGCCGCCCCGGTTTCGTCAGGCATTCGATCGCTCCCCAAGCCCTCGCCGCGAGCATTCCCGTCGGCCATCGTAGCGCGGCGCGCCCGCGGCGCAAGGGCGCGTACAGGTTCGCGCCCTCGGCGGCCCGTCTTTACCGACGCGCGCGCGCCGCCTATATTGCGGGCGCCGGAGGGATGGCCGAGTGGCTGAAGGCGCACGCTTGGAAAGCGTGTATGCGGGAAACCGTATCGAGGGTTCGAATCCCTCTCCCTCCGCCATTGCGCGGCGGGAACGCTCGATTTGCGAATTGCATGTACGCGCGTCGCGATTTCGGTGCGGCCGCCCGCGCCGAAGGCGCGAACCGCCGGGATCGCGGCCGCCCCGCCCGCGTTTCCGCGCGGGGCGGCGGCGAATCGGGCGGCCGGCGAGGGTGCGCCGGTTTACGCCCGCCGCATGGACGCCGCCGACACCGCGCCCGAACCGGACGCGCATTTATCGCGCCGAAGGCCGCCCGGCATGGGGATCAAAAGACGGGGACGATATCGGCGGGGTCGAAGGGGACCGATTCGCCGTCTATGCCGATTTCGGGGATGGCGGGGAAGGCTATGTCGTAACCGTCGAGGATGCCCTTCATGCGAAGAACGGCGGCGCGCCAATTCTCGCGGCGCTCTTCCAGGCCGAGGATGCCGAGGCCGGCGCGCGCGGCTTCCGCCTCCAGGAGGCGGTGGGCGGGGCGGAAGGTCTCGGGGAGATCCCAGAATTCTTCCGGCGGTTCGTGGAGAATTCCCGACAGGAATATGTAGCCGGCGCGGATCTGGCGCGTGACGACGGCCTTGTCGCCGGCGCTCATCGCGGGCAGCAGGTTGCGCAGGATCGCCATGCATATGGCGAGGTGGCGGGCCTCGTCCTTGCCGATGGCGCGGAAGGCCTCCTTGAACAGCGTCACCGACGAACGGCGCTGCATGCCGTGGAACAGTGTCGCGGCGGCGAGCTCGCCCATCAGGAACGCGGTGAACAGGATGGCGAGAGGGTATTTGCGGATCGCGCCCTTGAAGCCCTCCCAGTAGCGCGCGCCGTTATGGTGGTACCAGAGCACGTTGTTGCGCGCGAGCTTGCCCAGCGGCGTTTCCGGCGCGTGGCCGAACGGGCCGCCGGGCGTAAGGGCGCCGATGACGCGCTGGCAGACTTCCTCGTGGTTGACCTCGTCGCGGACAATGGAAAAGAAGCACTTGCGCACCGGGTCTTCCTGGCGCTTTTCGTAGGTATGGATCATGGCGCGGGCGAACACCGCCGGGCCGGAGCTGTCGAACACGCCGAGCAGGGCGAACCAGTAGGCCATCGCGTAGCGTTGATCCGGCGTGAAATCGGCGGGCCGGAGCGTATCCCACGGCAGAGCGGCCGGCGACCAGCCGGGGTCGCGGGCCTGTTCGTAGATTTCCGCGAGTTTGGGCGTATCGACCCGCCACTCGATGGGGAAGATGTTGCCCTCGGGGAACGGCGGCGGCTCGGCCGCCCGGAAGAGGATTTGCGCGGGATCCGGCGCCGCCGCCGGGGCGGCGGCGCGGTATTCCGGCACGGAAGACACCGTGCGTTCCGCCAGGCGCGGCGGCGAGGGCGGAGCCTAGAACTCCACCATCGCCTTCATGCCGGCGAGCGACGAGGCATAGACGCCCTCGAGCGCCTGCGAGATGCCGACGCCGCCGTCTTCGAAGGCGGAGGCGCGGATGGTGGTCCGCCAATGGACCTCGGCCGTGTCGGCGGTCGTTCCGGGGACGGTCCACACGGTCGAGCGGTATTCGGCGTCGGTGAGGAAGCCCTCGGTCATCACGTAGGTGTAGAGCGTCGGGCCCTCGACGGCCATGACCTCGAGCACCTCGCCCATCCCGCCGCCGAGCATCAGCTTGCGCACGGTGCCGAGCCGGCCTTCGCCGCTGACATATTCGCATGTCAGCACCGGCGGTATCCACTTCGTGATGTCGCAGTAGCCGCCGAACTCGGCCCAGATGGCCGCGGCGCTGCCCTGGACGACGACCGATTCGTGGATCGTGATCGTGTCGCCGTCGAACGAGATCTCCGCCTGCGCGCCCGTCGCGGCGAGCGCCATGAAGCCGCCGAGCATCGCCCCGGCGACGCGCGCCCGCAAGTTTCCGCCAATCATCGGATCGTTCCTCCCCGAAAACGTGGAATGGATGGAAGGGCGCGGCCGACCGCGCCCAGCGGGGGCATGTTAGCGGGCGGCCAGGCCGCCGGCAATCCGCGTCTCGCCGGGCCGCTTGTGGCCCCAGAGGCTGTGCAACGGCGTTTCGCCCGCGCGCCACGTCGCGTCGTCGACAAGCCTGCCGCCCCATCCGTATTCCACCAGGAAGCCCGACGGGGTGTTGACGTAGAACGACACCATGAGGTCGTTGGGATGGCGGCCCAGGGTGAGCGCGATGCGGCCGTCCCCGGCGAGCGCCATGTCGTAGGCGCGGCCCACATCGTCGATCGAGTTCATTTCGACCATGAGGTGATGCAGGCGCGCGGCGCCGCGGCCGAACAGCGCCAGCGAGTGGTGGCGCGCGTTGCAGTGCAGGAAGATCGCCGGGAAGGGTTTGTCGCGCTTGTCGGAAAGACGGAAGCCCAGCGCCTCGCGGTAGAACCCGGCGCACCGGGCGGCGTTTTCCGCTTGCAGCAGTACATGGCCCAAGCCCAGCGCGCCGGTGTGGAAGCCGCCGATCGCGCGCCCGGGCGCGAACGCGCCGCCGGCGGGGTCGAGGCCGTGAAACAGTTCGACGCGGTGGCCGGCGGGATCGAGGCAGTGCGCCATGCCGGCGACGCCGCGCAGGGCGCGCTCGGCCGCGGTGGAGGGGGCGACGGCGGCGCCTTGCGCCTCGACGGCGGCCGCGGTCTCGTCGAGCGCTTGCGCGTCGGCGACTTCCCACCCGTAAAACGCGCCGCCGTCGCGGCGGTCCGGGACGACGATCACGCGGCGGCCGCACTCGTCCACGCGATAGGCGGCGGCGCCCCCGCCGGCATCGACCCGCTGCATGCCGAGAAAAGCAGTCGCAAAGGGGCGCCAAGCTTCCGCGTCCGTCGCGGCGACCCCGATGTAGCCGAGTCCGAGTACGCTCATGCCGTGTGCGCCTCCCGTGCGCGCCGCGTCCGCCGAATCGGGCATTTGTCGCGCGGCGGGGCCGAGCGTGTCAAGCGGGCGCGAATCGCTCCGGAGCGCCCTCGGCGCCGGCCGTCCGGGGGAACGAGTCGATATCGATAGCCCTTGGGGCTACTTGAGTTCGACCGTGGCGCCGACGGCCTTGAGCTTCTTCTTTCGAGCTCCTCGGCGATTTTCTCCCGCCGCGCCGGGCAAGGGCTCAAGCGCGTCGAGCAACGAGCCGCCGCCGTCTTCGTTGAGCACGTCTCACCGATGCGCAGCCATGGCGGTCGCCGCGCGTACCCGGAGGTCCCGCGCTTCGCGTTCAAGCCGCGCCGGATCGCCGGCCGCGACCTGCAACGGCCAACCGCTGTCCGCGAGCCTGCGCGCGATGGCGCGGCCGATGTCCAACGCGGCGCCGGTCGCCAGCGCCGCCCCGGGGCGTGTGCGCTCCCGTCTCTCGACTGCCTGGCCGGCGATCGCCACGCCCCCGAACGGCCGATGGCTTCCGAAAGCGAACGGCCCTGTGCGGCCCTTCGGTGTCGAGGATGCGGCGCGGCGGCCCGGCTTTGCCCGGGGCGCAGGGCAGCTTTCCTTTACGCGGATTGCTCCCCCCGAACGACGATCGCCCGGTCGTCCCTGTGCGTCTCGCGGATGCCGGGGTGGGTGTCGAACGGCTCTGCACACTGCCCGGCGCCTGCTACTCGAAGCGGATCTCCCCCTCCCAGATACGGCGGGAGCCGTCCTCCGTGACCACGAACTGGCCGGTCCCGATCGCAGCGATATCGTATTCCGGGAGAGGGACCTCCGCCAGACACATCCCGCCGATCATCGCGCCCGGTCCGTCCCATTCGAAGTCGAGGTTGTCGAAGCCGTGCCTCCTGCGATGGTCGGGGAGATTGTCCGGATCGATAGGGTTCACGCCCAAGAAGAACAGTGCTTCGACGTCTTCCTGTTCGCACGGCTCCTTCACGTAGACCAGGCTGTTCTCGACGAGGTATACATCGAAGCCGGAACGAATCGCCGGCAGGCGTTTTCCGACCCGATTGGCCAGATACTCGTCCGCCGTCATTACCGCCGCCTGCCAGGGAGGACGGGCATCGTGCGGCAACACGATGAAGCTGGTGCAGAATCCGATCGACGTCTTCATCCAGCGGGAGAATACCATTTCCTTTTGGTCCGCTTCCCAAGTCCATACCGCCAAGACGTCCGGCGTGCAGTCTTGGGCGAATGCCTGCATTATCCGTCCGTCCACGAGGAACCCGACGCCGTCCGCGCTGTGTTCGAGGTGAGGCTCCATGCGTTCCCGGAACCATGCCGCACGATCGACCCCGCCCCATGACTCCCGGAGCCATTCCGGGAACCAAAACTTGAATTGTAAGTTTCTCTTCTTCTCAAACAACGGGCCCTCGAAGAGCGCAGCGTCATGCTGCTCATGCTGACGTCTGCTGTTGGCCAAGACGGTAATCCTGTGCCGCAAATGAAAGGCGTCAAAGGATTCTTCCTTTCGATAGGCGTCGGCGGGCAATTCCTTGTTGGCGCGCAAGAAATCCCAAGAGTTGACCAATCCATCCAGATTCACCACCGGAAAGCGCGAAAAGTACCCGACGACGCCGGAGTCCCAAGACCCGATTATGCTGTCCTCGGGCAGCACGCGATTCATGACCATCGTACCCTGGAAGGAAGAAACCTCCCACTCGTAGGAAGTTTCCCCGCGAAACCAGTCGACGAACCGGAACGGGCCGGCGAAATCCGCCTTTGCGAACAAGAAGGCCGCTCCGATCATGATGATCGCCAAACTCGATATGCTGGATCTTTGTGGAGTGGTCTCGCTCCGGCCCCGCCCAATGAAACGACGAACGAGCCAGATGGCGACGTAACATCTTGCAGGAACAATGATCGCCTCCATCAGATATGCCGGAACGAAATACCACCCGGAGATTCCAAGGTGGGGACTTGTGGTTAGGACGCTCTGTACGAATTTCGCCATGTGACCCGCCGCCAGGCCGAACACGCCGATCAAAAAGGCCAGCAGCAGCAAGTCCCCCCCCCCCCCCCCCCGCGGCTGGCCACGGGATGGCGGGAGAACCGCCAGACCAGCACCGTGTAGACGCAGACTTCGAGCGCAACCAGCAGCTCATTGTCGAAAGCATGCGTTTGCAGATATGCATGGGCGTTTTCCGACAGGCTGTATCCACCTCCCTGTTCCCAAAGGATTTGCGACCAGAACTGCTTGGTCGCTCCGCTCACCGGCACGATGCCGCCGAAGACGATGCCGTTCCAGGCGAAATACGCCAGAATCCCGGCGAGGGCGCCGAACAACGGCGCCGCCGCATACAGTACGAATACGGAGCTTTCCGATTGTCTCGGCGGGCGCGTGGGAAGATCGCCCGCGAAAGCGGTTCCCCGCACAGGGGCAGAGGGGCGCCGCTGCAGAAACTCGACGAAGCACAGCGCCGCCGTCGCCGACACCGCGATGGCGGCGTACTCCAGACGCACCCAAGGCAGCGCGAAGGCGACCGCCGCCAGAGGCCACCGCCACCGCGCCGGGTCCCGCGCGAAGAGACACACGGCCAGCAGGAACAAACACAGCATGAACAGGCCCGCGGCCGCCTCCAGCCCCGCGAGCAGGGCCGTATTCCGGTAGAACGCCGGCAGCGCGGCGAACAGGAGAATCCACGGCAAGCACGCCACTCTGGCCGCGACGGCGACCAAGGCCACGCTCCCGGCGACGAGCATGATCTCGAACGCCTTGATCGCGAACAGCGCCTCCGTCTTGTCGAACGCCCAGTAGAAGGGCGTGATCAGAAACAGCCAGAGCGGGTGGTAACCGTTGGTCCGGGTGATGCCGCCGTCGAAGGTCGAGAACTCACCCCCGGCCATGTGCGAGGCAATCTGGAAGTAGTAGAACGAATCGTCCACATTGACGTCGCGGAGCAGGTTGACGAGGTCGAAGCGGTCGAGCATGTACCAAGCGAAAGTCGCCCCGTAGGCGAGAATGGCGCCGAGGAACAGGGCAAACAGAACGTTGTGCAACGGCGCGGACCCGCCCATGCTGCGGGTCCACCGCTCCAGGATGCCGGGCGGCCGGGGTGACATCGGGGTTCTCCTGTCTCGCAGGGGGCGATTGCAGGGCGAGCCGCCGCGACAGCCCGGAGACGAACCGGGGCGCGAGTGCGGGGCGCCGACCGCCCGACCGATGGCCGCCCGGCGCGCGGGTTACTTGAGTTCGACCGTGGCGCCGACGGCCTCGAGCTTCTTCTTGAGCTCCTCGGCTTCGTCCCTGGCGACGGCCTCCCTGATCGCCTTGGGCGCCGATTCGACCAGATCCTTCGCCTCCTTCAGGCCGAGGCCGGTCATCTGGCGCACTTCCTTGATGACATTGATCTTTTTCTCGCCGAACGAGGCGAGAACGACATCGAACTCGGTCTGCTCCTCGACGGCGGCCTCGGCGGCGTCGCCGGCGGCCGGAGCGGCCGCGGCGACGACGGGGGCGGCCGCCGACACGCCCCACTTTTCTTCGAGCAGTTTCGACAGTTCCGCCGCCTCGATGACGGTCAGCGCCGAAAGTTCCTCGGCGATTTTCTCCAGATCGGCCATGACGGTCGTGACTCCTTCGGTTGTCGGTTGTCGCTGCGGGAGGGGAATGCGCGCCGCTTTACGCGGCCTCGGCGCGCGCGTCGGCATGGGCCTTGAACACGCGGGCGAGCTGCCCGGCGGGCGCCTGCAGCGCGCCGGCGACGCGGGTCGCCGGCGCGCTAACGACGCCGACGAGCCGCGCCCGCAGTTCGTCGAGCGAAGGCAGGCTCGCAAGGTTGCGCACGGCGGCCTCGTCGAGCGCGGTCGCGCGCAGCCCGCCGCCGAGAACGACGATGTGCGGGTTGTCCCTTGCGGCGGCGACAGTCGCCTTCGCGGCGGCGACCGGGTCGTCGTCGGACCAGGCGATGGCGGTCGGTCCGGCGAACAGTTCCGCCATGTGCGCATAAGGCGTGCCTTCCAGGGCGCGTTTGGCGAGGCTGTTCTTGGTGACGCGGAACGACGCTCCGGCGGCGCGCATGGCGCGCCGCAGGCGGGTCGCCTCGTCGGCCGCGATTCCCTGGTAATGGGCAACGACGACGGCGCCCGCGCCCTCGAACGTCGCCCGCAGCGTTTCGACAAGCCGTTTCTTGCCTGCTCGGTCCACTGTCGCGTTCCCCTCGTGCGCGCCGCGGGCGCGGCGCGGCTGCGCCCGGCGCGGGCGCGGTTGTTGCAACTGTCCCCGAGGGCCGGGCCGCGAACCGTGCGGCGGTCCTCTGTCTCGGCAGGCCGGATGCGCCGATTAAGCCGCCGCGCGGGCGGCGGCGCCTGCTGTCTCGGACAGATCGTGGGCGCGCAATAGCGCGTCTTCAGAGGCTGGTCAAGGCCTCCGTCTCGAGTTTGACGCCGACCCCCATCGTCGAGCTGAGCGCGGCGCGCCGGAGATAGGTTCCCTTGACGCCGGAGGGCTTCGCGCGGTTTATGGCGGCGACGAACGCCTCGATGTTTTCCCGCAGCGCGTCGTCGGCGAAGCTGGCCTTGCCGACGCCGGCGTGGATCAGGCCGGCGCGTTCGACCCGGAACTCGACCTGGCCGCCCTTGGCCGCCTTTATCGCCCCGGCGACGTCGGCCGCGACCGTTCCGAGCTTGGGGTTGGGCATCAGCCCGCGGGGGCCGAGTATGCGGCCCAGCCGGCCGACCAGGCGCATCGTGTCGGGCGTTGCGATGCAGCGGTCGAAATCGATCTTGCCGCCCTGCACCTGTTCCACGAGGTCGGCGGCGCCGACGATATCGGCGCCGGCGGCGCGCGCTTCGTCCGCCTTGGCGCCGGTCGCGAACACGGCGACGCGCACGGTCTTGCCCGTCCCGTGGGGCAGGCTCGCCATGCCGCGGACCATTTGGTCGGCGTGGCGCGGGTCGACGCCCAGGCCGAGGGATATTTCGATGGTTTCGTCGAAGCGGGCGGTGGCGTTTTTCTTCACCATCCGCACGGCGTCGCCGAGGGCGTACTGCGCATCGCGGTCCACCGCCTTGCGCAGGGGGGCCATGCGTTTTCCGTTGCGCCGCGCCATGGGTCAGCCCTCCGTCACTTCGATGCCGATCGATCGCGCCGAGCCGGCGAGCATGCGGCACGCGGCCTCGACGTCGTCGCAATTGAGGTCGTTCTTCTTGAGTTCGGCAATGTCCCGCAGGGCGCTCATGGTTACGCTGGCGACCGGGTCGGCGCGCCCGGCCTCGCCGGAGCCCTTTTCCAGCTTCGCCGCCCGCTTGAGCAGGTAGCTGGCGGGCGGCGAGCCGGTCTCGAACGAGAAGCTGCGGTCGGCATAGACCGTGATGACGGTCGGGATGGGCATGCCGGCTTCGAGCTTCTGCGTGGCGGCGTTGAACGCCTTGCAGAACTCCATGATGTTGAGGCCGCGCTGGCCGAGCGCCGGGCCGATCGGCGGCGCCGGGCGGGCGTCGCCCGCGGGCACCTGCAGCTTGATGTAGCCGTCGATTTTTTTCGCCATTCGTTTCCCTTTCCGCCGCCCGCTCAGAGCTTCTTGACCTGGGCGTATTCGAGCTCGACCGGGGTCGAGCGGCCGAAGATCGACACGCCGACCTTCAGGCGGGCCTTGTCTTCGTCCACGTCCTCGACCATGCCGTTGAACGATTCGAACGGGCCGTCGCAGACCTGAACCATCTCGCCGATGTCGAAGGTTATCGACGGCTTCGGGCGCTCGGCGCCTTCCTGCACCTGGCGGAGTATGCGGTCGGCTTCGGCCTGGGCGATCGGCGTCGGCTTGTCGCGGGGGCCGAGGAAGGCGGTGACCTTGGGCGTGCTCGTGACCAGGTGCTGCGTTTCCTCGGTCATGGCCATGCGAATCAGCACGTAGCCGGGCAGGAACTTGCGCTCGCTCGACACCTTGCGGCCGCGGCGCATCTCGACCACTTCCTCGGTCGGCACCACCACCTTGTCGAACATGTGGCTCATGTTCTTGCGGATCGCCCGGTCCGTGACCGACTGCGCGACCTTCTTCTCGAAGCCCGAATAGGTGTGGACAATGTACCACCGCTGTTCGGCGGCGCTCCCGGCCATGGGTCAGCCCCCCATGCCCAGTATGCCGGTCACGCCCGTGCGTATTACCCAGTCCACGAGCAGGAAGAACACGGCCAGCAGAAACACCATGATGAAGACCATGATCGTGGTGATCGTGACCTCCTTGCGCGTGGGCCACACGACGCGCGCCATTTCGCGGCGCACCTGGCGCACGAATTCGGCCGGAGACGGTCTAGCCATGACAGACGACCTCGTAACGATACGTTATACGTTGGGGCGGAACGGGCCGCGCCGGGCGCGGCGCGCGGGCTGGCAGGAGTGGAGGGGCTCGAACCCCCAACCCCCGGTTTTGGAGACCGGTGCTCTACCGATTGAGCTACACTCCTGCGCGGCGCCGGGCATGGTAGCGCCGAACGGCGGCGGGCGCTACCCGGCTATTCGACGATTTCGGCGACGACGCCGGCGCCGACGGTGCGCCCGCCCTCGCGGATGGCGAAGCGCAGGCCCTGGTCCATCGCGATCGGCGCGATCAGCTCGATGCTCATCGCCGCGTTGTCGCCCGGCATCACCATCTCCGTGCCCGCCGGAAGCGCCACCGTCCCCGTCACATCCGTCGTCCGGAAGTAGAACTGCGGACGGTAGTTCGAGAAAAACGGCGTGTGACGGCCCCCCTCGTCCTTCGTCAGGATATACGCCTCCGCCTTGAACTTCGTGTGCGGCGTGATCGAACCCGGAGCCGCCAGAACCTGACCGCGCTCCACATCGTCGCGCTTCGTCCCCCGCAAGAGCGCCCCGATGTTGTCGCCCGCCTCGCCCCGGTCCAGCAACTTGCGGAACATCTCGACCCCCGTGCAGACCGTCTTCGACGTATCCCGCAGGCCAACGATCTCGACCTCGTCGCCCACCTTCACCAGACCGCGCTCGACCCGGCCCGTCACAACCGTGCCCCGCCCCGAGATCGAAAACACATCCTCGATCGGCATCAGAAACGGCATGTCGCGCGCGCGCTCCGGCGTCGGAATGTAGTCGTCCACCGCCGCCATCAGAGCGTGAACCGAACCCACCGCCTGCTCGCCATCCGCCCCCTCCAGCGCCTGAAGCGCCGAACCCGAAACGATGGGGATGTCGTCGCCCGGAAAATCGTAACTCGACAGCAACTCCCGCACCTCGAGCTCCACAAGCTCCAGAAGCTCCGGGTCGTCCACTTGATCCACCTTGTTCAGATACACCACGATGGCCGGAACGCCCACCTGACGCGCCAGCAGAATGTGCTCGCGCGTCTGCGGCATCGGGCCGTCGGCCGCCGACACCACCAGGATCGCGCCGTCCATCTGCGCCGCGCCCGTGATCATGTTCTTCACATAATCGGCGTGGCCCGGACAATCGACATGCGCGTAGTGGCGGTTGGCGGTCTCGTACTCCACATGCGCCGTGGCGATGGTGATGCCCCGCGCCTTCTCTTCGGGCGCCTTGTCGATCTCGTCGTAGGCGGTGAAGGTCGCGCCGCCCGACGTCTCCGCCAGCACCTTCGTGATGGCCGCCGTAAGCGTCGTCTTGCCGTGATCCACATGCCCGATCGTCCCCACGTTAACGTGCGGCTTCGTGCGCTCGAACTTCTCCTTCGCCATCGTCTTCCGTCCCTGTCGGTGTCGTGTCGTGGGCTGGAGCGGGCGATGGGAATCGAACCCACATAACCAGCTTGGAAGGCTGGGGCTCTGCCATTGAGCTACGCCCGCGCCCCGTCGTTGCGGCGGCCGCCCCGCGCGCGGCGCGTGGTGGAGGGGGCAGGATTCGAACCTGCGTAGACATTACGTCGGCAGATTTACAGTCTGCTGCCTTTAGCCGCTCGGCCACCCCTCCGCGCCGGCGCGCGTGCGGCGCGCCGAAGGCGGATGGCGAATATCGGCATTCCGCGCGCCATGTCAACCCGAATTTTCGCCGCCCGCCGCTCCGCGCGGGGCGGGCCGCGTTGCCGCCGGCCCCGGGGCCGGCGTAGTATCGACGCATGGCCGGTCGCAAGCGGTCCGCGCCGCGCGCCGCGGCGGGCGCGTATTGGCTCTACGGCGTGCATCCGCTGCGCGCCGCGCTCGCCAACCCCGCGCGGCGCCTCCACCGCGTTCTGGTCACGGAGCGGGCGCGGCGGCGGCTTCCCGCGCTGCCCGAACGGACCGAGGAAGTCGCGGCGCGCGCGATCGGCGCGCTGCTGCCGCCGGACGCCGCGCATCAGGGGTGCGCCGCGCTGGCGGCGCCGTTGGCGCCGCCCGACCTGTCCATCGCCGAACGGGCGCCCCGCGCGGCGCCCATCGTCGCGCTCGACCGGGTGGAGGATCCGCGCAACGTTGGGGCGATTCTGCGTTCGGCGGCGGCGTTCGGCGCGGCGGCCGTGATCGCGACCCGCCGCGGCGCGCCGGCGGAAAGCGGCGCGCTCGCCAAGGCCGCGGCGGGCGGCCTCGACGCCGCGCCCTTCGTGCGCGTGGGCAACCTCGCGCGCACGCTGGCGCGGCTCGCCGATTCCGGCTGGCGGGTGGTGGGGCTCGACGCCGCCGCGCCGGCGCCGCTGAGCGAAGCGCGCCTGCCCGACCGCACCGCGCTGGTGCTCGGCGCCGAGGGCTCGGGCCTGCGCCGGCTGACGCGCGAAGCCTGCCACGAATGCGTGTCCTTGCCGCTGCCGGGGCCTGTCGGTAGTCTTAACGTGTCGAACGCATGCGCCATCGCGCTGTATGTGGCGGCGCGGGCGGCCGAGCGCCGGCGTAGCTCAACCGGAAGAGCAACCGCCTTGTAAGCGGTAGGTTGCGGGTTCGATTCCTGCCGCCGGCGCCAGCCGACCGCCGCCGAATCGCGCGCTTGCGCTTGTCGCGTTCCTACCGGGCCGCCGGCAGGCGGGCGTCGGGCGCGCGAAGATAGAGCGGCGCGGGCGGCGCGCGCCGGGGCGCGCGACCGAGCGCCAGGCGCGCGGCGTCGGCCGCATCGGGCAGGCCGTCGCCGGGCGCGACCGCGGCGCGCGCGCCGATGAGTGCCGCCACCCGCGCGGCCGCATCGCCGGCCACCGCAACCGGCCCCCCGGGCGCGAGCGCGGCGGCGGCGGCGGCGCTCATGGCGGCGGGAGGCGGCCCGTCCGGGAAGCGCTGCGCATAGACCTGCCCGCGGCGCGCCTCCGCCGCGACAACGACCGGACGCCCGGCCGCGAACGCCTCCGCGCCCGCGGCCAGCGCCTCGAGCGACGACAGGCCGACCAGCGGCCGCGCGCACGCAAGCGCAAGGCCGCAAGCCGCCGCCAGCCCGATGCGCACGCCGGCGAAGGTTCCGGGGCCGCGGGTCGCGGCGATCGCGTCGAGCTCGGCGCAATCGATTCGCGCTTCCTCCAGCACGGCGGCGACCATGGGTACGAGCGATTCGGCGTGGCCGCGCAAACGGAGCTCGCGGCGCCGGGCGGCGATGCCTCCGTTCGCCCACACCGCCGCCGAACAGGCCGCCATCGTCGAATCGAGGGCCAGGACTGTCGCGAGCGGCGCCTTTCGATCATAGTCGCCGACCATGCTCCTGGTTCCCGTTTCCGCCGAATCGCACGGCGTCGAGTTGGCGCTGGCCTATGCGGGCCCCGATAATTTTACCGGCGCGCCGGTCTATGGCCGCGCGGCGTGCTTTCTGCGCCCCGAGGCCGCGGCGGCGCTGGCGCGCGCGGCGGAGGGCGCCGCGGATCTCGGCCTGAAACTGCGCGTTTTCGACGCCTTTCGGCCCGCCGAGGCGCAATGGGTCTTGTGGCGGCATACGCCGAACCCCGAGTTCCTGGCCGACCCGCGCCGCGGCTCGCCGCATTCGCGCGGCGCCGCCGTGGATCTCACGCTGACCGGCGAGGCGGGCCGGGCGCTGGACATGGGCACGGGGTTCGACGATTTCACCCCGCGCGCGCATCACGGCGCTCGCGGCGTGAGCGCCGCGGCGCGGCGCAACCGCCTGCTGCTGCTCGGCCTGATGACCGAGGCGGGATGGGATTTCTACCGCAATGAGTGGTGGCACTATCAGTTGTTCGATTCGCGGCGCTACCCGCTGCTGAGCGACCGCGCGGCGGCGACCCGGCTGATGCCCGGCGCGGCGGGGCGGCGCCGCGGCTAGAGTATCCGGCAGGCTTCGTCGAACGCCAGGCGTGGGTTGCGCGGAAAGAGCTTCGACGCGTCGCCGCGCCCGAAATTGCACAGGAAGTTCGAGCGCCAGCTTGTGCCGGCGAAAAACGCCTCATCGACCCCGGCGTTGTCGAACCCCGACATCGGGCCGCAATCGAAGCCGAGCGCGCGCGCCGCGACGATGAAATACGCGCCCTGAAGCGAGCCGTTGCGCAGCGCCGTGGCGCGGACATGCTCGTCCTTGCCGGCGAACCACGACCGCGCCGCGGGATCGTGCGGGAAGAGCTTGTCCAGCTGTTCGTAGAACTCGAGATCGTGGGCGACGATGACGCACATCGGCGCGGCCATGGTCTTGCGGCGGTTGCCTTCGGAGAGGTGCGGCGCAAGCCGGCGCCGCGCCTCGGCGCCGCGCAGGAAAACGAATCGGGCCGGCGACGAATTCGCCGTCGTCGGGCCGAACTTCATGACCTCGAAGATCGCGCGTATGTCGTCGCCGCTCACCGGTTCGTTGAGCCATTCGTTATGCGTCCGCGCATCGCGAAAGATAATGTCGAGCGCCCGTTCGTCGAGAATGCCGTCCACCGCCGCCTCCCTGGGCCGCCGTCGTTGCCCTTGCCGCCCGTAACGGTCCGCCATGCGCGGGGCGGCGTCAAGGCAATGCCGATCCGTCGCGGCTTCGCAGGGGCGGCGCCCGGTAGCCGTGCGCCGGATCGCACGACGGCGCCCGAATCGGCGTCGCCGGACAGCGCGCACGCCGAGGGGCCGCCGTCGCGCCCCTCGGCCGGCCCGAGGACCGGCGCCGCCGGGGTTTACGTATCGGCGGCTTCCCCGGCAAGGCGGAGGAGGTATTGGCCGTAACCGCTCTTCTCCTGGGCGCGGCCCAGGGCGGAGAGCGCGCCGCGGTCGATCCAGCCATTCAGAAACGCGATTTCCTCGGGCACGGCGATGCGTTCGTTCTGGCGTTTCTCCAGCGTGCGGACGAATCCCGCGGCGTCGAGCAGGCTGTCGTGCGTTCCGGTGTCGAACCACGCGAGCCCGCGCCCCAAGCGCTCCACGCGGAGCGCGCCGCGGCGCAGATAGGCTTCGTTGATGCTGGTGATTTCGAGTTCGCCGCGCGCGCTCGGGCGGACGGTTTCGGCGATGCCGACAACATCGGCGTCGTAAAAATAGAGGCCGGTCACGGCCCAGTGCGAGCGCGGGCGGGCGGGTTTTTCCTCGATGGACGTGGCGCGCCCTTCCGAATCGAAAGCCACCACCCCGTAGCGCTGCGGGTCCGGCACGCGGTAGCCGAACACGGTCGCGCCGGCGGTTCGCGCGGCGGCGGCGCGCAGCGCCGCTGTAAGGCCGTGGCCATGGAAGATATTGTCGCCGAGGGCGAGCGCGCACGGCTCGCCGGCGATGAACGCCTTGCCGATGAGGAAGGCTTGCGCAAGTCCTTCCGGGCGCGGCTGGACGGCGTGACGGATCGAGAGCCCCCACCGCGCGCCGTCGCCGAGCAATTCGCGAAACGCGGGGCCGTGGCGCGGCGCGGAGATGACGAGTATCTCGCGGATTCCCGCCAGCATCAGCGCGCTCAACGGGTAATAGACCATCGGCTTGTCGTAGATGGGCAGGAGCTGCTTGCTCACCGCGCCGGTGACGGGGTAGAGCCGCGTGCCGTCGCCGCCCGCGAGGACGATGCCTTTCATCGGGGACGCGCCCGCGGGGCGCCGGCGACCCCGGTTCGGATAGCGGTCATCGGATATGGCCCTTGGCGCGGAGGTAGCGATCGAGGGCGTCTTGCCAAGGCGGCATGGCGCCCAGGGCGGAGGCGAGTTTGGCGTTGTCGAGCGCGCTGTAGCGGGGGCGCGCGGCGCGTGTCGGGTAGTCCGCGCTCGCGCACGGGGCGACCTCGGCGGCGACGCCGGCGCGGCGGACGATCGCGCGCGCGAACTCGTACCAGGTCGCGGCGCCGGAGTTGACCGCGTGATACACGCCGGGCGGGCAGCCTTCGGCAAGGATTCGCAGGATAACGCGCGCGATGTCGGCGGTGGCGGTGGGCGACATGGTCTGATCGGCGACGACGCGCAGCGCGCCCTTCTCGCGCCCCGCCCGGATCATGGTCTCGACGAAATTGCCGCCCTTGCCGCTGGAGCCGGCGACGCCGAACAGCGACGCAACGCGCAGCACGACGACGTCTTCGCATTCCAGCAAGGCCAGTGTCTCGCCGAGGGCCTTCGACGCGCCATAGACGTTGACGGGGGCGGCCGCGTCGTCCTCGGCCAGTGGCGCCGCGCGCGCGGCGTCGCCGCCGAACACATAGTCGGTGCTTACGTGAACCAGCCGCGCCCCCTTCGCCGCGCAAACCCGCGCCATGGCCTGGACCGCATGCGCGTTGACCGCAACGGCGAGGGCGGCGTTGTCCTCCGCCTCGTCGGTCCTGTGGTAGCCCGTGCAATTGACGAGGGCCTCGAAATCCATTGCGCCCAGCGTGCGCTCGACCGCCTCGGGCGCGGAAACGTCGAGCGCGGCGCGATCCAGCGGGATCGGTTCGACCGCGTTCGGCGCGTCTTTGCGCGCGCGGCGCACGTCGTGGCCGAGCTGGCCGTTCGGCCCCAGGAGCAGCGCCTTCATATCTCGACGATGCCGCCGTACATCTCGACCTCGCGCACGACACCGTGCCAGCGCGCCAGCTCCTTGTACCAGTCGAGGGTGATTGTCTCGATCGTCTTGTCGACCGCGCCGGACTCGAGGGCGTCGCAGATCTCGGCGACGCCGTCCTCCGCGGTCTTTTCGGCGCGCCAGCCGAGCGCCTCGACACGGTCGAACGCCACGCGGTAGCTGCGGCGATCGGGGTCGCCGTACCATTCGATATCGACGTCGCGGGGCACGAGGCGGGCCACCAATTCGCCGAGCGGGCCGATGCGGTACACATTGGCGGCGGAGCCCACGTTGAATATCCGCCCGTTGATTTTCGCGGAGTCGGCTTCGAGCATGAACATCTGCGCCCGCGCCGTGTCGCGCACATGCACCATGGGCCGCCATTGCGAGCCGTCGCGCATGAGCGGCAGTTTGCCGGTCCTGAAGGCGCCCCAGGTCATGCCGTTGATGGCGAGGTCGAACCGCATGCGCGGCGACAGGCCATAGACGGTGGCCTGCCGCAACACGACGACGCAGAACTTCTCGTCCGCCAACGGCAACACGCCGCGCTCCGCCATCTCGTTGGCGCGGGCGTAGGTGGTCAGCGGATTGGGAGCGCTCGCCTCGTCCGCCACGGCGCCCCCGGCCTGGAAGCCGTAGATGCTGCAGGACGACGGCAGGACATAGCGCCGCGCGCCGGCCTCTCGCGCCAGCCGCGCGGCGCGCACGCGCGAATCGCGATTGATCTCCCAAGTTGCGTCCTGGAACAGCTCGCCGGATGGGTCGTTGGATATGGCGGCGAGATCGATGACCGCATCCACGCCGCCGAAGTGTTCCGGCGCCAGTTTGCGGTTGTCCTCCACGACAACCTCGAGCCCGTCGCGATCTGGTAGAAGGCGGCGGCCGAAGAAGAAGCGATCGACGGCGCGCACGGCGTAGCCCGCGTCGAGCAGCATGGGAACGAGCACCGTGCCGATATAGCCGCCGGCGCCGGTGACGAGAACGCGCGTCATCGATTTCCTCTTCGTGGGGCGGTCATGAGGGACGGGCTTGCGCCCGGCCGGCACACAATACCCGTAACCGTTATAGCCGCGCCCGGCGCCGCGGCGCAAGGGCCGCGTCGCGCGCCGCCCCGGCGCCGATACTGCCGGGCGCTAACCCGCATTTCTCATACGGGTTTGGGGCATCGGGGCTCTGTGTGCGATATAGTGTTGTTGAGTATGCACATATCGCGGCACGGAGGTGTTCCCCGATGCAGACGGAGTGTAGCACGGCGCTGGGCGGTTTTCAACCGGTCGACGGTCGCGCGGTTGTGGCGGCGTTCGACGGCGGGACGGTGACGTCGGACGCGGGGGCATTGTTGCCTGGCCGGGCGGATGCGGCGGTGGGTCTGGTCGATCGGTTTGCGGCCTGTTTCACCGATGGGCGTGCGCGTCATCTTGTCGAGCACGATGTTCGGACGCTGGTCATGCAGCGCGTGTTCGGGATCGCATTGGGATATGAGGACCTGAACGACCACGATGCGTTGCGTCACGATCCGGTCATGGCCGTGTTGGCGGGGAAGTTGGCGTCGCGTCGTTCGGACTGTGCGCCGCTTGCGGGCAAATCGACGCTGAACCGCCTTGAGTTGGGGGGCGCGGGGCCGTCGCGGTATTGCCGGATCGCGCATGACGGCTCGGCAATTGAGGATTTGTTCCTGACACTGTTTGTGGAGGCGCACAAGCGGCCCCCGGCTCGCTTGGTTATCGATCTCGACGCCACGGACGATCGGCTTCACGGTCGCCAGGAGGGTCGTTTTTTCCACGGCTACTACGGCGGCTATTGCTATCTTCCGCTTTATGCGACTTGCGGTCGTCATCTTTTGGCGGCGCGGTTGCGCCCGGCGAATGAGGATGGGGCGGCCGGGGCCGTGGAGACTGTTGAGCGGATTGTGTCGCGGTTGCGGCGGCATTGGCCCCGCGTGCGGATAATGGTGCGCGCCGATTCGGGGTTCGCCCGCGAGGCGCTGATGGCGTGGTGCGAGGCCAACGGCGTCGATTACCTGTTGGGCTTGGCGCGGAACCCCCGTCTGGCGGCGGAAGTCGAGACCGAACTGGCGGCGGCGCAAGCGCACAGCGCGGGTTCGGGCAAGCCGCAACGCCGCTTCAAGGACTTCATGTGGAGGACGCGCGACAGCTGGAGCTGCGCGCGCCGCGTCGTCGCCAAGGCCGAGTGGACCCACGGCAAGGCCAACCCGCGTTTCGTCGTCACCTCGATTGCAACCCATCGGGTCCGCGCCCGGCATCTCTACGAGCGGCTTTACTGCCAACGCGGCGAGATGGAGAACCGGATCAAGGAGTGCCAACTCGACTTGTTCGCCGACCGCACGTCGACGCGGGTCATGCGGGCCAACCAGCTGCGCCTGTGGTTCGCGTCCATGGCTTATGTGTTGCTGTGCGCACTGCGCCGCATCGGCCTCGACTACACCGAACTGGCGGTCGCCACATGCGGGAGCCTGCGCCTGAAACTGCTCAAGATCGGCGCTTGGGTCCGCGTCACCGTGCGCCGCGTCAAGATCGCCATGAACGCCGCGCATCCCTTCCAGCGCGAGTTCCGTATCGCCTGCCAACGATTATCCGCCGCCGCGGCGTAACGCGGCCACTCTCGCCCTTCCCCTCAACAACGCAGGAACAGCCCGGAACGCGGCCCACCGCCAAACGGCGGACCGCCCCAACGCGCCCCGAAAATGCCCGCCAAGCCCCCCGACCACGAAAACACGCACGCACGACAACCAACGACGCACAAACCGCACGACAACCACCCGTATGAGAAATGCGGGCTAATTGCGTCGCTACGTCGGGCCGCTCGACCGTTGGGCCGAGGAGTTGCCTCTGCACAGGCGGCTGCTCCAAATGCAGAACGACCTTCCATTCCCGCTTATCCAGCGCCCGACGCGCGAAGTCTTTTTCCTCCGGATCATCGGCGTTTTTGCAGGCAGCCGCCAGACCGGCGAGGGTGTCGCGAACCTTTTGTGCGACCTCGTCCGGAAGATCGGTCGGTTTCTTCCGGGGATAAACGCTGTAGTCCTTGACCTCGATGAGCCACGCCGCGTCCCCGGCCAAGCAAACCATGTCGACGGCTTTCGAACCGCCAGCGGTGCTTTGAAACCGCTTCCGATAGAATGCCCATAGATCGTACTTCGTCGCCGCGCAATTGACCGGAAACCGAAATTGCAACTGGCCCTCGTGGATCCGCATCATTTATCGAGCTCCTCGAAATACCGGTTCGACTGCTTGAGATTTTCATCCACCAGCAGAAGCGGCTCCATGGCGTTCATCGTATCGCCCTGCGCGACTTCCACACCGTCGCTGCCGCTTCGCAAAGCGAAATAGCGCTGTTCGATATCCCGGAACTGTGGGTTCCGCAGTAGTATTTCCAGCTCCCGCAGCAGAAACAGGTTGTGCGTTGCGGCTACAACCTGCGTTCCCGCACTGCACAGGCCCAGAATTGCGGCGGCAACATTTTGGATCAGAGTCGGGTTCAGGTTCGCCTCCGGTTCGTCCCAAAATAAACATCTCTTGTCGACTAGCGAGCCTGTCGCGATTAATCGTGCAAGCATTCCAATCTTTCGCCAACCTTCCGCGACCAGATGCATTTCCATTGTTCCGGACCCGGGTTGTTGTAAATAGAATCGCCCCGACCTCTCTAAAATGAAGCGGCCATGCACTATCTCTCCCAATGGTTTAAGCAAATTCTTTACAGTATTGCTACGCGGCCCTTTGGTCGCCGCGGAACCCAGTAGCAGACATGTATCGCGCCATGTTTCGTCGAACTCCAATTCGTGAGTTTCATACAGCGAAACGAACCCGGGATAAATTGTCAGCAACTCCCGCGTAGGCAAGAAGACGGGCGGACAGTCGCACCATGCGTTGGGGTCTCGGGTAATATCGACTTCCGACTTGTTTCGCGTGGCAAACGCAAAGCCGATTGACGTGGCTTCGTCGCGAAACGTAACGCTCACTTCGCAGCGTTCGCGTCCCTGCCGTCGTCTGGCCAATCTGCCCAAGGCCTCGGGCCGGAACACGCCGACGAGCTTCTCGGCGAGGCGCCGCTGCAACACCGCTTTCGTGGGCTTGCGCACGTTACGTTTCCGGCCTTCCTCCGCACTTGCCGCCATCACGGCATAGGGGAGCTTGAGCAAATGGGTCTTGCCCAAGCCGTTGTCGCCGACGATGACGTTGAGGCCCCGCGAGAAGCGCAGTTCGGCGTGCCGGAAAGCCGTGAAATTCGTTATCTTGAGGCTGCGTAACAATGCCGGTCTCCCGTGCTTGCCGCCCTGCCGGGCGGGCGGGGGCGCGGATTATACGCCGGCGCGGCGCGCGGCGCCAGCGCTATACGGTGAAATACCGCGCGCGGGGGTGGTGCAGCACGAGCGCCGAAGTGGATTGCTCCGGGTCGAGCTGCGCCTCCTCGCCGAGGCGGATGCCGACCGCTTCGGCGCCCACGAGCGCCAGCAGCTGCTCCTGATCCTCCAGGTTGGGGCAGGCGGGGAAGCCGAAGGAGTAGCGGGCGCCACGGTAGCCGTGGCGGATTACGCGGTCCATGCCGCGCGCGTCCTGGTGGCCGAAGCCCAGGTCGTCGCGGATGCGCTTGTGGACATACTCCGCCATCGCCTCGGCTATTTCGACGCCCAGGCCGTGGAGATAGAGATAGTCGCGGTAGCGGTCGGCGGCGAAATACTCGCGTTCGACTTCCGAGGCGCGCGCGCCCACCGTTACGGCCTGCAGGCCCACGACGTCGGTTTCGCCCGAATCCGCGTCGCGCACGAAATCGGCGATGCACAGCCCGTCCGGGCGGTTTTGGCGCGGCAGCGAGAAGCGTGCGGCCTCGCGCGCGAGGTCTCCGGGCGCAAGCAGCACCAGGTCGTCGCCTTCGGCCACCGCCGGCCACAGCCCGAACGCCGCGCTCGGAACCAGTATGTCTTCGTCGGCGCAGCGTGCGATGAGCGCGTCAAGCATGGGATCGAGCGTTTTCGCCGCCCATTCGCGGAACTCGCGAAATCCCCTGCCCTGCTTCCGGTAGCCCCAATGCAGCTGATAGAGCGTGTGGGTATTGAGCCACGGCCGCAGCCCGACGAGCGGCAGGCGGTCGATCGCCTGCGCGCCCTGGATCGGCGGCCGCGGCACGGCGGCTTCGCGGGCGTATTGCGCCCGCCGCGCGCGGACGGCGGAGCCGAGGCGCGGTCGCGCGGCCGCCCGCGGCGTCTCGGGCTCCGGCGCCGAGGGTTTCCCACCCGCGGCCGCGGAACCGCGGCGCGCGCGAATTTCCTCGAGCACGCGGTCGAACCGCCCTTTCGAGACCGCGTCCATCAGCGTCAGCCCGTCGAATGCGTCGCGCGCATAGGCGACGCGGCCGCATTCGTAAGCCCTGCGGCAATCGTCTTCCACATAGCGCCGCGTGAGCGCCGCGCCGCCGAGCAACACCGGAATATCCAGCCCGCGCCGCGACATTTCGACCAGGTTCTCGCGCATGATGACGGTGGACTTCACCAGCAGGCCCGACATGCCGATGCAGTCGGCGCGGCATTCCGCGGCAGCCTCCAGTATCCGCGCGACAGGCTGCTTGATGCCGAGATTGACCACCCGGAACCCGTTATTGGTCAGTATGATATCGGTCAGGTTCTTGCCGATGTCGTGGACGTCGCCCTTGACCGTGGCGAGGACGATGGTCCCGCGCGCCGCGCCGCCGACACGCTCCATGCGGGGCTCCAGATACCCCACCGCCGCCTTCATGGTCTCCGCCGATTGCAGGACGAACGGCAGCTGCATCCTGCCCGCGCCGAACAGTTCGCCCACGGTCTTCATGCCGTCGAGGAGAAAGCGGTTGACGATATCGAGCGGCGGATGCGCGCGCAGCGCCTCGTCGAGATCGGCCTCCAGCCCTTCGCGGTCGCCGTCCACGATACGCGCGCGCAGGCGGTCTTCTACCGCCGCCGGGCGTTCGCGCGGCGCGGCGGCGGCGCCTTCGCGGCCTTCGAACAGCGCGATAAAGGCGTGCAGCGGGTCGCGCCCCGGCGCGCGCCGGTCGAAGATCAGATCTTCCGCCGCCCGCGTCTCGGCGTCGGGGATGCGGTGCAGCGGAACGATCTTTCCCGCGTGGAGTATCGCCGCGGTCATGCCGCGCCAGCGCGCATGGTCGAGAAATACGGAATTGAGAACATGCCGCGCCGCCGGGCGCAGCCCGAACGAAACATTGGAAAGGCCAAGCACGATTTGGCATTCGGGCAACGCCCCGGCGATGGCTTCGATCGCGTCGAGCGTCTCGATCGCCAGGCGGCGGTCCTCTTCGTTTCCCGTACAGATGGTGAAAGTGAGCGGGTCGATCAGCAGATCGGAGGCGGGAAGCCCGTGTCCGCGCGCGAATTCCGCCAGCCGGCGGGCGATGCGGAGTTTCTCCGCCGCGGTTTTCGCCATCCCCTCTTCGTCGATGGTCAGTGCGACGACCGCCGCGCCGTAGCGCCGCGCGAGCTCGAGGCGGGCCGCCGCCGGCGCCTCGCCATCCTCGAAATTGATGGAGTTGATAATCGCCTTGCCGCCATAGGCCGCGAGCGCTTGTTCGATAACTTCGAGTTCGGTCGAGTCGATCGCCAGCGGCGCCGAGACGGCCTTGCCGATGCGGCGCGCCAGTTCGTTCATCGCCGCGGCCTCGTCCTCGCCCACCAGCGCGGCGCAGAGGTCGATGCAGTGCGACCCTTCCGCTTCCTGCGCGCGGGCGATGGCGGCGCAGGCGTCCCATTCCCGCGCCTTCTGATGTTCGCGGAACCTGCGGCTGCCGTTGGCGTTGCAGCGCTCGCCGATTGTCAGCAGCGCGGTTTCCTGCCGCAGCGGGGTTTGCCCGTAGAGGCTTGCGACCGACGGAGTCCAGAGGGCTTCGCGCGCGGCGACGCGCGGGCGGAAGCCGTCTTCCGCGCGGTCGCGCAGCATGGCGTCGAGCGCCGCGATATGGTCCGCGGTTGTCCCGCAGCAGCCGCCGACAATCGCGACGCCGTCTTCGGCGACGAACCGCGCCATCCATTCCGCCAATTCGCCGGGCCCAAGGGGGTAGCGCGTCGCGCCGCCCGCCAGTTCCGGCAGGCCGGCGTTCGGCAGCACCGAGATCGGCCCGGTCCAGTTGCGCGCGAGCCATGCGATGTGTTCCGCCATTTCCTGCGGCCCGGTGGCGCAGTTCAGGCCGACGATGGGAACGTCGAGCGCGCGCAGCACGGTGGCGGCGGCGGCGATATCGGCCCCGGCGAGCAGCGCGCCGTTGCTTTCCACCGTCACCTGTACCGCCAGCGTCAGGTCGCGCCCGGCGTCCTTCATGGCGCGGCGCGCGCCGGCCACGGCTGCCTTGGCCTGCAACAGGTCCTGCACGGTCTCGATCAGCAGTGCGTCGGCGCCGCCGGCGATCAAGCCCGCCGCCTGAACGGCAATGGCGTCGGCGACTTCGCGGTATGAAACCTGGTCGAGCGTCGGCAGCCGCGTGCCCGGCCCGATGCCGCCGAACACGAAGCGCGGCCGTCCATCGCCCGATCGCGCGGCCGCATCCGCCGCGCCGCGCGCGATTCGCGCCGCCGCGCGGTTGAGTTCGTAAGCCTGTTCGGCCAGGCCGAATTCGGCCAGCGTGATGGGCGACCCGCCGAAACTGTTGGTCTCCACCGCGTCCGATCCCGCCTCGAGGCACGCAATGTGGATCGCGCGCACGATGTCGGGCCGCGCGCGGCTGAGGATTTCCGTGCAGTTCTCGCATCCAAGGAAATCGCGCTCGACATCCAGGTCCATCGCCTGGATCTGGCTGCCCATCGCCGCGTCGAGAAGCAGGACGCGGCGGCCGAGAATCGCGTCGAGCGCGCTCACGTCGCAGCTTCGGGGGCGCCGGCGAGGCGCGGGGGCGCGCCGCCGGCGGCGTTCGCCGCGCCTTCGCGCCGCGCGGTCCACAGCGTCACGGTGAGCGGGTTGCCGGGGAGGCGGCGCGGCGGCGCGGGGCGCAGGCCCGCCGCACGGCTCCATCCCGCCACTTCGGCCTCCGCGAAACCGAGCCGGCGGTGCGCGTGTTCCTCGCGCAGCCGCTCATGGTCGTGCGGCGCGAAATCCACCAGTATCGACCGCCCGCCCGGCCGCAGGACGCGCGCCGCCTCGGCGATCGCCCGCGCCGGCCGATCGGCGAAATGCAGCACCATGTGGAACACGCAGAGGTCGAACGACGCGGCGGCGAACGGCAGCGCATACATGTCGGCGTGGCGCGCGCGGCAGTGGCGGAAACGCGCGCCCGACAGCCGCACCCGGGCGATCTCCAGCATTTCGTGCGACAGATCGACGCCGACGCCGTGTTCGATCCGGTCCGCCGCGAGTTCCAGTATGCGGCCGGTTCCCGTCCCGACGTCGAGCAGCGCGCCGACCGGCCCGGGGCCGATGGCCTCGAGCAGCGCCGCCTCCACCGCGCTTTCCGGCACATAGAGCGCGCGCACTTCGTCCCAGCGCGCGGCGTTGTCGCGGAAGTAGCGCGCCGCGCGCTCGGCGCGGGCGCGCTTGACCGCCGCCAGCCGTTCGCGGTCGCGCTCCAGCGTCGGGTCGTCGGCGGGGAAGCGCGCGCACAGCAGGCGCGCCAACCCGCCGTTCGCCGCGTCCGGGGCCAGCCGGTAGAACGCCCATGTGCGTTCCTGGAACCGCTCCAGAAGCCCGGCTTCGCAGAGCAGTTTCAGGTGCCGCGACACGCGCGGCTGGCTCTGGCCCAGTATCTGCGTGAGTTCGGTGACCGTGAGTTCGCCGTCGGCGCACAGGGCGAGCAGCCGCAGCCGCGTGCTTTCGGCGACGGCGCGCAAGGCGTTGAGCAGAAGGTCGAGGGATCCGGCCACCGCCTGCCTCTCCGTGCTTCATGCACATATAAGCATATCCTTATATGGGCGGCGCGCAAGCGGCGGCCCGGCCGGGCCGGGCCGGAGAGCGCCGGCGCCCCCGGGGTGCGCGCGCGGAGTTGCGAACGATTTTCACTTGCATTCGCGCGGCGGCGCGCCCATATTTGCGGTTGCGACACATTCGCATGAGGAGCGCCGCCATGTGTTCGATCCCCGCCGCCGCCGAAGCCCGGCCGGCAAAGCCCCCCGGCCGCCGCCGCATCTGGGAAATCGACCCTGCCTATCACTGCATGATCTGCGGCTCGTGCCTCGACGCCGAAGACCTGAGAAAACTCACCGCAAGGGCCGGCCTGCGCCTGAAGCCCGACGCCACCGAATTCCAGCTTCACGGCGCGGTCGTCCACGCCATGGGCGAGGGAAAAACCCTAGCGAAGCTCGTGCAGAAACGGCTCGACAGAAAATTCCACGCGCATATCCGCCGGAGCGCCGCGTTTTCCACCGAATCGGAGCTGCGCGCCTGGTGGCGCGAATCGCTGGCGCGCGGCGATATCGTCGGCCCGTACTGGGCGCTGATGACCCATTCCGCCGCGACGCGCGCGCTGTCGGTGGAGCTGTTCGGCGAGATCCACATGCTCTCGCACCTTGAGGGATCGACGAACCGGGCCTTCAAGCGCCGCTTGGCGGCGCTTGAACGCGAGGCCGCGGCGGCGCGCGACCGCCTCGCCGAACGCGCGCGGGAGATCGACGGGTTGCGCGCGGAGTTGCGCGGCGCGGCGGAGGAGAACCGCCGCCTCGCCGCCGCGGAAGACCGGCTGGCGCGCCTCGAATCGGGCGCGGAGCGCAAGGCCGCCGCCGCGCGTATCGCCGAGCTTGAGCGAATCGCCGCCGCGAGCATCCGCGACGGCCGCGCCGCCGCCGGGCGCATCGCCGAACAGGACGCCGCGCTGCGCGCGCGCGACGCCGAGATCGCCGCGCTGCGCCGTTCGCTCGCCGCGGCCGAAAGCGAATCGGAAACGCTGGCGAGCCTGCTCCGCCGCGCGACCGCCGACGCCGGGGAGGCCGCCGACGCCGTCCCCATCGACCTGGCCGGGCGCGGAATCGTCTATGTCGGCGGGCGCGCCAGCCTGCTCGCCCACTTCCGGGCGCTGGTCGAGACCGCCAACGGGCGCTTCTTCCACCACGACGGCGGGATCGAAGACAACGACCGCATGCTCGGCCGCTCGCTTGCGCAAGGCGACGCGGTGCTGTGCCCGGTCGATTGCGTGAGCCACGGCGCATGCCGGCGCGCCAAGAAGTTCTGCAAGCGCACCTCGCGCATGTTCGTGCCACTGCGCAGCTCGGGCTTGTCTTCCTTCGTTGGCGGTCTGCGCCGCGTCGCTCTGCAATAGGCCGCGGCGGCCGAAGTTGCGGGCGCCGGCGCAACCCCGCCCCGGCCCGCGTCAGCGCCGTGCGCGCGTCCAGTTGTAGATGCCGCTCGCGGCGAGCAGGACAAGCAGAACCGCCGCCGCATCCATGACCAGCGGCCCCAGCGCGCCGAACAGGCGGCCGCTGTGCAGGTCGAGCAGAACGCGCTCCCATGGCAGGCCTTCGCCGCGCCGCGATTCGGCGATGCGCGCGGCGATCGCGGGCGGCAGCGGCGCCGCCCGCGCCCATGCGGGCGCGGCAGCCGCCGCGGCGCGGCGCCATTCGACCAAGTCGGCGTCGCCCGCCCAAACCGCGCCTCCCGCGCGCAGAAACAATGCGCCTCCCGGCCCCGCCGCGAGCGCCTCTACGGGAAGCGGAACGCCCACCGGTGCCGCCTTTTCGATCAGGACTCCGTCGGCGGCGAACAGCCATACCGCGTCCGCCGCGGCAACGGCGATAGCCGGCAGGCCCACCGCCGCCGCGGCGCCCGCCAGGGGCGCGGCGCTCTCCCCCGCCGGCGCGCCGTCGAGATAGATCCGCCCGCCCGCCCACGCGACCCACGAATCGCCAGCGGGAAACCCGTTCTCCGGCGCGTCGGATTCGACGCCGTACCAGCTCAGCAGCCACGGATACGCGGCGAAGCGCCGGTCCAGGCCGAGCGCCTCGGTATGGTTGAGCAGGATGCCCGAGACGACGAGCAGCGCCACGAACGGCGCCGCCGCCAGCCCGAGCCGGCGGTGCCAGAGCAAGACCGCGCGCCGCAAGCGGTAGCCGAGGGGCCGGCGCCTCACGGCCCTCCGCCCGCGACCGCGTTGTGCAGATACAGGGCGAGGCGCCCCAGATTGGTCAGCGCGCGCACCGACAGCGTGGCGCCGGAAATGCCGTCGATGCGCCGGTCGAGACGCAACCGCCCGTCCAGCCGCGCGCCGACGAATTGCGCGGTGAAGAAATCGTGGCGGACTTCCCAGCCGCGGCTCTCGCGATAGACGAGCACGCGGACGCTCTCGATAGCGCCGTCGTGGACGACGAGTCCGGTGGTAATCGGCTTGACCTTGCCGATTTCCTCGAGGATCCACGCGGTTCGCCGCTCCGCGCGCCAGTAGTTCAGGCGCAGGCCGCCGAACCGGTGGCCCAGTATCCCGGCGATCGCCGCGCGATGATCGCCGGTGACCCAGAACTTCTTCGCCTTCGGCGCCGCGCCGTCGAAGGCGGCGGCGAGAAACGCCTCCGGCGTCATGTACACGTCCTCGATGCCCTCATCGACGGTCGCGCCCGCCGCGCCGGAGACGGCGAGCGCGATCGCCGCGAGGGCGCCCGGCAGGCGCCCCCGCACGGCCCTAAAACTGGAAGCCCACGCCCAGGTTGAGGATCTTTTCGTCGTCGGCGCCCGACGTCTTGACGAGCGTGTGGTCGATCTTGAGCACGACGTCTTCATGCAGCCAGATATTCGCGCCCACGTCGAAATGCTTGAGCGCGGTGTCGTTGTCGTTGCCGGCGTTGTTGTCCGACACGCTGTAGCGCGTGAACAGGCCGATGTCGAAGCCGCCCGCGTCGAACCGCACCGCCGGCTCCACATACCAGCCCCATTGGACGTCGCGGCCCGAGGCGTCGGGCGCCGCGCCGTCGAGATTCCACCGCGCGGCCAGCGCGCGCAGCCCGAACACGCCGCGCCGGATAGCCACGTGCCCCTCGATCAGCGTCGCGGACACCTCTGCTCCGCCCATGCCGCGGTCGCCCTTGCCCTGCGTCAGGTCGCTTTGGTATTGGCCCGTCGCCGCGATCTCGACGCCGGGCATCCCGGTGTAGCGGAGCCGCCCCGTGAATGCGGCGGAGTTCGCCTCGGCTTCCGCGACCTTCTGGCGCCCGTCGCGAATCTTCCACGTTCCCGAGTCGTCGTCGTCGCCCCGCATCTTGTCGCCGCCGAGGCCCGAATGCACGGAGGCGTCGTACGACAGCCCCGCGCCGAGTTCGCCGGCGAAGCCGATGCCGGCCTCCCACCACGTGGTCGGGATTATGTTCTTCTCCACGATGTTGCGCTCGACGCCGTAATAGGTCGGCGGTTCGTGGGTTTCGTTGAGCAGGCCGACGGGGATGAGAAACACCCCGGCGCGCGCCGAATGGCCGGGCGTGTAGTCGTATTCGATGAACGCCTGCTCGACCTCCACCTCGCCGGGCTTGCCCTCGCCAGCCAGCGCGTGCTCGACCTCGAGTTCGCCCGCCAGGCGCACCGTGTCGGAGAAATCGTGCCCCAGGAACAGCACGAGGCGATGCACGTCGATCTGGCTCTTGTTGTCGTCCTTGCGGTTGTAGTGGACCTCGCCGTAGCCGCCGAGCTGCGTGTTCGCCCACCAGCCGTCGCCCGCGCCGCCGTCGCCGGCCAGCGTCGATTCGACGAGATCGCCCGTCGCCTCGACCATGACCTCGGTTTCGGCGACGCGATCGGTCGTGTCCTCGATCCGCGCCTCGTTCCGCCGCACCTGTTCGGTCAGCTCCTCGATCAGCCGCTGCTGGCGCTGGATCGTTTCCCACATTTCCTCCGGCGTCGGCATTGCGTCCTGCGCCGCCGCCGGGGCCGCGCAGATGACGGCGGCGGCGAACGCCGCGCGGACTGTTCGAGTGCTGGGCAACATCGTCCATGTCTCCTTCGGGGAAAAAGGCGGCGGCCCCGGGAAGGAGCCGCCGCAGGCTGCGGATCGCTCTCGCGCGAATGAGAGTGCGTTGCAGTTGCGGCCGTGTCAACCGCAAATGCAACGCAACCGCATAATTTTTTCGCCCCCGCGGCGCACGCCGATTCCCGCCCGGCCCGTTGACGAACGCCGCCCGCTCCGGCTACGAATGCCCCCGCGCGCGGCGCCGTCGCGTGCGAACGCGGCAAGGAGCCCGGCTCATGAAACTCGACCCGAAAACCATCGGAATACTGAACGAAGTCCTGAAGAACGAGCTAACCGCGATCGACCAGTACTTCCTGCACTCGCGAATGCTCAAGAACTGGGGCGTGCGCAAGCTCGCCAAGCAGGAATACGAACAGTCGGTCGATGAAATGCGCCACGCCGACAGCCTGATCGAGCGCATCCTGTTCCTTGAGGGCCTGCCCAACCTGCAGGACCTCGGCAAGCTCATGGTCGGCGAGAGCGTGAACGAAATTCTCAAGTCCGACCTCGCGCTCGAAACCGCGGCGATCCCCGTGCTGCGCCGCGGAATCGCCCACTGCGAACAGGCCGGCGATTACGTATCTCGCAGCCTGCTGCGCGAGATACTGGAGAGCGAGGAAGAGCACGTGGACTGGCTCGAAACCCAGTTCGAGCTAATCGCGCGCATGGGCCTGGAGAACTACACGCAACTCCAGAGCGCCGCCGCCGACTGATCCGGAAACCTCGCCGCAGGCGCGGCCCGCGCGCACGGGCTTCGCCCCGGCCTGCTTATCGGCCCGGCTCCGCCCGAATCGCCGCCGCGCCGCCCTCGGCCCCCGCGCGCGAATCGCTTTCGGCCTTGCCGCCGCCGAGCGCCCGGCGCAGGGCCAGCGCCGCGGCGACGATGGCGCCCGGCTTCAGCCCGCGCCAGCAGAACACGCCGCCGCCCCCGCGGCTTCGGCCCGCGGCGCGGCGGGGGCCCGCGCGGGCGCGCCGCCCTTGCCCTCGCCGTGAACCTCGTCGATCAGGCCTTGCGCGAACGGCAGGCAGCGCCCGCAGCGCGGCCCGCCGCCCAGCGCCATATAGGCCCTCCGCGCGCAGCGAACGCCGGACCGCGCCACTTCGCAGATCTCCGCGTCGCGATAGGCGTTGCAGACGCAAACGAACATCCGTGGCCTCCCTCGCGCCCACTGTGGCGGCTGTGCGAATGAGTGTCAATAACGCGGGCGAATTTTTTTTCCGCCCCCTCACGTCGTCGTCATCAGCACGTCGAAGCCCTCGAAGTGCGGCCCGCCCAGGTACATGTGCCGCCGCCCGCCCGCCGAGCGATGCGCCTCGCGAAACGCCTCCGACTCCGTCCAGGCCTCGAAATCGGCGCGCGACGTCCACACCGTATGCGACGCGTACAGCGCATGATCCTCGCCGTCCGGCCCGCGAAGCATGCGAAACTCCACAAAGCCGGGCACGCCTTTCAGGCGCGAATCGCGCTCCCTCCACGCGCGCTCGAACTCCGCCGCGTGTTCGGGGCGGACGCGAAAGCGGTTCATGGCGATAAACACGGTGGATACTCCTTTCCTGTTTTTCCCGTTCGGTCGAAGAACGCCGCCGCCTCAGGCCGGCAGCACGATGGGACGGCGCGGGTCCGGCCCCGGCATCGTGCGCACGCGCACGCCGAACGCCGCCTCGAACAGCCCGGGCGAGATAACCGATTCGGGCGGCCCGTCCGCGACGATTCGCCCCCCGCTCAGGACGCAAATGCGATCGGCGTGCAGCGCGGCCATATTGGGGTCGTGCAGCGCCGCGAGCACGCCGTGGCCGCCGGCGGCCAGCCGCCGCGCCGACCTCGCGAACGCCTGCTGCCAGGCGAGATCGAGATTGTTCGTCGGCTCGTCGAACAGGATGTAGCGCGCGCCCGCGCCGCCGCACGAGCCGTTCGCTTCCGGCCACACCTGCGCCAAGGCCAACGCCAGCCGCACCCGCTGCCGCTCGCCGCCCGACAGCGTCGTCCACAGCCGCTCCGCCAGGTGCAGCGCGCCCGTTTCCGCAAGCGCCGCCCGCGCGGCCGCCGCGTTCCCGGCGCGCCCGCAACAGTCGAGATGCGGGCCGCGGCCGAGCATCGCCACATCGAGCGCGCGGAACGGAAACGAAAGCGTCGCCGCCTGCGGCAAAACCGCGCGCCGCCGCGCCAGCGCGCGCCGCGGCCACTTCGAAAGCGGCCGCGAATCGAGGCAGACGCGCCCCCGGCGCGGCGCGATCGCGCCCGACAGCACGCCGATCAGCGTGGACTTCCCCGCCCCGTTCGGGCCTATCAGCGCCAGCACCTCGCCCGCGCGCACGTCCAGCGAGACGCCGCGCAGCACCGGAGCGCCGCCGAGCGCCGCATGGACGTCGCGGGCCGCCAATATCGCCGCCCCCGCGCTCAGTCCAGCCGCAACGCCGCGCCGCGGCGGACCAGCAGCCACAGGAAAAACGGGCCGCCGATGAGACTCGTCAGAATGCCGATCGGCAATTCGGCGGGGAGAACCAGCGTGCGCGCGCCCAGGTCCGCCGCCAAGAGCAGCGCCGCGCCGAGCAGTATCGCCGCCGGAAGCAGCGTTCGATGTTCCGGCCCCACCGTGAGCCTGACCAAGTGCGGCGCGACCAGCCCCACGAACCCGATAACGCCCGTCAGCGCCACCGTCGCGCTCGCCGCCAGCGCCGCGAAAACCACCACGCCGCGCTTGACCCATTCGACATTGACGCCGAGATGCCACGCCTCGGTTTCGCCCAGCAGCAGCGCGTCGAGCGGGCGCGCGAGCAGCGCCAGCAGGGCGATGGGCAGCGCAATCGCCGGCGCCACGGACAGGAGTCCGCCCCAGTCGGCGCCGCCCAAACTGCCCAGCATCCAGAAATTGAGGTCGCGCAGCTGCTCGTCGTCGCTCGCGAATATCAACCAGCCGATGCCCGCCGACGCAATGGCGTTCACGGCAATGCCCGCCAGCAGCATCGAGGCCGTGTCGGTGCGCCCGCCGCGGCTCGCGATCCGGTAAACCGCAAGCGTCGCCGACAGCCCGCCGGCGAACGCCGCGAGCGGCAAAACGAAAGGCTCAATTAGCGAATCGTATGTACGCTGTGTTCATTGCGGCGGTCAGGCACGCCCTTGGCGACGCGTGTGCGGCGAGTCCGACGAGGTGGAACCGCCGCAGATAGCTGTCGAGATACCTTGTCGCGATGCCGCGAAAGCCGCGCAGGAAGCCCTTCAGGCGGCCGTGACGGTTGTTGACGGTCTGAATATGGAAGGCGTCGCGCACCCGCTCGCCGGCGCTCATGTCGAGCGCCTCATGCCGCACGCCGAGCGCCGCGGCGCATGGCCGATACGCGCGGTTGGCGTCGGACACCAGCACAATGCCGGTCTCGATGACCGGCCCAAGCGCCTTCTTGAGCGCATCGGCGCTCACCGCGGGCAGCGCCGCGCTCGCTCGCATTGCCGCCGCCGCGGTCGGCGATCGCAAGGACCGGAACCTGCTCGCGCGACAAGCCGCGTTCGGTCGCCTTGCCGCCGCGACGACGCGGCTTGCGGTCGAGTTTCCGCGCCCCCTTGCGACTGCGCAGAACGAATGTCTCGTCCGCCTCGACGATCCCCCGCAACTTCTTCGGCGTCTTCTCCACCGCCCGCAAAAACCGGTGGCGCCAACGAAACGCCGTCGACACCGCAACGCCGCACCGCGCAGCCGACGCCCGCACCGTCTCCCCCTCGGAAAGCGACGCGCCGAACGAAAGCCACCGCTCCTTGCGGCGCCAACCCGACAACGGCGTGCCCGTCGCCGCGTTGAACGTGCGACCGCAGCCCTTGCATCGGTAGCGCCGCAAACCCCGCGCCCGGCCTGTGGACACCGCCCCCGTGGCCCGGCAGCGCGGACAGCGCCGCTCTTCGTCCACGCCAAGCTCGACGGCTGCCACAGACGCAGACGACGCCGAACGCCCGGAGAGCACAGCCAACGCCTCGCGACGCTGCGCAGCGCCAAGAGCGTCCACGCGCGCAAGCCAACCCCGAAATTCATCGCTCCGCATGACAAGCACCTCCACACGATCCGGAAGCATCATACCACGCATGCATACGATTCGCCAATTGAGCCAAAATTTTCGCGCGGCTCCGATTGCGGCGAAAAACGGAAACGCGGCGGATGTGCGCGGGATTCCGCGCGGTCAATGAAGCGCGGAGGCGGGAGCTCCGCCGCCGTTGCGCCGCCCGCGCCGGGAACCGCGGAACAGCGCGCCGAAATCGATCGGGTCGAGCGCGGGCCGGGGGAATCCGCCATCGCACACGCAATCCGACACGATGCGCTGCGCGAACGGGAAGAGAAACCGCGGGCATTCGACCATCGCCACCGCCCGCGCGTCGGAACCGGGCGGCGCGGCAATGCGGAATATCCCGGCATAAGCGAGCTCGACAACGTACACCGGGATTTCGTCGCGGACGCCGCGCACCTCGAGCTTCAGCTCCACCTCGTGCGCGTTGGGTCCCGCGCCGCGCCGGTTGACCGTGAACGTGTAATCGGTGCGGGGCGCCACGCCGGAGGCGGCGCCCGGCGCGCCCGGGTTCTTGAACGACAGATGCTTGAGATATTGCGCGACCATCTTGAAGAGCGCGCGTCCGGCCGCTTTCGCGCCGGCGCCGCGTTCGTCGTTGTCCATCCCGGCCCCTTGCCGCTGGGTTCGCGCGCCGTTTAGCACGGCGCCGCCGCGGCGACAACGCCCCTCGCCGGAGAGCGGCCCGCCCATGAACTCCACGTTCGGCAGGAACCGCAGGATGTCGTCGGGCGTCGAAGCCTGACGCTCCTGAAGCTCGCCCCGCCCGACCACCGTCACCATCCCCGGATATTCGAACGCCTCGACGGGGTTGCGCGTCGCCGTGACGCCGATCGGCGGCAGGACGAACGCCGCGCCGTCCGTCGGCGCCGCGACCGCGGCGCCGGGCCGCGCGGCCGCGGTTGGCAGACCCGCCCGCAACGGCTATACAGCCGCGCTGGCGCGAACCGCGCCCCCCGCCGACGGAGAGCCGATGCAGAACTCCGACTATCTCTTCACCAGCGAATCGGTGTCCGAGGGCCACCCGGACAAGGTCTGCGACCGCATCTCCGATACGGTGGTCGACGCCTTCCTCGCGTCGGGGGACCCCGATGCGCGCGTCGCGTGCGAAACCCTCGCCACCACCGACCTCATCGTCATCGCAGGCGAGACCCGCGGCCCCGACATCGCCCCCGCCGCGATCGGGGAGCTCGCGCGCGGCGCCGTGCGCGACATCGGCTACGAACAGGAAGGCTTTCACTGGCGCACCGCCAAGGTCGACGTGCGCCTGCACCGGCAATCGGGCGACATCGCGCAGGGCGTGGACAGCGGCGGCGGCAAGGACCTCGGCGCCGGCGACCAGGGCATCATGTTCGGATACGCCTGCCGCGAGACCGACGCGCTCATGCCGGCGCCGATCCATTACAGCCACCGGATACTGCGCTCGCTCGCGCATGCCCGGCGCTCCGGCGCCGAACCGGGCCTCGGCCCCGACGCCAAAAGCCAGGTCACCCTGCGCTACGCCGGGGGCAGGCCGGTCGGGGCCGCCTCGGTGGTCGTCTCCACGCAGCACGACCCCGCCCTTGAGCGGCCCGCCGTGCGCGAAATCGTGCGCCCCCACGTATTGGCCGCGCTGCCCGGCGGCTGGATGTGCCCGGAGAACGAATTCTACGTCAATCCCACCGGGCGCTTCGTCATCGGCGGCCCCGACGGCGACGCCGGCCTCACGGGGCGCAAGATCATCGTCGATACCTACGGGGGCGCCGCCCCCCACGGCGGCGGCGCGTTTTCCGGCAAGGACCCCAGCAAGGTCGATCGCTCCGCCGCCTACGCCGCGCGCTACCTGGCGAAAAACATCGTCGCCGGCGGCATTGCCGACCGCTGTACGATCCAGCTGTCGTACGCCATCGGCGTCTCGAAGCCGCTTTCGGTTTATGTCAACGACCACGGCGCGGGCCGCGTCGATGGCGCGCGCCTCGAAAGCGTTGTGCGCGACGCCATGGACCTATCGCCGCGCGGCATCCGCGACCGCCTGGGCCTTGTCAGGCCGATCTATGCCCGCACCGCCGCCTACGGCCATTTCGGCCGCGCGCCCGAAGCCGACGGCGGCTTCTCATGGGAGCGCACCGATCTCGCGGAGGAACTGCGAAGCGCCTGCGCCTGAGCGCCGTCCGCGCATGGCGGTTTACGGGCGCCGCCGCGGCGGCCGGCTGCGCCCCGCGCGCCGCGCGCTGCTCGAAACGCTCCTGCCCCGCCTTGCCGTCCGCCTGCCCGAAGCCGGGCGCATCGCCGAGCCGCGGGCCGCGCTCGGCTTTCCGCCCGGCGCGCCGCTGTGGCTGGAGATCGGCTTCGGCGGCGGCGAGCACACGGCCTGGCAGGCGGCGCGAAACCCCGAAGCCGCGATCATCGCCTGCGACGCGTGGATCGGCGGCGCCGCGCGCCTGCTCGCGGCGGTCGAGTCCGAAGACCTGCGCAATGTGCGCATCTTCCCCGATGACGCCCGCCCGCTCGCCGCGGCGCTCCCCGACGCCTGCCTGGCCCGCGTGTTCGCCCTCTTCCCCGATCCGTGGCCGAAAACCCGCCACTGGAAGCGCCGGCTGATCCGCCCCGAATTCCTGGACGATCTCGCGCGCGCGATGGCGGACGGCGCCGAACTGCGTCTCGCGACCGACCATCCGGGTTATCGGCGCTGGATGCTCGCCCGCCTGCTTGTCCACCCCGCCTTCGCGTGGACCGCGCGCGCGCCCGAAGACTGGCGCCGCCGCCCGCCGGACTGGCCCGCCACGCGCTACGAACGCAAGGCCCTCGCCGCCGGCCGCGACTGCGTTTATCTGAGCTTCCGCCGCCGCCCCCGGCCGGCTCCCTGACTGACCGACGCCGCCGTCCATGGCCGCCGGCGTTATACCCGGAAGGCTTTCATGGCTTCGTCGCCGAGGCAGTTGACGACCTTTACGGCGATGCGGCCGGAGGCGGGGCGGGGGAAGGGGCGCGAGGTGTCGCTTTTCAGCGCCGCCCAGGCTTCGGGGTCGATCTCGGCCTTCAGGGAGGTTTTCAGCGCCTTGTACGGGTCGTTCCCGCCCAGGAAGTAGGCGTGGCGGACGAAGAAACTCTCGGCGTCGTAATCGGTGTCGATGAACCAGCAGGCGATGCCGTCGGCGCCGTCGCTCTGGATCTCGCCGGTACCCGGCTTGTAGATATCGACCCCGGCGATCTTCACCTGCAGGCGGTCGCCATCGAGCTCGCGGATCTCGATGTCGGGCTCGCCGAATACGACGAACAGGGCGCCCTTGCCGGTGTTCTTGAGCTCGCCGGCCATGTGCATGTCGGCGTTTATGCGCGCCTTGAGGATGCGGACGCGGCCGAGCGCGTCGAGGCCGGCGGCGTTGGCCTCGTAACCGAAGGCGCAGGACACGAGAATATCGCAGCCCGCCTCGGCGGCCTCGAGGGCGGCGGCGGCCAGGTCGGGGCGGGCGACCGTTCCGAACTCGGGGCCGATCATTATGCCCGCGCGGCGCTCCGCCTCGCCCTCGGCATAGCGGCCGATGGCGCAGATCAGATCGCCGGGCCACGGCTCGACGGCGGAGAAATCGATGCGCGCGTCCTTGCGCGCCTGCCGCACGCCCTCGGTTCGCAGATGTTCGAGCGCGACGGCGGAGAAATCGCCGGCCGGCGGCGGCTCGGCCAATCCCGGCCCCGCCGTGTCGGCGGGCACGGTGCGGTGCGGCGACAGGCTCTCGACGGTGAACGGTCCGGCGACGCGCACGCGGTTCTTGTCCTCGCAAGGCTTGTCGTAGAGAAACTCGTAATCGGCCTTTGCTGCGATACAGGCGTCGATCTCCTTCTGCCTCTCGATGCGGGCCTTCCGCCAGCCGGCGTGGAGCTCCCTCGCCGCCTCGGGCCATGAGTCGTTGGCCTCGCGGGGGACTTCCCATTCCTCCCGGTTCTCGCCGAGCGCCGCATTCAGATCGCCGCGCAGCGGCTCGAGGGTTTCCTGCCAATCTTCCCATATCGTATCGATTTCGGCGTTGTTCGCGATCGATTTGAGGGTAATGCGGGGGACGCGTTCATAGACAAAGCCCTGGCGCACGTCGTTGCCGGCGGGCCGTTCCGAAGGCGCGCGGCGCGCAAGCTCGGCTTCCTTGATCTGTCCCTGGCGGCTGTCGGCGAGTATATACCAAGGGTAGCGGGCGCCCATGATGCGCGCGCGGGCAAGCGCCAGGGCAACGCGCGAAGTGTCGATGGCAATCCAGCGCCGGCCCCATTGCTCGGCGGCATACGCCGTCGTGCCGGAGCCGCAGGTGGGGTCGAGCACGAGATCGCCGGGATCGGTAGTCATCAGGATACAGCGCCGGACGATTCGTTCCGATGTTTGAACTACATACGATTTATTTTGCTCGGGTCCCGTATCCGTCCAGGTTTCCGTGTATTCGGACGCCGGGTAATCGCTGTGAAAAAACCGGCTTCTCAAAGCGGTATTGTCCGCTTCGACGCGAGACGATCGCAACAATCTCGCGAAACCCGACGGAGAATGCCGCCAACTCCGGTTCGGGGGGATCGTCCACTCTCTTCCGAACGCGACTCTCGCGGAATTATCGCCGGCATTCATGGAATGAAGAGGCAATTTCGTGTACGGTTTCGCTTCCCCGGGGAGCAGCTCCGGATTGTCTTTTTCCTCTTTTGTCATTGGGCGGCATGTCAGATCTTCGAGGGCCAGCCGGTTATACATTTTGGTGTCCACCGGACGTTCGACCAACAGGCGCCGGAATTTCTTTCTGTCCGAATTTTTTGCGTACCAAATCAAGTAGTCGCTCGATCGTTTCAGAGAATCCCCCCTTGTCGTGCCGCTGTTCGTGCGGCAGTTTATCTGATTGACAAAGTTTTCGTCCCCGAACGCCTCGTCCATCAACGCCCGCACGCGATGGACATTCTCATCGCCGATCTGCACGAATACGGATCCCGTCTCCGCAAGCAGATCGCGCGCGACAGTCAAGCGGTCGCGCAAATAGGTCAGATACGAATGGACGCCATCGCGCCAAGTGTCGCGGAACGCCTTGATTTGCTCGGGCTCGCGCGTGATGCGTTCGGCCTTGCCGTCCCTCGCGTCGGCGCCGGTCGTGGACCACTGGAAGTTCGAGTTGAATCTGATGCCGTAGGGCGGGTCGATATAGATGCATTGCACCTTGCCGCGCAGGCCTTCGCGCTCGGCGAGCGAGGCCATGACGCGCAGCGAGTCGCCCAGGATCATGCGGTTCGACCAATTGGCGTCGTGGCGGTAGAATTCCGTGCGCGCGGCGCCGGGGGGCAGGCCGTTGAAATCGGCGAACAGGTCGGGTGCGGGCTCCTCCCCCGCCGCCTCGCGGCGCTCCCCGGCATAGCGCGCGAGGCTGTCGATCAGCGCCTTGGGGTGGATTTTTTCCTGCACGTAGAGCGGCGGCGCGTCGACGACGAGGTCGTCCTCGTCCTGCGCGTCCTTGCCGCGCCACACCAGCTGCGGGTCGAGCTCGCGGTTGCGCCGTTCGCAAGCCAGCCGGATCGGCGCCTTGTCGGCGGCCTCCATCGCCGGCTCGAGCTCGGCGGTGGGGATGTTGGCCCGCTTCGCGCGGTCATGGGTGAGCGCCCCGACCTGCTTGCGCGCGGCGGCTTTCCTGCGTCTCGGCATGATCAGGGGGCCTTGGCGGGTTCGGCCTGGGAGCGACGGCGGGTACTATAGAATGGCGCCGGGCGCGCTCAAGGCGAGCGCTTGCGCGGGGGTCGCGGCGACGGAGACGTGCGGCCTGGAAGGCCGCGGTCCCGGGCCGCGCTGGCGCGCGGGGGGCGGGCGTTGCGGGAATTTGCGGGGCTCCGCGGGGCTCGGGCGTGGATTGCCCGGGATCGCGGGCGTCCCCGCCCGCGCGTCTCGACCGCCGACAACTCCATGCCAACGCCGCGGCGCGCGCCGACGTGCGGGCAGGATGCCCGCGCACCCAGGCCGCGCTGGCGCGCGGGGAGGCGAAGGGGGCGGGCATTGCGGGGATCTGCGGGGCTCGGGCGCGGTGGCGGGTTGCGTCCCGACTCCCTGCCAACGATGCGGCGGGCGGGAACGTGCGGGCGAGACGCCCGCGCACCCAAGCAGTTCGCGCTGGCACGCGGGGAGGCGAGGGGGCGGGCGGTGCGGGAATTTGCGGGGCTCCGCGGGGCTCGGGCGCGGCGGCGGGTTGCGTCCCGACTCCCTGCCGACGCCGCGGTGGGCGCCGACGTGCGGGCGAGACGCCCGCGCACCCAGGCCGCGCTGGCGCGCGGGGAGGCGAGGGGGGGCGGGCATTGCGGGAATTTGCGGGGATCCGCGGGGCTCCGGCGTGGGGGCGGGCGAGACGCCCGCGCATCCAAGCAGTGCGCGCGTGCTTTGTCCGGCGGCGTTCGCGGCGGGGGGCATAGGGACATTGTAGCGATAAAACATGGGGTTGTCGAGACAATTCGAGTTTCGGCGGGTTTCGGCGGCGGCTTTATCCGGGATCATGGGCGGCGAGGGCGTGGAGCCAGGCGGCGATTTCGGGGGCGGTCCACTCGACGGCGCCTTCGACGCGGCCGAGTTCGCGGCCGTGCGCGTCGATGAGGAGGGTCAGGGGCAGGCCGCGGACGCCGAGGGCGGAGAAGGCGGCGAGGGGCGGGTCGAGATAGAGCGCGAGATGGGAGAAGCCGCCGTCTTCCCAGAAGCGGCGGGCGGCGGCGCGGTCGCGGTCCTGGTTGAGCGCGACGACGGAAAAGGCGCCGCCGGATGCGGCGGCGAGCGCCTCCAGCAGGGGCATTTCGCGCACGCAGGGGGCGCACCATGTGGCCCACAGGTTGAGCGCCAGCGGCTTGCCGGCGAAATCGGCGAGGCGGACCGGCGCGCCGCCGGCGTCCTGCCACTCCAGTTGGGCGATTTCCGGCGGCGGGTCGTTCCACTGGGCGGGCAGCGCGGCGGGCGGCGGGCGCGGGGGGCCGGCGCGTTGCGGGCTTGAACCGAGGCCGGATACGAAGACAATGGCGGCCGCCGAGACCGCCAGCGCCGCCAGGGCGAGGGCCGCGGCGCGCGCCGGAATCGGGCGGCGGTTTTTCGGCATCGCGTTTCCCGTTTCGTCGGCGCGGCCCCGCGCGCGGAGGACACATGAGCCGATACAGCGCTCCGCCAGACCGCCGCCCGGCGGGCGCCCGGTCGCTCTGGGGCAGCCACTTCGACGCCGACCCCGCGGCGGCGATGGCGGAGATAAACCCCTCGGTGGCGTTCGACAAGCGCCTGTACGCGGAAGACATCGCCGGCAGCCGCGCGCACTGCCGGATGCTCGTCGCGCAAGGCATTCTCGGCGCCGCCGACGGCGCCGCGATCCTGGAGGGGCTCGACACGATCGAGGCCGAGATCGAGGCCGGCACGATGGTCTTCGATCCGGCGCTGGAAGACGTCCATCTGAACATCGAGGCCCGGCTCACGGCGCTGATCGGCGAAGCCGGCAAGCGCCTGCACACCGCGCGGTCGCGCAACGATCAGGTGGCGACCGATTTTCGCATGTGGGTGCGCGGCGCGCTCGACGCTCTCGACGCGGCGCTGCGCGACTACCAGGAGGCGCTGCTCGACCGCGCCGCGGAGCATGCGGACACGGCGATGCCGGGGTTCACGCATTTGCAACCCGCGCAGCCGGTGACCCTGGGCCACCACCTGATGGCGTATGTAGAGATGGCGGGGCGCGATCGCGGGCGCTTCCGCGACGCGCGCGCGCGGCTGAACGAATGCCCGCTGGGGGCGGCGGCGCTGGCGGGCACGCCGTTCCCCATCGACCGCGCCATGACCGCTGCGGAACTGGGTTTCGACCGTCCGATGGCCAATTCGATCGATGCAGTGTCGGATCGGGATTTCGCGCTTGAGGCGCTGGCCGCGGCGGCGCTGGCGGCGGGCCATTTGTCGCGCCTCGCCGAGGAGCTGACGATATGGTCGAGCGCGGGGTTCGGCATGGTCGCGCTGCCGGAGGCGTTTACGACGGGTTCGTCGATCATGCCGCAGAAGCGCAACCCCGACGCCGCCGAGCTGGTGCGCGCCAAGACGGGCCGCGTGACCGGCGCGCTGGTCTCGCTGCTCACGACCATGAAGGGCCTGCCGCTGGCGTATTCGAAGGACATGCAGGAAGACAAGGAGCCCGCGTTCGACGCGCTCGACACGCTCGGGCTGTGCGCGCGGGCGATGACGGGGATGATCGGCGGCATGACGGTCGACGCCGAACGCATGTCGGCGCTGGCCGGCGCGGGGCACGCCACCGCGACCGACTTGGCGGACTGGCTGGCGCGCGCGCTCGGCATGCCGTTTCGCGACGCACACCGCGCGGCGGGGCGGCTGGTGCTGCGGGCGGAGCGCGCGGGCTGCGCGCTGGCGGCGCTGCCGGCGGAAGCGTTCCGCGCCGAGGAGCCGCGCATTTCCGACGACGCCATTGCCGGCCTGACGGTGGCGCGGTCGGTCGCGAGCCGGAACAGCGAGGGCGGCGCCGCGCCGGAGCGGGTGCGCGAGGCCATCGCCGCCGCGCGCGAGCGCTATCTGCGATGACGCGGCGGCGCGTCTTGCGGCTGCTTGCCGGCGGTCTCGCCGCCGGCGCGCTGGCAGGCTGCGGGCGCAAGGGGGCGCCGGTCAGGCCGGGCGACGAGGCCGAAGCGGAGTCTGCGTCGTGACAAGTTCGGCGGAGGAACGTTTGCCGCGGGATGCCGGCCCGGAGGCCGGCGCACCCGGATGCGGGCTGCCCGGGTGCGTGGGCGGCCCGCCCGCACGTCTCGACCTGCACGCACGCCGGCGGGCAAAGCGCCCCTCGCCGCAAACGCCGCGGCGCGCGCCAACGTGCGGGCGAGACGCCCGCGCGCCCAGGAAGTGCGCCGCGCGTCCGGGAAGCGCGGCATGACGGATCCGGCGGGGGGATATTTCGCGCGGCGGGGCGGCAGGTTGTTCGCGGAGGACACGGCGCTCGACGATATCGCCGATGCGGTCGGCACGCCGTTCTATTGCTATTCCGCCGCCGCTCTCGAGGGCGCCTACCGCGCCTTCGCCGATGCGTTCGCGGGGAGCGGCGCGCTGGTTGCGTATTCGGTCAAGGCGAATCCGAACCGCGCGGTTATCGCGACGCTGGCGCGGCTCGGCGCCGGCGCCGATGTGGTGAGCGAGGGGGAGATCCGGCGCGCGCTCGCCGCCGGCGTCGCGCCGCGCGACATCGTGTTTTCGGGCGTCGGCAAGACGCGGGCGGAGATTTCGTTTGCGCTGTCGCGCGGCGTCGTTCATCTCAACGCGGAGTCGGCGCCGGAGCTGGCGCTGATATCGGAGGCCGCGGCGGCGCTCGGCGCGACGGCGCGCGTCGCGCTGCGCATAAACCCCGGCGTCGGGGCCGGCGGGCACGACAAGATCACGACCGGCCGGCGCGGCGACAAGTTCGGCGTCGCCATTGATCGCGCGCCGGCGCTGTTTCGCCGCGCGGCCGCGCTTCCGGGGGTCGCCGCCGATGGCGTGGACCTCCATATCGGTTCGCAAATTGTGGATCTCGCGCCGTTCCGCCGCGCGTTCGGCAAGGCGGCGGCGCTGGTGCGCCGCCTGCGCGCCGAGGGCTTCGGCATCGAGCGCCTCGATCTCGGCGGCGGCCTGGGCATCCGCTACGGCGCGGAAACGCCGCCGGCCCCGGCCGAGTATGCGGCCGCCGTTCGCGAGGCGACCGATGGCCTGGGTTGCCGCCTCGTGCTCGAGCCGGGGCGGGCGATCGCCGGCAACGCGGGCGTGCTGGTCGCGAGCGTCGTGTACGAGAAGCGCGAATACGGGCGGCGCTTCGTCATCGTCGATGCCGGCATGAACGATCTGATGCGCCCCGCGCTGTACGGCTCGGCGCACGGGATCGCGCCCTTGGCCGCGCCCGCGCCCGGCGCGCCGGAGAGCCCGGCGGACGCGGTGGGGCCGGTGTGCGAGTCCGGCGATACGTTCGCGTCCGGGGTCATGCTGCCGCCGCTTGCGGCGGGCGATCGCATCGCGTTTTTTTCCGCCGGGGCCTATGGCGCGGCGATGGCTTCCACGTATAATAGCCGGTTGCTGGTTCCCGAGGTCATGGTCAGCGGCGCGCGCCGCGCGGTTGTGCGTCCGCGCATGAGCTACGAAACGCTGTTGGCGCAGGATCGCCTGCCCGACTGGCTGCGGACCGACACTGAGGAGACGCGGCGGCGCGCATGAAGGGACGATTCGGCGGCGGCGCGGCGCGGGATGGCGCTCGGCCGGCGCGGCGGATACAGAGGCAGATCCGGCTGAGCGGCCTGGCGCTCGCGTGGGAGCGCCTTTGTCCGGCGCTGTGGCCGGCGGCCGCGTGCGTTGGCGTTTTCGCCGCCGCCAGCCTGTTCGGCCTGTGGGAGGCCGTGCCGTGGCCGTGGCTGCACGCGGCGCTGCTCGCGGGTTTCGCGGCGGCGTTCGCGGCGGCGCTGTGGCGCGCGCGCGGCGCGGCGCGTTCGCCGGGGCGCGAGGCGGCCGTCAGGCGGCTGGAGCGCGGGAGCGGCGTGCGCCACCGCCCGATCGAAACGCTCGCGGACGCGCCGGCGGGCGGGCGCGGCGAGGCGCTGTGGGCCGCGCACCGGCGGCGGGCGGAGCGCATGTTGCGCGGCCTGCGCGCGCGGTGGCCGCGGCCGACGCTGGCCGCGCGCGACCCGTGGGCGTTTCGCGGCCTTTTGCTTCTTGCGCTGGCGGTGTCGGGGCTGGCGGCGGGCGATCGCGCGGGCGCGCGTTTCGCCGCGGCGCTGGCGTTCGATTATCCAGGCATCGAGATACCGCCGGGCCGGCTCACGGCGTGGATCGACCCGCCGCCGCATACCGGGCTGGCGCCGATATTTCTCACGCCCGCGGACGGCGCGGAGCCGGGCGGCGCCGCGCCCGCGGGCGCGCACGAGGTCGTGGCGGGGAGCGTGCTGCATGCGCGCGTGTTCGGCGGCGAGGGCGCGCCGGCGCTGACGGCGGCGACCGAGGACAGCGCGGCCGAGCGGCCGTTCGACTCCGCCGGCGCGGGCAATTTCACGCTGCAATACGCGTTCGAGGCGAACACGGAAACGAGCATCGCGCAAGACGGGCGCGAACTCGGCGCGTGGACCGTCTATGTCGTCGCCGACCGCCCGCCCGATGTCGAATCCGTCCGGCCGCCCGAGACGACGCGCTACGGCGTCGTGCGCCTGAACTACGCCGCGACGGACGATTTCGGCATCGATTCGGTGTACGCCCATATCCGCCGCGGGGAGGAGGACGATGCCTGGCCGATCGAGCTCGAGTTGCCTTTGCCGGACCGGCAGCCGACGGTTGTGCGCGAGGCGAGTTACCACGACCTGACTTCTCATCCGTGGGCGGGGCTGGAGGTCGAGCTGGAGTTCGCGGCGACCGATAACGCGGGGCAGCGAAGCGCGGCGGCGATCGTGCCGATGCTCCTGCCTTGGCACGGGTTTTCGCATCCCGTGGCGGAGGCCATCGCGCTGCGGCGCCGCGACTTGGGGCGCGATCGGGGCAAGGCGCCGGAAACGATCGCCGCGCTGGAGGATATGCTGGCCGCGCCGGAGGAGTTCTCGGGCGACACGCTGGCCCTGCTGGGCTTGTCGTCGGCGCGCACGCGCCTCGAGCTCGCGCGCAACGAAACCGACTACCGCGCGGTTATCGACCTGCTGTGGGACCTCGCGCTGCATCTCGAGAAGGGCGCGCTCGGCCACATCGAGCGCGAGTTGCGCGCGGTGCAGGAAGCGCTGCGCGAGGCGCTGGAGACCGGCGCGCCGCAGGAAGAAATCAGCGAACTCATGGAGCGCCTGAGCGAGGCGATGGAGCGCTATCTCGATCGCATGTCGCAACGCGAGCAGGACGGGCTCGAGGACGGCGAGGATACGGCGCTTGACGCGGGCCGCATGCAGCGCGGACGCGAAGACCTGCGGCAGATGATCGAAACCGCGCGCGACATGGCGGAAACGGGGGCGCGCGACGCCGCGCGCCGGATGCTTCAGCGGCTCCAGGACATGCTCGAGAACATGGAAGTGGCGCGGCCGGAGGAAAACCCGCAAACGGCCGGTGGCGACAGCATGACCGAAGAGCTCAGGGCGCTGATGGAGGAGCAGGACGAGCTGCTGGAGGAAACCTACCGGCGCGCCCGGCAGGAGGGGGAGAACGAGCGCCTGTCGGCGGGCGAGAACGCGACGGCGGCCGAGCGGCAGGAGGCGCTGCGCCGCGCGCTGGGCGAGCTCATGCGGCGCATGGGCGAGAGCGGCGAGGCGATACCGCGGCCGCTCGGCGCGGCGGAGCGCAACATGCTGGAGGCGCGCGACGAACTCGCCCGCGGGCGGCCCGATCGCGCCGCCGAAAACCAGGCCGAGGCGCTGAGCCAGCTGATGGCCGGCGCGGAAATCGTCATGGACCTCGATACGACGGGCGAAAGCGGGCAGCGGCCGAACCGGCGCGGCGCGCGCCGCGACGAACTGCGCGATCCGTTCGGACGCCTGCCGCCCGGCGACGGCGGCGACCCCGGCGGCTTCGTGGAGGTCCCGACCCAGGCGGCGGTGCAGCGCAGCCGCGAGATCCGCGACGAACTGCGCCGCCGCGCGGGGGAACGCTCGCGCCCGCGTGGCGACCTGGATTACATCCGGCGCCTGCTGGATATGTATTGACCCCGGGGCGGGCGCACTCGACGATGGCGGCGAACATACACATGGATATAACGGCGGCGCGCCCGGAGCGCGTTCGGCGAGCGCGCCGGCGGGGCCCCGGCGCGTTTCGGCCCGCTCCCGCCGCCTTGGCGCTTGCCGCCGCGCTGGCGCTCGCCGCCGATGCGCGGGCGCTGACCCGCGTCATCGTGCTGGACCAGGGCCGGCCGGTGCGCCTGCTCTCGGCCGTTCACGAGACCCGCGAAGAGGTTCTGATCGCGCTCGGCGAGCTCGCGTTCAAGTCGGAGTTCCTGCTGGAAGGCTCGCCCCTGCGCACCCTCGGCGCGCAGATGACGTGCGATTCGTGCCATCCCGACGGCGGCGCCAGCGCGCGGGTGTTTTTCGAGGGCCTGTCCGACAAGCCCGGCAATCTCGACGTCACCAACCGCGCGATCTCGCTTATCGAGGACAACATCTACAACCCGATCAACGTGCCGAGCATCGTGGGCGCGCGCCACAGCGCGCCGTTCGGGCGCGAGGGCATATTCGACACGGTGGAGGATTTCACGCTGTTCGCGATCGCCAACGAGTTCGCCGGGGGCATCCCGTCGGATCTGACGATCGAGGCCCTCGTCGCCTATCAGGACAGCCTCGCCTTCCCCGACAACCCGCTGCTCGGCGCGGACGGGCGGCTTACGGAAGCGGCTTCGGCGGCGGCGCGGCGCGGCGAGGACATCTTCCACCGCCCGTTCCCCGGCGATCCGCAACGCAGCTGCGCCGCTTGCCACCGGCCCGACAACTACTTTCTCGACGGTTCGATCCACGAGATGGACACCGGGCGCGGGTCGCGCGCGGGCAAGGCGTTCGAAACCCCGACGCTGCTGGCCGCCGCGGCCACGCCGCCGTATCTGCACGACGGGCGCTTCGACACGCTGGGGGAGGCGGGCGCGTGGTTCGCCGATTATTTCGGGCTGGCGCTCGACGCGGGCGGGCGCGCGGACCTTGCCGCCTATCTCGAGGCGGTGGGCACCGCGGGGGCGCCCGGGCCGGCGGCGGCGGACGCGGTGTATCCGGAGACTGCCGCCGCGCTGCTCGAAGCCGCTCTCGATGCCGACGACTGGATGCTCACGCGCATGGTAACGCCGCGCGTCACCACGGAGCTGGATGACTGGCGGGGCGCCGCCGGCGCGCCCGGCGACGCGGCGCTCGACTTGTGGATACGCTTGCTGCGCCGCGTCGAGGCGCGGACGAAAGTGCAGGATTTCGACGGCGCGCGGGCCGCGCTCGCGGAATACCGCGCGGCGCTGGCCGCGGAGAATTAATCGACGGCGCCCTTGGCGGGCGCGACACGGGCAGGAGGCGCCGCATCGTGCAGACAGGACAATTCGGACGATTCGCCCTGGCGGAAGGAATGGGCCGCTTGGGCACGGAAAGCGCTTTCGAGGTTTTGGCGCGCGCCGGGGAGCTCGAGCGCCAGGGCCACGCGGTGGTCAATCTGGGCATCGGCCAGCCCGATGTCCGCACGCCGGACCACGTCGTGGAGGCCGCGAAGAAAGCGCTCGACGACGGCGAGCACGGCTACACGCCGGGCAACGGCATTCTGCCGCTGCGCGAGGCGGTGGCGGCGGATATCGCGAAATGGCGCGGCGCGGAGGTGGATCCCGGAAACATCGTGATCGTGCCCGGGGGCAAGGTCACCATGTGGTATGCGATCATGATGTTCGCCCGCGCCGGCGCCGAGATCATGTATCCGGACCCCGGCTTTCCCATCTACCGCTCGGTGATCGATCATACCGGGGCGCGCGCCGTGCCGATCCCGCTGCGCGAGGCCAACGGGTTTGCGTTCGACGCCGACGAGGTGCTGTCGCTGGTTACGCCCGCGACGAGCCTGATGATACTCAACAGCCCGGCGAACCCGACGGGCGGGGTCGTTCCGCGCGCCGAGTTCGACAAGCTGGCGGCGGGCCTCGAGCGGCATCCGCATGTGACGGTGCTGTCGGACGAAATCTATTCGCGCCTGACCTATGACGGGGCGGAGTTCGTCAGCCTGCTCGGATACGAGGCCCTGCGCGACCGGCTCATTGTGCTCGACGGCTGGAGCAAGACCTATGCGATGACGGGCTGGCGCATCGGCTACGGCGTTTGGCCGGCGCCGCTTGCCCCGCTGGCGACGCGGCTGAATATCAACTCGGTGAGCTGCACCGCCGCGGCGACGCAATTCGCGGCCATCGCGGCGCTGGAAGGCCCGCAGGATTCGGTCGAAACCATGCGCGCCGCGTTCGACGAACGGCGCCGCGCCATCGTCGATCTGACGAACGGCGTCGCGGGCATGAGCTCGATTACGCCGCGCGGCGCGTTTTACACCATGCCCAATATCGGCGGAACCGGCCTCGACGCGAAGACGATGGAGACGTTCCTGCTGGAGACGCTGCATGTGGCCACGGTGGCCGGGACCAGCTTCGGCGCGCTCGGCGAGGGCTATATCCGCCTGTCCTACGCGAATTCGCTCGAGAACATACGCTTGGCGCTGGGCCGCATACGGGATTTCGCCGCGTCGGAGGGCTGGGAGGCGGCCGCCGCGCCGCGGGCCGCCGCATGATCCGCGCCGCCGCCGCGCTGCTCGCGCTCTGCCTCGGCGCCGCTTCGGTTGCCGCCGAGGAGCGGCGCGACGACCCCACGCGCCGCCCGGTCTCTTCGGGCCGCGATCTCCACATTGCCTGCGGCCAGACGCAGGACGATTTCGCCGACCGCATATACGAGCCCGTGGCGCGCTCGATCATGATCGTGCAGTGCCACGCCATCGTCGCCGCCGTCGCCGAGACGATCCGCAACGGCGCCTATGCGCTGGACGGCAAGCCGATGTGGACCTGCGTGGAGATTCCGGACCGCCCCGGCGCGCTGGCTGTGGATTTTCTGGAGTGGATCGCCCGCAACCCCCGCGCCGGGCGCCGTCCGGCCGTTCTCGCCTTCATGCAGGCCATCGAAGAAACCTATCCTTGCGCCGAATAGGCGCCTGGGCGGCGGCATGGGCCGCGGGCGGGTCGGTCCGGGGGACGCGCGCGGGACCGCGATTTCAGCTGCGCGGCGGTGTCGGGCCGGCGCCGGCGCGGCTCATGAGTATGCCCTCGATCCGGCCGACCCGCGTTTCCAGGCTTGTCATGCGGTCGCCGAGTTGGGCGCCAAGTCGATCTATTCGCGCGTCTATCTGCCTCATGCCGGTCCACAGGAACCCGGCGATGACGAACAGCGCCGCGATAATGGCTACAACGTCTCCGTTGCCGGCGACCTTGCCGGCAATATCCGCGCCGCCCCGCACGACCGCAACGCCCGCGCCAGCGCCCGACGCGGCGGCGGCGACAACCGAAACGATAATTGTAACGGCTCTGCCGTTGCCGCCGTTCGCGCGGGGCTTCGCAAGCCGCGCATTCGCCGGATCGTCTGCCATGCGGAGCATATTGGCCCCGTGCCGGGACGGCGCCAACCCCGCGCGCGGCGAACGCCGGATGCCGGCGTGGACGCCGGCGCACCCGGATATGTGTCAACGCCGTGCGCGGCGAACACCGGGATTGGATGCCTAGCCCGCATTTCTCATACGGGTGGTTGTCGTGCGGTTTGTGCGTCGTTGGTTGTCGTGCGTGCGTGTTTTCGTGGTCGGGGGGCTTGGCGGGCATTTTCGGGGCGCGTTGGGGCGGTCCGCCGTTTGGCGGTGGGCCGCGTTCCGGGCTGTTCCTGCGTTGTTGAGGGGAAGGGCGAGAGTGGCCGCGTTACGCCGCGGCGGCGGATAATCGTTGGCAGGCGATACGGAACTCGCGCTGGAAGGGATGCGCGGCGTTCATGGCGATCTTGACGCGGCGCACGGTGACGCGGACCCAAGCGCCGATCTTGAGCAGTTTCAGGCGCAGGCTCCCGCATGTGGCGACCGCCAGTTCGGTGTAGTCGAGGCCGATGCGGCGCAGTGCGCACAGCAACACATAAGCCATGGACGCGAACCACAGGCGCAGCTGGTTGGCCCGCATGGCCCGCGTCGACGTGCGGTCGGCGAACAAGTCGAGTTGGCACTCCTTGATCCGGTTCTCCATCTCGCCGCGTTGGCAGTAAAGCCGCTCGTAGAGATGCCGGGCGCGGACCCGATGGGTTGCAATCGAGGTGACGACGAAACGCGGGTTGGCCTTGCCGTGGGTCCACTCGGCCTTGGCGACGACGCGGCGCGCGCAGCTCCAGCTGTCGCGCGTCCTCCACATGAAGTCCTTGAAGCGGCGTTGCGGCTTGCCCGAACCCGCGCTGTGCGCTTGCGCCGCCGCCAGTTCGGTCTCGACTTCCGCCACCGGACGGGGGTTCCGCGCCAAGCCCAACAGGTAATCGACGCCGTTGGCCTCGCACCACGCCATCAGCGCCTCGCGGGCGAACCCCGAATCGGCGCGCACCATTATCCGCACGCGGGGCCAATGCCGCCGCAACCGCGACACAATCCGCTCAACAGTCTCCACGGCCCCGGCCGCCCCATCCTCATTCGCCGGGCGCAACCGCGCCGCCAAAAGATGACGACCGCAAGTCGCATAAAGCGGAAGATAGCAATAGCCGCCGTAGTAGCCGTGGAAAAAACGACCCTCCTGGCGACCGTGAAGCCGATCGTCCGTGGCGTCGAGATCGATAACCAAGCGAGCCGGGGGCCGCTTGTGCGCCTCCACAAACAGTGTCAGGAACAAATCCTCAATCGCCGAGCCGTCATGCGCGATCCGGCAATACCGCGACGGCCCCGCGCCCCCCAACTCAAGGCGGTTCAGCGTCGATTTGCCCGCAAGCGGCGCACAGTCCGAACGACGCGACGCCAACTTCCCCGCCAACACGGCCATGACCGGATCGTGACGCAACGCATCGTGGTCGTTCAGGTCCTCATATCCCAATGCGATCCCGAACACGCGCTGCATGACCAGCGTCCGAACATCGTGCTCGACAAGATGACGCGCACGCCCATCGGTGAAACAGGCCGCAAACCGATCGACCAGACCCACCGCCGCATCCGCCCGGCCAGGCAACAATGCCCCCGCGTCCGACGTCACCGTCCCGCCGTCGAACGCCGCCACAACCGCGCGACCGTCGACCGGTTGAAAACCGCCCAGCGCCGTGCTACACTCCGTCTGCATCGGGGAACACCTCCGTGCCGCGATATGTGCATACTCAACAACACTATATCGCACACAGAGCCCCGATGCCCCAAACCCGTATGAGAAATGCGGGCTAACGGTCGGTTATGGCGGGGGTAATGGCTGCCGGGCCGCTCGGGGGCGGGGGCTGTGGGCGCGCCTCCTCGCCTTCATCGCGGCGCGCGGGAACGTGCGGGCTGGAAGCCCGCGCACCCAGGCCCCGCCTTCGGCGGGGTAATCATTTCGCACTTCCCCGCCGACATCGCGGCTTGCGGGAACGTGCGGGCGAGACGCCCGCGCACCCAGGCCCCGCCTTCGGCGGGGTAAGCGTTTCGCGCTTCCCCGCCGACATCGCGGCGCGCGGGAATGTGCGGGCTGGAAGCCCGCGGTCCCAGGCCCCGCCTCCGGCGGGGTAATCAATTCGCGCTTCCCCGCCGACATCGCGGCTTGCGGGAACGTGCGGGCAGGATGCCCGCGGTCCCGGGCCCCGCCTTCGGCGGGGTAAGGTGCGGGCGGGGGCGCGCGGACGCCCAGGCAGTCCGCGCCTTCGGCGCGGCGGCGGCGCGAGCGGTTCCGCGCGCGCCGGAATCGGACGGGAATTCGCCCCATGGCTCTGCACTTGCTGAAAATGTGCGTCGGCGTGGATTCCGTAGCGATGCTCCGCGAGCGGCAGGCGGCGCGGCTTGCGCGGCTGCGCGCGGCGGGCGAGTCGGCCGCGCTGCGGCATCTCACGCGCCACATGCCGCGGCGCGCCGATGAAATCGCCGGCGGCGGCTCGCTGTACTGGATTATCCGCGGCCATATCGCGGCGCGGCAGGAGATCGTGGCGCTTACGCGGCTGGCGCCGGGGGACGCGGGCGCGCCGAAGCACTGCGCCATCCTGCTCGCGCGGGAGGTTGTCGAGACCGAGCTCCGCCCGCGCCGCCCGATGCAGGGGTGGCGCTATCTGGAGGCGCGCGACGCGCCTCCCGACCGCTTCGGCGCGCCGGGCGGCGACGCCATGCCGCCGGCGATGGCCGCCGAGCTGCGCGAACTCGGGTTGATATGACGCCGGGCGCGGTTTGCCAGCGGCGGGGGCGGCGGTTAGCATTCGCGGCGGAGCGGGCCGTCCGGCCCGCCGCAAACGGGAGGATACAGATGACTCGTATCGCGAAATTCGGCGCCGCCGCGCTCGGCGCCGCGTTCGGCCTTGCCGCCTACGGCGCGCAGGCCCAGGCGACCAAGACCGTGCTGACCCTTGAGATGGCGGCGGAGATCGTCGATGTCTGCGTGGAGATGGCGGCGGACAAGGGCTGGCGGCCGGTCAACGTCGCGGTGTTCGACGACGGCGGCAACCTCAAGGCGTTCGCGCGCATGGACGGCGCGTTCATGGGCAGCATCCAGATAGCGCAGATGAAGGGCCACACCTCGGCGATGTTCCCCTTCTCCACGCGGCTCGTGGCCGAGCTTTCCTACGGCAAGGACGGCGAGCCCGGGCGCGTTCCCGGCATTGCCGAGATTCCGGGGATCGCCGCGTTCGCCGGCGGCGTGCCGATCATGACCGCCGACGGCCAGCATATCGGCGGCGTGGGCGTGAGCGGCGCGACTTCGGACGAAGACGAGCAATGCGCGCAGGCGGGCATCGACGCCATCGCCGGCATGTCGAACTGAACGTTCCGACGCACGGAGGCGCCGCAATGACCGGCCCGCGCATTTTTTCCTACCTGCCGAATCCGCGTGTGTGGAAGGCGACCATCGCGGGCCGGCTGTGCGGCGTGGAAGTGGAATTGCGCGGCGGGAAGCCGGGCGAACTGGCGGACTGGCTGTGGGACTACGACGCCCGGCCCCTGACCGCGGCGGACCGCGCCGGCGGCGCGGCGGCGGTGGCGGCGCGCGCGGGGTTCAAGGGCCGCCTGTTCAAGACCGGGGCGTTTCTCGCCGCGCATCCGTTCGGCACGGTTCCGGCGGCGTTCGGGCCGGGCGGCCGCGTCGGCGTTTTCGAATCCAACAGCATCATGCGCGCGGTGGCGCGGCTCGGCGCGGCGGATACGGGCCTGTACGGCGATGACGCCTGGACGGCGTCGCGCATCGACGGCTTCCTGGACGCAAGCCTCGTGTTTGCGCGCGATTCGCAAATCTACCTGTTGTCGTTTCGCGACGGCGGGCCGGAGGCGGCGGTCCACGCCGCCGCCCGCCGCGCCTTCGAGACGTGGATGACGGGGATCGAGCGCGCCCTGGGCGCCGCGGGGGGCCATGTGGCGGGGCCGGCGCTGACGCTGGCCGACATATGCTTCGTTTGCGAATACGCGTTGTTCTCACGCGAGGGCGCGCATGGCGGCGCGCTCGCGCGCCGGGGGCTGGAGCCGATCCTGGCGGGCGCGGCGGCGGCGTATCCGCGCGCGGCGGCGCATTACGAAACGCTGTGCGCGCATACAGCTTTCGCGCCCGATATCGGGCCGTGGCGGGCGCGGCTGGAGCGCGAGATCGCGCGGGAGCGCGCCGCCTGAGCGCGGCGGCGCGCGTCAGGCGGCGGCGGGCGGCGCGAGGCGCTCCCGGGCCAGCGCGTCGGCGATTTCCTCCGGCGGGCGGTTGCGCCGCGCGCCCCGGGCGAAGATGTCCGCCAGCCGCCCGCCGATGCGCGCCACTTCCGCGAGCGCGGCGGCGCGGTCGTAGAGTTCGCCGGGCCGCAGCACGTCCCACGAGATATTGATCAGCCCGCCGGCGTTGATGACGTAGTCGGGCGCGTAGAGGATTCCGCGGCGGTGCAACGCGGCGCCGTGCGCCGGCGCGGCGAGCTGGTTGTTGGCGGCGCCGGCGACGATGGCCGCGCGCAGCCGCCCGGCCGCATCGCCGTCGATGACGCCGCCGAGCGCGCACGGGGCGAAAACATCCGCTTCGACCCCGATGATTTCGTCGGGATCGGCGGCTGTTGCGCCGAGTTCCGAAACCGCGCGCGCCACGGCTTCGGGCGCGATATCGGCCACGATGAGCCGCGCCCCCGCGGCGCGCAAGCGCTCGCACAGCGCGAAGCCCACATGGCCGAGGCCCTGGACGGCGACGGTGAGGCCGTCGAGCGCCGCGCTGCCCAGGCGATGGCGGGCGGCGGCGCGAATGCCGTGCAAAACGCCGGCGGCGGTGACGGGCGAGGGGTCGCCGCTGGTATCGGCGAGCCCGGCGACGTAGCGCGTCTCGCGCCGGATTTCGGCCATGTCGGCCGTCGAGACGCCGACATCCTCGCCGGTGTAGTAGGCGCCGCCGAGGCTTTCGACGATGCGGCCGAGCGCGCGGAACAGTTCGGGCGATTTGCCGCGGCGCGAATCGCCGATGAGCACGGTCTTGCCGCCGCCGAGCGGCAGGCCGGCGGCGGCGGCCTTGTGGGTCATGCCGCGCGCGAGGCGGAGCGCGTCGGCCACGGCTTCGCGTTCGCTCGCGTAGGGCCACATGCGGCAGCCGCCGGCGGCGGGGCCGAGCGCGGTGTCGTGTATCGCGATGACGGCGTCGAGGCCGCCGCGCGCGTCCCGGCAGCGCAGCACGCGCTCGTAACCGGGGACGTTCAATGTGCGAATTTCGGTCATGCCGGTCTCCATCGGGCCGGCTCCGGAAGAGGGGGCGGGGCCGGCCCCGTCAAGCAACGGATACGAATTGCATATGGCGGCCGGCGCCGCGCGCGGCAAGGGGTCTCGCCGAAATGCGAGCGGGCGCGCCGGTCAGGATGCGAGCGGGCGGAGCCGCTCGGTCAGTTCCGCGACCGCGGCGCTGAGGCGCATGAGGTCGTCGGGCGCGCTGAGGCGGTGGTCGCCGTCCTTGACAAGCGTGAGGGTTGCGTCGGAGCCCTCGAGCCGCTCGAGTATCCGCATCGAGGTTTGCCACGGCACGGATTCGTCCTTCAGGCCGTGAAACAGGCGCACGGGGCAGTGTAGGCGAATCGGCGCGTCGAGCAGGCAGCGCGCGTTGCCGTCGTCGATGAGCGCCCGGGTTATGACATAAGGCCGCGGGTCGTAGGGCGAGGCGAGCGCGACGCGCCCGTCGCGGTCGAGCGCCGCGCGCTGTTCGGCGTCGAACCCGCTCTCGATCATGCGGCGGGTGAAGTCCGGCGCGGCGGCGACGCCGATCACGGCGCCGACGCGGCCGGGCCGCGCCAGCGCCGCGAGCAGCGCGATCCAGCCCCCCATGCTGGAGCCGATCAGGATTACCGGGCCGGGGATGACGCGGTCGAGCACGGCGAGCGCGTCTTCGGTCCACATGCCGATGGTTCCGTCCTCGAACGCGCCCGACGATTCGCCGTGGCCGCGATAGTCGAAGCGCACATAGGACTGCTGGCGCGCGCGGCAGAACATCTCGATCGCCGCCGCCTTGGTTCCGGTCATGTCGGACATGAGGCCGCCGCAGAATACGACCGCGGGCGCGCCTATGCCGGTTTGGCGGAAGGCGATTTCTCCGCCTCCCTCGAGAACGATTCGGGTCATGGGGTCCTCAACACGGTTGCGGGTTTGCGCCCGGCGGCGCGCCATGTTCCGGCGAGCCCGAGGGCGGCTACGAGCGCCGCGGCGGCCAGCGCCGAAGCGGCGGCGCGCGCGGCGGGAAATGTCCATTCGATCTCCAGCAGGCCGGACACGAACCCCCAGGCCGCGGCGCCGCCGATCGCCACGGCGGCGACGGCGGCGGTCGCGCCGAGCAGCGCGAATTCCAGCAGCTGCCCCGCGAGCACCCGCGCCCGCGTGGCGCCGAGAACCTTCAGTATGGCGGCGTCGCGAATGCGCGCGCGCCGCTCCGCCGCCACCGCCGCGGCCAGGACGAGAACGCCGGCGGCAAGCGCGAACGCCGCGGCGGCGGCGACGGCCGCCGCCGCGGCGCGCACCGTCCGGCGCGCGGTTTCGAGCAGCGCGCGCACGGGAATCGCCGAGACGTTCGCGAACTCGCCGGCCAGCGCGCGGATCAGCGGCCCTTCGGCGGCTTCGCTGGCGGCGACCGTTCCGACCAGCGCGTAAGGCGCGCCGGCGAACGCGCCGGGCGCGAAGACGGCCACGAAGTTGAGCGCCACGGCGTCCCACGAAACGCGCCGGAGATTGGCGATTTCCGCCTCGACGACGCGGCCGAGAACATTGAACGCAACGCGGCTGCCGACGCCGAGGCCGGCGGACAGGGCGGTCTCCTCGTCGAACGAAACCAGCGGCGGGCCGCCGTAATCCGCCGGCCACCACGCGCCGGCGACCACGTCGCCGCGCGGCGGCGGCGCGGCGGCGAAACTCAGCCCGATATCGCTACGGGCAAGCCATCGCGCGCCTTCGGGCAGGTCGTCCTCGCCGACGGGGGCGCCGTCGATGGCGGTCAGGCGCCCGCGCAGCATGGGCGCGCGTTCGAGCGGCCCGGTTTCCGGCAGGGCTTCCACAAGCGCCGCCAGCGGCGCTTCCTGATCGCGCTGTATGTCGATCAGAAAGAAGGCCGGCGCGCCGCCCGCCAGGCGCTCATCGACCATGCGGCGCACATTGCTCTCCACGAGCGCGATGGCGACCAGCGCGGAAAACCCGATTCCCAGCGCGAGCACCGCGCCCGGCGCGGTCGTACCCGGACGGCCCAGATTCGCCAGCGCGAGGCGAAGCATGCCGCCGCTGCGGCGGGCGGCGCGGCGCGCCGCGCGCGCCGCCGCGCGGCCGGCCAGCGCCAGAACCGCGGCCGCGGCCGCCGCGCCGCCGACGAACCAGCCCGCCGCCGCGGCATCGCCCGCGGCGGCGAAAGCCATTGCGCCCGCGGCGGCCGCCAGCGCCGCCGCCGCGGCCCGGAAACGCCGCGGCGGCGCGCCCTCCGGCGGCGCGACCGCGTGGCGAAACAGCCCCCCGGCGCGAACCTGCCCGGCCCGCGCCAGCGGCAGCAGGGCGAACAGCGCCGCGGTCAGAACGCCGTACAGCGCGGCGAACGCCAGCGGCGCCGGATAGATCGCGGCGCGCGCGCCGATCCCGAACCGCCCGGCAAGCCATGCTTCGAGCGCCCACGGCGCCAGCGCGCCGATCGCCGCGCCGGCGGCGACCCCGGCCAGCGCGAGCGCCATGACCTGGAGCGCCGCCACGCGGAACACGGTCGCCGGAGTCGCGCCGAGGCATTTCAGCGTTGCGAGCGTGGTCAGGCGGCTGGTTACATGCGCCCGCGCCGCCTCCGCCACGCCGACGCCGCCGACGAGAAGCGCGGCGAGGCCGATCAGCGTCAGATAGCGCCCGAGCCGCTCGACGACGCGGCGCGCGCCCGATTGCGCCTGGCCCGGCGTGCGCGTCCGCCAGTCGGCGCCGGGAAAGGCGGCCCGGAACTCCGCCGCGAAATCGCGCGCCGATACGTCCGGCGGCAGTTTCAGCTTGCGGACATGCCGGACCAGCGCGCCGGGCCGCAACAGGCCGGTCGCCGGCAGGGCCTCGAGCGCGATCGCGAGCCTCGGGCCGAGGGCGAACGCCGACGCCGCGCGGTCGGGCTCGCGCACGATGGCCGCGCGCACCTCGAAACGCGCGCCGCCGACCGAGACGGCGTCGCCGACAGCGATTCCGAGCCGGTCGAGAAGCGCTCGGTCGGCGATGGCCCCGCCATCCGCCAGCGCCGCGGCCATGGGTTGCGGGGGCGCCAGCTCGACCGCGCCGAACAGCGGCCACGCGGCGTCCACGGCCTTGAGCTCGGCCAGCGCGCGCGTTTCGCCGGCCGCGGCCATTGCGCGCATTTCCACGCTGTCGCCGGCGGCGGCCGCGCGCGATTCGGTCCACGCCAGCGCTTCGGGCGGGAGGGGTTCGTAGGCGCGGCGGATCGCGATATCGCCGCCGAGCAGGGTCCGGGCGTCGGCGGCGAGGCCGGCGCGCACCGACGCCGTCAGCGCGCCGACGCCGGCGACCGCGGCGACGCCGAGCGCGAGGCAGCCCACGAGCACGGCGAGACCGGCCGCGCCGCCGCGCAAGTCGCGCCGCGCAAGGCGGCAGACGAGCGCGAGCTCGCTCAGCATCCGGCGCCGTTCGCGTTCGCGGCGCCGTCTTCGATGCGGCCGTCGATCATGCGCGCCACGCGGCCGCAACGCGCCGCGAGCGCCGGGTCGTGGGTAATCAGAACCAGTGTCGCGGCGGTTTCGGCGCGCGCCGCGAACAGGAGGTCGATGGCCCGGCCTCCCGCCGCGCGATCGAGATTGCCCGTCGGCTCGTCGGCGAGGAGTATGCGCGGGCGCGCGGCCACGGCGCGGGCGATGGCGGCGCGTTGCTGCTCGCCGCCCGACAACTGGGCGGGATAGTGGTTCAGGCGGCCGCCCAGGCCGACCGCGCCGAGCGTTTCCGATGCGCGCTCGCGCGCGTCGGCGCGGCCGCCGAGCTCCAGCGGGACGGCGACGTTTTCCACCGCCGTCATGGTGGGGATAAGGTGGAAGGCTTGGAAGACGATGCCCATATGCGCGCGGCGGAAGCGCGCCAGCGCGTCCTCGCCCATCGCGGCGACATCGGCGCCGGCGACGCGCACGCGCCCGGAAGTGGGGCGCTCCAGCCCGGCGATCGCCGCGAGCAGGGTCGATTTCCCGGAGCCGGAAGGGCCGACCACGCCGACCGTTTCGCCCTCCGCGACGCGCAGGGTCGCGCCCCGCAGGATCGGAACCGGGCCGGCGGCGCCGGCCAGCGTGAGGCATACGTCTTCAAGATCGATCATCGGCGACCGGGGAGGGGCGCGTGAAGGGACCGTTCTCATATGGCATGCGGCGCGCCGCATTCAACGCGGCGGTTCTGGCGTCTTTCGCCGCATCGTTCGCCGCGGCGGCCGATTCGCCGGCGCGCATCGCGATTCTCGGCGACAGCCTGACCGCGGGCTACGGCCTGCCGGCGGCGGAGGCGTTCCCCGCGCGGCTGGAGACCGAGCTGCGCGGGCGCGGGCTCGCGGTGGAGATCCTGAACGCCGGCGTTTCGGGCGACACCACGGCCGGCGGGCTGGCGCGGCTCGACTGGGCGCTGGCCGACGCGCCCGACGCGCTCATAGTCGCCCTCGGCGGCAACGACGCCCTGCGCGGCCTCGACCCGGCGGCGATGGAGGCGAATTTGACCGCCATCGTCGAACGCGCGCAGGCCGCGGGGGCGAAGGTCATGCTGGCCGGGATGCGGGCGCCGCCCAATTTGGGCCGCGATTACGAGAAGGCGTTCAACGCCGTCTTCCCGCGCGTCGCCGCCCGCCGCGGCGCCGCGCTCTATCCCTTTCTGCTCGACGGCGTGGCGGCCGATCCCGCGCTCAACCAGCCCGACGGAATTCATCCTTCGGCCGCGGGCGCGGCCGTCATGGCGCGGCGCATGGCCCCGGCGGTCGAGGAGTGGCTGGACTCGGTTCCGTGAGCGGCGCGCGCTACGCCGCCGTCTCCGCCGCAAGCGCCTGGCCGTGGCCGAGCGGGCCGTGGCCCGCGCCGAGGCCCGGCGCGGCGGCGATGGCCGCCGCGACGTAGCGCCGCGCGCGCTCGGTCGCGCGCGCGGCGTCGAGCCCCCGGGCCAGGCCCGCGGCGATGGCGGAGGCCAGCGTGCAGCCCGTGCCGTGGGTATGGCGGGTTGCGATGCGCGGGCCGCAAAAGCGGCGCGCGCCGCCGCGCTCCACCAGAATGTCCACGACCTCGGGTCCCTCGCCGTGTCCGCCCTTGACGAGCGCGGCGCGCGGGCCGAGGTCGAGAATGCGCCGGCCGGCGCGCCGCATGTCGTCCTCGCCGTCGATTTCCATGCCGGCCAGCCGGCTCGCCTCGGGCAGGTTGGGCGTGACGACGCGCGCCAGCGGCAGCATGAGTTCGATCAGCGGCGCGCGCGCTTCGTCGTCGAGCAGCGCCGCCCCGCCCTTGGCGTACATGACCGGGTCCACGACCAGCGGGAGGGCGGCGGCGCGCCCGCGAAGCACGCCGGCAACGGCCTCGATGATTTCGCGGCGATGCAGCATTCCGGTCTTTACGGCGTCGGCGCCGATATCGTCGAGCACGACCCGCATTTGCCGCGCCACGAACTCCGCGGGGACGTCGTACACGCCGTGGACGCCCGTCGTGTTTTGGGCGGTCAGCGCGGTGACGGCCGTGGCGGCGTAGCCGCCGAGCGCGGTCACGGTCTTGATGTCGGCCTGGATGCCGGCGCCGCCGCCGGAATCCGACCCCGCGGCGATGAGAACGCGGCCGCTCATGCCTCGCAACGCTCGATGGCGTCGACCGTCAGCGCGACCGCGGCGGCCACCGTGTCGGCGTCGCCGCCCTGGCCCATGACGCGCGCCTTGGGCTCGGTGCCCGACATGCGCGCGACCAGGCGGCCGGTTTTGCCGAGCATCGCCTCGGCCTCGGCGATGGCGGCGGCGACGCCGGCGCATGCCAGGGTTTCCGCCCGGCACGGCACGCTGCGCAAGACCTGCGGCGCGGGCTCGAAACGCCGCGCGGCGCCGCCGAACGAGGCGCCGCGCGCGACCGTCGCCGCGAGAACCTGCAACGCGGCGATCAGGCCGTCGCCGGTCGTGGCGTAATCGGCGAGTATCATGTGGCCCGATTGTTCGCCGCCGACATTGTATCCGCCGCGGCGCATGAGGGCGAGCACATGGCGGTCGCCGACATCGGCGCGTTCGAGCCGGAGGCCGAGCCCGCCGAGATGCCGCTCGAGGCCGATATTGGACATGACCGTCCCGACGACGCCGCCGCCCTTGAGCCGCCCGGTCGCGAGCCAATGCCCGGCGATCGCGGCGAGTATCGAGTCGCCATCGACCGCGGCGCCGGTCTCGTCGCACATGGCCAGGCGGTCGGCGTCGCCGTCGAGCGCAACGCCGAGATCCGCTCCTTTCTCGACAACGGCGCGCGACAGGGCGGCGGTGTCGGTGGAGCCGCAGCCGCGGTTGATGTTGAAGCCGTCGGGTTCGACGCCGATGGACTCCACTTCCGCGCCGAGCTCCCACAGCACGGCGGGCGCCACGCGGTAGGCGGCGCCGTGGGCGCAGTCCACGACGATCTTGAGGCCGGCGAGGGTTTCTCCCTTCGGGAAGGCGGCCTTGGCGTATTCGATGTAGCGCCCGCGGGCGTTGTCGAGGCGCCGGGCCCGGCCGAGCCCGCCGGGCTCGGCCAAGCCGCCCGCCGTGTCGTTCTCCACAAGCTCCTCGATGCGGCCCTGCACGGCGTCGGAGAGCTTGTAGCCGTCAGGGCCGAACAGTTTGATACCGTTATCGTAATACGGATTGTGCGACGCCGAGATCATGACGCCGAGATCGGCGCGCAGCGAGCGCGTGAGCATGGCGACCGCGGGGGTCGGCATCGGCCCGACGAGTATGACGTTCATGCCGAGCGATACGAACCCGGCGGTGAGCGCCGGTTCGAGCATGTAGCCCGAAAGCCGCGTATCCTTGCCGATCACCACGTGGTGGCGATGCGGCCCGCGCGTAAACACCGCCCCCGCCGCCTTGCCGACCGCCAGCGCGGTTTCCGCGGTAATCGGATGCGCGTTGACCCGGCCGCGTATGCCGTCGGTTCCGAACAGAGCCACGATTTGCGCTTCCCTCCCCGCCCGTCCGCCAAGGCCGCCGCCGCGCCGCGGCGCGAATGTTTTTCATCATACCGCGCCGCCGCGCAAGTTCGCGCGGGCAAGAGGCCGCGGCCCGGCCTATATACACAGGGGCGCCGCCGCCCGGGCGCGCAACACGCACAATCGCGGAGATGGGTCATGAGCACGACAGCGCGCCTTTTGCCGGCAGTTCTTCTCCGCGCCGTTCTCGCCGCGCCGGCCGCTCTGCCGCCGGCCGCCGGCGCGGCGGCGGACGACGGCGCATATGCCGGCGTCACGGTCGGCGTCGGCAGGATGGACAACCGGCTGACCGACATCGACGGGTTTGCGAACTGGGGCAACCCCGGCGCGGCGACGGAATACGACGACAGGGGGCTTGTCGGCGGCGCCGTGCTGGGTACCGGCGTTCGCCCGGGCGGCTTGCCGCTCCGCGTCGAGATCGAAGGCATGTTCGGCAATCTCGCGGCCACCACGAACATGCTCGATCCGGAAGGGCTGGACGAATCCGCGAAGGCGGCGCTGCGGTGGGCGGTTGCCGCGCGTCTCGGCTTCGCCTTCGACGCGGGGCCGCTGACGCTGTTCGCCGCGGGCGGCCCGGCGGCGGCGCGGATCGAGAATTCGGCGACGGACATGGACCGGAGCGGCCTCGACGATCCGTGGCGGCGCGATCCCGACGATTCGTTCCGCGACAGTTCCGTGGAGTTCGGCTGGAGCGTCGGCGCCGGCGCCGAAACGGCGATAGCGGACGGTTGGGCGCTGCGGCTGGAAGGCGTCTGGATGGACTTCGGCGCCGGCCGCCACGCCGTCAACCGCGCCGGCGACAACCGCTGCTGCGGCGCCGGAACGGAACGGCGCCCGGTCGCCTACGAAGTCGAAAACGCGTTCGCAATCGCGCGGCTGGCCCTCGTGCGCCGGTTCGACCCGTAGCCGGCGCGGCACAAACCGCACGGCAAGCACACGTATGAGCGTCTGTACCGAAATGCTTATCCCGCCGAAGGCGGGGCCCGGGCGCCCGCCCGTTTCCGCGCGGCGCGATCGGGAACAAGCGCGCGGCCGCGGCCGGTCCGTCATCCCTCTCCGCAATCCGCCGGGACCGCCGGCGAGGCGCCGCCGGTCCCGGCGGGGGCTCAGAAGCGGACGGTGAGGCTGGCGCTGCCGCCGAAGTCGCGGTTGCCGCCGCGGGCGGCGGCGTAGTTCGCGGACCCGCGCAGAACGAAGCGCCCGTCGTTCCACTCATGGGCGCCGCCGAGGCCCATGCGGACCCAATTCGGTTCGGCTTCGGACCGCAGGAGCGTGTCTCCCGCCTTCGCGTCCATCCGGCCCGACAGTTCGCGCTCCACGTCGATGGTTGCGAACATGCCGGCGCTGGCGGCGAGGGCGTCCGTCTCGGCGCGGACGCCGACCCGCGCCTTGAGGCTTCGGGCCCCGTCGAGCGCTATCCGCTGGTCCGCCGAGTCCGTGAAAGACGACATGGCGACGCTGGACCAGCTGGCGCCGACGCGCGGCGTAACGGCCACGCCGCGCACGTCCAGCCGCCGCCCGGCCTCGACGCCGAGCGCATAACCCCGGCCCGCAATGTCGCGCTTCAGCGCTCCGCGCTCCGCCTTCGGGTCGGCGGAGTTCACGTCTGCCTCGTACAGCGTCGCCGCGGCCTGCCCGCCGACGTAGTAGCCTTCGGCGGGGAACCAGGCGCCCGATATGCGCGCGCCGGTTCCGGACGCCTCCACGCCGCCGCCTTCCGTTCCGTCCACGTCCGCCTTGCCGCGCACATGATGAACGCCAACCGAGATCAGGACGTTTTCGTCCGCGGCGCCTTCGATCCCCGCTTCGAAGCCGAAGCGGCGGTAGTCGTGGCCCGCGGAGGGGAGGCGGCGGTCGCCGCCGCCCGCATGGAAACGCGCCCATGCCCCGCGTCCGCCGCCCGGCATATCATCGTCATGTCCGCGCCGGATGCTTGTTCGAAGCCCCCCGGGGGCGAACGCCGAAGCGAGGAGATCGCCGGGGTGGGGAAGCGCATTCAGCGCCAGCAAAACCGAGGGCAGGGACTCGTAAACCGCGGCGCCCGCGGGCCGGCGGTTCGCGACGCGCAGCCTGCCGTCGGCGGTGACCTCGATCTCGATGTCGTCCTCGCCTTCGCGCCTGACGATCACCCTGGGTTTGCCGCCGGCATCGACGACGCCCCCGCCGCCGCCGAGGCGCCGGATTGCATCCTCCACGGACTCGCCTTGCCCGCGGCGCACCACGACCAGCGGTTCTCCCGAGACGACCACGATGGTCTGGCCATCGACGCCCAGCACGCGCCCGTTCTCGCCGACCGTTAGCGCGCTGCCCCTGTCGAGCCTCACGCGGCCGACCGAGCCGTCGACGACCAACTCGCCGGACGCGAGATCGACCGTTCCCGTCACGCTGCCGCCGCGCGCCACCGTCAACCCGTGTTCGCCGCCGCCGAGGCCCACTATGTCGCCGCTTACCGTTCCCGTTTCCGCCACCAGGACCATCAGATCGCCGGTCTCGCTGCGGATCGCGGCCTCGCTGTCCGCGCCTGAAATGCGCCCCCCGGCGCCGACCCGGACCTCGCCGCCGTTATCGAACAGAACCGGACCGGAAGTTCCGTCCACCGTAACCGTGCTGGCGGCAAGATGGATCCTTCCGCTCACCGAGCCGCCGGTCATCACATGGACGTTATGCTCTCCGCCGCCGAGGCCGAAAACGCCGCCCCCGACCGAGCCGCTCACGGCAACCTCCAGATCGCCGTCGCCGAGGCCGCGAATATCGCCTTTCGCCTCGCCGGACACGGCAACCCGGAGGAGACCGCCGCCGTCGGCGCGAATGTCGCCCTCCACCGAGGCGGACTCCGCCACTTCGACGGTCATGTCGCCGTCGCCCGTGTTCCTGACGGCGCCCGTGACCTTGCCGGCGACGGAGACGGTCAAATCGCCCGTCCGGTTGACGATCGCTTCGAGGCCGCCGTCCGATGTTTCCACGCCCGTAACGGCGCCGCCCGCGGCCACCGTCACCGCGCCGCCGGCGGAGTAGAGTATCCGGCCCACGCTGCCGCCGACGGTCAACTCGCCCGCCGGGTCGTACACCGTCCCTGTCACCGTTCCGCCCGCCGGCGATGCGAAAGTCAGCGTTCCGCCATCGGCCCGGATGTCGCCTTCGGCGCGCCCCGCCACGGTCGCCGCCAGAGCGCCCGACGCGCTGCGCACGGCGATGCCCTCGACGCCCGCGATGTGTCCGCCGGCGTCCACGGTTACGGCGCCGCCGCGGTCGAACAGCACGCGCGCGACCTTGCCGCCGCCGCGCACCGTAACCGTGTGCGCGCCGCCGCCGCGGCCGAGAACATCGCCTTTCACCTCGCCCGACACGGCGACCCGCAGGTCGCCGTCGCCCACGCCCTCGATGGCGCTTTCGACAACCGCGCCCTTCGCCACCTCGACGGTCAGGCTGCCGGCCGCGCTGTAAATCGCGCGCCGTCCCGTATCGGGGATATCGATCCCGATGACGCGGCCCGTCGATGCAATGACGATCGAGCCGCCGTTGGTGTACCGCACGGCGCCGACGGTACCGCCGATGCTCGTGCCGGCCGGCGGATCGTAAACCGTGCCCGCGACCTCGCCGCCTTCCATGACGCGCAGCGTGTAGCGCCCGTACAGGCTTCCCGCGATCCGTCCGTTCCGCTCGACGGTCACCGTGTGCGCGCCTTCGCCCAGCCCGTGTATGTCGCCGGCCAGTTCGCCGCCGGAGCGCACGGTTACGGTCAGATCGCCGCCGCCCATGTCCTTGACGGCGCCGGTGACCTTGCCGGCGACGGAAACCGCCAAATCGCCCGTCCGGTTGACGATCGCTTCAAGGCCGCCGTCCGATGTTTCCACGCCCGTAACGGCGCCGCCCGCGGCCACCGTCACCGCGCCGCCGGCGGAGTAGAATATCCGGCCCACGCTGCCGCCGACGGTCAACTCGCCCGCCGGGTCGTACACCGTCCCTGTCACCGTTCCGCCCGCCGGCGATGCGAAGGTCAGCTTTCCGGCCGCGGCGCGCAGATCGCCTTCCGCGCGGCCCTGGACCGTCACCGAGAGATCGCCCGAACCGTTGCGGATCAGCTCGCCATCGACTCCGGCGAGGCGGCCCTTCGGCCCGACCGTCACCGCGCCGCCGGCGGAGTAGAGTATCCGGCCCACGCTGCCGCGAATAACCAACGGGGCCGAATTCGCCGCCATCGGGTCATGCACCGTCCCCGTCACCGTTCCGCCTTCCCGCGAGTCGAAAACGAGGGTCCCGGCCGCGGCGCGGATGTTGCCTTCGACCGTGCCCGCCACCGTCGCGGCGAGGTCGCCCGGGCCGTCGGAGAATATGGCGTTGTGGCCGGCGGGGGCCGCCACGCGCCCGGTCGCCGCGACCGTCACCGCGCCGCGGGGCACGTGAATCCCGCGCCCGGCGCTGCTTGTCACCGCGCCGCTCACGGAGATATCGAGGTTCGGCGCGCTTCCGTCGGCGGCTTCGGAGACGATCCGGATGCCGGCGCGGCTGCCCGAAACGAGCGCGCCGCGGCCGATGTTCACGGCGATGTCTCCCTTGCCGCGCGCGAGCGCGCCGATGCCGTCGGCGCCTTCCGACGCGATCGAGCCGCCGCTCACGGTTACGGCGATGGCGCCCGGGCCGGTGCGCTGCGCCTGCATGCCGACGCCGTCGCTGCCGCTCGCCTTGACGGAGCCGCCCGTCATACGGAGTTCGAGGCCGCCGCGCGCGCCGCCGTGCAGGCCCAGAACGCCGGTGGCGTTGGCGCCCGCCGCGGTAATCGATGTCGATGCGCCGGCGATGGTTACCGTTACGCCCCGGTCGCCTCCGGAGCCGATGTGCTCGGCGAAGACCGTGTGGGCCGAATCGCCCGCGGTGGAGAGCGTCGCGCCGCCGGCCACGCGGACGGCGATATCGCCCTCGTTCTCGTGCCTGGCCTGGATGGCGTAGGTCTTTTCGGCTGTCGTGGAAACCGAACCGCCCGTTACGTCGATGGCGATGGCGCCCACGCCGGTTCCCTCGCGGAGGTTGTCGCCCTCGCACGGCCGCTCGGTATCGATGCAGTATTGCAGGATGCGGCCGAAGACGCCGCGGGCCAATCTGCCCGTCGTTTCGACCGCGGCGTTCCCGAGATCGATATCGACGCCGCCGCGGCCCCTGTGCCGCCCGTGGACGCCGTGGGAATCCTCGCCCGCGGTGGAGATCCGCCCGTCCGTGACGCCGATGACGATCTCGCCGCCGCCGGAAGTGTAAAGAGAGTCTCCATCCACCTGCAGCGAGGAGAACGGCCTGCCGGCATGCGTCGCGAAAATGCCCTGGGCCGCGCCGCCCATGGTCGCGATTTCGCCGTCCGTGACGGCGACACGGATGTCGCCGTGGCCTCCGTGCGCGGCATGGATCCCCCGGGCCTCCAAGCCCACGGTTTCATCGAGATGGCGCGCCTGCTCCACCACCGCGAAGCAGGCGTTTCGCGCCGTTGTTCGCTCGGCGGTGTCGTCCGGCATCTCCCGGCAACTCGAGAGGGCCGCGCGAGTCCTGTCGGCGGCGTCGCCTGTCGCGATGGAATACCCCTCGAGCGTGACGGCGATGTGGCCGTAGGCCTGGCCGGTGGTGTATTCGGCCCGGATCGCGTCGGCATAGACGCCGTGCGTGGCGATGCGCGGCCGCTCGCGCTGCGCGCGGTCGCGTTCGGTTTCCCTCACATCGACGATGACCGCGCCCCTGGCGCGCCGGCTGGCGCCATCGACGAATATCCACCCTCCTTTCTGCCAGACATAAACGCCGTGCGCGTATTCGCCCCCGGTCCGAATCGACGAATCCCGGACGCCGATGCCGACCCGGCCCTCGCCGGTGTGCCGGGCGTGAATGCCGTACGACTCTTCGCCGGTGACGTAGCCCCAGAACTCGTCGCCGGTGAGGCCGGGGGCATCGGCGGGCGGGTCGTACCTGAATCCGTCGCCGTCGGTCGAGACGCCGTGCCCGAAATCGGTCGGGGACGGATGAGCGGGCGCCGGAATGCCGCTTCCTTCCGGGATCCGGTATTGCGGATCGACCGCGCGCACGTGAATTTCCAGATCGCCTTGGCCTTGATGCCAGTATTCGATGCCGGACACGAAATCGTCGTTGACCGTGACCTTGGGATTCTCGACGACGATGGCATGGTCTTTCGTGTCGGCCACCCCGTATGTGCAGTACAGGGGCTCCGCAAGGTCCCGAAGCCCCGTGCCCAGGCACGCGTTCGGCCCCGGCGGGATGGTGGGGCGCAACTGCGCCGCCGCGTCTCCGGCGCCGAGGGCAAGGACGGCGGCCAGCGCCAGCCCGGGGGAATAAATTCCCCCCCCCCCCCCCCCCCCCCCCCGCGAGGGGGCTCCCCGGACGTAACGGGACCGCGGCGCGGCGCGGCGTTCGGAGCATCGGACAAGCCCGGAACGGCGCAGTGCAGCGAGATAAACGACAACAGGAGATTCATGGATTCGGCTCTCCGTTTCAGGGTCCGTACCGAAATGCTTGCCCCGCCGGAGGCGGGGCCTGGGCGCCCGGGCGTCCCCGCCCGCACGTTTCCGCGCGGCGCGACGTCGGCGGGGAAGCGCGAACGGACAAGATGCCCGCCGGTTCCCACCGTACCGATAACCGCCGAATTCCGGTGCAGACTCTCAGGGTTGCGGGCACAAGACGAGCCCCCCTTCCCTCGGCGGGACGGCGAGCCAGTGTAATCGTTCGGTACGCATCCGGTAGCACCGTCTTGCGGGCTTGTCAATATGCGCGGCGAAATTATTCGCCGAATTAGCGAATCGTGCGTACTTGCGCCGCATTTTTGCGCAGCCGTTTTCGTCCCGGCGGCGTCAGCTCGCCAGGAAGCCGAGGAAGACCGGGGCGGCGAACGCGCTGTTGGCGTGGAAGCGCCGCGCGCAGCCGGCGGGGTCGTCGATGTCGAGCGTTTCGGTCTGCCACGCCAGCACGGCGGCGCCGGCGGCCAGTCCCGCCCAGGCCGGCCATCCCGCTCCGGCCATGTGCGCCGCCGCCGCCAACCCCGCCACGCAGAGCGCATAACACGCGCGCACGACCGGGGCGGTCCGCGCGCCGAGCCGCAACGCGGAAGACTTGACGCCGATCCGCGCGTCGTCGGCCTTGTCCTGATGCGCGTATACGGTGTCGTAGCCCACGGTCCACGCGGCGGCGGCGGCATACAGCGCCGCCGCGGGCCAGCCGAGCCCGCCGGTCGCCGCCGCCCAGCCGAGAAGCGCGCCCCAGGCGAAGGTCAGCCCCAGCCACGCCTGCGGCCACCACGTGATCCGCTTCATGAACGGATAGGGCGCGACAAGCGCGAGCGAGGCGAGGCCGACCCAAACCGCCGCCGGCGGCAGCCGCGACAGAATCGCCAGCCCGGCCAACGTCAGCGCGGCCATGAACGCCGCCGCGCGGGCCACGGAAATCTCCCCCGCCGCGATGGGCCGCGACCGCGTGCGCGCCACCTGGGCGTCGATGTCGCGATCCGCGATGTCGTTCCACACGCAACCCGCCGCGCGCATGACAACGGCGCCGGCGAGAAACAGGGCGCAGAGCCGCGCGTCCCCGGCCCAGCCCCCGGCCGCGCCGGGCCGCGCCAGCGCGATCGCCCACCAGCCCGGCCACATGAGCAGCAGAAACCCGGTCGGCCGGTGCAGCCGCGCGAGCCGCGCCCAGGCGCCGGCGCTTCGCAGTAACGGGAGACGCACGCCGCGGCCCGCCGCCGCTACCCCGCCGCGCGCAGTTCGGCGGCGAGCGCGCGCACGCCGATCGCCTCCGCCGCCTCCGAAACCGGGTAGCGGTCGCCTCCGGCATGGACGACGAAAGCGCGCGCCGCGCCGATGTCGGCGCAGGCGGTTCGGAAACCGCGCGCCGGCCGCGCCGACGCGGAGCGCTTGATTTCGACCGCCCACCGCGCGCCGCCGGCGAACGCGATAACGAGGTCGATCTCCGCGCCGGCGCGCGTGCGGTAAAAAGACGCCGCCGCGCCCGGCGGCGCCGCGGTCAGCAGCGTTTCGATAACGCAGCCCTCCCAGCTGCGCCCGGCGACCGGATGCCCCGCGAGTTGTTCCGCGGTTTCGATGCCGAGCAGCGCATGCACCAGCCCGCTGTCGCGCACATAGACCTTCGGCGCCTTGACGAGGCGCTTGCCGACATTGGCGCGCAGCGGCGCGAGCCGCCGCACAAGCAACAGATCGGCCAGGAGATCGATGTAGCGGCTTATCGAGCGCGCGCTCGCCTCCAGCGCGGCGGCAAGCGCCGAAACGTTCAGCACGGTTCCCTGGTTATGCGCGAGCATGGTCCACAGGCGTTCGAGCGTGGCCGCCGGGACGCGCGGCCCGAACGCGGCGACATCGCGCTCGAGATACGTGCGTATGAAATCGCGGCGCAACGCCAGGCTGTCGCGGTCGCTCGCGGCGAGATACGCGTCGGGGAAGCCGCCGCGCAGCCACAGCCGCTCGCGCGCCGCGGGCGCGTCTTCGATCTCGAGCGCGGCGAGCGTTCCCATATCGACATAAGCGATGCGCCCGGCGAGCGATTCTCCGCTTTGGCGCAACAGGTCGATCGACGCGGAACCGAGCGCGAGGAAGCGTCCCCTGCCCCGGCCCCGGCGCCGCCCGCGGTCGATAATCCCGCGCAGCGGCTGGAACAGTTCGGGCATCCGGTGGATCTCGTCGAGAATGACGAGCCGATCCTCGAGGCGGTCGAGAAACAGCTCGGGTTCGGCGATCTTGTCGCGGTCAGCGCGGCTCTCGAGATCGAGATACAGCGCGCCGCGCTTGCGGCCGATCTCGAGCGCAAGCGTCGTCTTCCCGACCTGCCGCGGCCCGATCAGGGCCGCGCAGGCCTGCCTCCTGAGCGCGTTTTCGACATCGCGTATGGCGAGCCGCGGGATCATCCTTGCATATTCGGCACAATGTGCCGGATTAGCAAGGTTAAACGCTCGTTCGCCCGTATCCGGCGCGCAAAATAGCGCCGGCCCGACCGGGAAGACGAGCGCTCGCCGCCTGGCCGCGTTGTCGGGATCGCACGATGCGATCCGTTTAACCTTGCTAATCCGGCAGATTGTGCCGGATTAGCAAGGTTAAACGGATCGAAGCCGCCGCGAGCGAAAAAAACGGGGCGGAACGCCCGCGCGCCGGCGCTCCCGGGGGCGGTTATTCTTTCCGCGCGGCGGCGGCCTGGGCGAGATAGCGGGCGGCGTAGCCGACATAGACCTCGGCGCCGCGGCGGAAGAACCCGCGCTCGGCGCCGGTCACAGGGCGGAACGCGCGCGCCGGACGGCCGGCCCATATCCAGCCGGCGCGGACCCGCGTCCCCGGCTCGGTCCGCGCGCGGGCGGCGACGATGCTGTCGTCTTCCACTACCGTTCCGTCGCCGACCTCGGCGCCCATGCCGATGACGCAGCGGTCGCCGACGCGGCACGCGCCCATGCGGACATTGTGGCCGATGGTGACGCCGGCGCCGATTCCGATGGGGCCGGCGGCCGCGGCGAGGATGGAGTTGTCCTGCACGCTCGTGCGCGGCCCGACGCGGACCTCGGCGCCGTCGGCGGCGATAACGGTCGCGAACCACACGCTGGCGGACGCGGCGAGACGGACGCGCCCGCGCACGGCGGCGTTGGGGGCGACCCAGGCGGCGGCGTCGACGTCCGGCGCGGCGCCCGCGTGTTCGTAAAGCGGCCCCGCGCCCGCGCCGCGCCACGGCGCCATGCCCGGCGGCGGCGAAAAATCGAGATGCTCGCCGCCCCGCCCCGCCAGCACGGCATCGCGAAACGCCGCGAGCGCGCCGGGGTCGAGCGCGCGGACGGCGCGGGCCGGCGCGCCGGCGTACAACGTCCCGCCCTCAAGGGTCTTGCCCGGCGGAACGAGCGCGCCCGCGGCCACGGCGGCGCGCGGTCCGAGCTCCGAGCCGTCCATGACGACCGCGCCATCGGCCAGCACGCAATCGGCGCCGATGCCGCAGGCGTGGACCAATGCGTAGCGGCCCACGGTCGTGCGCGCGCCGATGCGGGCGGGAAGCCGGCTGTCGGCAATGTGAACGGTGGCGCGCGCGAGCAGGCGGCAATCGTCGCCGATCTCGATACGCTCGCCATCGGCGCGCACCGTGGCGCAATCCCCCGCCGCGACGCCGCGGCCGAGAACGGCGCGGCCGATAACCGCCGCGTCCTCGCCGAACCGCGCGCCCGCGCCGATTTGCGGCTCGTAGTCAAGACAGGGAACAATCAGCGGGGTCATTTCGCCCCCGGCCTTGCGGCCCCGCGGGCGAGTTCGGCCAGCGCCGCGCGCGCCGCCGCGGGCGTTTCGACCGGCCGCGCGAAGGGGATGCGCGCAACCTCTCCGCCGCGGCGCAGATCGACGCCGAAAGGATCCGCTCCGGTCGCGCGCCAGCCCTCGCCGCCGCCGAAACGGCGCGCGCAGGCCGCCGCGTCGGCGGCGCCGGCGGCGTTCAGGCTTTCGACGAAACGCTCCTCCCCGCGTTCGAGCGCCGGCGCCGCGGGCGCCGCCAGCAAGGCCTTGAGCGCCGCGCCTTCGAAGCGCTCTACGGCACCGAAGCCGGCCACCAGATGGACGCGCTCCACCGCCACCCGGTAGAACGAGAAATCGGCAAAGCCCGCATAGCGCGCGGCGCCGGGATGGCGGCGGAGAAAGCGCGCGGCGGCGGCCGGGTCGTCCTCGCGCCCGGCGCGGCCGAGCACGCCGACGCGGGCGGCCGCCAGCGGCTCCGCGCGGCCCTCCATTTCGTCGTACAGCAGGCACAGGCGGGAGTCGGCGGCCAGGTTGGCGGTGTGGACCGCCAGCCGCGACAAGAGCAGCAGCGGCGCGCCGTCGAAGCGGCAGGCGGCGAGAACCGCCGAGCCGCAGGGCCAGCCATTGGCGTCGCGCGCCGCGGTGGACAGCGCCGCGCGGTCGCGGCCGCGGCACAGGCGGCGGACCGTCTCCGCCGCGGAGGGCGCGCTCGCTTCCATGCCGCGCAGCCTAGCGCGCCGGGGCCGCGCGGAAAAGCGCGCGCACGCGCTGGCGTTTTCCGCGCGCGGCGCCAATATGGGGCGGCCCGCGCGGCGCGGGGCAGGGGGGCCGCGATGAAACCGACCATCGCCATTATCGACGACGACCGAAACATACTGACGTCGGTGAGCATTGCGCTGCAGGCGGAAGGGTTCGACGCGCGCTGCTACCCCGACGGCGAACAGGGGCTGGCGGCGCTGACGCGGCATCCGCCCGATCTCGCCGTGCTCGATATCAAGATGCCGCGGCTCGACGGGCTCGAGGTGCTTACGCGGCTGCGGCGCGATTCGGCGCTGCCGGTGATCCTGCTCACCTCCAGGGACGACGAGCTCGACGAGCTGCTCGGCCTGAAGATGGGCGCCGACGACTACATCACCAAGCCGTTTTCCATGCGGCTTCTGATCGAGCGGGCGCGGGCGCTTTTGCGCCGCTCGGCGCTGGCCGCCGCCGGCGCGGGCGCGGAGGCCGGCGGCGAAACCGCGGAGCCGGCGATGCGGCGCGGCGACCTGACGCTGGACCCCGCGCGCCACCGCTGCGCCTGGAAGGGCCGCGAAGTGTCGCTCACCGTGACCGAGTTCCTGTTGCTTACCGCGCTGGCGGGGCGGCCCGGCCACGTCAAGAGCCGCAACCAGTTGATGGACGCGGCCTATGGCGGCGAGGTCTGCGTGGACGATCGCACGATCGACAGCCACATCAAGCGCATGAGGCGCAAATTCCGCGCCGTGGACGAGGAGTTCGCGCATATCCAGACGCTCTACGGCATCGGCTACCGCTACGGCGAGGACTGACCGGGGCGCGGCGCCGCGGCGCCGGCGGCGGCGTTTCTCGGCGCTCACGCGGCGCATCCTGGCGGTCAACCTGCTGGCGGCATGTATCGCCGCGGCGGGGGTGGCGTATCTCGACCAATACCGCCGCGGGCTGATACAGGGCCGGCTCGACGCGCTGGCGACGCAGGGGCGCATCGTCGCGGCGGCGCTGGGGGAGATGGCGGTGGCGCGCCACCCGGAGGGGCCGCGTTTCGTCAACCCCCGGCCGCTGGAGCGGCTCTTCCTGCCGATGCTCGCGCCGCCGGGGTCGCGCGCGCGGGTGTTCCTCGGCAACGGCCAGCTCGCGGCGGACAGCGCGCGCGGGCCGGGCGCCGCGCCGGTGGCGGTGCGCGAACTGCCGCCGCCGGGCGAGACCGGGCTTCTCGCCGGCGCCGCGCGCGGCCTCGACCGCCTCCTCGCGGGGTTTGAGCGAGACGACCTGCCGCCCCATGTGGAGACCGACCATATGCGCGTGGAGTATTACTCCGAAGCGGTGGCGGCGCTGCGCGGCGAGGTCCGCGCCCAGGCGCGGCGCGGCGCCGACGGCGGCCTCGTTCTCGCCGCGGGAATCCCCGTGCGCCCCTTCAAGGAAGTGGCCGGCGCGCTTCTGCTGACCGTCCGCGCGCCCGAGATCGAAGCGCGGGTGCGCGAAACCCGCCGCGATGTTCTGCTCGCCGCGCTCGCCGCGCTGGGCGTCACCGCGCTGCTCTCGTTCTATCTCGCGCGCGCCATCGCGCAGCCCATCCGCCAGCTCGCGGCGGCGGCGGAGCGCGTCACGGCGGGGGGCGGCGAGCCGGGGCAAATTCCCGACCTCAGCCGCCGCCGCGACGAAATCGGCGATCTCTCCGCCACGCTGCGCCGCATGACCGGAGAGCTCCGCGCGCGCGTCGACGAGATCGAGCGTTTCGCCGCCGACGTCGCGCACGAGCTGAAGAATCCACTCTCCAGCCTGCGCGGCGCGGCGGAAACCTTCGTGACCGTAAAGGACCGGGTGGCGCGGCGGCGGCTCGGCGCCATCCTGCTGCACGATGTCGAACGCATGACCCGCCTGATCACCGACATTTCCGCCGCTTCGCGCCTCGACGCCGAGCTGACCCGCGCGGAGGCGGAGGAGGTCGACTTGGCGGCGTTGCTGAAGACGCTGGCGGACCTCGAACGCGATCGGCGCGGCGGCGCCGGACCCACGATGATCTTCGAGGCCTCGCGCCCCGGACCGGTCGTCGTGCATGGAATCGCCGACCGCCTGGGCCAAGCGTTCCGTAATCTGATCGACAACGCGATCTCGTTCAGCCCGCCGGACGGGATCGTCCGCGTGCGGCTGGAGGCGCGCGCCGACGGCGCCGCCGCGACCGTGGAAGACGACGGGCCGGGGCTTCCGCCGGGCAAGATCTCGGCGATTTTCGAGCGTTTCTACAGCGAGCGGCCCAGCGGCGAGGCGTTCGGCCTGCATTCCGGCCTGGGGCTGAATATCGCGCGCCGCATCGTCGAAGCGCATGGCGGCGAGCTGAGCGCCGAAAACCGCCCCGGACCGGCGCCCGATGCGCCGGCCGGCGCGCGCTTTATCGTCCGCCTGCCCCGGTGACGCCTTCGGGCAGGCCGATGTCGCGGCGGCAGAAGCCCCCCGGCCAGTCGATGCGATCGACCGCGCGATAGGCGGCGGCGCGCGCGGCGGCGATGTCCGGCCCCTCCGCGGCGACCGACAGCACGCGCCCGCCCGCGGCGACGAGCTTCCCGTCGCGGCGCGCCGTGCCGGCGTGGAACACGACGACCGAATCGTCGGCCTCCGCGGCGTCGAGGCCGGAGATTTCCCCGCCCCTTTTATAGGCGCCGGGATAGCCCTTCGCCGCCATCGTCACGCATACGGCCGCTCCGCCGCGCCAGCGCAGGTCGAAGTTCGCGAGCTCCCCGCCGCGCGCGGCCAACAGCGCCGGCAGCAGATCGGACCGCAGCCGCAACGCCAGCGCCTGCCATTCCGGATCGCCGAAGCGCACGTTGAACTCCAGCAGTTTCGGCCCGCCGGGCGTAATTTTCAGCCCGGCATAGAGGAGGCCGCGGAACGGCGCGCCCCGCGCCGCCATCGCCGCCGCGGCGGGGCGCACGATTTCGTCCATCGCGCGGTCGCGCATGGCGTCGTCGAGCGCCGGAGCGGGGGAGACGGCGCCCATGCCGCCGGTGTTCGGCCCTGTTCCGCCTTCGCCCGCGGCCTTGTAGTCGCGCGCGCCGGCGAGCGGCAGGGCGGTTTTCCCGTCCACCAGCGCGAACAGGCTGGTTTCCTCGCCTTCCAGGAACTCCTCGATCACGATTTCGCGGCCCGCGGCGCCGAATGCGCCCGCCGCCAGCGCGTCGAGCGCCGCCTCGGCCTCGGCCGGCGCGCGCGCCACCGTGACGCCCTTGCCGGCGGCGAGGCCGCTCGCCTTGACGACGATCGGCGCGCCGCGCGCGCGCAGATGGGCCCGGGCGGCGTCGAAATCCGTAAAGCAGGCGAACGCGGCGGTGGGGAGGCCGAGCTTCGCGCACAAGCGCTTGGCGAAGGCCTTGGAGGCTTCCAGCCGCGCGGCGGCGGCGGTCGGCCCGAAACAGCGCACGCCTTCTGCCTCCAGCGCATCGACGACGCCGGCCGCCAGCGGCGCCTCCGGCCCGATTACGACGAATTCGACCGCGCGCTCGCGGCAGAACCGGGCCAGCGCGGGAAAATCCATCGGGTCGATGGGCGCGCATTCGGCCTCGCGCGCGATCCCTGCATTGCCCGGCGCGCAGTAGAGCGCGCCGCACAGCGGCGACGCCGCGAGCGCCCAGCACAGCGCATGCTCGCGCCCGCCGGACCCGACGACCAGCACATTCATCCCGTTATCGAGACGCGCCGGGCGCGCGCTGTCAACCCGTCGCGCGCGCGCCGCCCTCCGGGGGAGCCGGCGCCTCGAGATGGATGGCAATTTTGGCCGTTGCGGCGTCTATCGCGCCGCGGCGCGCGCGGTAGCAGTCGAGTTCGGCGTCCTGGAGTTGGGGGCTCTTCGCGGCTTCATCGTCGTCTCCGGCGCCGATCGGGCGGAACGCTTCGACGATGCGCCGGCCGGCATACCGGAGCTCCTTGACGGCGAGCGAAATCACCCATCCATTGATTTGTTCCGCCGCCTTTACGATCTCTTCGGATCCGTTCCATTCGTCATGGATCGAATCCGGATTAACGCGGAATGTCTCCCGATTGGGCGTCGGTTACGGCTGCGGTTGCGTCCCGCCGCGCCCGAACCGGCGCGCGAGCCGCTCGACCGCCTTGTCGCCTTCCCCGGACAGGCGCGCCTGTTCCGCTTCGTCCATGATTAGCCCTTGTTGAAAAAGCACGTTGTTGCGGGCCACGCGCGCGATCAGTTCGTCGGTCGCCTGTTCCCTGGCCGCGAAATAATCCGCGGCAGACAGCCATCTTCGCATCGCGCTCAAGGCCCTTACGCACCGTCTCAGCATTTTCATCATGCGCGACCGGCCGAGTCGCCCACGGAACGCAGGCGACACGGCCGTAACGGCGCTTCCTCCACTGCCCCGACGAATCGGTCTATACAATGGAACATTTACCGCGTCAAGAATAATGGGGAAAACATGCGCCGGGGTTGCTACCGACAGCTGCCGGCATCGACCGGCATGCGTTCTCTGCGCCGCGGCGGTCAGGCGGTTTCCGGTTCGGCGGCGAGGCGGGCGAAGCGCAGGGCCAGGGCGGGGAGGCCGTCGATGCCGGAAACGTTGTGGCGGTCGTCCAGCCACTCGGCGGCGAACCATGAGCCGTGGAGGTCGCGGTCGCGGCGCAGGCGGGCGGCGTGGCGGCGGTCGGCGCAAAGCGGTTTTTCGTTCTCCGGGTCCAGCCAGCGCGCGAGGCGGGGCAGAGACGACGGCGCGTAGGGGCGGGGCGCGCCGTGCTCGGCCGGCGCCTCCTCGCCGAGGGCGCGCGCGGCTTCTTGCCAGCCGGCGAGGCCGGATACGTAATCGGCGCCCGCCTGCATCCACACTTCATGCGCGTTGGCGGCGGCGCGGACGCGCAAGGCGAGATCGCGCAGTTCCGGATCGCGCGCGAGCGCGCAGACAAGGCCGCCCGCGCCGACGGCCCAGCCTCCGACGATGGCGCCCGCCTGGGCGGGATTGGCGATGTATTCGCGCGCGGCGCCTTCCAGCGTTTCGCGCGCCAGCGCCGCGAAATCGGGGCGGTTCAGCCGCTCCGCCAGCTCCGCCAGCGCCAGCGCAACCCCCGCGCGCCCGGACAGGACGTCGAAGACAAGCGGCCCCACGCCCTGCCAGCCGGTAAAAACCTCGTGCAGCCGGCCCAGCCATGTGGGGGCGCCGCCGCCGGTGGGAACCGCCCGGCGGGCGGTGTCGGACGCGATCTCTTCCGCCCAGGCGAGCAGGTCGGCGGCGCTTGCCGGCGGCAGGCCGCCGTTCGCCGGCGCGCGGCGCGGCGGATTGCCGCTCCGCGCGGCGAACGCCGACCGCACCCACGCCAAGCGTTCGTCGTCGGCGATACCGGACAGATCGTCCAGCCGGCGCGCGACCGTGGCGACCGCGTTTGCGTCGAAGAAATCCGCTTGCCGTTCGCCTTCCATGCCGTGCAGGTCGCGCGATTCGAGGCGCGCCTGGAACAACGGAACGTCGAGGCGGCGCAGGTCGCGCGCCGCCGCTTCGCGGATTTCGCCGACCATGTTGTCGCGTCCGGTAAGGACGGTATGGAGCTCGATATCCCGCCACACGCCGTCGGACAGGTGGCGCGGCGCGAGCGAGCGGTTGATCGCGCGATAGCAGCTCCATGTGTCGATACGGATGATCCGCACCGGCGCGTCGCCGACCCGGCGCAGCGTTTCCAGGACCCTGGCGTGGGCGTCCGCGCCGCGGAGGGCGCGCGCGACCCGCAGGTAGCCATCCTCGAAAGCGTCGAAATGGTCCGCCGCGTCGGCCGGCCGGCCGTCGGCATGGTGCGGCGCGTAGCGGCTCTCGCTCCATTCCATAACGCCGCCCTTCTTCTCGATATCGGGCATCGGCGAGCGGTGGTCGCCGGGGCGCGCGGTGCAACCGATATCGCTCGGCTCCTTGCCCTCGAGCGTGGGCATGACGAGCGGCAGTATGCCGACGGGGGCGGGCGAGTTGTCGTAGAGCGCGAACCCGGCATCTCCGAGCGGGCGCGCCTGCTCCGGCCACGCCCATGCCGGCTGCACGGCGGTTTCGAAATCGATGAAGCGCGGCGTTGCGCCCTCGGCGATCAGGTTGTCGAACCAGAAGTCGGTGGCTCCGAGGGGCTGGAGGAGCGCCAGCCACCCGCCGAGCGCGGCGTAGAAGGCGTCGGCCTCGCGAGCGCCGTCCGCGCCCAGGGGCCGGGCTTCGTACACCGGCTCCCAGGCGTAGCCGCCGCGCGTCAGCAGTTCGGGCGGCGCCATCCCCGGCGCGCCGAAGCTGCGCGCGATGTCGGCCACCGCGGCGGCGACGCGCAGATCCTTGGGCTTGAACGCCACGGCGCCGCGCTCGAAACGCAGGATGGCGACCGAGCGTCCGCCGGCATGGGGGTCGCCGAGGCCGGCCTCGATGCGTTCGAGCCTGCCCGGGTCGGCGCCGCCGAAGATTTCCCGCGCGACAAGCGCGCGGTCGGCGCCGGCGCAGGCGGCGATGCGCTTCATGTCAGCGATCCAGTCGGCGGTGACGCGGCCTATCGCGAAGGCGAGCGCCGGGCTGCGCCGGAAGCGCGCCCGCCAGCTGCGCGCGCCGCCGATGCGCTCCTCGAAAAACAGCGTCGGGCGCATGATTTGGCTCAGGCGCGAGGCGAGAAAATCCAGCGGCCCCTCGAGCGCTTCCGGTCCGCGCGGGAGGCCGGCGGGCCAGGCGCCGGCGATCTGCGATCCGGCCCAGCGGCGGAAATCGCGCCAGCCTTGCGGGTCGTCGGAAATGCGCTCGAGCGCCTCGGCGAAGGTTTGCGCCCAGTCGGGCGCCGGGCCGGCGAGGCGCACATCGCGCAGGCGGCCGGCCCACTCCTCAGGCGAGAGGCCGAGCGATTCGGCATGGGCCGCGAGCGCGTCTTCCGAGCCGAAGGCGCCGGCCAGCGCGGCGCGCCGCCGCGCCAGCACGGCCGCGTCGGTGGCGACGGGTTCGAACGCGCCGCCGGCGCGTTCCGGCGGCGGCGCGGCGCGCTCGACGACGCCGGCGGCGTAGGCGTCGAGGCCCGAGGCGGCGGTCACGGAACGGTCGGGGCGCCGGGGTCCGGCGGGCCGCCGAGAATGAACTCGCCCACCGTGCCTTCGATCGCCGGATCGAGACCGGTGGCGCGCGCGAAATTCGCCGAATTGCCCGAGCCCAGGCCGCAGGGCGACAGGCCGAGCTCGGTCGCCGCCAGATACAGCGTCTGATAGAGCGCGCCGGCGTTGCGCAGGATCACCGCATAGGCGATCGACTTGTATTTCCACATCACGCGCGCAAAGCGCGCGGCGATAGCCAGCACGATCTGCGGATCGGCCTGGTTCCCGGTCGCTACCCTGGCGTCGCCGAGTATCCGCTCGACCTCGGGCGTGCGGTCCGTAATGCGCACAAGCTCGTGGGCGCCGGCGTCGTAGTGGTAGAGGCCGGACCCGAGATCGGCGCAGCGGTCGGAGATTACGTAGATTTCGAGCTCGTAGCTGGCGCCGCCATTGGGATAGGGGCGGCGCGTGATCTCGAATTCCGCCATTTGCCCCGTATAGTTGCCGAACTCGATCGTCCGTTGCGAACGCACGCGGGCGGCGCGGTCGAGCAGCGCGCCCAGGTCGCGCAGCGCGATCGGGCGGGTTTCGTCGTACACGCGCTCCGACCGGCGGCGGTCGAGAACGTCGGCGAACGGCTCGCGCGCCGGCTCGTTCGGCGCCCGCGGCAGGCCGATGCGCGCGCCCGGCCAGGGCGGGCGGATGGCCGGCGGCGGATCGAGGCGCCCGATATACGGGAACACCGCGCCGAACGGGTCGTTATGCCAGCCGCGGCGGCTGTGGCCGTGGAACATGAGGTCGTGGAACTCCCACTGTTCCAGCGCCTCGCGGCGCGCGTCGGACTCCGGCGCCGTCCCCTCGAGGAACCCCGCCGCCGCCAGCGCGCGCCGCACGACCGGCGCGTCGAGCGCCGCGAGATCGGAGAACATGAAGCGCAGGCCCGTGAGCGGCGCCTCGAGGAGCCACGCGCCGTCTTCGCGCCGCAGGCAGGCGAAGCGGCGCAGCGCCGCCTCCGCCGGCGGCGCCTCCGGCGCCAAGGCGGGAACCTCGCCGTCGAGCTGCGCAAGCGCGACGGCGCGCACGCCGCCGGCGTCGACGAGCGGGAACTCGATCAACCCCCACCGCGCCAGCGATTGCAGGAAGACGAGATAGGAAGCGGCGCGGCTCGGGCCGTCGGCCGCGATCGCGGCGTCGCGCAGCGCGCCGAGCGGCGCGCCGGCGTGGAGTTTTTCGTTCGCGGGCTCGAACGCGGCGGCGTAGCGGCCCACCGGGGGCGAGACGCCGTACCGCGCCGAAGAGGCGACGAAGCTCTTCCCGTCGCCGGATTTCCCGAGCTTCCAGCCGGGGCGGACGCGAATCTCGATTTCGCGTTCGCGCAAAAGGTCGAAAAAGCTCATGGCGCCGCTCCCGCGGGAACCGGCTCCCGCCTGGATACGGGCGTTTCGCGCGCCGCCTTGCGCTTCGGCGCCGGCGCCGGCGTCTCGTCGAGATCGGCGAAATCGAAGATCGTTTCGATCAGCGCGCCCTGGCGCCAAAGCGCGGCCGCGTCCTCGCGCACGCGCCTCGGCGGGATTTCGAAGCGGCGGGCGATGTCGGCGGCGACGGTCTCGACGCGCGCGCCGCCGCGGAAGGCGTCGGCCAGCGCCGGCATGTGGCCGAGCGCGCGCCTGCCGGCGCGCAGCGAGACCCAGTGCCCGCGGCCCTCGGCGCGGACTTCCCTCGGGGCGACCGCGGTCACCGATACGCCGCGCTGCAACGCCAGCGTATCCGGGAGTTCGCCGCTCATGTTGCGCGCGACCAGCCCCGTCAACGCGTCCTCGAATCCTTCCGCGCCCGCGGGGTCGAAGCGCGCTTCGTCGAACACGACGTAGCCGTCGGGCCAGCGGTCGGAGCAGGGCTCCATCGAGATCAGGCGGATGCGCCCGATCACGGGCTCGACGATGAGGCCCGAGACGCAGGCTATGGTCCGGTGCGCGAAAATTTCGTCGTCGTCGCCCATCTTGCTGAGCTTGCGGCGCTCGTGTTCCGCGCGGTCGGGTATGCGCCTGGCTTTTTCCCGCACATGGCCGGCCTGCGCGAGGCCGAGAACCGACTCGCGGTTGACCATGACCAGTTCGACGTCGGCGAGTTCGTCGACGTCGAACTCGTTGTGGATGTTTTCGAGCTGCCGCAACGAGACGACGGAAAAGCGCATCGACGGCGCGTTGCCGGCGCGGGCCCGCGCCATGGCGCGGCGCGTGCGCGCGGGGTCGATCATCGGCGCCGCCGTGGTGGTGGCGGGAAAGCGCCCGAGCACGCGCGCGAAGGTGTCGCCGTAGGCTTCGTAGTCCGGATGATCGAACGGGTCGGTGGCCCAGTAGAGAAAGCCGCGCACCGCGCTCTCGCCGAACACGTCGGGGCGGGCGAGCGCGCGCAGCATCCGCTCCCACGCCGCCAGGTCGGTGGGCACGGCGGCTTCCAGCCGCGCCGCCGAAAGGCCGCAGAACCAGCAGCCCATCGAGCACCCCCTGGTGAGCTCTACCGTGTACGGCAGATGCAGCCCGATCGGCGCGACGACGTAGCCCTGCGCGAAGCCGGCGCGCGCCTTTTGGCGTTTGCGCCAGGCGATATAACTCTCCGGCGCGCCGGCGTCGTCGGCGCAGAAATCGAGATAGTCGCGCGAGCGCTGGTCGACCTTCATGAGCGCGTAGCCCTCGGGCGTGGATATATCGGCCCGCAGGGAGTGGTTCCAGACGGGCTCCAGCGGGCCGGTATCGATGTCGAGCCCGGCCGCCTCGGCGGCCGCCTGCGGGTCCGCCTCGACCGCTTTCCGGAAGCGGTCGTCCGCCGTCCAGAGTTCGCGGAAACGTTTCGCCCGCGCGTATATGTGTCTGTCGAGCCGCGCGTCCATGCCGGCCTCCTCCGTCGGTTCGCCGCTATCTTGTCCTGTCGTCGCCCCGGTCGTTATATGAAGACCGGTATCGGGTTCATGTCCTTCTCGGCCGTCGGCTTGTCGAGCCAGCCCATGTCCACCGGCACGTCGTAGAGACGTCCGGGCGCGTAGCGCGCCCAGAAGTGGCGCATTCCCGGCACGATGGCGCGCGCCACCGGCATGCCGATATCGGGCCGGGTCTGGTCGAGCACGATGAACTCCATGCCTTTCGCTTCCACGATGGCGCGGCAGTGCTCGACGTCGTCGCGCAGGTCGGCGGTTTGCGGCGCCGGATAGTCGCTCGCCACCGAGACCCGCGCGTCCGGCGCCGGCGCCAGATACGATTGCTCTTCGAGCGTCGCGTTCTTCCACCACCACAGGGATTCCGGGTCGTCCACGAGGTATCCCGACCCATCGTCCTTTGCGTCGCGCACGGCGCTCATATACTGGTTGAGCTCGCACACGGCGCGCAGCGCGGCGATCTTCGGGTCTGTATGCGCGCCGGCGGAATAGAGGATATCCTGCGCCTTCTTGTCGGTCCGCCGCGAAATCGCCACATACACCGGGATACGCAGATCGACGGTGGCGTCGAGCAGCCACAACTCCCGGTTGTGCTCGCCGTAATACTTTTTGGAGGAGGAAAGGTAGGGATCGCCGAAACTGTCGAGGTCGGCCTCGGGGAGGCGCGCGCGGTTGTACCACCAGCAGCCGAAGGCGTCGCGCTCCACGAGTTCGAAGAAACCCTGCAGAATCGCCTCCTCCACCGTGTTTCCGGCGGCGCAGCCGTTGGAATCCGGCGGCGTGTAGATCTTCCCGTGCTTCTCGATCGGCATGGCGAAATAGAGCATGGAGGTGGGCAGCCAGCGGCGGCGCTGCTGCGTGATCGACCACACCGGCGACCACGACATCTCGATATCGGGGTCGAAACGCTCGGGAATGTGGTTGAAGCGGTGGCGCCGGGCGTTGATCTCCGCCGCATGCGCGTATTGCCAGTCGCTGTAGTTCTGGATCTCGTTCGGGTGGATGGCCTCGCCGCCGGCGAAGTCAGTAAAGCGCGCGGGGCGGCGGATTTCGTCGCCGTGGAATACGCCCGAATAGCGCTCCACCGCTTCGCAAAGCGCGCTTGCCTCGGCCTGTTGCGGCGACGCGCCCTTGCCCGAGCTCTTGGTGCGCAGGCTGTTGCGCAACAGGTGCAGGTTGGTGCTTTTCAGCGCCAGGTTGCTCCCCGCCCAATAGACGTGCAGCCACGGGTCGGTCTCGTCGGAGGTGCGCATCAGCTGCGTCACCACGCCGGTGATGGGGCTGATGAGGCCGCGGTACCGGCGCACCGTCTCTTCCGGCGGCACCGAGCGCAGCCCGCCGCTGTTGTGGACGGGCTTCGGGCTCGATTGCAGATGCACCGGCGCGGACTCGCGGTCGACGCGGTACAGCGCCTCATCGCCGCATTCGGCGCATTGCGGGCGTTTCATCGCCTTGTGGCGGTCGGCGCCGAGCCCGAAGGCCGACAACGACAGCACGTGCTCATGCAGCGCCGCGCGCTCGCCGAGCACCGCCCACATGGCGAGCTCGACCGCCGCCAGCTTGTACATGGCGTCGGTAAAGAGCGGCGGCGCGGCGCTCGTCGTGCGCACGCCCTCGTCCCCCGCCGCCGTGCGGACGAAACTCTCGACCTCGCGGTTGCCGCGCAGGCGGTGCGCGACGCACGCCCAGCACGGGCCGCCGTCCGCCGGGCGGTACACCGGCCCGAACAGCGGCCAGACGCCGTCGAGGCAAACGGGCGCCCACGGCACGCCCGCCGCCAGCTGGCGCTTGTTGGTCTCCGCGAGCGCCTGTTCGAGATAGTCGCCCGTGAGGATAACCGAGAGCGCGGGCGCCGCGCCGGCCCCCTCCGCGGCGGCGGCGACCCCCATTTCCCGCAGCGCGGCGGCGAGGCGGTCGCCGCCATCGCCGCGCACCGCCACCCGCGCCGACGCCAGCCGCTCTTCCACCCAGCGCGGCGTGACGCGCATCGACGTCCAGAACGCCGCCATCCGGCGATCCATCCCGTGGTCCGCGGAAACGATGTGGCCTTTCGTCGCCAGCGAGACGAGCGCGGTCTGTATCTCGATGCGCGAATGCTTGCCGTCGAGCGCGGCGATAACCTCGTTGCGTGTGCGCGACCCGTCGAGAAGCGGAACCATATCGACGTAACGGCGCCCGTAGAGCGCCGCGCTCGAGGTTTCCGAGAACAGCAGCACGGAGTCCCCGCCCACCGGCCTCCACTCGAGATGCGGCGCGAGCGCCGGCCGCTCGACAATTCCCTTGTCGGCGGCCGTGGCGCGCATTTCGGCGCCGGGCTGCGCGAACCAGCCGGGCTGGACCGGTTCGTTGGGGGTAACGTCGTTCATGTCCGCGCTGTCCTCCGGGGCGTCTCTTCAAGGCGGCCGGCGGGGCGCGGGGGGAGCGCGCCGCCGGCCGTTGCGGTTCTTCCATACCGCAAGGCGCCGCCGCATGCAAGTTAAATCGTCATTTGCACCGCTGGCGGCCGCGGCGGATGCCGCGCGCCGCGGGGAGGCCGGCGAACCGGTCGCCGCCGGGGGCTTCCGCGCGGCGCGCCTTGCGGCGCCGTCGATATTCCCGCAGCGTTCCGGAAACGGGGCCGCGCGGGGCCGAACGACGGGAGGAGGCGCGGCCATGCCCGGGGGCATCGAGGAGTATCGGGAAAGCAGGCGGCGGCCGGAGGAGTTGGCCGGGCGCCGCCGCGACGACGCCGGGTCGCGGTCGCGCATCGAGTCGGGCGGCGCGCAAGAGGCGCTCAAGTGCCTGGATATCGAACTGCCGGCGGCGGCGCGAGCAGCCCGGGAACGGCAGTGTCGATCGGCTGCTCCCCGAGCTGCCTCGGCTCGGCGGGCGCGACAAGCAGCTGGCGCGGCGGCAACAGCCCCGTTTGAGCGGAGGGACGGCGGCGCGGCGGGCGGGGCCGCGCCGCCTTTCCGGCCGGCGCCCCTGGGGCAATTGCGTGGCGGCGGCCCGGATAACGGTTGCTCCGCCCCGGCGAAAAATACGTTGACATTCTCGCCGCCGCGGTATATAAGGGCGCCATGACGCTTCGGCGGATACGCCGCCGGAGCGGGTACAGGAAGCCAACGTCAGGAGGCAAGGATATGCGGGGAAGCAACGCCGAATACCGGGAGAACAAGAAACGGCTGGACGCGTTGGCCGAGCGCTACCATGGGGACGCCGGATTGCGGTCGCGTATCGAGTCCGGCGACACGAGGGACGCGGTCCGCCAGCTCGAAATCGTGTTGCCCCAAGGCGTCGAGGCGCGCATCTCGGCGGATACGGAGGATGTCACGCACATCGTGTTTCCGCCCGATCCGAATATCCCGCTGGCGGACGAGGATCTGCAGGCGGCGTCGGGCGGCGGGGCAAGCTCGATCGGAAGCGCCGGCACCATGAGCAGCATCCCGAGCTGCATCAGCTCGGCCGGCACGGTCAGCAGCTGGTCCGGCTAGCGAACGGGTTTCCGGGCCGCGGGGCCGCCCCCCTTACCCCGCGAACCGGAGGGCGCCGTCCGGCGCGCATGGCGCGCAAACGGACGGCGCCCGGATTCGGACGGCCGCCGTCCCCGCCAAGAGCGCGGACGGCGCGTCCTTCGCAATGGCGGCGCGCGCTCGACAGGGGCGAACTCGTAACGTAAACGCGGGCCGGCAGCCGCGCGCGAAACACGCCCATATGCCGACAAGACGACGGCGCTATTGCGCCTTCGGCGGCGTATCGGGCGGCGCCTCCGGCGCTTCGGGTTTCGCCGGCGGCGCTTCCGCGGCGTCCGGCGCGGGGGCCGCGGGTTTTTCCGCCGAAGCCGCCCGCGCGCGGCCTTTCGACGCAACGCGGCGCGTTTTCCGGCGCCGCGTTTTTGCCGCCGCCTTTGCGCCGGGCTTCGCGGGCGGCCGGGGGCGAAGCAGCTTTTTCACCGCCGCATCGAACGTCTCCGCCAGCGGCTCTATGGTTCTGTCTCCGAGTTTCGACATGCTTGGCTCCCCTTGCCGCCTGCCGCGTTCGTTCGCCGGCCGCATTTCGCGGGTCTTCCGGCGGGCGCCCGAGCGGACCGCGCGGCGGACGCCGCCCGTCGGCGACGTTCCCGGCCGCCCGGGATCCGCCCGCGGGGCCGCGATTCCGGCGCGAACGCCGCGGCGCGGCAGAGGTCAAGCCCGTACCGGCAATAGCCGCGCGCGAACGCGGAAGGGCCGGCGTTAACCTTTCGAATCGAGGCACAAGGCCGCCCCGCGCGCGGGCGCAACCCCCCGGATCGCTCATCGCTCGGCGGGCGGCGCTCCATCGGGGGCGTCGTCCGCTTCCCCGCCGTCTTGCGACCGGCCCTCGATCAGCCCGAACAGAACGCCTTGCCCCTTGGTAAGCCTGAGTATCTGCCGTTCGAACCGTTCCCGATCGGCGCGCATCTCGTCGCGTATGGCTTCGCGATCCGCGCGCGCCTCCGCGCGATCCGCGCGCATCTCGTCGCGAAGGCTCTCGGCGACCGACAGCCCGATCGCGATCATCGCAATGCCCACGCCGAGAAACGTTACGCCCACACCGATGATCGCGATGGTTTCCTGTCTGAGTCGAGCCATGAAGCGGACCTCCGATTGTTGCAGCCCGCATGTTTAGCGCCGCGCCGGCGCCGGCGCAACCGCCGCGCTTGCCGACGGGCCGGCGGCGCCGTCACTCGGCGGGCGGCGCTCCATCGGGGGCGTCGTCCGCTTCCCCGCCGTCTTGCGACCGGCCCTCGATCAGCCCGAACAGAACGCCTTGCCCCTGGATAAGCCTGAGTATCTGCCGTTCGAACTGTTCCCGGTCGGCGCGGGCCTCCGCGCGTATGGCGCGCATCTCCTCGCGTATGGCTTCGCGGTCGGCGCGGGCCTCCGCGCGGTCGGCGCGCATCTCGTCGCGAAGACTCTCGGCGACCGACAGCCCGAGCGCGATCGTCGCAATGCCCACGCCGATGATCGCGATGGTTTCCTGACTGAGTCGGGCCATGAAGCTGACCTCCGATTGTTGCAGCCCGCATGTTTAGCGCCGCGCCGGCGCCGGCGCAACCGCCGCGCTTGCCGACGGGCCAGCGGCGCCGTCACTCGGCGGGCGGCGCTCCATCGGGGGCGTCGTCCGCCTCCCCGCCGTCTTGCGACCGGCCCTCGATCAGCCCGAACAGAACGCCTTGCCCCTTGGTAAGCCTGAGTATCTGCCGTTCGAACCGTTCCCGGTCGGCGCGGGCCTCTGCGCGATCGGCGCGCATCTCCTCGCGTATGGCGTCGCGATCGGCGCGCGCCTCCTCGCGATCGGCGCGGGCCTCTGCGCGATCCGCGCGCGCCTCCTCGCGTATGGCTTCGCGATCCGCGCGGGCCTCTGCGCGATCGGCGCGCATCTCGTCGCGAAGGCTCTCGGCGACCGACAGCCCGAGCGCGATCGTCGCAATGCCCACGCCGATGATCGCGATGGTTTCCTGACTGAGCCGGGCCATGGAGCGGACCTCCGATTGTTGCGGCCCGCACGTTTAGCGCCGCGCCGGCGCCGGCGCAACCGCCGCGCTCGCCGGCGGGCCGTCACTCGGCGGGCGGCGCTCCATCGGCGTCGTCGTCCGCTTCCCCGCCTTCTTGCGACCGGCCCTCGATCAGCCCGAACAGAACGCCTTGCCCCTGGATAAGCCTGAGTATCTGCCGCTCGAACTGTTCCCGGTCGGCGCGCGCCTCCGCGCGTATGGCTTCGCGGTCGGCGCGGGCCTCCGCGCGGTCGGCGCGCATCTCGTCGCGAAGGCTCTCGGCGACCGACAGCCCGAGCGCAATCGTCGCAATGCCCACGCCGATGATCGCGATGGTTTCCTGACTGAGCCGGGCCATGGAGCGGACCTCCGATTGTTGCGGCCCGCACGTTTAGCGCCGCGCCGGCGCCGGCGCAACCGCCGCGCTCGCCGACGGGCCGGCGGCGGCGACCGCTTCCCCGCCTTCTTGCGACCGGCCCGAACGGAACGCCTTGGCTCAATTCGCGAATCGTCCGTACCCGCGGCGCCTCGGGGGCGGGATGCCCGGGCGTCGTCGCGCCGAAGGCGCGGACTGCCCGGGACCGCGGGCGTCCCCGCCCACACGTTCCCGCAAGCCGCGATGCCGGAGGGAGAGGCGCGGCAGCCCCGCCTCTCCCGGCGGCCCCCGCCGCACGACCCGACAGCCGTGGCCCCCGCCATAACCGACCGATCGTCCGGCCGGCGCCGCGCCGCGCGCCGACGCGGGGCCGAAAACGGCCGCTAAAAAATGCGGCGCAAGTACGCGCGATTCGCTAATTCAGCGAAAAAAGTTCCGGCGCCCGGTTTTTTTTGCGTACCGGGTTGACACGGGGGGGGGGGGGGGGGGCGACAAAGGCATTCCGCAAGGCCCGGCGGGCGGCTCGGCCGCCGGGGCGCGAGAACCGAACGGAAGCGGAGAACGATGAATACACAGGCGATGCTCGAAACCGGATATGCGCTTCGGCGCCGGCCCGGGCTTGTCGGCGGGCTGGCTCTGCTTGTCTGCCTGTTTCTTCTCGCGCCGGGCGCGGCGCGGGCGCAGAGCAATGCGTGCAGCGCCGACCCCGCGACCCAGCACAGCGGCGCGCACGCATGTACCGCGGCGGAAGCGCAAAACGGCATCCTCTACTGGGGATCCAATGGTCTGGCGCTGACGATTCCCGGCGCCGCGGGCTCGGCCGTCACGATCACGAGGGCCGTCGGATCCGCCACCGACCAGCACCGGAGCGGCATCGTCATCTACAACGCGGGTACCGAGACGTCCTCGGGCGCGGACGACGGCGATATTTCGCTCGTCATCGGCGCGACGGGGGCGGTGAATATCCGGCAGGGGGCGTCGGCCCCGACCTACACCGGCGCCGCCGCCAGCAATTCGGGCAGCGGCATCGTGATTAGCCCGGGGGCCGGCATGACCGCGACCTCCAGCGTAACGGTGGACTACCGGAACGGCGCGATCGGAACGGCGGCCGCGCCGATGCAGAACGACGGCATCGTCGTCAATGTGTGGCGCGCGACGACCGTGGCCCATTCGATTACCAACGCGGCGCGGATTTACGCGGGCAAGGACGGCATCGAGTTGAACGCCAACCCCGGCACGGGCAAGGTGAGCGTGATCAACAGCGGCGATATCGACGCGGCCCGCGGCATCGTCGTCACCAACGGCGCGACCACGAACACGGGCGGGAGCGAAATCCGCAACACAGGGACCGTCAAGGCGACAGGCGCGGTGGGCATGCTCGCCGAGGGCGAGCAGCCGCACGGCTTTTATCTTTACAATGGCGGCACGGGCCCCGCGACGGTCACGAACAGCGGCGCCGTGACCTCGGCCAACGCGCACGGCATTTTCGTCAACGCCCGGTGGATGGCGGGCGCCGGCGACGTCACAATCGTCAATTCGGGCGCGATTACGGCCGGCAAGAAAGGCCTCTGGCTTCAGCACGGCGCACCGGGAACAGGCGCCGCCGCCATCCGGAACAACGCCGGCGGGACGATCGCCGCGACCGCCGGGCACGGCATCCACCTCGATACCCGGAGCACGGGCGCGGCCTCGATCGACAACAAGGCGGCCGTCACCGCGAACGGAGCCGGCGCGCACGGCATCTACCTCCAGACGGGCACGGCAAACACCGGAACCGCCGCCGTCACGGTCGAGAATACGGCACATATCAAGGCGAATAAAGACGGCATCCGCCTGTTTCACTACCAGGCCAACAACGGGCGGGTCTCCATCGCGAACAGCGGCCGCATCGAGGCGGATCGCGGCATCAATGCCGTCACCAACGCGAATGCGGGGATCGGGATCGAGAACTCCGGGCCGATCGTGGCCAACGGCGCGGTGGGCATGCTCGACGAGCCGGACCAGCCGCACGGTATTTATCTCGTGGACAGCGGCACGGGCTCCGCCACCGAAGCGAATCCGATGATCGGGAACTCCGGCTCGGTAACCTCGGCGAATGCGCACGGCATCTTCGTCAATACCGAGTGGAAACCGAACGGCGGCGTCAGAATCGAGAACTCCGGCGCGATCCGCGCGGGCCGGAAAGGCATTTGGCTCATTTACGGCAGGGCGGCCTCAGCGCGGGGGGCCGCCACGATCGTGAACGAAGAGGGCGGCGCCGTCGTCGCCGGCACAGCTGCCGGCGCGACCGGAGCCCACGGCGTACACCTCCGCATCCAGAGCTCGGCCGGAGCGGCCTCGATCGACAACAAGGCCGCCATCGCCGCGAGCGGAGCCGGCGCGCACGGCGTTTTCCTCGAGTCATGGAACACGGCGAACTCCGCCGCTGTCTCGATCTCCAATTCGGGCGCGATCGAGGCGAATCTCGACGGCGTTCGGCTGTCGAACAACGGTACGGGCAAGGCGACGGCGACCAACAGCGGCGCTATCGACGCGGACCGCGGCATCGCCCTCTTCAACGGCAACGCCATGAACACGGGCGGGGCCGAAATCGTCAACAGCGGGGTCGTCATGGCCGACGGCGCGGTGGGCGCGCTCGAGGAGTGGGACCGGCCGCACGGCATCTACCTGAGCAACGGAGGCGCGGGCGCCGCGACCATCGCGAACAGCAACGCCGTGACGTCGGACAACGCGGACGGCGTCTGGCTCAGCCAAGGCGGGACGGGCGCCGCGACGCTGCGCAACAGCGGCGCCGTAACCGCGGGGCGCCACGGGCTCCACGTCAGCGTCCCCGGGACGAATACCGGCGGCGTCACGATCCGCAACAGCGCGGCGGTCAAGGCGAAGACATCCGGCATCTACGTCTGGAACGGCGGCGCCGGCCCGACCCGCATCTTCAACGCCGGCGCGGTTACGGCGGACGGCAATTTCTCGCGGCACGGCGCCGGCGACCTCGACAGTACCGGCATCCGCATCTCCGATCCCGGCACGGACGACCTCACGATCGACAACAGCGCGGACATAACGGCCAACAACTACGGCGTCTTCGCCCGCAAGGAGGGGACCGGCGGCTCGGTTACGGTTATCCATCGGTCGGGAGATATCGTCGGCAAGGGCAACGCGGGCATCGCCGCCATCGTCGGCCGTTGGCGCGACGAAGGGAGCGTATCCGCCCCCGCGCCGACAAACACGGCGGACGTCAGGGTCGACGTCCGGGGCGGCTCGGTTACGGCGACCGAAACCCACGGCAAGGTCGCCGTCGCGGCGGAAAACGCCGAGGGAGGCTCGGCCGTCGTCATGATCCGCAGGGGCGCGACTCTGACGGCGACGCACAATGTCGGCGTGTACGCCTACCTGGCGGACCGGCTGAACTCCGCCGGACGGATATGGATCGAGCAGGCAGGGACGATCTCGGCGCCCGGCGGCGTCTATGCCACGGTCGCGCGCCACAACCTGGAGGACGAAACGCGCGCGGCGGCGGCGCAGCCCGTCATCGACATCGACTGGACGGGAACCTTTTCGCAGGAAGAGGGCGGCGCGCCCTTGCGGCCCGACAGCATTGCGCACGGGATCGAGTTTGCGCAGGAAGCGCAGGGGGAGCCGGTTTTCGGGATCGACGGCGATCGACCGGCCATAGACGCCGAGGTCATGTCGTGGCGGCAGGTCAACCGGCTCGTTACGGCGGGCGACGACCCGGGCGAAATCGCCGATGCGGCGGCGCAGGCGGCGCTGCTCGCCGCCGGGTCGGGCGACGCCGCCGTTGCCGCGCGGGCCAGGACCATCCTCGACAATTTCAGGGCCGTGCTTGTCAGCGAGAACCTTGGCGCCATTCCCGGCGCGGACGCCATCGACGCCGATGACAACGGGACTTTCAGCGACGCCGAGCTCACGGCGTATCTGACGCACGACAGCGCCGCGCGCCGGACGGAACTGCGCGACCTGCTGCGGCGCAGTCTCTCCGCGGCCGAGAAGGCCGTGCTCGAAGCGCTGGCGGCGGGCCGGAATGCGGACGCCGCGCTGGCGGCCGTGCCCGGCGCCTCCGAAGACTGGAAAACCGAAGTACAGGCGCTGGCGCGGCAGTTCAACGACGGCAATATCGACATCGACGTAAGCGGCGGCTCCATCGACGCGCCCGGCGTCGGCGTCCGCGCCTGGTATGCGCTGCCGCACGACGGCAACGGCGCGATCGATGTGACGATCGCCAGCGGCGCGAGCGTGAGCGCCGGCGCGGCGGGCGTTTATGTCGCCAATGCCGGCCTGGACGCCGACGGAAACCGCAAACAAGCCGTTACCGTCCACGGCGCGGTGACCGGCGGGACCGGCGCGGCCGTGCATCTCGCGGGCGGCGGAACGGTGACGGTCGCCGACAAGGGCCGCGCCGAGGGCGACATCCGCGCCACTGCCGGCGCGCTGACCTTCGTCTCGCCGGAAGGCGGAACGGTGACAGGAACGGTCCACGACCCGGCGGGGCCGCTGACCGTAAACGGGACCGTCGGACGGATACTCTACAGCGCCGGCGGAACCGTGACGGTGGGGAAAACCGGCCGGATAACGGGCGAGGCCGGGAGCGGCGAGGCTATCCGCAGCAACGCCGGCGCACTGAATGTGACGGTCGCGGGCACGGTTTCGGGCGAGATTCTCGCAACGGGCGAAGGCGGCGCCTTGACCCTCGCCGTGCTGGAGGGCGGCGCGGTGACGGGGACGCTGCGCGACCCGGCAGGCCCGTTGACCATCGGCGGAACCGTCGGACGGATACTCTACAGCGCCGGCGGCGCGGTGACCGTGACGCGGACCGGGCGCCTGACCGGCGTCGGCGGCGAGGCTATCCGCGGCGGCGCCGGCGCGCTGCGGGTGACGCTCGCGGGCGCCGGCGATGGCCCGCGGGGAAGCCTGGTGGAAGGCGATATCCGCTCCGGCGGAACGCTGACGGTGGCCGACGCCGAAGGCGAGGCGGGCGTTCCCGCCGGCGCAACGGTCGCGGGAACGATCCACAACCCGGCAAGCAGCGCGGCGAAACCGTTCACGGTGCGCGGCAGCGTCGGGCGCTTGCTGCTGGGCTCCGGCGGGACGGTCGAGGTCGCCGCTGGCGGCGCCGTTGCGGGCGTGCCCGGGGAAGCGGATGCGATCCGCGGCGCGGCGGGCAACCTGGCGGTCGATGTGAAAGCGAAAGGCGCGGTGACGGGCAATATCCGCGCCGAGGGCGACGGCAACCTCGACGTCAAGGTGAGCGGCTCGGTCGCGGGCGGCGTTTTCGGCCTCGGCGGCGGCGAGCATAACGTCCATGCGATGACCGGCGGTGCGGTGAGCGGGCGCATCCATCTGGAGACCGGCGCGGTAACCGTCGATGGAGCGTCCGGACCGGTGCTGCTCGGCCGCGGCGGCGAGGTCACGGTCGGGGCCGACGGGCGAATTGCGCGCGCCGACGGCGACGCGAACGCGATCCGCAGCATGGCGGGCAACCTGGCGGTCGATGTGAAAGCGAAAGGCGCGGTGACGGGCGATATCCGCGCCGAGGGCGACGGCAACCTCGACGTCAAGGTGAGCGGCTCGGTCGCGGGCGGCGTTTTCGGCCTCGGCGGCGGCGAGCATAACGTCCATGTGATGACCGGCGGCGCGGTGAGCGGGCGCATCCATCTGGAGGCCAGCGCGGTAACCGTCGATGGAATGTCCGGACCGGTGCTGCTCGACCGCGGCGGCGAGGTCACGGTCGGGTCCGCCGGACGAATTGCGCGCGCGGACGGTGGCGCGGACGCGATCCGCAGCATGGCGGGCCACCTGACCGTGACCGTAAACGGCAACGTGCTCGGCAACATCGAGGGCCGCGGCGACGGCGATATGACGTTCACGGTAACGAAATCCGTGGACGGCAGCGTTTTCGCGCGCGGCGGCGGAACGCACGAGGCCGATATCGGGGCGGACGGCGCGGTTACGGGCCTCCTCGAGGGCTTCTCCGCGATCGTGCATGGCGGCAAGGCGGGCGCTTTCCGGCTTCCCGCCGACGGACGGATAAGCGCCGCCGCGGGGTCGGAGATAACCGGCATGGAGCAGGACGGCATGCGTGTGGCGATCGACGCTCCCGAGGGCGCGCTGACCGCCGATCTGAACGGAACGGTCGGCGGCGCGGTGCTGGCGCGCGACGCAGGCGTCGCTTCCGCGGTGACGGTCGGCGGCAGCGGCGCCGTGGCCGGCGTTGTGCAACTCGCGGGCGCCGACAGCGCGGTCGCCGTCGATGGCAAGGTCAGGGTCGTGGACGTCCCGCGCGGCGGCATGGTGACCATCGGCGAGAACGGACGCATCGAGGAGGGCGTGCGGGAACCGCGGCAAGGCGCGGTCGTCGTGCTGGTGCGCGCGGCGCCCGATGAGTCGGTCGAAGACGCCGGCGGGCGCGTCGGCGGCGTCGCCGGGGGCCGCGGGATCGAGGTCAAGGTCCGGCCCTCGGGCGCTTCCGACAGCGGAGCGGACGATGTGACGCTGGAAATCGCCGGCGCCGGCGCGCTGGCCGGCCCGAGCCCCGCGCCCGTCGTCGGCGCCGCCGCCGTTTACGAGGCGCTGCCGTCGGTTCTGCTGGCGCTGAATGCGTTACCCGATCATGGCGAGTTCCTGTCTTCGGCGGGCGCGCGGCGCGGGATACGGGCGCGCTTCCACGGGGGCGGCGGAGACCGCGGCCTTGCCACCCCGACCGGGCAGGACCGCCGCCACGACGTCCGCCGCTACAGCTTCGAAGCGGGGGTCGAGGGCGCCATCGGCGAAAACGGCGCGGTCGCGATTTCCGTTCATCATGTGCGCGGCAAGGCGGACATCGAGGGAATGGAAGGCGGCGGCGTGGAGTTGTCGGGAACCGGCGCCCGCATATCGGGCGCATGGTTCTCCGCCGGGGGCTACTACGTCGGCGGGCAGGCCGCGGCGACGCTGTACGAGGCCGACCTGAACTCCGCCGACCCGAAGGCGGAGCGCGGCGAACTGAAACACGACATTTCGGGCCGGGGTTATGCGCTCGGCGTGGAGGCCGGGCGGCGGCTGGATGTGCGCGGCGTGGCCATCGCGCCGCGCATCGGCGCCAGCTGGTCCGGCGTCGCCATGTCGTCGTTCACGGACTCGATGGGCCAGCGGGTGTCGCTCGACGGCGGCCGGAGCCTCAAGGCGCGGGCGGGCCTCCGCGCCGAAGCGGGCGGCCTGTTCGGAACCCTGGATGTCGAGCGCGAACTGTCGGGCCGGATGGACGCGACGGTCGGAGGCACGCGCCTGCGGTCGGAGGCGGAGTCGACCTGGGTCCGCCTGGGCCTCGGCGGCGCCCATGAGTGGAACGACGGGCGCTTCGTTCTGCGCGGGTCCGCGAACTACGCCGCCGCCCGCGGCGGCAACCGCGACTTCGGCGGCAGCGCCAGCCTCACCGTCCGCTTCTGAGCCCCCGCCGGGACCGGCGGCGCCTCGCCGGCGGTCCCGGCGGATTGCGGAGAGGGATGACGGGCCGGCCGCGGCCGGGGGCTTGTTCCCGATCGCGCCGCGCGGCGCCAAGCGGCGCCGGTTCGACGCGGCGGCGTAGCGGGGAAGGCGCGCAATCGGGCGGACCGGGCGTTGCGCCGGCGCGGTCGAAGCGCTATCGGTACTTCCGGCAAACATGGAGAGGCCGACCGATGCCGCATCTCAGGCAGGAAACGGTGGCCATTATCGGCGTGGGCGTTGCGCTTGCGGTGCTCTGCCTTTCCGTGGCGGCGGGATTGCGCGACGAGATTCGCGCCGTTCGCGCGGAGGTCGAGGCGGTGCGCGTGGAGGCGCGCGCCGATCGCGACGCCATCCGCGCCGAAGCGCGCGCCGACCGCGAAGCCGACCGCGCCGAAGCGCGGGCCGACCGCGAGGAGTTCCAGAGGCAGATACTCAGGCTGACGGAGCGGCAGGGCGAGTTGACCGGCTTGGTCGAGGGGCTGCTGCGAGAGCGGCGCGACGCGGAGGAAGCCCCCGCGCCGTAGCGGGAAAGGCGCGCAATCGAGCGGACCGGGCATTGCGCCGGCCCGATCGAAGCGCTATGGATACTTCGGCAAACAGGAGGAGGATCGCGATGCCCCGTCTCAGGCAGGAAACGGTGGCCATTATCGGCGTGGGCGTCATGCTTTTCGGCATGGGCGTCACGCTTGCGGTGCTCGGCCTTTCCGTGGCGGCGGGATTGCGCGACGAGATTCGCGCCGTTCGCGCGGAGGTCGAGGCGGTGCGCGTGGAGGCGCGCGCCGATCGCGACGCCATCCGCGCCGAAGCGCGCGCCGACCGCGAAGCCGACCGCGCCGAAGCGCGGGCGGACCGCGAGGAGTTCCAGAGGCAGATACTCAGGCTGACGGAGCGGCAGGGCGAGTTGACCGGCCTGGTCGAGGGGCTGCTGCGAGAGCGGCGCGAGGCGGAGGAAGCCCCCGCGCCGTAGCGGGAAAGGCGCGCAATCGAGCGGACCGAGCATTGCGCCGGCCCGATCGAAGCGCTATCGATACTTCGGCAAACAGGAGGAGGATCGCGATGCCGCATCTCAGGCAGGAAACGGTGGCCATTATCGGCGTGGGCGTTGCGCTTGCGGTGCTCGGCCTTTCCGTGGCGGCGGGATTGCGCGACGAGATTCGCGCCGTTCGCGCGGAGGTCGAGGCGGTGCGCGTGGAGGCGCGCGCCGACCGCGACGCCATCCGCGCCGAAGCGCGCGCCGACCGCGAAGCCGACCGCGCCGAAGCGCGCGCCGACCGCGAAGCCGACCGCGCCGAAGCGCGGGCGGACCGCGAGGAGTTCCAGAGGCAGATACTCAGGCTGACGGAGCGGCAGGGCGAGTTGACCGGCTTGGTCGAGGGGCTGCTGCGAGAGCGGCGCGACGCGGAGGAAGCCCCCGCGCCGTAGCGGGAAAGGCGCGCAATCGAGCGGACCGGGCATTGCGCCGGCCCGATCGAAGCGCTATGGATACTTCGGCAAACAGGAGGAGGATCGCGATGCCGCATCTCAGGCAGGAAACGGTGGCCATTATCGGCGTGGGCGTTGCGCTTGCGGCGCTCGGCCTTTCCGTGGCGGCGGGATTGCGCGACGAGATTCGCGCCGTTCGCGCGGAGGTCGAGGCGGTGCGCATGGAGGCGCGGGCCGACCGCGAGGCCATCCGCGCCGAAGCGCGCGCCGACCGCGAGGAGTTCCAGAGGCAGATACTCAGGCTGACGGAGCGGCAGGGCGAGTTGACCGGTTTGGTCGAGGGGCTGCTGCGAGAGCGGCGGGAGGCGGAGGAAGCCCCCGCGCCATAGGGGCGTCGCCCGCAATCGCGAGAACAGCGCCGGGCGTTGCGCCGGCGCGACCGAAGCGCTATGGATACTTCGGCAAACAGGAGGAGGGCCGCGATGCCGCATCTCAGGCAGGAAACGGCGGCCATTATCGGCGCGGGCGTCATGCTTGCGGCGCTCGGCCTTTCCGTGGCGGAGGGGCTGCGCGACGAGATTCGCGCCGTTCGCGCGGAAGCGCGCGCCGACCGCGAGGAGTTCCAGAGGCAGATACCCAGGCTGACGGAGCGGCAGGGCCAGTTGACCGGCCTGGTCGAGGGATTGCTGCGGGCGCAGCGGGAAGCGGAGGAAGCCCCCGCGCCGTAGCGGGGACGTAACTCAACCGGACGGGCAACGCGCGCGGGGAGGCGCCGAACATGCCGCAATTCGAGCCGTTCGCGGGCGTTCTGCCGCCCGTTCTCACTCCGTTCGACGAGGACCTGGCGCCCGACCGCGCCGCCTTCGTCGCCCATTGCCGGTGGCTGCTCGACCAGGGCGTCGACGGGCTCGCGGCGTTCGGAACCACGAGCGAGGCGAACTCGCTCTCCGGCGACGAACGCATGGCGCTGCTCGACGCGCTGGTCGAAGACGGCATCGACCCCGCGAAACTGATGCCGGGAACGGGCTGTTGCGCACTGCCCGACACGCTTCGGCTGACGCGCCACGCGCTCGACGCCGGCTGCGGCGGCGTGCTGATGCTGCCGCCCTTCTACTACAAGGGCGTGAGCGGCGACGGCGTGTTCGCCAGCATTGCCGAGGCGATCGAGCGGATCGGCGATTCCCGCCTGCGCGTATATCTCTACCACATCCCGCCGATGGCCGGCGTGGGCTTCGACCTGGAGGTTGTCGGCCGCCTGATCGACGCCTATCCGGAGACGATCGCCGGCTTGAAGGACAGTTCGGGCGACTGGGAAAACACCAAGGCGCTGATCGAGGCGTATCCGGGCCTCGCCGTCTTCTCCGGCTCCGAGGTTTTCCTGCTCGCGAATCTGCGCGCAGGCGGCGCGGGCTGCATTACCGCGACCGCCAACATCAACCCCGCCGCCATTCGCGACCTGTACAAACGTTGGGCCGACAACGACGCGGATTCCGCGCAGGCGGATGTGACCGCGTTGCGCGAAATCGTACAGGCGCATCCGATGATACCCGCGCTGAAATCCGTCGTCGCCGCCTATATGGGCGCCCCCGGCTGGGCGCGCGTGCGTCCGCCGTTGGTCGCGCTGAGCGCGGCCGGCGCGTCCGCGCTTGCCGCCGGCCTGCGCGCCCGCGATTTCCGCCGCCCCGCGCGCCCGCGCGACCGCCCGCGCCGCGTGACGACCGGATTTCGGTTCGCGATCGCCCCGGAACGCCGGCGGAGCATCGCGCTGCCGCCGCTCAGCGTTCGGGGTTGTAGTTCGGCGCTTCGCGCGTGATGGTGACGTCGTGGACGTGGCCCTCGCGGGCGCCGGCGGGGGTAATGCGCTGGAAGACGGCGTTGGCCTGAAACTCGGCGACGGTGGCGTTGCCCGTATAGCCCATCGCCGCGCGCAGGCCGCCGACGAGCTGATGCAGCACGGCGGCGGCCGGTCCCTTGAACGGCACCCGCGCCTCGATCCCTTCCGGCACCAGGTCCAGCGCGTTCTCCACGTCCTCCTGGAAGTAGCGGTCGGCGGAGCCGCGCGCCATCGCGCCAATGGAGCCCATGCCGCGATACGCCTTGTAGCTCCGCCCCTGGTACAGATAGACGTCGCCCGGCGCTTCCGCCGTTCCCGCGAGCAGCGAGCCGACCATGGCGCAATCCGCGCCGGCGCCGACGGCTTTCGCCAGGTCGCCCGAATAGCGTATTCCGCCGTCGGCGATCAGCGGCGCGCCGGCCTCGCGGCAGACGGCGGCGGCCTCGCGCAACGCTGTGTATTGCGGCACGCCGACGCCGGCGACGACGCGCGTCGTGCAAATCGAGCCCGGGCCGATGCCCACCTTGACGGCGTCGGCGCCGGCGGCGATCAGCGCCTCGGCGCCCGCGGCGGTGGCCACGTTGCCGCCCACGATCTCGGCGCGGTTCGACAGCGTCTTGGCGCGGCGGACGGTCTCGATCACGCCGCGCGAATGGCCGTGGGCGGTATCGACCACCAGCACGTCGGCGCCGGCGTCGATGAGCGCGCGCGCCCGCGCGACCCCTTCGTCGCCCACGCCGATCGCGGCCGCGACGCGCAGCCGGCCGCGCTCGTCCTTGCTGGCGTTGGGAAACTTGCGCGCCTTCTCGATGTCGGTGACGGTTATCAGCCCGACGCAGCGGTTCTCGCCGTCGACCACCAGCAGTTTCTCGATGCGGTGGCGGTGCAGCAGGCGCTTCGCGGCTTCGCCGTCGATTCCCTCCGGCGCGGTGACGAGGTTCTCGCGGGTCATCAGGTCGCGCACCGGCAGGGCCGGGTCGCTGGCGAAACGCACGTCGCGATTGGTGACGATGCCCGCCAGCCGTCCGTCGCCGCGCTCGATCACGGGGAAGCCCGATATCTTGTGTTTGTCTTGCAGCGCGCGGAGTTCCGCCAGCGTGGTGTCCGGCGTCACCGTAACCGGGTCGATGACCATGCCGGACTCGAACTTCTTGACGCGGCGCACTTGTTGCGCCTGGTCTTCGGCGGCCTGGTTCTTGTGGATGACGCCCATGCCGCCGGCCTGGGCCATGGCGATGGCCAGCGCGTCCTCGGTCACCGTGTCCATCGCCGCCGAGACGAGCGGGATGCCCAGCGTAACGCCGCGGGTGAAGCGCGTGCGCGTGTCGGCCGCGCCGGGCAGCACGGCCGACTCCGCCGGGCGCAGCAGAACATCGTCGAAGGTCAGCGCGGGTCTGAGTTCCATGTCCCCTTCCGTGCGTTTCCGCCGATCGGCGCGCCCGCCCCGCGGAAGCCGCTCGCGACGAGATAGATTTCGCGCGATTCCGCGCGGCTCGACGGCGGCTTGACGTGGCGGACGCGCGCGAAGGCGCGCTTGACGCGGGCGAGCAGCGCGTCTTCCCCGCCGCCGCGCAGCAGTTTGGCGACGAAGGCGCCGTTTTCCTCCAGCGCGCCGGCGGCGAACTCGAAAGCCGCCTCGCAAAGGGCGGCGGCGCGCAGCGGGTCGGCGGGGGTTCCCGTGGCCGGCGCGGCCATGTCGCTCAGCACCGCGGCGGCGGGCGCTCCCAGTGCGCCGCGCACCGCGGCGCGCCCCTCGGGCGCCAAAAAATCCGCGCGTACGAAGAGGGCGCCGGCAACGGGCTGCATGTCCGCCGTGTCGCAGGCGACGACGCGCCCGGCGGCGCCCACCCGTTCGCACGCCACTTGCGTCCAGCCGCCGGGGGCGGCGCCGAGATCCACCGCCGTGGCGCCCCGGCGCAGGATGCGGAACCGGTCGTCGATCTCGACGAGTTTCCATGCCGCGCGGCTGCGATAGCCCGCCGCGCGGGCGCGCGCGACATACGGATCGTTAATGTGGCGGGCAAGCCAGCGCGCCGACGAGAGCGACCGCCCCCTGGCCGTCTTGAGGCGCCGGGCCACGCCGCCCTAGCCGACGAGCTCCAGAGCGGAGAAGAAGAACCGGATCTCCGCTTCCGCGTTTTCCGGCGAATCGGAGCCGTGAACGGAGTTCGCCTCGATCGACTCGCCGTATTCGCGCCGGATCGTTCCTTCCTCGGCGTTCGCCGGGTTGGTCGCGCCCATCAGCGCGCGGTTGCTCTCCACGGCGTTCCCGCCCTCCAGCACCTGGACCGTCACCGGCCCCGAACACATGAAGGCGCAGAGCTCGTCGAAGAACGAGCGCTCGCGGTGGACGGCGTAGAACGCTTCCGCCTGCGCGCGCGTGAGCACGATGCGCTTCTGCGCGACGATGCGCAGGCCGGCCTCCTCGAAGCGCGCGGCGATCGCGCCGGTGAGGTTGCGTCGGGTAGCGTCGGGCTTGATGATCGAGAGGGTGCGTTCACGCGCCATGAGGAGTCCCTTCGCGGTTGCGCGGGGGGCGGGTTATAGCGATGCTCGCGGGCGTCGGCAACCCGCCCGCGCCGCCTCGCGCCGTTCATGCTCCAGCTCGCCGATGTGCGCTACCGCGTTGCCGGGCGCCCGATACTCGACGGCGTCGGTTTTGCGCTGGCGCGCGGGCGGCGCGCCGCGCTGGTGGGGCGCAACGGCGCCGGCAAGACCACGCTGTTGCGGCTGATCGCGGGCGCGCTCGAGCCCGATTCGGGGAGCGTGGCGCTGGCGCGCGGGGCGCGCGTTGCGCTGGTCGCGCAAACCGCGCCGTCGGGGAGCCAGGGCGCGCGCGCGTTCGTGCTCGCCGCCGACCCCGAACCGGCGCGCCTGGCGGCGGCCGCGGCGGCGGCCGAACGCGCGGGCGACGGCGCCGCGGCGGGCGCCGCGCATGCCCGGCTCGGCGAACTCGGCGCCTATGCCGGCCCGGCGCGCGCGGCGGCGATCCTGCGCGGCCTGGGTTTTTCCGCCGCCGATCTCGACGCGCCGCTGGATACGCTCTCGGGCGGCTGGCGAATGCGCGCGGCGCTCGCCGCCGCGCTGTTCGCCGAGCCCGAACTGCTTCTGCTCGACGAGCCGACGAATCACCTGGACCTCGAGGCGGGGCTGTGGCTCGCGGCGTTTTTGGCCCGCTGGCCGCGCGCGCTGGTGCTGTGCAGCCACGAACGCGCGCTCATCGACCGCGCCGCCCACGAAACGATCCATCTCGAGCGCGGACGCGCGAAACGCTACCGCGGCGGCTTCTCGGCGTTTCTGCGCGCGCGGGGCGAACAGGCGGCGCGCGACGCCGCGCTGCGCAAGCGCATGGACGCCGACCGCCGCCATATGCGGGCCTACGTGGATCGGTTCCGCTACAAGGCGAGCAAGGCGCGGCAGGCGCAGAGCCGCCTCAAGGCGCTGGAGCGCCTGGAGTTTCCACCGCCGCCCGTAGCCGACGCGCCGCCGCGCATACGCTTCCCCGACCCCCCGCCGCTGGCGCCGCCGCTGCTCCGGCTCGAGGACGCGGCGGCGGGCTACGCCGCGCGCGCGCCGGTGCTGTCGGGCCTCGATCTGCGCATCGACGCCGACGACCGCATTGCCCTGCTCGGCGCGAACGGCAACGGCAAGACAACGCTCCTGCGCCTGCTGGCTGGGCGGCTGGCGCCGTTGGCGGGGGCCGTTCATGCCGCGCCGCGCCTTGCCGTGGGATATTACGCGCAGAATCAGGCGGAAACGCTGGACCCCGCGTTGAGCGCCGACGGCCACGTGGCCGCGCTGTGGCCCGAAGCCGGCGAAACCGCGCGCCGCGCCCATTGCGCGCGCTTCGGGCTCGAGGGCGAGCGCGCCGAGCGGCCCGCGGCGACGCTTTCGGGCGGAGAGGCCGCGCGCCTCGCGCTCGCGCTGGTCTGCTGCGCAAAGCCGCAATTGTTGCTGCTCGACGAACCCGTCAACCATTTGGACATGGACGCGCGCGAGGCGTTCGTGGCCGCGCTCAACGCCTGGAGCGGGGCGGCGGTGCTGGTCGCGCACGACCGCGGGTTCGTGGAGCGCACGGCGGACCGCCTGTGGCTGGTTGCCGGCGGCGCATGCCGCCCGTTCGACGGCGACCTGGAGGATTACGAGCGGCTCGTCCTGCGGCGGCGGGCGGCGGATGCGGCGCGGAGGCGCAAGGCGGGCAAGGGGCGCGGGCCGGAAACGCGCGGGCCCGCCGCGCGCCGCCGCGCGGCCGAACGGCGCGCGGCCGCCGCCGGTCCGCGCCGCGCCGCCCGCGCGGCGGAAGCGGAGGCCGAGCGGCTGCGCGCGGCGCTCGCCGCGCTCGACGCCGAGATCGCCGATCCTGCGCTCTACGAAGGCGCGCCCGGGCGCGCCGCGGCGCTCGCCCGGCGCCGCGCCGCCGCCGCCCGCGCGCTCGCCGCCGCCGAGGACGCCTGGCTCGAGGCCGAGGAGGCCGCGGAAGCCGCCGCCCGCGCGTCTTGACGCCGGCGGGCGCGGCGGCGCATAGTCGCGCGCCCGCGCGGGCGGCGTTGCGCCGCGCGGCGAACCCAGCACAGCCGGAGCCATGCCATGCCCAAGAGAAACGCATCCAACGGCGGCGCGTCGGACGCGGCCCGCGCCGAACGCCGCGGCCTCGCCGTCGGCCTTGTCGCGGGTTTCGCCGCGACGGTTATCCTCCTGGGCGGGTTGTCGTTCGCGCTCATCCAGCGCCTGGAGGCGCGGATGGAAGAGCGGATGGCCGAGAACGCCCGGCAGTTCGCCGAGCTGTTGCAGCAGTCGGAGGAGCGCACGGCGCAGCTTGTGCGCGAGCGGGGAGCGGGGATGGCGGAGACCGTCCAGTCGGTCAAGGACGAGCTGCTGCGGGCCGGCGCCGGAACGGCCGAGGGCGTGCGGCAATTCGGACAGCTCCTGCGGGAGTCGGAAGAGCGGACCGCGCTGAAGGCGCAGGATATCGAGGAACGCACGCTTCAGGAGATGCGCGCGCTGGAAGGGCAGTCGAACGAGCTGCTGCGGCAAATGGAAAGCCGCTGGAACGTGCGCCTGGACCAGGTGAGCACGGAACTGAAGCGCGTCGAAAGCCGCGTCAGCGTGCAGCTGGGGCAGATGAACGGAGAATTGCGCCGGTCCGAAGGCATAGTGAGCACGCAGCTCGAACAGGCGGCCGAAAGCCTGCAACGCGTCGAGAGAGACGTGGGCGCCCGGCTCGGGCGCATGGGCGGGAACCTGGACCGCGTCGAAGAAACGGTAAACGCCCGGCTCGAGGGCATGAGCGGAAGCCTGGCCGGCGTCGAGACGCGGACCGGCGCGCAACTGGAGCGGATGAACGAGAGCCTGGAGCGGATCGAGACCGACGCAAGCGCGCAATTCGAGGCCTTCGGCCTGCGGTTCGACTCCTACGCCGAACGCGCCCGAACCTTCCGCAACGAGATCGGCGCCCAGCTCCGCTGGGGCGCGCAATAAGAGCGCCGGGGCCGGGCCTCCGCCCGCGCCGGCATATTGTCCCGCCGCGCCGCGCGCATGCCGGCGGGGACGCCGGGCGGGGCGCCCCGGTTGCGGGCGGCGGCGGGGCCGCGTATGGTCGCGCCTTCGGGCGCGGAGGCCCGGGCATGACAAGGAGGGAAAACATGGCGCCATACGACGGGACGGCGGCCGCCGCGGTGGAAGGCGCGCTGAACTACATCGTTCCCGGCAACGAGAAGCCGCGGTCCTGCATAACGAAGCCGGGCGAGCCCACGGTGCGGCGGTCGGAGTACGCGCGGCGCGCGTTCGCCATCCGCAACGCGCGCGGGCGCGCCGAAGCGCCGTCGCTCGACCGCGAGGGCTTCGCGCTCGCCCCGCACGACAGCGCGGTGCGCGATTTCTACGACGCCGCGGAAGTGGAGCGCGTCTATTACCCGGAGATGGCCGAGCTGGTGAAGCGCGCGACCGGCGCGTTCCGCGTTCACGTGTTCGACCATAACGTGCGCAACTCCGACGAATCCGTGCGCGCCGAGCGCCGGGTGCGCGAGCCCGTGCGCGTCGTGCATAACGACTACACGGTGAAATCCGGCCCGCAGCGTGTGCGCGACCTGATCGGCGGCGCCGAGGCCGAAGAGCTGATTCGCGGGCGCTTCGCCGTGATCAACGTGTGGCGCCCCATTCGCGGCCCGCTGCAAACCATGCCGCTGGCGATCTGCGACGCGCAAAGCATCGCCCCGGGCGACCTGGTCGCCACCGATCTGGTCTATGGCGACCGCACGGGCGAGGTCTATCAGGCGTCGTGGAACCCGGCGCACCGCTGGTACTACTATCCGGCGCTGGCGGCCGGCGAGGCGATCCTCATCAAGTGCTACGATTCCGCCGAGGACGGCACGGCGCGCTTCACCTGCCATACCGCGTTCGAGGATCCGACGACGCCGGCCGACGCCATCCCGCGCGAGAGCATCGAGGCGCGCGCGCTGGCGTTCTTCCGCGCCGACGCCTGAGCGCCGGGGCCGCGGGAAAGCGAGAAAGGGGGAACACGCAATGGCGATCTACGAACTGCGCACCTACACCTTCCATGTCGGCAAGCTGGCCGAGGCCGTGAAACTCTACGGCGATCTCGGCTGGCCGGCGCTGGAGAAACTCGCCGACGGCAAGCTCGTCGGTTACTTCACCGGCGACATCGGCGCGATGAACCAGCTCGTGCATCTGTGGAAGTTCGACGGCGACGCCGACCGCCGCACCTTTTGGGCGCGCGTCTATGCCGACGCCGGCTTCCAGGCCTTCGCCGCCCGCCTGCGCCCCCTGATCGCAACCCAGGAAAACAAACTCCTCACGCAGGCCCCTTGGGGGCCGCACCCGTAGCGGAGGAGGGGCGCCATGTTCGATCTCGGCTTGGCCGGCAAGGTTGCGCTGATCACGGGCGGGTCCGATGGGCTCGGGCGGGCGGCGGCGGCGCGGTTCGCGCAGGAAGGCTGCAAGGTGGCGATTTGCGCGCGGCGCGAAGACCATCTCATGCGCGCGCGGGACGCCATCGCCGACGAAACCGGGGGCGAAATCATGGCGCGCCGCGCCGACGTCACGCGCGCGGCGGACCTTGAGGCGTTCGTCCGCGCGGCGGCGGAGCGTTTCGGCGGCATCGACATCGCGGTCAACAACGCCGGGCGCTCGGCCGCGGCGGGGTTCGAGGCCGTCGATGACGACGCCTGGCGGGAAGATATCGACCTCAAGCTCATGGCCTGCGTGCGGCTGTGCCGGCTGGCCGTGCCGATAATGCGGGCGCGCGGCGGCGGCGCGATCATTAACGCGGCCATCGTCGCCGGCAAGGCGCCGCCGGCCGGCGCGCTGCCCACCAGCGTCACCCGCGCCGCCGGCCTCAACCTCACCAAATCCCTCGCCAACGAATACGCCGGCGACGGCATCCGCGTGAACGCCATCTGCATCGGGCTGATCGCGAGCGCGCAATGGGAGCGCCGCGCGGGAAACCGCCCGGTAGAGGAGCTCTACGCCGAATTGGCGCCGAAAGTCCCCCTCGGGCGCGTCGGCAAGGCGGAGGAGTTCGCGGATCTATGCGCGTTTCTCGCGTCGGAGCGCGCGGCGTATATCGCCGGCGCCGCGATCAATCTCGACGGAGGCATGTCGCCGGTCGTGTGACGCCGGGGCGCCGCTTACGCTACGCGGCCATCGCGGCGCGCAGGCGCGCCTCGATAACGTCGAGGAACTCTTCGGTCGTCCGCCATTCCTGCTCCGGGCCGACGAGGATGGCGAGGTCTTTCGTCATGTCGCCGCCCTCCACGGCGTCGATGCATACGCGCTCGAGCGTTTCCGCGAAGCCCTGCACGTCGGGCGTTCCGTCGAACTTGCCGCGATGCCACAGCCCTCGCGTCCACGCGAAGATCGACGCGATGGGGTTGGTCGACGTCGCCTCTCCGGCCCGGTGGCGGCGGTAGTGGCGCGTGACCGTGCCGTGCGCCGCCTCGGCCTCCACCGTCTTGCCGTCGGCCGTCAGCAGCACCGACGTCATCAGGCCGAGCGAGCCGAAGCCCTGCGCCACCGTGTCGGACTGCACGTCGCCGTCGTAGTTCTTGCACGCCCACACGAACCCGCCGCTCCATTTCAGCGCCGCCGCGACCATGTCGTCGATCAGCCGGTGCTCGTAAGCAATCCCCGCCGCGGCGAAACGTTCGGCGAACTCGGCCTCGAACACCTCTTGGAACAGGTCCTTGAAGCGCCCGTCGTAGGCTTTCAGGATCGTGTTCTTGGTGGACATGTAGAGCGGCCAGCCGAGGCCGAGCGCGTAGTTCATGCAGGCGCGCGCGAAACCGCGTATCGACTCGTCGAGATTGTACATGCCGAGCGCGACGCCGCCGCCCTCGAAATCGAATATCGGGTATTCGCGCGCCGGCCCGCCGCCGGCGGGTTCGAAGCGCATGGTCAGCCTGCCCGCGCCGGGCACGACGAAATCGGTCGCGCGGTATTGGTCGCCGAACGCATGCCGCCCGATGGCGATGGGCTGCGTCCACCCCGGAACGAGCCGCGGAATGTTGCGGCACAGGATGGGCTGGCGAAACACCGTGCCGCCGAGAATGTTGCGGATCGTGCCGTTGGGCGAGCGGAACATGCGCTTGAGGCCGAACTCTGCGACCCGCGCCTCGTCGGGCGTGACGGTCGCGCATTTGACGCCGACGCCCCGCCGGCGGATGGCGAGCGCGGCCTCCACGGTGACTTCGTCATCGGTGGCGTTCCGCGCCTCGATGCCGAGATCGTAGGTTTCCAGCCGAACATCGAGCCAAGGCAGGATCAGCCGTTCCTTGATGAACCCCCAGATGACGCGCGTCATCTCGTCGCCCTCGAGTTCGACGACCGGCGTCTCCACCCCGATCTTGCTCATGCGCCGCTCCTCCCCCCGCCGCGGATCCGCGCCGAACATAGCCCGATACCGTTCAATTAGCGAATCGTCCGTACCCGCGGCGCCGCGCGGGCCTGCCGCGCCGAAGGCGCGGACTGCCCATGGTTTCGTCGCCCGCCGGGCATGAACGCGCGGCCCCTTCCGGCTTTGCGACGCCCTGCGGAGCGCGCATGGCGGCTACGCGGATTCGGTCCCCGGATCGTCGAGCGGAATGGCGCGCAACGCAGCGAGCAGAGCCGGAACATCGTTCCGGACCGCGTTCCAGATGGTCTGGTTGCTTACGCCCATATAGTCGTGGAGTACGCGGTTTCTCATGCCCACGGCGCCGCGCCACGGTATATCGGGGTATGCTTCCCACACGCGGCGGGGCAGCCGGTTTGCGGCTTCGCCGATGAGCTCGATGTTCCGCATCGTCGCGTCGTATGTACGCCGGTCTGCCTCGAACGATTCGAGGTCGAGTCCGTCGGTGTACGACACAACTCGCTCGCAGAATTCGATCGTGTCCGAGATGTAGAGTCGCCAATCGCGCGCCGGGCGGCGCTCATCGGACATGGATGAGATCCCGTTCGACGTAATCGCGCAGCTCGGGCCGCAGCGCTTCGCGTTCGACGAGATCGACCCAGCGGCCCAGCAGATCTTCGATGTAGTGCGCGGTATCGAGATATGTCGCGCCGGCAACCGCTGGGCGGAACCGGACCAGTATGTCGACGTCGCTGTTTTCGTCGGCCTCGTCGCGGGCGACGGAGCCGAAGAGCGCGAGTTCGGCGACGCCGAAGCGCCTTTCGAGCACGGGCTTGTGGGCGCGCAGCGCGGCAAGGGCGGCATCGCGCGTCAGGGGCGGCGGCGGCGTCGGCAGGCCGGCGATTTCACGATACACGGCGAGTTCGTCGATCGCGCGCATCGGACGCGCCTCCCTTCGGCTTGTCGAGCGTCTCGACTCCGCCGCATCGTAGCGCGGCCTGCCCCCGCGCGCAAACGCTTTACGAGTGGGGCCGAAGGCCCTATGGTGACGCATCGGAGCCGAAGATTCGGGAGAATGGCGCGTGCGCCGACGGATTGCGATTTCCCTTGGCGCCGGCGCGGCGATAGCTGCGGCGGCGGTGTATTGGGTTTTCTGGAGCGGCGAATACAGCAGGGACACGCCGCCGCCCGACGAGGCGCCGGCGCCGGAAGCCGCCCCGTCGCCGCCCGAGGTGGACGAGGGCGCGCCCGTAGCGGGCCTGCCGCTCCCGCCCGCGCCGGGCGCCGCCGCGGCCGCGCGGCCGCTGCCGGCGCCGGCCGACTCCGGCGCGCCGTCGCCGGCTCCCCCGCCGGCGAGCGGGATCCGCGCGCCGTCGCCGATCGCGGCGGCCTTGCCGGCGCGGGACGCGCGGTCGCCATCGGCGCCGCAACCGCTTGCGCCGCCGCCCGCCGAACCCACTTCGCGGGCCGCCGCCGCGCCGACTCCGCCCCGCGCGATCGCGGCGGCGCCCGTGCCCGGACTGGCGCCCGCATCGGCCGCCCCGCCCCCCGCGCCCGGCTTGCCGGCGGAGCCTGAAACCGCCGCGCGGGCCGGAATATCCGCGCCCGCGGGCGCGCCGCCGCCGATCGGGCGCTCGGCGGCGCTGCCGCATTTCGCCGCCGCCGCCGCGCGCGCCGGATTGCCGCCTGCCCCTGAAGAAGCGCCGTTGCCCGGCCCGTTCCCGCCGATTGCCCGCGCCGCAGATGCCGCGGCGGCTTCGCCGGCGTTGCCGGTTTTCGCAGGCGCGGCTCCGCGCTCCGACGCGCCGCACGCGGCGGAAGCGGAAGCGCGAGAGGCCGTTGCCGCAGCGGCGGCACTGCCGCGTTCCACGCGCGCCGCGCCGCGCATGACGCTGGCGGAGGCGCCAAGCGCGGCGGAGCCCGCCGCTCCGGCACTGGATTCGAACGTCCCGCGGCGGCTTGCCGGCGAAGCGGCGGCGGCTTCGGGCGCCGCGAGTCCGGCGCGGCCGGCGGCGGAAGCGCCGCCGCCGCCGGTTGGGCCTCCGGCGGGCGGCGCGGCCGCCCTGGCGATGGATTCGGGCGCTCCGCCCCGGTTCGACCGCGAGCGGGATTCCGGCATATCCCGCCCGGCGCCGCCAACGCCCGCAGGCGGCGCGCCGGCGCCCGCCGCCGCGCCCGCCTTGACGCCGGCGCCCGCCCCGGCGCCCGTAACCGTTGCGGAGGCCGCCCCTGCCGCGCCGCCCGCGGACTCGACGCCGCGCTTCGATCCGGGCGCGGCGCCGCGGGCCGGAACGGCGTCCGCGGCGCGCGAATCGGCGCCGGCGATCGACGAAGCGGCGCTTGCCGCCCCGTCCGGCCTGCGTCCGGACGGCGGCGCGGTCGCGGCCGGTGGCGCGCCGCCCGATCTTGCCGCCGCGCCGGGCGGCCCTCCGGATTTGGCGCCGCCGCTCGATCCGGACGCGCCGGCGCCCGGCGGCGCCGCGCCGGTTTCGCCGGCGACGGAAACGGTAACGGCGCTGGCCCCCCTGCCGGGCGCGGCGGCCCCCGCGCCGCCGGCCGCGCGTCCCTCCTTCGAAATCGCCGAGGCGCCCGGCGCGCTGGAAGCGGCGGCGCCGGAGGCCGGCGAAGCCGAAATCGTTTCGCGTCTGGCCGCCCCGGATTCGCGCGGCGCGGAAGCGGCGCGGGGCGTCGCGGCGCGCGCGCATGCCGCGCCCGACGCCGCCGCGCCGGGCGTCGACCCCGCGCCGGCGGCGCCGCAAACCGCGGCGGCGGACGGCGCGCCCCGGTTCGCCGCGGAGTCGGGCAGGGACCGCTCCGTTCCGCCGGCCCGCAACGGCGGCGCGGGCGCCGGCCTCGCCGAAGCCGGGCAGCTCGACCTCGGCGAGGTCGCCTACGACGCAACGGGCGCGGTGAGTTTTTCCGGAACCGCCGCGCCGGGCGCGCGCCTCGTCGCCTATATCGACGGCCGCGCGGTGGGCGCGGCGACGGTCGCCGCCGACGGAACATGGCGCCTTGCGCCCGCCGAAGACATCGAACCCGGCGATTACGACCTGCGCATCGAGGCGGCCGGCGCGGCGGGCGTTGCGTCGCGTCTCGACACGCCGTTCCGGCGCTCCGACATCGGCCGCACCGCTGTGGCCGAGGGGCTCGCGGTGGTGCAGGTCGGCAGCAGCCTGTGGAGCATTGCGCGCAAGATCTACGGGCGCGGCGAACGCCACATCGCGATATTCGAAGCGAACCGGGATCGGATCGATGACCCCGATCTGATCTTTCCCGGGCAGATACTCTTCTTGCCGGGCATGGCGGCGGAGGGCTGAGGCCGCCCCCGCGGCGGCCGACGTCGACCGCCCGGCGCCGCGCCTTGCCCGAACCCGCCGCCATGCGCGCGCGGTGGCGCCGCGACGCCGGCGCCGTCCGCGCCCTGCTCCCCTATCTGTGGCCCGCGGGCCGCCTGGATATTCGCGCCCGCGTGATCCTCGCGGCGCTGCTGCTGTTCGGCGCGAAAATCGCCGTCGTGCAGGTCCCCCTCCTGCTCGGCCGCGTGGTGGACGCGCTCGACGAAGGCCTCCGCGCCGGCGCGGTCGTCGTGCCCGTGGCGCTGATCGTCGCGTTCGGCGTCGCGCGCCTTCTCTCGGTGGCGTTCGGCGAACTGCGCGACGCCGTATTCGCCCGCGTCGCGCAACAGGCGGTGCGCGAGGTGGCGCTGCGGGTTTTCCGTCATCTGCACGCGCTCGCCCTGCGTTTCCATCTCGACCGCCGCACCGGCGGCCTGAGCCGGGCCATCGAGCGCGGCACGAAGGGCATCGAGTTCCTGCTCTCCTTCATGCTCTTCAACGTGCTGCCGACGCTGATCGAAATCGGCCTCGTGTGCGGCATCCTGCTGCACGGCTACGACGCGTCGTTCGCCGCCATCGTCTTCGTTTCGGTCGTCGTCTATATCGGCTTCACCTTCGCCGTGACCGAATGGCGCATCAAGTTCGTGCGGCGCATGAACGAATCCGACGAACAGGCCAACACCAAGGCCATCGACAGCCTGCTGAACTACGAAACGGTCAAGTATTTCGGCAACGAGGAACACGAGGCGCGGCGTTTCGATACATCGCTGCGCCGCTACCAGAGGGCGGCGGAAACGACAAAGGTCTCGCTGGCCCTGCTCAACGCGGGGCAGGCGTTCGTGATCGCCGGCGGGATGACCGCCGTGCTGCTTCTCGCCGCCGAGGGGATAGCCGACGGCAGCATGGGGCTCGGCGATCTGGTGACCATCAACGCCTTCATGCTTCAGCTATACCAGCCGCTGGGCTTCCTGGGGTTCGTCTATCGCCAGATCAAGCAGTCGCTCGTCGATATGGAGCGCATGTTCGAGCTGCTGTGGGTCGGACGCGAGATCGAGGACGCGCCGGGCGCGCGCGCCCTCGCGCCCGGCGGCGGAAAAATCGAGTTCGACCGCGTGGATTTCGCCTACGATCCCGACCGGCCCATCCTCCGCGACGTGAGCTTCGCCGTTGCGCCGGGCAAGACGGTCGCGGTGGTCGGCCCGTCGGGCGCGGGAAAAACCACTCTCTCGCGGCTGCTGTTCCGCTTCTACGACGTCACCGGCGGCGCGATCCGCATCGACGGGCAGGACCTGCGCGAGGTCGCGCAAGCCTCGCTGCGCGCCGCCATCGGCATCGTCCCGCAGGACACGGTGCTGTTCAACGACACCATCCGCTACAACATTGCCTATGCGCGCCCCGGTTGTTCCGACGCCGAGGTCGAGCGCGCGGCGCGCATGGCGCGCCTCGACGGCTTCATCGCCGCGCTGCCGCAAGGCTACGACAGCATGGTGGGCGAGCGCGGGTTGAAACTGTCGGGCGGCGAGAAGCAGCGCGTGGCCATCGCCCGCATGTTGCTCAAGAACCCGCGCATCATGATGTTCGACGAAGCGACCTCGGCGCTCGACACGGCCACCGAACGCGATATCCAGACAGAACTCCGCGAGGTCAGCCGCGGCCACACGACGCTGACCATCGCGCACCGCCTTTCGACCGTGGTCGATGCCGACGAGATACTGGTGCTCGACAGCGGGCGCATCGTCGAGCGCGGCGGCCACGAGGCGCTGCTGGCGGCGGACGGCTTCTATGCCGGCATGTGGCGGCGCCAGCAGGAATCGGCGCTGGCGGCCGAGCGGCTGGCCGCGCTCGCCGCCGGCGAACCCGCGCCGCCGGGCGGGCCGCCGCTCGCGGCGGCCGTCAGTTGACCGCCAGCGAAGCGTCGAACTGCTCGCCCTCGAACCTGCGAAACAGCGTGCTCATCGAGCGCGCGAACTCCACCTGAAGCCCGGCAAGGCCGTGGAAGCGCGGCGGGATTTCCGATTCGAGCGCCTCCGCCAGCATCTGCCCCTCGGCCGCGGCGCGCCGCGCGGCCGCCCTGAGAAACTCGAGATAGTCGCGCATTTCCGCCAGCTGCGCCGGGTCCTCCGCCACCGGCCCGTGACCGGGCACGAGCAGCCGCCACGGCATGGCCGCGATCGCGTCGAGATGCGCGAGCCACGTGGGGATATCGGCGTGCGGAACCGACGGCGCGCGCCCGAGAAACGCCAGGTCGCCCGCGAACAACACCCCGGTCTTTTCGTCGAACACGATCAGGTCTCCCGGCGTGTGTCCGCCCGTCAGCGGCTCGACGCGCACCGCCCGCCCGCCCAGGTCGAAACGCCGCGCCGCGCGCAACTGCCCCGACGGGCGCGTAATCTCGGTGCCCGAAGTCCAGCGGTCGGCAAGCAGCGTCTGCATGAACTGCAACAGCGCGGGGCCGTCGCGGCGCAGCAGCGTCCACGCCTCGGGGTGCATCAAAACGCGCGCATTGACGCGCTTGAACGGCCGGATCCCGAACGAATGGTCGGGGTGGTGATGGGTAACGACCGCCGTGCGGATCGGCGCGCTCGTCACGCGCCGAATCGCCTCGATCGCCTGCTCGGCATAGCGCCGCGTCGGCCCGGTATCGACGACGAGCGTTTCGCGCTCGCCGACGATAAACCCCGTATTGACGATATTGCCGCCGTTATGCGGCAGGTAGCCTTCCTGCGCGCCCTTGAAGATATAGACGCCGGGGGCGATTTCGCGCGGGGTCAGCCCGTAGCTGTCGCCGCGCGCCAAGGCGGCGTGCGGCCCGGCCGCCCATAGCGCGCAGCCGAGAGCCGCAAGCGCCGCCGCCCGTCTCAACGGAAGGCCTCGAAATACAGCCCTTCGCTGTCGCGCGCGGCGATATGCACGTCGCGGCGCAGCTCCGGCAGATCGACGGTGAAGATCGGGTCCGGCGCCATCGCCGCGCGGGTAATCAGCTCCAGCACCGTGCCGCGCTCGTCGGCGACCTCGATGGTCTCCACGAACCACGCGGGAATGGCGTCGCCGGCGGCCGTCATGGCGAAGCCCGTGTCCATCGGGTGGACGATGCGGAACTTGAGGCGGCTGGCGCCATCTTCCCGGTCGTAGGTGCGCACCGCGATCTCGCCGATACGGCTCGACTGCTCCACCCCGTCGAGCGGCGCGGGCGACGAGCACCCGCCGGGCGTGAGCACGTCCACCCACGTCGATCCCACGTGCCAGAGGCCGTCTTCCGCCAGCGCGGCGGCGCGCACCGCGGTCGAGGTTTCGAGGCGGATCTTGAGGCCCACCGCCTTCAGCGGACGGTGCGGGATCAGCCGCGCGACGTGGCGGATCGGGTTGTTCTCGGCGATGACGATCACCTCGCGCACCGCGCCGAGCGCCGGCGGCAGCTGGACCGCAAGCGGCACGTCGAAACCGTCCTCGACCCTGGCGGGCATGATCGGCGCCACCGCATCGTCGAACACCAGCGCCTCGGCGCCGAAAAATTCGTCGCGGACATCCTCCCACGCCGGCGTCGCCAGCGGGTCGGCGCCCGCTCCCGCCGCCGCGGGCGCCGCGAAAACAAGCATCGGTAAGGCCGCTACGGCCCACACACGCAACCGCCGCATGGCGCGCTCCCGTCGTTCGAACACAGGGGCCGCAACCCTACCCGCCCCGCCCCGCCCCGTCAAACGCACATACACGCGCCGACTGGAACGCGATGACCGCGCCTCCCCGCCAACCCCGCCGAAGGCGGGGCCTGGGCGCCCGCGCGTCTCGCCCGCACGTCGCAATCGCCACGCACGCCGCAGAGCAGGGCGCGGCGCACTCCCCGCCCGGCAGCGTTCGCGGCGACGCGGAGACGCACAAGCAAGCCGCCCCCGCCCCCCCCCCCCCGGTCGGCGAAAAATTTCCCGGCCCCCGGCGCAAACGGAGTTGCGAATGAGAGTCACTAGCATTATCATGTCGCCGTCGGCGCGGTCCCGCGCCGGAACACCGCGGAAATTCGGAGGCTTCCATGATCGACCGCATTGACGCGCGCGCCCGCCGCGGCGCGCGCAAACCCGCCGCAATCGCCCTCGCGGCCGCCCTCTGCCTGCCGGCCCCCGGCGCCTTCGCCCAGTTCATCGCGCTCACCAGCGCGGAAACGCGCCCCGAAGGATCGGGCAAGGTCCAGCAGACGATAACCCGCCGCGCCGACAAGGGCCGCGGCGAATACACCGCGTGGGACTTAGGCACGAGCTTCGAATACGGCGTCGCCAACAACTTCACGGTCGGCGGCGGGCTCCGCTTCCAGTCGATCGAGACGTCGGGGCTGCTCGTTCCCGGCTACCTGCCCGGCGACGAAAGCTACTCGTTCAAGTTCGCCGGCTTCGACATCTCCGGCAAGCACAAGTTCCTGAACACCGCGGAGGATTTCATCGGCCTCGCCGCGTTCTGGAAGGCCCAGCACGACACGCTCGACAAGCATTCCGGCCTCGGCAAGAAGGTGTACGCCCTCGAGACCGGCATCGCGCTCCAGAAATACCTCATGGAGGGCCAGCTGACCTGGAGAGCGAACTTCGCGGTCAAGGGCATCCACGCGACCCGCGACGACGTGGCGAACGCTTTCAACGCCGACGGCCAGGTAAGCGCCAACGTCAGGCACAACGGCCAGCCCGGAACGCTCTATTTCCCGGCCAGCGGAATGTGCAGCGAGGAAGAGGACGCCGGAGACTTCCTCGACGACAACGCCGACCGCGCATGTTTCGAGTGGCCGAACTTCGCCGAGATGGAGCTCGAGCTGAAATTCGCCACCGGCGTCAGCTTCCGCTTCATGAACAACTGGTATCTGAGCCTCGAGGCGCTCTACGAAGAAGAGTACGAGACCGAGGTGAACCGCGAGCGGTATTCGCTGTTCGCCGGCCCCGGCCTGCACTTCGAGGGCCGGGCCTTCTCGTTCTCCGTCGGGTACCTGCGGCAGCTCAATGGCGGCGGAGAGAAAATCGACCCGGCCGACGACCTGCACTACATCGAGAAGACCGACAACGAAATCCGGATAAAGCTCGCGTATAACTTCTGATACGCGAGCGCGCGGGCGGCGCCGCCGGCGGAGGGGGAGGAACGCAATGCGGCGATCGAAACCGGCCGCGGCGCGAATCCGGCGGCGGCGCGCGCGGCTCGCGGCCGCCGCCGCGGTTCTCATGCCTGCCGCCGCGGCGGCCGCGGCCATCGCTATCCCCGCCGCGCCGCGCGCCGCCGAGCCGCCGGAGGCCGCGCGGACGCTGTTCCCGCCCGCAAGCCGCCTGGCCCCCGCGCCGCTGAACCTGAGCGGCGACCGAATCGACGCCGTGGAAGACGCCGCCGGCGTGCGCGTCCGCCCCCGGCGCATCCGCATATGGCGCGCCGAGGATCAAGGCAGCCCCGCCGGCTGGCTGTTCATCGACCAGGTCATCGGCAAGCACGAGTTCATCACCTACGCCCTCGCCGTGCGCGAGGACGGCGCCGTGTCCGGCTTCCGGATACTCGAATATCTCGAAAGCTACGGCGGCGAGGTGCAGCGCGAATCGTGGCGCGCGCAGTTCTACGGCAAGAGCCTCGCCAACAGCCGCCTCGTCTTCGGCCGCGACATCGACAACATCTCGGGCGCCACCCTGTCGTCGCGCAACCTGACCGACGGCATAAGAAAATTGCTGCTCCTGCGGGAAGCGCTCATGGGCGCTTCCGGGCGCTGACCGCCGATGGGCAAGGGGCTGCGGCGCTCGCTCTATGCGTGCGTGGCGGCGCTCGCCGCAACCGGCGTCTGGTACGCGATTCCGCGCTACGCCGACCTGTATTTCGGGCGCGACTGGCCCGCGCTCGCGCCGCCGGGCCTGCTCATGAAACTGCACGGCGCGTTCGCGCTGGCGTCGCTGCTGGTCCTGGGCGGCATATGGCAGGTCCATGTCCGCCTGCGGATTCGCCGCGCCGAAAACCGCGCGCCCGGCCTGGCGTTGCTCGCGGCGGTCGCGTTTCTGATCGTGAGCGGCTATCTGCTCTACTATGCCGGTTCGCGGGATCTGCGCGAATGGTCCGGCCTCGCGCATACCGCCGTCGGCGTGGCGCTCGTCGCCATCGTCGTATGGCACGTCCGCGGGGCCGGAAAAGTCGCCGCGCGTCGCGCCCGCCGAATCGCCCGCGCGGCCCGACCCCCGCCGCCGGCCCGTATGGTAGCGGAGGAGGGACTCGAACCCCCGACACAGGGATTATGATTCCCCTGCTCTGCCGACTGAGCTACTCCGCCCCGCAAGCGCGCAACACGCTCAACGTAAGGCGCCGCGCCGGCGCCGTCAAGCGGTGGACAAGGCCGATCGGGCGCCGTAAGGTGGGCCTGCACGCCGCGCCGCGCCGGTTGCGGCGGCGCGGGCCGACGACGTAACGAGGCGCCACGGAGCGCATGGCCGCATGAACGGTTCGGGCCTTTTCGACATCCTGATCATCGCGACGATCGCGGTGTTTCTGATATTCCGCTTGCGCGCCGCGCTCGGGCGGCGGGTGGGGCACAGCCCGCCACCGGAAGCCCCCCGGCCCGAAGCCGAGGGGCCCGCCGACACGCCCGCCGACAAGGTCGTGCGGCTGCCTGACCGCGCGCCCGAAGCGGGCGGGGAGCCGCACGCGGGCGCGGCCGATGCCGACACGCCGCCGCCGCTGCGGCCCGACGGCGCCGCCGCCCCGGCGCGCGCGCCGTCGGCCCCCGGCGTCGCGCAGCTGAAGACCCTCGACCCCGCGTTCGACGAAGACCGCTTTCTGGAAGGCGCGCGCGCCGCCTTCGAAACCATCCTCGAAGCCTTCTCCGCCGGCAAGAAAGACGAACTGCGCTACCTGCTGGCCGACGACGTCTATGAGGGCTTCGCCGGCGAGATCGACCGCCGCGCGGAAAACGGCGAAACGCTTGAAACAACGCTGGTCGCGTTCCGCTCGGCGGAAATCCTGGCCGCCCTCGCCAGGGAACACGCCGCCGCGGTCACGGTCATGTTCGTGACCGAGCAGATCAACGTGCGCCGCGACGCCGAGGGCAATTCCATCGACGGCGGCGAGCGGCGGGCGGCGCAAATCCGCGACGTCTGGACCTTCGGGCGCGACCCGCGCTCGCGCGACCCGAACTGGCTGCTCGTCGAAACCCGAAACGAGCCGTGACCGCGCCGCGCGGGGCCGCTGCGGCGCTCGCCGCCGCGCTGCTGCTTGCCGCCTGCGCCGGAGACGCCCCCGAAGCCCCCCCCGGCGACGCCGTCGAATGGACCCCGGTCGCGTTTTCCGCGCTGCCCGGCTGGGCCGAAGACCGCCACGACGAGGCGGCGGCGGCGCTCGCGAAATCCTGCGCCGCGCTCGCGCGGCAACCCGATTCCCGCTCGCTCGGCGCCGGCGGGCTGGCCGGAACGGCGGGCGATTGGCGGTCCCTGTGCGGCGCGCTCCCCCCCGCCGGGTCCGAGGCGGGCCGCGCCGCCGCGCGCGCGTTTTTCGAGCGCTGGTTCACGCCTTACGCCGCCGCGGCCGACGGCCTGTTCACGGGCTATTACGAACCCACCCTCGCGGCCTCGCGCCAACGATCCGAACATTACGCCACGCCGCTGTACGCCCGCCCGCCCGACCTGGTCTCGGTCGCTCTGGGCGATTTCCGCCCCGAGCTCGCGGGCGAGCGCATCGCCGGGCGCGCGATCGACGGCCGGCTCAGGCCCTATCCGTCGCGCCGCGAAATCGCCGCCGGCGGCCTCGACGGCAAGGGGCTCGAAATCGCCTGGGTCGCCGACCCGGTCGACGCGTTCTTCCTCCACATCCAAGGCTCCGGCCGCCTCGCCCTCGACGACGGCGGCGCGCTGCGCGTGGGATACGACGGGCAAAACGGCCACCCCTACACCGCCATCGGCCGCGTCCTCGTCGCTGAAGGCGCGCTGGCGCGCGAGGACGTATCGATGCAGTCGATTCGCGCCTGGCTGGCCGCCAACCCCGGCGAGGCCGAGCGCGTGATGAACGCAAACTCCTCTTACGTGTTCTTCCGCATGCTCGCCGACGGGCCGGTCGGCGCCCAAGGCGTCGTGCTCACCCCCGGCCGTTCGCTGGCGGTGGATCGGCGATTCGTGCCGCTTTCGGTCCCCGTATGGCTCGACACGCAAGCGCCGCTGCCCGACGGTTCGGGCGCCGCGCCGCTGCGCCGGCTCGCCATCGCCCAGGACACCGGCGGCGCGATCCGCGGCCCGATTCGCGGCGACGTCTTCTGGGGCGCCGGAGAAGACGCCGCCGCCATAGCCGGCCGCATGAACAGCCGCGGCCGCTACTACCTCCTCCTCCCGAAGACCCTGACCCCCGCCGCCTGAACGCAACCCCGCCGAAGGCGGGGCCCGGGACCGCGGGCTTCCAGCCCGCACGTTTCCGCAACGCACGGCGTTGGCAGGTGCAAACGTGCGGGCGAGACGCCCGCGCACCCAGGAAGCGCGGCGCTCACCCCGCCCCCCGCGCAATAAAATGCGGGTTCTCGAACCCCGCCTTGCCATAGCCGAGCGCGCCGCCGTCGGCGCGCCGCACAGAGCCGCCCGCCGCCGCCAGAACGGCGTGGCCCGCGGCCGTATCCCACTCCATCGTGCGCCCGAAGCGCGGATATACGTCCGCCGCCCCTTCCGCCAGCAGGCAGAATTTCAGCGACGAACCCACGCGGACGACCCGCGCCGCGCCCGCCGCCGCGAGCCACGCATCCGTGCGCGCATCGCGATGCGAGCGGCTCGCCGCCGCCACCGGCCCCGACGCCGGCGGCGCGCGCGCCATGATCGCGCGCCGCCCCGCCGCGTCCTCGCGCCACGCGCCGAGTCCCTCTGCGCCGGCGAAACGCACCCCCCGCGCCGGCGCCAGCACCGCCCCCAATACGGGCCGCCCATGCTCGATCAGCGCGATATTGACCGTGTATTCGTCGCGTCCGGCAACGAACTCGCGCGTGCCGTCGAGCGGATCCACAAGCCAGAAGCGCGGCGCCGGGCGGCTGCCGGGGCCGGCGCTCTCTTCCGCGACGACCGGCGTTTCCGGCGTCAACGCGCGCAGCCGCTCAATAATCAGCGCGTTCGCGGCCTCGTCGGCGTCGGTGACGGGGGAGCCGTCGGGCTTCGCCCGCGCCCGCGCGCCGCGCGCGGCGATGGCGCGGATCGCCGCGCCAGCCTCGCCGGCGATATCCGCGACCCGCTCCAGGCATCGGGCCGCCGCCGTCACGCCGGCGCCCGGTCTTCCGGCGGCGTAAGCAGCGCCGCGCCGGCGGCCACCAGCATGAACGCCGCCAGCCACCACGAAGACCACAGATCGTAACTGACGAAAAACGGTGCGAGCATCGCCGCGAACGCCGCCGTCAACCCGGCCGCGCGCGTCCCCTCCGCGGCCGCGCGCCGGACCGCCGCGCCGATGCCGATCCCCAGAAACACAAGCGCGGCGAGGCCCGGAATCCCCAGCTCCAGGCGAATTTGCAGCGCGCCGTTGTGCGGGTGCATCGACATGACCGGAACGACCAGCGCGCCGCTTTCGGGCCCCCCGATATCCATCTTGCCCGCGCGGTCGCCGATAACGCGCGAGGCGTCGTATCCCGCGCCGAACGGGCCGGCGGCCTCGATCTCGCCGCCCATGCGGGTCCACGTTCCCACGCGGTGGACCCAGCTGGCGGGCATGTCCGGCCACGCCGCCCGCGCCGTTTCCACCGTCAGCCAATGCGTCGAGACGGCGGGCGCCGCGACGGCATAGGCGGCGAACGCGCCGACGACGGCGGCCAGCGCGCCGCGCGGCCAGCGCAGGGCGGCGAAAAACGCCGCGCCGCCGAGAAACAACCCCACCGTTCCCGCGTCCATGCGCAAAACCGGCACGACGGCCGCCGCGGCGGCGATGGACGCAATGGCGGCCCGGCGGCGCCCGCGCCGCCAAAGCCAGCCGGCGGCCGGCCAAACCAGCGCCGCGACCAACACTTTCCCCGGCGCCATCTTCTCGTTCACCGTCGCGCCGCCGATGAACGGATGGTCCGCATACCACCACCGCGTGGCGGCGCCGTCGGTGGCCAGTTGCACAACGAACAGCGCAATCGCCGCCCACAGCGCCGCGACAACGAACCGCGCCAGCACGCGGCGGCGCGCCTCCGGGAGTTCGCCGAGCGACGCGACCCACAGCGGCCCCGCGACGATCAGCAGGAAATTGCGCAACGCGCGGAGGATGTCGGGGTCGGGCGCGTAGGCGAGCGTTGCGCACGCCCACGCGCACAGCAGCCCGGACGCGAGCGCGACCGGACGGCAGCGCCGCCACAGCGCCGCCGCCGCGCTCCGCCGCAAATGCGGCAGCGCCGCCAGCGCGAAAACGAAAACCAGCCCCTTGTAGGCGAACACCGCCACCGGCGCCGCGAGAGCCAGCGCCGCGGCGGTCGCGCCGAAGCGCGCATCGCGCCAGCCGCCGGCCGCGCGCGCCGGGCCCTCCGGCGCGGGAGCGGAAACCGGCGCGGTCAACGCGGCCTTCCCGCGGCGCCCGGCCCGCCCGGAACCGGCGGGCGCATTGGCGCCGGCGCGGCGCGGTTGTAGAATGCGGCCATGCTCGAAGGCGTCAGGGTACTCAGCTTCAATCACTTCCTGCTCGGCCCGCTGGCGATGCAGGCGCTCGCGGATCTCGGCGCCGATGTCATCGCCGTCGAACCGCCCGAGGGCGCGTTCCAGCGCCGCTGGGGCGGAACGGGCCGCCGCCTCGACGGCGAGACCATGCTGCAACTTTGCGCCAACCGCAACAAGCGATCGCTCGCGCTCGACCTCAAGGCCCCCGAGGCGGGCGAAATCCTGGCGCGGCTGATCGCCCGCAGCGACGTCGTATGCGAGAACTTCCGCCCCGGCGTGGCCGATCGCCTGGGGCTCGGCTACGACGCCGCGCGCGCGATTAAACACGATATCGTGTACGCCTCCGCTTCGGGTTTCGGCGCCGACGGCCCCTACCGCGACCGCCCGGGCCAGGACCTCCTGATACAGGCGATGTCGGGCCTTGCGCATGTCACCGGCGCGCGCGGCGCGGCGCCGACCCCGGTCGGCGTCACCGCCGCCGACCACCACGGCGCGGCGCTGCTCGCCATGGCGATTCTCGCCGCCCTCCTGCGGCGCGCCCGCACCGGCAAGGGATGCCGCGTGGATATCGACCTCCTGTCGTCCGCGCTCGATCTCCAAACCGAGTCGCTGGTGTGTTTCGCCAACGGGCCGTCAGACGCCGAAACCCGCGCGCCGGCCCCCCTCGGCGGCTGGATTTTCCCCGCCCCCTACGGCGTGTACCGCACCGCCGACGGCCATACGGCGATCTCCCTCGGGTCGCTCGCGGCGCTCGCGCGCGCCCTCGACCTGCCCGGCATTGCCATCGAAGACGACACGGAGAGTTTCGCGCAAAGCGCCGAAATCGCGGAAAAAATCCAGGCCGCCGTGCGCGGCATGAGCAACGCGGAACTGGCCGCGCGCCTCGGCCGCGAACGCCTGTGGTTCGCGCCGGTCAACGACTACCCCGCCGTAATGGCGGACCCGCAGGTGCGCCGCAACGGCTCGTTCGTCGAAACCCGAACGGCGGGCGGCGCGCCGCTCACGCTGGTGGCCCACCCCGTGCGTTACGACGGCGAACGGCCGCAAGTGCGCCGCGCGCCGCCGCCGCTGGGCGCGCAAACCGCGGAAATCCTCGCGGAAATCGGCTACGATGAGGCGGAAATACAGGCCCTTGCCGCGGCCGGCGCCGTAGCCCGCGCCGGACCGGAAACCGGCCCCGCGGAGAGCCGCGCGCCGGAGCGGAGCCGGGAGGCGCAAGAACAATGAAAGCGTTCGAATTCCATACCGTGCGTTCGTTCCTGTCGGAACCCGGAAGCGCGGCGCGCGTCGGCGAAATCGCCAACCGGCTCGGCATGACCCGCGTCATGATCGTAACCGACCCCGGCATCGCCGAACGCAAGCTGACCGCGGCCGCCGAGGCGAGCCTCGACGAGGCGGGCATCGCCCGCGTAACCTTCGCCGAAGTGGCGGCGGACCCGCCGGAAAGCGTCGTGCTCGCGGCCGCGGCGCTGGCGCGCGAAAGCGGCGCCGACGGCGTCGTCGGCTTCGGCGGCGGCAGCTCGATGGACGTCGCCAAACTCGCCGCGCTGCTCGCGCGCACCGACCGACCGCTGGCGGAAGCCTACGGCGTCGATAACGCGCGCGGCGAGCGCCTGCCGCTGATCCAGGTTCCCACCACCGCCGGCACGGGATCGGAAATGACCCCGATCGCCATCGTCACAACCGGCGCGACGACCAAGATGGGGGTCGTGTCGCCCATCCTCTACGCCGACTGGGCGATACTCGACGCCGAGCTCACCTTCGGGCTGCCGCCGCACGTCACCGCCGCAACGGGGGTCGATGCGATGGTTCACGCGCTCGAGGCCTATACGACGCGCCGCAAGAAAAACCCGGTTTCCGACACGCTGGCGCGCCGCGCGCTGGCGCTGCTCGGCGGCGCCATCCGCCGCGCCTGCGCCGACGGCGCCGATGTCGAGGCGCGCGCCGACATGCTGCTGGGTTCGATGCTCGCGGGCATGGCGTTCGCCAACGCGCCCTGCGCCGCGGTCCACGCGCTCGCCTACCCCATCGGCGGGCATTTCCATGTGGCGCACGGCTTGTCGAACGCGCTCGTCTTGCCGCATGTGATGCGCTTCAACATGCCCGCGGCGGCGGAGATGTATGCGGAAGTGGCGCCGCTGGCGATGCCCGCGCTCGGCGGCGGCGCGGCGAACGCCGCCGAGCGCCTCGTCGAGGGATTCGAGGACCTCATCGCCGACCTGGGCATCGAAAACCGCCTGCGACAGGTCGGCATCGGCCACAACCACCTGCCCCTGCTCGCCGAGGAGGCGATGAAGCAACAGCGCCTGCTGGTCAACAACCCCCGGGACGTCGCCTACGAAGACGCGCTGGCGATCTACGAACAGGCGCTCTGAACCGGCATGGCGGCCGCGGCGGAGGCCGGAGCGCACAGCCGGGTACTGATCCTCGGATCCGGCCCCGCGGGGCTGACGGCGGCGCTTTACGCCGCGCGCGCGGGCCTTGAGCCGCGCCTGATCCACGGCCTGCAACCCGGCGGGCAGATGACCATCACCACCGACGTGGAAAACTATCCCGGCTTCGCCGACGTCGTCCAGGGGCCCTGGCTCATGGAGCAGATGACCCGGCAGGCCGGGCGCGCCGGCGCCGATCTCGTAAACGACATGGCCGCGTCGGCCGACCTGTCCGGGCCGCCTTTCGCCGCGACCGGCGACAGCGGCGCGCGCTATACCGCCGACGCGCTGATTATCGCTACCGGCGCCCGCGCCCGCTGGCTCGGGCTCGAGTCGGAAACCGCGTTTCGCGGCCGCGGCGTGTCGGCCTGCGCCACCTGCGACGGCTTTTTCTTTCGCGGCCGCCCCGTCGCCGTGGTCGGCGGCGGCAATACCGCCGTCGAGGAAGCGCTGTTCCTGGCCAATCTCGCGTCGTCGGTAACGCTGGTGCATCGCCGCGATGCGCTGCGCGCCGAGAAAATCCTGCGGGACCGCCTGTTCCGCAATGGCAAGATCGCCGTGGTCTGGAACGCCGTCGTGGAAGAGATCGTCGGCGCGGGCGCGCCGCCCGCGGTGACGGGCGCGCGGCTGCGCGACATGCGCACCGGCGCGCGGCGCGTGCTGCCGGCCGAAGGCGTGTTCGTCGCCATCGGCCATACGCCGGTCACGGAGCCGTTCGCCGGGCAGATCGACATGGACGCCGAGGGCTATATCGCGACCGCGCCCGGCAGCACCGCGACCAGCCGGCCCGGCGTGTTCGCCGCCGGCGACGTGCAGGACAAGATCTTCCGCCAGGCGGTCACCGCCGCCGGAACGGGCTGCATGGCGGCGCTGGAGGCCGAACGCTGGCTCGCGGCGCAATGACCCGCATGGACTGGGACAAGCTCCGCGTTTTCCACCTCGTGGCCGGCGCCGGCAGTTTCACCCGCGCCGGCGACGAACTGGGGTTGAGCCCCTCGGCGGTAAGCCGGCGCATGCGCGCGCTCGAAACCTCGCTGTCGGTCTCGTTATTCCGCCGCCACGCGCGCGGCCTGCTTCTCACGGAACAAGGCGAGCTCCTGCTGCGCGCCACGCGCGAAGTGTTCCGCAAACTCGCCGTAACCGAGGCGATGCTGTCGGAAAGCCGCGAACAGCCCCGCGGGCCGCTGCGGGTCACAACCACCGTGGGGTTCGGCTCCATGTGGCTGACCGGGCAAATCGGCGATTTCCTCGACGCCTACCCCGAGATCAAGGTGTCGCTTCTGGTGACCGACGCGGAGCTCGACCTGTCGATGCGCCAGGCCGACGTGGCGATCCGCGTGGAGCCGCCGCGCCAGCCCGATCTCGTCCAGCGCCGCCTGTTCACCGGCACCTTCGGCGTGTTCGCGGTGCGCGACTACCTGGCGCGCTTCGGCGCCCCCCGCACCACCGCCGATCTCGCCGGCCACCGCATCGTCAGCTACGGCGAACAGCTCGCCAAGCCCTTCGACGGCGTCAATTGGCTCCTCGACAAGGCCCGCGAGGAAGCCCCCGGCCTGCAGCCCGCGTTCACGGTCAACAACACCTACGGCATTCTCCGCGCCGTCGAGGCCGGCATCGGCCTGGCGTCCCTCCCCGCTTTCCTCGCGCAACAAAACCCCACCCTCGTGCGCGTCCTGCACGACATCGAATCCCCCGAGGTGGACGCCTATTTCGTATATCCGGAAGAAATGCGCGGCTCCCAACGCATAACCGTCTTCCGCGATTTCCTCCTGAAAACAATAGCCGAAACGCATTTCTGAACCCTTGGCCCCGCGCCCGGCCGCCGGAAGAGCCGCCGGCGCACAGCCGAATCCCCTGGACGAACCGCCCGCAAGTTGCTACGATGTTCGGACCATGCCGCCTTGAACCGCAACACCCCCCGCAACCCCGCCGAAGGCGGGGCCCGGGACCGCGGGCATCCTGCCCGCACGTCGGCGCCAAGCGCACGAGCCCCGCAGAGCCCTGCGGATCCCCGCAAACCCGCCCCCCGGAACCCCCACCGACGCCATGACCCCCACCCCCGCACGCCCCCAATGACCCCCGCCGACTTCATAGCCAAGTGGCGCGCCGCCGAACTGAAAGAGCGCTCCGCAGCCCAGGAGCACTTCATCGACCTCTGCCGCATGCTCGGCGAACCCACGCCCGCCGAGGCCGACCCCGCGGGCGAGCGCTACTGTTTCGAGCGCGGCGCGCGCAAGGACGCCGGCGGCGAGGGATGGGCCGACGTCTGGAAGCGCCACTGCTTCGCGTGGGAATACAAGGGCCGCCGCGCCGACCTCGACGCCGCCTTCAATCAGCTCCGCCAATACGCCCTGGCGCTCGAAAACCCGCCCCTGCTCATCGTCTCCGACATGGCGCGGTTCCGCATCCGCACCAACTGGACGAACAGCGTCAGCGAAACCCACGAGTTCGCGCTGGAGGACCTGGCCCGCGCGGGCGTGCGGGCGAAGCTGAAATGGGCGATGGCGGAGCCCGAACGCCTGCGTCCGGGGGAGACGCGGCAGGCGGCGACCGAGCGCGCGGCGGCGGCGTTCGCGGCGCTGGCGCAATCGCTGCGCGACCGGGGCCTTGACCCCCGCGCGGTGGCGCAGTTCGTCAACCGCCTCGTGTTCTGCATGTTCGCCGAAGACGCCGGCCTCCTCCCCGGCGCCATGTTCACGCGCATGCTCGAACACGCGCGCACGCGGCCCGGCGAGTTCGCCGCGCTGGCGCGCGACCTGTTCCGCGCCATGTCCGGCGGCGGGCGCGTCGGTTTCGAGACCGTTGCGTGGTTCAACGGCGGTTTGTTCGACGACGACACGGCGTTGCCGCTGGCGGCGGGGGAGATCGATATCGCGTTGCGGGCGTCGGCTCTGGATTGATCGGAGATCGATCCGTCGATTCTGGGCACGCTGTTCGAGCGCGGTCTGGACCCGGGCAAGCGTTCGCAGCTGGGCGCGCACTACACCGACCGCGACAAGATCATGCGCATCGTCGAGCCGGTGATTGCGCGCCCGTGGCTTGCGGAATGGGAAGCGGCGAAGGCGCGCATCGCCGAAAGCCTGGCGAAGGCCGAGTCCGCGCGCGCCGCCGCCGCGCGAACGCGCCGCCGCGCCGAGGCCGAGGCGCTGGGCCTGCAACGCGGCTTCCCGGCCGTGGGGCCGGCGAATGCGAAGGGTATCGAGCTGAACGCCTATGCGGCGGAGCTGGCGCGGGTGTCGGTATGGATCGGCGAGATCCAGTGGATGCGCCGCAACGGCTTCACCGAGGGCCGCGACCCGATTCTGAAGCCCCTGGAAACCATCGAATGCCGCGACGCCATTCTGGCGCCCGACGGCGGCGAGCCCGAATGGCCGGACGCCGACGTCGTCATCGGCAACCCGCCCTTCCTGGGCGGCAAGCTGCTGCGCGGCGGCCTTGGCGATGACTATGCGGAGGGCCTGCGCCGCGTCTATGGCGCGCGGCTTCATGGCGAAGCGGACCTGGTCTGCCACTGGTTCGACAAGGCGGGGCGGTCGGTCGCCGGGGGCCGTCTCGCTCGCGTCGGGCTGGTCGCCACGAACTCGATACGCGGCGGGCGCAACCGTTCGGTGTTGGACCGCATCGTCGAGAACGGCGCGATTTTCGACGCCTGGTCCGATGAACCTTGGGTAGTCGGGGGCGCCAATGTGCGCGTGTCTCTGGTTAGTTTCGCCGGTGTGGGAAGCCGTGTGCTGGCGCACGGCGCGATGTCGGCGGGGACGCGCCGGGCGGGCGCGCGACCCGACCCGCGGCCGCATATCGGCCCCGCCGGGCCGGCCCCCTCCCGCCGGCCACCGAACGGAACCGGCGCTTCCCGCCCGCTCGTCATGGCCCCCTTGCGTTCCGCTGTCGGCCGGTCTAAAATACGCGAATCGCGCAACGGCGCGGCGAGACGGCAAGGCATTCCGCCGCGCCGTCGCCCGTGCGACGAGCGCGCAACGGAAACGACGCCATGACCGATACGCCGAACGACCGCATCGCGAAGTTCCAGACGCTGCTCCGCGAGCTGTTTCAGTTCGACAGCGCCGACCTCGACTTCGGCATCTACCGGATCATGAACCGCAAGCGCGGCGTCATCGAGCGCTTCGTTTCCACCGATCTGCCCAACGCCATCGACGCCGAACTGCGCGGCGGCGCGCTCGCGCGGCAGGCCGAGGCCGCCGTCGCCCTGGAGGAAACTCGGCAACGGCTGGTGGACGGGCTCGGGGCCGGCGCACTCGACCCGGACGGCGGCGTCGCCAAACCCGGTCTCGCGGGCACCCCCCTCGCGCAGGCCTACCTCCAAGCCAGGGCGTTCGCCGGCGCGGCGCGCAGCCATGCGGCGGTCGAAGCCGACGTCTATAACCATCTGTACGCCTTTTTCGCCCGCTATTATCAGGACGGCGACTTCATCTCCAAACGGCGCTATGGGCGCGGCGCGCATTACGCCGTTCCCTACGACGGAGAAGAAGTCTATCTGCACTGGGCGAACCGCGACCAATACTATACCAAGACCGCCGAATACTTTCACAACTACGACTGGCGGGCGCATAACGGCGTGGCCGTGCATTTCCGGCTCGACCACGCCGACGTCGATCAAAACAACGTCAAGAGCGCGCGCCGTTTCTTCATTCCCCGCGCGGGCGACGCCCAATGGAACCCGGATCGCCGCGTCGTGACCGTGCCGTTCGCCTACCGACCGCTGACGGCGGCGGAAGAAAAAGCGTACGGGCGCGGCGACGCAAACCGGCAGGACAAAATCGCGGCCGCGGCCGCCGAGGCGCTAGCGGCCCGGTTCGACGCCCCCGACGCGCAAGCGGCGCTGAACGCCGAACCCGCCGCCGACGGCGAACTTGCCCCCGTCGAGCGCCATCTGCGCCGATACGCCCGCCGCAACGATTCCGACTTCTTCATACACAGGGATCTGCGCGGTTTCCTGTCGCGGGAACTCGACTTCTATCTGAAGAACGAAGTGCTGAACCTCGACAATCTCACGGCAGCAGGCGAGCGCGTTGCCGATGGATGGTTCCAGGAATTGCGCGTCATAAAGTCCGTCGGCGGAAAGATAATCGACTTCCTTGCCCAGATCGAGGACTTTCAGAAAATGCTGTGGGAGAAGCGCAAGTTCGTTACCGAAACCGGCTGGTGCGTGGCCTTGCGCTGCATCCCGCAGGCGTTCCACGCCGAAATCGCGGCCAACGACGCCCAGTGGGCGGAGTGGCGCGCCCTGTCCATAATCGACGACGAGACCGCGTTCCTCGCCAACGGCGCGAAAACGCGCGACGAACGCATCGCCTTCCTCAAGGAAAACCCGACCTTGATGGTGGACACTGCCCACTTCGACGACGACTTTGCCGATCGTCTTCTGGCGGCGTTCGACGATCTCGACGATGCCACGGACGGTTTGCTCGTCCATGGTGAAAATTGGCAAGCTCTCCGCCTTCTGGAAAACGCCTACGCCGGAGATATTCAACATGTGTACATCGACCCGCCATATAACACCGCAGTCGCCCCCATTCTATATAAAAACGACTACAAACACTCGTCATGGTTGGGTATGATGGAAAATCGACTTGCCGCATCGGCCCGGCTCACGAGCGACTCCGGCGTCGTGACCGTCGCGATAGACGAAAACGAACAAGAACGACTGGGCCTGCTGCTAAGCAGCCTGTTTCCGAATCGCGCAAAGACCTGCGTGACGGTCATACATAACCCAGGCGGAATTCAGGGAGAAAATTTCTCATACAACAATGAGTTCGCGTATTTCGTGTACCCCGCCCGAGGGCGTGCGATCGGCCGGCTGAGCCGCGACGATAACGCCGACGTCAGACCGTTGAGGGACGTTTCCACGGGCCAACATCTGAGGACCGATGCGGCGAACTGCTTCTACCCGATCCTCGTCAAGAACAAGACGATAGTCGGGTTCGGAGAAGTGTGCGCCGACGGCTTCCATCCCGCGGGCGCCAACGTCGCAAGGGGAGACGGCACGGTCGAAGTATATCCGATCGATGCGAGCGGAACCGAGCGCAAATGGGTGTTTGGCAGACAGAATATCGAGGCCATAGAGAGCGAACTTGCCGTAGAATGGAACAGAAGAAGGGGCATATGGGATATAATTCGCCGCAAAACCGTGTTCAACTACAAGACCGTGTGGGACGATAAGCGCTTCAACGCCAACAGCCATGGGTCGAAGTTGTTGAAGTCCATATTCGGTAGCTCTGTATTTACATTTCCAAAATCGCTGCATACGGTTTCCGAGTCGATTCATTTGGCGACGGACCGGACGCCGGGCGACACGATAGTTCTGGATTATTTCGCCGGATCGGGGACGACCGGTCATGCCGCCATGCGTCTCAATCGCCGCGATGGAAAACGGCGCAAATTCATTTTGGTGGAGATGGACAAGTGCTTCGATATCGTGCTGCTCCCCAGAATCAAGAAAATCGCGTTCGCGCCGGAATGGAAAGACGGCAAGCCTTCGCGGACAGCGACGCGGGATGAAAGGGACCGCTCCCCCCGCATCGTCGAATATATCCGCATCGAATCGTACGAAGACTCCATGGACAGCATACGGTTCGACGAAGCCGCCGGACGACGTCTTGAAGAGCGAATCGAGGGCTATGTCCTGAACTACATGCTGAAATGGGAAGCCAAGGACAGCGAGACCCTGCTCAACCCCGCAAAACTAACCGACCCATTCGCCTATCGGCTGCGCGTTCGCGCCAACGGCAACGCGCTGGAGCGCCCCGTCGATGTCGCGGAAACTTTCAACTATCTGCTCGGTCTGCGGGTTCGCACGCGGCGCGTCTATATGGACGACGACCGCCGCTACCTCGTCTTTCGCGGCGAGACGCGCGCCGCGCCCGGGCGCGTGGCCGTCGCCATATGGCGCGCGACCGGCGGTTGGACGGAAGCGGACTTCCGGCGCGACCGGCGGTTCGTGGCCGAAACGAAAATCGCGCAAGGTGCCGACGATATATACGTCAACGGCGATTCGTGCATCGTGGGCGCCAAGCCTGTCGAGCCCCTGTTCAAGGCCCGGATGTTCGCTGACGCATCCGGCGGCCTGTGACCGGGAGTATGCGAACGATGCCCAGGCGAACCCGCGCCGGCGCCTCGCGGCGCGAATCGCCGCGACCGCTGGAGCAGCGGCTGGTACTGCTCGCGTGGCTTCACGAACGGCTCGGTTACGCCGATACCCGCGAACTGCTGGCCGAGATGGCGACGGCGGACGAGGGCTTCGGCGCCGATGGCCGGAGCGCCGTATGCACGCGCCTGATCTCGCGCGCCCACCGGCTCGACGGCGTTGGCGTCGATGACCTGCTGCGCTACGACGCCAACATTCGCGAAGCGTTGAAGGCGCTGAACGCCGGTCGCCCCGCGCCCATCGTGCTGCGTTACTTCCAGTATCTGGCCGCCCTCTATACCGAAATCTGCCTCGATTTTCGCTTCCGCCGCGGCGCCGCGAAACTCCGGGATTCCCTCAACGAATTCATCCGGCGGGGCGGCTATCGTTACGAACTGAGCGACGAACCGTATCGCTATATTGAGTTCGCTGAATCCGACCTGAACAAGCTGGCCTTCTGGATGGCCACCGGCAGCGGCAAGACGCTTTTGCTGCATCTGAACTATCGGCAGTTTCTGCATTACAACCGGGCGCCGCTCGACAATGTGCTGTTGATTACGCCGAACGAAGGCCTGACCGCCCAGCATCTGGCGGAACTCGCCGCGTCCGGCATCCCCGCCGCGCGCTTCGACCCCGGCGAAATCGGCCTGTCCCTTCGCGGTCCCCATGCCGTGAAGGTTGTCGAGATCACCAAACTGGTCATGGAGAAGAAGGGCGAGGGCGAAAGCGTCGCCGTCGAGGCGTTCGAGGGCGCCAATCTAGTTTTCGTGGACGAAGGCCACAAGGGCTCCGGCGGCGAAGCATGGCGCCGGGTTCGCGACGCGATCGGCGAGACCGGCTTCACCTTCGAATACAGCGCCACCTTCGGCCAGGCGCTCGGGGCGGCGCAAAACCCGGCGCTGACCGCCGAATACGGCAAGGCCATCGCTTTCGACTACTCCTACCGCCATTTCTACAACGACGGCCACGGCAAGGATTTCGCCATCGTCAATCTCGAACGCGACGCCGGCGACCGCACCGACATGCTCTTGCTCGGCAATCTCCTGTCGTTCTATGAGCAGCAAACGATGTTCGTCGAACACCACGCCGTCGCCCGCCGCTACAATATCGACCGGCCCTTGTGGACGCTGGTCGGCGCAAGCGTCAACGCCGTTTATACCGAAAACAAGCGGAAACGAAGCGACGTTCTTACGGCCGCGCGTTTCCTCCACCGCCTGCTTGCCGACCCCGATTGGGCGGCGAATACCGTCGCGCGACTACTGCGCGGCGAATCGGGCTTGACAACTGGGCACGGCATGGATATTTTTAACGACAAGTTTCAGTGCTTGCGCGCCCGGGATCCGGATCCGGCGTCGATCTACCGCGGCCTGCTTGCGCGCACGCTGCATGCGCGAGCCGCCGGCGGCCTGCACATATGCGGTATCCGCCGCTCCGAAGGCGAGCTTGGCCTGAAGGCGGCGGGCGCCGACGACTATTTCGGGCTCGTCTATATAGGCGACGCGGCCGCGTTCAAAAAACTTGTGCAGGCCGACGATTCCGGCATAACGCTGGAAGAGGACGCAATGTCGGATTCCTTGTTCGACAGCGTAAACCGCCCCGACACGAAGGTCGAGATGCTCATCGGCGCAAGGAAATTCATGGAAGGCTGGAATTCGTGGCGCGTCTCCGCGATGGGCCTCTTGAATATCGGCAGAAGAGAAGGGTCGCAGATCGTTCAGATGTTCGGGCGCGGCGTTCGGCTGCGCGGCCTCGGCATGTCGCTCAAACGCAGCGCAGCCCTGCCGGGCAGCGGCCCTGCCTGCCCGAAGGAGCTCGAAACGCTCAACATATTCGCGCTCCGCGCGAATTATATGGGCGAATTCCGCCGCTACCTCGAGCGGGAAGGTGTGGCGACCGATGACATGCTTGAACTGTCTGTACCCATCCGGCCCGACAGGGATCTGCTGGGCAAGAAGCTGGCGGTCCCCCGTATCGACGAGGGACGGGACTTCAAGCGCGAAACCGAAATCGCGATGACGCACGCCAACGCGGGCCGCCCCGTCGCCGTGGATATGTCGTCCGCCGTTCGAACGATCTCGAGCGGCGCGGCCGTCCGCACACGCGAAGCGTCGTCCGGCGAGCGGCGCCGCATTCCATCGGAGGCGCTGGACCTGGTGGACTGGAACGCCGTGTATCTCGACATTATCGCATACGCCGCCGAGCGCGGCTTCGATAACATGTTCGTATCCCCGCGCGCTCTGCGAAACATACTGGAGGCGGAGCCCCCGGCCTACTCGCTGATTTGCGAAGATAACCTCATAAGCCCCGCAACCCTGGCCGACCTGGAACGCCTGCATGACGCCGTGATCGTCGTACTTCGCAAATACGCCGACGCCCTCTATCGCCGCCGCCGCGCGCGGTGGGAATCCGCGCACATGAGATACAGGATACTGGACGAGAGCGACCCCAATTTCCGGCCCGACAGCGCGAAGGACAGGGAATCCGGCGCGTACATGCTGCGCGTACCGCGCAAGGACTCGCGGCTGATCCGTAGTATACGCCGTCTTCTTGCGGACCGCGAAAAATTGTACGGCGACAACTTCGAGACGTTGCCGCGGATTTATTTCGACCGCCATCTCTACCAGCCGCTTCCCGTCCAGGGAGCCCGCCATACGCTTTTCGAGGTCGAGTGGTCGCCGCCCGGCTTGAACGAAAGCGAGCGCAGGTTCGTCGACGATGTAAAGAGATACTGGCGCTGGAGATGCGACCGCCGCCCGGACGACGCAGCGGAGCTGTTCCTCTTGAGGAACCTGTCGCGCGGGAAGGGCGTCGGGTTTTTCGAGGATAACGGCTTCTACCCGGATTTCATACTCTGGATCCGGAGGGAAGCCGCGCAGCGTATCGTGTTCGTCGAGCCGCACGGACTCATGCATGCGCCGGCTTGGGCAAATGATCGCAAGGCGCGGCTTTACGAGAAATTGCCGGAATTGGCCCGGGAATTATCGAAGAGAGGGTTGCCCCGCGGAATAACCCGCGTGGAACTGGATTCCTTCATAATATCCGCGACGCCCTTTGAGGAGCTGCGCCCACGGTACGACAACGGGAAATGGAATCGAAGCGATTTTGCCGCGAAACACATTCTGTTTCGACCGGAGACGGCGGACGCATACCGATACATGGAGCATATTGTCGAATCGGAGCGATCTGAATCGGCATGACCGCACTTTTGGGCTTAATTCGCGAATCGTCCATACATGGGTCGCAGTTTCGGTTCGGTCTCCCGCGCCGAACGCGCGGACTTCCCGGGTGCGCGGGCGTCCCCGCCCGCACGTTTCCGCGCGACGCGGCGTTGGCGGGGAAGCGCGAGCAAGCGTGCCCCTCATGGCGGCCTTCGGCGCGGTGGAGGCGTGCGGGCGAGACTCCCGCGCCCCCCGGAACTCCGCGCCTTCGGCGCGAACGCCTCCGAGCGTTGCGCCTCGGAGACGCTGCGGGTACATGCGATTCGCTTGGGCTCAATTAGCGAATAGTATGTACGCCGTGTTCATTGCAGCGGTCAGGCGAGCCCTTGGCGACGCGTGTGCGGCGAGTCCGATGAGGTGGAGCCGCCGCATATAGCTGTCGAGATACCTTGTCGCGATGCCGCGAAAGCCGGGCGGGAAGCCCTTCATCCGGCTGTGACGGTTGTTGACGATCTGAATATGGAAGGCGTCGCGCACCCGCTCGCCGGCGAACGCGCGGGGCTTCTCGAGGCGCCGCGCGAAATCGGCGGCTCTGTCCGCGAGGCGGGGAGTCTCCGGTTTCGCGGGGCGCCCCTCCGGGCCGGCGCCGACGAGCGCGAAATCGCGCGTATTGGTGACGAGCATGAGGCGGTAGCGGTCCCGGTAGCGGCTGACCGCGCGCTGTCCGCGGTAATCCAGGCGCGTCCTCGGGCGGCTTGACCGCGACGACGCCGCGTTCGGGCGCCTGCGCCTCGCGCGGGCGGCCCGCGGTGCTGCCGGGCGGCGGCGAAGAAGCCGAAATCGAGGTGCCCGGCGCCGCGATCGGCCGGTTCGCCGATGCAGACGACCTTGGGCTCGAGCGCCGCGCCGACGGAGTTGAGCAAGCGCTCGAGCGGGCCCGTAGGGAGCGCGCGCCGACGGCGGCGCCTTGGGCGCGCGCTTGCCGGAGCTCGGCGAAATAGCGCACAGCGGCGGCGATGGATTGCGCGTTCGTTCCCGTCATGGGGGCCTTATCGCGGAAAGGGCGGCGGTGCGCAAGGGGGGCGGCATTGCTGCGCTCGCCCCGCCGCGCGGCGTTGCGCGAGTCGCCGACGTACGGGCAAGCCGCCCGCGCTACCGAGAAGACCGCGCTTTCGCCGGGGCGGCGGCGGTCCCCGGGCGCGCGTCAGGGCTCCGCGTTGCCCGCTGCGCCCGCGGGGGCGTGGATGGGGGGCGCGTCGCGGAGCGAGACGATGTAGGCGATAATCGTCCAGATGTCTTCGTCCGGGAGGAGGCCTTTCCAGCCGGGCATGGGGTTGCCGCCCCGTTTGCGGCCGTTCAGGATTGTGGCGTAAAGCGCCGTTTCGTGCAGTTCGGGGCGGTTTCGGAGCGCGGGGCCGCGTTTGGCGGTTCCGGCCGTGCCGTGGCAATAGCCCGCGCAGAGGCCGTTAAATTTCTCTCCGCCCTCGCGAATGACCGCCGGGTCGGTGAGATCCACGCCGGCGGTCCGTTCCGGCCCGAGAAGATCGGCGGCGGCGGGCGGCGCGGGGGCCAGCGCGGCGGCGGCGAGGAGCGCCGCGCAGGCAAGCGCCGCCGCCGCCGCCGGGCGGCGGCCTTGCCGCGGGGTTCCGTTCGGCAGCGCCGAAGCCGTATTCGTTGCAGGCATGCATTCTCTCCGGGGGGCGCCGGCGCTCCCGGGCTGGCGTCGCCGCGGAATCGTCGCAGGGACACACGGCGGGACGGCGCCGGACGGGAAGGGCGCGCAGCGCTCCCCGTCCGGTTCCGGATTTCGGGCTTGCGAGCCGCCTCAGCCGCCGAGCTTGAACGCGTAGAGCGCCGCGCCGGCGGGGAAGTCGACCGTTTCGGGGAACAGGCCCGCGAGTCCGAAGAAGACATGCGAACCGATGCCGCTGGGGACCAGCACATACTGATCGCCGCCCGCGGCATAGCTGACGATGCCGCCGCGGAGGCCCGAGCCGGTGTTGAAGCTCCAGAGTTCCTCGCCCGTGTCGCCGTGATAGGCGAAGACGCGGCCCTGGATGTCGCCGGCGAACACCACGTTGCCCGCGGTGGAGAGCACGCCGGAGAGAAGCGGATACTTGTAGCGCACCGACCATTTCTTCTCGCCCGTGAGCGGGTTCCAGGCGTCGAGCGCGCCGTGGGCCACGTCTCCCGGAGGATGGACGAAATGGAAGTCCGCGCCCATGTACCAGTTCGGGACCGGCTCGAGCTGCGGCCGCTCCTCGCGGGTCACGGCGACCTCGCAGATTTCCTGCCGGCCGTTGTACCACACGCCGTTCATGGGGTTGAAGGAGCCGGAGTTCCAGCTTCTGCCGCCGTTCATCGACGGGCAGAACATGTGTTCCGGGTGCGTGACCGGCGGGTTGCGTCCGATCAGTTCGCCGGTATCGGGGTCGACGGTCTCGACGAAGGTGACGTGGTCGTTGATCGTCCAGACGTTATGGACGTCGCCGTTCACGCGGTCGTAGAGATAGACGAAGCCGCTCTTGGCCTGATGCAGGACGAGCTTCTTGTCGCCGTCGTTCATCAGCACGAATTCGCCGAGAGTCGAGTCGAAGTCCCAGTCGTCGTGCGGGAGCTCCTGGAAGTACCACTTGAGTTCGCCGGTGTCGGGGTCGAGCGCGACGACCGACGAGCCGTAGAGGTTGTCGCCCGGGCGGGCGCCTTCCCCGTCGGCGCGCTTGTAGCCGTCCGGCCCCTCGCCCGGAGGCGCCCAGTCGAACCACGGCGTCGGGTTGGAGGTTCCGTAGATAACGGTGTTCGTCTCGGGGTCGTAGCTGCCGACATGCCAGGCGCCGACGCCCGCATATTTGGCGCTGCTCTCGCCGAACGAGGTCATGCCCCACGTATCTTCCTTGACGGGCTCGAAATGCCAGAGCATTTGGCCGGTCTGCGTATCGACGCCGAAGATGCCGGCGCCGCGCGTGGGCATGCCGCCGGCGGTGGAGCCGTAGATCAGCTTGTCCTTCACGGGCAGCGGCGGCGAGGTGAACAGGCAGCCGCAGGTCTTGGTATCGACCAGCTGGGTCTGCCAGAGCTCCTTGCCGGTCGTGCCGTCGAGGCCGATGGCGCGTCCGTCGGATGTCCCGATATAGACGTTGCCCATGCTGTAGGAAACGCCCCGGTTGTAGGGCGAAGTGGCGATCTGCTCGGAGATCGGGTCGAGCTCGGCGTAATAGTGCCAGAGCTCCTCGCCCGTCGTCCCGTCGAGCGCGAACACGCGGTTGTAGGAGCCGGAGTAGTACACGATCCCGTCGATGGCGATCGGAGTCGCCTGGAGGCCGTGGACGATGGCGCCGGGCTGGTGAACCCAGGCGACGCGGAGGTCGGCCACGTTGCCCGTATCGATCCGGTCGAGCGGACTGAAGCGGCCGCCCTCCAGGGTGCGGTGGTAATAGGGCCAGTCGGCGGGGTCGACCGCCGCAGCTTCCTCCGCCGCGGGCCGGTCCGCCCCGACCGTGAGCGCGGCGAAGCCCGTTGCGGCCGCCAGGGCCGCGAGCGATGCGCCGCGAAGCGCGATTGACGTCATGTTCGTTTCCTCCCTCGGTTGCCGCCACGCCGAACGGCTTGACGGTGAATCGAACCTTCGGTATTTCTCGCGCGCGTGTCAACAACCGCGCCGCGCCGCAACGACCGGGGAAGCGCATGTCAGGCAACATATCGGTCGATTGCGGCCGCCGGCGCGGGGTTTGCGGGCCGGACAGGCCCGAACGCCGCGCGAATCGGCGCGAATCGGCGCGATGACGGGGGCCGAACGCGATGGCGGCGAGCCGGGCGAAGACGCATCGGCGACCGTGTTTCGCGACGTCGTTCTGCTCGCCCTGGCGGGGTTCGTCGCCATCGTCCTGCTGCTTCTGCCGCATGTGAACCCGCCGGGCGAGGCGGACGACGCGAGCGCGGAGCCGCCCGGCAACGTCATCGTCGAGCTCTTTTGGGACAACGAGCGCGACGTGGATATCGACCTCTGGGTCGCCGCGCCCAACGATCCGCCCGTGGGCTATTCCAACCGCGGCGGGATTTATTTCAACCTGCTGCGCGACGATCTGGGAACCTACCGCGACTCCACGCCGGTAAACTACGAGGTCGCCTACAGCCGCGGCGTGTCGCCGGGGGAGCATATCGCCAACCTCCACCTGTATCGCATGGACGGCGCGCAGAACGGGCCGGTGGGCGCGAAGGTGACGGTTGCGACGGTCGATCCGGAGACCGGCGTCCGCCGCGCCATCGTCGAACGGTCGATGACACTGGCGGTCGAGGGCGCGGAGGTAACCGTGTTCCGTTTCGGGCTAGACGAATCGGGCGCGCTGGTTCCCGGCAGCGTCAATGCGCGGCCCGCGGCGCTGCGCGCGGGCGACAAGGACGCCGATTCGTGAGCGCCGCCGCGGACGACCGCCGCTACGCGGCGCTGTTGCGCTACGCGCTTCTCAACCTGGCCGCCGCGGCGCTGCTCGGCGCCGCCGCCATCCAGGGCTGGGTGGGCGAGATATACGAGTCGGACCCGTCGCGGCTGACCGCGGTCATCGCCGCCGTGTTCGCGCTCGGCCTGGCGCTGTGTACGCGGCTGATGTGGCGGGCGGACCGCGCGCTGTCGGGCTATGCGCGCGGAGCGCCGCCGGCGCATCCGCTCGCCGCGGCCTATCTCGACGCGGCGCGAACGGCGCCCGCGGCGTCGCGCGCCATCCGCGCCGAGACCTTCCGCTCGCGCCTGATCGGCGAGATCGGGCTTGTGGCCCATCTCGCCGGCAGCCTGGTGGTGCTCGGGCTGATCGGAACGGTTATCGGGTTCATAATCGCGCTGTCGGGGGTCGACCCGGACATCGCGACCAACCCGCAGGCGGTGAGCCCGATGGTGGCGACGCTGATCGAGGGCATGTCGGTGGCGCTCTACACGACGCTGGTGGGCGCCGTGCTGAGCGTGTGGCTCGGCCTGTGCCACCGGATGCTGGCGTCGGCGGTGCGCGAACTCGCGGCGGCCACCGTCGACCTGGGCGAGAGCGCCGCGGCGGGCGGAAAGGACTCCGCGTGACCCCCGGCGACGGCGACCCGGCGGCGACCGTCTTCCGCGACATGACGATGCTCGCGCTGGCCGGCGTGGTGGCCATCGTGCTGCTGCTTCTGCCGTGGCTGAACCCGCGCGGGGTAGAGAACGTATCCACCGTTCCGCCCGCGGGGGGCGTGATCGTCGAGGCGTTTTGGCCCGACGGGATCGACGCCGACGTCGATCTGTGGGTGCAGGCCCCGAACGACGGGCCGGTGGGCTATTCGGCCATGGCCGGGCAGTTCTTCAACCTGTTGCGCGACGACATGGGCGCGCGGCGCGACGCCACGCCGATCAACTACGAAATCTCGTTTACGCGCGGGATTTCGCCCGGCGAGCATACCGCCAATGTCCATCTCTACCGGGCCGCGCCGGGCGTGCGCGAGGTTCCGGTAACGGTGGCGGTCAGCGCCGTGCGCCCCGGCCACCGGGCGCGCAACCAGCTTCTGCAACGCGAATACGTGCTGCGCTTCGAGGGGCAGGAGATCACCGCGGCGCGGTTTTCGATAGACGCCGACGGCAGGCTGGCGCCGGGCAGCGTCCACTACCTGCCGCGGAGCCTGATCGGCGGCGGGTCGCGTCCCGTCTATGCGCGGCCGTCGGGGGCGGGCGGGCTGTGACGGGCGCGCCGGCCGTCCTGGTCGCCGTTGCGGCGGCGCTGTGCCTTGCGGCGATGGCGGCGTTCGCGCCGGCGCGCGCCGGCCGCCGGGCGCTGGCGCTGGCGCTGGCCGCCGCCATGCTGGTCGCCGCCGGCGCCGCCGCGTCGGCGCTGTTGGGCCGCCCGCGCGCGACCGCCATGCCCTTCGCCGATTTGCGCGAACCGTGGCTGGAGGTGGCGTTCGCCGACTGGAAGGAGGGCGAGGGCATCTACGTTCTCGTCCGCGACCCCGGCGGCGGCGCGCCGCGGCTCTATGCGTTGCCGTGGCGGCGCGCGCTCGCCGAGCAGCTGCGCCGCGCCGTGGCCGCCGCCGAGGAGCGCGGCGGCCTGATCCGCATGGCGAATATCCTCGGCGCATCGGACGACGAACTGGCGGAGACGCTCGTCTTCGTGCGGTGGGATCCGCTGCGGTGAGCGCGCTTCCGTATTTATATGGCGCGCATGTCGCGCTGCTCACGGCGCTGGCGCTGATCGTCGTCGGCTCGCGCCGGCCCCTGCGGTTTCGCCTGGCGGGGTTGGCGGTGGCCGCGGTGGCGCTCGCCGCCGCGCATGCCGGGCTGGCCGACGCGCTGAGCCGCCCGAAGCCCGCCGCGTGGGAGTTCGCCGCGGGCGGCGCCGAGGACTACGAGGTGCTCTACACCGAGCTGCAACAGGGCCGGGCGATCCACCTGCTGCTGCGCATCCCCGGCGTATCGGAGCCGCGGCTCTATGCGTTTCCGTGGAGTCCGGTGGCGGTGGAGGATTTGAGCCGCGCGCGCGATTCGGCGGAAGCGGAGCGGCTCATGCTCCGCGCCGACGCCAACCTGTTCGAGTCCGATATCGAGGACCGCGAGCGCATCTTCTACGCCGCCCCGGTCGCCGCGCTGCCGCTGAAGGACCAGCGGCGCTTCGAACCCGCGCCTTTCGTCCCGACCGAAGAGACCACGATGTACGGCGCCGGAGAGCCGGACGGGTAATTGCCGGCGGCCCCGGAAGCGGCGGCGGTCAGAGCGGCGCGCAGGCGGTCTCCAGCCAGGCGGCGGTTTCCGCGTCGACGCGCGGCGTCAGCGCGGCGCGGACGCGCGCATGATAGGCGTCGAGCCACGCGCGTTCGTCCGCGCGCAATAGCGCCGGCGTCACGAGGCGGCGGTCGATCGGCGCCAGCGTAAGCGTTTCGAAGCCCAGAAACGCGCGGCCGTCCTCGCCTTGGCCGCTTGTTTTTACGGCGACGAGATTCTCGATGCGGATACCCCACGCGCCCGCCTTGTAGTAGCCAGGCTCGTTGGAGACGATCATGCCGGGCAGCAGCGGCGCCCCGCCCGCGGCGCCGGAAATGCGCTGCGGCCCCTCATGCACGCCGAGATAGCTGCCGACGCCGTGGCCCGTGCCGTGCGCGTAGTCCAGCCCGAGATCCCAGAGCGCCGCGCGCGCCAGCGTATCGAGCCGCCCGCCATGCGTTCCGTCGGGGAAACGCGCCGTTGCAATGGCGATATGGCCCTTGAGCACGCGCGTGAAGCGGTCGCGCATTTCCGCGTCCGGCGCGCCGATCGCCACGGTCCGCGTGACGTCGGTGGTGCCGTCGAGATATTGCGCCCCCGAATCGACGAGATAGAGCGAGCCCGGCTCCAGCCGCCGGTTCGTCTTCTCGCTGACACGGTAGTGGACGATGGCGCCGTTGGGCCCGGCGCCGGAAATGGTGGGGAAGCTCAAGCCCCTGAAATGCTCGTTCCCGCGCCGCCGCGCTTCCAGGCAGTCGGCGGCGGCGATCTCGGTAACCGTTCCCGAAGGCGCGGCGCGGTCGAGCCAGCAGAGAAAACGCGCGAGCGCCGCGCCATCGCGAAGATGCGCCGCGCGCATACCCTTGAGCTCGACGTCGTTCTTGACCGCCTTGGCGAGCTGGCACGGGTCCGGGCGCTCCACGACCTGCGCCGCGCCCGCTTCGAGAGCGCGAAAAGCCCATTCGGCGGCGCTGTCGGGGTCCGCCGCCACGCGCCCGTCGAGCTCCCGCAGCGCGCTTTCGAACTCGTCCGGCCCGTGAACGCGCACGCCGTTGCCGAGATGCGCCTCGAGCCCCGGCGCCGGCTTGCGGCGGTCGATAAACAGATCGACGGTCACGTCCGCGCGCAGGATCGCGAACGACAAGGGCAGCGGCGTGTATTCCACATCGCCGCCGCGCATGTTGAGAAGCCACGCGATCGAGTCGGGCTGCGTCAGAACCGCCGCCGACAGCCGCTCCTTCGCCAGCGCGTCCGCCAGCCCGGCGCGCTTTTCGGCGGAAGCGCGGCCCGCGAAGCGCGTCTCGTGCGGAACGACGGGCGCCAGGGGCGCGGCGGGCTGCGCGCGCCACACGGCGTCCACCGGGTTGGACCGTTCGGCCACGAGTTCGGCGCCCGCGGTTTCGCACGCCGCCGCCAGCAGCGCCGCCCCGCGCCGCGTGTGCAGCCGCGGGTCGAATCCCAGCCGCGCCCCCGCGCCGAGCGTCTCCGCGAGCCAATCCCCCGCGCTCCGGTCGGCGAGGTGGACGACTTCGAAACCCTCGGCGGCTTCCTCTGCGGCCTGAAGCGTGTAGCGTCCATCGACGAACAGCGCCGCGCGGTCGCGCAAAACCGCGGCCGTCCCCGCCGACCCGGTGAAGTTCGAAACCCAGGCGAGGCGCGCGGCGCGGGCGGGCACATATTCGCCCTGGTGCTCATCGGCGCGCGGAACGACGAACCCGTCGAGGCCGCGCCGCGCGATTTCCGCGCGCAGCAGCGCGAGCGGCGCCGCGCCGGCGGCGGCCTGCGCCTCCTTCGCCTCCGCGCGCGCGGCGTCGCGCGCGCGGCGCAGCGCCGCGCGCAGCGCCTCGTCCGCCCGCGGCGCAACGAGCGCGATCCAGCCATCCGCGTCCGCCCCGTCCGGCGCCGCCGCGACCCCGCGCAGGAATTCCGCCAGCGCCCCGGGCGCAATCCCCGCCCCCGCCCGCGAAACTCTCTCCGCCAACCCGGCAATCTCCGCCCCTCGCGCCATGCGCCTCCCCCGTCCCAAGCCGCGCGCCGCCCCCGCACAATAAGCCCCGCCCCGCCGCCCCGCCACGGGCGGCGCCGCAATCGAGCCGCCGGCGCGCGCGACGCATGTTCGACAAGGCGCCTTGCGCAACGCAGTTCGTTGACCGCCCGCGTGTCCGCCGTGCATACTGGGCGCTCGCTACCGATTGGGCCGATACGCCCAGTAGCAGCCTTGGGAGCATAACGAATGTGCGTTTCCGACGTCGCGTTGCGCTCGCCGAAGCGGCTCCATGGTCGAGAACGCCGCGCAAGCGAGCTCGGCGCATGTTCCGGCTTCGTCGAATGCTGCGCGAGCGCCGTTCAAGCCGCGCCGCACCGCGAATCGGCGGACGGCCGCATCGAAACGCCCTCGGTTCGCGCATGCTTGAAGCGCTTGGCGGCGGCTGTAACCGGTCGCGCGGCCAAGTCGTCGGCGTTTGGCGGCACAGGCCAGGCGCGGCCCCGAACGCGGGCCGCGCTGCGGCAGCTTAACGACCCGAGGCGGCGGACGGGCCGCGCTCGATCGAAGCCCAAGGCGAGGAGCAGTATCGTGGCGAACGAGAACGTGGTGTCTATCGATTGTTTCCAACGCCGGTACGAGCCTCGGCCTTATCGCCGGACCGGTCAGGAAGCAAAAGAAAGCGAAAGAATCCCCCTGAAGAAAGAACACGGATTGCGCATTCTCGGTCCCGCGCCGGCACGCGAGGTACAGCTCGGGAAGCCGCCGTCGGGGCGCGGCGACCGCGGCAATAACAGGTACCTTTGGGTTATCGACGCTTGCGGCATTCCATACATCGCCGAACGCCCGCAACGTGACTTGAAGGGCAATAAGGGCAATCTGCCCAAACATACGAACCTGACCGGTGGCGGCGAAGCATATGTCGGTGGCGAACTCTGGTTCGCCTCCGATGATTCGCTCTACGTGTCGGGCGGGTCAGGCCGGTATCCGCCCATCGACAGCCGTCAGCTCGAGCTGGCCGTCGGCGTATTCCGGCATTACGGGTACAAGGCCACGTCATTGGGATGGGACGATGCTCCTGTACCCGGCGGCAGAGCCAAGAGGCATTGGGAGGGATCGCAATGACCGTAGATCGTCTTGCATGGATTCGAATATTCGGTTCCGTTGCCAGAGAGGCCAATAACCTCGACGACGCCGCACGCCGGTCGGATAGATACTACGGGCGTAGCGAAGGACAGCTCGCTGCGTTCGATGACGGCCCAAACACGCCGACGCCGACCGGACACCGGCTCACCGCTTGGGAAGCGTATCAGGCCTTCGGCGCTGAAGTCCTTGAGGAGGCGGTTGAGTACGGCGCTGCCATTCTCAGGCACTCCCCGACATCGACTGCCGACGCATTGAAGCGCCGGAGGGAGTCGCTACGCGTCTCGCATGCGAACATCGGTCGCGCTGCGAGGGTATCCGAAGCCCAAGTGAAAGCCGCCGAGTCGCGGCCGGGAACAGTGCGGCTCATCGATCTAAACCGTATAGCCCTTGTGCTCGGCTTGGACGAACGCCGGCTCGCATTCGATCCGGCCGAAACCGGCGATAACCCGCTGGCCGTTCGCCTGAGAAAGCTGGCGTATCGCGAGAACGAATCCGCCAACCGTATCTCGCCGACCGCCGCGCTCCTCTTTGCGGAAGCCGCGTCCATCGTCCGGATACAGCACCGGTTGCAGAAGTGGTTGGAAATAGACGGAGAGTCGAAAAAATTCGCACCGCACGACTATTACGGCGGGCCCGGATTCCCTGCGTACAAGGTCGGATACCAACTGGCGGAGAATGCCCGTAAACGCCTCGAACTGGGCGAGCGCCCCATACCGTCAATGCGCCAACTCGTGGAGGATCGCTTGGGTATTCCGGTTGTGCAAGCAGCGTTGCCGCCAGCGATTGCCGGCGCCACGATAGCGACCGAGGCCGACGACGGCGGCGAAGCGCGGGGAATCGTCCTGAATACGACAGGAGACAACGAAAACGTTTGGGTTCGCCGCGTAACCGCGGCGCACGAGCTCGGTCACTTGTTGTTCGACCACGATGCAAAACTCGAGACACTACGAGTCGATCCGTACAGCAAAAACGGAACCGATCCCGAGGATGGCGACAAGGATCCCGTGGAACAGCGGGCCAATGCATTCGCGGCAGCATTTTTGGCTCCGCTTGAGGCCGTGCGCGAGTTCGCCCCGTCGGTATCGGCCGATGCTATTGCGAAAACAATGCATGAATTCCGCATTAGCCTCACTACTGCATGTTACCATATCCGTAACGCGCATTTTCGCAATTGCGAAATTCCGTCTATCGCCCATCTTCACGAGGAACCATCGGACGAACAGAAAGCTGCGGAGAATTTTACGATCGATTATTTTCCATCCGCATTCAGGGGGACGAGCGAGCAGAGGAGGGGCCGATTTGCGTATCTTGTAGCGAAATGTAGAAAGAAGAGGCTTCTGTCCAAAGATACAGCGGCGTTATATCTGCAATGTGATCCGGCTGATTTGGACAATAACCTTGGTTATATACTTGGACTCTACGAGACCTCTGGTTGAGTTTCGTTGACGCTGCATTGCCGCGGATAGTGCCGATTCCGTTCGACGTGCTACCCGCATGCAGATGTAGCCTCCGAATGGGGGCATGGCTACCGGAGTGTCGCTGTGTCGGCGGTGCCCGTCTCAGGGCGCCGCCGGCCGGAAGCACGGCGGCGCGGGCGGCCGCCGCCTGCGCCGCGGCGGCGCTTGAGCGCCGTCGGGCAGCCGTGGCCGAGCCGGCCCGGTCGCGCTTGCGCGGAATGGCCAGCTTGCCCCGGCAACGCGAGAGCCGAGTCGCCGAATGCAGGCGCCACGCGGCGCGAAACCCGCCCTTGCGCAGCGCGGCGCAATCACGGTACGATGGCCGCCGTTCTACGGTATGATAACGACCGGTGAAGAGGCGAGGGCATGATCCGACGCGATACATCGATGCTTCGCGCCGCGGCGACCGCCGTCGGCGCGGCGGCGATAGCGACGACGCAGAAGGCGAAAGCCGTCATGCAACGCGGTGTAACTCCGGCCGATACGGCTTGTTTGCGCGCCGCGTGGGCGACGGGCTTCGTAACTTCGGCGAGCGGGTCGCTGCGGTCGCACCGTCCGCCGATCATCGACCGCGATGAACGAGCGCGGTTCGCGTGCGCCTCGCCGCCGGGCCCTCGCCCCGCAAACGGCGTATCGCGCTGGGCGCGCTGCGCTGCTCTGCTCTTGATCTGTTCGGCGTTCGGCGCCGCGTATGCGCAGACGCCGGACGATCAGACGCTGTCGATTGAAGAGCGGCTAATCGAGGTAGGCGAGAACCAGGCGGTAGCGCTTCGCGCGATACACGAAACCCCCAACCTCGTCACGTCGGAGATCGATCGCGTGATGACGGAGCTGGACGGTTTTTTTTCGACCGACGCTCGCGAATTGATGGACGCCCATCACGACGCCGTGGAAAAGGAGCTGCAGCGCGTCGAAATATCCGATCATATCGGGAATCTCGGCGTCACGTGGCGACAATGGCTGGCGCTTTTGGATGATCGGGCACTCGTGAGACTGGTAGAACAATTCGCTGCCGCCATGCAGTCCCTCGCCCGCCCCCTGAACGAAAGAACGATTGTGGAAATCGACGAGCGGTTGGACGACCTGATTTCCGCTGAGTTGCAGCGTTCCCTGAACGCCATCCGGCGCCCCTATCGGGAGGTCCTGGATCGGCATTTCGGTGATGACGATCTGTTGGATACGTACGAATCGCTTTCGCCTCTCGCTCCGCTACCTGAACATTTGTCGAGCGACGGGTTGTCGAAAGCTCCGGTAGGGTTCGGTCTCGCCATATTGACGTCTCTGACGTCTATAGCTGTCAGAAAGCTAGTCAAGGGCTCTATAAACAGAGTGGTGGGACGCGCAGCAGGGGCAGTCGTGCCGGTCGTCTCTGCGGCCTTGATAGCCATAGACGTAATCGGTATGTTTAACGCCAAGGACGATATGGACGCCGATCTGCGCGCGCGATTCATGGAGGAATACGCCCGAATTATGTCCATCGACGCGATATGGCGTCAGGATGACGGAGAAAACGCAGGTTCCGTTCGGGCCGATGTCCAAGATCTTGTACGCGTTCACTTGCAAACATGGCGCGACCGGGCTGTGGATGACGCCGAGCGACTCATCGAGGCGGCGCATGTATTCGCGCTCTCGCCGACAGTCGGCGATTATATTTTCAAGCAAACGGACAAGGGACGTGATCGGGAGCAAATTTTTGAGAGCCTGCGCCTCGTATCGGAAGTGTACGGGCCCGATCTGATTGCGGCCACGCCGATCGACACGTTGCTCACAATGATACTGCACGCCCCGGACAGAAGGGAATTATCGCGGTTGGCGGGCGCGCTCGACATGCGGCTGGTAGACGAATATCTCCGCCACGGCAGGGCTTTTCTGGTCGCCGCCGATCGCCTCGGCGTTCCCGTTTTCATTGATATTCTCCGAAATGACAGCGGAATCGTATGGAACGACGCCGTCGCCCTGTTCGAATACTATCCTCGGGACATGGCGGAGATGCCACGCCGGGGTCTTGCGCTGGCGCTGCGGGAGCATGTCGGGGCTCCCGGCATACCTCTGGCGACTCTGGAAAACATCGCGCGCCGCAACGCGCTGTTCAGGATAGTTGCTCCAATTGTCGCGCCGGATCGGGACAAGCTTTATAGATTGTTCCGAAACCGGGAAATTCTCGATGTTGTGGATCGCAGTTTTGCCGATAATCCCGACGCAGCCGAATCGTTCGTCGGCGTTTGGTCCGCGCGGACTTGGGAGGGTTACCGCGACACAGCTCGCTACCGGGCACTGATGGCGGTTGCCGGGTACCGCTTGTCGGAGCAGCGACAAATCGGCAGCGAATTTGCCCGGGAAATCGAACAAAGCGATATTCCGCTCGACTATTATCTTGATGTCGGCATCGATGGGGTGCGGCTTTGGGATGCTCATGCAGGGCCGGCGACCGGAAGCCATCAAGGCGAACAAGCCGAGGCTGCCTTGGGCTTGCTCAAGAAGGGTTATCCGCTCGATGAGCTGCTGGTCTCCGAAGATTTGGCTTGGCTCTTGAAATACGACCGCAGTTCGGGTATCGCACGGATGTGGTATGCAGTCGAACGAAGACTATACTCTTTGGGGACGGTTGTGTTCTATGTTCTCGCCGCGATCACCGTTGCGATTGGAGGGATATTCGTGTGGGGTAAGTGGTCGGAACGAAACAGGAGTAGCCGGGGCGGTGGCCGCGAGGGCGCGGGCGATAGCGGTTCCGTCAAGCAGATCATGAGATATTTTGTGCAAAGGCGGAAGCAGCGAGAGAGGGAGGCGGGCTGATGTCGAAGAATGCATCGGACGTCGCAATTGTGACGACCGACACGATGGCGGGGAGAACCTGTGTTCCTCTCGGCCCCGTGGTCACGGCCTGCAGCCTCAGCAAGTCGCTGATCGGCGATATGGCTGCTAACGTGAAGAATTGGACGACCGGCGGAGAGCTGACGGGCTATTCCGAACTGTTGGAAAGGACCGGCAATATCGTGCTCCGGCGCCTGGCCGAAAGAGCAGCGGCGCAGGGCGCCGACGCGGTGGTCGGCGTGCGCATGGTCACGTCGGGCGTAGCGGAGGGCGCGGCCGAGCTCATCGGCTACGGCACGTTGGTCCGTTTCTCCGATGAGCGCGGCCGCTGATTTCGCGACGAAGCGGTGGCGGCGAGGCTTCAAGCACCGCGCGGGATTGCGCTAATCGCGAACGGAGTCCGCGGGGCCGCTCATGCGGCGCCAAGCCGGGCCGACTGCGATCCGCGCGTAGAATTCGGGTGCGCCCGGCTCTCCCGGTCGGTATGCGGGCCTTGCGCTCGTGTAACCGATAGACGCCGCCGTGGAGGCTGACGCTCGTCGAGCCTGCGGCCATGCGTGGGCAGGCAAGGTTGTGGGCGCGTTACAGCACTACAGGATCGTCGGATTCGGTCATGAGCTTGTCGAATTCCTCGAATGTCGCCAACCCCAGCTCGCGCCCGCATATCGCGACAAGCGAACTCAGGCCGTCGATGGCATCGTTCGGGTGTCCGGTCTCCCGGGCGGCATCCATGGCGCGGAAGCAGCAGTCGTCGAAGATCGCGGCTCTTTCGGCGAGGCGGGCGTCGGGCCGCGCTTCCAGGAGCGCCCGCTGCTCGTCGAGCGCACGCGCCGCTTCTTCTTCCGCCAAGCGCGCTTCATGGAGTATAGCGATGCAGTATCGGCACACGGACGAGGCGAGCATGTATCCCGCGATGGAGCCAACGATGGCGTCCGGCGGCCCGAGTATCGCTCCCGCGGCAGCGCGGGCGTAGAAGCCCGACATCGAGCTGCATGTCGTCTCACCGAGATTCTTGGCAGCTTCACCGTTGGAAATTTTCCCTTCGCCAATACTCCCCCGCGCCCGACCCGATCGCGACGGCTTGCCTCGCCATAATGCCCTCCGCCGATAACCGCCGGAACATGCCGGATCGATTGCCTGTATATATGCGAATATCATGATCGGGACATTAGCGCGCCCCTCGGACCGTGACGTCGGCGTCAGGCTGGCCCGCCGCCAGCGCGTTCGTCCAAGCGAGGCACAGGTCGCGGGAGAGGTAGCGGCCATATGCCTTCGTTTCGTCGCGTTCGACTATGGGGAAGGTCGAGTAGATGTAACGGATATCGTCGCGGTCGGTTATGCCGTAGAAGTGGAAGAACAGCGCGTCGAGTTTGGCGCGCAATTCCAGGCGGCGCCTTTCGTTCCACGCGAAGGGCGGCTTTGCCGCGCCGGACTCGTCCATATAGCCCATGTCGCGTGCGAACGGCGCCATATCGTGCGCGGTATAGGTGAGCTCCAATACGGCGTCGCGCACGATCTCGCCCGCGGTTTTCGGCCCGAAGCGCGCTTCGTCGAAGCGCTCCAGCGGAACGACGGGCAGTTGCTCGACAACGAACCAATTGAGGTTCTGGCCTTGAACCTTCTGGCGCGCGATGTAGTCGAGAGGTACGGCGTTCAGATTGGCGACGATCGGCGCTGCGTCCTTGGCGGTCATATCTCCGGATCCAAGCAGCAATGGCAGAGAGTTTCCGGCGCCGGCGCATGGCAGGATCGCGGCTATCATAGTTCTGATGTTCGTGGGCGCGGTGACGTGCTTGAAAGCGACAAGGAACGTTTCGTCGCCAAGACCGGTGCATTTCTTCGATATCCAGTACAGCGGGTTCGGCGACCAACCCGGGTCGGCGTGCTGTTCCGCCGTCGTCGGGAGCGGTTGGGCGGGGCGGTGAAGATTTTCGGGATTGAAGACGACGTTCGCGGCGCGATGATCGTATGCCTGGACCATCTTGCCCTCGTAGAGCGGAACCCAGTCTCCCGAGGGGCCGGAGAAACGGTTGCCGCGAACCGGCCACGCGCCTTCCTTGTCCTCGAGCTCCTCGCGGGTGCGAAAGAGTTTCGAGTCGAGCGACATATCGAACATGCGGGTATATGCGACAGGCCACAACGGCGCGCCGCCGCGCGAGTGGTTTGCAAGCACCGGCATGCGGCGGTAAACCGCGGAGGTCAGCTCCGCGTCCCGTCGGAAACGGAAAATCGGCGCCGTGCCGGTGTTGGGATTGACGCGAGCGAAATTATCCGCCGTTAGCGTAAAACGGCGCGCGGGGTCGCGGAGATCGGTCGTCTCGTGAAGAAAGAAAGCGCAATCCGCCGGCGTTCCGAGCGCCTGCCGACCGGCCACGAAGACACAGAATTTAAATCGCGGGTGTACGTCGGGAAACATGCGTTTCTTGTTCTCGAAATCGTATAGCGCCTTGAGGCGTCCTTCGGTCGCCACGCTTCTGAAGAACCGCGCCGCCGACTTGTCGGAAGCGATCCCCGACGGAGTGAGCAACCCTGCCGTTCCGCCGGGATTCGCCAGGGCCATCGCGCGCTCTACGAAGAGGGCGTACAGGTTCAGTTCTCCGGATGCGAGCAGCGGATATTCTCCCGACGCGCGCGCAACCCGGCCGGCGGCTTCGGCGCGGTCGGTGGCCGCGTCGTATTCCGCGGCAAGCGGGTCGCCGCGTTCGCGCAATGCGGCAACCATGCGTTTGCGGTCGGCCGCGCGGGGAGCCTTGGCGATATCGGGTCGCCGGGCCGCGAACCACTCCACCGCCTCGATTCTCATTCTGTCCCACGGGGGGTTGCCGATAACGGCGTCGAAGCCGCCTGTGCGGTCGGCGCTCTCCCAGTCGGTCCACACGCCGGGAAAGGCGATCTGCCAATTGAAAAAGCGTTCCCGAGTGACCGTGCGGCGGGCGCGCTCGAGTATCCCGGCAAACGGCTCCGCTTCGCGCGAATCGAGCGCCGGTTCGGCTTCGCCGCGCGCGATGGCGACGGGGTCGCCGAGACGCCCGGCAAAAAACAGATGAAGCGCGCATCGATCTGCCTTCGTGGAGATATTCAGCCAGTCGAGCGCGTGGACCAGCGAAAGGAAGGCGTCGAGGGGCGCGGTGCGGGCGCGGACGTCTGCGAACGCTTCCGCCGAGCGGTCGGCTTCGGCGATTTCGGCGTCGGTCAGGCTCTCGACAACCGCCATTCCGCGGACGGCGCCGCGGGCGCGGCGGAGCGAGTCCACAGGAAACAATGCATTGCCGTGCGTTTCCGCGCGGTCGAGGCCGCCGCGCACCCACGAGCCGAACAGGCTGTCGCCGCAGCGCAAGTGGTGATCGAGGAAGCTCAACGGCGCGCCCGCGGTGAAGGTGTGCAGCCAGAGTGTGACCTTGGCGAGCTCGACAGCCATGGGGTTCTTGTCCACGCCGAAGACGCAGCGCTTGAGCGCCATGCGCCGCACGATGTGGCGGTCGTCGAGGCGTTCCGCGTCGATAGCCCAACCGCCGGCCTCGGCGTTGCGCAGTATCGTTTCGCGGACCGCCTCCACGCGCTCCATGAGCGGGGAGACGTAACCCTCGGCGGCGCCTTCCGCTTCCGCCATGCAGGCGACGATGCGATCGGTAAGATAGTCGGTCGCGGCGACGAGAAAGTGGCCGGAGCCCATCGCCGGGTCGCAAACCCGCAGCTCGACGAGCCGTTCGGCGGGGTCGAGCGGGCGCAATTCGGCGAGGCGGCGTTCGCGCGGCGCGCCCGAGGCCCGGAGCTCGGCGGCCTTGTTCTCGAAAGCGTCGATGCGGCGGCGCACGAGGGGATCGAGAGTTTCCGACACGATGAGGCCGACGAGGTCGTCCGGCGTGTAGAAACTGCCCGAATCCTTGCGCGCGAACCGGTTGGGGCGGACGACTACGGCTCCGTTTTCGCGCGCGACCTCGCGTTCGAGCAGGCGCTCGTAGATCGAGCCGAGCTGCTGGACGCCGAGGTCGCGGTAATTGACATAACGGCGGGGGTAACGGCGGGCGAGTTTCGACCCGCGCTCGAACGACAGCGCATCGACGATCTCGGCCATCGTTGCGTCGGGGATGCGGATTTGCGCGAGCAGGGGCGCTCGCTCGCGGTCGAACAGTCCTCCATTGTATGGCGGCAGACCCAGTGCGGGATCGCCGCGATCGATAATGCGGCAGAGATCGTCCACGATTTGCCAGTAACGCGTGGGCGTCGCGGAAAAGACGACGCGCTTGTCCATGCGTTCCCCGACATGTTCGCGCAGATTTTCGCGCAAGGCGTAGGCCTCGTAGCGCGGGTCCCGCACCGGGAGAAGACCGCGATCCTCGGCGTAGAAGAGGAACAGGAGGCGGTAGAGCGCGATCAGCGCCGCCTCGCGCACTTCAGGCAGCGGCGCGGCGGGCGCGGCGGCGGCGATGGCCCGGGCGAGAGACGGAAACACCCGCTCGAAAATCAGCCGCGAGATATCGGCGGCGACCCGCTCTTGGTAGAACCGCCCCTCGTCGATGGCGCGCCGGTGGAAAGTGCGCGCATCCGCCGCGCCGGGCAGAAACGCCTCGCGCCCGAAGATAAGCGCGAAGACCTTGAGCCAATGACGGCGCTCTTCGTCGGCGAAGCCTCCGGGGCCGGCGAGCGCGGCGAGATCGAGCTCGAAGAACTCTTCCGACACCGAGCGCGCGCCCTGATAGTAGAGGCGCCAGACCGCGCCGTCGGTAAGGATGCCCCAGCGCAGCTTGCCGCTCGTTACGTCATCGACGCGGCGGAGATAGCGGAGCATTTGCGTCGAGGCCGGCGCTTCCGGCCCGTTCGCTTCGGTGCGCCGGTCGAGCGGCAGGCGCCAGCGCTTCGCCTCGACGATGGCGAGGCCGTGTTCGTAACGCCGCCACGTTTCGGCGAACCGGTTGGCGCGGCGCTTCGCCGCACCGTCGGCGAACAACAGCCCGTCGGGCACGTCTCCGCGCCCGCGCGGCGAAAGGTTCTGCTGGCGCAGACCGGCGGTCCAGCCCAGGCGCTCAAGCACCGGCCAGATAAGGTCGTCCCCGGTCTGCGCCTCGTTGGGCTCCGCCGCGTCCGCGAACCGCGCGAACAACGCCTCGACATCGCGCGCAAACGCCTCCAGGGCGCCATCGTCGAACGCGCGCCATTCCGCCGAAGTCATGATCGTTTCGCGCAGGAAATCCCCGGCGAACAGGCTGCCGCGAAAGGCCCCCGTATCGTTCACGCGCGTGCCTCCCCATTACAATCTTCGCAGCCACTCTTGTAGCGGGGTCAGGGACGCCCCAACTGCCCACCGTACCGAAGATTTTTCGCCGCCTTCCTCTGTTTCGTACGTCACCCAACGGGTAACAATCCCGATAGCATTTGTACGTCCTTCCAAGTATAGTACATCATCGAGGAACACTGGCGAGCCGCTCTGCCCCGCGAACGCGGGGAATCCCAGCTCGAGAGCGGCGTACCTGTACCCTTCTTCCCGATGGACGAAAGCTCTTTGGATATGCCCTTTCATCAACCGTGGAGGGACAGGCTTCTCGCCCCCGATCATCGGGTATCCGTATGACGCCACATCGGTGCCAAGGGGGAAATCCCGATACCCTGTATCAGGATTTCTGGTAGAAAAATGCTCTGCGTCTGCCCAATGATCCTCAGGCATGACCAAAGCCGCGACATCCGCACTAGGGTGGCGGATAATATTAGAACACGGGAATAATAGCCGACGGTCCTCGGCGCGGAGTGATGTGTTCAAAATCCACACATGCTCAAGCCCCTTCACCACGTGCGCCGCTGTCAGTACCAACCCTCGTCTATCTATGTTGAACCCCGTCCCTATTGGCGGTGCTCCGTCGGCATCGCCAAATAGCATGAAAACTCTGCGGCTTGGATACATCAAGGCGCTCCTGCTCCAAACAACATGGCATAACGATACGTATTTGCCGTGTTGCCCCCGGTCGGTACACAGACGAGTCTGCATGGTCCCGCGTGCGCCGTCCAGCCCGCTTGGCGCCTTGGGGGTTGGATAGCCCCTGATGCTCGACGCGCCCCGGCGCCCGTGGCGCCGTCGATGAAGCCCGGCGCGAGGATCGGGCCGTCGGCGTCGATCGTGCGCGCCGCGGGTTCGCGGATGCGTCCGATTTCGGCGATGCGGCCGCCGCGCACGCCCACATCGGCGCGGTAGCGCGGAGCGCCGGACCCGTCGACCACGGCGGCGCCGCGGATTGCGACATCGAGTGTCATGACGTTCCTCCCAGCGCCGCCGCGCGGGCCAGCGCGATCTCGTCCGGCCCGGCCATTTTGCCGCTTGCGGCCGCGTCTTCCGGCGTCATGAAAGACAGGCCGCGCTCCTCGCCAGCGGGGACGCGCGGCGCGCCGCGCGCCGACACGGCATAGAACAGCGGCGTATAGGGCCGCAGTATCCACGGGCTGAACAGCGTCCCCGGGGCGTGCAGCAGAGCGGAGACCGATATGTCGAGGCGCGTTTCCTCATCGAACTCCCGGACCAGCGCCGCCTCGGGGGATTCCCCGGTCTCGACCGCGCCGCCGGGGAACTTGAGCACATCGCGGAAGCCGCCGGGGAACTCGACGCGCTCGGCGGCCATCAGCGCGCGGCCGGCGCGCATCAGCACGCCATAGACGCGGAGGTTTTCCGGTCCGGTCGCGGCGCCGGCGGGCATCGGTCAGCGGCGCGGATAGCCCGCGCCCTTGAGCGCGCGGGCGATTTCGTCGAAAATCGCGGGATCGTCCACGGTGGCCGGCATGGCCCACTCTGAGCCGTCGGCGATCTTTTTCATTGTGCCGCGCAGGATCTTGCCCGAGCGGGTTTTCGGCAGGCGCTCGACGACGAGCGCGGTCTTGAACGCGGCGACGGGGCCGATGTCCTCGCGCACCAGGCGCACCGCCTCGGCGGCGATGTCGGCCCGCGGGCGTTCGGCGCCGGCCTGCAGCACCACCATGCCGAGCGGAACCTCGCCCTTGAGCGGGTCCGCCGCGCCGATAACCGCGCATTCGGCGACGTCGGGGTGGCGCGCCAGCGCCTCTTCCATCGCGCCGGTGGAAAGCCGGTGGCCGGCCACGTTGATGATGTCATCGGTGCGCGACATGACGAAGACGTAGCCATCGGCGTCGATATAGCCGGCGTCGCCCGATTCGTAATATCCGGGGAATGCGGACAAGCAGGATGCGACGAACCCCTCGTCGTTGTTCCACAATGTCGGCAGGCAACCCGGCGGCAGCGGCAGTTCGAGCGCGAGCGCGCCGATCTCCCCACGCGGCGTCTCGCGGCCCGATTCGTCGAGCGCGCGCAGGCGAAAGCCGGGAACCGGAACGGTGGCGGAGCCGGGCTTCACCGGCATGGGTTCGAGCCCCATGCAAGCCGAACAGATCGGCCAGCCGGTCTCGGTCTGCCACCAGTGGTCGATCGTCGGGACCTTCAGATGCTTCCGCGCCCATGCGAACGTGTCGGGGTCGAGCCGCTCGCCGGCGAGAAACAGCGACCGGAAGGTGCCGAGATCGCGGCCGGCCAGCAGCGCGGCGGCGGGGTCCTCGCGGCGAATCGCCCGGAACGCCGTCGGCGCCGTGAACAGCGTCTTCACGCGATGCTGCTCGATGACGCGCCAGAACGCGCCCGCGTCGGGCGTGCCGACGGGCTTGCCCTCGTAGAGCACCGTGGCGCAGCCGTGCAACAGCGGCGCATAGACGATGTAGGAATGGCCGACGACCCAGCCCACGTCGCTCGCCGCCCAAAACACGTCGCCGGGCCCGGCGTCGTAAATGGCGCGCATCGAGTAGGACAGCGCCACCGCGTAGCCGCCGCAGTCGCGCACCACGCCCTTCGGCGCGCCGGTGGTGCCGGACGTGTAGAGTATGTAAAGCGGATCGGTCGCCGCGACGGGGACGCAGGGATGCGGCGCGGCGCCTGCTTCGGCGTCTTCCCATGTCAGGTCGCGGCCGGGAAGCAGCGCGGCGGGGCATTGCGGGCGCTGCCATATGACGCAGCGCTCGGGCTTGTGCGACGCCATGGCGATGGCTTGGTCGAGCAGCGGCTTGTATTCCACGACGCGCCCGGGCTCGACGCCGCAGCTGCCGGCGACGACCGCGCGCGGCCGCGCGTCGTCGATGCGCGCCGCGAGCTCGCGCGCCGCGAACCCGCCGAACACCACCGAATGGACAGCGCCGAGCCGCGCGCAGGCGAGCATGGCGATAACCGTCTGCGGGATCATCGGCATGTAGATCAGCACGCGGTCGCCCTTGCCGACGCCCAGGCCCGCGAGCGCGCCCGCGAACAGCGCGACCGCGTCGCGCAACTCGCGGTAGCTGTATGCGCCGACGGTCCCCGTGACCGGGCTGTCGTGGATCAGCGCCGTGCGGTCGCCGCGGCCGGCCTCTACATGGCGGTCGAGGGCGTTATGGCAGACGTTGAGCGCCCCGCCAGCGAACCAGCGGTAGAACGGCGGGTTGGCGTCGTCGAGGACGCGGTCCCAGCGGCGCGTCCACTCGACGCGCCCGGCCTGTTCGGCCCAGAAACCGCGCGGATCGGCCAGCGCCCGGGCGTACTCCTCCTTGTAGCGGCCGGCCATGACTCCTCCGGGGGGCCGCGGCGGCGCGCGCCGGCGGCAAGCGCCGGGCGCGCCGCGCCGCCGCTACTCGCGGTTGCCGAACAGCATGAGCAGCATGTAGAACATGTTCACGAAGTCGAGATACAGGCTGAGCGCGCCGTAGATCGCCTTTTTCTCGGCCACGGCGACGCCGTCGGCGGCGTAATAGCTCAGCTTGATCCGCTGCGTGTCGTAGGCGGTCAGGCCGGCGAAGACCAGCACGCCGATCACCGAGATCGCGAAGTGCAGCGCCGACGACTCCAGGAAGATGTTGACGACCATCGCGACCAGCAGGCCGATCAGGCCCATGACGAGGAACGAGCGGAAGCCCGTCAGATCCTTCTTCGTCGTGTAGCCGTAGAGGCTCAGGCCGGCGAACGCGGCGGCGGTAATGAAGAACACCCGCGCGATGCTCGTGCCCGTGAAGGCGACGAAGATCGACGCCATCGACAGGCCCATGACGCCGGCGAACGCCCAGAACAGCGCCTGGCACGCGCCGGCCGACAGCCGGTTTATGCCGAAGCCCATGACCAGGATGAACGCCAGCGGCGACAGCATGACCAGCCACCGAAGCGGCGTGCCGAAGATCGCCATCATCATGGTCTCGGAGCTCGCGGTGAACAGCGCCACCGCGCCGGTCACGCCGAGACCCAAGCACATGTAGTTGTACACCTTCAACATGAAGGCGCGCAGGCCCTCGTCGATGTCGGCGCCCGCGCGGGGCCGCGCCATCGCGGCGTCGTACCCGGCCATGAAGGGCTTGCGTTGGAATGCCATCGTCGGTTACTCCCGGTTCGGAACGGATTGAAGAGGCGGCCACCGTTATATGGCGACCGGCGCCGACAAATCAACGCCCGCGAACGGGCGGCCCGTCGTGCTGCAAGCGCTGCCGCATCTCGGCGCCGGCGGCGTGGCGGAAGAGGCGGTCGAAATCGCCGCCGCGCTCGCCGCGTCGGGGGCGACGGCGCTGACGGCGTCGGCGGGCGGGCCGCGCGTCGCCGGGATCGAGGCCGCCGGCGCGCGCCATTTCCGGCTGCCGCTGCACAGCAAGAACCCGGCGCGCATGTGGCGCAACGCGCGCGCCCTGGCCGCACTCGCCGCCGCCGAAAAGGTGGACATCGTACATGCGGTGTCGCGGGCGCCGGCGTGGAGCGCCGAAGCCGCCGCCCGGCGGCGCGGCTGCGCCTTCGTCACGACCTTCTATGGAACCTACGGCCACCGCTGGCGGCCGAAGCGCGCCTACAACGCGGTCATGGCGCGCGGCGACCGCATTATCGCGGTGTCGGAACATATACGCGACTACATACGCGCGGTTTACGGCCCGCCCGAAGAGCGCATCCGCCTCGTTCCCATCGGCGTCGATACGGAGCGCTTCGACCCCGCGCGGGTAGCGCCCAAGCGCGCGGCGGCGCTGCGCGAATCATGGGGGCTCGCGGGCCGCGAACCGCTGATTGCCTTGCCGGGGCGGCTTACGAGATGGAAAGGCCAGGCGGTTCTCATCGACGCCCTCGCGCGGCTCGGCGGCCGCGATTTCGCGTGCGCGCTCATCGGCGACGACCAGGGCCGCAAGCGCTACCGCGCCGAACTGGAGGCGCTCATCGCGCGCCGTGGGCTGGGCGGCCGCGTCCGGCTCGTCGGGCCGTGCGCCGACATGCCCGCCGCCTACGCCGCCGCCGACATCGTCGTCTCCGCCTCCGTCGAGCCGGAAGCGTCCGGCAAGGTCGTGGTCGAGGCGCAGGCGATGGCCCGCCCCGTTATCGCGCCCGGCCACGGCGGCGCGCGCGACACGGTGCGCGACGGCGAAACCGGCTGGCTGTTCCCCCCCGGCGACGCGGACGCGCTGGCCGCCGCCCTCGCCCGCGCCCTCGACTTCCCCGCCCTCCGCGCCGAACTCGGCGCCGCCGCCCGCCGCCGCATGGCCGCCCATTTCACCGTCCGCGCCATGTGCGAAAACACGCTGGCGGTGTATAACGCGCTCATGACCGAACGCCGGTGAGACCGCCCGCGAGGGTGGCGGAAAAAGGCGGAGGACGGCAATGTTCAAGCGACTCTATGTGGACAACTACAAGAGCCTCGTCGATTTCGACTTTCGGTTCGATGAATTGACGCTGCTTCTTGGCGTCAACGGCGCGGGCAAAACGACAGTGCTCGACGTCGTGTTCGCGCTTCGTCAGCTCCTGAGTGGCGTCGCCAAGGTGACGGACAGAGGCGTATTTCCCGCAAGCGCCGTGACGCACTGGCACGGTCGGCCCATGCAAATTTTGTAAGCGTTCGGTTATATCGCTTGGTCATTGTTGGGTATGTTTATGGGTTTCGGTATTTCGGGGTTCGTTTTGTTTGGCCTTCGGCTTCGTATGGGGATATTGTTTCGATGCCCGCACGGTTGTCGGTTCTGCATGAGGGCGTCGGTTGGCGGTGGCCGGTTCGAACGCGGCGGTTTGCGGTCGCGGTATAGCATTGGGTGGGTATCGGGCGGAGTTTTTTCTATATTTCCTCTTTTACGCTTGCCTTATAGGGCTGCGTGCGGCATTGTTCGTTCATGCTTGACCACGCCGCGCCTTTCCCCGGCGATCCCGCGCGCCTGAAGGACATGGCGGCGTCTTTGGCAGCCGAGTTGCAGGCCCGCGCTGAGGCGTTGAAGGCGCGCGATATCCTGATTGAGAGGATGCGTCATGAGTTGGCGGGGATGCGCCGGCATCGCTTCGGGGCGCGCTCGGAAACCTTGGCGCAGTTGCAACCGGTGCTGGAGAACGAGGAGATCGCCCGCGCCGCAAGCCCGCCCCCGCAACCCGAACCCGCCGCCGAACGCGCGACGCAGCGCTCGGCGTGCGGCATGAGGCGCTCGACATGAGCGCCGGCGAGCGGGTGCGCGACGCCTTCCATATTCAGACCGTCAACAACCGTCACAGCCGGCTGAAGGACTTCCTGCGCGGCTTTCGCGGCATTGCGACAAAGTATCTCGACAGCTATCTGCGGCGGTTCCACCTCGTCGGACTCGCCGCACACGCGTCGCCAAGGGCGTGCCTGACCGCCGCAATGAACACCGCGTACATACGATTCGCTAATTGAGCCATACGGAACCGCTTCGCCCTCGGAAAAGCGCGCGAAAAACGGCGCCCGATCCACACGGTCAAGCGCCGCCGCCGTCCAGTCCAATACCTCCACCAAGTCGAGCGGACGCAAACGGCCCGGCTGCGAAAGCCGCACAAACAGGGCCGCGAGGACCGGGGCGCGCAAATGCCACACGGCGGTGCGCCAGTCGAATACGCCCGCGGGGGGCGGTGTCTGCCGCGCCTACAGCACCCACGCGGAAAACACGCCGTAGAACAGCGTCTGCACAAGCGTCGAGCGGAAAAAACGCGCCCCCGTTGCGCCCTCGAACCGCGCGCCCAGCGCCTCCTCCAGCGCTTCGCGGACGGCGTCGAGAGCCGGCGCGTCTTCGGCGGCCTCGACGCGCGCGAGCCCGTCGCGGGCGTAGGAAGCGAGCAGCCGGGCGAGGTTCTTCGGCTCCGCAAGCGCCGCGTGGTGCGACAGCGCGCGCGCAAGATACTCGCCGAGCGCCGCGCCGGCGGCGTTGAGCAGGCGTTCGAGCGGGCCGTAGAGGGAACGCTCGCCGATAGCGGCGCCCGAGGCGCGCGCCTGCCGGAGCTCGGCGAAATAGCGCTCGGCAGCAGCGATGGATTGCGCGTTCGTTCCGGTCATGGGCGCCTTGTCGCGGAAGGGGCGGCGGCGCGCAAGGGGAGCGCGGTCGGCGGCTCCGATCCGCGCCTCCCCGTGCGGCGTCGTGCGGGGCGCCGACGTGCGGGCAGGATGCCCGCGGTCCCGGGAAGTCAGCGCGTTCGGTGCGGCGTGGCTACCGTCCGAAGCCGATGCGTCGTGCGCGGTCGGGCTTGGCGTTGCATTCGGCGCGGAGCATGGCGGCGAGGGCGGCGGGGTCGCCGGACTGGCCCAACAGGGCGGCCTTGCGGCGGACGACGGCGAAATCGCCGGGGGTAAGGGTTGCGAGTTCGGCGAGCCACGGGGGCGGGTCGAGGGCGAAGAAGGCGCGGAACGCGGCCTCGGCCTTGACGGGCGGGAGGAAATCGAGCGCGATCTTGAAGGTGAAGCGGCGCAGCGTCGCCGGGTCGAGCCGCTCGCCGAAATTGGTCGCGCAGGCGAAGGGCAGCGGGTGCTGCTCCATCCAGGTGAGCATTTCGTTGGTTTGGCTCACCTCCCAGTTGTAGTGCGCGAAGCGGCGGTCGGCCAACAGCGAATCGGCTTCGTCGAACAACAGGAATGCTTCCGCGGCGCGGGCCTCGGCGAAGGCGGCGGCGATGGCCTTCTCGGTCTCGCCGACGAACTTGTCGAGCAGGTCGGAGGCGCGCTTGTGCAGCACTTCCATGCCGAGCCGGTCGGCCAGGTAGCGCACATACGCGGATTTGCCCGCGCCCGGCGGCCCTTGCAGGCATACGGAGAACGCGCGCGCGCCGGTTTCCGCCAAGCGGCCGGCGAGCGCCTCGGCGTCGGTATCGGCGGCGAGCAGGGCGGGGTCGAACGCCGCCGGCGGCTTCGGCGGCGGGGCGTTTCCGCGCATGGCGCGGCGCAGGCTGCGCACGCCGCGGCGCACTTCCTCGATGCCGCCGCCGCTCGCGCCCGCCGCGGCGATGACGCCCTCGGCGACGCCCGCGGCGGTGTCGAACTCCTCGGCGAGGGCGCGCGCTTCCGCGGGGCCGGCCTCGATGCCGCGGCGTTCGAGCTGGCGCGCCCAGATGCGGGCGCGCACGCGCGGCGGCGGCACGCGCAGTTCGAGCGCAAAGGTCATGCGGCGCAAGACGGCTTGCGAACACACGCTCGGGTCGTTGAGCGTCCAGAGCGTCGGCGTGGGGGCGCCCTCGATCAGGCGGTGGAGGAAGACATTCGAGCGTTCGGCGCGGCGCCAGCCGAACCTGCGGAACAGCGCCCGTTCGATGCCGCCGTCGCCGAGCAGATCGTCCATTTCGTCGAACAGGAGCAGCGGGCGCGCGCCGGCGCCGGTGAGACGCTGCGCGAATCGCAGTTCCATGAGCCGTTCGCGGCCGGTGGGTTCGCCGCCGTCGGAATCGGCTTCGCCCACCGCGTAGAGCGGCGCGCCGATGCGCGCGGCGAGCACGCGCGAGAACTCGGTCTTCCCCGTGCCCGGCGGGCCGTACAGAAGAACGTTAACGCCCTTGGCGCCGCTCCGGAGCGCGCCTTTCGCGAGCGCCCGCAGATGATCGCGTTCCTCGGCGACGTGGTCGAAGTCGCTCCATTCCAGTTCGGTCGGCGGCGCGGCGTCGAGCAGCAGGCCGCGCATGTCGGTATCGGCGCGCGCGGGCGCCGAGGCCAGCCGGCGCAGGCGGCTCACCACGTTGAGGTCGCCGTCGTCGTCGATGGAGACGATCCCCGATCGCGCCAGCGGCGCGTCGTCGGCGAGGCGGCGCAGCACCTCGCCGCGCGCGAGGCCCAGGAGCTGCGGCAGCGGGGTATGCCGAACGTTTACATACGAGCCGACCCGGCGTCCGAAACGCGCGCCGACTTCGTCCACCATCGATTCGACCGCCGGCGACGCCTGGTAACGCACCAGGAGGTCGAGGATCGTAACGTCGGTGTCGTTCAGGTCCATTTCGCCGGCGAGGCGGCGGAGGCGCCGCGCGAGCAGGTCGGGCTGCGCGTTGGCGAGCGCCCGCTTCGCGGATTTCAGCGACGCGCGCAGCCGTTCCCAATCCGGTTCGGGAATGCGCTCGCTCTCGCCGAGCGACCATGTTCGCCGCCGCCGGAACGGCCCTTCGCTATCGTCGGTTTCGATGCGGACATCGAGGCGCAGCGCGTCGCGGTGCTCCATGACGAACTCCGCGAGCGCCGCAGCCTCGGGCCCGACGCGCCGGACGCGCTCGGCGATATTGCTCAGACACGTGACAATCATTCGTCGTTCGTATGGGGGCAGCATGGGTATCTCCGTCGTTCGCGTTCGGGACGCGGCAAGTCATGCATATGGGTACGCCAAATGCGGTCGCGAACCTGTGCAATTTTTCGTCGATTTCGGAATTTTTTTGCGACGTGCGGCCGGGGGCCGCGGGCTTGCGCCTCTCTTTGCGGCGTTTTGCGGCGTTGCGCTTGCCGCCGACGCGCGGGCGAGGCGCCCGCGGTCCCGGGAAGTTCGCGCCTTCGGCGCGGGGTTTGTCCGGGAGCGCGGGCGCGGCCTGTCAGTCGATTTGGGCGGAGCCGACGGTGCTGGCGGTGCTGGCGCTGCTGGCGCTGCCCAGGCAGCTCAGGCCGGAGCTGGCGGTCGAGGCGGTGGTTGTCGTGGCCGCCGAGCCCACGGTGCTGCCGCCGGCCACCGTCTGGAGTCCCTCGTCGGATATGGTGGCGTTCGGGTCGCCCGGGAACACGACGTGAGTCGTGTCGCTCGTGTTGACATGCACCCTCAGTTCCGTGTTTTCGGGCATCGTCATCCCCCTGTCGGCGAGCGCCGCGTGGGGATCGACCTCGAGCTCGGCCCGAAACCGGGGGTCGTACACGAAGTCGAGGGCATCGAGGTCGGTGTAGTCGCGTTCGAGCATGGTTTTCGCTCCCTTGTTTCAGCTTGCCGAGCCGGCGGTGCCGGCCGAGCCGACGCTGCTGATCGTGCCGAAGCAGCTGATCCCGGTGCTGGCGGTGCCGGCGCTGCTGACGCTGCCCGCCGATCCGGCGGTGCCCGCGCCGCCGGCGACGATGGCCAGCGATTCGTCGGTAAGCGGGCGGTTCGGGTCGCCGGGAAGGACGAAGTGGAACACCTCGTCGGTGTTGGCGACGACCCGCGCTTCGATATCGGCGGGAATATCGAGTCCGAGTTCGTCGAGCGCGCCCGCCGTGTCGCCGGCGGCGAGCTGCTCCCTGAACCCGGCGTCGTCGCGGTAGCGCACGACGACCGCCTCGATGCGCTCGGCGTCGATGCGGATTTCGCCGTCGTCGTCGGCTGCGTTCATGGTTGCGTCTCCTTTTCGCCGCGGGTTGCGCGGGTCGCGGTCAGTTGCCGCAGGCCGTGCCTGCCGTCCCCACCGAACTCGTGCTGCCGAGGCACGACGGGAAGCAGCTCAGGGTGCCGAGCGAGCCGGCCGAGCTGGCGGTGTTGGTTCCCGACCCGGCGGTCACCGGTCCCAGTTCGGCTTCGTCGAGCGGGGCGTTCGGGTCGGGCGGCATGACGAAATGCACGACGTCGTCGGTATTGACGACGAAGCGCGCCGCGGCGTTCGGCGCCAGCTCCAGGCCCAGCTCCGAGACCACGTCGTCGGTGTCGCCGGCTTCGATCCGCCGCCGCAGACCCTCGTCGTCGCGGTAACGAAACGCCAGTTCGGCGAGCCGGTCCACGCCGTCGCGGTATTGCGCGGCCTCGGGGCTCCAGACGATTTCGTTCATTGCGTTGTTCTCCCCTGCGTTCGCCGCGCCGCGCTCATCCGGCGCTGCTGGCGCTCGACACGGAGCTGGCCGAGCTGGCGGTGGACGGCGTGGTGCCGACGGTAAAGACGGTGGCGGCCGAGCCGGCGCTGTTGCTTCCCCCCGCCTCGTGAAGCGCCTCGTCGGCCAGGTCCACGTTCGGATCCGGGGGCAAGGTGAAGTGCGTAACCTCGTCGGTGTCGGCGACGAAGCGGACTTCGGCGTGCGGGGGGGCCTCGATGTCGATCTCGGCAAGCGCCTCGGCCGTGTCTCCCTCGTCGATCCGGCGCCGCAGGGACGCATCGGTCCGGTAACGTTCGGCCAGCGCCTCCATCTTCCAGCACGCTTCCCGTACTTCGATGGGCGTCGGAGCCTCGAATAGTGCGGTCTTGCTCATCGCTCGTTCTCCTCGTCAATGACCGGCGCCGGAGGGGGCGCCGCCCGCGACGGACGCCCGGCGAAATGGTGCAATTGAAACCTTCCCCGCTCGCGGCCGCGCTGCGTTGTCATGCATACGGCGGCCCGAAATGAAAGTCAAGCGATTATTTCCGTTCGGCCTCCTTTTTTCCGCGGTGCGCGCCGGGGGCGGCGCCATACGATTTTGCAACCTGTGCAGCATATTGTAATAAACCGACAATGCGCGCTCTTGGCGGCGCGCGCACCGATCCCGATGCGCAAGTAATTGTACCGAAATCCGGCGGTATCGCCCGGCGCAGGGTTCGTTGTGGCCGGGCCGCCGCGCGCGGGGGCGGCGCACCCGAGGCATCGGGCGCCGGCGGGGCGGCGTCAGAGCCGGCTGGCGCCGGGCAGCGCTGCCATCTTGCGGTCGAGCGTGAGGGTTTCCAGGCCGGCGCGCGCATAGTCGTCGGCAATGAGACGATCGAGCAGGCCGGGGCCGCCCGCGGCATCGATGGCGGCCAGGGCCGCGGAGCCGTTCAAGGGCGCCGCCAAGCCGCTGCGCAGGATGTCGGCCAACCCCGCCCGCGCGTCGGCGCGCGATACGCCGTAATGATGTTGGACGGCAACGTACGCCTCGCCGATAAACTGGTTCGAGGCGAAGATTTCCGCGCGCTCGACCTCGACCATGGTCCGCAGCCGGCGCGCGCAACGCTCGAACTCTTCCTCGGGATCTCCGGTGAGCAGGCGGACCAAGACCGATGTATCAATCCCGAAGCGCGGGTTCATGGCGTTGCCGGCGAAACGCGCGAAGGTCGAACGGGCCGCGGTCGCGGCGGATCTTCCCGCGCAGCGGCGCGAGCCGGGCGGAATCGATCCGCATCGGGCGCGGCGGGAAGCCGCTCAGGCTCTCCCGGAGTTCGAAACCGTTTCCGGGTCCCATCCCCATCGTATCCGGCGCCCGCGCCGGGCCAGCAGCCCGGAGCTTCGACGTAGTTTTCGCTTTCATGGCGTTCTCTCCGAATCCGGCGCCGCCCCGGGGCGGCGTTGCGCGTTCCCTGCTTTCGCCAGCATACGATATGCGTGCAAGGACCGCGCGTCAAGCGTTGGGCGCAGGTTTTTCCCGCCGCGCGCGGTCGAGGAAGGCGCGCATGCGCCGGCGCGGTTCGGGGCCGGCGAACGCTTCGGCGAACACGGCGATTCCCGCTTCCGCCGCGCGGTCGCGGGGGAGGCGCTCCCATTCGCGGATCAGCGCCTTTTGCGCGCGGATTGCGCCGGGTTCGCAGGCGGCGATACCGGTCAGTGCGCGCTCGAGCGCGGCGTCGAGCGCGCCGCGCGGGGCGAGGCGTTCGACCAGCCCCCATTCCAGCGCCTCGCGCGCGCCCACGGTCTCGCCGGTATAGACCATCATGCGCGCGCGGCCCCAGCCGATCAGGTCGGGCAGCAGGGCGGCGTCGATGACCGAAGGGACGCCGAGGCGGGTTTCGGGCATTCCGAACGCCGCGCTTTCGTCGGCGATGCGGAAATCGCACGCCGCGGCGATTTCGAGGCCGCCGCCGAGGCAATGGCCGGAGATGCGCGCGACGACCGGAACCGGCGCCGCCCGGATCGCCGCGCATGCGCCGCGCAGGAGCGAGATGAACGCCGTCGCCGTCGCCGGGTCGAGGTCCGCCATCTCACGGATATCGGCGCCGCCGATAAACGCGCGGTCGCCGGCGCCCGCGACCACGACGGCGCGAATATCCGGGTCGGCTCCGAGCGCCGCCACGGCGTCGCGCAGGCCGCGGCACAGCGCGCTGTCGAGCGCGTTGAGCCGCGCCGGGTTATCGACCGTCGCCCAACCGAACCGCGCGCCCGCGATTTCGCGAATCGCGCGTTGCACGCCCGCCATGGCGCGCGCCGCTATTCGTCGAGCGAGGCGGTTTCGAAATCCGCCGGCACGGTGATTTCCAGCACTTCGAAATCGTCGGAGTATTCGACCACGCTGTGGACGATACCCGGCTCCTGGTACCAGCAGGCGCCGGCCTCGAGGCGCACTTCGCCCACGCCTTCGAACCTCATGCGCGCCCAGCCCTTGAGCATGTACACCATGTGGAAGTCGAGCGCGTGGCAGTGCGTGTCGCCCGGCTCGCCGCACGGTTCGGCCGCCTTGATGACCTGCGCAAGCACCTTGCCGCGCGTGGCGGCGGCGACGCCCAGGTCGCGGTAGGCGAAATGCCCGCGCAGGCCGCGCTCCCACGCCGCCTCTTCGGGCCGCGAAACATGAAAGCGCCCTTTCGGAAACGCCGGGTCGAGCGGCGCGCTGTCGGTCATGTCCAATCCCTCCGGTTGCCGGAACGCGCGGCATTCTACTACCGGGCGAGACCGTTCGTCATCGATCCGCGCGCGCTTCCCCGCCGACATCGCGCCGTGCGCAAACGTGCGGGCGGGGACTCCCGCGGTCCCGGGCAGTTCGCGCCCGCGGCGCGGGCGATCCGCGCCGGCGGCCCTTGTATTATACTGCGGCCGGAGCCGAAGGCGCTCCGGGCGCGGGGGGACGGCGAGGGGAGCCGGCCATGCGACATTCGAACGCGCGTTCGCGCCCCCGGCGGCGCGCGGCGGCGGCGCTGGCGATACTGGCCGTCGCGTTCGCGGCCGCCGGCGCCGAGGCGCGCAAGCAGCCGCGGCCGGGGCCGGGCGGAACGTGGGTCGAGCGCTACCTGACCGACTACCGCCTGCCCGCGATACACCCGGAAGCCGACAGCTTCGGGCCGCCGGAGGGCGCCCCGCCCGCCATGCCGCTTTACCGCGGCGGCGAAACAACGGGATACGCCTTCGATACGTGGGACGTCGCCGAGGCGGTGGGGTATTCGCGCAAGCCGTTCCATATCCTCGCCGGCATCGATTTGCAGGGGCGGCTCACGGGCGTCCGGCTCGTGTGGCATGTCGAGCCGATTACGTCGCTCGGGCGCGACGACAACGATTTCCACCGGTATCTCGAACAGTTCGCCGGCCACGACGTGCGCCGCGGCGTGGCGGTGACGTTCGACGGCGCGTTCCGCCAGGGGACGCGCTCGGCCGCGGACCGGCGCATCGACGGGGTATCGCGGGTGACGACCTCGTCGATGTTGTTCGCCGACGCGCTCCTGCGTTCGGCGCGGCTTGTGGCGCAAGCGCGGGGGATCGATCTCGCCGGCCCGTCGAATCGCCCGCGGCTGGACCTCGAGCGCTTCAAGGAGATGACGTGGCCGGCGCTCGAGGCCGACGGCTCCATCGCGCGGCGGACGCTGTCGCGCGGCGAGATTGCGCGCGCCCTGGGCGGCGGCGGCGCGCACGAGGCCGGCGCGGAAGACGCCGACGCGGCGGAGGTCGAACTGTGGACCGCGTCGATCGATCCCGCGGGGATCGGCGTCCACTTGCTCGGGCGGCGCGGTTACGGCCGCTACGCGGTGGGGCGGTCGCTCGACGACGCGGCGATTTTCGTCGCGATCCGCGGCGCGCGCGCCGCGCTGCCGCAACCCGACCGCGCGCCGGCTCCGTTCCCGCATCTTCAATTGGTCCAGGGCGGCGTTTCGATACGCCTCGACGAAAGCCGTTTCGAACCCATCGTGTATTTCGACGGCGAAGGCCGCCCGAAGCAGGACGTGGGCCAGGGGATGTTTCGCGTCTCGGCGGCGGACGGGTTCGACGCAACCGCGCCGTGGCGGCTGGAGCTCGCGCTGTTCGCGCCCGACGGTTCGGGCGCGTCGGCGCTGTTCGGCGTCGATTACGCCCTGCCGGCGCGTTATCTGATCGGCGGGCCGGCGCCGGGACCGGGCGAAAACGCCGGCGAGGACGCGGGCGGCGCCCAAGCCGCCGGGGCCGCGCCGCCGGAACCGCCGGCGGCGGAAATTGCGGTCGCCGACGGGCCGGACTGGCGCGCGGAGTGGCGCGCGCAGCGCACGGCGCTCATGGTTCTGGCGGCGACGCTGGCGGCGCTGCTGGTTATCTTGTCGTCGCAGGAGTTTATGGTGCGGCGGCGCCGGTTGCATTCGTGGGTTCGCGCGGGTTTTCTCGCGTGGACCGTGGGATGGGTCGGCTGGGCGGCGGGCGCGCAGCTGAGCGTGTTGCACGCGATCAACTGGCTCCAGTCGATCGAGGTCGGGTTCGATCCCGCGTTCTTCCTGATGGAGCCGCTTGTCTTCGTGCTCACGGCCTTTGTGGCGGTGTCGGCGCTGTTGTGGGGGCGGGCGGCGTTTTGCGGCTGGTTGTGCCCGTTCGGCGCGTTGCAGGAGCTGCTCCACAAGGCGGCGGCGCGGCTGGGCGCGCCGCAAATCGCCCTGCCGCCTGCGCTGGCCGAGCGCCTGACGGCAGTGAAATACCTGATCTTCGTCGGCCTGGCGGGGCTTGCGTTCTTCGCGGTCGATCTCGCCCATGCGGCGTCGTCGATCGAACCGTTCAAGACCGCGGTGACGTTCCGTTTCGACGCGCCGTGGCCGGCGGTGGCCTATGCGCTGGCGCTGCTGGGCGCCGGTTTGACGATCGAGCGTTTCTATTGCCGTTTCGTGTGCCCGCTGGGGGCGGGGCTGGCGCTGCTCGGCCGCGTGCGGATGTTCGACTGGCTGAAGCGGCGCGCCGAATGCGGCAACCCCTGCGCGCGCTGCGAATCGGTGTGCCCCGTGGGGGCGATCCGCAAGGACGGCGCGATCGACATGAACGAGTGCTTCTATTGCCTCGACTGCCAGGTCGTGTATCACGATTCGCATCGCTGCCCGCCGCTGGTGCGGCGGCGCAAGCGGAGCGCGGCGGCGGGCGCGGCGGGCCTTGCGGGCGCCGTCGAGCCGGCGGCCCCGGCGGAGCGATGAGCGCCGCGCGCCGACCGGGCGTTTATGCCGCGGCCGCGCTGGCGGCGAAAATCGCGCTCGCGGCGCTCGCGTTTCCGTGCGCGGCGCAGGACTCCGGCGAGGACCATTGGCGCGGCCCCGGCGGCGGCGCGCAATGGATGACGCCGGCGCTCGCGCGGGGGTTGTTTCCCGAGGCCGACCGGATCGAACCGCCGGGCGGCGAGCCGCCCGCCGCCGCCGTGTTCGTCGGAAACGAGCCGCTGGGCTTTGTGTTCCGCACCATCGACGCGACCGCGTCGCTGGGGTTTTCGTCCTCGCCGTTCTACATCGCGGCGGGGCTGCGGCTCGACGGTACGCTCGGCGGAATCCGCATCCTCGAGCACAGCGAGCCGATCATCGACCTGTACGCGACCGAGACCCGCCTGCCGGTTTTCGTCGCGGCCTACGGGGGGCTCGACGTGCGCCGGCCGCATCGCGTCTCGACGTCCGGCGGCAAGACCGAAGGCGTCATCGACGCGATCAGCGGCGCGACGATCAGTTCCGTCCTGTTCAACGAGGCGATATTGAACGCGGCGCGGCTGGTGGCGCGGGCGCGCGGCATCGTTCTTTCCGAAGAGCCGATGGTCGATCTCATCGGGTTCCGCGAGGCCACGTTCGAGTCGCTTGTCGCCGACGGCTCGATCGCGCGGCTGCGCGCCGCCGCGGGCGCCGGAGACGCGCCCATCGACCTGTATTTCGCGCCCGCCGCGCCGCCCACCATCGGGCGCACGCTGCTGGGCAACGGACGCTACAACCTGTGGCTCGCCGGGCGCGACCCGCGCGACCTGGCGGTGCTGATCATGGCGCGCGCGCCCTACCTGGTCGATCCGCACGCGCTGCGGCTGTCGGGCGCGCTCGACCGCGTGCATATCGTGCAGAACGGGCGGCGCTTTGCCCTGAGCCGCGAGCGCTACCGCTATCTCAGCCGGGTGCGCGGCGGCGCGCCGGAGTTCGGGCAGATGGGCATGTACTGGATCGAGGCCGCGGAAGGCATCGATCCGCTGGCGCCGTGGCGGCTCGAGGCCCGCGCCGGAGACGTCGGCGGCGCCGTGTTCGGCGCCGACTACCGGCTGGCCGAGCGCTACATCGTCCGGCCGCCGCCGCAAGCCGCCGCGCTTGCGGCGGCCGGCGGCCCGGCATGGGTGGCGGCGTGGCGCGCGCAGGGCGGCAATCTCGCGATTCTCGGCGCGCTTCTGGCGGCGCTCGCGGCGATATTGCTGTTCATGCGGCCGCTCACGCGCCGCCCGCGCCTCTATGCGGCGCTGCGCCTGGGCTTTTTGGCGTTCGTGCTGGTTTGGCTCGGCTGGATCGCCGGCGCGCAAATCACGGTAATGAACGCGCTGGCGTGGATGCGCGCGCTGTGGGGCGAATACACCTTCGCCATGTTCATGTCGGATCCCCTCATCGCCGTGCTGGCGGTCTTCGTCGCGGTCACGTTCGTTGTGTGGGGGCGGGGGATATTCTGCGGCTGGCTGTGCCCGTTCGGCGCGTTGCAGGAGCTGTTGGGCAAGCTCGCGCGGCTGTTGCGCATTCCGGCGGCGACGCTCGGCCCGGCGGCGCGGCGGCGGCTGCGTCCGGTGAAATACGCCGTGCTGGCGGGGCTGGCGGGGCTGTCGCTCCATTCGATGGCGGCGGCGGGAACGGCGGCCGAGATCGAGCCGTTCAAGACCGCCATATCGCTGCATTTCGTGCGCGACTGGCCGTTCGTCGCCTGGGCGGCGGCGCTGCTCGCGGCGGGGTTGTTCGTGGAGCGCTTCTTCTGCCGCGTCCTGTGTCCGCTGGGGGCGGCGATGGCGCTCGGCGGCAAGCTGCGGCTGCGGCGGCTCGCCCCGCTGCCCCGGCGCGCCGAATGCGGCTCGCCCTGCCGGCTGTGCGAACGCAACTGCCCGGTGCAGGCCATCGAGCCGGGCGGGGCGATCGACATGGACGAATGTTTCTATTGCCTCGACTGCCAGGTACTCTACCGCGACGAGCATTCGTGCCCGCCGCTGGCGTCGGCGCGGCGGCGGCGCGAACGCGCGCCGGCCGCCGCGCCCGCCTGACGGCGCGGCGCGATGCGTTGCGCCGGGCGTTTCCGGCATCGACCGTTGCCGTAATTCCGGAGGCTGTACATGAAACGACCGCGCCACCCGCTGTCGCGCCGGAAGATCCGCCTGGAGGCGATCGAGGCGCCCAAGCCTTTCAAGAACAAGGCGGCCTATCTGAAGGCCGAGGCCGAGGCGCAGCGCCGCATGGCGGCGGTGCAGCTGGCGTGCCGCCGCGCCGGGCAGCGCGCCGCGATCGTGTTCGAGGGATGGGACGCCGCCGGCAAGGGCGGCGCGATCCGCCGGCTCACGGGCAAGCTCGACCCGCGCGGGTTCAAGGTGTGGCCCATCGGCGCGCCCGCGCCGCTCGAACAGGGCCGGCACTATCTCTACCGCTTTTGGACGCGCCTCCCCGAGCCCGGCGCGATCGCCGTTTTCGACCGCTCGTGGTACGGGCGCGTGCTGGTGGAGCGCATCGAGGGGCTGGCCGCCGAGCCGGAGTGGCGGCGCGCCTACGACGAGATCAACGAGTTCGAGCGGCTGCTGGTGTCCGACGGGGTGCGGATCGTCAAACTGTTCCTGCATGTCTCGCCCGACGAGCAGTTGCGGCGGTTCCGCGAGCGGCTCGACGATCCGCTCAAGCGCTGGAAGCTGACCGACGAGGACATCCGCAACCGCGGCGCCCGCGACCATTACATGGCCGCCTACCGCGACATGTTCGACAAGACCTCGACGCGCGCGGCGCCGTGGCGGGCGATCTCGGGCGACGACAAATGGACCGCGCGCATCGCGGTCATGAACTACGTTATCAAGCGGCTGTCGAAGGGGCTGCCGATGGACCCGGCGCCCGTCGATCCGGCGGTCGCCCAAGCGGTGCGCGACGCCGGCCTCAGCCGCAAAAAACGATAGCGGCGGCGGCGGCGGCCCCGGCGGCCGCGCCGGCGAGGAAAACGGCAAGACGCCCGGCGCGCGGCGGCGCCGGGGGCGGCGGAGCGCCCAGCCGGTCGAGCGCCTCTCCGGCGCGCGCGGCAAGCGCCGGAAGCCGCCGCGCCAACGCCGCGGCGTCGCGCGCGGCGTCGCGCGCCCGCGCTTCGCGGCTCATGTTCGCCTCGGCCCATTCGGCGATCAGCGGCCGCGCGAGCTCCCACATGTTCGCTTGCGGATAGATCGCGCGGCCCACGCCCTCGGCTACCGCCATGACCTTTTGCAGCAGCAGAAGGTGCGGCTGGGTGGGCATCCCGAACGTTTCCGTCGTCTGGAACAACTGTCCGAACAGGCGCCCGATGGATATGTCCCCGGTCGGCAGATCGTGGATCGGCTCGCCGATGGCGCGCACCGCCTGGGCCAGCGCGCCGCGCGATTTCTCCGGCGGCACGAAGCCCGCCTCGAAATGGACGCGCGCGACGCGCTCGTAATCGCGTTCGAGAAAGCCGATAAGCACATCGGCGAGGAAGCGCCGCGTGGGCATGTCGATCCGCCCCGCGACGCCGAAATCCACAAGCCAGAGCGCGCCGTCGGCGGCGACGAACATGTTTCCCTGATGCGGGTCGCCGTGGAAGAAGCCGTCGCGGAAGACTTGGTTGAAAGTGGCGGCCGCGGCCTTGGCGACGATATCCCGCGGGTCGTGGCCGGCGGCGGCGAGCGCTCCGGCGTCGGCCAGCGGCGTCCCCGAGACGCGCTCGGTGGTCAGCACGCGCCGCGAGGTGCGCCGCCAGTCCACCGCCGGAATCCCGAGCGTGGGGTCGCCGGCGAAGTTTTCCGCGAACTCCGCGGCGGCGGCGCCTTCCAGCGAGAGGTCCATCTCGATCGCCGCCATGTCGGCGAAGGTCTGCACCGACTCGACGAGGCGCAGACGGCGCCAGCGCGGGCGCGCCCGCTCGACAAGGCGCGCAAGCCAGAAGAAGAGCTCGAGATCGCGGCGGAACGCGCGCTCGACGCCGGGGCGCAATATCTTCACCGCGACCGGGCGGCCGTCGCTCGTCGTGGCGAAATGGACCTGCGCGATCGAGGCGGCGGCCACGGGCTCATCGTCGAAATCGGCGAACAGCGCCTCCAGCGGCGCGTCGAGCTCCGCCGACACCGTGCGCCGGGCCTGTTCGGCGGGAAAGGGCGGCAGGCGATCGCGCAGAAACGCCAGGTCCTCGGCGACGCCGGCGCCGATCAGATCGGCGCGCGTCGAAAGCGCCTGCCCGAGCTTGATGAAACTCGGCCCCAGCGCCGCGGCGGCCGCGGCGAGGCGCGCGCCCAGGCGGCGGTCGCGCGCGCCGCGCCGGGCGACCAGGCGCATCGGGCGCACGAGCCACGGCGCGACGCCGAGCGTCTCCAGCACGGTCAGCGCCCCGTGGCGCGCCAGGGTGCGCGCGATAACCGCCAGGCGCCAAAGGTTCGCCGCGCCCGACGCAAGCGCCCGCATCAGACGCGCCAGCCCGTGTGCAGCCAGGCAATGCCGCCGGAAAACGGGCGCGCGCGCACGCCGGCGAACCCCGCCCCCGCGATCCGCCGCGCGAACTCGTCCGATGCCGGAAAGCGGCGGATGCTCTCCACCAGATATTCGTAGGCGGTTCGGTCGCGCGCCACGGCGGCGCCGAGAAACGGAATGACGCGGCGGGACCACGCGCGGTAGAGCGGCTCCAGCGCCGGCGCGGCGCGCGGGCCGAACTCCAGGCACGCGAAGCGCCCGCCCGGCGCGAGAACGCGCGCCGCCTCGGCAAGCGCCGCGTCCATGCGCGCGACATTGCGGATGCCGAACGCCACGGTCGCCGCGTCGAACGCGCCGCGCGGAAACGGCAGCGCCTCGGCGTCGCCGCAAACCCACGCGATTTCGCTCACGAGGCCGCGGTCCCATGCGCGCGCGCGGCCGCGGGCCATCATCGCGGGGCTTGTGTCGCACACGACGACGCGGCGCGCGCGGCGGGCGAGCCGCGCGGCGATGTCGCCCGACCCGCCGGCGATATCGAGCACGCGCGCGTCCGGCGCCAAGCGCAGCGACGCCAGCATTTCGCGCCGCCACAGGCGGTGGACGCCCAGGCTCATGAGGTCGTTCATGAGGTCGTAGCGCCGGGCGACCGAGGCGAAAACGCGCCCGACCCGCTCCCGTTTTTCGCGCGCCGCGCCGTTTCGCGTGTCCATGCCCCGGAACATAACACGGCGCCCCGCCCCGGAACCGCCGGCGCCCCGCATGGGCTACACTGCGGCCATGCCCGAACTGCCCGAGGTCGAGACCGTGCGCCGGGGGCTGGAGCCCGTGCTCGCGGGGCGCCGCATAGCGCGCGTGACGGCGCGGCGGCGCGACCTGCGGCGGCCGCTGCCCGCCGATTTCGAGGCCCGCCTCGCCGGGCGGCGCGTGACCGCCATCGGCCGCCGCGCGAAATACCTCCTGTTCCATCTCGACGACGGCCAGGCGTGGATCGCGCATCTCGGCATGTCGGGGCGGCTCGCCGCGGCGGGGGCGGGATACGCGCCGCGAACCCACGACCACGTAACGATAGAAACCGACGATGGCGCGACCGTCGTCTATAACGACGCGCGGCGCTTCGGACTGATGACGCTATGCGACGCGGCAAACCTCGACGCCCACCCGCTGTTGCGCGGGCTGGGACCGGACCCGCTGGGAAACGGTTTCCACGGCCCGGCGCTGGCGGCGGCGGCGGGCGGGCGGCGCGTCCCCATCAAGGCGTTGCTGCTCGACCAGCGCGCGGTGGCCGGTCTCGGCAATATCTATGCATGCGAAAGCCTCTACCGCGCGGGCGTATCGCCGCGCCGGCTGGGGCGCAACCTGGGCGCCGCGCGCGCGGAGCGCCTCGCGGCGGCGATTCGCGCGGTGCTCGCCGACGCCATCGCGGCCGGCGGCTCGTCGCTGCGCGACTATGTCGGCGCCGATGGCGAACCGGGCTATTTCCAGCACGAGTTCAGCGTCTATGGGCGCGAGGGCGAGGCCTGCGCGGCCGGCCACACCATCCGCCGCATCGCGCAAGGCGGCCGCTCCACTTTCTTTTGCCCGCGCTGCCAGCGCTGATATAGGATGGCGGCCACGGAACGCGCCGCCGCCGGGGCCGCGCGGCGGGGGATACGCATGACCTGGAACACCATCCGCGCCGAGACGCGCGGCAAGGCCGGGCTGGTTACGCTCGACCGCCCGAAGGCGCTGAACGCGCTCAACAGCGAGCTGGTGGCCGAGGTCGGCCGCGCCCTCGACGGGTTCGAGGCCGACGACGGCATCGGCGCCATCGTCATCGCGGGCGGCGAGCGCGCCTTCGCCGCCGGCGCCGACATCAAGGAGATGCAGCCGAAATCCTACATGGACGCCTTCTTCGGCGATTTCATCGGTCCGTGGGACCGCGTGGCGCGCTGCCGCAAGCCCACCATCGCCGCGGTGGGCGGATACGCGCTCGGCGGCGGCTGCGAACTCGCCATGATGTGCGACATCCTGATCGCGGCGGAAACGGCGCGGTTCGGGCAACCGGAAATCAAGCTCGGAACCTTCCCCGGCTCCGGCGGCACGCAGCGCCTGCCGCGCGCCATCGGCAAGGCCAAGGCGATGGACCTTGTCCTGACCGGGCGCACGATGGACGCCGCCGAGGCCGAACGGGCGGGGCTGGTAAGCCGCATCGTCGCGGCGGATACGTTGCTCAAGACCGCGCTCGAAGTCGCGGGCGTCATCGCCGGCATGTCGCTGCCCGCCGTCATGATGGCGAAGGAAGCGGTAAACCGCTCGCAGGAAACCCCGCTGGCGGAGGGCATCCTGTTCGAACGGCGCCTGTTCTACTCCACCTTCGCGCTCGAGGACCAAAAAGAGGGCATGTCGGCTTTCGCCGAAAAACGCGCCCCCGCCTTCCGCAACCGCTGACCCGCGCTCCGCGGCAGCGTGCGGGCATGGCGCGCGCCTCGTAAAACCCCGCCGAAGGCGGGGCCCGGGACCGCGGGCGTCCCCGCCCGCACGTCTCGACATGCGCGAACGCCGACAGGCATGACGCGAAGACCGCGACTCTCCCGGCAACGCCGCGCCCTGCGGGAACGTGCGGGCAGGATGCCCGCGGTCCCGGGCCCCGCCTTCGGCGGGGTTGCAGCTTCTTCCGTAATCAGAAGCGCACGGTCAGGCTTGCGCTGCCGCTGAAGTCTCGGTTGCCGTGGCGGGCGGCGGCGTAGTTGGCGTTGGCGCGGAGGGCTATGCGGCCGTCGGCCCATTCGTGGGCGGCGCCCAGGCCGAGGCGGGCCCATGTCGCTTCCGCTTCGGCCTTGAAGGGCGGCCTGTCCGCCGCCGTGATTTCCATTGCGCCGGACAGTTCGCGCTCGAGGTCCAGCGTTGCGAACATGGCGCCGGCGCCGCCGGGGAGGGCGGCGGACTCGGCGCGCACGCCGGCGCGGGCCGTTATGCGCCGGCCCGCGTCAAGCGATACGCGCTCGTTCGCCGAATCCGTGAACGACGACATCTCCACCATCGACCAATCGGCGCCCGCGCGCGGCGTCAGCGTCACGCGGCCCAGCTCGAGGCGCCGCCCGATCTCCACGCCGGCGGCGTAGCCGCGGCCCGACAAGTCACGCGCAAGGGCGCCCTCGAGCGCCACGTCCGAATCGAGGTCGGTCTCGTAAAGCGTCGCCGCCGCCTGAGCGCTCACATAGATATTCTCCGCCGGCAGCCATGCGCCCGATATGCGCGCGCCCGTGCCGGTTATCTCGACACGGCCGCCGCCTGCCTCGGTGTCCGCGTCCGTGTCCACATCCGCGCGCCCGCGCACATGATGGACGGAGATCGCGAATACGCCGCGCTCGCCCGCCGCGCCCTCGATCCCGGCCTCGAAACCGAAGCGGCGATAGTCGTGATGCGCCTGCGCTACAGACGACGCGGGATGGCGGTCGCCGCCGGCGGCGTCGAGGCGCGCGAACGCGCCGCGCGGCGCGCCCGCGGCGGCGAAACGGTCGCCGTGGGCGGGGAGCGCGTTCAGCGCCAGCAGCACCGAAGGCAGAGCTTCGTACACGCGGTGGCGCGGCGCCGGCCCGACCTCGATGCGGCCGTCGGCGGTTATCCTGAGCTCCATGTCGGCGCGGCCCTCGCGTTTGAGGACGACGGCGCCGCCGCTGCTGTCGATGCGCCCGCCGCCGATGCGCTGCGCGGCCTCCTCGTCCGATTCGCCGGCGGCGGCCGTTATCGTCACCCTCTCGGCGACAATGTTGCGATCCTCGATGCGTCCGTTGGCGCCCACCGTCACCGCGCCCCGGGGCACGTCGATGCTTTGCACCGCGCCGTTCACCTCGATCGCGCTGCCGGTCCCCGCCAGCGTAACCCTGCCGTCGATTTCGCCGCCGGCCCCGACCTTCACGGTCGAGGCCGCGCCAGCGTCGCGGGCCTCCACGGCGCCTTCCACCATGCCATCGACCGTCATGCTCAGCGCGCCGGTTTCGGCCAGGACCGCAATGCGGCGGCCCTGCGCGTCTTCCGCGCCCACAAGCGCGCCGCCGGCGGCAACCTCGACCTTGCCGCCCGCGGGAACATGCAACATGCCTTCCGCGTCCCCGGCCACGGCGATGAACTCGACGCCCCGGACATTCCCCCTGAACTCCGCGTCGGACGCCACCGTCAGCCGATGCATGCCTCCGCCGCCGCCGATGACGTCGCCGGTCAGCGCGTTCGCGACCGCAACCGTCAGCGCCCCGGGGCCCAGGTCCTCGATATTGCCCACGACATTGCCGTTCACCGTCACCGTCAGGTCGCCGGACGCGCTGCGCACCGCCGCCCGCCCGTCGAGGTTCGTTATCCGGCCCGCGGAACCCACCGAGACCGTGCCGCCGCTATCGAACAGCACGCTCCGGGCGGCGCCATCGACCGTCACCGTGCTGGCCGCGAGGTGGATGAGGCCCTCGACCGAGCCGCCGGATTTCACGTGAACGTCGTGCTCGCCGCCGCCGAGGCCGAATATCCCGCCCTCGACCTTGCCGCTCACATCCACGTCCAAATCGCCGTCGCCCTCGCCGCGAATGTCGCCCGTCACGGTCGCCCGCGCCGCCACATCCACCGTCAAGTCGCCCGCCGCGCCGCGAATCGCCTCGCGACCGCCGCCTTCCGTCTCGACGCCGGCAATGCTCCCCGACGCCGCGACCGTTACCGAACCGCCATTGTCGTAAAGCACGCGCCCGACGCGGCCCGCAATCGTCATCGCGCTTGTCGGAAGATGCACGGTCCCCGTCACCGCGCCGCCGGCCATCACCGCAACCGTGTGCGAACCCGCGCCCATGCCGCGAATGCCGCCGGTAACCGTCCCCGTCACCGTCGCCGTCAAATCCCCCGCGCCGCGCTCCTCGATGTCGCCCGTCATGCGGCCCGCAACCGACGCGACCAGGCCGCCGGCCTCCAGATCGACGATATCGCCCGTCACCACGCCGCCGGAGGCGACCGTGACCTCATGCTTGCCGGCGCCCTTGCCGTGGATGGCGCCCGTCACCGCGCCGCTCACATTCACGGTCATGGCGCCCGCCCCGCGGCCCTCGATGCGGCCCGCGACCGCGCCGCCGGACGCGACCGACACCGTCAGGTCCCCCGCGTCGGCGCGGATCGCCTCGCCGCCGATACCGGCGATGCGGCCCGTCGCCGCAACCGTCAACGCGCCGCCGTTGTCGAACAGAACGCGCCCCGCTGCGCCGCGGATCGTCGTCCCGCTCTTCGGGTTATGCACCGTCCCCAACACCCGCGCCTTCTCAGCGATCTCGATGGTATGCACGCCGCCGCCGCGACCGAAAATCTCCCCGTTAATCGTTCCGGTCTCCGACACCGTCACCGTCAGGTCGCCATCGCCGCGCGCCTCGATATTGCCCGTAACCGTGCCGTGAACGGTAACCGCCAAATCGCCCGCAACGCCGCGGATCGCTTCCTTCGTTCCATCGATATCGAGGCCCGTAATCTCGCCGCTGGCGTTGACCGTAACCGCGCCCCCGTTGTCGTAGTGGACGCGCCCGACATCGCCCGAGACCGTCAGCGCCGCGCCCGCCGGCAGGCGCACCGTTCCGGCAATGGCGCCCGACGACGCCACCGTAACCGTGTGTTCGCCGGCGCCTTCGCCGACAACGCCGCCCGTCACCGTTCCGGCGACCGAAACCTCCAGATCGCCCGCGCCGCGCTCGGCGATATCGCCTGTTACCGCGCCGGCGACGTCGACCTCGAGATTGCCGGCGCCGCGGCCCTCGACGAGGCCCGTGACCGCGCCGTTGGCCGCCACCGTGACGTCGAGATCGCCCGCGTCGGCGCGAATCGCCTCGGTCGTTCCATCGTTATCGACGCCCGTTACCGCGCCGCCGCCGGCGACCGTCACCGTTCCGCCGTCGTCGAAGAGAATGCGTCCGACGCTGCCGCCCACGGTCATCGCCGCGGGGTTGCGTATCGTGCCCGTCACCGCGCCGCCGGCCTCGACGGTCGCCATCAGCGTCCCGCCCGACTCGATGTCGCCTTCGACGCGCCCTTCGTCCCGGACCGTGACCGTCAGCGCGCCCATCGTGCTCTCGGCGGCTGTGCCATCGACGCCGGTCAGTTTCCCGCCGCCGGCGACCGTTACCATCCCGCCCGAAGCATAGAGAACGCGCCCGACGCTGCCCGAAACCGTGAACGACGCTTGCGGGTTGTGTATCGTGCCCGTCACGACGCCGCCGGCCTCGACGGTCGCCGACAGCGTCCCCCCCGACTCGACGTCGCCCTCGACGCGGCCTTCGTCCCGGACCGTGACGGTTAGCGCGCCGGCCGTGCTCTCGGCGGCCGCGCCCTCGACGCCGATCAGTTTCCCGCCGCCGGCGACCGTTACCGTCCCGCCCGAAGCATAGAGAACGCGCCCGACGCTGCCCGAAACCGTGAACGACGCTTGCGGGTTGTGTATCGTCCCCGTCACCGCGCCGCCGGCATTGACGGTCGCCGACAGCGTCCCGCCCGATTTGACGTCGCCCTCGACGCGGATCCCGTCGTTCACCGTGACCGTCAGCGCGCCGGCCGTGCTCTCGATGGCCACGCCCTCGACGCCGGTCAGCGTCCCGCTCCCGGACACCGTCACCGTCCCGCCGCTGGCGTAAAGAATGCGCCCGATGCTGCCCGCGACCGCAAGCGCGGTCTGCGGGTCGTGTATCGTCCCCGTCACGACGCCGCCGTCCATGACATTCGCCGTCAACGAGCCGCCGCCATCGACGCGGATGTCGCCCGTCACCGTCCCTGAAACGGCGGCCGTCAGATCGCCGCCGCCGTCGCCGAGGATGGCGACGCCCGATGTTGCGCTCACTTCGCCGCCCGCGCCCACCGTTACCGCGCCGCCGCCGAACATATGCACGCCCGCGCCGGTTCCGCCCATCGCGGCCCCGTGTACCGTCACGGCCTGGTTGCGCACGCCGCTTGTGACGCCCGCGCCGCGGACATAAATGCCCTTCGCACCGCCGGTAACCCGCGCGCCCGCCGAAACCGTCACCGCGATGGCGCCGTTGCTGTCGTGCGGAACGACGTAAAGCGCCTCCACGCCGTTCCCCTCGGCGTCTATGGCGCCGCCCGCGATGTCCACCTGTATGTTGCCGGCGTTGTAGGTCAGCGCGTGTTGCCGGACTGTGTTCTTCCAGTCGGCGTCGTAGTCGACGTCGGGTAGGGCGGTCAGCGCCGTCTCCAGCCCGCTGCTGTCGCCCGACAAGACAGCTGTCAGAGCCGCGCGCTCCGCGGTCGAGAGCGCGTCGCCGGCGCGGACACGATCGGCGATCGCCGTGTGGGACAGCGCCACGGCGCGGACGCCCGCGCGCGACATGCCCAGTATTTCCTCCGCCGCCGCGTGCGCCAGCGGGCCGTCGCCGGTCGGCGCGGCGGAGCGCCTCCGCAGAAGCTCCCGCGCCTCCGCCTTCCACGCGGCGTCGTAGTCGTCGGCCGGGAGCGCCGCCAGCGCCGTCGTCAGCGCGGCCGAATCGTTATCCGTTATCGCGTCGAGGACAGCCTGTTCCGCCGTCGACAGCGTCTCGTCGTCGCCAGCGATCCGGAACCGGATGAAGGCGTCCGTCGCCGAAGCGCCCACCGTGACCGTTCCGCTCGACGCGACGCGGATCATCGGCGTCGTCCGCGCCGCGTCGTCCGCCGTCGTGGCGCCCGCGCCCATCGTGTGGCCGCTCGACCGCCGGGCCCAGGCGAGGATGCCGGCATTCCGCGCCTCGACCGCGCCCGCATGCGTCAGAAGGATGCGCCCCGCGGCGCTCGCATCGTTCGTAAGCCGCCCCTCCATGCCGACGGCGAACGGCGCCTCGATCGCCGCCGCCGCGTCCGTCGTTATCGCGGCGGAACCGAGGCCCGCGTGGAGTCCCAGGAGGCCTCTCGCGTTCAGACCCTCGACGGAAACTTCGCCCGCCGCGTCGATGGAAAGCCCCTCCGTGCTCGTGGCGGTACCCATCCAGACGTAGGCGCCATGAGCGTCGTCGCCGGCGGTCCAGATTGAGCCGCCCGTCATTTCGAGAGAGGCCCTTCCGGCCGGTCCGGTCTTGATGACACGTATCCCGTTGGCGCTCGCCCCCGCCGTTTCGACGTCGCCGCCCGTCATGCGCACCGAGACGTTGTGGCGCCCGTTGTTGCTCTCGGCGTAAACCCCGTGGGCGTACAAGTTAAAAGTGGCAACGGTGTGGGTCCCTCCCCGCGTGCGGACCGTTCCGCCTTCCAGCACGATGGACATCGTTCCGGGGCTCGTCCCCGTATATGAGGAATACGCATTGAGGCCGACGGATCCGTTCCCCGTCGTCTCGACGAGGCCGCCGCGCATCGCGATCGTGGTATTGCCCGACCCGTTGTTGGAGGCGTTGACGCCGTTGGCGGTGCGGTCAGTCGTCTTGACCGTGGAGTTCGCGCCCGCGACGGTGACGGCCAAGTTGCCCGTCGTGGCAGGGTTGCCCCGCGTGGCGCCGATGCCGATGCTTGGCGTCGCGATGGAGCCGCCGGTCAGGCCGATGGTGAGATTACCGTTCCCGTCGTGGGTGCCGGTGAGGCCGCGTACGCCCGCCCCGGTCGCCGTGATGGCGGCGCCGCCGCTCATGTCGATGGTTACGTTGCCCGTCCCCACGTGCCCGCCCAAAACGACGCCGCCCGTCGCCCCCGTTCTCGACAGGGAGCCGCCGGTCAAGTCGATGCGGATATTGCCCGTCCCGCTCGTGCGTCTGGCCCTGATGGCATAGGCGTTCGAACCCCTCGTCTCGACGGACCCGCCGCTCACGCGGACGACTATGGCGCCGCCGCCGGTCGCCCCGTCGTGCTCGGCATACAGGCCATGGCCGGCAGTGCCCGTGGTGAGGATGCTTCCGGCCGTCATGCGAAACTCGATGCCGCCGGAACCGCTGTGATCGCCCTCGACGGCCACTACGTTGTTGGCGGAATTGTTAATGCCGAGGCTCCCCGGGGCGATGAGGATATCATCTGCGCTGCCGCTGCCCTCGGTGCAGGCGATGATCCCGCTGCCGGTGTGCGGCCCGCCTCTGCACACGCTCTGCGCCGGCGCCTCGGCGGCCCACAAGGCGGCCGCGAGAAGCAACGCCGGCGCGAGCGCCCGGGCGCTCATGCCGCGCCCCTCCCGCGGGGGGGGGGGGTACGTTTATTTGCACGGCAAGCGCGGGCGCAAACCCTCGGTACGGACGGGGCATGGTCATGACGGAGCGCTCCTCGGCGGAAATGGACGCCACACGGACGCCATCAATATACCATATGCGGCGCGCGGGCGCAAACGCCTCGGGGCGCGGCGCGATGACCGCGCCTCTCCCCGGCGGCATCGTGCGGGGCGGCGACGTGCGGGCGAGACGCCCGCGCACCCAGGAAGCGCGCCGGAGCGGGCGGGGGCATTGCGGAGCTCCGCGCGGGTCGGCGACGTGCGGGCGGGGACGCCCGCGCACCCAGGAAGCGCGACGGAGTGGGCGCCGGCGCCGTTGCAGGGCATTGCGGGGATCCGCGGGGCTCGACCGTTCCGATCATTGGCGGGCGGGGCGTAACGACTGCGCCCTTCCCGGCAATGCCGCGGCGAGCGGGAACGTGCGGGCAGGATGCCCGCGGTCCCGGGCCCCGCCTTCGGCGGGGTTGGGCTTCTCCCCGGCGGCATCGCGCGGGGCGGCGACGTGCGGGCGAGACGCCCGCGCACCCGGGAAGCGCGCCGGAGCGGGCGGGGGCGCCGTTGCGGGGCATTGCGGGGCTCCGTGGGGCTCGACCGTTCCGATCGTTGGCGGGAGGGGCGTAACGGCTGCGCCCTTCCCGGCAATGCCGCGGTAGGCGGGAACGTGCGGGCTGGAAGCCCGCGCACCCAAGAAGCGCGCGCGGGCGCGCGGTCAGCTACGGCGGGCGATCTCCTCCGCGCGCGCCAGCAGCGCGTCGCCGCTCGCGCACACGATCACCGCGTCGCCCACCTCCTCGAGCCGGTCCGGATCGTCCACGCCCGCGACCGCGGCCGCCAGCCGCGAAGCCGCGTCCGCCCCGAACTTGCGGTCCGCAAGCCGCGCCAGAAGCGCACGCTCGCGCTCAAGACCACGCGTCCGCTCGCGCGCCTCGCCAAGCTCAAGCCCGCGCGCCTCGCCAAGCTCAAGGCCGCGCGCTTCCCCGCGCGCCTCGCCAAGCGCTTCGCTGCGCTCCGCGATACGCGCCGCGCTGCGCTCCGCGCGCTCGGCGACCCACTCGTCGAGCCGTTCCGCAAACAACGATTCCATCGCGCCCAAATCCTCCAAATCCCCGACCCGCCTCAAACGCGCAGCCAGCGCGCCGTCCGATGCGCCGAAGCGGTTCGCCTCAAGCATGTGACGGAGCGTCGCCCCGAACGCACGGCGCAAACTCGCATGCTCCGGACCCGAAAGCAACCGGCGCAACGCCGCGACAACCGCCGGCACAGACTCCGGATCGCCGTGCTCAAGCGCAAAACGCGCCGACACAACGTTGCCCGCGGGCAAATCCTCCGGACGCAGACGATGAACATCGAGCAGCAGGTAACCCTGCCGGGGCTGAAAACGATCCAGCGCAGCCCCCGCAGGCGCTATCTCGTCGCGAACCTCCCGCGACGCAGACCAACGCGCACGACCGTTGTAAACGACAATCGGCAAAACCGGCGGAAGCGGCCCCGCGCGCCGGTTCTGCCGGTCGTCCCGGCGAAGCCGCAAATACAACTGAGCCGTGTAGGCATACACGCGCACCGCCATGTCCAGGTCGACCTGCGACTGAAACTCGAGCATGACCAGCAGATAGACCCAGCCGGTCGAGCCGTCGGCGGCGCGGTAGCGCAGCCGCCATACGCGGTCGCCCCGCGTCTGCCGCAGATCCTCGTCCACGTACTCCGCCGGCGCCGGTTCGAGGCTGGCGAGGTCGAGGCGGGAGACATCGAACTCCGGGCCCATCGCTTGCCGCATGAACCCCCCGAGCAGGTCGGCGACCGCCCGCTCATGCTCGAAAAACAGTTTGAAGCTCGCATCGTGTATCTCGCGCATGGCCGCCATTATAGCACATGGCGCCGAACGAAGGCGCCCCCCGGGGGACCGTCGGCATCGCGCGGGGCGCAGACGCCGCGCACTCCCCGGCAATACCGCGCCTTGCGGGAACGTGCGGGCAGGATGCCCGCGCACCCAAGCCCCGCCTTCGGCGGGGTAAGCATTGGAAGCGCGCCCTGGCGCGCGGTCAGCTGCGGCGGGCGATCTCCTCGGCGCGCGCCAGCAGCGCGTCGCCGCTCGCGCACACGATTACCGCGTCGCCCACCTCCTCGAGCCGGTCCGGATCCTCCACGCCCGCGACCGCGGCCGCCAGCCGCGAAGCGGCGTCGGCTCCGAACTTGCGGCTCGCCTGCCGCGCCAGAAGCGCACGCTCGCGCTCAAGACCGCGCACACGCTCGCGCGCCTCGCCAAGAGATACGCCGCGCGCCTCGCCAAGCTCCAGACCCCGCGCCTCGCCAAGCTCAAGACCCCGCGCCTCGCCAAGCGCCTCGCTGCGCTCCGCGCGCTCGGCGACCCACTCGTCGAGCCGTTCCGCAAACAACGATTCCATAGCCCCCAAATCCTCCAAATCCCCGACCCGCCTCAAACGCGCAGCCAGCGCGCCGTCCGAAGCCCCGAACCGGTTCGCCTCGAGCATGTGCCGAAGCGTCGCCCCGAAAGCACGGCGCAAACTCGCATGCTCCGGACCCGAAAGCAACCGACGCAACGCCGCGACAACCGCCGGCACAGACTCCGGATCGCCGTGCTCAAGCGCAAAACGCGCCGACACAACGTTGCCCTCGGGCAAATCCTCCGGACGCAGACGGTGAACATCGAGCAGCAGGTAACCCTGCCGGGGCTGAAAACGATCCAGCGCAGCCCCCGCGGGCGCTATCTCGTCGCGAACCTCCCGCGACGCAGACCAACGCGCACGACCGTTGTAAACGACAATCGGCAAAACCGGCGGAAGCGGTCCCGCGCGCCGGTTCTGCCGGTCGTCCCGGCGATGCCGCGAATACAACTGAGCCGTGTAGGCATACACGCGCACCGCCATGTCCAAGTCGACCTGCGACTGAAACTCGAGCATGACCAGCAGATAGACCCAGCCGGTCGCGCCGTCGGCGGCGCGGTAGCGCAGCCGCCATACGCGGTCGCCCCGCGTCTGCCGCAGATCCTCGTCCACGTACTCCGCCGGCGCCGGTTCGAGGCTGGCGAGGTCGAGGCGCGAGACGTCGAACTCCGGGCCCAGCCCCTGCCGCATGAACCCCCCGAGCAGGTCGGCGACCGCCCGCTCATGCTCGAAAAACAGTTTAAAGCTTGCATCGTGTATTTCGCGCATGGCGGCCATTATAGCACATGGCGCCGAACGAAGGCGCTCCCCGGCAACGCCGCGCCTTGCGGGAACGTGCGGGCTGGAAGCCCGCGGTCCCGGGCCCCGCCTTCGGCGGGGTTGCGCTTCTTCCTGTAATCAGAAGCGCACGGTGAGTGCGGCGCTGCCGCTGAAGTCGCGGTTGCCGTTGCGGGCGGCGGCGTAGGCGGCGGCGGCGCGGAGGGCTATGCGGCCGTCGGCCCATTCGTGGGCGGCGCCGAGGCCCAGGCGCAACCATGCCGCCTCCGCGTCGGCCTCGAAACGGCGGTCCGCCGCCGTTGCGCGCATTGCGCCCGACAGTTCGCGCTCCACGTCCACGGTGGCGAACGCGCCGCCGGCAAGGGCGTTCGACTCCGCGCGCAGCCCGGCGCGCGCCGCAACCCGCCGGCCCGCGTCGAGAGATACGCGCTCGTTCGCCGAGTCGGTGAACGACGACATCTCCACCATCGACCAGTCGGCGCCCGCGCGCGGCGTCAGCGCCACGCGGCCCAGGTCGAAACGCCGCCCGGCCTCGACGCCGATGGCGTAGCCGCGGCCCGAGAGGTCGCGCGCAAGCGCGCCGTCGAGCGCCGAATCGAGGTCGGCCTCGTAAAACGTCGCCGCGGCCTGGCCGCTCACATAGACGTCCCCGGCAGGCAACCACGCGCCCGATATGCGCGCCCCCGTGCCGGTTATCTCGACGCGGCCGCCATCCGTCTCCACATCCGCGCGGCCGCGCACACGATGCGCGGAGACGGCGAACACGCCGCGTTCGCCGACCGCGCCCTCTATCCCCGCCTCGAACGCGAAGCGGCGGTAGTCGTGGCGCGACGCCGCCGTCGAGGACGCCGGGCGGCGGTCGCCGCCGGCGGCGCCGAAGCGCGCGAACGCCCCGCGCGGCGCGCCCGCCGCGGCGAAACGGTCGCCGTGGGCGGGGAGCGCGTTCAGCGCCAGCAGCACCGACGGCAGCGCTTCGTACACGCGATGGCGCGGCTTCGGCCCCCGGTCGAACGTCAAGGGGCCGCCGGAGCTGACACGGCAAATCTCGTCCTCGCCGGCACGCCGGAAGCAGTACTCGATCCCCCGGGCGATGTCCCCGACGCGCGCCGCGGCGGCCTCGTCCGTTTCGCCGGCCGCGGATCTTATCGTCATCGCGCCTCTGCCGGAGGTTCCGACCTCGATGCGTCCGTTCTCGCCCACCGTCACCATGCCGCCGGCTATGTCGATGCTGTGCGTTTCGCCATCGACCTCGACCTCGCTTCCGGCGCCCGCCAGCGCGACCTTGCCGTCGATTTCGCCGCCGGCGCCCACCGTCACGGTCGAGGCCGCGGCGGCGTCGCGGGCTTCGACATCGCCCTCCACCTCGCCGTTCACGGTCATGCCCAAGGCGCCGCTTTCGGCGACGACCGCCACGCGCCGGCCCTGGCCATCCGCCGCGGCCACGAGTTTGCCTCCCGCGGGGACCGTCACCGTCAGGTCTCCGCCGGCGTTGCGTATTGCCGCCCGCCCGTCGAGGCCCGACAGGCTCCCCCCGGAACCCACCGCGACCGTTCCGCCGCGCTCGAACGACACGCTCCGGGCGGCGCCATCGACCATCACCGAGCTGGCGGCCAAATGGATGAGACCCTCGACCGCGCCGCCGGATTTCACATGAACGGCGTGCTCTCCGCCGCCAAGGCCGAATATCCCGCCTTCGACCTTGCCGCTCACATCCACGTCCAGATCGCCATCGCCCTCGCCGCGAATGTCGCCGGTCACGGTCGCCATCGCCGCCACGTCCACCGTCAGATCGCCCGCCGCACTGCGTATTGCCTCGCGACCGCCGTCCGACGTCTCGACGCCGGCAATGCTCCCCGTCGCCGCGACCGTTACCGAGCCGCCGTTGTCGTAGAGCACACGCCCGACGCGGCCCGCCACCGTCATCGCGCTTGTCGGCAGATGCACGGTCCCCGCCACCGCGCCGCCCTCTTGCACCGAGACCGCGTGGGCGCCCGCGCCCATGCCGCGAATGTCGCCGGTCACCGTCCCGGTCACCGTCGCCGTCAAATCTCCCGCGCCGCGCTCCTCGATGTCGCCCGTCACGCGGCCCGCAACCGTCGCGGTCAAATCCCCCGCGCCGCGCTCCTCGATGTCGCCCGTCACGCGGCCCGCAATCGACGCGACCAGGCCGCCGGCATCCAGATCGACGATATCGCCGGTCACCACGCCGCCGGAGGCGACCGTAACCTCATGCTTGCCGGCGCCCTTGCCGTGGATGGCGCCCGTCACCGCGCCGCTCACATTCACGGTCATGGCGCCCGCGCCGCGGCCCTCGATGCGGCCCGCGACCGCCCCGCCGGACGCGACCGACACCGTCAGGTCCCCCGCGCCGGCGCGGATCGCTTCGCCGTCGATACCGGCATGCGCCCCGTCGCCGCGACCGTTACCGAGCCGCCGTTGTCGTAGAGCACCCGCCCCACGCGGCCCGCGACCGTCATCGCGCTTGCCGGCAGATGCACGGTCCCCGCCACCGCGCCGCCGTCCATCACCGATACCGTGTGCGAACCCGCGCCCATGCCGCGAATGCCGCCGGTCACCGCGCCGGTCACCGTCGCCGTCAAATCTCCCGCGCCGCGCTCCTCGATGCCGCCCGTCACGCGGCCCGCAATCGATGCGACCAGGTCGCCGGCCTCCAGATCGACGATATCGCCCGTCACCATGCCGCCGGAGGCGACCGTAACCTCGTGCTTGCCGGCGCCCTTGCCATGGATGGCGCCCGTAACCGCGCCGCTCACATTCACGGTCATGGCGCCCGCGCCGCGCCCCTCGATGCGGCCCGTCACCATGCCGCCGGACGCGACCGTGACGTCGAGAGCGCCCGCGCCGGCGCGGATCGCCTCGCCGCCGACGCCGACGATGCGGCCCGTCGCGGCCACCGTCAGCGCGCCGCCGTTGTCGAACAGAACGCGCCCCGCCGCGCCGTTTATCGTCGTTCCGCTCTTCGGGTTATGCACCGTGCCCAGCACCCGCGCCTTCTCCGCGATCTCGACGGTGTGCGTCCCGCCGCCGCGGCCGAATATCTCGCCCGCGACCGTACCGGTCCCCGACACCTTCACGGTCAGGTCGCCGTCGCCGCGCGCGTCGATATTGCCCGTGACCGTTCCGTGAACGGTGACCGCCAAGTTGCCCGCGTCGCCGCGGATCGCTTCCTTCGTTCCGTCGATATCGAGGCCCTTGATCTCGCCGCTGGCGTTGACGGTTACCGCGCCCCCGTTGTCGTAGTGTACGCGCCCGACATCGCCCGAGACGGTCGCCGCCGCGCCGGCAGGCAGGCGCACCGTGCCGGCAATGGCGCCGGAGGACGCCACGGTAACCGTGTGTTCGCCAGCGCCTTCGCCGGTAACGCCGCCCGCGATCGTTCCCGACACCGTGACGTCGAGGTCGCCCGCGCCGCGCTCGGCAATGTCGCCGGTCAACGCGCCGGCGACGTCGACCTCGAGATCGCCCGCGCCGCGGCCCTCGACGAGGCCCGTGACCGCGCCGTTGGCCGCGACCGTGACGTCGAGATTGCCCGCGCCGCCGCGAATCGCCTCGGTCGTTCCCTCGTTATCGACGCCCGTGACGGCGCCGCCGCCGGCGACCGTCACCGTTCCGCCGTTGTCGTAGAGAATACGCCCGACGCTGCCGCGCACGGTCAGCGGACTTTCGGGCGAGCTTTCGGGGTTGTGTATCGTGCCGGTCACGACGCCGCCGGCCTTGACGTCGGCCGTCAGCGTCCCGCCCGATACGACGTCGCCCTCGACGCGGCCTTCGTCGTTCACCGTGACCGTCAGCGCGCCGGCCGCGCTCTCGGCGGCCACGCCCTCGACGCCGGTCAGTTTCCCGCCGCCGGCCACCGTTACCGCTCCGTCCGCGGCATAGAGAACGCGCCCGACGCTGCCCGAGATCGTGAACGACGCCTGCGGGTCGCGTATCGTGCCCGTCACCGCGCCGCCGGCTTCGACGGTCGCCTCCAACGCGCCGCCGCCGTCGACGCGGAGATCGCCCGTCACCGTACCGCCGTCTCTGACGGTCGCCGTCAGATCGCCGCCGCCATTGGCGCGGATGCCGCCCGTCACCATCCCCGCAACGACGGCCGTCAGATCGCCGCCGGCGGCGAGGACGCCGATGCCCGACGCCGCGTCCACTTCGCCGTTCGCGCCGACCGTCAGCATGCCGCCGCCGGCCATATGCACGCCGGCGCCGGTTCCGCCCATCGCCGCGCCGTGTACCGTCACCCGCTGGTTGCGCATGCCGCTTGCAACGCCCGCGCCGCGAACGTAGATGCCGTTCACGCCGCCGGTAACGCGCGCGCCCGCCGCCACCGTCACCGCGATGGCGCCGTTGTTGCGGTCGTGCGGGACCGCGTAGAGCGCCTCCACGGCGTTCCCCCCGGCGGTGACGGCGCCTCCGGTTATGTCCACATGAATGTCGCCGGCGTTGTAGCTCGCCGCGCGCTGCCGGACGCCGTCCTTCCAGTCGTCCGTGTAGGCGGCGGGAAGGGCGGCCAGCGCCGCCGCCAGGTCGCCGCCCGTCAGGACGGCCGTCAGCACCGCGCGCTCGGCGGCCGAGAGTTTCTCCTGCTCCGCCAGCGCCGCCTGCTGCTGCTCCGTCCGGCTCGCCGCGGCGATGGCGAGGATCGCCGGGTCGCGGTCGCCCTGGCGGATGAAGGTTGCTATCCCCGTGTACGACAGCGCCACGGCGCGGACGCCGGCGTTGGAAAGGTCCAGTATCTCTTCGGCCGCCCGTTCCGCAGCCCCGGCGGCGCCGGGCTCGGCGATGCGCTTCCTCATGAGATTCCGCGCTTCCGCCTTCCAATCGTCGTCGTAGGCGGCGGGGAGCGCCATTAGCGCCGTATCGAGCGCGTCCGAATCCTCCGCCGCGACGGCGTCGAGGACGGCCTGCTCGGCGGGCGAGAGCGTCTCGTCGGCGCCCGCGATCCTGTCCCCGATGAAGGCGTCCATTACCGAATCGCCGGCCGCGATGGTTCCGCTCGAGGCGACGGCGATCATCGGTTCGGTCCGGGCGGCGTCGTCCGCCGTTTCCGCGCCGGGGTCCATCGTGTGGCCGCTCGACCGCTGGGCCCAAGCGAGAATGCCGACATTCCGCGCCTCCGCCGCGCCCCCGTGCGTCACAAGGATGCGCCCCGCCGCGCTTTCGTCGTTCGTAAGGCGCCCCACCATTCCGAAGGCGAACGGCGCCTCGATCGACGTCTCCGCGCCGGTCGTTACGCGGACGGAGCCGCGGCCCCTCTGGAGGCCGAGTATCCCCGCCGCGTTCAGCCCCTCCACGGCGATGGCGCGGTCGCCCGCCGCGCCGATGGCGATCGCCGCCGTGCTGGCGGCGTAGCGTATATCGCCGACGATGCCGTAGCTCGTGTCGCCGGTCGTGGAGATCGCGACGTCTTCCAGATCGACGGCGACGCTGCCCGTGCCGAGGCTCAGGGCGAAGAAGCCGTGGCTCGTGTCGCCGGTCGTGGAGACGGCGACGCCGTTCGCGTCGATCGAGAGCGGCGACGCGCTGGCGTTGCGGTCGACATAGCCGAGGATGCCGTAGGATCTCGAGCCCGTCGTCTTGACCGAGCCGCGCACTATGTCGATGTCGAGCGGCGGCGAGCCCGAGTTATTGCGGAGCCAGCCCATGAAGCCGTAGGAGCTCGTGTTCGCCGTCGAGATGACGGCATCGGTCAGATCGGCGTCGATTCCGGCCAGGCCGTTTTGCGTGATGAGAACGCCGTGGGCGTTCCGGCCCGTCGTGGAGAGTGCGGCGCCGTCCGTCACGCCGACGGTTATCGCCCCTGTGCCCGTCTGCGAGAACCTGTACGCCCTGACGGCGTGCGCGTTCTGGCCCGCCGTCGCGACGGAGCCGCCCGCCACGTTGACCGAGAGCGGCGCCGTGCTCGCAGCGGTGGTGATCTGGCCGATGACGCCGTAGCCTCTGAGGCCCATTGTCGAGACGCGGGTGTTTTTCGTGTCGATGGAGACCGCCATCCCGACCGCCACCCCGGTGCTGTCGTTGGCGGTGGCGTTGATGCCACTGGCGCTCGATCCCGCCGTCGTGACGGAGCCGCCCGTCACGTCGATGTCGATGCCCGTTCCGCTCGTGCCCCGGTGCTGGGCAGAGACGCCGTTATCGAGCAGGCCCTGCGTGGAGACGTCGACGTTCGTCAGATCGATATCGATTGCGCCCGCGGCCTCGTGGCGGGCACGGACGCCGAAGGCGTCCGCCGCCGCGATGGAGCCGCCCGTTACGTCGATGTCGATGTTGCCCGTGCCCGTATGCTCGGCCCAGATGCCTTCGTCGCCGGGGCCCGTCGTCGAGATGGCGGGGTTCGCGAGGTCGATATCGATGTCGGCCGCGCCGGTTTGCGAGCAGCGAATCCAGTCGTTCGCCCCCGGCGTGTTGCTGCACACGGCGGCGGCCCGCGCCTCGGCCGCGCCGAGCGCGACGAACGGGCCGAAAAGCAGCGCGCCGATGCGCGCCCGCGCGCTCATGGCGCGGGGGGGGGGGGGGAATAATGCGCGGCGCGGCTGTTCGTTTGTCATGACCGGTTCCTCCCCCCTGACCGAAGCGCGCGCCATGCGGTTCCGGCGCGCGGCGGCGGAGTATGGGCTATCCGGCGCGGCGGGGCAAGCGGGCGCCCCGATGCCGGCGCGGACACCGGCGCGCCCGGATCGGCGCGCTTCGCGGGCGCGCGGGCGTTCCCGCCCGCGCGTCTCCAATGCCGCGAACGCCGCGCGTTCCCCCGCAACATCGCGCCTTGCGGAAACGTGCGGGCAGGATGCCCGCGGTCCCGGGCCCCGCCTTCGGCGGGGCAAGCGTTTCGGTACAGACACTCAAACGCCTTCCCCTCCCCGCAACGTCGCGCCTTGCGGGAACGTGCGGGCAGGATGCCCGCGGTCCCGGGCCCCGCCTTCGGCGGGGCAAGCGTTTCGGTACAGGCACTCAAACGCCTCCCCCCCTCCCCGCAACATCGCGCCTTGCGGGAACGTGCGGGCAGGATGCCCGCGGTCCCGGGCCCCGCCTTCGGCGGGGCAAGCGTTTCGGTACAGGCACTCAAACGCCTCCCCCCCTCCCCGCAACGTCGCGCCTTGCGGAAACGTGCGGGCAGGATGCCCGCGGTCCCGGGCCCCGCCTTCGGCGGGGCAAGCGTTTCGGTACAGGCACTCAAACGCCTCCCCCTCCCCGCAACATTGCGCCTTGCGGGAACGTGCGGGCAGGATGCCCGCGGTCCCGGGCCCGCCTTCGGCGGGGTTGCGCCCGCTACGGGGGGAGGCGGGCCAGGAGGGCGTCGAGGGCGGCGGCGGCGGCGGCGGTCCATTCGAGGGTTACCTCCAGCACCGCGGGCAGGGCGCGCAGGGGCTCGGGGATGCGCGCGGCGTCTTTCGCGGTGGTGACGAGAACGGCGTCGAGGGCGGCGGCCTTGTCGGCAAGCGCCAGGATTTCGTGCGCGCGGTAGCGCCGGTGGTCGGCGAACTCGTGCGCCGCCGCCACCGCGCAGCCCAGGCCCTCGAGCGTTTCGAAGAACTTGCCCGGCCGGCCGATGCCCGCGAAGGCGACGACGCGCTTGCCCGCGACCGCCTCGCGCCCGCGCCCCGGCGCGAGGCGCGCGGACAGGACCGGAAGCCCCGCGGGCAGCCGCCGCCGCGCGCCCGTCCGGTCCTCGCCGACAAGCACCACGGCGCTGGCGCGCGCGAGGCCGCGTTCGACGCGCTCGCGCAACGGCCCCGCCGGCAAGAGCCGCCCGTTGCCGAACCCGTAGCCGCCGTCCACGACGACCAGCGCGATATCGGCGGCGAGTTCGCGGCTCTGGAAGCCGTCGTCGAGAACCAGCGCGCCGGCGCCGGCGGCGCGCGCGGCGGCGGCGGCTTCGGCGCGGCGGCGCGCGACCCAGACGGGCGCGGCGCGGGCCAGCAGCAGCGCCTCGTCGCCGACCGCGCGCGCGTCGTGGCGCGCGGGATCGACCCGGAGCGGCCTGCGCGCGCGTCCGCCGTAGCCGCGCGTCAGCAGATGCGGCGCGCGGCCGCGCGCGCGCAACCGGCAGGCGATGGCGATGGCGGTCGGGGTTTTTCCCGCGCCGCCGGCGACGAGGTTGCCGACGCACACCGTCGGCGCGGGGGCGGGGGCGGGGGCGCGCCGGGCGGCGCGGCGCGCGGCGGCGGCCGCTTCGTAGAGCGCGGCGGCGGGCGCCAGCGCGCGCGCCGGCCAGCCGCCGGTTCGCCAGAACTCAGGCGCGCGCACCGGCGGGCAGCAGCGGCGCCAGCGCCGCGAGTGCCGCGTCGAGCGCGCCGGCGGCCTTGCCGTCGATGGCGCGCTTCTGCCGCGCGGCCAGCGCGGCGCGCCCGGTTTCGCCGCACGGCGGTTCGCCGCGCGGCGGTTCGGCGCGCAGCAGTTGGGCGACCGCGGCGCCGAGCGCGGCGCCGCCGGGCGTTGTCCGGAGCGCCGCGGCGGCGCGCAAATCGTCGGCGACGCCGGCGAAATTGCGCATGTCGGGGCCGACAAGCGCGGCGCAGCCGAGCTGGATCGGCTCAATGGGGTTGTGCCCGCCGCGCCGCGCGATGGAGCCGCCGACGAAGGCCAGCGGCGCGGCGCGGAAAAACAGCCCGAGCTCCCCCATCGTATCGGCGACGTATACGTCGACGCCGGCGCCGGGCGGGTCCTTCCCGGCGCCGCGGCGGGCGGCGCGCAGGCCGCGCGCGGCGGCCGCGGCGGCGAGTTCGGGGCCGCGCCGCGGATGGCGCGGCGCGACAACGGTCAGCAGGCCCGGCGCTTGCGCGCGCGCGGCTTCGTGCGCGGCGAACACGGCGGCCTCCTCGGCGCCGGGATGGGTGCTCGCGGCCACCCAGGCGGGCCGCCCGGCGAGCGCGCGCTTCCACGCCGCGACCTCGCGCGGGTCGGCGGGCAGGGGCGCGGCGGCGTATTTGAGCGTGCCGCCGACGGTGACCGCGGGCGCGCCGAGAGCTCGGAAGCGCTCGGCGTCGCGGGGCGTTTGCGCCACCGTGGCGGCGAAACCGCCGAGCAGCGCGCGCGCCGCCGAGGGGAAGCGCCGCCAGCGCCGCCACGAACGGTCGGACATGCGCGCCTGCGCCAGCGCCATGCGCAGCCCCCGCGCGCGCACCGCCGCGATCAGGTTCGGCCACAGTTCCGATTCGACGAATACGCAGGGATCGGGGCGCCAATGGTCGAGGAAGCGCGCCGCGGCGCCGGGCAGATCCACCGGGGCGTATCGGTGAAACGCGCGCTCCGGGAGCCGCCCGGCGAGCAATCGGGCCGAGGTCACGGTTCCGGTCGTCGCCAGCACGCGCAGGTTCGGGTCTTCCACGAGCCGCGCGATCAGCGGCAGCACGGACGCGGCCTCGCCGACGCTTGCGGCGTGGATCCAGACGAGCGGCCCCGGCGGGCGCGGCGCGGAAGCTTCGCCGAAGCGCTCGCCGAGCCGGGCGGGGTCTTCCAGGCCGCGCGCGGCGCGGCGGCGCAGATGGGCGCGCACGGCGGGCTCCGCGGCGCGCGCCGCGGCGCGGTAGAGCGCCAGCGCCGCGGTCATGCGGCGGCCGCGGCGGCGGGGTCGGCGAACTGCATGTCGTAGAGCCGCGCATAGAGCCGGCCGGCGGCGTAGAGCGCCGCGTGCGCGCCTTCCTCGACAACGCGGCCCTCGTCGAGAACGTAGATCCGGTCGGCGGCGCGCACGGTGGAAAGGCGGTGGGCGATGGCGAGGGTGGTGCGCCCGCGCTTGAGGCGCTCGAGCGCCGCCTGCACCTGCCGCTCCGCCGCCGTGTCGAGCGACGCCGTGGCCTCGTCGAGCAGCAGGATCGGCGCGTTTTTCAACACCGCGCGGGCGATGGCGATGCGCTGGCGCTCGCCGCCCGAAAGCTCGACGCCGCGTTCGCCGACGGTCGTGTCGTAGCCTTGCGGCAGCGCCGAGACGAACTCGTGCGCGGCGGCGGCGCGGGCGGCGGCCTCGATGTCGGCCTGCGCCGCGTCGCCGCCGGGCGCGCCATAGGCGATGTTGGCGCGCACCGTGTCGTTGAACAGCGCCGTGTCCTGGCTTACGGGCGCGATGGCGGCGCGCAGCGACGCCAGCGCGACGCCGCGCACGTCCTGGCCGTCGATCTCCACGCGGCCCGAATCGACGTCGAAGAAGCGGGCGACGAGATTGAAAACCGTGGATTTTCCCGCGCCGGACGGGCCGACCAGCGCCACCGTGGCGCCGGCGGGAACGGCGAGCGAAATCCCCTTCAGCGCGGGAATACCGGGCCGGTATGAGAAGCGCACGTCTTTCAGCCTCATGCTTCCGCCGCGCACGGCGAGCGGCGCGGCGGCCGGCGCCTCGATCACGTTGGGGCGTTCGTCGAGCACGGCGAACAGGCGCTGCGCGGCCGCGATCCCCTCCTGCAATGTGGCGTATAGATTCGCGATGCTTTTCAGCGGGCGGTAGGCAAGGGTCATCGCCGTGACGAAGGCGAAGAAACCGCCGGCCTCGCGCGCGCCGTCGATCACCTGCGCGCCGCCGTAGAAGAGCACCAGGGCGGCCGCGACGCCGCCGAGCGCCTCCATGACCGGCGCGTTGGCCGCGCGGACGCGCACCGCGGTCATGAAGCGGCGGAACACGCTCTCGATGCGCTCTTGCGCGCGCGCCGTTTCGTAGGCCTCCATGCCATAGGCCTTGACGTGGCGCGCGCCCTGTACGGTTTCGGTCACGAGCGCCGACAGCGAGCCGACCGCTTCCTGCGCCGCGGCCGAGGCCTTGCGCGTCCGCTTGCCCACGCGGTCGATGGGCCACCACGCGATCAGGAACACGCCGAACACGGCCAGCGCCAGCTCGGCGTTCTGATAGAACATCAGCGCCGTGAGCAGCACGACCATCAGCAGGTCCTTTACCAGCGCGGTCATGGTCGCCGCGGCGGCGTTGCGCACAAGGTGCGAATCGCTGATGAGATTGCCGATCAGCCGCCCGGTCGGCGTGCGCTGGAAATAGGCGAGATCGAGGCGCATGAGATGGTCGAACAGCTGCGTCTGCAAATCCGCCACGACGCGCAGGCTTACGCGGCTCATCAGCATTGTCTGGCCGAAATTGGCGAGCCCGCCGGCAACCATGACCGCGAGCACGGCCAGGGGCACGACCGCGAGCGCCTCCCGGTCGCGGGCGATGAAAATGTCGCCGACCACCGACTCCATCAGCCACGCGAGCGCGGGCTGCGAACACGCCGCGACGACCATGCAGGCGGCGGCGGCGGCGATGCGGCGGCGATAGGGGAGGACGTAGCCGCGCGCGAGCCGCGCCGCCGGCGCGAGGCCGGGCCAGCGCGGCGCCGGCGCGGCGGGCGCCGCCGCCGCCCCGGTCATTGCGCCAGCCGCGCGAGGAGCAGCCGGTGCAGGGCCGGGCCGGCGGCGATCAGCCCCCGCTTGCGGGTTTCGCTTCGGTTGTAAAGCGGCTCGGCGCCGTCGGGGGTCGTCGCCGCGCCGCCGGCCTCGGCGACCAAAAGGTCGCCGGCGGCGATGTCCCAATCGCTTTTGGGCCGCAGCGAGACCGTGCCGTCGAGCTCGCCGCCGGCGACGAGCGCGAGGCGCCACGCGATGGCGTCGATGGGGCGGATATCCGCTCCGGGAACGGCGCCGCGCCACAGGGCGCGGCGGATTTCGTTGCGGCTCGAACCGAGCGCGGCGCCCTCCGCGGCGCCGGCGGCGGACACGCGGATCGGCTTGCCGTTGCGCCGCGCCCCGGCGCCCCGGCGCGCTTCGTAAAACGCATCGAGCGCCGGGTTGAACACGCACGCCGCGACGGGCCGGCCGGCTTCGACAAGCGCCGCGGAAACCGCCCATTCACGGTTGCGCTCGACGAACCCGCGCGTGCCGTCGATGGGGTCGACGACCCATGTGCGCGCGGCGCGGAGGCGATCCGGGCCGCCGGCGCTTTCTTCCGACAGCCAGCCATAGCCGGGGCGGGCGCCGCACAGCGCGGCGCGCAGCGCCGCGTCGACCGCGAGGTCGGCGTCGGTAACGGGGTCGCCCGGCGCCTTTTCATGTACTTCGAATCCGCTTCGGAAGCGCTCCAGCGCCAGCGCGCCGGCCTCGCGCACCGCCCGGCAGAGCAGCGCGCCATCCGCGGCCAGGCTGGCCCCGGTCATGCGGCGGGGCCCGGCGCGCGGCGCAACGGGCGTTCCGGCGTCACAACCCCGCCACCGTCATGCCGTCGATGCGCAGGGTCGGCGCGTCGAGCCCGTAGCGGAACTCGAGGTCGCCCGCCGGCGTCATGGCGGGGAACATCTCCAGCAGGTTGCCGGCCACGGTCATTTCGCTCACCGGTCCGGCGAGCGCTCCGTTCCCGATCCAGAATCCGGAGGCGCCGCGGCTGTAGTCTCCCGTCGTGGGGTTGAAGCTCATGCCCATCATTTCGGTGACGTAGAACCCGCTTTCGATCCCCGCGAGCAGTTCGCCGCGGCTCGGGGCGCCGGGCTCGATGTAGAGGTTCGTCGGCGCGGGGGCGGGCGCGGAGGCCGGGCCGCGCGCGGCGTGGCCGGTTGTCTCGAGCCCCAGCTGCCGCGCCGAGCGCGCATCGAGCAGCCAGCCGGCAAGCACGCCGTTGTCGATAACCTTGCGCCGCGCGCCGGCCGCGCCCTCGCCGTCGAACGGACGCGACGCCAGCCCGCGCGGGCGGTGCGGGTCGTCCACAATCGTCACCGAGGGGTCGAACAGCGTTTCGCCGCGCTTGTCCGCCAGGCAGCTGGTGCCGCGCGCCACGGCGGCGCCGGAAATCAGCGACGCCAGCAGGCGGAGCAGGCCGCCCGAAACGCGGCGGTCGAAAACCACCGGAACCTGCCCGCTTTCGCGCTTGCGCGGGTTCAGGCGCGCTACGGCGCGTTCGCCCGCCAGTTTGCCGATAGCGGCCGGGGCGTCGAGATCGGCGCGGTGGCGCGCCGTATGCCATGCGTAATCGCGCTCCATGGCGGCGCCGCCGCCGGCGATGACGGAGGCGACGATGCCGAAGCCCGTTGCCTCCCACGCGCCGGCGAAGCCGTTGGACGCGGCGAGCGCGACGCCGGAGCGCCGCCAGCTCGCCTCGGCGCCTTCGGAGTTCGTCACGCCGGCCACGGCGCGGGCGGCGTCCTCGGCCTCCTCGGCCGCCGCCAGCAGCGCCCGCGAATCCGGCTCGGCGTCGTCGGCCAGGTCGAGATCGGGAAGCGCGCGCGCCATGCTCCCGGCGGCGGGCAGGCCGCAATACGGGTCTTCGGGCGCCGCCCCGGCCATCGCCAGCGCGCGCGCCACCAGCGCGTCGCGCGCGCCGGCGCCCAGGTCGGTGGTCGAAACGACCGCCTGCCGCGCGCCGACGAACACGCGCAGGCCGACGTCGGCGGCTTCCGCGCGCTCGACGCCCTCGTTGGCGCCCATGCGCCACGACGCCTCCAGCGCCATCGAGCGCGCCATCATGGCGTCGGCGGCGTCCGCCCCCGCCCGTTGCGCCCGCGCAATCAGATCGTCCAGCCGGTCGAGGTCCGCGCCGCGTTCGCTCATATCGCCTCCCTTCGCACTCGCCGCCGCCCCGCGCCCGCGCCGCGCGGCGGACTCCAGCCCGCAACGCATTATACCAAGAGCTGGCGATGTTGACTCGCGCCGCGCCGCGCCGCGTCGCCGAAGACGGGGCCCCGGGGCGCCGGGCATTCCCGCGCGCGAGTCCCGGCAACCGCGAGCGCCGTTCCGCAAGGCGCGATGACCGCGACCGGCGCGGCAACGGCGCGCCCCGCGGGAACGTGCGGGCAGGATGCCCGCGGTCCCGGGCCCCGCCTTCGGCGGGGTTGCGGGGCATTGCGGGGCTCCGCGGGGCGCGGCCCGCGCGCCTCTCCGCCAACGCCGCGGCGGGCGGAGACGTGCGGGCAGGATGCCCGCGGTCCCGGGCCCCGCCTTCGGCGGGGTTGCGGGGCATTGCGGGGCTCCGCGGGGCGCGGCCCGCGCGCCTCTCCGCCAACGCCGCGGCGGGCGGAGACGTGCGGGCAGGATGCCCGCGGTCCCGGGCCCCGCCTTCGGCGGGGTTGCGGGGCATTGCAGGGCTCCGCGGGGCGCGGCCCGCGCGCCTCTCCGCCAACGGCGCGGCGGGCGGAGACGTGCGGGCAGGGATGCCCGCGGTCCCGGGCCCCGCCTTCGGCGGGGTTGCGGGGCTCCGCGGGGCGCGGCCCGCGCGCCTCCCCGCCAACGCCGCGGCGGGCGGGAACGTGCGGGCGAGACGCCCGCGCACCCAGGAAGTCGGCATTATTCGCCAAGGAGAACGGCCTTGGCCTGGTTCAGCTTGGCGGCGAAATAGTCGGAGCCGCCGTGGTCGGGGTGGTATTTCTTCATCAGGTCGCGGTGGGCGTCCTTGATGGCCTCGGGGCCGGCGCCGTCGGAGAGGCCGAGGATGGAGAGCGCTTCCTCGCGGGTCATGGCGCCGGACGAGGCGGACGCGGCGCGGCCGGCGCGCTCTTCGAAGCGGACGCGCCAGTCTTCGGCGGCGCGGTCGAGGAAGGTTTCGAGCAGGCGGAGGGAACGCGGGTCGTCGGCGCGCACGGCAAGCCACAAGGCGTACAGCTCCTCGACGCCGAGGGCGGAAAGCCGGCGGCCCGCGGACGGGCCGCGGCGCACGGTTCCGTCGATTTCTCCGGTGGCGTGGTCCAGCTCCATCGCGAGCCACGCGGTTTCGACCGCGGAGGCGGAGGGGCCGGACGGGGACGCGGCCGCGGCGGCCGGGCCGGCGGCGCGGCTCGCGGCGCGCCACATGCCGAACAGCGACAGCAGGCGCAGCAGGCCGCCGTAGCGCCACGCCACGGCGGCGACGCCGCCGAGCAGCGCGGCGGCGGCCGGCAGGCCGCGCACCAGCACGAACAGGGCGAACAGAATCGCCAGCGCTATCAGCAGGATGCGCAACCCCCGCGCGAGCGTCGCCGGGTTGGCGGAGGCGAACAGCCGGCCCGCCGCATACAGGGCGACGAGCAGGCCGATTCCGGCCAGCAGCCAGATGAACATGCGCCTCAGCGCCGCCGCGGGGCGGGCAGTTTCAGCACGTCGCGGCCGGCGCGGCGGTTGAAGTCCTCGAGCGCGGGGCGCCCGCCGACCGCATAGACCGCCACCGCCTGCAGAAGTTCGCGCAACAGCCGCGCGCTGGCATGGTCGAAGCGGCAATAGGCGCCGCCCGACAGTTGCGCCATCTGCTTGAACGCGGCCCCCGCCCAAGGGTCGCCGCCCTCGTGAAACATGAACAGCGGAACGCCGAGCAAACCCATTTCGCCGGCGAGATGGCACAGATCGTCTACGTTTTCCTCGCAGCTGTCGCCGACGAAAACCGTGGCGTCGACGCGTTGGCGCGCGGCCTCCGCCAGCGCGTGGCGCAGCAGGCGGGCGATCTGCGTGCGTCCGCCGAGGCAGCGCACCGCGGTCATGCGGCGCAGCAGCGCCGCCGAATCGGTCTCGAACCGGCTCGCCTCGAACTCGCGGTAGCCGCGGAAATACGCCAGCTGGATGGACAGCGTTCCGAGCGCGGCGGTTTCGGAGAACATTTCCGCCTGGATGTCGCAGGCGCGGTCCCAGGCGGCGCTGCGGCTTTGCGTGGCGTCGAGGGCGAAGATCAGCCGTCCCTCGCCGCGCGCGCGGGCGCGGTGGGCCAATTGCGCCGCGCGCTCGAGGAACGCGCCGATCTCGCTGTCGGACGATTGCGCGGGAAGCCTGCCGCGGCCGCTCATCGCGGCGCCTCGCGCCGGCTCCGGCCCGCGGGCGCGGCGCCGAGCGCCGCCTCGAGCAGGCCGCGCACTTCCGACCGCGCGCCCACGTGAGACATGGTCATGCGGACGCCGACCGCGCCGAGATCGAGAACGGTGAGGCCGCGCGGGAAGAGCTCGCGGTAGATCACGCGCTCGGCGAAACCGGGGATGAGGCGGCAGCCCACGCGCGGCGCCAGCTGTTCGAGCGCCGCGCCCACCAGGCGCTTGTTGCGCGCGTCGAGATGCGACAGCCGGTTGCGCATCACCACCCAGTCGATGCCCGCGCCGTCGCGCGCCGCGCGCGTTTTCTTGTGTTCCCAGACGGTCTCGCTGTAGCGGCTGGGGCGCACCACCCGGAAGGTCTCCGGGTCGACCTCGGCCAGGCTGTCGAGATCGACGAAACTGTCGTTGACGGGCGTCACCAGCACGTCGGCATGGGCATGCGCGGCGCGGGCGAGCGGCGTGTCGCTGCCGGGGCAGTCGATAACCGCCGCGTCGCAATCCTCGGCCAGCGCGGCGAGGCGGTCGGCCAGCGGCGCGGCGGCGCCGCTCCCGGACGCGAGGGTTTCGCCGCCGGGCAGCGGAAGCGCCAGCCCGCGGGCGCGGCCGTAGGCGGCGCGGTTGGCGAAAAACCGCGTCATGGTTCGTTGTCGGCTGTCGATGTCGAGCGCGGCCACGCGCAGGCCGAGCCCGAGCAGCCCCACGACCAAGTGGACGGCCGCGGTGGACTTGCCCGACCCGCCTTTTTCGTTTCCGACGACGATCGCCCGCATGGACCGCTCCCGAACGCGGCGAACCGGCGGCAGTCTAGCACGCGCGGCGCGTTTCGTTTGCCGGCCGGGGCGAAAGCCCGTAGCCTCCGCGCCCCCGCGGCGGGCGAGAAGGAGGCGCGCATGGGCGAAGCGGTCGATGCGGCGGTTATCGGCGCCGGCGCGGTGGGGCTGGCGGCGGCGCGCCGGCTCGCCCGCGCCGGCCGCGAAGTTATCGTTCTGGAGGCCGAGGACGCGATCGGCACGGCCACCAGTTCGCGCAACAGCGAGGTCATACACGCCGGCATCTACTACCCGCCGGGCAGCCTGAAGGCGCGGCTGTGCGTGGCCGGCAAGCACGCGCTGTACGCCTATTGCGCGCGGCGGGGCATACCGCACCGCCGCGTGGGCAAGATGATCGTGGCCGGCGCGCCCGGCCAGGCGGCGGCGCTGGAAGCCATCGCCGCGCGCGCGGCGGCAAACGGCGTGCGCGATCTGGCGCCCATAGACGGCGCCGAGGCGCGGCGGCTCGAACCCGCGGTGCGCGCGCACGCGGCGCTGCTCTCGCCTTCCACCGGCATTATCGACAGCCACGCGCTGATGCTCGCGTTTCGCGGCGAGGCCGAGGATGCGGGCGCGATGGTCGCGTTCCGCAGCCGCGTTGCGCGCGGCGCGGCGACCGACCGCGGCGTCGATCTGGAAGTGCATGCCGGCGACGGCGAGACGATGACGCTCTCGGCGTCCATCGTCGTCAATTGCGCGGGCCTCGCCGCGCAGGCGGCGGCGCGCGCCATCGCGGGCATGCCGGCGGAGCGGATTCCGCCCTGCCGCTATGCGCGCGGGTGCTACTTCACGATGTCGGGCCGGGCGCCGTTTTCGCGCCTGATCTACCCGGTTCCGGAACCCGGCGGGCTCGGCGTGCATCTGACCCTCGACCTGGGCGGCCAAGCGCGCTTCGGCCCCGATGTGGAGTGGATCGACGAGGTGGATTACACGGTCGATGCGGGGCGCGCGCCGCGCTTTTACGAGGCGATACGGAGATGGTATCCGGCGCTGCCCGACGGCGCCTTGCAGCCCGGCTATGCCGGCGTCCGCCCCAAAACCGCCGGGCCGGGCGAGCCGCCGGGCGATTTCATCGTCGATGGGCCGGACGAGCACGGCGTGCCCGGGCTGGTCAATCTGTTCGGCATCGAATCCCCCGGGCTGACCGCCTCGCTCGCGCTCGCCGACCTGGCCGCCGAGCGGCTCGGGATCGATTAACGCGTGACGCGGACGGCGCCCGCGGACGCCGCGAAGCCGCGCCGCGGCGGCGAACCGCCTTGACCGCCGGGCGCGGGGCGCGCTAACCGTACCCTCCGCGCGCCGCGCGGGGGGATATTTCGGCGGGGAAGGCCATGTCGTCGTTGCAACCGGATCTCGTCGCCCGAATCGGGCGCTTGCCGAAGCCCCGCGACGCGGCCGCCGCGCTACAGCCGCTGTTCGAGGCGGTAAGCAACGCCATTCACTCGACGCAGGACAAGTTCGGCGCCGATGTCGCGCGCAAGGGCAGGGTGTCGGTGTCCGTCGATACCGACAGGCAGAAGGCCGGCGTGCGGGTCGTCGTGCGGGACAACGGGACGGGGCTGGACGAAGATAACTGGCGCGCGTTTACGACGATGGATACGGCGCACAAGATCGACAGGGGCGGCAAGGGCGTCGGCCGCCTGCTGTGGCTGGACTGTTTCGAACGGATCGAGGTTGCGAGCGTATTCCGCGAAAACGGCGCTTTCAAGCGCCGTTCGTTCGGCTTTGCGCTTTCCAACGACGGTCAGATCGATGGGTTGAAGACGGCGCCCGCGGACGGCGAGACCGATTCGTGGTTCAAGGCGTCTTTCGAGGGGCTCGCCGCCGGCGGTTATCGAGACACGTTTCCCAACGGGCGGGGGGCTGTGTTTCGGCATCTGATCTCGCATTTCCTTCCGGTTCTCATCGGGAACAGGTGTCCTGTAATCGACGTCCGGGCGGGCGACGATCGACGCCGACTCCCCCGCGAGATCGACGATATCGTTCGCAGACGAGAGACGATTTCGGGGTTGCCGGCGGGCGATTACGGGACGTTCGACTTGACCTTGATGGAGTGCGCCCAGGATACCGGCGCGAACCTGGATGGAAAGCATCATGTTCATTTCGTCGCTCATGAACGGACGGTTGTCTCGCGGAAGATTGACAACAAGCTGGGGTTGGGGTTTTTCGGCAAGGGCGCCGATCGTGCGTTTCACGCGATACTCGCCGGAGAGTTTCTCGACCGGGCCGTTAGCCAGGAGCGCACGGCGTTTCGGTTCGACGATGCGGACGCGGACAAGATCGTCGGAGAAATTTGTTTCGAGCACATCGAGGAGTTTCTTGAAGGGCCGCTCGCCGACCTGCGGCGGAGCCAGGAAAAGGCCATAGGAGGCATAATAGAGACATATCCATCCGTGCGGTTCGGAGATATGGAGGAACTCCGGCAGAAGATTCCGTCAGGGGAGCTGTCCGATGACGCGATATACGGGCATCTATCCCGGGAACGCTACCGGCGCGACAAGAAGCAGGCAGGCAGGATTCGATCCGTATTTCAAGATTTGAAGGAAAGCGCTTTCGATCTGGATAACTTCCGTTCGAAGATCGAGGAGGCGCGCGAGGCGATGGAAGACACGGAGCGGCGCAGCCTGGCCGAATATGTTGTCCGCAGAAAGGTCGTGCTGGATTTCATGGATTTGCTTCTCGAGAAAGTACGCGACGACACGCGCGACAGCTCGTACGCCCCCGAGAGCGCGCTTCATTCGTTCATTTGCCCGATGAGAACGACTACGATAGGCAATGGCGGGCGCGGTTTCGAGGCGTCGTCCCACGACCTCTGGATCGTGGACGAGCGCCTGACGTTCGCGCTATATTTCAGTTCGGATGTCCCGTTATCGAAACTATCCGGAGATATAGCGGATGGAGCGCGGCCTGACGTGCTGGTGTTCGATCGGGTACACGGACTCCGGGCGTCGGCGGAGTCGTCCAAGGTTCTGCTGGTGGAGTTCAAGCGCCCCGGGCGGAGATCGTACGCCGACAACGAAGATCCGTCGCAACAGGTCCTGCGGTATGTGCGCGCGCTACAGGCCGGGGGATTGCGCGACGTGCGCGGACGCCCGATCGTGTTGGACGGAAATACATTTTTTCACTGCTTCATCGTTGCCGATATCGTCGGTAAAATGGCCGACTGGACCGATTTGTGGGGCCGGACGCCCGACGGACGCGGCCGGATAATTACGCCGGGCGGCGGCTTCCAGGGCGTCGTCGAAGTTATCGGATGGGACAGCCTGATGGGCGACGCCAAACAACGGAACCAGGCGTTTTTCGACAAGGCGGGGATAACCGGCGAGAGCTTCTTCAGCCCGGAAGCGTAACCCGCCGAACGCCGAACGCGCCGCCCACGGGGCAAGGAGCCGCGGACATGCCATCCATCGCCATCGCCATGGGCGACCCGAGCGGAATCGGTCCGGAAATCGTCTGCAAGGCGCTGGCGGCGTTGCCGGCGGCGGAGCGCGCGGAATGCGTCGTCGTCGGCGCGCGGCGCTTTCTCGAACGAGCCGACGCGCTGACCGGCGCCGGGCTTGCGTTCGGGCCCGGGGGCGTCGCCCTGGAGGAAGCGGGCGCGCCGGGCGAGGCCGCCGTTCGCGACGCCGAGGCGACCGCGGCGGGCGGGCGTATCGCGCACGCCTGCGTGGCGCGGGCGGCGGAAATGGCGATGGCGGGCGCCGCCGGCGCCATCGTCACCGCGCCGCTCAACAAGGCCGCGCTGCACATGGCGGGCCACCGCTACGACGGCCATACGGAACTGCTGCGCCATCTGACCGGCGCGCCGGCGTCGTACATGCTGCTCGCCTCCCAGCGCCTTTCAGCGATACACGTCTCGACCCATTGTTCGCTGGCGGACGCGGTCGCGCACGTGACGACGGCGCGCGTGCTCGACACGATCCGCGCCGGCGATGCGCATTTGCGCGGGCTGGGCGCCGCCCGTCCGCGCATCGTGTGCGCGGGGCTCGACCCCCATTGCGGCGAGGGCGGCCTGTTCGGCGAGCGCGACGAAACCGAGATCGCGCCTGCGGTCGCCGCGGCGCGCCGCGAGGGAATCGACGCCCACGGCCCCGTCGCCGGGGATATCGTGTTCCGCCGCGCCGCCGCCGGGGAGTTCGACCTCGTCGTCGCGAACTATCACGACCAAGGGCATATCCCGATCAAGCTCATCGCCTTCGACAGCGCTGTGAACGTGACGCTGGGCCTGCCCATCGCGCGGTGTTCGGTCGATCACGGCACGGCGTTCGACATAGCGTGGACGGGGCGCGCGGACCCCGCCAACATGCTGGCGGCGCTGGCTTACGGCCGCCGCCTGGCCGCGCGCCGCCGCGCGGCGGCGAACGTGGTGTAGAATCGGCGGCGCTCTACGCTTCCTGACGGCGATTTCGCCATGCCACCCCCACCGCCCCCTTCGATCGGCCGCGCGCCGGACCCGGATCGCGAGGAGCTCCTTTACGTCGCGGCGCCGTTTTTCATGCTGGCGGCGCCGTTCGCGGGCTTTCTCGCCGCCGCGGACTACCCCTGGACCGCCGCCGAAACCCTGATGTCGGCGGCCGTCCTGATCGTGCTGAGCCTCGCGTTCGGCACGTTGCTGGCCAATATCCCGAATTTCGCGCGCGCGGTTGCGTTGCTTGCGCTGGCCGCGGCGGCGGCGGATTTCCTGTGGCCGCTCCCGGAGCTCGGCGCGCCGCTTGCCGCCGCGGCGGGCGCCTGGGGGCCGTGGGCGGTCGCCGGTGCGCTTGCGGCCGCGGGCGCGCTGGCGCTGGTTTTGCTGACCGTGTCGGGACGGGCCTCGGCGCTTTTGTGCGCGGCGGGATTCGCCGCGCTCGGCGGCTATCTGGTCGTTGCGGAAGAGGCGGCGCGCGACCGCGCGGCGGCGCGCTTCGCCGCCGCGCCGGCGGACCCCGCGCTGCCGCCGCTGCTGCATATCGTCCTCGGCGCGCATAACGGCCTCGCGGGGCTGGCGGGCAAAAATGCCGAGGCGCTGCGCCGCGACCTCGCGAACATGTGGACCGGGCGCGGGTTTCGCGTCTTTACGCACGCTTACGGCCAATACGGGGATTTGCCGAACGGGCTGTCGGCGCTGCTGAATTTCGACGCGCCGGCGCGCGGCGCGGCGTGGCTGGAAGCGCCGCGCGCCGGAGCGCGCGGGGCGCCGCGGCTCGCGGATTCCGCCTGGTTCCGCCATCTCGCCGGTTTGGGCTACGGCGTGCATGTATTCGGCGACGACCGGCTGGACCTGTGCATCGGCGCGGCGGCGGGCATCGCGCGCTGCGCGGCGCGCAGCGGCGGCGGCGCGGGCGCGCTGGCCGCGCTCGACGCGCCTTCGCTCGGCAAGTTCGGCCTGTTGTGGCGGTTCTATCTCGAACGTTCGGAGCTCTATACCGGGCTGCGCGCGCTGTATCGCGCGCATGCCGTTCCGCTTGCGGCGCGGCTGGGGCTGGAAGCGCCGGCCTGGGGGGCCGGGCCGGGCCGGCTGGATTCGCACGCCGCGGCGGCGGGAGCGGCGGAACTGGCGGCGGAAATCGCGGCGGGCGGAGGCGGGCGCGCGTGGTTCGCCGTGTTGCCGCTGGCCGAGGCGCCGCTGGCCTACGGCGCGACCTGCGCGCTCATCCCGGAGCCGGACAAGTGGCTCGGTCCGCGCGACCCGGCGCTCGCCGCGCCGCGCCGCAACGACGCCGCCGGGCGGCTTGCGCGCCACGACCGGCTGAACGGGCAGATCGCCTGCGCCCATTCGCGCCTGGCCGCGCTGGTCGACGCGCTGGACGAGACGGCGGCGGAGGGACCGGCGGCCACGGTCTTCATTCACGGCCTGTACGGCTCGGGAATTTCCGAATACGAACCGTCTTACGAATACGAGGGCGTGGCCGGCGCGGCGGATTTCGTCGACGGGTTTTCGACCTTCCTGGCGGTGCGCGCGCCGGGCGTCGCCGCGGGCGCCGATTCGCGGCCGACGCCGTTGCAGGCCGCGTTTCCGGCGATCCAGGGGCAGGCGCCCGGGGGCGGGCCGGAAATTTACCTCCGCGCGCGCGCCGGCGGCGCGTTGGCGCCGCGCGCCGCCGAAGCCGCGCTCGGCCCCGCCTTCGCGCGGGAGGGGGAGCAGGCCGCCCCGGGGGCGTTGTACGATGGCCGCGCCGCCGCCGCGGGCGGCGTCACGGAGGAGCGGCGATGACCGGACCGCGCCTGCCTTTCGACGCCGGGCGGTTCCCGGCGACGCGCCTGCGGCGCAACCGGCGCGAGGAATGGTCGCGCCGCCTCGTGGCGGAAACGCGCCTGGCCGCCGCCGATCTCATATGGCCGGTATTCGTCCACGACGGCGACCGCCCCGCGCCCGTACCGTCGATGCCCGGCGTTTTCCGCCTGCCCGTAAGCGGGGTTGTCGAGGCCGCGCTCCGCGCGCGCGATCTCGGCATTCCGGCGCTCGCGGTCTTCCCCGTCACGCCCGAAGACCGCAAATCGCCCGACGGCGAGGAGGCCGTAAACCCGGACAATCTCGTCTGCCGCGCCGTGCGCGCGGCGGCGCGCGCGGTCCCCGATATCGGCCTCGTATGCGACGTCGCGCTCGACCCCTACACGACGCACGGACAGGACGGGCTGATGCGCGGCGGCGAGGTCGTCAACGACGAAACGCTGGAAGTCCTTGTCGCCCAGGCGCGCGCGCAAGCCGGGGCCGGCTGCCATATCGTCGCGCCGTCCGACATGATGGACGGCCGCGTGGGCGCGATCCGCGCCGGGCTCGACGCGGCCGGCTTCCGGCATGTGCGCATCATGGCCTATTCGGCGAAATACGCTTCGGCTTTTTACGGGCCGTTCCGCGACGCGGTGGGCTCTTCCGCCGCGCTCGGCCAGGGCGGCAAGCGCACCTATCAGATGGACCCCGCCAACGGCGACGAGGCGCTGCGCGAGACCGCTTTCGACATCGCCGAGGGCGCCGACATGGTCATGGTCAAGCCGGGCCTGCCGTATCTCGACATCGTGTACCGCGTGAAGGCGCAGTTCGGCCTCCCCGCGTTCGCCTATCAGGTGAGCGGCGAATACGCGATGCTGAAGGCCGCCGCCGCCAACGGCTGGCTCGACGGCGAGCGCGCGATGCTCGAAAGCCTGGCGGCGTTCAAGCGCGCCGGCGCCGACGGCGTGCTGACCTATTTCGCGCTCGAGGCGGCGGAGCGGCTCGCGGCCCCATAGACGCGCTCGACGAAAAGCGCGGCGCAGCGGTCGTGCCACGCGGCGCGCGCGCCGCGGCCGTGGAAACCCACATGCCCGCCGCGCCGCGCGACGACAACGCGGCACGCCGGCGCGCGGCGCCAATCGTGCGCGCGGTAGGGCGCGGAGGGAATCCACGGATCGTCGTCGGCGGTCAGCAGCAGCGTCGGCGCGGCGATCCCGGCGACGAACCGCAGGGCCGAACAACGCGCCCAATAATCTTCCGCGCCGGCGAAGCCGTTGCGCGGCGCGACGTATACGTCGTCGAACTCGCGTATCGTCCGCGCCCCGGCGACGGCCGCGCGCGCGGCGGGCTCGAGGCCCGGCGCGGCAAGCGTTTCCTCCTTCATGCGCGCCAGCAGCCAGCGCCGGTAGAGGACATTGCGCGGGCGCGAGAAGCGCCGCCATGTCGCGGCCAGGTCGATCGGCGCCGATACCGAGACCGCCGCGCCGACATGTTCGGGAAGGCCGGGCTCGCCGAGCGTCTTCAACATGACATTGCCGCCGAGCGAATAGCCCATCAGGAACGCCCCGCGCCCGGCGAGCCGCGGCGGCAGGGCGCGCAGCGCGGCGCGCAGATCGGCGCTGCGGCCCGCGTGGTAGCGCTCGCGGCAGCGCGACCGCAACGGCCCCGCGCCGCGCAGGTTCAACCGCAAGACGGGATGGCCGCGGGCGAGAAAGAACGCCGCGCTGGCGCGCACATAAGCGCTGTCGGCGCAGCCCGTGAGGCCGTGGATAAGCACCGCCAGCGGCCGGCCCGACGGCGCGCGCGGCCGATGCAGGCGCCCGGACAGCGCGTCGCCGGTTCCGTCGCCGGTCGGGAACGCCAGCGCCTCGCCCGCGCCGTCGAGCCGCGGCGGCGCGAACAGCGCGTTGCGCACCGTCTGCAAATCCGCGCCCCACCACGGAAAGCGGGGCGCGAAGCCCGGAAACTCCCGATCGCCGATGCGCATTCTCCGCTCCGCTTGCGCGCGCCCGCGCCCCGCGCTATCCGATCTTCCCGCCCCACGCAACGGAGAGCGCGCCGATGACAACGCAACCGCGCCCCGCGGCCGGCCGCGGCCGCGGGAGAGCGCCGTGAGTCCCGGCAGCGAACCCGCCGCCGGCCGCGGCCCGCTCGCCGGGCTGCTCGCGCTCGACCTCACGCGCGTGCTCGCCGGCCCGTATTGCACGATGCTGCTGTCGGACCTGGGCGCGCGCATCGTCAAGGTCGAGCCGCCCGGCGGCGACGACGCGCGCGCCTACGGCCCGTGGGTCGAGGGCGAATCGGCCTATTTCATGTCGCTCAACCGCGGCAAGGAGAGCGTCGCGCTCGACCTGAAGGCGCCGCCCGATCGCGCGCTGTTCGAACGCATGCTCGCGCGCGCCGACATACTGGTCGAGAATTTCCGCCCCGGAACGATGGCGCGCCTGGGCTACGGTTGGGACGCGCTCAGCGAACGCCATCCGCGGCTGATCTACGCCGCCTGTTCGGGCTTCGGCCAAACCGGCCCGCTCTCGCGCCGCCCGGCCTACGACATGGTGGTGCAGGGCATGGGCGGCATCATGAGCCTCACCGGCCACGAAGGCGGGCCGCCGACGCGCGTCGGCACGGCGATCGGCGATATCGCCGCCGGACTGTTCACCGCCGTCGGCGTCAACGCCGCGCTCTACGAACGCGCGCGCACCGGACGCGGGCGCTTTATCGACGTCGCCATGCTCGACTGCCAGGTCGCGATACTGGAAAACGCCGTGGCGCGCTATTTCGCCACCGGCGAGAGCCCGCCGCCGAGCGGCGCGCGCCACCCCGCCATCGCGCCGTTCGAATGCTACGAAAGCGGCGATGGCCACATCGTCATGGCGGCGGGCAACGAGGCGCTGTTTCGCAAGCTTTGCGAAGCGCTGGGCCGCGAAGACATCGCCGCCGACCCGCGCTTCGGGAGCAACCCCGAGCGCATGGACAACGTGCTGGCGCTCAAGGCGGAGCTGGAAAGCACGCTGAAAACCGCGCCTACCGCCCACTGGCTGGCGAAGCTGGAGGCGGCGGGCGTGCCCTGCGGGCCGCTCAACGACGTGGGCGGCGCAGTCGGGCATCCGCAGATACGCGCGCGCAACATGGTCGTCGGCATCGACGACCCGAAAGCCGGCCCCGTGCGCATCGCCGGCAACCCGATCAAGATGTCGGGCCACGCCGACCCGCCCTCGCGCGGCTCCGTCCCCGCGCTCGACGGCGCCCGCGCCGCGCTCGCCGCCGAGTTCGGCGGCGATTGACCCGGGACCGCCGGCGCGGCGCCCGCGACGCCCCGGTGACCGGCAAGCGCGCCGACCGACAGTGAGATCGACCGTGCGCCTGCTGCGCCGCGCCGCCTTGGTTCTGCTTGCGCTGGCGATACCGCTTGCCGGCGCCGGGTGGCTGGCCATGCGCGCTTCGCTGCCGCAACTCGAGGGCGCCGTTCGGGCGCCGGGGCTGGAGGCCGGGCTCGTAATCCGCCGCGATGCGTGGGGCGTCCCGCATATCGAGGCGCAAAGCGAGGCCGACGCGTGGTTCGGCCTGGGCTTCGTCCACGGGCAGGACCGCCTCGCGCAGCTCGAGTTCTCGCGCCTTGCCGGGCGCGGCGAACTGGCCTCGGTCCTCGGCGCGCGGATGGCGGGGACCGACAGGTATTTCCGCACGCTCGGCCTGCATCGGGCCGCCGAGCGCAAGGCCGCGGCGCTGCCCGAAGACGCGCGCCGCCTCGCCGCGGCCTATGCGGCGGGGATCGACGCCGCGGCGGCGGCGCTTTCGCTCATGCCGCCGGAACTGCTCGTTCTCGGGCGCCGCCCGCCGCCGTGGACGGTCGCCGATTCGATACTGACCGTGGGCCTGATGGCGCTGCGGCTGTCGGGCGACGCGGCGGACGAAGCATTGCGCGCGCGCATGAAGGCGGCGCTGCCCGCTGAGACGTTCGCCGCGGCGTGGCCGGGCGCGGGCGAGCCGCCCGCGGGCTCCAACAATTGGGCGGTCGCGCCGGAGCGCTCGGAAACCGGCGCGCCGATCCTCGCCAACGACCCCCACCTCGGCCTGACCGCGCCGGGCGCGTGGTACTTGGCGCATTTGCGCGCGCCGGGCCTCGACGTCCTGGGCGCGAGCATCCCCGGAATCCCCGCCATCGTCGTCGGCCGCAACCGCACCGCGGCCTGGGGCGTAACCAACACCGGCCCCGACACGCAGGATCTGTTCGCGGTGACGGAAGCCGACATTACGGCGCGGCGCACGGAAACGATCGCCGTGCGCGGCGGCGAAGCGGAGACCCTTGCGGTGCGGGAAACCCGCTTCGGCCCGGTGGTTTCGGACCTGCCGGCTTTCGCCGGCCCGCGCGCGCTCGCGCTCGCGTGGACCGCGCTTGACGCCGACGACCCGACGCTGGCGGCCGGGTTCGGGATCGCGCGCGCCGCCACGGTCGAGGCCCTGTTCGCGGCGCTGGAGACCTATCGCGCGCCGATGCAGAACTTCGCGCTGGCCGATACGGAAGGGCATATCGGCTTCGTCGCCGCCGGGCGCGTTCCCATACGCCGCGGCCATGACGGCCGGCTTCCGACCGAAGCCGCCTCGGGCAGGGGAGACTGGATCGGAAGCGTTCCCTACGGCGCGCTGCCGCGCGCGGCCGATCCGCCCGAAGGTTTCGTCGTTACCGCGAACCAGGACGTGACGCCGCCGGGATACCGCTATCTCATCGCCCGCGACTGGCCCGAAGACTACCGCGCGCGGCGCATCGCCGAAGTCCTCGCGTCGCGCCCGCGCCACGGCGTCGCCGATTTCGCCGCGCTGCAAACCGACGACCTCTCGCTCATGGCGCGCGAGTTCCTGCCGCTCATGCTGCCTGCTGTCGCCGGGTCGCCGCACGCCGGGCGGCTCGCCGCGTGGGACGGGCGCATGGACGCCGACCGCGCCGAGCCGCTGCTCTTCCAGGCGTGGTACCGCGCGTTCGCGCAAGGCCTGTTTCGCCGCAATCTCGCGCCGTTTCATGAACTGTACGGCGGCCGCCGCCCCGCGACCGTACGCCGCGTATTGACCGAGGACCCGTCGTGGTGCGGGCCGCCGGAGGACGCCTGCGCCGCCGCGCTGGCGCGCGCGCTGGACGAAGCGGCGGCATGGATTGCCGAACGCCACGGCGCCAACCCCGAGCGCTGGCGCTGGGGCGCCGCCCACAAGGCGGCGGCGCGCCACCTGCTTACCGATTCCATCCCGTTGCTGCGCGCGCTGTTCGCCGTCGAACGCGAACACGGCGGCGGCCCCTACACGGTCATGCAGGCCAACACGCCCATCGGCGACCGCCGCGCGCCGTTTCGCGAGACCCACGGCGCCGGCCTGCGCGCCATCTTCGACCTGAGCGGCCCCGACACGACGCAAGCCATCGTCTTCCCCGGCCAGTCCGGCCACCCCCTCTCCCCCCACTACGCCGACCAGGCCGACGCCTGGGCCGCCGGGCAATACCTGACCCTGCCGATGACCCCGGAGGCCATCGCCGCCTCCGCCCCCCGCACCCTCCGCCTGACCCCTTGAGCGCGCCGCATGTGCGCCTTTTCCGCAGGCGCCGGCGCCGCGCCGGTGGGCGGGGCGGCCGCCGGTCGCGGCGCGTTCGAGTTGCGGAGGCGGCTTGCCGCGCGGGCGATCTCCTCGTTCTCCAGCACCGGTTGCAACTGCCCCAAGGTTTCCGAGCGCGCCCCGAAGCGATGCCGGCGCATCCCCGCCAACTCGTGACGCAACTTCTCAATCGGGATATCGCGCGCCTCCAACGCCTCCGCGCGCGACCGCAGCGCTTCCTCGCGAGCCTGCAACTCGGCCGCCAGGGACGCCGCCATGCCCTTCAGGCGCGCGGGATCGTCGGGGAGAGGCGCGGCGCGGTCAAGCATGAACGAACAGTGCCGCACCCAAATCCCATAATGCAAGCGCAAAAGAGAAAGTATCGAAAAATATTTCCTCCCTGTGCCTCTACAACGGGATTACATCCATATCCTCATTATTCCAGCTGAGACACGATCAAGTCCAACATCTCCTTAACACAGGGATGGACCTCACTGTCTTCCATACACTCTGCAATCCTGTAGTACTCCGTTTCGTCGAGTCGAACGCCCGCTTTTTCCATCAGCCTACGGATTACCGATTTACCCTTTTGCCGATCGTGATCCTCGTCCATGAACGGATTCGAGAACCGTACCCGGGGGAAAAATTCTGCCATATGCTCCCTTGCCAGATTTACCTCCGCGTCGCCGTACCGGCATCTTAAAAACCTGACGATCGCCCGCGGATGGATGAGATAGTTTTCAATTTCATACCGCCCCCAAAATCTCACGTCCAGCCCCCTGGGAACGTCCCTGACCCGCCCTTTACCCCCATTCCGGTCTCTTATCTCCACACCGCGCAGATTCGGGACAACCGTTCTCATGGCGCTAAAATGTCTCTTTACATCCCCGGACTTTTTGAACCGTTGCCTGGTGGCTATCCAATTCGGCGATCTCAGACAAGATCGAGCGCGATGATTTGTAACGACAGCCCACGCGCTCAAAATCTGTAAATCCGAACGATCTTCAACATATAACACCGATTGATAACTTGCGGCATTAGCGATCTCCGCCGTTTCCAATCGCATCGCCTCCGCGGCGTCTTGTTTGCCTATCGGCTTCACGTTGCTCTCTGCAACGGTCCACAAACATTTACCGCGATCTCGCGCAGCTGCCCGAATTATATGGGTAGAATGGGTAGCGATAATCGCTTGCCGATTGCTTGCCTGTATGCGATCCCGCAAATGCCGGTATATTTTTTCCTTCAAAAGCATATGCAAATGCGCATCCGGCTCGTCGATCAAGAGAACGGAAGAATCGTCGCACTCCAATGCCGCATGCACCATCAAAACCTGCAAAAATCCGCTTGCCCCGCTGGCCAGGTCGTGCGCCTGCCCGTTTTTCGAATGGCTATAACTTGCGATAATCGGATCGTCGCCGCTGGGGGGCAGCAACTCGTAACCGAAAAACGACCCTATGGATTCCGTCAAGCGCTCCCATTTTTCCTTGTTTTTATATACTATCTTCAGCATATTCCTCAGCACTTCCCCGCCCCGGCCGCGGGCGAGACGAGAAGCGATAACGTTTCCGGACACCGCCTCTTCTTTCTTCTCTATACCGGAGAACGAGGATATATACAGCGCCGTAAGCGGATTGTCGAAATACGACATTATATCGGATTCCGCAGTATTCTCTGTCGGTCCGACATCGACTGTGCCGGATGAACGGTCATGAACGAATTCGAATCCGATGCCCCATCTTTCCGTCTCTACGTATATGGTCGCGGGATTTTCCACGACTTGGTCCAGCCACAACGCGGCAAGCCGCGCAACCGGCGCCGCCCGGAAATCGGCCGCGTCGATTCTTACGGTCGGATACGCTCCGCCATTTCGGGCGAGATCCGGCGCGCCGCCCCGCCACTTCCTTCGCCAACGGTAACCGATCTCCGACCACGCGGCGACAGCCTGAAGCAGCGATGTCTTGCCGGAGTCGTTCGGCCCGGCGATGACCGAAAACGGCGGCGCGTCGAATCTCAGCTGCTTGAACTTCTTGAAATTCCTAATATCGATCCGTCGTATCATATCGGTTCTCCTTCGGCACTCCGAGGCGGGGAGCTTCGCTCCAATGTATACGCCCCCGCCGGACCAAGTAGTGGCATCGGCACCGGAGGCCGGTCACATGCACCGACGGCGATATCGACACCGAGCCGTCGGCATGCTCGACCAGCGACCATCGTGGCGTCACCGTCGGCGAAATGTCAAGGTGTATTATCTGCCGGCATGCCCGGCGCGGGCACACTACGGCGACCTGGAACGGGTACCGGCGGCCGCCGATGATGTACAGCATATCGGCGGCCGGGCGGCCGGGCAGGTCTTCCACCCACGCGGCGCGATAGGGGCGGCGGCGCGCCACGAGGTTGAAAAGCTGCCTAATCACGGCGCGTGTTGTTCCGCACGAGCAGGCTGGCGTCGCCGGCGCCCATGTAGCGCGCAAGCAGCGGATGCGGCGGGGCCCGGTCCGGCTCTGCCTCGTAGCATCCATGCACGAGCCGAAGCCGCTGCGAACCGAATTCGGCGTTCGGGTCGAAACGGTACCGGTGGATACGGGCCATGAAATCGTTGACCGCCATGCTGGCCGCCTGCATGTTGATCGACATCACGGCCGGCTGTTCTTCGCCGACATTCGCCAGATATCCGGCTACCCTCTGCCGCCCGTAATACTCGGGGTCGGTTCGTTGCCAGTTTTCGGCCGTAACCTGCTCCATGGTATATGCGCCGCGCGACAACAGGCTGCTCCCCTCGGGATGCACATAGTGCGCCACCGCGTCGGCGGCTTCGATACCGCCTTCGCCGTCGGCTTCGATATGCACGCCGACATCGAAGTAGGGGATCAGGTATGCGCTTGCCAGACAATCGAGATGGTACCGGCCGAAAGCGGAATCGACGCAGCCGAAAATCGCGTCGCAACTCGCCAGCGCCGAGACGGCCTCGGGCGAATCCGTCAGCGCCACGTGCGCCTCGACCGCCGTATCGAGCCCCGTTCGCTCTATCGCTTCCTGCAGGACCATCGCTTTCGGCCGGGCGCGCAGTGCGTCGCGCATGGTTCCATTAACGATTCGGTTAAGGTTTTTTTCTTCCACCGCGTCGTTATCGACGACGACGAGCTGCCCCACGCAGTTTCGCGCGAGAAGTTCGATGACGATGCTGCCGGTTCCGGAACATCCGACGACGCCTACCCTCAGGGATCTCAAACGCTCGAGCGTTCCCTTGCCGAAAGTCTGAGACAGTTTTTGTCGATACGCGGTTTGCGGACCCGATTTTCTCTTTTTCCACAACCGAATATCGGCGCCGACTACCGATACCGTATCGACAATCGAAAAACGCCCGTCTCCCTCCACGATTCGAGCGGTAATCGCGCCGTCCGGCGTCATGACCGCCGAGCCGTGCGGCCGCCCGTCGTCGAACCAGCCGTTTACGGACGAGAATAGCTCGCGATCATTCTCGTCGTCCCTTTGCGAGAATCCGGGGCATCCTTGCGGATGCGAGTGAACGGCGATGATCGACTGCCCCATCCTGTCGACGTCGCCGATTCGAGCCGGCGTCATGTGCCGGTCGAACGGCCACGACACGAATCGCCGCTCCCGGCGCGAGAATTCGTGCGGAAGACACACGAATTCCGCCGCAAGCAGCCGCTGGCGGCCCTCGCATGCGCCTCTGTTGCACAACAGCAGCCCGGCGGCTTCGAGCCCGTCCCCCGGGAACAGATAGTCGTGAACCGCGGCATGAAGACGCGCGGTCATGGCCAGAGCGGCGACGCTCACGTCGAAACCTCGGCTCGCAGTTGGTTCATGATAAACTCGATATGCGTCGCAACGGTATCGGTTCCGGGCGCCCAGAGGTAGTGGCGGGACCACCGCTGCCAGGAGCGGCCGAAATGTGTTTCGCAGGCGAGCGCGCCAGGCGCCGTTCCGTCGGTTTTCGATAGATGCGGCTCGAAATAAAACATGTCCAAAGGTTCTCCGGGATAGCCGTGCGGGACCAGAATCATTAAATCCGAGTGCGGCGATGCATAACCGTGCGGAATCGGGAATTCCTCGATCAACAGGCCGCGTTTGCTCGCTCCCTCCCCCAACTTCCGCCAGCGATCGCCATGGTTTGCGTCGAGATACTCCTTGTCCTCGGGCAGCAGGTCGTAAAGTTCATTCATGACCTTGCTGCGCTTGGCGGCGCACCGTCTCGAATCGCTCGACGCCGGGTTCGGCAAGATCGACAACCCGGATGGAATCTACCCGCTCGCGCTTCCCGCCCCGCAGTTTCCGATTAAGCGACCATTCGCCGGTCGTTTTCCCGACCAGGGCAAGGATACCGTCGCCGGCGATTGTCGCCGACTCCACAATGTACTTCTCGCGATCTATACGTATGCGATAGCGGAAGCCTTTCGGCGGCCGGCGACCGTGTTTGCCGCAGAGCTCGGTATCGATCGGCGCGCCCGTTTCCCGATCATCGCCGACGGGCACGACGAAGAACGAGTCGGCGTTCTGCACGATAATTGCCATATCGTCGGCGATTTCGGCGTCGACGCCGCCGTCGATATCCGCGAATAACCGGCCCGCCGGAAACTCGCCATCGTGCGCCTTGAGTTCTCGCCCGGTCATTCTGGCCCCGGGTAACTCCGGGCCGTCGGCGTCGTTGAAGCGAGGGCGCACGGTCGGCCGGGCCGATCGCCTGCTATCCGCGTCATCGCCGGTCACGAAGCGCTCGCCGCCCCGAACGATCAGATAGTCATCCCGTCGAACGGCGATGACCGCGTCGTCCGTCTGCTTGAGAAAAAGCGCGTTCGCCTCCGGGCCGGCCAATGCGTACAATTCGCCCGCACAGATCAAACCCTTGCGCGTCTCTACACTCTGCCCGTCGATTTCGATCATCGTCTGCCGCTCTGCGTTTGTCGCGAGTACGTATCGGAACCGCAATGCCGCTTGGCCGCGCCGCATCGGTAACGTGGCCCTGGCGAGTCGGAATGTCAACGCCTTGCGGGCCATGAATCCCGCGCGATAGCGCGTTACGGCGCGGGCCGCCGACGCGGCGGCGGTCGAGGGCGCGCCCGCCCGCCCGGCCCGTGGAGGCGCGCCGCTATCGCAACCGGTAGTTGATCGTGATCCGGAACTCGATGGGGTCGTTGCCCATGCTGGCGGCGAAGTCGCTGAAGGGGGAGGAGCGCTGGACGGCGCGGACGGCGGCGGCGACCAGGGTGCGCGAGGCTTGCGAGTCGTCGAGGACGCGCACTTCCAGCAGATCGCCGTCGGGGGCGATGCGCAGCAGGAGCGGCACGGCGCCTTCCTCGCCTCTCTGCATCGAGCGGCGGGGGTAGCTGCGGGCGGCGTTGCGGTTCAGCAGCTGGTGCAGCGCGCCGCCATAGTTCCCTATCGCGGCCATGTCGCGCGACGGCTCCGCCGGAGCGGCGGCGCCGGGCGCGGCCGCGGGCGGGCCGCCGCCGGGAGCCGCGGGCGCGGGCGCCGCGGCCGGAGGCGCCGCGGCGGGGGGCGCCGGGCTCGGCGCGGCGGGCGCGGCGTTTTGCGGCGCGGGCGCGGCCGCGGGCGGCGGCGGCGGGGTTTCGGCGGGCGGTTCCGGTTGCGCCGCGGGCTCGCGCGGGGGCGGCGTGGGGCGGCGGCGCGGGGGCGGCGGCGCCTCCTCGGGCTCGGGCTCCGGCTCGGCCTCCGCCTCCGGCGGCGGGAGCGGGGGCGGCGGCGGCGGGGGAGGCGGGGGAGGCGGCGGAATATCCGGCGTCTCGAGCGGATCTTCGGGCAGCGGCGGGGTTTCGGCGGGCGGTTCGGGCGCCGGTTCGGGCGGCGGGGGCGGCGCCTCGGCCAGCGGCGGCGGCGGCTCCGGTATCGGAAAGTCCGGCTCGGGCGGCAGTTCGGGCAGTTCGGCCAGCGGCGGCTCGGCGGGCGGCGGGATATCCGGCGGCGGCTCGGGCGGCGGCGCGGTTTCCGGCAGTTGCGCGATGTCGGTTGCGGGGTCGGCGGGCGCGGCGGTGGGTTCCGAGATCGGGTCCGGGGGGGCTTCGTGCGCGGGCGGCGCCGCCGGGCCGAGCTCGCCGAAATCCTCGCCGAGCGCCGCGAGCTGCAATTGCAGCACCATCCGCGGCGGCTCTTCCTCTTCTTCCTGCCCGATGACATAGGCGACGGCCACGCAGCCGTGCAGCGCCAGCGCCGCGATCAGGCAGCCGGTAAAGTCCAGCCCCGTGACGCGGGTCATGATCCGCCCAGCGTGGCGAGGCCGACCCTTTCGACGCCGGCCGCGCGGGCGCGGCGCAGCACCGCGGCGACGTCGCCGGTAGTCGCTTGTGCGTCGGCCTTGATGAGCAGCCGCGCCTCCGGGTTTTCTTCCTGCGCGCGGGCCAGCGCCTCTTCCAGCTCGCCGATGGTTATGCGGTCGGCGTTGAGCGCGAGTTCGCCGCCGCCCGAGATGAGCACGACGATGGGCTGCGCGCTGCCGGCCTGCCCCTGTTTCGACTCCGGCAATTCGACGTCGAAGGCGTCGGGCGGCGCGAGCGCGCTGGTCAGCATGAAAAAGATGAGAAGCAGGAAGACAATGTTGATCAGCGCCACCAGGTCGATGGGCTTGACCGGGCTGCGCCGCTTCTCGAATTCCATCGGCGCGCCCTCAGCCGCCGCCCGCGGGCGTCGCGAGGCGTATGTTCGACATGCCCACGGCCTGGATGCTGTCCATCACCGAGACGAGGCGCTGGACGGGCACGCGCGCCTCGGCGCGCACGGCGACGGCGGTATCGAGTTTCGCCCCCGCGCGCGCGACGAGTTCGGGGCCGAGATCGTCGAGCGCCAGGGCGAGCCCGTTGAGGCGCAGTTCGCCATCGGCTCTGACCTCGACGAGCAGAGTGTCGCCGGCGCCGCTCGCGGGCGCGTCGGAGCGCGACATCGAGAGATCGATCGTCTGCGGATCGATGAAGGTGCTCGCCAGCATGAAGAAGATCAGCAGCAGGAACACCACGTCGATCAGCGGCGCAATGTTCAGCCGCGGCCGCGGCCGCACCGGGTCGGAGAAGTTCACGGGCTATCCCGCCGGCTCGGGCCCGGTCGCATGCATGGGCCGCGGGGCCGCCCCGGTCAGGCTGAGAATGCGCACCACGGTGTCCTTCATGGTCGCCCGCACCTCGTCGACGCGGCCCTCGAGCACATAGAACATGGTCAGCGCGGGGATGGCGACGATCAGGCCGAAGGCGGTGGTCAGCAGCGCTTCCCATATGCCGCCGGCGAGGATGGCGGGATCGACTTTCGACCCCGCGCTTTCGAGCTTGGCGAAGGCGCCGATCATGCCGAGCACCGTTCCGAGCAGGCCGAGCAGCGGGCTTACATTGGCGATCACCTCGAGGCCGCGCAGATAGCTTTCGATGCCGCGAATTTCCGACGTGCCGACGCGCTCGATTTCGGCGTCGCGGTCTTCGACCGACAGGTTGGCGTTGGCGTTGGCGGAGATCGCCGTCTCCATCACGCGCGCCACCGGGTTGATCTCGCGCCGCAGGGTCGAGAGCGCGCGGTCGCGTTCGCCGCGCGCGAGGTCGGCGACGGCGGGGTCGATAAACGCCGTGCGCCTGAGCTGCGCGCGCGAGAACTGCAACAGCTTGACCAGGATGATGGCCACCGCGAGCACGGAAAGCGCAAGCAGGATCATCATTACCGGGCCGCCGCGCGACAGCAGCGACCATGCTTCTTCCAGCAAGGCGGGTGTTTCGAACATGGGCAGGTCAGCCGATTGGGGAAAGGGCGCGCGCCGCGCGCCGGCCGGGCGCGAGACTTTCCGGGCGCGCGCGCGGAAAGTCAAGCGCGGCGGCATCGCGGATTTGCGGCGGGGATTCTTCGGCGGGCGGGCGGGCTTCCGCCCCGGAACCGCTGCGCCGGCGCGGGCGAATTGGCGGCCCGCCGCCGTTCAAAGGCCGTGCTTTTTCATGCGGTAGCGCATGGCCATGCGCGTGATGCCGAGGCGGCGGGCGGCGGCCGAGACGTTGCCGCGGGCGTCGTCCAGCGCCTGGCGCATGAGGCGGCGCTCCATGCCCTCCAGCGTCGCCGCGGGGGGCGCGGGCGGGGCGTCGCCGCCCGTCGCGTCAGCGGCGGCCCGGGCGGGGACGGGCTGCGGCAGGTCGGCGCCGCGGATGACGCCGTCGGAATCGAGCAGAACGGCGCGTTCGACGGCGTGGCGCAATTCGCGGGCGTTGCCGGGCCATGGGTAACGGAACAGCGCCGCCTCGGCGCTGTCGTCGAGGCGCGGCGCCGCGCGGCCGTACCGCGCGGCCGCCTGTTCGGCGAAATGCCGCGCCAGGAGCGCCGCGTCGCCGCCGCATGCGCGCAATGGCGGCATGCGCAGCGAGAGCACGTTGAGCCGGTAGTACAGGTCGCGGCGGAACCCGCCTTCGCGCGCCAGCGCCTCGGGGTCGCGGTTGCTGGTGGCGACGAAAGCGGCGCCGACGGGGGTTTCGCGCCGCGCGCCCGGGCGCCGCAAGACGCGGCGCTCGATAACGTTGAGCAGCGCGGCCTGGGCGCCGGGCGCGAGCGCGCACACTTCGTCGAGCAGCACCGTTCCGCGTTCGGCCGCCTCGATCAGGCCCGGGCCGTCGTCGCCGCCGAACAACAGCCCCGCGGCCGCGCCGGGCGGCGGGCCGGCGCAGTCGATATGGACGAACGGCCGGTCGGGCGCCGCGCTTCCGCGATGCACGAGGCGCGCGGCGAGGGTTTTGCCGGCGCCGGTTTCGCCGAGGATGAGCACGGGCGGGCGGGGCGCGCCATCGGCGCCGGCGATGGCGGCGATGGCGGCGATTTCCGCGCGCGCCGCGGCGATCGCCGGGCTTGCGCCGAGCAGTTCGGCGCCGTCGCCGGCGCGCGCGTCGCGTTCGCGCGAATAGGCGAGGCGGGTTTCGACGCGGCGCGCGGCCAGGGCGCGCTCCACCGCCAGCGCGAGTTCGTCGAGATCGACGGGTTTGCGCAGATAATCCGCGGCGCCGCCTTTCATCGCCGCGACCGCGCTTTCGACATCGCCGAACGCGGTCATCATCACCACTGGCGGCCCCTCGACCTCCGACAGAAAATCGAGCCCCGAGCCGTCGGGGAGGCGCACGTCGAGCAGCAGCAGATCGACGCCGCCGGCCAGCGCGCCGCGCGCCGCGCCGAGATCGCCGGCCACCGTGCATGAATAGCCCTCGCGCCCGAGCCGCGTCGCGACCGAGTCGGCGAACAACGCCTCGTCATCGACAATGAGTACGTCGCCCTTCACGCCGCGCTCCGCCGCCCGGGCGCGGGGACCGTCAGGGTCGCCCGCGTTCCGCCGCCCGGCCGGGCGGCGAACTCCAGTTTTCCGTCGTGCAGGTCGCATACCTTGTAGGCGAAGGGGATGCCCAGGCCGCTGCCGCGGGTTTTCGTCGTCGGCCCCGGCAGGGGGCCGCCGGGGCGCGGCGCGAACGCCAGGCCGGGGCCGCGGTCCTCGATGGATATCCAGCGCCGCTCTTCGTCGGCGCCGACGGCGAGGGTCACCTCGCCGCCGCGCGGCGAGGCTTCCGCCGCGTTGGCGATCAGCCCGTAAAGGGCCTGTTCGGCGAGGCGGGGGTCGAGCATGGCCATGCCGCCGCGTTCCCAGCCGCGCCGGACCACGGTCGCGTCCTTCCCGTCGAATTTCTCCGCCAGCATGGCGAGCGCGCGGTCGGCGCAGGCCGCCAGCGACGCTTCCGCGCGTTGGGCCTTGCGCGGATCGAGGTAGGCGAGCAGCGCCTCGAGCCATCCGTTCAGGCGATCGACCGCCGCCACGATCCCGCGCGCGGACGCGCTGTCGAGCAGTTGCGCCGAGGCGCGTATGCCGGCCAGCGGGTTGCGGATGTTGTGGGCGATAACGGGAACCAGCGCGCCGAGCGCGGCGTCCTTTTCCGTGCGCACCAGGGCGGCGCGGTAGCGCGCGAGATCGGCGGCCATGCGGTTGGTCGCGCGCTGCAACGCCACCATTTCGGCGGCGCCGGTCTCGGTCTCGCGGCGGTCGAAGCGGCCCTCCCCGTAGGCGGCCATCGCGCGCAGCAGGCTGGCCAGCGGGCGCGCGAACTGGCGTTGCAGAAAGCCGCGCGCAACGAAGAGGAGCGCCGCCGCCGCGGCGATGGGCGCCATCGACACGGCGAAGGCGAGGCGCGTCCAGTCGTTGACGCGGGCCTGAAGATCGCGTTCGGCGCCGAAAAACGCCTCCTCGGCGCCCGCCAGCGCCTCTTCCACCGCGGTCAGGCTGTTCCGCTCGAACTCGGTATCGAGCAGGGCGAGCCGCTCCGCCTCGGCGATGGTTCCGAACGGGCGCGCCATTATGGCGTCGGATATGCGGCGCGCCCGGGCGAGAGCGTCTTCGAGCCGCGCCAGCGCGGCGCGTTCGGCGCCGCTCCGGGCCAGCGCCGCCAGCGCCGCCAGGTTCGCCCCGATCGCCGCGCCATAGGCCCGGTATTGCGCCTCGGCGTGCGGGTCGTCGAAGAAATGGCGGTCGAACAGTTCCTTCGTTTGCCGATACAGATCGCCGCGCAGCGCCGCGGCGGCTTGCCGCAGCGCGTCGATTCTGCCGGCTTCGCCGGCCCATTGCCCGCGCAGCGCAAAGCCGCCGGCGCCGCCCGCGGCGGCGATCGCCACCAGCAGCAGCAGCGCCAGCCCATAGGCCAGCTGCAACGCGCGCAGCGACCGCAGCCGCTTGACGGCGGTCACGGGGGCGCTCTCCGCGCCGCCGCGCGCGCGCCGGGAATCGCCGCCCGGCGCGGGGCGCGCCGCTACCGGGGGGCTTCCGCCGAGCGCGACCACCATCCGCGGCGCGGCGGCGCCTTCGCACCGGGGCCGGGCGCGTCCGAAACCCCGTTCTCCGGCGGCGCGGCGCCGCCGTTGGCGTCCCCCGGAGCGTCCGGCGCGTCTTCGTCGGCGCGCGGCGGTTCGCCGACGACGGCTTCGGACGGCGCCGGCGCGGCGGCCAGCGGTTCGGGCGCCGCAGCCTCGGGGGGCGCGGCGCCGGGCGCCGGGCCGGGAACGGGCGCGTCCTCCGCCGCCGCGGCGGGGGGGGCCGGGACTTCCGCGCCGTTCGCCGCGGGCGCGGCGGCGGCGCGCCTCTTGCGTACGCGGCGGCGGCGTTCCGGGCGCACGATGGAGTCCTCGCCGTTGGGCGCCGGCGCGGGGGCCTCCGGTTTCGCCGGTTCGGGCGCGGCGGCGGCTTCCGCTTCGGCGGCGGCGGGTTCCCCGGGCGCCTCGGCGGCCTGTTCGGCTTCGGCGCCGGTCCCGGCTTCCGCCTCGGTCTCTGCCTCCGCTTCCGTTTCCGTCCCCGTTTCGGCGGCGCGCGCGCGGGCCTGGCGGCGTCCGCCGCGCCGTCCGCGGCGGCGGCGGCGCGGGCGCTCGCCGTCGGCTGTCTCGGCGCCGTCGCCGGCGGCGGCTTCCGCGTCGTCGTCGCTTTCCGGCGCGGCGGTTTCGGCCTCCGCCGCGGCTTCCGCGGCGGCCGGCGGCGGTTCGGCGGCGCGTTCGCGCCGGCGTCCGCGGCGCTTCGGCGCCGGCGCCGCGGGCGCGTCCGCCGAAGCGCCGGCGGCGGGGGCGGCGGGAGCGTCGGCCTCCCGCGCCTCGACAACCTCGATGCGGCAGTCCGGCGGGGCGGGAGAATCGTCGGTATCGACGGCGACCGCGATGCCGTAGCGCGCCTCGATATCGGCGAGCGCGGCGCGCTTGGCGTTCAGCAGATACAACGCCACGTCGGCGGGGACGGTTGCGCGCACGCGCGCGGCGCGGCCGCGCAGGCCTTCTTCCTCGATAACGCGCAGGGCGTGCAGCGCGGTCGATTCGAGCGAGCGGACATGGCCCGTTCCGGCGCAATGCGGGCAATCGACCGAATCGATCTCGCGCAGGCTCGGCCGCAGCCTTTGCCGCGACAGTTCGAGCAGGCCGAAACTGCCGATGCGGCCCAGCTGGATGCGCGCGCGGTCCGTTTGCATGGCCTCTTTCAGGCGTTTCTCGACCGCGCGGACGTTGCGCGCCTCGTTCATGTCGATGAAATCGATGACGACGAGGCCGGCCAGGTCGCGCAGCCGCAGCTGGCGGGCGATTTCCGCCGCCGCCTCGAGGTTGGTCTTGGCCGCGGTTTCCTCGATATCGCGTTCGCGCGTCGCGCGGCCCGAATTGACGTCGATGGCCACCAGCGCCTCGGTCGGGTCGATAACCACATAGCCGCCCGCCGGCAGGGGCACGACCGGGCTGTGCATCGAGTCCAGCTCGCTTTCGACGCGGTGGCGCGCGAACAGCGGCATCGGGTCGCGCCAGGGCTGGACGCGCTTGGCGTGGCTCGGCATCAGCGTGCGCATGAATGTCTTGGCCGTGCGGTAGCCCTCGTTGCCCTCGACCAGGATTTCCGCGATCTCCGAATTGTAGAGGTCGCGGATCGAGCGCTTGACGAGGTTGGCCTCCTCGTGGATACGCGCCGGCGCGGCGGAGGCGAGGGTCAGCTGGCGGATCTGCTCCCACAGGCGAAGCAGGTAGTCGTAATCGCGCTTGATCTCCGCCTTGGTGCGGTTTTGCCCGGCGGTGCGCAGGATGACCGCCATGCCGTCGGGGATGTTCAGCGAATCGACCAGCGAGCGCAGGCGCTTGCGCGTTTCCGACGACTGGATCTTGCGGCTGATGCCGCCGCCGCGCGTCGTGTTGGGCATCAGCACGCAATACCGCCCGGCGAGCGAGATGTAGGTGGTCAGCGCCGCGCCCTTGTTGCCGCGCTCCTCCTTGGCCACCTGCACCAGGAGTATCTGGCGGCGCTTGACGACCTCCTGTATGCGGTACCGCGCGGGCGGCGGCCGCCGGCGCGGCGCGTCGTCGGCGTCGCCGCGTCCGCCCACCGTTTCCGGCGGCGCTTCGGCGGCCTCGGCTTCGCCGCCTTCCGCGGCGGGCGCGGCGTCGGCCGTCGCGCCCTCCGCCCCGGCGGGCTCGTCCTCGTCGTGCCGCTCGGCCGGCGCGCGGCGATCCGACACCGGTATCTGGTAATAGTCCGGGTGGATTTCGTCGAAGGCGAGGAAACCGTGCCGATTGCCGCCGTATTCCACGAACGCGGCCTGGAGCGAGGGCTCCACGCGCGCGACCTTGGCGAGGTAGATGTTTCCCTTCAGAAGAGCCCGGTTCGCGGTCTCGAAATCGAACTCTTCCAGCCTGTTTCCATCGACGACCGCGACGCGGGTTTCTTCCGCGTGGGCCGCGTCGATGAGCATGCGTCTTGCCATGGTTCGGGTGTCTCCCCGGCGCGCGGCGCTCCGGCATGCGTCGATGCCGGACGCGCCCGGCGCGCGCCGTCTGAATCGGTGGATGCGGCGGAGCCCGCCGCGGCGGCGCGGCGCCCGGAAGCCGCCGGGCGCGGATGCGTCCGCTTCGGCGGCCGGGCCTCGGCGCGGGGGCGCGCCGGCGCGCCGCCAAGGGCCGCCTCGGGGCGCGCGCAACGGCGCCAAGCGGGCGGCATACGGAGTATAATATGGCGCCCCCGCGGCCGGGGGCAAGCGCGCATGCGCGCGCGCGGCGGTTGCGCGCCCGGTGCGGCCGCGGCCGGGCCGAGAGGCGGGCCAAAGGGTCGTTTCGGCGGCTCCATTACCATATATTGTAGGCATGCATACCGGGTAGCGCTAGTACGGCGTGATTGAATTCGCTCGAAAACGCATTGGCGGCGCTCCGGCCCGGCGCGCCGCGCTGGCGCTGGCGCTGGCGGCGGCCCTGTCGGGGCCGCCTTCCGCCGCGCGCGCCGAGGCCGTCTCCGCGACCGCGCTGCGCGCCGCCGAGCACTCCGATTACACGCGGCTGGTGCTCGAGATGTCCGGCGGCGCGGAGTTCTCGATGTTCGGCCTCACCGCGCCGGACCGCCTGGTGATCGATTTCGCCGACCTCGATTTCCGGCTGCCGCGCAAGCCCCTCGGCGGCGAGGGCGCGGGGGTTATCGGCGGCGTCCGCTTCGGGCGCTTCCGGCCCGACACCTCGCGCATGGTGCTCGATCTGCGGGGCCCCGCCCGCGTGGCGCGCGCGTTTTTCATCCCGCCCGCCGACGGCGGCGCCACGCGCTTCGTTCTCGACCTGGCCGGCACGGACCGCGAGGCGTTCGCCGCCTGGGCGCGCGAGAGCCGGCGCGGCGCCGAGCCGCCGCCGCCCGCGCCGCCCCCGCCGGCGCCCGCCGCGCGGACGGATGGCCTGCTGACGGTCGTTGTGGACCCCGGCCACGGCGGCATCGATCCCGGCGCGGCGGGGCGCGGCGGAACGCTGGAAAAGGACATTGCGCTGGCGGCGGGGCGCGACCTGGCGCGGCGCCTCGCCGCGACCGGGCGCTACCGCGTCGTCATGACCCGCGATGCCGACGTGTTCGTCGCGTTGCGCCGGCGGGTGGCGATCGCGCGCGAGGCGGGCGCCGATCTGTTCGTGTCCATCCACGCCGACTCGATCGACGATTCGCGCGTCCGCGGCAGCCACGTCTATTCGCTGTCGCAACAGGCCTCCGACGCCGAGGCCGCCGCGCTGGCCGCCAAGGAGAACAAGTCCGATATCGTCGCCGGCCTCGACATGGGTTCGTACTCCCCGGATGTAAACCTGATTCTTCTCGATCTCAGCCAGCGCGAGACCAACAACCGGTCGGCGGACCTCGCGGACGCAATGGTGGCGGCGTTCGCGCGCAACGGCGTGCGCTCGATCCGCCGCCCGCACCGGCAGGCGGGCTTCGCCGTGCTCAAGGCGCCCGACGTGCCGTCGGTGCTGGTCGAGCTCGGGTTCCTCTCCAGCCCGGCCGACGAGGCCGCGCTGCAAACGAGCCGGGGCCGGGCGCCCATCATCGGCGCGCTTGCCGAGGCGGTGGACCGCTATTTCGCCGACCTCCGCGCCGAACCGGGCTGACGCCGGCGGCGCGGGCGGGCGCAAAAATGCCGCGCGGAAGCCGCATTTCGCGGCTATATTGTGCGGCATGGCCATGTTCGGCAAGCGCGCCGCCGGGCGCCGGCGCGGCGGCGCGCCGGGCTTCCTGTCCGGCGCGGTTTCCGCGGGGTTCGTCGCGCTTGCCGCGGCGCTCGCGGCGGCGGCGCTCGGCGCCCGGCATTACGCCGCCGGCCTGCCGCAGGCCGCGGCGCTCGCCGCCTACGACCCGCCCACGATCACGCGGCTCCATGCCGGCGACGGCCGGCTGCTCGCGGAATACGCGACGGAACGGCGGGTATTCGTGCCGCTGGAGGCCATGCCGCGCATGCTGGTCCACGCTTTCGTCGCCGCCGAGGACCAGCGGTTTTACGAGCATATCGGCATCGACCCGATCGGGGTCGCGCGGGCGATGCTGCAAAACCTGCGCAATTTGGGCAGCGGGCGCCGCCCCGTCGGCGGATCGTCGATCACGCAGCAGGTGGCCAAGAACTTTTTCCTGTCCAGCGATCTGTCGCTCGCGCGCAAGTTCCGCGAGGCGCTGCTCGCGCTGCGCATCGAGAGGGCGATCTCCAAGGACCGGATACTCGAGCTGTACGTTAACGAGATTTTCCTGGGCCGGCGCGCCTACGGCGTGGCGGCGGCGGCGCTCAACTATTTCGACAAGCCGCTCGACGATCTGACCCTCTCGGAAATGGCGTTTTTGGCCGGACTGCCGAAAGCGCCCTCCGACTACAACCCGCTCCGCCGCCCCGAGGCGGCGCGCGCGCGGCGCGACTATGTTGTCGGCAGGCTGCTCGCCGACGGCCGTATCGACGGCGCCGCGGCCGCGGCCGCCATGGCCGAGCCGATCGAGGTGCGCCGGCGCGACCCGGCGAGCAGCGTCCGGGCGCCGTATTTCGCTGAAGAAGCCCGCCGCCTTCTCCTCGCGCGCTACGGCGAAGACGCGCTGTACCGCGGCGGGCTGGCGGTTCGCACAACGGTGGACCCGGAGCTCCAGGCGATCGCCGACCGCGCACTGCGCGACGGGCTGATCGCCTACGACCGCCGGCACGGCTGGCGCGGCCCGGTGGCGACGCTGGCGACCGATGGGGATTGGCCCTCCGCGCTGGCGGCCGTGCCGGCGCCGCCGGGCCTCGCGCCGTGGCGCCTCGCCCTCGTGCGCGGCGTGACGCGCGGCGCGGCGGACATCGGCTTCGCCGATGGCTCCGCCGGCGCGATACCGTTCGAGGAACTGAAATGGGCGCGGCCGTGGCGCAGGGAGCAGCGGGTCGGCCCCGCGCCCGACCGCGCCGGCGCCGTGCTCGCCCCCGGCGACGTGGTCGCGGTGGAGGCGCTGGCCGGCGGGGACGATGAGGAAGACGAGGGCGCCGCCGCCGCGCGCTTCGCCTTGCGCCAGATGCCCGACATCCAGGGCGCGGCCATCGCGCTCGACCCCCACACCGGGCGCGTGCTCGCGATGACCGGCGGCTGGAGCTTCGACGAAAGCCAGTTCAACCGCGCGACGCAGGCCCTGCGCCAGCCCGGCTCGGCGTTCAAGCCCTTCGTGTATCTGGCGGCGCTCGAAAACGGCTACACGCCGGCCGACATAATCGTGGACGGTCCGCTGGCCATCGAGCAGGGGCCGGGCCTGCCGCTGTGGCGGCCCGAGAACTACTCGCAGGAGTACTACGGCCCCACCGCCCTGCGCCGCGGGCTCGAGAAATCGCGCAACCTGATGACCGTGCGGCTGGCCAACAAGATCGGCCCGCAAGCGGTTTCCGAGATCGGGCGGCGCTTCGGCATCGGCGACTTTCCGGAACTGCTCTCGATGGCGCTCGGCGCCGGGGAAACCACGCTGCTCCGCCTCGCCGCCGCCTACGGGATGGTGGTCAATGGCGGGCGGTGGATCGAGCCCGCGTTCGTCGAGCGCATACAGGACCGCTACGGACGAACGGTCTATCGCCGCGACGCGCGCGCGTGCGGCGCCTGCGCCGGCGCCGAATCGGCGCCCGCCCGCCCGCCCGCGTTGCGCGACGGGCGCGCGCGCGTGACCGACCCCGCCTCGGCGTTCCAGCTCGCCTGGATGCTGCGCGGCGCGGTGGAGCGCGGCACCGGCGTGCGCGCCGCGCGGCTCGGCCGCCCACTGGCCGGCAAGACCGGCACGTCGAACGATTCGTTCGATACGTGGTTCATCGGCTTCTCGCCCGACCTGGTCGTGGGCGTTTTCGTCGGTTTCGACCGCCCGCGCACCCTCGGCCCGCGGCAGACCGGCTCCAACGTGGCGTTGCCGGTGTTCGTCTCGATCATGGAGCAGGCGCTGGGCGGCCGCCCCGCGACGCCGTTCCGCATGCCCGCCAATGTCCTGATGGCGCGCATCGACGCCGACACCGGCGGGCCGCCGACGGCGGACAGCGAACTGGTTATCGTCGAGGCGTTCAAGCCCGGAACGGAACCCGCCGGCGCCGCGCCTTCCCCCGCCGCGGTCGTTGCCGACGCCGCGGGCGCGGAAGGCGCGCCCCGCCCCGAGCCCGCCGCCTTCGACGCAAGCGGACTGTACTGAGGAGCCGGAGGCGCGGCATTGCCGGGGCGGAGGGGCGGGCGCCTCCTCCTCCCCGGCGGATCCGGCGCCGCGCGCGGATCGGCCTCCAGGCGCCGGCGGAGTTCCGGGTCGGCGGCCAGCCGGGCGCCGGCGCGCAGGATATCGACCGCGGACCCGATCCGCGTTTGCCGCTCCCGTTCCCGCGATTCGTGAACTTCGTGCAGTTTCATGGTAATCTCTCCCGCGCTGGGGGTTGCCTTCGTTATGGCGAGCGAAACGGTGGCACGGGGGGCCTTTGTCAAGCCCCGGACTCGCGGGATCGGAGAAATTTTTCGCGAGCCGCGGTTCGGTGCAATTCGTTCCGAATCCGCTGCCTGGGCGCCCGGGAAGTCCGGCGGCAGGGCCGCTTGCGCGGCGCGGGCGCACGCGCTCATACTGCGCGCGGGCGATTTCGGCCCGCACGCCGCGAGGAGGGCCGCCATGCGCGCCGAACTGCAAGCGGTCGCCGACGATATCGAAAGATCGTTGGCGCTGCTGAGGAGGCACCTTTGACCCCGATGCGGCCCGGCGGCGGCTGGCGGAACTCGACGCCCGCGTCGAGGCGCCCGATCTGTGGAAGGACGCCGAGGCGGCGCGGGCGCTCATGCGCGAACGCAACCGCCTCGAACGCGCGCTCGACGATTACGCGGGGCTGACCGGCGAACTCGCCGATATCCGCGAGCTGGCGGCGCTGGCCGAGGACGATGGCGACGAAGCCCTGCTGGCCGAAGCGGCGGAAACGCTGGCGGGGCTGAAAGCGCGGGCCGCCGCCGCCGAACTCGAAACCCTGCTGTCGGGCGAGGCCGACGCCAACGACTGCTACATCGAAATCCACGCTGGCGCGGGCGGCGCCGAAAGCCAGGACTGGGCCGAAACCCTGCGCCGCATGTACCTGCGCTGGGCCGACTCCCGCGGCTTGCGCGCCGAACTCATCGAGGAAAGCCCGGGCCAGGAAGCCGGCGTCAAAAGCGCGACGGTGCGCTTCCGCGGCGAAAACGCCTACGGCCGGCTGCGCACCGAGAGCGGCGTCCACCGGCTGGTGCGCATCTCCCCCTTCGACGCCTCGGGCCGGCGGCATACGAGTTTCGCCAGCGTGTGGGTGTATCCGGTGGTGGACGAATCGATCGAGATCGAAATCGCCGACAAGGACCTGCGCATCGACACCTACCGGGCGTCGGGAGCCGGCGGACAGCACGTCAACAAGACCGATTCGGCGGTGCGCATGACGCACCTGCCCACCGGTATCGTCGTGCAGTGCCAAAACGAACGCTCGCAGCACAAGAACCGCGCCGCGGCGCTGAGCATGCTGCGCGCGCGGCTCTACGAACGCGAACTCCAGGCGCGCCGCGACGAGCGGGCGCAGCTCGAGGCCGGCAAGAGCGACATCGGCTGGGGGCGCCAGATACGCTCCTACGTCCTCCAGCCCTACCGCCTGGTCAAGGATCTGCGGACGGGCGTGGAGACCGGCAACGCCCAGGCCGTGCTCGACGGCGCGATCGACATTTTCATCGGCGCCGCGCTGGCCGCCCAGGTCGGCGCCAGCCGCGACGCCTCGTAACCCCGCCGAAGGCGGGGCCTGGGTACGCGGGCGTCCCGCCCGCACGTTCCCGCCCGCCGCGGCGTTGCCGAGGAGAGGCGCCCGCCGCGCACCCGGGAAGTCTGCGCCCCCGGCCGCGCGCGTCCGAACGAAAAATGCCGCCCAGGCGCGTGCGATTCGCGAATCGAGCCGCGGCCCTTGGTATAAACTGCCGCGGCGGCGGAGCGGAAACGGCGGGGCATGTCCGACAAGGCGGCAACGACAACGCGGCGGCGCGCCGGGCCGCCGGCGACCCCGATGATCGCCCAGTTCCTCGATATCAAGGCGCGCCACGCGGGCGCGCTTCTGTTCTACCGCATGGGCGATTTCTACGAGATGTTCTTCGACGACGCCGCCGCCGCGAGCGCCGCCCTCGATATCGCCCTTACCCGGCGCGGCGAATACAACGGCAAGCCCATCCCCATGTGCGGCGTGCCCGTCGTCAGCCATGAAAACTACCTCCAGCGGCTGATCCGCGCGGGCTTCAAGGTCGCCATCTGCGAACAGACCGAAGACCCGGCCGAAGCGCGCAAGCGCGGCGGAAAATCGCCGGTAGCGCGCGAGGTCGTCCGCGTGGTGACGCCGGGAACCATCGTCGAGGACACGCTGCTCGACGCGCGCGCCCACAACAACCTGGCGGCGTTGGCGCGGGCCAACGAAGCGCTGGGGCTGGCGTGGATCGATATTTCGACCGGCGATTTCACGGTGGCGGCGGCGGAGCTTCCGGGCCTGCCGGCGCTGCTGGCGCAGGTCGGCCCCGGCGAACTGCTGCTGCCCGAGCCGCTGGCCGGCGAGCCCGCCTTGCGCGACTGGACCGAGGCGATGACGCCGCTGCCGGCGGCGCGCTTCGATTCCGCCGCCGCGGCGCGGCGCCTGGGCGAGGTTTTCGGCGTCGCGACCCTCGACGCCTTCGGCGCGTTCGGGCGCGCGGAAATCGCCGCCGCCGGCGCGCTGGTCGATTACGTCGAGGCGACGCAAAAGGGACGGCGGCCGCGCCTCGCGCCCCCGCGCCGCCAGGAAGACGGCGCCGTCATGGCCATCGACGCGGCGACGCGGCGCAACCTGGAACTGGTGCGCGCGCTCGACGGCGGCCGCCGCGGCAGCCTGCTCGACGCGGTTGACCGCACGCGGACCGCCGCCGGCGGGCGGCTGCTCGCCGCGCGGCTCGCGGCGCCGCTGACCGCCCCCGCGGCGATCGCCGAACGGCTCGACATGACCGCGTGGTTCGCCGCCGCGGGGCCCGCGCGCGAGGCGGCGCGCGAGGCGCTGGCCGGCTGCCCCGATCTCGAACGCGCCCTGGGCCGCCTGTGCCTCGGCCGCGGCGGCCCGCGCGACCTCGCGGCCGTGCGCGCGGCGCTGGAGCGCGCCGAAACCCTGCGCCGCCGCCTCGACGGCGAAACCGGCGGCGCGGGCGAACTCGCGCCGCCGCCGCGGGGGCTGGCGCGCGCGGCGGCTCGGCTCGGCAGGCACGGCGTGCTCACCGATCGCCTCGCGCGCGCGCTCGTCCCCGAACCGCCCCTGTCGGCGCGCGACGGCGGGTTCATCGCCGACGGCTACGCCCCGGCGCTCGACGAACAGCGCACCCTGCGCGACGAAAGCCGCCGCCTGCTCGGCGCGCTGCAAGCCGACTACATCCGCCGCACCGGCGTGTCGTCGCTCAAGATCAAGCACAACAACGTGCTCGGCTATTTCATCGAGGCCGGAACGGCGCACGGCGACAGGCTGATCGCCGACCGCGAGTTTATCCACCGCCAGACGACGGCGAGCGCGGCGCGGTTCACGACCGCCGCGCTGGCGGAGCTGGCCGACAAGATCGCGCGCGCCGCCGACCGCGCCCTCGCCATCGAGCGCCAGTTGTTCGACGACCTGGTTGCCGAGGCCGCGGCGCGCGCCGACGATATCGCCGCCGCCGCCGCCGCGCTGGCCGAAATCGACGTCGCCGCCGCCGGCGCCGAACTCGCGGCGGGCGCCGATTATTGCCGCCCCGACGTCCACGACGGAACCGATTTCGAGGTGCGCGGCGGGCGCCACCCCACGGTCGAGGCGACGATGGCGAAAGCGGGCGGGGCGGATTTCGTCGCCAACGATTGCGCGCTCGGCTCCGGCGGGCGGCTGTGGCTGCTCACCGGCCCCAACATGGCCGGCAAGAGCACCTTCCTGCGCCAAAACGCGCTGATCGCCGTGCTCGCGCAGGCGGGCTGCTACGTTCCCGCGCGATCCTGCTCGATCGGCGCGGTGGACCGGTTGTTCAGCCGCGTCGGCGCCGCCGACGACCTGGCGCGCGGCCGCTCCACCTTCATGGTCGAAATGGTGGAAACGGCGGCGATCCTGCACCGGGCGGGGCCGCGCTCACTGGTGATCCTCGATGAAATCGGCCGCGGGACGGCGACCTTCGACGGCCTCTCCATCGCCTGGGCGGCGATCGAGCATCTGCACGCGCGCAACCGCTGCCGCGCCCTGTTCGCCACGCATTACCACGAGCTCACCGGGCTGGCGGAAACCCTCGACGACCTGGCCTGCCACACCATGCGCGTGCGCGAATGGCAGGGCGAGGCGGTGTTTCTCTACGAAGTGGCGGCCGGCGCGGCGGATCGCTCCTACGGCATCCATGTGGCGCGGCTGGCCGGCCTGCCGGCGTCCGCCATCGCCCGCGCCGCCGAGGTCCTGAAATCGCTGGAGAGCGCTGACGGCGGCAAGGCCGCGCGCCTCGCCCGCGATCTGCCGCTGTTCGCGCAAGCGCGCGAAGACGCGCCGCCGGCCCCCGCCGCCGCGCCGTCGGCGGCGCTGGCGCTGCTGCGCGAGACCGACGCCGACGCGCTCTCGCCGCGCGCCGCGCTGGAGCTCGTCTATCGCCTCAAAACGCTCGACAACGGCGCCGAAGATTGAGCGCCCCCGCGCCGCGCCGAAATCGCAACCCACGCACGGACGATTCGCGTATATTCGCGCCCGTGGCCGGAGAGACCGACATCGACGCGCGCCGGAAACGCTTGCGCTTTCGCTGCTGGCGGCGCGGCTCGCGCGAGGCCGACCTGCTCCTGGGCCGCTTCGCCGATTCGCATCTCGACCGCCTGGGCGCCGCGCAACTCGCGCGCCTCGAGCGCCTGCTCGAATGCGACGACCCCGACATTTGGGACTGGGCCGTGCGCGGCGCGGCGCCGCCGCCGGCCCACGACACCGATGTCCTCGCAATGCTGCGCCGCCCGCCGGCGCGCGGCGGAAACGCATGACAACGCTGGCCGAGCGCCTTTCCGCGCCCGGGCGTGCGACGATCTCCGGCGCGCCGGACGGCCGCCACGCGCTGGCTATCGCCGAACTGTGCGCCGCCGCGCCCGGGCAGGACGTCATCTTCATCGCCCGCGACGACGCGCGCATGAGCCTCGCCATCGCCGCGCTCGCGTTGTTCGCGCCCGCGCTGCGCCCGCTCGTCCTGCCGGCGTGGGATTGCCTGCCCTACGACCGCGTTTCGCCGCGCGCCGACATCGCCGCCGACCGCCAGCGCTGCCTCGGCGCGCTCGCGGCGCGGGGCGAAGGCGAACGCGTGCTCCTCGCCACGACGGTCAACGCGGCGACGCAGAAACTGCCGCCGCGCGCCGCGCTCGCCGGCGCGCGCATCGCCATCCGCCCCGGCGGCGCGCTCGATACCGACGCGCTCGCCAAGCATCTCGCCGCCAGCGGCTACCGGCGCGTGGGCGCGGTGCTCGAGCCCGGCGAATACGCCTTTCGCGGCGGCATTGTCGATCTGTATCCCGCCGGCGCGCCGGCGCCCGTGCGCATCGACCTGTTCGGCGACGAGGTGGAGAGCCTGCGCACATTCGACCCGCTCACGCAGCGCTCCACCGGGCCGTGCGGCGGGCTCGAGCTGGCGCCGGCGTCGGAAGTGGGCCTGGACCCCGGCTCGATCTCGCGATTCCGCGCCGGGTACCGGGCGCTGTTCGGCCCCGCGTCGGCCGACGACGCGCTCTACGAAGCCATTTCCGCCGGGCGCCGCCATCCCGGCATGGAGCACTGGCTGCCGCTGTTTCACGAACGCCTTGAAACGCTTTTCGAATATCTGCCCGGCGCGGCGATTCTGCTCGACCGGGAAGCCGAAGCGACGGCCGCCGAGCGCCGCGACCAGACGGCGGACCACTACCTGGCGCGGCTGGAGGGCATGAAAGCCCGGGCGATGGACACGCCCCCCTACAAGCCCGTTCCGCCGGAAACGCTGTTCCTCGACGCGCAAGCCTGGGAGGCGGCGCTGGCGGAGCGTCCGGTGGGCGCGTTCAGCCCGTTCCAGGCGCCCGGCGGCGCCGGCGCATTCGACGCCGGCGCCCGCCGCGCGCGCGATTTCGCGCCCGAACGCGAGACCGGCGACGGCGCGCCCTACGACGCCGTGAGCGCGCACCTGCGCGCCGAGGCGAAGGCCGGACGGCGCGCCGCGCTGGCCTGCTACAGCGCGGGCTCGCGCGACCGGCTTGCGGGCCTGCTGCGCCAGCACGGCGCGCCGCCCATCGAGGCGGTCGACACATGGCCGCAAGCCGAGGCGCTGCCGCGCGGCGCGGTCGCGGCGGTCGTGCTCGGCCTGGAGCACGGCTTCGCCGGCGCCGGGATTTCGCTGCTGACCGAGCAGGACATCCTGGGCGACCGCCTGGCGCGGCCCGCCGCGCGGCGGCGCCGCGCCGCCGATTTCATCGCCGCGGCCGGAGAGCTTGCCGACGGCGACCTCGCCGTGCATGTCGATCACGGCATCGGCCGGTACGCGGGGCTGGAAACCATCGAGGCCGGGGACGCCCCGCACGACTGCCTCGTCCTGCTCTACGCCGGCGACGACAAGCTCTACCTGCCGGTGGAGAACATCGAGATGCTGTCGCGCTACGGCGGCGGCGGGCCGGCGAACGTCCCCCTCGACCGCCTCGGCGGGGCCTCGTGGCAGGCGCGCAAGGCGCGCATGAAGAACCGCCTGCGCGACATGGCCGAGGCGCTGATCCGGACCGCCGCCGAGCGCGCCCTGGGCGCCGCGGCGCCGCTCTCCGTGGGCGCCGCCCTTTACGACGAATTCGCCGCGCAGTTTCCGTGGTCCGAGACCGAGGATCAGGAGCGCGCCATCGCCGAATGCCTCGACGACCTGGGCAAGAGCGAGCCGATGGACCGCCTCGTCTGCGGCGACGTGGGCTACGGCAAGACCGAGGTCGCGCTGCGCGCCGCGTTCGTCGCCGCGCTGTCAGGCAAGCAGACCGCGGTCGTCGTTCCCACCACGCTGCTGTGCCGCCAGCATTTCGCCACCTTCCGCGACCGCTTCAAGGGCCTGCCCGTGCGCGTCGCGCAGCTCTCGCGGCTGGTCTCGCCGAAACACGCGGCGGACATGCGCAAGGGCATCGCCGACGCAACGATCGACATCGCGGTCGGCACCCATGCGCTGCTCGGCAAGTCGGTGAAATTCGCCGATCTCGGCCTGCTGGTAATCGACGAGGAGCAGCATTTCGGCGTCGCGCAGAAAGAACGTCTGAAAGCGCTCAAGGCCGATGTCCACGTGCTTACGCTCAGCGCGACGCCGATACCGCGCACCATGCAGCTGGCGCTGTCGGGCGTCCGCTCGTTCAGCCCCATCGCGACGCCCCCGGTCGATCGACTCGCGGTGCGCACCTTCGTCCTGCCCTACGACCCGGTGACGGTCCGCGAGGCGATCCTGCGCGAACGCCACCGCGGCGGACAGATATTCTACGTCTGCCCGCGCATCGAGGACCTCGACCGCGTGGCGGCCGAAATCCGCCGCATCGCGCCGGATATCCGGCTGGTCTCCGCGCACGGGCGCATGGCGGCGAAACGCCTGGAAGACGCCATGACGGCGTTCTACGACGGACGCTACGAACTGCTGCTTTCGACGTCGATTATCGAATCGGGGCTCGACATGCCGCGCGTCAACACGCTTGTCGTGCATCGCTCCGACATGTTCGGGCTGGCGCAGCTGCACCAGTTGCGCGGGCGCGTCGGGCGCTCGAAAACCCGCGCCTACGCGTACTTTACCGTCCCTTCCGACCGCCGGCTCACGCGCGGCGCGGAGCGCCGGCTGGAGGTCATCCAGGCGCTCGACGCGCTCGGCGCGGGGTTCTCGCTCGCAAGCCACGACCTCGACATCCGCGGCGCCGGCAACCTGCTCGGCGAGGAGCAGTCGGGCCACATCCGCGAAGTCGGCGTCGAACTCTACCGGCAAATGCTCGAGGAGGCCGTGCAGGCGGCGCGCGCCGGCGGCGGGGACGCGCCCGAGGACCGGTGGTCGCCGCAGATCGCGCTCGGCATCGCGGTGATGATCCCGGAAGACTATGTGGGCGATCTCGGCGTCCGCCTCGGCCTCTACCGGCGCCTCGCCGATCTCGAAACCGACGCCGAGACCGAGGCGTTCGCCGCCGAACTGGTCGATCGCTTCGGGCCGCTCCCCGCCGCGGCGGAAAACCTGCTCGCGCTGGCGCGCATCAAGCGCCTGTGCCGCGCCGCCGGCGTCGAGCGGCTCGACGCCGGCCCGCGCGGCGCCGCCATCGCGTTCCGCGGCAACGATTTCGCCGCGCCCGAAGCGCTGATGAAGTTCATCGCGCGCGACGCGGGGCGTATGCGCGTGCGCCCCGACCGCACCCTGTTCGCCGCCCGCGACTGGGCGCGCGAGTCCGACCGGCTGTCGGGCGCCGCCGAACTCATGACCGCCCTCGCCGCCCTCGCCGCCGGGTAGCGCGCCTCCCCGGAACCGCCGGCGGCCTATGCCTCCACGCGGATACGCGCCTCGCCGAGGCCCTCCACCGCATAGGCGATCTCGTCGCCCGGTTCGGGGAACCGCGTGCGCAGGGCGCTGCCGGTGATGACGACCTCGCCGGCCTTCAGGCCCCGCCCGCGCGCGGCGAGATGATTGGCGACCCACGCGAGCCCCTCGAACGGATGCCCCATCGACGCGCCCGCGACCGCGCGCTCCGCGACCTCGCCGTTCCATGTCAGCGCAACCGGCGCGGCGGCGAGGTCGAGGCCGCGCCACTCCGCGACCGGCGCGCCGAACGCCGCGCCCGCGCACCAGCAGCGGTCGGCGATAATCGACGCGGCGTCGAGCGCGGCGTAATCCGCCCCGCGATCATCGACCGTCTCGAAAGCCGGCGCGCAGGCGCCGACATACGCGGCGATCGATTCGCGGTCGTAGGGCGCCTCGCGCGCCGGGGCGTCGCGCCCCATCGTCACCGCGACCTCGAACTCGAGGCACAGGCGCACGAAATCCGACGCCTTGACCGCGGCGGGAGAATGCCGCGCGCCCGCCGCGGGGATGGTTCCGTAGGCGGGCCGATCGACGCCGCAAAGGTCGCGCACCGCCTGCGAGGTCAGCGCGATCTTGTGTCCGGCCGGCGGCGCGCCGCCGGCCTCCGCGGCGAGCAGCGCCGCCACGCGCTCCTGGATCGCATAGGCTTCGCCCGGCGATGCCGGCGCGTCGGCGCCGCGCAGCGGGCGAAACCGCTCGCGCGCGCGGTTGGCGGCGGCCAGCGCGCGCGCAACGCGCTCGATGCGCGCCTCGTCCATCGCCGGCGCGCGCCTCGGCGCCTCAGCAGAAGGTGAACAGGCCGGCCGGACAGCTCGCCCGGCCCCTGCTCACCGCGTCCGCGTGCGCCTCCACATCCTCCGCCTCGCCGGCGCGGCCCAGCCGGCGCAGCACGTCGGCGCGGCGGCCGAGCGCCGCGACCACGGTCTCGCGCTCTACGTTCCCGTTCGACTCGAAGACGGCGATGACGCTCCGGTAAAGGTGGTCGGCCTCGTCGAGCCGGCCGGCCGCAACGAACCCGTGTGCGCGGTAATAGAGCGCCCAGGCGCGGTACAACCCGGCGCGCAACGAGGTTTCGTCCATGACGTGGACATTGCGCGCGAGCTCCACGCCGAGCGCGTGCAGCGCGTCCCAGTAGCTTTTTTCGGCTTCGTCGAAGCGCGCCAGTCGTCCGAGCGCCTCGCCGAGCCCGGCCAGCGCCTCGCCCGTATCGGGGTGGGTTTCGCCGAGCGTGCGCCGGCGCGCCTCCGCCGCGCGCCGATACAGCGCCTCGGCGCGCTCCCATTCGCCGAGCGCGCCGCGCAGTTTCGCCAGATTGACCGTCAGCGCCGCCGTGCTGGGGTGCTCCGCCCCGAACTCAACGATTCCCATATCCAGCGCCCGCCGCGCCTCGGCGGCGGCCTCGGCGTTGTGACCGGTGGCGTAAAGCTGCATCACACGCATGTGCTTCGCGCGCAGCTCCGGCGACTGCGCCGCCGCCGGCGCCGCGCAAACGAGAACCCCGCCGAGAAAAACCGCCAGCCGCCGCATCGCCCCGCTCCCGCCCCGTTTGCCCGCGCCGAGCCTACCCCGCCCGCCGCGCAATTTCCACGTTGTCGGCGGCTGACGCCGCGACGCCGCCGACTCAATTCCGCGAACGCCATGTAAACCGCTTGACGCCGGCGGCGCTGCGCGCTATATACGGGAACCTGCCGGAAACGGTCCATACTCCTGTTCCAGCGCGAGAAACGCCATGTCCAGCGCGAACTCCACGCGGAAGCCCAACGGCGCGCCGACCATCGTGGGCGCGATCTGCTACCCGACGCGGCGGGTCAACCCCGACGGTTCCGAGACGTGGACGGAAATGACGCCCGACGGCGTGCGCACCGGAACGGTGTCGGCGGAAAACGTCGCCATCATGGATCGGTTCGTGAAAGAGCACCCGAACCTGATGAGGCGGCTTGCCGATCGGTAGCGCCGGCCCGCCCCTTCCCGTCCTGTTCGCTCGCGCCGGGTCTATCCGGCCCGCCGCGTAATTTCCACGGCGCTGGCGACCGGAGCCGCGGCGCCGCGGGCTCGATTCCGCGAACGCCGTGCAAACCGCTTGACGCCAGCGGCGCGGCGCGCCATATACAGGGCCTGACAGAAGCGGGCCATGACCCTGTTCAACGTGAGAAACGCCATGTCCGGCATGAACGGTACCCCGAAGCGGAACGGCGCGCCGCCCGCCCCGGGCGCGATTACTTACCCCACTTGGCGGACCAACCCCGACGGTTCGGAGACGTGGACCGAACGGACGCCCGACGGCGTGCGTACCGGAACGGTGTCGGCGGAGAACGTCGCCATGATCGACCGGATCATGGAAGAGCATGCGGAGCTGATGAGGCGGCTTGCCAAACGATAACGGCGGCCCGCTGACGCTGGACGACGCGTATATCGCCCACAAGCGCGCTCTGGAGTTCGGCGGCAGCCCCGGCGTTCTCAATAGCGGCAGCGTCGAATCGGCGATCGCGCGCCCATACTCGGGCTATTACGCGGGCGTGGCGCAAATGGCCGCCGCGCTCGTGGAGTCCATGGTCGGTAACCACGGCTTCGTCGACGGCAACAAACGCACGACGGCCGCTCTCGCCCTGATGCTCGTGAGGCGGGAAGGCTATCGGCTGGAGCCGCAAGGCGGCGGCATGGACGCGGAACTCGAGCGGATGATCGTCGCCGTCGCCAGCAAGCGCCTCGGCTTCGACGACATCGAACGCTGGTTCGCAGAGCGCTTGCGAAAACCGTAACCGCGCGGGCGCCGCGGTCACGCGCGCGCGCCGAGCGATTCGGCGAGCGCGAACGCCTGCGCGACCGGAAGCGCGGCTATCCGGTCGTCCAGCGGGTACGCGGCGTCGCCCGGATACACGACCCAGAGACGGTCGATCCGGAGGTCGGCGAGCGCCGTCCGCATCGAGCGCGTCGCGCCGGGCGCGTCGGAAAGCTTGCATTCGAAGCCGTAACGCTTCCCGCCGCGCAGGATCAGCAAATCGAGCTCCGCGCCGCCATGCGCCGCCCAAAAATAGACGTCGCGGGCCCCGAACGCCGATACGAGCTGTTCGATGGCGAAGCCCTCGAACGAGGCGCCCACCGCCGGATGTCCGGCAAGCTGGTTTTCGGTGGAAAGGCCGAGCAGCGCGTGGAGCAGGCCGCTGTCGCGCAGATACACGCGGGGGGCGCGTACCTGGCGCTTCTTCAGGTTCTCGTGCCACGGCGGCAACGCGCGCAGCATGTATCCGCCCGCGAGAATGTCGAGATAGCGCCGCGCCGCGCCCTGCCCCGAACCGAGCGCGCGCGCGAACTCGGCCGCGTTCCACGTCCGGCCGTGATAACGCGCCGTCATGCTCCAGAAGCGCCGGAGCGTTTCCGCGGGAACGGTAATGCCGAGCTGGGGAATGTCGCGCTCGAGAAACGTACGGATGAAATTCTCCCGCCACAGCGCCGAGCCCCTGGCCGTCGGCGCCAGCCAGGCGCGCGGAAACCCGCCGCGCAGCCACAGCTTTCGCCAAGCCTCCGGGCCGGTCTCGCTCAGGTCGAACCCGGCCAGATCGATAAGGCCGGTCCGGCCGGCCAGCGATTCGGACACGCCTTTCGCAAACGCCGGGGCGGCGCTGCCGAGCAGGAGAAAACGCGCCGGCGCGCCGGGCCGGTCCGCCAACACGCGCAGCGTCTCGAACAGGGCGGGCATGCGCTGTATCTCGTCCAGCACGACCAGGCCCTCGAGCCGGCCGAGCGCCTGTTCGGGCGCGGCCAGCCGCCGCCGGTCCACCGCCGCTTCCAGGTCGAACCACGCGCTGACCGGCTCCGCCGCCGCGAACGCGCGCGCGAGCGTCGTCTTGCCGCACTGCCGCGGCCCCGTGAGCGTGACAATGGGATGAACCGCATATGCTTCGCGGATGCGGCGCAGCGGCCCGGGGCGGGAAACGAGCACGGCAATTAACCTTGAAAATCGTCCGCTCGATGGTGGATTTTCAAGGTTTATACGCGCCCGGCCCCGATGTCGACGCCGCGCATGCGCCAAGGCGCCGAATCGCGGCGTTGCGTCATGAGCGTCCGCGCCGCGAGGGCGATGCCGGCGCGGCGACGGGCCGGGCGGCAAACGCTTCGCGGATGCGGCGCAGCGGCCCGGGGCGGGAAACGAGCACGGCAATTAACCTTGAAAATCGTCCGCTCGACGGTGGATTTTCAAGGTTTATACGCGCCCGGCCCCGATGTCGACGCCGCGCATGCGCCAAGGCGCCGAATCGCGGCGTTGCGTCATGAGCGTCCGCGCCGCAAGGGCGGCGCCGGCGCGGCGACGGGCCGGGCGGCAAACGCTTCGCGGATGCGGCGCGGCGGCCCGGGGCGGGAGACGAGCGCGGCAATTAACCTTGAAAATCGTCCGCTCGATGGTGGATTTTCAAGGTTTATACGCGCCCGGCCCCGATGTCGACGCCGCGCATGCGCCAAGGCGCCGAATCGCGGCGTTGCGTCATGAGCGTCCGCGCCGCAAGGGCGGCGCCGACGCGGCGACGGGCCGGGCGGCAAACACTTCGCGGTTGCGGCGCAGCGGTCCGGGGCGGGAAACGAGCGCGGCAATTAACCTTGAAAATCGTCCGCTCGACGGTGGATTTTCAAGGTTTATACGCGCGGCGCGTCAAACGCGCTCCGACAGCCCGATGGCGGCGCGGCAGCCGAGGCGGATCAGCGCCGCGATAGGCGCCGCGGCGGGCGCGTCTTCGGCGCCGGCGGCGCGGCCCGCGTCGCGATGCGCGAGTTCGTCGCCGCGGAACTCCGCCAGCGTGTCGCTCAGCGGGCCGTCCTCGCCAGCTTGCGCGTCGGTTTCCGGCTCGGCGCGCAGGCGCTCGATCTGGCGCGCGTAATGCGCCTCGATTTCGGTCTCGATCGCGACCGTACACGCCATCGCCGCGCGCGGACCGGCAAGCGCCGACGCCGCGCCGAGCGCGAAGCCCGCGGCGCGCCACAGCGGCGCCAGCGCCGTCGGCCGCACGCGATGGCGCGCGACCAGACGCTCGAACGTCTCGAGATGCCGGCGCTCCTGCGCCGCCATCTCGCGGATCGCCCCGCCGTGCCGCGTTGCGCCGAGCACGGCGAGCTGGCCCTCGTATATGCGCGCCGCGCCGAGCTCGCCCGCGTGATCGACGCGCAACATGCGCGCCACGAGCGCCGCGCCCGACAGATCCCCCGGCAGCGGCGGCGCGCTCACGCCCGCCATCCCGCCGCCGCGCCCGCGGAAACGGCTGCCAGCCCCAGCGCGATCAGGCCGTTCCACGCCGCCATCGACAGCCCGAACATCGACCACGCGATCTCGTCGCAGAACACCGTTGGGGCGGAGAACACGGCGTCGCGCAGCGCGTCGATATCGCCGGCCGGAACGGCGGCGGCGGAGCACCCCTCGGCGCCGCGCCACCAGCCCTGTTCGACGCCCGCGTGAAACCCCGCGATCGCGGCGTCGGCCATGAACAGCGCGGCGCAAAGCGCGGCGAGCGCGACCGCCGCCCGGCGCGGGGCGCCGCGCCGCACCCACAGCGCGGCGGCGACCGCCAGCGCCGCGGCGGCGGCGTAGGGAACCCGCTGCCATATGCAGAGCGGGCACGGCGCCAAGCCGCCGACATACTGGAACGCCAGCGCCGCCGCCAGCATCGCCGCCGAAGCGAGCGCCGCCAGGAGGAAATATCGTTGCGGCGGAAGCGCCGCCGCCAGCCCGCCTGTCATGGCGCCACGATAGCACGCTCAGCCGAGCAACCCGACAAGCAGAAACCCGCCGAACAGCATGACGACGAACACGATGCCGAGAAGGCCGAGATGGCGCTCCACGAAGCGCCGCACGGGCTCCCCGAACCGCCACAGCAGCGCCGCCTCGGCGAAAAAGCGCAACCCCCGCGACAGCACCGACGCAACGACGAAAACAACGGGATCGAGCGCCGCGAAGCCGCTTGCGATGGTAATGACCTTGTAGGGGAACGGCGTGATGCCGGCGCCGAAGACGATCCACGCGCCCCACTCGCCGTAGCGCGCGGCGAATTCGGCCATCTGCGCGTCGTAGCCATAGAAGGCGACGAGCGGCCGGCCCACGGCCTCCCAGAACGCGAAGCCGATGGCGTAGCCCGCCAGGCCGCCCAGCACCGACGCCGCTGTGCAGACCGCGGCGACAGTCCAGGCGCGCGCGCGGTCCGCCAGTATCATCGGGATCAGCATGATGTCCGGCGGAATCGGAAACACCGAGCTCTCGGCGAACGACACCGCCGCCAGCCACCGCATGGCGTGGCGATGGCGCGCCCATTCCATGACGCGGCCGTAGAGGCGGTCCATAAACGCTATGCGCATGGGCGGGCCGTGGATCGGGAAAACGAAGAAAACGGAGAGCGGCGCCCGCGGCGCCTTGATGCGAGGAGCGCGCGCGCCGGCGCCCGGCGCTCCATCCGCGGGAAATCGAGCATAGCATGGCCGCCGGCGGCGCCCACGGCGCGCCTTCGCCGCTTGCGTGCAATTGCGCGGCGGATACGGCTAAATGCGGGAATATCCCGAATCGCGTGCGCGTGAGCGGATGCGCGCGCGAGGACAACGGAAAGGAGGCGCAACCATGCCCGACGCCTGGGTTTTCGACGCCGTGCGCACGCCGCGGGGGCGCGGCAAGGCAAGCGGCGCGCTGCACGAAATCGCGCCGATCCGTCTCGCCGCCGCGGCCCTCGCGGCCATCCGCGACCGCAACGCGCTCGATACCCGCGCCGTCGACGACGTCGTACTCGGCGTCGTCGAGCCCGTGGGCGAGCAAGGCGCGGATATCGCCCGCGTGGCCGCGCTCTACGCGGGCTACGACGAATCGGTCGCCGGCGTGCAAATCAATCGCTTCTGCGCCTCGGGCCTCGACGCCGTGAACATGGCCGCAGGCCAAGTCATGGCGGGGCAGGCCGACATGGCCATCGGCGGCGGGGTCGAATCCATGTCGCGCGTGCCCATGTCGTCTTCCGGCGGCGCGTGGGCGAGCGACCCCGACGTCGCTTTCGAGACGCATTTCGTTCCGCAGGGGATTTCCGCCGACCTGCTGGCCACGCTGCACGGCTACAGCCGCGCCGACGTGGACGCGTACGCGGTGGAATCGCAGCGCCGCGCCGCGCATGCGTGGGATTCGGGATATTTCGCCGGCAGCGTCGTTCCGGTGAACGACCCGAACGGGCTGCCCGTGCTCGAGCGCGACGAACTGCCGCGCCCCGGCACAACGATGCAGAGCCTCGCGGCGCTGGAGCCCTCCTTCGCCGCGCTCGGCGCCGAGGCGGGCTTCGACGCCGTGGCCATCGGGCGCTACCCGCAAATCGAGCGCATCGAGCACGTCCACCATGCGGGCAATTCGTCGGGGATCGTCGATGGCGCGGCGGCCGCGCTCGTCGGCTCCGCCGGGGCCGGCGCGGCGGCGGGGCTTGCGCCGCGCGCGAAAATCCGCGCCTTCGCCTCCATCGGCAGCGAGCCGACGATCATGCTCACCGGCCCTTCGGCGGCGGCGGAAAAGGCGCTCGCCCGCGCCGGCATGACCGCGGCCGATATCGACCTGTTCGAAATCAACGAGGCGTTCGCTGCCGTCGTTCTGCGCTTCATGGAGGCGCTCGGCGCGGACCCGGACAAAACCAACGTCAATGGCGGCGCTATCGCGATGGGCCATCCGCTCGGCGCGACCGGCGCGATGATCCTCGGAACGGCGCTCGACGAGCTCGAGCGGCGCGGGCTGTCCACCGTTCTCGTCGCGCTATGCGTCGGCGCCGGTATGGGCACGGCCACGATACTCGAACGCCAATGACGCGCGGCCCCGACGCCGCGGCGGCGCCCGGTTCGAGACGGCATCGGCGCGGCGGCTGCCGGCCGATACCGGCGGCCCATCGCGGCGGGGGCGGCGCGGCATGATCGCCTTCGACGCCGGTTCCGACGGCGTCGCCACGATACTGCTCGAGGCGTCCGGCCCGCCGGCGAGCCTGTTCGGCGGCCCCGCGCTCGATGCGCTGGAGCGCGCGGTGGAGCGCGCGCTCGCCGATGCGCGCGTGCGCGGCGTTATCCTCGCGAGCGAAACCGGCGATTTCATCCTGCGCGACGACCCCGCCGAAACGCTGGCGCTGTCCGGCCCGCGGGCCGCCTTCGACGCCGCGATGCGCTTCCATGCCTTGACGCGCCGCATGGAGACCGGCGGCAAGCCGTTCGCCGCCGCGCTGTCCGGCTCCGCCCTCGGCGCGGGTTTCGAACTCGCGCTGGCGTGCGGCCGGCGCTTCGCCGCCGACGCGCCGGGCGCGCGGTTCGGACTGCCGAATGCGCGGTTCGGACTGCCGCCGGGCGGCGGCGGAACGCAGCGCCTCGCGCGCATGCTCGGCTTGCGCAAGGCCATCGAGACGTTGCTTGCGGGCGCCCGGCTCCGCGCGGCGGACGCCCTCCGCGCGGAGCTCGTGGACGATGTCGCCGCGCCCGGCGCGGAGCAGGGCGCCGCGCGCGCCTGGCTCCGCGGCGCGCCCGATCCGCGCCGGCCTTGGGACGTCCGCGGTTTCGCGATACCCGGCGGCGGCCCGTGGAGCGCCGGCGCCGGCCCCGCCCTCATCGCCGCCAACGCCCGGACGCATGCGCGCGTCCGCGGCAACGACCCCGCCGCGCGCGCCATCCTTTCCTGCGTCTATGAAGGCGCGCTCGTGGACATTTCCACGGGGCTGAAGATCGAGGCGCGGCGATTCGCCGAAGCCGCCACCGGGCGGGCGGCGCGCAACCGCGTCCGCGCGCTGTGCGTGTTCGCCTCCGACGCGCGGCGGTTCGCCCGCCGCCCGGCCGCGCCCCGCGCCGCCTTTGCCCGCGTCGGCGTGCTGGGCGCGGGCCTCATGGGCGCGGGGATCGCCGGCGCCGCGGCCCGCGCCGGGATCGACGCCGTCATGGTCGATCTCGACGCCGCGCGCGCCGAACGCGGCAAGGCCCGCATCGCCGCCGCGATGGAGCGCATGCGCCTGCCGGCGGAGACGCGCGAACGCGCCCTCGCGCGCATCGCCGCGACCGGCGACTACTCCGCGCTCGCGGGCTGCGCGCTTGTCGTCGAGGCGGTGTTCGAAGACCGCGCGGCCAAGGCGGAGGCCACGGCGAAAGCCGAGGCCGCGCTGGCGCCGGATGCGGTATTCGCCGCCAATACCTCCACACTGCCGATTTCCGGGCTCGCGGAGGCGAGCGCGCGGCCGGCGAATTTCATCGGCCTGCATTTCTTCTCGCCGGTCGAACGCATGAGGCTCGTCGAGATTATCCGCGGGCGCGCGACCTCCGATGCCGCGCTGGCGCGCGCGATGGATTTCGTCCGCGCGCTCGGCAAGACACCCATCGTCGTCAACGACAGCCGGGGCTTCTACACGAGCCGCGTGTTCGGAACTTTCGTGCGCGAGGGTTTCGCCATGCTTGCCGAGGGAGTCCCGCCCGCGCTCATCGAGAACGCCGCGCGATCGGCGGGCATGCCGGTCGGCCCGCTCGCCGTGGCCGACGAAGTGTCGCTGGACCTCATGCGGGCGGTGTCGGCGCAGACGTGCGCCGATCTGGGCGCCGCATGGGCGCCGCCGCCGGGCGAGGATGTGCTGGAAACGATGGCCGCGCGCCTGCGCCGCCCGGGGCGCAAGGCGGGCCGGGGCTTTTACGATTATCCCGAAGGCGGCGCGAAGCGCCTGTGGCCGGGGCTGGCCGAACATTTCCCGCCCGCCGCCGAAAGCCCCGCCGCCGCCGACGTCGGGCGCCGCCTGCTCTGCATCCAGGCGCTCGAGGCCGCGCGCTGTCTGGAGGAAGGCGTGCTCGAAAGCGCGGAAGATGGCGACGTCGGCTCGGTTCTGGGCTGGGGCTTCCCCGCCTTTACCGGCGGCGCGCTGGCGCTGATCGACAACACGGGCGCCGCGGCTTTCGCCGCCGCCGCGGACCGCCTCGTCCAATCCATCGGCCCCCGTTTCGCGCCCCCCGCCCTCCTGCGCGACATGGCCGCCCGCGGCGCCCGCTTCCACCCCCCGCCGGGCGAGCCCAAGGCTTGACGCGCGCGCCCAAGCGGCGCATAATTCGCTCGTGCCCCCACGATGGGAGAAACGACCATGCCTGATTTCGCAAGCAAACCGAAACGCCAACGGTGGAGTGGGAAGGCTTGGCGCCGCGAGTTCGCGGCCGGGCTGGCCGCGCTGCTTGCCTACGCGCCGTTTTCTCCGCCCGCGAAGCCGGATCACGCCACGGCCAGCGACGCCCTGCGGTCCGACTGGGAGCGGATCGGCGCCGATTTCCGAGCCGTCATCGACCGCGGACTCGAAACCGGCAATGCTCCGAGGCAACCCGTCTCCGACCGCTAACGAACAGATGCCGCAACGAGCAACGCAGGAAACCGGGAGAAGTGACCATGCTCAAGCCGACAGACATATCGACAACCCGTTTGGCTGTATTGATCGACTGCGACAACGCCCGGCCATCCGCCATCGGCGGTGTAATAGCCGAAGCGGCGAAGTACGGTGGGGTAACCGTGCGCCGCGGATACGGCGATTGGACGACGGCGGAGATGGCGCAATGGAAGAAGGAGTGCCATGCCAATTCCATACAACCTATCCAGCAATTTCGCTACACAAAGGGCAAGAACGCAACCGACAGCGCGCTGATTATCGATGCGATGGACCTGTTGCATGGCGGGCGCGTCGAGGGTTTCTGCATCGTGTCGAGCGACAGCGATTTTACCCGGCTCGCAACGCGGATCAGGGAACAGGGCATGTTCGTCATGGGTGTGGGCAAGTCGCAAACGCCGAAACCCTTCGTGCAAGCATGCGTTGTGTTTGCCCGAGAGGATGACCTTGTTCAAGATAGTACGCAAGGCGCCGACGTCCGAAGACAGCAACGAGGAGGAGAGACAACCCGGATCGTTGAAGAGACGGCGGAAGGAAATGAGAAATCGGAAGAGAGCGACGGCGACGTCTCCGTACCTCCCGAATGGCCTCCGATTGTCCAGCAAGCGATCGCCAAATTGGAAGAAGGGGAAGAGAACGTAGGCAATGGCTGGGTGTCGCTTTCCGGGGTCGCGAATTATATTCGCAACATTCGGTCGAGTTTCGACACTCGTACCTACGGCGCGAAAAATCTATCGACACTGGTAAAGACCCGCCCCGATCTTTTCTCGACCAAAGGATGGAAAAACAAGGGCGCGTCGCATATAGAGATAAGGATGGCGGCCTGCTCCCCCGCAGCAGTTTCCGGAGCCGAGCCGCGAAAATCATGACTCGCCGCGTGACGGAGCGCGCCCATTAAGTATCGCGCGAACGGGCTCTTCACCAACCGACGCGTCGCGCCATACTCCACCCGGCCTGCGGCCGGAGGCAATCGACCGGGCGTCGGTACTGCGGCCGGATCGGGCAGAGCGACCGGCCCTGCAACCGCCGTCACGCCGCGGCGCAGCGGCGGGCTTCGATCAGGCCGAGCACGGCGCTCGCGGCGTCGGGGATCGGCGTGCCGGGTCCGAACACCGCGCCGACGCCCGCCGCGCGCAGCATTTCGCGGTCGCGGTCGGGGATGACGCCGCCGCAGACGACGATGATGTCTTCGGCGCCGGCCGCGCGCAGGGCGGCGGCAAGCGCCGGCGCAAGGGTCTTGTGGCCGGCGGCCTGGCTCGAAATCCCGACGACGTGGACGTCGTTCTCGACCGCCTGCCGCGCGACCTCCTCCGGGGTCTGGAACAGCGGGCCGATGTCGACGTCGAAGCCGATATCGGCGAACGCGGTCGCGACCACGCGGGCCCCGCGGTCGTGGCCGTCCTGCCCCAGTTTGGCGACGAGTATGCGCGGACGGCGGCCCTCGGCGCGGGCGAACGCGGCGGTCCGCGCGCGCAGCTCCGCCAGCCCGTCGTCGGCGTCGAAAGCCGCGCCATAGACGCCGGCAATGCCGCCCTCGCGCGCGCGGTGGCGGCCGAACGCCGATTCCAGCGCGTCGGAAACCTCGCCGACCGTGGCGCGGCGGCGCATCGCCTCCACCGCCAGCGCGAGCAGATTGGCCGAGTCGTCGCGCGCGCCCTCGGCCAGCGCGGCAAGCGCCGCGCGGCAGGCGGCCTCGTCGCGCGCCGCGCGCACCGCCCGGAGACGCTCGATCTGCCGCGCGCGCACCGCCTCGTTGTCGATATCGAGTATCTCGATGGGCTCGTCCTCCGCGGGGCGGTATTTGTTGACGCCGACGATGGTTTCCTCGCCGCGGTCGATGCGCGCCTGCCGCGCGGCGGCGGCCTCCTCGATGCGCCGCTTCGGCAGGCCCGCGAGCACCGCTTTCGTCATGCCGCCGAGCGCCTCGGCCTCGTCGATCAGCGGCCGCGCCGCGGCGATCAGGCTGGCGGTAAGACGCTCCACGTAATACGACCCGCCGAGCGGATCGACGACGCGCGCGATTCCCGTTTCCTCCTGGAGGATCAGCTGGGTATTGCGGGCGATGCGGGCCGAGAACTCGGTCGGCAGCGCTACCGCCTCGTCGAGCGCGTTGGTGTGCAGCGACTGCGCGCCGCCGAGCGTCGCCGCCAGCGCCTCGATGGCGGTGCGCGCCACATTGTTGTAGGGATCCTGCGCCTGCAGCGATACGCCGGAAGTCTGGCAGTGGGTGCGCAGCATCAGCGAGCGCGGATTGCGCGGCGCGAACAGGCGCTGCATCAGGTCGGCCCACAGGAAGCGCGCGGCGCGCAGTTTCGCGATCTCCATGAAGAAATTCATGCCGACGTCGAAAAAGAACGAGAGCCGCGGCGCAAAGGCGTCGACGTCCAGCCCCCGCGAGACGGCGGCGCGCACATACTCGATTCCGTCGGCGAGCGTATAGGCGAGCTCCTGCACGCAGGTCGCGCCGGCCTCTTGCATGTGGTAGCCGGAAATCGAGATCGAGTTGAAGCGCGGCATGCGCCGGGCCGCGTGGGCGATGATATCGGCCACGATCCGCATGGAAGGCTCGGGCGGGTAGATATAGGTGTTGCGGACCATGAACTCCTTGAGAATGTCGTTCTGTATCGTGCCCGAGAGCGCCTCCTGCGCGACACCCTGCTCCTCCGCCGCGACGATGTAGCCCGCCATGACGGGGAGCACGGCGCCGTTCATGGTCATCGACACGCTCATGCGGTCGAGCGGCACGCCGTCGAAGAGGATTTTCATGTCCTCGACCGAATCGATGGCGACGCCGGCCTTGCCGACATCGCCGACGACGCGCGGATGGTCGGAATCGTAGCCGCGGTGGGTGGCCAGATCGAAGGCGACCGAAAGGCCCATCTGCCCCGCCTCGAGATTGCGGCGGTAGAAGGCGTTGGACTCTTCGGCGGTGGAGAAGCCCGCATATTGGCGCACGGTCCACGGCCGCGCGGCGTACATGGTGGCGCGCGGCCCGCGCACATAGGGCGGCAGCCCGGGCAGCGTGGCGAGATGCTCGAGCCCGGCGAGGTCTTCCGCGGTGTAGAGCGGCTTGACGGCGATGCCTTCGGGCGTGTTCCAAACGAGCGATTCGGGGTCCGCGCCCTTGAGTTCGCGCCCGGCCAGGGCGGTCCACTCGGCGAGCGCGGGCTTGGCGAAGGCGGTCATGGCTCTCTCGCTGGGCGTCGGCGGCGCCGGCGTTACGCCGGTTCGGCGAGGGCCCAGGGGGCGGTTTCGTGGCCGGGGGCGAAGGCGGCGTTCGTTTGCTCCGGGTTGCGGTTGACCAGCGGACGGGCGAACAGCGGGTGCGTCATGGAGCGCACCTCGTGTTCGACGCTGTAGAGGACCGCCCCGCCCCCGGGATCGACGATATCCACGAAACGGTATTGGTAGCGGTCGCTTTCCTCCGAGATCAGGCCGCGCGCGGCGAGCCATGCGTGCGGGCCGGAGAAATCGGCGACGTAGATCTGGAAGTGATGGCCGTCGTATGCCGCCGGCGCGGCGGTCGTTTCCGCGTAGATCAGCTCTTGCGCGTATCCCGCCGGCACGCGCGCGGCGGGGGCGCCGTTCCACGTTTCCGCGCGGGCCGGCGCGCCGAGCGCCTCGCGGTAGAAGCGCGCGACGCCTTCCGCGCTGCCCGGCGGCGCGTCGAACGCGATATGCGCGATGCCGAGCGCCGTGCGCCCGGTTTCGGCCGCCGGCGCGCGGCAGCGAATGCGGTTGCCCCACGGGCATACCGCCTCGATCCCGCCGCCGCGGCGCGCGAAATCGAACGCCGTGCCGGCGAGCGGGCCGCGCATCGCCTCGAGCCGCCGCTCCAGGGCGTCGAGGCAGGGCGCGATCAGCCCGACATGGCCGCGCAGGACCTGCGCCGGTCCGGTCGGCAGATGGAACTGGCTGCGGCCCGCGTTGACCCACATGTTGTTCGCGCCGGCCATCAGATAGGGGTCGCGCGTGAGGCCCAGCCCGGCGACGTAGAACAACGTGGCGAGGCGCTGGTCCGGCACGCGGATGTTGACGTGCTCGAGCGCGACGATATTGCCGAGGTCCTCGCCGCCGCGGTCGTATCGTTCGCCCATGTGCGCCTCCCCGCCGGGCCCCGCCGGGCCCCGCGGCAAACTACAGGAAATCGGGCGGCGCGTCGCCGAGCAGAACGCGCCCCACACGCTCGTAATGCGCCTCGCGCGCCTGTATCTGCTGCGACAGCGTATGGATGTCGCGGAAGCGGCGCTCGAACGCGCCGCCGGGGACGATCGCGTCGACCCCGGCTTCGCGCCACACGCGCTGCGCGGCGTCCACCGCGGCGTGGATGGCGTGCGACGCGGCAAGGCGCAAGCGCGCGCGGTCGGGAACGCTTATCGGCTCGCGTTCGCCCGCTCCCCGGGCGCCCTCGTAAATTGCGCTCGTAACGGCGAACAGCCATGCGCGCGCCGCGCTCAGACCGGCCTCGGCGCGCGCGATCGCAGCCTGGGTCATCGGGCGGTCGGCGAGGCGGGCCAGCCCGCGCGGCGCCTTGCGCGCGGCGAGGGCGGTCAGCGCGTCGAGCATGGCGCGCGCGGCGCCGAGCGCCACCGCCGCCGCGCCGGCCGCATACAGGCTCTGCATGGTGAAGGCATAGAGCGTTCCGGGCTCGCGCCGCGCATGAGGGTCCTCGCGCAGGCCGCAGAATTCCTCCGGCACGAACAAGTCTCGCACGCGGTACGATTCGGAGCCCGTGCCGCGCATGCCGATGGCGTTCCAGTCGTCGAGCAACTCGGCCTCGCGCGCGGGAAACAGCGCGGTGAGCACGAGCGGCGCGCCGTTCGCGCCGCGGCGGAACTCGCCGTCTGCCTCCACGACGCGGCCGTGCGCGCCCATCCATGTGGCGTGGCGGCAGCCGCTGGCAAACCCCCAGCGTCCGTTCACGCGGTAGCCGCCGGGGACGGCCGCGATGGGCGCGTCGCCGGGCGGCCCCCAAGCGACGAGCGCGCGCGGGTCGCCGAAGATGGCGCGCGCGGATTCCGCGGGCAAATACGGGGCGATGAGCGCGGCCGCGTTGGCGACGAATACGTTCCAGCCCGCCGACAGGTCGCGCCCGGCGATGTACTCGATGGCGGCGAGCGCCTCGGCGGGCGCGATCTCGTCGCCGCCGGCGGAGCAGGGAACGAACATGCGCGCGAGCCGCCCCGCGTGGAGCGCGTCGAGCGCCTCCGGAACGAGGCGGCGGCGGCGCTCGATCTCATCGGCCGCGGCCTCGATGACGGGGCCGAAGGCGCGCGCCCGCGCCAGCGGGCCGTCGAAGGGGTCGTTCATGGCCGCTCCCTGCGTTGCGTCGCGGCCATTGCGAACCGCGCGGCGGACGCTGTCAACCCGCGGCGGTCGCAGCGGGCGCGCCCCGCCCGGAAGCGGCGCGCAGCGCGCCCAGGCACGCCGCGACGGCGCTTTCCGGGAACCCCGCGCCGGGAACGACGACGAGATCGGGTTCGTAGCGGCGGCGGAACCACGTCATCTGCCGCTTGGCGTAGTTGCGGGTCGCCCGCCTGGCGCGCGCGGCGGCGGTCCCGCGGTCGATGGCGCCGTCGAGATGGGCGATGAGCGGCGCGGCGCCGAGCGCCTTCATCGCCGGCAGTCCGGGGTCGAGGCGCATGGCGCGGAGCGCGCGCGCCTCCTCGAGCGCGCCGCCCGCCATCATGGCGTCGAACCGCGCGTCGCAGGCGCGGTAGAGCGCCGCGCGCGCGGGCGCGACGAGTATCCGCGTTGCGGGAAACGGCAGCGGATCGTGAGACATCTCCCGCCACTGCCCGAGCGGGCGGCCCGTGGCCTCGAGCACTTCCCAGGCGCGTTCGACGCGCCGCGCATCGCCCGGCCGCAGGCGGCGGGCGGCGGGGTCGCGCGCGGCGAGCGCCGCATGGAACGCGCGCGCGCCGAGCGCCGCGCGGAGCGCGCCGGCGCGGCGGCGAATCGCCTCCGGTATCGGCGGAACCGGCGCCAGGCCGCGCAGCAGCGCCTCGATATAAAGGCCGCTGCCGCCGACGATGAGCGCCGCGCGCCCGGCCGCGCGCGCCGCCTCGATCTCGGCGCGCGCCAGCGCGCGCCAGCGGCCGGCGGAAAACGCTTCCGCCGCGCCGGCGATTCCGTACAGGCGGTGCGGCGCGCGCGCGCAATCCGCGGCCGCCGGGCGCGCGGTGAGAATCGCCAGTTCGCGATAGACCTGCATCGAGTCGGCGTTTACGATCGCGGTCGAAAAACCGTCGCGCATGAGGGCTTCGGCAAGCGCGAGCGCGAGCGCCGACTTGCCGCCCGCGGTCGGGCCGGCTACGATTGCGACGGGCGGCGCGGCGCGCTGGCCCGGCGGCCGTTTTCGTGAATCTTTCGCGACATAATTTTCGTGACACCGGCCGGGCATTTGCCTAAGTATCGCGACTTGGGTTAATACCGCGCCCATGAGACGCACGGGGGGGGGGGCTCGCTCGCCCCGCCGAACGCAACCCATGTACACTGCCACCTTATCCCGAGGGGAGGGAAAATGCCTCAGGACACCGATAGCCGGGCCCCGCTCGGTTTCGGCTACCCGCCGACGCCGCCGGACACCAGCGACCGCGCGCATCTCACCGAGGTCATCCGCGAAGGCACGGGCTGCTCGGCCGCCGCGGCCAAGGCGACATTCGACGATCTTCTCGGCACGATCACCGCGTCGCTGAAGGAACACGGCAAGGTCCAGCTCTACGGTTTCGGCACCTTCACGATCGCCGAGCGCGGCCCCCGCGACGCCCGCAACCCGCGCACGGGCGAGGCGATTCGCGTCGAGGCCTCCCGGTCGGTGCGCTTCAAGCCCGGCAAGGCGCTCAAGGACTCGGTATAGGCGGCGGCCGGAAAAAAGGAGCGCCGACCGTGCCCGGACGCTTCCGCAACGACCCGGACGGCGCGCGCCTGCCGATCAAGGTCGATTCGACCTCCAACGGCGAGTTCGCGCCGATTCCGCTCGACCCGGTCGGCCGCCGCGCCAATGACGAGGCGCATCGGCTGGCCGGCGAGAACGCGCGCCGCCTCGGCGTGTCGCGGCGCGCGTTCATGGTTTCCGCATGCGGCGCCGCGGCCACGCTGCTGGCCATGAACCGCGCCAACGCCGCGGCGGGGCGCACGGGCGGGTTCTTCGACCTGCCCGCGCTCGCCGCGCTCGACGCCGACGCCGCGGCCGAGCGGCTCGACGGGCGCGAATTCGTGTTCGACGTCCAGGGCCACTTCGTCGGCCGCCACGGCCTGGGGCGCGTCGGACTCGGCGGCGCCGATGAGTTCGTCCGGGATATCTTCGTCGATTCCGACACCGACATGATGGTCCTGTCGTTCATCCCGTCGAACCGCGAGCGCGAGCTGCTGACCATCGCCGAAGCCGACGAAACCCGCCGCATCGTCGAGGCGATGGAAGGCAGCCGCCGCCTGCTCGTCCACGGGCGCGTGAACCCGAACCAGGACGGCGACCTCGACGGCATGGACGAACTCGCCGAACGCTGGGGCGTGTCGGCGTGGAAAACCTATACCCAATGGGGGCCCGACGGCGCGCCGGGGTTCTTCCTGCACGATCCGGGAACGGGCCTCGCGCTGATCGAGAAGGCCCGCGCCCTCGGCGTGCGCAACATCTGCATCCACAAGGGCCTGCCGTTCGGGCGGCGATCCTACGAACACAGCCTCGCCACCGACGTCGGCATCGCCGCGCGCATGTTTCCCGACGTGAATTTCCTCGTCTATCACTCGGGCTTCATCGCCGGGCAGGCCGAAGGCCCCTACGACCCGGATCGCCGCGAGGGCGTCGATGAGCTGATTCGCTCGGTGGAGGAAAACGGCGTGGGGCCGAACGCCAATGTCTTCGCCGAGCTCGGCAGCACGTGGCGGTTCCTGATGCGCGACCCCGACAGCGCCGCGCACACCGTCGGCAAGCTCGTCAAGCATATCGGCGAACGCAACGTGCTCTACGGCTCCGACTGCATTTGGTACGGCTCGCCGCAGGACCAGATCCAGGCGTTCCGCGCGTTCCGGATAGCGCCCGCATTGCAGGAGGCGCACGGCTACGCGCCGATGACCGACGCGCTGCGGGCGCGGATCTTCGGCCTGAACGCCGCCGCGGTGTACGGCGTGGACGCCGACGAAATCATGCTGCGCGCGCGCAACGACCGCTTCGGCGCGCGCCGCGCCGCCGCCCGCGCCGAGCCCGACCCGCATTTCCTCACCTTCGGGCCGAAAACCCGCCGCGAATACGCGGCCCTGCTGACGGCGCGCGGCGGCCCGCTGTAACCCCGCCGCCGGACCGGGTTAATCGCGGCCCGCGACGTAGAATCCGGGGCGCCGCCCGGCGCTACGCGCCGCCCTCCGGCGGAACGCCGAAAAACCCGGCGATAGCGCCGATCTGCGCCTCGAGCATGGCGCGTCCGTTCTGCACGGCGGCGCCATGCTCCGCCGCGGCCGCGAGAAACGGCGTTGGCCGGTCGGCCAGCACAACATCGATGGCGAGCATCCCGCGCCCGGCGGCGCCGGGCGGAACCGGCGGCGGGTCGCCGGGCTTCATGCCGAGCGGGCTGGCGTTGACGATCGTGTCGTGCCCCGCCGCGCGCGGCGGGCCGTCCGGAGCGGCAGCCGCCGTGCGCGGAAACGCCCGCGCCACGTCCGCCGCAAGCGCCGCGGCGCGCCCGGGCGCAATGTCGTGGATGGCGAGCCGCGCGGCGCCGGCCTCGGCGAACGCAAAGGCGATGGCGCGCCCCACGCCGCCGGCGCCGATTTGCAGCGCCTCGCGCCCGGCGATCCCGTGGCCGGCCGCCCGCGCCGCCGCGACGCAGCCGCGCCCGTCGAACATGTCCCCCGTCCACGCGCCGTCGGCCTCGCGGCGCGCGGCGTTGACCGCGCCCGCCGCCCGCGCCGCCGGCGCGAGCCGATCGACCAGCGCGGCCATCGGGATCTTGTGCGGTATGGTGAAGATCAGGCCGCGCAGATTGCCGATTCGCCGCAACCCCGCAAACGCCGCCGCGAGCTCGCCGGCGGCGACGCGGAGCGGAACCAGCACGCCGTCGTGGCCGCGTTCGCGGCACAGCCGGTTGAAACGCGCCGGCGCCCCAACCTGCGCCACCGGGTCCCCGGCGATGGCGTAAAGCGCGGTCCGCCCCGTAACCTCTATGCGTTCGTTCATGCCGGCGCGCGCTCCCTTCCGCCCCGCCCGCCCTTGGGGGGCGCCCTATCCCGCGCCGCGGAACCTGTCGAGCGCGCGGCGGACGGCGCGGCCGGCGGCGCGGGGGCGATCGTCGTCCCGGGCGATCTTGCGCGCTTCGTCGATGGCGGCGCGCGCAGCGCGGGCGGATTTCGCGCGCAGATCGGGGTTCTGCGCCAGTTTGCGCGCGCCCATCCGCAACAGGCCGGCAAAGAGCGGGTTCACAGCGCCGCTTCCACCGCGGCGCGGTCGAGGCCGCGCGCGCCGATAAACACGAGGCGGCCGGCGCGCGGCTCGTCCGGGCGCCAGTCGCGGTCGTAATAGTGCTGGAAGCGGTCGCCGACCCCCTGCACCACAAGGCGCATATCGCGGCCCTCCACCGCCGCCACGCCCTTGACGCGCAAAATATCGTGCGTGCGCGCAAGGCCCCGCAGGGTCTCGATCAACGGCTCCGGCGCGCGCAGACGCGGCAAATCGACGTGGAAGGCAGCGAAGTCGTCGTGATCGTGGTCGCCGGCGCCGTCGTGGCTCGAGGGCCGGCTCGTGAGATCGTCCTCGGCCGCCGCCCCGATGCCGAACAGCGCACGGCGCGGCGCCGCGCCGTGCGCCGAGCGGACGGTCCTCACGCCGGGCCGCAGCCGCGCGCCGATGCGCGCCTCCAGCGCCGCAAGCTCTGTCTCGCCAAGGAGATCGGCCTTGTTGAGCACCGCCATGTCGGCGCAGGCCAGTTGGTCGGCGAACAGTTCCGACAGCGGGCTTTCATGGTCCAGCGCCTCGTCGGCCGCGCGCGCGGCCTCCACCGCCGCCGTGTCCCGAGCGAACCGCCCGTCGGCCAGGGCGCGCGCGTCGAGCACGGCGATCACGCCATCGACCGTGACCCGCGTGCGCACTTCCGGCCAGCCGAACGCCTGTACGAGCGGTTTCGGCAAGGCGAGGCCCGAGGTTTCGACGACGATGCGGTCGGGCGCCTCGGCGCGCGCAAGCAGGGTCTCCATCGCCGGCAGGAACTCATCGGCGACGGTACAGCAGATGCAGCCGTTGGCGAGCTCGACCACGCCGCCCGCGCAGGCGGGGTCGCCGCAATCCTCGAGCAGGCCGCCGTCGATGCCGACATCGCCGAACTCGTTGACGATCACCGCGATGCGCTGCCCGCCGGGGTTTTCGAGCAGCCCCCGGATCAGGCTCGTCTTGCCGGCGCCGAGAAAGCCCGTAACGACCGTGGCGGGGATTTTCGCATGCATGGGCGGCGGCGATTCGTCAGCCCGCGGCGGCGCGCGGCGCGGCGGCCATGAGGCCGAGCGCGGTCATGCGCCGGCGCAGTTCGCGGTCCTGCTCCGCCGTCAGCGGCGCGCCGGGCGGACGCGGCGTTCCGCAGTCGATGCCCAGCCGGTAGCCGATGGCGGCCTTGAGGATGGGATGGAAATGCGCGATGCCGAAGAACCCCACCACCTCCGTGCCCTTGTCCTGCGCGGCGCGGGCGCGCTCCAGGTCGCCGGCGGCAAAGGCGTCGCGCAGCTCCGTCCAGTATTCGGGCGCGATGCCCGGCCATCCATCGACCACCCCCGCCGCGCCCATCGAGAGCGCGGGCAGGGTCAGATTGGCGCGGCCGATGAAGCAGTCGAGCCCCATCTCCACGAACGCCCGCACATGGCCGAAATCCAGCGCCGAGTGCTTGAGCCCCCTCAGCTGCGGAACGCGCTCCCGGATTTTCGCCATCAGGGGCGGACGAATCTCCACATTCGTCGCCATCGGCAGGTTGTAGGCGAAGAACGGCAGCCCGCCCGCCGCCGCCACGACGCGGTAGTGCTCGACGATGGCCGCGTCGGACTGGTTGTAGAAAAACGGCGGGACGCAGCAGATCGCGTCGGCGCCGGCCGCGGCGGCGGCCGCGGCCAGCGCCGCCGCGCGCCGCGTCGTCGGCGCGCCCACATGCATGATGATCTTCGCGCGGCCCGCCGCCTGGCCCACGACGATTTCGGCGATGCGGCGGTTTTCCGCATCGTCGAGCAGGATGCTCTCGCCGCTCCCGCCGGCTACCCAGAAGCCGTCGATTCCGGCCTGTATGTTGAACTCGACGACCTTGCGCAGGGCGTCTTCGTTCACCTCGTGGCCCGGCGTCATCGGCGTGATCGGCGCCGTATAGACGCCTCGAAACTCGCTCATTCTCCGTATCTCCTCATTCGGGGCGCGGCGGCGCGTCAGGGCTTCAGCACGTAGCGCCCGACGACCCTGCCGTTCTCCAGGTCGGCGAGCGCGGCGTCGGCCTCGGCAAGCGGGCGCGGCGAGGTGGGTATCGGCGGAACCTTGCCCGCATGCACCAGGTCCATCAGCGCATGCATCTCGGGCAGAGTGCCCACATAGGAACCGCGCAGCGTAAGCTGGCGCGGCGGCACGGCCGGCAGCGCGAGCGGCAATTTGCTGCCGCCGTAAAGGCCGACAACGACATGCGTGCCCGCCTTGCGCAACACGTCGACGCCGAATTTCGAGCTCGTCCCGGCGCCGACGAAATCCAGCGTTGCCGCGGCGCCGCCGCCGGTCAGCTCGATAACCTCCGCTACCGCTTCCGCGCGCGAATTGTCGACCGTGTGCGCCGCCCCCGCGCCTTGCGCCGCCTGGCGCTTGTTGGCGTCGATGTCGGCGGCGACGATCCGCGCATCGCCGTAGAGCGCCTGTGCGATATGCACCGCGTTGAGGCCCACGCCGCCCGCGCCGATGATGACGATGGAGTCGCCGGCGCCGATTTCGCCGATCTTGGTCAGCGCGCCATAGGCGGTGATCCCCGAACACGCATAGGTGCAGGCCAGGTCCGTCGGCACGTCGCCATAGTCGATGAGATAGCGCGAATGCGGGACGAGTACGTGATCCGCGTAGCCCCCATCGACCCTGGCGCCGATGAATTTCGCCGCGTTGCACAGATGCTCGCGGCCCGATTCGCACCAGTCGCAATCGTCGCAGCCGATCCACGGAAAGACGACCCGCTTGTCGCCCACCGCGGCGCCGCGCGCGTCGGAGCCGAGAGCGACTACCTCGCCCACCGTTTCGTGCCCCAGCGTGAGCGGCAGCATCGCGCCGCGCTCCTCCAGCGTGGCGCGCTCGCCATCGCCGAGGTCGAAATAGCCCGCGCGAATATGCACATCGCTGTGGCAAACCCCGGCGGCCTCCACGCGCAGCAAAACCTCCGCGCCTTGCGGCGCGGGCGTGGGGCAATCGTGCGCTTCCAGCGGCGCGCCCCAGGATACGATCCGCTGACAATGCATTATGGCGGACTCCGTCGTTCGGCGTGCGATGGCCGGGTATATACCACCGAACGCCGCATCTTTGCGACTCCCGGCCGCGCGTTCCGGCCGGGATCGAAACCGGCGCGCCGGGAGGCGCGTTGACGCGCGCGCCCGGCGCGCCGACACTGCGCCCGCCCGCCGCGCATCCGGAGACCACTCCTCAATGGACGAATACCAGGCCGCCACGCTCACGACCCGCTACATCGCCTTGGTCCTCACGGCGACCCAGTGCCTGCTGCTGGCGGTCGGCCTGTGGATGATGAACCGCGCCAACGCCGGCCGCGACCGTCAAACCGCGCTCGCCGAACGGCGGCACGACGACGCCATGAAGGTCCACGCCGAACGACACGCCGAGGCCATGCAGGCCCATGCCGAAGCCATGAAAGCTCGCGCCGAACAGCATGCCGAGGCCATGAAGGCCCATGAGGCGGCCATGAAGGCTCAAGAAGCCGCCATGAAGGCCAACGCGGAACGGCACGCCGAGACAATGCGGGGAATCGAGGCGCTAATCGAGCGTACCGCCCCGAAACATTCGCCCGAGGCGCCGCGCGAGTCCGCGATTCCGCACGGCCCGCCGGACTGATCCGGGCGTCGAACGCCCCCGGCGCCGACGGACGACACGCGTCGAGATCGTGAAAATCCGCACGGGCGCCGGCATCGTCCGGTAGCGCTCCCTCACGCCGCCGCTTGCCCCTTGCTACCCCGCCGGCGCCTCGCGCCGGATACGGAAACGGCGGGTTGCAACGGCGCGCCGCCATGCGCATGTTGCGTTCGGGATGGCGGAGCGGCAGGCGCGAGCGGAGATCGGCGCGGCGGCCGACCGATGGGTCGGCGCGTGCCTCGCGTTGTCCGGCGCGCTGCTGGCCGCCGGGCTGTTTCTGCCCGCGCTCACGCTCAGCCGTTTCTTCTTCACGCAGGAATTGTCGCTGGCCGCGGCCGTGTTCGCCTTCGCGCGCGGCGGCGACTGGTTCCTGTTCGCCGCGACGTTCGTGTTCACGATCGCCTTCCCGCTCGGCAAGGTCGCCGTGTGCCTCGCGCTGTGGTACGGCGTTCCCGCGCGCGGCGGCGCCTGGGCGGAGCGGCTCGCCGGGTGGCTTTCGGCGCTGTCGCGGTGGTCGATGGTCGACGTGTTCATTCTGGCGCTCGTCGTGCTGGCGGTCGATGGCCGGCTGCTGACGTCGGCCGACCTGCACGCGGGCGTCGTCGTGTTCGCCGCCGGGGTGCTGCTTTCCACGTGGGCGGCGCGGCGCACGGCCGCCCTCGCCCCGGCGCGCCGCGCCGCCTGAGAACCCGCCCCGAGGGAGACGCCGGATGCCCGAACCCGATACCTGGGAGGTTTTCGCCGTTCGCTACGGCCGCCACGCCGCGCGCACGCGCCGCGACAATTTCATCGTCGCCGACCCGCACGACGCGCCGATGCCCATCGACTACTACGTCTGGGCGCTCATGAGCGACCGGCGGACCATCGTGGTGGACACCGGCTTCGACCGCGAGGAAGCGGCGCGCCGCGGGCGCGAGATCGTCCGCCTGCCGCGCGAGGGGCTGGAGATGGCGGGCGTCGATTCGCGCCGCGTGACCGAGGTCATCGTTACGCACATGCACTACGACCACGCGGGAACGCTCGACGATTTCCCGCTCGCCCGCTTCCATGTCCAGGACCTCGAAATGGCCTACGCGACCGGCCGCCACATGGCGCACAAGCCTTTCGGCTACGCCTACAGCCCGCGCCACGTAACGCGGATGGTGGAGCATGCGTTTCGCGGCCGCGTGGCGTTTCACGACGGCGACGGGCAGGTCGCGCCGGGCGTGACCGTTCACCGTATCGGCGGACACACGATGGGCATGCAATGCGTGCGCGTGCGCACGCGGCGCGGCTGGGTGGTGCTGGCGTCGGACGCGAGCCACCTTTACGAGAACATGGAGGCGACCTCGCCGTTCCCCATCGCCTACAGCATTGCCGACATGGTGCAGGGCTACGAGACGATGCGCCGCCTGGCCGAATCGCGCCGGCACATTATCCCCGGCCACGACCCGCTGGTGATGGAGCGCTACCCGGCGCCGGCCCCCGCGGTCGCCGGCGCCGTGGTCCGCCTTGACGCCGACCCCTCGTCGTAGGACCGAGGGCCGCCGGCGCCGGCCGCGCGGATGGATGATGGCCGAATGAGCGACCGAAACGAGAGCGCCGCCCCGAACGAAGCGGCTTCCGCCGCGGGCGGGCGGCGGGCGCGGTTTGCGGCCAATGGCGGCGTCGTAGCCATCGTCGCGGCGGTCGCCACGGTCGGCGTACTGGTCGTGACGGTCGGCATCATGATCCTGAATGCTATCGAACAGCTCGACGCCCGCATGGAGAACGTGGAAACCGCTGTCCGCGGGCTCCAGGCCGATATGGGCGAGCTCCAGGTCAAGGTTGGCCGACTCGAGGTCAAGGTCGATGCACTCGACGCCAAGGTCGACGCACTCGACGCCAGGGTCGGCGCACTCGAGGTCAAGGTCGGCGCACTCGAGGCCAGGGTCGGCGCACTCGAGGTCAAGGTCGACGCACTCGAGGCCAGGGTCGGCGCGCTCGAGGCCAGGGTCGGCGCGCTCGAGGTCAAGGTCGGCGCACTCGACGTCAAGGTCGGCGAACTCCAGGCGGACGTAAGCGCGCTCGACGCCGCCATGCGAGGCCTCCAGGGCACGGTGCGCGAATTCGACCGGCGCCTCAGCCGCGTGGAGGGGCGCGTCGGTTTCGTGGGGCCGCTCGCCGACAGCGAAGACGGCGCCGCGCCGTTGCCGTAGGCAAGGCCGCGCGCGGGAGTTCCCGTCCCGGAATCCCCTCTCTGCCCCAGGCCTTGCCGCCGGCCCGCCCGGCCTTGCGTCCGGCCGCGCCGGCGCCTAGATTGGAATGCAACGAAGTTGCAAACCGCCGGGCGCCGTCGCCATGACCGCCAACGAAACCGCCCCCGCCGCACGCATCCCCGCGCTCTTGCGCAGGGCGGGGTTGCGCCCCACCCGCCAGCGCGTCGCCCTGGCGGGGCTGATACTGGATGGCGGCGACCGGCATCTGACGGCGGAAGCCCTGCACGCCGAGGCGCGCGCGGCCGGTATCCGCGTATCCGGCGCCACGGTCTATAACTGCCTGCATCGCTTCGTCGCCGCCGGTCTGCTGCGCGAACTCGTCATCGCGCCCGGCCGCGTTTATTTCGACACCAACACGCGCCCGCACCACCACTTCTACGACGAGGAAAGCGGCGCGCTCGCCGATATCCCGGCGGATTCCGTGGCGTTCGCGGCGCTGCCCGCGCCGCCGGACACGCGCCGCATCCACCGCGTCGACGTGGTCGTGCGGCTGAAAAAATAAATTTGTAATCGTTCTAAACTGTTGACCGCGCGCCGCCGCGGGGCCATATTCGGGGCATCCGTAACCCAAGGAGGATGCCATGGCGCTTGGCGGAACGAAAACCGAGCAGAACCTGAAGGACGCCTTCGCGGGCGAATCGCAGGCCAACCGGCGCTATCTGTTTTTCGCGCAGAAGGCCGATGTCGAGGGCTACAACGACGTCGCGGCCGTGTTCCGCTCCACGGCGGAGGGCGAGACCGGACACGCTTTCGGCCATCTCGACTATCTGGGCGAGACCGGCGACCCGGCGACCGGCAAGCCGATCGGCGACACGGGCAGCAACCTCAAGGCCGCCATCGCGGGCGAAACCCACGAATACACCGACATGTATCCGGGGATGGCCCGCACCGCGCGCGAAGAGGGCTTCGACGAAATCGCCGACTGGTTCGAGACGCTGGCGAAGGCCGAGAAATCCCACGCCGGCAGGTTCCAGCGGGCGCTCGATACGCTCGACTAGCCCGCCCGCCGCGGCCCCCGCCCGCGCGGCGGGGGCCGCGGTTCCTTCACCCGACCCCAAACCGACGAGGCCCGGCCCATGACCGCAGAAGGCGGGCTGCGCGCGCCGCAACGCGCCCCCATCGACCGCGCAAGCCCCGATTACCTTGACGCGGAAAAAATCAACGCCGAACTCCGGCGCGTTTTCGACGTCTGTCACGGCTGCCGCCGTTGCTTCAACCTGTGCGACAGTTTCCCGCGCCTCTTCGACCTGATCGACGAATCGGAAACCGGGGAGCTGGAGTCAGTGCCGAGCGCGGGCTTCGGCGCCGTGGCCGACGCCTGCACCCTTTGCGACATGTGCTTCATGGTGAAGTGCCCCTATGTCCCGCCGCACGAATTCGATATCGATTTCCCCCATCTGATGCTGCGTTACCGCGCGGCGGCGCATGCGCGCGGCGAAACGCGCCTCGCCGACCGCGAGCTCGCCCGCGTCGACCGCAACGGCAAGCTCGCCGGCGCCATCGCCCCTCTCGCCAATTGGGGAAGCCGCCGCGGCAACCGGCTGACCCGGCCCCTGCTCGACAAGCTCGCGGGCGTCCACCCCGACGCCGAACTGCCGCAATACCGCTTCAGGACTTTCGTCAAGCGCGCCGCCAGGGCCGCCAAGGCCGAAAACACGGGCGCCGAACCCGCCGCCCCGGCGCGCGGGCGCAAGGCCGCGCTCTTCGCCACGTGCTTCGCCAACTACAACGCGCCGGAAATCGGCATGGCCGCGCTGGCGGTGCTGCGGCGCAACGGGGTCGATACGGCGGTCGCCTATCCCGGCTGCTGCGGCATGCCGAAACTCGAACTCGGCGATTTCGACGCCGTGGCGGCTTCCGCGCGCCGCGCCGCCGCCGCCCTTGCGCCGCTTATCGACGACGGACGCGACATCGTGGCCCTTGTGCCGAGCTGCGCGCTCATGCTCAAAAAGGAATGGCCGCTGATCGTTCCCGACGATCCCGCGGTCGCGCGCCTCGCCGCGCGGACCCGCGACATAACCGAATACGTCGTCGGGATCGCCCGCAACGAGGGGCTGGCGGAGGGCCTGCAACCCCTCGACGGCGGCGTCGCCGTTCATCTCGCCTGCCACGCGCGCGCGCAGAACATCGGCCCGAAGGCCGTGGAAATGCTGCGCCTGATCCCCGGCGGCGACATCGAGGTTATCGAGCGCTGCTCCGGCCACGGCGGTTCGTGGGGGATGAAAACCCGCTATTTCGAGACCGCGCTCAAGGTGGGCCGCCCCGCCGCGCGCGCCGCGCTCAAGTCCGGCAAGGCGTGGGTCGTGTCGGAGTGCCCGCTGGCGGCGGACCATCTGCGCCAGGGCATGGAGCGCCTGTCCGGCGCCGCTCCGGAGATCGAAACCGCGCGCCACCCGATCGAACTCATGGCCCTCGCTTACGGAGTCGCCCCATGACCGCACGCCTGCTCACCCGCGCCGATATCATGCCGATGGACGAATACGCGAAGGTGCGCCGCGCCCGCCGTCGCGCCCTGACCGAACTGCGCCGCGTCCGCCGCGTCGAGATCGGCCCGCACGCCTCGCTGAGCTTCGAAAACCGCGAAACCATGTGGGCGCAGGTGCATGAAATGCTGTTCGTCGAGCGCGGCGGCGAGGAGCAGATCGCCGGCGAACTGGCGGCCTACAACCCGCTGATCCCCAACGGCTCGGAGCTCGCGGCGACGCTGATGTTCGAGATCGACAACCCCGGGCGCCGCGCGCGGTTCCTCGCGTCCGCCGGCGGCGTCGAGCGCACGGTGGCGCTGCGCATCGGCGATTCGGCCGCGCCGGCCGCGCCGGAGGGCGATATCGAGCGCACATCGGCCGACGGCAAGGCCTCCGCCGTGCATTTCCTGCATTTCCCGCTCACGGCGGCGCAAAAGGCCGCGTTCCGCGACCCCGCCCAACCCGTATCGGTCGTTATCGGCCACGCCGCCTATGCCCACGCCGCCGCGCTCACGCCCGCCGCGCGCGAATCCCTCGCCGCCGATCTCGATTGACGCTCCCCGGGGCTTCCGCGCGCCATTGACAACGCCCCTCCGGGGCGCCACATGCCGCATGGCCGAAGCGAACGCGCCAAGGGGAGCGAACGATGATCAGGGGACTGCACCACAACGCCTACCGCTGCCGGGATTCGGAGGAAACGCGCGCGTTTTACGAGGGCTTCCTGGGCCTTCCGCTCGCCGAAACCGTCCCGATCGGCGGCGCCGCGACCGGGCGCCGCGCGCAGGCGCTGCACACCTTCTACCGCATGGACGACGGCTCGTTCCTCGCCTTCTTCGAAGAACCCGGCGCGCCGTTCGCGTTCAAGCGGCAGCGCGACTTCGACCTGCACATCGCCCTCGAGGTCTCGCCCGAAGACCTGCGCGCCATGTACGCCAAGGGCAGGGAACGGGGGATCGACACGCGCGGCCCGACTGACCACGGCGCCATCGAATCGATCTATTTCCGCGACCCGAACGGCTACGTCATCGAGCTGTGCGCGAAAAAGCCCGGCGGCGGCGCGGTAGGCGCGGCCCCCGACCGCGCGCGCGAGGCCCTCGACGCCTGGCAGTCGGCGAAAGCGTCGTAACCGATCGTTCGATTGGCGAATCGCGCCGCGCCGACAGCCGCCGGCGTCAGCCCTCGCGTTCCGACAGGCGGAAGTCCGGCCGCCGCGCGCTTTCGGGGAAGTAGAACCAGTCGCGGTCGAAGCGCTCGCCGAGCACCGTATTCTGAAGGCTAACCGTCGTGCGGTAGCCCTGCGGATCGACCACCACCCATTGGCGCAGCGTCAGCGGCGCTTCGTCGAACACCAGCGTCACCGAGCCGTCTTCCGGCGCCTCGCGGTCCTCGATCGCGATGCGCAATTGGCCGTCGCCGCGCTCGATGCCCGCGACGCGCGCCTCGCCGCCGAGGCTTACCCGGTCCGCCAGCAAGTAGCGGAACGGGCCGGAGCCCATCGGGATATGGCTCACCTGATCGAGCTCGGCGTCGAAATAGACCAGCCACGTGCCGTCAGCGACCAGCAGGAGATCCGTCGGCGGCGCGTATTCCACCCGCGCGAGGCCCGGCCGCCAGAGCCATATTTCGCCCCGATCGACGCTGCCGTCGGCGTTGCGCTGCGAAAACCGCGCCCGCACCGTCGGCAGCGCGTTGAGATAGCGCTCCACCTCGGCGACGATTTCCGCGTCCGGGATGACCCACTCCGGGGCCGCGTCCCGTTGCGCCGCCGCCGGCCATGCGAGCGCGCACAGCGCCGCCAGCGCCCCCGCGCGCCGGAACCATGTTCGCAAGCCCTTCATGGCCCGGATATTTGCGCCGCCCGGCCCGAACTTGCAAGCCCGCCCCCGGCGGCGGCGGCGCGGCCCGTCACGCCGCGGCCACGGTTTGCCAGCCGCCGCTCCGCGCCGAGGCGAAGAGCGCGTCGAGCGCCCGCATGTTCGCCACCGCGTCCTCGATCGGCCACGGCGCCGCGCGGCCTTGCAGCACGCAATCCGAGAACGCCTCGCCCTGGAGCGCGTAATGGTCCGCCGGCGCGATCTCGATGGTGTCCTCCGCCACCGGGCCGGGAAACGCGCCGCCGCCGATCTCGAGCCGGCACGCCCGGCTTGGCTCCATTACGAACGGAAACGCCACCCGCAGCCACCCTTCCGCGCCCAGGACGACCAGGCCCTGATGCCGCGCCGCCTGCGTCGAGCAGACGAAACTCGCCTGCCCGCCCGGAAACGCGAACATCGCGGTCGCCAGCCGGTCGGTTCCGAACGCCGGATCGAGCTCCGTCAGCGCCATGGCCCGCAGGGGCTCCGCCTCGAACACGAACCGCGAGATGACCGTCGGGTAGCACCCGATATCGTACAGCCCGCCGCCGCCGGTCTCGCGCCGGTTGCGGATATTCGCCGGGTCCGGATTGTCGTAGGCGAAAACCGCCTGCACCGCCCGCACGCGCCCGATCCGCCCCGCGCGCAACAGCGCCCGCGCGCGCAGCCATTGCGGGTGATGGCGCACCATGAACGCTTCCTGCACCTGCCGCCCCGTGCGTTCGCGCGCCGCGACCAGCGCCTCGGCCTCCGCGGCGGTCAGCGCCGCGGGCTTTTCGCACAGCACATGCTTGCCCGCCTCCATCGCCCGCACCGTCCACGGGACATGCAGATGGTTCGGCAGCGGGTTGTACACCGCGTCTATATCGGGGTCGTCGAGCAGCGCCTCGTAGCTGCCGTGGGCGCGCGGGATGCCGAGCGCGCGCGCCGCCGCCGCGGCGCGCCCGGCGTCGCGCGACGCGATCGCCTCGATGCGGCAATTCGCGCGCGTCTGCATTGCCGGGATGACCTTCTCGACCGCGATTTTCGCGGCCCCCAGCACGCCCCACCGCACCGCGTCCATCGTCGCCCCTTCCCGCCGCCGCCGGCGCGTCAGATAAACAGGTCGGTCGTGTTGTAGTCGTGCAGATCGGCGCGCGCCGCGTCGTTCCAGCGATACGCTTCCATCCGCCCGCGAAACGGCTTGTAGTCGAACGGCGTCTCATCGGGGAACCGCTGCCGGCGCGCGTCGATCGCATAGCCGATGACGCGCGACCGCGCCGCGACCCGCGCCTCGTCGTAAACGATCGGCTTGTTCTCGAAACTCCGCGTCTCGACATTCAGCACCGACGAGCGGCGGTGGAAGCCGAAATTCACCGTCACGCGCGGGTCCGGCCCGGCGTTGGCGAACGAGCCATGCACGACCTGGCGGCTCGTGATCGCGACATCGCCCGGCGCGCAGAGCAGCGGGACCGCGCCGGGAATCCGATCCGCGTCGCCCTCCGCGCGCAGGGCGCCGATATCCACCTTGCCGCGCCGGTGGCTGCCGGGGAGTATCCACAGCCCGTTCGCCGGCGTGCTGCCGTAGAGCTGCGCCATGAAGTTGAAGCCGTGCGTGCCCGCATCCAGGTGCGGGCTGTTCCAGTGCGTCTGCCCGTCCTGATGCCACGACACCGACGCGCCGAGGCCGGGCTCCTTGATGAACAGCGCCTCGTTGAACGGAACGAAATCCTCGCCGTTGAGCTGCGCCGCGACCGCGAGCAGCCGCGGATGCCCGTAAACCCGCAGGCAGGCCTCGGAAAACTGAAGGCTGCCGACGATGAGAAACACGATCTCGCGCGGCGCGCCGACGGCGGCGCGCGGCTCGGTCATCTCGATCCGGTGGCGGCCGCCGCCGATATCGGTTCCGCCCCAAGGGTCGCCCAGCGGCTTCGACCAATAGAGGCATTTCGCCTTGTTGCCGCGGGCCAGCGCCGGCCGCCCCCTGGCGTCGGTCGCCGCGCCCGGCGCCGTCGGCAGGCGGTCGCGGATATCGAGATAGTCGCGCTCGATGTCCGCCAGCTCCTCCGGCGCCAGCACGCCCTCGAACACATAGAACCCGCAGCGCGCATACGCCGAGAGAATATCCGGAGCGAGTGCGCCGCCGGCCTCGAACCGGAGCGGCCCCCGGTTGCCCAACGCCAGCGCCCGGCGCTCGCCGCCGCTCGTATAGGCGCGCATCGCCGCCTCGTCCGCGCCGAAAGCCCTTGCCGGAATCGCTTCCGTGTCCATGGTCCCCGCCTCCCCGGTCCGCCGTCCGTGCGTCGGCGCATGGTAGCACTCATGCGCGCGCCGTGCATGACCTTGGGCGGGCGCGCGGCGCGTTCGCGCTTGCCACGGCGCGCCGGGGCTGGCATGAAGCGCCCATGCCCGCCGCCGCGCCCGCCGACCCCGACGCTCCGCCGCCTTACTGGGCCGAGGCGCGGCGCGCGCTTGCGCGGGCCGACCCGGTCATGGCCCGCGTTATCGAGGCGGTGGGCGGCGCCGCGCTGCGCCCGCGCCGCGATGCGTTCCATTCCCTCGCCCGCTCCATCGTCGGGCAGCAGATTTCCGTCAAGGCCGCCGAATCGGTCTGGAAGCGGCTGGAGGAGAGCTGCGGCGCCGTCGTCCCGGAAGCGCTCGGCGGCAAGACCGAAGACGACCTGCGCGCCTGCGGCCTCTCGCGGCAGAAGGCCCGCTACCTGGCCAGCCTCGCGGAGCATTTCGCCACTGGCGCGATAAACCCCGCCGCGCTGGCCGAACTCGACGACGAGGCGGCCATCGCCGTGTTGTGCAAGGTCAAGGGCATCGGGCGCTGGACCGCGGAAATGTTCCTCATCTTCCACATGCTGCGCCCCGACGTCCTGCCGCTCGCCGATCTCGGCGTCCAGCGCGCCATCGCAAACCGCTATGCCGGCGGCGAGCGCCGCGGCGCGGCCGAAATGCGCGCCATCGCCGAGCCGTGGCGGCCCTGGCGCTCCGTCGCCGTCTGGTACCTGTGGCGCAGCCTCGACGCGGTCCCGGTCGAATACTGACTCCCGCGCAAGGCGGGCCCCCGAACCGCGGAGGCGGCGATGTACGACAACCCCGACGAGTTCGTCGCCGAGCGGCTGCGCAAGCGCGCCGAGCTGATTCGCCGCGGAGCCGACCCCTATCCTGCCGCCGCCTTCGCGCCGACCCACACCCTCGCGCAAGTGCGCGAGCGCGCCGAAGCGGCCCCCGGCGAGCCGTTCCGCGCGCGCGTAGCCGGGCGTATCGTCGCGCGCCGCCAGATGGGCAAGGTGGTCTTTCTCGACCTGCTCGACGACGGCGCGCGCCTGCAGGCCTTTATCCGCCGCCCCGCCGTCGGGGAGGACGCATGGACGATCCTCGGCCTGCTCGACCTCGGGGACTTTCTCGGCGTCACGGGCGAGACCTTCTACACGCGCACCGGCGAGCTGAGCGTGAAGGCCGAGACGCTGACCGTCCTCGGCAAGGCTTCGCACCCTGTTCCGCTGCCCAAGAAAAGCGGCGGGCGCGTGTTCGACGCCGTCGCCGACGTCCACCGGCGCTACAGCCGCCGCCATGTCGATCTGCTCTCCAACGCGGCGAGCCGCGGGATATTCGTCCGCCGGAGCCGCATCCTCCGCGGCATCCGCCGCTATCTCGACGAGGAAGGGTTCCTCGAGGTCGAAACCCCGATACTCGGCCTGTCTTACGGCGGCGCCTCCGCGCGCCCCTTCGAGACGCGGCTGCACGACCTCGACCAGCGCATGGTGCTGCGCATCTCGCCCGAATGCGCCCTGAAGCGCATCCTCTGCGGCGGCGTGAACAAGATTTACGAACTCGGCAAGAACTTCCGCAACGAAGGCATAGACTCGTCGCACAACCCCGAATTCACCATGGTCGAGTGGTACGAGGCGTGGTCCGACTACCGCGAGCAGATGGTCCGCTTCGAGACCCTTGCCGCCCGGCTTTGCGAAGAGATCCACGGAACGACGAAAATCGAGTATCGCGGCCGCCCGCTCGACCTTGCGCCGCCCTGGCGCCGCCTGCCCATGCTCGAGGCGCTGCGCGAGAAGACCGGCGTCGATTGCGCCGCCGCGGCGGCGGAAGACATGCCGCGCATTTTCGCCGAACGCCACCCGCAAGGCGCCGCCGCGCTCCCGGCGCCGCTCGCCTGGGGGCCGGCGGTCGCGGAACTGTTCGAGGCGCTTGTGGAGCCCGGCCTGTGGGACCCCGTGTTCGTCATGGACCACCCCGCCGAAATCAGCCCCCTGACCAGGCGCCACCGCTCCGACCCGCGCCTGGTCGAGCGTTTCGAGCCCTTCATGGCCGGGATGGAAATCGGCAACGCCTATTCCGAGCTCAACGACCCGGTGGAGCAATACGAGCGCCTGGCCCGCCAGCAGCTGGCCCGCGACGAAACCTGGGACCTCGACGAAGCCTTCCTGGAGGCGGTAGCCGACGGCATGCCCCCCGCCGGCGGCGCCGGCCTGGGCGTCGATCGCATCGTCATGATCCTCACCGGCGCCGAAAGCATCCGCGAGGTCGTCTTCTTCCCCTTCGTAGCCCGCCGCGCGACATAACAAGCCTTCGCCGGTTATGGCGCGCGGTCGTACCTTTGCAGGCGCTCGTTCAGCGACCATATGCGGATGCGCCGGCCCGGAATAAGGCCGCACGCCGCTTTCCAAGCCTTCACGATGGACAGCGCGCTCATGCCGTATCCCGATCCTTGTATCGCGAAATCGGGAAACGCGGCCAGCCATGCCTCGATATCGTGCTCGTCGGCAAGCTGCGCCAATCCCCACGGCGCTTCCTCCCTCAATGCCCTGCGAACCTGATCCCGCAGTACGCCGGCATAGCGCCGTCGGTGATTTCCGTTCGGGAGATCGGCGATATGATCTCCGGCTTGAAACACCGCGGCCAAGGGCAGAAGAAACCGTCCCCCATCTTCCTTGATCGCCTCGAATTCCTCCAAAACGCGGATGCTGTCCCGATTATGACGAGGCACGTTGAGCAGGTTCAACAATACGGTCGTATCGACGATAACGATTTGCGGCATGATCGAACTACCCGACTTGCTCCCGAAGATCCGCCAACCATTTGTCGGCGCGGCGTTTCCGCTGTTCGGGCGTGAGTTGATGCTTCGCGAACCGGTCGATCGATCCGCGCGTCATCAGCTGGCCGGGCGGCGCGCGCATGATGAGTTCCGGATAATTCTCCAGATCCCCCAACCGCGTCAGCCGGCTGGCGCCGGTCCGCGAATCGCGGTAGCAGAATACGATGTCCTGCAGCGCTTCGTCCGGCAGCGCGTCGAGCAAGGCAGGGTTGTGGCTTGTAACGAGAATGCGAATTCCGCGCTCCCCGGCGACCGCCGTCAGACGATCCAGAAGGTCCTTCGCACGGCTTGGATGCACGCCGTTATCGATCTCTTCGATAACCAGAATACTGCCTTCGGGTACGGAGAGCGCGCCGGCGGCAATGGCAAGAACCCGCAACGTGCCGTCCGAAAGCAGATCTGCGTCGCGATATTCCTCTTTGTTTCCGAACGATTCCGTTAACATAAAAATGGCCTCGCCTCGCGGCGTCTCGATGAATTGAATGTCGCGAATGTCCTGCTCGGGAAGCGCTTCTATAAATTCTAAAACTTTGCCTTTAACATCTTTCGTTTGGCACAGGTCGAATAGAACCCCGGAAAGATTGTCTCCGCTCTCGGTCAACGTTCGGTCGGTTTTAGAACCGTAGCGTATCCGTATCGCTGCAGGGCGCGGATCGAGAAAAAATATGCTGGAGAGCCAGTTTTCATATTGCCTGGCGACTTCGGGGACGACTTTCTGGGCTTTCTTGTGCCCATGGTTGAATCGCGCCGGACTCTGGAGCTGAAACAAGATGGACTCCCTGTCGACGCATTGGATTTGCGGCTTCTTGCCGCCGCGCAAAAAATTATTGTATGCGGCCCACACCACTCCGGTATCTCTGTTCGACTCCACAATATCGAAGAGTGGAACGCGCTGACCGGCCCCGGTAAGGGTTTCGCCAGAGATTTGGAGCTCGTCGTCACCTTTGCGGCGGAGCGCGACCGAATACTCGTTCCACTCCGAATGGTTCGTCCGGCACGACAGCGAGAAAGCGCGCGCGCCGCCGTGGCCGAGATTCCGCACTACACCCCGTATCGCGTGCTGGTTATCGCGCAGGGCGTAACGTATCGAGTCCAGCCTGTGGCCTTGCGCGACCCACGAGAGCAGGCGCAGCGCCTCCAGCGCGTTGCTCTTGCCCGACGCGTTCGCGCCGATCAGCACCGTCAGCGGCGCGAACTCCAGCGTCGCCGCCTCGCGGAAGCTCTTGAAATTCTCGACGGTAAAACTCGACAGCATCGCCGCCTCCCCGCAACCCGCGCCACAATGCCCGCCGCCGCCCCCGCCGTCAAGCCCCGCCCCGACGCGCACCCAGGAAGCGCCCCCCATCCCGCCGGTATCGCTCGCGGCGGCGTTCGGGTATAATACTTGCCGCCGCCCGCCGCCGGAGACCGCGCCATGACGCTCCCCACGATTTTCGACGCCTGCGCGCCCCGCCCCGACATTCTCGCCGATGTCGGCGACGACGCCGGGTTCGCGGCGCGCCTCTCCGGCGCCGCCGGCGGCGGGGGCGGCGCCTGGGCCGACCCGGCCCGCTTCTTCGCCGACACCTACCCCACCGACGGCCTCAAGACCCTGCTCGCCCAGGTCTTCGGCCGTCTCGCGGGCGCGGGCGGCGCGGCGATATTCCGCCTCGATACGTCGTTCGGCGGCGGCAAGACGCACGGCCTCATCGCCCTCGTTCACGCCGCGCGCGGCATGACGAACATTGCCAACGCCGCGGAGTTTCTCGACCCCGGCCTGCTGCCGCGCGGCCCCGTGCGCGTCGCCGCGTTCGACGGCGTGAGCGCCGACCCCGCCAACGGGCGCGACATGGGCGGCGGCGTCGGCGCCCGCACGCCGTGGGGCGAAATCGCCTGTGCGCTCGCCGGGCGCGAGGGCTACGAACGGGTCCGCGAAAGCGACGAGAAGCTCGGCGCTCCCGGCGAGGACACCATGCGCGCCCTGTTGGACGGCGCGCCGGCGCTGATCCTGCTCGACGAACTTGCGCAGTATCTCGCCAAGGCCGAGCCGCTCGGCGGCGCGCCGGGCAAGCAGCTGGCCGCCTTTCTCGCCGCCCTGTTCGGCGCCGTCGCCGCGGCCCCCCGCGCCGCCGTCGTCTTCACCCTCGCCATCGGCGCCAGGGGAAAGGCGGCGGACGCCTTCGCCCATGAAAACAGGTTCATCGCCGGCGCCATGGCCGAGGCCGCGTCGATCTCCGCCCGCACCGCGACGCTGCTCAACCCCACCGAGGAGCACGAGACGGTGCAGGTGCTGCGCCGCCGCCTCTTCCAGCGCATCGACAACAGCGCCGCCGCCGCCGTCGTCGAGGCCTACCGCAAATTGTGGACCGCGAACCGCGACGCGGTCGCCGGCGAGGCCCTCCGCCCCGAGACCGCCGCGCGCTTCCGCGCCGGCTACCCCTTCCACCCGGAAGTTCTCGACGTATTGACGGGCAAGGTCGCCACGCTCAACGATTTCCAGCGCGTGCGCGGCATGCTGCGCCTGCTTGCCGCCGCCATCGCCCAGTTGTGGAGGGAGCGCCCCGCCGGCGCCGCGGCCATCCACCTCCACCACATCGACCCGGGCAACCGCCGCATTCGCGATGAGATCGTGTCGCGGATCGGTCAGAAGGCCTATGTGCCGGCCCTCGACAACGACATCGCCGGCGCGCGCGGCAAGACCGCCCTCGCCGGCCGGATCGACGCCGGGAACCGCGCCGGTCAGCCGCCCTGCGCCGCTTGGGTCGCGCGCACCGCCTTCATGCATACGCTTGCGTTCAACGAGCAGCTCAAGGGCGTGACGTCCGAGCGGCTGCGCTACGCCGTGCTCGCCCCCGGGGTCGACATCGCTTTCGTCGATCGGGCCCGCGAGGCGTTCGCCAGGGCGTCGGCCTATCTCGACGACCGCCCCGGCGCGCCCCTGCGCTTTCTCGCCGAGCCCAATCTCACGCGCGTCATCCAGCGCGAGGAAGAAAACGTCGATGCGGGGGAGGCGCGCAAGACAATCGACAAGCGCGTTCGCGTCCTCTACGGCGGCGCGCCCCTCGACGCCGTTTTCTTCCCCGGCGGGCCGCACGACGTTCCCGACGAAGCCGGCAAGAGCGCGCCCAAACTCGTCGTCCTGTCGTGGAGCGCCGCGACCGTCGGCGCCGCGGCCGACCGCGCGCCGGAACTCGCCGCGCGCATCCACGCCGGCAAGGGCGAGGACGGAACGGGCGCGCGCCTGTTCCGCAACGCGCTCGTATTCGTCGTTGCCGACGCGGCGCGCCAGGAGGACATGCGCCGCGCGGCCGTCGCGCATCTTGCCCTGGGCGAACTGAAGCGGCCCGAACGCCTCCGCGACCTGGCCCCGCACCAGCAGGAGAAGGTCCGCGATCTCGAGGCGCGATCCGGCCCGCAACTCGCGAACGCGATCCTGCAATGCTACCGCCATGTCTTCTACCCGTCGGGCGAGCGGCTGGATCCTGACGGCCCATACATCGCCCACACCGCCGTGGACGCGCAGCGGCCCGTTTCCGGCGCTCCCGGCGCCGGTCAGGAGCGGATTGTCGCCGCGCTGCGCGAGCTGCGGCAATTGCGCCTGCCCGGAGACGACCCCGATTCGCCCGCATATGTGCGCGACCGCACCCCGCTCAAGACCAGGGGCGAGATGACCGCCCGCGCCTTGCGCGGCGAGTTCCGCCGCAACCCGCGCCTGCCCATGCTCGTCGGCGACGACGTCTTCATCGCCGGCGTCCGCGCCGGCGTCGAAAGGGGCGACTACATCTATCGCAGGGGCGATTTCCTGTGCGGCCCCGGCGAGCCGCTCCAAACGATAAGCGTGGACGATGAATCGTCGATCCTCACCATGGAGTACGCGCGCAATACCGGCATATGGCCCCGCCCCGCCGCCGCGCCCGAGCCCGAAGACGACCGCCCGAAACCCGATGAACGAAAACCGGGGGAACGGGCGGCGAAGCGCCGACAGCCCGGCGAAATCCGGGACAAGACGCCGCCGCCGCCGAACGATGTCTTCGACGTCGATAACAAGGTCCTCGGCGAGGCCCTTGCGCGCCTGTGGGAGCAGGCCCGCGCCGCGCGCGCCGGCAGGATCCGCGAATTGACCGTCGAGGTGTACGACGCCGGCGACGCCTTCCCGTTCCTCGCCGCCGTCGCGGCGGCGCCCGGCGCGGAGACAACCGTCCGGCTCGACGGCGGATGCGAGACCCCGCAAGGCGGCGCCGTCCATCTCCGGTTCGAGGGCCCCGCCGCCGAGGCCGGCCCCGCCAGGCAGTTCCTCCAGCAACAGTTCGCCGCGGCGACCGGCAAGCGCCTGCAGGCGACATTCGTCATGTCCTTCCCCGGCGGCTTGCCGATGGATGGCGGCGCCGCCCGGAAATTCGCCGACCGCCTCGCCCGCTTCGCCAACCCCGCAACCCTCGTGCGCGCCACCGCCGTCGCGATGAGAACCGCCGATGACGATACGCCGTGACCCCCTCCGGCGCGCTCCCCGGGACCGCGGCCGCCCCGCACAACCCCGCCGAACGCGAGGCCCGGGACCGCGGGCTTCCAGCCCGCACGTCGGCGCCCCGCGCGCCGCCGCGAGAGCCGCAACCCCGCCGAAGGCGGGGCTTGGGTGCGCGGGCGTCTCGCCCGCACGTCGGCGCTTCACGCGCCGCCGCCGCGAGAGCCGCAACCCCGCCGAAGGCGGGGCCCGGGACCGCGGGCTTCCAGCCCGCACGTTCCCGCACGCCGCGGCATTGCCGGGGCGGGCGCCGTCGTTGCCCCCGCAGAGCCCCGCAATGCCCCGCAACCCCGCCCGCACGTCTCGACCCCCGCGCCCGCCCGCGGGCAGGGCGCGAAGGCTGCGCTTCCACCGCAAACGCCGCAGCGCGTGCAAACGTGCGGGCTGGAAGCCCGCGGTCCCGGGCCCCGCCTTCGGCGGGGTTGCGCTCCTCCCGGCGGCATCGCGCCCTTCGGCAACGTGCGGGCGCCCAGGCAGTCCGCGCCTTCGGCGCGACGGAGCGCGGGCCCGCTTCTTGGGATCGCGGGCGTCCCGCCCGCACGTCGGCGCCCCACGCGCCGCCGCCGCGAGAGCCGCAACCCCGCCGAAGGCGGGGCCCGGGACCGCGGGCTTCCAGCCCGCACGTTCCCGCGCGGCGCGGTATTGCCGTGGAGGGCGCCGTCGTTGCCCCCGCAGAGCCCCGCAATGCCCCGCAACCCCGCCCGCACGTCTCGACCCCCGCGCATGCCCGCGGGCAGGGCGCGAAGACCGCGCTTCCACCGCAAACGCCGCAGCGCGTGCAAACGTGCGGGCTGGAAGCCCGCGGTCCCGGGCCCCGCCTTCGGCGGGGTTACGCTCCTCCCGGCGGCATCGCGCCCTTCGGCAACGTGCGGGCGCCCAGGCAGTCCGCGCCTTCGGCGCGACGGAGCGCGGGGGCCCGCTTCCCGGGTGCGCGGGCGTCTCGCCTGCACGTCGGCGCCTCACGCGCCGCCGCCGCGAGAGCGGCAACCCCGCCGAAGGCGGGGCCCGGGACCGCGGGCTTCCAGCCCGCACGTTTCCGCGCGCCGCGGCATTGCCGTGGAGGGCGCCGTCGTTGCCCCCGCAGAGCCCCGCAATGCCCCGCAACCCCGCCCGCACGTCTCGACCCCCGCGCACGCCCGCGGGCAGGGCGCGAAGACCGTGCTTCCACCGCACACACTGCGGCGCGTGCAAACGTGCGGGCTGGAAGCCCGCGGTCCCGGGCCCCGCCTGCGGCGGGGTTGCGCTCCCGGGCGGCGTTCCCCGAATGGACAGTGTCGGCAATCCCTGGTATAATGCCTTGGCTGGCGCGCGCGGCCTCGTCGCGGCATGACAGCGAACGGCCGCCCGCGCACCGCCGATAACGATGGGAAGGACGCGCCGGCCAACCCGCGGAACGGATTCGACGCCATGGCCGACACGCGCCTGATCGAACGCTGGCTGCCGATCGCCGAGCTCGGCATCGAGAGCGTGCGCGAGCGGACGCCGATGACGCCGTTTCCGGCGCCGAACCGGCTGCACGTCTGGTGGGCGCGCCGCCCGCTGGTGGCGTCGCGCGCGGCGGTGCTTGCCTCGTTCCTGCCGGAGAACGCCGACCGCAAGAAGTTCATGCATGCGATCGGGATACACGGCGATCCGGTGCGGGCGCGAAGACTCATCGATCGGGCGCGCCGCACGGGCCAGCGTGTGGACAATCCGTACGGTTATGATCGCGCGTTCGGGTTTTGCCTCGACGAAAACGATCGAGCGAATTTGGAAGAAGCGCTTGACGCGAACGCCGAGTCGTTCAAGGTTCTCGACCCGACCGCTGGCGGGGGCAGCATTCCGTTCGAGGCAGCGCGGCTGGGTTTCGAGACTTTTGCCAACGATTCGAACCCGGTCGCCGCCTTGATCATGGCGGCGACAATCGAGTGGCCGTTGCGATTCGGCATGAAGGTAGAAAAGGATTTCAAACTGTTATCGGAGCGCTGGCGCCGTCTCGTTCAGGAACGGCTGGAGACATGGTTTCCACAGAGCGAACTGCCCCATCGAGTCGATATGACTTACATTTGGGCCCGCACGGTCTCGTGCCCGTATTGCGAGGGCGTTGTGCCCTTGTCGCCGAATTGGCGGCTCGCGCCGGACGGGACCGGGGTGAAACTGGCGCCGCGGCTGGGTGATGGGCCGGGGTCCGAGGACCGGATTTGCGCGTTCGAGGTTGTGAAATCGGCGGCGGAGCAATCGCCGGGGACGATAAAACGCGGGACGGGCATTTGCCCCTGGCCGGATTGCGAGAGGGTAATCGGCGGCGACGAGATCAAGGAGCAGGCGCGGGCGGGCCGTATGGGCGAACAGCTGTTCGCCGTGGTGTACAAACAGCTCACGAAGGTGAGGACCAAGACCGGGAAGACACGCGACAAGTGGGTGCGCGCCTACCGCGCGCCCCGGTCCGGGGACGACAATGCTTTCGAAATACAAGCGCGCCTCGACGAGAAACTGCCGGAGTGGGAAGCATTCGACATCGTGCCGAGCGAGCCGATTCCGGACGGCCACAAGACCACGGAACCGCAGCGGTACGGCATGACGCGCTGGCGCGACTTGTTCTCGCCACGGCAACTGCTGTGCCACGGAACGAGCGTCGAGATATTCCGCGAGATGCTCGACGCCGACCGGAAAAGCGGCGCGCTTACCCCGGTTCGGAAAGCGGCCTACGGGTATCTGGCGCTCGCTCTGGATAAACTGGTCGACTACAATTCGTTTATGTCGGTTTGGCATCCTGGCAGGGAAGTCATGGCGCATACTTTTACGCAGCACGACTTTTCGTTCAAATGGTCGTATGCGGAAATGGCCCCGCTCGTTACGGGAGCCGGATACGACTGGGCGATGAGACAAACGGCGAAAGCTGCCAAACAGCTCGTCGGGCTCGTTCGCCCAGGCGACGGCGGCGCGTTGCTTGGCAAGGAGGGCGCGAACGGCGGCGCGCCGCCGGTAACGATTACATGCCAGCCGGGAGATCAGCTCGCCGATATTGCGGACGCGAGCATCGACGCGGTGGTCATGGACCCGCCCTATTACGACAACGTCATGTATGCGGAACTGTCGGATTTCTTTTATGTGTGGCTCAAGCGCACGGCGGGGCATGTCTTCCCGGAGCTCTTCCGGGGCTGGCTGACCGACAAGGACAGCGAGGCGGTGGCGAACCCGGCGCGGTTCGCGGGCGGGAAAGGCGCGCGGGCGCTCGCGGGCCGCGACTACCGCCAACGCATGGCGTCGATCTTCGCCGAATGCCGCCGCGTGCTGAAGCCGGACGGCATCATGACCGTCATGTTCACCCACAAGGCCACCGGCGCATGGGACGCCCTGGCGACCGGGCTGATGGAGGCGGGCTTCGCCATCACGGCGTCGTGGCCCATCGACACCGAGGCCGAAGGCAGCCTGCACATCAAGAACAAGGCGGCGGCGAAAAGCACGGTTTTCCTCGTCTGCCGCCCGCGTGGCGGCGACACTGCCGCGGACGACGGGGAAACCATGTATTGGGAAGACATCGCCCCGCGGGTGGCGCGGGCGGTGCGCGCGCGCATGGAGGACTTCCACGAAGCGGGGCTCGCCGGGGTGGATATTTATCTCGCGTCGTTCGGGCCGGCGCTGGAGGAGTTCTCGCGGCATTGGCCGCTCGAGCGGGGGACGCCGCGCAAGAAGCCGAAAACCTTGATCGAGGAGGACCGGGACCCGTACGCGGCAACGCCGGAAGACGCCCTCGACGCCGCGCGGCGCGAGGTGGGGCGCTGGCAGCTTGAGCGGCTGACGCGGCGGGCGGCGGGCACGGACCTCGATCCGGCGACATCGTTTTTCGTGCTGGCGTGGCGCGCCTTCCGCGCCCCGGCTTTCTCATACGACGAAGCGCTGCGTCTGGCGCGCGCCGTGGGCGTGGATCTCGACCGCGACATCGTGGGGCGGCTGGCGGAGAAGAAGGGCAGCGACCTGCGTCTGTGGGACAGCGCCGTTCGCGCCGCGAAAGGCGCGCTGGGGCCGCCGGACGGCGCGCGCGGCATGATCGACGCGCTGCACGGCGCCGCCCACGCCGCGCGCTCGCGCAATGTGGGCGCCGCGCGGGAACTGCTGGACGAAGCAGGCGTGACGCGGGACCCGCGCCTTGCCGCCGCGCTCGAGGCGGCGCTCGAGGTGCTGCCCCCCTCGCAAAACTACAGCGGCGTCGCGCTCGACGGCGCGATGGCCGCGGCGAGCGGCGATTTCGAGGCGCTGGAGAAACTCCGTATCTTCGCGTTCACGGAACGCCTGCCCGAAGAACCGCGCCAGCTGGCCCTGTGGCGGGAAGAGGACGACGAGTGAGTACAAGAATGAGCATGCTCCGGGACCGCCGCTGGAAGCTCAAATACACGCGCGAGGATGGCGACCTCGTGGCGCAATTCTATGTGCCCGCGCTCGAATCCGCCGCGCGTTACGACCGCCTCACCGGATATTTCGACGCTGGCGCGCTCGCCCTCGCCGCGCGCGGCGTCGAGGGACTCGCCCGCAATAACGGCCGGATGCGCCTCATTGTCGGCTGCACCCTCGACCCCGCCCATATCGCCGCCGTCGAGCGCGGCGCCGCGTTGCGGGAACAGGCGGAGCGGCGCCTCGCGGCCGTGCCCCTCGAACCGCCCGACGCCGACGCCGAAGCCGCCCTCGAATTGCTGGCCTGGATGGTCGCGCGCGGCCTTCTCGACGTAAAGGCGGCCGTCCCGTGCGATGCGGCCCGCAGGCCCGTGGCCGACCCGGCGATTTTCCACGAGAAGACCGGCATCGTCCTGGACGGCGCCGGGAACCGCCTCGCCTGGACCGGCAGCCTCAACGAGACCGCCGCCGGCTGGACCCGCAACTGGGAGAGCATCGCCGTCTATACAAGCTGGGGGCCGGAGCCCGGCCGCGTCCACGGGGAAGAAGCGGGCTTCGCCCGCCTGTGGGCGAACCGCGCCGGCAGGGCCCTCGTGCTCGACCTTCCCGAGGCGGCGCGGCGCGGTCTCTTGGACTTTCTGCCCGCCGGCGATGCGCCGCCCCGGCGCCTGCAAGGCGCCGCGCCGCCCGCGCCCGCCCCCGCGCCGGACCCGCCGCCCGCGCCCGCGCCGCCGGACAAGCGCGCCCTCGTCTGGGGCTTCATCGCCGCCGCGCCGAACCTGGAGCCGGGCGGCGCGCGCGTCGGCGAAGCCACCGCGGCGGTGGAGCCGTGGCCGCATCAGGTCCGCGCCTTCGAACGCCTCTACGCGAACTGGCCGCCGCGCCTGCTGATCGCCGATGAGGTCGGCCTCGGCAAGACCATCCAGGCCGGAATGCTGCTGCGTCAGGCATGGCTCGCCGGCAAGGCCAGGCGCGTCCTTATCCTCGCGCCCAAGGCCGTGCTCGGGCAATGGCAACTCGAACTGCGCGAGAAGTTCAATCTCGACTGGCCGGTTTACGACAGGGGCAAACTCGCCTTCTGCCGTTCGCCCGCGCGGGGCGGCGATATCGAACGCGACGTGGAAAGACCGCATTGGCGCGGCGAGCGGGCGGTTATCGTCTCGAGCCAGACCATGCGCCGGCAAGACCGCGCCGCCGAACTGCTCGGGGCCGAACCCTGGGACCTCGTCGTACTCGACGAAGCCCACCACGCCCGCCGCCCCGGCGCCGGCACGGCCAACGAAGGCGGGCCGAACGCGCTCCTCTCCCTCATGCGCCGCATGGTCGAGCGCGAGCGCGCCCGCGGCCTGATCCTCCTCACCGCGACGCCGATGCAACTGCACCCCGTCGAACTGTGGGATCTGCTGGATCTCCTGGGCCTGCCGCCCGAATGGACCGAGGACGCCTTCGTGCAGTTTTTCGCCGACCTCGGGAAGCCGAGCCCGGGGCCGGAGGAACTCGACCGCATGGCGGCCCTGTTCCGCGCCGCGGAACGCGCGTTCGGCCCGCTGGCCGAAGCCGATGCGCGGCGTATCGCAAATCTGTCCCCGTTCGCCGCCGGCAAGACCCTCGACGCCCTGCGCAACGCCTCCGCCATCCCGCGCCGCCGGCTCGAAACCCCGGAGCGCAAGGCCGCCCTCGCGCTCATGCGCGCGCGCACGCCGGTCCGCGCCCTGGTCTCGCGCCATACGCGCGACCTGCTGCGGAAATACGCCGCGCAAGGCGCGCTCGACGCGCCCATCGCCGAACGCCGCGTCGAGGACCGCTTCGTGACCATGACCCCCGGCGAGCGCGCGCTGTACAAGGACGTCGAGACATACATCTCGAACGTGTGGAAACGCGCCGCCGCGCGGGAGCGCGCCGCGGTGGGGTTCGCGATGACGATCTACCGCCGCCGCCTCGCCAGCAGCCTGCGCGCCCTGCGCGCCACGCTCGAACGGCATCTCGACGCGCTGGCGCCGGGCGGCGGCCGGCCGCTCGAGAGTCTCGACGAAGACCTTTCCGACGACGAAACGCGCGGCGATGTTCTCGACGCCGACGAGAGCGCCGAACGCGAACGCGCGGCGCTCGCGTTCGAAGAGCGCGCCGCGGTCGCCGGCCTGATCGACAGCATCCGCGCGCTGCCCGCCGACAGCAAGCGCGCGGCGCTCGCCGCCGCCCTCGCCGAACTGCGCCGCGGCGGATACGAACGCGTCATGGTGTTTACCCAATATACCGACACCATGGACTTCCTCCGCGATGAGCCTCTCGCCGGCGGCGATTGGCGCCCGATGTGCTTCTCGGGGCGCGGCGGAGAGATCCCGAGGCCCGAAGGCGGCTGGCGCAAAGTCGAGCGCGATGAGGTCGCCCCGCGCTTCCGCGACGGAGACGCCGACCTGCTGCTGTGTACCGACGCCGCCGCCGAAGGGCTCAACTTCCAGTTCTGCGGCGCTCTCGTAAACTACGACATGCCGTGGAACCCGATGCGCGTCGAACAGCGCATCGGCCGCATCGACCGCCTGGGCCAGCGCCACCCGCAAATTCGCATCGTCAACCTGCATTACGAGCAAAGCGTCGAAACCGCGGTGTACGCCGCCCTGCGGAAGCGCATAAACCTGTTCCAAAGCGTCGTCGGCCGCCTGCAGCCCATCCTGTCGCGGCTGCCCGCCATCATCGCCGACGCCGTGTTCTCCGGCGCCGGCGCCGAGGGAGAACTCGACCGGCGCATACGCGAGGCCGAGCGGGAGGGATTCGCCATCGACGACGTACTCGACGCCGATCTCGCCATGCCGCCGCGCCCGCCCGCGCCCCTCGATCTCGCCGATCTCGACCGCGTGCTGACCGCGCCCGGCCTGATGCCGCCGGGCGTCGAGGTCTCGCGCCTCGACAAGCGCGACTACACCCTGCTCGCCCCCGGCATGTCCGCCCCCGTCCGCGTAACGACCGACGCCGCCCTCTACCGCGACCACCCCGACAACTTCGAACTATGGTCCCCCGGCAACCCCCTGTTCCGCCCGCCCGGCGCCGTAGCCCCGCTCTCCCGGCTTCCCCCCGCCGCCGCCCTCCGCGACATACTGAACCGATAACCCGCCCCCCGAACTTCCTGGGTGCGCGGGCGTCCCGCCCGCACGTTTCCGCAAGGCGCGGCGCTGGCGAAAAAAGCACAACCCCGCCGAAGGCGGGGCCCGGGACCGCGGCCTTCTAGGCCGCACGTTGCCGCCCGCCGCGGCGCCGGCGGGAAAGCGCGAGCCGCCGCGCCCTCCCCAAGCACAACCCCGCCGAAGGCGGGGCCCGGGACAGCGGCCTTCCAGGCCGCACGTTGCCGCCCGCCGCAGCGCCGGCGAAAAAGCGCGAGCCGCCGCGCCCTCCCCAAGCACAACCCCGCCGAAGGCGGGGCTTGGGTGCGCGGACGTCCCCGCCCGCACGTTGCCGCCCGCCGCCGCGCCGGCGAAAAAGCGCAAGCCGCCGCGCCCTGTCCGGCGGCCTTCGGCGCGGGCGGTCGAGCGAACCGAACCCGCGTTTACCGGTGCGCCGAACTCGCCGCGCGCAAACCGCCGGCGGGGGGCGCCGCGAGGCGCTCCCGGTCGGCGCGCGCCGCGTCGTAGCTGCGCTGCATCCGGAGCAAGGTAGCGCCGGATACGCCGAAGGCCCGCTCGATACGCTGCGCCAGGTCCGGCGACAGATACGTGCGTTCGCCAAGCAGCGCGGAGAAATCCGCGGGCGCGACCCCGGCCCGGTCGGCGGCCTCGCCCGCCGACAGACCAAGGGCCTCGACGATTTCGTACTTCACGAATTCGCCGGGATGGCAGGGAGCCTTCATCCTGATGCCTTGCCGTTCGCTCATGACTGACCCCTAGTGGTAATCCTCGTAGTTCAGGTCGTATATTTCGCGCGTCGATTCGTCGACGCGGAAAGTAAGACGCCAGTTCGCGGTGACTGTCAAGCTCCAGAGGCCGCCGCGATCGCCTGAGAGCCGGTGCGCGCGCCAGCGCGGGACGTCCGACAACTCCTGTTCGCTCTCCATATCCTGCATAAACGCAACCATGCGCCGCAGTTTGCCCACGGCGTTCGTCGGCAATCCAGACGCCTCGTTTCGCTCGATAAGCCGCCGAAGGCCACGGTGTCGCACATTTCGGATCCTCATAGCGGATGCGTTACGCGGAGCCGGCGCGAATCGGTGCGGCCGATTTTCCGCGAGCGCCTGAGCGCGCCGGTACGCGTCGTGCGCGCCAAGCGCGGGCTACCGCGAGCCGCGCCGATTCCGGCGGCAACGACCGTAGAATACGCAACCCGGAACGTGCGGTGGGCAAGGGCGCTCATGCCTTTCTCATCCATAGCGATTGCATCGATGGCGACCGCCGTTTGCGCCGCCGGACGCCGACCGCCGCGATTGGCGGCAGCGGCGACGACGGGAACGATATAAGCCGGCGAGCGCGGGAACGCAAGCTGGGCGGCCCGCCTGCCGCGGCCCCCCGGACCCCCAGCGCCGCGCCGCGCAGCAGCGTGCGGGCGGGGACGCCCGCGCTCCCGGGCCCCGGCTGCCGCGCGGCAACGCGCCGGCGCTACGCCGCGGCGAGCAGGGCCTCGGCGCGGGCCAGGTCCTCGGGGCGGTTTATGTTGAAAAAAGGATCGACGCGCCCGATGGCGAACTCCGCCTCGGCGGCGCCGTGGCGGGCGGTCCAGGCGTCGACCTTGCGAATCCCCTCCGCCGTCAGCGCGCGGCGCAGGTCGCCGCGCAGCGCGACGGGCCACAGGCCGAACACCGGGTGCGCGCGGCCGCCCGACGCGGCCCGGGCGAGCGGCCTGCCGGGGCCGCGCGCGCGCAGCAGCCTTTCCGCCAGGTCCGCGGGGAAGAACGGCGTGTCGGCGGCGAAAGTGACCGTCAGCGCGCATTCGGGCGCATGCGCCGCCGCCCAGTCGAGGCCGGCCAGCACGCCGGCGAGAGGGCCGGGCCGCCCCGCCACGCCGTCGGGCGCGACCGGCAGGCCGAACGCCGCGAACCGCGCGGGGTCGCCGTTGGCGTTGAGCACAAGGCGCGAAACCTGCGGCGCGGCGCGCGCAACGACATGCGCCAGCAGGGGGCGCCCGCCCAGCGGCAGCAGGCACTTGTCGCCGCCGCCCATGCGCCGCGCCGCGCCGCCGGCCAGCAACACGCCCGCAAGGCCCGCGTTCACGCCGGCTCCCTTGCGGCGTCTTCTCCGTCTTCGCTGTCGAAGATCAGGCGCCCGGTCCCCGCCAGCGCGAGAAAACGGCGGCCCCGCGCCCGCCCGACAAGCGTAAGCCCCGCCCGGCGCGCCAGCTCCACCCCCCAGGACGTAAACCCCGAACGCGAGATGAGTATGGGAATCCCCATCAGCACGGTCTTGACGACCATCTCGCTGGTCAGCCGTCCGGTCGTGTACATGATCGCGCCGCCGGGCGGCGCGCCGTTCAGGCGCATATAGCCCGCGATCTTGTCTATCGCGTTGTGGCGCCCGACGTCTTCCATGTAGATGAGCGGAGTGTCCTCGCGGCAGAGCACGCAGCCGTGGATGGCGCCCGCCTTCAGATACAGGCTCGGCGTGGCGTTGATCTTGCGCGAGAGCGCGGCGATCCACGAGACGCGCAGCCGCGCGCCGGCGGGCAGGGCGGCGGCGTCGAAATTATCCATGATGTCGCCGAACACCGTGCCTTGCGCGCAGCCCGAGGTTTGCACGCGCTTCCTGAGCTTCTCCTCGTAATCGGTCGCGCCCGCCGTGCGCACGACGACGACGCCGAGATCGTCGTCGCGGTCGATCCCCGTAATCTCGTCGCCCGGCGCGAGCATGTTCTGATTGGCGAGGAACCCGACCGCGAGATATTCGGGATAGTCGCCGATGGTCATGGCGGTGACGATTTCGCGGTCGTTGAGGAACAGCGTGAGGGGGCGCTCCACCGTCACCCGCGCCTCGATTTCCGCGCCGCTCCGGTCGAGCCCGCGCACCGCCTCGGTAAGGCGCGGGTCGTCGGGGTCCGGCCGCACCGCGTATCCGGTCATGCCCGCCAGTATGGCCGCCCCGCCGCCGGGGTCAAAACCGCCGCCGCGCCGGCGCTGGCGCCGCCGGCGCGCGGGCGCTATCGTCGCGCCGCCGCGCAAACAGGGAGCATCGCCATGGCAGCCTACGTCATCGCCCGCATCGACGTCACCGACCGGGAAGCCTTCGCCGAGTACGGAAAGAAGGTCCCCGCCACGGTCGCCGCCCACGGCGGGCGCTACAGGGTTCGCGGCGGCGAAGTAACGCCGCTCGAGGGGAGCGACCCGCATCCGCGCGTCGTGGTCATCGAGTTCGACGACGCCGCGGCGGCGAAACGATGGTACGAATCCGCCGATTACGCGCCGCTGATCGCGCTGCGCCGCTCGGCGTCGGAGGGAACGCTGATGATCGTCGAGGGCGTGTAACCCCGCCGAAGGCGCGCCGCGCCTTGAACGCCGGGCGGGCCGGGCGTATGCATTGCGCCCGCGAAACGCTACCGGAGCCCGCCGGCCGCGGCGCGGAGGAGGGCGCGCCATGGTGCGATTCGAGAATGTCGGCATGCGCTACGGCGGCGGCCCCGAGGTGCTCCGCGATCTGACATTCGCGCTCGAGGCGGGCAGCTTCCACTTCGTGACCGGGCCCAGCGGCGCCGGGAAGACCTCGCTCCTGCGGCTGATGTTCCTGGGCCACCGCCCGTCGCGGGGCGCAATCGAAATGTTCGGCGAGGACGTAATGGCCGCGGGCCGCGCGCGGCTGGCGCGCATGCGCCGCAAGATCGGCGTCGTGTTTCAGGACTTCCGCCTGATCGACCGTTTGAGCGCGCGCGACAACGCCGCGCTTCCGCTCCGCATCGGCGGCGCGGCGCCCGGCGAAACCGCGCGCACGGTCGAGGAAATGCTCGCCTGGGTAGGCCTCGACCGCCGCATGGACCAGCCGCCGCCCATGCTCTCCGGCGGCGAGAAGCAGCGGCTGGCCATCGCGCGCGCCGTCATCCGCCGCCCCCGCCTGCTGCTGGCCGACGAGCCCACCGGCAGCATGGACGACGACAACGCGCGGCGCGTCATGCGGCTGTTTTCCGCGCTCAACGACCTGGGAACCACCGTGGCGGTCGCCACCCACGACGACCGGCTGTACGCGGAGTCGGGCCGCCCGCGCCTCGAACTCGACGGCGGCGCGCTGACCGCGCGCGGCGCCGCCGAAGCGAACGCCGACAACGGCGCGAACATGGACGCAAACAGCGGCGCGGACACGGAAGCGCCGGCGCCCCCGGGCGAAAGCGCATGACCCCGCTCGACGCGGCGCTGGCGCCGGGCCGCGACAGCGGCGACCTGTTCATCGCCTGGGCGATCGCGCTGAAAACCTTTTTCGCCGCCCTGTGCCTCGCCGCGCTGATCGCCTTCGACCGCGCGGCCGACCGGTGGCGCGCCGGCGACGCCGCGGCGGTGACGGTCTATCTCCCCGCCGGCGCGGCGGAGGAAACCGCCGGCGCCGCGGCGCTCGCCATGCGGCGCACGCCGGGGGTGGAGGGCGCCGAGCCCATGACCCGCGAGGCCGTGGCGGCGCTGCTCGCGCCGGTTCTCGGCCGCGACCTGCCCGCCGACCTGCCGCTGCCCGTTCCCATCGACGTGCGCGTGGCGCCGGGCCGCGTCGTCGATTGGGCCGAGGCCGAGGAGCGCCTGGCCGCCGCGGCGCCCGGCGCGGCGCTCGACACCGGCGCCGACCGCGTGCGCCGGCTCGTCGCGTTCGCGCGCGTGGCGCAGGCCATCGCCGCCGCCGCGCTGGCCTTCGCCGCCGCGGTGGCCGTCATCGCCGCGGCGTTCGCAACGCGGGCGGGGCTGGCCGCGCGCCGCGGCGCGGTGGAGCTCGCGCACTGGCTCGGCGCCGAGGATCGCGACATCGTGGCGTCGTTCGAGCGCCGCGCGCTCGCATTGGGCTTTCGCGGCGGCCTCGCGGGGACCGGCGCCGCGGTCGCCGCGCTGCTCGCCCTCGACCGCGTCGGGCGCAGCCTCGACGCGCGGCTGCTGCTCGATCTCGATCTGCCGCCGCTGGCGTGGTTCGCCTTTGCCGCCGTGCCCCTGGCGGGCGGGCTTGCGGCCGTCCTTGCGGCGCGCGCGACGGCGCGGCGCGCGCTTGCGCGCATGTTCTGAAACATGCGCGCAATTCGCGAATCGCCCCTGCGCCGCCGCGCCGCCGGCGCGGACTTCCCGGGTGCGCGGGCGTCTCGCCCGCACGTTTCCGCCCGCCGCGGCGTTGGCGGGGAAGCGCGCGGCGCGGCGCAAGTACGTTCGATTCGCTGATTGAGCCGCAACATGCGCAGGGCGCTGCCGTGGATCGCCGCGCTTCTCGCCGCCGCCGCCGCCGCCGGGGCGGCGGGTTTTCTCCGCTTCGCCGCGGAACTGCCGCGCGGCCCCAACCCCGACATCGCCGGCGTCGAGGCCATTGTCGTGCTCACCGGCGGCAGCGGGCGCATCGAGGCGGGCCTCGACATCCTGGCGGCGGCGCCGGGCGCGCGGCTGTTCGTTTCCGGCGTCCACCGCGACGCCGACCTGCACGCGCTGATCGCGCGCCTGCGGCCGGGCCTGAACATCGCGCCCGGGCGCATCGATTTCGGGCGCGCCGCCGCCGACACGCGCGGCAATGCGCGCGAGGCGGCGCGGTGGGCGCGCGAGCGCGGCCTCGCGCGCCTCGCGCTCGTCACCGCCGCCTACCACATGCCGCGCGCGCTGGCGGAGTTCCGCCGCGCCATGCCCGGCGCGGCGCTGTCGGCGCACCCGGTGTTCACGCCCAACGTGCGCCTCGATTCGTGGTGGCGCTACCGGGGCACGACGCGCCTGCTCCTCGGCGAATACGCCAAACTGCTGCTGGCGCGCCTGCGCCCGTGACCGGCGCGGCGCCCGCCCCGCCCGCGAGGCGCCCCGGCCTTGCGCTGCCGGTGCGTTCGGCGCTGTTCAACGCAGGGTTCTACGGCGGAACCGCGGTCCTGGCCGTTGCGCTGCTGCCCGCGCTGGCGCTGCCCCGCGGCGCGCTCATCGCCGCGGGGCGCCTGTGGGCGCGGTGGACGAACTTTCTCCTGCGCACGGCGGCGGGCGTGGAAATCTCGATCGAAAACGCGGCGCGCCTGCCCGCCGGCGCCTGCATCGTCGCCGCCAAGCACCAGTCGGCGTGGGAGACGATCGCGCTGCTCGGCCTGTTGCGCGACCCCGCCTGTGTGCTCAAGCGCGAACTGCTGCGCATCCCGCTGCTGGGCCGGTACATCCGCAAGAACCGGCAGATCGCGGTCGATCGCGGCGGCGGCCCGCGCGCGCTCAGGGCAATGCTGGCGCGGGCGGCGGAAGCGGCGGCGGAGGGCCGCCAGATCGTCGTCTTCCCCCAGGGCACGCGCGTCGCGCCCGGCGCCGAGGCGCCGTATCTCCCGGGCGTGGCCGCGCTTTATGCGCGTCTCGGCGTTCCCGTCGTTCCCGTCGCGCTGAACTCGGGCGCGGTGTGGGGGCGCAACGCCTTTCTCAAGCGCCCGGGGCGCATCGTCCTGCGCGCGCTCGAGCCCATCGCGCCGGGCCTGCCGCGCGCCGCGTTCATGGCCGAGCTCGAGCGGCGCATCGAGACCGCCGTCAGGGCGCTGCCAGGCGCTCCGCCAGCCGGCGCAGAAAACGCTCGCACTCCATGATCTGATCGAGCGCCACGTATTCGTCGGCCTTGTGCGCCTGGAGAATGCTGCCCGGCCCGCACACCGCCGCGGGTATGCCGCCGGCCTGAAACAGCCCGCCCTCGGTGCCGAACGAGATCGCCGCCGCGGGGCGGTTGTCGCCGGTCAGCGCGCGCACGAGCTCTTCGGCCGGCGAGCCCGGCAGCGGCGTCAGCCCCTCGACGCCGATGTCGAGCACCGTCTCCACGCCGGTCTCGCGCGAGACCTTGTGCATGTCGGGCAGCAGGGACTCCTCGACGAACGCCCGGAACGGCGCCAGCGCCTCGGCCTCGAAATCCGCGCCGGGCAGCATCCGCGCCTCCCATGAGAACGCGCAGCGGCGAGCGAGGATGTTGTCCGCCGAGCCGCCCTCCACCGTGCCGACGTGCAACGTGTGGTAGGGCGGGTCGAAACCCGTTTCGGGGCGCGCCGCGGCGCGAAAGCGCGCGGCCAGCGTATCGAGAAACGCGATCGCCCGCCCCGCGACCAGGATGGCGCTCACGCCGCGGTCGGTGTGCGCCGAATGCGCCTCAAGCCCGGTGACCACGGTGCGCAGGCGCTGGACGCTCTTGTGGCGGTTGGCGAGGCGCATGTCCGTCGGCTCGCCGACAACGGCCGCCGCCGGCGCAAAGGGCGCGGCGCGCAAATGCGCCACCAGCCCCGGCGCGCCCAGGCAACCCACCTCCTCGTCGTACGACAGCGCGAAATGGACCGGCGCCGCCAGCCCGCGCCAGAGGAACTCCGGCACAAGAGCGAGCGCGGCGGCGATGAAACTCTTCATGTCGGCGCTGCCGCGCCCATAGAGGCGGCCGCCGCGCGCGACCGGGCGAAACGGATCGGAGCTCCACGGCTGGCCCTCGACGGGCACCACGTCGGTATGGCCCGACAGCACCACGCCGCCGTCCTTCTCCGGGCCGAGCGTGGCGAACAGATTGGCCTTGGCGCCGCCGGCGTCGAACAGGCGCGCGCTCGCGACGCCCCAGCCCGCCAGATAGTCGGCGACGAAATCGATGAGTTCGAGATTGGTGCGGCTGCTCGTCGTATCGAACGCGATAAGCCGCGCCGCCATTTCCGCCGCGCTCATGCGCGCGCCCATGCCGCCCTCCGCCCTGCCGTGCGCCGCAGTATAGCCGTCCGCGCCCCGGCGCGCCGCGCTATCCGCCGCGTTCCTTGCGGTCGCGCTCCAGCAGCGCCTTGACGTCCGCCAGCTCGCTTCGCAGTTCGCGGTATTCGGCGGCGCGCAGGCGGTGCTCCTCGTGGACCGTCTCGCTCACCTCCTCCACCGCCTGTTCGTGCTCGTCGCGGTGCATGGTCTGCATCGAATCGATGATGATCGCGATGAACAGATTGAGCACCGTAAAGCTCGACAGCACGATGAACGAGACGAACACCGTCCACGCCCACGGGTACACCTCCATCACCGGACGCACCAGGCCCATCGACCAGCTTTCCAGCGTCATGATCTGGAACAGGCTGTACATCGACGCGCCGATGGTTCCGAACCATTCCGGGAACTCCCGCCCGAACAGCCGCGTCGCGATCACCGAAAAGACATAAAAAACGAGCAAAAGCAGCGCGGCGACCGACGCCACGCCCGGAACCGCGTGCAGCAACGCGGCCACGACGCGCCGCATGCGCGGTATCGCCGACACCAGCCGCAGGGCGCGCAGCACGCGCAGCGCGCGCAACACCGAGAACGAATCGTTCGACGGCGCCAGCGTGATGGCGACGATGACGAAATCGAATACGCTCCACGGGTCGCGGAAAAACCGGAAGCCGTGCGCGAACAGCCGCAGCGCGATCTCGACGCAGAAGACCGCGACCGCGAAACCGTCGAACATGGTCAGGCCCGGGCCGAGCGCCGCCCGCGCCGTTGCCGAGGTCTCGAGCCCGAGCGCGATGGCGTTCAGCACGATCAGCGCCATGATCGCGTTTTGGAACGGCCGGCATTCGACCAGCGCACGGACGCGCCCGCGCAGGTTCCGCGCCACGGCGAACGGGCGCGGGCGCCGGCGCGCCCGTCCGTTCGCCATCGCGCCCTCGCCGTCCGGCCCCGCGGCCGCGCGAAAGCGCGCGAGAAACCGCAGCCCGCCGGGGCGCCATCGGCCCGAAAACGCCATCCCCGCCGCGCCGCGCCCGGCCTATTGCGCCGGGTTGATGAAGGCGCCCCACGGCGCCTCGGCGCGCTCGACGAGCGCCCGCTCCCCGGCGACCCGCACGCGCCCCTCGGCAATCCACCGCACGGCGTCGGGGTAGATGCCGTGCTCCTGCGCCAGCACGCGCAGGGCCAGGGTCTCCTCGTCGTCGTCGGCATGCACCGGAACGACCGCCTGGACGATAATCGGGCCGGTATCCATCTCCTCGCGCACGAAATGGACGGTGCAGCCCGCGAAGCGCGCCCCCGCCGCCAGCGCGCGCGCATGCGTGTTCAGGCCGCGGAAGGCGGGCAGCAGCGACGGATGGATATTGACGAGGCGATCGCGCCAGCGCGCCACGAACGCGCCGCCGAGCAGGCGCATGAACCCGGCAAGACAAACGAGGTCGGCGCCGGCGCGGCGAATGGCGGCGTCGAGCGCGGCGTCGAACGCCTCGCGATCCGCATAATCGCCGCGCTCCACGACCGCGGTTTCGACGCCGCGCTCGCGCGCGAAGCGCAACCCGGCGGCGCCCGCGCGATCGGAAATAACGACCGCGGCGTCGGCGGGGTAAAGCGGCGCCGCGCAGGCGTCGAGCAGCGCATGCATGTTCGAGCCGCGGCCCGAAATCAGGATCGCGAGGCGATTCACGGGGCCGACGCGGCGTCGAAATCCGGCGCGCCCGCCCACTCGACGCCCGGCGCCTCCGTTACGACGCCGATGCGCCAAGGCGCTTCGCCCGCCGCGGCGAAGGCCGCCGCCACGGCGTCCGCGGCTTCGGGCGCGGCGACCGCGACCATCCCGACGCCGCAATTGAAGGTGCGCAGCATTTCGCGCGTCTCGACGCGCCCCGCGCGGGCGAGCCATGCGAAGGCCGGCGGCGCGGGCCGCGAGGCGAGATCGACGCGGGCGCCGAGGCCGCCGAGCGCGCGCGGAAGATTCTCCGTTATCCCGCCGCCGGTGATGTGGGCGAACGCCTTGACGCCCGCGGGCAGGGCCGTGCGCGCGGCCCTGACATAGATCTTCGTCGGCTCCAAAAGCGCCTCCGCCAGCGGAACTCCCGGCGCGAAGGGCGCCGGCGCCTCCCACGCAAGGCCGCGTTCGGCGACGATCCGCCGGATCAGCGAAAACCCGTTGGCGTGAAACCCGCTCGAGGCGAGGCCGACAAGCGCGTCGCCCGGCCGGATATCCGCGCGCGGCAGCAGGCGGTCGCGCTCCACCGCGCCGACCGCGAACCCCGCCAGGTCGTAATGGCCGGCCCGGTACAGGCCCGGCATTTCGGCGGTTTCGCCGCCGATCAGCGCGCACCCCGCGCGGCGGCAGCCCTCGGCGATGCCGGCGACGACCTCCGCGGCCTCCTCGACCGCCAGCGCGCCGGAGGCGTAATAGTCGAGAAAGAACAGCGGCTCCGCGCCGTGAACGACCAAGTCGTTAACGCACATGGCGACGAGATCGACGCCGATCCCGCCGCGCCGCCCGGTCTCGGCGGCGAGAAGCGCCTTGGTGCCCACACCGTCGGCGGCGGCGACGAGAAGCGGATCGCGCCAGCCGGCGGCGGCGAGATCGAACGCGCCGCCGAACCCGCCCAGCGCCGCGCTCGCGCCCGGGCGCGCGGTGCGCGCCGCGAGCGGCGCGATGCGCCGCACCAGCGCCGCGCCGCGGTCGATATCGACCCCCGCGCCGCGATAATCGTGGGTATGCCCGCCGGAGCCGGTCATGATATGGTGCGCCGCAAATGCAGAGGACTGTAGCGCATACGGGCGGGCTTGCAACGGGCGGCTCGTTGCCGGGGGCGTCGGCGCCTCGCTGGCGCGCGCGGCGGGGTGCGCTCGCGCGCGCCGCCGCGCCAGCGCTTGCGCTCGCCTTGGCGCTGGCGGCGCCGGCGGGGCGGGCCGACCTGTTCTCCGTCGCCGGCCTCACCGTGGATGTGGAGGCCGAGAGCGCCGAGGCGGCGCGGCGGAAAGCGGTCGCCATCGCCGCCGGGCGGGCGCTCGACGCCATGCTGCGCAAACTCACGCGCGAAGCCGACGCCTACAAACTGCCGATACTCGAACCGCAAGCGGTGACCGAACTGGTGCGCGGCTACGAGGTCACCAACGAACGGCGCTCGGAACTGCGCTATATCGGCGAGTTCACCTTCCGCTTCGACCCGGGCGGCGTGCGCGCGCTGTTGCGCGAGGCGGCGATTCCCTATGCCGAAACCCGCAGCCCGCCGCTGCTCGTGCTGCCGGTCATGGAGGCCGGCGGCGGCCCCGTGTTGTGGGATTCGCCCAATCCGTGGCGCGAGGCGTGGCAACGCCTGAACTGGCGCGACCGGCTTGTGCAGCTGCTGCTGCCGTGGGGCGATCTCGAGGACTTGACGGGCATTTCCGCCATGCAGGCGCTGACCGGCGACGGGCCGCGCCTTGACGCGCTGGCCCAACGCTACGGCGCCGCGGGGGTGCTGGTGGCCGCGGCGCGCGCCGGCGCGAAGGAGATCGCGGTGGAGGTCCGCCCGCGCGGCGCGCCGGTCGCGGCGCCCGCGCGCAACATGCTGCCCGCCGGCGATGCCGACCCGTGGCTCGGCGCGGCGGAATGGGTTGCGGGCGAGATCGAGCGCAGCTGGAAGCTCGGAAATTTGCTCGAATACGGCGAATCGACGGCGCTCGACGCCATCGCCGCGCTGAAGGGACGCGAGGGCTGGCTCGCGCTGCGCCGCGCCCTCGCGGCCCTGCGGCAGGTGGAGCGCGTGGAGGTGCATGCGCTGAGCACCGCGCAGGCGGCGTTGACTCTGCATTATCTGGGCGCGGAGGCGGCGCTGCGCGCGGCGCTGGCGGTGCGCGGCTTTTCGCTGCGCCCCGCGCCCGGCGGCCCGGCGCGCATAACCGCCGCCGCGGCGGAGGAAGAGGACGGAGCGGCGCCGCCGGAGGACCGGCCGCCCGCGCTCGCGCCGGACGACCCCGTCGCCAGGGCGCTGTCGGTCCTGCCGGCGCCCCCGGAGGCCGAGCCGCCCATCGTTCCCGCGCCTTCCGGGGCGGTTCCTTACGAGCGCCCGCCGGAGCCCGGCGGCGCCGAGCCGCCGCCGCCGCCGTCGCAAGACGCGCCCCCGATCATCGACGATTTGGCGATCGAATGACGACCGGCATGGCCCCAGCCCCGCGTTGCCGGGCCGACGGCGGCGGCCGCGCGCCGTGAACCGGTTTCTCTTCTGGATCGGCGTGCTGGCCGCGTTCGTGGCGGCGGTGACGCTCTTGCGGGCGATATTGCTGCCGTTCGTCGCCGGGATGGCGCTCGCCTATCTGCTCGACCCGCCCACCGACCGGCTGGAAAAGCGTATCGGGCGCCCGGCGGCGACTACCGCGGTGCTCGCGGCGTTTATCGCCGCGGTGCTCGCCGCCGTACTCCTGTTCGTGCCGCTGATCGAGCAGCAGGTCGTGGGCTTCGCGAAACGCCTGCCGGACCTGCTCCAGGCCGCCAACGAGGGGATCGGCAAACTGTTGACGGCGGCGTCGGATCGGCTGGCGCCGACCGACGCGGGCGCGTTCGACCAGGCGCTGCAAGCGCTGCAGGCGCAACTCGCCGACTGGAGCGTGCAGGCCCTGCGCGGGGTGTATTCCTCGGGCGTCGCCGCGCTCAACCTCCTCGGCCTCGCGGTCATTACCCCCGTCGTCGCGTGGTATCTGCTGAACGACTGGGACCGGCTGGTCGCATACGTCAACACGCTGCTGCCGCGCGGCAGCGCGGAAGAGATACGCAAACAGGCGCGCGAGATCGACGCGCGGCTGGCGGGGTTCGTCCGCGGCCAGGCGATGGTCTGCCTGCTTCTCGGCAGCGCCTACGCCGTGGTGCTCGAGGCGCTGGGGCTGAACTACGGCCTGGTGGTGGGGCTGGCGGCGGGGCTGATCTCCTTCATCCCGTTTATCGGCGCCGCCGTCGGCCTGTTTCTGTCGGCGGGGTTCGGCTACCTCCAGTTCGGCTGGTCCGTCGAGCCGTTCCTGATGGCGCTCGTCTTCGTCGCCGGGCAGGCGGTGGAAACCTATATCCTGACGCCGCGGCTGGTAGGGAGCCGCGTGGGCCTGCATCCGGTGTGGGTCATGTTCGCGGTGCTCGCCGGCGGGGCGCTGTTCGGGTTTCTCGGCATGTTGATCGGCGTTCCCGTGGCCGCCGCGGTGGGGGTGCTGGCCCGATTCGCGATCGACCGCTACAAGGCGAGCGCGTTGTATCGTGGCGGGGACGCGGAGGAGTGAGCGCCGCGTCCGCCGCGCACGCGCAGCGCGCCCTTGCGTTCGAGCCGCTCGCCGCGGCCGGCGCCGGCGATTTCCACGTGGGCGCCGCGAATCGCGAGGCCGCGGCGTGGATCGAGGCGTGGCCGCGCTGGCCGGCGCCGGGGCTCGCCGTGTACGGACCGCCCGGCTGCGGCAAGAGCCATCTGCTGGCCGTCTGGGCGCGCCGCGCGCAAGCCGCGGTAGTAGAAGCGCGCAACTTGCGGCGCGCGCTCCCCGGCCTGCTCGCCGGCGCGCGCGCGGCGGCCATCGACGGCGCCGGCCCCGGCGTGGACGAACGCGCGTTGCTGCATCTCTACAACGCCATCGCGGCGCGGCGCGGCAGCCTGTTGCTGAGCGCAACCGCGCCGCCGGCGGAATGGCCCGTCGCGCTGCCCGATCTGCGCTCGCGCCTGCGCGCGCTGCCGACGGTCGCCATCGCCGAGCCCGACGACGATCTGCTGGCCGCGGTGCTCGTAAAATTGTTCGCCGACCGGCAGACGGCGGTCGCGCCGGCGCCGATCGGCTATCTTGTCGGGCGCATGGAGCGCTCCTTCGCCGCGGCGCGGCGGACGGTCGCGCTTCTCGACCGCGCCGCATGCGAACGGCGGCGCGCCGTCACCGTCCCGTTCGTGCGGGAAATCCTGCCTTCCGGCGAGGCGGAAGGCCCTGCGAAAGGAGATTGACCATGGACCTGGGCCTGTCGGGCCGCAAGGCGATCGTTTGCGCGTCGAGCAAGGGGCTCGGGCGCGCCTGCGCAATGTCTCTCGCGCGCGAGGGCGCCGGCGTAACCATCGCCGCGCGCACGCCCGGACCGCTGGAAGCGACCGCGGCGGAAATCCGCGCCGCGACCGGCGTGGAAGTCAACGCGGTCGCCTGCGACGTGACCGGCCCCGAGGGCCAGCGCGCGCTGCTCGCCGCCTGCCCGGAGCCGGACATACTCGTCAACAACGCCGGCGGCCCGCCGCCGGGCGATTTCCGCGACTGGTCGCGCGAAGACTGGATGCGCGGCGTGACCGCCAACATGCTCGCGCCGATCGAACTCATCAAGGCGACCGTCGACGGGATGATCGCGCGCAAGTTCGGGCGCATCGTCAACATCACCTCGGCCGCGACGAAAAGCCCGATTCCCGAGCTCGGCATGTCGAACGGCGCGCGCACCGGCCTTGCCGGGTTCGTCGCCGGGCTCGCGCGCCAGACGGTGGCGCATAACGTCACGATCAACTGCATCCTGCCCGGGCCGTTCGACACCGATCGCCTGCGCGGGAATATCCGCTTCCGCGCCGAACAGGCGGGCGAATCGGAGGAGACGATCGCCGCGCGGGCGGCGGCGGCCAACCCCGCCGGGCGGTTCGGCGACCCCGCCGAGTTCGGCGACGCCTGCGCGTTTCTGTGCGGCGCGCAAATGGGCTTCGTCACCGGCCAGCACTTCCTGATGGACGGAGGCGCGTTCCGGGGCACGTTCTGAACCGCCGCGCCGGCGCGGAGCGCGGGGCGCGGCCCGCCGTGGCGGGGTGGACGGCGGCCGTCTGCGCGGTCGTCGATATAGGCTCGAACTCGGTCCGCCTGGCGATATTCGACGGCGCGCGCCGCGCCGCCCCGCCGCTGTACAACGAAAAATCCATGTGCGGCCTGGGCCGCGGCCTGCGCGAGACCGGGCGCCTGGACCCAAGCGGCGCGGCGCGCGCGCTCGCGCAGATCGAGCGTTTCGCCGCGCTGCTTCGCGACAAGGGCATCGCGCAAGTCGACGCGGTGGCCACCGCGGCGGTGCGCGACGCGGAAGACGGCGCGGCGTTCGCGGCGGAAATCGAGCGGCGCTCCGGCCTGCGCGTGCGCGTGCTGTCCGGCGCCGAGGAGGCCGAGCTGGCGGCGCGCGGCGTGCTCGGCGGCGAGCCCGGCGCCCACGGCGTCATGGGCGACCTGGGCGGCGGCAGTCTGGAGCTGGTGCGCCTCGACCGCGGCGCCGTGCGCGAACACGCGACCCTGCCCCTCGGCGCGCTCGCGCTGGCGGCGGAAACGAAAGGCGACGCCCGCCGCGCGCGCGGCCCGATCGACGAGGCGCTTGCGGGGCTGCCGTGGCTCGACGCCGCGGCCGGCGCCGATCTCTACGCCGTCGGCGGCAACTGGCGCGCGCTGGCCCGCATCCATATGCACCGCGCCGACTACCCCCTGCGCATAATCCATCGTTACACGCTCCCCGCGCGCGAACTGGCGCGCCTGGTTTCGCTTGTCGCGACGCAAAGCGCCGAATCGCTCGAGCGCGCGGGCGGCGCGCCGCGCCGGCGCGCCGCCCTGCTGCCCTTTTCCGCGCTGGCGATGGAGCGCCTGCTGCGCCGCGCCCGGCCGCGCCGCGTGACGTTTTCCGCCCTCGGCCTGCGCGAGGGGCTGGCGCTCGCGCGGCTGCCGCCGGAAACGCGCGCCGAAGACCCGCTGCTCGCCGCCTGCCGCGGCATCGCCGAACGCGCGGCGCGGGCGCCCGCATACGGCGAGGAGCTCGCGCCGTGGACCGACGCCCTGTTTCCCGGCGAGACCGCGCCGCGCCGCCGCCTGCGCCGCGCCGCCTGCCTCGTCGCCGATATCGGCTGGCGCGCCCATCCGGAATACCGCGCCGAACAGGCGGCGCTGGAGATACTGCGCGCGCCGGAACTGCACGCGAGCCACGCCGAGCGCTGCTTCCTCGCCCGCGCGGCGTGCGTCCGCTATACAGGCGCGGAAAGCGGCGCGCTCGGGCGCGCCGAAAGCCTGCTCGGCGAGGGCGAACGCGCGCGCGCGCGCATTCTCGGCTTGGCGGCGCGCTTCGCCGCCGCGCTGTCGGGCGGCGGAACGGGCGTTGTCGGGCGCTTTCCGCTGTCTCTCGGCGGCGCGCCGCGCGCGCTGCGCGTGGAGTACGAAAACGGAGACGCGGCCATGCTGGGGGAGACGGCGATGCGCCGGTTCGAGGCGCTGGCGGCGGCGCTCGGCGCGCGGGCCGAAACGCGCGTCCGCGGCGCGCCGTGAGCGCGCCATGAACCGCCTGCGGGACCGCGCCGCCCTGGTGCTCGGCGCGGGCTCGGTCGCGCCGGGCTGGGGCAACGGCAAGGCGATCTCGGTGCTGTTCGCGCGCGAGGGCGCAAGCGTTTTCGCCGTCGATCGCGACGAGGCCGCGGCGCGCGAAACCGCGGGGATTATCGCCGGCGAGGGCGGCCGCGCCGCCGCTTACGCCGCCGATGTCACCGATTCCGCCGCGCTCGAGGGCGCCGTCGCCGCATGCGTCGAACGGTTCGGGCGCGTCGACGTTCTGGTCAACAATGTCGGCGGCTCCGCGCCCGGCGGCGTGGAGATGGCCCCCGAGGTTTGGGACCGGCAGATGGAAACGAACCTGCGCTATGTCTATCTCGCGTGCAGGCATGCGCTTCCGGTCATGGCGCGCCGGGGCGCCGGCGCGGTGGTCAACATCGCCTCGGTCGCCGGGCTGCGCCATATCGGCCACGACTTGGCCGCCTACGCCGCGAGCAAGGCCGGCCTCATCCAGTTCACGCGCGTTACCGCGGTGAGCTGGGCGGCGAAGGGAATCCGCCTCAACTGCGTGGTTCCGGGCCTGATGCATACGCCGCTGGTGGCGCACCGCCTGGCCGGCGAGCGCGGCGGCGGCGACGCCGAAGCCCTCATCGCCGCCCGCCACCGCCAGCCGCCGATGGGCCGCATGGGCGACGCCTGGGACGTCGCATACGCCGCGCTGTTCCTCGCCTGCGACGAATCGAAATACATCACCGGAACGGAAATCGTAGTCGACGGCGGCCTGACCGCCGCATCGCCCCCGCCCCCCGGCTGACCGCGCCGAAGGCGGGGCCCGGGACCGCGGGCATCCTGCCCGCATGTTTGCGGCAGTCGAGTCGCCGGCGGGAAAGCGCGGCCGCCGCCCCCGGCATTATACTCGACGGCGGAAACGAGACGGGGAGGAGCGAGGCGCATGAAGATCGCGGTTATCGGGGCGGGGGCCATGGGGTCGGTGTATGCCGGGCTGCTCGCCGAGGCGGGGCACGAAGTCTGGGCGGTCGATGTATGGGCCGAACACGTCGCGGCGATCCGCGAAAACGGCCTGCGCATCGAGGGCGCGAGCGGCGACCGGACGGTGGCCGTGCGGGCGACGCGCGACGCGCGCGACGCGGCGCCGTGCGACCTGGTCGTCCTCGCCACCAAGGCGCGGCATGTGGCGGAGGCCGCGCGCGCGGCTGTGCTGGCCGGCAAGCCCGGCGCGCCAGTCGTCACCATCCAGAACGGGATCGGCAGCGGCGAGGCCGCAAGCGCCGTTCTCGGCGCCGGGCGCACGATTATCGGCGTCGCGGGCGGCTTCGGCGCGCGCGTGCTGGCGCCCGGCCATGTGCGCCATGAAGGCATGGAGCTGATCCGCCTCGGCGAAACCGCCGGCCCGGTCACGCCGCGGCTGGAAGAGGTCGCCGCCGTATGGGCCGGGGCCGGCTTCCGCGTCAAGGCGTTCGACGACATTCACCAACTGGTGTGGGAAAAACTCATCTGCAACGGAACGTACAGCCCGGTTTGCGCGCTCACCGGGCTGACCGTGGGCGAGGTCATCGACAGCGCCGACGCATGGCCCGTGGCCGCGGCCTGCGCGCGCGAGGGCGGCGCGGTGGCGCGCGCCAGGGGAATTCGCGTCGAATTCGACGACGCCGAGGCTTATGCGCGGGCCTTCGGACTGAAAATCCCGCACGGCCGCCCCTCCATGTGGCAGGACATGCAGGCCCGGCGGCCGTGCGAGATCGACGCGATCAACGGCGGCATCGCGCGCGTCGGCCGCGAGGTCGGCGTCCCGACGCCGACGCACGACGTACTGATTGCGCTGGTAAAGGGCGCGGAAGCCGCCCGCGCCGCGGCGGAGTAGGCCCGCGGCGGGCGCGGAGCGGGAGGGGCGGCGCATGGCGTTCGGGTTGAGCGAAGAGCAGGAGGCGATTCGCGAGGCGGCGCGGCGGTTCGCGGCGGCGGAGATGGCGCCGCGCGCGGCGGAGTGGGACGAGAACTGCGTATTCCCGGTCGAGACGCTGCGGCGGGCCGCGGGCCTCGGGTTCGCCGCCATGTATTGCGGCGCCGAGCATGGCGGGGCCGGCCTCGCGCGGCTCGACGCGGCGCTCGTATTCGAGGAGCTCGCGGCGGCCTGCCCCTCGACGGCGGCGTACATCTCGATCCACAACATGGCCGCGTGGATGATCGACGCCTTCGGCAACGCCGCGCAGCGTGCGCGATGGCTTCCGCGGCTGGCGTCGATGGACATGTTCGCCGCCTATTGCCTGACCGAGCCGGGCGCGGGTTCCGACGCCGCCGGTCTTTCGACCCGGGCGCGGCGCGACGGCGGCGACTATGTGCTGAACGGCGCCAAGGCGTTCATCTCCGGCGGCGGACGCGCCGATCTCTACCTCTGCATGGTCCGCACCGGCGGCCCCGGGCCGGGCGGCGTCAGCTGCCTCGCGGTGGAGGCCGACGCGCCGGGGCTGTCGTTCGGCAAGCAGGAGCGCAAGCTGGGGTGGCGTTCGCAGCCCACGGCGGCGCTCGTATTCGAGGACTGCCGCGCGCCCGCCGCGAATCTCATCGGCGCGGAAGGAGAGGGGTTCCGAATCGCCATGCGCGGGCTGGATGGCGGGCGGCTGAATATCGGCGCGTGTTCGATCGGCGGCGCGCGCGGCGCGCTGGAGGCGGCCCGCAACCATGTTCTCGAACGCGAGCAGTTCGGGCGCAAACTGGCCGAGTTCCAGGCGCTCCAATTCCGGCTGGCCGACATGGCGACCGAACTGGCGGCGGCGCGCGCGCTGCTGCGCGAGGCGGCGGCGAAGCTCGACGCCGGCGCGCCCGACGCCGCGGCCGCCTGCGCCATGGCCAAGCGCTTCGCCACCGATGCGGGCTTCGCGGTCTGCGACGAGGCGCTGCAACTTCACGGCGGATACGGCTATCTTCGCGACCATCCCATCGAGCGCGTCCTGCGCGACCTGCGGGTCCACCGCATACTGGAAGGAACGAACGAAATCATGCGCGTTATCGTCGCCCGCCGCCTGCTGGCCGGGGAACTCGCCCCGTGACGGGCGAAACGCCGGAAATCCGTTTTCGCGTCGAGCGCGGCGTCGGCCGCATCGTGCTCGACCGCCCGCGCGCGCTCAACGCGCTCACCCTGGGCATGGTGCGCGCCATGGACGCGCGGCTGCGCGCTTGGGCCGACGACCCGGACGTGCGCGAGGTGCTTGTGGAGGGCGCCGGCGAGCGCGCCTTCTGCGCCGGCGGCGACATCCGCGCGCTCTACGACCGGGGCTTCACATCCGGCGACGGCGCCGATCTGCCGGCGTATTTCTTCCGTGAGGAGTTCCGCCTCAACCGCCTGATCCGGCGCTACCCGAAGCCCTATGCGGCGCTGCTCGACGGCATAACCATGGGCGGCGGCGTGGGGCTTTCGGTGCATGGCGCCATGCGCGCCGCGACGCCGCGCACGGTTTTCGCCATGCCGGAAACGGGGATCGGCTATTTCCCCGATGTCGGCGGCGGCTGGTTTCTTGCGCAATGCGGGCCGGAGGGGCGCTACCTGGCGCTGACCGGCGCGCGCATCGGGCCGGCGGACGCGCTGCGCATCGGCGCGGCGACGCATTATCTCGACGCCGCGGCGGCGGAGCGGTTTCAAGCGCGCGTCGGCGAGGCGCCGCTGGCGGCGCTGCTGGACGCCGAGGCCGCGCGCGGCGCCGGACCCGGCACGGCGCCGCTGGCCGCGCGCGCGGCCGACATCGCGCGCTGCTTTTCGGACGCGGGCATGGGCGCGGTCCTCGCGACGCTCGAGGCCGGCGGCGGCGCCTGGGCGGCGGAAACGCTCGCCACCCTGCGCGGCAAGTCGCCGACGAGCGTGCGCGTGACCGACCGCCAGCTGGCCGAGGCGCGCGGCGCCGGGTTCGAGGCGCGCATGATCGTCGAGTACCGCGTCGCGCAGCGCTTCATGTCGACGCCGGATTTCTTCGAGGGCGTGCGCGCGTTGCTGGTCGACAAGGACGGCGCGCCGGCCTGGTCTCCCGCGCGCATCGAGGATGTGTCCGACGCGGCGGTCGCCGCGTTTTTCGCGCCCCTGGGCTGGGGCGAGCTGGATTTCGACTGAGGCTTCGGCGAACGGGAGGCGGCGATGCGCATCGGCTTTGTCGGCGTCGGCAATATGGGCGCGCCGATGGCGCGCAACCTGCTCAAGGCGGGCCACGCGCTGTGCGTGTACGACACAAACCGTGCGGCCGCGGCGGCGCTCAAGGGCGGCGGCGCGCGGGCCGCCGCGAGCCTCGCGGACGCCGCCGACGGCGCCGGCTGCGTCATCGCCATGCTGCCCGCAGGCGCGCAGGTGCGGGCGGTCTTCGACGAGCTGATCCCGGCGGTCGCGGAGGGAACGCTGCTCATCGATTGTTCGACCATCGACGTGGTTTCGGCGCGCGCCGCCGCGGCCGCGGCCGCGGCGCGCGGGTTGGCGATGCTCGACGCGCCGGTGTCGGGCGGCGTGGCCGGCGCGGAAGCGGGGACGCTCACCTTCATGGTCGGCGGGACGGAGGAAGCGTTCGCGCGCGCGGAGCCGATACTGGCGGCGATGGGCCGCAAGATCGTTCACGCCGGCGCCAGCGGCAACGGTCAGGCCGCGAAAATCTGCAACAACATGATGCTCGGCGTGTCGATGATAGCGCTGTCGGAGGCCTTTGCGCTGGGCGCGGCGCTGGGCCTGCCGGCCGAACGCCTGTTCGAGATCGCGTCGAACTCGTCCGGCGGCTCGTGGGCGATGCGCAACCACTTGCCGATACCGGGGATCGTGGAGGCCGCCGCCTCCAACCGCGATTTCCGCCCCGGCTTCTCGACCGACATGATGCTCAAGGACCTGAACCTGGCGCAGGAAGCCGCGCGCGCGGCCGGGGTCGGGGCGCCGATGGGCGCGCAGGCGGCGGCGCTGTATGCGCTGTTCCGCAACGCCGGAAACGGCGCGCTCGACTATTCGGCCATCGTGAAACTGTTTGCCGCGGAATGACCCCCGCGCGCATGGCGCCGCGGCGCGGCCGGCGCGCGCGCGGCAACGAAAGGTACGGTTGCCGTGGCCGAACCCGACGCTGACGCGCGGCCCGCCGCCGGGCCCGACGCGACGCGGTCGTTTCTCGACTGCATACGCCTCGTCGAACGCCTCCACCGGCGCTTTCTCGACGTGGTGAAGGGCGAACTCGACCGGCGCGGCGTGCGCGACATCAGCAATGTCCAGGCGGTGCTGCTGAGCAATATAGAGAATGAGACCGTGTCCGTCGGCGAGCTCACCCTGCGCGGCTACTACCAAGGCTCGAATGTCTCATACAATATCAAGAAGCTGCTGGAGAACGGCTACCTGGCGCGGGAGCGCCCGGAGCACGACAGGCGGGTGACGCGCATACGCCTGAGCGACAAGGGCCGCGCGGCGGTCGAAATCGTCAACGCGCTGTATGCGCACAACGCGGCCGCGCTGTCGGGCCGCGGCGTGGACGGCGCGGCGCTGAGCGGCGTCAACGACAACCTCCGCGCCATCGAGCGATTCTGGACGGACTACATCAGTTACGGGCCGGATTAGAATTACGGGCCGGGGCCGCAACCCCGCCGAAGGCGGGGCTTGGGCGCGCGGGCGCCGGGGAGGGGGCGCGAAAGGCCTTGCTTCCGCGGCAACATCGCGCTCTGCGGAAACGTGCGGGCGGGACGCCCGCGCACCCACGCAGTCCGCGCCTTCGGCGCGACAGGCGCGCGGCGCGCGGCCTACGCCAGGCGCCCCCAGGCGGCGGCGGATTCGACGCGGATCGCGATGACCGGGAGCGCCTCGAGGCGCATGGCGCGGTAGGGAGCGTAGCGCGCGCGGAGAGCGGCGAGCGCTGTCGCATGCTCGGCCCCGCCGAAAAGAACCTCCGCCCGGCCGCGAAGCGAAACCCAGCCGAGCCGCGACCAGTCATCGTCGTAGCGATCCGCCAAGAGCATGACGCGGGGGTTTTCCGCAATGTTGCGCAGGCGCTTGAGACGGCGCGGGTCGCCGCGTTTGGGCTTGGCGTCGATGGCGATCCACGCGCGCGGCGCGCCGCCCGCCGCGCCCATCGCGTAGCAGACCGGAACGACATGCGGCGCGCCGCCGGCGTCGGCGGTCGCGAGCCGCGCGACCTTTTCGCGTTCGAGAAACGCGCGTTCGGGCGCGCCGAGGATGGCGGCGCTCATCCCCGCCCGTCCTCCGGCGCCGCCGGGGTTTCGGATGCTTCCGGCCGTGCGGATTCAGGCGCCTCCGCGGCGCGCCGGATCGCGCCGCGGACCAGGTCGATATGCAGGCGCAGCTGATAAAGCCCGTCGGCATAGGCGAGCGGGACCGAGAGGCCGGCGAGCGCGCGCTCGATGCTCTCGAGGCGCTCGAGCGCGCGCGCCGCCTCGCGCGGGTCGAGGCCTTCCCGCAGCCGCCGCTCCAGCGGGCGCAGTTCGCGGTACCAGCGATAGATGCGCGACCGCACGCGCCATTCGTAGAGCACCGGCATAAAGCGGAACAACGGCAGCGCGATGGCGAGCAGCGGCAGCAGCATCACCGCCAGGCGATCGATGGTGTTGGCCGCCCAAAAGGGCAGTACGCGGCGCAGGAAAGGCGGGCCGGACTCGAAATAGCGCCGCGCCGCCTCGGCGATGGGCAGATCGACGAAGCGCGCGCTCGGAAACGCGCCCGGCTCCTCGAGAATGCCGCCGCCGGAATGGATTTCGCTCGCCGCCTCGAGCAGCAGATATTCCAGCGCCGCGTGGAGGTCGCCGCGCGCCACCAGCGCGGCGGTCGGCGAGATCAGGCGCACATCGCGGTCGGGCAGGTTCGCCGCCAGGTCGAGCGCGCCGCGCGGCAGCGCGAGCGCCGACAGGTAGCGCAGGCGGCGTTCGTAGGCCTCGGCGCGGGCGAAATCGAAAATGCGCACGCCCTCGGCGGCGGCGGCGCGCCGCACAAGCGCCGAACGCACGCCGGCGACGGTAATCCACGCGTCGATCTCCCCCGCCCGGAGCGCGGCGAGGGCGTCGGCGCCGCCGAGGGCGCTCAGCGCCGCGTCGCCCGGGCCGAGGCCGTTTTCCGCCAGGAGCACAAGCGCCAGCGCGCGGGCGCCGCTGCCCTCCGGCCCCACCGCGACGCGCCGGCCCGCCAGGTCGGCCAGCGCCGCGAGCGGCGTCGATTCGCGGTAAAACAACCAGGCGGGTTCGTAGTACAGGCTGGCGAGCGAGGCGAGGCCGCCGGCGTTCGCCTCCGCGCCGGCCGTTCCGCCCTGCACGAAAGCCGCGTGAACGCCCGATTCCGCGTCGCGCAACAGGCCGAGGTTCTCGATCGAGCCCGACGTATTGACGAGCTCCACCTCGATGCCGTGGCGCGCGAGGACATCGCGGTATTGCTTGCCGAAGGCGTAATACGCGCCCGACGGGCCGCCGGTCGCGATGCGCAGGCGCGCCGGCGGCGCGGGATCGACGAACTGATAGGCGACGACAAGCGCGGCCAGCCCCGCCAGCGCGGCCGCGCCGTAGAGCCGGAACATTTCCCACCGCGCGGCGCGGTCCGCCGCCCGCGCCTCGTCGGCTCTGTCGTCCGTTTTCGCCATCGTTTCCCCGGCACCGTGTTAGCGTTGCGCCCCGCGGCCGTCAACGCGCCGCGGATTACGCGGGGGTCTTGTCGGGGTAGAGGCAGAGATCGCTGACGACGCACGCGGGGCAGGCGGGCTTGCGGGCCTTGCAGACATAGCGGCCGTGCAGGATGAGCCAGTGGTGGGCGTGGCGGCGGTAGCGCTCGGGAACGACCTCCAGCAGGCGCTCCTCGACCGCGAGGGGGGTCTTGCCGCGCGCCATGCCGGTGCGGTTGCCGAGGCGGAATATATGCGTATCCACCGCGATGGTGGGTTCGCCGAAGGCGCTGTTGAGCACGACGTTGGCGGTCTTCCGCCCGACGCCGGGCAGCGCCTCGAGGGCGGCGCGGTCGCGCGGCGCCTCGCCGCCGTGGCGCTCGACGATCAGGCGGCTCAGCGCGATGACGTTTTTCGCCTTGGTGCGGAACAGGCCGATGGTCTTTATCGCTTCGCGCACGCGCTCTTCGCCCAGGGCGAGCATTTTCTCCGGCGTGTCGGCGATTTCGAAGAGCGGCCCGGTGGCCTTGTTGACGCCGACATCGGTGGCCTGCGCCGACAGCACGACCGCGACGAGCAGCGTATAGGGGTTGCGGAACGCGAGTTCGGTCTCCGGCGCCGCGCGCTCCGCGGCAAAGCGCGCGAACGCCTCGGCAATCCGCTCGCGGGTCATGTCGGCGGCCATGACAAGCATGATCGGCCCGCCGGCCCGGCGTTGGCAAGGGGGCGCGGCGCCTGCCTTCCGGCGGGATTGAAGCCGCGGCGTCCATGAACGACGTTGCCGGCATGGACCCGGCGCCGCCCGCATGACCGCGTTCGACCCCGCAGCCGCCGCGGCCGCCATCGGCGCGGGCGACCGCCGCGCGCTTGCGCGCGCCATCACGCTCGTCGAATCGACGCGCGAAGCCGACCGCGCCGCCGCCGAGGCGCTTCTCGCCGCCGCGGGCGCCCATGCCGGCGGCGCGGCGCGCATCGGCGTCTCCGGCGCGCCGGGCGTGGGCAAGTCCACCTTCATCGAGGCGTTCGGCCTGCACCTGGTCGAACGCGGGCGGCGGCTCGCCGTGCTCGCCGTCGATCCCTCCGGCGCGCGCGGCGGCGGCGCCATACTCGGCGACAAGACCCGCATGGCCGAACTCGCGCAACGGCCGGAAGCCTTCGTCCGGCCCAGCCCCAGCGGCGGCGCGCCCGGCGCCGCGGGGCGGCGCGCCCGCGACGCCATAACGCTGTGCGAAGCCGCCGGATACGACGCCGTCATCGTCGAAACCGTGGGCGCCGGCCAGTCCGAAACCGCCGTCCGCGACCTCGCCGACATGTTCGTCCTTCTCGTCGCGCCCGGCGGCGGCGACGAATTGCAGGGCATCAAGCGCGGCGTCGCGGAGGTCGCCGATCTGATCGTCGTTACCAAGAACGACGGCGCGCTGGCCGCCGCGGCGGGCGGCACGGCCGCGCATTACGCCGCCGCGCTGCGCCTCATGCGCCCGCCGACGCCGGGCTGGACGCCGCGCGCACTGTTGTGCTCGGCCCTTGAGCGCCGCGGCCTCGAGGCGATTCGCGAAGCGGTGGAAGAGTTTGCGCGCGCCGCCGCCGCCGCCATCGCCCGCCGCCGCGCCGGCCAGGCCCTCGCCGCCATGCGCGCCGAGCTGCGCGAACTGCTCGAGGCGCGCCTGGAAGCCTCGCCCGCCGTCGCCGCCCGTCGCGCCGCCCTTGAGGCCCGCGTAACCGCCGGCGGCCTCTCCCCCTCCGCCGCCGCCCGCACCCTCGTCGAAACCTTCCTCGCCGCCCCCCGCCGATAGGCAACGCCGCGCCGGAGGCGCGGACTTCCCGGGTGCGCGGGCGTCTCGCCCGCACGTTTGCGCACGGCACGGCGTCGGCGGGGAGGCGCGGTCGTCGCGCCCTCCCCGGGGACGCCCGCGGTCCCGGGCAGCGGCCGCGGGCGCGGGCCTCAGTCCGCGCCAGCGCCGGCGCTGTAGCGCGCCACGGCGTCCCAATCGAGTTCGATGCCGAGGCCCGGCCCGCGCGGCACGACGACGTGCCCATCGACGCAAGCGAGCGGCTCCGCCAGCAGCTTGTCGCGCAGCGCGTTCGCGCCGCGGTCGAGTTCGAGCATGGCGGGGAAGGGCTCGCGATCGACATGCGGCGAGGGCGGCAGCGCGGCGAGAAAATGAACCGCCGCCGCCAGCCCCACCGCGCCGCCCCACACATGCGGCGACAGGCGCAAATTGGCGAGCCGCGCCAGCGTCCGAATCGCCAGCCCCTCGCCGAAGCCGCCGCACAGCGTCAGGTCGGGCTGGAGGATATCGGCGCCGCCGCATTCGACAAGGCGGCGGAAGTCGTGAGCCGTGTAGAGCGCCTCGCCGGTCGCGATGGGAAGCGGCGCCCGCGCGCGCAAACGGCGGTAGCCGTCGAAATCGGCGGGGGGCAGCGGCTCCTCGTAAAAGTGGATGTCGAACGGCGCGACCGCCTCCATGCCGGCCAGCGCCAGGTCCGCCGTGTAGTTGCCGTTGGCGTCGAGCATCAGCAGCATGTCGGGGCCAATGGCGTCGCGCGCCCGCTCCGCGCGCTCGGCGTCTTGCCGTGGCCCGCCGCCGACCTTGATCTTGACGCCGGGAAACCGCAGGTCGCGGAACGCCGCCAGCTGCGCCTCCAGCCCGCCCGCCGGATCGACCGCGAAATAGCCGTCCGATGCATAGGCCGGAACGCGGTCGCGCGCCAGCCCGCCGAGCAGATCGTGGACGGGAACGCCGTACAACTTGCCCAGTGCGTCGTGGACGGCGATGTCGATGCCGCCGAGCAGGCTGGTGACGCTGTTCTGCGCGCCCAGGTGATAGCGCAGGTCGTAAAACCGCGCCCGCGCCTGTTCGAGGTCGTGGAGGCGGCGCCCCGTGAACAGCGGGCTCAATATATCCGCCGCCGCCGAAACCGCGGCGCCCGGCCCCCACGCCTCGCCGAGCCCCGTGACCCCCGCGTCGGTATCGAGCAGCACAAGCGTCGCGTTGCGCGTCGAGGTCATCCCCCGCGCCATCCCGTACGCCTTGAGCGGCCCGAGATCGTGTTCGAGCGGAATCGTGCGAATGCCGGTTACGCGGGCCATCGCCGCGATTATACCGGAACGGGGCGCCCCGCGCTTCCCGGGTGCGCGAGCGTCCCCGCTCGCACGTTTTTCGGCGCGCCGCGATGCTTGCAGCTGAGGCGCGGTCGTTGCGCCCTTTCCGCCAGCGTCCGTGCGGGTCGGGACGTACGGGCGGGGACGCCTGCGCACCCGGGAAGTCCGCGCCTTCGGCGCGCCGGCGCTTGACGCCGCCGGCGGCGAGCCATACATTCGGCGCCCCCACCGCGCGAACGAACGAGAGCGAAACCGAATGTCGAGACGTTGCCAGCTGACCGGAACCGGCGCGCTGCGCGGCATGCATGTGAGCCACGCGCACAATCGCACGCCGCGCCGCTTCCGGCCCAACCTCCAGATCTGTTCGCTGTACAGCGACGCGCTGGGCGCCAGCGTGCGCCTGAAGATCGCGGCGGCCACGCTGCGCTCGGTGGAGCATCGCGGCGGGCTCGACAGCTACCTCGCCAAGGCGCGCGCCGACGAACTCACGCCATTCGGCCGGCGCCTCAAGACCCGCATCCGCAAGGCCGCCGAGCGCGCCGGCGAGGCGCGTTGACCCGCATGTCCGCGCCGGCGCGGCGGCTGCTACCGCCGGCGCTGGCGATGGCCGCCGTCGTCGCCATCTCGAACTTCGCCGTCCAGTATCCGCTGGGCGCATGGCTTACGTGGGGTTCGTTTACCTATCCGTTCGCCTTTCTGGTGACGGATCTGACCAACCGCGCCTACGGGCCCGCCGCCGCGCGTGCGGCGGCGGCGGCGGGCTTCGCGGTCGGCGTCCCCGCTTCGCTCGCGCTGGCCGAGCCGCGCATCGCCTTCGCGTCCGGTGCCGCGTTCATCTCGGCGCAGCTGCTTGATGTCTGGATATTCCACCGCCTGCGCCGGGGCGCATGGTGGCGCGCGCCGCTGGTCTCGTCGATGGCCTCGATGGCGGCCGACACGGCGCTGTTCTTCGCGTTGGCGTTCGCCGGAACCGGGCTGCCGTGGCGCTCGTGGGCGCTCGGCGACTACGCCGCCAAACTGGCGATGGCCGCCGCGCTGCTGGCCCCCTACCGCGCCCTCGCCGTCCGCCTCCCCGCCTGGCGCGAGCCGCGCGCGGCGTAGCCCGTGGCGTGCGAAAAAATTCGCTGCGCGGCGAAGTTCGCTTGACCGCGCTTGGCGGGGGCGATATGCTAGCCAGCGGTAGTGGGCGAGTATAGCCGACGTGCCTCTGGCTATAGCGCACAGTCAAACTCAACCCAGCCGCTTGGTCGATTAACTGAAGGAAAAACAATGGCTTGTAATATCCTCGGGAAGAGGTTGCTTGCGGGCTTCTATGCAGGTGTCGCGCTGGAAGGCTTACGCATCTTGTTGGTAGAGCCCCGAGGTGAGGCTTCGTGGAATCCCACGGAAGGGCTTACCGAGCGCGCGGGCGGAAGCCCGTTAGAAAGGCTTCTTGCAGCCGGCTTTAAGGGTGCCGCGCTGGAGGGTCTACGCATCTTGGTGGAGCCCCGAGGCGGGGCTTCGTGGGATCTCGCGGGAGGGCTTATTGAGCGCGCGGGCCGAAGCTCGTTCTTCGACCCGCAAGTCGAGATGAACCGGACGCCAAGACTCATCGGGCGCGCGGGCCGAAACCCTTTCTGAGCCGAAGGTGGGGCATGGGAGCTGATGTGCGCACCGCGTGCGCACACAGGGTCTGCGCACCGCGCGTGATCGGGAGGCTCGTCGGGCGTTGTTCGCCGCCGTTGTGCAGAGAGCGAGTACGGTCGGGTTGCCCGACGCCACTTGCAAGGAGTGGTTGTCGTGGCTCGACGAGATGCCGGCGATTCGCTCGTAGCGACAGGGCTGGCCGCGGGTTCGCGGCGGTCGGGCGATGTTCGCCCGGCCATCGCGACAAGCGCTTGCCGTGGCTGTTCCGCTTCCGATCCCGGAGGCGCTGCTGGAAGCCGACTTGGCCATCGTTGAGCACTCGTAGCCAAGGGCTACCGACACCGACCGTTCGGGGGCTGCCTCCCCGGGACGGCCGGCGCACCCGTCGGCATCCCTTGTCGCGGACGAGGCGTCCGCATGCCGGCGGGGGCGCCGGCGCTCCCGAGCGCGCGGCTTGCGCGGGGCGGGGGGTGCGGATAGCGTTCGGCGGCGGCAACGAACCATGCGGAGGAGAGCGATGTTACCCGGCAAGATCGTCCGGAGGCTGCTTGCGGCCGCCGCGCTGGCGGCGGCACCCGCGGCGGCGGCGCAGGACGAGCGCGAAATCGTCATCGGAATCGTGAGCTTCCTGTCCGGTCCGGCGGCGGCGCATTTCGGCATCCCCGCGAAAAACGGCGCCGAGTTCGCCATCGACGCGATCAACGCCGGAACCGTTCCCGCCCCCTACGAAGGCGCGGGGCTCGCCGGCGCGCGCATCGTTCCGATCTACGTCGACGAGGCCGGCGGCGCGGTCAAGCAGACCGCCGAACTGCGCAACCTCGCGCAGCGGCGCGGCATCGACGTGGCCATGGGATACATTTCCAGCGGCGATTGCCTGGCCATCCCGCAAACGGCGGAAGAACTGAAAATCCTTACCGTGCTGGTGGATTGCGGCACGCCGCGCGTGTTCGAGGAGGCGAGCTATCGCTATGTCTTCCGCACCGGGCCGCACGCGGTGATGGATAACGTGGCCGCCGCGCGCTACCTGGCGGAAATGTTCCCCGCGCTGCGCACCGTCGCCGGGCTGAACCAGAACTACGCATGGGGGCAGGATTCGTGGAACGATTTCGCCGCCGCCATGAAGGCGCTCAACCCCGGCGTGGAAATCGTCGATGCGCAGTTCCCCAAACTGTTCGCGGGGCAGTTCGGCTCCGAGATCACGACGCTGCTCGCGCGCCGGCCCGACATCGTGCATACGAGCTTCTGGGGCGCCGACCTGGAGGCGCTGATCAACCAAGGCGCCGGGCGCGGCCTCTTCCAGCGTTCGAAGGTGGTGTTCAGCGCCGGCGAGCACATCCTGCCGCGCATCGGCAACCGCCTGCCCGACGGCACGGTGATCGGCGCGCGCGGCCCGCACGGCGATTTCGCGCCCGACAGCGAACTCAACCGCTGGCTGCGCGCGGGCTACGCCGAACGCTACGACGCGCCGCCGAGCCACCCCGTGTACAAGTTCGTCATGGCCCTGCTCGGCCTGAAAAAGGCATACGACCTGGCGGCGGAGCGCGCGGGCGCGTTCCCGGACCAGGACGGGGTCATCGAGGCGTTTACCGGCCTCGAATGGGACAGCCCCTCGGGCCCGGTAAGCATGGCGCTGGCCGACGGCCATCAGGCAATCCAGGCCAACGCCATCGGGCTGACGCGCTGGGACGACGGGCTCGGGCGCATCACGGTCGAGCAGGTGCGCTACTACCCCGCCGAATGCGTGAACCCGCCGCCCGACATGGACGGCATCCCGTGGATCGAGGCCGGCTTCCCCGGCGCGCAATGCGATTGACGCCGCTCCCGCCGCCCGGCATCCCCCGGGATCGATAGCGGCGGCATGAGGCGGTCCTTCGTGAAAATGCACGGCCTCGGCAACGATTTCGCGGTGTTCGACGCGCGCGGGGCGCCGTTCGCGCCGCCGCCCGCGCGGGTGCGCGCGATCGCCGACCGGCGCGCCGGCGTCGGTTGCGATCAGCTGATCGTGCTCGAGCCCTCGGCGCGCGCCGACGCTTTCATGCGCGTGTTCAACGCCGACGGCGGCGAGGTCGCCGCGTGCGGCAACGGCGCGCGCTGCGCCGCCGCCCTGCTCATGGCGGAAAGCGGGCGCGGGCGCGCCGCGCTCGAAACCGCTGCCGGCATGCTCGCGGCGCGCGCCGAGGGCGCGCTCGTCGGCGTGGACATGGGCGCGCCAAGGCTGGAATGGCGCGAAATTCCGCTCGCGGAGCCGCGCGACACGCTGCATCTCGGCATCGCCGCCGGGCCGCTCCGCGATCCCGCCGCCGTGAGCATGGGCAACCCGCACGCGGTGTTTTTCGTCCCCGACGCCGAGGCGCCCGATCTCGAAACCCTGGGCCCCGGGCTGGAAACCCACCCGCTGTTTCCCGAACGCGCCAATATCGAGGCGGCGAGCGTCGCCGGCCCCGGCCTGCTGCGCATGCGCGTATGGGAGCGCGGCGTTGGCGTCACGCGCGCCTGCGGCACGGGCGCCTGCGCGGCGCTGGTCGCCGCGCATCGGCGCGGGCTGTGCGGACGCCGCGCGACGGTGCGCCTCGACGGCGGCGACCTGGATATCCACTGGGCCGAAGACGGGCGGGTGCGCATGACCGGCCCGGCGGAAATCTCGTTCCGCGGCGAACTGTGCGCGCCGCCGCCGTGAGCGGCGGCCCCCAAGGCCCCGAGATCGTCACGTTCGGCTGCCGCGTCAACGCCTGGGAGTCGGAGGCGATTCGCGCCCGCGCCGGCGGCCGCGGCGATCTCGTGGTGGTCAACACCTGCGCGGTGACGGCTGAGGCCGAGCGCCAGGCGCGGCAGGCCATCCGCCGCGCGCGCCGCGCCCGCCCCGGCGCCGAAATCGTCGTCACGGGCTGCGCCGCGCAGATCGATCCCCGGCGCTACGCCGCCATGCCCGAAGTCGATCGCGTGGTCGGCAACCGCGAGAAACTGGCGCCGGACGCCTTCGCGCGCCGCCCCGCGCCGCCCGCCCCGTCCGCCGAGCCCCGCATCGACGCGGGAGACATCATGGCGGCGGGCCGCGCGGCGGGAGAGTTCTCCGGTTTCGTGCGCTTCGAAGGCCGCGCGCGCGCGATCCTGCACGCGCAAACCGGTTGCGACTGGCGCTGCACGTTCTGCGTCATTCCCTTCGGCCGCGGCCCCGGCCGCAGCGCCCCGCTCGGCGCGCTCGTTGCGCAGGCGCGCGCGCTGGTTGCGCGCGGGTTCCGGGAGATCGTCGTAAGCGGCGTCGACGTCGCCTCGTGGGGCGGGGATCTCCCGGCGCCGATCGGCTTCGCCGCAATGCTGCGCCGCCTGCTCGCCGCCGTTCCCGACCTGCCGCGGCTGCGCCTGTCGTCGCTCGACCCCGCCGCCGTCGGCGCGCCGCTGACGGAACTGTTCGCCGCCGAGCCGCGCCTTATGCCGCATGTACATCTGAGCGCGCAGTCGGGCAGCGACATGATTCTCAAGCGCATGAAGCGCCGCCATCGCCGCGCCGACCTGCTCGCGCTGTGCGCCGCGTTGCGCGCGGCGCGCCCCGGCATCGTGTTCGGCGCCGATTTCATCGCCGGCTTCCCCACCGAGACCGATGCGATGCACGGGGAAACGCTGGCGGCGATTCGCGAATGCGAAATCGCGCTGCCGCATGTCTTTCCGTATTCCGCGCGCCCGGGCACGCCGGCGGCGCGCATGCCGCAGGTCGCGCCGGCCGCGCGGCGCGCGCGCGCCGCGGAACTGCGCGCCGCCGGCGCCGAGGCGCGCGCCCGCGCGCTGACGCGCCGCGTCGGCGCCCGCGCCGCTGTGCTGATGGAAAGCGAAACCGCGGGCCGCACGGAGCATTTCCTGCGCGCGCGCTTCGCGGCGCCGCAAACGCCGGGCGAAACCGTCGGCGCGCGCCTCGTCGGCCACGACGGCGAAAGTTTCCACGCGGAGGCGGCGTGAGCTGGCTCGGGCGGCTGAAAGCGGGGCTGAGCCGCACCGCGCGCTCGATCGGCGACGGCGTCGCAAGCATCCTGCGGCGGCGTAAACTCGACGCCGCGGCGATCGAAGACCTTGAGGAGCTTCTGATTTCCGCCGATCTCGGCGCGGCGGCGGCGGCGCGCCTCGCCGGCGGGCTGAAGTCGCGCCGGTTCGAGGGCGACGCCAGCCCGGAACAGGTGCGCCGCGCGCTGGCGAACGACATCGCGGAGATCCTCGCCCCGGTCGCGCGGCCGCTCGCGCCCGACCCCGCGCGCAAGCCCCACGTGGTGCTCGCGGTCGGCGTCAACGGCACGGGCAAGACGACGACCCTCGGCAAGCTCGCCAGCCTCTGGCGCGGCGAGGGGCGCAAGGCGGTGCTGGCGGCGTGCGATACCTATCGCGCGGCGGCGGTGGAGCAGTTGCAGATATGGGGCGAGCGCGCCGGCGCCGAAGTGGTCGCCGGCAAGCCCGGCGGCGACCCCGCCGGCCTCGCCTTCGACGCGCTGGCCCGCGCCCAGGCCGAGGGCGCCGACCTCCTGCTCATCGACACCGCGGGGCGCCTGCAAAACAAGTCCGACCTCATGGCGCAACTCGCGAAGATCGTCCGCGTGCTGAAAAAACGCGACGCGACCGCGCCGCACGACACGGTGCTGGTGCTCGACGCCACGACCGGGCAGAACGCGCACCGGCAGGTCGCCGCGTTCCGCGAGATGGCGGATGTTACGGGTCTCGTGGTCACGAAACTCGACGGCACGGCGCGCGGCGGCGTCGCGGTCGCGCTGGCGGAGGCGTTCGGCCTGCCGATCCACGCGGTCGGCGTGGGCGAGGGCATCGACGACCTGCGGCCGTTCGAACCCCGCGCCTTCGCCGCCGCGCTGGTCGGGCTGGAGCCTGACTAGCCGGAGATGCGCCAGCTGCTCAAACTCGCGATCGAGGCCGGCCCGCTGGTCGTCTTCTTCATCGTCAACGGCCGCGCCGGCCTGATGGCGGGGACGGCGGCGTTCATGGCCGCCACCGCCGTCGCGCTGCCGCTGAGCTGGCGGCTCGAACGGCGCATTCCGGTCATACCGCTGGTTTCGGGCGTTTTCGTGCTCGGCTTCGGCGGGCTGACCCTGCTGTTCGACGACGAGACCTTCATCAAGATGAAGCCGACCATCGTCAACCTGCTGTTCGCGGCGCTTCTGCTCGGCGGCCAGGCCTTGAAACTGCGCCTTCTGGAGCGCCTGTTCGGGACCGTTCTCGTCCTCGCCGAGCGCGGCTGGCGCATCCTGACCCTGCGCTGGTCCGTCTTCTTCGTCGTTCTCGCCGCCCTGAACGAAATCGTCTGGCGCACGCAGACGACCGAGTTCTGGATACAGTTCAAATTGTTCGGGATCATGCCGCTCACCTTCGTGTTCGCCATGGCGCAAACGCCGCTGATAAGCCGCTACGGCGGCGCGGCCGCGCCGGGGAAGAGCGCGTCGTAAGCGCGGTCGCGCCGAAGGCGCGGGCGGTACGCGCGCTTGCGTTACGCCAGCCGGTCTGCTATAAAGATGCCTGCGCCAACGGCGCGCCATTCGTTTCCCCGAACATGAGAGCGATGCCATGAGCGCAAATCCCGAACGCGCAAGCGATCCCGTAAACGCAATCCCGCCGGCGCGCGGACGCCTTGCGGGCGTTCCGCTCGCGGCCGCCGCCCTGGCGGCGCTGGCGTGCGCCGGCGCGCGGGCCGACACCGTGCTGTTCGAGGGCAACGGCGCGACGCTGCGCTTCGGCGCGAACGCCGCCGCCGCATACCTGAACGAGCCCAACGCCTGTTATGCGGCGGATGGCGACAGCGAATGCACGGCCGCCGACGTCTCGTGGCTCGACGGCTTCGTGAAGGTGAAACTGGCGGGGGATTACGACATGGGCGCGGCTGGCCGGCTGTTCGCGGAGGCCGACGGACATGCCGGGTTCGTGGCGTTCGGCGAAGGCGACCCCTACGGCATCGGCGAGGACGGGCGGGAGCTCGCTTCCGACGTCCACCATGTCGGCTGGGCGTCCGGCGACGCCATCCCCGGGCTCGCAACCGACGCTCTGAAAATCACGCTCGGCAACCAGAAATTCACCATCGGCGACGGCTTCGTCATCGCCGACGGGGTGAGCGACTACAATCGCGGCGTGGCGTTCTACTCCGCCCCGATGCGGGCGTTCCACAACTCGGCGACCGCGCGGCTCGACGCGGGGCCGGTGCGCGCCGCCGTCTTCCTCCTCGACAGCACGAAAGCCAGGGGCCGCCAGGAACAGCGCGTCGCCGGGCTGGATCTGGAGTTCGTCGACGACGCGCTCGGCACGGTCGGCGCGACGGTCATGAAAGTCCGCGGCGACGCGAGAGCGCCGGGAGCCAGCATCGAGGGCATGCACGTGCTGAGCGTGCGCGCCCAGGGCCATCCGCTTGCGAACGCAGGCTGGGCGCCGCTGTTCGCCTCCGGCGAATATGTGACGCAATGGGGCGGCAATGATCGCAAGACCATCGACGCCGAGGCCTGGTACGCGGAGGCGGGCTGGACGTTCGAGGACACGCCGTGGAAGCCCTATTTCGGCTATCGCCGCTCGGTCTTCTCGGGCGACGACCCGGCCACCCGCGACCTGGACGAGGGATACAAGTTTCTATACCCCGGCTTTACGCGCGGATGGGGAACGTGGTTCCAGGGCGAGGTCTTCACCAACTACATTTGGCACTCGGACCTGCGCGTGCATTTGCTTCAGGCGCGCTTCGCCCCCGCCGACGACCTGGCGGTTACGGCGAACTTCTACGACATCGATTTCGACGTCGCGCCGCCGGGCGCCCGCGGGAACCGCAACGGCGCACACGAGCTCAACGTCGTAACCGACTGGACGATAACCGGCAATATGGGGCTCAGCGTCATAACCGGCATATCCTTCCCCGACGACGCGCTGTCGCTCAACACCCTCCGGAGTTTCGGCGACGATACCGCGTATCTGTTCGGCCTCTACGTTTGGGCCAGCTATTGACGCTGGCCCCCGCGTAATCCGCCCCGGCGGGCGCTTCCCGCGGCGCGCTTTCTGGGTGCGCGGGCGTCCCCGCGCCCGCACGTTCCCGCGTATCCGCGGCGCCGGCTGTTGTGTGCGGCGGCGTTCGGCGCCGTCGAGGCGCGCGGGAAGCCGCGCCCTACGTCCGCGCCTCGCCGCCGGCCGCGTTGCGCCGCGCAAGCACGCGCACGACCCGCCGCTTCGAAATGACGCCGCGGAACTCGCCGCCCTCATCGACCACGCAGACGGGCCGGTCGGCCTGGATGATCGTCGGCAGCGCGTCCTCGAGTATCGTGTCGGCGGGAACGGTGCGCGGCATCCGGGCGGCGGCGCGGTAATCGCCGCCGGCGTTCTCCGCCGCGGCGATTTCCTCTTCCGTGACCAGCCCGCGGAACGCATCGCCGTCGAACACAAAGCCGTAGTCGGTGTCTTCGTCGCGCACCGCGCGCAGCGCCGCGGCCGCCGAAACGTCCGACAGGCGCGGGCGCGGCGGCCCCATCGCCTTGGCGACCGTGAGCACACGGGCGCGGTTGACGTCGCCCACGAACGCCGCGACATAATCGTCGGCGGGCGCCAGCAGAATCTCCTCCGGCCGCCCCACCTGGCTCAGCGCGCCGTCCTTGAGTATGGCGATGCGGTTGCCGAGCCGCAGCGCCTCGTCGAGATCGTGCGTGATGAAAACGATGGTCTTGCGCAGGCGGCTCTGGATTTCGAGCAGCTGATCCTGCATTTCCGTGCGTATCAGCGGGTCGAGAGCGCTGAACGCCTCGTCCATGAGCAGGATAGCGGGGTCGCCGCACAAGGCGCGGGCGAGGCCGACGCGCTGCTGCATCCCGCCCGACAACTGGCTCGGCCACGCGCTCTCGTATCCGGCGAGGCCCACCGTCTCGACCCATTTCATGGCGCTGTGGCGGCGGCCGCTCTTGCCGACGCCGCGGATTTCCAGCCCGTAGGCGACGTTTTCCAGCACCGTGCGGTGGGGCAGCAGCGCGAAGCGTTGAAAGACCATCGCCGTCCGGGCGCGGCGGAACTCGCGCAGTTCCGCCTCGTTCATCGCCGTCACATCGTCGCCATCGACGACTATGCGGCCCTCGGTGGGTTCGATCAGGCGGTTGAGGCAGCGGATCAGCGTCGATTTGCCCGAGCCCGACAGCCCCATGACGACGAAGATCTCGCCTTCTTCGACCGAGAGCGAGACGTCGTTCAGGCCCACCGTGAGGCCGGTTTCGGCGAGGATTTCGTCTCGCGCGGCGCCGGCGCGGGCGCGCGCCAGCGCCTCTTCCGGCGCGGCGCCGAAGACCTTGTAAACGTTCTCGATTTCGATTTTGGCCACGGCGCCGCCCCGCGCGCTACCCGAGCGCCGCTTCGCGGTGCCGCTGGACGCGCCGCCCGTAGGCCTGCGATACGCGGTCGAGAACGATGGCGATGGCCGCGATGGCCAGCCCGTTGAACAGGCCGAGCGCGAAATTCTGGTTGGTGATCGCTCGCAGCACCGGCTGGCCGAGGCCCTGGACGCCGATCATCGAGGCGATCACCACCATCGACAGCGCCATCATGATCGTCTGGTTTATACCCGCCATGATGTTGGGCAGCGCGAGGGGGATTTGCGCGCCCAACAGGCGCTGGCGCGGGCTGGCGCCGAAAGCGTCCGCGGCCTCGAGCACGTCCTTGTCCACCAAGCGGATGCCCAGGTCGGTCAGGCGAATCACCGGCGGAATCGCATAGATCATGACCGCGATCGCCCCCGGCACGCGGCCGATGCCGAGCAACATGACCACGGGGATCAGATACACGAAACTCGGCATGGTCTGCATGATGTCGAGAATGGGGGTAATCGCCGCGCGCGCGCGGCTCGAACGCGCCATCCACACGCCGATCGGTATGCCGAGGACCACCGCCAAAAGCGTGCAGACGGCGACGATCGCCACCGTCCGCATCGTGTCTTCCCACATGCCGAACAGGCCGATAAGCACGAAGATCGCCGCGACCGCCGCGGTCAGCGCGCGGTTGCGGCTGGCGCGCCACGCAAGGCCCGCGATGACCAGCGTTGTCATCCACCACGGCAGTTCGAGAAGAAACCGCTCGAAGCCGATCATGAACTGGAGCAGCGGATCGAAAAACGCCTCGATCGCGTCGCCCCACGCGCGCGAGAACGCGCGGTAGCCCTCGTCGATGCTCCGGCGCAGCGCGCGCAGCGTGTCGCGCGGCAGGGCGGGAAACTCGAACAACCAATCGGTCACGGGTTGCGTCTCCGCTTGCCCGCCCGCCGCGAAGGCGGCGGGGCCGCCCGCGGCCCTACAGCGCGCCCTTCACCCGCGCGACCGCATCGGCGGGGAGCCATTCGGCCCACAGGTCCTCGTAGCGTTCAAGGAAGTAATACGCGCCGTCCTCGCCCTGGTACTGGTTCTCTTCCATGTAGAGAATCACCTCCCCGGCCACCGACGCCGGCCAGGCGCGCCGCTGGAGCCATGACAGCGCGTCGGGCTCCGTCTCGGCGAACTCCGCCGTGACAACGGTATAGACGATCGACTCGACCCACGCGTTGGGGCGCGGGTCGGCGCATTCGGGCCGCGAGGTGCAGGTCGCCCAATGGTCCGAATCGTGCGGAACGCCGAACTCGAGCTTGACCATGTCGTATTTCGCGAGCAGCGCCGTGGGCGTCCAGTAATAGCCCAGCCACGGCTTGCCGCGCTCGTAGGCGCTGGCGAGCGAACCGTCGAGCGCCGCGCTGGAGCCCGGGTCCACCAGCTCGAACCCCTTGTCGGCGCCGCCGAAGGCCCGGAACAGATTGTCGTTCACATACTGGCAGGCCCAGCCCGAGGGGCAGCCGTACACGCCGCCCACATCGTCGTATTCCGGGTGCGGAAACAGATCGGGGCGCGCCAGCGCGTCGTCGATGGTGCGAATGCCGGGGTGCGCCTCGGCGAAATAGCGCGGTATCCACCAGCCCTCTTCGCCCCCATCGGCGATGATCTTGCCCAACCGGACGAGCCGGCCCTCGGCGATGGCGTCCTTCAGCGGCTTGCCCGCCGAGTTGATCCACATTTCGGGGGCCACGTCGGGCTGGCTCTTTTCCGCCATCGACGCCAAGGTCGGCACGGTGTCGCCGGGAACCAGCTCCACGTCGCAGCCGAAAGCGGCCTCGAGCACGATGCGATCGAGATGCGCGGCGAACTCGGCGCTTCCCCAGTTCATGTTGGAAATGGAAACGCGCCCGCACTCGGCGGCGGCCGGCGCGGCCGCCAGCGATAACGCGATGCACAGGCCGGCGCCCGCGGCGGCGGCAAGTCGGTTGCGGCGATCGTACATGTCTCGGCTCCTTGGGTCTGGCGCCCGCGGCAAGCCCGCGGGCCGAGGCTCGCCGACCGTTATACAACGTCCGCCCCGCCGTCTCAAACCCGCCGCACGTTTCCGCGCCGCGCCGCGTCGGCGGAGTCGAACCTGCGGGCAAGACGCCCGCGGGCCCGGACAGCCCGCGCTTCCGGCGCCGCGGCGCCCGAGCCCGCCGAGCCCCGCGGATCCCCGCAAATTCCCGCGCCACGGACCACGGACGAACGCGCGGTCCCGAGCGGCGAACCCGGTTCGGGCGGATGCGACGGAATGCGAAGCCCCGCCGGACGTGCCCGCGCGCCGCCCGCGCGGTCCGCGGCGTCGAACCGGCGCCGCGTACGCCGGCGGCGTTTCCCGCGCATTTTTTCCTTGCGCCCCGCGGCGGCGGCGCGCTACGGTTCGCGCCGTTCGATTCGCGCGGTTGCGGCGCGGCGGAAAAAATCGCCGGCCAAGCGCGAAAAAGACGTTGACGCGCGTCCGCGCCCCGGCGTAGGGTCCGCGTTTTCCGGGGGGCGGGCCGCAGGTGTCCCGCTTGGACGCCGCCCCCGACGACGGCCGCAACGGCCGTCACCGGTTCGGACACAACGGGACTCCCGCGGCGACGCGGGGCGGGGCGCCGCAAGGGGGCCGGCGCGGGCGCCGGCCCCCTTGCGGCGCCTGTTTGCGATTCCGCGCCCTTGCGGCGCACGGTCATGGAGGCGGTTGGAGGCAAGCCGATGCCGACGATCAACCAACTGGTCCGCAAGGGCCGGCGGCGCCCGACGATGCGCAACAAGGCGCCTGCGCTCGAGGCCTGCCCGCAAAAGCGCGGCGTCTGCACGCGCGTCTATACGGTCACGCCCAAGAAGCCCAACTCGGCGCTGCGCAAGGTCGCGCGCGTGCGCCTCACCAACGGCTTCGAGGTCATCGGCTACATTCCCGGCGAGGGCCACAAGCTCGCCGAGCACTCGGTGGTCATGATCCGCGGCGGACGCGTGAAGGACCTGCCGGGCGTGCGCTACCACGTGGTGCGCGGCAAGCTCGACACCCAAGGGGTCGAGGACCGCCGCCAGCGCCGCTCGAAATACGGCGCCAAGCGGCCGCACTAGGGGAGCAGGGGCATGTCGCGCCGCCGCGCAGCCGAGAAACGCGAAATCGTGGGCGACGCCCGCTACGGCGACGCCGTGCTCACCAAATTCATGAACAACCTCATGACGGCCGGCAAAAAGTCGGTCGCCGAGCGCATCGTGTACGGCGCGTTCGAGCGCATGTCGCGGCGCGGCGGCGGCGACCCGCTCGAAATGTTCCATGCCGCGCTTGAAAACGTGAAGCCGAACATCGAGGTCAAGTCGCGCCGCGTCGGCGGCGCCACCTATCAGGTGCCGATGGAGGTCAAGGCCGATCGCCGTCAGGCGCTGGCCGTCCGCTGGCTGATCGACGCCGCCCGCCGCCGGTCGGAAAAGACCATGGTGGAGCGGCTGTCGAACGAACTCACGGACGCCGCCGCGAATCGCGGCGCCGCCGTCAAGAAACGCGAAGACACGCACCGCATGGCCGAGGCCAACAAGGCGTTCTCGCACTACCGCTGGTAGCGCAGGGCAACGCGGCGCAAGGATTACGGAAGACAATGGCGCGCAACACACCGCTCGACCGATACCGCAATATCGGCATCATGGCGCATATCGACGCCGGCAAGACGACGACCACGGAGCGCATCCTGTTCTACACGGGGCGGTCGCACCGCATGGGCGAGGTGCATGACGGCGCCGCGACCATGGACTGGATGGACCAGGAGCAGGAGCGCGGCATCACCATCACCTCCGCCGCCACCACCTGCTTTTGGCGCGACCGGCGCATCAACATCATCGACACCCCCGGTCATGTCGATTTCACCATCGAGGTGGAGCGCTCGCTGCGCGTGCTCGACGGCGCGATCTGCGTGTTCGACGCCGTCGCCGGCGTCGAGCCGCAGTCCGAAACCGTGTGGCGCCAAGCCGACAGATACCGCGTGCCGCGCATCTGCTTCATCAACAAGATGGATCGCGTCGGCGCCGATTTCGACCGCTGCGTCGGCATGATCGCCAAGCGCCTGGACGCGACGCCGCTGGTGACGCAGCTGCCGGTCGGCGCCGAGGCGCGCTATGCCGGCGTCGTCGATCTGATCGCCATGAAGGCGGTCGTCTGGAAGGACGAGACCCTCGGCGCCGACTATGTCGAGACGGAAATCCCGGCGGACATGGCCGACCGCGCGCGCGAGGCGCGCGAACAGCTGGTCGCCGCCGCGGTCGAGCAGGACGACGACGCGCTCGAGGCGTGGCTCGAGGGCGGGGAGCCCAACGCCGAAACCCTGCGCCGCTGCATCCGCAAGGGCGCGCTGTCCGGCGCCTTCGTGCCCGTGCTCAACGGTTCGGCGTTCAAGAACAAGGGCGTGCAGCCGCTGCTCGACGCGGTGGTGGACTACCTGCCCGCCCCCAGCGACGTCGCCGCGGTCGAGGGCGCGGCGCCGCGCTCCGACGCCGTCGTGTCGCGGGCGAGCTCCGACGACGAGCCCTTCGCCGCGCTCGCTTTCAAGATCATGAACGACAAATACGTCGGCTCGCTCACCTTCGTGCGCGTTTATTCGGGCGTGCTCGAGGCCGGCTCGTCGGTGCTGAATGCGATCGAGGGGCGGCGCGAGCGCGTCGGCCGCATGCTCGCCATGCACGCCAACCGGCGCGAAGACATCCAGGAAGCGCGCGCCGGCGACATCGTGGCGCTCTGCGGCCTGAAGAGAACGACGACCGGCCACACCCTGTGCGCGCCGTCGGCCCCCGTGGTGCTGGAAAAGATCGAGTTTCCCGACCCTGTGATCGAGATCGCCATCGAGCCGAAAACCAAGGCCGACCAGGAGCGAATCGCCGCCGCGCTGGCGCGCCTCGCCATGGAAGACCCGTCGTTCAAGGTGTCGGTCGACGGCGAAACCGGCCAGACCATCCTCAAGGGCATGGGCGAGCTGCATCTCGACATCATCGTCGATCGGCTGAAGCGCGAGTTCCAGGTGAGCGCGAATGTCGGCGCGCCGCAGGTCGCCTACCGCGAGACCATCGGCCGCGCGGCCGAGGTGGATCGTATCCACCGCAAGCAGACCGGCGGCGCGGGGCAGTTCGCCCGCGTCAAGCTGCGCATCGAGCCGGGCGCGCCCGGAAGCGGCCTGGAGTTCGAGAGCGCGGTGGTGGGCGGCGCCGTGCCGCGCGAGTTCGTTCCCAGCGTCGAAAAGGGCGTGCGCAGTGCGATGGAATCGGGCGTCGTCGCCGGCTACCCGGTCATCGACGTCGGCGTCGTGCTGGCGGACGGCGCGCATCACGAGGTCGATTCGAGCGCGCTGGCGTTCGAGGTCGCGGCCCGCGACGCCATGCGCGACGCGATGGCCAGGGCCGCGCCGCGCCTGCTCGAGCCCGTCATGCGCGTCGAGGCGGTGACGCCGGAAAACTTCATGGGCGACGTCATCGGCGACATCAACGGCCGGCGCGGCCAGGTGCAGGGCATGGAGCCGCGCGGCTCGGCCATGATGATCACCGCGATGGTTCCCCTCGCCTCCATGTTCGGCTATGTAAACGCGCTGCGCTCCATCACCCAGGGGCGCGCGCAATACAGCATGTTCTTCGAGCGCTACGAGCCGGCGCCCCGGCCGGCCGCCGAAGACGCGCGCGCCCGCGTCGCCTGAACGGGCGAACGGGCACGGATCGATATAACGCCCCGAACGACCGGGCGCAGGAGCAAGGAAGACGATGGCGAAGGAGAAGTTCGAGCGCACGAAGCCGCACGTTAACGTGGGGACGATCGGGCATGTGGATCACGGCAAGACGACGCTTACGGCGGCCATCACGAAGGTGCTGGCGGAGACGTCGGGCGGCGCGACCTTCACCGCCTACGACGAGATCGACAAGGCGCCCGAAGAGAAGGCGCGGGGCATCACCATCGCCACGGCGCATGTGGAGTACGAGACGGCGAACCGCCACTACGCGCATGTCGATTGTCCGGGCCACGCCGATTATGTGAAGAACATGATCACGGGCGCGGCGCAGATGGACGGCGCGATTCTGGTGGTGTCGGCGGCCGACGGCCCGATGCCGCAGACGCGCGAGCACATTCTGCTGGCGCGTCAGGTGGGCGTTCCGGCCATCGTGGTGTATCTGAACAAGGTGGATCAGGTGGACGACCCGGAGCTTCTGGAGCTTGTGGAGCTCGAGGTGCGGGAGTTGCTGTCGAGTTACGATTTTCCGGGCGACGACATCCCCATCGTTTCGGGTTCGGCGCTTCAGGCGCTGGAGGGGGCGGATGGCGAGCAGGCGGTGGGTTCGGTTCACGCTCTGATGGCGGCGGTGGACGACTACATTCCGACGCCCGAGCGCGCGCGCGACATGCCGTTTCTGATGCCGATCGAGGATGTGTTTTCGATCTCGGGGCGCGGCACGGTTGTGACGGGCCGGGTCGAGCGGGGCTTGGTGAAGGTCGGCGACGAGGTCGAGATCGTTGGCCTGCGGGATACGTCGAAGACGGTCTGCACGGGGGTCGAGATGTTCCGCAAGTTGCTGGACCGGGGCGAGGCGGGCGACAACATCGGAGCGCTCTTGCGGGGGACGAAGCGCGACGATGTGGAGCGCGGTCAGGTTTTGGCGGCTCCGGGTTCGATCACGCCGCACACGAAGTTCAGGGCGGAGGCGTATATCCTGACGAAGGACGAGGGGGGGCGTCACACGCCGTTTTTCTCGAACTACCGTCCGCAGTTCTACTTTCGGACGACGGATGTGACGGGGACGGTGGCGCTTCCGGCGGGCACGGAGATGGTGATGCCGGGCGACAACGCGGCGATGAGCATCGAGCTGATCGCGCCGATCGCGATGGACCAGGGCCTGCGCTTCGCCATCCGCGAGGGCGGGCGCACCGTCGGCGCCGGCGTCGTCGCCGAAATCGTCGAATAGGGCCGGCGGGCGCCCGCGCCGGAGGCGGCAATGGAAAACCAGAACATACGCATACGCCTCAAGGCATACGACCACGGGGTGCTCGACCAATCGACGCTCGAAATCGTCAACACGGCGCGGCGCACCGGCGCCGGCGTGCGGGGCCCGATCCCGCTGCCGACGCATATCGACCGCTATACCGTGCTGCGATCGCCGCATATCGACAAGAAATCGCGCGAGCAGTTCGAGATCCGCACGCACAAGCGCCTGCTCGATATCGTCGATCCCACGCCGCAAACGGTCGATGCGCTGATGAAGCTCGACCTCGCCGCCGGCGTGGACGTGGAAATCAAGCTCTAGGCGGGAGGCGGCGATGCGAACCGGCCTGCTCGCCGAGAAACTCGGCATGACGCGCGTCTATCTCGACGACGGACGCCACCTTGCCGCGACCGTCCTGCGGGTCGAAGGCTGCCGCGTGGTGGCGCACAAGACGGCGGAGCGCGACGGCTATTCCGCCCTTCAGGTCGGCGTCGGCAAGGCGAAGCCGAAGAACGTGTCGAAAGCCATGCGCGGCCACTTCGCCAAGGCGCGCGTCGAGCCGAAGCGCCGCGTCGCCGAGTTCCGCGTCAGCGCCGACTGCATGATCGACGTCGGCCGGCAAATCACCGCCGCGCATTTCGTGCGCGGCCAATACGTGGATGTGTGCGGAACCTCGATCGGCAAGGGGTTCGCCGGCGCGATGAAGCGGCACAATTTCGGCGGCCTGCGCGCGAGCCACGGCGTCTCGGTCTCGCACCGCAGCCACGGCTCCACCGGCCAGTGCCAGGAGCCGGGAAAGGTCTTCAAGGGCAAGAAGATGGCGGGCCGGCTCGGCGCCGCGCGCGTGACCGAGCAGAACCTATACGTGATCGGCGCCGACGCCGAGCGCGGCCTCGTGACCGTGATGGGCGGCGTGCCGGGGCCGCGCGGGGCCATCGTCCGCGTCGCCGACGCGGTGAAAAAACCGCTCCCCGCCGGCGCGCCGCTGCCCGGCGCCGTGGCGCGCCCGCCCGAAGACGAAGACGACGCGGCGGCCCCGCCCGCGGCGGACGCCGCGGCGGAGCCTGAAACCGAATCCGGCGCCGGCGAGGCGGAGAGCTGAGCGCCATGCAGTGCGACGTCGTCACGCTCGACAACAAATCCGCCGGCCGGATCGAACTGGCCGACGAGGTGTTCGACGCGCCCGTCCGCGCCGACATCCTCAAGCGCGTGGTCGTGTGGCAACTGGCGAAGCGGCGCGCCGGCGCGCACAAGACCCAGGGCCGCGCCGACGTCACGGGAACGGGCGCCAAGGCCTACAAGCAGAAGGGAACGGGGCGCGCGCGGCGCGGCAACCGCAAGGTTTCGCAGTTTCGCGGCGGCGGGCGCGCCTTCGGACCGGTTCCGCGCGATCATGCGATTTCCCTGCCCAAGAAGGTGCGCAGGTTCGGCCTCAAGTCCGCGCTGTCGGCAAAACGTTCGGAAGGCAAGCTGACGGTGCTCGACGCCGCGCGCCTCGAGGAGCCGAAAACCGCGCTGCTCGCGCGCCGGGTAGCCGGTCTCGGCTGGCGCTCGGCGCTGATCGTCGATGGCGCCGAAATCGACGTCAATTTCCGCCGCGCGGCGGCGAACCTTGCCGGCCTCGACATCCTGCCGGGCCACGGAGCCAACGTATACGACATCCTGCGCCGCGATCTCCTGGTGTTGACCCGGGCCGGCGTCGAAGCGCTGGAGGCGCGCCTCTCGTGACCCCCGAACGCGCGTGCGACATCATCCGCGGCCCGATCATCACCGAAAAGACAACCGCGCTCAGCGCGCTCAACCAATACGCTTTCCGTGTCGCGCGCGACGCCACGAAACCCGAAATCGCGGAAGCCCTCCGCATCCTGTTTTCGGTCGAGGTCCGGCGCGTCAACACGATCAACGTCAAGGGCAAGGTCAAGCGCTTCCGCGGCCGCGTCGGGCGGCGCGCCGGCGTCAAGAAGGCCATCGTGACGCTGGGCGAGGGCCAAAACCTCGACGCCATGACCGGCATGTAGGGAAGGACGCGCGATGGCTCTGAAAACCTACCGCCCGACGACGCCCTCGCGGCGCGGGCTCGTGCTCGTCGACCGCGGCGAACTGCACAAGGGCGGCCCGGTCAAGAAGCTCGCCAAGGGCAAGTCCGGAACGGGCGGGCGCAACAATCTCGGGCGCATGACCGCGCACCGGCGCGGCGGCGGCCACAAGCGGCGCTTCCGCGCCATCGATTTCAAGCGCCGCAAATTCGACGTCCCCGCCGCCGTCGAGCGCCTCGAATACGACCCCAACCGCTCGGCGTTCATCGCGCTCCTGCGCTACGACGACGGCGAGCAGGCCTATATCGTCGCGCCGCAGCGCCTGCGCGAGGGCGACCGGGTCGTCGCCGGCGAGAGCGTCGACATCAAGCCGGGCAACGCCATGCCCATGCGCAACATGCCGGTGGGGACCATCGTCCACAATGTGGAGATGAAGCCCGGCAAGGGCGGGCAGATCGCCCGCGCCGCCGGCAACTACGCGCAGCTCGTCGGCAAGGACGCGGGCTATGCGCTTCTGCGCCTGTCGTCGGGCGAGCAGCGCATGGTGCGCGGCGAGTGCATGGCCACCGTCGGGGCCGTGTCGAACCCCGACAACCAAAACATCAAGCTCGGCAAGGCGGGCCGCGCCCGCTGGCTCGGCCGCCGCCCGAAAGTGCGGGGCGTGGCCATGAACCCGGTCGATCACCCGCACGGCGGTGGCGAGGGCAAGTCCTCCGGCGGGCGCCACCCGGTCACGCCGTGGGGCGTCCCCACCAAGGGCAAGCGCACGCGCCGCAACAAGGCGAGCGACCGGCTGATCCTGCGCAGCCGCCACCGGGCCAGGAAACGGCGCTAGGGGAGGCTGTCATGGCGCGTTCGATCCGCAAGGGGCCGTTCGTCGACGGCTATCTGCTGAAAAAGGCCGACGCCGCGCATGCGTCCGGCCGCAAGGACGTCATCCGCACATGGTCGCGGCGCTCGACCATCCTGCCGCAGTTCGTCGGGCTGACATTCGGCGTTCACAACGGCCGCAAGTTCATTCCCGTGCTGGTGACGGAAAACATGGTCGGCCACAAGTTCGGCGAGTTCGCGCCCACGCGCACCTATTACGGCCACGCCGCCGACAAGCGCGCGCGAAGGAGCTGAGCCGTGGGCAAACGGGCGCGCGACCGCCGGCTGGCGGACAACGAGGCGATGGCGATGGCCAAGGCGCTGCGCACGAGCCCGCGCAAGCTGAACCTCGTCGCGCAGTCGATTCGCGGCCTGTCGTGCGAAAAGGCCCTCGGCGCGCTCGCCTTTTCGCGCCGCCGCATAGCCGGCGACGTCGGCAAGGTGCTGCAATCGGCGATCTCCAACGCGGAAAACAACCACGGCCTCGACGTCGACCGCCTCTACGTCGCCGACGCCCATGTCGGCAAGGCGCTCGCGATCAAGCGCTGGCGCGCGCGGGCGCGCGGGCGCGTCGGCCGCATCGTCAAGCCGTTCAGCCGCCTGACCGTCGTCGTGCGCGAACGCGACGGCGACGACGCGCGCGGCCGCGCGGACGGGTAACAGGGAAAGGGCCGGGCATGGGCCAAAAGGTAAACCCCGTCGGACTCCGGCTCGGCATCAACCGGACGTGGGATTCGCGCTGGTACGCCGACGCCGAATACGGCGACCTGCTGCACGAAGACCTGAAGATACGCGCCTTTCTGCGCAAGCGCCTGTCGCAGGCCGGCGTATCGAGAGTGGTTATCGAGCGGCCGGCCAAGAAGGCGCGCGTAACCATCCACACCGCGCGCCCCGGCGTCGTGATCGGCAAGAAGGGCGCCGATATCGAGCGCCTCCGCAACGCGGTTACGAAGCTCACCCAAAGCGAGGTCCACATCAACATCGTCGAAATCCGCAAGCCGGAGATCGACGCGCAGCTCGTGGCGGAAAACATCGCGCAGCAGCTCGAACGGCGGGTCGCCTTCCGCCGCGCCATGAAGCGCGCCGTGCAGTCGGCCATGCGCCTCGGCGCGCTCGGCATCCGCATCAATTGCGGCGGCCGCCTCGGCGGCGCCGAAATCGCGCGCACGGAATGGTACCGCGAGGGCCGCGTGCCCCTGCATACCCTGCGCGCCGATATCGACTACGGCTCGCGGCGGGCGCAGACCGCCTACGGCGCCTGCGGCGTCAAGGTGTGGGTATTCAAGGGCGAGATCATGGAGCACGACCCAATGGCGCAGGACCGCCGGCGGAGCGAGTTCCACGGCGCCCGGACATAAAAAACGGAAAGGAGCGCGACCGTGCTGAGCCCCAAGCGCACGCGATACCGCAAGGCCCACAAGGGCCGCATTCACGGCCTCGCCAAGGGCGGGAGCACGCTCAATTTCGGCGCCTACGGCCTGAAGGCCACCGAGGCCGCGCGCGTAACGGCGCCGCAGATCGAGGCCGCGCGCCGCGCCGTCACGCGCCACCTCAAGCGCGCGGGGCGCATGTGGATACGCATATTCCCCGACGTGCCGGTCAGCAAGAAACCCACCGAAGTGCGCATGGGCAAGGGCAAGGGAGCGCCCGAGTACTGGATGTGCCGGGTCAAGCCCGGAAGGATGGTGTTCGAGCTCGACGGCGTGCCCGCCGAACTCGCCCGCGGAGCGTTCGCGCGCGGCGCCGCCAAACTCCCGATGAGCACCCGCTTCGTCGCCCGCGTCGGCGACGAGGGCTGAGCCGTGAAGGCGAGCGAATTGCGCGGCCGCGCCGACGCCGAGCTGCGCACCCAGCTGACGGACCTGAAAAAAGAGCAGTTCAACCTGCGCTTCCAGGCCGCCTCCGGGCAGCTCGAAAACACCGCGCGGGTGCGTCAGGTCCGGCGCGATATCGCGCGCATACGCACCGTGCTGGCGGCGCGCGCCGCCGCCCCCGCGCAAGCCCCGGCGGAGTAGGGCCGATGCCGAAGCGCGTCATGACGGGAACCGTGGTCGGCGACGCCGCGGACAAGACCGTCGTCGTCCGGGTCGAACGCCGCTACCGCCACCCGGTGTACAAGAAGTTCGTCCGCAAATCGAAGCGCTACGCCGCCCACGACCCGGAGAACGCCCACAAGGCGGGCGACACCGTAACCATTCGCGAGTGCCGCCCGCTGTCGCGCACCAAACGCTGGGAAGTCCTGCCCGGCGGCGATGCGCCGGGCGCCTCTGCGGAGCCGTGAGGAGCCGCCCATGATCCAGATGCAGACGGACCTCGACGTCGCGGACAATTCGGGCGCCCGGCGTGTGCAGTGCATAAAGGTGCTGGGCGGCGCCGGGCGGCGGACCGCGTCCGTCGGCGACGTCATCGTCGTCGCCGTCAAGGAGGCGATCCCCCGCGGGCGCGTCCGGAAGGGCGAGATCCATCGCGCCGTCATCGTGCGCACGGCGAAGGAAATCCGCCGCCCCGACGGCGGCGCGATCCGCTTCGACAACAACGCCGCCGTGCTCGTCAACCGTCAGGACGAGCCCGTCGGCACGCGCATCTTCGGCCCCGTCACGCGCGAACTCCGCGCGCGCCGTTTCATGCGCATCGTCTCGCTCGCCCCGGAAGTGCTGTGAGGCCCGCGCGATGGCCGTGAAATTCAGGGTGCGCAAGGGCGACACGGTTGTCGTGCTCGCCGGGCGCGAAAAGGGCAAGCGCGGCGAGATCCTGCGCATGCTGCCCGGGCAGCGCCGCGTGGTCGTCCAGGGCGTCAACATGGTCAAGCGCCATACGCGCCCGAGCCCCGCGAACCCCGGCGGCATCCTCGAGAAAGAGGCGCCGCTCGACATCTCGAACGTCGCGATCGCCGACCCCGCCGACGGCAAACCCACGCGCGTCGGCTTCCGGCGCCTCGAGGACGGCCGCAAGGTGCGCTACGCCAAGCGCTCGGGCGAAGTCGTCGACCGCTAGGGAGACCGCCGCGATGAGCCGCCTCCACGAACGCTACAAGACCGGGATCGGGCCGGCGATGATTGCGCAGTTCGGCTACGGCAACCCCATGCGCGCCCCGAAGATCGACAAGATCGTCGTCAACATGGGCGTCGGCGAAGCCGCGCGCGACGCCAAGGCCATCCAGGGCGCGGTGACGGACCTGACCGCCATCGCCGGGCAGAAACCCGTGATAACCCGCGCCCGGCGGTCGATCGCCAACTTCAAGCTGCGCGAGGGCATGACCGTGGGCTGCAAGGTCACGCTGCGTCGCGCGCGCATGTACGAGTTCCTCGATCGCCTGATCAACATTGCCCTGCCGCGCGTGCGCGACTTTCACGGCGTCTCGCCCCGCAGTTTCGACGGCCGCGGGAACTACGCGCTCGGCCTGAAGGAGCAGATCGTGTTCCCCGAGATCGACTACGACGCCATCGACGCGGTGCGCGGGCTGGACATCGTCATCGCGACCACGGCGCCCACCGACGACGAGGCGCGGGCGCTGCTCAAGGGTTTCAACATGCCGTTTACGGCCTGAGGCGCGCCGGAGCGCGCCGGAAACGACGAAAGGAAGAGTTGCCCATGGCCAAGCGAAGCGCGGTGGAGCGCGACCGCAAGCGCCGGCGGATGGCCGAGCGCTACGCCGCCCGGCGGGCGGCGCTGAAGGCGACCGCCGACGACGAATCGACGCCGATGGAAGAGCGATTCGCGGCCCGGCTGAAACTCGCCGCGCTCCCGCGCAACGGAGCGCCGTCGCGCGTGCGCAACCGCTGCGTCGTGTCGGGCCGTCCGCGCGGCTATTACCGCAAGCTCAAGATGTCGCGCATCGCCCTGCGCGAACTGGCCTCCGACGGCCAGATACCGGGAATGGTCAAATCCAGCTGGTAGGGGGGCCGACGCCATGACGATGAGCGATCCCCTCGGCGATATGCTGACCCGGATCCGCAACGGACAGCGCGTCAACAAGCCGGTCGTGCGCTGCCCCGCCTCGCGCCTGCGCGCCGATGTGCTCGACGTGCTGCAAAGCGAAGGCTATATTCGCGGCTGGCGCAGGCTCGACGGAGAACCCGCGCGCCCGTTCCTCGAAATCGAGCTGAAATACCACGACGGCGGCCCGGTAATCCGCGAAATCGACCGCGTCTCGCGGCCCGGAAGGCGCGTCTATTCGTCGATTCGCGACCTGCCGCGGGTCTATAACGGGCTGGGGATCTCGATTCTTTCCACCCCGCGAGGGGTCATGTCCGACGCGCGGGCGCGCGCCGCCAATGTCGGCGGCGAAGTGCTCTGCAAGGTGTTTTAGGGGAGCCGCATGTCGCGCATCGGCAAACGTCCGGTCGCCGTGCCGGAAGGCGTCGAGGTCGCCATCGCCGGCCGGACCGTCACGGTAAAGGGGCGGCGGGGCGCGCTCTCGCACACCCTACCCGACGCGGTGACGCCGCGCCTCGAGAACGGCGCCGTCGTCGTCGAGGCGAAGGGCGAGGACCGCCGCGCGCGCTCCATGTGGGGCCTGTCGCGCACCCTCGTCAACAACATGGTCGTCGGCGTGTCGCAAGGCTATACCCGCCGCCTCGAAATCCGCGGCGTCGGCTACCGCGCCGCCGTGAGCGGCGGCATGCTCGGCCTGCAACTCGGCTACAGCCACGAGATCAAGATGGCCATCCCGCCCGACGTGGAGGTCGCGTGCGAACGGCCCACCGCGATCTCCGTGACCGGCGCCGACAAGCAGCGTGTCGGGCGGATCGCCGCCGAGATACGCGCCCTGCGCAAGCCCGAACCCTACAAGGGCAAGGGCATCCGCTACGAGGGCGAGTTCGTCCCCCAAAAGGTCGGCAAGAAGAAGGAATAGCGGGGCCGCAATGAACAAGGCGAAGCAGCTCGCGGCGCGCCGCAGGCGCCGCAACCGCTACAACCTCAGGCGCCGCGCCGGCGGCCGGCCGCGGCTGTCGGTGTTCCGCTCGAACCGGCACATATACGCCCAGGTCATTCGCGACGGCGAGGGGCATACCGTCGCCGCCGCCTCGACCATGGAAAAGGCCCTGCGCGATACGCTCCGGAGCGGCGCCGATGTCGAGGCGGCCAGGGCCGTCGGCAAGCTCGTCGCCGAGCGCGCCCGCGCGGCCGGCGTGACGGAAATCGTGTTCGATCGCGGCGCCTATCTCTATCACGGCCGGATTCGCGCGCTGGCCGAAGCGGCGCGCGAAGCCGGCCTCGGCTTCTGAGCGAATCGAACCAGCCACGCGGAAGGAAAGACATGGCCCGGGATGACAGACGCAGGGGCGGGCGCCGCGACGGCCGGCGCGACCGCCAAAAGGACGACGGCGACAGCGATCTTTTCGACAAGCTCGTCAGCATCAACCGCGTCGCCAAGGTGGTGAAGGGCGGGCGCCGCTTCGGCTTCGCCGCGCTCGTCGTGGTCGGCGACCGGCGCGGCCGCGTCGGATTCGGCGCCGGAAAGGCGCGCGAAGTGCCGGAGGCCATTCGCAAGGCCACCGAACAGGCGAAGCGCCGGCTGATCCGCGTGCCGCTGCGCGACGGCCGCACGCTCCATCACGACGTTACGGGGCGTTACGGCGCCGGCCGCGTGCTGCTGCGCGCTGCGCCCGCCGGAACCGGCGTCATCGCCGGCGGCCCCATGCGCGCGGTGTTCGAAACCCTGGGCGTGCATGACGTGGTGACGAAATCCCTCGGCACGTCGAACCCGCACAACATGGTGCGCGCCACTTTTGCCGCCCTGAGCGGCATCCAGGCCCCGCGCGCCGTGGCCGCCAAGCGCGGCAAGAAGGTCGCCGAACTGATGGGCCGCCGGCCCGCCGCCGCCAGCAACGCTAGCGCCGCGCCCGCCCGCGCGGAGTCCGAACAGGCCGCGCAGGACACTGCCGAAACGGAACGACCGGCGCCCGCTCCCGCCGAAACCGGGCAGGCCGCGCCCGCGCCGGCCGAAATCGAATCGCCCCCGCCCCCGCCGGACGCCGCGACCGAACAGGCCGCGCAGGCTCCCGCCGAAGCCGGGCAGACCGCGCCCGCGCCGGACGCCGCGACCGAACAGGCTGAGCCGGTCGTCGCCGAAGCTGAACAGGCCGCGCCCGCGCCGGCCGAAATCGAATCGCCGGCGCCCGCCCCCGCCGAAGCTGAACAGGCCGCGCCCGCGCCGGCCGAAACCGAATCGCCCGCGTCCCCGCCGGACGCCGGGCCCGAACGGGCCGCGCCGTGACCGCGGGCGGAGCCGGCGGCGGCGCGACCGTGACCGTCACCCAGACCGGCAGTCCCATCGGGCGCCGCAAGGACCAGCGCCAGACGCTGATCGGCCTCGGCCTGAACAAGATGAACCGCACCCGCACGCTCGCCGATACGCCGGCCGTGCGCGGCATGATCGAGAAGGTCAAGCACCTGGTGCGCGTCGAGCCCGCGCCGGAAACGAGGCAAGACCATGAAACTCAATGAACTGCGCGACAACCCCGGCGCGTCGCGGGCGCGCACGCGCCGCGGGCGCGGGATCGGAACCGGCAAGGGCGGAACGGCCGGACGCGGACACAAGGGCCAAAAGTCCCGCAGCGGCGTCTCGCTCAAGGGCTTCGAGGGCGGCCAAATGCCGCTCTACCGGCGCCTGCCCAAGCACGGCTTCAAGAACGTATTCCGCAAACGCTACGTCGCGGTGAGCGTCGGCCGCCTCCAGCGCGCCGTCGCGGCGGGCAAACTCGACCCCGCGCAACCCGTCACCCATGAGGCGCTGAAAGCCGCCGGGGTCATCGCGCGCGTGCGCGACGGCGTGCGGCTGGTGGCGGGCGCCGGCGAAATTTCCGCCGCGCTGACGGTCGAGGTCGCCGGCGCGTCGAAAGGCGCCGCGGCGGCGATCGAAAACGCCGGCGGGCGCGTCGAACGTCTCGCCCGGCCGGCCCGCGAACCGGCGAACGCCAAGACCGAACCGAACCGCGCCCCGTAGCGCGCGGAACGGAGCCGGGAGGACAGATGGCATCGGCCGCCGAACAACTCGCCGCCCAGTTCAACTTCGCCGCCCTGGGCAAGGCGACCGAACTGAAAAAGCGCCTGTGGTTTACCCTGGGCGCTCTCGTCGTCTATCGCCTGGGCACCTACATCCCGATCCCCGGCATCGACCCTGCCGTGCTGTCCGACATCGTACAGCAGCAGGCGGGCGGCATCTTGGGCATTTTCAACGTGTTCGCCGGCGGCGCGCTGGGGCGCATGACCATCTTCGCCCTCAACATCATGCCCTACATCTCCGCGTCGATCATGATCCAGCTCATGACGACCGTGTCGCCGACGCTGGAGCAGTGGAAGAAGGAAGGCGAATCGGGCCGCCGCAAGATCACGCAATACACGCGCTACGGAACGGTCATACTCGCCGCCCTGCAAGGCCTCGGCATCGCCGTTGGCCTCGAAGGCATGACCGGTTCCAACAATGTCGGCGCCGTGATCGACCCCGGCCTCATGTTCCGCTTCACCACCGTCGTGACGCTGACGGGCGGCACCATCTTCCTGATGTGGCTCGGCGAGCAGATCACCGCGCGCGGCGTCGGCAACGGCATCTCGCTCATCATCATGGCGGGGATCGTGGCCGAACTCCCCGGCGCGCTCGTCGGTACGCTGGAACTCGGGCGCACCGGCGCGCTCTCCGCGCTGTTCATTATCTTCCTGATGGTCATGGCCGTGGCCGTCATCATGTTCATCGTGTTCGTCGAGCGCGCGCAGCGCCGCCTGCCGGTCCAATACCCCAAGCGCCAGGTCGGCAACCGCATGTTCGGCGGCGAAAGCTCGCATCTGCCCCTCAAGCTCAATACCGCCGGAGTTATTCCGCCCATCTTCGCCAGCGCGCTGCTCCTGCTGCCGGTCACCGCGCTCGGCTTTTCCGGCGGCGACGGAACGGGCTGGCTGGCCGACCTCAACGCGTTCCTGGGCCGCGGCCAGCCGCTCTACCTGCTGATCTACATATCGATGATCGTGTTCTTCGCGTTCTTCTACACCGCCGTGGTGTTCAACCCCGAGGACACGGCGGAAAACCTGCGCAAGAACGGCGGCTTCATCCTGGGCATCCGCCCCGGCGCCAACACCGCGCAATATATCGACTACGTCATGACCCGCCTGACCACGGTTGGCGCGATCTACCTGTCGGCGGTCTGCGTGCTGCCCGAACTGCTGATCTCGCAATACGCCGTGCCGTTCTATTTCGGCGGCACCAGCCTGCTCATCGTGGTCAACGTCACGATGGATTTCGTCGCGCAGGTGCAGTCGCACCTGCTCGCGCACCAATACGAGGGGCTGCTGCGCAAGACCCGCCTGCGCGGACGGCGGCGATGAGGCTGATTCTGTTCGGCGCGCCCGGCTCCGGCAAGGGTACGCAGGCCGAACGCCTGGCGGCGCGCCGCGGCGTCCCGCACCTTTCCACCGGCGACATGCTGCGCGTCGCCGTCGCGGGCGGAACCGAAATCGGCAAACGCGCGCAGGCGATCATGGCCGCCGGCGAGCTCGTGCCCGACGAGGTGGTTATCGGCATCGTGGCCGACCGCTTGGCCGAACCCGACGCAGCGGGCGGCTTCATTCTCGACGGCTTCCCCCGCACGGTCGCCCAGGCCGAGGCGCTCGACGGCGTCCTGCGCGGCGCCGGGTCGCGAATCGACCGCGTAATCGCCCTCGAGGTCGCCGACGAAACCGTTGTCGCCCGCATCGCCGGCCGCTTCGCCTGCGCCGTCTGCGGCGCCGGCTACCACGATTCGTTCAAGCCCACCGCGGTGCCCGGCGTCTGCGACCGCTGCGGCGCAACCGATTTCACCCGCCGCAAGGACGACGCCCCCCAAGCCGTCCGCGAACGCCTCGCCGCCTACCGCGCCCAAACCGCCCCGTTGTTGCCTTACTACCGCGCGGCGGGCATATTGGCCGTGATCGACGGTATGGCCGCAATCGAAGCCGTAGCCCGCGCCATTGAAGCCGCGTTGCTCATGAATGCCAGCGGCGAACGTGTCGCGGAGGGCCAACCGTAGCCGACGCTGCGTACTGCCCCTTGCAATGCCGGCTGTTGGCCGATACATATGGCTTCGAAAGCGTGCGCCGCACACAGGAGTTACAACATGCCGAAAGCGCCCACACATGGCATCGGGTCTATTGCGATGGAGGCCATTCGCGCGGGCAAGACGAACGAGCAGGCGCTCGACTCGGTGCTGGCAGCGTTCCCCGACGCGCAAACGACCTTGGGCAGCATAAGCTGGTATCGCAGCAAGCTGCGCGGCGACGGCGAGCTCGTGCCTACGAACAAGGAAGCACAGGCGGCTCAACCGCAGGCGCCTGCCGGGATGGGCGACGATGGCGCGGTAACCGGGGGTGCCGCAGACGACCATGACGATGTGGACGGACTGGACGAGGATAGCGAGCAACGGTCTTGGGGCGACTACCCGATAGACGACCTGCTTATTCGTACCGAGCATCGCACCATACAGGATATAATGAGGCGTATACACAGCAAGTTTTATGTATTGAACCCCGATTTTCAGAGGGATTTTCTGTGGCGGGATGACAAGCAGAGCAAATTGATTGAGTCCGTTATCATGAGAATTCCGCTTCCTGTATTCTATTTGGCGGAGAACGCCGACGGCAAATTCGTGGTCGTCGATGGGCTCCAACGCTTGGCGACATTCCAGAGGTTTGTAAACAACGATTTGCGCTTGTCGCTGCCTGAGCGCCCCGATTTTCACCGTCTCCGCTTCCGCGATTTGAAGCCGGCAATCCAGAACCGTATTGAAGATTGTAATCTCATTGTATATCTTATAGATTCCAAGGTTCCAGAACGGGTGCGGTTGGATATATTCGAGAGGGTAAACGGTGGAGTGCCGCTCACCAGGCAGCAGATGCGTAACTGCCTGTACATGGGTCATGCAACTAGGTTTTTGAAGAACGAAGCGAATACCGAAGTGTTTTTCGACGCGACAGGGCGAAGCCTTGACAGACTGAGTATGCGCGACAGGGAGTTTGTGAACCGCTTCTGCGCTTTTCGGATTCTCGGATATGAGAATTACAGGGGAGATATGGACGATTTTCTCGCCAAATGTTTAACGAGAATGAACGGGATGAACGATGACGAGCGATCGCACTTGTCTCAACGTTTTCGCCAGAGTATGACCAGTAATTTTCTGGTGTTCGGAGAGCATGCCTTTCGAAAACAACAACCGGGACAGCTAAGACGATCCGTGCTCAATGCATCCATATGGGACGTGTTGTCGACAGGTCTCTCGTACTACGGAAGGGACAGAATCGAAACGCACTCCGAGGATGTTCGCACAGCATTTCTGGAACTATTGACGAACGAAGATTTTCAATCGTCCATTACATACAGTACGAACCACGCCGTTACCGTACGGAAACGATTCGAAATGTCGAGAAGCATGCTGACGGAGGTACTCGGTGCTTACACGGATTGATTTGCGTCACTTCAAATGTTTCGACTTGTTGAAGCTGCCGCTGAATCGCCTGACCCTGCTTTCCGGCCTCAACGCCTCCGGAAAATCGACGGTGATTCAGGCGCTCACGCTTTTGCATCAGACCATGCGCGAGCATGAGTGGTCGTCGCGTCTGATGCTCAACGGCGCGGTACTTCGGCTCGGCACCGCTTCCGACGTGATCGATCGGATCGGCGGCCGCGATGCCTGCGCGATAGCGCTGTGGCCGGTGGGGGATAACGAGCATACTGGCTACAGCGTCGAGTGGCGATTCGAGGGCCGGCGAGACGACATGTCCCTTGCGGTAGCGTCGATCCGGATACGCAGCCAAGGCACGGCGGACGACGTTGACATCGAGTGGGCGGACGGCAACGAAGAACCGCTACGGTTTCTGGTTCCGTCGCAATCGGCGCATGCGCCGGCTGCCCGGTTGGTAACCGACTGTGTCCGCAACCTTACGTATCTCACTGCCGAGCGGGTCGGCCCCAGGGAAACCTATCCGCTTGAGGATCGACTTTTCACCTCGGTTGTCGGTCCGAGAGGCGAGAATACAGCCGGCTTGCTGTATTCGGCGGGCGAGGATAGCGTTGTCGAGTGTTTGGTAAAGGAGGGCAGCCCACCGACTCTTCTGCGTCAAGTAGAGGCGCGCATGAAGTTGTTTTTCGACGGCTGCGAAGTTGCGCTGGAAAAAATTCCGCAAGCGGACGTTGTTACCTTGGGTTTACGCACCTCGAAATCTACCAACTTTCATCGTCCAACGCACACAGGGTTCGGTCTGACACAGGTTTTGCCGATAGTTACGGCCGCCCTGTCGGCGCGAACCGGCGATCTGCTCTTGATAGAGAATCCGGAGGTGCATTTGCATCCGGCTGGGCAGGTGGCGATGGGTCTGTTTTTGGCCGAAGTTGCTTCGGCGGGGATTCAGGTGATTATGGAAACGCATAGCGATCATATTTTAAATGGCGTTCGACGAGCGGCGAAAGATGGATTGCTTCAACCGGAAGATGCAGCATTGCATTTCTTTCGTTCACGACGATACGACAAGGAGGGCGCGCTACCGCAAGTGGAGAGCGTCGCTCTCGACGGCGAGGGTAATATAGATTCGTGGCCCGAGGGCTTCTTCGATCAATTCGATCGGGACATGACCTATTTCGCCGGATGGTGTTGACAATGCAGATATTTGCCAACGAGCTGTCGTTACACCGGCAGTTCCGGGATACTCGTTCATTCGCGCGAGCGATGGGCGAGATAATGGCGATGCGCTCGATCGCGCAGCGCTGGGGGTTGGACACATATTGTCATCGGCAATTCTCGGAAATCGAACCGGTTCCGGGGGTGGCCATAAAGCAAGCCGTTCAGCAGCTGCCTCGGAATCGAGCGCGCTCTGTCCTTGTTTGGTTAGCGAAGGGAGGACCGTTCTGGGATGATGATCGTCAGCACGACCCTGACGACTATATGGAATGTAGCGGCGAAATCGTAACCGATAACGCGGTCGGCGAGGCGGCGTTTCGCAAGATTTGCGGTGTCGAGTGCGGTTTGATCGGGGCGGATACGCCCGAGTGGGATTACTCGCCTATCGACGTGATATGGCGGAAAGGAGACGATATGCAGCAGGACTTGAGTGTGTCGATGCAGAATTGGCGGAGTCGGACAGCACTGGAACGGAGCCTCAACGAGATGCCTTTGTCGGTTTGCTCGTGGCAAGGGCTTCACACAGCGGTCCAGAGGCGATTTGCGGAATTGCGTTTTTCTCCCGATTGTTTCAGAGCGCTCGACGGCGTGCCATTCAGCAGAGCGGCTACCGATCGCTTTGTTGTGCTTTTCCGTGTTTTGAACGATCTCGTACAGGAGTTCGATGATAATGGGAGGCGCACAGCGGCTGGACACCGGCTTTACCGGGAATATTTCGAGGGCCACAGGCCTGCGTTTACGGACTCTTCGGATACAGAGAAACGCAAATTTAAGAAAGAAATGACATTTCAGCATCCGGAATCTAGAGGTAGAAGTTTGTTCTGCCCTTGGCATGGCAAGGTGACGCATATGACACTCCGGGTACACTTTTCGTGGCCAGTAAGCGCCGGTGAACCGCTATACGTCGTATATGCTGGTCCGAAGTTGACCAAGCTGTGACGGCTGAACGGAGCGGCATTGCGATCGCCGTCGCGGATATAGATGCCCGGTCGGCTGTCGTGGCATGGGCTGTTAATGATGAGCGTTTCATATCGGCTTTCTTTTCATACCGGTCGATGCTGTTTCTTTGTAATTGTCGCGAGTCGACGTCGATGCCGCCGGTAGAACCCGTTGGTCCTTTGACGTGCGCGTGCTCCGCGGGAAGTACAAGTTGTGCGCGCAATACTGCCCGAGGTGGAGCTTGTGCATCAAGCATCGTTAGCTGCACATTTCGACGACCACGAACTCCGACGGACCGGGCACGGTGATGGTATCCCTCCGGCAACGTTGCACTCGGCGGAAGCGTGGGACGTGAGCGGCCACGCCCTTGGTCCCGGCTTTGGCGGGGTACGCTCCCAAGCCTCGTTCCCCGGCGGTCAACGCCAATGACCGCTGGTGTTACCGGCAACAGGCGCGCCGACCCAAGAAAAACTACGCGGACGCTCGGCGCGCCCTTGACAGACTGTCGTTACTGGCTAATTGTCGTGCGCATACGCAACGGGAGGGATGCCAATGTATACCCGGGTGGCCGACGAAGTATGGATCGCAACCGCGCGCCTCCATTGCCATGGGCCGGACGAGAGCGAATTCGAGGTCGTAGAAATCGTCCGCTCGGCGGAGCGTACCGTCGAAGGCGAGGTGCGTCCCGACGTGCTAACCCACGCCTACATTCATTGCGTCACGAACGCGCCGCCGCGCCCCTCCGGGCGTTACCGGATGCTGATCTGGACGCCAACGGGAAGGCGGCGCCTGTTCCGTCCGGGAGACCCCTGCCACCCCGGCCGCGAATCGGGGGAGACCGTTCCGGCGTGCGAACGGATCCCCGACGGCGACCGCTATCTCATCGATTGGTACCGCGACGAATATGCCTCGCCGAAGCACGAGCATCCCGATCCGATATTGTCTCTTCGCGGCTTGGGCAAGGAACTCTGGGCCGATGTCGACGTAGACGAATATGTGAGGCAGCTTCGGGAGGGATAAAAGTGAGCAGGGTTTTCTGGGGTACGATGCTGTTCATCTACCTTCTCGAAGACAAGGATGTTCATGCAGAGCAGGTTGCCGCGCTTTACCGTCGCATGGTTGGAAGAGGAGACGTTTTGTTTACTTAGACTCTTGCTATTGGCGAGATTCTCGTCAAGCCGGTAGGAAACGGAGACGATAAGCTCGTACTCCGGTGCCGGTGCGAGATCGAACGGTTGGCGGAGGTGAGTCCGTTCGATGTATCCTCTGCCTTGATATTTGCGGAAATTCGCCAAGACAACTCGATCCGGATTCCCGACGCTCTTCAACTTGCCTGCGCGTCTGCCGGGGGCGCCGATGTATTCGTCACCAACGACCTTCGACTGAGCCGGAAGATGGTTCGAGGGATTCGATCCATTCAATTGCTCGATGCAGCGGCCGGGCCATGACGGGCGCCGCACCGCCGGTCCGGCGGTCTGCGCCGCAAGCCGCGAACTCGACCGTTTCTACGCCGGCCCGCAACTTGCGCGGCAATACGTCGAACAGGTCGCGGTGCGTTATGGCGGCGGCGTGCGCTATGTCGAATCCTTGGCGAGGGCTTTCGTGCGGCAGCGGCCGATCACGGGTGTGCGCGTGATGGCGTTCGATATCGACCCACGCGGGGCCGACGCCGAATTCGCGGCGCGCCGCGGCGGCTTGGACGCTGGCGGAATCCACAGGCGCGGCGAAGCCGGCCGGGCTGGACTTTCGGCCTTGACGCATTATCTTATGCGCGCGGTCCGGCCCGACGCTGCGGCCTCGGTGCGGTCGATCTCCGGGCGCGAGGTCGTGTGCGCTTTTGCGCGCGCGGCGGGTTGACTCTGCCCGCCGCGGCGTCGTAACGTCGCCGTTCCCTGTCGCGCGGGCGGCGCGCGGGCGTATCGACACATAGCCGCGGGAGTGCGAAAGTGGCGCGAATTGCCGGTGTCAACATACCCAGCACCAAGCCGGTGCAGATCGCCCTGACCTATGTGTACGGCATCGGCCGTACCAGGGCGCGCGAGATTTGCGACAAGGCCGGGCTGCCGGAAGGCCGCCGGGTCAACGACATGACCGACGGCGAGCTCGCCCGCGTGCGCGAGGTCGTCGATCGCGAATACCGCGTCGAGGGCGATCTGCGGCGCGACGTGGCCATGAGTGTCAAGCGGCTGATGGACTTGGGCTGCTACCGCGGCCTGCGGCATCGGCGCGGGCTCCCGGTGCGCGGGCAGCGCACCCACACCAACGCGCGCACCCGCAAGGGCAAGGCGCGGCCCATCGCCGGCAAGAAGAAGGCTTGAGGCCGTTTCGGCGCCCCGACAGGCGCGGCCCCCGCCCGCGCCCAGACAAGGATCGATATCATGGCGAAAGATACGGGCGGCCGCGTCAGGCGCCGCGAACGCAAGAACATCGTGACCGGCGTAGCGCACGTAAACGCCACGTTCAACAACACGTTGATCGTCATCACCGACGTGCAGGGCAACGCCATCGCGTGGTCGTCCGCCGGCTCGCAGGGGTTCAAGGGGTCGCGTAAATCGACCCCCTACGCAGCGCAGATGGCGGCCGAGGAAGCCGGCCGCAAGGCCGCCGAGCACGGCATGAAAACCCTTGAGGTCGAGGTCAAGGGGCCGGGTTCGGGGCGCGAATCGGCCTTGCGCGCCCTGCAGGGCATCGGCTTCACCATCACCGCCATCCGCGACGTAACCCCCATCCCGCACAACGGCTGCCGCCCGCCCAAGCGGCGGCGCGTCTAGCGGCCCCGCCGGAACGCGAACGCGGCCGCCCGGCCGCCGCCGTTCCCGACAAAACCGACACGAGGTCCGAAGAGTGCTGGAAAAGAATTGGCTCGACCTGATCAAGCCCGACAAGATCGAGGTGGAAAACCGCGACGCGGCGCACCGCCGCGCGAAAATCGTCGCGGAGCCGCTTGAGCGCGGGTTCGGCATCACCCTCGGCAACGCCTTGCGGCGCATATTGCTGTCGAGCCTGCGCGGCGCCGCCATCGTCAGCCTGCGCATCGATAACGTATTGCACGAGTTTTCGTCGATCCCCGGCGTGCGCGAAGACGTCGTCGACATCGTGCTCAACGTCAAGGCGATCGCCCTGCGCATGCACGGCGACGGGCCGAAGCGCGTCTATCTGAACGCCACCGGCCCCGGCGTCGTCACGGCGTCGCAAATCGAGACCGGCCACGACGTCGAGATCCTGTCGCCCGGCGCGCCGATCTGCACACTCGAGCCCGGCGTCACCGTGCATTTCGAGATGACGGTGCAGACCGGCAAGGGCTACGCGCCGGCGGATCAGAACCGCCCCGAGGATTCGCCCATCGGCCTCATCCCCATCGACGCGATCTACAGCCCGGTGCGCAAGGTGTCGTATCAGGTCGAGGATACGCGCGTCGGCCAGGATACCGACAAGGACAAGCTGTCGATGGAGATCGAGACCAACGGCGCCGCGTCGCCCGAAGACGCGCTGGCGCTTGCCGCGCGCATACTCACGGACCAACTGAAATTGTTCATCAATTTCGAGGAGCCCGAGCGCCGCGGCGCCGATGGCGACGCCGAGGGCCCGGCCCTCGATCCCAACCTGCTGCGCAAGGTGGAAGACTTGGAGCTGTCGGTGCGGTCCGCCAACTGCCTCAAGAACGACAACATCGTCTATATCGGCGACCTCGTGGGCAAGAGCGAGGCCGACATGCTCCGGACGCCGAACTTCGGGCGCAAGTCGCTCAACGAAATCAAGAATGTGCTCGAAGAAATGGGCCTCCGGCTCGGCATGCCGAACGAAAACTGGCCGCCGGACGACATCGAGGACATGGCCCGGCGCGCTGACGACTACCCGTAAACGCCCGCATAACGCGCCCCGCGGGCAACCAGGGAGAACGGACCGATGCGACACCGCATGCGCGGCCGCAAGCTCAACCGCACCTCGAGCCATCGCAAGGCCATGTTCTCCAACATGGCGATGGCGCTTATCGAGCATGAGCAGATCCGCACGACACTGCCCAAGGCCAAGGACCTGCGGCCCATCGTCGAGCGCCTCGTCACACTCGGCAAGCGCGGCACGCTCCACGCGCGGCGCCAAGCCCTCGCGCGCCTCGGCGGCGACACGGCGCTGGCGAACAAACTGTTTACCACGCTCGGCGAGCGCTACGCATCCCGCCCGGGCGGCTATACGCGCATCGTGCGGGCGGGTTTCCGCTACGGCGACTCGGCGCCCATGGCGGTAATCGAATTCGTCGATCGCGACCCGAGCGCGAAAGGCCGCAATTCCGGGCCGGTCGCGCCCCGCGCCGATGAGGACGAAGCGGCTTAGCCCTCCGCGCGCGACGGCCCGGAAGCGCGCGCGCCTTGCCGGCATCGTTCGCCGCCGCGGGCATTTCGCCCGCGCCGCGGTATTCGCCGCCGCCGTGCTGTGTCCCGGCGCGCCGCATGCGGCGGAGCGCGCGGTCCCCGGCTCCGCCGCCGAGCTGCAACTTTCGTTCGCGCCTGTCGTCGAGGCCGCCGCCCCCGCGGTGGTCAATATCTACACGCGGCGCGTCGTGGCCGCCCGCCGCCGCGGCCCATTCTTCGACGACCCCTTTTTCAACCGCTTTTTCGGCGACCTGTTCCGCGGCGCGCCGCGCGAGCGCGTGGAAAGCTCCCTCGGCTCCGGCGTGATCGTCTCCCCCGACGGCATCGTCGTCACCAACAGCCACGTCATCGAGGATGGCGGCGCAATTACCGTCGCGCTTGCCGACCGGCGCGAATTCGAGGCCGAAATCGTCGGCAGCGACGAAGCCTCCGACCTCGCCGTACTGCGCATCGATACCGGCGGCAAAAAACTCCCCGCCCTCGAACTCGGCGATTCCGACGCCATAAGGGTCGGCGATATCGTACTCGCCATCGGCAACCCCTTCGGCGTCGGGCAGACCGTCACGAGCGGCATCGTCTCCGCCGATGTGCGCACCGGCGTCAAGGGCGGCGCCTTCATCCAGACCGACGCCGCCATCAACCCCGGCAATTCCGGCGGCGCTTTGGTAACGCTCGACGGGCGGCTGATCGGCGTCAACACCGCCATTCTGTCGCGGTCCGGCGGCTCCATCGGCATCGGCTTCGCCATCCCCGCCAATCTCGTTCGCGTCGCCGTGGCGGGCATGACCTCGGACGGCCGCATGGTCCGCCCATGGGTCGGCCTGGAAATCCAGCCTGTCACCGCCGACATCGCCCGCGCGCTTGGCCTGGAGCTCCCCACCGGCGTCCTTGTCGGCCGAACCCATCCCGCGAACCCCGCCGCGCTGAAGACCGGCGACGTCATCCTGACCGTCGATGGGCGCGAGGTTTTCGACGAAGACAGTTTCCGTTTCCGCCTTGCGACCCGGCCGCTCGGCGAGACCGCGCGCCTGTCGGTTCTTTCGCGCGCCGGCCGGCGCGAGGAGCCGCTGCCGCTCGTCGCCCCTCCGGAGGACCCGCCGCGCAACGCGCGCCGCCTTGAGGGCCGCCACCCCCTCGCCGGCGCGACCGTGGCGAATCTCTCGCCGGCGCTCAATCGCGAACTCGAATTGTCCATGTTTTCGAGCGGCGTGGCGGTTCTGCGGGTCGGTCGCGGGCCGGCGGCGCGCCTCGGCCTCCGGCGCGGCGACATCCTGCTCGAAATCGCCGGCCGCGCGGTCGAGACCACCGCCGGACTGGCGCGCGCGCTGTCGCGCGAACGCCGCGAATGGCCGCTCGCCATCCGCCGCGGGAGCGAGACGCTGCGCGTCGTCGCGCGCGGCTCATGAGCGCGCTGTTCGCGGCGGAGGAGCTGGAGCGCGGCGCGCCGCGGCCGCTCGCCGACCGCTTGCGCCCCGGTTCCCTGGCCGCGGTGCTCGGACAGGGCCGTCTTCTCGCCGCCGACAAGCCCATCGGACGGATGATCGCCTCCGGCGCCTTGGCCTCGACGATCCTCTGGGGGCCTCCGGGTTGCGGCAAGACGACGATTGCGCGGCTTCTCGCCGGGGCGGGGAGCCTTGAGTTCGAGCCCGTATCCGCCGTGTTTTCCGGCGTTGCGGAGCTGCGCAGGATTTTCGCCCGCGCCGCCCGCCGCCGCGCCGGCGGCGCGGGAACGCTGCTTTTCGTGGATGAAATCCACCGTTTCAATCGCGCGCAGCAAGACGCCTTCCTGCCCGTCGTGGAGGACGGCACGGTGATTCTCGTCGGCGCGACCACCGAAAACCCGTCGTTCGAGCTCAACGCCGCGCTGTTGTCGCGCTGCCGCGTGCTTGTGCTCGAACGACTCGATTCGCACGCGCTGGAAACCCTGCTCGCCCGCGCGGAGGAAGCCGCCGGCGCGCCGCTGCCTCTCGACGCCGAGGCCCGCCGCGCCCTGATCGCCATGGCCGACGGCGACGGCCGTTATTTGCTCAACATGGCGGAAGCGCTCGAACCGCTGCGGGGCGGAACGCTTGACGCGGCGGGCCTCGCCGCCGCGGTGCAACGCCGCGCCCCGGTGTACGACAAGGCGCAGGAGGGGCATTACAATCTCATAAGCGCGTTGCACAAGAGCCTGCGAGGCTCCGACCCCGACGCGGCGCTTTATTGGCTCGCGCGCATGTTGGCCGGCGGCGAGGACCCGCTCTATATCGTCCGCCGCCTGGTCCGCTTCGCCTCCGAGGACATCGGCCTCGCCGATCCGGCCGCGCTGACGCAGGCGCTGGCGGCGCGCGACGCCTACCGTTTCGTCGGCTCCCCCGAGGGCGAACTCGCGATCGCCCAAGCCGTCCTCTACCTGGCGGCCGCGCCCAAATCCAACGCCGCCTACCGCGCGTTCTCCGCCGCCGGGCGCGCCGCGCGCGAGACCGGATCGCTCATGCCGCCCAAGCATATTCTCAACGCGCCCACGCGGCTGATGCGCGATCTCGGCTACGGCCGCGGCTACGCCTACGACCACGAGGAAGAAGACGCCTTTTCGGGCCAAAACTACTTCCCCGACGGCATGGCCCGCGGCGCATATTACGCGCCTTCGGACCGCGGTCTGGAGCGCGAGATCGGCGCGCGCCTCGCGCGTTGGCGCGAACTGCGCGCCGAACGCCAGGCGCGCCCCGCGCGCTCGTGATCGCGCTGGCGGCGATAGCGGCCGGCGGCGCGCTCGGCGCGGTCGCGCGCTTTCTCGTTGCCGGCGCCGTCGAGCGCTGGCTCGGCGCGGAGTTCCCGCACGGCACGCTGGCGGTCAATGTCCTCGGCTCCTTTGCGATGGGCGTGCTGATCGGGGTGTCCGCGGTCGCCTGGTCGCCGAGCCCCGAACTGCGCGCCGCCATCGCCATTGGTCTGCTCGGCGGCTTCACGACCTTTTCCACCTTCTCGCTCGACGTCGCGGCGCTGACGGGCCGCGGCGAATGGGCGCCCGCGGGGATTTACATCATGGCCTCGGTATTCCTGTCCATCGGCGGCCTGTTCGCCGGCCTTCGCGCGACGCGTTGGGCGCTGGGGTGAGCGCTTTCGCGGCCCTGGCGGTCGGCGCGGCGGATGACGGCGCGCGCCTCGACCGCTGGTTCGCGCGCCACTTCCCCGCCGTGGGCCGGCGCGAGCTCTTCCGCCTGTTGCGCACCGGTCAAATCCGCGTCGATGGCAAGCGCGTCCGCATCGACGCGCGCCTCGCCGCCGGGCAGGCGCTGCGCGTCCCGCCGCAAATCCGGGGCGGCGCCCGCGCCGCGCCGGCGCGCGCGCCCGAAACGTCCGCCGCCGCGCGCGGCTTGCGCGCCCGCGTCCTCTACCGCGACGACGCCGTCGTGGCGATCGACAAGCCCGCCGGCCTCGCCGTCCAGGGCGGCAGCGGCCAGCGGCGCCACGTGGACGGCTTGGCCGACGCCCTGCGCTTCGGCGCCGAGGCGCCGCCGCGTCTCGTCCATCGATTGGACAAGGACACCAGCGGCGTGCTCGTTCTCGCCCGCAACGCGGCGGCCGCGCGGCGGCTTGCCGGCGTGTTTCGCGAGGGCCGCGCCGCCAAGCTCTACTGGGCGGTCGTCGCCGGCGCGCCGCGCCGCGCCGAAGGCGAAATCGACGCGCCCCTTGCGAAACGCGGCGCCGGCGCGGCGGCGCGCATGGCCCCCGACGCCGCCGGCCGCCGCGCCGTCACCCGCTACCGCACCCTCGACCGCGCCGGCAACCGCGCCGCATGGCTCGAGCTCGTTCCCCTCACCGGCCGCACCCACCAGCTGCGCGTCCATTGCGCCGGCATCGGCGCGCCGATTCTCGGCGACCGCAAATACGGCGGCGAAACCGCCGCCGCCGCGGCGCCGCGCCTCCACCTTCATGCGCGTTCGCTCCGCCTTCCGGGCCTCCCTCCCATCGAGGCGCCCCCGCCCCCCCATTTCCGCGAAACCTTCGACCGCTTCGGCTTCGTTCCCGGGCGCGGGCGATAAATCCATTGCCGTCCGGTGAAGCGCTTCTACGAACGCGCAACGGCGGAGCGCGGCGAGAGCGGCTACGAAATCGCCCTCGACGGGCGCCGCTTGCGCACTCCGCGCCGCCGCGTCCTTCGCCTGCCCACCTTGGCGCTCGCACAAGCCATCGCCGGGGAATGGCGCGCGCAGGGAGAAACCGTCGAACTCCGCGCGATGCCCCTCACGCAACTCGCATACGCCGCCCGCGATCGCGCGGCGGACGAGCGCGAATCGGTTATCGGGCGCCTTGCCGCGTGGGCCGCGACCGATCTCCTTTGTTACCGCGCGCCGGAGCCGCCGGAACTGGCGAAACGCCAGCGCGTTGTCTGGCAGCCCGTGCTCGACTGGGCCGAGGCCCGCTACGGCGCGCGGTTCGTCGTCGTCTCCGGCGTCATGCCCGCGCCGCCGGACGCCGCCGCGCCCGCCGCGGTCCGCGCCGCCGTCGAACCGCTCGATTCGAGCGTTCTCGCCGCGCTGCTCCAGGCCGCCGCCGCGACCGGCTCCGTCATTTTGGCGCTCGCCCTGCTGGAGAAACGCCTGAACGGCGAGGAGACCGCCGCCGCCGCGCAGCTCGACGAGCGTTACCAGGCCGAACGGTGGGGCGAGGACGCCGAGGCCGAGGCCCGCCGCGCCGCGCTCGCCGCCGACATCCGCTCCGCCGCCCGCTTTCTCCGCCTCCTTGAAGCGTAAGCGCCGCCGCCGCTCCGGCATGGGGGCGTCCGGCCCGGCGCGTCCGCCCGCTGGCGCGGCGCCCGCGTAAATGCTATCCCCACCCACGCGGCGCAAAGCGGGGGGAAACATGGACGCCATCGTGCGCGAACTCGAACAACGGCGCGCGGCGGCGCGCCTCGGCGGCGGCGAGCGCCGCATCGCCGCCCAGCACGCAAAGGGAAAACTCACCGCCCGCGAGCGCATCGAACTCCTCCTCGACCCCGGATCGTTCGAGGAATTCGACATGTTCGTCGAGCACCGCTGCGCCGATTTCGGCATGGCTGCACAGCGCGTCCCCGGCGATGGCGTCGTAACCGGCCACGGCGCCATTAACGGCCGCCGGACCCTCGTCTTCAGTCAGGATTTCACCGTCTTCGGCGGCTCGCTCAGCGAGGCCCACGCCGAGAAAATCTGCAAGGCGATGGACCACGCCATGCGCCTCGGCCTTCCCGTCATCGGCATCGACGACTCGGGCGGCGCGCGCATACAGGAGGGCGTCGCATCCCTCGGCGGATACGCCGAGGTCTTCCAGCGCAACGTCCTCGCCTCCGGCGTCGTCCCGCAGATAAGCGCGATCATGGGGCCCTGCGCCGGCGGCGCCGTCTATTCCCCGGCCATGACCGATTTCATCTTCATGGTCAAGGACTCTTCCTACATGTTCGTCACCGGCCCCGATGTGGTGAAGACCGTCACACATGAGGCCGTCAGCGCCGAGGAGCTGGGCGGCGCAGTCACCCACACGGTCAAATCCGGCGTCGCCGACCTCGCTTTCGACGACGACGTGACCGCGCTCGCCGCCCTGCGCCGTTTCTTCGGCTTCCTGCCGCTCAACAACCGGGAGGCCCCGCCGGTTCTCGAGACTTCCGACCCCGCCGACCGCGCCGAGCCTTCCCTCGACTCCCTCGTTCCCGACAACCCCAACCGGCCCTACGACATCAAGGAACTTATCGAAAAGATCGCCGACGAAGGAGATTTCTTCGAACTGAAGCCCTCCTGGGCCGCCAACATCGTCATCGGCTTCGCGCGCCTGGAGGGGCATACGGCGGGAATCGTCGCCAACCAGCCCATGAGCCTGGCCGGTTGCCTCGATATCGATTCCGCGCGCAAGGCCGCGCGTTTCGTCCGTTTCTGCGATTGTTTCAATATCCCCATCGTCACTTTCGTGGACGTGCCGGGCTTCCTGCCGGGAACAGGGCAGGAGTTCGGCGGCATCATATCCCACGGCGCCAAGCTCCTCTTCGCCTACGCCGAGGCCACCGTGCCGAAGGTCACCGTCATTACCCGCAAGGCCTACGGAGGCGCCTACGACGTCATGAGCTCCAAGCACTTGCGCGGCGACGTCAACTACGCATGGCCGAGCGCGGAAATCGCCGTGATGGGGCCGAAGGGCGCCGTCGAGATCATCTTCCGCGGCGATGCCGGAGACGCCGATACGCTGGAGCGGCGCACGAACGAATACCGCGAGAAATTCGCCAACCCCTTCGTGGCCGCCAGCCGCGGCTATATCGACGACGTCATCATGCCGCGAAACACGCGCCGCCGGCTTTGCCGCGCCCTCGCCATGCTGCGCACGAAGACGCTGCGCAACCCGTGGAAGAAGCATGACAACATCCCCCTCTGACGCGCCGCCCTTCGGCAAGATACTCGTCGCCAACCGCGGCGAGATCGCATGCCGGATCGTGCGCACGGCGCAGCGAATGGGGGTCGCGACCGTCGCCGTCCATTCCGACGCCGACCGCGCCGCGCCGCATGTCGGGATGGCCGACGAGGCCGTGGCGATCGGCCCCGCGCCCTCGGCGCAAAGCTATCTCTCCGTCGAACGCATTGTCGCCGCCGCGCGCCAGACCGGCGCCGAGGCCGTGCATCCCGGCTTCGGTTTCCTCTCCGAAAACGCCGGCTTCGCGCGCGCGCTGCAAGACGCGGGGATAGTCTTCGTCGGTCCGGGGCCGGAAGCCATCGCGGCGATGGGAGACAAGATCGAATCCAAACGCCTAGCCGCCGCCGCCGGCGTCAATACCATCCCCGGCCATCCCGACCCCGTATCCGATGTCGGGGAGGCCCTGGCCGTCGCCGGGCGCATCGGCTACCCCGTCATGATGAAAGCCTCCGCCGGCGGCGGCGGCAAGGGCATGCGCGTGGCGGAAGATCCCGGCGCGGCCGCGCAAGGGTTCGAGGCCGCGCGTAACGAAGCCCGCGCCGCCTTCGGCGATGACCGCATGCTCGTCGAGAAGTTTATCGCCGAGCCCCGCCATATCGAAATCCAGGTACTGGCCGATGAGCGCGGCGCCGCAATCCATCTCGGCGAACGCGAATGCTCCATCCAGCGCCGCCACCAGAAGGTTATCGAGGAAGCCCCGAGCCCGTTCGTCGATCCGGAAATGCGCGCCGCGATGGGCGCGCAAGCGGTCGCCCTCGCGCGCGCCGTCGGATACCGCTCCGCCGGAACCGTCGAGTTCGTCGCCGGCGCCGACAAGAGCTTCTATTTCCTTGAAATGAACACCCGCCTTCAGGTCGAGCATCCCGTCACCGAAGCGGTCATGGAGATCGATCTCGTCGAGTGGATGCTCCGCATCGCCGCGGGGGAGCGCTTGCGCCTGCGTCAGGAGGACATCCGCCCGCGCGGATGGGCGGTCGAGGCGCGCCTCTATGCCGAGGACCCCGCGCGCGGCTTCCTGCCCTCGATCGGGCGCTTGCGCCGCTATCGGGAACCGGACGGCGAGGGGATACGCATCGATTCCGGCGTCGCGGAAGGCAGCGAAATCTCCATGCATTACGACCCCATGATCGCCAAGGCCATCGCCCACGGCGCCGACCGCGCGCAAGCCGCAAGCCGCCTCGCCGCCGCGCTCGACCGCTTCGAGATCGAGGGCGTGCGCAGCAACGTCTCGTTCCTGCGCGCGGTCATGGACAACCCCCGCTTCCGCGAGGGCCGCCTCACCACCGCTTTCATCGCCGAGGAATACGGCGGCGCCTACGACGCCGAGGCCGCCGCCGGCGCGCTCGCCGATGTGCTCGCGCCCGTCGCCGCCGCCATCCACCTCCGCGACGCCGAGCGCGAAGCCCGCCTCGGCGCGCCGCGGCGGCTCCCCGAAAGCTATGTCGTGCGCCTCGGCGAGGGCAGGGAGGGCGGGGGCGGCGAAATCCCCGTATCGCTCCGCGCCGCCGGGGACGACGAATACGAGACCGAAATCGATGGCCGCCGCGCGCGCGTGCGCATGGGCGCCTGGCGCCCCGGCGACCGCGTCTTCCGCGGCGCCGTGGGCGGCCGCGCCGTCGCGATCGGCGTGGCGCGCGACGCCCACGAAGGCTGGCGCCTGACCCACGGCGGCGCCGCCGTCCGCGCGGTGGTGCGCAGCGCCCGCGCCGCCGAACTCGCCGCCCGCATGCCCCGCAAGCCCGAACCCGACCTCTCGCGCTTCCTCCTCTCTCCCATGCCCGGCCTTGTCGTCTCCGTCGCCGTCGAAGCCGGCCAAAACGTGGAGGCCGGCGACCCGCTGTGCGTAATCGACGCCATGAAGATGGAAAACGTCCTCCGCGCCGAGCGCCCCGCCGCCATCGCCGAGATAAACGCCGCCCCCGGCGCCTCGGTCCAGGTCGATGAGGTCCTCATGACCTTCGCCGAACCTTCCCGATGATCCCCTTGGGCCCGTCGGCGCCCGCTCGCCCCCGCATCGAATCCCCCGCCCCTTCCGGAGCCGCCCCATGACCCTGCCGTACCCCGCCCCGGCCCGCACGGCCGCTGCGAAGCGCGCCGCCCTTCGCGCCCGCCTCGACGCCGGCGGCATGATCGTCGCCCCCGGCGTGTACGACATGATCTCCGCCCGATTCGCCGACGCGATGGGTTTCGACGCCCTCTACATGACCGGATACGGCGTTTCCGCCTCGTATCTCGGCCTGCCCGACGCCGGCTTCGCCACGCTCACCGACATGGAGGCCGCTGTGCGCCGCATCGCCGAGGGAACCGAAACGCCGCTGATCGCCGACGCCGACACCGGCTACGGAGGCCTCCTCAACGTCGCCCACACCGTGCGCCGCTACGAAGCCGCCGGCGCCGCCGGCATCCAGATCGAAGACCAGGAGTTCCCCAAGAAGTGCGGCCATGTACGCGGCCGCCGCGTCATCCCGGCCGCCGACATGGCGGCGAAAATCCGTGTCGCTGCCGAGACCCGCTCCGACCCCGGCACGTTAATCGTCGCCCGCACCGACGCCCGCACCGCGCATGGCCTCGACGAGGCCCTGCGCCGCGCCGCCGCCTACGCCGAGGCCGGCGCCGACATCCTGTTCGTCGAATCGCCGGAATCCGAGGGGGAAATGGCGCGCATCTGCGCCGAGCTGCCCGGGCCCGCGCTCACCAACATGGTCGAGGGCGGCCGCACCCCCATCCTCCCCCGCTCCCGTCTCGAGGCGCTCGGCTACGCCATCGCCATCTACCCCGCCACCGGCTTCCTGGCCGCCGCTGCCGCCATCGAATCCGCATACGCGGCCCTCGCCGGCAACGCCGCCGCCGCGCCCGCCCCCCTCTACGATTTCACCGCCTTCACCGACCGAATCGGCTTCCCAAGCGTCTGGAACTTCGACGAAAAGTGGAGATCGGCAGCGCTTGCGCGCGACGCTTGATGCAGCGCTTCGGGGCCCCCGGATTGTTTGCAGCGACTGTCGGCTGCGCGTTCTCCGCACGCCAGCCGACTCGGAACCGTCAGCGCGTCGCCAGCATCCCGGGATCGCCGAATATATATTCCTGTCGCTACGACAGCAGTTGCGAAGCCGTCTCTACCGGGATAAATCCCGTAATATATCGTTTGCCACTTCATCGACTTCGCGTGCGACCCTCGGGCGTTCGCCCATCCGCCGCCTTAGCGCAGTCGAAAGAGGCAAGAGTAATGATTCCGCTGACGATTCCTCTATAAGTTTAAGCACACTCTCCGGTCCGGATCGCCGGGACAGGTAGATAAGATTCTCGATAACCTCCGCCGGCACGGATTCGCCGTACCTTAGCTGCGCCAGTATTTCCGAAACATCCCCCTTCCATGCACTTCGTTGTTTGCCTTCATATCTGGCGACTGCCCGCAGCCCAAGAGCTCGAATTCCGATCGGCGATGCTTCCTCGTTCGCTCCCATCGCCGATTCTATCCATGCCAGCGCAACATCGAAATGTCTGCTTTCGATCTCCCGACGCGCAGTGTCCAGCAGAAAGTTCCTCGCCGATACCTGCAATAGCTTCAAATTTCCTAATATACCACGATGTTGTAGTCCTCCGAAGCGCTTTCCCTGTTCTATTTGGCGCATAATATCATCAAAAATATCCAAAGCCTCGTCCAACTTGCCCATCTCGGCAAGCGCCTTGGCCTTTTGCTCAAGAAGCCCCGCATTATTCATAAGAACCATTCCTGTCACTAGACCGCTATTCGCGTCATGATTCTGTTCCAAGCACTTCACCGCATTGTCAATAATCCTCACTGCCTCTGCGCCTCGATCCATATATCGTAGCACGTTAGCTTTCATCATCACAGCCAATGGGAAACACGTCTTGTGATTGAGGCCTCCCGTCTTGTTAAACTCAGCAAGAGCTTCATCGATGACCTGCAGGGCCCCGCTCCACTGATTCTGTAACCATAAAATGAGGCCTTTAGTCGACAGGGCTTGTGCAAACATAATCCCCGAGACTGGCTCTTTTCGACCGTTGTAACCGTCGATTAATCTCTCTATCGCCTTCAACCCTTCCTCCAATCGACCGAACTTTGCCAAAGTCATTGTCTTGGCGATCAACATCGCTACAACTATTTCGTCTAAATATGGCTCTCCCTTGAATCCGAAATTGTCAACTATAGTATCGACAGCTTCCTCTACTTCCTCTACTCGTCCAATATCCATAAGCGCTCGACACTTAAGTGATATCATTTTGGATGCCAATGCCGCAGCATGAGGTCGAAAGGCGTCGACATCGAATCGTCTCATTACCTCATCGACCAATTCTACCGTTGCGCTCGCATCGCCAGCCGCGCTCACCATCTCAGCTTTCCCGAGGAGTGACTCCACCACGGGAATTCTCACTTCCGTTTCCTCGCCGTCCCCAAACTTGTGTACCATTCGGTCGAATGCTTGCAAAGCTTCGTCCGGTCTCCCTAAAGCACACAAGACCATTCCGCGGTTCTTCAATGCTTGAGCAAAATGTTTGTTCATCTGCGACGGACATCCAGACTCGAATTCGCGAATTGCTCCATCCAGCGCTTGCAAAGCTGCCTCCGGCTGATTGGCGGCAACCAGCATATACCCCATCACGCCTCGAGCTATGGCAACCATCAAGGACGTCTCATTGTCCTGAAAAGGACTACATGCCCGAATGAATTCTCGTAAGGATTGCAACTGATGGCCTAAAGGCATGTTTCGATCCCGGGCAAGAATGCCGTCCAAGTACGGCTTGGCGACTTCCGAGCCGATTCTACCCCAGATCTTCGTGCCGGGGCTCTCTTCTATACTATCGTATCTTTGTCCCCCGCGGCGTGAAGACTCGTTCGTAATTCCGGTGGGAGCCTTGTTTGCAAGGTGAATGATATACGATGCGCGATCGGGCGGTTCCATTGCCGCGATTAGATGTCTTGCAAAACCAACGTGAATCTGTTCGAACGACCTGTTCAACGACCCCGTATCGTCCGCGAGCCTTGCGCCAATGTCCGCCAGCTGAGGCGACGAGTAATAAGACGACATGAAATGCACAAGCGCCTCGACCAATGGATCGGCGCCGCCGTGTCGGCGGCGAAGAAGATAGTATATGTTGTATAAGCGCTCCGTTATGTAGTATTGCTTGCGCCGGTTCGTTCCGCCGGCTTCCTGTACGACGCCGCGCTGGATGAGGCGCTTGATCTGGGCGCTGCAAGCGTTGGTCTCGAAGCGCGCGCGATCCGCGACTTCTCGGGCCGTTGCGGGCTTCCATAAGTCCGCCAGCGCAAGATAGACCCGGCGTTCCCCGGGAGGCAGCGCGTCGAGATGGTTCTTGAAGTAATCGGTGTGATCGTCGATCAAGCGGAACAGGCTGTCCATAAGCGCGTCGAACGACCGGCCGGCGCCGAAACGGGCGAGCACCATGAGCAAGCGCGGGCTGCCGCCCGTCAGTATCTCCATGGACCGAACTGTTCCGGAAGGCGCGCTTTGCCCGGATACGGCCTCCCAAAGCGTTGCGCATTCCGCCGTCCCGAGCGGGCGCAGTGTCAGCGTTCGAAAGAAGCCGTAGAGCGCCTCGTCCGGGCTATCGAGTTGCGCGAAGCGGCTGGTTGCGCTGCCGAGCATGATAATCCGGGGCTCGGTTTGCAGGGTATGCCGTAGCCGCCACCCGATATCGGCGTCGGCGGCGTCCGCGAAAAGCATGCCGAGGTTCTCGACGCAGAGCGCCAACCGCTTGTTCTCCCGGTCGGCGAAATCGAGCAACGCGCCCAGGCAGCGGTCGGCAAGCGCCCGGTCGTCGCGTTCGCGCCGGAGCGCGTCGTAGCTGCGGCGGAGATCGGGTTCGTCCGCGCGGCGCGGCGCCTGGTCGGCGAGGTGCGCCAGGCACTCGAGCCAGAACTCGCCGCACGTCCCGACCTCGTAGCTCTCCTCCGAAAACACGATCGGGAACAGCCGCGACGCGAGTTCGTCATCGCGCCGTATTTCGGCGGCGGCACGCAACAGAAGCGTGGTCTTGCCGCTTCCGCGGGGGCCGATCACGATTGTGTGGGCATTCGAGTCGGCCGTGCATTCGCGGAGGGTTTCCATGATCGAGCCGAACTCGACCGTCCGCACGCAGAACGAGGCGACGAGATCGTCGTCTGACAAAAAGCCCGGGTTGTATTTCATTGTCGCGGTCATGACAGTTCAGTGCCCGTCCGCTGCCGTTCGTAGGCGGGTGCGAACTGGGCCCCGTATCTGGTCCGCCACCAATCCTCGAGAAGCCCGGATACGAAGCGGTATCCGTCAACGTTCTCTCGACTCAAATATCCGTCGTGTTTCAGTATGTCGAGAGTATCGGCGATATTCTCGGCGATGGCGGTCGCATCCGCTTCCGGTCGGGAGGAGAAGTAATCGCTGTATCGCTTTACGACGCCGTCGGAAATTCGGCCGCCATAAACGGACGCATAAGTCAATATCTCAAGCGCCGTCCGATAACCGGTACCGTCGAAAACGGCTTTCAGGCGTTGCTCGTAATGATCCATATCCAGTTGGCTGGCGACGCCGAGCATGCGGCGTTCGTACACGTAGCCGACGTCATCGAGCCTGGCGATCTTCCGATCGTTCTCACGCAGATACATGTGCATCGAGTCGAAAAACCGTTGGACGTGGTGCGGAACGCACGACCGCAGGCGCTCGCACATCGCGCGGCAAATGGGCCGCGGAAGGTCTATCGTGTAAGTCTGCGCAAGCGCGCGCAGGCAACGGACCGAAGTTTGGATCGACCACGGCTTCAGTTCGTATGGCGAGAATATATTCGCGGTCGCGCTAAGCCCTGCCCGCCGCAATATGGGCGCCAGACCGATACTTCCCGATATCATCAAGCATGGTCGACCGTTGTATTCTTGCCCGTTCTTGCGCAGGAAGCTCATGAATTCGTCCGCCGAACGGCGCCGTTCGGGCGTAATGCGGCGATCATGCCCCAGAAGCACGCGGTTGACGAACAACGGGAGTTCGTCGACGGCCAGAACAACCGGCGGGTCGTGCTCAGCAAGGTGTTCGAAAATTCGATCTCCCCGATATTGCCAGTTGCCGGAATCGATCCCGGCGCGCAGCCTTACCCGTAATTCCGCCGCCTGTACCTCGTCGATAATATCGCCGATGCCGGGCAGCCGGTCGAACGCCGCTTTCACGCGATTCCACAGCGGCGCTATCGGTCGGCACCGCGAGGCGAGTTCGGCAATGGCGTCTTGAGCGTCAAGGGCGCGCTCGAGATCCACGAAAACGGTCGTGAACTCGCCTGCGTCGCCGAGGCGGCGCAAGACCTCGCGAATCAGGCTCGTCTTGCCCATGCGCCGCTGCGCCGTAAGCAGCGTATGCGCGCCGTCGCGGGCGCGTTCGGCGAGCGCCTCGATATCGCCCTCGCGGTCAAAGAATCGGTCGCCCGAAACCCAGTTCCCGCCTGCCTTCCTGAGCATGACGCCTGCCAACGATATTGTTGCCAACGAGTCTGTTGGCAACAATATCGTTGGCGTTCGGCGGCATGTCAACCCCCCGGCGTTCGACGCCGGGCGCCGGGGCACAATTGGCGGCGTGGGGCGGCGGCAACAGCGCGGGCTGGCGCGCCGGCAGCCGGTATCGTGCGGGGCGGGGCGCCCAACCGGCGTCGAAAGCCCCCGGCTCCGCGCCCACCCGCCGGACGAAACGCGCGCCGCCGGCAGCCCCCGGCGCTGGGGGCGCGAGCCCGCCCGCCGATACCGCCGGCGGCCGCGCCTCGCGCGCGCCGACGCGCCAAGCGCTGGCGACGAACGCCACGGTCACCTTAGCGGCGCCGCCAGAAACCCGTCCTTGCGATTCTGCTTCCGCAATCCCGTAAGGGTAAGCGCGTTGCTTTTCGTGCGGTTACACGGCCCGCAAAGCAGCACGCGATTCTCGATCTCGTTCGAACCGCCCTCGCTCCGCGGCATCTTGTGATCCAGCTCCAGATACCGCTGACTGTCGAATCCCCGCCCGCAACCTTGACACCGCATTCCGTCGCGCTCGACAAGCACCGCCATCATCTCCGAACGCTTCATCCTGGGCGGCGACGCCTTCCGGCGCAGAGACTTCAGCGGCGGCGCCGACGTCTCGCCGGAATCGGTCCGTACCAACGGCTCCGACCGCTGCACGATCGGGTACAACGACATCGCATTCCGGCCGCCCCCGACGCTCATGGACTCCAGCCGTTGCTTCACGACATCGTAGGCGCCTTCCCACTCGTCGCACGCCACCCATCGGCGGCCTTCCATTTCCGCCGCGACCGACGTCGTCGCGCAGCCGGCGAACGGGTCGAAGACGATATCGCTCGGGTTCGAACTTGCGAGGATAATGCGGCGGTAAAGCGCAAGGGGCTTCTGGGTAGGATAACTCGTTGCCTCCGCTCCGCCGGTGATGTTCGGTATGTCATCCCACAGATTTCCCCGCGGCCTGCCCTTGTACGAATCCGCGTAGGTCTTGCGGAGCGGACGCTTCCCGTCCCTCCAGATAATCTCGTTCCGCCCGTCCATCTCGATTAGCCTCTCCTTGCTGACGCGCCAGCCGGATGGATGCGGGTTTCGCACTCCGCGATACTCGTAGCAAAGATTCGGCCGCGCCCCCATCGACGGCTGACAGAACAAAGGAACATTGGTATTGTAATGCCCGCGTTCGTCTCTGTATGGAAACATCGTCCCGATTTCCTCCTCGGTGAGAGGGCTGTAGCAGCCATGGAATGTATACACGCTCCCTTTCGTATAGAAGAACAGTGTGTCGGTATCGCTTCCGAACCTGCGCGGCGCGTGCTGACTGCCCTTCGCCCTGCCCGCCGATCGCTTCCAGGTAATCTCGTTTCGGAATTGCTTCCGCCCGAAGATCGCGTCCATCAGCATTTTCAAGTAGTGCGAAGCGGTCGGGTCGCAATGCAGGTAAATGCTGCCATCCTCGCGGAGAACGCGGCGCATCGCCATCAGGCGCACGGCCATGAAACAGAGAAACGCGGCCATGTCATCCCCATAGGTCGCGCGGCTCGAGTCGATAACGGCCCAGGCGGCCGGCCAATCGTCCTGAATCTGATCCAGCCAGTCGGGCTGAACATCTTCATCCCACCGCCACCGGTCGGAAAACGACGCGCCGGAAGCAAGGGACTCCGGCGTCGCGTGAAAATCCCGCCCCTTGTTGAAAGGAGGATCCGTCGCGATCAAATGAACGCTGTTGGAGTTCATGCTACGCATGAACTCAAGGTTATCCCCGCGATACAGCGTGCGATTTTCCCAATTCATCGGTCGCCTCCAAGGTTCGGACGGTTCGCGCCGCGCCCCCTCCGCGGCGGCGCGACACCGGTTTTCCACGGCGGCCTCGCGAACACCGGGCCCGGATTCGGCGGACGAAACCGGTGCGGCGTTATACAGCATATGTCCGCTAACGCAACACGGGCGCTCGCCGGCGCACCGGCCGCCGAGGCGAGCGCACTGCGGCTGCGCGTCATGCCCGGATGCACGGTCGAAAACGCATCGCCTGCATCCGCTACGCGCCGAAGTTATCGCGCCGGCAGCCGGTCGCGGCGCCTGGACTGGCCCGGCGCCGCTCAGGTCTGTCGCATCGAGCGGATACGCGAGCGCGCCGGCAAGAAGCCCGGCCGCGAGGTTTCCGCGTCGTGACCGGCCTGCCGCGGGCGCGCGCCGGCCCCGCGGCTCGCCGTCGGCGGGGACGACGGCGGTGTGGGCGTCGGTCATGGGGGTATTAAAGCGCGTTGGGGCGCGGGCGTGGGGGCGCTTCCTCGGCGGGATCGCAGCGTGCGGGAAGGCGCGGGCGGGGACGCCCGCGGTCCCGGGTAGTCCGCGCCTCCGGCGCGACGGTCGGGATATCCGCGCGTCTCCATGGCGCCCAAGCCGCCGAGCGAAAATTCCGCCCATGTACATACGATCCGCTAATTGAGCGTACCGCATCGAAGCCGTGCGCGGGCGCATGACGCCGCGCGCCGCGTCGGCTATCAGCCTGTTGACGAATGTGTGGTATATCGATTCGATAGCGTTGTCGGTTTGTGGGGGGCATTCGATGTCGATGGGTTGCCAAGGGCCTGGTCAGGACGCGCTGATTGTTTCGTGGCGTGAGTTGCCGCGTTCGCCGGGGCATGTGTTTTACGATCGGCTGCGGCGTGTTTTGGCGGATGCGGGTTTCGGCGCCTTCGTGGAGTCGGTGTGCGCGCCGTTCCATGGGTCGCGTGGGGCGCGCTCGATACCGCCGGGGCGGTATTTCCGTATGCATATGGTTGGGTATTTCGAGGGCGTCGATTCGGAGCGCGGGCTTGAATGGCGGTGTTCGGACTCGCTGTCATTGCGCGCATTTCTGCGTCTTGAGGCGACGCAGCGTGTTCCCGACCATTCCGTGGCTTTCGAAGACGCGGGGCCGGTTGCCGGGCGAGGTTCACGAGCGGGTTTTCGAGTGGGTTTTGGCTCGGGTTGCGGCGCGCGGTCCGGTTCGCGGCGCGCGGATTGGCGTGGACGCCTCGACGATGGAGGCGAACGCGGCGTTGCGTTCGATCCGGCGGCGCGCGGACAGGGCGAGTTACCGCGAGATGCTAGCGCGGCTGGCGCGGGCGAGCGGGATCGAGACGCCGGGCATGGCGGACCTTGTTCGGTTCGACCGGCAGCGCAAGGGCAAGAAGCGCCTGCCGAACAAGGAGTGGGTTTCAGCGACCGATCCGGATGCACGGATAGCGAAGATGAAGGACGGTCGGACGCGCCTGGCTTACAAGCCGGAACACGCGGTCGATCTTGGCGCCGGGGCGGCGGTGGCGGTCGAGGTCCATGCGGCGGATGCGAGCGATACGGAAACCTTGCCCGAAACGCTGGAGCGGGCCGCGGCGAACATGGCGGCGGCGGGGGCGGCTCCGACGCCGGACGCGCCGGCCGAATGTGTGGCGGACAAGGGCTACCATTCGCGCGACATTCCGAAGTGTATGGCGGGCGGCCCGTGGACGGCGCGGATCGCCGAACCGCACCGCAAGGACAAGGCGCGCTGGCGCGGCGACGCCGAGGCGCGCCGTGCGGTCTGCAACAACCGTGCGCGGTTGCGTTCCGCGGTCGGTCGGCAGGCGATGCGCAAGCGCGGCGAGGTTGTCGAACGGTCGTTCGCCCACAATCTCGACCGGGGCGGAATGCGGCGTGTGTGGCTGCGTGGGCGCGAGAATATCCGCAAGCGCTACCTGATCCATGTCGCCTCGCACAATCTCGGGCTCGTCCTGCGCCATCTCATCGGCGCGGGGACGCCGAGAGAGGCCGCGGCCTGCAAGCAGGCGTGGCTTTTGCTCCTTTCGCGCGACGAATGCGCCATCGTCGCGCTTCCCACCGACCGATTCGCCCCCATCGTCCTCTGGCTACGCATCTACACAACCGCATGACGCCGTATCGACAAAAAACCCGAAAACCAAACCGCATTCATCAACACGCTGATAAACATACCCAACAATGACCAAGCGGTATAACCGAACGCTTACCTCGCGGTTACGGGCGCCGCCGCTTTCTCGTACAGCGCGAACAAGTGCTCGGCGCGTTCGCGTTCGCTTGCGAAGCCTCCGGGGCGGTAAAGGCGGTCCACGGCGCGGTCGAGGGCGCGATGGGCCTTGCGCAGGCCCGAGGGCATGAGGTCCGGGTCGTACAAATCCGCGATCGTCGAATCCGGATGGGCCGCGCGCGCGGCCAGCACGGCGCCGGCGCGCGGGGCGAGGCTTTCCAACGTAGTCCCGGAAACCGGCGGTATCGGGAAGGTGTTGTACACGAGCCCGCCGGAGTAACGGCAACCGGTTCCCAACCGACCGCCGACATACCGTAACCACGCCGTATGCATCGCGGAAGAGAGCAGGGCGAACAGCGGGAGCGTGGCGTCTTCCACGACCAGGAGCTGATTGCTCGGAACGACGGGCGGCTTCAGATATCCGATGGGCAGGTACTCCCGGCGTTCGGCATTAACTTCCGGTATGACCAGAAACTCGTCGCCGGGCACAAGAGTCACGTGAAATTCCCGGGGCCGGTCTGCAAGCGACTTCGCCAGGTTTCCTCCCTTGCCCTCCCTGTATTCTCTGACGGCGCGTATCCGGTTTCTGACAAGCGGCAGGGACCTCAACTCGGCCGGAGTCGCTTTCCACGGGAGAAGTATCCACCGCTCCATGCTATTAATGTACTCCCTCCCGCCGACGAACGGACGAACAAGCCGCGCGGCCGCCGGCTCGCTTTCCAGAATCTCCTTCCTTTCGACTCTGTCCAGAATATAGTGGCCATCGTCCACCGGTTTGGTTCCGACGCGAATCGGCGGAATATCCGCGACAGGATATCGTCGCCGTTTCACAACAAGATGCGGGTCGTTCATCTTGCTTGCATCCACAAGATATGGGCCGATCCGGCTCACGCGGGCTTCGTCGGATTCGCTCCCCGGCGATGAGTAGGCGAAAAGGCGGCGGGCGGGCGGCGCGGAGTCGCGGTCGCAGAGGCCTGCGATGACGACATGTACCTGCGCCGCGCCGCGCGCGTCGGAATCCCACCGGAAGGCCGTGTGGCCGAACACGATGTCGAGATTGTACCGATCGAACAGGGCCGGCCACAGTTGGGCGACCTGCTCGCCCTGCACGATGGAGTTCGTCGCCACGAAGCCGATCCGCGCCCTGCCGCCCTGCAAATACGCCCCGGCCTTCAGGAACCACGCGGCGACGTAGTCGAGGCGCGAACCGCCGGCGCCGAGAGACTTCAGGAGCGCGCCGGCCTGCGCCTGCTTGCGTTTGTCGCGCATGACGAAGCCGCTGAACGGCGGGTTGCCCATGACATAGTCGCACTCCCCCGGCGGCAGCACGTCGGCCCAGTCGATCTCGAGGGCGTCGGCATGCACGATATGCGGGGATTTTTCGAGCGGGATGCGCACATATGTCTCGCCGAACTCGAGGCTCAGGCGGTTATTCATGATATGGTCCATCATCCACATGGCCGTTTCGGCGATGCGCGCGGGGAATTCGTCGATCTCGATGCCGTGGAAACGATCCACGTCGATTGCGGAGAGTATCGAGGCGATTTCGCGCTGGCCTTCGCTGCCCGCGGCTTCGCGCAGTTCGCGGAGGAGCTCGATTTCGAGCGCGCGCAGTTCGCGGTAGGCGACGATCAGAAAATTGCCGCAGCCGCAGGCGGGGTCGAGAAAGCGCAGGCGGGCGAGCCGCGCATGGAAGCGCCGCAGCCCGGAGAGGCGGCGCGGGCCGCGCCGCGCTTTCAAGCGCGCGAACTCCGACCGGAGATCGTCGAGAAACAGCGGCTCGATGACCTTCATGATATTCTTTTCGGCGGTGTAGTGCGCGCCCTGCCTGCGGCGCTCGGCGGGCTCCATGACCGATTGGAACAGCGCGCCGAAGATCGCCGGCGAAATGGCCGACCAGTCGAAACGGCACGCGTCGAGCAGGCGCGCCCGCATCGCAGAATCGAAATCCGCGATAGGCAGGGTTTCAGCGAAGAGGTCGCCGTTGACGTATGGAAAGCGCGCGAGGTCTTCGTCGAGGGTTTTCTGCCGTTTCCCGATCGGCGTATTCAAAACCTGAAACAGCCGCTCCAGCCACGGGCCCATGTCGCTGCCATCTTCCCGGGTCCGATCCTCGAGGAACTGGAGGAATATGTCGCGGGGTTCGAAGATGCCGGTATCGTCCGCGAACAGGCAGAACACCGCGCGGACAAGAAACAGTTCCAGGCGGCAGCCGGCATAACCCGACGCCTTGAGCGCGTCGTGAAGCGCGCCCATGAGGCCGGAAGCCTCGACGTTGACGGGGGCCTGTTCCCGGAACGCCCGGCGCTGCACGCCCAGGATGAATCCGAACCTTTCCACATGTCCGGGCAGTTCGGCCAACGCAAAGCTCGCGGTTTCGCGCTCGTCGCGATCGTATAGTTCGAAGGTCCGGAAATCGCAGACGAGCCGATACCGCGGGCGGTCGCGCTCGGGCAGGGCGTCGAAATAGGCGTCCGCCTCCTCCCGCGCCGCGGCCAAATCGCGGCCGGCGCTCTTCTGCTCGACCAGCAGCACGCCCGGCCAAAACAGGTCCATGTAGCCGCGCGAATCGCCGAGTCGCCTGACATGCTCTTCGTAGCGCGCCACCGTTCGGCGGCGCACCCCGAAGATCTCGAAGAAATCGTTGTAGAAACTCTGGGTTTCGCCCTTCTCGTATCCGGCGCCCGCCCACTCGCGGGCGAACGCGGCGGCGCGGGTCCGTATCTCGTTCCACGAGAGCCTCATGCCGCGCGGCCCCGCCGTTCGGCGCGCCGGCGGGCCGGAAAGGAGCCGCGACCGCCGGCTCCGCCCATCAGGTAACGCGTTCGGGGATCTTGCGTTCGCCGCCGCCGCCGCCGGGATCGCCGGGGGCGGCGGGTTCGGGCGGAGGCAGGGGGGTTATGTCGAACGCGGCCTTGCCATCGCGGATGCGCACCTTTACGTGCCCGCCGTTCGTCAGTTCGCCGAACAACAGGGCGTCGGCGAGAGGCTTCTTGACGTGCTCCTGTATGACGCGCGCCAGCGGGCGGGCGCCGTAGAGCTTGTCGTAGCCCTTTTCCGCCAGCCACGCGCGCGCGGCGTCGGTGAGCTCGATGGTGACGTTGCGGTCGGCCAGCTGGCCCTCGAGCTGCGCGACGAACTTGTCCACGACGCGATGCACGACTTCCGGCGGCAGGTTGGAAAACCCGATCACCGCGTCGAGGCGGTTGCGGAATTCGGGCGAGAACATGCGCTCGATGGCCTCCTTGTCGTCGCCGATGCGCGCCTCGCGCCCGAAGCCGATCGCGGGCCTGGCCAGCTCCGCCGCGCCCGCATTGGTGGTCATGATCAGGATCGCGTTGCGGAAGCTCACGGTCTTGCCGTTGTGGTCGGTGAGTTTCCCGTGGTCCATCACCTGCAGGAGTATGTTGAAGAGGTCGGGGTGCGCCTTTTCGATTTCGTCGAGCAGCAACACCGCGTGCGGGTGCTGGTCGATGGCGTCGGTGAGCAGGCCGCCCTGGTCGAACCCGACATAGCCTGGCGGCGCGCCGATAAGCCGCGATACGGTGTGGCGTTCCATGTATTCCGACATGTCGAAGCGGATGAGTTCGACGCCCATGACGAGCGCAAGCTGGCGCGCGGCCTCGGTCTTGCCGACGCCCGTCGGGCCGGAAAACAGATAGCTGCCGATGGGTTTTTCGGGTTCGCGCAGGCCGGCGCGCGCGAGCTTGATGGCGTTGGCGAGCGCCCCGATGGCCGAATCCTGGCCGAACACGACCGTCTTGAGGTTGGCGGTGAGCGACGAGAGCATTTCCTTGTCGTCGCGGCTTACGCTTTTCGGCGGGATGCGGGCGATTTTCGCGACGATGCGTTCGATTTCGTCTTCCTCGATGATGTTCTTGCGCGCATCTTCCGCCAGCAGCGCCTGCGCGGCGCCGACTTCGTCGATGACGTCGATCGCCTTGTCGGGGAGTTTGCGGTCGCCGATATAGCGCGCCGAGAGCTCGACCGCCGAGCGCAGCGCCTTGCCCGTATATTCCACGCGGTGGTAGGATTCGTAGCAGGTCTTGAGGCCTTCGAGGATTTTTACCGCGTCGTCGATCGAGGGCTCCTCCACGTCGATCTTCTGGAACCTCCGCACCAGCGCGCGGTCCTTCTCGAAATAGTTGCGGTATTCCTTGTAGGTCGTGGAGCCGATACAGCGCAGCGCGCCGCTCTGCAGGGCGGGCTTGAGAAGGTTGGAGGCGTCCATCGCGCCGCCCGACGTAGCGCCGGCGCCGATCACGGTATGGATTTCGTCGATGAACAGGATGGCGCCGTCGTGGCGCTCGATATCGGCGAGAACGGCCTTGACGCGCTCTTCGAAATCGCCGCGGTAGCGCGTGCCTGCCAGGAGCGTTCCCATGTCGAGCGCGAAGATGGTCGCGCCGTTCAGCACTTCGGGCACTTGCCCGTCGACGATGCGCCTGGCCAGGCCCTCGGCGATGGCGGTCTTGCCGACCCCCGGGTCGCCGACGAACAGCGGATTGTTCTTGGTGCGCCGGCACAGTATCTGCACGGTGCGCTCCACCTCCGGCTCGCGTCCGATCAGCGGATCGATGCGGCCGTCGCGCGCCTTGCGGTTGAGATCGACGCAATAGGCCTCAAGGGCGGCGCCTTCCCGTTCGACGGCGGGCTCCTCGCCGTCTTCCTCGGCGCCGGCGGGCCGCCGCGTTTCCGACATCCCCGGCGCCTTGGCGACCCCGTGGCTAATGTAGCTCACCGCGTCGAGGCGGGTCATTTTCTGCTGCTGCATGAAATAGACCGCGTGGGATTCGCGTTCGGAGAACATGGCCACAAGCACGTTGGCGCCCGTCGCCTCCTCGCGCCCCGACATCTGCACGTGATGCACGGCGCGCTGGACGACGCGCTGGAACCCCGCCGTGGGTTGCGCCCTCGAGTTCTCAGGCGCCACCGCCAGGTGGGCCATTTCCTCGTCGATGAAAGCCGTCACCGCGCCTTGCAGCGCGTCGATATCGACGCCGCAGGCGCGCAGCACGGCGATCGAATTCTCGTCTTCGGTGAGCGCCAGCAGCAGATGTTCGAGCGTCGCGAACTCGTGGCGGCGTTCGTGCGCATGCGCGAGCGCGCGGTGGAGCGTTTCCTCGAGCGTCTTCGACAGCATGGGGCAAGACCTTCCGGCAGGCGGGGCGGGGGAGCGGGAGTCAGTCCTTCTCGATGGCGCATTGCAGCGGATGCTCGTTCCGCCGCGCGAAATCCATGACCTGCGCCGCCTTGCTCTCCGCCACTTCGTATGAATATACGCCGCAGATGCCGACGCCGCGCTGGTGGACATGCAGCATGATTCGCCGCGCTTCCTCATGCGGCTTGCGGAAAAAGCGTTCGAGCACATACACGACGAACTCCATCGGCGTGTAGTCGTCGTTGAGCATGAGCACCTTGTACATCGACGGCTTTTTCGTTTTCGGGCGGCTGCGCGCGATAACGCCGGTTTCCGGCGCGCCGACGCCGCGCCGGGGGCCGCCGCCTCCGCCGCCGCGCGGCCGCGCCCGGCGCGGGCCGCCGCTGCATTCCGTCGCCGTCATGGCGCTGTCCTCCCCGGCCGGTTGCCGCCGCGCCCGTTCGCGTCGTCCGCGGGTTCGCGCCCCGCTGCGCGCATTATAGCGTCATGCGGCGGGCGTACGCAAAACGGCCCGGCGCGCCTGGCGCCGGGCCGCCTCGGGAGGATCGTTGCGGCGGTCAGGCGGCGGGCCGGCCCCACCCCTCGACCGCTTCGTTCATGCGTTCGGCGATCGGCGCCGCGGCGGCGGCGGCGGTCTTGAGCGCGAGTTCCGACATGACGCGGCTTTCCGTGAGCCACGTCTCGGCCATGCTCCGCGCGGCGCCCGCCTGGAGCTCGGCCAGCTCGGCCATGTCCTTGCATCCCAGCGCCTTTTCCGACGCGGAAACGCCGCTTTCGACGGTCGTCGCGACGCAGCCGACCATCTTGCCGGCGATCTCGCCCCAGCCTTCGGCGGCGATCCTGCCGCCGGCGAGCCACGCGGCCATCGTCTTCCTGCCGGCGTCGCCGGCGCCATCCAGATTCTCGAATGCCTTCATCGTCGTCTCCATGCGTTCCTTGTTGAGTGCGACGAACGCGCCGTAGTTTTCCGACAGCGCGTCGGCGCTCGTTCGATACAGCGCGTCGAACGTCTCGCGGCCCGCGGCCGCGGCGTTCGCCGCGCCGGCCTTTCCGGCGCCCGCGGACGCGCGTTCGGCCCTGGTCTTGCCCCTCGCCGGGGCGGCGGTGGGTTCGGTCATGTGCGTCTCCGTTCTCCGGCGCCGTTCGTCCGGGGGCGCCGCGCGCCGCCGGCCGGGGCCGTCGTTGTGCAGTGCAGCATGACCGTAAAGTGGGGGCGGAAAGGCGCGGCGTCAAGGGAAATTTGTGCGGCGCAACAATTTTTGCGGCGCCGCACAGAACGCGCTTCGCCGCGCGCCGCCCGGTATGCGACAAAAAAATCAAGAAAAGCGCGTTGCGCATTGTTTTATCGGCGAATCGTGCTATTGTGGCCGGCACGGAATCCGTCTCGACCCCGCGCGGGAGGCGCACGACAACCGATGCCTGAGACACGTTTTCGCCGCCGGACCGGCCGCTTGGCCCTTGCGGCGGCCGCGGCGGCCGCGCTCGCGGCGTGGTCGGCCGCGCCGCGCGCGGCAGTCGCGGGATACGCCGCCTATGTCGTGGACGCCGCCACCGGGGCGGTGCTGCACCGCGAAAACGCGGATACGCTCAACTACCCCGCTTCGCTCGCCAAGATGATGACGCTGTATCTTGTTTTCGAATCGCTCGATCACGGGGTGGTTTCGCTGGATACGGCGTTGCCGGTGTCGCGCCGCGCGGCGGGGCGCCCGCCGTCGCGCATCGGCCTGCGCGCCGGCGGCAGGATCGAGCTGCGCGATGCGATTCGCACGCTCGCGGTCAAGTCGGCCAACGACGTCGCCACGGTCATCGCCGAGTATTTTTCCGGCAGCGAGGCGGAGTTCGCGCGGCTGATGACGGCGCGCGCCCGCGCGCTCGGCATGGCGAACACAACCTTCCGCAACGCTTCCGGCCTGCCGGATCGGCAACAACGCACCACCGCGCGCGACATCGCCACGCTGGCGCTCGCGCTGTACGGGCGCTTTCCGCACCATACGCACTTCTTCTCCACGCGCAGCGTCCGGTGGAACGGCCGGAGCTACCGCAACACAAACCGCCTGCTCGGCGTCTATCCCGGCATGAACGGCATCAAGACCGGTTACATCCGCGCGTCCGGCTACAATCTCGCGGCGTCGGTGGAGCGCGACGGCCTGCATGTCGTCGCCGTGGTAATGGGCGGCAAGAGTTCGAAAGCGCGCAACGCCCGCATGCGCCAGCTGCTCGACCGCGCGCTGGCCGGCGCCGCGGAGATCGGGGAGTTCGCGGCGGCGCCGCCGATCCCGCGTGCGCGGCCGGGTTCGCAGCCGATTCGCGCCGCCGCCGCGCCGGCGCCGGTCCTGCACGGCGGGTGGTCGATCCAGGTGGGCGCGTATTCGCGGCTCGACGCGGCGGAACAGGCGCTGGACCTGGCCCAGTTCGCGGCGCCGAGCCTGCACGGCAACGGCGAGCGGCGAATCGTGCGCATAGACGGCCGCCGGGCGCTCTACCGCGCGCTGCGCGTCGGCATGACCGAAAGCGCGGCGCGGCGGGCATGCGGCGAAATGGCGCGCCACGAACTGCCCTGCATCGTCGCCGCCGCGCCGGCGTTCTAGGCCGCGCCATGCCCCGCGCCGCGCCCCGGGCCGCGACCGACGCGCTGATCGTCGTGGACGCGCAAAACGATTTCTGCCCCGGCGGCGCGCTGGCCGTCCCCCGCGGCGACGCGGCGATTCGCGCCGCGAGCCGCCTCGCCCGCGCGTTCGATAACGTCGTGCTGACGCAGGACTGGCACCCGCCGGGCCACCGCTCGTTCGCATCCAGCCACCCGGGCGCCGCGCCGTTCGCCGAGATCGACATGCCCTACGGGCGGCAGACCCTGTGGCCCGACCACTGCGTGCAGAACACCCCCGGCGCGGCGTGGCATCGCGATCTCGACATCCCCCACGCCGCGCTGACGATTCGCAAGGGCTTCCGCCCGGAAATCGATTCCTACTCCGCCTTCGTGGAAAACGACCGCGAGACGGCGACCGGCCTCGCGGGCTATCTGCGCGAGCGCGGGCTGCGGCGGCTCTGTTTCTGCGGCCTGGCGCTGGATTTCTGCGTCGCGTGGTCGGCGCTCGACGCGCGCCGCCTGGGTTTCGACGCCTGCGTCGTCGAAGACGCCTGCGGCGCGATCGACCTGAACGACTCGCGCGCCCGCGCGCTGCGCGACATGCGCGCCGCCGGCGTCGCTTTCGCCGCAACCGGCGAATTCGTCTGACCGCGCCGCGCGCCGCGAACCGCGCATGGCGAATACGATTCCCGACCTCCTCGCGGCGGGCGCCGATTCGGCGCCGGCGGTCGGGGCTCCGGGCGCCCCCGCGCTGACCCACGCCGCCCTGCGGCTCCATGTGCAAAGCACGGTCGAGACGCTCAACCGCCACGGCATCGGGCGCGGCGACCGGGTGGCCATCGTGCTGCCCAACGGCCCCGCGATGGCGACCGCGTTTCTCGGCGTCGCCGCCGGGGCCGTCGCCGCGCCGCTCAACCCAGCCTATCGCGCGCCGGAATTCGAGTTTTATCTGGACGATTTGGGCGCCCGCGCCCTCGTCGCCGCGGCGGGGCAAGACAGCCCGGCGCGCGGCGCGGCGGCGCGCCGCGGCATCCCCGTCCTGGAGCTGGCGCCGGAAGGCTCCGCCGCCGGCCTGTTCGGGCTTTCCGGCCCCGCCGCCGGGCCCGCCGTGCATTCCGGCCCCGCCGCCGCCGAAGACACGGCGCTTGTGCTGCACACATCCGGCACCACCTCGCGCCCGAAGCGCGTTCCGCTGACCCATGCCAATCTTTGCGCCTCGGCGCGCCATATCGGCGCCGCGCTCGCGCTCGGCCCGGGCGACCGCTGCTTCAACGTCATGCCGTTGTTCCACATCCACGGGCTGATTGCGGCGGCGCTCGCATCGCTTGCCGCCGGCGGCTCGGTCGTGTGTACGCCGGGGTTCAACGCACTGCGGTTTTTCGCGTGGCTCAAAGCCTGCCGGCCGACATGGTACACGGCCGTGCCGACCATGCATCAGGCAATCCTCGCCCGCGCCGCGCGCAACGCCGACGCGGCGGCGAAAGCCGGGCTACGGTTCGTGCGCTCGTCATCGGCGGCGCTGGCGCCGCAAACCATGAGCGCGCTCGAAGCCGCGTTCCGCGCCCCGGTCGTCGAATCCTACGGCATGACCGAGGCGTGCCACCAAATGACAAGCAACCCGCTGCCGCCGCGCGCGCGCAAGCCGGGAACGGTCGGCGTCGCCGCCGGGCCGGAAGTGGCCGCGATGCGCGCCGACGGCAGCCTCGCCGAACCGGGCGAAACCGGCGAGATCGTCATCCGCGGCCCAAACGTCACCCCCGGCTACGAAAACAACCCGCAAGCGAACGCCGAAGCGTTCCGCGGCGGCTGGTTCCGCACCGGCGACGAAGGACGGTTCGACGCCGGGGGCTATCTGACGATCTCCGGGCGAATCAAGGAAATCATCAACCGCGGCGGCGAGAAGATAAGCCCGCGCGAGGTCGATGAGGCGCTCATGGACCACCCCGCCGTCGCGCAGGCGGTGACCTTCGCGCTGCCGCACGCGAAACTCGGCGAGGAAGCGGCGGCGGCTGTCGTGCCCCGCGGTGCCGCGCCGGACGAACGCGAACTGCGCGCGTTCGTCGGCGCGCGCCTGGCGGCGTTCAAGGTCCCGCGCCGAATCGTGTTTCTCGACGAAATCCCGAAAGGCCCGACCGGGAAGGTGCGGCGCCTCGGCCTCGCGAAAACGCTCGGTCTCGCGCCGTGAAAATCGCCGTTTTCGGCGCGGGGGCGATCGGCGGCTACATGGCCGCGCGCCTCGCCCACGCCGGCGAAAACGTGACCGTGATCGCGCGCGGCGCGAAACTCGAGGCCATACGGCGCGCCGGGCTGCGGCTGCTCTCCGCCGGCGGCGCGATAACCGCGCATCCCGCCTGCGTCGCCGACCCCGCCGAGGCGGGCCCGCAGGACTACGTCATCGTGGCGACCAAGGCGCATTCGATGCCGGCCATCGCCCCGCTTTTGGCGCCGATGCTGGGGCCCGGCGCCGCGGTCGTTCCCGCGGTCAACGGCGCGCCGTGGTGGTTCTTCCACCGCCTGGAAGGCGAATGGGAGGGCCGCCGGCTCGAAAGCGTGGACCCCGGCGGCGCGCAATGGACCCATATCGGGCCGGAGCGCGTTATCGGCTGCGTCGTCTATCCCGCCGCCGAGGTCGTGGAGCCCGGCGTCGTGCGCCACATCGCGCTCGACCGCGTCCCCCTCGGCGAACCCGGCGGCGCGCGTTCGGAGCGCGCGGCGCGCCTCTCCGCCGCCATGATCCGCGCGGGCATGAAAGCCCCCGTGCGCCCGCGCATCCGCGACGAGATATGGATCAAGCTCTGGGGCAACGCGGCGTTCAACCCGGTGAGCCTGCTCACCGGCGCAACGCTCGACGAAATCGCCGGCGACCCGGAGGTCCGCGCCATCGTCCGCGCCGCGATGGTCGAGGTCGAGGCAGTAGGCAAGCGCCTCGGCCTGCGGCTGCCCATTAGCGTGGACCGCCGCCTCGAGGGCGCGGGCGCAATCCGCGGCCACAAGACTTCGACCCTGCAGGATCTCGAGGCCGGCCGCGCCGTCGAGCTCGAGCCGCTGATCGGCGCCCCCATCGAAATCGCCCGCGCCGCAGGGGTTGCCACGCCGACGCTCGACATGATATACGCCTTGGCTCGCCAGCGCGCCCGCACCGCGGGCGTGTGGCCGGGAGCGTGAACGAGACTGCCGTGAGCGATGAGCCTTATCCTGCCGATCGATATCGACGGTCTCCTCCGTTATCGCGGAGTCGAATCGGAGCGCGTCGAGCTCAAGGCGTCGTGGGATCCGAAAACGACCGGCCCCCAGGCGCTCCGAACGATCTGCGCCTTCGCCAACGATTACCAGAATCTCAACGGGGGCTACGTTGTTGTCGGCGTTGCCGAACGGGATGGACGGGCAGCTTTGCCCCCGGCCGGCCTGTCGCCCGCCGACGCCGCGGCGGCGCAGAAATGGATCGCCGGTCATTGCAGCCGTTTCGACCCACCCTATCGCCCCGTTCTCTCCCCTGAAACGGTCGAGGGCCGGCTTATCCTCGTCGCGTGGGCGCCGGCCAGCGACATGCGGCCCCACCGCGCGCCCGGCGGGCCGGACGATTCGCGGCGCTACTGGGTGCGCCTCGGCGCCGAAACCGTCGATGCCGAGCGCCGGCCCGATCTCCTTCGCGGCCTGATGCAACAAACTGCGCGCGTTCCGTGGGACGACCGCGCAGCGCAAGACGCGCGTGTGGAGGACCTGAGCGAGGCCCGTGTCCGCGAGCATCTGCGCGATGTGCGAAGCGGTCTTCTCGACGAATCCAACGCGCGGGACGTCTATCGCCGCATGAGGCTCGTCCGTGGCATTAATGACCACGAAGTTCCGCGCAATGTCGCGCTGCTATTCTTCGGGCGGGACATCTCGACACACATACGGGCGGCACAAATCGAGGTCGTGCAATTCGCCGCCGGTCGTGCGGGGAACGTTCAGGACGAACGTATTTTCGGCGGAGGCCTCGCTGACCAGCTGCGCGATTGCCTGACTTGGCTCGAGAATCTTTCCTCGACGATCCTGCAAAAATCCGAAGATGGAGACCCGACCGCCCACTGGGTCGGCTACCCTGTTGCGGCGTTGCGCGAGGCGTTGATCAATGCTGCATATCATCGCGGTTACGATGTCGATCGACCGGAGCCGATCAAGATCTATATGTATCCCGGACGGATCGATATAATCAGTTATCCGGGGCCGGTTCCCGGCGTCGAGCCGCGTCATTTCCGCCGCGATGCGGATCCCGTGTTTGCGCCCGCGCGCAACCGCCGCATCGGCGAGTTCCTCAAGGAGCTCGGTCTAGCCCGCATTTCTCATACGGGTTTGGGGCATCGGGGCTCTGTGTGCGATATAGTGTTGTTGAGTATGCACATATCGCGGCACGGAGGTGTTCCCCGATGCAGACGGAGTGTAGCACGGCGCTGGGCGGTTTTCAACCGGTCGACGGTCGCGCGGTTGTGGCGGCGTTCGACGGCGGGACGGTGACGTCGGACGCGGGGGCATTGTTGCTTGGCCGGGCGGATGCGGCGGTGGGTCTGGTCGATCGGTTTGCGGCCTGTTTCACCGATGGGCGTGCGCGTCATCTTGTCGAGCACGATGTTCGGACGCTGGTCATGCAGCGCGTGTTCGGGATCGCATTGGGATATGAGGACCTGAACGACCACGATGCGTTGCGTCACGATCCGGTCATGGCCGTGTTGGCGGGGAAGTTGGCGTCGCGTCGTTCGGACTGTGCGCCGCTTGCGGGCAAATCGACGCTGAACCGCCTTGAGTTGGGGGGCGCGGGGCCGTCGCGGTATTGCCGGATCGCGCATGACGGCTCGGCGATTGAGGATTTGTTCCTGACACTGTTTGTGGAGGCGCACAAGCGGCCCCCGGCTCGCTTGGTTATCGATCTCGACGCCACGGACGATCGGCTTCACGGTCGCCAGGAGGGTCGTTTTTTCCACGGCTACTACGGCGGCTATTGCTATCTTCCGCTTTATGCGACTTGCGGTCGTCATCTTTTGGCGGCGCGGTTGCGCCCGGCGAATGAGGATGGGGCGGCCGGGGCCGTGGAGACTGTTGAGCGGATTGTGTCGCGGTTGCGGCGGCATTGGCCCCGCGTGCGGATAATGGTGCGCGCCGATTCGGGGTTCGCCCGCGAGGCGCTGATGGCGTGGTGCGAGGCCAACGGCGTCGATTACCTGTTGGGCTTGGCGCGGAACCCCCGTCTGGCGGCGGAAGTCGAGACCGAACTGGCGGCGGCGCAAGCGCACAGCGCGGGTTCGGGCAAGCCGCAACGCCGCTTCAAGGACTTCATGTGGAGGACGCGCGACAGCTGGAGCTGCGCGCGCCGCGTCGTCGCCAAGGCCGAGTGGACCCACGGCAAGGCCAACCCGCGTTTCGTCGTCACCTCGATTGCAACCCATCGGGTCCGCGCCCGGCATCTCTACGAGCGGCTTTACTGCCAACGCGGCGAGATGGAGAACCGGATCAAGGAGTGCCAACTCGACTTGTTCGCCGACCGCACGTCGACGCGGGCCATGCGGGCCAACCAGCTGCGCCTGTGGTTCGCGTCCATGGCTTATGTGTTGCTGTGCGCACTGCGCCGCATCGGCCTCGACTACACCGAACTGGCGGTCGCCACATGCGGGAGCCTGCGCCTGAAACTGCTCAAGATCGGCGCTTGGGTCCGCGTCACCGTGCGCCGCGTCAGATCGCCATGAACGCCGCGCATCCCTTCCAGCGCGAGTTCCGTATCGCCTGCCAACGATTATCCGCCGCCGCGGCGTAACGCGGCCACTCTCGCCCTTCCCCTCAACAACGCAGGAACAGCCCGGAACGCGGCCCACCGCCAAACGGCGGACCGCCCCAACGCGCCCCGAAAATGCCCGCCAAGCCCCCCGACCACGAAAACACGCACGCACGATAACCAACGACGCACAAACCGCACGACAACCACCCGTATGAGAAATGCGGGCTAGCGGAAAAACGGCTTTCCGGCCTTCTGAAGATATTCAATGCGATGGAGGCCAACGGCTCCCCGGACCCGCGCTTCCGCTTCGATGAACAGCGCACGTATTTCCAGGTAACGCTGCCGGCGCATGCCAAACACGAAGCGGTTGCCGCTTCTCTCGACGCCGCCCGCTTGCGCGCTCTCGGTGAAACCGCGGACGCTTTCCGGCGCATCGAATCGGCGTGGGAGGCGGACCCCGCATCTCCTGTTCTCGCCCGCGAGTTCATCCGTGCTTGCGGCGAACACGGACGATACCAACGGGCGGAAGAAGTTCTTGCCGCTTTCGAGCGACAAGGCCCTCGAAGCGCCGCGCCTCAAGTTGTCAGGACCTTGGCCGAAGTTCTCGCAATCCGCGACGGACTGAAGCGGGCGCAACGCTTGCAGGCGCAGCCCCGCTCGACGCCGCCGATCCGCGAGGCCGTCCGACGATAAACCGAACTGTACACCGCCGACCGATTGTGCGACCGTTGGGCGCTTCGGGACTGGGTGCGTCGCTTCAACGCCGAGGGTCCGGACGGCCTTGCGAACCGCAAGGCTCCGGGGGCGCGTCGGCGGTTGAGCGTGGCGCAGTTGGCGGAGCTGGCTGAGCTCGTCGAGACCGGCCCCGATCCGCAGACCGATGGCGTGGCGCCCCGGCGGCGCGTTGACCTGCAGGCCAACCAACGACGCACAAACCGCACGGCGACCACCCGTATGAGAAATGCGGGATAGTGGATCTCCGGGGCGATGGCCCCACCCGCGTTGGTGCCCCCACGGCTGCGGTTCACGACCGTCGCCCGCCGGCCGAGCGTTATCCGCCGCTCCGTACGCCATGGTTCCGGAGGCCGACGGGTTCCTGTATGCGTCGCGTTTGACAGGCGACGCCCGCGTGGCGGTATTCGACAGGGCCATTCGCAAATTGCAGGCGCCGGATGTAGCCCCGCCCGCCGAATACGACGAGGCCGATCGGGCCTCGATCGACTACGATATCGTCCTGACGACGCCCGCACAGCAGCATCGCGCCGCGCGCCGAAGGCGGGCTACAGAATCCGGTACACCCGGTACATCGGCCCGGTGGGGCGGCGGTCGCCGACGCCTATGGCGAGAATGCGGTTGAGCCACGCATATTTCTCCGACGCGGTCTCGAAGACTGCCGCGGTGCGGAAGTAGTAGCTCGACGGATCGACGACCTCGCCCGCCGCCAGGCGCGCGGCGATTTCCGGCGCGGCGTCGCGAACGCCGCGATAGGTCATGTAGATCGCCGCGCCGTCGTCGGTGCGCAGGGTAACGCGCACGTCGAGCTCGGTGACGCCGTCGGCGCGCGTCAGCAGCCAGTCGCCGCCGGGCGCGGGCTCGACCGTTCCCCTGAGTTGCGGCCCCTCGAACCGGCCGCCCGTTACCGCCACGATGCGCCGCGCGCCCCGCGGCGTCTCGCCGACATCGTGCGGCGCGTCGACGGTCAACTCGATCTCGAACAGAAACTCCGATTGCAGCCCCGGCATCGCGCGCCCTCCCTCGGTTGCGGCGCGCCGAACCTACCCGCTTCGCCGCCCGCCGGGAAGCGCGCAATCGGGTTCGCGCCTTGAACGCGCGCGGGCGGGGCATTATCTTTGCCGTTCGTTCCCCTTGGCGGCCCGGACGAAAGGGCTTGGACATGCAGCGGGTACCCATGACCGCCGACGGCTACAGGCGGCTCGAAGCGGAATTGAAGAAGCTCCGGTCGGAAGACCGCCCCGCGATCGTCAAGGCGATCGCCGAGGCGCGCGAGCACGGCGACCTGTCGGAAAACGCCGAATACCACACGGCGCGCGAGCGCCAGGGCTTTATCGAGGGCCGCATGCGCGAGCTGGAAGACAAGATCGCGCGCGCCCAGGTGATCGACGTGTCGAAACTCTCGGGCTCCACCGTCAGGTTCGGCGCGACCGTCACCGTGGCCGACGACGAAACCGACGAAGAAGCCACGTACCAGCTTGTCGGCGTGGACGAAGCCGATATCGGCAAGGGCCTGCTGTCGATCGCCGCGCCCCTCGCGCGGGCGATGATCAACCGCTCGGTCGGCGACAGCGTGACCGTTCGGACGCCGCGCGGCGTGCGGGGATACGAGATCGTTTCCGTCGAGTTCCGGTGAGCGGCGGCGCGCGGGTCTGGGTTCTCGCTGACGACCGCGCGGGCCACGCGAACCAGGCGCTCGCCGTCGCCGAGGCGCTCGGCGCGCCGTTCGAGGTTCGCGCCCTGCGCTACAACGGCCTTGCGCGCTTGCCGAATCGCCTGCTCGGCGAGACCGACCGGCACATAGCCCCCGAGGCGCGGCCCGCTCCGCCTTGGCCGGACTTGGTTATCGCGGCGGGGCGGCGCACGGCGCCCGCCGCGCGCGCGATCCGGCGCCGAAGCGGCGGGCGGACGCGCCTTGCGCAGTGCATGTGGCCCGGCGCCGGCGCCCGCGAATTCGATCTGGTCGCCGTTCCCGCGCACGACCTTCGGCCGGCGCGGCCCAATACGGCGCCCACTCTCGGCGCGCCGCACCGCGCGACGCCCGCGCGCCTGGCCGCCGCGGCGGACGAATGGCGCGCGGCGCTCGCGCGCGTCCCGCGCCCGCTCATCGCTCTTCTCGTCGGCGGCGCGACGCGGCGGCTCCCCTTCGGCGCGGCGGAGGCCGACGCCCTGGCCGCGCGGACGGCCGCGCTTGCGGCGGCGGTCGGCGGCGGCGTGGCGATGACGACGTCGCGGCGCACCGGGCGCGCGGCGGCGGAGCGGCTCGCGGCCGCGCTCGCGCCGGGCCACGCCCATTTCTGGGGCGGCGGCGGCGCCAATCCCTATTTCGGCTATCTCGCGCTGGCCGACATCGTCGTCGCGACCGGCGATTCCGCCGCCATGTGTACCGAAGCATGCGCGGCCGGCCGGCCGGTATATATCCACGCGCCGCCCGCCCGCACGTCGGCGAAGCACGCGCGCCTGCACGCCGCGCTGTACGAACGCGGCGCGGCGCGCCCGCTCGACGGGGCGCACGACCCGCGCTGGCGCGCCGCGCCGTTCGACGACGCGGCGCTCGTGGCCCGCGCCATCCGCGAGCGGGGGCTGCTGTAGGGCGCGTCCCGGGACCGCCGGCGCGGGCGCTATATCTCGCCGCCGGGGTCGGGCAGCAGGACCTCGCGCTTGCCGACGTGGTTGGCCTTGCCGACCATCCCCTCGGCTTCCATGCGTTCGACGATTTTGGCGGCGCGGTTGTAGCCGATGGAGAGATGCCGCTGGACGAAACTGGTGGAGGCCTTGCGTTCGCGCGCGACCAGCGCGACCGCGCGGTCGAAAAGGTCGTCGCCGGAATCGCCGCCTTGCGGGCCGGCGGGCGAGTCGTCGGCGGACTCCTCGGTGATCGAATCGAGATAGTGGGGCTCGCCTTGGGAGCGCGCGAAATCGGCCGCCGCCTCCACTTCCTCGTCGGCGACGAACGGGCCGTGGACGCGGGTCAGCCGCCCGCCGCCGGCCATGTAGAGCATGTCGCCCATGCCGAGCAGTTGTTCCGCGCCCTGCTCGCCCAATATGGTTCGGCTGTCGATCTTCGACGTCACCTGGAAGCTGATCCGCGTCGGCAGGTTGGCCTTGATGGTGCCCGTGATGACATCGACCGACGGCCGCTGCGTGGCGACGATCAGGTGGATGCCGGCGGCGCGCGCCTTTTGCGCCAGGCTCTGGATCGCCACCTCGATGTCCTTGCCGGCCACCAGCATCAGATCGGCCACCTCATCGACCACGACGACGATATAGGGCAGCGGGGTCATGTCGAGAGGCTGCGATTCGTAGTTCGGCCGGCCGGTTTCGCTGTCGAAGCCGGTCTGCACCGTGCGTTCGAGCGTTTCGCCGCGCGCCGCCGCGTCGCGTATGCGCTTGTTGTAGCCCGCGATATTGCGCACGTTCAGGTGCGACATCAGGCGGTAGCGCTCGTTCATCTCCTTGACCGCCCATTTCAGCGCCGAAACGGCCTTGCCGGGGTCGGTGACCACCGGATGCAGCAGGTGCGGAATATCGCCGTACACCGAGAGTTCCAGCATCTTCGGGTCGATCATGATCATCCGGCATTCCTCGGGCCCGAGCCGGTAGAGCAGCGACAGGATCATGGCGTTTACCGCCACCGACTTGCCCGACCCCGTGGTGCCCGCGATGAGCAGATGCGGCATGCGCGCCAGGTCGGCGACCGTCGGCGCGCCGGAAATGTCCTTGCCCAAAACGATGGGCAGCGTCCGCTTCGGGTCGCGGTATTCGTCCGTGCCGAGCAGGCCGCCGAGATAGACGATCTCGCGGCGTTCGTTCGGGAGCTCGATGCCGATGGCGTTGCGTCCGGGGATGACCGCGACGCGCGCCGACACCGCGCTCATCGACCGCGCGATGTCGTCGGCGAGCGCGACAACGCGCGCGGCGCGCGTGCCGGGCGCCGGCTCCAGCTCGTAGCGCGTCACCACCGGGCCGTGGCTCACGCGCGCGATCTCGCCGCGCACGCCGAAATCCTTGAGCACCGCCTCCAGCGCGCGCGCGTTTTCGGCCAGCGCCTCCTCGCCGGGCGTATCGACCTCGCTCCGCGCGCCGTCGGACAGCAGGGCGAGCGGCGGCGGCGTATAGCGCCCGCCGGGCGCCGCGGCGGCGGGCGTATCCTCCGCGGGAGCGTTCCGTTCGGGCGCGCCGGCGGCCTCGCCCCCATCGCTCGCCGCGCGCGCCGGCTCGTCTTCGCGCGGCGCGGGCTCGGCCTGCAACACGGGCTCCGCGCGGTGCGGCGCGGCCGCGGCGGCTTCCGGGCGGCATGGCGCGGCGCCCGTCTCCGACGTCTCCTCTTCGCTTGCCGCTTCGCGCGCGGCGGGGCGGCGCAGGCGGCGCGCGGCCCACAGCGCGGGCGCCGCGGCGAAAGCGGCCGCCGCGCCGATGCGCCCCCACTCGCCGCGGGCGAGCGCGGTCGCGTAAACGCCGGCCGCCAGGGCGAGCGCCGCGGCCGCCAGCGCCGCGGCCCAGCGCCACGCGCCAAGGCCGGAAGCCAGCGCGGCCGAGAGCAGGCCCCCGGCCGCGCCGCCCAGGCCCGCGTGAGCGGGCCAGCGCGCGTCCGGCATCGCAAGCGCCAGCGCCGCCGCCAACCCCGTCATGGCGGCGAGCGCCGCGCCGGCGCGGAGCCACGGCCGCGCCAGCCGCCGATCGCGCCACAGCCGCCAGCCCCACGCCAGCGCGACGGCGGAAACGAGCGCGGCGGCGAGACCGAAGGTCTGCAAGCCCATGTCGGCGGCCCATGCGCCGGCGGCGCCGAGCCAGTTCGCCGCCGCGCCGCCGCCGGCCGTGTTCCACGACGGATCCGCCGAATTGTACGACGCCAGCGCCGCCAGCCACAGCAGCGCAAGAACGCAGGTCGCGACCCCCGCCGCCTCGACGGCGGCGCGCCGCAGCCGATCCCCCACCCCCGCGGGCAGCAGCGGAACCCTGGACAAACTCCCCGATCGCACGGTCATGCGCCGTCTCCCCGCAGGACGTCGGCAATACGCGCAAGCGCCGCCCCGGCGGTCGCCGCGTCGTGTACCAATGCGATTCGTATATAGGGCGATCCCGGCCCGCGGCCCGCGGCGGGCCGGCTCAGATAGGCCCCGGGCATTACCCTGACGCCCGCCCGCGCCCACAGCCGCCGCGCCGCCGCTTCGCCGTCGCCCACATCGAGCCACAGATAGAACCCGCCGGCGGGGCGGTAGAAGCCGTGGCGCCCGTCGAGAAGGCGCGCGGCCGTATCGAACTTGCGGCGGTAGAGCGCGCGGCTTTCCTCCACATGGGTTTCGTCGCGCCACAGCGCCGCCGCCGCCGCCTGGACGGGAAGCGGGGTCGCGCCGCCGGTATAGGCGCGCAGACGCGCGAACTCAGCGATCAGCGCGGGGTCGCCGGCCACGAAACCGGACCGCAGGCCGGGGACGTTCGACCGCTTCGACAGCGAATGGAACGCGAGTATCCGGTCGAAATTCCCGTCTTCGCGGCAGGCCTCGAAAATCCCCGGCGGCGGCGCGCCGCAATAGACGTCGGAATAGCACGCGTCGATCGCGAGCGTGAAATCGTGGCGCCGCGCGAGCGCCGCCAAGTCCTTCAGATAGGCGAGGCCGGCCACCGTGCCTTGCGGGTTCGACGGCGTACACAGATAGGCCAGCGCCGCGCGCCGCAGCACGCGCTCCGGCAGGCTCGCGAAATCCGGCAGGAACCCGGTTTCCGCCGCGGCGGATACGAACACCGGCTCCGCCCCGGCCATGACCGCCGCGCCGGCATAGACCTGGTAGAACGGGTTGGGCATCAGCGCCACGGGGCGCTCGCCGCCCGCGGATTCGGGAACGGCGAGAAGCGCGACCGCGAACAGCGCCTCGCGCGTGCCGTTGCACGGCAGGATATGCGCGTCCGGGTCGATCGCGCCGGCCGGCAGGCCATAGCGCCGCGCAAGCCATTCGGCGCACGCGGCGCGCAAGTCGGGCGTACCCGGCGTCGGCGGATACCGCCCCCACCCTGCCGCCTCCGCCGCCAGCGCCTCCCGCACAAGCGCGGGAACGGGATGCTTGGGTTCGCCGATCGACATGACAATCAGCTCGACCCCGCGCGGCGGGGCCACGTCCGCAAGCAGCTCGGCCAGGCGCCGGAACGGATAGTCGGCCAGCGCCGCCAGACGGTCGTTGATCATGCGGAGCTCTCGGCGAAAATCCCGCGGCAATCTTGGGCCAGCCCTCGCTCCGGCGCAAGCCGCCCGGGAGCGCGGGAGTGCGGGCGCCCCGCCGGCATCGTCCTCTCGGCCGCTCCACGGGCATGTCGGCGTGGCCAGCCTTCTTGACCTCAGTCGGAATCGAACGGCAGCGCTCCACGTGCATGCCGACGAGACGCCGACGCTCGCGGGAAACGAGTCAACCTCGGCAACCCTCGGTATACCCCGCGGGCCATAGATGCTCACCATTCGGCGCCCGCCATCTCATGTCGGTCACGGCTATTTTGGCGCGGTTGCCACGAGTCGACATCGATAACCCTCGGTATAGCCTTACTGGCGCACCTCCAACTATTCCATCGCGTCAAACGGCTACTTCTTCGCACTCTTCCTTCCCTGTCTCGCCTGCCGCTCCCGAGACCGATCCCTTTTTTGATGGGTCTGCTCCTTCTCCTACGCTGCTCTGCAAAAAATGTCCTTTGACCCACTCGTTATAGTAACGTCTCGCGGCGCGTGGCAACTGTGGTATCAGTATTTCCAACCATCTACGAAACTCCCTGCCCTTGCGTCGCAAAAGCAGCGCCCGCAAGACTATGCTTGTAGCCTTCTCCCTCTTAATTCCGGCGTATCGGATATCCGTCCAGATATTCCATAAAAATCCCGCAGCTACATCGATATGCGACTTCGCTTCCGCATCCTCGGTCCCGAGATACCTACAAATAACGCTCAAACGCTCCAGCCCCGGCCATATATCTCTTCTATATATCGACAGCAGTACATCCTGATCCACCCAAATATGCACGAATCGACGCGTTGCTAACTTCAGAACAGCGTCGGCGTATTCGTCCAAGCTGACCAGTTGCCGTCTGTGCGCAACAAATAGCAAGGATTGAAGCCAAATTCCCCTCGTTCCAAAGTCTCGCTCAGCCAAATGCCTCATTGCCATATCCTCGCATATAAGCAACCGTTTGTCGCCGGCCAGTACTGCGGGGACCACAGCCTCCCATTGCGGCAATCCTCGAAGCTGCTCGCCCGCTTCCGGCAGATTATCCGGAATTACCAAAGGTTCGCTATCGCATCCTTCCTCCACCATCGACAGTCTGTATCGAATCGATCTAATCCGATTGTCTACTTCATCCGATCCCGTTTTGCGATAAACATACTGCCCTTCCTCGTAACTCAACGTTTCCATATCCTGACCGCGCCGCATACACCAAGAGTCGAGGAGCGATCTCAAATGCTCCACCTCCGTCGTCGGAATTGAAACCGGTCCGACGATCTCGCGCATAACATGGAACATCCTGCCCTCGGGCAAAAGCTCCGCTGCGATCCACGCTGTCAGCCCATCCACAACGGCCCCTCCACTGCCATACCGCTCAACCAACGCAACGACTGCGTCTCTCTCTTTCGCGGTCCCAATACACACCCGTACGTCCATCCGCATAGAAGCAATATACTCAGCAAATTCGATGCGAGATCCAAATCCCTGCCCGGCTGCGAATGCAATAGGAATACCGTGACGCAAATACAAGTCCGCGCGTTCGCGCCCCTCATCGGCCCTTTCTCGAATCGCCTTGAATATCGGTTCGGGATCCTTATCCACCTCGCGGAGAATGGCAAACCCAGCATGGTCCGGAAATCGCTCCTCAATTTCTTCGGAAATGTGGCGAAACGCCCTTAGCCATCGCGGAGCGGTCGCAGCTACCGTCCATTTCCGAGGCTTCCCCCCAACACGATCAGGGTATTCGAAACTGTCTCCCTTCCGATATCCAACAAACGCAGAGACGAACGGATTATTAATATCGATTCTCTGGCCCCATGCCCTGTCCTTGTCCTCGCCCACCATCATCTCTTGGATCCGGCCGTCGTTACTCTCCAAACGCACCCAAACACCATCGCCAACCGCCACATCGAGATCTACTTCGCTCTTGCCAAGCACTACGATCTGCAGCACCAAGACCAGGAACCGGTTTACTACGTCAGACGAGTCGATACCGTCTACGACTGCATCGTAAGCTACCTCGACAGCTTGCTGGGGTCGGAGAAACTCTTTTAGTACATGAGCAAATTGCATCCGCCGTATCGGCGATTCGAAAGCCGCATCCAGGTCGACATTCTCGAGAAGGTTGTGAATAGACGCCTTATCGCCCAAACGCCAGCGAACTTTTATCAGGGGCAGCAAGTACTCCAATCTCGGTATTGTTTCGTAAGCTTCCTCGAAACAACGCGCCGCAATATCCAGCGCTCCCATATTGAAACGCAGCACACCTTCCAGCCCTCGGTAGAACGATAACCGTCGAATATTCTCATCCAGCTGCTCGAAGAACTTCGCCGCTCTCTCCCGTGCCGGAAAATCCGCCGCCAGTGCGGTTGCAAGAAGCCGTACTTCGGGGTCATCCCGGCAAATCGCGAATCGATCCTTTAGAATATCCGCGGCTATGCGAGCGTCACCGCGAGCCAGCGCCTCGTTTGCGAGATGTAGTCGTGCATCCAAATGATCGTTCCCCATCGTCAACGCGGCCCGTGCGAGATCGTAATATGATTTGGAGATGTCGTCAAAGCCGCGCTGACGAGCGTACTCCGCGAGCATTACCGCTCCACGAACGTTCTCGGAAAACGTTTGCCGATACGCGTTCAGCAGGCTGCTGACATCCCCTTTGTCGGCAATCTCTATTTTTGCTCTCGCGAGAACAGCATCCAACAATTGCGCTGCGCGAGCGGGAAATTTTTCCCGATGATTGTCGATAATGCCCGCAGCTCGATCCCATCTGTTTTCTGCAATCGCAAGATGCAGACGGACATCGACAGTGTCGGAAGTGCAAGGCATTTGCGACAGGATATCGTTCGCGCGATCAGGGTTTCCATTTTCGATCCAGGCGATGGCCATGTGTCTGCGAATTTGGGTGTTGTGAGGGAAATATCGGAGCGCTGTTTCCCCCAGTTCTATAACTCTGTCGAATTCCCTGGATATTACAAGAGCGACCAGGAAATTGAGGAGAAAAGACGGCGGCTCTTTATCCATATACTGTCGGGATGTCACGGCGCGCGACCACATATCGTCGTAGATATCTCTCGCTTTTACGACATTTTCGTAGTCTGTACGGCGTCTGAACGCAACCGCCGCGCCGTTCGATTCCTGAATCGCTTCATCGAGCAATGCGTTGGCATATAACTCCTGGATACCGTCGTCATCGGGGTGTTCGTCGTACGCGTTCGCGGCGAGATCCCGCCAAACGCTGGGCGATCCCCGTTCTCTCTGCCATCGAGTATTGGCTTTCATGACAGATGAATGGGTGCGTAACGAAGGAGGTATATGGGTAAGCGGGTCGGCTATTGTCTCATCGCTTATCGCGGCTTCGATATATATGGACGCGAGTGGCGCCGAATCGGGATGGCTGGAAATATGACGTTCGGCCCACTGTATAACTTTACGCATATTTCCCTGCAGGAAAAATCCATAAGCTTTGTTGAACACTGCTTTTGGATTTAGCGGATCGAGATCGTATGCCTCGATAAAGCTGCGGGCCGCCGTTTCGCTGTCTCCCAGCTTCAGCTTGCAGGCAGCGATATTGCTTTCTATTCTGAACCGAAGGCGATCATCGATATCTTCGCCCAATTTATTCTTGAGTTCGATGAGTCGTTTCATCGCAAGGTTAGGCATAGTGTCGAGCAATTCCGCATGCGATGTGATCTGTTCATCGTGAATGTCGCGGATTTGGTGTGCTATATCGGCCGTAGCCACGGCAAATTTTGTGGCGGCGACATCGTTGTTGCTTGCGAGGTCCGGAAGGGGTCGAGTCGTACCGACTTGTTCGGCGTGGCCCTGTATCGTTAGTGGAGTTTCGTTCAGATTGTTCCCGTAGGTTGCGTGAAACGGAGTGAATGCGTTGACTGCTTCGCGATAGCGGCAAATTTCGTCTTGCAAGCTGTTCCAGCCCCAAATGACAATTGCAATATTACGTTCGTGTTTTGTCATAACCTCGCACTGCAGCTGTTTCGCCAATGCTTGCAATCGTGTGTCGGTTGGCGCGGTCGTTACGATATGGTATTCGCTGAGGGGCGGTCTGAAGGCGAGAGCGTTTTCCACTTCTCGACGTATTTCGGATTCGGACAGCAGTCGCCGTTCGGTGCGTAGTTTGCACTGCACGCCTACCAAGCACTCAGGGTCGCGATTGCGGCAGCCGATCAGGTCGACGCCGTTCTGCGATTGGCCCGATCGGCCGTATAGTTGTACGTTGGGATCCTTAAGAATGCATCTCCACAGCACTGCCATCCCGCGCTCGAATGTTTGCGGATCTTGCGGTTTGGGTATCTGTATGTGGGTATATGCAGACATGGTTAATTATCCTTTCCTGCATTGCTCGCTGAGTTTCGCAATGGACGGGTTGTTGTAACACGGTGTGGGAGCACAGCGCCGATACTGCGCGAGAGCGGACGACACGTCCGGTACCGTCGTATACTGCGCCGTGGCCGCGCTTTCGGACTGCGGCTCGGTCGAGCAGGCGTGCCCCCCGACAACTCAGCGGCGGCGCGGCCCCGCGCGGCGCGTTGGCGGGCGCCGGCTGTCGGCGCTGACCGCGAGGCGACAATTGCGCTTGGTCTGTTCGCACTCGGTAGTCGCGGCTCGCCATCTATACGGTCGACCCATGTCGTTACGTGTATCGACGCTGTCTCCGGCAGCTTCATGCGCGTCGATGCTATATCGGCGGTAAACGGCGCGCAACCCTTGTCGGGCTTTGCCGACGCAAGAAGTGTCGCGTTGGCTGAGTATACCCGATTCGCAGCGCTCGTTGCCAGTACGGGTGTTCGGTCCGGCGGCGCAACACAGTGGGCGCGAGCGGAGGCGCTACCAGCGAGCGTCGCGCCAAGGCGTGCGGTTTCAAGCGTGAACAGGCAACTCCGACGATCATGCGGCCGGTCGCGATCGCTACGCATGCGGCCCGCCGCCTTGATGCGGATCGCTGGGGGCTCGCGCGCGGGAAGCGAGCAGGTTGCACGCCAATATCGTGCATGCCGGCATACGCCAACACATTATCGCCCCATCTCGATCACCTTCGTCATTTCCAGCCCTGTCGTTGTGACGATGCGGACAGCTATGCGGCCTTGGGTGGGTTTGGGGAAGGGGGCGGAGCGGCAGGTGAGCATGGCGGACCACAGGGCGGGGTCTATGCGGCGGCCGAGGAGGCTGCGGAAGCGCCTGATTTGGCGGTCGTTGTGGGCGGCGGGGAAGTGGATGCGGCGGGCGTAGAAGGCGCGGAGGTCGTGGTCGGTGTCGATCATCCAGCAGGCGATGTCGCGGGCGGCGTCGCTGCCGCGGAGCTGGGCGGTGGCGGGGTCGTAGGTGTCGAAGCCGCGGACCTCGACCGATATTTCGTCCGGAGCGGTGGGCGATTCGATGACGGCGATGTCGGGTTCGCCGACGAGGCGGAAGGCGTTGTCTTCGGCGCCGTCGCCCAGATCGCGGATGCGCAGGTCCTGGTTGGCCTGGGCTTTCAGCACGGTGAGCTTGCCGCGCCGTTCCTGCCGGGTGTCGGCGTCGAAGGCGAAGCCGACGATGAGCGCGATGCGGACGCCCGGAATGCGCGCGGCCTCGGCGGTCACGCTGTCGATGACCGCGCCGGAGACGGTTTCGTCGTCGCGGCCGATGCGCACGGCCACCCGGCCGCGCTCGCTTCGGGCGGTGTGCGTTACCCAACCGCCGGCGTCGTCGGCCCACGGCGTGAGCTCCTCGAGGCGCAGCCTGCCGCCGTTTCCGGTTTCGACGCCGGCCTTCTCGAGGGCCGCGGCGACGGTTTGCGCGCCGCCGGCGTGCGGGGTTTCGGGCGCAAGGGCGTCTTCGGGGGCGACGACGCGGAAGGGCGAGTGGCTTTCGACGGTGAAGGCGGAGCTCACGCGCCTGACGCCCTTGCGCGCAAGGGGGCGGTTGACGAGCATTGTCGGGGGCGCGTCGAGCCCCTTGCCGAGGATTGCGGCGCTTACGGTCGGGACGCGCTCATAGACGAAGCCGCGCGCGGGGCTGTTGCGGTAGCCGCCGTCGGGCTCTTGCGGCCTGGGCGCGCCGGGTTTCGCCGGCTTTTCGAGCCGCCAGTCGGCTTCGGCGCCTTCGGGGCTGTCCTTGAGCAGGTGGTAGTCGAACACGGCGCAGGCGAGGCGCTGCCGCGCGAGGGCGATGGCCACGGCCGACGTGTCGGTCGTTATCCAGCGGCGGCCCCATTTCTCGGCGACACAAGCCGTCGTTCCGGACCCGCATGTGGGGTCGAGCACCAGATCGCCGGGGTCCGTCGCCATCAACAGGCAGCGTTCGATCACCGTCTCCGACGTCTCCACGATATAATGCAGATCGTTCGCCGGCGCCGTGTCGCTCCACAGGTTGGTTATGCGTCTTCCCGGGACCTCGTTTTCATACCTCTTCCAACCGAGCAATCCTCCCTCGCCTGTAGCAATTAGTCTCATGCTTTCGGCAAGCCGGTCGAGTCCTGCCCGATCGACTCGCCATTGCGATCCGGGAGGACATGGGAATACAATTCCGTTCCACTTATAATCGTGAGATCTCGTTTCGCTTACACCGGGCGAGGCCAAGGGCATTCTTCTGAACAATCTGGCTCCCTCCGGCAGATGCCTGTCCGGATATTCACGTTCCTCTGTCGTAAGCGCTCGACATACTCCCTCATCCAGTTCGACCATTACATCCCAATTCATATGTGCGATCGTTTCCTTGCGATTCAGCGGCTCGTAGAGTGGACGATATTTCAACCGGCTCCTGTCCTTGGCATACCAAAGCAGATAGTCCACCGCGTTGGCGAGGGTATTCGCCGATGTTCCGCCGCTTTTCCGAAACGGGATGGTTTCCACCCGGTTTTCGGCGCCGAATACTTCATCCAGAACGAGAGCGAGGCGATGTACGTTGTCCGGCCCCATTTGCAGGAAGAAGCTGCCGCTTTCGCACAGCAGCTCGCGCGCCATCGCCGCCGTGCGCCAGATCAGGTCGAGGTAGGAATCGATGCCGTTGCGGTATGTATCGCGAAACGCCGTCACCGTTTGCGGATCCGGGGGAATGTCTTTCGCCGTCTCGCCTACCTGGCGCGAGCTCGTGAGGGTCTGCATGGTCGCCTTGAACCTGATGCCGTAGGGCGGGTCGAAATAGACCATCTGTACCTTGCCGGCCATGCCTTCCTTGACGATGAGCGAGGCCATGGCCTCAAGGCTCGGGCCACGGATGAGGCGGTTCGACCAGTTGCCTTCGTGTTCGTACCATTCGAACGCGGCGTTTTCGGGCAGGCCGTTGAATTCGGCGGGGCCGAACAGGCCGCCGGGCGCGCTCTTGCGCAGGGATTCGGCGAAGGCGCCGGGGGAGATTTTCTCCTGGATGTACAGCGGCCCGGCGAGGGCCTCGACCGATTCGAGGCCTTCCGCGCGGTCCCACGCCAGCACCGGCCCTTGCCGCGTGCGCACGGGCGGGCGGTAGGGTTCGGCGCGCATGTCGGCGTCGTCCATGTAGTATTTGGTCTGTTCGGTGGGCGGGTTGCGGCGCGTCGCGTCCGGGTGGACATACGCTTCCGCGGGCGGCGGGGTTTGCGTGCGCCTGGCCATGGTTATTCGCGCTCCTTCGCTTGCGCGCACAGGTCGCGGGCCGCGCGCGCGATTTCGAAATTCCAGTCGTTTTCGGCGGTCAGGTAGAGATACGCCCAGCGGCCTTCGCAGGCCGGGTCGGCGGCGCCGTTGACGGCGGGGAGCCACCATCGTTCGGCGGCGTCCTGCTTGCGCGCGGCGCCGCCGCCGGCCGCGGCGCCGGTTTCGTCCTTGTATTCGATGACCAGATGCGCCCGCGCGGCGCACTTCGCGCGGGCGACGAAATCGGGTTCGTAGTACCGCCAGAGGCCCGTGCGGCGGTCGAGCCACGGGATGTACCAGCCGAGGCGGTAGTTGCGCGCCCAGGCCTCGATATCGGCATGCGAATCGAGCAGCGCGGCGATTTGCGCTTCGGGCGCGGCATGGCAGGCGGCGATGCCGAGTTCGGAGCGTTCGGCGGGGCCGTCCGCGGCGGCGGCGGGGTAGCGGTTGCGGAGCGCGGTTTCGAACGCGACGCCGCTCGTGTCGAGGCTTCGCGGTTGGCGCGGGTCGCGTTCGTCGGCGAAAACGGGCAGGATTTTTGTGCGGCCGCCGCTCGCGACGGCGCAGGCGTGGGCGATATCGATCGCGGCCTGCTCGCCGGCGCTGCTCGCATGGAGCAGGCGCAGGTCTTCCGGGGCGAGGTTCACCTTGGGGTGTTCGGCCCATTCGCGCGCCGCCAGGACCATCGCGGCGAAAACCTGCCGCCGATGGCGCGCGGGGTCGATCTTTTCGGCTCTCCAAAAGTGCTGCGCGGCCCGCGCGGCGATGGCGTAGAGAACCCGGTTGGGCCGGCGTTCCGGCGCTTCCGACACATCGCGGGCGCCGATGGGGCCGGCCCATGTCACGCGGTTCGGGTGTTGCGGGTCGCCGGCGTCGAACGGGCGCACGCGCTCGGGCCGGAGGCGGATCGCCGGCGCGGGCGGCTCGACCGCATAGGCGGCGATGTTGGGAAAGGCGATGCGCAGGTTCCGGCGTCCGGGCAGGCTCTCGACCCGGAAGGTTCGGGGCGCGGGCGCGCCCGGTCCCGCCTTGTTGACCATCCAGTCGAACGGAACGCCGCAGATGCGCGCATATTGCGGGCCGAACCTGTCGCCCGGGCCGAGGACGGGGAAGCCGGTGCGCCTGAGCGCGCGCCCCGCCACCTGTTCGCAGAGCAACTGGCTGCCGAAGGCGCGGAAGCCGTACACATGCGTGACGGTGCGCACATCCCAGCCCTCGCTGAGCATTTGCACCGAGACGATGCAGCGTATGCGCTCGCCGGGCTTGCCGCGCCGGCCGACGGTGGCGAAGACTTCGTCGATCCAGGCGTTGCGCTCCTTCTTCGTGGGCTCGTCCTTGGGCGGGGAGAAGAACGCCTTTTGCATCTCGCCGACCTCGGCGTTTTCCTCTTCGTCCACGCGGGAATGCTTGAGCAGCGTCGGCGGGCTGTCCTTGATCTTCCCGTCGCGCGTGACGTTGGAGAATATGTCGAACCGGCCCGGACGCCACGCGCCGTCGCCGCCCTGCCCGCCGGCGATGTAGCGGTAGAGTTCGTTGGCGTTGGCGGTGTCGTTGGCGACGATGATCATGACGGGCGGCGCGGCGGCGCCGGCCTGGGCGGCGGCGGCGTAGTCCCGCGCCATGGTTTCCAGCGTTTCCTCGATCTCGGCCGGCAGGCCGGCGCTGTTCAGCCTGTGTTTTTTCGCGCGCGTGCGCATGCTCAATGCGCGCCAGATGTTGCGGTAGGCGACGATCTTCTCGCCGCCGGCGTCGTCGTCGATGGGCACGCGGGGGATTTTCGTGAGGCCGGCCTCGACCGCCTCCACGAGGGGGTAATCGCTTACGGTCCACGGGAACATGGCCTCGGGGTGCTCGACGCCTTCCGGCTGCCGCAGCCACATGGGCGTGGCGGTGAGGTCGAAGACCGTTCCCAGGCGGCCATGCGCGCGCATGAGCCGCAGCGCGCCGAACCACATGCCGGCCTCGTCCTCCTCCCGCCTGATTTCCCTGTCGGCGGCCCCGCGCGCGGTCCCGAAGGGGGCGTAGCAATGATGCGCCTCGTCGTTGAAGACGACGATTTCTCCCTTGCGCGGCCCGAGCAGGCGCTCGAGCATTTTTTCGCCGCTTTCGAACTCCTGTTCTTCGGCGGGGCCTTGCGCGCCCCAGATGAGCTTCTTGGCGACGCCGCCGGGCTTGTCGTCCTCGCCGGCGATGCCGAGTTTGCTTCGGCGCCGGAACTGCTGGTAGTTGAGGATACGGATATCGAGCTTGCCAACCGGCGCGGGTTCGCCGCGCGGCATGAGGCCTTCGTAAACGGCGGCGCCGTTTCGGCCGCCGGGGTCGAGCTCGTCGAGGCGCGCCTTCACGGTGCGGTTGGGCGCGATGACGGCGGCGCGGACGCCTTCGGGCCGGACGAGCGCCAGCCAGAGCAGGATCATGGCCATGACGCGGGTCTTGCCGGTTCCGGTGGCCATCTTGACGCCGATGCGCTCGATGCCGTCGTTCCAGCGCGCGTTGGTCTGGCGCAAGGTTTGCGCGGCGGCGAGGCTTTCGGGCGTTCCGCTTTCCGTGAGCCATATTACGGTCTCGACCGCTTCGCGCTGGGCGAAGAACGGGCGCTCGCGCGGGCCGTCTCCGGCCCACCATTCGAGCAGGCGGCGCGTGCGTTCGCGCGCGCCGGGGTATCCCGCGCGCCGCCACGCGCCCACATGCCCGCGAATCGCGTTGATGCCCGGGTGCGGCGCCATGCGGGCGCAGTCGCCTTTCGGGCGCGGGCCGCGCCTAGCCCGCATTTCTCATACGGGTGGTTGTCGTGCGGTTTGTGCGTCGTTGGTTATCGTGCGTGCGTGTTTTCGTGGTCGGGGGGCTTGGCGGGCATTTTCGGGGCGCGTTGGGGCGGTCCGCCGTTTGGCGGTGGGCCGCGTTCCGGGCTGTTCCTGCGTTGTTGAGGGGAAGGGCGAGAGTGGCCGCGTTACGCCGCGGCGGCGGATAATCGTTGGCAGGCGATACGGAACTCGCGCTGGAAGGGATGCGCGGCGTTCATGGCGATCTTGACGCGGCGCACAGTGACGCGGACCCAAGCGCCGATCTTGAGCAGTTTCAGGCGCAGGCTCCCGCATGTGGCGACCGCCAGTTCGGTGTAGTCGAGGCCGATGCGGCGCAGTGCGCACAGCAACACATAAGCCATGGACGCGAACCACAGGCGCAGCTGGTTGGCCCGCATGGCCCGCGTCGACGTGCGGTCGGCGAACAAGTCGAGTTGGCACTCCTTGATCCGGTTCTCCATCTCGCCGCGTTGGCAGTAAAGCCGCTCGTAGAGATGCCGGGCGCGGACCCGATGGGCCGCAATCGAGGTGACGACGAAACGCGGGTTGGCCTTGCCGTGGGTCCACTCGGCCTTGGCGACGACGCGGCGCGCGCAGCTCCAGCTGTCGCGCGTCCTCCACATGAAGTCCTTGAAGCGGCGTTGCGGCTTGCCCGAACCCGCGCTGTGCGCTTGCGCCGCCGCCAGTTCGGTCTCGACTTCCGCCGCCAGACGGGGGTTCCGCGCCAAGCCCAACAGGTAATCGACGCCGTTGGCCTCGCACCACGCCATCAGCGCCTCGCGGGCGAACCCCGAATCGGCGCGCACCATTATCCGCACGCGGGGCCAATGCCGCCGCAACCGCGACACAATCCGCTCAACAGTCTCCACGGCCCCGGCCGCCCCATCCTCATTCGCCGGGCGCAACCGCGCCGCCAAAAGATGACGACCGCAAGTCGCATAAAGCGGAAGATAGCAATAGCCGCCGTAGTAGCCGTGGAAAAAACGACCCTCCTGGCGACCGTGAAGCCGATCGTCCGTGGCGTCGAGATCGATAACCAAGCGAGCCGGGGGCCGCTTGTGCGCCTCCACAAACAGTGTCAGGAACAAATCCTCAATCGCCGAGCCGTCATGCGCGATCCGGCAATACCGCGACGGCCCCGCGCCCCCCAACTCAAGGCGGTTCAGCGTCGATTTGCCCGCAAGCGGCGCACAGTCCGAACGACGCGACGCCAACTTCCCCGCCAACACGGCCATGACCGGATCGTGACGCAACGCATCGTGGTCGTTCAGGTCCTCATATCCCAATGCGATCCCGAACACGCGCTGCATGACCAGCGTCCGAACATCGTGCTCGACAAGATGACGCGCACGCCCATCGGTGAAACAGGCCGCAAACCGATCGACCAGACCCACCGCCGCATCCGCCCGGCCAGGCAACAATGCCCCCGCGTCCGACGTCACCGTCCCGCCGTCGAACGCCGCCACAACCGCGCGACCGTCGACCGGTTGAAAACCGCCCAGCGCCGTGCTACACTCCGTCTGCATCGGGGAACACCTCCGTGCCGCGATATGTGCATACTCAACAACACTATATCGCACACAGAGCCCCGATGCCCCAAACCCGTATGAGAAATGCGGGGTAGCACAAATGTTTTCGTGTTCATCCTCGGAGCGGCAGGATTGCCCTTGATGGCGATCGGTCTCTGGTCGGTGCGCAACATGGAGAGGGGTGAGCGCGCGGAGACGAGGATCGGGCAAGCGATCGATTATGCCGTTGCGGCGCCGGGGTGCGCGGTGGCTCACAATGTGATGAAGGTCGCGAAGTGCGGGGACGTCGACCATATCGTGCGGACGCCGGAGCGGCTGTGGGTCGTCGAGACGAAATCGGGGAGAGTTCCGAAAAAGAAGTTTCGGAAAGTTCTCGCTCGGATCGCGGTCAATGTGCAAGCGGCGCGGGAGTGGATGCCCAACCACGACGTTCAAGGCTGTCTGGCGCTGGCCTCCGGGAAGGTCACTGAGCGCGACGAGAAGGGCTACGACGCCGAGGGCGAGACGATTCTGGTCAAAGATCGCGATTCCCTGTGGAGAACGTTGCGAAAGGAGGCGCGCGCGAAGCCGGCGACGGATAACGCCGATGTCCAGAAAGTCTGGGCTCTCGGAAAACGGGAAAAGTGACGGCGTGTTCCAGCTGACCGGAAGGCGAATGGCGATACACGCGCTCGCGCCGCAGCCGCGATAGCTGTGCCGCGACGGCGCCGTTGGCAGTCGTCGGGCTCGGTTCAGCGCGCGGGCCCCCGGGGACGCCGGCAATGCCCCATGAACCGCCCCCCGCCCCTTGTGAGGCCGCTGGCGCTCTCGCCGACATCTTCTTCTCCAGCGCCCCGCCCTGACCGAAGCCGACGCCGACTTTCTTCGCCGTGCCGCACGAGCCAGATGGCCTTGGCATCGGAGCGCATCGCCGTCATGCCGAGCCCCGGGCGCGGCCTCGGGCAAGCCATCGACGACCGTTTGCGGCGGGCAGCGAATGCCTGTATGTGACAGCCCTTCGGGCTCGGCGCATGCCCCGCCCGCGCTTGACGCCGCGCGCAATGGGGCGGCGTCCGGCGAGTGTGCGTTCGTTGCGGCAAATCGGATCGGAGTGGACCGATGAGAAGACAACCGGGACATTGGTTGCGTGTCAGAATCATGATGCGTTTGGTAGCGGTGTTGGCCGGAGCCGCATTGCTATACGGAATAATAATCGGGATGTTCGCGTATGCGTTGCTACCCGAACTGGGGGTTAGCCCGCATTTCTCATACGGGTGGTTGTCGTGCGGTTTGTGCGTCGTTGGTTATCGTGCGTGCGTGTTTTCGTGGTCGGGGGGGCTGGCGGGCATTTTCGGGGCGCGTTGGGGCGGTCCGCCGTTTGGCGGTGGGCCGCGTTCCGGGCTGTTCCTGCGTTGTTGAGGGGAAGGGCGAGAGTGGCCGCGTTACGCCGCGGCGGCGGATAATCGTTGGCAGGCGATACGGAACTCGCGCTGGAAGGGATGCGCGGCGTTCATGGCGATCTTGACGCGGCGCACGGTGACGCGGACCCAAGCGCCGATCTTGAGCAGTTTCAGGCGCAGGCTCCCGCATGTGGCGACCGCCAGTTCGGTGTAGTCGAGGCCGATGCGGCGCAGTGCGCACAGCAACACATAAGCCATGGACGCGAACCACAGGCGCAGCTGGTTGGCCCGCATGGCCCGCGTCGACGTGCGGTCGGCGAACAAGTCGAGTTGGCACTCCTTGATCCGGTTCTCCATCTCGCCGCGTTGGCAGTAAAGCCGCTCGTAGAGATGCCGGGCGCGGACCCGATGGGCCGCAATCGAGGTGACGACGAAACGCGGGTTGGCCTTGCCGTGGGTCCACTCGGCCTTGGCGACGACGCGGCGCGCGCAGCTCCAGCTGTCGCGCGTCCTCCACATGAAGTCCTTGAAGCGGCGTTGCGGCTTGCCCGAACCCGCGCTGTGCGCTTGCGCCGCCGCCAGTTCGGTCTCGACTTCCGCCGCCAGACGGGGGTTCCGCGCCAAGCCCAACAGGTAATCGACGCCGTTGGCCTCGCACCACGCCATCAGCGCCTCGCGGGCGAACCCCGAATCGGCGCGCACCATTATCCGCACGCGGGGCCAATGCCGCCGCAACCGCGACACAATCCGCTCAACAGTCTCCACGGCCCCGGCCGCCCCATCCTCATTCGCCGGGCGCAACCGCGCCGCCAAAAGATGACGACCGCAAGTCGCATAAAGCGGAAGATAGCAATAGCCGCCGTAGTAGCCGTGGAAAAAACGACCCTCCTGGCGACCGTGAAGCCGATCGTCCGTGGCGTCGAGATCGATAACCAAGCGAGCCGGGGGCCGCTTGTGCGCCTCCACAAACAGTGTCAGGAACAAATCCTCAATCGCCGAGCCGTCATGCGCGATCCGGCAATACCGCGACGGCCCCGCGCCCCCCAACTCAAGGCGGTTCAGCGTCGATTTGCCCGCAAGCGGCGCACAGTCCGAACGACGCGACGCCAACTTCCCCGCCAACACGGCCATGACCGGATCGTGACGCAACGCATCGTGGTCGTTCAGGTCCTCATATCCCAATGCGATCCCGAACACGCGCTGCATGACCAGCGTCCGAACATCGTGCTCGACAAGATGACGCGCACGCCCATCGGTGAAACAGGCCGCAAACCGATCGACCAGACCCACCGCCGCATCCGCCCGGCCAGGCAACAATGCCCCCGCGTCCGACGTCACCGTCCCGCCGTCGAACGCCGCCACAACCGCGCGACCGTCGACCGGTTGAAAACCGCCCAGCGCCGTGCTACACTCCGTCTGCATCGGGGAACACCTCCGTGCCGCGATATGTGCATACTCAACAACACTATATCGCACACAGAGCCCCGATGCCCCAAACCCGTATGAGAAATGCGGGCTAGGCGCCGGCACGCTAAGATACGCCCCGCTGGCGCGCCGCCCGCCGGCAATCTCGGCGGTTTGCTTGAAGTATTCGTCGAGCTTCCAGTGCCTCGAGGGCTCGTCCCAAGGGCCGTTGAGTATGGGGTTCGCATCCATCGCCGGCCCTCCCGCGCCACGGCGTTGAGCGTATTGTATCGCTATCGTTCCCGCCGCGCAAGCGGTGCGGGCGGGAGTTTTTCGGTCGGCCGGGGGGCCGTGCCCCTGTAGCGCGCCAGGAGTTTGGACTGCGCGCGCCAGGAGTTTGGACGGGGGGGGGGGGGGCGGGGGGGGATTTGGGGGATTTTGGTGGGTCGTGGTTAATACCGGGTTGGGGATGGCGGCTGTGCCCATTGTGGAGAATAGGGCACGCTTGCGCAGCCGCAATTGATGGTCTGGCGGGGGGGGGGGGCGTTGGGGTCGGCCGGGTGGAGCATGGCGACGGTCGCGCCGGTTTTGGGGTCGGGGATATCGTAGTTGGCGTTGGCGTCGCGGGTTTGGCCGTCGAATGCACAACACTAATTTACTATAATCACGATTTCGACGTCCGACCGTATTACCAACAGCCCCAGTCCAAACTCCTGGCGCGTTACAGAGGCCGCGCCGGACATTCCAACTCGACCTTCTGGATTGCTGGCGGCGCATTCTGGATGAGATCGATTACTGGCCGATATTCAAGGTCGCGTCGGACCTTGTGGCGCCGATGCGCGCGTCCGCCGCGCGGCGCGTCCTTCGCGCGCTTGCGGGCGCGGCGGAGCGCCTGGCGCATATCGGCGTGACGACGCGGCACGATCTGACCGGCCGGATGTTTCAGAACCTGATTGCGGATCGGAAGTTTCTGGCGACGTTTTACACGCTGCCTTCAAGCGCGGCGCTGCTGGCGGAGATGGCGGTGGGGCGCATGAACGCCGACTGGCGCGACCTGGCGGCGTATCCGGATCTCAGGATCGCCGACCTTTCATGCGGAACCGGCACGTTGTTGTCGGCGGCGTATCACGCGGTGTTGGGCCGCTACCGCCGGGCCGGGGGCGACGACGAGGCGATACACGCGCTCATGCTCGAACGCGCGATCGTTGCGGCGGACATCATGCCGGCGGCGGCGCATTTGTGCGCGTCGCAACTGTCGAGCGTTCATCCGGGCGTCATGTTCGAGAACACGCGGGTCTATACGATGCCGTACGGCGTCGGGAGCGGCAGCGAGCGCGACCGCGGCGTCGCCATCGGCTCGCTGGACCTGACGGCGGCGGCGCAGACGCGATCGCTGTTCGCGACCGGGCAGCGGCAAGCGACGGGCGTCGAGGACGATGCCGACGTAAACGACGTGGCGTTGCCGCACGGGTCCGTCGATCTGGTCATCATGAACCCGCCGTTCACGCGGCCGACGAACCACGAGATCGCGAACGTTCCGGTACCTTCCTTCGCGGGCTTTCGCACGACAAGAGACGAGCAGCGGGCAATGTCGGACCGGCTGGCGTCGGTCCGCCGCGCTCTCGATACGCCCGCGGGTCACGGCAATGCGGGGCTTGCGTCGAACTTCGTGGATCTTGCGCACGCGAAAGCGAAGCCCGGCGGCGTTATCGCGTTCGTGCTTCCCCTTACGGCGATACGCGGCGCCTCGTGGGCGGGGACGCGCGATCTTCTCGAGCGGCGCTACGAAGACATCGTTGTTGTGAGCATTGCGTCGGCGCGCGGCATCGACCGCGCGTTCTCGGCGGACACGAACATGGCGGAAGCGCTTGTCGTGGCGACGCGCCGCCGCGCTTGCGATGGCGCGCCAAGCGACGTTTTGTTCGTCAATCTGCGGCGTCGTCCATCCGGCCTCCTGGAGGCCGCGGAGATTGCCGCGCTCGCGAATCGCGTGCCGCGCGATTCGCGCGCCGGCCGCCTGCTGGCGGGCGCCCAGCTTTTGGGAACGTACATTCGGGCGCCGCTGGCCGAGGCGGGATGCGCGGCCCTGCGCGAGTTGTCGCTGGCGGAGACGGCGATGGCGCTGCGCGGCGGGACGCTGAAACTTCCGCGCGACGATCGGCGCCGCCGGATACCCATCGCGCCGCTCGGGGCGCTCGGCGAGCGCGGGCTGCTGGACCGGGACGTCGGCAACCGCAACGACGCGAAGCCGCCGTTTCGCGCGCCGTTCAAGGTAGCCGCGTTCGAGGGCAACCCCGACTATCCGATACTTTGGGGCCATGAAGCCGCGCGCGAGCGGCGCCTGGTCGTGCGCCCCGACGCGCGGGGCGAGCCCCACCCGGGATGCGAAGCGCGCGCGGCGGCGGCGTGGAAAACCGCCACGCGGCTGCATTACACCCAAGATTTCGTGCTCGCTTCGCAGAGCCTGGCGGCGTGCCTGACGCCCGAGCCGGCGCTCGGCGGGCGCGCCTGGCCGAACTTCCGGGCGTCGGACGAGCGGTGGGAGCCCGCGCTCGCGCTGTGGGCGAACTGCACGCTGGGGCTGATCGCGTTCTGGTGGGCGGGGTCGCGCCAGCAGCCGGGGCGCTCGGTCATGACGATTACCGGCTTGCCGGGGCTGATGTCGCTGGACCCGCGCGCGCTTTCGCAATCGCGGCTCGACCGTGCGGCGGAGCTTTTCGCGTCGTTTCGCGAGACGGCGTTCGCGCCCGCGAACGAGGCTTGGCGCGACGAGGCGCGGGCGGCGCTCGACCGCGCCGTGCTGGTCGAGCTGCTCGAATTGCCCGAGGCGATACTGGAGCCGCTGGCGCATCTGCGCCGCCAATGGTGCGCCGAACCCTCGGTCCACGGCGGCAAACGCACCGCGCCCCCGCCGGGAGAGGCGTAACCCCGCTGCGGGCGGGGCGCGGACGCGCGGGCGAAACGCCCGCGGGGTTCCGCGGGCGTTTGCTTCGGCCGGCCGCGGGGCGCGCTATTTCGACGGCGCCGGCAGCACGATGTGGACGAGGTTCTCGGAGTTGAAGAGCAGCTGGACGCGCGTGCCCTCCGGGATTTCGAGCCCCTCGCCCTTGAGCACTTCGGTGGGGTTGGCGTCCACCTTCGCCTTGAACTCGGGGTCGCCGTAGTATCGGGCGACGATGTCGGCGTAGATCTGTTGGCCCTGTTCGATTTGTTCGGGCGTTACGTCGGCGGCGAGCTTGCTCGTCGACTTGTCTTCGGCCATGGCTGGTCCCTCCGGTTAGCCAGTCGCGTTGCGCGACGTTAACTCCGCGTTGCGCGGCACACTTGCGCGTAGCGCAGTCGGCGCAACCGGCCGGGGCCGGGCTGCGACGCAACTACTCGAACGCTCACGACGCGCATATAGCACGCGGGGGGCGCGCAATCAAGCGGCGGCCGCCGGCGCGGCTGTTTTTTCCGCGGCGCGGCGGCCCTGCCCGCGCTCAGTGTCCGTGCCGGAATTCGGCGGTTATCGGGTACGGCAGGGATCGGTGGGCATCTTGTCCACTTGCGCTTCCCTGCCGACATCGCGCCGCGCGGAAACGTGCGGGCAGGATGCCCGCGGTCCCAGGCCCCGCCTTCGGCGGGGTAAGCATTTCGGTACAGGCGCTCAGTGTCCGTGCCGGAATTCGGCAGGGATCGGTGGGCGTCTTGTCCGTTCGCGCTTTTCTGCCGACATCGCGCCGCGCGGAAACGTGCGGGCAGGATGCCCGCGGTCCCGGGCCCCGCCTTCGGCGGGGCAAGCATTTCGGTGCAGGCGCTCAGTGTCCGTACCGGAATTCGGCGGTTATCGGTACGGCAGGGCGGTGGGCATCTTGTCCGTTCGCGGTTCCCTGCCGACATCGCGCCGCGCGGAAACGTGCGGGCAGGATGCCCGCGGTCCCGGGCCCCGCCTTCGGCGGGGCAAGCATTTCGGTACAGGCGCTCAGGCCAGCCACCGCTTGCGGCGGCGATAGTGTTTGACGTCGCGGTAGCTCTTGCGGCCCGCCTCGCCGAGGCCCAGGTAGAACTCCTTGACGTCTTCGTTTTCGCGCAGCGTTTCCGCCTCGCCGTCGAGCACGACGCGGCCGTTCTCGAGTATGTAGCCGTAATCGGCGAAACGCAGCGCGACGGTGGCGTTCTGCTCGGCGAGCAGGAAGCTCACGCCGGCTTCCTCGTTGAGGCGCTTGACGATGCCGAAGATTTCCTCGACGAGCTGGGGGGCCAGGCCCATCGACGGCTCGTCGAGCAGGATCAGCCGCGGGCGGGCCATCAGGGCGCGCCCGATGGCGGTCATCTGCTGCTCGCCGCCGGAAATGTAGCCCGCCAGGCTGCCCTCGCGGCGCTTCAGCGCGGGGAAATAGGCATAGACGCGCTCGAGGTCGCGGCGCACGGCGTCGCGCCCGTCGGCGCGCGTATAGGCGCCGGTCAGCAGGTTCTCCTCGACCGTCAGATGCTCGAAACAGTGCCGGCCCTCCATCACCTGCACGACGCCGCGCTTGACGAGCTGGGGCGGGCTCAGGCGGTCGATACGCGCGCCTTCGTATTCGACGCTGCCCTTGGAGACGTCGCCGCGCTCGGCGCGCAGCAGGTTGGAGATCGCCTTCAGCGTGGTGGACTTGCCGGCGCCGTTGGCGCCGAGCAGGGCGACGATGGCGCCGCGCGGCACTTCCAGCGACACGCCCTTCAGCACCAGTATGACGCGGTCGTACACGACCTCGATATTGCGCACGGTCAGCAGGGCGCCGGCGGCGGCCCCGGGCCGCGCCGCCGGCTCCGCTTGCGCGGCCATTGCGCCCGCCTCCGCCGGCGGCCGCTAGCCCGCGGCGCAATCGCGCGGCTCGATGCCTTTTTCCGCCGCGTATTGGGCCGCCGATTCCTCGACCATGGGCCGCACCAGGCCGCGGTCGGTTTCTACCCAGTCGGAGACGGGAACCCACTCCCCGCCCCGCCATTGCTGGAACATGACGGCGGCGCCGCCTTCATGGTCGGCGCACGACACGGCGAAGGGGGGCACGAGGCCGGCGGCGCCGAGCTCGGCGATGCGCTCGGGCCCGAGCGCCAGCGTTTCGAGCGCCTGTTGCACCTCGGCCCCCGACACGGGCCGGTTGCCGAACATATCCATCGCCTTGCGTATGGCCTCGGTCGAAACGACGGCCCATACGATCGCCCGGTTGTAGTAGGTCGAGCCGACCCGGTCGCGCGGCAGTTCGCCCTCGCCGCGGTCGTACACATGCTCGATTATGTCCTGGATGACCGGGAAATCGGCGCCCGACGGGTGGAAGCCCGCGGCGATGAACCCTTCGGCCGCGTCGCCGGCCGGAACGGTGTCTTCCTCGGCGCCGGACCACCACACGCCGACCATGCGGTCGCGCGGGAAGCGCACGCGGGCGGCTTCCTTGAGCGCGGTGGGGTTCATCACGCCCCAGCCGCGCAGGATGACCCAGTCGGGCCGGTAGCGCCGCGCCACTTGCAGCCACACCGATTTCTGATCGACGCCGGGATGCACGACCGGGAAGTGGCGCACCTCGAAACCGTAGATTTCCGCCTGCCGCTCAAGGACGGGTATGGTTTCCTTGCCGTAGGCCGAGTCGTGGTGGACATTGGCGATCCTGAGGCCGGCGAGGTTTTCCATGCCGCCGACCTGCTGGCCGATGAAGCGTATCTTCGCGGTGTTCTGCGACCAGTAGTTCGTCAACAGCGGGAACAGATACGGGAACACGCGCCCGTCGGAGGCGTCGGTGCGCCCGTAGCCGATGGAGAGCACGGGGATTTTGTCTTCCGCCGCGCGTTCGAACACGGAATAGGTGCCGCCGGTGCTCATGGGGTGGAACAGCGCCATGCCGGCGCCGCGGTTTTTCAGGCGCTCGTAACATTCGACGATGCGGTCGTTCTGGTATTGGGTTTCGCATTTCTCCCAGAACAGCCTGACGCCGTTTATGCCGCCGTCGCGGGCGTTGAGCAGTTTCATGTAGTCGATCAGGCCGCCGCCGAACGCCGATCCGCCGGCCGCGTAGGGGCCGGTCCAATAGGCGTTGACCGGAAAGAACTGCATGTCTTCCTCGGTCTGGGCGAACGCCCGGTCGGCGAGCGAAGCGAGCATGGCGGCCGCCAGCGCGGCCGCGGTGCGGGAAAGCATCATGTCGCGGTTCCTCCCCAATGCGATGGCGCGGGGCGGGCGCGCCCCGCCGCCACGATAGCGCGTCAATACGGAAACGGCCAGGAGCGCAGTTTCTCCTTGCCGATCGCCCACAGCCGCGCCAGCCCGGCCGGCTCGACGATCAGGAAAAACACGATCAGGCAGCCGAACACGATGAGCTCGACATTCGAGGCCACGCCGCCGGGCGCGTTCGGCGCGATGTAGCCGAGCGCGTTGCTGATGACGATGGGCAGGACCACGATGAAGCCCGCGCCGAGAAACGAGCCGAGCACCGAGCCGAGCCCGCCGATGATGACCATGAAGAGAACGAAGAACGCGAGGTTGATGGTGAACGCCTGCGGCTCGACCGTGCCGACGTAGAAGAACACGTACATCGCGCCGGCGACGCCGCAATAGAACGAGCTCACGGCGAAGGCGGTGAGTTTGGTGCGCAGCGGGTCGATGCCGATGACCTCGGCGGCGACGTCCATGTCGCGCACCGCCATCCAGGCGCGGCCGATGGCGCCGCGGGCCATGTTTTTCATGGCGAAGGCCAGCGCGATCGCCACGAGCAGTGTGAAAACGTATTTCGATTCCGCCGACTCGACGGGGTAGCCGAGCAGCGTGACCGGCGGCGCCGAGATCACGCCCGACGGGGAATAGTTCTTGAACCAGCCGAAATTCGTCAGGATCCACTCGATCAGGAAATGCGCGCCGAGGGTGGTGACGGCCAGGTAGAAGCCCTTGATGCGCAGCGACGGCAGGCCGAACACGAGGCCGACGAGCGCGGCGACCAGCCCGGCGAGGATAAACAACACGGGCGCCGGCAGGAACGGAAACGCGGTGCCGAACTTGTAGGCCGTGAACGCGCCCACCGCCATGAACGCCGCCGTGCCGAGCGAGATCTGCCCGCAATAGCCCAGCAGAATGTTCAGCCCCATCGCGGCGATGGCGTAGAGCAGGAACGGCAGCAGCACCGATTGCAGCAGATACTCGCCTGCGAGCGCGGGTACGCCGATCAGCGCCAGCGCGCACAGGCCGGCGACCGCCCAGCGGTCCTGGCGGATGGGGAAGATCGCCTGGTCGGCCCGGTAGCTCGCCTTGAACTGGCCGGCTTCACGGTAGATCAACGGTTGGGCACTCCGGTTGCGCGCGGCGCGGGGGCGTCAGACGCGCTCGATGATTTTCTCGCCGAACAGGCCCTGCGGGCGCGCGAGCAGGAACAACGTGGCGAGAATGTAGGGGAACCAGTTTTCGAGCGCGCCGCCGATGGCGTCGGAGAGGTAGAACTCGGCCAGTTTCTCGCCGGCGCCGACGATGAGGCCGCCGACGATGGCACCGGTTATCGAATCGAAGCCGCCGATGATGAGCACCGGAAGCGCCTTGAGCGCCAGCAGCGCGAGGCTGAAATGCACGCCGAGCTTGGCGCCCCACAGCACGCCGGCGATCAGGCCGATGGCGCCGGCGACGCCCCACGTGACCGCCCATATGTGCTGCAACGGGATGCCGACCGACATGGCCGCCTGGTGGTCGTCGGACACCGCGCGCAGCGCCCGCCCCGTGCGCGTGCGCGAGAAAAACAGGCTGAGCGCGAGCACGAGCGCCCCGGCGATGCCCGCCGCCGCCATGTCGAAGACGGTGACGTACATGTTCGCCGCCTCGAGCAGCCACGCCCACGGCTCGTCGGGGATGCCGATATCGAGCGCATGCACCTCGGTGCCCCAGACGAGCTGGGCGAACCCCTCGGTGAAAAAGTTGAGGCCGATGGTGGCCATGAACAGGATGATGAGGGGCTGGTTGACGAGCGGCCGCAGCACCGCGCGCTCCACCGCGACGCCGTAGAGCGCCATCGCCGCCAGGGTGGCGAGCAGGCAGGCAAAGAAATAGAGCGCGCCGCCGCTCGCCTCCCCCGCCAGCGCCATTTCGAGCAGGCTGACGAAGGTGAGCGCGGCGAACAGCACGAACGCGCCCTGGGCGAAGTTGAACACCCCGGAGGCCTTGAAGATCAACACGAAGCCGAGCGCGACCAGCGCATACATCACGCCCGACATCAGGCCGCCGATCAGCACTTCGAGAAACAGGAAGAACTCGGCGGCGAAACCCTCGACCATCGGGGCAGTCCTTTCGCGGTTCCGGCGCGCCGCTCAGGCGGCGACGCCGAGATAGGCGTCGATGACGGCCGGGTCGCTCCGCACCGCGCCGGGCGGGCCGTCGGCGATCAGGCGTCCGTAGTCGAGCACCGCCACGCGGTCGGATATGTCCATGACCACGCCCATGTCGTGCTCGATCAGCACGACGGTGGTGCCGAACTCGTCGTTTACGTCGAGAACGAAGCGCGACATGTCTTCCTTTTCCTCGACATTCATGCCGGCCATGGGCTCGTCGAGCAGGAGCAGGCGCGGCTCGGCGGCCAGCGCGCGCCCCAGCTCCACGCGCTTTTGCAGCCCGTAGGGCAACCGCCCCACCGGCGTCTTGCGGATGTCCTGTATCTCCAGGAAATCGATAACGCGCTCGACCTCGCGGCGGTGGGCGAGTTCTTCCCGCAGATACCGCCCCCAATGCAGCGCCTGCGCGAACAGGCCGCCGGATATGCGCGCGTGGCGCCCGGTCATGATGTTGTCGAGCGTGGTCATGCCGCGGAACAGCGCGACGTTCTGGAAGGTGCGCGCGATGCCCTGGCGGGCGATATCCGCCGGCGAGGCCTTGCCGGAGCGCGGCGCGCCTTCGAACAGTATGCGCCCCGATTGCGGGCGGTACACGCCGTTGATGCAGTTGAGCAGCGAGGTCTTGCCGGCGCCGTTGGGGCCGATGATGGCGAGTATCTCGCGCTCGCGGACGGCGACCGACACGCCCGACAGCGCCTGCACCGCGCCGAACCGGAGGCTGACGTCCTCGACCTGCAGGAGGACGCCGCCCAGGCGCTTGCCGGCGCTCACCGCGCTCGCTCCGCCGCCGCGTTCAGCCGGCCAGGGCGACGGGCGCCGCCGGCTCGAGGTCGCGGATGCGCAGCGTCGCCTCCACCGTCCCCTCGCGGCCGTCCTCGAACGTCACGCGCGCCTCGACGCGCGTTTCCGCCGCGCCGCCGAACAGCGCCTCCACCAGGCCGGCGTATTTCTCGCCCACGAAGCGGCGGCGCACCTTGCGCGTGCGCGTGAGTTCGTTGTCGTCCGGGTCCAGCTGCTTGTGCAGGATGAGGAAGCGGCGGATTTGCGCGCCGGCCATCGCGCGGTCGGCGGCCAGCCCCGCGTTCGCCGACGCGATCTCGCGCGCGATCAGGTCGTACACCGCGTCCTTGCCGGCCAGGTCGGTGTAGCTGGTGTAGGCGAGGCCGCGGCGCTCGGCCCAGTTGCCCACCGCCTCGAGATCGATGTTGACGAAGGCGCACACGAAATCGCGCTCGTCGCCATGCGCCACCGCCTCGAGAATATAGGGGCTGAACTTGAGCTTGTTCTCGATGTACTTGGGCGCGAACAGGGTCCCGTCGGCGAGCTTTCCGACGTCCCTGGCGCGGTCGATGATGCGCAGCTGCCCATTATCGCCGAAATAGCCCGCGTCGCCGGAAGCGATCCAGCCGTCGTCCGAGAGCGTCCGGCGCGTCGCGGCGTCGTCGCGGAAGTAGCCCGCGAACACGCCGGGGCCGCGGAACTGCACCTCGCCGCCTTCGGCGATGCGCAGCTCGACCTCGGGCATGGCGACGCCCACCGCCTCCGGATCGACCTCGCCGTCGCGCTGGCCGCAGACCAGCGCCGTCGCCTCGGTCATGCCGTAGATCTGCTTGATGTTTATGCCGAGCGAGCGGTAGAAGGAGAATATCTCCGGCCCGATGGCCTCGCCCGCCGTATAGGCGACGCGAATGCGCGAGAAGCCCAGATTGTCCTTCAGCGGGCCGTACACCAGCAGGCCGCCGAGGGCGTAGAGCAGGCGATCCGCCGCGCGCACGGGCTCGCCGTCGAGCAGGCGCGCGCCCACGCGCTCCGCCAGTTTCATGAAGGCGCCGTAGAGGACGCGCTTGATCCGCGCCGAATCCTGGATGCGCACCGACACGGTGGTGAGGATGCTCTCCCAGATGCGGGGCGGGGCGAAGAAATAGCTCGGCCCGATTTCGCGGAGGTCCGACAGCACCGTGGCGCCGCTCTCGGGGCAATTGACGGTGAAGCCGGCGACGATGGCCTGACTGAACGAAAACAGGTGGTCGCCCACCCACGCCATCGGCAGATACGCCAGCACCTCCTCGTTTTCGGTGAGCGCGTCGTGGCGGATGCCGTTCAGCGAGGTGCGTATCAGGTTGTCGTGACTCAGCATTACGCCCTTGGGCTTGCCGGTGGTGCCCGAGGTGTAGAGCATGATGGCGATGTCGCCGCCCGCGCCTTTCGCGATCTCGGCGTCGAGAAACCCGGGGTTCGCTTCCGCGAAGCGCCGGCCGTCGCGCAACGCGTCGTCGTAAGCCGCGAGCGCGGGGTCGCTGTAATGCCTCATGCCGCGCGGGTCGTGAAACAGGATGCGCTCGAGGCGCGGCAGGCGGTCGCGGATCTGCAGTAGCTTGTCGACCTGCTCCTGATCCTCGACCACGGCAAAGCGGGCCTCCGCATGATCGACGATGTAGAGCATTTCGTCGGCGATCGAATCCTGGTAGATCGGCACCGGCACGCCGCCGAGCATCTGCACGGCCGCCATCGCCAAATAGAGGCATGGGCGGTTGTCGCCGACGACGACCGCCTTGTCGCCGCGCGCGAAGCCGCGCGCCGCCAGCCCGCACGCCAGCGCGCGCGCCTCGTCGTGGGCGGCGCGCCATGTCCACGACTGCCAAATGCCGTAGTCTTTCTCGCGCAGGAACACGCGGCCGGGCCGCGCCGCGGCGCGCGCCGCCAAGCGTTTGGGAAGTGTGTCTTCCGCCGCACGATCCATTAGCCTTGCGCGCCCGCGCCTCCCCGCCGATGCGCGCCATGATTCACGAAACGGCGCGGCAAGACAAGCCGGCGCGGCCGGGCCGGCGCCGCGGGCAAGCCGGTTTTCCGAACTCCGAACGGAGGAACGCGCGATGCGAAACCGGAAGCGCCCCGGGCGGCGGCGGATATGCGCGCGGCTGGCGCTGGCCGCGGCGGGCGCGCTGGCCGCGGCGCCGCCGCTTCATGCCTGCGTCGACGGGCGCGCGCTTACGGTCGGTTTTTTCGACGATTTCAAGCCGGTCAGCTACAGCGCCGCGCGGGAAGGGGGCGGGCGCGACGACCATCGGGGCTACGAAGCGGACCTGCTCTCCGCGCTAGAGGCTATGGGCGGGATGTCGTTCGTCCGCCGCGCCATCGATACGTGGCCCGGTCTCTGGCTGCGGGCCGCCGGGCCGGAATACGACCTGATCGGCGGCGGCATCACGATCCGCGCCGACCGCACGCGCGACGCCGCCGGACGAACCGTCGCGGCCTTTACCGCCGGCCACATCGCTTTCGTCCATACGCTGCTGGTGCGCGCCGGGGACGCCGCGCGGATCGCCGCCTACGGCGACCTGACGAGCGCCATGCGCGTCGCCGTCATGCCGGGCACGACCGGGGAAGAACGGCTGTTGCAACTCGCCGGCCTTGTCGATCCGGACGGCGCCCTGCGCACGGGAACGCGGATCCACTTGGGTGGCGGGCAGGTTCTGGAGGCCGATGGAACCGACCGCTACACGATCGCGGCCGCCGGAGCGTCGGCGAACCTGGCGGATCGGCAACGCCTTGAGCCGCCCGCGGGCGCCGGCTTGCCGCAAGTCGTCTATTTCAGGGACGAAACCGCCCAGCTCGGGTCGCTGCGCGACGGAACGGCCGACGCGGTGGCGCGCGGGCTGATCGGCAACGCGGACGCCGCCGCCGCGTCCGGCGGCGCGCTGGTCGTCACGGCGCGCGACGCCGCCGTGGAGTACGGCGGGTTCGCGCTCGCGGTCGAGGACGCCGCGCTGCGCGCCTGCCTCGACGAGCGCATCGCCTATCTCACCGATTCGCTGCGTATCGGATACGAGGAATGGCGCGCGGATCCGGGGGTGTTCCTGCGCCGCGCGCAGCGCCGGGCGGACGCGGGGCGCGATGCGAATCGGTCCGCCGGCGCGCGCCGGAGCATCCTGCCGGCGCTCGCCGCCGCGCTGCCCGCGGAAACTTTCGCGGCCGTGGGCCGGCGCATCGAAGACGCGTTTTCGGGCGCCGCGGGCGCGGGCGCGGGCGCGCCGGCGGCGGATCTGCGATCGCTCGCCGCCGCGGCCGCCGCGGGGCGCCTCGACGGCGCCGCCTTTGCGCTGCCGTTCGGCGCTTCCGGCGGCGGCGCGCTATGGGGCGCGGGCGCATACCGCCGCATCTCCGGCGGCGGCGGGGCCGCGCCGCGCTGGAACGGCGGCGTGACGACGGGCCTGCTCGGCGCCGACGCGCGCCTCGGCCCCGACGCGCTCGCCGGCCTCGCCGTCTCGCGCGCGCACGGCGCCTTCGATTTCGCCGGCGGCGATTACGACATGCGCATGACAAGCGCGCACCCCTATGCGGGGTGGAAACCGTCGGACGACAGCCTGTTATGGACGAGCGCGGGCTACGGACGCGGCGGGGCCGATATCGGCGGCGCGGCGGACGGGCGGCGGCTTTCGAGCGACCTCGAGCTCCGGTCGGCGGCGTTCGGCGCGGAAAACCGCCTGTTTTCGCGCCCCGCCGGCGATGCGGGCGGCGCGGCGGCGCTGACCCTCAAGGGCGAGGCGTGGACCTCGCGGCTCGAAAGCGCGGGCGCGGGAGACGCGCTTCCGGCGCTGACCGCGCGCCGGCATCGCGTTCGCGCCGCCGTGGCGCTGAGCTTGCGCCGCCCGGCGCCCGGCGGCGCCTGGTTCGCGCCCTCGCTGGAAGCCGGCGCGCTCCATGACGGCGGCGACGGGATGTCGGGCGCGGGCGCGGACCTCGCCGCCGCGCTGCGCTATTCGGACCCCGCCGCCGGCCTTGCGGCGGAGGCGCGCGGACGCTGGCTGGCGGCGCACCGCGCCGGGCGCCGCGCATGGAGCGCGGGCGGCTCGGTCCGGCTCGCCCCCGGCGCCGGCGGGCGCGGCCTGTCGCTCGGTCTTGCGCCGTCGTTCGCCTCCGGCGCCAGGCTCGACGCGGAAATCGGCTACGGCCTGCGGGCTCTCGGCGGCCTGCTCACGCCGTGGAGCGCGCTGCGCGTCGCGGGCGGCGCGCCCGAATACCGCCTCGGCGCCCGCCTCGCTTTCGCCGCCGCCCGCGTCGTCGCCGTCGAGGCCCGCCGCCGTCCCGCCGCGGCGGAAACCGGAATCGCGCTGCGCGGCGACATCCGCTTTTGACGCCCGCGGTCCCGGGCAACCCGCGCCTTCGGCGCAGGCGCGGCCTGTTCCGCCGATCAGTGCGCCGCGAGCGCGAAATCGGCGCCGCGCGAGTAGCCCACGGGTTTCTGCGCCAAGGCTCCTCCGAACAGCCGATGCGAAAGAACGGGCATGCCGCGATCCGCGTACTCGATGATTTCCTTCACCGAAACGGCTCCGTCGCCGTTTTCGTCGGCGCCGCCGGCCATGCCTTCGAGCACGAGATATGTCAGCGCGCCGTGCCGCTCGGCTCCCAGCTCGATGGCGGTTTCGTCCGCTTGCGCCGCCGCCAGGACGTGAATGCCGCCCACGCGCGCCATGCGGCGCAGGGATTTGCGGGCCGTGTCGTCGAGCGCCTCCTCTTCCACGGCCGCGCCGGAATAGCAGGAGTCGAGCACGAGGAATATCCTGCCGGCGTCGGAGCGCGTCAGCATGTCCATCAGTTTGCGGCTGGGAAGGCCGTATCTTCGCACCGTATCGTTTCTGTCGTCCGATTCGGCGCCCTCGTCGCTGTAGGGCAGGAAATACCACTCCCGGCCCTCGTCCTCCGGCAAGGCGAAGCCGTGTCCGGCGAGATATACGACGAGCACGTCCCGATGCGCCGGCGCGTCTTCCGGCGCGGTTTGCGGCAATATGCGGCTTTCGATTTCGGACACGCGCGCAGTCGAATCGAGCAGCAGGAAGGAGTCGATGCCGCCGAACAGACTGCGGGCGCGGGCGCGCAGTTCGGCGGCGACGGTCTCCACGTCGTTCCGCGCATAACGAAGGTTCAGCCTCGGCCCCAACGACAGCGAATAGTCGTTTACGCCGGCCGCGACGAGCCTCATGCGCGGTTGCCGCGTCGGCTCGGCGGGGGCCGTAATCGCAAGCGACGCCGGCGGCCCCTCGATCCCGCCGGGGCCCACCCCGAGCGCGGCGAAGCGGTTTTCGCCCGGCGCGAGGCGGATTGCATATTCCCATGTACCGTCCGGGGAACGCCCGACCGGAGGAACCAGTTTCCCGTTGCGGTAGAGGCGGACTTCGGCGACTTCGTCGAGCGGGAACTCGCTGTCGTTCAGGCGAACGACCACGCGCGCGAGTCCGTCGGCGCCCACTTCGCCGGCTTGCGCGACGGCAACCGCCGGAGGCCGGTAAAATCCGGTCGCGGGAAGGTTCTCTACGTCCGAGTTCAGGAAGCGCGGTTCGTCGTCGTCGAGCTTCGCTTGCAGCCCCGGCTCGAACCAGCTTTCGGAAAAGGCGTCGAGGGGCAGCGTGGATGCCCGGCTCTCGGTCCGGCCGCTCCACGTCAATGCATCGACGCCGTTTTGGGGGCCGTCGAATCGTCCCGCGCTGTCGAGAACGACCCAGCTCCTGTCCGTGAACACGATGCCCGCGATACGGCCGCCGGCTCCGCCCGCCCAGGAATATATCCCGACCGTGCCGCGGTCCTCGCCCACGAACAGCCAGCGTCGTTGCGCGTCCACGACTGCCGGCCCCGGCGCGGCGCCGATGTCGAACTCCGCCAAGGCGCGCGGTTCGGGCGCCAGCGTCCATATACGCACGCGGTCGTCCGCGCCGCGCGTGGCGACGATCGCCCCGTTCCGGTCCGCCGACAGCGCGCGTATCGCTCCGCCGCGATGGGCTTGCCCCGGGGCGAAAAGGGGCTCCGCTCCCGCCGCCGCCGTTATCCGCCAGCCGCAAATGTTGCCTCGTTCGTCGCCCAGCACGACGCCGCCGCCGCCGGGCAGGAAGGCGCCCGCGGTTACGGCCGCGCCCTGCGCGCAGCCGGGAACCGGGGCGCCTCCGCGCGCGGGCGCCGCGAGATCGGCGACTACCATCGCGCCCCAGGGCATGCGATAGAGCGCGCGGCTTGCGTTCGGCGAGAGTACCGGCGGGAAGCCGGGCGCGGCGTCGCCAAGCCTGTGCGCGCGCCCGCCTCTCGTTACGATCCACGCGCCGTTCTGCGTTCGGAGCGCCACGCCGCCGCCGTCGGCCGACACGACCGGCGCGGCGGCGGCGTCGATGGGTTCGGGAGCGGGGCCGAGCGGCCGCAATTCGCCGCCCGGCGCGATGGCGCTCGCCGTTCCGTTCCGGTGCGCGATAACGGCGTTGCCGGCGCGCCCCGTTCCCGCCGCGCCCGCCGCCGCTTCTCCCCGGATCGGCTGGCCGAGTTGCGCGCCTTGCTCAAGGTCCCACAAACGCGCCGTGCCGTCGCCGAGCACGGCCAGAAGCAGCGCGCCGTCGCCGCTGACGCTCAGATCGACAACAGGGCCGGCGCTGTCCCGAACGATATCGAGCGTGGGCTGCATGACGCGCAGAATGCGAAGCCGGTCCCCTATCGGCGAGCCGGGAGGCAGGGTAACGATCGGGGCGATCCGCTGGATAACGTTCCCGAGCCCTTGCGCCTCGGCCGGGCGCGCGACTGCCGCCGCCGCGGCGCACAACGCACAAAGCAGCGCCGCCGCCCTGCCGAAACCTCCGGCGGATACTCCGCGGCTCATCGGTCGGCGCTTCCGTTCCGGCCGCGATTCGCCCCTTCCGGCGCCATGATTTCGTAGGCGAGCGTCGCGGTTCGCCACCCCGGCCCGGCGGCGCCCAGGGCGTCTCCAAGATCGGCGATATAGGCGTCGGGCCGCGCGACGACCGTCAGATCCTTGTAGCCCGAGATAACGTCTTGCAGCCGCGCGTTGCCGTCCGACAGCACGGCGATCAGCAATCCGCTGCCCGCGGGCGGTCCGGCGCGATACCGGAACCAGTAATCGTCGGGCCCCGGAAGCGACAATGCGCTTCCCGCCCGGATGCGGCCGGAGGCGCCGCCGGTTGAGCTGAACTCGTTGGGAAATATCTGCGTCAGCGCGCCGGCGGCGTCGATATCGAGAAGAACGAGCGTTCCGTCCCGGTCGCTTTCCACCGTGAATTCCATATCCTGGCCGAGCTCGATTCTGGGGCCGCCGCGCATGCTCAGGCGGAAGCCGCCGCGGTTTTCGCCGCTGTCGTTTCCCGCCGGTCCGACCAGTATGTCCTTTGCGAGCCGCGCCGTTTCGCCGCGCGGCGTTTCGGTTCGCGCGGCGCCGCGCGCGGGTTCCGTTGCGCCCAGCGCCGATGCGCGCAGCATTTCCGGCGCGGCGCTGAGCTGCGGCGTCAGGCCTGCCGGAGGGCAAAACCGGGGGTTCTCCACGCAGTAAACCCTGGATTCCGCGATGACGTAATCGTGCAGTTCCGACATCGCGATCGCGCCGTCGCCGTTCTTGTCCGCCTTGCCGTCCCTCGCCCCCCAAAGGAGCCGGCGCGTGAACACGCTTCCGGCGTCCGAATCCCCGGCGTGCCGATCCACAAGCGCCTTCTGATGCGCGCGAACCGCCGTCCAGAAGACAATGTCAGGGTTCCTGTCGGCAAACGGGGCGCGCGACGGCGGATCGGCGCCGGCGCCGCGCGGCGCGTCGAGAGGCAGGGGGCTCCCGTCCGGCAGCCGCGGCGTTTTCTCGAACCGCCAAGCGTCGTCGGCGTTTTCGCCGCCGCCCCGCCAAGCGGTTCCGGAGTGGCAGGCGTCGACGACAACCCATACCCGCCGCCCGGCGAGCTCGTCGAGAAGCGCCGCAATCTCGTCGTCCGTGATCATGCCCTCGAACTGCCCGTCGGCGCCGAGCGCGGCGTCGATCGGAACCAGCGTCTCGTCCATACCGTCGCGTTCGTCGCGATCGGCGCCGTCCATCTGTTGAGCGCCGTGTCCGCTGAAATACAGGAACGCTTCGTCTCCGCGCGCCGTACCCGCCGCGAGCCAGCGCCGGATCCCGTCCACGATCGCCGCCTTGGTCGCTTCGCCGTCCAAAAGCATCTTGACGTCGCGCGGCTCGTATCCGAGGCGTTCGACCAGAAACGATCTCATGGCGCGCGCGTCCCTTACGGGTCCGTTCAGGGGCGGCGCGACGCGGGTGTAGGCGTCGATGCCGATCAGCAAGGCTTTCCTTGCCGGCGCGCGGCCGGGATCCGGCCGCGGGGCCGCGGCGGCGGTTGTCGCGGCGTCCGGCGCGTCCGGCGGGCGCGGCGCCGCGCTTTCGCCGCGGCTCCCCAGATTTCTGATTTCGACGCGCCGGTTCCGTTCGTCGTCGGGCGCGAGGCCCGGCAAGGGCCGCCTTTCCCCGAAACCGGAGGCGGTCAGCATGCGTTCCGGGACGCCGTGAGCGGAAACCAAGCGCCGCACGACGCTTCGCGCGCGCCTGAGCGACAGGTCGTCGTTGTAGGCGGCGGCGCCCGCGCTGTCGGTATGCCCCTCGATACGGAAGGCCGAGGCGCGGAATCCCGGAAGGAGCAGCGCCTTCCCCAGTTGCTCGACCTGCCACGCGGCCGACGGGGTCAAGCGGTCGGAGTCGAATTCGAACCGAATGGAGGGCAGCGCGACCTCGGCGCCGCGACCGATCATCAGCATCCGCGCGATCTCGCTCGACGGAACGCCGTCTTCTTCCGCCGGCGCCGGCGGCGCGGGGAGCGCCCCCGCGATCGCCGCAACCAGCGCCGCGCGCATCGACAGCGCCGCGAACACTCCGCCTGTTCGCGCGCGCCGGAGGCCGGCGCCGCCGCGCGGCGCCGGCCCGGCCCGGAGCCGCTTACCGGACATGTACGACCCGGTGCGCCACCGCCGAGGGGGCTTCGGACCGATTCAGCGAAATCTGCAGGTCCTTGGCCAGCGTCGCCGCGTCGCCGCGCATCGAGTAGAACGGCCCCACCGTCACGACCCCTTCGTCGATAAAGTCCCCGGTCGGCAGGGTATTTTCGGTGGACGCGACGACGGTGATCAGCTCCGCGCCCGGGGGATGGGAGACGACGAGCTCGTATTCCGCGCCCGACTCCGGGACCTGGCGCCGCGCGCCGCCGCGCACGAAATTGTTGTCGTCGTAACGGTTCGGAAACAGCTGATGCACCTTGCCGCTCGTCCCCGTGTCGAACACCCACACAAAGGCGTCCTCCGAGGTGGCGACCGTCAGCGTGAGCGTATCTCCCTGTTCGTAGAGGGCGTTCGCCCGGTCGACGTCGGCGTTAACCGTCAGTTCGCGGGCCGCCGCGCCGCCGGCCGCGGCTTCGCCCGCCGCCGGCGCCGGTTGCAGCCGCGCGATCGGCAGCTGTTCGATCCGGAGGTCCTTCATCCACGCCTGTTCGGCTTGCGCCGCGGCGCGTTCGGGCGCCGATACGGCGGCAAGCGCCGCGGCCGCGAGGCCCAGCGCCGTCGTTTTCGCGATCTTCATGGTAGTCCTCCTCCCTTGCGTTGGGCGGCGCGGCCCCGCGCGCCGCGCCGGTTCAGTGTTCGACGATTCTCGTTCGCAGCACGGCCGTGCTGAGGTTGCCCGGGTCGATGCGCCCCATCGCCTGACGCAGGCGCGCGTAGAACTGCGCGGGATCGAGATCGAGGCTTGCGACGCCGCCGCCGCCCATGAGATCGGCGGCGGCGAGAAAGTCCGCCCTCTCGCGCGTGGCGAGAACGTAGAACGCCTCGTTGCCCGCCGGCGGCTTCACGGTCGCCCGGATGCCGCTTCCCGCCGACGGGAAATCGACAATCTGCGTCTCGCTCACCGGCAGGTCCTGCAACAGCCGCGTCACCTTGCACGAGGTGCTGACGTGAAACACGTTCACGTAGGCGGGCGAGCTGGCCCGCATCTGGAACCGCAGGGGTTCCCCGATGTAGAATGTTTCGTCGGGAACGCCCCACGCTTCGACAACGAAACTCGCCGGCGCCCCCGGAGCGATGTTCGGCAATTCGCACTTCGGCGTCTCGACCGCCACCTCCACAACCCGGGTCTGTTGGCAACCCGCCAGCATACCGAGCATCGCCGCGCCGGCCGCCAAGCCCACGGCGCCCCTGGCAACGAAGCATTGCTTGCGGCGCTTGAACGATACGTTCATCTTTTCCTCCCGTTGTTCGATACAGGACGGTCCCGGACCCGCCGCGCGGACGGGTCCGGGAGGCGCCGCTCAGAACGCGACCCTGCCCGTCAAGGTCAGCCGATGGTCGGTTTCGCGGCCTTCGTATTCCCGCCGGGCGGCGGCGAGTTCGAAACTCGCCGCGCCGGACCGGGTCAGTGCGTAACGCAGGCCCGCGCGCGTTTGCCGCGTTCCGCCGCCGCGGAGATCGAACTCCCCGAACGGCGTCAGCACCGCCGAGAGCGCGCCCGCGGCGAAGCCGTATCCGGCCGCGGCCTTGACCGACAGCGCGTCTTCGTCGGTCGACGCGCGGGAAAGGGCGAAGGGATCGTCGCGCCACAGCGCGTCGGCGCCGCGGGGATCGGCTCCGATGCGCGGCGTCAGCGCGAGCGACAGGCCTTCGCCGCCCGTGTCCGGAGACACGCTTACCGTGACGCTTGCGCCGTATTCGCGATAATCGCTTTCGGAGTGGAGCGCCAGAACGCGTCCGCGGGCCGAGATCCCGATACGCGAGGCGGGATCCGTCCAAATCGCGCCGCCCGAGATTTCGATGCCGGCTTCGCCGTCGCCGCCGCCGTCGTAGCGCCCCGCCGCTTCCACGAACGGCGTCAGCGTCGCCCCTCCGTCGAGCGCCATCCTCTGCGACGCCTCGGCACCGACGCGCGCGCGCCATGCGTCGACGGAAAGATTGCCGATAGCCAGAAGCGCCGCCTGGGCGCCGCCCTTGCTCTTCAGGCGTCCGAATCCGGCGTCGGTGAAGACGGCGAGGTCGATATCTCCCACGGCGTCCAGCGCCTGCCGCGTTCCGGCGGCGGCCATGTACATGGTGAGGTCGGCGTTCGCCCGTGCTCCTCCGAAGCGGTACGCGTTTTCGAGGTCGCCGCGGCCGCCGCCGAGAATTCCCCACACTTCGCCCCCGTCGCCGGCGGCGTAACGCACATACGGATAGAGCCCGGTCAGCGTTATATCCAGTGTCCCGCCGCGGCCCGCGCCCACGGAGTAGTCGGCATCGACGACCGTCCGTGCGGCGGCCACGCCGGCAAGCCAGCGCTCGTCGAGCCATGTGTCGACGCCCAGATACCCCGCCTTCAGATCGCCGTCGAAGCCGGAAGCGCGCGAATCCTTTTCGAAGACGATAATGTCGCCGTTGCCCCACAGGGTCCATTGCGCCGGTCCGCCTCCTTCGCCGTCGGCCGCGCCGAGCGCCACTTCGAAGGCGCCGGAATACGCCGCCTCGCCCAGGCTCAGGCCTCTGTACGTCTCGGGGGCCGTATCCGGGTGCGCGCCGATGGGCGGCGGCCCCGCGGTGGGGTCGGCGCGGCGTTGTGTCCGCAAGGCGGTCGGCGCGCCGGGAACGGGAGCCGGCGCCTCCGCGAGGCCGGGAGCCGCGCCGCCGCGGGCCGAGGAGAAACGCGCTCCCACATTCGACGTCACACTCGAGAGCGCGGCGCCCGCCACCGTTTGCAGCGCTTCCTCTATCGCCTTCTTTTTGTCGGGCTCCGGGCCCGCCCGCCAGGTGTCGGAGACGCGCACGGTCACGGCGTCGGCCTTCACGTCGCCATAGCCGGCGACCGCGTGCCGAATCGTCGCCGTTTCGTCCGACGAATCGTCGTCACGGGCGGCCGCCACGGAAACCGTCTGCGCCATGCTCCAGTTATCGGGCTTGAAGGTCAGGACGGCCGGGGAGACGGTTACGTCCGGGTTGTCGCTCCGCGGCGTCACCGTGACCTCGCCCGACGGCTCGGTCACAAGCCGCACGTCGTAGGAGCCGCTTCCGTCTTCGGGCACGCCGATATTCGTGGCGCTCACCATGACCCCGGGCGTGTCGTTGTCGCGGATCTTCACCGTCACCTCGCCGCCGTCGGTTACCGCGCCGTAGCCCGTTACGGCGTGGCGGATTGCGCCCTCCGCGTCGGCGGCGTCATCGTCGTCCAACGCCGTCACCGTGACGGTTTGCGGACGGGGCCAATTGGAGGAATCGAAAGACAGCGCGGCGGGCTCTACGCGCAACAACCCGCCGCCGTCGAGCGTAATCGTTGCCTGCCCCGACGGCGCGCTGAGAAGAGCCACGGTGTAGGTATTACTGTCGCCCTCCACAACGTCGATGGCCGTTGCGCTGAATTGCACGCCGGGCGTATCGTCGTCGCGCACGTTGATCGTTACCGGGTCGGCACTGATATCGCCGTAACCCGTTACGGTGTGCGAGATGCGTACCTGCTCGCCTTGGGCATCGGCGTCCGCCAACGCCCTTACGTCAACGAACTGCGGTGTACGCCAATTGTTGCGGTTGAACTGCAAGGCCCCCGAAACTATTACTCTGTTCGGGTCGGAACTGGTGGGTGTTACCGTTACGGTGCCCGACGGTTCTCCGGTGACCTGAATCTCGTATCGTCCGGCCGACCCCTCTTCTTCCAGCTCAAGTTGCGTAGGCGAAATACGCGCTCCCGGTCTGGATATCCCATAACTCCACCGGTAAGCGATCGGATAGTTGGATGAGCAACAGCCGTCAACGATCCGCAGATAGTAGGTGCCAGGAAGGCGTATTGTAAGTACTCCGCCTGGGCTTTCTGAGTTTTCGCTGGTATTCAGCCAAGCTACGGCACCATCTCGGGGGTCGTTGGCACAGTGACGAATCAGACGCGATGGCACCGGATTACGGTATATGCAAACATCTGTGTCGGGGCTGCCTTCATCCCGATGCACAGCCAGTCCCAGAGGGAAAACGTTTCCACTTACCTCGAAACGAAACCAATGATCGACATTGTCACCGGTTTCCGGCGGATTCGAAACCGGAGCTCTGAGCTGGCCCACAAGCGGCACCTTGTCGCCCAGAACGACGTCCGTTATGTCCTTCAAGTCCTCCGGGTTTTGGAGCGTACCCTGCGCCCTGGCTTCGCCAGCGACCACCAAGCCCAGCAGGCAGATACACGCAATCGACCACCCGCAGCCGGGCCGGAGGCGGCGTGCAACCGCTACGTTTTCAGCCCCCCCCCCCCCCCGTGTCACGATGGCGTAAACGAGTTGCAGCAACTGCGTCGTCATTTCGTGTCCCCCCATGTTTCGGCTCGCCAAGGGGCCATCCCCCGGGCAACCGGCCGTAGCGTAGCCGCGCGGCCCGGCGCCGTGTCAAGCCCGAATTTCGCCGATCGGGATTTTTTTTCGCGCGGAAGCAGCATGCTGAAACCCTTTACGAATTCGCGAATTCTGCGCGAACGGCGCGGCGCGGCGGCCCCGCCGAGTCGCCCGTCGCCGGCGCAAAACCCGCGTGGACGGGCGCCCGCGCGGGACAACGCGCAACCCGATTCGCTCGCGGCGCAACCCCCGGCGGCGGCGCTGGCGTTGCTCAAAAGTCTGCCGCTCAAGGGCGCAACGGTCACGGGCGATGCCGCGGTTTGCCGGCGCGCGTTATGCAAGGCCATCCGCGACGGCGGCGGCGAGTATCCGTTCGCCGTCAAGGCCATCCGGCCGGGCCCGATGGCCGGCATCGCCGAGTCTTTCGGCGATGCTTCCCCCCTGTGCCGAACGCGGCGCCGGGTAACGCCGCGGCGGATCCGCCGCCCGACGTCGAATATGCCGAGGCTGTCGAGAAAGGCCACGGCCGCTTCGAAATCCGCGGCGCCGCGCGAGGCGGCGCGGCGCCTGGACCGGCCCGGCGCCGCTCAGGTCTGCCGCATCGAGCGGATATGCGAGCGCGCCGGCAAGAAGCCCGGCCGCGAGGTTTCCTGCGCCGTGACCGGCCTGCCGCGGGCGCGCGCCGGCCCCGGCGACCTGCTCGCCCTCATCCGTGGGCACTGGGGCATCGAGAACCGCCACCGCCGCCGCCGCGACGTCGGCCTGCGCGAGGACGCGAGTCGTATCCGCACAGGCAACGCTCCGCAGGCTCTTGCGGCGCTGCGCAACACGGTGCCGCGGATTGTCGAGCCTCTGTCGGAGCCGCTTGCCGCCATCCGCGAAGCCTTCGCCGAAAACCGCCTCAAGGCCATCGCAGCCGTAAAATACGGCGTTCTGCGAATTGCCCCGAGCTGGGCGAGCGGGCGGCTTCCCTGTTCTTGCGTTTGCATGGTATCCTGGAGTGCGGAGCGATACTTGGGGAGCGCTGTTTTCGTGAGCGAAGTTCTACGCGTTTTGTGCATGGCGGCCGTGGCGGCCGTGGCGTTGTCCGCGTGCGGCGGCGGCGGCGGCGGTTCGCCGCAACCGGCCGCGGGCGCGCCGGCGCCGGCCCCTGCCGATCCCGCGCCGGCGCCGACCCCCGACCCCGCGCCGCAGCCCGACCCGACGCCGACCCCGGAGCCCCGGCCGACGCCGCCCGCGCCCACGCCCACGCCGCCCGCGCCGACGCCGCCCACGCCATTGCCGGACGAGCCTGTCGCGCCCGCGCCGCCGCCGCCGGGCGCGCCGGCGCCGGAGGATACGCCGCCGCCGCCGCCGACGGGCGGAGACGAAACTACGGACGTTGAAGTTCGCGTGGCCCCCGACGACCCCCCGCCGGGCGGCCCCGCGCCGCCCTCGTCGGTGGTCGACCGGCCGGGCGCGACCGGATATAGCGGGCCGCGGCCCGAACCGGCCGCCGTTTACGCGGCGCCGGCGGAACCGGACGGCCCGGCGGCGCGCATCGACGACGCGGGTTTCCGCGCCGCGATGGCCAATATCTCGTCCGCATGGGGGGCGCGGTCGACGGATCCCGAAGCGTATGCCGGCGACGCGCGGGCGCGGTGGCAGCCGGCGCTTGGCGCGGTCGGCGCGAACGACGCCTATGCGCGCGGGTTGAGCGGGCGGGGCGTCCGGATCGCGGTGGAAGACGGCGGAATCGACATACTCAGCGCGCAATTCGCGCGCCGCGTGTACGACGAGGGCAGCGCGCATGTGTATTCGCGCCCGTTCGCATGGGACGAGAACACGGGCGCGTTCGCCGGGTGCGCGGCTCCGGGCGCGGAGTGCCGCGTGTACGAGATCGACGCCGAGGGCGAAGCCGACCGGATAGAGCAGTTCGCGCGCCACATAATTCGCCGGCACGGCTATCCGACGCGCGACGATAGCTGGTTCATTCTGGATACGAGCCAGTCGGGCCTTTTGGCCTGGAGCGAAATCCCCGCCCTTTGGGAAACCGGCGACGATGGCGGATACGTGCGGGCCCACGGTACGCAGGTCGCGTCGGTGGCGCTCGGCTGGCGTACGGGGATCGCGCCGGGCGCCGAGCTGGTCGCCGGCGCGTTCAATTTCGACGAACAAGCGGAGGAACAAGCGCTTAGCCAAACCATCGTCGGCATTATCGACGGCGAGATCGCGGCGCCCGAGGGATGGAACACGGCCACGTTCGACGCCGATCTCGCGCGGGCGCGGCGCGAGCGCTACGCGCATTTCCATATCGTGAACCGGTCTTACGGGGTGCCCGCGTTCTCGAACCGGGGCCTCGCCCGGCAGCAGCGGTCGCGCGCGGAAACCGAAGCCTGGCTGCGCGCCAACCTGCCCCTTACATGGCGGGCGATCACGCAAACCGACGTCGAGGAAGAGAACAAGACTCTCGAGGTCTTCGCGGCCGGAAACGACAGGTTGGCCCAGCCGTGGGTCGACGCCACCGACGCCGTCCGCATACCGGATTTGCGCGGCCTGAATTTCGCCGTCGCCGCGCTCGGCTCCAACAGCCGCATCGCGCCGTTTTCCAACCGCTGCGGGCCGCTGCCGTCGGACTGGGACGTTTCGCGCCACGGCAGGCATTACTGCCTTGCCGCGCCGGGCGTGAACATTGTCGCCGCGAATCCCGACCCCGATCCGACCGTGGACGCGCCCGGCGACCCCGACGATTTCGATCTCGTCAACGGGACCTCGTTCGCGGCGCCGCTGGTCGCGGGCGGGCTGGCTCTCGTCTCCGAGGCGTTCCGGGGGCAGCTCTCGCCGCGCGAAATCGGGCTGCGGCTGGTGGACACCGCCAACAATCGCGGCGTGTACGCCAACGCCCTCATCTACGGCGCCGGGCTGCTGGACGTCGCCGAGGCCACCCGCCCGATCGGCCCGCTGAGCGTCGGCGCCGGCGGCGCCGACGCGCTTTTGGCGAGCACGCGCTTCGTGGCGCCGGCGTCGTGGGGCGATGTCGGCGCGCGCATCGGCGATGTCGAGATCGCGTCGTTCGACGCGCGCAACGCGCCCTTTTGGTCCAACGCGCGGGGGCTGTTCGCGACCGCGGCGCCGCGCGTATCGATGCCCCGTTTCGACGACGGCGGTATCGGGGAGGCGGGTCCGGCGCCGCATCTTGCCTGGGCCGCCGTTCCGGCGGGCAGTCTGGGCCTGGCGAATTTCGCGGGCGGCGACCCGGAAGCGCGGATCGCGCTTGCCGCGGCGCCCGGCGCCGGCGCCCCGGGCGACGCGCCGGGCTGGAGCGCGTTCGGATTTTCCGCGCGGCCGTTTTCCTTGCCGCTTCGCGTGGGCTTTTTGGCGGAGACGCGGACGAATCAGGGAACGGCGCCGTCGGGCGCGTTCGGCGACGCCGCGCGCTCGCAATTCGTATGGGCGGCGCGCAAGCACCGCGCGTCGTGGGGCGCGCTCGATATCGAACTCGACTACATGGTCGCCGCGGGCAACGCCGAATATCCGCCCGGCGCCATGTTCGACGCCGGAAGCGCGGTCTATACGGCGGGTTCCGCGGCGCTCATGCACAAGGGGGCGTCCGGCGAGACCCGCCTGGCGCTGTCGCAGCCCCCGCGCGCCGAGACCGGGCGCGGCGTCTTCACATATCCCGTCGGCCGGACGCCGGGCGGCGAGCGCCTCTACGAAAGCCGCGCCGTGCCGCTGCGCCCCGACGCGCGCGAGACCGAACTGAGCCTGCGCCACCGCCGCGCCGCCGGCCCGGGAGAGGTTGTGCTGGAACTCTCCCTCGCCCGCGACGCGGGCCATGTGCGCGGGCGCGGGCGCGCTTACGCCGGCGCGGCCTGGCGCCTCCGCCGATAGGCCGCGCCGCCGTCGATCGCCTCGGCGAACAGGCGCGCATCGACATTGCCGCCGGAAATCGCGACGAGGACGACGCGCCCGCGGCAATCCGCCGCGCCGGTCAGCGCCGCCGCCAGCGCGACCGCGCCGCCGGGCTCGGCGACCAGCCGCAAATGGCGGAAGGCGAAACGCATCGCCGCGCGCGCGTCGGCGTCGGAAACCGCAAGCCCCGGCCCCAGCTGCGTTCGGTTCAGGGCGAACGTAATCGCGCCCGGCTCCGGCGCAAGCAGCGCGTCGCAGATCGAATGCGCGCCGCGGGCGTTCGCCACGCGCCGGCCCGCCGCCAGCGAGCGCGCGGTATCGTCGAAGCCCTCGGGCTCCACGGGGCGGACCTCGATACCCGGCGCGCGGCCGCGCAGGGCGAGCGCCATCCCGGCGATCAGGCCGCCGCCGCCGCACGGAACCAGCGCCAAGTCCGGACGCAGGCCCATATGCGCCGCCTGCGCCGCCGCCTCGAGGCCCACCGTGCCCTGGCCGGCGATAATGTCGGGGTCGTCGTAGGGCTTGACGATGGGCGCGCCGCGTTCGCGCGCGAGCGCCGTTCCGATTTCCTCGCGGCTCTCCGTGTTGCGGTCGTAGAACACGATTTCCGCGCCGAACGCGCGCGTCCCCTCGCGCTTGGCCTCCGGCGCGTCGCGGGGCATGACGATGGCGGCGCGCATGCCGAACGCGGCCGCGGCCGCCGCGACCGCTTGCGCATGGTTGCCCGACGACCACGCGACCGCGCCGCGCGCGCGCGCCGCCGGCGCCAGGCGGCTTATGCGGTTGTACGCTCCGCGAAACTTGAACGAGCCGGTGCGTTGCAGCGATTCCGCCTTGACGAGCACCGTGCCGCCGGTTTGCGCGTCGAGCGCGTCCGACCGCAGGAGCGGCGTAACGCGGGCCTTGCCGCGCAGCCGGCGCGCGGCGGCGACAATGTTCTCGATCGACGGCGGGCGTCCGGTCACGCCAGCGGCGCCCCCGCAAACCACGAATGCGCCGCGAACAGGATGGCGAACGCCGCCGACGCCGCCGCGAGCGGCCCGAGCTCCGCCCTGGCCGGCAGGGGCTCCGGCCGCCGCCACTCGCCGCCGCGCCGGCTCAACAGCGGCATTTGGACCAATGCCCACAGGCCCAGGCCGCCGAACAGGACCAGCGAACGATCATCGCCGTTCGCGAGCAAATGCGCCGCCGCCCAGAGGGCGAAGCCGGTCAATTGCGGGTGCCGCAAGACGCGCTTGACGTTCGACCCGAGCCCCGCCGCCGCGAACAGGAAGAGCGCGGCGAACATCGCGACCGAGGCGGCCCCCGCGCCCGCCGGCGGCGCGTAGAGCGGCGCCGGCTCGTGCGCGCGCCAGCCGATCGCCATCGCCGCGATCGACGCCAAGACGAGGAGGGCGAAACCGCCCTTGTACGGATGCTCCCCTACCGCCGCCACCGCCGCCGCGCGCGCGCCCGGCGCCACGCTGGGCGACAAATGAACCGCGCTCCACAAGAGCACGCCCACGACAAGCCAAACCATATCCGCGCCTCCGCCGCCGGCCCGTTACCGCGAGCCGCCAGCATACACGAACGGGCGCCGGGGGCGCACCCAGGAAGTCGCGCCTTCGGCGCGGCGTGCGTCGACGATCCGCGAATCGCGCGATGCGGTATGCTACAGTGCGGCGAGCGGCGGGGGAGCGACAATGGCCAGCAATCTGAAAATCACGCGCCTGCAACTGGAGAACTGGAAGAATTTCCGCGAGGTCGACGTCGGCGTTCCGGACCGGTTGTTTCTGATCGGCCCCAACGCCGCGGGCAAGTCGAACTTTCTCGATGCGTTCCGGTTTCTGAAAGACTTGGCGTCGTCCGGCGGGGGGCTGCGGGAAAGCGTTCGCCGGCGCGGCGGGTTGCGCGCGATTCGTTGTCTTGCGGCGCGGAACGATTCCGACGTCTCGGTTGCGGCGGAGCTGGAAGGCGATGGCGTCCGCTGGCGGTACGAGCTCGGCCTCGGCGGGGACTCCGGCGGCCTGCCGTTCGTACATAACGAGCGCGTAACGCGCGGCGGCGAAACCCTCGTCGAACGACCGGACGGCGAAGACGGCGCCGACAGCGTGCGGCTGCGCCAGACCGTCATGGAGCAAACCGCCGTAAACCGGGAGTTCCGCGAACTGGCGGAGTTCTTCGCCTCGATCCGCTACGTTCACCTGGTTCCCCAGCTCTTGCGCGAGCCGGAGCGTTCCGTTCGGGCGGACGACCCGTACGGCTCGGATTTTCCGGAGCGGGTCGCCGCGGCGCCGGCATGCGAGCGCGAGAGGCGGCTGAAGATAATCGGCGATGCGTTGAGCGTCGCGGCGTCCGGTCTGGACGGTCTGGAACTGACTCGCGACAAGCGGGGGCTGCCGCGGCTGCGCGCGCGCCGCCATTGCTGGCGCCCGTGCGGCGCGTGGCAAACGGAAGATGAGTTCTCCGACGGTACGCTCCGCCTGATCGGCCTGCTGTGGGCCGCTTTGGAACGAGACGGCGCGCTATTGCTCGAGGAGCCGGAACTCTCGCTGCATCCCGACATAGTGCGGCTGTTGCCGCAGATTCTTTACCGGGCGCGGCAGCCGTCGGAGCGGCAGCTCTTTCTGAGCACGCATGCGCCGGAGCTGCTGTACGACGAGGGCATCGGCCTCAACGAAACGCTGCTGTTCCTTCCCGGCGCCGAGAGCACCGAGGTCGTTCCCGCGTCGTCGAGAGACGATATCCATACCCTCGTCGTCGAAGGCGGCCTGCCGCTGAACGAAGCGGCGTTCCCTGTCGCGGCTCTCGACGATCCCCTGCGGCTCATTTTGCCTCGCCCTCGCCGATGAGTAGCGGTCAACGCACGCCTGTGACCGTTACGGCGGCGATCGAAGGCATTGTGGACGAAGCGGTCGCCCGGCGCCTGATCGATCACGTTGGCGGGCAAACGGGCAAGATCAACGGACGCCAAGGTAAATCTCGATTGAAAAAGGGAATCCGGGGTTACAACAACGGGGCTCGCAACTCTCCGTGGTTTGTACTCGTCGATCTGGATAAAGGCTGCGCAGTGCAACTCTGTAACGCTTGGCTGTCGGCGCCCGCTTCCCTTATGTGCTTTCGGATCGCCGTGTACGCGGCGGAGGCTTGGCTGATGGCCGACGCCGAAACCCTTGCCGATTATTTGGAAGCGCCCGTGTCGCGCGTGCCGCGCGACCCCGAGATTCTGACCGATCCGAAAAGCGGCATGCTCGCCTTGGCGCGCCGATCGGCAAGCGAGAAAATCCGCGGCGATATGACGCCGCGCGCCGGCGACAACCGGGATATCGGCCCGGCCTACAACAAGCGGCTCGCGGACTATGCGCGCGACCATTGGCGTCCCGGTGTCGCCGCCCGCCGCTCGGACAGTCTCCGGCGGGCCGTTGCCGGCCTGCGCACTCTTGTCGCGAACGCCGCGGCGCGCGCCCCCGGCGCCACGCTCAGAGACAAATGAACCGCGCTCCACAAGAGCACGCCCACGACAAACCGAACCATATCCCCGCCTCCGCCGCCGGCCCGTTACCGCGCGCCGCCAGCATACATGAACAGGCGCCGTTGCGCGGGAATGGCGGACTTCCTGGGTGCGCGGGCGTCCCCGCCCGCACGTTTTCGTGCGGCGCGGCGTTGGCGGGGAAGCGCGAGTGGCCCGCCCCTCGTGGCGGCCTTCGGCGCGGTGGAGACGTGCGGGCGAGACGCCCGCGCACCCAGGAAGTCCGCGCCTTCGGCGCGACGGCGCCCAGGCATCCCGCCCCCCGAAGAGCCGCGGGTGCGGGCGATTCGCTAATCGACACAAAGACGATGAATCGATTAGCGGACCGTATGTACCGGGGGTTCGGTTCATCGCGCCTCGCCTGCCGGCGTTCGCGGTTGTCGAGACGTGCGGGCAGGATGCCCGCGCGCCCAGGCCCCGCCTTCGGCGGGGTTGCGCGTCGCGAATGGCGGGGCGGAGCGATGCAGGCGGTTCGCGCCGGGCGGGGGGCGCTGCTATAATCTTCCCGTTCCAGGGGGGAGGCTCGGCATGAGCGAACGGGTTAGCGTCGGCGATATCGCGGCGGCGTTTTTGCAGGCTTGCGGGGTGGATACGGCTTACGGCGTGGTGTCGATCCACAACCTGCCGATGCTCGATGCGATCGCGCGGGGCAATGCGGTGCGGTTCGTGACGGCGCGCGGCGAGGCGGGGGCGGGGCACATGGCCGACGCGCATGCGCGCGTTTCGGGCGGGCTCGGCGCGCTGATCACGAGTACGGGGCCGGGCGCGGCCAACGCCGCCGGGGCGCTGGTAGAGGCGCGCTTCTCGGGAACGCCGCTCCTGCACCTGACCGGGCAAACCGCCACCGGCAATATCGACCGCGAGCAGGGGCCGGTCCACGATGTTCCGCAGCAGCTGCAAATGCTCGATTCGGTCTCGAAATCGGCGTACCGCGTGCGCTCGGCGGAGAGCGCGCTGGGCGTTCTCGTGCGCGCCGCGGCCGAGGCGCTGACGCCCCCCGAGGGGCCGGTGAGCGTGGAGATCCCCATCGACATCCAGCGCACGAAAATTCCGCGTCCGGCGGCGCTCGATACGCTGCGGCTGCCCGTTCCGCCGCCGCTGCCGCCCGCGCCGGCGGCGCTCGACGCGTTGGCGGAGACGGTGCGCGCGGCGCGGCGGCCCCTCCTGTGGCTCGGCAGCGGCGCGCGCGGCGCGGGCGGCCCCGCGGCGCGGCTGGCGGCGCTCGGCATCCCCGTCGTCACCAGCTGGAAGGGCCGCGGCGCGCTCCCCGAAGACCATCCGATGACCCTAGGCGGGCTGAACGGAACGCCGGAAATCGAGGCGTTCTACGACAGTCTCGACCTGGCCATTATCGCCGGCTCGCGCCTGCGCGGGCACGAGACGCGCGACCAGACGCTGCGCCTGCCGGCGCGGCGCGTCCAGATCGACGTGGATGCCGCCGCCGACGGCCGCACCTACGCCAGCGAATTGTTCGTGTGCGGCGATTGCGCGCTTGCGCTGGCGGGGCTGGCCGACCGCCTGGACGGCGCGGCGTTCGACCCCGCGCTTCCCGCCGACACGGCCGCTGCGCGCGCCGGCGCGACGGCGGCGTACAAGAAGTCGCTCGGCGTCTATGCGAGCTGGCCCGATCAGTTGCGCGGGGCGATGCCGCGCGACGCCGTATTCGTGCGCGACATCACGCTCAACCACACGACGTGGGCGAACCGGATATTCCCGATCTACGGGCCGCGCGACAGCGTGTATCCGACCGGGGCGGCGATCGGCCCCGGCCTGCCGCTGGCGATCGGCGCGGCGCTCGGCGGCGGCGGGCGCAAGACGGTGGCGATGACCGGCGACGGCGGCTTCTGGCTCAGCCTTGCCGAACTGTGGACGCTGGCGCAGGAGCGCGCGCCCGCGGTCGTCGTGGTCATGAACGACGGCGGCTACGGCGTCATCAAGCAGATACAGGATCGCATGTACGGGGGCCGCCGCCATTACGCCGACATGCCGGGGCCGGACATCGAGGGGCTCGCTCGCCTTGCGGGGCTGCCGTGGTTCAAGGTGTCGCGCGCTGACGAGTTCGGCGCCACGGTGGCGCGGGCGCTGGAAATCGGCGGGCCGGCACTCGTCGAGGCGGACATGGCGGCGATCGGGCCGTTTCCGCCGTATTTCGTGCCGCCGCCCTACGTCGCCGCGGAATCGAAAGGCAAGAGCGCGGGTTGAGGCGCATTGCGCGCCGCTCCCCGCCGACGCCGAGACGCGCGGAAACGTGCGGGCGAGGACGCCCGCGCACCCAGGCAGCGCGCGGAAACGTGCGGGCGGGGACGCCCGCGCACCCAGGAAGCGCGCGGAAACGTGCGGGCGGGGACGCCCGCGCACCCAGGCAGCGCGCGGAAACGTGCGGGCGAGACGCCCGCGCATCCAGGAAGCGCGCGGGTTGACACGCCGCGGCGCGCGGTATAATCCCTCCGCGACGCTTGGGAGCCTTCCGCATGCCGCAGGCCGGCCGGCCGCTTTCGCCCCATCTCTCGATCTACCGCCCGCAATTGACGTCGGTGCTGTCGATACTGCATCGGCTGACCGGCGTTGCGCTCGGCGCGGGGTGCCTGGCGCTGTTGTGGTGGCTCGCGGCGGCGGCGGCGGGGCCGGAGGCGTTCGCGCGCGCGCGCGCGGCGTTCGGCTCGCTGCCGGGGCAGGCGCTGTTGTTCGCATGGAGCTGGGCGCTGTTCTATCACCTGTGCAACGGCATCCGGCATTTGTGCTGGGACGCGGGCTGGGGCTACGGCCTTCCCGCCGCGTATCGCAGCGGCTGGGCGGCGGCGGGCGCCTCGGTTGCGCTGACTCTCGCCGCGTGGGGCGCGGGATGGACGCTCGGGTGCGCCTCGTGAGCGATCTGCGTTCGCCGCTGGCGCGCGCGCGCGGGCTCGGCGCCGCCGGCGACGGCGTGGGGCATTGGCGGGCGCAGCGGGTAAGCGCCATTGCGCTGGCGCCGCTCGCGTTGTGGTTCGTCGTGTCGCTGGTCGCGCGCGCGGGCGCGGATCACGCCGAGATCGTGGCGTGGATCGCGCGTCCGCCGGTGGCGGTCGGGCTCGTTCTCATGCTCGGCGCCGCGTTTTGGCATCTCAAGCTCGGCATGCAGGCGGTCATCGAGGACTATGTGCAGGGCGGCTTCGCGCGGGAGGCGGGCTTGCTGGCCAATGCGTTCGGGTGCGCGGCGCTGGCCGCCGCGGCCGTTTTCGCCGTGCTCAAGATCGCCTTGGGGGCCTGAGCGCGCCGTGCCCCGCGCCTACCCGGTGGAGGAGCACGCCTACGACGCGGTGGTGATCGGCGCCGGCGGCGCCGGTCTGCGGGCCGCGTTCGGGATGGCCGAGCGCGGCCTGAAGACCGCGTGCATCACCAAGGTCTTCCCGACCCGCAGCCATACGGTGGCGGCGCAGGGCGGGATTTCCGCGGCGCTCGGCAACATGGGCGAGGACGACTGGCGCTGGCACATGTACGACACCGTCAAGGGGTCGGACTGGCTCGGCGACCAGGACGCCATCGAGTACATGTGCCGCGAGGCGGTTCCGGCGGTGATCGAGCTCGAGCATTACGGCGTTCCGTTCTCGCGCACGCCGGAGGGCAAGATTTACCAGCGCGCGTTCGGCGGCATGACCACGCGCTACGGCGAGGGCATCGCGCAGCGCACCTGCGCCGCCGCCGATCGCACCGGCCACGCGATTTTGCACACGCTTTATCAGCAGGCGCTGCGCTGCCGCGCCGAGTTCATGATCGAGTATTTCGCCCTCGATCTGATCATGGACGATGACGGCGCCTGCCGCGGCGTGATGGCGTGGAGCCTGGAGGACGGGCGCATCCACCGCTTCCGCGCCCATCGGACGGTGCTGGCGACGGGGGGCTACGGGCGCGCCTATTTCTCATGCACCTCGGCGCACACCTGCACGGGCGACGGCAACGCGATGGCGCTGCGCGCCGGCCTGCCGTGCCAGGACATGGAGTTCGTGCAGTTCCATCCGACGGGGATTTACGGCGCGGGCTGCCTGATCACCGAGGGCGTGCGCGGCGAGGGCGGCTACCTTACCAACGCCGAGGGCGAGCGCTTCATGGAGCGCTACGCGCCGGCGGCCAGGGACCTGGCCTCGCGCGATGTGGTCTCGCGGTCGATGACGATAGAAATCCGCGAGGGCCGCGGCGCCGGCGAGGAGAAAGACCACATATATCTTCATCTGGAGCATCTGGACGCGGATCTGATCGACGAGCGCCTGCCGGGCATCTCGGAGACCGCGCGGATTTTCGCCGGGGTCGACGTCACGCGCGCGCCGATCCCCGTGCTGCCGACCTGCCACTACAACATGGGCGGCGTGCCGACGAACCACAGCGGCGAGGCGGTTACGGTGCGCGATGGCGACCCGGACGCGGCGGTGCCCGGCCTGATGGCGATCGGCGAGGCGGCGTGCGTTTCGGTGCATGGCGCCAACCGGCTGGGGTCGAACTCGCTGCTCGACCTGGTGGTGTTCGGGCGCGCGGCGGCGATTCGCGCCGCGGAAACGGTCGTTCCGGGCGAGCGCCACAAACCGCTGCCGAAGGACGCGGGCGAAGCCGCCATCGACCGCCTCGATCGCCTGCGCCACGCCGGCGGCGGCACGCCCACCGCCGCGCTGCGGCGCGATATGCAGCGCGCGATGCAGGATCATTGCGCGGTGTTCCGCACCGGCGAGGTGCTGCGCGAGGGCGCGGAGAAGCTCGACGCGATCCGGCAAGCCGCGCGCGACGATATCCGCGTATCCGACCGCTCGCTGATCTGGAACAGCGACCTGGCGGAGACGCTGGAGTTCGAGAACCTGCTTGCGCAATCCACGGTGGCGATGGCCGGGGCGCGGGCGCGCGAGGAGAGCCGCGGCGCCCACGCCCGCGAGGATTTTACCGAACGCGACGACGAGAACTGGCTCCGGCACACCGTCGCTTGGCTCGGCGAGGATGGCGCGGTGCGGCTCGACTACCGCCCCGTGCGCCTGACGACGCTGACGAACGAGGTCCCGCCGATCCCGCCGCAGGCGCGGGTTTATTGACCGCGCCGCGGCGCGCAACTTCACGAGGGCAGCGCAACCGATGGCCGAATTCCGGCTTCCCCCCGGCTCCCGGGTCCGCAAGGGCTCCGATTGGCCGGCGCCCGAGGGCGCGGCGCATGTGCGCGTCTTCGCGGTCTATCGCTGGAGCCCCGACGAGGGCGGCAACCCGCGCCTCGACCGCTACACGGTGGACATGGACCGCTGCGGGCCAATGGTCCTCGACGCGCTGATCGCCATCAAGAACGAGATCGACTCGACCCTGACCTTCCGCCGGTCGTGCCGCGAGGGCGTCTGCGGCAGCTGCGCGATGAACATCGACGGGACGAACACGCTCGCCTGCACGAAATACATCGCCGACGTCAAAGGCGAGGTCGCGGTCTATCCGTTGCCGCACATGCCGGTCATCAAGGACCTGGTTCCCGACTTGAGCATGGCCTATGCGCAATACGAATCGATCCGCCCGTGGATGCGGGCCGATTCGCCGCCGCCGGCGCGCGAGCGCCCGCAATCGCCGGAAGAGCGCCGCGCCCTCGACGGCCTGTACGAATGCATATTGTGCTTCTGCTGCTCAACGGCGTGCCCGAGCTACTGGTGGAACGGCGACCGCTATCTGGGGCCGGCGGCGCTGTTGCAGGCGCGGCGCTGGCTGGCCGACAGCCGCGACGAAGCGGCGGGGGAGCGCCTTGACGCGCTTGAGGACCCGTTCAAGCTCTACCGCTGCCGCACAATCATGAACTGCGCGAAGACGTGCCCCAAGGGCCTGAACCCCGCGCGCGCGATCGGCGACATCAAGACAGCCCTGGCCGCGCGCCGCTGACCGGCGGGCAGTCAAGAAGACGGAGAACCGGAGGATAAACAAATGCCTTGGTGGTGGTTGGTGCCTGCAGCGCCTCTGGCGTATAACCTCGGCCAATCGTTTTGGGATAACGTGGTTAGAGACCAGACAAAGCCGGCTCGCGGCAGTGTTCTGTACTGCGACTACGCCTTCGGAGCTTTCGAGCATTCCGGAATATACGTAGGTAACGGCCTGATAGTCAACCTGTCCGGAGAAGGTCGTGTCGAATACGCCATCCCGCAGGAGTTCATCGACGGAAAATCCGCCATGAGCATATACGTATCGTGTCGGGACGACAGCGCTGTCGGTAGCGAAGCTGTGGCGCGTTGCGCCGAGGCCGCTGTCGGAACGTCGAGAGAATACGACTTCCTCACGAATAACTGCCATAAGTTCGTCACTGACTGCTTGAAGGACGCCTGCCCCGAGGCCTTTTGCGACGAGACGGTCCACCCAAGTCTGCCGGACGAGGCAATCCACCGGTATGTGTCTGGGGAACTGGACGAGAATACCGGTGACGCCCTGTTTCTCGTAAAGTCTGCGGCGAAACTTGTTCTCGGGGTCAACACGTGGCGTGTTTGGGATTTGACGACCGAAGAGTTGTTCGGTGAGTGACGCCGCGCTCGTCAACGAACTGCCTTGGCATAATCGGTCGCGGCAACATGACATTCGGCGGCGCATTGGCATGTTCATTGCTGTTCGCCTTGCCGAATCGGGCAAGCGGGCATGATCCCGACCATCGCCGCGGCGGCCGCGGGGTTTGCGCTGCTGCTCGGCGGCGGGGAGTTGCTCGTGCGCGGCGCGGTGGGGCTGGCGCGCGGGCTGGGCGTGTCGCCGCTGGTTATCGGCCTCACCGTCGTGGCGTTCGGGACCTCGGCGCCGGAGCTCGTGGTGAGCCTCCAGGCCGCGCTCGGCGGCCACCCCGACATTGTGCTCGGCAATGTGGTCGGGTCGAACATCGCCAACATATTGCTCGTTGTCGGGGCGGCGGCGGCGTTGGGCGCGATTCGCGTCGGGCCGGGGCTGCTGCGCCGCGACGGCGTGGTTTTGGCGGCCGCCACGGCGGGCTTTGCCGGCGCGTGCCTGCTCGGCGGCCTGGGCTTCGCGGTCGGCGCGGCGATGCTGGCGGCGCTCGCGGGCTATACCGTGTGGTCGTTCCATGCCGCGCGCCGCCGCGGCCCCGGCGCCGACAGCGCCGCCGGGGAGGAGCTGGAAAGCGCGCCGCGCAATGCGTGGGCCGCACTCGCGCTGACCGCGGCGGGCATTGCGGGCGTGCTTCTCGGCGCCCGCCTGCTTGTCGAAAGCGCGGTGGAGATCGCGCGCGCGGCGGGGTTGTCGGAGGCGGTCATCGGCCTCACGCTGATTGCGTTCGGCACGTCGCTGCCGGAGCTCGCGACCGCCGCCATGGCGGCGTTGCGCGGCCACGCGGCCATCGCGGTCGGCAACGCGCTCGGCAGCAACCTGTTCAACATGCTCGGCATAGCGGGCGCGACGGCGCTGGTGGCGCCGGTTCCCGTTCCGCCGGAGATCGCGGGGCGGGATCTGTGGGTCATGCTCGCGGTCACGGCGCTTCTTCTTCTCGCGATGCGCGGGGAGCGGAAGATTTCGCGCGCGGAGGGCGCCGCCGCCATCGCCGCCTATGCGCTCTATATCGCCGCCGTCACGGTCGCCGGCCCCCGCCTCGTTTAGCGGCGCGCTTCCTGGGTGCGCGGGCGTCTCGCCCGCACGTTTCCGCAAACGGCGATGCGGGCAGGGCGGGGCAGTCGTCGCGCTTCCTTAACGGCGTTCGCGACGATTGAGACGTGCGGGCGAGACGCCCGCGCACCCGGGAAGCGCGCCGGCGGTCCCGGGATGCGCTACATGCCCCAGACGTGGACGGAGGCGCGCTCGGCCTGTTCGACGCGGTGGAAAATCTTGTCGGCCCAGCGGCCCTCGCCGCGGTCGAACACCACGAGGTGGCCCTCCTCCGCCTTGCAGCGATCCATGTACGCTTCGGTCTGTAAAACCCCCTTGCGCACCGTCGTTTCGAGCGCGCCCCGCAATATCTTGCACTCCACGACATATTTGCGCGCCTCCGCTTCCCCCTCGGGCGGCGGCCACAAGACGAGCAGATCGGTGCGCCCGCGGCCCAGGCCGTATTCGCGCTCGACGCGGCCCCCGCCATTGACGATGCGTTGCAGAAACGCCTGAAGCAGAAGCTGCGGCGCCGCCTCCCGGTATTCGAAGCGGTCCGCCCAATGCTCGGAATGCTCGCGGAAAAACGCTTGGAACGCCTCCAGCAGCTTCACGACGTCGAGGCTGCCGTCGCCGTTTACGTACCACGCGGCGTCGTGCGGCAGCGTTTCCTGTGCATAGGCGGTCAGTTCGCGCGGCACGACCTCGGCGTAGATGGGGTTGGCGATATTCACGGGCGCGGCGCGCGCGATCAGGCCCAGATCGCGCACATACTCGATGTCGCGCGCGGACGCATCCCGGTCGGCCTCGCCGCCGCTCAACAGCGGCTCGATCACGCGCCGCACGCGGGGTTCGCTCAGCTTGTCGGCCAATTGGTCGAGATGCGTCTCGCGGCGCAGAATGAGTTGCTCCTGCGCATCGACGATGTCGGCTTCCTCTATCGCCCGCGCGCGGTCGCGGCCGCGCGGGTTGCCGAAGCACGCTTCGGCCGCCAATGCGTTGACCAGCCAGGGCTGGCCCTGCGATTGCGTCCATATGCGCCCGGCGGCGGCGGCGGTGAAAGCCTGGCCGGTTTCCGCCGTATGCTGCGCCAGCAGGGACGCCGTTTCGGCGCGCGAGAAATCGCCCAACCGGAGCGACCGGTCCTTGATGTTGAAGGCGCTGCCGCCGGCGACGAGCGCCTTGCCGTCGGGGGAGTGGATGCGGTAATCGCGCACATCGCGCACGCCGCACAGGACCGCGCTCTGCGGGAACGCGCGCGGGCGCATGTCGTAGCCCGCCCGCAGCTGGCGCAGAAACGAAACCAGCGTATCGCCGACCAGCGTATCGACCTCGTCGATGAGCAGAACGAGCGGTCGCGAATCGGCTTGCGCCCAGCGGCGCAGGGTTTGCCGGAGCGCGCCGTCCGGGCCGTATCGTTCCAGCGCCTCGACCCAGATGTCTTCCACGAAGTCGTCGTCGAGCGTGGCGGAGGAGCGCGCGGCCAGTTCGCCGAGGATGGCGCGCATGGCCCTGGCGGTATCCTCGCGCCCCGCCTGGCCGACCTCGAAGTTGGCGTACACGCAGCGATATTCGCCTTCGGCGTTCAGACGGTCGCGCAACGCCAACAGCACCGACGTCTTGCCCGTCTGCCGCGGCGCGTGCAGCGCGAAATAACGCCAGTCGCGAACCAGCCCGAGCACGCCGTCGAGATCGATCCGGCTCAACGGCGGAACGCGGTAGTGCTTTTCGGCCACGACGGGGCCGCTGGTGTTGAACGAGCGCATGGCGGCAGTATGGCGCATCCGCGCAAAGCGCGCCCCCGGGAAGCGCGGGCGCTCCCAGGCAATCGGTACGGTCGGGACGGGCGGTCCCTGGAATTATGCCGGGGGGCGGGGTCGACCCGCCGCGCGCTCCGCGGGAAACCGCGCGGCCGGCGCGGAGGGGGCGCCCCCGGGGCGGGCGGCGGGCGCCGCCCGCCCCGGCAACGACGGGGTTTCCGGCGCGCCTAGAAAGCCGAGCTGAAGCACATCGGAGCGCCCCCGCACGCCGCGCTCTGCGCGCTCTGCGCGCTGCCCCAGCCGCCGGAGATGCTTCCGAACTCTTCGTCGGCCACTTCCGTGTTCGGGTCCGCCGGGAACAGGATATGGATCGTGTCCGCGGTGTTCGCCACGATGCGCACGTCGGCGCTCGGCGGCGCCAGCGTGTCGAGACCGTTTTCGGCGATAACGGCGCGCGGCTCGGCCTCGGCCCGCGCCCGCAGGTCGGCGTCGGCGCGGTACGCGTCCGCGAGATTGTGGAGTTTGTTATGGATGTCGGCCCATTTCGCTTCGGGATTCGTGTCCGTCATGGTCTTCCGCTCCCTGGGTTGCTGCGGCGCTTCCCCGCAAGGGCGGCGCCAGTGGTGACATTCTCTTCTACCGAAGGAGCCGATACCCCGGCCGCTCCGATGTTCGACCGATAGCATACGCGCGGCGCGGAGTCAAGCCGTTACGTGCGCGCCGCGCAAAAAACCCCGCCGAAGGCGGGGCCCGGGACCGCGGGCAGCCTGCCCGCACGTCTCGAACGACACGGGCGGCGGAGAGCAGGGCGCGGCCGCTTCCCGGGTGCGCGGGAGTCCCGCCCGCACGTTTCCGCGCGGCGCAATGCGGGCGGAGTGGGGCGGTCGCCGCGCCCTCCCCGCCGACGTTGGAGATCGGTGGAAACGTGCGGGCAGGATGCCCGCGGTCCCGGGCCCCGCCTTCGGCGGGGTTGCGGCGCGCCCGCGCGCCCAAGAAGCGCGCCGGGGCCGGCGGCGGCCGGCCCCGGCAACGACGGGTTTTCCGGCGCGCCTACCAGAGCGAGCTGAAGCACATCGGAGCGCCCCCGCACGCCGCGCTCTGCGCGCTCTGCGCGCTGCCGCCCCAGCCGCCGGACATGTTCCCGAGATCTTCGTCCGCCAGTTCCGCGTTCGGGTCCGGCGGAAACATGATATGGACCACGTCCCCGGTGTCCGCCACGATGCGCAGGTCGGCCCTCGGCGGCGCCAGCGCGTCGAGCCCGTTTTCGGCGAGAACGGCGCGCGGCTCGGCCTCGGCCCGCGCCCGCACGTCGGCGTCCGCGCGATACGCGGCCGCGAGATTGTGGAGTTTGTTGTGGATGTCGTACCGGGTCGCGTCGGGATTCGGGTCCGTCATGGTCTTCTACCCCCTTGGGTTGCTGCGGCGCTCCCCCCGCAAGGGCGGCGCCGATGGTGACGTTCTCTTCCATCGAAGCGGTCGATACCCAAGCCGCTCCGATGTTCGGCAAATAGCATATGCGCGGCGCGGAGTCAAGCGGTTATTCGCGCGCCGCGCAAAAACCCGCCGAAGGCGGGGCCCGGGACCGCGGGCATCCTGCCTGCACGTCTCGAACGACACGGGCGGCGGAGAGCAGGGCGCGGCCGCTTCCCGGGTGCGCGGGAGTCCCGCCCGCACGTTTCCGCGCGACGCAATGCGGGCGGAGTGGGGCGGTCGCCGCGCCCTCCCCGCCGACGTTGGAGATCGGTGGAAACGTGCGGGCAGGATGCCCGCGGTCCCGGGCCCCGCCTTCGGCGGGGTTGCGGCGCGCCCCGCCGGCCCCGATTCGCTCGTTTCGGCTATTGGCCGGAACTGGTGCCGCCCCTGGTGGAGCCCGCCGCGATGTAGGTGCTGGGGGTGGTTATGCTGCTGCCGCCCCACATGTTGACGCCAAAGGTCACGGGCGTGGCGCTGTGGCCGGCGGTGCAAAGGCCGGCGGAGATGTTCACGAGCGCTTCGTCGGCCACTTCCGTGTTCGGGTCCGGCGGCAACGCGAAGTGGATGGTGTCTCCGGTGTCCGCCACGATGCGCACGTCGGGGCCCGGCGGCGCCAATACGTCGAGCCCGCGTTCGGCGAGAACGGCGCGCGGCTCGGCCCGCGCCCGCGTCCGCAGGTCGGGGCTCGCGCGATACGCTTCCGCGAATTTGTCTCTCCGGTCCGTGAGTTCCTTGCCCAGTTCGGTCTGGGCCGCCGCGTCGAGAGTCGTTTCCGGCATGGTCTTCCGCTCCTTGGTCGTTGTGGCGTCCCTCCAACGCGGGGCGGGCGGGAGAGCGGCGGAAGCCGGTTGGCGCCATTTTCTTCCGCCGAAGGGGCCGATCCCCCGGCCGCTCCGATTGTCGGGCGGTAGCATACGGGCGGCGCGGAGTCAAGCCGTTTCGCGCGTCTCGCCCGCACGTTTCCGCGCGGCGCGATGGGGGCGGGGTGGGGCCGCCGGCGCCGCGCCCGGTGGAAACGTGCGGGCAGGATGCCCGCGGTCCCGGGCCCCGCCTTCGGCGGGGTTGCGGCGCGTTGGGCTTGCGGGGCGGAGGGGGTATGCTGCGGGCGGGCCGCGCGGCGCGGCCGAGGGAGGCGGAACCATGCGTTCGATCGCGTTTCTGATTGCCGGCGCGGCCATCGGCGCGCTGGCGATGTACTTGTACCCCGGCGGCGGCGCGCCGGAGGGCGGCGAACAGGCGGCGGAAACCGCCGCGCCGGACGCCGCCGCGCAACCCGCAAGCGATGGCCAAGTGCGCTGGAAACTGGCCAGCGCCTATTCGAGCGAACTGCCGATTATCGGCGAACTGATCGAGCGGTTCATCGACAATTTGGCGGTGATGTCGGGCGGCGATATCGAGATCCGGTATTTCGAGCCCAACGCGCTGGTGCCGCCGCTGGAGATATTCGACGCCGTGTCGCAGGGCTCGGTCGATGCGGGCTACGCGACGCCGGGGTTTTGGGCGGGCAAGGACCCCGCCCTGCAACTGTTCGCCTCGGTGCCGTTCGGCCCCGCGGCGCCCGAATACATGGCGTGGATATACCGCGGCGGCGGCCGCGAGCTGCTCGACGAGCTCTACGCGGCGCACAACCTGAAAAGCCTGCTGTGCATGATCCTGCCCCCGGAGGCGTCGGGCTGGTTCCGCAACGAAATCCTGAGCCCCGACGATCTCAAGGGGCTGAAGATGCGCTTTTTCGCGCTCGGCGCGCGGGTGATGGAGAAGCTCGGCGTTTCGACCCAGCTGCTGGCGCCGGGCGACATCTACCCCGCGCTCGAACTGGGGACGATCGACGCGACCGAGCTTTCGAGCCCGGCGATCGACCGCAATCTCGGCTTCCACGAGATCGCGAAACACTACTATTTTCCCGGCTGGCACCAGCAGTCCACGTGGGCCGAGGTCATGTTCAACCTCGACAACTGGAACGGCCTGAGCCCGCGCCACCGGCGGACGATCGAGGTGGCGTGCGGCGACGCGGTGCGCGACGCGCTGTCGTTCGGCGAGGCGGCGCAAGTGCCGGCGATGGAGTTCCTCGAGGGCGAGGGGGTGCGGTTCCATCGCTGGCCGCCGGAAATGCTCGCGACCTTCGCGGCGGCCTGGGACGAAGTGGCCGCCGAGGAAGCCGCGGCGAACGAAAATTTCGCCCGGGCGTGGGAATCGCTCAGGACCTTCCGCGAGCGCTACGCCACCTGGCGCGAACTGGGCTATCTCTGAAAGTCCGTGCCGGAATTCGGCAGCTGGCGGTACGGCAGGGACATGGGCATCTTGTCCGTTCGCGCTTCCCCGCCGACATCGCGCCGCGCGGAAACGTGCGGGCGGGGACGCCCGCGCACCCAGGCCCCGCCTTCGGCGGGGTAAGCATTTCGGTACAGACACCGGGAAGGAGAACGGCGAACATGCCGGAGACGCTTCACCACTATATCGGCGGCAGGCGCGCGGCGGGCGCGAACGGCCGCGCGGGCGACGTCATGAACCCGGCCACCGGCGAGGTGGCGGCGCGCGTCCCGCTCGCCTCCGCCGCCGAAACGCGGCGCGCGGTGCGGGCGGCGGCGGAGGCTTTCCCCGCTTGGGCGGCGGCGACGCCGATCTCGCGCGCCCGCTGCATGTTCCGCCTCAAGGCGCTGATCGAGACGCATATGGACGAGCTGGCGGAGCTGGTCTCGCGGGAGCACGGCAAGACCCTCCCCGACGCCAGGGGCTCGATAACGCGCGGGCTGGAGGTGGTGGAGTTCGCGTGCGGCATCCCGCACCTGCTCAAGGGCGAGTTCACCGAGGCGGTCGGGACCGGGGTCGACAGCTACTCCATGCGCCAGCCGCTGGGGGTGTGCGCGGGCATAACGCCGTTCAACTTCCCGGCGATGATCCCGTTGTGGATGGCGCCGCTCGCCATCGCCTGCGGCAATGCGTTCGTGCTCAAGCCCTCGGAGAAGGACCCGAGCTGCCCGCTGCGGCTGGCCGAGCTGTTCGCCGAGGCGGGCGTGCCCGACGGCGTGTTCAATGTCGTCAACGGCGACAAGGAGGCGGTCGATGCGCTGCTGGCGGACCCCGGCGTCGCCGCCGTCAGTTTCGTCGGCTCCACGCCGGTGGCGGAATATGTGTACGCGACCGGGAGCGCGCACGGAAAGCGCGTGCAGGCGCTGGGCGGCGCGAAAAACCACATGGTGACGATGCCCGACGCCGATTTGGACCGGGCGGCGGACGCGCTGATGGGCGCGGCCTACGGCTCGGCGGGCGAACGCTGCATGGCGGTCTCGGTCGCGGTGGCGGTCGGCGGCAGCGCCGACCCGCTGATCGAGCGCCTCAAGCCCCGCGTCGAGGCGCTGCGCATCGGCCCGTGGACCGACCCGGAAGCCGAGATGGGGCCCGTCGTTACAGAGCAGGCGCGCCGCCGCATCCGCAGGCTCGTCGATTCGGGCGTGGCGCAAGGCGCCGACCTGGCGGTGGACGGGCGCGGCTACACGCTCCAGGGCTACGAAAACGGATTTTTCATGGGCGGCTGCCTGTTCGACCGCGTGACGCCCGACATGGAGATCTACAGGGAAGAGATTTTCGGCCCCGTGCTGTGCGTCGTGCGGGCGCCCGATTACGAAACGGCGCTGGGGCTGGTGCGCGCCAACCCCTACGGCAACGGCGCCGCGATCTTCACGCGCGACGGCGACGCGGCGAGGGATTTCGCCTCCCGCGCCAATATCGGGATGATCGGCGTCAACGTGCCCATCCCCGTTCCGGTCGCGTATCACAGTTTCGGCGGCTGGAAGCGCTCGCGCTTCGGCGCCGCCAACGCCCACGGCATGGACGGCGTGCGGTTCTATACGCAGATCAAGACGGTGACCGCGCGCTGGCCCTCCGGCATCCGCCAGGGCGCCGAGTACACGATCCCGACGCTGCAATAACCGGTCAATCCGGGCGCCCCGGCCTCCGGGCCGGCATGCGCTTGGGAGCGCAACCCCGCCGAAGGCGGGGCCCGGGACCGCGGGCATCCTTGCCCGCACGCCTCGACAACCGCGAACGCCGCCGGGAAGGGCGGGAAGACCGCGACTCCCCGGCGACATCGCGCCTCGCGGAAACGTGCGGGCAGGATGCCCGCGGTCCCGGGCCCCGCCTTCGGCGGGGTTGCATTCCCTCCCGGGCAGCGCGGCGCCGCGCCTGGCGCAGACGTGCGGGCGAGACGCGCGGGCGCCCAAGCGGTGCGCTCGGCGGCTTGTCATGACGCGCGGGCCGCTTGCGGGTTACCGCGCGCTGCGCGGCGCCGGGGCGCTCGAGGCGGACGCCGCGCAGGCGCGGGCGGCGGAGGCGCTGGAGGGGCTGTACCGCGCCCTCGCGGCCCGGCGCGGGCGGCGCCGCCGGCCGTTCCGCTTCCGCCGCGCGCCCGCGGCGGCGCCCCGCGGCCTCTATCTCCACGGCGGCGTCGGGCGCGGCAAGACCATGCTGATGGACCTGTTCCACGCCGCGGCGGCGGAGACCGCGGGCGGCGCGCGGCGGGCGCATTTCCATGCCTTCATGGCCGACGTCCATGCGCGCCTTCATGCCTGGCGCCAGGCGGGCGGCGGCCGCGCCGATCCGGTTCCGCCGCTCGCCGCCGCGCTGGCCCGCGAGGCCCCGCTTCTCTGCTTCGACGAGTTCGAGGTGCGCGACATCGCCGACGCGATGATTCTCTCGCGCCTGTTCGGGGGGTTGCTCGACGCCGGCGCGGTTGTGGTATCGACGTCGAATCGCGCGCCGCGGGCGCTCTATGCCGGCGGCCTTCAGCGCGATCGTTTTTTGCCGTTCATCGCGCTGGTCGAGGAGCGTTTCGACGTGTTGCATCTCGACGGGCCGGTGGATTGGCGGCTGCGCGGCCTGGCGCGGCGCCCGGTGTGGTTCTCGCCGCTCGGGCCGGCGGCGGAGCGGGCGCTGGACGAGGCGTTCGCGCGCCTTGTCGGCGGCGCGGAAACGGCGCCCGAAACCCTGCGCGCGCAGGGGCGCGATGTGGCCGTTCCGGCGGCCAACGGCACGGTGGCGCGGTTTTCGTTCGCCGATCTGTACGAGAAGCCGCTGGGCGCCGCCGATTATCTGGCCATCGCGGCGCGCTACCGGACGGTGTTCGTGGCCGGCATCCCGAAACTGGCGCCGGCGGATCGCAACGAGGCGCGCCGCCTTGCGGTGTCGATCGACATTTTCTACGACCGCGGCGTGAAGCTGGTGGTCAGCGCCGACGCCGAGCCCGAGGCGCTCTACCCCGCCGGGACCGGCGCGTTCGAGTTTCGCCGCGCCGCCTCGCGCCTGGCGGAGATGCGCACGGCGGCCTATCTGGCGCGCCCCGCGCCGTAGCTTTCCGGGAAGCGCGCCGCGCCTTCCCGCCGACATCGCGCCTTGCGGAAACGTGCGGGCAGGATGCCCGCGGTCCCGGGCCCCGCCTTCGGCGGGGTTGCGGCGCGGGGCCGCCGGCCCCGGCAACGGCGAGTCGCTCGATTCGCCTACCAGCCCGAGCTCGTGCCGCCTCTGGTCGAGCCGTGCGCGACGTAGCAGCTGCCCCCGTGCAGCTCCCACACCTCCCGCGAGAAAACGCCGCCGGAGACGCTCACGAGATCGTCCTCCGTCAGTTCTTCGTTCGGGTCCGGCGGCAGCATGAAGTGGATGGTGTCTTCGGTATCCGCCACGATGCGCACGTCGGCGCCCCGCGGCATCGCCAGCTCGTCAAGGCCGTTTTCGGCGAGAACGGTGCGCGGCGCGGCTTCCGCCCGCGCCCGCAAGTCGGCGTTCGCGCGGTACGCTTCCGCGAACCTGTCCATCTTGCTGGCGACTTCCCTGTTGGCGCGTTCGACCTCCGCCGCGTCGAGTGTCGTTTCCGACATGGTCTTCTGCCTCCTGTCGTTATGCCCCCCCCCCCTCCCCCCGCAGGGCGGGAGAGAGAGCGGCCGAGGCAGGTTGGTACCTTTCTCTTCCGCCGAAGGGGCCGGCGCCCGGCCGCTTCAACGCCTTGGGGCAATAGCATGCGGGTGGCGCGGAGTCAAGCCGTTTCGCGCCGCGTAAAAAACCCCGCCGAAGGCGGGGCCCGGGACCGCGGGCATCCTGCCCGCACGTCTCGAACGGCATGGGCGCGGAAGAGCAGGGCGCGACGTGCGCGCCTTCCCGCCGACGCTGCGCCTTGCGGGAACGTGCGGGCGAGACGCGCGGGCGCCCAGGAAGCGCGCCGCGCCTCCACGCCGACATCGCGCCCCGCGGGAACGTGCGGGCAGGATGCCCGCGGTCCCGGGCCCCGCCTTCGGCGGGGTTTGGGGGGTTATCCACGTTTGTACCGTTATTCGGGGCGGGGTTCTCCCCGCTAAATTGGGGGTCGCGGGGCGGGCGGGGCGGCGAAGCGGGTTACGTTGCGGGCATGGAAACCGTAGCGCGCATTGTCGAGCCCGACCCCGGGGACGCCGCCGCCGACGTTCCCGGCTACCGCGAAATGCCGCGGAACGTCGAGGCGGAGCAGGCCCTGCTCGGCGCGATACTGGTCGATAACGCCAGTTTCGACCGCGTCTCGTCGCTGCTGGAGCCGGACCACTTCCATGTGCCTGTCCACGGGCGCATTTTCGACGCCGCGCGGCAGTTGATCTCGGGCGGGCGGGTGGCGGATCCGCTGACGCTGAAGGCCTATTTCGAGAGCGACGGCGCGCTGGGGGATGTGGGCGGCGCGCGCTACCTGGCGCGGCTCGCGGCGAGCGCGACGAGCCTGTTCCACACCGGCGACTACGCGCGGACGATACGCGACCTGGGCGTTCGGCGCGCGCTGATTCGCCTCGGCGAGGAGGTCGTCGAGACCGCTTACGATTCGCGCGTCGAGGAGCCGGCCGAGGCGCAGATCGAGGCGGCGGAGGCGCGGCTCTACGAACTGGCGGAGGCCGGGCGCGACGAACGCGGGTTCCGCCCGCTTTCCGTCGCGGCGGCCGCCGCGGTGGCGCAGGCCGAGGCGGCCTACAAGCGCGACGGGCGGCTGTCGGGCGTCGCCACGGGCCTTCTCGATCTCGACGAACTGCTCGGCGGCCTGCACCCGTCGGACCTTGTGGTGCTGGCGGGGCGCCCGTCGATGGGCAAGACGGCGCTCGCGACCTCCATAGCGTTCGACGCCGCGCGGCGGCATCGCGTCGAGGAGGGCGAGGACGGCGTATCGGCGACGGTCGATGGCGCGGTGGTCGGGTTTTTCTCGCTCGAAATGTCGGCCGAGCAGCTGGCGACGCGCATCCTGGCCGAGCGCGCCGGGCTGCGCTCCGACTACATACGGCGCGGCAAGCTCTCGAACGAGGAGTTCGCGCGGCTGGCGGACGCGAGCCGCGAACTGGCCGCGGCGCCGCTGTTTATCGACGATACGCCGGCGCTCAGCGTCCCCGCGCTGCGCACGCGCGCGCGGCGGCTCAAGCGCAGCCACGGGATGTCGTTGATCGTGCTCGACTATCTCCAGCTGATGCGGCCCGCGCGGCGGCACGAGAGCCGGGTCATGGAAATCAGCGAGATTACCCAGGGCCTGAAGGCGGTGGCCAAGGAGTTCGACGTTCCGGTGCTGGCGCTGAGCCAGCTCAGCCGCGCGGTCGAGCAGCGCGACGACAAGCGGCCGATTCTGTCGGATCTGCGCGATTCGGGCACGATCGAGCAGGATTCCGACGTGGTGATGTTCGTCTTCCGCGAGGAGTACTACCTTGAGCGCGGCGAGCCGCAGCGGCGCGACGCCGAGTCGGACGAGAATTTCGACAAGCGCTATCAGCGCTGGCAGGCGCGCTACGAAGCCAATTCCGGGCTGGCGGACCTGATCGTGGCCAAGCAGCGCCACGGGCCGATCGGCAGCGTCAAATTGCGGTTCGCGGCCAACACGGCGAGTTTCGCCAACTACGCGCCCGCCGAGCGCCTGCCGGAGCAGACGTTGTGACGCCGGGGCGCCGGATACAAGGCGCGGCGGCATGAGCGCGGGGCGGGCGTTCGCGTCGGGGGCGGCGGCGCGGGCGGGGGCGCGGCTCACCATCGACCTGGGCGCGATCCGGCGCAACTACCGCGCGCTGGCGGCGCGGCTCGCGCCCGGCGCGCGGCTCGCCGCGGTCGTGAAAGCCGACGCCTACGGGCTCGGCGCGGGCCCCGCGGCGACGGCGCTGGCGACGGCGGGCTGCCGCGATTTTTTCGTCGCCACGCTCGACGAGGGCCGCGCCCTGCGCCGCATCGCGCCGCGCGCCGCGGTCCACGTGCTGAACGGCGCGCTTCCCGGCGCGGAAGAGGAATGCGCGCGCCACGGGCTGATCCCGGTCCTCAACGACCTCGGCGCGGCGGAGCGCTGGTCGGCGCTGGCGCGCGCCGACGGCGTAACCCGCACGGCCGCGATCCATATCGACACGGGCATGTCGCGGCTGGGGTTTGCGCCCGCCGAGGCCGAGCGCCTGACGAACGAGCCGCGCTGGCTCGAGGGGCTGGCGCCGCGCCTGATCATGAGCCATCTCGCATGCGCCGACGAACCGGATCGGGACGAAAACCGCGAGCAGCTCGGGCGCCTGCGCCGCTGGCGGCGCGAATGGCCGCGCGCGGCGGCGAGCCTCGCCAATTCCTCGGGGATATTTCTCGGGCCGGAGTATCACTTCGAAATGGCGCGTCCGGGCGCGGCGCTCTACGGTATAAACCCCGCGCCGGGCGCGCCGAACCCGATGGCGCCCGTCGTTTGCCTGGAGGCCGAGATCGTCGCCGTGCGCACTGTCGAGCCGCCCGCGGCCGTGGGCTATGGCGGCGCGCATCGCGCGTCCGGCCCGGCCCGCATCGCCACCGTTCCGGTGGGCTACGCCGACGGGTATCCGCGCGCGCTGGGCGGGCGGGCGAGCGCGCTTCCGGCCCGGGCCGGCGCGCCGGAGATCGCGCTGCCGCTCGCGGGCCGCGTGTCGATGGACCTGATAACGCTGGATGTCACGGCGCTGCCGGAACGCGACGCGCGCATCGGCGCGGCGGTGGAGCTGATCGGCCCGCGCCGCCCGGTCGATGAGCTGGCCGAAAGCGCCGGAACCATCGCCTGGGAACTGCTGACGCGGCTCGGGCGGCGCATCCCGCGTCGATACATGAACGAGGAGGAGGCGTGAATCCGCTCGCGACGGTGGGCCGCGCGGCGCTGGCGTTCATGGCCGCGACCGGCCGGGTGGCGCTGTTCGCCGGCGCGGGCCTGTCGCATTGCGTCCGCCCGCCGTTCCACTGGCGCGAGCTCCTGCGGCAGTTTATCGACATCGGCTATTACTCGCTGCCGGTGGTGGGTCTCACCGGGTTGTTCGCGGGCATGGTGCTGGCGCTGCAAAGCCACACGGGGTTCAGCCGCTTCAGCGCCGAGAGCGCCATCCCCACCGTGGTCATCGTGTCGATAACGCGCGAGTTGGGGCCGGTGCTGACCGGGCTGATGGTGGCGGGGCGCGTCGGCGCGGCGATGGCGGCGGAAATCGGCTCCATGCGCGTGACCGAACAGATCGACGCGCTGGTCACGCTCTCGACCGATCCGTTCAAGTATCTGGTGGCGCCGCGCATCGCGGCGGCGGTGGCGGCCATGCCGCTGCTCGTGCTGACGGCGGACACGATCGGCGTCATGGGCGGCTATCTGGTCGGCGTCGGCAAGCTGGGCTTCGACAGCGAGACGTGGCTGGCCGGGACGTGGCGGAATTTCGAGCTGTCGGACGTCGTGTCGGGGCTGGTCAAGGCGGCCGTGTTCGGCCTGATCGTGGCGGTAATGGGCTGTTATCACGGCTACCGCAGCCGGCGCGGCGCCCAGGGCGTCGGCGCCGCGGCCACCAATGCGGTCGTGTCGGCGTCGATCCTGATACTGACGGCGAACTACCTGATCACCGAACTGTTTTTTTCGGCATGACGGCGCCCGCGATCCGGTTGCAGGGCGTGTCGAAGCGCTTCGGCGGCAAGGTCGTGCTCGACGGGCTGGACCTCGAGGCCGCGCGGGGGGAGTCGCTGGTCGTCATCGGCGGTTCGGGCGCCGGCAAATCGGTCGCCGTCAAATGCGCGCTCGGCCTGATGCGCCCGGACGCGGGCCGCGTGTTCCTCGGCGGCGCGGAAACCACGGCGCTGCGCGGCGCCGAACGCGAGGCGGTCATGCGCCGCTGCGGCATGTTGTTCCAGGGCGGCGCGCTGTTCGATTCGCTGCGCGTGTGGGAAAACGTGGCGTTCGGCCTCATCAGGCGCGGCGCCGGCCGCGCCGCCGCGAAGGAAACCGCGGCGGAGAAGCTCGCCGCGGTGGGCCTCGGGCCCGAAGTGGGCGAGATGCTCCCCGCGGAACTGTCGGGCGGGATGCAGAAGCGCGTCGGGCTGGCGCGGGCTATCGCCGCCGACCCCGAGATCGTGTTTTTCGACGAACCGACCACGGGGCTGGACCCGATCATGGCCGACGTCATCAACGAGCTGATCGTCGAATGCGTGCGCGGGCTGGGCGCGACGGCGCTGTCGATCACGCACGACATGGCGAGCGCGCGCAAGATCGCCGACCGCATCGCCATGCTCCACGGCGGGCGCCTGGTTTGGCAGGGGCCGGCGGCGGAGATCGACTCCAGCGGCAACGCCTGGGTCGAGCAGTTCGTGCGCGGGCGGGCCGAGGGGCCGATCCGCATGGCGGCGGGCCGCCCGTGACGCGGCAGCGGCGCAACGCATATGTCTGCCGCGCCTGCGGCGCGGCGCACAGCAAATGGGCCGGACGCTGCGAAGCCTGCGGCGCGTGGAACGCGCTCGACGAAGAGGAGGCGCGCCCGCCGACGGCGGCCGCGGGGCGAAGCCTGCGGTTCGCCGATCTTTCGGCGCGTACGCCGGCGGTAACGCGGCTTTCGTCGGGGATCGCCGAGCTGGATCGCGTGCTCGGCGGCGGGCTGGCGCCGGGTTCGGCGGTGCTTGTCGGCGGCGACCCCGGCATCGGCAAATCGACATTGTTGCTTCAGGCGGCGGCGCGCATGGCGGCCGCCGGCGCGCGCGCGGCCTATGTCACGGGCGAGGAATCGGAGGCGCAGATCCGCCTGCGGGCGCGGCGGCTGCGGCTTGCGGACGCGCCGGTGGCGCTGGCCGCGGCGACCGAGGTGCGCGATATCGCCGCCACGCTGGCCGCGCCGGCGGAGACGCGCGGCGCCGGCATCGACGTCATGGTCATCGATTCGATACAGACCATGCGCGTCGATACGCTGGATTCGGCGCCGGGGACGGTGGCGCAGGTGCGCGCCGCCGCGCAGGAGCTGATGCGCGCGGCGCGGCGGCGCGGCGCGGCGCTTCTGCTTGTGGGCCACGTCACCAAGGACGGGCAGATCGCGGGGCCGCGCGTGCTCGAGCACATGGTCGATACGGTGCTGTATTTCGAGGGCGAGCGCGGGCGCGGCTACCGCATACTGCGCGCGGTCAAGAACCGCCACGGCGCCGCCGACGAGATCGGCGTGTTCGAGATGACCGGACGGGGGTTGGAGGAAGTGGCCGATCCGTCGGGGCTGTTTTTGGCCGCGCGCGACCGGCCGGTGAGCGGCGCGGCGGTGTTCGCCGGGGTGGAAGGCACGCGCCCGATGCTCGTGGAGATCGAGGCGCTGGTCGCGCCGTCGCCCATGACGACGCCGCGGCGGGCGGTGGTGGGCTGGGATACGGCGCGGCTGGCCATGCTGCTGGCGGTGCTGGAGGCGCGCTGCGGCCTTGCCCTCGGCGCGCGCGAGGTTTATCTCAACGTCGCGGGGGGCCTGCGCATCGCCGAGCCGGCCGCCGACCTTGCCGTGGCGACGGCGCTGATCTCGTCCCTGACCGATACGCCGGTCCCCGACGGGGCGGTGGCGTTCGGCGAGATCGGCCTGTCGGGCGAGGTGCGGCCGGTCGCGCGCGACGAGGCGCGGCTTAAGGAGGCGGCGAAACTCGGTTTCAGCCGCGCGCTCGCGCCGCCGCGCAGGGCCGCCGCGGAACCGGGTCTCGAACGGGTCGAGGTCGCGCAACTCCGGGATCTGGTGGCGGTATTCGGCGAGCCGGCGGCGCGGCGCGCCCTGATGCGCCAAGGCGGGTGCTGAATATGGAAGGTTTCAACGCGGTCGATGCGGCGGTCGTCGCCATCGTCCTCCTGTCGGCGGGTTTCGCGTTCTACCGCGGTTTCGTGCGCGAGGCGCTCGCCATAGGCGGATGGGTGGGGGCGGCCGCGGTGACGTATTACGGGTTCGCCGGCCTGCGGCCCGTCTTGGAGCCTTATATCGCCAACGAGACGCTGCTCGACGGGGCGACGGGCGGGATATTGTTCCTCGCTGCGGTGGTCGTTTTCGGGCTGCTCATCCACTTCATCGTGAAGGTTATCCAGAAGAGCCCGTTGAGCGCGCTCGACCGCTCGCTCGGGTTCCTGTTCGGCGTCGCGCGCGGCATCGTCGTCGTCGCGCTGCTGTTCCTGCTCGGCCGCTACGCGGTGTGGGACGAAGACAAGGACGCGGCGCCCGAGTGGCTCTCGGGGGCGGCCTCGTACACGGTCATCGAATACGCCGCCGGGATGATCGAGCGCGCGATCCCCGAGGATCTGTTGGACCTGCCGGCGGGCGGCGCGGGCGCCGAGGGCGAAACCATCGGGGCCGAAAGCCTGGCGCAGCCGCCGGTCGCCGCGCCGCCCGACGCGGCGCCCGACGAAATATACCGCGACGATCCGAGCCGGCTTATCGACCTGCCGCCCGCGGAGGGCGAAGGCGGAAACGCGCCCGGCGCGCCCGCCGCGCCGCCGGCGGAGGCCGAAGCGCCCGGCGCCGGAGACAACCCGTGACGCCGCTGCCCGCCGGCCCGTGGGACGGCGGCAAGCCGCGCGAGGCGTGCGGCATTTTCGGCATGTTCGGGCATCCGGACGCGGCGGCGCATACGGCGCTCGGCCTGCATGCGCTTCAGCACCGCGGGCAGGAGGCCGCCGGCATCGTCAGTTTCGACGGCGCGGCGTTCCACGCGCATCGCGGCCTTGGCCGGGTGGGCGACGAGTTCGGCGACCCCGGGACCATGCGCCAGCTGCCGGGCGACCGCGCGCTGGGGCATGTGCGCTACGCCACCCAGGGCGAGCTCGCGCTGCGCAACGTGCAGCCCATCTTCGCCGATCTCGAAAGCGGCGGCGTCGCCGTCGCCCACAACGGCAACCTGACCGACGCGCCGCGCCTCCGCCGCGAGCTGGTGCGCCGCGGCTGCATCTTCCAATCGACGATGGACACCGAGGTTATCGTCCATCTCATCGCCACGAGCGCGCGGGAAGCGTTCGTGGCGCGGCTGATCGACGCGCTGCGGCGCGTTACGGGCGCCTGGTCGCTGGCCCTGCTGACCCGCGAGGCGCTGATCGGCGCGCGGGATCCGTTCGGCGTGCGGCCGCTGCAAATCGGCCGGCTCGACGGCGGAACGATACTGACGTCGGAAACGTGCGCGCTGGATATCATCGGCGCCGAGTTCGTGCGCGACGTGCGGCCCGGAGAGATCGTCATCGTCGAGAGCGGCGGCATACGCGCCATGACGCCGTTTCCGCCCGCGCCGCCGCGGTTCTGCGTGTTCGAATACATCTATTTCTCGCGGCCCGACAGCGCCGTCGAGGGGCGCGGCGTCTATGCGGCGCGCAAGCGCATGGGCGCCGAACTGGCGCGCGAACAGGGGGTGGGCGCCGACGTGGTGGCCCCGGTGCCCGATTCCGGCGTGCCGGCGGCCATCGGCTACGCGGAGCGGGCGGGCCTGCCGTTCGAACTCGGCATCGTGCGCAACCATTATGTCGGGCGCACCTTCATCGAGCCCACCGACACGATCCGCCATCTCGGCGTGAAGCTGAAGCACAACGCCAACCGCGCGACGCTGGCGGGCAAGCGCGTGGTGCTGGTGGACGACTCCATCGTGCGCGGCTCGACGTCGATCAAGATCGTGGAAATGGTGCGCGAGGCCGGCGCGACCGAGGTCCACATGCGCATCGCCAGCCCGCCCACCGCATGGTCGTGCTTCTACGGGGTCGATACCCCCGACCGCGGCGAACTGCTGGCCGCGCGCCTCGACACGGCGGCGATGGCGCGCCATATCCGGGTGGACAGTTTGGGGTTCCTGTCGATCGACGGCCTCTACCGCGCGATGGGGGCCGAAGAGGGCCGCGGCGGCGCGCGGAAATTCTGCGACGCCTGCTTCACCGGCGACTACCCCATCCCGCTGAGCGATTCGGAGAGCGGCGGCGACCCTTCGCAGCTGTCGCTTCTGGCCGCCGGCGCGTGAGCGGGAGCGCAACCCCGCCGAAGGCGGGGCCCGGGACCGCGGGCATCCCTGCCCGCACGTTTGCGCGCGGCGTGGCGTTGGCGGTGAAGCGCGGGCGCCGCGCCCTGCTCTCCGCCGCCCGTGCCGTCCGAGACGTGCGGGCGGGGACGCGCGGGCGCCCAGGCAGCCCGCGCCTTCGGCGCGGCCCGTCGGCGTGACATGAGCGCCGGCGGGCGCCTGGCCGGGCGCGCGGCGGTCGTTACCGGCGCGTCGCGCGGCATCGGCGCCGCCGTCGCCGAACGCTTCGCCGCCGAGGGCGCGCATGTGTACGGCGTCGCGCGCGACCGCGGCGCACTGGCCGCGCTGGCCGACCGCATCGCGGCGGCAGGCGGCGCGGCGACCGCGGTTCCGCTCGACGTAACCGACGGCCCCGGCGTGGACCGCCTCGGCGGCGCGGTCGCCGAACGCCACGGGCGCCTCGACATTCTGGTCGGCAACGCGGCGCTGCTGACCGGCCTTGCGCCGCTGGGCCATATCCGCCCGCGCGATTGGGACCGCACGGTCGATGTGGGGCTCGGCGCCAATTGGCGCCTGTTGCGCGCGTTCGACCCGCTGCTGCGCCGGTCGCCATCGGGCCGCGCGATTTTCGTGACGTCCGGCGCCGGCCACCGCCCCCGCGCCTATTGGGGCGCCTACGCGGTCGCCAAGGCGGGGTTGGAAATGCTGGCCCGCGTCTATGCCGAGGAAGTCCGCAAGACGCCCGTCCGCGTGAACCTGGTCGACCCCGGCGCCGTGCGCACCGCGATGCGCGCCCGCGCCATGCCGGGCGAGGACCCCGCCGCGCTCCCGCCGCCGGAGGCCGTAACCGGCGTTTTCGTGGCGCTGGCCGCGCCCTCGTGCCGCCGCCACGGCGAGACCGTCCGCGCGCGGTAGCGCCGTTCCCGCCTTCCGGGACTTGGCGCGGCGCGCGGGATGCGCTATCTATTGCCCCCGCAACCGGCGAACGGAGGGCGAGGGGCCATGAAGGTTAGCGCGGCGCGGTTTCGGATGGGGGATATCGTTCGGCACCGCCTCCATCCGTTTCGGGGGGTCGTGTTCGACGTCGATCCCGAATTCGCCAATACCGAGGAGTGGTACCGGTCGATACCCGCGTCGGCGCGGCCGCGGCGCGACCAGCCCTTTTACCACCTGCTCGCCGAGAACGACGATACGACGTACATTGCCTATGTGTCGGAACAGAACCTGTTGCCCGACGCCGAATCCGGCCCGGTGGGGCACCCGGAAACCGCGCGCATGTTCGCCGGGTTGCGCGACGGGCGCTACGTTCCGCGGCCCGGCCGCGCGAACTGAGCGGCGGACGCGCCGCGCGGAGCCGCCGTGACCGGCGCCCCGCCCGCCCCCGACCGCATGCTCGACATCACCCCTTGGGTATGCCCGATGACTTTCGTGCGCACGCGGCTCGCGCTTGATGCGATGAACCCCGGCGAATGCCTCGAGGTGCGGCTGAACGAAGGCGAGCCGCTTGAAAACGTGCCGCGCTCGGCGGCCGAACTCGGCCACGAGGTGGTGTCGCTCGCGCCCGAGGACGGCGCGGCGGGCGTCTGGCGCCTGCTCATCCGCCTGCGGTAAGCGCGCCCCCCAAGCGCGCAACCCCGCCGAAGGCGGGGCCCGGGACCGCGGGCATCCTGCCCGCACGCCGCCAACCCGCGCGAATGCCGCCGGGAAGAGCGCGGGCGCGCTTCCTGGGTGCGCGGGCGTCTCGCCCGCACGTCTCCACTCCCCTCGGCGCCGCCAACGTACGCGCCTTCCCCGCCGACGCCGCGCCTTGCGGAAACGTGCGGGCGGGGACGCCCGCGCGCCCAGGCGGTCCGCGCATCAATGGCGGAAGCCGCGCACGCCGGTAAACGCCATCGCCAGGCCGCGCGCGTCGGCGGCGGCGATGACCTCCTCATCGCGAATGGAGCCGCCGGGCTGCACGACCGCCGTGACGCCCGCGTCGGCGGCGGCGGCGAGACCGTCGGCGAACGGGAAAAAGGCGTCGGACGCGGCGACCGCGCCGGCGGCGCGCGAGACGCTTTCGCCCGCGGCCGCCGCGGCCTCGCGCGCCTTGCGCGCCGCGTCGCGCGCCGCGTCGAGGCGGCTCGTCTGCCCCGCGCCGATCCCCACGGTCGCGCCGCCGCGCGCGAAGACGACCGCGTTCGACCGCGCATGTTTGCATACGCGGAACGCAAACAGCAGATCGTCGATCTCGCGCGCCGCGGGGCGCCGGCGCGTGACGATGCGCAAGTCGGCGGCGGAAATGCGCGCCGCATCGGCGTCCTGAACCAGCAGCCCGCCGGGCGTCGAGCGCAGGATTCGCTCCGGCGCGGCGGGGTCGGCCGGCGCGCCGGTCAACAGCAGGCGCAGGTTCGGCTTCCGCGCGAACGCGGCGCGCGCGCCGGCGGCGGCGCCGGGCGCGATAACGGCTTCCATGAAGGTTTCGCACACCGCGCGCGCCGCCGCGGCGTCGAGCGGGCGGTTGAACGCCGCGACGCCGCCGAACGCGCTCACCGGGTCGCACGCGCGCGCGGCGCGAAAGGCGGCGGCGGGGCCGGCCCCGAGCGCGGCGCCGCACGGCGTGGCGTGCTTGACGATCGCCGCCGCCGGAGACGCGAACTCGCAAACGAGCGCGAACGCCGCGTCGGCGTCGGTAATGTTGTTGTAGCCGAGCGGCTTGCCCCGGACCTGCTCCGCCGCCGCCGCGCCGGGCCGCGCGGCGCCCGAGCGGTAGAGCGCGGCGCGCTGGTGCGGGTTTTCGCCGTAGCGCAGCGCCCGCCCCCCGGCGCCCGCAACGGCGATGCGCGGCGGCGGCGCGGCGAGGCCCAATTCGCCGCCGAGCCACTCGGCGATCGCCGCGTCGTAGGCGGCCGCGCGCGCGAAGGCGGCCTGAGCCAGCCGCCGCCGCGCGGCGCCGTCGAGCGCCCCGCCCGACGCCTCGAGCGCCGCCGCCGCCCAGCCGTAATCCCGCGGGTCGGAAAGCACGGCGACGCGGGCGTGGTTCTTCGCCGCCGACCGCAGCAGCGCCGGCCCGCCGATGTCGATGGTCTCGATGCAGGCGTCGAAGCCCGCGCCCCGCGCGACCGTGCGCTCGAACGGGTAGAGATTGACCGCCGCGAGGTCGATGGGCGCGATACCGTGCGCGGTCATGGCGGCGCGGTCGCCGGGGTCGCCGCGGCGCGCAAGCAGGCCGCCGTGGATGGCGGGATGCAGCGTCTTCACGCGCCCGCCCATGATCTCCGGGAAGCCCGTGCGCTCTTCCACCGCGACGATGGGAACCCCCGCCCCGGCGAGAACCCGCGCCGTGCCGCCGGTGGAGAGTATCTCGACCCCGAGCCGCGCCAGCGTTTTCGCGAAATCGACGATGCCCGTTTTGTCGGACACCGAGAGCAGCGCCCGCTCGATGCGTATGCGCCCCTCCGGCGCGGCGGATCCGGCTGCCGTCACGGGTTATCTATCGACCGCGCCATTCTCCCGAAAGGCGGCGCGCCTAAACCGGGTCCCAGTCGAAGACGTCGGCGCTGACGTCCAGCGGGTAGAACGATTTGGCGAGCGCCGGGGCGGCGTGGGCGGCGACGGCGGCGGGAGTCCAGCCCTCGCCGCGATGCGCCGAGCGCAGCGGGCGCGACTGGCTCATCAGGAATATCTCGTTGCCGCGCACGGCGAACACCTGGCCGGTGACATTCGCCTCGTCCGCCGCATGGCTCGCCAGCCATACGGCGACCGGCGCGATGGTGTCGGGCGTCATGCGCTTGAGCCGCTCGATGCGCGCGGCCCCGCCCTCGTCGGATACGGGGATCGTGCCGATCATCCGGCTCCAGGCGAACGGCGAGATGACGTTCGAGCGCACGCCGAAGCGCGCCATGTCGAGCGCGATCGATTTCGCCAGCCCCACGATGCCGAGCTTGGCCGCCGCGTAGTTCGCCTGGCCGATATTGCCCACCAGCCCGGAGGTGGAGGTCATGAACACGAAGGCGCCGGCGCCTTGCGCCCGGAAGCGCGCCGCCGCCGCGCGGCTTACGTTGAAACTGCCGTTCAGGTGAACGCCGATGACGGCGCTCCAGTCGTCGTGCGTCATCTTGTGGAAGATGGCGTCGCGCAGGATGCCCGCATTGGCGACGACCGCGTCTATGCGCCCGAACTCGGCCTCGGCGCGGGCGACCATCGCTTCGGCGGCGTCCGGGTCGGCGACGCTGCCGAAATCGGCGACCGCGCGGCCGCCGGCGTCCTCGATCTCCTTGACGACCTCGAGCGCGGGGATGCGGTCGGCGCCGTCTCCGCCCACGGCGCCGCCGAGGTCGTTCGCGACGACATTGGCGCCTTCGCGCGCCATCGCCAAGGCAAAGGCGCGCCCGATGCCGCGCCCGGCGCCCGTCACCAGCACGGTCTTGCCGCGCACCATCCCGTTTTCGGCCATGCCGCCCCCGCTTTCGCCGCGTTGCCCGGCGATTATCCTACGCGGCGGGGGCCGCGGCGCAAGCCCGCCGCGCGGGGGCGCAACCGAGGATGCGCGCGCGTCAGTGGCTGCTGCCGACCCCCCGGCGGCGCTGGACCTCGGCATACGAGAGCCACCGGCCGTTGTGCGGCCAATAGGTCGAGCCGCCGACGGCGATTTCGAGCTCCTCGTCGGTCAGGGTCCCGTTCGGGTTGGGCGGAAACACGATATGCACCGTGTCCCCGGTATCGACCGCGACCCGGACTTCCTCCCGCCCGAACGCGAAGCCCCTGGCGGTCAGCGCCGCCTTCGCGTTGGCCTCGACCTCGGCGCGGAAATTCCTGTCTTCGCGGTACGCTTTCGCGACCGCCTGAAACCGGTTGTCTTTCATCGACTGGCGCTCCTTCCTTCCCTCGCGATTGCGGGAACAAGCCATAGCACAAGGCGGGAGCGGAGTCAACGCCGCCGCATATGCCAACCCCGCCGAAGGCGGGGCCCGGGACCGCGGGCATCCTGCCCGCACGTCTCCACCGCGCCGAAGGCCGCCATGAGGAGCGCGCCGCGCTTCCCGGGTGCGCGGGCGTCTCGCCCGCACGTCTCGACGCTGCGGGCGCCGAAGAGCAGGGGGCGGAGACGACCGTGCTTCTCCGCCGGCGCCGCGCCTGCCGCGAACGTGCGGGCAGGATGCCCGCGCACCCGGGCCCCGCCTTCGGCGGGGTTGGCATATGCGGGGGCGTCCTCGCCCGCGCGTTTCAACGCTGCGGGCGCCGGAGAGCAAGGGGCGGCGGCCGTGCTTCCACGGCAACAGCGCGCCCTGCGGAAACGTGCGGGCAGGATGCCCGCGGTCCCGGGCCCCGCCTTCGGCGGGGTACTCATATGTTGGTCTTGCGGGGGTCGAAGGCGTCGCGGACGGCCTCGCCGATGAAGACGAGCAGCGACAGCATGACGGCAAGGGCGAAAAAGCCGGTGAAGCCGAGCCACGGCGCCTGAAGGTTGTTCTTGCCCTGGTTCAGCAGTTCGCCGAGCGACGGCGACCCCGGCGGCAAGCCGAAACCCAGGAAATCCAGCGACGTCAGAACCGTCACCGAGCCCGTGAGGATGAACGGCAGAAAGGTGAGCGTCGCCACCATCGCATTCGGCAGGATGTGGCGGAACATGATGCCGATGTCGCTCACGCCGAGCGCCCGCGCGGCGCGCACGAACTCGAAATTGCGCGCGCGCAGGAACTCCGCCCGCACCACGCCCACCAGCGCCATCCAGCTGAACAGCAGCATCAGGCCGAGCAACCACCAGAAACTCGGCTCCACGATGCTCGCCAGGATGATCAGCAGATACAGTATCGGCAGGCCCGACCAGATCTCGATGAAACGCTGGAAGACCAAATCCACCCAGCCGCCGAAATACCCCTGCACGGCGCCGGCGGCGATGCCGATCAGCGAGCTTATCCCGGTCAGAACCAGCCCGAACAGCACCGATATGCGGAAGCCGTAGATAAGCCGCGCCGCCACGTCGCGCGCCTGGTCATCGGTCCCCAGCCAGTGCCGCGCCGAAGGCGCCGCGGGCGACGGCTTGTCGAGGCCGGTATCCACCGTGTCGTACCGGAACGGTATCGGCGGCCACAGGATCCAGCCGCCCGCGCCGCGGATCGCGTCGGTCACGAACGAGTCGCGGTAGTCGGCCTCGGTTTCGAACCCTTCCTCCTCGCCGACGAACACGGTCTCGGGGTAGGCGCGCAGAACGGGCGCGTAAAACGCGCCGCCGTGGAAGACGAGTATCGGCTTGTCGTTGGCGATGAACTCGGCGGGGAGGCTGAGCGCGAAAACGGCGAGGAATATCCACAGGCTCCACCAGCCGCGCCGGTTGCGGCGGAAATTGCGCAGGCGCCGCCGGTCGAGCCGCGATATGCGCAGGCCGAGAACGCGCTCGCCGGGCGGCGGCGGCGCGGCGGGCGCCGGCGCGGTCATGTCTCGCGGCTTTCGAAATCGATCCGCGGATCGATGATCGTGTAGGCGATATCGCCCACCAGCTGCATGACGAGGCCGAGCAGGGTGAAGAAATAAAGCGAGGCGAACATCACCGGATAATCGCGCCCCAGCGCCGCCTCGAAACCGAGCAGGCCCAGCCCGTCGAGCGAAAAGATGATCTCGGTCAACAGCGCGCCGGTGAACAATATGCCGACGAACGCGCTCGGGAAGCCCGCAATCACGATCAGCATCGCGTTGCGGAACACATGGCCGTAGAGCACGCGGCGCTCGGTAAGCCCCTTGGCGCGCGCGGTCATTACGTATTGCTTGCCGATTTCTTCCAGGAACGAGTTCTTGGTGAGCAGGGTCAACCCGGCGAAGCCGCCGATAACCATCGACAGGATCGGCAGCGCCAGGTGCCAGAAATAATCCGCGGTCTGCGCCAGCCAACCCAGGCTTTCGGCGCCGGGCGAGGCCAGGCCGCGCAGGGGGAACCAGTCGAAATAGCGCCCGCCGGCGAACAGCACGATCAACAGGATGGCGAACAGAAAACCCGGTATCGCGTTGCCCACGATAACCGCGCCCGAGGTCCACACATCGAAGCGGCTGCCGTCGCGCACCGCCTTGGCGATGCCCAGCGGGATCGAGATCAGGTAGATCAGCAGGGTCGTCCACAGGCCGAGCGAAATCGACACCGGCATTTTCGACAGCACGAGATCGACCACACGCTCGTCCCGGAAAAAACTCTCGCCGAAATCGAAGCGGATGTAGTTCCATATCATCGAGAAGAAGCGCTGATGCATGGGCTTGTCGAAGCCGAACTGGCGCTCGAGATCGGCCAGCAGCTCGGGGTCGAGGCCGCGCGCGCCGCGGTATTTCTCGCCGACTCCGCCGCCGCCCGCCGCGCCGCCGGTCGATTCCGGCGTCAGTTCGCCGCCGCCGCCGGCCACGCGCGCGGTGGCGTCGACGGCGACCCCCTGCATGGTGGCGATAAGCTGTTCGATCGGGCCGCCCGGCGCCGCCTGGATGACGACGAAATTGATGACCATGATCCCGAACAGCGTCGGGACGATCAGCAACAGCCGCCGGACGATATAGGCGAGCATGGGCGGCCCCCGCCCGCGCGGTCAGCGCGCCGCGTCGAGCTCCGCCGCCCGCGCGGCGTCGACCCACCACAGGCCGGGAAAGCCGAGGCCGTAGCGCGGCGGGCGCCCGGGCCTGCCGAACTTGTCCCACCACGCGAGGCGGAACGAGCGTATGTGCCAGTTGGGGACCAGGTAATGCCCCCACAGCAGCGCGCGGTCGAGGGCGCGCGTCGCCGCCACGAGCGCCGCGCGGCTCGGCGCCTGAATCACCAGATCGATGAGCGAATCGACCGTCGGGTCCCGTATCCCCGCGTAGTTCTGCGTGCCGGGAATGCTCGCGGCCGCGCTGCTCCACTGGTTGCGCTGCTCATTGCCGGGGCTCAGCGACTGCCCGATCGAGGCGACGATGACGTCGAAATCGAAATCCTCGACGCGCTTCTGGTATTGCGCCGTATCGACCGTGCGAATGCGCGCCGCCACGCCCAGCCGCTCGAGGTTCTGCACATAGGGGCCGACCACGCGCTCGAACGCCGGCGCCACGAGCAGAAACTCGATATCCATCGCCTCGCCGGTCGCGGCATCGGCCAGCGCGCCATCGCGCACCTCCCAGCCGGCGCCGCGAAGCATGTTGCGCGCGGTGCGCAGGTTTTGCCGCAGCGGGCGCTCCGCCGTGCTCGGCGGCGCGTATTCCGCGGAAAACGCGTCTTCCGGCAGGCCGCCGCGGAAGCACTCCATGATCGCCAGCTCCAGCCCTTCGGGCAGGCCCGACGACGCGAGCTCGGTGTTGGAATAGAAGCTGCGCGTGCGCGCGTATTGGCCGTAGAACAGGTTGTCGTTCGTCCACTCGAAATCGAAGGCGTGCGCGAGCGCGAGCCGCACTTGCGGGTCGGCGAACTTCGCCTTGCGCGTGTTGAACCAGAAGCCCTGCATGCCGGTGCCGATCTCGTGCGGGATCTGCTCCACGATCACGCGGCCGCCGGCGCGCGCCGGGAAGTCGTACTGCGTGGCCCAGTCCTTGGAATTGTTCTCGACCCGGAAGTCGATCTCGCCCGCCTTGAACGCCTCCAGCGCCACCGTGCTGTCGCGGTAGTAGTCGTAGCGGATGCGGCCGAAATTGTTCTGCCCGCGGTTGACCGCCAGGTCGCGGCCCCAATAGTCCGCCGCGCGCTCGTAGGTTATGGAGCGGCCCGCGTCGAAATCGGCGATGCGGTAGGGGCCGCTGCCGAGCGGCGGCTCCAGCGTGGTCTCGGCGAAATCCCGCCCTTCCCAGTAGTGCTGCGGCAAAACCGTCAACTGGCCGACGATCAGCGGCAGTTCGCGGTTGGTCGTGTTCTCGTCGAAAACGAAGCGGACCTTGCGCGGCCCGGTCCGGCGCGCCTCGCGCACATCGGCGTAATACTGGCGGAAGAACGGATGGCCCGCGCTCGTCAGGGTCTCGAAGGTCCATACCGCGTCGGCGGCCGTCACCGGCGCGCCGTCGCGCCAGCGCGCCTCCGGGCGCAGCGTGAACTCTACCCACGACCGGTCCGCCGGCATGTCGATGGTTTCCGCCAACAGGCCGTATTCGGTAAAGGGCTCGTCGGCGGAGTTCGTCAGCAGCGTGTCGTAGAGCAGGCCGAGGCCGGTGGCGGGGTTGCCCTTGAGCACGAAGCCGTTGAGGCTGTCGTAGCCGCCGATGGCCGCGAGCGTGACCGCGCCGCCTTTCGCCGCGCCGGGGTCGGCGTAGTCGAAATGCGCGAAATCCGGCGCGTATTTGACGTCGCCGTGCATCGACAGCGCGTGCGCGCCGGCCGCGCCGCTCTCGGCCGGCGCGCCGGCGCGCATCGCGTCGAGCGCGCAGGCGAAACCCGCGGACTCCTGGGCGGCCGCGGCGAACAGCGGCGCGGCGGCGGCCAGCGCCGCGGCGGCGAAACGGCGGATCATGAGCGTTCTCCCAAGTTGGCGATTGGCGGGCCGCGCCGGGCGCTACCCGCCCGGCGGCGCATCCGCGAGCGAGCGCAGGTACGCGATCACGGCCGCGCGGCGCCCGGGCTCGGCAATGCCCGGAAACGCCATCTTGGTCGAAGGCGCGAACCCGCGCGGGTCGGCAAGAAAGGCGTCGAGCGCGGCGTCGTCCCACACGCCGCCGAGCCCGGTCAGCACGGCGGAATAGCGGAAGCCCTCCTGCCCCGCCTTCGGCGCGCCGGCGACGCCCCACAGGTTCGGCCCGATCTTGTGTTTCGCGCCCGCCTCGGCGTTGTGGCACGCGCCGCAGCTGCGAAACGCCCGCGCGCCGTCGGCGGGGTCGGCGGCGGCGACCAGCCCGGCCAGGTCCAGAGGCGGCGCGGCCTCTTCCGCGGCGGCCCCGGGCTCCGGCCCGGCGGCTGCCGCCGCGGTTTCGGCGGGCGCGGCGACGAACGCCGGCGGCGCCTCGCCGCCATGCGGCCCGGTCGCGAGCTCGACCGCGAAACGAATGCTCAGCAGCAGCAACAGCGCGGCCAGCGCCGCGCCGACGATCTTGTTGATCTCGATCCCGGACATGGCTCCCCGGCGCCCGCCCCCCGACAACGCGCGCTACTCTACCCGCCGCCCCCGCCCGCGTCCAGACCGGCGCGGACGCGGGCGTCGGCGGCGCGCGATAGCCGCGGGGGCTTGCCCGTTCGCGGCGCTGCTGCTACATAGCGATGGTCGGTGGGCGCCATCGACGTCGCCGCGCCTTGGGAAGCGTCTGGAGAATCGGGCAAGATCATGCGAAAGCCGAGACGACGGCGGAACAACCCGAAGGGGCGTAAAATCGTCCCATCGCCAGCGGGCGTGAGCTTGACACAGGTCGCCAGCATGTGCATCTATGTCGGTAGTCCTTACCATAAGCGTCATCGGGGATTCGCTGGAACTCCGGTGCCGCGAGAGGATGCGAGCAAATGCCCTGGGTCTTTGGCGAACAGCCAGTCGTGCGTCCAAGGATGGCTGCAGGCGGCGATTCAGGCCGGTCACACTGGTGTTTGGGATAGTCGAGGGCCGTTTCCGCGCCGCGTCTGGTACCGGGACCAAGCGACAGGCAAGGTGTACGAGGCGAGGCTGGGTTCGCCGGGCTCGGGGGAATATCACGGATACCCGCTGACGCCCGACCAGACGGTTGTGGGGTTGCCATGAGTTTTCGGTTCGATTTCGAATGGGTCGCTGCATCGCCGTCTTCGGATGTGCTTGCCCACCATTCGATGGCCAAGGTTACGATCGAGGCGGGCGGTAAACTCGTCACATCGGTTGTCGATCGATGGCGCCGGACGCCGCAAGACGACTTCGTCGTCCGCGATCATATCATCGTCCCGTTGTTCGGCATCGCGGAATGGCTGGCCTGCAATTGGTGGCACATTTTTCACGAAATCGGCGATACCGCCGGGCGGCCGAAGCCCGATTTCGAGTTTCGGCACGACCTCGCGTTCGCCGGCGACGGGTTCATTCTGCCGCGTTTGACCATGGTCGCCGCGTCGTCGGGCGCGGTCGATCTGCGGTGGCGGCGCTACAAGCCCGAACATGCGAACATCGAGTTCATCGGCGAGGGAGCCGCGCGAGTGGCGCGGAACGAGCTGGAAGCATGCTTCCGGAACGTCATCGAAGCGACAATCGCGAGGCTTCGCGGCCGCGGGGCGGCGCCGGAAACGCTTTGCGAAGAGTGGGCGGCGGTTAACGCAGCGGATCCCGAAGAACGGGAGTTCTGCCGCGCCGCCGCGCTGCTCGGGATCGATCCCTACGATGTCGCCGACGAACGGGCCGACGCCATCGCGGCGTTTTGGGAAAGCGCCGAGCCCGCGCTGCGCGAGGAGGCGCTCGCCGCCGCGGACGCGGATTCCCTGCCGGAGGTCGGCGCCTGGCTTGCCCGCAATCTCCGGTCGCTCGCGAACGCGCAGAGCGGCGACTGGCCGCATATCCGCCGCGATTTGCCTCCGGCCTCGCACGAGCGGCCCTGGGAGCGCGGCTACGACATGGCGCGTTCGGTCCGCCGGCAGCTCGGAGCGGAACAGGGCCGGTACGAGTTCGCCGGGGCGGGCGCGCCTCTCGCGGTGCAGGTGCGCGAGGATCCGACGCCCTCGCCGCGGATCGACGGTCTCGTCGCGCCCGACGCGCCGGCGTGCGCGACGAAGCCGCGCGGACCGGCGGGCGCGCGGTTTTTCGCCGCGCGCGCCTTGGGCGATTATCTGGGGCGCCCGGGGCCCGGGCCGGGGCTTCTCAGCACGCTGGCGACCGATCGGCAGGCGCAGTCGCGCGCCTTCGCCGCGGAGTTCCTTGCGCCGGCGGAAGATTTGCGCGCGCGAATCGGGGGCGCGGCGTTCGTCGAAAGCGACGACGTGGACGAACTCGCGGGCGAATTCGGCGTGTCCCCCTTTGTCATAAGCCGCCAGATCGAAAACCACGGCCTCGCGCCCATCGCGGAATGAACGCCGCGGGACGCTCTACCCCAATTTGAGCATCAGGCGCACGATGCGGCGCGTGCGGGGCGAGAACAGCGCGTCGGCGTACCACGCGCCGGCGGCGCGTTTGCTGGCCTCCGAGCGGGTGGGATAGGGGGCGATAACCGAGGCCATCTCGCCGATCTTGCGGCGGCCGCGCACGGCGAGCGCCCAAGGCAGGATCAGCTCGCCGGCATGCGCGGCGGCGATGGACGCGCCCAGGACGCGCCCGCGCCGCGTCGTTACCGCCTTGACGAGGCCCTCCGCGCGGCCCTCGGCGATGGCGCGGTCGTTGTCGGCGAACGGCCAGCGCACGGCGCGGCAGCGGGGATGCGCCTCGCGCGCCGCCGCCTCGGTCAGCCCCGCATGCGCGACTTCGGGGTCGGTGTAGGTACACCACGGAACGGCGCTGTAATCGACCCGCGCGGGCAGCCGGAACAACGCGCGGCGAATGACGACGCCGGCCTGATACGACGCCATGTGGGTAAACCGGTACGGCCCGGCGACGTCGCCGATCGCGAACGCCCTGCGGTTGGTCGTGCGCAGCCCGGCGTCCACGGCGATGGCGCGCGGCCCGGTCTCGATGCCGGCTTCCGCCAGGCCGAGCCCGTCCATGTTGGCGCGCCGCCCGGCCGCGACAAGCAGATGCGTGCCTTCCAGGCGCAGGGTTTCGCCCTCGCGTTCGGCGGTGACGGCGACGCCGCCGGAGGCGGTTTTCCCGACCGCCGAGACCGCGGCGCCGAGGCAGAACTCGACGCCTTCCGCGGCGATGCGCTCGAACGCGGCCTGCGCGGCCTCGGGGTCGTCTTTCGCGAACGGCCTGGCGCGCCCGATAACGGTCGCCGGCGCGCCGAGGCGGCGATAGGCCTGCGCCAGCTCCATCCCGATGGGGCCGGCGCCGATAACGAGCAGGCGGCCCGGCTTCTCGGCATTGTCGAATATCGTTTCGTTCGTGAAAAACGGAACCTTGTCGAGGCCGGGGATGGGCGGAACGAACGGCGACGACCCCGTGGCGACGACATAGCGCCGGGCGCGGATCTCGAAATCGCCCGCGGCGACGCAGTCGGGGCCGGTAAACCGCGCGCTTTCGCGGATGACGCGCACGCCCAGCCCCTCGAACCGCTCTACCGAATCGTTCGGCGCGATGGCGGCAATGGCGCCGCGCACATGGTCGCGGACGCGCTCGAAATCCGCTTCGGGCTCGGCGGGCGCGACGCCGTAACGGCCGGCGTCGCGGAATGTCTGGGCAACATGGGCGGCGGCGAGCAGCGCCTTGGAAGGCACGCAGCCATAGTTCAGGCAGTCCCCGCCCATGCGCCCGCGCTCGACCAACGCGACGCGCGCGCCCATCTGCGCGGCGCCGGCGGCAACCGACAGCCCGCCGGAGCCGGCGCCGATTACGCAAATGTCGGTGCGGAGTGTCTGCGGCATGGCGGCGCTCCGTGGCGGTTCGAGGCAGGGCTTTATAGCAGGCCGCGGCGGTTTGCGGGCGCAGTTCCCGAACGGTCGATGTCGGCGGCCCGCGTGTTTCGCCCCGGAGACAGGGTTGCGCTTGCGCGCCGCATATGGTGCATTGGCAATATCCGCGTGGCATCCATTTTCGTCCGGGAGCGCCCTGTCATGACAATGCCCTGTCCACACCGAGGGGTTGCGCCCTCGCTTGCCGTGCAAATAAACGTACCCCCCCCCCCCCCCCCCCCCCCCGCGGCCCGCCTCGGGAAACGCGCCATGAGCGTCCGGGCGCTTGCCGCCGTGCTTGCGCTCGCCTTGTGGGCCGGAGAGGCGGCGGCGCAGAACGTGTGCCGCGGCGGCGCGCACACGGGCAGTGCGAGCATCTCCTGCACCGAAGCCGCCGGCAGCAGCGCCGACATCGTCATCGACCCGGGAAGCGTCAACATCCCGCGCATCGACGCCATTCATCGCGGCTCCGGCGACGCAACCGTCCGCGTGAAACCCGGCGCCACACTCACAGGGTCGAGCGGCCGAAGCGTAAATGTCGTGGTGCGCGGGTCGGGCGACGGCGTCCTCAGCATAACGGGCGGCTCCCTCTCCGGCCAAATCGCCGTCGGCGGCCAAGGCGCGTCGACCGGCAATATCTCCGCCAGCATGACCGGAGGCTCCCTCTCCGGCACATTCAACACCACCAAAATCGGCGGGTCGGGCAACACATCCATCGTCGTCTCCGGCAACGCCGTCATCGAGACGACGGGCGGCACCTGGAATTACGGCCTCTATAGCCAACACACCGGGGCGGGCAACCTCTCCATCCGCATGACGGGCGGCTCGGTCGAGACGACGGGGACGAACAGCTATGGCGTTCTGGCATTGTCCTCCGGCTCGGGGGCGAGCGACGTAACCGTTGTCCTTGAAGGCGGCGCGATTCGCACGCGGGGCGGGGGCAGCCTCGGGCTCGCCCCCTACGGGGTTTTCATGCAGCGCCCCAACGGGTCCGGCAACCACTCTTTCCGCATGTCGGGCGGCTCCATCGTGACGGAGCAGGACAATGCCCACGGCGTTGTGGGCTTGTTCCCCGCCCTCGCGGCCGGAGAGACGGTTCCCGTCAGCGTGACCGGCGGCAGCATCGCGGTGGAGGGGCTGGGCGCCCAGGGCATTTGGATGAACAACCTGAACCGCGGCTCGGTCGATATGACGACGCGGGCGGGGGCGGAGATCGCGTCGCCGTTCTACGTCGGCATGGAGGGGCGGCTTACGGACAACGCGAGCGCCACGGGGCGCGTCGTGGTCACGCATGGGGGCGCGGTCGAGGCGCGGGATGTCGGCGTTCTCGCCTGGGCCGCGCGGTCGAGCGGCCACACGATGGGCTCCGGCGCGACAACGGCGAACGACGCGGCGCGGACGACGCCGATGATCCACGTCACATCGAGCGGCACGGTCACGGTGGGCGCGCCGGTGACGGAGGCTTTCATCCGGGCGCGGATCGCGGGCGACGGCGGACTGTCGACGCTCGAGGAGGCCGTGCTCACGGCGATAACGGATAACGATTCGGGCGCGCTGACGACGGCGCTGGCGGCGCTTCCGGCTTCTTACGACGCCGCCTGGAAGGCGGAGGCGGAGGATCTCCGGCGCAAGCGCGCCGCGGTAACCGCCGCGTCGACCGACAACGCGGTGCTGGGGCATCGTGCGGCCGAGGAGATATTGGGCCTTGCGCGGGCGGGCATCCGCGCTTCGGCGATCTCGCACACGGCGATCGCCGATCACATCCGCGGCAGCGACGCGCTTTCGACCTCGGAGCGCACGGCGCTGACGGCCGTGTTGACGGGCGACAGCAGCGGATTGACGACGGCGCTGACCGCCCTTACCGGCGCTACCTACACGACGGCGTGGAAGAACACGGTCCGGCAACACGCGGCGACCTACAACGCCGGCGATATCCAGGTGGACGTGACGGGCGGCTCCATTACCGCCGACGGGAACGGCGTCGAGGCGTTCTATGCGGTCCCGCACGACAGCAACGGCGACATCGCGGTGACGGTTTCCGCCGGCGCGCGGGTGACGGGCGGCGCGACGGGCATCTATGTCCGCGGCGCGGGGGCCACGATGGGGGCGCGCAACCAGGCGGTGACGGTCCACGGCGCCGCGATGGGCGGAACCGGGGCGGGCGTGCATGTAGTCGGCGGCGGCGCGGTGACGGTGGGCGCGAGCGGCGAGGTGGGCACGGTGGGCGCGGTGTCTTCGGGCATCGGCATTCTCGGCGATGGCGGCGGCGATCTGACGGCGACGGTTTCGGGGACGGTCACGGGCGACATCCGCGTCAACGGCGGCGGCGACTTGGCGGCGACGGTCAAGGACGGCGGCACGGTTACGGGCGATCTCCGCGTCGGCGGCAGCGGCGCGTTGACGGCGACGGTCGAGGCCGGCGGCGCGGTGGAGGGAACGATACGCGATCCGCAGGCTTCGTTCACGGTTTCGGGCAGCGTCGGGCGCGTTCTCTATGCTTCGGGCGGAGCGGTGACGGTGGCCGGGGGCGCGAAACTGACCGGCGTCTCCGGCACGGCCATCGAGAGCACGGCGGGGGCGTTGACGGTCACGGTCCAAAACCGGGGCCGCGTCGAGGCCGACATCGAGTCCGGCGGGACGCTGATGGTTACCGTCAACGACGGCGGCGTGGTGACGGGAACGATAGAGGACCCGCAGGCTTCGTTCACGGTCGGGAGCGGGGCGCGCATCGGGCGCATTCTTTACACCGGCAGCAGCGGCGGGACGGTGACGGTGTCCGGCGGCGGGACGCTGACGGGGGTCGAGGGCGTGGCCGCCGAGAGCACGGACACGGGGGGCGCGCTGACGGTCACGGTCCAGGACGAGGGCCGCGTCGAGGGCGACGTCAAGTCGGCCGGCACGCTGTCGGCGACCGTTAATGCCGGCGGCGTGGTTACGGGGACGATACACGACCCGCAGGCTTCGTTCACGGTTTCGGGCAGCGTGGGGCGCGTTCTCTACGCCTCGGGCGGAACGGTGACGGTAGCCGGCGGCGCGAAGCTGACGGGCGTCGAGGGCGTGGCGGCGGAGAGCGCGGCGGGCGCGCTGACGGTCACGGTGAACGACGAGGGCCGCGTCGAGGGCGACGTCAAGTCGGGCGGTACGCTGTCGGCGACGGTCAACGACGGCGGCGTTGTGACGGGGACGATACACAATCCGCAGGCTTCGTTCACGGTCGCGGGCGGGGCGAGCATCGGGCGCATTCTTTACGCCAGCGGCGGAACGGTGACGGTGTCCGGCGGCGCGAAGCTGACCGGCGTGGAGGGCGTGGCGGTCGAGAGCACGGCAAGCGCGTTGACGGTCACGGTGAACGACGAGGGCCGCGTCGAGGGCGATATCAAGTCGGGCGGCACGTTGTCGGCGACCGTCAATGCCGGCGGCGTTGTGACGGGAACGATACACAACCCGCAAACGCCGTTCACGGTTTCGGGCAGCGTCGGGCGCGTTCTTTACGCCGGCGGCGGAGCGGTGACGGTATCCGCGGGCGGGACGCTGACGGGCGTCGCGGGCGTGGCCATCGAGAGCACAACCGGTGCGCTGACGGTCACGGTGAGCAACCGGGGCCGCGTCGAGGGCGGCATCGAATCGGGCGGGACGCTGACGGCGAACGTCATGGCCGGCGGCGTCGTGACCGGAACGCTCCGCAACCCGCAGAGCCCGCTCACGGTTTCGGGCAGCGTCGGGCGCATTCTCTATGCCCGCGCCGGCGGCGGGACGGTTACGGTCGCCGGGGGCGGCGCGGTGTTGGGCGTCGAGGTCAATGGCGCAACCGAGGCGATTCGCGGCAATGCGGGCCATCTCGACGTCACGGTTGCGGCGAGGGGCGCGGTTACGGGTCTCGTCGAGGGCCGCGGGCCGGGCAATCTGAAGGTTACGGTCGCGGGCTCGTTGGCGGGCGACATTGCCGAGCGCGCCGCGGGCGATCTTGAGGTTTCGGTCGCCGGAACGGTTGCGGGCGGCATCGTCGGCGAGGGCGCGGGCGAACACACGGTCACGGTGGCGTCCGGCGGCGCGGTTACGGGGGCGGTGCGCCTGTCGACGGGCGCGGCGACCATCGCGGGCCGCACGGCGCGCGTGCTCTACGACAACGGGGGCGCGGTCACGGTCGCCGCGGGCGGCGAGATCGCGGGCGTCGATGTCGAGGGAACGCGGGAGGCGATCCGCAACGATGCGGGCAATCTCGAGGTTACGGTTGCGTCCGATGGGGAGGTTGCGGGGCGCATCGAGGATCGCGGCGAGGGCCATCTCGAGGTCGAGGTTTCCGGCGCGGTAACGGGCGGCATCGTCGAGCGCAAGGCGGGCAATCTGGACGTCACGGTGACGGCCAGCGGCGCGGTCACGGGGACCGTCGAGGGCCGCGATGCGGGCAATCTGAAGGCCGCGGTTTCCGGAGACGTAACCGGCGACATCGTCGAACGCGGGGCGGGCGATCTCGACGTCACGGTGTCGGCAACGGTCACGGGCGATATTCGGGGCGAGGGCGCGGGGGCGCACAAGGTGTCGGTGGAGTCCGCCGGCGCGGTAACAGGCACGGTGCGCCTGCCGGGGAACGCGGAGACGACGGTCGCGGGCACGGTGGGGCGCGTTCATTACGACAACGGAGGCGCGGTCACGGTCAACGCGAACGGCGAGATTGCGGGCCTCGAGATCGAGGGCGTCCGGGAGGCGGTCCGCGGCGACGCGGGGGATTTGGCGGTTACCGTTCACGGGACGGTAACGGGCAATATCGAGGCGCGCGGCGATGGCGACCTGACGGTGATGGTTTCGGAGACCGGGACGATTGCGGGGGAGATATTCGGTCGCGGCGGGGGCGTGCATACGATCGAGATCGCGGACAAGGCGCGGGTTGTGGGCACGGTGCATAACCCGAAGCGGGGGACGACGATAAGCGGCGCTGTCGGGCGCGTTCTGTTCGACAACGGCGGCGCGCTGACGATTGCGGCGAGCGGTCGCGTCTCTGGCGTCGGCGGCGAGGCGATCCGCAGCGCGGCGGGCGACCTGGAGGTCGCGATTGCCGGCGAGGCGACCGGAAATGTTGAGAGCCGCGGCGGGGCGCTGGCGGCGACGGTAACCGGCACGGTCGAGGGCGACATACTGGGTCTCGGCGTCGGCGATCGCACGGTGGCGGTTCGCGGCGGCGGCATGGTCACGGGAACGGTGCGCCTGGCGGCGAGCGAAGTGGATGTGGAGCACGGCGCGGCGGGGCGCGTGTTGCTGGACCGGGGCGGCTCCGTGAAGGTCGGGGCGCGGGGCGAAATCAAGGGACTCGAGGTCGAGGGCGTCCGGGAGGCAATCCGTTCCGACGCGGGAGACCTGACGGTGGCGATTGCGTCCGGCGGCGCGGTCAAGGGCCGCATCGAGGGGCGCGGCGCGGGCAACATGACCGTGAACGCGGGCGGCGCGGTGACGGGCGCCATCCTCGGCAAGGGCGCCGGCATGCATCGGGTTACGGTCGCCTCCGGCGGCTCGGTTGCGGGCGACATTGTCGATATGGAGGCCGGCGGCCTGGTCGCGACGGTCGCGGGTTCGGTTGCGGGCTCCGTCGAGGAGCGCGGCGCGGGAGACCTGACGGTAACGGTTTCGGGCGCGGTTTCCGGCGATATCCGCGGCCTGGGCGCCGGCGTGCATCGGGTTACGGTTGCGTCCGGCGGTTCGGTTGCGGGCGCCATCCGCGGCGCGGGCGCGGGTTCCCACGCGGCGACGATTGCGGGCCGCGCGGCGCGCGTGCTCTACGAGAACGGCGGTTCGGTCACGGTCGCGGCGTCGGGGACCATTGTCGGCGTCGGGACTTCGGACGGCGGTCGCGAGGCGATCCGCGGCGCGGCGGGCGATCTGACGGTGGAAGTAGCGGCGATGGGGACCGTGGCGGGCGATATCCGCGGCGCGGGCGACGGCGACCTGGACGTGGATGTGAGCGGCAAGGTCGAGGGCGGGATATTCGGCCTCGGCGGCGGCGAGCACGACGTTCATGTGAAATCCGGCGGCTCGGTCGAAGGTCTCATCCACCTGGCCGCCAGCACGGTGACGGTCGAAGGGTCCGCCCGGAGCGTGCTGTTCGACCGCGGCGGCACGGTGTCGGTCGGCGCCGGGGGGCGCCTGTCGAACCTCGACGGGCGTGCGGCGGTGCGCAGCGAGACCGGCGATCTGACGGCGATGGTGAACGGCAATGTCACAGGCAATATCGAGGGCATGGGCGCCGGGGCGCTGATGGTCACGGTCGCCAACGAACTGACCGGCGGCGTCATCGGCGGCGACGGCGGCATGCACCGGCTGACGGTGGCGGCCGGCGGGACGTTCAAGGGTCATGTCGAGGGCCTGGAGGCCATTCGCATCGCCGGGCGCGCGGAAGCGGCGCGCCCGCTGACGGTTTCCGATGGCGGCGAGGTGACGGTCGCGGCCGGCGGCGTGCTCGTGGGCGCGGAGGACGCGCAGGGCCGCCGCGTCGCGGTCTCCGTCGCAGCGGGCGCGCTGAACATGACGGTCGAGGGGGAAGGCATGGTGGAGGGCGCCGTGGAGGCGCGCGACGCCGCCGCCGCCTCGACCGTGACGGTCGATGCCGGCGGCGCCATCGACGGCCGCGTCGCGCTGGCGGGCGCCGGCAGCGAAGTCACGGTCGACGGCGCGGCGCAGAGCGTCGATGTGCCCCGCGGCGCGGTGACGGTGGGCGAGAACGGGCGCATCGCGGAGCCCGTCATCGGCGCCGAGACGGTGACGATCCGGGCGGCGGCGGGCGAAACCGACGAGGAGGCGGCGCTGCGCCTGGGCGGCGGCCGCATCGACGCCGGCAACGCGACGATTACGCTCAAGCGCCAGGGCCGCGTCGATTCGCGTCTCCGGATCACCCGCGACGGTCGCATCGAGGTGGGGCCGGCGCCGCGGCACCGCGTGTACGAAGCTCTGCCTTCGGCTCTGCTGGCGCTGAACGCGCTCCCCGCCCACGGCGACCGTTTCGCCGCCGCGGGCGCGCCGCGCGGCGCGTTCGCGCGCTTCGACGCCGCCGGCGGCGACCGCCATCCGGCGTCCTCGACGGCGCAGGCGCATCACGACTACCGCCGCTTCGGTTTCGAGGCGGGGATAGAGGGCGCAGCGGGCGAGCGCGGGGTGTTCGCGATCTCCGTCCATCATGTGCGCGGCCGCGCCGATGTGGACACCGACGCGGACACCGAGGCGGGCGGCGGCCGTATCGAGATAACCGGCACGGGCGCCCGCCTGTCGGGCGCATGGCTGCCCGCCGAGAACGTCTATGTGAGCGGTCAGGCGGCGGCGACGCTGTACGAGGCCGACCTCGATTCGGCTTCGGCGTTCGAGGGCGCCCTTGCGCGCGACCTTTCGGGCCGCGGCTACGCCGCCGGCGTGGAGATCGGGCGGCGCCTCGACCTGGGCCGCGTGACGCTGACACCGCGCGCGGGCGCCGATTGGTCGATGGTGGAGATGTCGTCGTTCACGGACTCCGTGAACGAGCGCGTATCGCTTGACGCGGGCCGGCGGATCACGGCCCGCGCCGGCGTGCGCGCCGAGTCCGCCGCCTTCCCCGGCGCCGCCGGCGCCATGTTCGCAACGCTGGACCTGGAACGCGAACTGTCCGGCGCGATGGAGACAACGGCGGCGGACCGCCCCTTCGAAGCCGAAGCGGAAGCAACATGGGCCCGCCTGGGCCTGGGCGCCGCCCACGAATGGGCCAACGGCCGCATAGCCCTCCGCGCCAACGCCAACTACGCCGCCGCCCGCCACGGCAACCGAGACTTCAGCGGCAGCGCCGCACTAACCGTGCGCTTCTGATCGCGGAAGAAACCGCAACCCCGCCGAAGGCGGGGCCCGGGACCGCGGGCATCCTGCCCGCACGTTCCTGCGGGGCGCGATGTCGGTGGGGAGGGCGCAGTCATCGCGCCCCTCTTGGCAGCATTTGTAGCGTTGGCAACGTGCGGGCGGGGACGCCCGCGCACCCAGGCCCCGCCTTCGGCGGGGGGAGGGCGCGGCGCACTTCCCGGGTGCGCGGGCGTCTCGCCCGCACGTTGCCGACATGCACGGCGCCGCCGGGAGAGTCGCGGCGGTTGCGCCCCTCTTGGCGATGTTCGCGGCGGTTGCAACGTGCGGGCGGGGACGCCCGCGCACCCAGGAAGTCAGCGCCTTCGGCGGGGGGGCAAGAGGCGCTCAGGGGCGGGTTTGGCCGGCGCCGCGGACCATGTATTTGTAGCTGGTGAGCTGCTCCAGGCCGACGGGGCCGCGGGCGTGGAGCTTGCCGGTCGAGATGCCGATCTCGGCGCCCATGCCGAACTCGCCGCCGTCGGCGAACTGCGTCGAGGCGTTGTGCAGCACGATGCCGCTGTCGACCTCGCGCAAGAAGCGCTCGGCGGCGGCTTCGTCGGCGGTCACGATGCTGTCGGTGTGGTGCGAACCGTGGCGCTCCACATGGGCGATAGCCTCGTCGATATCCGCCACCTGCTTCACCGACACGATGGCGTCCAGATATTCTGTGTCCCAGTCCGCCGGGGCGGCGGGGCGGACGCGCGGGTCGGCGGCGCGCACGGCCGCGTCGCCGCGCACCTCGCAGCCGGCGTCGAGCAGCGCGCCGAGTACGCCGGGGAGCGCCGCCGCCGCCGCGTCGCGGTGGACAAGCACGGTTTCCGCCGCGCCGCAAATGCCGGTGCGCCGCATCTTGGCGTTGAGCGTCACCTCGGCGGCCATGCGCGCGTCGGCGGCCCTGTCGATATAAACGTGGCAAATGCCGTCGAGATGCTTGATGACGGGGACGCGGCTCTCTTCCGCGACGCGCGCGACCAGCGACTTGCCCCCGCGCGGCACCACCACGTCGATATAATCGGTCATGGCGAGCATTTCGCCGACGGCGGCGCGGTCGCGGGTGGCGACGCGCTGGATGGCGGCTTCCGGCAGGCCGGCCTCCGCCAGCCCGCGCGCCAGGCAGCGCAGGATGGCGGCGGAGGATTCGAAACTCTCCGACCCGCCGCGCAGGATCGCCGCGTTGCCGGATTTCAGGCACAGCGCGCCGGCGTCGGCGGTGACGTTCGGGCGCGATTCGTAGATCACGCCGATGACGCCGAGCGGAACGCGCACGCGGGCGATGCGCAGGCCGTTGGGGCGGGTCCATTCCCCGAGTTGCGCGCCCACGGGGTCGGGCAGCTCCGCCACGTCGTCGAGCCCGCGCGCCATCGCCTCGATGCGGGCGTCGTCGAGCGCGAGGCGGTCGAGAAACGCGGGTTTCACGCCGCGTTCGCGCGCGCGCTTCATGTCGGCGCCGTTGGCCGCGGCTATATCGGCGGCGGCGGCGCGGACGGCCGCGGCGGCGGCGCGCAGGGCGGCGTTTTTCGTTTCCGTCGGTTGTTTCGCGAGCGCCGCGGCGGCGGCGCGGGCGGCCTTGCCCAGCGCCCTCATGCGGTCGCGCAACAGATGCGCCTCGATCTGTCCGGCCAGGCTCATGCGGCTTCTCCCTCGGCGGCGGCGAGCACAAGGTCGTCGCGGTGGATCATCTCTTCGCGGCCACGATAGCCGAGCAGGCGCTCGATTTCACCGCTCTTGTGGCCGAGTATGGCGCGCGCGTCGGCGCCCGAATAGGCGCTGAGGCCGCGCGCGACCTCGCGCCGCGCCGAATCGCGCACCACCACCAGGTCGCCGCGGCGGAACTCCCCGTCCGCCGCGGTCACGCCCACGGGCAGCAGGCTGTTGCCCGCCGCCAGCGCGCGCGCGGCGCCGTCATCGACTGTCAGCGCGCCGGCCGGTTGCAGCCCGCCGGCGATCCATTGCTTGCGCGCGCCGAGGGGGCTTTTTTCCGCGCGGAACCACGTGCAGGGCGCGCCGGCGTCGAGGCGCGACAGCGGGCGTTCGGGTGCGCCCTCGGCGATCGCCATGTGGCAGCCCGCGCGCAGCGCGATGCGCGCCGCCTCGATCTTGGTAATCATGCCGCCGGAGCCGGTGTCGGTGGCGCTCGGCCCCGCCATCGCGGCGATGCGCGGCGTCACCGCGCGCACGACGTCGAGCCGGCGCGCGCCGGGGTCGCGGCGCGGATCGGCGGTGTAAAGTCCGTCGATATCCGACAGCAGCGCCAGCACGTCGGCGCCGGCCATTTGCGCCACCCGCGCCGCCAGGCGGTCGTTGTCGCCGAAGCGGATTTCCTCGGTCGCCACCGTGTCGTTCTCGTTGACGATGGGCAGCGCGCCGAAGCGCAGCAGGGCGTCGATGGTGTTGCGCGCGTTGAGGTAGCGCCGGCGGTCGTCGGAATCTTCCAGCGTGAGCAGCAATTGCGCCACGGCGACGCCGCGCGCCGCAAGCGCCTGCTGCCAGGCGTGGGCGAGGCGTATCTGCCCCACCGCGGCGCAGGCCTGTTTCTCCTCGAGGCCGAGCCCGCGGCGGCCCGGCGCCAGCGCGCGCCGCCCGACGGCGATGGCGCCCGACGACACAACGAGTATCTCGACGCCGCGCGCGCGCAGGCCGGCGATATCGTCGGCAAGCGATTCGATCCACCGGTTGCGCAGCGCGCCGCCGGCGTCGCACAGCAGCGCCGAACCGATCTTGACGACGATACGCGCGGCGCCCGACAGCGCCCCGGTTACGGGCGCCACGGCTCGGCGGGCGCGGCGGGGCGCGCGGCGGAAACGGCTTCGGCCAGCGCCGCCATGACCGCCGCGACGCCGGCGCCCGTGGCGCCCGACAACGCGCGCGCCGCGGGCGCGCCGGCGCCGGCAAGCGCCTCGCGCGCGCGCCGCAGCGTGTCGGCGCCTGCCGCGTCGCGCTTGTTGAGGCCGACGACGGCGGGCTTGCGATCGACCCCCGCGCCGTAGGCCGCGAGCTCGCGGCGCACGGTGCGGTAGTCCTCGGCGGCGTCGTCCGCCGTGGCGTCGATCAGGTGCAGCAGCACGGCGCAGCGTTCGACATGGCCGAGAAAGCGGTCGCCCAGGCCCGCGCCGGCATGCGCGCCGGCAATCAGGCCGGGAATGTCGGCCACGACGAGTTCGCGGTCCCCGGCCCCGGCGACGCCGAGATGCGGGTCCAGGGTTGTGAAGGGGTAATCGGCCACCTTGGGCCGCGCGCGGCTGACGGCGGCGAGAAAGGTGGACTTGCCCGCATTGGGCAGCCCGACGAGCCCGACATCGGCGACGAGGCGCAGGCGCAGGCGCAGCCAGCGCTCCGTTCCGGGCCGCCCGGGCTCGGCGACGCGCGGCGCCTGGCGCGTGGAGGTCTTGAACGCGGCGTTGCCGCGCCCGCCGCGCCCGCCCTCGGCCAGGACCGCGCAATCGCCCTCGGCCGCGAGGTCGGCGACAACCGTTTCGCCGTCGTCCGCAAACACGGTGGCGCCGGCGGGAACGCGGAGGCGAAGCGTCTCCGCCCCGGCGCCGGCGCGGTCGGAGCCCGAGCCGTCGCCGCCGCGGCGCGCCTTGAAATGGCGCCGGCGGCGAAACATGGCGAGCGTGCTCATGCCGCCGACCGCCTCGACGGTTACATCGCCGCCGCGTCCGCCGTCGCCGCCCGCCGGTCCGCCGCGCGGCACGCGGCGCTCGCGACGGAACGCGACGCAACCGTTGCCGCCGTCGCCGCCGCGCACGAAGATGCGCGCTTCGTCGAAAAACGCCATCGCCCCGCCCGTGGCGCGGCGCGCCGGCTTCAGGCGCCGGCCGCCCCGGCTTCGGCCGTAACGCCATCCGTAACGACCGACACCCAGGTGCGCCCCAGCCGCCCGCGGCGGAACGCCACCTTGCCGGGCGCGGTCGCGAACAGCGTGTGGTCTCTGCCCATGCCGACATTGCCGCCGGGGTGGAACTTCGTTCCGCGCTGGCGGACGATGATGTTGCCGGGGATGACGATCTCGCCGCCGTATTTCTTGACGCCGAGTCTGCGCCCCGCGGAGTCGCGTCCGTTGCGCGAACTGCCGCCCGCTTTCTTATGCGCCATCGGTTGCGCCTCCCGCCGCGGCGCCGGGCTCGATGCCGGCGATGCGCAGCACGGTACGGTTCTGCCGATGCCCGCGCTTGCGCCGATGCCCCTTGCGCCTGAGTTTTTTGAACACGACGATCTTCTTGCCGCGCGACTGTTCGAGCACGGTGGCGGCCACCGAGGCTCCGGCGACGGTGGGCGTTCCGACCGTCGCGCCGGCGGCGCCCCGGACCATCAGGACTTCGCTCAGCACCACCGTGTCGCCCGCCGCGCCGGGCAGCGTCTCCACCTCGATAACGTCGTTGGCGGCCACGCGGTATTGCTTGCCGCCGGTTTTCACCACTGCATACATGCGCGCCTCTTTCAGTGTGCGTGCGGCATCGTAGCGTCCGCCGCGGCGGCGTCAACGTCGAATCCGCCGCGCCGCGCGCAAAAACCGCGCTGCCGCGCAACCCCGCCGCAGGCGGGGCCCGGGTGCGCGGACGTCCCCGCCCGCACGTTTCCGCGTCCGCGCGGCGCGATGTCGGCGGGGAATGGCGGTCGTCGCGCCCCGCCCGTCAGCGTTCGCGCCCTCTGCGAACGCGCGGCCTGGAAGGCCGCGCACCCAGGCCCCGCCTGCGGCGGGGTTGCGCTCCCCGGACGGTCGGCGTCGGCGATCCTTGGCGCGAGGCGCCGCCGCGCCCAATGGAAACCGCGCGGAAGCAACGAAATTCCGCGTCTTTTATTTATTTGCACTGTTGACTTTTCGCGCATAAAGCGTTAGATGGCTCCATGCATGGGTTCCCCGCCGCCAGCGCCGTCAGCGCCGCCGTCCCCGGCAGCCGCCCCGGCGCGGCGTTCCGCGCTACCGCGGCCGACCGCGGCATTATCGAACGGCCATTGCTCGCGCCGCACATGGAAGCGCGCGCCGTCGGCGCCGAGGCGGCGCTGCTGGCGTCGGAAACCTCCAGCGCGGCGCTGTACGGACGGATCTACGCAGATCTTCTGCCGCTGCTCGACGGAACGCGCACGCGCCGCGAGGTTGCCGCCGCGCTGGCGGCGTCGTGGCGCCCGGTCGCGGTACAGACCGCGCTTGTCGAGCTGGCGCGGAAGAACTACGTCGTTTCCGCCGATTTCGCCATGAGCATGGGCGCGGCGGCGTTTTGGTGCGCGCTCGGCGCTTCGCCGCGCTACGCGGAGGAGCGCCTGGACGCGGCGCGCGCGTCCGTCGCCGGCGGCGGGGCGCGGCGCCTCGCGGCGGCGCTGCGGGCGCTGGGCGCCGCTGTCGCCGGCAATGGCGCCGACGACAGCAAGGCAACGCTCGCGGTCGTTGCGACCGACGATTACCTCGACGAAGCGCACGCCGAGACCAACCGCCGGCGCCTCGCCTTGGGCGCGCCGTGGATGCTGGCGCGGGCGGGCGGCGTCGCGCCGTTGTTCGGGCCCGTGTTCCGCCCCCGCGAGGGCGGGCCGTGCTGGGCGTGCCTGGCGCACCGCATTCGCGCCAACCGCGAGGCCGAGAGTTTTATGCGCGCGGCGCAAGGCGGCGGCGCGATCCCACCCCGCGCCGCCGCGGCGCCGCTTGCCGATTCCGCCTTGAGCCTGGCGGCGGTCGAAATCGCCAGGTGGATCGTGTTCGGCGCCGGCGCGCCGCTGCACGAACACGCGCTCTCGCTCGACGCGTTGCGCTTCGGCGGCGCGCGGCATCCGGTCATGCGGCGGCCGCAATGCGCGGCGTGCGGCTCTCCGGAGCTGCGCCGCCGCGACCGCGCGCCGGCCCCCATCGCGCTCGCGCCGAGCCCCGGGCCCGTGCGCAACAGCGGCGGAGTGCGCGCCGTGCCGCCGGAAGAAACGCTGCGCCGCTACCGCCATCTGATCGGCCCCGTGAGCGGCGTCGTCAGCGATCTCTCGCGCGTGGTGGAAGAGGACGATTCGTGGCTGCACATCTACTGGGCGGCGAGCGCCCTCTCGCTCCGCAACGACAGTTTCTCCATGCTGCGCGGCAGCGCGCGCGGCAAGAGCTCCGGCAAGGGCAGCACAGCGGCGCAGGCGCGGGCAAGCGCGCTTTGCGAAGCGGTGGAGCGCCATTCCGGCGTCTTCCACGGCGACGAAATCCGCCGCCGCGCGCGCCTCGCGGACTTTCCGTGCGGCGACGCCATCCACCCGAACGACGCGCTGCTCTACAGCGAACGGCAATACGAACGCGCGGCGGAGATCAACGCGCGCGGGTCGCGCTTCAACTACGTCCCGGCGCGGTTCGACCCGCAAGTCGAGATGGACTGGACGCCGGTATGGTCGCTGACGGCGGAGCGCCATCGCTGGCTGCCCACCTCGATGCTCTATCTCGCCGCGCCGCACGAGAACGGGGTCGTGTATTGCGGCCCCGACACCAACGGTTGCGCGGCGGGCAACACCCTCGAGGAGGCGATCCTCCAGGGCTTTCTCGAACTCGCCGAGCGCGACGCCTTCGCCTGCTGGTGGTACAATCGCGCGCGCCTCCCCGAGGCGGACCTCGACGGCTTCGGCGATCCTTGGCTGTCGCGGGCGCGCGGCTATTACGCCGCCTGGAGGCGCGAGATGTGGGTGCTCGACGCGACCAACGATCTCGGCGTTCCCGCCTTCGTCGGCGTGTCGCGCCGCACCGACAAGGAGGCGGAAGACATTATCTTCGCGGCCGGCGCCCATCTCGACCCGCATATCGCCGCGCTGCGCGCGGTGAGCGAGCTGAACCAGCTGCTCGGCGCGGTGCGCGGCGAGGGGCTGGGCGGCGGCTATGTGTACGACGACCCCGAATGCCTCCGATGGTGGCGCGAGGCGAAACTCGCCGATAACCCTTGGCTTGCGCCGCGCCCGGACGCGGCGCCGCGCGGCGCGGGCGCCCGGGCGGCGCCGGCGACCGGCGATGTGCGCGACTATGTGGAGCGCTGCCGCACGCTCGTCGAGCGCAAGGGCATGGAGTTTCTCGTGCTCGACCAGACCCGGCCCGACATCGGGATGCCGGTGGCGAAAACGATCGTGCCGGGGCTGCGCCCGTTCTGGATGCGCAACGCCCCGGGGCGCCTCTACGACGTCCCGGTGGCGATGGGCTGGCGCGCCGCGCCGATCTCCGAGGACGAGCTCAACCCCGTGCCGGTTTTCATCTGAGCGGCCGCCGGCGCGCGAACCGACGACCCGATACAACCCCCGACCGACAAGGAAAACAGCCATGTACGACGACGAAACCAGAGAGCTCCTGGGCGGCCTCGGCGCTCTCGCCGAAGACTGGGCCGAGAGCGCCGAACTGCGGGCGCTCTGCGACGAAAATCCGCGCGAGGCGCTCGCCCGCTACGGCGTCGAATTCCCCGAGGACGACCGGCGCGAACTGCGCATCTGCCGCAACGACGCCGATATCTGCCACGTGGTCATGCCGGAGAACCCGAACGTTGCCCTCGCCGACGAGACGATGGGCGGCGTCGCCGCCGGCACGACCGCCGGAAGCGCCGGCACCATCGGCAGCGGCGGCACCGCGAGCAGCGTTACCACCACCGTGAGCTCGTTGAGCTCCGTGGGTTCGGCCGGCAGCGCCGGCACGGCCAGCTGAACAGCGGAGGAGAACACGACGATGACCGGAAACACGCCGAACGCGGTGTCGGAAAGCGCGCTCGACGCGCTCATGCGCGCATGGTTTCACGAAGACGGTTTCGCCGAGAGCATCGCGGAGGATCCGCGCGCCGAGCTCGAGGCGCGGGGCGTGTATTTCCCCGACAATGTGGAGTTCGCGGTCGTCCGCGAAACCGAAGGGGAGAGGTACATGGCCATGCCGCCGAACCCGAATGTCGCCCTGGCCGACGAAAGCCTGTCCGACGTCGCGGGCGGGAGCTGCGGCGGTTCGGCGAGTACGCTGGGTTCGGCCAGCACCGCCGGAAGCATCTGCACCTGCCTGAGCACGGCGAGCAGCGCCGCCTGCGCCGGGTCGGCGTCGTCGGCGAGCTGACCGGAAGAACGGGAAAGGACGAACGCAATGAACATCGACGATACGAGCGCGGCCGAGCGCCTGTCGCGGCTGGCCGAAGCCTACCGCGGCGATGCCGATTTCCGCGCCGCCGCCGACGGCGACCCGCGGGCGGCGCTGGCCGATTACGGCATCGAGTTCCCCCCGGGGCCGGACGTGCGGTTCCGCGAAAACACCGCCGAAACCTTCCACTTCGTATTCCCTGACGATCCGAACGGCGTGTTGAACGAAGAGGATCTCGGGGGCGCGGTGGGCGGCTCGAGCGCCAGCACGGCCGGCTCCGCAGGCTCCGTCAGCACGTTGTCGAGCATACTCTCCTGCGCCGGCAGCGCCAGTTCCGCCGGCTCCGTCGGCTCGGCAGGCACCGCAAGCCCCTGACCGCCCGCGCCTTCCGCAGGGTTGCGCGAAACGCGCGCGCGGCAGCTTGACTTCGCGTCGTCCGCATGCTATGAGCCCTTGGAACATCGGAGCGGCTGGCGGACCGGCTTCTTCAGCGGAAGACAATGGCGCCAACCGGCCTCCCCCGGCCCGCCCCGCGGGGGGGGGGGGGGGCATAACGACAAGGAGCGGAAGACCATGTCGAAAGCGACTCTCGGCGCGGCGGCTCGGGTCGAACTCGCGAGCAAGATGAACGAGTTCGCGGAAGCGTATCGCGCCGACGCCGATCTGCGGGCGCGGTCGGAAGCCGAGCCGCGCGCCGTTCTTGCCGAACGCGGGCTCGACGCGCTGGCGTGGCCGCCGGGCGCCGACGTGCGCATCGTTGCGGACACCGGAGACACCATGCACTTCATGTTGCCTCCGGATCCGAACATGGATTTGACGGATGACGATCTCGTGAGCGTTTCCGGCGGCTTTTGCTGTCAGGCGATCGATCTCAGCTGCTTCGTACGGAACTAATGTACGGCGCTGCCGGAAGCCGCGCCGGTCCGGTAGGCGAATCGCGGTAATTCGTTGCGACCGGGGTTGGCGGCGGCGATGGCCGCCAACCCCGGTGGGCCTTCGCGCCGCATGCGCAACGGTCCGGGACCGCGGGCCTCTTGCCCGCACGTCGGCGGCCCATGCCGCAACCCGCCGGAGGCGGGGCCGTGGGTGCGCGGGCGTCCCGCCCGCACGTTTCCGCGCATCGCGTCGTTTGCGCGAGTGTCGCTGTTACCGCGCGACACCCCGGCATGGCGCCCGCCCCGCCGCTGCTTCGCGAATAGTTTCAAGCGGCTTCCCCCGTGTCGCCGTCACGGAGGACCAAACCGCCGCGCAAAGCGCCTTGCGCTGCGTCGCGCGGCGCCTTACGATGGCAAGATGATCGTCGCATCGCTCGACACGGCGCATGCTTCCATCGCACGCTGCGGCGGCTCCCGGCACGGCGCGGCGGATCGCCCTGTGGGCGTAGCGATCGCCGCTTCGCTGTTTTGGCCGGTTCGCCGGCGCCGCGGAATGCGCCGATTCGGAGTGACGCGGCATTATGCCGGATAGCGGTTGCGGGGAGCGCGGTTTGGCGCTCGTCGATTACGACAACATGCGTCTGGACAGCCCGCGGCGCGACGATCATGAACTATTCGTGCGGCAGCTCGTAGATCGTCTGCCATGCGCGTTCCGCGTCGCTTTTCCCGACGTCCGCGAGCTCGACATACGCCTCTACGGCGGTTGGGTGGACGAGCTTGGGCACTTCGGTCCGTATGCGCTTCGGCTTCTACCGATTCTGCCCCGCTTGCGAGGCAGACGCGATGGGGTTATCGTACGGCCGTCCTTCGCGACTGCACTGGCGAGGTTTCCGGATTTCGTCCTGCGAGGAACGGTTCGGGGCGCCGCCAAGCGAACGCGGCAGAAGATGGTGGATGGCACGATGGGCTTCGACGCGGTGTTCGTGCTCGGCGATAACGCAGCAAGTGTCGGCGTCATCGCCGATGACGATGACGTCCTTCCCGCCGCCTTGGCGGCTAACGCCATCGATCGGTCGATGTTTGCGTGGCTGCGCAGACGCACGCCGTCCAGCGGTCCGAACGACCGTGGGTTGCACGGTCGCGGCATGCGCATTCACCGGATTCCCGAGGGGTTAGACCATGGCGAACCTGCACGAATCCACCGACGAACGGCAGCATGGTATCGAGCGCGATGTCGCTTCGTTTGCCGATCCGGCCACGCTTGTCCGCGTGGCGGCGGCCGGCAACCGGTTCCGCGCGACCTGGAAGGCGCACGGCGAGCAGCGGGAAATCGCCTTTCCGCGGTCCGGCGACGAATCCGGATACCGTTCGCTGATAGCCGGTCCGAAGTTCGCCGATCTCATGAGCGTCGCCCGCATGATCGGTCAGGCGTCGACGCCGACCGGCGTGGATTCGTTCATCGACACAATGGCGGAACGTCAAGACGCCGAGAACACTGAAAACCGCGCGATGCGTCAATCCTCTGTCGACCTCTTGACGACGCTCATCGAAAAAGATACGGAATCTACAACACAGGTTATCATGCTCACCGGCGACGCCGGCGCCGGAAAGACTTGTGTTTTGAAAGAGCTTGTGCGTCGGCAGGCGGATCGATACATTCGGGGGCAAACGACGAAGCTGCTGCTGTACGTAAACGCTCAGGGCCGCGCGCTCGCCCGTTTGAACGAAGCCCTCGCCACCGAACTTCAAGACTTGAAGGTCGGGCTGACATACCACTCCATCGCTGTTCTGGCGCGACTTGGAGTGTTGGTTCCCGTTATCGATGGCTTCGACGAACTTCTCGGCGTAAGCGGGTATGACGACGCGTTCGGTTCGTTGGCCGGTCTTCTTGAGCAGCTCGAGGGGCGGGGCCATATCCTGGCGTCGGCGCGCTCAGTGTATTACGAAGAGGAATTTTTGTCTCGCGCAGCGAAAATTGGGGACGCGACCGAGCTGGCGTGGACTCATATTCCTGTTCGGCTTTGCGATTGGAGCGAGACGGATCGCAATCGATATATAGACGCCTGGGCGAAAAGCGAAGATATGCCCGAAGAAGAGGTAAAGACTCTTCGAGCGAACATTAAACATGCGTTTGCCGACCAGGAACGAACGCTGGGCGCCAAGCCGCTGTTCTTCACCCGGATCGCCAGCTTGCTGCGGCGCAATCCCGGGTTTTCCAGCGGCCGCGATCCGTTGCATGGATTGGCTGATCTGTTGCATGGATTGGCTCACGACTACATGCAACGGGAAAGGAAGGAAAAGCTTCTCGACAGAAACTTCGCTCCGCTTTTGACACAAGAGCAATTCGAGCGGTTGATGCGCGAACTTGCCGAGGAAATGTGGAATCAGGATACGCGGGAGCTCGATTACCCGTCTGTTCGCTACGTTGCCGAGTATGTCGTCGAGAGCGAAGATTTGTCGGAGATGGCCAAACGCACGGTCATCGAACGCATGCCCACGCTTGCATTTCTGGCCCAGGGCGGCGACCCCGCTTCGCACAGCGGCGCTTTCGAACACGAGCTGTTTTTCTTTTATTTTCTGGGGATCTCCATAGCGCACAGGCTGTCGTCGTCCGAGGGAGATATGAGAATTGTCCTGAGTCGGTCGGCGCTGCCCGAAGACGTTGCCGATCGAACGGCGACGGTGCTTGGGCAGGAGCCGCGCAGGCTGCAGGAATTTGTGAAGCGCCTGGTTCAAGCCGGAAAAACGGAGTGGAGTCGAAAGAAACAAGTCAAGGAAAATTCAGGGCTTCTGATTATGGCATTGTTTCGCGAGCGCGGGGAAATCGAGGGGTGTTCGGTCGGCGCCGTTGTGTTTCCGGGCGGCCACTTCCGGGGGGTGCGTATGAGGCGTTGCAGTTTTACGGAAGCGGTGTTCAGACGCACGAACTTGGATGAGGCGCGATTCGAGGATTGCGAAGCGCGGGAAGTGCTTTTCGTCGAACCGTTCCTGAATCCCGGAACGACCCGTTTGAACATGACAGGTATCGACTCGTCGCACTTCGTTGGCGTTCGCGTTCCCGATGGCGTGACCGTCTATAATCCGTCGTTTGTCGCGGATCGGTTGCGGGAATGCGGCGCACCGGTTTCCGGGCGAGGCATGGTTGCCCGGGAACCGGGAGTTCCTCCGGGATACGTGCAAGTGCTGGAACGGCTGATGGCGGCGTACAGGCGCGCCAATCCGGTATGCGCGGATGACGACCGTCTTGGGAAAATTTTTTCGGCTCCCGAGTGGGGGACGTTGGAGAACTTGCTGATTGGACATAAGCTCATCGTCAAGGAGACAGGCCATCCGGGAGGCGCCCCGATAACGCTATTCAGGCGGCGGTTTATAGCGGAGCAGCTTATGTCGGGATTGAACGGAGACTTGAGCGGGGACCGGCGGGTGGATGGGTTTTGGCGCGCACTGGCGGCGGAGGCGCGAAAAAATTCGGGAATCGGCGGATGACAGGCGAACATCGAGTCGAAATTGCGCGGGCCGGGGAGCGGTCGGCGGCGGCGTTCGGGGGGGAGACTATCGCCGACAGCGCGCGGGGGCTGGTTGTGCGCGAGACGGGGCATAAGCCCGTGCTTTACTTCCCCCTCGCCGACGCCGCAGCGGAGAAGCTGCGGCGCACCGGACGGCGGACGCGCTGCCCCTGGAAGGGCGAAGCGCGCTACTGGACGATTTGTGCGGGCGGGCTTGAGGCCGAGAACGCCGCGTGGGAATACCCCGAGCCGATTCTCGCGGCGGCCGCGCTCAGGGGGCATGTCGCCTTCTACGCCGACCGCGTGGAGATCCGCCGCGTCGAAGGCGCGGTTTGCGAAGACGCGGCGGAGTTCGCCGCGCGCGTCCCGCAGGGGAAGCGCGTTCTGGGGGTCGACCCCGGCGAGCGCACGCTGGGGCTGGCGCTGTCGGACCCCGGACGGGCGGTCGCCTCGCCGCGCGAGACGCTGCGCCGGGGGCGGTTTCGCGATGACGGCGCGCGGCTCGCGGATTTGTGCGCGGAAGAAGGCGTCGGCGGCGTCGTCGTGGGCCTGCCGCGCAACATGGACGCGAGCGAAGGGCCGCGCGCGCGGGCCGCGCGCGACTGGGCGGCCAACGCGGCCGCCCGGCTCGGCCTGCCCGCGCTGCTGTGGGACGAGCGGCTTTCCACCGCCGCGGTCGAGCGCGCGATGATCGCCGCCGACATGAGCCGCGCCCGCCGCGCCGCGCGCATCGACCGCGCGGCGGCCGCCTGGATACTCCAGGGCGCGCTCGACGCGATGGGCGTCAGCGCGGCGCGAGGCGCACCGCGCCGTCCAGCCGGATGACCTCGCCGTTCAGCATGTCGTTGGCGTAGATCGCCGCCACCAGATCCGCGAACTCCTCCGGCCTTCCCAGGCGTTTCGGGAACGGCGTATTGGCGGCGAGCGAGTCCTGCGCTTTTTGCGGCAGGCCCTCCATCAGCGGCGTGAGGAACAGGCCCGGCGCGATGGTCATCACGCGTATGCCGTATTGCGCCAGGTCGCGCGCCGCCGGCAGGGTGAGGCCGACGAGGCCGCCTTTCGACGACGCATAGGCGGCCTGCCCGACCTGGCCTTCGTAGGCGGCGACCGAGGCGGTGTTGACGATCAGCCCGCGGCAGCCGCCGCTGTCGGGTTCGTTGTGGCGCATGGCGTCGGCCGCCGCCTTCATGGCGTTGAAACTGCCGACCAGGTTGATCGTGATCACGGTCTTGTAGGAATCGAGCGGCAGCACGCCGTTGCGGCCTAGAATGCGCCCGGGGTTGGCGACCCCGGCGCAGCTCAGCATCAGCGTCAGCGGGCCGAACTCGGCGACGGATTCGCCCACCGCGCTCATCGTGTCGGCTTCGTCGGTGATGTCGAGGCGGCGGAAGCGCGCCGCCTCGCCGAGCGCGGCGGCATGGGACGCGCCTTTCTCCGCGTCGCGGTCGAGGATCGTGACCTTGCCGCCGCCCGCGGCGATGCGCGCGGCGGACGCGGCGCCGAGGCCCGAGGCGCCGCCGGTAACGATGGCGTGGCAGTGTTCCATTTGCACGATTGCTCTCCTTTTCGTCTCGATGGTTTCGTCCCGAGGCTCGCGGGGGAAGCGTTCAGGGCGTGAACTGCTCTCTGACGATGCGTTCTTCCAGGTTGTGTTCGGGGTCGAACAGCAGGATTGGCGCGGCGCCGCGGTACTGTTCGACGGTCACGCGCCGGACGCCCCGCACTTCGGTGTAATCGGCCGTGGCGCGGACCGGGCGGCGTCCGGCGTCCAGCGCCTCGAACGAGACCGTCGCGGATTCGGGCAGCAATGCGCCGCGCCAGCGCCGCGGGCGGAAGGCGCAAATCGGCGTGAGCGCCAAAAGGCGCGACGACAGCGGCAAAATCGGCCCGTGCGCGGAAAAATTGTAGGCGCTGCTGCCGGCCGGCGTCGCCACGATGGCGCCGTCGCACACCAGCTCCTCGAGACGCACGCGCCCGTCGATAGCGACGCGCAGCCGCGCCGCGAGGCGCGTTTCGCGCGACAGCGACACCTCGTTGATAGCCAGCGCCCTGACCGGCTCGCCGGCCCCCCGGGCGGTCATGCGCAGGGGATGCAGGGGCGTCTCCACCGCGGCGGCGATGCGCGCCGGCAGGTCGTCGTCCTCGCGGTAGCGGTTCATCAGGAAGCCCACCGTGCCGCGGTTGACGCCGTAGATCCGCGCCGGCTGGCCTTCCGCGCTGTTCATGACGCGGTGCAGGGTTTCGATCATGAAGCCGTCGCCGCCGAGCGCGACGATGATATCCGCCTTGTCGGGCGCGCAATCGCCGTAGCGGCGGCGCAAGCGTTCTCCCGCCTCCGCGGCGGCGGGGAAATCCGCGGCCAGGAAGCCGATGGCCGGATCGGGCACGAAGCGGCGCGTCAGCCGCCGGTTACGCTCATGTGCCGGGCGAGGGCGGGCCGGCGCCGGCGGCGATCGATGATGAAATCGTGGCCCTTGGGCTTGCGCCCGATCGCCTCGTCGATGGCCGCCAGCAGCGGCTCGTCGCTTTCGCTCCGGCGCAGCGGCGCGCGCAGATCGGCCGCGTCCTCCTGCCCCAGGCACATATAGAGCGTGCCCGTGCAGGTCAGCCGCACGCGGTTGCACGATTCGCAGAAGTTATGCGTCAGCGGCGTGATGAAGCCGATGCGCCCGCCGGTCTCCTCCACGCGCATGTAGCGCGCCGGGCCGCCGGTGGCGTAGTCGATGGGCGTCAGTGTCCAGCGTTCGCGCAGGCGCTCGCGCACCAGCGACAGCGGCAGGTATTGGTCGGTGCGGTCGCCCGTGATGTCGCCGAGCGGCATGGTTTCGATCAGCGTAAGGTCGTACCCCTCGCCGCCGCACCACGCGATCATGTCGTCGAACTCGTGCTCGTTGACGCCCTTGAGCGCCACCGCGTTGATCTTGACGGCAAGGCCGGCCCGCCGCGCGGCGTCGATGCCGCCGAGCACCTTGTCGAGCCGCCCCCAGCGCGTGATGGCGGCGAAGCGCTCGGGGTCGCGCGTATCGAGCGAGACATTGACGCGGCGCACGCCGCAATCGCGGAGCGCGCCGGCGAAGCGCGCAAGCTGGCTGCCATTGGTGGTGAGCGTCAGCTCGTCGAGCGCGCCGCCCACGCCGTCGCCGCCGCCCAGGTGGCGCGACAGCGCGCGGAACAGGCTCATGACGTTCTTGCGCACGAGCGGCTCGCCGCCCGTCAGCCGCAATTTCCGCACGCCCCGGCGCACGAAGGCGCTGCACAGGCGATCCAGCTCCTCAAGGCTGAGGATTTCCGCCTTCGGCAGAAACGTCATGTCTTCCGCCATGCAATATACGCAGCGGAAATCGCAGCGGTCGGTCACCGAAACCCGAAGATAGGTAACATGCCGTCCGAACGGATCGATCATGCGCGCGGCCCTCTCGCGGAAGGGAAACGGTTTGCGGCGCACCGTAAGCCGCCGCGCCGGGCGGGTCAAGCCGGCGCGCGCGCCCCGAGACGGCGGCGCAACTCCGCCGCCGCCGCGCCGCGCGGGACGGCGGTTTGCGTCCCGTCGGCCAGGTCCTTGATCGTCACCTTGCCGGCGGCGCGTTCGTCCGGCCCCTCGACCGCGACGAAGCGGCAGCCGCGCTCGTCGGCGGTCTTGAACTGCCGGCCGAGGCGCCCGCCGGCGAGGTCGATTTCCGCGGCCACGCCGGCGGCGCGTATCTCTTGCGCCAGGTCGAGCGCGCGCCCGGCGGAATCCGCGTCCCAAACGGTAACGTAAGCGCGCGGCTCGGGCGGCGCCTCGCGGTCCTCGAGGAGCATCAGTATGCGCTCGACGCCGAGCGAGCCGCCGCATGCCGGCGCTCCGTTCTTCATGAACAGGCTGCACAGATCGTCGTAGCGCCCGCCGCCGGCGATGGAGCCGCCGGCGCCGGGCGCCGCGAATTCGAAGATCGGCCCGGTGTAATAGTCCAGCCCGCGCGCCAGGGCGGGGTCGAAGACGATGCGCGCCCCGTCCGGGAGCCGCGGCGCGGCGTGTTCGAGCACCGTATCCACCTCGGCAAGGCCCGCGGCGCCGCTCGCGCCGCCCGCCAGGCGGCGGCGGACGGCGGCGGCGAAATCCCCGCCGCCGATGTCGCGCGCCAGCGCGCTCACGGTATCCGCCGCGGCGCCGCGTTCCGCGAGCTCGGCGGCCACGCCGTCCAGGCCGATCTTGTCGAGCTTGTCGAGCGCAATCAGCGCCCCGCCATGCGCGGTTTCGGGAACGCCGTAGGCGGTCATGGCGGCGCGCAGCACGGCGCGGGAATTCAGGCGAATCGTAATGTCGCGCAAGCCCAGCGCCGCGGCGGCCGCGGCCAGCGTCGTCACCACCTCCACGTCGGCGAGGCGCGATTCGGAGCCGAAAATATCTACGTCGCATTGCGTGAACTCGCGCAGCCGGCCCCTGCCGGGCCGCTCGCCGCGCCACACCGGGCCGATCTGATAGCGCTTGAACACACGCGGCAGTTCGCCCCGCCGACGCGCATAGACGCGGACGGTCGGCACGGTGAGGTCGTAGCGCAGCGCCAGGTCGGCCTCCCCCGCCGCCGCGCCGGGCCCGCGCTTGAGTATCTTGAAGATGAGCTTGTCGCCTTCGTCGCCGTACTTGCCGGTCAGCGTCTCGATCCGTTCGAACGCCGGCGTGTCGAGCGGCTCGAACCCGTGCAACGCGAAGACCCGGCGCGCGGCGGACAGGACCTCCGTCCGCCGGCGCATTTCGCGCGGCAAAAAGTCGCGGGTCCCCGACGGCGGCCCGGGCGGCGTGCTCACGATCGGCGGCCTCGAACGAGCGAAAAAGCAGACAAGCGGCGGCCCGAACCTACACCGCGCAAGCCGCCGCCGCCACGTCCGCGCCGCAACCCCGCCGAAGGCGGGGGCCCGGGACCGCGGGCATCCTGCCCGCACGTTTCCGCGCGGCGCAATGCCGGCGGGCGGGCGCAACCCGCGCGCCGTTCCCGGCGGCGCTCGGCCCGGTCGAGACGTGCGGGCGGGAACGCCCGCAGTCCCTGGAAGTCCGCACTCGCGCCCGTTTGCGCCGCGCGCCCGTTTCGGCTAGGGTTCCGCCCCCCGATACGCGTTTTGCGAAGGAGCGGGCGATGCGTTCGTTCTGTACGGTCGCCGCGTGGCTTGCGGGCGGCGCGCTTGCGGCGGCGGGCGCGGGCGCGGATGACGCCCTCGTGCTGCGAATCGAGTTCGCGCCGCCGGAAATCCACATCGAGGAAGATCCCCTCACCGGCACGGAGGAATTTTTCGGCGCGGTGCATGGCGCGGTCGCTTCCGACGACGCGGCGCTGTTCGCCGGCGCGTCGGTCGATTGCGAGTTCGAAGGCCATACCTTCGAGTCGCGCGATTTCTCGTGCGGCTTCACAGAGGCCGAGTCGGTCGCCGGCGTCTGCCTCTTCACGGCGGAGAACGGCGACGCCGCGGTCGCCAGGTGGCGCTGCCGGACCGGCGCGACGATGACCTCCGACGCCCGCTGCGAGGGCACGGCGGAATGGATCGAAGGCGCCGGGATATTCGCGGGCATCGCCGGCGAGGCGAAAATCCACGCCGACCTCTTCCTCTACCCGACGCAGGGCCTGTGGCTCTGGAAAGGCCGCTGGGGCATCCCGCGCCTCGCCGCGCTCGCGCGCTGACCGCGGCGCGGTCGATGCGTCTCGCGCTTTCTTTCGCCGCCGCGGCCCTCGCCGCGCTGGCCATCGCGCCCGCCGCGGCGGCCGAGCAGCAAGCATTCGCCGTCCCGTGGTTCACCACCGCGGACGGCGCGTTGATTCGCGACATGACCATCGCGTGGGAAAGCCGCGGCGCGCTCGATTCGCGCGGCGAAAACGCGGTGCTCGTTCTGCCCGGCGCGGGCCGCGGCCCGGGCGCGGCGCTGGCGGAGTGGAGCGCGCCGGGCGGACCGCTCGACATGCCGGGCGCCCTGCGCCTGTTCGTACTCGCCGCCGGCGCGCCGTGCGGCCCCGGCGAAGTATCCACCGGCCCCGCGAGCCGTAATCCGGAAACCGGCGCCGCATGGGGCGCCGCGTTCCCGCCGCTCGTCGTGCGCGACGCCGTGGCCGTGCAGAAGGCGCTGGCCGACAGCCTCGGCGTCAAGCGTATTCGCGCCGTCATCGGCCGGGGCTTCGGCGGCCTCCAGGCGCTCGAATGGCGCCGCCGCTACCCGCACATGGTCGACGCCGCCCTCGCCATCGGCCCCCCGCCGCCCCCGGCGGAAGACGACGCGTCGTGCCAAGCCCAAATCCTGCGCCGCCATGCCGCCGAAAGCCCCGCCGCCTGGCGCCCCGACAACCCCGCCGCCTTGGCCCGCGCCTTGGAGCCCCTCCTCACCGACTGACGCTGGCGCGGGCTTGGCGCCGGATTCCGGGAAGCGACCGCGGGTGAATTTCCACCGAAAACCCGGGCGTCTCCGCCAACTGCCGCCGGAAATTATCCAGCCAGCCGATTTCCCTCGCCTCGGCGTCGAATATGCACAAGGTCAAGCCGCGAGACAGATACGATCCCAACGACGGGACGAGACCGCCGCCCCCGCCCGATTCCGGTCGTTCTCTGGCGCGCATATCGATCATGGCGCATTCCACATACTCGATGTTCTTGCGGTAGAAATACGACACCACCTCCTTGTGCCTGAACTTCGGCCGGCGAAAAATGGCCGCCGGCCGCAGGTCGATAACCGTCTTCACCGAATTCATCGCCACCGCACGGAGCAGCGTGTCCATCGACAAACCATCGATATCGACAAACGCCGCCCTTCCGCGCCCGGCCGCATCGTCGGCGAACAGGCGCGGCCGAACCGGCGTTCGCGCTGACTCATCGATGCGATGAGACCGCCCGGTCGAGCGAATCCTGTCGCTGAGTACGGTAACGTTGTCAGGCATTCTTGTTCCCGAGCGGCATGAGTTCGGCGGCCTTGGCCTCGACCTGCTGCAGGGCGAGAAGGCGAATCGTCTCCGCCGGCCGTGCCGATTTCGGAGGGACAAACGAGCCGGATCGCGGTTTCAAAGAGCTCTTGGTCTTGAAGAAGTCTTCGAACATGCGCGGGCCGACGCCGGTGAATGCGGCGATAGTCATTCGGGGCGGTGATCCCGGTGTCGGTTTCTTTGTTGAGATCGAGTCGTAATGAAGTTCTGTAGCCAAACTCTTTACATAGGGCTCGATATGCTGAACCTCCACAACGCCGGCGGCAACGAGATGACGCGCGCAATTGTGGCATGGGTAGGTCGTGCAAAATAGTTTGCCTCCTTGAGGAGATATACCGTTGCGCGCCGCCGCCAGCAATGCGTTCATTTCGGCGTGTATGGACCGGGAGTACTCCAATAGATCGCGAACTCCGGGCATTTCGCTCATACTATCGGCTTGATTTACGAGAAAGTTACGAATATCGTCCTCCGCCTTTTCGTGGGCGTCGGCGGCAAGTTTAATAGGAGTATCGATTGCAGGATGCGCTACTTTAGCAAGATCCGCAGCGAATCGTCCCGCAAACCAAACGGCTATATCGCGCGCCAGTCCTGTCTTCTTACGGGTATTGTGGCAACCCGTGAAACTCAGATCCTCACTATTCCATTCCCATGCGAAACAGCGCCGGTCCGGATCGCTTTTCTCGTCGTAAACACGTAAGCGTCCGGTTATGGGGCTATTGGGTTTTTACGGTGGTGTTTTGTGTTTCCAGTTCCACGGCATGAGTTCGTGGATTCGGTTTGTTTTGTAGTCCTGGATACGATTGAGTGTGTCTGCGATCCATGCTCGTGGGTCGACGCCGTTTAGTTTTGCGGTTTCGATGAGCGTGTATGCGGTTGCGGCGGTTGCGCCGCCGGCTTCGGAGCCGACGAAGAGCCAGTTTTTGCGTCCGAGGGCGACGCCGCGGATGGCGCGTTCGGCAGTATTGTTGTCGAGTTCGAGCGTTCCGTTGTCGAGCCATGGGCGCAGGCGGGCCAGTCGCGCGCGTGCATAGCGGATGGCGCCGGCCAGCGGCGTCCTGGCGGGTATGTTCGGGCTCTGTCGGGCGAGCCATGTTTCGAGGTCGTCGAAGAGGGGCCTGGCCCTGGCCTGGCGGATACGGACGCGCTCTTCGGGCGTTTGCCCGCGAGCTTCGGCCTCGACGGCGTACAAGGCGGCGATGCGCTCGACGGCTTCCCTGGCGACCGGCGCGCCCCGATTGTGCGCGAGGTCGACGAACTTGCGCCGGACATGGGCCATGCAGGGGGCTTCGCGGATGCGGCCTGTGCGGTAGAGTTCCGCGAACCCGGCATAGCCGTCGGCGTGCATCCAGCCCTTGAAGCCGGCGAGGTGTCGGCGCGGATTCTCGCCCTTGCGGTTGGCGCTGAAGCGGTAGCAGGCGGCCGGCGGCGCGGTTCCGCGCCACGGTCGTTCGTCGCGGGCATAGACCCATAGCCGTGCAGTGCGGGTCTTGCCCCTGGCGCCTTCGCCGCGCGGGGTTTGCAGGCGCACCGTGGTATCGTCGGCGAAGATGGCGCCGCCAGCGCGCACATGGTTGCCGATCCCGTTGGCGACCGGCTCCAGCAAGGCGGCGCTCTTGCCGACCCATTCGGCCAGTGTCGAGCGGTCGAGGTCGATGCCGTCGCGGGCGAACATTTGCGCTTGGCGGTAGAGCGGGAGATGGTCGGCATATTTGCTCACCAGAACATGGGCAAGCAGGCCGGGTCCGGGGCGTCCGCGCTCGATGGGGCGCGGCGGCAGCGGCGCCTGGCAAAAGCGTGCGCAGGCGCGGCAGACCGTGCGCGGTCTCACGATGCGGTTGACTACGAAACGACCGGGTATGTACTCCAGTTCCTCGGTGACATCCGCGCCGACGGTCTTGAGCGCGCCGCCGCAGGCCCCGCAGGGGCTTGCGGGTTCCAGCACCGTCTCGCGGCGCGGCAGACGGTCCGGCAACGGGCGGCGCTTGCGCCGCGGCGCGCGGGCGGCGGCGGGTTCGGGTTGCGGGGGCGGGCTTGCGGCGCGGACGATCTCTTCGTTCTCCAGCGCCAGTTGCAACTGCGCCAAGGCTTCCGAGCGCGCCCCGAAACGATGCCGGCGCATCCCCGCCAACTCGTGACGCAACTTCTCAATCAGGATATCGCGCGCCTTCAACGCCTCCGCGCGCGACCGCAGCGCTTCCTCGCGAGCCTGCAACTCGGCCGCCAGGGACGCCACCATGTCCTTCAGGCGGGCGGGATCGTCGGGGAGAGGCGCGGCGCGGTCAAGCATGAACGAACAATACCGACCCCAACCCCACAAGGCAAGCGCAAAATAGGAAATATCGAAAAAATATTTCCTCCCTGTGCCTCCCTCCCAAACGCTATCCTGCCACCGCAAGCCGCCGCGTTCGAACCGGCCACCGCCAATCGACGCACTCATGCAGCAGCGACAACCGTGCAGGCATCGAAACAAGACCCCCATACGAAGCCGACAGCCAAACAAAACGACCCCCGAAATACCGAAACCCATAAACATAACCGACAATGACCAAGCGGGATAACCGGACGCTTACCGTTTGCGCGCGGCGCGGCGTTGGCGCGGGACGACGCGCCCCTCATGGCAACCTTCCACGCGGTAGAGACGTGCGGGCGAGCGGGAATATACGATTCGCCAGTCGAGCCCGTCGATCGCCCAGGCCGCGCCTCCGCCCAGGCCGCGCCTCGGTCCCGCCGCGAATCATGAAGGGCGGCGCTTGAAATCCTCGTCCTCTCCAACATCGGGCATGGTAGCCAGATATTCTATAAAATTGAGACTTCGGCTTCCCGTCCAGGCCTCGGCCCGGCCCATTCCCCGTTCCGACGGCGCCCAGACGCCGGACGGCGAGTCGTTTCGAATATACCCTTGCCGCTCCAGTTCTGTTCGCGCTCGGCGCGTTGCTTCCCACCAGCGGGGTGCGCCGTTCGCGGAGGCTTCGCGGTCTTCCGGTCCCGTAACCGCTTTCATGGTAAGCGTCCGGTTATGGGGCTATTGGGTTTTTACGGTGGTGTTTTGTGTTTCCAGTTCCACGGCATGAGTTCGTGGATTCGGTTTGTTTTGTAGTCCTGGATACGATTGAGTGTGTCTGCGATCCATGCTCGTGGGTCGACGCCGTTTAGTTTTGCGGTTTCGATGAGCGTGTATGCGGTTGCGGCGGTTGCGCCGCCGGCTTCGGAGCCGACGAAGAGCCAGTTTTTGCGTCCGAGGGCGACGCCGCGGATGGCGCGTTCGGCAGTATTGTTGTCGAGTTCGAGCGTTCCGTTGTCGAGCCATGGGCGCAGGCGGGCCAGTCGCGCGCGTGCATAGCGGATGGCGCCGGCCAGCGGCGTCCTGGCGGGTATGTTCGGGCTCTGTCGGGCGAGCCATGTTTCGAGGTCGTCGAAGAGGGGCCTGGCCCTGGCCTGGCGGATACGGACGCGCTCTTCGGGCGTTTGCCCGCGAGCTTCGGCCTCGACGGCGTACAAGGCGGCGATGCGCTCGACGGCTTCCCTGGCGACCGGCGCGCCCCGATTGTGCGCGAGGTCGACGAACTTGCGCCGGACATGGGCCATGCAGGGGGCTTCGCGGATGCGGCCTGTGCGGTAGAGTTCCGCGAACCCGGCATAGCCGTCGGCGTGCATCCAGCCCTTGAAGCCGGCGAGGTGTCGGCGCGGATTCTCGCCCTTGCGGTTGGCGCTGAAGCGGTAGCAGGCGGCCGGCGGCGCGGTTCCGCGCCACGGTCGTTCGTCGCGGGCATAGACCCATAGCCGTGCAGTGCGGGTCTTGCCCCTGGCGCCTTCGCCGCGCGGGGTTTGCAGGCGCACCGTGGTATCGTCGGCGAAGATGGCGCCGCCAGCGCGCACATGGTTGCCGATCCCGTTGGCGACCGGCTCCAGCAAGGCGGCGCTCTTGCCGACCCATTCGGCCAGTGTCGAGCGGTCGAGGTCGATGCCGTCGCGGGCGAACATTTGCCTTTCATGCGAGCCTCCATCCACGGGCGTACTTCGTCGGGCCGCGCCCGCCCGCCCAGGCTGTAGAGCGTCTCAAGAAGCGGCCGGTGAAATTTCGCGGCCGGCAACGCCGCGCGGGCGCGCCGCGGCTTCGGCGTCGTCGCCGGCGAACAAGACGCGCGCAACCGCCGTGCGGGGAGCCCTTGGCCGCGCTCCGCCGCATCCAACGCCCTGTCGATAGCCGACTCCACCCCGCCGCCGGGCGGCTCCGCCCAACTCGCGAGCCGTTTCATCGCCCTATCGGATATGCGAACCATCGGCATGATCATCGCCTCCCGCCACCCGGCGGCGCGCAACACGCCGGCCGGAATCGCCTGTCCGCCGTATAAGCGCAAGCGCTCGCCGTATGCAAGCGACCGGACCGGCGCCGAACGACGCCCGATCGCCGCCGAACACGCGAGGGCGCCGGCCGGTTGGGTCCTTTTTTCCAAGATCCCAGACGCGCTGGACGAGACCGTCGTCCACCGCCTGACTCGCGCGCGTGTCGTCCCGCAATTTTTTCAGCAGGAGATCGCGACCCCCGACCAGTATCTTCTCCCCTCGGGCGCGGCGCGGCATGCCACGAAATTTGTCATCCGAGGCCAGCGCCAGATAGCCTTGTACGTCGGCGTCCGGCTCCCACTTCCGAACCGCTTCCACGTTAGCCGCAATTCGGTCCAGCACTTTCGGAAATTCCGACGGTGGAACTCGCCCCGACTTCGTCTCGACGACCCACAGCCGCCGTGTCGGCGTCAGCACGATATGATCGATGTCCCCGACCTTCGCGATTTTCTTCACATTGTGAGCCACCGCGCACCCCCGCGCCACAATGGCATAATCGATCGAATCCCCGATCCGCGTCTCCGCGTCCAGCCCCTTCTCGATGTATTCCGTCCGCCGGCGATCGCTCGTCACTCGGTCGCGATGCTTTTTTCCGACGATGTAGCCCCAACCGACAATCATGACGGCGGTGGCCAACAACGTAAGCGGCGATCCGAACTCCGGCCGTGATAAATACGACCCAGCCACAGACAGCAATGCCGCGACTGCGAATCCAAACGCTACTCCCACATACCAAGTGACGTTAAGCATCGCCAACTCTACGGCCCGCCGTGTACGCTTGGCGCGCTCACGCAATCTGTTGCGCAACCCGTCTCCCGGTTGTCTTCTCATCGGTCCACTCCGATCCGATTTGCCGCAACGAACGCACACTCGCCGGACGCCGCCCCGTTGCGCGCGGCGTCAAGCGCGGGCGGGGTGCGCATCAAGCCCGACCGACCGCTATATACGCGCATTCGCTGCCCGCCGCAAACGGTCGTCGATGGCTTGCCCGAGGCCGCGCCCGGGGCTCGGCATGACGGCGATGCGCTCCGATGCCAAGGCCATCTGGCTCGTGCGGCACGGCGAAGAAAGTCGGCGTCGGCTTCGGTCAGGGCGGGGCGCTGGAGAAGAAGATGTCGGCGAGAGCGCCAGCGGCCTCACAAGGGGCGGGGGGCGGTTCATGGGGCATTGCCGGCGTCCCCGGGAGCCCGCGCGCTGAGCCGAGCCCGACGACTGCCAACGGCGCCGTCGCGGCACAGCCATCGCGGCTGCGGCGCGAGCGCGTGTATCGCCATTCGCCTTCCGGCCAGCTGGAACACGCCGTCACTTTTCCTGTTTTCCGAGAGCCCAGACTTTCTGGACATCGGCGTTATCCGTCGCCGGCTTCGCGCGCGCCTCCTTTCGCAACGTTCTCCACAGGGAATCGCGATCCTTGACCAGAATCGTCTCGCCCTTGGCGTCGTAGCCCTTCTCCTCACGCGCAGTGACCTCCCCCGAGGCCAGCACCAAACAGCCTTGGACGTCGTAGTTCGGCATCCACTCCCGCACCGCTGCCACATTGGCCGCGATCTGAGCGAGCACTTTCCGAAACTCCTTTTTCGGAACCCGGCCCGATTTCGTCTCGACGACCCACAGCCGCGCAGGCGTCCGCACGATATGGTCGATGTCCCCGTACTTCGCGATCTCCGTTACACCGTGAGCCACTGCGGACCCCGGCGCCGCGACAGCATAATCGATCGCTTGCCCGACCCGCGTCTCCGCGTCCAGCCCCTTCTCTATGTTGCGCGTCCACCAAGTACCCACCTTGTCAAAGAGCAATAACGCCGCTAAGACGATGAGCGAGAGGATAATTGCGCTGGGTATTAGTTCGGGCAGCCATTTATGCACTAACATCCCGATCCATATCCCGAATAGCCATGCGACTCCGGCCAACATCGCTATCGTGCGCATAACGAGTCTTCCATGCAGCCAATATCCCGGTTGTTTTCTCATCGGTCCACTCCGATCCGATTTGCCGCAACGAACGCACACTCGCCGGACGCCGCCCCGTTGCGCCCGGCCACGCAGCGGTTGAGCCGGAGTCGAGCGCCGACGGGGCACTGTTCGGGCGTCCGGGAGCACGCCCAAGCCCCACAGCCTGCTAATTTAGGGCATTCGCCGCCCGTTGCAAGCAGTCGCTTATGGCTCGCCCGAGGCCGCGCCCGGAGGTCGGCATGACGGCGATGCGCCCGGCGCCAAGGCCATCTGGCTCGTGTGGCACGGCGAAGGAGTCGGCGGCGGCTTCGGTCAGGTCGACGCGGGACGGGGCGCCGGAGAAGAAGATGCCGGCGAGAGTGCCAGCGGCCCCACAAGGGGCGGGGGGCGGTTCATGGGGCATTGCCGGCGTCCCCGGGGGCCCGCGCGCTGAGCCGAGCCCGACAACTGCCAACGGCGCGGTCGCGGCACAGCTATCGCGGCCGCGACGCGCGCCTCGCTACTCGCCTTCCGGCCGGCCGGAACGCGCCGTTACTCTTCCCGTTTTCCAAGAGCCCAGACGTGCTTGACGCCTTCGTTGTCCGCCTCCTGCTGCCCGCGCGCATCGCCCCGCAATTTTCTCACCAAGGACTTGCGATCCTCGACAAGTATCTTCTCCCCCGAGGCCTTGTCATCGTAGCCCTGCTCGTCACGCGCAGTGACCTCCCCCGAGGGCAACACCAGACAGCCCTGTACCGGGACTTGTATATCGTGGTCCAGCGCCCACTCCCGCGCCGCTGCCACATTGGCAGCAATCTGAGCGCGCGCTTTCCGAAACTCCTTGTTCGGTACCCGGCCCGATTTCGTCTCGATGACCCACAGCCGCGCAGGCGTCAGCACGATATGGTCGATGTCCCCGTACTTCGCGATCTCTGTCACGTTGTGGGCCACCGCGCACTCCGGCGCCACAACGGCATAATCGACCGCTTGCCCGACCCGCGTCTCCGCGGCCAGCCCCTTCTCGATGTTTTCCGTCCGCCGGCGATCGCTCGTCACCCGGGCGCGATGCTTTTTTGCGACGATGTAGCCCCAAGCAACAAGCATGACGGCGGTGGCCAACAACGTGAGCGGCGAACCGAACTCCGGCAGTGATAAATACGACCCAGCCACAGACAGCAACGCCGCGACTGCGAATCCAAACGCTACTCCCACATACCAAGTGAAGTTAGCCATCGCCCACTCCATGGCCCGCCGTGTACGCTTGGCGCGCTCACGCAATCTGTCGCGCAACCCTTCTCCCGGTTGTCTTCTCATCGGTCCACTCCGATCCGATTTGTCGCAACGAACGCACACTCGCCGGGCGCCGCCCTGTTGCGCGCGACGTCGAGCGCGGGCGAGGCATGCGCCAAGCAAGAGCTGCTATATACGCGCATTCGCCGCCCGCCGTAAACGGTCGTTTATGGCTTGCCCGAGGCCGCGCCCGGGGATCGGCATGGCGGCGATGCGCTCCGCGCCAAGGCTGTCGAGCTCATGCAGCATGGCAAAGAAGTTGGCGGCCGCCTCGGTCAGGTCGGCGCGGGGGCTCAGGTTGCGGGTCAGGCGCGACGGGGCGGGCGGCGGGACGGGGCCGAAGGCCAGGAGCGCTTCGCCATCGCGGATTTCGGTCGCGTTCATGCGCAGGGGCGTGGCGGGCGCGTAGTGGCTCGCCAGGCGGCCGGGGGATTTGGGCGCCGCTTCGCCGTCTCCCGGGGGCGCGGCGAGGGGGATGCCGAGCGCGACCGCGTCGAGCGCGCCGGGGCGGAGAAGCGCAGGCTCGCCGGTCAGATCGACGATGGTGGATTCGAGGCCGATGGCGCAGGGGCCGCCGTCGAGGATGAGATCGACCGCGGCGCCGAGATCGGCGCGCACATGCTCCGCCGTCGTGGGGCTCAGGCGGCCCGAGCGGTTGGCGCTCGGCGCCGCGACGGGGCGCCCGCACCGCGCCAGCAAATCGCGCGCCATCGGGTGCGCCGGGCAGCGCAGCGCCACGCTATCCAGGCCCGCGAGCGCCAGCGCCGACAGCGGGCTGCCCGCGCGCTTGCGCAGAACCAAGGTCAGGCCGCCGGGCCAAAAGCGGCTCATGAGCGCCCGCGCGCGCGCGTCGATCTCCGCATGCGCGGCGGCCGCGGCGGGGTCGGCGATATGGACGATCAGCGGGTTGAAGCGCGGGCGCCCCTTGACGGCGAAAATGCGCGCCGCCGCGCGGTCGTTCGTCGCGTCGGCGCCGAGGCCGTACACGGTTTCCGTAGGGAACGCGACGACCCCGCCGGCGCGCAACAGCTCCGCGGCGCGCGCGATGGCGCTCACGGCCCGCGCCGCCTTCAGGCGTCGAGCAGCGGCGCGAGGCGATCCAGAGCTTCGCCGAGCAGCGCCGGCGATTTCGCGTAGCAAAGGCGCATATAGCCATCGCCGCCGGCGCCGAACGCCATGCCCGGCGCCAGCCCGACGCGCGTCTCGCGCAGCGTATCCCTCGCGAATTGCCGGCTGTCGTTCATGCCTTCGACGGCGAAGAAGGCGTAGAACGCGCCCTGCATCGGCGCGAGCCGGACCCTCCGCATGGCCCCCAGCCGCTGTTGCACCGTATCGCGCGCCGCGCGGTAGCGCGCGACCATGTCGGCGACGAACGCCTCGCCCTCGCGGATGGCGGCGATGCCCGCGTGCTGGCTGTGCGTCGCCGGCGAGGCGACGTTGAACTCGGTGAGTTTCTCCAGCACCGGGCCGAGAGCCGGCGGCGCGGTCAGCCAGCCGAGCCGCCAGCCCGTCATCGCCCAGCTTTTCGAGAAACTGTTGACGACGAGCAGCGGATCGTCGGGCCCGGCGAGTTCGAGAAACGAGGGCGCCGCCGGGCGGTCGTAGTCGTAGATAATGCGCGCATACACTTCGTCGGCGATCAGCCACAGGCCGCGCTCGCGGCAAAAATCCAGCGCGGCGCGTTGTTCGCCGCGCTCCATGACCCACCCCGTGGGGTTGCTCGGAGAGTTGACGCAGATGGCGCGGGTGCGCTCATCGCAGGTGTCGAACAGGCGGTCGAGATCGAGCCGCCACCCGCCGTCGCCCGCCTCGAGCGGAACCTCGCGAACCCGCCCGCCGGCGATCTCCACGCAGCGGAAAAAGTTGGGCCACATGGGCGTGACGCCGACAAGGTTGTCGCCCGCGTCGATCAGCAGTTCGGCGGCCATCATCAGCGCGTTCATGCCCGCCGCCGTCACCGTGACGCGCTCCGCGCCCAGCGGGCGGCCATAGAGCTGCGCCGTGTATGCGGCGATGGTTTCACGCAGCTCGGTTACGCCAGCGTTGTGCGTATAGAACGTGTGGCCGGCGCGCAGCGCGCGGTCGCAGGCGGCGACGATAAATTCGGGCGTCGGCAGGTCCGGCTCGCCGAACCACAGCGGGATGACGCCGGCGAGCCCCATGCCTTCGTGGGCGATCTCGCGGATCGGCGACTCCGCGAGGCCGGCGATGCGCGGGCGGATCGGCGCCGGCGCGGCGCGCGCGTTCATGGCCGCGGCGGGTCCGGCGCCCGCCGCTACATTACCGCGCCGACCTGCCACGGCACGAACTCCTCGTCGCCGTAGCCCAGCTCCTCGCTCTTGGTGCGCGCGCCGGAGGCGGTGTCGAGTATCTTGCGGAACACGGCTTCCCCCATTTCCGCGACGGTTTTCTCGCCGTCCATGACCAGGCCGCAATTGACGTCCATGTCGTCTTCCATGCGCCGGTACATCGGCGTGTTGGTGGCGAGCTTGATCGATGGCGTGGGTTTGCAGCCGAACGCCGAGCCGCGCCCCGTGGTGAAGCAGACCACGTTCGCCCCGCCCGCCACCATGCCGTTCACCGAGGTGACGTCGTATCCCGGCGTGTTCATGAAGCAGAAGCCCCTGGCCGTAATCGGCTCGGCGTATTGATAGACGTCGACGAGGTTGGTCGTTCCGCCCTTGGCGACCGCGCCGAGGGATTTCTCGAGGATTGTCGTGAGGCCGCCCGCCTTGTTGCCGGGCGAGGGGTTGTTGTTCATCTCCGCGCCGTGTTTGGCGGTGTAGTCTTCCCACCACAGTATGTGCTTGACGAGTTTGTCGCCGATTTCGCGGCTTTCGGCGCGGCGCGTGAGCAGGTGTTCGGCGCCGTAGATTTCCGGCGTCTCGGCGAGCACCGCCGTTCCGCCGTGGCGCACCAGCAGGTCCGCCGCCGCGCCCAGCGACGGGTTGGCGCTTATGCCCGAATACGCATCGGAGCCGCCGCATTCGAGCCCCAGGATCAGATGGCTCGCCGGAACGGTCTCGCGCCGCGCGCGGTTGGCTTCGGGCAGCATGGCGCGCACGCGGGCGATGCCTTCGGCGACCGTTTTGCGCGTTCCGCCGGTCTCCTGGATCGTCATGGCGGCCAGTTTCGGCCCGGCTTCCCAGCCGTGGCGTTCGAACATGCCCGAAATCTGGTTGACCTCGCAGCCCAGCCCGACAACCACGATGGCCGCGAAGTTCGGATGGTTCCGGTAACCGGATATCGTTCCCTGGAACATGTCCCAGCCGTAGCCGTGCCCCGCCATGCCGCACCCCGAGCCGTGGGTGAGCGCGACCACGCCATCGACATGCGGATAGTCCGCCAATGCGTCGCCGCGGAAGGCGTCGGCAATATAGCGGCAGACGGTGGCGGAGCAGTTCACCGAGCTCACCAGCCCGATATAGTTGCGCGTCGCCGCGCGCCCGTCCTCGCGCACGATGCCTTCGAATGTCGCGCGTTCGCCCTCGGCGAAAAACGCCGTGGGCCGCGCCTCGCTGCCGTATGCGTAATCGCGCGCAAACGCCTTGACCTCGACATTGTGGGTATGCACGTGGTCGCCGGGCGCGATGGGCCGGCTGGCGAAGCCGATGATCTGGTCGTATTTGCGCACCGGCTCGCCCGGCGCGATGGCGGCGGTGGCGATCTTGTGCCCGACCGGAATTTCCGACGCCGCGCGCACGTCTGTCTCCCCGGCCAGCGCGGCCCCCGCGGCGACGGCGGCCTTGGCGGTAACGACGTTATCGGCGCCGTGAAGGCGCACGGTCAGCGAATCGCGCGGCATGTCTCGGTCCTCGCAAGATGGGCGGCGGCGTGCGAAGCCCCGATTATGAACCATGCGCGCCGCCGCGCAACCGCGAACTTCCCGGGCGCGCGGGCGTCCCGCCCGCACGTCTCCGGCGCCGCCGACGCCGGTGGGCGCCCGGGAAGCGCGTCCGTAATCAGAACCGCACGGTGAAGCTCGCGCTGCCGGTGAAATCGCGGTTGCCGCGGCGCGCGGCGGCGTAGTTCGCGGCGCCGCGCAAAACAAAGCGCCCGTCGGCCCACTCGTGCGCGCCGCCGATGCCGAGGCGCAGCCATGTCGCCTCCGCTTCCGCCGCAAGCGCCGTGTCCGCCGCCGTCGCCCGCATCGAACCCGACAGTTCGCGCTCGACATCCGCCGTGGCGAACACGCCGCCCGCCTCCGCGCGCAGACCGGCGCGCGCCGCAACCCGCCGCCCGGCGTCGAGAGATACGCGCTCGCCCATCGCGTCCGTGAACGACGACATCTCCACCATCGACCAATCCGCCCCCGCGCGCGGCGTCAGCGCCACGCGGCCCAGGTCGAGACGCCGACCGGCCTCGACGCCGACCGCGTAGCCGCGCCCCGAAACATCGCGCGCAAGCGCGCCGTCGAGCGCCGAATCGAGGTCCGCCTCGTACAGCGTCGCCGCGGCCTGACCGCTCACGTAGAAGTCCCCGGCGGGGAACCACGCGCCCGATATGCGCGCCCCCGTGCCCGCAACCTCGACGCGCCCGCCATCCGTTTCCACGTCCGCCCGGCCGCGCACATGATGGACGGAGATCGCGAACACGCCGCGCTCGCCGGCCGCGCCCTCGAATCCGGTCTCGAAGCCGAAGCGGCGCCAGTCGTGGCGCGACGCCGCCGTCGAGGATGCCGGACGGCGCTCGCCCCCGCCCGCGTCGAGGCTCATGAACGCCCCGCGCGGCGCCCCCGCCGAAGCAAGGCGGTCGCCGCGGGCGGGAAGCGCATTCAGCGCCAGCAGCACCGAAGGCAGAGCCTCGTACACGCGATGCCGCGGCGCCGGCCCCGGGGCGGCGAGCGTCAGGCGGCCTTCGTCGTCCGTCGTCACGACCGTGTCGTCCGCGCCGGCGCGTTTGAGTGTGATCGGGGCGGGGATGCGCCCGCCGCCGACGCGCTGCACCGCCTCTTCGTCCGATTCGTCCGCGGCCGCCGTTATCGTCACCGTCTCGGCGCCGATGACGGGCTCCTCGATGCGGCCGTTCTCGCCCACCGTCACCGCGCCGCGGGGCGCGTCGACGCTCTGCGCCGCGCCATCGACCGTGACCTCGCTGCCGGCGCCCGCCAGCATGATCTTGCCGTCGACGGCGCCGTCCGCGCCCACCGTCACCGTCGATGCGGCCGCGGCGTCGGCGGCGTCCACCGCGCCCTCCACCTTGCCGTTCACCGTCAGGCTCAACGAACCCGTATCGGCGACGATAGCCACGCGCCGGCCCTGCGCGTCTTCCGCGCCCATGAGCGCGCCGTCCGCGGGGACCGAGACCGAGCCGCCCGGCGGAACCCGCAGGGTTCCCCGCGCCTCCCCGGCCACGGCGATGAACTCGACGCCCTCGACGCCGCCCCGGAAATCCCCGCCGGACGCCACCGTCAGCCGATCCATGACGCCGTCGCCGGCGATAATGCTCCCCGTGACGGCCCCGTTTACCGTCATCGTCAGGTCGCCGGCGGCGCTATGCACCGCGCTGCCGTCGAGGCCCGGGATGCGCCCCCCGGAACCGACCGCTATCGTTCCGCCGCTATCGAACCGAACGCTCCCGGCGGAGCCATCCACCCTCACCGTGCTGGCCTCCAGGTGGATGAGACCCTCCACCGCGCCGCCGGCCTTCACATGAACGTCGTGCTCGCCGCCGCCAAGGCCGAATATGCCGCCCTTGACCGTCCCGCTCACATCCACGTCCAGGTCGCCGTCGCCCTCCCCGCGGATGTCGCCCGTCACGGTCGCCCGCGCCGCCACGTCCACCGTCAGATCGCCCGCCGCGCTCCGGATCGCCTCGATAACGCCGCCCGAACGCTCGACGCCGGCGATGCGCCCCGTCGCCGCGACCGTTACCGAGCCGCCGTTGTCGTAAAGCACGCTGCCCACGCGGCCCGCAATCGTCATCGCGCCCGTCGGCAGACGCACCGCCCCGGCCACCGAACCGCCCTCTTGCACCGCAACCGTGTGCGAACCCGCGCCCATGCCGCGAATGCCGCCGGTCACCGCGCCCGTCACCGTCGCCGTCAAATCCCCCGCGCCGCGCTCCTCGATCGAGCCCGTAACGCGGCCCGCAACCGACACGGCCAGGTCGCCGGCCTCCAGATCGACGATATCGCCGGTAACCATGCCGCCGGACGCGACCGTGACTTCGTGCTTGCCGGCGCCCTTGCCGTGGATGGCGCCCGTCACCGCGCCGCTCACATTCACGGTCATGGTCCCCGCGCCGCGCCCCTCGATGCGGCCCGTCACGGCCCCGCCGGACGCAACCGTGACATCGAGAGCGCCCGCGTCGGCGCGAATCGCCTCGCCGCCGATGCCCGCGATGCGGCCCGTCGCCGCAACCGTCAGCGCGCCGCCGTCGTCGAACAGAACGCGCCCCGCCGCGCCGCTTATCGTCGTTCCGCTCTTCGGGTTATGCACCGTGCCCAACACCCGCGCCTTCTCCGCGATCTCGATGGTGTGCATCCCGCCGCCGCGACCGAAGATCTCCCCGTTTACCGCGCCGGCCTCCGATACGGTAACCGTCAGGTCGCCGTCGCCCAGCGCCTCGATATTGCCCGTGACCGTCCCGTGGACGGTAACCGCCAAATCGCCCGCGGCGCTGCGGATCGCTTCCCGCACTCCCTCGATCTCGAGGCCCGTAATCGCGCCGCTGGCGTTGACCGTAACCGCGCCCCCGTTGTCGTAGAGTACGCGCCCGGCCTTGCCCGAAATCGTCGCCGCCGCGCCCGCCGGCAGACGCACCGTTCCCGTGACCGCGCCCGCCGGCGCCACCGCGATTTTGTGCATGCCCGCGCCCGCGCCGGCGACCCCGCCCGTGACCGTACCTGCCACCGTCACATCCAGATCGCCCGCGCCGCGCTCCGAAATATCCCCCGTCAGCGCGCCCCCGGCAGCCACCGAAACCTTGTGCATGCCGCCGCCGCCGCCGGCGACCCCGCCCGTGACCGTGCCTGCCACCGTGACATCCAGATCGCCCGCGCCGCGCTCCGAAATATCCCCCGTCAACGCGCCCCCGGACGCAACCGAAACCCTGTGCATGCCGCCGCCGTCGCCGGCGACCCCGCCCGCGACCGTGCCCGACACCGTCACCTCCAGGCCGCCCGCCCCGCGCTCCGAAATATCCCCCGTCAACACGCCCCCGGTCGCAACCGAAACCCTGTGCATGCCGCCGCCATCGCCGGCGACACCGCCCGTGACCGTGCCCGACACCGTCACCTCCAGGCCGCCCGCGCCGCGACCGGAGATGTCGCCCGTCAACACGCCCCCGGTCGCCACCGAAACCTTGTGCATGCCGCCGCCATCGCCGGCGACCCCGCCCGTGACCGTACCCGCCACCGTCACGTCCAGGCCGCCCGCGCCGCGCTCCGAAATGTCGCCTGCTATCTCGCCGCCGGCCATGACGTTCGCGGTCAGCGCGCCGTCGTCGATGACGCGGATGCCGCCCGTAATCGTGCCCCCATCCGCCACCGTGACGGCGAGGTCGCTTTCCGGCGTCTCGTAATCCTCGCCGGGCTCCTCGGGCCGCGCCATCCCGGCCGCGATCGCAAGGCCCGTGTCTGTCTTGACGACGCCGCTCGGGCCGACCGTCACCGCGCCGCCGGAGTCCAGCAGGATAACGGCGTCGTCCGCGCCGCCGCCGACCGTCTCGACCGTGCCGTTCACGATCGCGCGATCCGTCGCGCCGGCGGCGGCGGGGGTGGAGACCAACCCGCCCGACGGTCCGCTGTATCGCTTCACCGCAATGGCGTTAATGATGGGCTCGAGGCGGGTCACGGTCGTCGTCTCGCCGTTTTCGCCTGTTCGCTCCACTTCGACCTCTCTCCAACCGTAGTTGTGCCGCGGGTGGATGAGCCAGCTCCCGTCCTCGCCCATCTGCTCCTGCGTAATCGCGCCGTTGTCGTAATCCTCCTGCGTCAGCGCCCGGGCGCGCACGGTAGCGCCCTTGCCCACGCGGACGGTAACGGCGGATCCGACCGTTGCCAGCCGGGCGTGGATGGCCGCGGCGCCGCGCGCCTCGATCTCCCCGCCCGTGACGTCGATGAGGTGCCCCTCGATCTCGTCGGTGGCCGGGTCGTCGATCGATTCGTTGTGTCTGTCGGCTTTCAAATGCGTCTCGACCCGGGCGTCGATGGCGGCGCCCTGCGCCGACGCTATCGTGCCCGACGACGTCACGCGGATGCGGCCCGTTCCGGTGTTGATGGCCTGTATGCCGATGCCGCGCGTGACATTGTGGGTCCGACGCGGCCCGGGGCCGGCGCCGGCCCGTATCGTTCCGTGCGCGTTGACGATGACATCGCCGGCCAGGTACCGGTCGCCCTCGTCGTCCGGCGCCGAATCGAGGTGGAAATTCCCCTCGGGCTTGATCCAGGCCGCGACGCCCCGGCCGCCCCCGGCCGTAACGTCGATCAGCGAACCCTCGGCAAGGTCGATTATCAGGTCGCCGTCCTCCTGCCCCTGCTCCGCCCAAATGCCGTTGCCGCCCGACGACCCGGCGACATGCCGGATGATGCTCTCGGACCCCATCGATATGCGAACGGCGTGATCCGTTCTCCCTTCGGCGAGGGGGTAGGCGTCGAACCCATCCACCCATATGGCGTTGCCGTTGCCTGCCCAGTCGCTGTAGCTGCCCCGGATCCGCACGTTCCAGTTCACGACGCCGTCGAGCGTGACCGAGGTGGGGCCGTAACCCGACCCGTCCGCATAAACGGCGCTGTGGTGGTTCAAGGCGTTCCTGTCGGTCGGGTAGTACAGCTCCGTGCCGTCCGACGGACGATCCGCGTCGTCCGTCAGCCAAAACGAAGGCGTCCGGTTGAAATCGATTATGGCGCCGTCCTCGACGATCAACGTCGCCCGGGCCACCGATTTCGCCTGCACGGCCCCGTCCACGAAGATGCCGCGCATATCCGCAAGGCCGCCGGCCCTGATCGTGACCCCCCGCTTTATGGTCATATGCACGTTGTTCCAGCGCCCGTTACGGGCGATCGGCGACGGATCCCCGGGGACGTTCCCACGGCGCGGGCTGGAGTACTGCACCCCCTCCCGCGTGCGGAAGTTTCCGCCCTGGTCCCAGCGGATGGCGCCCCAGTCGGCCTCGCCTTCCGGCTTGCCGGCCCGCGGGTTGCAGACCACGATGGTGGTGTAGGCGCCGCCGGTCGTCTCGGCGCTCACCGTCGCGTCCGCGCCGCAAGCCCGCGGCGCCTCCAGCGGCGGGACCTGCGCCGGCGCCGGGGCGGCGAACAGCGCCAGGCCCGCCGCGTACGAAATGGCGAGCGTGCGAATCGCGGCTTTGACAAACTCTGCGGTCATCGTCGTTTCCCTGATGGTCGGCGCGCGCCGGGCATGCGCGGTCGCGGCGGCGCCAGGCGGTGGAATGCGGAAAGGCGGAACGGAGGCGGCGCCGGCTTGCGCGCGCGCAAGCCGGCGCCCGTTGCCTCACTCGGCCGCGGCGCAGCCCTCGGTGCAGACGGCCCCGAAACTGCCGACCGCGCCGGCAAGGCTCATCTCGTCGTGGTATGCCGTTGCGTACCAGGAGGCGGCCGCCTCGAGAGCGTTCGTCGGGCCGTAAAACGCGCCCTCCAGACTGCCCCCGGGATTGAGCCAGTAATTCGCCATTTGCCTGACGGCGTTCGTGTGCGCCCGCTTGGCCGTAAGGGTGGCGCCGGTTGCGCCGACCTCATCCAGCGACGCGTCGGTGTGGTACCCGTGGGTAGCCACGCTGCCGCTGAAACTGCCGTCCGAGGTATCGATATCGCCCGAGAGACGGAAGCTGCCGGCGATACGGCGCTCGGCGGTGGGGAACGCCGCGGTGGACCGATCCGTCCAGCCGGCGCCCGCGCCCGGGGAATACTCCAGGCCGGTGATCGCGCCGGCGATCTTGTTGACGTCGACCTCGTCGCCCGTGTCCGCGCCGAACGCGCACTGCGTCGCCCCGCCGATGCAGGCGCGGAGCTCGACATCGGCGCGCATGCGCAGCATGTCGCCGATGTAGCGCGTAGCGCACTCCGTATTGTAGGCGGAGCCGCAGTTCGACAGCTGGTTGATGCCGGCCGTGCGGTCCTGCGTGTTGGCGAACAGGAACCAGCCCGAGGTCTTGCCGTTGAACGTCGCCTCGATCTGCTGCGCGTCGGTCGTCATGCTCGAGATGAGCGGCGCGGCCGTCTCCGACTCGTTGTCGAAGGCGTCGAACCCGTAGTGAAACGCCTGCAGGCGGTTCGGCGCGTCCTTGTACGCCGTGTAGAAATTCAGGTCAGATGCAGGCGAGCGGTCGTCGTCCGCGCCGTGGTAACCGAGGCCCTGGTCCATGTAGCGGAACAGCCCGTAGGCCGCATACTTCATGTAGCGCGGCTCGCCCTCGGCGTCGTCGCCGGCATGGTTGAAAAGCAGCGCTTCGTAAAAACCGCCGGGTTCGCCGAGCGGATCCCCGGCCAGCGTGACATAGAGCGGATCCGAGCCGTCCGTCAGCTGCGTGCTGCCGGCCGCGTCGTACCACCCGTGATTGCCCGCCGCCGCCGTGGTGGTTACCGGGTCCCCCTCGGTCCCGGTCGCGTGCCCCGCCGGGTAGCGTTCCAGGTCCGCCAGCCCGCCCGGCGCATCCAGACGCCAATGGTAGCCGCGCTCGCCGAAGGGATCCGGCGACGGCTCCCCGAAGTGGATCGCGATGTCCGAGCTGGCCCGGTTGTCCGCGGTCAACGGCCCCGAGTCCGTGGTGGTCGCTCCCGCTCCGCGTTTCGCGACAAACGTCTCGAGATCGGGGAAGATCAGCGCGCCGTCGTCGCCGCCCCCGAAGCGCATGACGAAGCTGCCCTCGCCGTTCGCGCCGCCCTCGGGGTCGAACCGGAACGACGCCCGCCACGTCGCGTCCCAGGCCCGCCAAAGAACATCGTTGTCGTCGGTGGCCCTCAGGAGATCGTCCCTGGCGTCGGCGCCGGAGGCGGCGGCGGGTTTGACGCCCTTTGTGTCGCGCTGGCCCTGGAGTATCAGCCTCTCGGGCGGGAAGTATCCGCCCTGGGCGTTCGCGTCGGCAGTGGCGCCGTTCGCCGGGCCGGCCTTGACGGCCCGCAACCCGCTGCGCAGGACATATCCGCGTCCCGGGAACTCCGTCGTGGCCACCGAAGCCTCCGTGCCGAGGATCGGCTTGACGTCGTCGTCATCGTCGTCCCAGGCGACCGGGTCCGGTATCTCCATGCCGGCGTACGCCGTCCCGCCGCTGGCCAGGGCCGCGACGTATCCGGCCCGATCTGCGATCGTCGCGGCGCCGGCCCGCGGGTCGAAGCCGTCGTTGAACTGCAACGTCAGATCCGGCTGGCGCGGGGTCCGCACGATCTGCGAACCGCGGGGGCCGGAGAACGGCGTAACGATGTTTTCGCCGAAGGCAACGGTTCTGCGATCCAGCTCGGCCGTTCTCTCGTCGAGCTGCGTTTGCAGCGCCGCGAGCTGCGTTTGCAGCGCCGCCTTCTCCGTCCGGAGCATCGCCGCCGCGGCTTCCTCCGCGTCCAAAAGGCCCTGTATCCGGTCCTTCTCCGCGTTGGCGGCGGCCAGCTGCGTCCTCAGCGCCGCCGCGTCGCTTGCGGCGGCGGCGGTGGCGGCGGCGAGCGCGCCCTTGAGCCTGGCGACCTCGGCGTTGGCGGCGTCGAGCTGCGTCTTGAGCGTGGCCGCCCGGCCCTCGGCGTCGCGAATCCCCGTGTCCTTCGCCGCCACCTCGCGCGTCAGCCGCGCAACCTCGGCCCGCGCCATCCCCAAAGCGCTCTGCGCATCCGCAAGATCGCCCCGCGCCGTCCCGAGCTCGGCGCGGATAACGGGCGTCAGAGAAACCTGCGCGGTCAGCAGCGCGTTCTGCGCCTGCAGCAACGCCGCCGAAGCCTCGGCGTCGGGCGTGTCTTCAAGCAGGCCCCGCGCCGTATTCACCGCCGTGAGCGCCGCCGTCACCGCCGTTTCCGCGCGGTCCAGCGCCGTGTGCGCGTCGGCCGCCGACGGACCGGCCGCGGCGGGGCCGGCTTCCTCCACCGCCCTGGCCAGCGCGTCGAGCGCCGCCTTCGTCGCGTTCAGCGCCGTGCGCGCGGCCGCGCGCCCCTCCGATTCGCCATCGGTCTCCGGCAGAGCCTTCAGAGCCGTTTCGAGCTCGCCGCTCCGTTCGGCCAGCGTTGCGCCGAGAGCCGTGCGCGCGGCGGCGTCGCCAGCGGCGCCTCGCGCCAGCGCGGCCTGGGCGTTGGCCAGCGCAACCCGCGCCGCCTCCAGCGCGCCCTGCGCGGCGTCGCGCTGCTCCCGGGCGGTCTCGAGGTCGGCAAGGGCGCGTTTTAATTCAGCCCCCCCCCCCCCCCGTGCTTTCGTCGTCGACGACGACGCGCGTAACGCCCCCGCCGCAGGCGGCGAGCTGAAGCGCGAGCCCGGCGCAGCACATCGATACCAGTAAAAGTCGGGAATTCACGGTCTTGTGCCTCCGTTTCCAGTTGCAGATGCGCAACGGCCCCCCTTCCGCCGCCGGGCAATTTCCCGACCGCAAACGGGCAGCTGCCTCTGTCGCGCCGCAATGATCAATCGCCGTTCCAAGCGTGTCAACAACGGGGGGGGGGGGGGGGGGGGGCAAATTTAATTGCCTCAATCCGCGCCGAAGACGCACTGCCCGGGACCGCGGGCGTCCCCGCCCGCACAACCGCAACCCCCGCGACCGCCGGCGAGCGGAGCGCGGCGCGCTTCCTGGGCGCCGCGGGCGTCCCGCCCGCACGTTTGCGCGCGGCGCGGCGCCGAACCGCCCCTGCTATCCTGCCCGGCGATGAAAACTTCAAGCGAAGCCGCGGCGCGCCGCGAGCGAACGGCCGACATACTCATTGTCGGCGGCGGGCCGGTGGGGCTGGCCGCGGCGTGTCTGCTGGCGCGGGCCGGGCTCGCGGTCGTCGTTGTCGATGCGCGGGCGCCGGAAATCGCGCCGGCGGCGGATTTCGACGGGCGCGCCTCGGCCGTGGCTGCGGGCTCGGCGGCGATCCTCGAACGCGCCGGCATCTGGAAAGCGCTCGAAGCCGAGGCCGGGCCCATACGCCAGATCCGCGTCAGCGACGGCGATTCGCGGCTGTTCCTGCATTTCGACCGTGCCGCGCTCGGCGCCGGCCCGCTCGGCTACATGGTCGAAAACCGCCATCTGCTGCGCGCGCTGCGCGCGCGCGCCGCGGCGCTCCCCGATCTTGCCGTCCTGGCGCCGCGGCGCGTCGTGTCCGTCGCGCGCGATTCCGCCGTGCGCGCCGCGCTCGACGACGGCTCCGCCGTGCGCGCGCGGCTTCTCATCGCCGCCGACGGCGCCGCCTCGCCCATGCGCGGCCATGCGGGCATTCCCGCGCGGTGGCGCAACTACGGCCAGGCGGCCATCGTCTGCACCGTGGCGCATGAGCGCCCGCACCGCGGCATCGCGCAAGAGCGCTTCCTGCCCGCCGGGCCGTTCGCCATCCTGCCGCTTGCCCGCAACCGCGCCTCGCTCGTATGGACCGAGCGGCCCGAACTGGCGCGGGCGGCGATGGCGTTCGACGACCGGCGGTTTCTCGCCGAAATCGAGCGGCGCTTCACCGATTATCTCGGCGCGCTGACGCTTGCGGGGCCCCGCCGGCTCTATCCGGTGGCGCTCGTTCGCGCCGACCGCATGACGGACCGGCGCCTCGCCCTCGCGGGCGACGCCGCCCGCGCGATCCACCCCATCGCCGGCCAAGGCCTCAACCTCGGCCTGCGGGACGCCGCCGCGCTTGCCGATTGCGTCCTCGGCGCCGCGCGGCTCGGCCTCGACATCGGCGGCCGCGAGACCCTCCGCCGCTACGAACGGGCGCGGAGCGCGGACTCGCTGACCATGGCCGCCGCAACCGACGGGCTGAACCGCCTGTTCGCCGCCGCGCCCGCCGCGGTCGCCGCGGCGCGCCGCATCGGCCTCGCCGCCGTAAACCGCGCCCCGCCGCTCAAACGCCTCCTCATGCGCCGCGCAATGGGCCTGTAGCCGCGGCTGCACTGTCGCGCCGAAGGCGCGGACTGCCCGTGTGCGCGGGCGTCCCCGCCCGCACGTCTCCACCCCGCCGAAGGCGGGGCCCGGGACCGCGGGCATCCTGCCCGCACGTCTCCGCGCGCCGCGGCATTACCGGGGAGGGCGCGGTCGTTGCGCCCTGCCTGCACGCCTCCACCCCGCCGAAGGCGGGGCCCGGGACCGCGGGCATCCTGCCCGCACGTCTCCGCGCGCCGCGGCATTACCGGGGAGGGCGCGGTCGTTGCGCCCTGCCTGCACGCCTCCACCCCGCCGAAGGCGGGGCCCGGGACCGCGGGCATCCTGCCCGCACGTCTCCGCGCGCCGCGGCGTTACCGGGGAGGGCGCGGTCATTGCCCCCCGCCCGAGCGCGCTTCCTGGGTGCGCGGGCATCCTGCCCGCACGTCTCCGCGCGCCGCGGCGTTACCGGGGAGGGCGCGGTCGTTGCCCCCCGCCCGAGCGCGCTTCCTGGGTGCGCGGGCGTTCCCGCCCGCACGTCTCCGCGCGCCGCGGCGTTACCGGGGAGGGCGCGGTCGTTGCCCCCCGCACGCACGCCTCCACCCCGCCGAAGGCGGGGCCCGGGTGCGCGGGCGTCCCCGCCCGCACGTTCGCGCGCGATGCAATGTCGGCAAGCAAGCGCGCGCACGTCGCCGCCGCGCCGGGCGCAAACATGCGGGCGGGCACGCCTGGCGCCCGGAAAGTCCGCGCCGCCGACCCGGAAAAGGTTACCCCGCCGCCGCCCCATCGGCGCGCCGCCGCCGCGGCTTCCGGTTGAGCCCCGCGCGCAGCTCGGCGGGCGCCCACCCAAGCTGGCCGTGCCGCCCGTTGCCGCGGCGCACAATGGCCTCATCGGAAAACCGCCGGAAATCCGGCGCGTCCAGCCATATGCGCATCAGCAGGCGCCGGCGCTCCGGGTCCGGCTCCGACTTGTGCCCGGCGCGCCCGTGAAACACCGTGTAGTTGTTGCAGAACTGCGCGTCCCCCGCGCGGAACGGAAATTCGAGGCAGTCCGCGCGCGCCGTCTCGTCGATGAAATCGAACAGCCCGGTCTCGGCGGCGGAAAACTCGCGCCCCGCGCGCTCGGCGGCGGCGGATATCCAGTGCCGGTTGTATTGCGCCGAGACCGTCCCGCCCGCGCGGCTGAACAGCGGCACGCGGTATTCCGACGACGGCGCCTCGCCGGGCCCGTGCTCCTCCATGCGGTCCCACGGAAAACCGCGGTTCGCGAGGCCGACCCATTCGGGCCGCTTCTCGAGCAGCGCGTTATAGACATTGAGCGAACTCGCGACGCGGCTCGGCGGATCGTCCGGCGCCTGACGCACGCAAAGCAGCGACACGATGTCGGTCAAGTCGATATGCAGCGGCGCTTCGCGCGGAAACCCCACGCCCCGCGTTCCCTGGCTCGGGCGCAGCCGCCCCTCGGTGACGTAGTGGATAAGCCCCGCATCGCCGTTCTGCGTCAACCCGGTTCCCAGATGGGCGCAAAACCCCCAATACATGATCTCGAGGTCCTCGAGCGCCGCATCCTCGACGGGAAACCCGCGCAGCAGCGCAAAGCCGCGCCCGTCGCGCACTTCCGCCGCAATGCCCGACACCGCGGGCGCCAGCGACGGCAGCGGAAACCGTGCCGCGTCGATGTCGGCAACGCCCAGGCCCGCCGCCCGCGCCGCCGCCGCCGCGCGGCGCAGTTCGCCGCGTTGCGCATCGTCGAGGCGGTATTCCCAGCCCCTGTCGCGTTCGAGTTCGGCGCCGCGCCACGCGCTCGGGCCGGCTACCGGTCGGTTCGCCAACGCCATACCGGATCCTCCAGTGTGTCGATAAAAGCGTTATGCGCCGCCAGTTCCTCCGCGGTCGGCTCGCTGACAAGCGGCGCGCGGCCGGCCCGCGCGGCCGCGGCGCCGGCCGCCGCCGCGGCGGCATTCGCCGCCAAAGACAGCGAAGCCTGCCGGCCGCCCACAAGCGCGACATAAACCTCCGACAGCAGCTCGGCGTCGAGCAGCGCGCCGTGCCGCTCGCGCATCGAGTTATCGACGCCGAACCGCTTGCACAGCGCGTCGAGGCCGGCGGGCGCGCCGGGGAACTTGCGCCGCGCGATGGCTGCCGTATCGATGGCGCGCGCGGCGTCGATGGGCGCGCGCCCCGCGCGCTCCAGCTCGGCGTTCACAAAGGCGATATCGAACGAAGCGTTATGCGCCACGATCGCCGAATCGCCGAGAAACTCCAGCAGCTCGTCGGCGATGTCCGCAAACAGCGGCTTCTCGGCCAGCATTTCCGCCGTGATGCCGTGAACGCGCGCGGCGTCTTCGGGTATCTCGCGCTCGGGCCGCACATAGCGCTGGAACGTCGCCCCGGTCGGGAAGCGGTTTTCCAGCTCCACGCAGCCGATCTCGATAATCCGGTGACCGGCGGCCGGGTCGAGGCCCGTGGTTTCCGTATCGAGCGCGATCTCGCGCATGGCGCCTTCTACCTCCCGCAGCGCCGCAGCGCCGCGAGTATCCCGCGCGCGGCGCGCAGGGCCGCGCGGCGGCCGAGCCCGGTCGGAACCACGAAATCCGCGCGCCGGCGTTTTTCCCGATCCGGCATCTGCCGCGCCAGTATCGCGTCGAATTTCTCGCGCGTCATGCCCGGGCGGCGCAGGGCGCGGCGGCGCTGAACGCAGGGCGGCGCGCTGACCGTCGCCACGCAATCGCAGCGCGCGTCGCCGCCGGTCTCGAAAAGCAGCGGTACGTCGAGCACCGCGACGCGCAGCCGCCGCGCAGCCGCCGCGCGCAGAAACCGCCCGCGCGCCTCTCCCACAAGCGGATGCAATATGCCTTCCAGCCGGCGCAGGGCGGCCGTATCGCCGAATACCCGCGCCCCCAGCACGTCGCGATCCACGGCGCCGCCGCGCGCCGCTTCGGGGAACGCCCGCGCCACCGCCGCAAACGCCCGCCCGCCCGGCGCAAGCGCGCGCCGCGCCTCGGCGTCGGCGTCGAACACCGGCGCGCCGAGCCGCCGGAACATGCGCGCCGTCTCGCTCTTGCCCATCGCTATCGACCCCGTCAGCCCGAGCAAAACCGGCCAACGCCGCCCCCGCCGCCGCCTGCGCCGCTTCACGAATCGCCCGCGCCGAAGACGCAAACTGCCTGGGACCGCGGGCATCCTGCCCGCACGTTTCCGCCGCGCCGAAAGCGCGGACTGCCTGGGTGCGCGGGCGTCCCCGCCCGCACGTTTCCACCGCGCCGAAGCCCGTTATGAGAGACGGCCGCCACGCGCTTTCCCGCCAATGCCGCGCAGCAACGATCCGCCAACCGGGTCACCGCCGAAGGTCCGCGAGAACGAACGCCCGCAGCCCCGCATCCACCTCCGGGTCGGTCCCGAACCACGCCTTGAAGCCCGGCCGCGCCTGATGGAGGAGCATCCCCAGCCCGTCGACCGTCCGCGCCCCGCGCCGCCGCGCCGCGGCAAGCAGCGGCGTAACCAGCGGCGCATACACGATATCGGCTACCGTCGCGCCGGCGTCGAGCCGGTCGAGCGGCATGTCGAGCGCGGGCTTGCCCGTCATCCCTCCCGACGTTGCATTCGCGACCAGCCCCGCGCCGACTACGGCATCCGCCCGGTCCGCCCACGCCGCCGCCTTGCACGGCGCGCCGAACTCGCGGGCCAGCGCTTCCGCCCGCGCCCCGTTGCGGTTGCATATGCGGATTTCCGGGCAGCCGGCGTCGAGCAGCGCCGCCGCCACCGCCCGCGCCGCGCCCCCCGCGCCGAGCATGAGCGCCGGCGCCCCCCGCGCCGTCCAGCCGGGCGCGTCCTCGCGCAGGCTTTCGACAAACCCGTAGGCGTCGGTGTTGCTCCCGTGCAACGCCCCGTCGGCGCCGGCGACCACCGTGTTCACGGCGCCGATCCGCCGCGCCGCGGCGTCCGCCGTATCGCAGACGCGCAGCGCTTCCTCCTTGTGCGGAATCGTGACATTGGCGCCGGCGAAGCCCAGCGCCGGCAGCGCGCGCAGCGCCTCCGCCAACCGCCCCGGCGCAACCGCCATCGGCACATAGGCGCCGTCTGTCGCGTAGCGGCGCAGCCAGTAGCCGTGCAGGCGCGGCGACCGCGAATGCGCCACTGGCCAGCCGATAATCCCCGCGACCTTCGCCGCGCCGCTCAAGATCGTCGGCGTCATCGGCCCACCGCCCCGTGTTCGCGCAAAAACCCCAACAACGGCAAAAGCGGCAGGCCGAGAACGGCGAAATAATCCCCCTCGATGCGCGAGAACAACTGCACGCCCCGGTCCTCCATGCGATACGCCCCCACCGTACCCAGTATGTCCGCGCCGCATGCGGCGATATAGGCGTCGAGAAACCCGTCGGAAAACGGGCGCATGACGAGCCGCGACGTCTCGCCGTGCCGCCATATTGCGCTCCCGCCGAGCGCGATGCAGACCCCGGTCTCGAGCGTATGGGCGCGGCCGCGCAGCTCCGCAAGGCGCGCCCGCGCGGCGCCGGCGTCTTCCGGCTTGCCGAGCCAGCGGTTGCCCAGCGTCAATATCTGATCCGCGCCGATGACCAGCGCCTCGGGGCGCCGCGCGGAAACCTTCGTCGCCTTCAGGGCCGCCAGCGCCGCGGCGGCTTCGGCCGCCGATGCGCCTTCCGCGCGCATCGATTCGCGCACGCTGTCTTCGTCGATCCGCGCCGGCTCGGCGTCGAACGCCACCCCGGCGCTCCGCAGCAGCCGCGCCCGGATGGCGCTTTCCGACGCCAGCGCAACGCGCCGCGTCACGCCGCGCCGCCTTCCCGCCGATCGCGCAGACATTGCAGGATTTCCGCCGCCGTCTCCTCGATCGAACGCCGCGAGACGTCGATGACCGGCCAGCCGCGGCGCGCGAACAAGCGGCGCGCCTCCATCGCCTCGGCGCGCACCGCGCGCGGATCGGCATACGGGTTGCCATGATCGTCCAGGCCGCGCAAACGGTTGCGGCGCAGCTGCACGATCCGGTCGGGGCTCGCGGTCAGCCCCACCGCCAGCGGCCCGGCGCGCGCGATACGATCCTCGGGAAACGGCGCGCCGGCCACATAGGGCACATTCGCCGCCTTCACGCCGCGATTCGCCAAATACATGCAGGTCGGCGATTTCGAAACCCGCGATACGCCGACGACAATGACGTCCGCGGCGCCGATCCCGTCGAGCGACTGCCCATCGTCGTGCGCCAACACAAACTGCATGGCGTCGATGCGGCGGTAGTATTCATCGTCGAGCAGGTGCTGGCGCCCCGGCGAATGGCCGCCCTCGGCGCCCAGCGCGCGGGCGAACTCCGCCATCGTCCGGCCCAGCACATCGATGCACGCCACCCCGAGATCGCGGCAGCCGCGCTCCAGCGCCGCGCTCAGATCGGGCTCGACCAGCGTATAGAGCACAATGCCGGGGTTGCGCCGGATCGCCCCCAGCACGCGGTCGATCTGCCCCGCCGTGCGCACCAGCGCCCAGCTGTGCTCCACGGGCTCCACGCGCTCGAACTGCGCCAGCGCCGCGCGCGCGACCGCGTTCGCCGTCTCGCCCGTCGAGTCCGAAATCAAATGCAGATGACATACCGGCACGCCGCCCATATTGCCCCCCAACCGCGCCCTCCGCCACCCGCCGCGCACCCGCGCCGCCGTGTGGATACCCCGTGCATAACCGTGGACAGCCGCCCCCGCTTTCCACCCCGCCCCGCCTGCCCCGCGCCGCCGGCCCGCGCGCCCGCGCCCCTATCCCCCGTTTCCCCAACGCGCCCGCGAAGCCCCGCTGCCCCCCGAATCCACTGTTTCCGCAAGCGCCGCCCGCCGCCGCCGCCCGGGTCTTCCCCGCAATCCACATGACCAACAACGTTTCCCGATTCCCAATTCTTCATATACGTTACGATGAGCCTCGGCCGCTTCTTGGGTGCGCGGGCGTCCCGCCCGCACGCTGGCGACCCGCGCAACCCCGCCGAAGGCGGGGCCCGGGACCGCGGGCTTCCAGCCCGCACGTTCCCGCACAACGCGGCGCCGGCAGGAAAGCCCAGGCGCACAAGACGCCCGCCGCATTCTTCATATACGTTACGATGAGCCTCGGCCGCTTCCTGGGTGCGCGGGCGTCTCGCCCGCACGCTGGCGCCCCGCGCAACCCCGCCGAAGGCGGGGCCCGGGACCGCGGGCATCCTGCCCGCACGTTCCCGCACAACGCGGCGCCGGCAAGGAAGCCCAGGCGCACAAGACGCCCGCCGCTACCCGCGGTCCGCCGATTGCGCCATACTGATGCGACCGCGCCGCCAACCCACCGCGCCGGAGGCCCATGTGACGAATCGCGCGCCGGAGCCCGCCCCGTCCGGCAAGCTCCTGCTCCACGTTCTGGCCGGCTACCGGGTCCATCGCCCCCCCGTATGGCTCATGCGCCAGGCGGGCCGCTACCTGCCGGAATACCGCGCGCTGCGCGCCCGCGCGCGCGATTTCCTGGATTTCTGCTACCGCCCCGCGCTGGCGGCCGAGGCGGCGCTCCAGCCCGTCCGCCGCTTCGGCCTCCACGGCGCAATCGTCTTCTCCGACATCCTGACCGTCCCCGACGCGCTCGGCGCGGCGGTGTCATTCACGGACGGCGAAGGACCGCAACTGGCCGCCCTCGAAACGCCCGCCAGCGCCGCGCGCCTGAAAATCGACGGCATGGAGGAGCGTCTCGCGCCGGTTTACGAAACGGTCGAGCGTGTCGCCGCCGAAGCGCCGAAAGGCGTCGCAACCATCGGTTTCGCCGGCGCGCCGTGGACCCTCGCGGCATACATGATCGAGGGCCGCGGCAGCCGCGAATTCCCGCGGCCCCGCCGCTGGATGCATGAAGACCCCGCGGGCTTCGCGGCGCTGTCGCAACTGCTCGAAACGGCGGTGGCGCGGCATCTCATCGCCCAGATACGCGCCGGCGCCGAGGCTGTGCAGCTGTTCGACAGTTGGGCCGGCGTCCTTCCGCCGGCGGAGTTCGGGCGCTGGTGCATCGAACCGGCCGCGCGCATCGCCGCCGAGGTCCGAGCAGCCTGCCCGGGCGCGCGCCTGATCGGCTTCCCGCGCGGCGCCGGCATGTCGCTCCGCGATTACGCCGCGCGCGCCGGCATGAACGCCGTAAGCCTCGACACCGCCGTGCCGCCCGCCGCCGCCGCATGCGCCGTGCCGCCCCGCATGGCCCTCCAGGGCAATCTGGACCCAATGCTCCTCGCGGTCGGCGGCCCCGCAATGGCGCGCGCCGTCGCGCGCCTGCGCGGCGCGCTCGGCGCATCGCCGTGGATATTCAACCTCGGCCACGGCGTCCTGCCCGAAACCCCGCCGGAAAACGTCGCGGCGCTGTGCGCAATGCTGCGCAACAAGGAAGGCGGGTGAGCGGAACCGCCGTCGTCCTGTTCAACCTCGGCGGCCCCGACGGCCCGCGCGCCGTGCGGCCCTTCCTGCGCAACCTGTTCGGCGATCCGGCCATCCTGTCCGCGCCGCGCCCCGCGCGTTGGGCGCTGGCGCGCCTGATCGCGGCGCGCCGCGCCCCCGCGGCGCGCGCTATCTACCGCCGCATCGGCGGCGTATCGCCGATCCGAGCGCTCACCGAAGCGCAGGCCGCGAGCCTCGAACGCGCCTTGGCGGATATTGGAGATGTCGATGCCGCGCCCGCGCGCGCGTTCGTCGCCATGCGCTATTGGCGCCCCGCGATTCGCGAAGCCGCCCGCGCCGTCGCCGCCATGCGGCCCGACCGCATCGCGCTTCTGCCGCTCTACCCCCAGTTCTCGACCGCGACGACGGGCTCGTCGTTCGCGGAATGGCGCCGCGCCGCCGCGGAGGCCGGTTTGCGCGCCCCGACCGCGGCGGTCTGTTGCTACCCCGACGACGCGGGCTACGCCGCCGCGCAGGCCGCGCTGATCCAAACCGCGCGCGCCGCCCTCCCGCCCGGCGCGCGGTGGCGGCTGCTGTTTTCCGCGCACGGCCTGCCGGAGCGCATCGTCGCGCGCGGCGATCCCTACCGATGGCAGATCGAGCGAAGCGCGGCGGCGATCGCCGCCGCGCTGCCGTGGCCGAACCTCGACTGGCGCGTCTGCTACCAAAGCCGCGTGGGGCCGCTCGCATGGATCGGCCCGTCTATCGGCGAGGAACTCGACCGCGCGGGCGCCGAGGGCCGCGCCGTCCTCGTCGCGCCCGTGTCGTTCGTGTCCGAACATTCGGAAACGCTCGTGGAGCTCGATATCGACTACCGCGCCTGGGCCGCGCGCCGCGGCGTTCCGCATTACGCGCGCGTTCCCGCGCCGGGAACGAACCGCGCGTTCATCGCCGCCCTCGCGGAGCGCGTGCGCTCGGCGCTCGGCGCGCCCGCCGGCGCCGTCTCGTGCGGAGGGCGCCGAACATGCCCCGCGCGGTTCGGCGCCTGCCCGCGCGGCGCGCAGGCCCCGCAAGCCCTGCCGTGAGCGCCGCGCTCGCCGCCGCGGCGCCGTGGCTCAAGGCCGCGCATATCGCGTCCGTCATGGCGTGGATGGCGGGGCTGCTCTATCTCCCCCGGCTCTTCGTGTATCACTGCGGCGCGGCGCCGGGGTCGGAGATGGACGGGACCTTCCGCGTCATGGAGCGCCGCCTCTACCGCGCGATCATGACGCCGGCGATGCTGGCGTCGTGGGCGTTCGGCGCGTCGCTGCTCGCCGCCGGCGGCGCGTGGGGAACGGGCTGGTTTTTCGCCAAACTCGCGCTCGTGCTCGCCATGACCGCGATGCACGGGTTCATGGGCCGCTGCCTGCGCGATTTCGCCGCCGGCCGCAACCGCCGCTCCGCCCGTTTTTACCGCATCGCCAACGAAGTCCCCGCCGCGCTGTTGCTCGCCATCGTCATCCTCGCCGTCGTCAAGCCCTTCTGACGCGCGCGCCGCCCCCTTGCCGGGGAGCGGCGGCATCGGCTATAATGCCCGCGGATGGGGCGCGTAGCTCAGCGGGAGAGCACCACGTTGACATCGTGGGGGTCGCTGGTTCGATCCCAGCCGCGCCCACCATCCCGGCGAAGCCCACCCGGCCGACGGAGGCCCGAATGTATCTGACACAGGCGATCAAGCGCGCCGCGCAGGTGCGCGCCAACGCCGTCGCCACGCGCGACGGCGCGCGCGAACGCACATGGAGCGAATGCGTAAACCGAATCGCCCGCCTCGGCGGCGCGCTGCGCGGCATGGGCGTCGCCGATGGCGCGCGCACCGCCGTCCTCGCCCTCAACAGCGACCGCTACTACGAATACTTCTACGGCACGGCCTGGGCCGGCGGCGCGTTCGTTCCCATCAACGCGCGCCTCGCCCCGCCCGAAATCGCATACTGGGTGAACGACAGCGGCGCCGGCGTGATGTTCTGCGACAACGTATTCGCGCCCGCCGTAACGCAGCTGAAAGCCTCCGGCGCGATCCCGCGCGATATCCGCGTCGTGTGGATGGGCGACGGCGAGCCGCCCGAAGGCATGGCCTCGCACGACGCGCTGATCGAGAGCGCCGAACCGGCGCCCGACGCCAACTGCGGCTACGAAGACCTCGCCGGGCTGTTCTACACCGGCGGCACAACCGGGCGCTCGAAAGGCGTCATGCTCAGCCACCGCAACCTCGTGTTCAACGCCTTCAATACCCAGACCGCGTTCCGCATCGAGCCCGGCGTGCGCTGGCTGCACGCCGCGCCCATGTTCCATATCGCCGACTGCTCGGCGGTCTTCGGCGTCACCCAAATCGCCGGAAGCCACTACTTCATCCCGATGTTCGACCCCGTCGGCGTGATGAAGGCGACGCAGGCGTTCGGCATCACCGATCAGCTCCTCGTGCCCACCATGTGCAACATGCTGGTCAACCACCCCGACCTCGGCAAATACGACATGTCGAGCCTGCGCCACGTGGTGTACGGCGCCTCGCCGATGCCCGAGGCCGTGGTCGTCAAGGCGATGCAGGCGCTGCCCGGATGCCGGTTCAGCCACGCCTACGGGCAGACCGAATGCGCGCCGCTCGTCACCGCCTGCGGCCCGGAATACCACGTGTTCGAGGGGCCCAACGCCTACCTGTTCCGCGCCGCGGGCCAGGCCGTGCCCGGCGTCGAAATCCGCGTCGTGGACAAGGACGGCGCCGAGATCCCGCGCGGCGAGGTCGGCGAGGTCGCGGTTCGCGGCGCCAACGTCATGCAGGGCTACTGGCGCAAGCCCGATCTCACCGCCGAGGCCATCCGCGATGGCTGGATGTTCACCGGCGACGGCGGCAGGATGGACGAAAACGGCTTCGTCTATATCGTCGACCGCATGAAGGACATGATCGTGTCGGGCGGCGAAAACGTCTATTCCGCTGAAGTCGAAAACGCCGTCCATGAGCACCCCGCCGTGGTCGAATGCGCCGTAATCGGCGTGCCCGACGAAAAATGGGGCGAGCGCGTCCACGCCGTCATCCGCCTCCATGAGGGCCGAACGCTGAGCGCCGAAGCCGTAATCGCCCACTGCCACGAGCGCATAGCCGGCTTCAAGTGCCCCCGCAGCGTAGAGTTCCGCACCGCCCCCATGCCCCTCTCCGGCGCCGGCAAAATCCTGAAAACCGAACTCCGCAAACCCTACTGGGAAGCCCGCGCCAAACAGGTAAACTGACCCCGCCCCGCCCCCGGGCCCCGCGGATCCCCGCAATCCCCCGCAACGCCGCCCCCGCCCGCCCGGGCCCGCTTCCTGGGTGCGCGGGCGTCTCGCCCGCATGCTTCCATCCGCCGCCGCGCCGCGCACGACCGTCCCGCCCCCGAGCCCTGCGGATCCCCGCAATACCCCGCAACGTCGCCCGAGCGCGCTTCCCGTGGATCGCGGGCGTCCCACCCGCACGTCGGCGACCCGCGCGCCGCCCGCCGGGAGCGGCGCAACCCCGCCGAAGGCGGGGCCCGGGACCGCGGGCTTCCAGCCCGCACGTTCCCGCACACCGCACCATTGCCGGCAAGGGCGCGGTCGTTGCGCCCCACCCCCGAGCCCCGCGGATCCCCGCAATACCCCGCAACGCCGCCCGGGCCCGCTTCCTGTATGCATGGGCGTCCCGCCCGCACGTCGGCGACCCACGCGGCGCTCGCCGGGAGCGGCGCAACCCCGCCGAAGGCGGGGCCCGGGACCGCGGGTATCCTGCCCGCACGTTCCCGCACACCGCAGTGTTGCCGGGAAGGGCGCCGTCGTTGCCCCCCGCCCCCGAGCCCCGCGGATCCCCGCAATACCCCGCAACGTCGCCCGAGCCCGCTTCCTGTATGCATGGGCGTCCCGCCCGCACGTCGGCGCCCCACGCGGCGCTCGCCGGGAGCGACACAACCCCGCCGAAGGCGGGGCCCGGGACCGCGGGCTTCCAGCCCGCACGTTCCCGCACACCGCAGCGCTGCCGGCAAGGGCGCGGTCGTTGCGCCCCGCCCCCGAGCCCCGCGGATCCCCGCAATGCCGCCCGAGCGCACTTCCTGTATGCATGGGCGTCCCGCCCGCACGTCGGCGACCCACGCGGCGCTCGCCGGGAGCAGCGCAACCCCGCCGAAGGCGGGGCCCGGGACCGCAGGCATCCTGCCCGCCCGTTCCCGCACGCCGCAGCGTTGCCGGGAAGGGCGCAGTCGTTGCGCCCCGCCCCCGAGCCCCGCGGATCCCCGCAATCCCCCGTAACGGCGCCCGAGCCCACTTCCCGGGATCGCGGGCGTCCCGCCCGCACGTCTCGACCCCCGCGCACGCCCGCGGGCGGGGCGCGAAGACCGCGCTTCCACAGCACACACCGCGGCGCGCGCCCATGCCCCGCCTTCGGCGGGGTTGCGGTCCCGGGCGGCGTTCCCTGAATGGACAGTGTCGGCAATCCTTGGTATAATGCCTTGGCTGGCGCGCGCGGCCTCGTCGCGGCATGACAGCGAACGGCCGCCCGCGCACCGCCGATAGCGGTGGGAAGGCCGTGCCCGCTCGATCGCCCGCGAAACGGATTCGACGCCATGGCCGACACGCGCCTGATCGAACGCTGGCTGCCGATCGCCGAGCTCGGTATCGAGAGCGTGCGCGAGCGGACGCCGATGACGCCGTTTCCGGCGCCGAACCGGCTGCACGTCTGGTGGGCGCGCCGCCCGCTGGTGGCGGCGCGCGGGAACTGCTGGACGAAGCAGGCGTGACGCGGGACCCGCGCCTTGCCGCCGCGCTTGAGGCGGCGCTTGAGGTGCTGCCCCCCTCGCAAAATTACAGCGGCGTCGCGCTCGACGGCGCGATGGCCGCGGCGGCGAACGATTTCGCCGCCCTCGAGGGCCTCCGCCGCCTCGCCTTCTCCGACGAGGTAGCGGAACCCCGCCAACTCGAACTGTGGCGGGACGAATGAAACCCCGCCGAAGGCGGGGCCTGGGTGCGCGGGCGTCTCGCCCGCACGTTGGCGCGCGCCGCAACGTTGCCGGGAAGCAGCGACCGCGCCCAAGGGAGAAAGAAGATGCTGACCGACCGGGAGTGGAAACTGGATTATACGCCCGAGGACGGAGACCTTGTGTCCCTGTTCTATATCCCGGCGCTGGAGGAGGCGGAGCGGTACGACCGGGTTACGGGCTATTTCCACGCCGGGGCGGGGCGCTGGCGCTGGCGGCGCGCGGCGTGGAAGGACTCGCGCGCAACGGCGGGCGGATGCGCCTCATCGCGGGCTGCACGCTCGACGCGGAGCATATCGCCGCGATCGAGCGGGGAACGGCGCTGCACGCTGCTGCTGCTGCGCAACTGGCGAGCGTTCCCCTCGCGCCGCCCAACGCCGAGGCGGAAGGCGCGCTGGAGCTCCTCGCGTGGCTGGCGGCGCGCGGACATCTCGACGCGCGCGTGGCGGTGCCGTGCAACGCCGCCGGCAAGCCGGTTCCCGACACGATGCTGTTCCACGCCAAGACGGGCGCGGTGGAAGACCGCGCCGGAAACCGCCTCGCATGGACGGGCAGCCTGAACGAGACCGCCGCCGGCTGGACGCGGAACTGGGAAGAATTCTCGGTATTCGCCGCCTGGGGGTCCGACCGCGCGCGGGTGGACCGGCAGGAAGAGCGTTTCGCCCGGTTGTGTGCGAACCGGGCGAAACGCGCGCTCGTCCTCGATGTTCCCGAGGCGGCGCGGCGCGACCTGATGCGGTTCCTGCCGCGGCGCGCCCTCCGGCGGCTCCCGGCGGGCGCGCCGCGAACGCCGCGAACGCCGCCGCCGCCGCGCCCGGAAGACGAAGAAGCGCCGGCGCCGCCCCCGGTACAAACCCCGCCGCCGCCCCCGGTCGCGGATCGCCGCGGATTGGCGTGGGCGGCCATCGCGGCGGCGGCGCGCATGGCGCGCGGCGGGGCGCGGGTCGGCGAGACCGCCGCCGCGGTGGAGCCGTGGCCGCACCAGCTGCGCGCGTTCGAACGCCTCTACGCCGGCCGGCCGCGCGCCCCCGGCCTGCTCCCGTCGGGAACCGAAGCCCGCCCCCTCGGAAACCGCGAATACGGCCTCCGCGCCCCGGGCATGCCCCGCGAAGTGCGCGTAACGACCAACGCCGAGCTCTACGCCGACCAGCCGGAAAGCCTGGAACTGTGGTCCCCCGGCAACCCCCTCTTCCGCGCCCCCGACTTCCCCCCGCCCGAAAGCGCCCTCCCGAACGGCAAAACCCTGTGGGAGATACTGGATGAATGACCGGCATGGGCGCGCCCGCACGCATTGCGCATCGTCGGGTACGCGCCTGTCGCGCGCGCCACGCACGGCAGCCCATCGCTATATGCACGACGGGAACGTTGCGGTAACTGTATGGCCGTGATACATTACGCCCCCGAAACGGCGCGCAAACTACCTTCCGGAGCCGCTCGCATGAGCGATTGTTCGGCAATCGAATGGACCGACGCCACGTGGAACCCGGTCACGGGCTGCACGAAAATTTCGCGCGGCTGCGATAACTGCTACGCCGAGCGCTTCGCGGAGCGATTCCGCGATACGCCCCGGCATCCGTTCGAGGCGGGCTTCGATCTCAAGCTGCGGCCGGAGCGCCTTGACCAGCCGCTCGCGTGGAAGCGCCCGCGGCGGGTTTTCGTCAACTCGATGAGCGACCTGTTTCACAAGAAAATCGGCGTCGGGTTCATCGACCGCGTGTTCGACACGATGGAAGCCGCCGACCGACACGTCTTTCAGGTGCTCACCAAGCGCAGTACGCTCATGCGAAGCTATCTGCGCCGCCGCTACGGCGCCGACGGCGCGCCCCGTCACATATGGTGCGGCGTTTCGGTGGAAGACCGCAGGGCCGCGACCCGAATTCGCCACCTGCGCGAGACGCCGGCGCAGGTGCGCTTTCTGTCCATAGAACCGCTTCTGGAGCCACTCGGACATATCGATCTCGACGGTATTTCGTGGGTCATCGTCGGCGGAGAAAGCGGCCCCAACGCGCGCCCCATGCAGGAATGCTGGGTTCTCGATATCAAGGATAACTGCGAACGCCGCGGCGTCGATTTTTTCTTCAAGCAATGGGGCGGCAAAACCCCGAAATCGGGCGGGCGCTTGCTCGAGGGAATCGAGCACAATGCGATACCCGCATATCCCGTAAAGGAGAGAGGCCATGGAATTCCGTTGGCATCCTGACGAATCCCCGCCGGCGGTCGAAGAGCACAGCAAGGCCAAGCTCAAGGTCTTGCGAAACTATCTGCGCGCCTACTTCGACCGCCTGAATGTCGACCTTCGGCGCGAAGAGTTTAAGCTCGACCTCGTCGATGGTTTCGCCGGTGGCGGGGTGTTTTCGGACGACGGCCAAATCGTTTCGGGCACGCCGTTGATCATGCTGGAGGAAGCCGTTGCCGCCGAGAGCAGGCTGAACCGGGGTCGAATCAAAAAACTTCGATTCGACTGTAAATTTTATTTTATCGATACTCAACGGCCCCACACGGACTATCTTGAGGAGACGCTTTCCGAACGGAAGTACCGTGTGGATGGTGAGAACATCGTTGTTGTTAACGGCGCGTTCGAGGACGCGATAGATCGTATTCTACATCGGATTCGCCAACGGCAACCCAAAGCGGGCCGTGCGATATTTCTTCTCGATCAGACCGGCTACACTCATGTCGGCATCGGCCTCGTCGCCCGGATATTCCGGCATCTGCCGGCCGCTGAAGTTATATTGACAATTGCCGCTGACGCCCTTGTGAATCATCTTCCGAAAAAGGAGGATTCGATCAGAGCCATAGCCGCTCTCAACTTGCCGGAATCCCGCGTTCGGGAACTTGTTTCACAGGAGGGAGGCGACGGCCGGAGGGCTTTGGTTCAGAGGACCCTAATTCCTCATCTTCGCACTGAGTCCGGCGCAACGTACGATACGCCCTTTTCCCTGCGGCCAAAGGGATCCCGCCGCGCCTTGTGGTTCCTGCATTTGTCGAGACACCCTGTCGCGCGCGACGTTATGCTTCAACAACACTGGAATACGCACAACACGTTCTTGCACTACGGACAGGGAGATATCGGAATGCTCGGTTGGGATGCATTGCGATCCGACACGCTGCCGATGTTTCATTTCGAGGCCTTGGATATAGGCCGGTTGCATGACCAGCTTATGGACTCCATGCTGAACGAACTATACTCTCTGGCGTCCGAAAGACCGATTTCCATAGATACGATACGGCATGTTTTGGCGAACAAGATCGCCGCCCGATTTTCCGACCTCGATAACGTCATACTCGATCTTGTTAAAGAGAAAGAGCTCGATATCCTTACATCCGAGAGAAAGGAGCGATCGCGCACGCTAACGCAGGTGAAGGCGAGCGATCTGATAGTGCGACCGCGCACGCTCTTGTTGCCTACATTGTCGCGCCGGCGAGGGTAGATGACGCAGCGTTGACGGAACTCAAGCTGAAAGGGGTATGCGTGTAGGTCATGGCAACCATAAGGCGGCGCACGGTGACGCGGGCCCACACGCTGAATCCTGAGGGGGACAGGCGTAGGTTTCCGCAGGTGCAGACTGCCGGTCCGGCATGGCCGAGACCGACACCGCGCGATGCACGCCGGTGTTCAGGGCGGCGCCGGGGAAATCGGGCACGCCGTCTCTCCTATACGGACGTTGGCGACATCGCTCATTGCGGCGTCGATCTCGAAACCGGCGAACGCGCGCCCCTCGAGCTTCGCGGCCACGCCCGTGGAGCCGGTACCCGCGAAAGGATCGAGGACCAGCGCGCCCGTGTCGGTGAACAGCCGAATCAGGTGGCGCAACAGATCGACCGGCTTGACGGTCATGTGACCGTATTTCTCCTTGGGCTTGCGCGCGGGCATGATCGTCCCCGGAACGCGGCCCGCCTCGAGGAGGTTATTGTCGGCGCTCGTATCCACCAGCCCGACGCGATGCGCAAGCCAGTTTTCGGCGTAGGTCCCGTCGCGCGGCGCCTGCGCCATGACAATGGTTTCCATTTGCGGCTTGAGCTGCGGAGTCTTGCGCCCGCCGAGTTCGCCGATCAATCGGGTTTTCTCGCTTTCCGGGAGGTTCATCCTGCGAATGAAGTGGGCTTGCGAAAACGCCTTGCACTGACCGTCGCCATAGCTCCAGACATACAGGTCGCGGATCTCGAACCCCGCTTCCTCGATCGCGACCGCCGTGCGATGCGCGAGCCGCGGTTGCGAAAAGCACAAAACGAAACCTCCGGGTTTGACGACGCGCATCCACTCCGCCGCGATGGGCGCGAGAAATTTCTGCAGGCGGCGGCCTTGCGCCGGGTCGAATTTCATGCCGCCGGGCAACCCGCCCACGGCGCCGTTGGACCGGTCGCGCCGGCGGCGGAGCGTTTCATGGCTCCACCCGTCGTCCATGCCGTCCGTAAAATAGGGCGGGTCGGTGAGTACGAGAGACACCGAGCCGTCGTCGATCGCCCGCATTCCCCGGCGGCAATCATCCGGCGTTACCGGCCGGTCGACAACGTCGTTCATGATATTCCGCGGCCTTCCGGCGCCGCGCCGATTCGCCGCCCGGCGCGTCAGAAGCGGTCGGCGCGGAAGGGAGCCAGCGGAACGGGCGGGGCGCGGCCGGCTATCAGGTCGCTCACGATGCGCCCCGTGACCGCGCTCAGCGTCAGACCGAGATGGCCGTGGCCGAACGCAAAGGTCGCATTCGCGAATCGGGGCGACGGACCGATGACCGGCTTCGAATCGGGCAGCGCCGGGCGATGGCCCATCCATTCGCGCCGCACCGCGCCGTCGAGGCCGGGCAGGCTGGTGCGCGCGTGCTTCAGTATGCGGCGGACGCGCCGGTAGTCGGGCGCAAGCTTCAGGCCGCCGAACTCCACCCCCGCCGTCACGCGCAGGCCGTCGCGCATGGGACAGAGCGTATAGTCGCGGTCGCCCACCACGACGGGGCGCGTCAGGCCCGGCCCATCGGGCGGATCGACATTGACGTGGTATCCGCGCTTGGCCTCGAGCGGAACGGCGGCGCCGAGTTCGCGCGCGAGCGGGCGCGACCACGCGCCAGCGGCCAGCACGACATGGTCGATCTCGCGCCGGCCGCCGGCCGCCAGCACCGCGCGCGGCCCCGACGCCGTCATGTCGAACCCCGTGACCCGCTCGCGCACATGCTCGCCGCCGAGCGCCGCGAACGCCCCGGCATATGCGCGGCACAGCGCCACGGGTTCGGCGACGAAGCCGCCGCGGGGCAAGAAAATCCCCACCTCGAACTCGCGCGACAGGCCGGGTTCGAGTTCGCGCAGCCGGTCGCGTTCGGCGATTTCGACGTCCACGCCGTGCTCCGCCAGCATTTCGCGCCACAGCGCCGTGTCGCCGAACCGCTTGCGCCCGCGATAGGCGTGGATATAGCCATCGGAGCGCAGGAGGCCGGGATCGACGGCGTACGTCTCGACTAGGCGGTCGTGCTCGGCCTTCGCCAGGGCGACAAGCGGCGCCATGTCGGCGGTCAGACGGCGGTAGGACGCAAGCCGGCCCGCCGCGAGGAAGCGTGCGAGCCACGGCAGCGCGCGCGGCAGGCGCCGCCAGCGCACAATCAACGGGCTCAGCGGGTCGAACAGCATCGCCGGAACATCGCGCCACAGGCCGGGCCAGCTGTAGGGCGTAATCGAGCCGATGGAGACGATGCCCGCATTGCCGAACGACGTGGCCGTGCCCGGCTCGCGCGGGTCGAACAGCGCGACCTCGTGGCCCTCGGCGCGCAGGCGCAGCGCGCAGCACACGCCCACCAGCCCGGCGCCGATAACGGCGATTCGCTTCGCGGGGGCCGTCATGCGGCGCGCTCCGCGGCGGCCATGTAATCGCGCGTGAGCGGGACCGCGTCCTGGCGCCGCGCGAGCTGTATCTGGAACACGACCATGCCCATATGCCGGAACGAAACCTCCGACCCCGCAAGATAGAACTCCCACATGCGGCAGAACCGCTCGTCGTAAAGCGCCGCCGCGCGCTCGCGGTTGGCGGCGAAGCGCCCGCGCCACGCGCGCAGGGTTTCCGCGTAGTGCAGGCGCAGAACCTCGATATCGCAGACTACCAGACCGCTGCTCTCGATGGCGGGCATGATTTCCGACAGCGCCGGGATATAGCCGCCGGGAAAAATGTACTTGCGTATGAACGGGTCGGTGGCGCCGGGGCCGTCGGCGCGGCCGATGGTGTGCAGCAGCGCGGCCCCGCCGGGCGCGAGCAGGCGCCGCAGGTTGGCGAAGAACTCGCGGTAATGGCCGACCCCCACATGCTCGAACATGCCGACCGACACAATGCGGTCGTACTGTCCTCGTTCGTTGCGGTAATCCTTGAGTTCGAAGCGCGCGCGCCCCCCTTGGCCGGCGGCGCGCGCCCGCTCGTTCGACAGCCGGTGCTGGCGCTCCGACAGCGTGACGCCAAGCACCGACGCGCCCCGTTCCCGCGCCAGATACACCCCCAACCCGCCCCAGCCGGAGCCGATATCGAGCACGGTCATGCCGGGTTCGAGAACGAGCTTGGCGGCGATGCGGCGCATCTTGGCGCGCTGCGCGGTCTCGAGATCGTCGCCCGGAGAGGCGAAATACGCGCAGGAATACTGTTTGTTCGAATCGAGAAACAGGTCGTAGAGCGCGTCGGAAAGGTCGTAATGGTGGGCTACGTTGCGCCGCGCGCGCCCTGCCGGGTTGTATTGCCGCGCAAGGCGCGCCCAACGCTCGACGCGGCGGCGCGCGCGGATCCACGCGGGGTATTCGCGCCCCGCCAGGTTCGACGCCAGCAGGTCGAGCAGCTCGTATATCCCGCCGCCTTCCTCGATCGTCAGCGCGCCGTCCATATACGCTTCCGCCAGCCCCAAGCTGCCCGAAAGGCCTATGCGCAGGGCCGCCCCGCGGTTATGCAGGCGGACGACGAGCGCGGGCGGGCCGCCATCCCCGAACGCGCGGCGGCGGCCGCGCGCATCGACGAGCGTAAGCCCGCCGCGCGCGACGGCATGGTCCAAAAGACGGTCGACCAGCGCCACGGCCCGATTCTCCCTGGCGGCGCTTCGGCGGCCGTTGGCCTCGCGGCGGCGGAGGACGCGCGGGGCGCCGCCCGCGTCAGACTTCGCCGCCGGGCGGCGCGCTGCCGGGCGGCGCCGTGCCGGGCCATGCGGCGCCGTCCAGCGCCGCGCCCACATCCGGTTGCGGGTCGCTGCCGCCGAACGCCGCGTCTTCCGCTTGCCGGTCTTCGTCGCGTTCGCGCGCGCCGGGATCTATCCCCTCCGCCTGCTGCCGGGCTTCTTCTTCCGATCTGGCGACGTTGACGCGGATCGCCGCCGTTACCTCCGGGTGCAGGACGATGCGCGCCTCGTGCAGGCCGAGGGTCTTGATCGGCCGCGCGAGCGCGACCTGCCCGCGCGCGACCGTGAAGCCCGCTCCGGTCACGGCCTGCGCGACGTCGCGGGCGTTCACGGAGCCGTAGAGCTGGCCGGATTCGCCCGCCTGGCGGATCGTCGCGACCGTCAGGCCGTCCATGCGCGCGGCCATGTCTTCGGCCTCGCCGCGGCGCTCCAGATTGTCGGCCTCGAGCTGCGCGCGTTCGCGTTCGAAGCGCTCGCGGTTGGCGTCGGTGGCGCGCAGCGCCTTGCCCAAGGGCAGGAGGTAATTGCGCGCATAGCCGTCCCTGACGCGCGCCTCGTCTCCCATCTGGCCGAGTTTGTCGATGCGTTCGAGAAGAATGACGTCCATGCGGCCGGTCTCCGTCGGGCGCGCGTCAGCGCACCATGTAGGGCATCAGGGCGAGAAAGCGCGCCCGCTTGATGGCCTTGGCCAGCCGGCGCTGCTTCGGCGCCGAAACGGCGGTCACGCGCGTGGGGACGATCTTGCCCCGCTCCGACACGAAGCGTTGCAGGGTCTTGACGTCCTTGTAGTCGATCGCCGGCGCGTTCGGCCCGGAAAACGGACACGTCTTGCGGCGGCGGAAAAACGGCCGCCGCGGCATCGACGGCCGGCCGGAGGGGCGTCTGTCGCTCATGGCGCCGGTTTCTCCTCGGGTTCGGGCGGTTCTGCTGCGGCCCCGTCTTCGCTCGGGGCGGACGGGGTCGCGTCTGCCGGCGTCTCGTCGGTTTTCGCCGCGCCGCCGGGGGCCGCGTCCGCCGGCGCCTCATCGGTTTTCGCCTCGCCGCCGGCCGCGGGGGCGGGGGGCGGGGCGGAATCGGCCGGCGCCTCCGCGGCGCCGGTTTCCGGCGCGGCGGCCGGCGGCTGCTCCGCCGGGACGGCGGCGGGTTTCGCTTCGGCGGCGGGCGCGGCGGCGGCGTCCGGCTTCCGCCCGGCCGCGGGTCTCCCGGCGTCGCGCCTGTCGTCGTCGCGCCTCCGCGCGCGGCGGCGTTCGTCGCGCCGGCGGTCTTCCCGCGCCGCGCGCGTCTGCATCATGATCGAGGGCTCGGTGGGCAGTTCGTCGAGCCGTATCGACATGTAGCGCAGCACGTCTTCGTTGATCCGCATCGTGCGCTCCATTTCGAGCACCGCGCCGGGCGGCGCGTCGATATGGAGCATCGTGTAGTGGCCCTTGCGGTTCTTCTTGATGCGGTAGGCCATGTTCTTGAGGCCCCAATACTCGCGCCGGGCGACCGCGCCGCCCTGCTCGGCGACGACCGCCGCGAAGCGGTCGGCCAGCGCCTCGACCTCCTGCGCCGGGATATCCTGACGCGCGATGAAAACGCTCTCGTAGAGCGGCATATACGCCTTCCCCTCGCTCGGTTGCCGCGCGCGGCGCGGCGCGGCGCGAACCCCCGCCCGGCGCCGGCGCCGGAACGCGGAAACGCCGCACGCTAGCCGCTTCCGCGCCGCGATGCAAGGCCGCTTTCCGGCTCCGCGATGGCGCGCCGCGCGCCGGCGCTCAGAACACCGCCCGCACTTCCATCACTTCCGGCACATAGTGCCGCAGCATGTTCTCGATGCCGTATTTCAGCGTCGCCGTCGAGCTCGGGCAGCCCGAGCACGCGCCGTGCATTTCCAGCATCACCACGCCGTTTTCGTAGCCGTGAAAGATGATGTCGCCGCCGTCCTGCGCCACCGCCGGGCGCACCCGCGTGTCGAGCAGCTCCTGGATTTGCGCCACGATCCCGGCGTCTTCCGCCGACGCCTCCGGCCCCGCCGCCGCGTGCGCGTCGGTCCGTTCGTCGAGCAGCATCGGCGCGCCCGAAAGGTAGTGCTCCATGATGACGCCGAGTATCGGCGGCTTCAGCAGCTGCCATTCCGCGTCGGCCCCCTTCGTCACCGTCACGAAGTCGCCGCCCAAAAACACCCCTTCCACGCCGTCGATCAGAAACAGCCGGTCGGCCAGCGGCGACCGCGCCGCCGCCGCCGCATCGACGAAATTCGCCGTGCCCGAATCGAGCACGATCTCGCCGGGAAGAAATTTCATCGTCGCCGGATTCGGCGTCGGCTCCGTCTGTATGAACATCGCACAGCTCCCTCTGCCCAGGCGCCGCCAAGCGGCCCGCCCCCAACATGCCGATTCCGCCGCCCCCGTCAACCGCCCCGCGAAGCCCGCCGGCGCGGTCCGGGCGCGCCGCACATACGGGCCGGCGTCGACGACTGCGCGCGGGCGTCCCTGCCCGCACGTTTCCGCGCGGCGCGATGTCGGGGAGGGAAGCGCGAGCGGACAAGATGCCCACCGATCCATGCCGTACCGATAGCTGCCGAATTCCGGTACAGACTCTAAAACGCCGCCTCCGGCCATTCGGCGCGGGCGCCGGGGCGCCGCCGCAAGGCGGCCTCCCATTCGTCCTCCGCTACCCAAAGGCTTTCGGTGACTTCGGAGCCGCGCAACGGAATACTGGAGCCGAAATACTCTCCGTGCGACAAACACGAGATCGCCTTTTCCTTCCGGAGCTCGTCCACGGGCGGGCACGGCGTGCCCGTCCAGACGGAATTGCCGCTTCGCTCGACGGCGCCCACATGCCAAGGCGTTTCCGGGAACACGTCCCGCGTTTCGTGCAGACGCGCCAGTTCGCTCGGTTCGTACACGAATATGGGCAAGTGTTCCTTCAAACGTTCCGGCGCAATCATTGCCTGAACGCTGACCGAAATCCTGCGCAGCAACGTAGTCACGTTCAGAGGAACGCTTCCGTCGCCCGTCGCCGAGGCCGGGTTGCCGGCGTTTTCGGCGAAAGCGATACCGAAGCTCGCCGCATTCCAAGGCGTGTTCGCGCCCCCCGTCGTCGAAAGGGCGATCGGCGCCGCGAATACCGCAACACGTTTCATGGCGGAACCTCCCGGGTCATGCCCAAACCGCGCGAATCGCGGCGACGGTCCAAGGCCGGAAGCGAAATACCCGATATATACAAACGCACGGGGCCATGGCGCGTATTCGCCGATACGGCGGCCGTCAAGCCGCCGATACCGCGCCCGCCGCTTAGCTGTCGGCGCGTGGCGCCCAGGGGATGACGCGGACGTCGATGCCCTCGTCGCGGAGGGCCTCGGCTTCCTTGCGGTTGGCGTCGCCGTGGATGCTGCGGGGTTCGGTTTCGCCGTAGTGGATCTTGCGCGCTTCCTCGGGGAAGCGGGCGCCGACGTGTTCGCTGGTGCGCTCGACCTCGGAGCGCAGGGCGCGCAGGCGGCGCACGATCTCGCCGCGCCGGGCGGCGGCCGTCTCGGCCTTGCGCGCGTCGGCGGCGCGACCGCTGGCGATGTTCGGGGCCATCGGCGCCCTGGCGATCTCGCGGCTGCCGCAGACCGGGCACGACACTTCGCCCGCGGCGGCCTGCGCCTCGTAGCCCGCGCTGTCGCGGAACCACGCCTCGAAACCGTGCGACTCCGGGCAGGTGAGGTTGTAGCGAATCATCGGCTGGCGGCCCTCCGGCGGCCGGCTGGCGCGGCGTTCCGGCGCGTGTCATGTAGATGGCATGCACGGCGCAGGGGCGCAAGGGATCGACCCGGCGCGGGCTTGCGTTCGGCGAGCGCCGCATGCCGCGCCGGCCGTTCGGCTTCGGTGTGGGTATGCCCGCGGATCGATTCCGATACCCGAACCTGCGGTCGCGCGTGGCTCCGACGCGGGCGGACGCATTGTGCGGTATGCGCCGCTCGCGCGCGATGGTATATGCGCGGCGTGGCGGAGCGCCTTGGCCGCGCCATCGCCGATGCGCCCCGTGCGCTCGCATGCGAGGGGAATGGATATGTCGGATCGCGGCTTGCGAAATCCATGGCGGGGCGCGCCGCGCCGGCCCGGGAGAGGCCGCTCGGGAAGCATGGGTATAGGGATTGCCGGCGCCGGCCGATACCGCGGCGCCAGACCCCGTCCCGTTACGTCGGGCGATATGCGGGACGCTGCCGCGCCGCCGCAAGGCGTCGGCCGACCCGACCCGCCACGGCGTCCGGATCGCATGACCTGTCCAACGGCTATCGCCCCCGATCTCACCGCCGCGGTTCGGGGCGAGCCGTGGCGCCGCGCCCGGCAGCTCGCCGGCATGGCGAAATGGCAAAGCTGTCCGTTCGCTGTTTAACGACGGCGGCTTTGTGCGTCGGCAGCGTTGCGTCGTTCGCCATGCTGTGCGTGTCGGTGGCCCACGTCGTTTTTCTGGTCCCGTTCTACGTGGAGCGGGAGGCGGAGGAACTGTCCCGGCGGCTGGATCGCATGATTGCAGCGGAAGCAGACGCGGAATGGGTCCACGCCCGGCTCGGGATGGCCCTTGCCAAGGATCCGCGGGACTGGAGCGACGTCGACCTGATACTGGAGATAGCCGACGACGTTGGCGTCGCGCTCGACCCGGATCTCGCGGTGCAAGTGGAACAGGTGCGGGAGAAAGATCATACGATCTGGCGGCGGGCCTTACGCTGCGGAACATGCATCGTGGACATCGGCCGTTGTCCGGATTTCGGTACGCTGGTCTTTTGCCGGATGGGCATGGAACTCGCCCCTGTCGTCGGCGATGCGTCTGTTCTTCTGCGCAATGCAAACGCGTGGCGGAAGAACGAACCGGTCGACGAACTCGAAACCGGTCTTGCCATTTTCGGGCTTGCGTCCACCGCCACGGCGATCGCTCCGGTCAAAATCGGCGCGACCGCCACACGGGTCGCGCTGCGCGCCCGGCTCCTGAAGCCGCCTCTTGTCGAGGCGTTGACGCAGCAAGCGAGGGCTCTTGCGCCGCGGTGGGACAAACTCGGAGAATTTGTCGCGGGTCGCGCTGCGCTCCGGGAAATCGTGGATTCGCGGGCGTTGGCAAGATTTCGCGACACCATCGCGGATTTGGGCCGGCTCCGCCGCGCGGCGGGTTCGAACATCGATGCGTTGCGCCTCCTCCGCGTCGCGGACAAGCCGGGCGACGCCGCCGAGTTGGCGAGAGTCGCCGAGAAGGCGGGGCTGGCGCGGACCGTCAAGGCAGTGAGGGCGCTCCCGAAATATCGCGTCTTGCGCGCGTCGATGCGGATGAGCGACTACGCCATCCAGATGATCCCGTGGGCAGTCGCGCTGGCCGCGCTGTTGACGTATATGGCGGCTTCGGGTCTATTATGGAGCGTCTTGCGCGGCAAGGCGCGATGCTGACCGTTTACCCGGCGACCGCGCCGCCAATCGTCGTTCCGATTGTCGGGAAGGGCCCTCCATGTCCAGCGCGATGGGCGTTTGTGCCGTAGCCGTATCGATCGCCGCCGCACTGGCCGCCGCCTCGGCGCGCGCGGCGGATTGCGCGAACTGGAACAGCCGGGATTTTTTCGAGGTCGCGGCGGCGGACGACGTGTCGGCTTGTATCGCGCGCGGCGCCGATCCGAACGCGGTTGCGGACGACGGCGCGGCGCCGCTCCATACGGCGGCGGCGCACAATCCCGACCCTGCTGTCATCGCGACTCTGCTGAACGGCGGCGCCGACTTGACCGCGACTACCGACGAGGGCCATACGCCGCTTCACTGGGCGGCGGCGCGCAACGAAAATCCGGCGATTGTCGCGACGTTGCTGAACGCGGGCGCGGACCCTCGCGAAAGCGACGAAGACGGCGCTACGCCGCTGCACTTGGCTGCGTCCTGCGGTTCGGCGGCGGTTGTCGCGGCGCTGATGAAGGGCGGCGCCGATCCGCACGCAACCGACGACGACAGCATGACCCCCCTTCATCTGGCGGCCGCTTCCACCGCCTACGCCGCGGTTATCGCTGCGTTGCTGGACGCGGGCGCGGACCCGGATGCAACCGGCGAAGACGATTTGGCGCCCCTTCATCTCGCGGCGGGGTTCAACCGCGCCCCAACCGTCGCTGCCGAGTTGCTGAAGCGCGGCGCCGACCCGAATGCGCGCGCCGGGGACGGCTACACGCCGTTGCTGACGGCCGTCGCACATGGGGCCGATCCCCCGGTCGTCGCGACGTTGCTGGAGGGCGGCGCCAACCCCAACGCGCAGACCGGGGATGGTTTCACGGCGCTGCACATCGCTTTCGCGCACGAACCGACGAGCCCGCCGGGCCGACTCGACGCGCGAAGAGACGGCGGCCCGTCGGAAGACAGTCTTCTCCCCGCCGCCGAATCCATCGCCGCCGGCCACCGCGAGCCGGGGGCAGACGATGAAGACGGGGCTGCGGCCGACTTCTTCGGACGGCTGTTCGGCCTCGGCGCCGACGATGCGCACGGAGACAAGGGCGCCGCGCCGCGGGTCGGGGCAGGGACGCCGAAGGACACTTCCGGAACCGTTGCGGCATTGCTGCTTGGCGGAGCCAACCCGAACGCGCGCTCCGGGGACGGGGTTGCGCCGCTCCACACGGCGGCGTCGCGCAGCCGCGACCCTGCCGCGGTCGCCGCGTTGATCGAGGGCGGCGCCAATCCGGATGCGCGCACCGACGAGGGGTTCGCGCCGCTTCACGCTGCGGCGCGCCGCGGCGATCCCGCCGTGGTCGCTGCATTGATCGAGGGCGGCGCCAATCCGGACGCACGCACCGACGAAGGGATCGCGCCGCTTCATTTGGCGGCGAGATACAATCGAAACCCGGCGGTCGTCGCGGCGCTGCTCGCCGGCGGAGCCAGCCCGAACGTGCGCGACGAGGACGGGTTCACGCCTCTTCACACGGCCGCCCGCGGCCGCGGCCCGGCCATTCTGTCGGCGCTGTTGAAGGGCGGCGCAGACGCGAACGCGCGCTCGGAGGAAGGCCTTGCGCCGCTTCATCTGGCGGCGAAAAGCAATGGAAAACCGGAATCTGTCCAAGTGCTGCTGGATGGCGGCGCGCGGCCGAACGCCCGGGACAGCGACGGCGAGTTTCCTTTCGACCGGATCCGTTCCAACGAAAGATTGCGATATACGGATATGTGGCGGCGGTTGAGCCGCGGCCGGTTCGATTAAGTCGCTCCCGATACGCGGCGCGAAATCCCGGTGCGACGGGGCGGTCCGGCGCCCGCCAGGCAGAGGGCGTGGGCAAAGCCGCCCCGGCGGCTTCGGCGTGGGTTGTGCGGTTTGCGCCGCTGGTGCGGGCCGGGGGGCGGGTGCTCGATGTCGCCTGCGGCGGCGGACGGCATACGCGGCGGCTGCTCGAGGCCGGGTATGCGGTCACGGCGGTGGATCGCGATCTGTCGCGCCTGCGCGCGCCTCGCTCGCCGCGGCTCGAGGCGATAGAGGCCGATCTCGAGGCCGGCGCGGCGCCGTGGCGGCCCGCCGCGGGGCGTTTCGACGGCGCGGTCGTCGCGAACTACCTGCACCGGCCCCTGTTCGGGCCGCTATGCGCCGCGCTCGCGCCCGGCGGCGTGCTGATCTGGGAGACTTTCGCGGCGGGCAACGAGCGTTTCGGCCGTCCGCGCAACCCCGATTTCCTGCTGCGCCCGGGCGAGCTGCTCGAGGTCGCGCGCGGCGCCGGCCTGCGTGTGCTGGCCTACGAAGACCTGGAAACGCGCGCGCCCGCGCCGGCCTGCGTCCAGCGCATCGCCGCGCGCCGCGCGATCAGTCCAGCGCCGGGATGAGTATGCCCCGCGGATCGACTTCTGTGCGCAGAACGGCGAGCAGGCGCGGGTCGGGCTCCGGAGTGAGCGGAACGCCGTCGAGCGGGCCGAGACCGAAGCCCGTGGCGGCCTGCAGTTCCGCCGCATCGACGCCGGGGTGGATCGAGCGCGCCTTCATGCGCCCCGCCTCCTTGTCGAAATCGAAAACGCATTTCGGCGTGACGACCCATTCCGGCCCGCCGCTGTCGAGCCCGAGCGCGCGCCTGCCCGCCTGCCCGCCGGGATAGCCGACGCCGGAGACGTAGTCCGCGCGCTCGGGGAAATTGCGCGCTTCGTGGCGCGGCATCATGATGTATTCGCGCCCGAACAGCGCCATGTGCTCAGGGTGCAGGATCGGCCCGACGAGGCGCACGTCGGGCCGCGCCGGGTCGCCGATGCACACGCCGTTGAGGTTGCCTTGGGCATCGACCTGGACTCCGGAGGAAAAGCCGAAGCTCACATCGCCGCGCTTGATAGCGAGCTGCCCCGGCCAATCGACGATTTGCGCCTCGCACGGCAGGTCGCGCAGGCGCTCGTCGAACTCGGAGTCGGGCAGTTCCTCGAGCCGGGACAGGTCGGGGTTCTGCGACCATCCGGCGAGCAGGACGGTCAGGTCCGGCGCATGCGTGCGTTGCGCCAGCGCCATCGCGGCGAGCGGTATTCCGGTTATGTAGATCGCCGCCGCGCGGCCCGTGGCGAGCCCCGTAAAGCCCACCTCGCCGTTGCGGAAGGTTCCGGCCAGCGCGATCGCCAGCCTTTCGTGCAGCGTGGCGCCCTGCGCGCTCATCGCAGCGGAACCGCGGTTTGCAGGCCGGCGAGACGCGCCATCCCGATTCCCTCCAGATAGGCTTGGTGATCCGCGGCGCCGAAAACCGTCTCCTCGAGCAGCGCCGCGAACGAATCTTCCGCCGCGCCGGCCGCCGCATAGGCGCGGAAGGCGCGGTCGTCGATCCGCGAAAACCCGAGCACCGGGCAGGGATGCGCGCCCCACGGCGCCTCCACGACGGCCCGAACGCGAAACGACGCGATCGCGGCTAGGTGCGGGTTGCGGCGGATCTCCGCGTTATCGACGATGCGCTCCGCGGTGACAATCACCGTGTCGCACGAGCGCGACAGCGTGATGTCGAGGCTTTGCGGCATCAGCCGGCGTTCCGGGTAGAGCGCATTGCCGTACGCGTCGGCGAGCGGCGCGTGAACGACCGCGACGTCGGCGTCGGCGGGCGGCACGGCCCAGAGCCGCCGCCCCGTGAGCGGGCAGTCGAAGGGTTTGATGTCAGGGTTGCGCGCCGCGATGTCGGTTCCGCCGAGAAAGCTCGCCTGTAGGAACGTCAGCCCCGCCTCGCTGGCGCGGAAGCGGTCCCAGCTCAGAAGCTCGGGGTAATCGACGACGGCGAGCGCGCCGCTCTCCGCGGCGCGGCGGAAATTGCGCGCCAGCCCGTATTTTTCCAGCCCGACATACGAGGTCTCGATGCGCGCGAGACAGCCGGCGCCGGCCAGCATGTCGGCGTCGTTGCCGTGGACGACGCCGACCAGCGTCAGGCCGCGCCTGCGCTGGCGAATCAGCTCCCGCACAAAGGCCATCGGGTGCTGATAGACCGCGAAGCCGCCGAGCGCGAGGCGCGCGCCGTCGGGAACCAGCGCCGCCGCCTCGCGCATCGACACGATCTTGCTTGTCCGCGTCATAAGGCCTCTCTCCCTCCGGCGCGCCGCGCGCACCATACCGGCTTCGCGCGCTCCCGCGCCAGCGCCGCCCGGGCGCGGTCCGGCGAGTTACGCCGCGCCGCCGTCGTGGAGGTGGCAGGCGGCCCAGTGGCCCGGCTCCACTTCGCGAAAGCGCGGCGATTCGACGCGGCAGCGCGCGCCGGCGCGCGGGCAGCGCGGGTGAAAATGGCAGCCGCGCGGCGGGGCGATGGGACTGGGCACGTCGCCCTCGAGTATCGTACGCCGCCGGCGCGCCCCCACCCGCGGCGCCGGTATCGCCGACAGCAGCGCCTCGGCATATGGATGCGCCGGACGCTCGAACAGCGTCTTGCGGTCCGCCGTCTCGACGATGCGCCCGAGATACATCACGGCGACGCGGTGGCTGATGTGCTCCACCACCGCCAGGTCGTGGGCGACGAACAGATACGAGAGTTTCAGCTCGTCCTGCAGGTCCATCAGCAGGTTGAGGATCTGCGCCTGGATCGAGACGTCGAGCGCCGAGACGGGCTCGTCGCCGACGATGAGTTCGGGCTCGAGCGCAAGCGCGCGGGCGATGCCGATGCGCTGGCGCTGGCCGCCGGAAAATTCGTGCGGATAGGCGGTCATGCGCTCCGGCCCCAGCCCGACGCGGGCGAACAGCGCCGCCACGCGCTCGGCGCGCTCCGCGCGCCCCGCCGCGCGGTGGATTTTCAGCGGCTCGCCCACAATGTCGCCGGCCGACATGCGCGGGTTCAGCGAAGCGTAGGGGTCCTGATAGATCATTTGCAGGCGCTTGCGGAACGGCATCATCGCGCGCGGCGCGAGCGCCGTAACCTCGGCGCCGCCGGCGAAAATACGGCCCGACGTGGGCTCCAGCAGTTTCAGCACGGTGCGCCCCGCGGTGGACTTGCCGCAGCCGCTTTCGCCCACAAGGCCCAGGGTTTCGCCGGCATGAACGCGGAACGATACCCCGTCGACGGCGCGCACCTGCTTGACGGCGCGCCCGAACAGGCCCTCGCGAACGGGAAAGTACTTGCGGAGGTCGCGCGCCTCCAGGACCGGCGCGGCGGCGGCCATCTACGCCGCCTCCGCGGTTTCGCCGGCGCGCCAGCAGGCCGCCCAATGGCCTTCCGCGCCGTGCGCCTCCAGCGGCGGGCGCTCGGCGCGGCAGCGGTCGTCGGCGAGCGCGCAGCGCGGCGCGAAGGCGCAGCCCGCCGGCATCCCGGCGAGCGACGGCACCATGCCGGGGATTTCGTTCAGCCGCGCCCCCGCCGCGCCGCGCGCCGCCTTGTCGATGTCGGGGATCGCGCCGAGCAGGCCGCGCGTATAGGGGTGCGCGGGCCGGTCGAACAGTTCCGCCACCGGCGCTTCCTCGACCTTGCGCCCGGCATACATGACCGCGACGCGGTCGGCGTTTTCCGCCACCACGCCCATGTCGTGCGTGATGAGTATCACCGCCGCGCCGGTGGTTTCCCGCAACTCGCGCATCAGCGCCAGGATTTGCGCCTGGATGGTGACGTCGAGCGCGGTGGTGGGCTCGTCGGCGATCAGCACGCGCGGGTTGCACGACAGCGCCATGGCTATCATCGCGCGCTGGCGCATCCCGCCCGAAAGCTGGTGCGGATAGGCGTCCGCGCGCAGTTCGGGCTCGGGGATATGCACGCGGCGGAGCATCTCGACCGCGCCGTCGCGCGCTTCGCGCCGCCCCGCGCCGCGGTGCAGGCGAATCGCCTCGCCGATCTGCTTGCCGATGGTGAACAGCGGGTTGAGCGAGGTCATCGGCTCCTGGAAGATCATCGAGATATCGTTGCCGCGCACCGCCTCCATCTCCGTCTCCGACAGGCGAAGCAGATCGACGCCGGCGAATCGGACGGCGCCGCCGACAATGCGCCCCGGCGGGTCGGGCACCAGGCGCAGCGCCGACAGCGCCGCGACGCTCTTGCCGCAACCGGATTCGCCCACGATGCCGAGCGTTTCCCCCCGGCCGACCGCATACGACACGCCGTCGACCGCGCGCACCGTACCTTCATGGGTGAAGAAGTGGGTTTGCAGATCCTCGATTTCGAGAATCGATTCGGCCGCCGCCGCCGGCGGCGCCTGTTCAAAGGCGCTGGATTGAGTCACACTGGAGTTCCGATGACCGTTCGACGCGGCGCCGGACAATATCGCCGGCGGCGCGGCCCGGCAAAGGGGAGGATACAACAATGCCCGCGACAATACCGACGAGACCGCCCATGCTCACGCGGCGAGCGGCGCTTCAGGGCGCCGGCGCGCTGGCCGCCGCCGCCATGCTGCCGCCGCGGCGCCCGCGCGCCGAGGTGCCGCTGGAGTTCGACGGCAGGGACTTCACGCTCGCCGCGCCCGAGCCGGAGCCGAAATACGGCGGCGTGCTGCGCTACGGCATCACCATGCGCCCGCCGCATCTCGATTTCCACCAGTCGGGAACGGTGAACAACCTCGGCAGCCAAGGCTGCATGTACGACAACCTGATTCGCCGCGACCCGCGCGACAGCGGCCAGTCCATCATCCCGGACCTCGCGCACAGCTGGGAAATCACCGACAACGGCACGGTCTATACGTTCTTCCTGCGCCGGGACGTGCTGTTTTCCGATGGAGCCGAACTCACCTCGGCCGACGTCAAGGCCACGTTCGACCGCATCGTCCGGCCGCCCGAAGGCATCCACGTCCCGCGCAGCGCGCTGTTCGCCTCGGTGGAGGAGATTACCGCGCCGGACGACTACACGGTGCGCTTCCGCCTCGCCTCGCCGCGGCCCCCGGCGTTCATCATGTCGGCGATCGCCAGCGGCTGGAACGCCATCGTCCGCAAGAAAACGCTGGAAGACAACGACTACAACCTGCGCAAGACCCTCGACGTGCCGGGCACCGGCCCCTACCGCAGCGTGCGCCGCATCGAGCAGGAACTCTGGGTCATGGAGAAAAACCCGGACTACTGGATGGAGGGCCTGCCGTATCTCGACGGCATCGAGTTCTACCACGCGCTGCCGTTCTCGCCCGAGCTCGGCTCGTCGCTGCTCTCGGGCCGCACCGACTATGCGCGCCTCATCGACCCGGTGACGCGCAGCGTCATCCACGACGGGCGCTTCGACATCAGCGCCACCGACTACTACCAGAGCGTTATCCAGGCCGTATGGGTCAATGCGCGCCGCGCGCCGCTCGACGACCCGCGCGTGCGCCGCGCGCTGCACCTCGTGCTCAACCGGCCCGTGCTCGTCAAGGTGGTGCGCGACGTGGCGCCGATGATGGTCGGCGGCTTCACATACCCGTTTTCGAGCGTGGCCACGCCGGCCGAAGAGCTGAAGCAGCGCCCGGGCTACGGCGACGACGCCACGGCGGCCATCGGCGAGGCGCGCGCCCTGCTCGCCGAGGCCGGCTACCCCGACGGCGAGGGCCTGCCGGAGCTCGACTTCCTGGTGCGCGAAATCGCCAGCTTCAAGCTCTGGTCGCAGGCGATCCAGGCGATGCTTTTCCAGGCGATCGGCGTGCGCTGCAACCTGCGCACCGTCGTCGAATCGGTGTGGTTCGACGACACGAACACGGGCAGTTTCGACCTGTCGATCGGCGCCATCGTCTCGACGCTCATCGACCCGTCGGACTACTTCAATACGTGGTACGCGCAGGACGGCCCGCAGAACTATTCGCAGTGGGAAGACGAAGCGTTCACGACCCTGCTCGAAAGGATCGACAGCGAGGTCGACCCCGACGCCCGGCTGACCCTCATCCGCCAGGCCGAACGGATCATGGAGGCCAACCCGCCCCTGCTTCCCGTGGCGTGGGAAAAGATCATCGACGGCTGGTACAGCTACGTGAAGGGCCACAACCCCTACAACTATTTCGGTATCTACGACGTGGTGCGCATGGACACGTTCTGGCTCGATCTTTGAGCATCGCGGGCGACTCGGAACCGTCGGCGGGGCGCCGGCGGTTCCGGGCGGGCGTCGATGTGCGGGCCGGCGCTACGGGGCTGGCGCGCGAATTATCGCGTGACTAGTATGCGGCCGCCGCCGCGCGGGTCGCAATTCGCCCGCGTAGCGGCGGTCGGTTTTCCGTAGCAGCCCCCCGCCCCGACAATCGGCCCCCGGATGCCCCCTGCCATCTCCCATATGCGCGGCGCGGCGCATGCGCGCGCGTCGGCGAACGACGGATTCCCGCTCGCCGCCGCGCTCGAGAAGGCCGCTCTCGGGGCGCTGGGCGCGCTCCCGCCGGAACTTGCGCGCGCCGTGAGCATTGCGGCGTTACGCAGCGGATTGTGGAAGCCGCGCGCCCGCCCTCTCGACGGCGCGGAAGCCGCCGTCCTGCGCACGCGCTTGTGGGGGCTGGATTTCTCGAGCCCCATCGGAATCGCCGCGGGCGTGGACAAGGACGGCGTCGCGTTCGACCCGATGCTTGCCGCCGGCGCCGCGTTCGTCGAGGTCGGCACGGTCACGCCGCGGCCGCAGAGCGGCGCCCCGCGCCCGCGTCTGTTCCGCCTTCCGGAGGATGACGCCGTTATCAACCGACTCGGTTTCCCGGGCGAAGGCATGAAAGCCGCGGCGGCGCGGCTTGCCCGCCGCCGCCCCGGGCGCGGCGTCGTCGGCGTCAATATCGGTCCCAACGGCGACAGCGGCGACTGGACGAAAGATTATGTCGAATCGTTCGATACGTTGTCGCCGCACGCCGATTACGTCGCCATCAATATCTCCTCGCCGAACACGCCCGGCCTGCGCGGCCTTCAAACGCGCGATGCGCTTGCCCGGTTGGTCGAGGCGCTGCGCGCGCGGCGCGAGCGCTTGGGCATTCGCTGCCCCTTGCTTGTGAAACTATCGCCCGATCTGGAGGATGGCGACGCGCGCGGAGTAGCGCGTCTCGCGCTCGCGGAAGCGTTCGACGGGCTGATCGTCGCCAACACGACCGTCCGCCGCCCGCCGGGGTTGCGCGGCCGCCACCGCGGCGAACGCGGCGGCCTGAGCGGACGGCCCTTGTTCGCGCCCTCCACCGCCCTGCTGGCGGAAATCGCCGCCCTGACCGAAGGCCGCGTCCCGTTGATCGGCGTCGGCGGCGTATTCGGCGCGGAAGACGCCTACGCCAAGATTCGCGCCGGAGCGAGCCTCGTTCAGATATGCACAGCCGTGAAGTATCGCGGCCTGGGCATACTTGACCCCGTCCGCCGCGGCCTCGCCGGCGCGCTCGCCGCCGACGGCTTCGCCAACGCGGCCGCCGCGGTCGGCGCGTGGCGGCGCGCGGGTCTCTGAACGCCATCGCGTGAGCGCCATCGTCCACTATCCGCGCCTGTCGGCGCTCGCCGACCGCTTCGACGCCCTCATCCTCGACCTGTGGGGCGTGGCGATCGACGGCGAAGGCCCCTATCCCGGCGCGATCGAATGCCTCGCCGCGCTGGCGGACGCGGGAAAAACCGTGCTCTTTCTCTCCAACGCGCCGCGGCGCGCGCGGCGCGTGGCGAAACGCCTCGCGCGCATGGGCATCCCGCCCGCGCTTTATGCGGGCATCGTATCGTCGGGCGAGGCCGCCCGCGCGGCGATCGAAAACGGCGGCGTACCGGGCCTCGGCCGCGCCTGGTATCATCTCGGCCCCGACCACGACGCCGGCCTGCTCGAGGGCCTCGATTACGAGCCCGCGCCCATCGAGCGCGCCGAGTTCGTGCTCGCCACCGGCCTCTGCCGCGACGACGACACGGTGGAGGCGCACATGCGCGAGCTCAAGGCGGCGCTGCACCGCCGCCTGCCCATGATCTGCGCCAACCCCGACCGCGAGGTGGTGCGCCGCGGCGGCCGCCGCGCCCTGTGCGCCGGCGCGCTGGCGGAAGCCTACGCCGAGCGCGGCGGCGCGGTCCATTATTTCGGCAAGCCGTGGCCCGCCGTTTACGACGCCTGCCTGAGCAGACTCCGCCGCACGGGCCGCGAGCGCGTGTTCGCCGTCGGCGACAACTTGGCCACCGACATCGCCGGCGCGCGCGCCAGGGGCCTGCCCGCCGTGCTGGTCCAGGGCGGCGTACTCGCCGAGGCGCTGGGCGTCGCTTGGGGCCGCTCGGCGCCGCCGGAAACCCTTGAGGCCCTCTGCCGCGCGCGCGGCGTTGTCCCCGACATGACCCTCCCCGCGCTGATCTGGTAACGGCCCGCCCGCGGCCCCCGTCGCGCCGAAGGCGCGGACTTCCCGGGTGCGCGGGCGTCTCGCCCGCGCGTCTCCGCCGCGCCGCAGGCCGCCAAGCGAAAAACGCGGCCCGTGTACAGACGATTCGCTGATTGAGCCGCTGCGTTTCAATAACAGGGCGGGAACATGCAGCCGAAGGGCTCCGCCGCGTAATGCGCCGCCAGCGCTACCGCCGTCACGGCGGCTGCGGTCCACAGCGCATAGCGCACGCCGAGCCGCATCATGGTGCGCCGGGGCGGCGGATGGACAACGCCGTATTCCGCCGGATCGAACCCCGGCGCCCGCCCGCGCTCGGCGACCCCGCGCGCGAAACGGCGCACCCACGGCGGCACGCGGTCGCAATACAGATAGGCGAAAAACGAAGGCTCAATTAGCGAATCGTATGTACGCTGTGTTCATTGCGGCGGTCAGGCACGCCCTTGGCGACGCGTGTGCGGCGAGTCCGATGAGGTGGAACCACCGCAGATAGCTGTCGAGATACTTTGTCGCGATGCCGCGAAAGCCGCGCAGGAAGCCCTTCAGCCGGCTGTGACGGTTGTTGACGGTCTGAATATGGAAGGCGTCGCGCACCCGCTCGCCGGCGCTCATGTTGAGCGCCTCATGACGCACGCCGAGCGCCGCGGCGCATGGCCGATACGCGCGGTTGGCGTCGGACACCAGCACAATGTCGGTCTCGATGACCGGCCCAAGCGCCTTCTTGAGCGCATCGGCGCTCACCGTGGGCAGCGCCGCGCTCGCATTGCCGCCGCCGCGGTCGGCGGCCACAAGGACCGGAACCTGCTCGCGCGACAAGCCGCGTTTGGCCGCCTTGCCGCCGCGACGACGCGGCTTGCGGTCGAGTTTCCGCGCCCCCTTGCGACTGTGCAGAACGAATGTCTCGTCCGCCTCGACGATCCCCCGCAACTTCTTCGGCGTCTTCTCCACCGCCCGCAAAAACCGGTGGCGCCAACGAAACGCCGTCGACACCGCAACGCCGCACCGCGCAGCCGACGCCCGCACCGTCTCCCCCTCGGAAAGCGACGCGCCGAACGAAAGCCACCGCTCCTTGCGGTGCAGACCCGACAACGGCGTGCCCGTCGCCGCGTTGAACGTGCGACCGCAGTCCTTGCATCGGTAGCGCCGCAACCCCCGCGCCCGGCCTATGGATACCGCCCCCGTGGCCTGACAGCGCGGACAGCGCCGCTCTTCGTCCACGCCAGGCTCGACAGCCGCCACAGACGCAGACGACGCCGAACGCCCGCAGAGCACAGCCAACGCCTCGCGACGCTGCGCAGCGCCAAGAGCGTCCACGCGCGCAAGCCAATCCCGAAATTCACTGCTCTGCATGACAAGCGCCTCCACACGACCCGAAAGCATCATACCATGCGTACATACAATTCGCTAATTGAGCCTTTTTTATATGCGTCAACGACCTCCGCATCCTGCTTCGGATGCCGCGGGCGCGCGCTCATGTGCGAAAACCCCAGCTCGTGGAGAAGCCGCGACACCGAGCGCTCATGATACTCCACCCCGAACCGGCGCTCGATCTCCGCCCGCAGGTCAACCCGACGCCGGGGCGCCACGCCGTCGGTCTGCGGATCGGGGCCGGTCTCGACGAGCTCGGCCAGCTCCGCCAACTGCGCCGCGCTCAACCGCCGACGCGCCCCCGGAGCCTTGCGGCTCGCAAGGCCGTCCGGACCCTCGGCGTTGAAGCGACGCACCCAGTCCCGAAGCGTTTGACGGCTCATCCCGTCCAACAACGGAGCCTCGGCACGTGACTTCCCCTCGTACACCGCCGCAATCGACAGAAGCCGACACGCCTGGGCGCTATCCCCCGCCGCCCGAGCCGCCGCGCGAACCCGAACCGCGTCAAAGTCCGTTCGCAACGCTATCGTCATCGCACTACCCCCTTTGGGTGGCCGCACAAGAACATAACCAAATCATATCGCCGTCAAACAGACAATAGTAACGAGTCAACATCAATAGCCCTTGGTATTAGTGCATAAATGGCTGCCCGAACTAATACCCAGCGCAATTATCCTCTCGCTCATCGTCTTAGCGGCGATATTGCTCTTGGGCAAGGTGGATACTTGGTGGACGCGCAACATAGAGAAGGGGCTGGACGCGGAGACGCGGGTCGGGCAAGCGATCGATTATGCTGTCGCGGCGCCGGGGTCCGCAGTGGCTCACGGTGTAACGGAGATCGCGAAGTACGGGGACATCGACCATATCGTGCGGACGCCTGCGCGGCTGTGGGTCGTCGAGACGAAATTGGGCTGGGTTCCGAAAAAGGAGTTTCGGAAAGTGCTCGCTCAGATCGCGGCCAATGTGGCAGCGGTGCGGGAGTGGATGCCGAACTACGACGTCCAAGGCTGTCTGGCGCTAGCCCGCATTTCTCATACGGTTTGGGGCATCGGGGCTCTGTGTGCGATATAGTGTTGTTGAGTATGCACATATCGCGGCACGGAGGTGTTCCCCGATGCAGACGGAGTGTAGCACGGCGCTGGGCGGTTTTCAACCGGTCGACGGTCGCGCGGTTGTGGCGGCGTTCGACGGCGGGACGGTGACGTCGGACGCGGGGGCATTGTTGCCTGGCCGGGCGGATGCGGCGGTGGGTCTGGTCGATCGGTTTGCGGCCTGTTTCACCGATGGGCGTGCGCGTCATCTTGTCGAGCACGATGTTCGGACGCTGGTCATGCAGCGCGTGTTCGGGATCGCATTGGGATATGAGGACCTGAACGACCACGATGCGTTGCGTCACGATCCGGTCATGGCCGTGTTGGCGGGGAAGTTGGCGTCGCGTCGTTCGGACTGTGCGCCGCTTGCGGGCAAATCGACGCTGAACCGCCTTGAGTTGGGGGGCGCGGGGCCGTCGCGGTATTGCCGGATCGCGCATGACGGCTCGGCGATTGAGGATTTGTTCCTGACACTGTTTGTGGAGGCGCACAAGCGGCCCCCGGCTCGCTTGGTTATCGATCTCGACGCCACGGACGATCGGCTTCACGGTCGCCAGGAGGGTCGTTTTTTCCACGGCTACTACGGCGGCTATTGCTATCTTCCGCTTTATGCGACTTGCGGTCGTCATCTTTTGGCGGCGCGGTTGCGCCCGGCGAATGAGGATGGGGCGGCCGGGGCCGTGGAGACTGTTGAGCGGATTGTGTCGCGGTTGCGGCGGCATTGGCCCCGCGTGCGGATAATGGTGCGCGCCGATTCGGGGTTCGCCCGCGAGGCGCTGATGGCGTGGTGCGAGGCCAACGGCGTCGATTACCTGTTGGGCTTGGCGCGGAACCCCCGTCTGGCGGCGGAAGTCGAGACCGAACTGGCGGCGGCGCAAGCGCACAGCGCGGGTTCGGGCAAGCCGCAACGCCGCTTCAAGGACTTCATGTGGAGGACGCGCGACAGCTGGAGCTGCGCGCGCCGCGTCGTCGCCAAGGCCGAGTGGACCCACGGCAAGGCCAACCCGCGTTTCGTCGTCACCTCGATTGCGGCCCATCGGGTCCGCGCCCGGCATCTCTACGAGCGGCTTTACTGCCAACGCGGCGAGATGGAGAACCGGATCAAGGAGTGCCAACTCGACTTGTTCGCCGACCGCACGTCGACGCGGGCCATGCGGGCCAACCAGCTGCGCCTGTGGTTCGCGTCCATGGCTTATGTGTTGCTGTGCGCACTGCGCCGCATCGGCCTCGACTACACCGAACTGGCGGTCGCCACATGCGGGAGCCTGCGCCTGAAACTGCTCAAGATCGGCGCTTGGGTCCGCGTCACTGTGCGCCGCGTCAAGATCGCCATGAACGCCGCGCATCCCTTCCAGCGCGAGTTCCGTATCGCCTGCCAACGATTATCCGCCGCCGCGGCGTAACGCGGCCACTCTCGCCCTTCCCCTCAACAACGCAGGAACAGCCCGGAACGCGGCCCACCGCCAAACGGCGGACCGCCCCAACGCGCCCCGAAAATGCCCGCCAAGCCCCCCGACCACGAAAACACGCACGCACGATAACCAACGACGCACAAACCGCACGACAACCACCCGTATGAGAAATGCGGGCTAGCCGCGGGGGAGGTCACTGCTCGCGATGAGAAGGGCTACGACGCCAAGGGCGAGACGATTCTGGTCAAGGATCGCGATTCCCTGTGGAGAACGTTGCGAGAGGAGGCGCGCGCGAAGCCGGCGACGGATAACGCCGATGTCCAGAAAGTCTGGGCTCTCGGAAAACGGGAAGAGTGACCGCGTGTTCCAACCGGCCGGCGTCCTCGCGTGTTCGGTGGCGAGTATGTGCGGGGGTGATCGGGCGTCTCTACCGCGTGGGAGGCTGCCATGAGGGGCGCGCCTCCCCCGCGCCGAGCGTAAACGTGGGGGCGGGGACGCCCGCGATCCCGGGAAGTCCGCGCCTTCGGCGCGGCGGCGCCCATAGCCGCCACGCGAAAAATGCGGCCCATGTACGGACGATTCGCCGATTGAGCCAATGACGCCGCCGGCCCCGGCTTGCGGAGCGGCGCCCGGCGTTATTCGGCGACGACGGGGCCGCGGTCGAGGGCGGCGAGGGCACCGGCCACCGTGCCTTCGGTGCGGGCCATGCGCTCGCCGAGGTCCGATTGCGCGGACTCCACGCGCTCGACATCGCCGCGCAGGGCCGAGACGCCGGTCTCGAATTTCTCGCGTTCGCCTTCCACCAACGTCACACGGTCGCGCAGACCGCCCAGGTCGTCGTCGATCGCCATCAGGACCCCGCGCAAGCCGGCCAAGCGTCCGTCCAGCCCGACTACGCTCTTGCCGAGATCCTCGGCAAGTTTCTCGAGCTTCGTCATGCGGTCGCGCAGGCCGGCCTGGTTCGCCTCGATGCGCGCCACGTCGGCCCCGAGCGCCGCCAATGCGTCCCGAATGGCGTTCTGACCCCTCTCCAGTTTTTCGAAATCCGCGCGCGTGGCGGCTTTCTCGAGGTCCGTGCGCATGGCGGTCTGCTCGGCGCGCACGCCGGCGATGCCGGTCTGGAACTCGGCGCGAAGCCGGTCTTCCATACGAGCCATGTCGTAGCGAAGCCAGCCGAACAGCGCGACCATGACGGCCAAATGGGCGACGAACAGGCCGACGAACGGGTTGATTCTGCTCATGACGCTCGTTCCCTTTCGCGGCGGCGCCAGCGGCGGCCGTTATACCGGCGAATATGTATCGCCGCCGCGCGTCGCGCAAGCGCGCCGACGGTCCCGTGAAGCCGCGGCAACGCGGAGTGCGCCCTCCCCGGGAGCGTCGGGAGAGGGTCACGCGCCCGCGCTTCGGATCCGTTTACGCCTCCGATGATGGATCGCGGACGCCGACCCGGTACCCCGAATCGACGGAAAGATTATTTGCGCCGCGCTTGACAGGCGCCGCGCGTTGGCCTCTCGTTCGTGCTTGCGGAATCGGGTTGTGCGGCGCACAATGGTCAGGCGGCGCGGCCCCGGGCCGCGAAGCGGCGGAACAGGAGGGAGAAAGCATGGCCGCAAGGGTTGCACTGGTTACGGGCGGGACGCGGGGCATCGGCGCGGCCGTCGCGCGGGCGCTGGACGCGGAAGGCTACCGCGTGGCCGCCGTCTATGCCGGGAACGACGAACGCGCGCGCGCCTTTTCGGCCGAAACCGGCATTCCCGCATACAAGTGGGATGTGTCGGATTTCGCGGCATGCGAACGCGGGGTCGCGCAAGTCGCCGCGGAAATCGGGCCGGTCGAGGCGCTGGTCAACAATGCGGGCATCACGCGCGACGGCGTCATGCACCGCATGACCCACGATATGTGGCGCGCGGTGATCGACACCAATATCGGCTCATGCTTCAACATGGCGCGCTGTGTCATCGAGGGCATGCGCGCGCGCGGCTTCGGGCGCATCGTCAATATCGGCTCGATCAACGGCCAGGCGGGGCAGTACGGCCAGGTGAACTACGCGGCGGCCAAGTCCGGCATCCACGGTTTCACCAAGGCGCTGGCGCAGGAGGGCGCGGCAAAAGGCGTCACCGTCAACGCCATCGCGCCGGGTTATATCGATACCGACATGGTGGCCGCCGTGCCGGAGCGCGTGCTGAAGCGGATCGTGGAGCGCATCCCTGTCGGCCGGCTCGGCAAGGCCGGGGAAATCGCCCGCGCGGTTGTGTTCCTCGTCGCCGACGAGGCGGGCTTCATCACCGGATCGACGCTCTCGATCAACGGCGGGCAGCACATGTATTAAAGCGCGCGCTTCGACAAGGGGCGCGCCACGGAAACAGGGAGCCGCCGATGAGCAAGCCGCCCACCGCCCGCATGGTCGAATACGACGCCGCCGACGATACGGTCCGCGCCGTCTACGACGACATCATGGAGAAGCGCGGGATCGATTTCGTGCCCAATGTCTTCAAGACGCTCGCCATCCACCCGCCGACGCTCGAGCGCATCTGGCGCCAGATCGAGGAGGTCATGGCGCCCGGACGGCTCGACCGGCTGACCAAGGAGATGATCGCCATCGCGGTCAGCGCAACGAACGGCTGCGAATACTGCATCCGCTCGCATACCGCGGCGGCGCGCAAGCTCGGCCTCGACGACGCGACGCTCGGCGAGCTGATGAGCGTGATCGGCCTGTTCAACCAGACCAACAGCATGGCGAGCGGCCTGCAGGTCCCGCCCGACGAACGCTACATGCGGCGCTGACGCGCGCGCGGAGCGCGGCGGGGCTCAAGCCGAGTCGCCGCGCAGGCGCCCGATGACGAAATCGAGCTGTTCGAGCGAGCCGTAGGCGATGCGCACATGCCCCGATTCGCCGGCGTCGTGGATGGCGACGGCAAGGCCGAGCGCGGCGCCGAGCTCGTCCTCGAGTTTGGCGACGTCGGCGCTCTTTCCGCGCCGCCGCGCGCGCGATGCGGCGGCTTCGCTTTCGCGGCGCACCAGCCGCTCGGTCTGGCGGACGTTGAGGCCGCCCGACACGACCTTGCGCGCCAGCCCCTCGATGCCGGCGGCGTCCCCGGCGCCGAGAAGGGCGCGCGCATGGCCGGCGGTGAGTGCGCCGTCGTCGAGCAGCGCGCGCACCGGGCCGGGCAGGCCGAGAAGGCGCAGCGTATTGGCGATATGGCTGCGGCTCTTGCCGACAATGCCCGCGAGCGTCTCCTGCGTTCCGCCGAACTCGTCGATCAGCCGGCGATAGCCCTCGGCTTCCTCGAGCGGGCCGAGGTTTTCGCGCTGGACGTTCTCGATGATGGCGATCTCGAGCGCCTCGCGGTCGTCGAGCGGTTTGACGACGACCGGGATTTCGTGGCGTTGGGCGCGCTGCGCCGCTCGCCAGCGCCGCTCGCCGGCGACGATCTCGAAACGCGACGAATCCTCGGGGTGCGGCCGCACAAGGATGGGCTGCACGACGCCGCGCTGGCGGATCGATTCGGCGAGCGAATCGAGCTCGGCCTCGTCGAACCGGCGGCGCGGCTGGAACGGACCGGGCGCCACGTTGGCGATCGGCACAAGGAGCGCGCCCCGGTCCCGCGCCGCCGCCGGCTCGCCGAGCAGCGCGTCGAGCCCGCGCCCGAGCCTGCGGTCGCGCGCGCTCATGCGCCGCCGGCCGCGGCGGCGCGGCGCCGCTCGCCCGCCGTCTCGCGATGGAGAAGCTCGCGCACAAGCGCGATATAGGCGCGCGAACCCGCGCAGCGGAAATCGTAGAGCAGAACGGGCTTTCCGTGCGACGGCGCTTCCGACACCCGGACATTGCGCGGGATTGTCGTCTCGAACACCTTGTCGCCGAGATATTTGCGCACGTCCACCGCCACCTGCTCCGAAAGGTTGTTGCGCCGGTCGAACATGGTCAGCAGCACGCCTTCCAGCGCAAGCGCGGGGTTCGGCCCGCCGCGGATGCGCTCGATGGCGCCGAGTATCTGGCTCAGCCCTTCGAGCGGGAAAAACTCGCATTGCAGGGGTATCAGGACCGTTGCGGCGGCGACCAGCCCGTTCAACGTCAGCAGCCCCATGCCCGGCGGGCAGTCTATGAACACATAATCGTAGCGCCCCGGAAGGCGGGCCAAGGCGCGGCGCAGGCGATGCACGCGGTCGGCGTCGCGCAGGAGCTCGAGTTCGATTCCGGCGAGATCGGCCTCGGCGGGCACGAGCGACAACCCCGGCACGGCGGTGGCGACGACGGCGTCTTCCGGCGTTTCCAATCCCATCAGCAGGTCGTACGTCGTGCGTTCGCGGGCCGCGGGATGGATGCCCAAGCCGGTGCTGGCGTTGCCCTGGGGGTCGAGATCGATAAGCAGGGCGCGCTTTCTTATCGCCGCCAACGCGGTGGCGAGGTTGATCGCGGTCGTGGTCTTGCCGACGCCGCCCTTTTGGTTGGCGACGGCAATCACGCGGCCGCGCGCGTTGGTTTCACCGTTTGCCGACACGTTCGAATGTCTCGATTGTCAGGATTACGCCGTCCGGATCGCTGAGGCTTGGATGCCTGCGATGGGCGAATATCCATTCTTGCCGCGCGTCGGTCAATTCCGCTTCGACGCGCCGGCCTTTCGGGAAGATCGCGCGTCCGCCATCGGCAACGAGGGGCCGCGCGTGGCCCAGGAGTTTTCGCAGCGGCGCGCATGCGCGGGCGGTCGCCGCCGGCGCCGGCGGCACGGGGCGCGACTCGATGCGGGCGCGATGGACGCGCGCGGGCGCGCCGGTTTCGCGAATCGCCGCATTGAGAAATGCGGCTTTGCGGCGGTTGCTTTCGATCAGATCCACGCTTGCGCCGCGGGAGTCGAGAACCAGCGCGAGTACGAGGCCGGGGAAGCCGGCGCCGCTTCCGAGATCGACGACGCGCCTGGCGGTCTCGGGGACAAGGGCCGCGAGTTGCGCGCTGTCGAGAGCGTGGCGGCGCCAAGGATCGTCGAGCTCGCGCGGCCCGACCAGGTTCATGCGTTTCCGCCACAGCCGGAGCAGGTCGAGAAAGGCGGCGATTCGCTCGGTTGTTTCATGTGAAACATCGGCGATCCGCGCGAATTCCGCGGCCCCGAGCGGCGTGGTCACGCCGCGCGCGCCCGCGCGCCGCGCCGCAAATGCCCCATGAGCGCCGCTATCGCCGCGGGCGTGACGCCCGGAACGCGCGCCGCGGCCGCCAGCGTCGAAGGCCGCGCCTCCGCCAGTTTCTCCCGCGCCTCCGACGACAAGCCGGGGATCGCGCCGAAATCCAGCGAATCGGGAACGGCCAGCGCCGCTTCGCGGCGGAACGCCGCGATTTCGGCGCGCTGGCGCTCCAGATACACCGCATAAGCGCAGTCGATTTCGATCTGCCGCGCCGCTTCCGGGGGGCACGCCGCAAGCTCGGGCCAAAGCCGCGCGGCGACGGCGAAATCCGCGCCCGGAAGCGCCAGCAGCTCCAGCCCGTTTCGCACGCGCCCGTCGGCGCGCACGGCGAGCCCGGCCCGTTTCGCCTCCGCGGGCGCCGCGCGCCGCGCCGCCAGGACGCGCCGCGCGCTCTCGATGGCGCCGCGTTTGGCGCGCCAGCGCCGCTCGCGCTCGGGCTCCACGCAGCCGAGCGCCGCGCCCAGGCCGGTCAGCCGCAAATCCGCATTGTCGGGCCGCAGGCTGAGGCGATACTCCGAGCGCGCGGTGAACAGGCGATAGGGTTCGCGCGTGCCGAGCGTCGTGAGATCGTCGATCATCGTGCCGATCATCGCGGTCGCGCGATCGAGCACGAAGGGCGCGCCGCCTCCGGCCGCGCGGGCGGCGTTTATCCCCGCGACAATTCCCTGCCCGGCGGCCTCCTCGTATCCCGTGGTGCCGTTGATCTGGCCGGCAAAGTACAACCCCGGCGCGCGCAGGGTTTCGAGCGTCGGACGCAGCTCGCGCGGATCCACGAAATCGTACTCGATGGCGTAACCGGGCCGGAGAATTCGCGCGTTTTCCAGCCCCGGAATCGTCGCGATCAGCGCCGCTTGCGCCTCGTGCGGCAGCGAGGTCGAGATCCCGTTGGGATATACCGTGTCGTCGTCGAGACCCTCGGGCTCAAGGAAGATGCGGTGGCGGTCGCGTTCGGCGAACCGCACAACCTTGTCCTCGATCGACGGGCAATAGCGCGGCCCGCGTCCGTCGATGGCGCCGGAGAACATCGGCGCGCGATGCAGATTCGCGCGCACAACGGCGTGCGTCGCGGGGGTCGTGTAGGTAACGTGACAGACCGTCTGGGGCGTGTCGATCGAATCGGTAAGCCATGAAAAGGGGCGCGGCGGGGAATCGCCGCGCTGTTCTTCCAGCGCCGCCCAGTCGATGGTGCGGCCGTCCAGGCGCGGCGGCGTGCCGGTCTTCAGCCGTCCGACGCGGAAACCGAGGCCGGCGATGGTTTCGGCCAGCGCCACGGCGGGCGCCTCGCCGACGCGGCCCCCGGCCCGGTTGCGCTCGCCGACATGAATGCGCCCGCGCAGGAACGTACCGCTGGTGACGATAATCGCGGCGGCGGAGAACTCCCGCCCGTCTTCGCAAACGACGCCGCGCGCGCGCCCGTCCACGCCGAACGAAAGGCCGCCGACCGCCGCCTTTCGAAGCGCGGGGTTCGCCTGCCCGGCGATCATGTCGGCGATGGCGCGCCGATAGAGCTTGCGGTCGGCTTGGCAGCGCGGCCCGCGCACCGCCGGCCCCTTGCGCCGGTTGAGCTCGCGAAACTGTATGCCCGCCCGGTCGGCCGCGCGCGCCATCAGCCCGCCGAGCGCATCGACCTCGCGCACCACGGTCCCCTTGGCGATACCGCCGATGGCGGGATTGCAGGACATGACGCCCACCGTATCCGGGTCGTGCGTAAGCAGCAGCGTCCGCGCCCCCATCCGCGCCGCCGCCGCCGCCGCCTCGCACCCCGCATGCCCCCCGCCGACTACGATGACGTCGTAACGGCTCGCCTTCATGGTTCCCGGCTCCCGCAGTTTATCGTTCTTCAACCGTATCGTACCCTTCCGACCGCGGGTCAATACGTCAGTCTCTACGCACGAGAGACGGCGGCGCGCTCGGGCGCGCTCCGTCGCTTCCGAATATTTCATCTCGACAAGCGCGCATTGCATCCTTGAAAGTTACAATAAGTTCATCGTGGATATCGAGATCCTGTTCTTCAAGTTCATGGACTCTCCAATTTCCGTTGCCGGCAGGCGTAACGGTACATATGTCGATACCGTACCCGACTCCTTCCGAGCGTTGATCGATATTCAGATGGATCGTCCAGTACGCGGCAAAGACAGCCTCCAGCAATTCCGGAAGTTGTCCGCGTTCGGGCCAGAGCACGTCCCAAATAAATCGTAGAAAAGGATCTGCGTTACCTTTCCCTGAGCCGATCGCAATGTACGGAAGGTCTTCGGTCAGGCAGTACATGGAACCGTTCCAATCGATGCTGCACAACCGCATTCCGTCGGCAAAGGGAATACCTGCCAACGAGGAATTATACAGAGTATTCTCCGCGCCGTCGATCGCATGCCTCGCCTTGGTCGCGAAATCGATATCGGGAAGAATCAGATTTCTGACGGCTTGTTCGATTGCAGGCACGGCGTCCCGGTACGGAATCGATTTCCATTCTTCACGATGCCGGGCAACCAGATTTCCGATCTTTTGCGCGTGGGCGACGGATCCGCTTGTCGCTACCGCGACATCGCGTCCCACCGTGGCGATTTTCGCGGTCGGAACGCCCACGCTCCCATCGGTAACCTGTCGGTCAGCTCCAATTACGGCGCCATCGCGAGCCAGTACGCCGACGAGAATCGTCATGGCTTTCTGAATACGCTATTCACGGCATAATCGGGATACGCCGCATAAACGCTGCGGATCAGATCGGAAAAGGATCGCTCCTTAACCCAATGGACCAACCGAGTCAAATAGTCGCGAAGACCGCTATCTTCGCGTTCTTGCAGTTCACGGGCCTTTTCCCGACCGGGCCGGGTAATAAAGTAACGGCGCACGCGCCGGCGCCGGGGCCACTCCCGGCGAACGAACTCTCGATCTTCCAGATACTCGAGATCGCGGTATATCGTCGAATCGAACGGACCGTAGGCGTAAGGCGTGAACGAATAGAATTCGCCCCCGAGCTCGTCCCTCGCCTCCTGGCCGAAGAGAAACATGGTTTTCTGTATTTGTACCGGCGTCATTGCGTCGTCGGGCGAGTCCAACAGCGCATATAACAACCACCGCCTGCGAGTCAACACCGGGATATCCCTCCGCGAATATCGATCGACTATGCGCCGCCTCCGCCATTAGCGCGCGGCGGCGCGGCGCCATGAGTGTCAAGTATTCGAGTATACGCCCCGCGGGCCGCGAATCAACGCCGATAATGCGCCGATCCGACGCTGGCCCGTCGTAATTGTTTCACATGAAACACCGCTACTTGCCGATGCAGAAGCCGGCGAAGATAGCGTCGAGCACGTCTTCGACGTCGACGCGGCCCATGATGCGGCCCAAGGCGCGGGCGGCGGCGCGGAGGTCTTCGGCGGCAAGCTCCGGCGCGCGCGCTTCGGCGAAGCGGGCGAGCGCAAAGGCGCATTGTTCCAGCGCGTTGCGGTGGCGGGCGCGGGTGAGCGGCGGGGCGCCGCCGGGCGCCGCGGCGCCAAGATCGGCGGCGAGAACGCGCTCCAACCGGTCGAAACCGGCGCCGGTCAGGCACGATACGGCGAGCGCCGGCCGCCCCCCGACGCAATCGGGAAGCGCCGCTGCCGCGCGCGGCGGCAGAAGGTCGCATTTGTTCAGCACAACAAAGCTTTCCGCGCCCAGGCCGACAATGTCCGCGGCTCGTTCCGCAGCGCCCGCGCCGGGCCACTCGGCGGCGTCGAACACGGCGAGGACGCGGTCGGCGGCGCGGGCGCGGCGTTCGGCGCGGCGCACGCCCTCCCGCTCCACCGCGTCGTCCGCCGCGCGCAGGCCCGCCGTATCCACAACCGTGACCGGCGCGCCGCCCAGGTCGAGCGCGACCTCGATCGTATCGCGCGTCGTTCCCGGCGCGGCGCTCACGATCGCCGCGTCGCGCCGCGCCAGCCGATTGACGAGGCTGGACTTGCCGGCGTTGGGCGGCCCGACGACCGCCACTTCGGCGCCGGCGCGCAAGCGTTCGCCCCGCGCGCCGTCGGCGAGGTGCGCGGCGATGGCGCGCGCCACTTCGGCGGCGTCCCCGCGCGCGCCGTCCATCAGGCCGCCGGGCAGGTCTTCGTCGGCGAAATCGAGCGACGTCTCCACCAATGCGAGCGCCTGCACCAGCGTCTCGCGCCAGCCGTCGTAGAGCGCGCCGAGCGCGCCGTCGAGCTGCCGCAGCGCCTGGCGCGCTTGCGCCGCGGTTTGCGCCGCGACGAGATCGGCCAGCCCCTCGGCCGCCGTCAGGTCGAGCTTGCCGTTGACGAAGGCGCGGCGCGAAAACTCCCCCGGCTCCGCCATACGCAGGCCGGGCAGGCGGCCGAGCGCGCCGAGCACGCCATCGACCACGGCGCGCCCGCCGTGGCAGTGCAACTCCGCTACATCCTCGCCGGTGAAGCTTGCCGGGCCGGGAAACCGCAATACGAGCGCGCGGTCCAGCGTCTCTCCGTCGGCGCCCCGCAGCACGGCGAGCGCGGCGCGGCGCGGCGGCGGCAGGCGCCCCGCGAGCGCCCGCAGCGCCGCGCCCGCTTCGGCGCCGGATATGCGGATAACCGCGACGCCCGCCGGTCCGGCGCCCGACGACAGCGCGAAGATCGTGTCGCCCGCGCTCAATCGCCGCGGCGCAGCCTCAGCCGCTCGACCGGCTTCCCGCCCGCCACGTGGCTTTCGAGCACCGCATCGACGTCTTCGCGCGTTGCGCAGCGGTACCACACGCCGTCCGGGTACACGACCACGGTGGGGCCGAGTTCGCAGCGGTCGAGGCAGCCGGAGGCGTTGATGCGCACGCCTTCGAGACCCATCTTTTTGGCCTTGGCCTTCATGTAGTTGCGCAGCACGGTTCCGCCGCGCGCGTCGCAGCAGCCGCGCGGATCGCTCGCGTCGCGTACATTGGTGCAGCAGAAGACATGCATGCGGTAGTACGGCGCGAAATCGTTATCGGCGGCCACGGCTTCCCTCGCACGGTCGGTCGACTGTAAGATAGGCGCGCATTGTAGCCCGAAACGCGGGCCGCGCAAACCGGCGGGCGGTTCGCCGCCGCGGCCGACGGGAGGCCCGATGGCGGAAAACCTGCTGGCGCGCGAGACCAGCCCCTATCTCCTTCAGCACAAGGACAACCCCGTGGCGTGGATGCCGTGGGGCGCGGAGGCGCTGGCCCGCGCGCGCGAGGCCGACCGCCCGATACTGCTTTCGGTCGGCTATGCCGCGTGCCATTGGTGCCATGTAATGGCGCATGAGAGTTTCGAAAACGCCGAGGTCGCGGCGCGCATGAACGCGCTCTTCGTCAACGTCAAGGTCGATCGCGAGGAGCGCCCGGATCTCGACGCGATCTACCAGCACGCGCTGGCGCTGCTCGGCGAACACGGCGGCTGGCCGCTGACCATGTTCCTCACGCCCGCCGGCGAGCCGTTCTGGGGCGGGACATATTTCCCGCCCGAGGCCCGCTACGGGCGGCCCGGCTTCATGCATGTTCTGGAGACCGTTCACGCTCATTATCGCAAGCAGGCGCGCGATGTTCGGCGGAGCGCGAAGGCGATTCGCGATGGTCTGGAGCGATTGTCGCGGACGCCGGGCGCGGCGGATATCGGGCGCAAGGAGCTCGACGACGCCGCCGGCGCGCTGCTCGGCGCGATGGACCGCGAGCTCGGCGGTTTGCGCGGCGCGCCGAAATTCCCGCAGACCGCGCTGTTCGAAGCGTTGTGGCGCGCCTGGCTCCGCACCGGCAAGGCGGAGTTCGCGCGAGCCGTGACCGTAACCTGCGAGCGCATGTGCCAGGGCGGCATGTACGATCATCTGGGCGGCGGGTTCGCGCGCTATTCCACCGATTCGCTTTGGCTTGTCCCGCATTTCGAGAAGATGCTCTACGACAACGCGCAGCTCGTCGAACTTCTGACGCTGGTCTGGCAGGGGACCGGGTCGCCGCTGTTGCAGGTTCGCGTGCGCGAGACCGTGGAATGGCTCCTGCGGGAAATGACCGTGGAAACCGGCGCGTTCGCCGCCTCGCTCGACGCCGACACCGAAGGCGCGGAGGGCCGCTTCTACGTCTGGACCGAGGACGAAGCGGATGCCGTGCTGGGCGCCGGGTCGCGGCTGTTCAAGGCCGCATACGACGTCTCGGCGGGCGGCAATTGGGAGGGCCGCAACGTCCTGAACCGCTTGCGCGTTCCCGCGCTCGCTTCCGAAGCGGAGGAGGCGCGCCTCGCCGGCCTGCGGCGGCGCATGAAGGCGCATCGCGACGCGCGCCCGCGCCCCGCGCGCGACGACAAGGCGCTGGCGGACTGGAACGGTCTCGTCATCGCCGCGCTGGCGCGCGCGGCGGCGGCGTTCCGCGAGCCCGCATGGCGCGCCGCCGCGCTCCGCGCTTTCGACGCCGTGGTCCGAACCATGAGCGACGGCGACCGGCTTCGCCACAGCTGGCGGCTCGGCCGCGCGCGCCACGCCGGCATGCTCGAGGATTACGCCAACATGTCCCGCGCCGCGCTCGCGCTCTACGAAACCGGGCGCGAGCCGCGTCTTCTCGATCGCGCGCGGGCGTGGACCGCCGTCCTGGACGCGCATTTCCACGACCCGGAGGGCGGCGGCTATTTCCAGTCCGGCGCCGATTGCGCCGACCTCATCGTGCGCCCGAAGACCGCGCAGGACGGCGCCGTCCCCTGCGGCAACGGCGTCATGCTCGGCGTGCTGGCCGAACTGGCGGCGATTACCGGCGACGACGCGTATCGCCGCCGCGCCGACGAGACGATGAACGCGTTTACCGCACAGTCGAAGACCTATCCCGCCGCCGCCTGTACGTTCCTGAACGGCGTCGAGCGGCTTCTCGAGCCGCTGGAAATCGTCGTCGTGGGCGCGGCGGACGGTTCGGACGCCGCGGCGCTCGCCGGGCGCGTTCACGCCGCCAGCCTGCCCGGGCGCGTGCTTACCGTAATCGACGGCGGGGCGCGCCTGCCCGAGGGCCATCCCGCGGCGGGCAAGACCGCCGTCGGCGGCCGCGCCGCCGCTTATGTGTGCCGCGGCCGGACCTGCTCGCCGCCGGCGACCGACCCGGAAGCTCTCGAGCGCCTGTTGCGAAGGCCCGCGGCATGAGCGGCGATACGCGCGCGATCATCGTCGGGACGCCCGTCGGCGCGCTCCGCGTCGCCGCCCGGAACGACGCCATAACCCACATTTCTTGGTGCGACGGCCCCGCGCCGGCGGCGGAGGGCCGCGCCCGCGACGGCGTGCTGGCGGAAGCGCGGGCGCAGCTCGAGGCGTGGTTCGCCGGCGCGATCGACCGGTTCTCGCTGCCGCTTGCGCCCGGCGGGACCGAGTTCCAGCGCCGCGTGTGGCGCGCGCTGGCCGCAATCCCCTATGGCGAAACCCGCACATACGGCGAGATCGCCGCGGCGGCGCACAGCGTCGCGCGCGCCGTCGGCGGCGCCTGCGGCGCCAACCCGATACCCATTGTCGTTCCCTGCCACCGCGTCGTGTCCGCCGGAGGCCGCCTCGGCGGCTGGAGCGGTGGCGGCGGCCTCGAAACCAAGCGCCGCCTGCTCGCGTTCGAATCCGGGCAAGCCGCGCGCCGCCCGTGTCCAACCGACCCCGCCACAGGAGCAAGCACATGAAATGCCACGCGATCCGCGCCTACGAGACCGGCGGCCCCGAGGTCATGCGATGGGAGGAGGTCGAAGTCGGCGCGCCCGGCGCCGGCCAAATCCGCATCCGCCACGGCGCCGTCGGCCTGAACTACATCGACACCTATCACCGCACCGGCCTGTATCCCATCGGCGAGCGCCCCTTCACGCCGGGGCTGGAAGGCGCCGGAACGGTGGAGGCCGTCGGCGACGGCGTGGCGGACCTCGCGCCGGGCGACCGCGTCGCCTACGCCGCGCCGCCGATGGGCGCCTATGCCGAGGCGCGCCTCATGACGGCCGCCAATGTCGTCAAGATCCCCGATTCGATCGGCGACGAAACGGCCGCCGCGATGATGCTGAAGGGCATGACGGTCGAATATCTCCTGCGCCGCACATACGCCGTGAAGCCCGGCGACACGATCCTCTTCCACGCCGCCGCCGGCGGCGTCGGGCTTATCGCATGCCAGTGGGCGAAAGCCATCGGCGCCACCGTGATCGGAACCGTCGGCAGCGACGAGAAAGCCGATCTCGCCCGCGCCCACGGATGCGATCGCCCGGTCGTCTATACGCGCGAGAACTTCGTCGAGCGCGTAAAAGAGATCACCGGCGGCAAGGGCGTCCCGGTCGTGTACGATTCCGTGGGCCGGACCACGTTCACGGACTCGCTGGATTGCCTTGCGCCGCGCGGCCTTCTGGCGGCGTTCGGGCAGTCCTCGGGTCCGGTGGAGCCCTTCGACCCCGGCCTTCTGGCGGCCAAGGGTTCGCTCTATCTCACGCGCCCGTCGCTGATGGCATACAACGCCTCGCGCCCCGAACTGGTCGCCAGCGCCGGCGCGCTTTTCGACATGGTTGCGTCCGGCAAGGTGAAGATCGAGATTAACGCGCGCTACCCCCTCGGCGACGCGGTGGCCGCGCATCGCGACCTGGAGGGCCGCAAGACCACCGGCTCCACCGTCTTCACCGTGTAGAAGGGGCATTGCGCGCCCGCATATGTCCGGCGCCGCCGTCCGTCGCCGCGCTTGACGGACCGCGCGCGTATGCGTATGGTCGCGGGCAAGCCGATAAACGGAGGATATCCCATGCGTAGTCGCTTGCGCGCCGCCGTTGCCATCGCGGCGCTGGGCTTCGCAGCCGGCGCGCTCCCCGCCGCCGCCGCGCCATCGCCTGCGCTTGAGACCGGGCCCGGGCATTGCTGCCCGGGGCCGGGCGCCGACAGCGACCCGTCCCGGCTGTGGGCGCAGAACGACGGCGCGACCGTGCCGGGGGTTCTGCCGCCGCCGGAAGACGCCGCGCCCGCTTCGGAAGACGTCGACCCGCTCGCTTTGTGGGACGACGACGGCAACGGGCGGATTACATGCGGCGAAGCGCGGAGCCACGGCATCGCGCCCGTAACCCGCGAACACCCGGCCTATCCCTACATGAGAGACAGCGACGGAGATGGCGTCGTCTGCGAATAGGCGCCGTCGCGATCTTCCCGCGGCAACGGGTCGCGGATCGTCGAATCGGGGCCGCCGCTTGCGGGGCGCCGGCACGTCTCGCCCGCATGTTGCAATCGCCACGCCCGCCCGCGGGAAGGGCGCAACCGCCGCGCCCTGCGGCAACGTGCGGGCGGGACGCCCGCGCACCCAGGAAGTGCGCCCGCGATCAGAAGCGCACGGTCAGGCTTGCGCTGCCGCTGAAGTCGCGGTTGCCGTTGCGGGCGGCGGCGTAGTTGGCGTTGGCGCGGAGGGCTATGCGGCCGTCGGCCCATTCGTGGGCGGCGCCCAGGCCGAGGCGGGCCCATGTCGCTTCCGCTTCGGCCTTGAAGGGCGGCCTGTCCGCCGCGGTGGTTTCCATTGCGCCGGACAGTTCGCGCTCGAGGTCCAGCGTTGCGAACATGGCGCCGGCGCCGCCGGGGAGGGCGGCGGACTCGGCGCGCACGCCGGCGCGGGCGGTAATGCGCCGGCCCGCGTCAAGCGACACGCGCTCGTTCGCCGAATCCGTGAACGACGACATCTCCACCATCGACCAATCGGCGCCCGCGCGCGGGGTCAGCGTCACGCGGCCCAGCTCCAGGCGCCGCCCGATCTCCACGCCGGCGGCGTAGCCGCGGCCCGACAAGTCCCGCGCAAGGGCGCCCTCGAGCGCCGCGTCCGAATCGAGGTCGGTCTCGTAAAGCGTCGCCGACGCCTGGCCGCTCACATAGACGTTCTCCGCGGGCAGCCATGCGCCCGATATGCGCGCGCCCGTGCCGGTTATCTCGACACGGCCGCCGCCCGCCTCGGTGTCCGCGTCGGTGTCCACATCGGCGCGGCCGCGCACATGATGGACGGAGATCGCGAACACGCCGCGCTCGCCCGCCGCGCCCTCGATCCCCGCCTCGAAACCGAAGCGGCGGTAGTCGTGATGCGCCTGCGCTGTCGAGGAGGCCGGATGGCGGTCGCCGCCGGCGGCGTCGAGGCGCGCGAACGCGCCGCGCGGCGCGCCCGCCGCGGCGAAACGGTCGCCGTGGGCGGGGAGCGCGTTCAGCGCCAGCAGCACCGAAGGCAGAGCTTCGTACACGCGGTGGCGCGGCGCCGGACCGACCTCGATGCGGCCGTCGGCGGTTATCCTGAGCTCCATGTCGGCGCGGCCCTCGCGCTTGAGGACGACGGCGCCGCCGCTGCTGTCGATGCGCCCGCCGCCGATGCGCTGCGCGGCCTCCTCGTCCGATTCGCCCGCGGCGGCCGTTATCGTCACCCTCTCGGCGACAATGTTGCGATCCTCGATGCGTCCGTTGGCGCCCACCGTCACCGCGCCGCGGGGCACGTCGACGCTTTCCACCGCGCTGTTCACCTCGACCGCGCTGCCGGCGCCCGCCAGCGCGACCCTGCCGTCGATTTCGCCGCCGGCCCCGACCGTCACGGTCGAGGCTGCGCCGGCGTCGCGCGCCTCCACGGCGCCTTCCACCATGCCATCGACCGTCATGCTCAGCGCGCCGGTTTCGGCCAGGACCGCGATGCGGCGGCCCTGCGCGTCTTCCGCGCCCACAAGCGCGCCGCCGGCGGCAACCTCGACCTTGCCGCCCGCGGGAACATGCAACATGCCTTCCGCGTCCCCGGCCACGGCGATGAACTCGACGCCCCGGACATTCCCCCGGAAATCCGCGTCGGACGCCACCGTCAGCCGATGCGCGCCGCCGCCGCCGCCGATGACGTCGCCCGTCAGCGCGTTCGCGACCGCAACCGTCAGCGCCCCGGGACCCAGGTCCTCGATATTGCCCACGACATTGCCGTTCACCGTCACCGTCAGGTCGCCGGACGCGCTGCGCACCGCCGGACGCCCGGCGAGGTTCGATAGCCGCCCCCCGGCGTTTACCGCGACCGTGCCGCCGCTATCGAACAGCACGCTCCGGGCGGCGCCATCGACCGTCACCGCGCTGGCCGCGAGGTGGATGAGGCCCTCCACCGAGCCGCCGGATTTCACGTGAACGTCGTGCTCGCCGCCGCCGAGGCCGAATATCCGGCCCTCGACCTTGCCGCTCACATCTACTTTCAGGTCGCCATCGCCCTCGCCGCGAATGTCGCCGGTCACGGTCGCCCGCGCCGCCACATCCACCGTCAGATCGCCCGCCGCGCCGCGGATCGCCTCGCGACCGCCGCCTTCCGTCTCGACGCCGGCAATGCTCCCCGACGCCGCGACCGTCACCGAGCCGCCATTGTCGTAAAGCACCCGCCCCACGCGGCCCGCAATCGTCATCGCGCTTGTCGGAAGATGCACGGTCCCCGTCACCGCGCCGCCGGCCATCACCGCAACCGTGTGCGAACCCGCGCCCATGCCGCGAATGCCGCCGGTAACCGTCCCTGTCACCGTCGCCGTCAAATCTCCCGCGCCGCGCTCCTCGATATCGCCCGTAACGCGGCCCGCAACCGTCGCGGTCAAATCGCCCGCGCCGCGCTCCTCGATGCCGCCCGTCATGCGGCCCGCAACCGACGCGACCAGGTCGCCGGCCTCCAGATCGACGATATCGCCCGTCACCATGCCGCCGGACGCGACCGTAACCTCGTGCTTGCCGGCGCCCTTGCCGTGGATGGCGCCCGTCACCGCGCCGCCCACATTCACGGTCATGGCGCCCGCCCCGCGGCCCTCGATGCGGCCCGCGACCGCCCCGCCGGACGCGACCGACACCGTCAGGTCCCCCGCGTCGGCGCGGATCGCCTCGCCGCCGACGCCGGCGATGCGGCCCGTCGCCGCAACCGTCAACGCGCCGCCGTTGTCGAACAGAACGCGCCCCGCAGCGCCGCGGATCGTCGTCCCGCTCTTCGGGTTATGCACCGTCCCCAACACCCGCGCCTTCTCCGCGATCTCGATGGTATGCACACCGCCGCCGCGACCGAATATCTCCCCGTTAATCGTGCCGGTCTCCGACACCGTAACCGTCAGGTCGCCATCGCCGCGCGCTTCGATATTGCCCGCGACCGTGCCGTGGACGGTCACCGCCAAATTGCCCGCGTCGCCGCGGATCGCCTCCTTCGTTCCATCGATATCGAGGCCCTTGATCTCGCCGCTGGCGTTGACCGTTACCGCGCCTCCGTTGTCGTAGTGGACGCGCCCGACGTCGCCCGAGACCGTCAGCGCCGCGCCCGCGGGCAGGCGGACCGTTCCGGCAACGGCGCCCGAGGACGCCACCGTAACCGTGTGTTCGCCGGCGCCTTCGCCGACAACGCCGCCCGTCACCGTTCCGGCGACCGTGACGTCCAGATCGCCCGCGCCGCGTTCGGCGATATCGCCTGTTACCGCACCGGCGACGTCGACCTCGAGATCGCCGGCGCCGCGGCCCTCGACGAGGCCCGTGACCGCGCCGTTGGCCGCCACCGTGACGTCGAGATCGCCCGCGTCGGCGCGAATCGCCTCGGTCGTTCCATCGTTATCGACGCCCGTGACGGCGCCGCCGCCGGCGACCGTCACCGTTCCGCCGTCGGCGTAGAGAATGCGCCCGACGCTGCCGCCCACGGTCATCGCCGCGGGGTTGCGTATCGTGCCCGTCACCGCGCCGCCGGCCTCGACGGTCGCCATCAGCGTCCCGCCCGACTCGATGTCGCCCTCGACGCGGCCTTCGTCCTGGACCGTGACCGTCAGCGCGCCCATCGTGCTCTCGGCGGCTGTGCCATCGACGCCGGTCAGTTTCCCGCCGCCGGCGACCGTTACCGTCCCGCCGCTGGCGTAAAGAATGCGCCCGATGCGCGCCCCGCTCGCGACCGTGAACGACGCCTGCGGGTCGCGTATCGTCCCCGTTACGACGCCGCCGTCCATGACGTTCGCCGTCAACGAGCCGCCGCCGTCCACGCGGATGTCGCCCGTGACCCGCCCCGAAACGGCGGCCGTCAGAGCGCCGCCGCCGTCGCCGAGGATGGCGACGCCCGACGCCGCGCCCACTTCGCCGCCCGCGCCCACGGTCACCGCGCCGCCGCCGAACAGGTGCACGCCCGCGCCGGTTCCGCCCATCGCGGCCCCGTGTACCGTCACGGCCTGGTTGCGCACGCCGCTTGTGACGCCCGCGCCGCGGACGTAGATGCCCTTCGCACCGCCGGTAACCCGCGCGCCCGCCGCAACCGTCACCGCGATGGCGCCGTTGCTGTCGTGCGGAACGACGTAAAGCGCCTCCACGCCGTTCCCCTCGGCGTCGATGGCGCCGCCGGTCACGTCCACATGGATGTCGCCGGCGTTGTAGGTCAGCGCGTGTTGCCGGACCGCGTTCTTCCAATCGGCGTCGTAGTCGGCGTCGGGAAGGGCGGTCAGTGCCGTCGTCAGTCCGCTGCTGTCGCCCGACAACACGGCTGTCAGCGCCGCGCGCTCCGCGGTCGAAAGCGCGTCGCCGGCGTGGACATGATCGGCGATCACCGTGTGGGACAGCGCCATGGCGCGGACGCCGGCGCGCGACATGCCCAGTATTTCCTCCGCCGCCGCGTGCGCCAGCGGGCCGTCGCCGGTCGGCGCGGCGGTCGCCGCGGCGCGCTTGCGCCGGAGATCCTCCGCTGCCGCCTTCCACGCGGCGTCGTAATCATCCGCGGGGAGCGCCGCCAGCGCCGTCGTCAGCGCGCTCGAATCGTTATCCGTTATCGCGTCGAGGACCGCCTGTTCCGCCGCCGACAGCGTCTCGTCGGCGCCCGCGATCCGGCCCCGGATGAAAGCCTCCCTCACCGGCGCGCCCACCGTGACCGTTCCGCTCGACGTAACGTGGATCATCGGCATGGTCCGCGCCGCGTCGTCCGCCGTCGTGGCGCCCGCGCCCATCGTGTGGCCGCTCGACCGCCGCACCCAGGCGACAACGCCGGCGTCCGGCGCCTCGACCGCGCCCGCATGCGTCACAAGGATGCGCCCCGCGGCGCTGTCGTCGTTCGTAAGCCGCCCCTCCATGCCGATGGCGAACGGCGCCGCAACCTCCGCCGCCGCGCCCGTCGTCATCTCGATGGAGCCGAGGCCGTCGTGGCGTACCCAGAGACCCCGCGCGTTCAGGCCTTCCGCGGATACGGCGCCGCCCGTCATCTCGACGGCGCCCTTTCCGGGCGACCCCGACTTGTAAACATGCAGCCCGTTGGCGTTGTCGCCCGCCGTCTCGACCGAGCCCCCCGTCATGCGCACGGAGGCGGAGCCGCTCCCCCGGCTGCGATCGGCGTAAATCCCGTGGGAATGGATGACATTGACATAGCTCCCGCCCCGCGTGCGGATCGCGCCGCCTTCTAGGACGACGGCCACATTCGTGGCGCCCGCCCCCCGATATCCGGACCAGCCCCTGAGACCCATGGCTCCCGGCCCCGTCGTCTCGATCAGGCCGCCGGCCATGGTAACCGTGATGTTGCCCCGCCCGTTCTCGGCGCCGGAGACGCCGTGGGCGCTGTGGCCCTCGGTCTTGACGACGGTGTCGCTGCCCGAGAGGGTGACGGCAACGGCGCCCGTCGCGGTGGGGGAGCTCCGCGTGCCGGCGACGCCCGCGGCGGAGTCTCCTTTCGTCGCAATGGAGCCGCCGCTCACGCTGACGGTTACGTTGCCCGTCCCGCCGTGGGAGCCGCCGACGGCGATGGCGCTCGCCCCTTTCGTCGCGATGGAGCCGCCGCTCATGCTGACGGTTAGGCTCAATTAGCGAATCGTATGTACGCTGTGTTCATTGCGGCGGTCAGGCACGCCCTTGGCGACGCGTGTGCGGCGAGTCCGATGAGGTGGAACCACCGCAGATAGCTGTCGAGATACTTTGTCGCGATGCCGCGAAAGCCGCGCAGGAAGCCCTTCAGCCGGCTGTGACGGTTGTTGACGGTCTGAATATGGAAGGCGTCGCGCACCCGCTCGCCGGCGCTCATGTTGAGCGCCTCATGACGCACGCCGAGCGCCGCGGCGCATGGCCGATACGCGCGGTTGGCATCGGACACCAGCACAATGTCGGTCTCGATGACCGGTCCAAGCGCCTTCTTGAGCGCATCGGCGCTCACCGTGGGCAGCGCCGCGCTCGCATTGCCGCCGCCGCGGTCGGCGGCCACAAGGACCGGAACCTGCTCGCGCGACAAGCCGCGTTTGGTCGCCTTGCCGCCGCGACGACGCGGCTTGCGGTCGAGTTTCCGCGCCCCCTTGCGACTGTGCAGAACGAATGTCTCGTCCGCCTCGACGATCCCCCGCAACTTCTTCGGCGTCTTCTCCACCGCCCGCAAAAACCGGTGACGCCAACGAAACGCCGTCGACACCGCAACGCCGCAGCGCGCAGCCGACGCCCGCACCGTCTCCCCCTCGGAAAGCGACGCGCCGAACGAAAGCCACCGCTCCTTGCGATGCAGACCCGACAACGGCGTGCCCGTCGCCGCGTTGAACGTGCGCCCGCAGCCCTTGCATCGGTAGCGCCGCAAACCCCGCGCACGGCCTATGGACACCGCCCCCGTGGCCCGGCAGCGCGGACAGCGCCGCTCTTCGTCCACGCCAAGCTCGACGGCCGCCACAGACGCAGACGACGCCGAACGCCCAGACAGCACAGCCAACGCCTCGCGACGCTGCGCAGCGCCAAGAGCGTCCACACGCGCAAGCCAATCCCGAAATTCACTGCTCTGCATGACAAGCACCTCCACATGACCCGAAAGCATCATACCATGCGTACATACGATTCGCTAATTGAGCCGACGGTTATGTTCCCCGAGGTGCCGGCGGCGAGGCCGATGGAAGCCGTCAAGCCGCCGCCGCTTTGCCCCTGGCTCGAGAGGGAGCCGCCGGTCATGTAGATGCCGATGTCGCCCGCCCCGGCGAGGCGGTTGATATAAAGGAGACGGGAGAGCGCCCCCCTCGTCTCGACGGAGCCGCCGCTCATGCGGATGATCGAGCCTCCGGTCCCGCGGCGCTGGATCCGCATGCCGTCCGCCTGCCTCCCCAAGGTTACGACTCTGCCGGCCGTCATGCGAATCTCGGCGTTGCCGGAACCGTCGTGATCGACCCTGATGCCCCGGTCGTTGTCGGTGTAACCGGTAATGTTGACGCTACCCGGGTTGACGAGGACGTTGTTGTTGCTGCCGGCGCCTTCGACGCAGACGATGATCCCGCCGCCGGTGTGCGCGCCGCCGCGGCACACGGTCTGCGCCGCCGCCTCCCCGGCCCACAAGGCGAGCGCGAGAAGCAGCCCCGCCGCAAACGCCCGCGCGCTCACGCCGCGCTCCCCGGCGCGGGGGGGGGGGTACGTTTATTTGCACGGCAAGCGCGGGCGCAAACCCTCGGTACGAGGTAATACCAACGGCTGTTGATATCGACCCTTATGCGCCCGCATTTTCACGCCGATCAAGGTCGTTTTTCCGCAGTTAAGACGAGTCAATATCGACAGCCGTTGGTATAAGCGTCCGGTTATGGGGCTATTGGGTTTTTACGGTGGGGGTTTTGTGTTTCCAGTTCCATGGCATGAGTTCGTGGATTCGGTTTGTTTTGTAGTCCTGGATACGGTTGAGTGTGTCTGCGATCCATGCGCGCGGGTCGATGCCGTTTAGTTTTGCGGTTTCGATGAGCGTGTATGCGGTTGCGGCGGTTGCGCCGCCGGCTTCGGAGCCTGCGAACAACCGGTTCTTGCGTCCGAGGGCGATGCCGCGGATGGCGTGTTCGGCAGTATTGTTGTCGAGTTCGAGCGTTCCGTTGTCGGGCCATGGGCGCAGGCGGGCCAGTCGGGCGCGGGCGTAGCGGATGGCGCCGGCCAGCGGCGTTCTGGCGGGTATGTTCGGGCTCTGTCGGGCGAGCCATGTTTCGAGGTCGTCGAAGAGGGGCCTGGCCTTGGCCTGGCGGATACGGGCGCGCTCTTCGGGCGTCTGCCCGCGGGCTTCGGCCTCGACGGCGTACAAGGCGGCGATGCGCTCGACGGCTTCCCTGGCGACCGGCGCGCCCCGATTGCGCGCGAGGTCGACGAACTTGCGCCGGACATGGGCCATGCAGGGGGCTTCGCGGATGCGGCCTGTGCGGTAGAGTTCCGCGAACCCGGCATAGCCGTCGGCGTGCATCCAGCCCTTGAAGCCGGCGAGGCAGCGGCGCGGGTTCTCGCCCTTGCGGTTGGCGCTGAAGCGGTAGCAGGCGGCCGGCGGCGCGGTTCCGCGCCACGGTCGTTCGTCGCGGGCATAGACCCATAGCCGCGCCATGCGGGTCTTGCCCCTGGCGCCTGCGCCGCGCGGGGTTTGCAGGCGCACCGTGGTATCGTCGGCGAAGATGGCGCCGCCGGCGCGCACATGGTTGCCGATCCCGTTGGCGACCGGCCCCGGCAAGGCGGCGCTCTTGCCGACCCATTCGGCCAGTGTCGAGCGGTCGAGGTCGATGCCGTCGCGGGCGAACATTTGCGCTTGGCGGTAGAGGGGGAGATGGTCGGCATATTTGCTCACCGGCACATGGGCAAGCAGGCCGCGTCCGGGGCGTCCGCGCTCGATGGGGCGCGGCGGCAGCGGCGCCTGGCAAAAGCATGCACAGGCGCGGCAGATCGTGCGCGGTCTCACGATGCGGTTGACTACGAAACGACCGGGTATGTACTCCAGTTCCTCGGTGACATCCGCGCCGACGGTCTTGAGCGCGCCGCCGCAGGCCCCGCAGGCGCTGCCGGGTTCCAGCACCGTCTCGCGGCGCGGCAGACGGCCCGGCAAGGGGCGGCGCTTGCGCCGCGGCGCGCGTGCGGCGGCGGGTTCGGGTTGCGGGGGCGGGCTTGCGGCGCGGGCGATCTCCTCGTTCTCCAGCGCCAGTTGCAACTGCGCCAGGGCTTCCGAGCGCGCCCCGAAACGATGCCGGCGCATCCCCGCCAACTCATGACGCAACTTCTCAATCAGGATATCGCGCGCCTTCAACGCCTCCGCGCGCGACCGCAGCGCTTCCGCGCGGGCCTGCAACTCGGCCGCCAAGGACGCCACCATGTCCTTCAGGCGGGCGGGATCGTCGGGGAGAGGCGCGGCGCGGTCAAACATGAACGAACAATGCCGCCCCCAACACCACAAGGCAAGCGTAAAAGAGGAAATATAGAAAAAAACTCCGCCCGATACCCATCTAATGCTATACCGCGACCGCAAGCCGCCGCGTTCGAACCGGCCACCGTCAACCGACGTCGTCAAGCCGCATCGATAACCGCGCAGGCATCGAAACAATATCCCCATACAAAGCCGACCGTCAAACAAAACGACCCCCGAAATACCGAAACCCATAAACATACTCAACAATCGCCAAGCGGGATAACCGGACGCTTACATCGCCAAAGCAGCAGGCATCACACCCTCCATCGTGTCGATAACCAGAAACACCATATAGCGCCAAAAACAAAACGCAACCCACAAAATCAACCCCATGAGTCAACTTGAAATTGTAATGGTATAACCGGCTGGCCGGAGCGTCGCGAGGACAGAAAGGAGAAAGCCAACTTGCTGAAGAACCTGTGCCGGCCCGTGAGGTTGGATACGCCCGTCGACGCGAGCGCATGATACCATTGTAATTGGCTCAATTAGCGAATCGTATGTACGCATGGTATGATGCTTTCGGGTCATGTGGAGGTGCTTGTCATGCAGAGCAGTGAATTTCGGGATTGGCTTGCGCGTGTGGACGCTCTTGGCGCTGCGCAGCGTCGCGAGGCGTTGGCTGTGCTGTCTGGGCGTTCGGCGTCGTCTGCGTCTGTGGCGGCCGTCGAGCTTGGCGTGGACGAAGAGCGGCGCTGTCCGCGCTGCCGGGCCACGGGGGCGGTGTCCATAGGCCGTGCGCGGGGTTTGCGGCGCTACCGATGCAAGGGCTGCGGGCGCACGTTCAACGCGGCGACGGGCACGCCGTTGTCGGGTCTGCATCGCAAGGAGCGGTGGCTTTCGTTCGGCGCGTCGCTTTCCGAGGGGGAGACGGTGCGGGCGTCGGCTGCGCGCTGCGGCGTTGCGGTGTCGACGGCGTTTCGTTGGCGTCACCGGTTTTTGCGGGCGGTGGAGAAGACGCCGAAGAAGTTGCGGGGGATCGTCGAGGCGGACGAGACATTCGTTCTGCACAGTCGCAAGGGGGCGCGGAAACTCGACCGCAAGCCGCGTCGTCGCGGCGGCAAGGCGACCAAACGCGGCTTGTCGCGCGAGCAGGTTCCGGTCCTTGTGGCCGCCGACCGCGGCGGCGGCAATGCGAGCGCGGCGCTGCCCACGGTGAGCGCCGATGCGCTCAAGAAGGCGCTTGGACCGGTCATCGAGACCGACATTGTGCTGGTGTCCGATGCCAACCGCGCGTATCGGCCATGCGCCGCGGCGCTCGGCGTGCGTCATGAGGCGCTCAACATGAGCGCCGGCGAGCGGGTGCGCGACGCCTTCCATATTCAGACCGTCAACAACCGTCACAGCCGGCTGAAGGGCTTCCTGCGCGGCTTTCGCGGCATCGCGACAAAGTATCTCGACAGCTATCTGCGGTGGTTCCACCTCATCGGACTCGCCGCACACGCGTCGCCAAGGGCGTGCCTGACCGCCGCAATGAACACAGCGTACATACGATTCGCTAATTGAGCCTTGTAATTTCAAATCGGCTCCTGGGGCCGGTTTGCGGATCGCGTTTGGCTCGATTCGCGAATTGGCCGTGCGTGGGTCGCAATTCCGGTCCGCCGCTTGCGCCGGAGGCGCTGACCGCGGCGTGCGGCGCCCCGGCCGCAAGACCATGAGCGCCGCCGTGGGCGCCGGCCCGTAATACGTTCCTTGGGGCGCGCGGAATTTCTACAGGCCCGTGGTCAACAAAACCGTTGACAACGGATCGGTGGCGCGCTACTGTTCGGCCGAATCGCCAGCAGGGAGGCAAGGCCATGCAATCCGCTACGGGGCGCTGGGTCGTCGGCGGCGACTTCTTCGGCCGCGACGCCGAGCTCCGCATACTCGAACGGCGAATCCGCGCCGGCAACCACGTGCTGCTCTCGGGGCAGCGGCGCGTGGGCAAGACCAGCATCGCCCGCGAGCTCGGACAGAGGCTCGAGGCGCAGGGCTGGGCGCCGATCTTCGCAGATGTCGAACACGCAGCTTCGGCGGAAGACGTCATCGCCGAACTGGCGGGCGCCATGCACCCCCTGCACAGCCTCGGCGCGCGCCTTGTCGATGGCGCGAGCCGTTGGATGCGCGACAATGTCGAGAGGCTTTCCGTCGCCGGTTTACGCGTCAAGTTCCGCGGCGGTCTGGACGCCGGAAATTGGCCCCGGTTCGGCAACGATCTGTTCGAGGCCTGCGCCGAACACGAACGGCCCGTGCTACTCGTCATCGACGAACTGCCGGTCTTCATGTCGCGTCTGCTCGGGTACGACGACGGCCCGCAGCGCGCGGACGCCTTTCTGAGCTGGTTGCGCAGTGCGTTCCAAGCGCTTGAAGGCGGCTCCCCGGTCGCCGTCCTGTCGGGCAGCATCGGCTTCGCGCCTCTTGTCGAAAGGCTTGGGATACCCGACCGGATTAACTATCTGTACCCGTTCGAGGCGAGGCCTTGGGGCCGCGACACAAGCGTCGACTGTTTCCAGCGGCTCGCCGAAAGCAACGGATTGCGCGCCGCGGAGGGCGTTGCCGGCGCCGTGTACGACGCCCTCGGCCTCGGCGTTCCCCATTTCGTGCAGTCGTTCTTTGCCCGTCTGCAAGACATCTCCGATATGCGCGACGGCGCCCGCGTAACCGAGGCCGACGTTGAGAATGTTTATCGTACCGGGCTTCTCGGTCCCTCGGGCCACAGCGACCTCATGCACTACGAGATCCGTCTCCGCGAGGCGCTGGACGACGATACCTACGGCGTCGCCATGGAAATACTCGCGGAAGCCGCCGTCCAGGGCATCTTCTCCACGGGCGCGGGCCGTATTCTCGAACGCTTGCGTATCGGGAAGGCCGAGGCGGCGCCCGAACGGGTCGTCGAGCAGGCGCTCGGCGTGCTCGTGCATGACGGCTATCTCCAGCGGGCCCCGGACGGCCACCGCTTTGCCTTCCGCCTGCTGAAAGACTGGTGGAAGGCGCGTTTTCGCGGCCGCCACGTTCCCCTTGCCGACCGCGACCCCGGCGCCGGCGGGAGCGGCGGGCGATGAACGGGCCGCGGCCGCCGACGGTTCGCAAGTTCAACCCCGGCCTCCTTCAGTCGGACGGAGACATCATCGCGCAGTTCGCGGTCCGGCGGGCCGAATTCCGCACGGTGCGCCGGGTGGTGAGGGAAAACCTCGACTCGCCGTCGTGCCAGCACGTGCTGATCGTCGGGCCCCGCGGCCGGGGCAAGACCATGTTGCTGGCGCGGCTCGCGGCCGAGCTGCGCACCGACCCGGCGCTTTCCCCGCGCGCCCTGCCGGTGCAATTCATGGAGGAAAGCCACGAGGTTTTCTCCCTCGCCGATTTCTGGCTCGAGGCGCTGTTCCATCTGGCGCGCGAGATCGCCGCGGCGCGCCCCGAAATCGCGGCGGAACTCCGCGCGACGCATGGCGACCTCAAGTCGCGCTGGCGCGAGCGCGAGCTCGCCGATCGCGCCCGAGCGGCGGTTATCGGCGCGGCCGAACTGCTCGACCGGCATTTGGTCCTCATGGTGGAAAACCTGCAGGCGCTCTCCGACTCGGTGGACGAACGCTTCGGATGGGGGTTGCGCCACGCGCTTCAGACCGAGCCCCGCCTCACGCTGGTCGCCACCGCCACGAGCCGCTTCGACGCCCTTGAAGACGTCCGGCACGCCTTCTACGAACTGTTCCGCACCGTATGCCTGAAGCCCCTGGATATCGAATCTTGCCTCCGCCTGTGGCGGGCCGTGGGGGGCGGCGACAGGTCAGAAACGGAAATCGAGCCGATCCGCATTCTGACCGGCGGGAGCCCCCGGCTTCTGGTTATTATCGCCCGCTTCGCGCGCCGCCTGTCCCTCCGCGATCTCATGGAGGAGCTGGTAGCTCTAATCGACGACCATACCGAATATTTCCGCAGCCATCTGGAGGGAATGCCCAGGACCGAGCGCCGCGTATATCTTGCGCTCATCGATCTATGGCGGCCCTCGACAACCGGCGAAGTCGCCGAGCGCGCGGCGCTCGACGTGCGGCATGTATCGACCATGCTGGGGCGCCTCGCCGCCCGCGGCGCCGTCCTCGTCGAGGGCGCCGGAAGAAAAAAACTCTACTCCGCCGCAGAGCGCCTCTATTGCATCTACTACAAGCTCCGTCGGGATCGCGGCGAAGCCATTGTTGTGCATCATCTCATCCGGTTCATGCGCGCCGCGTTCGCCGAGACGGAGCAACGAAAGGTTTTCGCCGCCTTGCTGACGGAATCCCCAAAGGACAGCGCGGTTATCGAAGGCGTGCGGCTCGCCGCCGCCGAGGACCCCGGCTTTGCCGACCTTGTCCCCAACGATTTGATCGCCGGCGGCGCGCACGCCCGTCGGGCCGGAGCCCGCGATGGATATGAAAGTCTCGTCGATCGGATTGCGGCTGCGTTTCATGAAGAAAAGTTCGAACGGGTTGTCGAGCTGGCGGACCGCTTCCTAGCGCCGAGGGACGACCGCGCTCTGTCCACAGTCGATCCATCGGTCGCGAAGGCTATCGTTCTTAAGGGTCAAGCTTTTCACAGGCTGACCGACTATCCGGCCTCCATCGCAACGTGTACCGAGGCGATCCAGCGTTTCGCCGACAGTCCGGCGCAAGAACTGCGGGAACTGGCTGCAACGGCCTATTTCACGAAAGGCGATTCGGAATTTCTGAACGGGGATGTTGCCACGGCACTGGCTACATGGCGCGATGCCATCGAGCGGTACGGCGCCGACGACGCGCCCGCGCTTCGATTGGTCACGGCCGAGGCGTCGCTCATTATGGGCATCGCGTTGCGAACGACCGGCGATACCGAGGCGGCGGTCGCCGCCTGGAGCGACGCGATCGCCCGCATCGGCAACGACGCCGGTACCGATGCCGACCGCCACTGGATACTTATACCCGCCGTTTTTTACATGGGCGCCGCCCAATACGAATTCGGAGACTTTCAAGCGGCGATCACGACCTGGAAGTCGATCATGACCGGCTCAAGCGTGGGTCACAATCCATGGTTTCGGAAAATCGCCGGCGTGGCACAGATCGGGACGATCATGGCGCTGTTGCGTTCCGGGAACTGGGAAGCAGCCCTCGCCGCTTGGAACGGCGCCGAGGGCAGAAATCCCCTTGGCGACACGGAGGTATCGCCGGAATCGGTCGCTGCGGTGTTGAACCCCGTCGGCAACCGGGGCGAGGCCTCGGAAGCGGCCAGAACAGCCCTCCGTGAATGCGATGAAATTCTGCGCCGCCTGGAGTCGGACGACGGGCCGGCGGCGCAATCGGCACGGCGGAACTTGCTCGCCAAGATGCTCTATCTGAAGGTCAAGATATATCACAAGATGAGGAACCTCAAGGCGTTGTTCGCCGTTTGCGACGAGATTATACGCCGTTTCGGAAACAGCACCGAGCCAGCCTTCCGCATGGCCGCCACCGAAGCCATATGGGCGAAGGCGCCAGCTTTGTACGGATCCGGGCGGTTCGACGAGGCCATCCGGGCTTGGGACGAAGTCGTCGAGTACGCCAGCTTGGGCGATACACCAGAGGACCGCGAAGCCGCGGCAGCGGCCGCTGTAAACAAGGCGATAGTGGAACGCAAGCTTGGCCGCTACGAGGACGCCATCGAAACCTGCGATGAGGTTGCAGCGCGCTTTGGAGCCGATGCCGCGACGGAGCTCCGGGAGCAGGTTGCCGAAGCCTTGTCCCTCAAAGCCTTTGTGTTGCTGACACTCGAGCGGAACGAGGAGGCCGCGGCGCTCGGCGACGAAGTGGACAGGCGGTTCGGCGCCGAGCGCGGAGAGATCTTTCAGGAGTGGGTGGCTGCCGCGCTCGCGGTCAAGTCAAATGCCCAAAGCAAAGCCGGCGATCCCGAGGCGGCGATTGCCGTTTGCGATGAGATCGTGGAACGGTTCGGCGCCATCGATAACCCCACCATTCGCAAGCGGGTCGCCGACGCGCTGTTTGCTAAGGCTTGGGCGCAGGCCGAAATCGGGCACGCGGATGCCGCGCTGCGCGCATGCGACGATGCGGAAAGCAAATATGACGGACTGGCGGAAAACGTCCGGGCGAATGGACGACGATTCGTGGTCTGGGCGCGAATGAGAGCCTTCCTGGTCCAGGAAAAACACGCGGCAGCCATGGACGTTTACCGGTCGGCGTTGGCCATGTACAAGTTCGGCGACGATGAGGAATTGCAAGAGTTTCTCGTCTTCACGACCGAAGCGATTGCCCGCGGCGCCCCTGCGTCCGAACTCCTCAAGGCCCTCGGCGCGCAAGACGAGATCTCGGCCCGGCTCGCGCCGCTGCTTGTCGCCCTGCGGCGCCGGACCGGCGAGACCGTCCGCGCGCCCGCCGAAATCGTTGCGGTCGCGGATCGGGTCGATCGGATGATCGAGAAGGAGCGGGCCATGCGCGCGGCGCATGCGCCATGATCCGAACGCGCGAGCGCTCACAGGTCCTCGGCCGTCCATCGCGCGCAATCGCCATTGCGGCGAGCGTTCCGTCCTCCATCGTGTCGAAAAACCGCAGAACCGTATGTCCGTGAAAACAAGGCGCGCGCATATCCCGACCGCCCGCGCCGGAGGCGCGGACCGCTTGGGTGCGCGGGCGTCCCCGCCCGCACGTTTGTGCGTGGGGCGGCGTTTGCGGGGAGGGGCGCGCCACCCCAATTCGCCAGCGTTCGCGCGGATGGAGACGTGCGGGCGAGACGCCCGCGCACCCAGGCTGTCCGCGCCTTCGGCGCGGCCGGGCGCGGCGCACTTCCTGGGGGCGCGGGCGTCCCCGCCCACACGTTTCCACGCGGGGCGGAGTTTGCGGGGAGGGGCGCCCCACTCGCCAGCGTTCGCGCGGATGGAGACGTGCGGGCGAGACGCCCGCGCACCCAAGCGGTCCGCGCCTTCGGCGCGGCCGGGCGCGGCGCACTTCCCGGGTGCGCGGGCGTCCCCGCCCGCACGTTTGCGCGCGGGGCGGCGTTTGCGGGGAGGGGCGGCCCAACTCGCCAGCGTTTGCGCGGATGGAGACGTGCGGGCGAGACGCCCGCGCACCCAGGCAGACTTCGGCGCGGCGGGGTTATACACGGAAGGCTTTCATGGCTTCGTCGCCGAGGCAGTTGACGACCTTTACGGCGATGCGGCCGGAGGCGGGGCGGGGGAAGGGGCGGGATGTGTCGCTTTTCAGCGCCGCCCAGGCTTCGGGGTCGATCTCGGCCTTCAGGGAGGTTTTCAGCGCCTTGTACGGGTCGTTCCCGCCCAGGAAGTAGGCGTGGCGGACGAAGAAACTCTCGGCGTCGTAATCGGTGTCGATGAACCAGCAGGCGATGCCGTCGGCGCCGTCGCTCTGGATCTCGCCGGTGCCGGGCTTGTAGATATCGACGCCGGCGATCTTCACCTGCAGGCGGTCGCCATCGAGCTCGCGGATCTCGATGTCGGGCTCGCCGAATACGACGAACAGGCTGCCCTTGCCGGTGTTCTTGAGCTCGCCGGCCATGTGCATGTCGGCGTTTATGCGCGCCTTGAGGATGCGGATGCGCCCGAGGGTATCGAGGCCGGCGGCGTTGGCCTCGTAGCCGAAGGCGCAGGAGACCAGAATATCGCAGCCCGCCTCGGCGGCCTCGAGGGCGGCGGCGGCCAGGTCGGGGCGGGCGACCGTTCCGAACTCGGGGCCGATCATTATGCCCGCGCGGCGCTCCGCCTCGCCCTCGGCGTAGCGGCCGATGGCGCAGATCAGATCGCCGGGCCACGGCTCGACGGCGGCGAAATCGATGCGCGCGTCCTTGCGCGCCTGCCGCACGCCCCCGGTTCGCAGATGTTCGAGCGCAACGGCGGAGAAATCGCCGGCCGGCGGCCGCTCGGCCAATCCCGGCCCCGCCGCGTCGGCGGGAACGGTGCGGTGCGGCGACAGGCTCTCGACGGTGAGCGGCCCGGCGACGCGCACGCGGTTCTTGTCCTCGCAAGGCTTGTCGTAGAGAAACTCGTAATCGGCCTTGGCGGCGATGCAGGCGTCGATCTCCTTCTGCCTCTCGATGCGGGCCTTCCGCCAGCTCGCGTGGAGCTCCCTCGCCGCCTCGGGCCATGAGTCGTCGGCCTCGCGGGGGATTTCCCATTCCTCCCGGTTCTCGCCGAGCGCCGCATTCAGCTCATCGCGCAGCGGTTCGAGCGTTTCCTGCCAATCTTCCCATATCGTATCGATTTCGGCGTTGTTCGCGATCGATTTGAGGGTAATGTGGGGGACGCGTTTATAGACAAAGCCCTGGCGCACGTCGTTGCCGGCGGGCCGTTCCGAAGGCGCGCGGCGCGCAAGCTCGGCCTCTTTTTTCCGGCCTTCGGGACTATCGGCGAGAATGTACCACGGATACCGGGCGCCCATGACACGAGCACGCGCGAGCGCCAAGGCAACACGCGATGTGTCGATAGTAATCCAGCGTCGACCCCACTGCTCCGCAACGTAAGCCGTAGTGCCTGATCCGCAAGTTGGGTCCAGCACAATATCACCGGGGTCTGTTGCCATCAGGATACAGCGCTGTACAATCCTCTCCTGCGTCTGTACCACGTAGGATTTTTCAACTCAGGCCCTGTATCCGTCCAAGTTTCGGTAAATTCGGACGCTGGATAGTCGTCGTGATAATATCGGCTGGATAAGGAGGTTCTATCCGGGTGAATGCGAGATGCTCGCAATAGCCGCAAAAAACCAGCTTTAGAATGCCGCCAACTACGATTCGACGGTATCGTCCATTCTTGTCCAAACGCAACTCTTGCAGAATGATCCCCGCTACTCATAGAATGCAAAGGCAGTTTTCTAAACGGCTTTGCATGTGTAGGAAGTAGTGTTGGATCTCCCTTTTCTTCCTTCGTCATTGATCGAGACGTTTGATCATCAAACAATAGTTGATTGTACGTTTCGGTATTTACTGCACGCTCGACTGCCATGCGTCGGAATTTATTTCTATCCGAATTCTTTGCATACCAAATCAAGTAATCGCTCGATCTCTTGAGCGAATTCCCCCTTGTCGTTCCGCTGTTCGTGCGGCAGTTTATCTGATTGACAAAATTTTCGTCTCCGAATACTTCATCCATCAGCGATCGCACGCGATGGACATTCTCATCCCCGATCTGCACGAAAACCGATCCTGTCTCCGCAAGCAGATCGCGCGCGACAGTCAAGCGGTCGCGCAAATAGGTCAGGTACGAGTGGACGCCGTCGCGCCACGTATCGCGGAACGCCCTGATCTGTTCGGGTTCGCGCGTGATGTGTTCGGCCTTGCCGTCCCCCACATCGCGGCTGGTCGTGGACCACTGGAAATTGGAGTTGAACCTGATACCGTAGGGCGGGTCGATATAGATGCATTGCACCTTGCCGCGCAGGCCTTCGCGCTCGGCGAGGGAGGCCATGACGCGCAGCGAGTCGCCCAGGATCATGCGGTTCGACCAATTGGCGTCGTGGCGGTAGAATTCCGTGCGTGCGGCGCCGGAAGGCAGGCCGTTGAAATCGGCGAACAGGTCGGGCGCGGGGTCCTCCCCCGCCGCCTCGCGGCGCTCCCCGGCATAGCGCGCGAGGCTGTCGATCAGCGCCTTGGGGTGGATTTTCTCCTGCACATAGAGCGGCGGCGCCTCGACGACCAGGTCGCCGGCGTCCTGCGCGTCCTTGCCGCGCCAGACCAGCTGCGGGTCGAGCTCGCGGTTGCGCCGTTCGTAAGCCAGCCGGATCGGCGCCTTGTCGGCGGCTTCCATCGCCGGCTCGAGCTCGGCGGTGGGGATGTTGGCCCGCTTCGCCCGGTCATGGGTGAGCGTCTCCACCTGCTTGCGCGCGGCGGCCTTCCTGCGTCTCGGCATGGTCGGGAGTCCTCGGCGGTTTCGGCGGGTAATATAGCATGGCGGCGGACGCGCTCAAGGCGGCGCGCGGGCGGGGTTGGCGTCGGCGCCGGCATTCTGCGCAACCCCGCCGAAGGCGGGGCCCGGGACCGCGGCCTTCCAGGCCGCACGTTGCCGCGCGGCGCGATGCCGGCGGGGAGGCGAGGGGGGCGGGCGGTGCGGGAATTTGCAGGGATCCGCCGGGCTCCGGCGTGGCGGCGAGTTGCGTCGGCGCCCCGGCGGCGTTCGTGGCGGCGGAGACGTGCGGGCAGGATGCCCGCGGTCCCGGGCCGCGCTGGCGCGGGGTTGGCGTCGGCGCCGGCATTCTTCGCAACCCCGCCGAAGGCGGGGCTTGGGACCGCGGGCATCCTGCCCGCACGTTTGCGCGCTGCGCGATGTCGGCGGGGAGGCGAGGGCGGCCGGGCGTTGCGGGGCTCCGCGGGGCTCCGGCGTGGCGGCGAGTTGCGCCGTTGCCGCCGCGCCGACGGCGCGAATTGATCGGCGGCGTTCATGGCGGTGGAGACGTGCGGGCAGGATGCCCGCGGTCCCGGGCCGCGCTGGCGCGCGGTTGGCGTCGGCGCCGGCATTCTGCGCAACGCGCAACCCCGCCGAAGGCGGGGCTTGGGCGCCCGCGCGTCCCCGCCTGCACGTTTGCGCGCGGTGCGATGCCGGCGGGGAGGGGAGGCGAGGGGGGCGTGCGGTGCGGGAATTTGCGGGGCTCTGCGGGGCTCCGGCATGGCGGCGAGTTGCGTTGGCGCCGCCGCGCCGAAGGCGCGGACTTCCTGGGTGCGCGGGCGTCTCGCCCGCACGTTTCGAACGCCGCGAACGCTGCCGGGCGGGCGCGATGACTGCGCCCTCCCCGGCAGCGCCGCGCCTTGCGGAAACGTGCGGCCTGGAAGGCCGCGGTCCCAGGCCGCGCTGGCGCGCGGTTGGCGGCGGCGCCGGCATTCTGCGCAACGCGAAACCGCGCCGAAGGCGGGGTCCGGGACCGCGGGCATCCCTGCCCGCACGTTTGCGCGCTGCGCGATGTCGGCGGGGAGGCGAGGGCGGCCGGGCGTTGCGGGAATTTGCGGGGATCCGCCGGGCTCCGGCGTGGCGGCGAGTTGCGTTGGCGCCGCCGCGCCGAAGGCGCGAACTGCCCGGCGGCGTTCGTGGCGGTGGAGACGTGCGGGCAAGATGCCCGCGCACCCAGGCCGCGCTGGCGCGCGGTTGGCGTCGAAGCGGGCATTCTTCGCAACGCGCAACCCCGCCGAAGGCGGGGCTTGGGGGCGCGGGCGTCCCCGCCCGCACGTTTGCGCGCGGCGCGATCTCGGCGGGGAGGCGAGGAGGCGGATGTTGCGGGAATTTGCGGGGCTCTGCGGGGCTCCGGCATGGCGGCGAGTTGCGTTGGCGCCGCCGCGCCGAAGGCGCGGACTTCCTGGCGGCGTTCGTGGCGGCGGAGACGTGCGGGCAAGATGCCCGCGCACCCAGGCCGCGCTGGCGCGCGGTTGACGTCGGCGCCGGCATTCTTCGCAACGCGCAACCCCGCCGAAGGCGGGGTCCGGGACCGCGGGCATCCCTGCCCGCACGTTTGCGCGCGGCGCGATGTCGGCGGGGAGGCGAGGGGGGCGGGCGTTGCCGGAATTTGCGGGGCTCCGCGGGGCTCCGGTGCTGTGGCGAGTTGCGTTGGCGGCGTTCGTGGCGGCGGCGACGTGCGGCCTGGAAGGCCGCGGTCCCAGGCCGCGCTGGCGCGCGGTTGGCGTCGGCGCCGGCATTCTTCGCAACGCGCAACCCCGCCGAAGGCGGGGCCCGGGACCGCGGCCTTCCAGGCCGCACGTCGCCGCGCGGCGCGATGCCGGGGGGGGGGAGGCGAGGGCGGCCGGGCGTTGCCGGAATTTGCGGGGCTCCGCGGGGCTCCGGTGCTGTGGCGAGTTGCGTTGGCGGCGTTCGTGGCGGCGGCGACGTGCGGGCAGGATGCCCGCGGTCCCGGGCCGCGCTGGCGCGCGGTTGGCGTCGGCGCCGGCATTCTGCGCAACGCGAAACCGCGCCGAAGGCGGGGCCCGGGACCGCGGCCTTCCAGGCCGCACGTTTCCGCGCTGCGCGATGCCGGCGGGGAGGCGAGGGGGCCGGGCGTTGCGGGAATTTGCGGGGCTCCGCGGGGCTCCGGCATGGCGGCGAGTTGCGTTGGCGCCCCGGCGGCGTTCGTGGCGGCGGAGACGTGCGGGCAGGATGCCCGCGGTCCCGGGCCGCGCTGGCGCGCGGTTGGCGTCGGCGCCGGCATTCTGCGCAACGCGAAACCGCGCCGAAGGCGGGGCTTGGGGGCGCGGGCGTCCCCGCCTGCACGTTTGCGCGCGGTGCGATGCCGGCGGGGAGGGGAGGCGAGGGGGGCGTGCGGTGCGGGAATTTGCGGGGCTCCGCGGGGCTCCGGCACGGTGGCGAGTTGTGTCGGCGCCCCAGCGGCGTTCGTGGCGGCGGAGACGTGCGGGCAAGATGCCCGCGGTCCCAGGCCGCGCTGGCGCGCGGTTGGCGTCGGCGCCGGCATTCTGCGCAACGCGCAACCCCGCCGAAGGCGGGGCCCGGGACCGCGGCCTTCCAGGCCGCACGTCGCCGCGCGGCGCGGTGCCGGCGGGGAGGCGAGAAAGGGGTCGGGCGTTGCGGGAATTTGCGGGGATCCGCCGGGCTCCGGCGCGGTGGCGAGTTGCGTTGGCGCCGCCGCGCCGAAGGCGCGGACTTCCTGGGCGCCCGCGCGTCTCGCCCGCACGTTTCGACCGCTGCCGGCGGGGCGCAATGACTGCGCCCTCCCCGGCAGCGCCGCGCCTTGCGGAAACGTGCGGGCGGGGACGCCCGCGCACCCAGGAAGTGCGCCGCGGCCCTGTGGCCGGCCCCGTGGACTCCGGGGCGGCAGGCGGACGGCTCGCGAAACCGCGCCGAAGGCGGGGCCTGGGCGCCCGTGCGTCTCTCCCGCACGTTTCGACCGCTGCCGGGCGGGCGCGATGACTGCACCCTCCCCGGCAGCGCGGCGCCTTGCGGAAACGTGCGGGCGGGGACGCCCGCGCACCCAGGAAGTGCGCCGCGGCCCTGTGGCCGGCCCCGCGGACTCCGGGGCGGGCGCCGTGTATGGAAGCGGCGATGGTCATGTGGATATTATATCGATAAAACAGGGCATTGTCCAGGTAATTCGGGTGTCGGCGGCAGCCGGCGTTTCTCCGGGGCGCGCTGCCCGGCGATGTTCGCGGCGGTCGAGACGTGCGGGCAGGATGCCCGCGGTCCCGGGCCCCGCCTTCGGCGGGGTCGAGCTTTGCAAACGCCAACCGCGCGCCGCGGGTACGGGCGACCCGCTATTTGCGCGATTACGACGGAAGGGCGCCGAGCGCGGCGGCGAGGTTTCGCGGGCGGCCGCATCGCGCGGTTCGGATGGTTACGGAGCGGCCGCGAAACTCGATCTTCGCCTTGTTGAGCGCGTCGCGCAGTTTCCAACCGAGGCGATTGCAGTGGAACAGAATCGGGCGGCAAACGGTATTGGCATTCTGCGGCGCAAAGCAGTCCGCGAACACGGCGCCCGCGCGAAGTTGTTCCACAACGGAGGTATGAACCCGTCCGCTCTTAAGTTCCACGGGCACGGCGACAAGAATCTCATTCGCGCCTTCCAGAAACAATACGAGATCGCACTTCTTGCCTCTGATTCGAAAAAACGGAAAGGCCTTGTCGGCGTCCACGGCCAGCAGTTTCCCGTGCTGCGTCTCCATATCCACTTCGCAACCGTCGCGACTGCATGAATCCGTCAAGCATTCGCGACCGACCCGGTCGCGGATGCGGTCCAGGATGCCGCTCATGTTCGCTTTTGCCGCGGGCGTTTTGCCTCGAGGCGATCCTGCAATTCGGCGGATCGGTTGTAGAGGCGCTCGGCCACGTCTTCGTAATCCGGGGGCTGGACGCCATCGATGCGGTCGAACGGGATTTCGCGCACGGTGGAACCGCCGCCGGGGCCGTTCCTGTCGAACAGCCAGACGCCAACGTCGCGGGGCCGCAGGGCGGCGTCCGATGACGGCGCGGCCTCGTCGCCCGTTTCCGCCAGCTCTCCCTCGCGTATCAGGTTGCCGATCTGCTGAAGGAGCCAATCGCTGTGGGTCGTGATCACGACGCGGACGCCGGCGCGCGCCAGCCGCGCCAGCGCCACGGCCATCTCGGTTTGCGCGGCGGGGTGGAGATGGGCCTCGGGCTCTTCCAAAATCAATGTGCCGCCCTTGGCGAGATATCTCCGAATGAACAGGATTACGGGCGCAAGTTCCGAAACCATCGACGATGCGCGGCTCATCCGGATGTCCAGATCGGATCGTTGCGCTCGATAGACGAATTCGGGATAGCTTTCCGGCGTCGGCTGTCTGATTTCTATTCGTCCCCCCAAAGTGTTTGCCTCCAAATCGTCGGCGATGCCCTGCATCTCGGCGGCGATCATATCATGCAGACGAAACGGCACCTCCCGACGAGGTGCATTGTAAAGATAAAGTCTTTGCATAACATCGGCTGCCATTCCGGAAAACGTCAAAGTCTCGGGAAATCGCTCCAACCCGGCGCGCGTCGAACGCGCTATCATGGAACTTGCGATTACGAGATAACTCTGCATTATCCCGCTCCGTGCGACCGGCAGAAAAAAGGTGTTCGCACGGTCGTACATCAGAATTCGCTTTAGATGGTCGAACAGATCGATCAAAAGAAAACGGTATCCATGACGCCCGATGTGTTCGGGCACTTCTCGCGCTCCGGTGGTCCATGCACGAAACCGTTCGTACACTTTCTTGAGTTCGGGATTGCTGTCCAAATCCATTTGAGAGAACAAAGCCATGTTTTCGTTTACATCGCCGTAAAAATCCAGTTCCTTCCCCGTGATTCCCGCGCGAAATCCAAATACCTGTCGCCCGTTTCTCCTTGTTTCCAAGCGGATTTCAGACGTGTGCGGGCCCTTGGGTTCGCGCACTAATTCGCCAAGATCCTCAATATCGAAACAACTGATTAGTTCCATTCGCAGTTCTTCCGGCAGCGGTCCTGATTTCCCGAAGTAATCATATATATCTTCACGAATCGATCGGGGCAAATCAGAGAGGCGAAGGGTGTCGTCTTTGGAATTAAAAATATCCGAGACACGACGGACATCATCCCCGAACTCCGTGGCATTGTCACGTATGAGGCCGACTGTCTGCCAAAATGAAAGCGGAAGCGTCAAACGGAAGCCGTGCAAAATCCGATGCATCGCGTAGATTAAAACAGCAACATAGGTCTTGCCGGTATTGCCGGGGCCGACAAAGACGTTCAGCGGGCGCAGATCGATGGCGCCGGATTCGATGGGGCCGAAATCGCGCACCGATATATGCACCTCCGGCCCTGCGAACAGGGGGGCGGGGCGCTTCGGGGCGGGGCTGTTATCCATCTTCGGCTCCTCGGCGCGCGGTTATCGGTTCGCGAGGCGGCGGCGGGCCGCCGATCATCGACACGTATTATAGCGCTCCGCGGCGAGGGGGTCAAGGGGCGGCGGGCGGGCGTTGCGAGGGCTATCGGTCTGCGCGGGGATCGGGGCCGCCAAGCGTTCGGGCGGGGCGCGCTCATCGGGGCCGTCGAGGCGGTTGCGACGTGCGGGCAGGATGCCCGCGCACCCAGGCCCCGCCTTCGGCGGGGTCGAGCATTTCGGTGCGGACACTCGCGTTCGCGTTGGGCGGGGTGCGGGCCGCGCGCCCTGCCCGGCGGGCGTTCGTGGCGGCGGAAAACGTGCGGGCTGGAAGCCCGCGGTCCCGGGCCCCGCCTTCGGCGGGGTCGGGCATTTCGGTGCGGACACTCGCGTTTGCGCGTGGCGCGGCGTTGGCGGGAGGCGCGGTCCGCGCGCCCTGCGCGGCGGCGTTCATGGCGGCGGGAAACGTGCGGGCTGGAAGCCCGCGGTCCCAGGCCCCGCCTTTGGCGGGGGGAGTCAGGGGGCGGCGTGGGGGGCGAGCATGGCTTCGAAATTGGTTTTCAGGGCGGTTTCGAGGTCGGATTCCATGGCGTATGGGTCGGCGAACTCGGCGAAGGCCCAGCGGCCGTGGGTGGCGAGGCGGTTTACGGCGGGGATCCAGAAGCTGCGCGCGGCGTTCGCCTTCGCCCTGGCGTTTTCGCCGCGGTAGCCCTTGATCTCGACGAGCAGGCGCAAGGGGTCTTCGGCGCCGTTCGGCTCGACGACGACGATGTAGTCGGGGATGTAGCGGCGTTGTTCGGCGCCGTCGCGGTAGGGGATCTCGAGGCCGAGGCCGTGGTTCTTGACCCAGGCGCGCACGCGGGGGTGGCTTTCGGCGATGCGGCAGAACTGGGCTTCCCAGTCGCTGTCGAGGACGGCGCGGTTGACGTGGCAGCGGCGCGGGTCGGCGGTCCATGTGGGGCGCGAGGTGTCGAAACGCACATGGCGCGTCGAGCCCTCGGCGTCGAAGGGGTCGAGTACGGCCCGGACGGGGCGGTCGCCGATATGCGCCTCGACTATGGCGGCCTGGACGCGCTCGCACGCCATGCCGGCAAGGGAGAGGTAGAGCATTTGCGCGGGGAACGCTCCGGCCCGGCACTCGAGGCATTCGTCGAGCCAGCGGCGGACGATGTCCTTGAGCTGGCCGAAGAGATTGGGGTTGGGTTCGCGGCCGCCTTCGCGCCACTTCGTTTCGAGGAGGCGCTTCGCGAGATGGAAGGCGACGGTGGCCTTGCGCGTGGATTCGAGATGCCCGACGGTGAGATCGACGCCTTCGCCGACAATCCCTTCGTTGCGGGTCACGGTGGCGCCGACGAGTTCCGGGTCGAGCGTCAGTTTCGAGTCGGGGCCGAAGCGGGCCTCGAGGCGCGCGGCGGGGAGTTCGACGCGGTAGCCGGCGACGCGGGGAAAGCGGATTTCGAGCGCGTCGCGGCCGGGGCTGACGGCCTGGACGCGCACGGTCCTGCGCGCCGGGGCCGGCGGGACGACGACGGGTTCGGCGGCGAAATCGAAGGGAATGCCCAAAATATCGGCGTATTCGGGCTCGGTCAGGCCGTCTTCGCCCGGATCGTAGGATTGGCGGCGCAAGGCGCGGCCGACGACCTGTTCGCAAAGGAGCTGCGTCCCGAAGGCGCGGACGCCGAGAATATGGGTGACGGTGTTGGCGTCCCATCCCTCGGTGAGCATGGCGACCGAGACGACGCAGCGGATATGGCCGCCGAGGCGGTCGGGCTTGCCGATGGTGTTCATGACCTCGCGCAGGATGTCGGCGCCGGCGAGTTTCGCGGCGCCGGCGGCGTCGCCGGTGCGCGCGACATGGTCGCGGCGGAAGATTTCGATCTCGGCGGCGGCGACCTTGAGAAAGGCGGGGTCGAGCTTCTCGCCGGACTCGAGTTGCCGGCTGTCGATCAGCAGCGTGCGCGGCCGGGGCAGCGGCGCTCCGCCGCCGCCGTAGTTGCGGAACAGGGCGAGGCGGCCCTGTTGCACGATCCGTTCGCCGTCGGCGTTTTCGCGTTCGAACCCGGCGATGTAGTCGTAGATGAGTTTCGACGCCGCGGTGTTGTTGCAAACGACGACGAAGCAGGGCGGGGTCTCGGCGCCGGCCTCTTGCCAGGCGGCGAAAGTCTTCTCGTAATGCCCGTAGAGAGCGTCGAGGGCGGTCTGCAATTCGGCGGGAAGCGCAAGGGGGTCGGGGCCGGGGGCCTTGCCGCGGGGCGCCTTCGGCATTTTTTTGCCGATGCGGTCCCAGAGATTGCGAAAGACGGGGGCGCCGGCGGCGGCATCGTCCGCCACGGGAACGCGGGGGAGTTTGACGATGCCGCACTCGATGGCGTCCATCAGCGAGAAGTCGCTCATCGTCCACGGGAAGAGCGTTCCCTCGGCGTATCCCGACCCGCGCAGGAAGAACGGCGTGGCGGACAGATCGACGACGCGGTTGACGGCGACGGCGCGCCCGAGGGCCTCGACGCCGGAGATCCACAGGCGGGCGGCCTCGCGGTCGCGCTCCGCTTCCTTGATCTCGTCTCCCCTGGGCGCGGTTTCCTCGGGGTCTCCGGGTTTTTCGCGGTAGCAGTGGTGGGCCTCGTCGTTGAGGACCATGACGGTCTTGAGGTCGAGGAGGGGGCGCGCGGCGCGGCGGAGCATTTGCCCCTCGGTTTCGAGCGTGCGCAGTTCGGGGCCGCGGCCCTGAAGGAGCGCTTTCGTGACCTTCGCGGCGGCCATCGTCTCGCGGCGCCTGAAGACGTGGTAGTTTGCGACGACGACGCGGGCGCGCCGGAGGTCGCCGCGCATGTCGGCGGGAACGAGGTCGAGCGCGCCGTAATAGTTGTCAGGGTCGTTGGGCAGGAGCACGCGCAGGCGGTCGCGGATGGTTATGCCCGGCGCGACGACGAGGAACCCGCGGGCGAAACGGGCGCCGCCGCGGCGGCGGACGGCGTTGACGGTCTGCCAGGCGATGAGCATGGCCATGACGGCGGTCTTGCCGGCGCCGGTGGCGAGTTTGAGCGCAAGGCGGGGCAGGCCGGGATTGGCGTCTTCGTTGGCCGCGTCGAGATGCGCGAGGAAACGCCGGCCCGCGGCGGTGCGGGGGGCGGCCTCGGCGAGCCAGATGGCGGTCTCCACGGCCTCGACCTGGCAGAAGAAGGGGCGGAAGCCGCCGCGGCGCGGCGCGCGCCAATGGCGCAGCAGGCGCGCGGTGTCGGGCGTGACGCGCCACTGCGCCTCGGGCAGGGCGCGCCATTGCGCCACGGCATGGCGCACGCTCTCGATGAGTTCGGCGAGGCGGTAGCCGCCGTGCTCGCCGGAGAGGCCGGCGGCTTTTTCGTCGAGCGCGATTTCGCGCTGCGCGCGCGTTTTCTTCGGCGCGGGGATGGGCGTGACGAAGGTGACGGGGCGGCGGCCGGGCAAGGCGCGGTGGGTGGGGCGGCGGTCGGCGTCGAGCTCCCAGTGGCGCGCCGGGAGCGCCCAGGGCGAGTTGAGAATCGGGCGGCGGAAGAACGTGCCGGCTTCCGGGGCCGCTTCGGCGGGGTCGGGCATGGGGGCTCCGTGCGTTGCGGGGCGGCGGCGGGGTCGGCGGGCATTATAGCGGGGCGCCGGCGCGGTTCGGGCGGCGCGTTTTCCCCCGCGGCATCGCGCGGGCCGGCAACGCGCGGGCGGGGACGCCCGCGATCCCGGGGAGATCGCGCCTTCGGCGCGGGCGGACCGTCGCCCCGGCGTTATCGTGCGCCGGTATCGGGCATGCGGAGGTCGGCGGCGACTTCGGCGATAGCCTGACGCATATCGTCGCCGACGACCTCGAAATCGCCGGCCACGGCGCGCCAATCGTCTTCCCACGGGTCGCCGTCGCGAACGGGGATCGGGTCGACGTCGAACACGGAGTTCACGCCCACCAGAAAATGGCGCAGATCGCGGTCGAGACGTCCGAAGCGGATACGCAGCATGGTCGTGGCTCCCTTCGCCTGGCGGCGGCCGCCGATGCCGGTTACGGTATCGGGGACGCGGGGGCGATGCAAGCGGGGCGGGCGGCGCGCTTCCCCGCCGACATCGCGCCGCGCGGAAACGTGCGGGCGGGGACGCCCGGGCGCCCAGGCCCCGCCTTCGGCGGGGCAAATATATCGGTACAGGCACGCGGTCCCGGGGAGTTCGCGCCTTCGGCGCGGCGCGGTTTCGGGGGCGCAATCGGTGTTGACAGGGCGGGCGGGGGCGGCATAATGGGGCGCGTTGCGGGCGGGGAGCAGGCTGGGCGATGAAGGCCATGAAGACGTGGACCGCCAAGCGGGAGGATATCTCGCGGGGGTGGTATGTCGTGGACGCCGAGGGCGTCGTGCTGGGGCGGCTGGCGGCGGCGCTGGCGGTGCGGCTGCGCGGCAAGCACAAGCCCACCTATACGCCGCACATGGATTGCGGCGACAACATCATCGTCGTCAACGCGCGCAAGGTGCGGCTCACCGGCGCGAAGCGCGAGCGGAAGATCCACTACTGGCATACGGGCTATCCCGGCGGCATCAAGCAGCGCACCTACGGCGCGCTGCTCGACGGGGCGCATCCCGAGCGCGTAGTGGAGCGGGCGGTGGCGCGGATGATACCGCGCGGGCCGCTCGGGCGGGCGCAAATGCGCAAGCTGCATGTGTATGCGGGGCCGGACCATCCTCATGCCGCGCAACAGCCCGAGCCGCTGGATTTCGCGGCCCTCAACCCCAAGAACAAGCGGAGCGCCTGAGCATGGCCGACGACAAGATTCGCCTCGAAGACCTCAAGGAGGCGATGGAAGAAGCGCCGCCGCCCGAAGAGCCGGAAGAAGAACCCGCCGCCGCCGAGCCGCCGCCCGAGCCGGAAATCGACGAGCACGGGCGCGCCTACGCCACCGGAAAGCGCAAGGATGCGGTGGCGCGCGTGTGGATCCGGAGCGGGCCGGGGCGCGTCACGGTCAACGGGCGCGAGGAAACCGCGTATTTCGCGCGTCCCGTGCTGCGCATGATACTGCGGCAGCCCTTTGTGGCGTGCGAGCGCGACGGCCAATACGACGTGGTCTGCACCGTGGCGGGCGGCGGCCTGTCGGGCCAGGCCGGGGCGATTCGCCACGGCATCGGCCGCGCGCTCTCGCTGTACGAGCCGGAGTTGCGCCCGGCGCTGAAGCGCGGCGGGTTTCTCGCCCGCGACGCCCGCGTGGTCGAGCGCAAGAAATACGGCAGGCCGAAGGCGCGCAAGAGCTTCCAGTTCTCGAAGCGCTAAACGGCGAGGCGCTTCCTCCGCGGCGGATCCCCCGCGCGGGGAGCGCCGCCCCGCGGCGACGCGGGATCGCATGAGGCCGCCGCGCGGTCGCGGCGGCCCGACGGAGGAGGAGCGGCATGGGCGAACGGCGGATTCCCGTCGCGGCGCTCGGCGCGAGCGGCTACACCGGCGCCGAGCTGCTGCGCCTGGCCGCGGGGCATCCGAACATCCGGGTCGCGGCGCTTTCGGCCGGGCGGCGGGCGGGCGAATCGCTCGGCGACGTGTTCCCGCATCTCGGCGCGCTCGACATGCCGCGGCTCTCGGCGCTCGGCGATATCGACTGGGGCGGCGTCGAGGCGGCGTTCTGCTGCCTGCCGCACGCGGCGACGCAGGAGGCGGTCGCCGGCCTGCCCGAGCGGGTGCGGATTATCGATCTTTCCGCCGATTTCCGGCTGCGCGACCCCGCCGTCTATGCGCGGTGGTACGGGCGGGAACACGCCGCGCCAGCGCTGCAGGCGGGCGCGGTGTACGGCCTCACGGAATGGGCGCGCCCGGCGCTCGCCGGCGCGCGGCTGGCCGCCTGCCCGGGCTGCTACCCGACGGCGGCGCTGCTGGCGCTGTTGCCCGCCGTGCGCGGCGGCGCCGTCGCGCTCGATTCCATCGTCATCGATGCGAAATCGGGGGTAAGCGGCGCGGGCCGTTCGTTGCGCGAAAGCTCGCTTTATGCGGAAGCGGCGGAGGGCGCTCATGCCTACGGCCTTGAGGGGCACCGCCACGCGCCGGAGATCGACCAGGAGCTGAGCGCGGCGGCGGGCGCGCCGGTCGTCGCCTCGTTCGTCCCGCATTTGCTGCCCATGAACCGGGGGCTTTTGGCGACGATACATGTCCGGCTGGCGGCGGACGGCGGCGCCGATTCGCTGCGCCGCGTGCTGGCCGAGGCGTATCGCGGCGAGCCTTTCGTGCGCGTGCTGCCGGCCGGCGCGGCGCCGGCGACGCGGCATGTGCGCGGCTCGAACTACTGCTTCATCGGCGCGTTCGACGATCGCCGCGCGGGCCGCGCCGTTGTCGTCTCGGCGATCGACAATTTGGTCAAGGGCGCCGCGGGACAGGCGGTGCAGAACTTCAACGTCATGTTCGGCCTGCCGGAAACGGCGGGGCTGGCGCAGCAGCCGCTGTTTCCGTAAGAGTCTGTACCGGAATTCGGCGGTTATCGGTATGGATAGGGACCGGTGGGCATCTTGTCCGCGCGCGCTTTCCTGCCGACATCGCGCCGCGCGGAAACGTGCGGGCGGGGACGCCCGCGCTCCCAGGCCCCGCCTTCGGCGGGGTAAGCATTTCGGTACAGACACCAAGGCTCGATCGGCGATCGCATTGACCAGCGGCGCCTCAAGGGCGGGATGCCCGGGCGCGGCGGCTGGAGCGTATCGGGGATTTGGAGGAGTTGGGCGCGATGGAATCTTTGTTTGCGGAACGGCTCGACGAGTGGATGGCCGAGCGCGAGGCGCGCGTCGAGGCGCAGGTCGAGGCGCGGGGTCTTGAGCGCGAGCGTGCGCTTTTGGCGCGGCAGGCGGGCCGCAAGTTCGGGGCGGATGCGGCTTCGCGTCTGGCGGCCGCGGTCGCGGGCGTGGAGAATCCGGATCGGCTCGAGGAGGTGGGCGACGCGGTGATCGTGTGCGCGAGCGGCGACGCGCTGCTGGCGCGCGCGGAGGAGATCGCCCGGCGCCGCTGACCGCGCTTGCCGCGGACGCCCGCGAATCGCCCGCCGCCGATGCCTGGGAGACCGCGGGCGATGGCTCCGCGCCGGCGGTACCGGGAAGCGCGGCGTTACATATGGCGCGCGACCAGCGCCTCGGCGATCTGGACGGCGTTGAGCGCGGCGCCCTTGCGCAGATTGTCGGCGACGATCCACATGTTCAGGCCGCAGGGCACGGTGGGGTCGTCGCGCAGGCGGCTCACGAAGACGTCGAACTCGCCGACGCAATCGACCGGGGTCATGTAGAGTTCTTCTTCCGGGTCGTCGATGACCTGGACCCCCGGCGCTTCGCGCAGCGCGGCGTCGGCTTCCGCCGCGTCGATGGGCGTCTCGAACTCCACGTTCACCGCCTCGGCATGGCCGACGAACACCGGCACGCGCACGCAGGTGGCCGAGACCGCGATATTCGGGTCGAGTATTTTCTGCGTTTCCCGCTCCATCTTGCGCTCTTCGCCGGTGGAGCGGTCGTCGAGGAAGCGGTCGATATGCGGAATGGCGTTGAAGGCGATGCGCCGCGTGAACTCGGCGGGCGGATGCTCTTCCTGGAAATAGATCTTGCGCGTCTGGTCGAACAGTTCGTCCATCGCCGCCTTGCCCGCGCCCGAGACCGACTGGTAGGTCGCGGCGACGATGCGCTTGATGCGTGCGATGTCGTGCAGGGGCTTGAGCGCGACGACCATCTGGATGGTCGAGCAGTTGGGGTTGGCGACGATATTGCGCTCGCGGTAGCCCTCGAGCGCGTCCGGGTTGACTTCGGGCACGACGAGCGGGACGTCCGGCTCCATGCGGAAGCGCGAACTGTTGTCGATCACCGTGCAGCCCGCGGCCGCGGCGACCGGCGCATACATGTCCGACGCCTTTGCGCCGGGCGAGAACAGGGCGAAATCGACCCCCTCGAAATCGAAGCCGTCGAGGGGCTGTACTTTCAGCGCGCCCTTGTCGCCGAACGAGACCTCGCGGCCGGCCGAGCGGCCGGACGCCAGCGCGATCGCCTCGGCGACGGGAAATTCGCGCTCGGCAAGTATCGCGAGTATCTCCCGCCCGACATTGCCGGTGGCGCCCGCCACCGCGACCCGGTATCCCATGCGAACCGCAAGCGCGCGCCGGCGCGCCCTCCCTGCGCTGTTGTGCTACCTTGGACGCCCGAACCCGACGCATAACCCGGAGGCGCGCCGATGGCCCGGACGATCGAACGTTTCGCCGACTTTTGGCCCTACTACCTTGCCGAGCACAGTTGCCCGCGCAACCGCGCCCTGCATTATCTCGGCTCCGGCCTCGCCATCGTCCTCGCCGCACTGGCCGCGGCGGCGGCGGACTGGCGCCCGTTGTTGGCCGCGGCGGTATGCGGCTACGCCTTCGCGTGGGCCGGCCACTTCTTCGTCGAGCGCAACCGCCCCGCCACGTTCGACTATCCGCTGTGGTCGTTCTATGCGGATTACCGGATGCTCGCTTTCGCTGCCGCGGGGCGGCTGCGCGGCGAGCTCGCCCGCTTCGACATCACGCCGCCAGCGACTCCAGCGCGCGGATAACCGCGTCGCCCATTTCCGTCGTCGAGACCCGCGTCATGCCGTCCTGCATGATGTCGGCGGTGCGCAACCCGTCGTCGAGGACCTTCGACACGGCGTTTTCGACCATGTCCGCCTCTTCGTCGAGGTCGAACGAATAGCGCAGCATCATCGAGAACGACGTCAGCATGGCGATGGGGTTGGCCTTGCCCTGGCCGGCGATGTCGGGGGCCGATCCGTGGACGGGTTCGTAGAGCGCGGCGCGGCGGCCCGTTTCGTCCGCCGCGCCCAGGCTCGCCGAGGGCAGCATCCCCAGCGATCCGGTGAGCATCGCCGCGCAATCGGAGAGGATGTCGGCGAACAGGTTGCCGCTGACCATGACGTCGAACTGGCGGGGGTTGCGCACCAGTTGCATGGCGGCGTTGTCGGCGTACATGTGGCGCAGCTCGAGGTCGGCGTATTCGCGGTCGTGGAGCGCCTGCATGTCTTCGCGCCACATTTGGCCGCTTTCCATCACGTTGGCCTTTTCGACCGAGTGGACGAGGCCGCGCCGCTTGCGCGCGAGTTCGAATGCGACGCGCCCGACGCGCTCCACTTCCGCGGTCGTATAGACCTCGGTATTGACGCCGCGCCGCCCGCCGCCGGGCAGCGCTTCGACGCCGCGCGGCTCGCCGAAATAGATGCCGCCGGTGAGTTCGCGCACGATCACGATGTCGAGCCCGCGCACCACTTCGGGCTTGAGCGTGGAGGCCTCGGCGAGCGGGGCGAACACCGCGGCGGGGCGCAGGTTGGCGAACAGGTCGAGCTCCTTGCGCAGGCGCAACAGGCCGCGTTCGGGCTTGACCGCGAAATCGAGGTCGTCCCATTTCGGCCCGCCGACCGAGCCGAACAGCACCGCGTCGGCGGCGCGCGCCAGGTCCATGGCCGCGTCGGTGAGCGGCGCGCCGTGGGCGTCGTACGACGCGCCTCCGGCGAGCGCCTCCTCGGTCTCGAACCCCACCGCGCCGCTCTTGCCGAACCAAGCGATGACCTTGCGGGTTTCGTCCATGACTTCCGGGCCGATTCCGTCGCCCGGCAGCAGCAGCAATTTCCGGTTCGCCGGCATGTTCCGTCTCTCCCTTGCGGTCTTCGCCCGCGCCTATCGGGCGCGCGGCGCCGGGCGGTCGAGCCACGGCAGGCTTGCGCGCCGCGCCGCCTCGAAACCGTCGATTGCGGCGGCGTTTTCGAGCGTCAGGCCGATTTCGTCCAGCCCCTCGAGCAGGCAGCGGCGGCGGAACGGATCGATTTCGAAGCTCGTTTCCGAGCCGTCGGGCGCGGTCACGCGATTGCGCTCGAGATCGACCGTGAAGCGCGCATTATCGCCTTGCTCCGATTGGTCGAGCATGCCGGCGACCGCCGCCCCGGGCAGCGTCACCGGCAGTATCCCGTTCTTGAAGCAGTTGTTGTAGAAGATGTCGGCGAAGCTCGGCGCGATGACGCAGCGGATGCCGAAATCGAGCAGCGCCCACGGCGCGTGCTCGCGGCTCGATCCGCAGCCGAAATTCTCGCCCGCGATCAGGATTTCGGCCTTGCGCCACGGCGCGCGGTTGAGCACGAAATCGGCGATCTCCGCGCCGTCGGGGGTATAGCGCAGATCGTTGAACAGGTTGGCGCCCAGCCCCGTGCGCCGGATCGTCTTGAGGAACTGCTTCGGGATAATCCGGTCGGTATCGACGTCGATCATGCGCAGCGGCGCGGCGATCCCGGTCAGCGTTCGGAACGGTTGCATGGCGGCCCCTCCCCGGGCTCAGGCGAATTCGCGCACGTCGGCGAGCCGCCCGGCGACGGCGGCGGCCGCGGCCATCGCCGGGCTCATCAGATGGGTGCGTCCGCCGCGGCCCTGGCGGCCCTCGAAATTGCGGTTCGAGGTGGAGGCGCAGCGCTCGCCGGGTTCGAGGCGGTCGGCGTTCATGGCGAGGCACATGGAGCAGCCGGGCTCGCGCCACTCGAACCCCGCTTCGAGAAACACGCGGTCGAGGCCCTCGGATTCGGCCTGTTCCTTGACCAAGCCCGAGCCGGGCACGACCATCGCGCCGACGCCGTCGGCCACCTTGCGCCCGCGCGCCACCTCCGCCGCCGCGCGCAGGTCCTCGATTCGCCCGTTCGTGCAGCTGCCGATGAACACGCGGTCCACGCGCACGTCTTGCAGCCGCGTCCCCGGCGCCAGCGCCATGTATTCGAGCGCGCGCTCCATCGCCGCGCGGCGGCGCTCGTCCGCGGCGCCGGCGGGGTCGGGAACCGCGCCGTGGATCGGCGCGACGTCCTGCGGGCTTGTCCCCCAGGTTACGTGCGGCGCGAGGTCCCCGGCGCTCAGCCGCGTTTCGCGGTCGAATTCGGCGCCCGCTTCGGTGGGCAGGGTGCGCCACCAGCGCTCCGCCGCTTCCCACGCCGCGGCCTTCGGCGCCATCGGCCGCCCCTTCAGCCAGGCGAAGGTCGTGTCGTCGGGCGCGATCAGGCCGGCGCGCGCGCCCGCCTCGATCGACATGTTGCACACCGTCATGCGGCCTTCCATCGACAGGCCGCGAATCGCCGCGCCGTCGTATTCGATGACATGGCCCGTTCCACCGGCCGCGCCAACCGCGCCGATGACGCTCAGTATCAGGTCCTTGGCGGTCACGCCCGGCGGCAGGGCGCCGTCGATGGTCACGCGCATGTTTCGCGGCCGCCGCTGGAGCAGCGTTTGCGTCGCCAGCACGTGCTCCACCTCGCTGGTGCCGATGCCGAAGGCGAGCGCGCCAAACGCCCCATGCGTCGCGGTGTGGCTGTCGCCGCACACGATGGTCGTTCCCGGCAGGGTAAACCCCTGTTCGGGCCCGACGATATGCACGATGCCCTGGCGCGCGTCGGCGACCGGCAGATAGGGGACGCCGAACCCGGCGCAATTGGCCTCGAGCGTTTCGACCTGGATGCGCGACACGTCGTCGGCGATGCCCGCGGCGCGGTCGGCGGCGACGGTGGGGATGTTGTGGTCAGCCACCGCCAGCGCGGCTTGCGGCCGGCGCACGGGCCGGCCCGCCTGGCGCAGGCCCTCGAACGCCTGCGGGCTTGTCACCTCATGCACCAGGTGGCGGTCGATATAGATGAGCGCCGTGCCGTCGTCCTGCTCGCGGACGACGTGGCTGTCCCAGATCTTGTCGAACATGGTGCGCGGCGGGGGCATGGCTCAGCCGCCCCCGGGGGCGCCGGCCGCCGGCGCTTCGACAGGCGCCTCGCGCGGCGCGCGGCGCGCGGCGCGCCCGCGGTCGTCGCGCTTCTCGGCGATGCGCGCCGCCTTGCCCGTGCGCCCGCGCAGGTAATAGAGCTTGGCGCGCCGCACCGCGCCGCGCCTCATGCGCTCGATGCGCTCCACCAGCGGCGAGTAGAGCGGAAACACCCGCTCCACGCCCTCGCCGTAGGAGATCTTCCGCACGGTGAAGTTGGAGTTCACGCCCTTGTTCGAACGCGCGATGCATACCCCCTCGAACGCCTGCAGGCGCGACCGGCTGCCTTCGACGACGCGAACGCTCACGCGCACCGTGTCGCCGGGCCCGAAGTCGGGAATGGGGATTTCGCGGTTCGCCGTCAGTTTCGCGATTTGCTCGCGTTCGAGCTGCTCGATGACATTCATGGCTCTCGTTCCGTCGTCGTTGGGCGGCCGCGCCGCGGCGCCCGGTGGTTTTCCTCCCCGCGCGCCGCGCCGCGCCGCCGCCACAGATCGGGCCGCCGCTCGCGGGTGGCCCGCAGCCTCTCCTCATGCCGCCACGCGCGAATGGCCGCGTGGTCTCCGGACAACAGCACCGCCGGAGCCTCGCGCCCTTCCCACGACCGCGGCCGCGTGTATTGCGGGTACTCCAGCAGACCCGCGTCGAAACTCTCCTCCTCCAGCGAGCGCGAATCGCCGACGACCCCCGGCAACAGCCGCACGCAGGCGTCGAGGATCGCCATCGCCGCGATCTCGCCGCCGGCGAGCACGAAATCGCCGACGCTCGCTTCCTCCAGCCCGCGCCCGGCGACGATGCGCTCGTCGATGCCCTCGAAGCGCCCGCACGCCAGCATAACGCCGGCGAGACCGGCCCAGCGCCGGACCGCCGCCCGATCGACGGGCCGCCCGCGCGGCGTCAGGCATATCCGCGCCTCCGCCGCGCTCGCTTCGCCGTTCGCCGCCGCGTCGATCGCGGCCGCCAGAACGTCCGCCCGCATGACCATGCCCGGGCCGCCGCCGAACGGCGGCCCATCCACGGTCCCGTGTTTATCGCGCGCGTAATCGCGAATGTCCACCGTTTCGAGCCGCCACAGCCCCGCTTCCAGCGCTTTTCCGGCCAGCCCCATCGCCAGCGGGCCGGGGAACATCGCCGGGTAGACGGTCAGGACGCGCGCCGTCCACGGGCGCGCGGTCACGACTCCGGCTCTGCCGCCGCCGTCTCGAGCCCCGGCAGGCCGGGGGGCGGCGCGATTGTCATCCGCCCCTCGGCGATGCGTATGTCGGGCGCGGTCTCGCGCGTGAACGGCAGCAGGACGGGGCCGTTCGCGCCCGCGATCTCCATGACGTCGCCGGCGCCGAAATCATGCACCGCCGCCACCTTGCCGACCGCGCGCCCGTCGGCCAGCGCGGCCTCCAGGCCGATGAGGTCGACGTGGTAGAACTCGTCCGGCCCCGGCGGCGGCAGTTCGGCGCGCGGCGCATAGAGGCGCGTTCCGCGCAGCGCCTCGGCTTCCGTCCGGCCGGCGACCCCCTCGATGCGCGCGATGGCGATTCGCGCGCGCCGCCCGATCAGCGCGAGGCGCACCGGGCGGCCCGATTCGTCTTCGAGCGCGCGGAATTGCGCGACGGCGCCGGGCGTTTCGGTGAAGGTCTTGAGCCGCACCGCGCCCCGCACGCCGTGCGCTCCGGCGATGGCAGCGACGCAAATGCGCGCCGCGCCGCTCACGCGCCGGCGCCGTCGTCCGCCGCGGCGGCCTTGCGTTCGAGCGCCTTGGCGCCCGGCCGCCCCTTGATCGGGTTGTTGCGCGGCGGCGGCATCGGCGTCACGCCGGCCTCGCCGAGAAACCGGGCCACGCGGTCGCTCGGCTGCGCGCCGTGCCCGAGCCAATGCTCGATGCGCTCGCGCTTCAGCACCACGCGCTCCGGGTCGCCGCTGGGCCGGAGCGGGTTGTAGGCGCCTACGCGCTCGATAAAGCGCCCGTCGCGCGGGCTGCGCGAATCCGCCACCACGATGCGGTAGTGCGGGCGTTTCCTGGCCCCCGCGCGGGCCAGCCTTATGCGTAACGTCATTCCGTGTCCTTCTTTCCGTATGTCCGTCGTTGCCGCGTTCGTTTCTCACGCGCCCGGCGCGGCGCCGAAGCCGCGCCGCCGCCGCGCGCCGGCAAAGGGGGGCGGCCCGCCTCCGCCGGCCATGCCCGCCAGCGCCGCCAGGTCGGGCATGCCGCCGCGCCGCTCCATCTTTTTCATGCGCTTCATCATCGTCTGCATGTCCTTGAACTGCTTGAGCAGACGGTTGACGTCGGGCACGGTCGTTCCGGACCCCGCCGCGATGCGCCGCTTGCGCGACCCGTTGAGCAGTTTCGCGTTGGCGCGCTCGGCGGGCGTCATCGCCGAGACGATCGCCTCCTGGCGGCGGATTTTCCGTTCGTCGATATTCGCGTCGGCCAGCTGGCGCTTGACCTTGCCTACCCCCGGCAGCAGGCCGAGCACGCCGTCCATCCCGCCCATGCGCCGCACCTGGCGCAGCTGCGCGGCGAGGTCGTTGAGGTCGATTCTGCCCGCGGCCATCTTGCGCGCGAGCGCCTCGCTCTCTTCGGCCTCGACGCTCTCCGCCGCCTTCTCGACCAGCGACACCACATCGCCCATGCCGAGTATGCGCGACGCCACGCGGTCGGGGTGGAAATCCTCCAGCGCGTCCAGCCCTTCGCCGGAGCCGGTCAGTTTGATGGGGCAGCCCGCGGCCTCGCGCATGCTGAGCGCCGCGCCGCCGCGCCCGTCGCCATCGACCCGCGTAAGCACGATGCCGGTGACGCCGGCGCGCTCCCGGAACGCGCGCGCAATGTTCGCCGCGTCCTGCCCGGTGAGCGCGTCGGCGACGAGCAGGGTCTCCGCCGGGTTCGTCTTCGCGCGCACCTCGGCGAGCTCGGCCATGAGCGCGTCGTCGATATGCAGCCGGCCCGCGGTGTCGAGCAACAGAACGTCGTAACCGCCGAGGCGCGCCGCCTGCAGCGCCCGCCCCGCGATCGCCGGCGCCGCCTGGCCGGGAACGATCGGCAGGCAATCGACCCCGGCGCGCTCCGCCAGTTGCGCCAGTTGTTCCTGCGCCGCCGGCCGCTGCGTGTCGAGCGAAGCGACGAGCGTCTTTTTGCGCTCGCGCGCGGCAAGCCGCCGCGCCAGTTTCGCCGTCGTCGTGGTTTTGCCGGAGCCCTGCAGGCCCACGAGCATGACGACCGCGGGCGGCCCGGCGGCCAGCGCCAGCGGCGCCGGGTCGGCGCCCAGCAGCTCCACGAGGCGGTCGTGAACCGCCTTGACCACCATTTGGCCCGGCGTGACGCTCTTGAGCGCGCGCATGCCGATTGCGCGCTCGCGGACGTCCTCGACGAAGGTCTTGACGACGGGCAGCGCGACATCGGCCTCGAGGAGCGCGATGCGCACCTCGCGCAGCGCCTCCGCCGCCTGCGCCTCGGTGAGCGCGCCGCGGCGCGTCAGCCGCTCGAAAATCCCGCCGAGCCGGCCGGATAGCGTATCGAACATGGCGTTTGCCGCCCGAAGATTGGAAGCGGCGGCACTATCGCCGCCCCGCGCGCGTTGTCAACCCCGCCCACAAGGCCGCGGGGCGATTCGACTGCCGGACGAGGCGTTGCCTTTGCCGGGGCTTTCGCGGGCGCCGCGACGTCGCGCGGCGCGAAAACGCCGGTCGTATCGGCGCCGCGCAACGCGCCGCGGGGCCTTGCGGCGCCGCGCAACGCCGTCCCGCGGATTGTCCATCCCCTGTCGGGCCCCCTCGCCGCCATCCGCGAAGCCATCGCGGCCGCAAGATGCGGCGCTCTTCAGGCATTGCCCCGCGGGACCGCGGGCAGGGCGCACTCGATCCGGGCGCGCGCGGGCGGTATCGTCTTGGCGTGCGCGCCGCGGCGCGCGCGGACCCCCGCGGAGCCGCCATGACCGTTCGCAACGGGCGCGATTTTCTCGCCATTCCCGGGCCGACCCCCGTGCCCGACGCGGTGTTGCGGGCGATGCATGCGCAGCCAGTCGATATCTATGCCGGCCCGCTGACTGCGCTCACCGAGAGCCTGCTCGCCGATTTGCGCAAGGTCTTCCGCACGCGGGGCCGCGCATATATTTACGCCGCCAACGGCCACGGCGCGTGGGAGGCGGCGCTGACGAACACGCTGTCGCGCGGCGACCGCGTTCTCGTCGCTCCGAGCGGCCGCTTCGCCGCCGCATGGGGCGACATGGCGAAGGCGCTCGGCGCCGAGGCGGAGACGCTCCCCGGATCGCAGCGCCGCGCGGTCGATCCCGCGGCGCTGGAGGCGCGGCTGCGCGCCGACGCCGCGGGCGCGATCCGGGCCGTCCTCGTCGTCCATATCGACACCGCCTCCGGCGCCGCGAACGACATTCCCGCCTTGCGCCGAGCCATCGACGCCGCGGGCCATCCGGCCCTGCTGGCGGTGGACGCGGTGGCCTCGCTGGCGGCGGTTCCGTTCGAGATGGACGCCTGGGGCGTCGACGTCGCGGTCTCCGCCGCGCAAAAGGGGCTGGCGATGGCGCCGGGGCTGAGTTTTACCGCCGCCGGCCCGCGCGCCCTCGAGGCGCACCGCCGCGCCGGCCTGCGCACGCCCTATTGGGACTGGACCGCCCGCGACGGCCCCGAGCACTACATGAAGTATTGCGGCACGCCGCCGGAGCAGCTCCTGTTCGGCCTGCGCGCCGCGCTCGATCTGCTTTTCGAGGAAGGGCTCGAGGCCGTCTTCGCGCGCCACCGCATTCTCGCCGGGGCGGCGCGCCGCGCGGTCGCCGCGTGGGCCGCGGGCGGCGCGCTCTCGTTCAACGTGGAGGCGCCCGCGCAGCGCGCCGATTCGGTCACCGTCGTGCGCGTGGCCGAACCGTGGGACCCGGAGGCCCTGCGCCGGTATTGCGACCTCCGCTGCGGCGTGGCGCTCGGCTTCGGCATCGGCGCGTTGAGCGGCAGGGCTTTCCGCATCGCGCATATGGGGCACATCAACGCGCCGGCGCTTCTCGGAACCCTGGGCGCGGTGGAGATGGGGCTGACGGCGCTCGGCATTCCGCACGGGCGCGGCGGCGTTCAGGCCGCCATCGACCGGCTCGCCGAGGCCGTCCCGCCGCCGTCGGCGGATTCCAACCGCACAGAGGGAGCAACGCCATGAACGCAACGACCCCGCCGCGCGCCGCAACGACCAGGCGGCGCTTTCTGCAAGCCGTCGCCGCCGCCGGCGGCGCCGGCGCGCTGTATCGGACGATGGGCGCGCTCGGCATCCCCGCCGCCGCCGCCGCGGAGGCCGCGCCCCCGGCGCTGCCCGCGGGCTCGGGCCGCGGCCGCCGCGTCGCCATACTCGGCGCCGGCATCGCCGGCATGGCCGCCGCGTGGGAACTGCGCAAGGCGGGCTACGAATGCACGATCCTCGAGGCGACCGCGCGCGCCGGCGGCCGCAACCTCACCGTCCGCGGCGGCGACGTCATGGAAGAAACCGACAGCAGCCAAACCGTCGGGTTCGGCGGCGGCGCGCACATCTACGCCAATATGGGCCCGGCGCGCATCCCCCACCACCACCGCGCCATACTGGGCTACTGCAAGGAGTTCGGCGTGGCGCTCGAAATGTTCGTCAACGACAACCGCGCCGCGTATTTCCACAACAGCGAACGGTTCGGCGGCGCGCCCGTCGCGGGCCGCCGCGTACACGCCGACATGCGCGGCTATACGGCGGAGCTGCTCGCCAAGGCCGTGGGCGGCGGCGCGCTCGACGCCGAACTCTCAGCCGATGACAAGGAGCGCGTCCTCGCCATGCTCGTGGAATACGGCGGCCTCGACCCCGACCGCCTCTACAAGGGCTCGAGCCGCGCGGGCTACAGCGGCAGGTTCGTCCATGCCGGTTTCGGCGAGGGCGCGGCGAACGACCCGCTCGATTTCGGCGAGCTGCTGCGGTCGGACTTCTGGCAATACAAACTGCATTTCGAAGAGTTCCTCGACCAGAACCCGACGCTGTTCCAGCCCGTGGGCGGCATGGACGCCATCGCGCGCGCTTTCGAGGCGCGCGTCTCCGGCCTGATTCGTTTCGGCGCGGCGGTAGAGGAAATCCGCCGGACCCAGGGCGGAGCGCGCATCGTCTTCCGCGGCGCCGCTTCGCGCGCGCAGGAAGCACTCGAGGCCGATTTCGTTATATGCGCCATCCCCGCGCCGGTCCTGCGCGGCATCGACGCCGATTTCTCCCCCGAGGCGCGGGCCGCGGTCCGTTCGACCGCCTTCGTGCCGGCGGTGAAGATCGCGTTCGAAACGCGCAACCGCTTCTGGGAAGAGGAAGACGGCATCTACGGCGGCATATCGTGGACCGACCAAGACATCACGCAGATATGGTATCCGGCCTACGGCTACCACGCGGAGCGCGGGGTGGTCATCGGCGCGTATATCTGGGACGACCTCCCCGGCCAGGGCGCGCGCTGGGGCGCGATGGACCCGCAAGAGCGCCTGCGCGCCGCCATCGCCGAGGGCGAGCGCATCCATCCCGGATACGGCGCCGCCATCGCCGCCGGGGCCAGCCGCGCCTGGGCGAAGGTTCCGTATCAGCTGGGCGGCTGGCCCGAATCCTACGACCCGCCCGCCGCCCTGCGCGCGGCGGACGGACCGTTCCATTTCGCCGGCGACCAGGTCACCGCGCTGCCCGGCTGGCAAGAGGGCGCCGTGCTGTCGGCCCACGCCGCCGTCGCGGCCATCGCCGAGCGCGCCGCGCGCGGCGAGTAAGCGCCGCCGCGCGCCGCGGTATCCGCGCGCGGGACCGATGCCGCGGCTATCGGGCCAAGGCGCGGGGGTCGAGGGCGTCCTGCAGGCCGTCGCCGAGGAAATTGAAGGCGATGACGGTGGCGAATATGGCGAGGCCGGGCCATACGGCGAGCATGGGCGCCTCGTACATGAGCTCCTGCGCGTTGGTGAGCATGCTGCCCCAGCTGGCGATGGGGGGCTGTATGCCCAGGCCGAGGAAACTCAACACCGACTCCAGCAGGATGATATTGCCCACCGACAGCGTGGCGGCGACGACGATGGGCGAGACGGCGTTGGGCAGGATGTGGCGGAACATGATGCGCGCGCCGCTCGCGCCCTGGCTGCGGGCGGCAAGTACGAAATCGCGCTCGCGCAAGGTCAGCGCGGCGCCGCGCACCAGCCGCGCCACGGTGGTCCAGCCCACCAGCGCGATAATGGCCACGATGCGGTAAAGGCCGATTTCCGGCGCGTTGGCGAGATCGGGCGGCAGGCCGAGCTTGCCGAGATCGATGGCCGCGAACACGATCAGCAGCGGCAACAGCGGCAGCGCAATGACCGTGTCGGTCAGCCGCATGAGCAGCGCGTCGATCCAGCCGCCGTAATACCCCGCCGCGAGCCCGACGACGGTGCCGATCGCCGCCGCGATGACCGCCGCCGCGAGCCCGACGAGCAGCGAGACCCGCCCGCCGTAGAGCAGGCGCAGCAACATGTCGCGGCCGATTTCGTCGGTTCCGAGCGGGTGCCCGGCGGATGGCGGCGCAAAGCGCGCCAGCAGGTCGATCTCGTTGGGGTCGAGCGCGAGCCACGCGGCGAACAGCGGCGCCGCCGCGGCCAGCGCGCACAAGACCGCCAAGGCGGCCGCGCTCGCCACCGCCATGCGGTGTTCGACGAAGCGCGCAAGGGTAAGCCGGAACGGCGAGCGCCGCGTCACCGGTAGCTCACCCGCGGGTCGAGCCACGCATAGCACAGGTCCGCCAGCAGATTGCCGAACAACACCAGCGCGGTGGCGAACAACAGGCCGATCAGCGCCATGTTGTAGTCGTTGCCGATGATGGAGTCGTAGATCAGCTTGCCCATACCGAGATAGCCGAACATGGTCTCGGTAATCAGCGCGCCGGAAAACAGCGTGCCGAAGCTCAGCGCGAGAATGGTCACGACGGGGATCATCGCGTTGCGCAATGCGTGGCGGAACACGATGCGCCCGCGGCGCGCGCCCTTGGCCCGCGCGGTGCGAATGTAGTCTTGGCGCATGACCTCCATGGTCGCGGCGCGCACGAAGCGCGTCAGCCCGCCGACGCTGGCGGCGCTGAGCACCGCGACCGGCAGGATCAGGTAGCGGACGCTCTCCCACAGTCCGGCGAGGCCGCCGCGCGGCGCGTCGAGCCCGCCCATGCCGCCCGCCGGCAGCCAGCCGAGATTCACCGAGAACAGCATGATCGCCAGCAGCGCGAGCCAGAACGGCGGCGCCGAAATGCCGGCCAGCGCAACGAAATTGATGGCGTAGTCCGCCGCCGAATAAGGCCGCAGCGCCGAGGCCACGCCCACCGGGATGGCGATCGCGAGGGAGATCAGCAGCGTCGCGCCCATCAGCACGAGGGTGTTGACGAGGCGCGGCCCCAGGATTTCGAGCACCGGGCGGTGGTGAATGCGCGAATGGCCGAAATCGCCCGCGGCGGCGGCGGCAAGCCAATTGCCGTAGCGCTCGGCGATGGGCTTGTCGAGACCGTAGAGCGCCTTTAACCGCGCCGCGTCCGCTGGCGTCAGGTCGGGGTCGGACTGCACCATGATATCGATGGGGTCGCCGGGCATGAGCGCCATCAGCGCGTAAATGGCGAACGACATCAGCGCGATGACGACAAGCGACTCGACGACCCGCGCGGCGGCGTAGCGGATCATCGCGGGCGCTTCGCCGGCCGTTTGCCGGCGGCCCCGAGCGTTCGCGGCCGCCGGAGCTCCCGGGGGCGCGTCCTCACGGCGCCTCGGGCCGGTGGCACGCCACGGCGCGGTCGGGGCCGGCGGCCTCCAGCGGCGGGATGACGCGGCGGCATATGTCCTCCGCCTTCGGGCAACGCGGATGGAACGTGCAGCCCGGCGGCGGCGCGATGGGCGAGGGCGCCTCGCCCCGGAGCGCGGCGCGGCGCGCGCGGCGGCGGCCCGGCTCGGGCGCCGCGGCGCGAAGCGCGCGCGTATAAGGATGCCGCGGCGCCGCGAACAACGCCGCCCGCGGCGCCAGCTCGACAATACGGCCGAGATACATCACCGCCACCCGGTCGGCGATGAAATCCACCACCGCCAGGTCGTGCGTCACGAACAGATACGCCAGCCCGCGCGCATCCTGCAGATCGCGCAGCAGGTTGAGTATCTGGCTCTGTATCGAGACGTCGAGCGCGGAGACCGGCTCGTCGGCGATAATCGCCTCGGGCTCGAGCGCAAGCGCCCGCGCGATGCCGATGCGCTGGCGCTGGCCGCCGGAAAATTCGTGCGGGTAGCGGTCGAGAAGCGCCTCCGACAGGCCCACCGCGTTCATGAGCGCGGCTACTTTCCCGCGCCGTTCGCGCCGTCCGCCCGCGCGATGGATGCGCAAGGGCTCCTCGACGATGGCGCCCGCCGTCATGCGCGGGTCGAGCGCGGCGAACGGATCCTGGAAGACCATCTGTATCGCGCGGCGGGCGCGGGCGCGGGCGCGCTCCAGCGGCGCGCCGCGAAACAGCACCGCGCCCGAAGTGGGCGGATACAGGCCGCCGAGCACGCGGCCCAGGGTTGTCTTGCCGCAGCCGCTCTCGCCGATCAGCGCCAAGGTTTCGCCTTCCGCCAGGGCGAGATCGACGCCGTTCACCGCGTGGACCGTGGCGCGCCGGCGCGAGAACAAGCCTCCGCCCGCGGAGAAATGCTTGACCAACGCGCGGCATTCGAGCAATGCGGTCATGGTCATGCGTGGAGCAGGCAGGCGGCGGCGCGGCCGCCGCCGAGCTCCGCGAGCGGCGGCAGGGTGTCCGCGCACGCGGCGAAAGCGCGCGGGCAGCGGTCGCGGAACGCGCAACCGGCGGGCAGCGCGGCGAGGTCAGGCACGTTGCCGTCGATGGCGGGCAGACGCTCCGCGCCGGCGCCGATGCGCGGCAGCGTGGCAAGCAGCCCCGCCGTGTACGGATGGCGCGGCGCGTCGAACAGCGCGTCGGCCGGCGCGCGCTCGACGATGCGGCCCGCATACATCGCCGCGACATCGTCGGCGATCTCCGACACGGCGCCGAGGTCGTGGCTGATGAACAGGATCGCCATGCCGAACGCGCGCCGCGTTTCGTCGAGAAGTTCGAGGATTTGCGCCTGCACGGTAACGTCGAGCGCGGTGGTGGGCTCGTCGGCGATAAGCAGGGCGGGGCGGCCGGCGAGCGCCATCGCGATCATCGCGCGCTGGCGCATGCCGCCCGACAGGCGATGGGGATAGTCGCGCGCGCGCAGGTCGGGTTCGGGGATGCCGACGCGGTCGAGCAGCGCCACCGCGCCGTCCCACGCGGCGCGCGGCCCGCGCTTCTCATGCAGCAGCGAGACCTCGGCGATCTGGTCGCCGATGCGGCGCACGGGGTTGAGCGCGGTCATGGGCTCCTGGAAGATCATGGCCATGCGCCGCCCGCGTATGCGGCAGAGACGATCTTCCGACAGCCCGCCGAGGGCGGCGCCCTCAAGCGCGATTGTTCCGCCGGTCACGCGGCCCGGCGGGTCGATCAGGCCCATGATCGCGAGCGCAGTCACGGTCTTGCCGCAGCCGCTCTCCCCCACCAGGCCGAGCGCGCGCCCCGCCTCGACGCGAAACGAGACGCCGGAGACCGCCGGCGCCGGCCCGCCGCGCGTGTCGAACGCGACCGAGAGTTCGGATACTTCGAGAAGCGGCCCGGTCATACTGCGGCGCCCGGATTCGTCAACGGTCTCGACGGTGCCGCGCATAGCACATCCGGCCCCGCGCCGGAACGGGCGCGCCGCCCGGAAGCGTGGGCGTTCATGCCCGCATCGCTTGCGGCGCAGGCGAAAAAAAACGGGCCGGTTCGCTATTCCGGTTGCTTCCGCCGTCCGGTCATGCGATTATGCCGGTATGAACGACACATCGACCGCGCATGGATCGGCGGCCCCGGCCCGCGAGGCCGGGGCGGGCGGCCGGCTGCGCGCCAACGGCGGCCTCGTCGCGATTATCGCGGGCTTTGCCACCGTCATCATGACCATCGTGGCCGCGGCAGCGTTGATTATTAACAGCTTGCAGCAGATCGACGCGCGCGTGACGAGCCTTGAGGCCGCGCAGCAGGAAACCAACGCGAATTTGCGGGATATCAATTCGGCGATACGCGATCTGAATACGCGCGTCGGGCGCATCGAGGGCCATCTCGGCATCGGCATGCCGGCCCGGCCGGACGCCGAGCGGAACGAAGCCGACAGGTAGGGGCGGTCCGCAACCGGCCTTACAGGCGCGCCGCGCCGCCCGCATCGTTCGCGGCGCCGGCGAAAAAAACGTTTCGCCACGGTATTCCGGTTGCTTCCGCCGTCCGGTCATGCGATCATGCCGGTATGAACGACACATTGACCGCGCATGGATCGGCGGCCCCGGCCCGCGAGGCCGGGGCGGGCGGGTGGCTGCGCGCCAACGGCGGCCTTGTCGCGATTATCGCGGGCTTCGCCACCGTCATCATGACCATCGTGGCCGCGGCAGCGTTGATCATCGTCAGTTTCAATCTGGTTCTCAACAGTTTGCAGCAGATCGACGCGCGCGTGACGAGCCTTGAAGCCGGGCAGCAGGAAACGAACGCGAATTTGCGGGAACTCGGCGCCGACGTGCGGGAAATGAATTCCGCGATACGCGATCCGAATACGCGCGTCGGGCGCATCGAGGGCCATCTCGGCATCGGCATGCCGGCCCGGCCGGACGCCGAGCGAAACGAAGCGGACAGATAGAGCTGGCTGTGCGCGTTTACTCGGCGGCGCGCCACTCCTCGATCCACATGGTAGTCGTGGCGTCGTGGCCGGTGGGACGGACGCCCTCGAGCCACGGCGGGAATACATACGGGTTGGCGCGGTAGAACAGCGGCAGGGCGGGCAGATCGGTAGCGTAAAGCGCCTGCAGCTCGGCCCACAGCGGCAGCCGCGCTTCGGGGTCGAGTTCGCGCTCGATGGCGTCGATTAGTTCGTCCATGCGCGGATTGCTGTAGCCGGGGTAGTTCTGCCCCGACCAGCCGTTTTCGCCGCTCGGGATCTGGTCCGATTTCAGCGTCGAGAGCGGAACGGTTTCCGGCGTGCTGAGCCAAGCGTACATCGAGAGGCCCGGGTTTTTGCGCCGCGCTACCGTGTCGCCGAAGAACACCCGCGCGGGCTCGTTGCGGATGATCGCCTCGACGCCCACTTTCGCCCATTGGCTTTGCAGCACCTGCTGGACGAGTTCGCGCGATTTGTCGCCGGCGGTGGTCATCAGCGCGACCGCGAGGGGTTCGCCGTCGGCGTTGCGGCGCGGCCCGGCGCCGGATTCGCGCCAGCCGGCGTCCTCGAGCAGCGCCGCCGCGCGCTCCGGGTCGTGGCGATAGACAGGAACGGACTCGCTGTAGGCGCGGTCGAGCGGATGGATGTTCGAGCTCGCCACGGGTTGGTGACCGCCGAACAATTGCGCGGTCAACTGCTCGCGGTCGAGCGCATACAGCAGCGCCTGGCGCACACGCCGGTCGGCCAGGTGCGGGTTGTCGAAATTCACGTCGAGATGTTCGTAGATCAGCCCCGGCTTGTAGAGAACGCGGTAGCGGTCGCCGTGGCGGCGCTCGAACGACATGGCCTGCTGGATGTTGAAGCCGAGCACCCCCGCCGCATAGTCGATCTCGCCCGACAGCAAGTTCGCGTCGAGCGCGGCGTTGTTCTCGATCGTGCGCATGATCACGCGGTCGAACGCGGGCGGCGCGCCATACCACGTCGGGTTGCGCTCCAGCACGATATGCGAGCCCGAAACGACGTCGGCGATGCGGTAGGGCCCGAAATACAGGCCCGGATTGGTGGGGTCGGTGTTGTAGAGCGTGCGGTGGCGGTACTCGGCGGGGTCGGCGAACGGCCCGCGCTCCAGGTGCCGCGGCAGCAACAGCATCGCGTAGTCGTTGTACTTGTATGTCAGGCGATCGATGCGGACGGTGAAGGTCTTGTCGTCGATGACGTCGATGGCGAGGGTGCGGCGGAACCCTTCGTTGCTCGCGAAGCCGGACAGTTCGTTGCGCCCCACCTCCCATGTGAACACCGCGTCGTGGGCGGTGACCGGCGTTCCGTCGCCCCACGTCGCGCCGGGGTGGATATCGTAGGTGACGGCGACGCCGGTATCGCCGTTTTCCAGCGTTTCGCGCACGGCCAGCCCGTTCTCGATGGTCGGCAGCCGCGTACACAACATGCATACGAGCTCCCACTCATGGTTGTACACGGTGATGGGCCGCATCGTTGCGTTCAGCACATAGAACTTGGCCACCATCGAATCGATGTGCGGGTGCAGCGTGGCGGGATACTGCGTCATCCCGACCGTGAGTGTGTCGCGGGCGGCGGCGGGGGCGGCAAGCGCGGCGGCGCACAGCAGCGCGAAAAGCCTGTTCATCGGCGGGAACGCTCCTCTCGGCGGCGGGCGCGGCTATCGGCTCGGCGCGTCGGTCCCGGGATCGGCGGGCGGCGCCCGCAGGGCGTTTTGCCGGGGCGCGCCGAAAACGAATATGCCCTGGAGCCACTTGGCGAGTCCGGAAAGCTCGCCGTCGATGCGCGCGAGCCGCTCGCGCACCGCGGTTTGTTCCGCTTGCAACGCGGTTTGCGCGTTCTCGATGCCATTGAGCCGCCTGCTCTGCACTGCCTGCTCCGCTTGCAGCGCGACCTGGGCGTTCTCGATGCCGTCGAGCCGCTTGCTCTGCACCGCCTGCTCCGCTTGCAGCGTGGCTTGCGCGTTCTCGATGCCATCGAGTCGCTTGGTCTGCACGGCCTGCTCCGCTTGCAACGCGGCTTGCGCGTTCTCGATGCCGTCGAGCCGCTTGCCCTGTGCGGTCTGTTCGGCGCGTACCGCCGCGAGCTCGTCCTGGACGACGCCCTGCGCGCTTTCGATGCCGTCGAGCCGTCTGCCTTGCGCCGTCTGTTCGGCGCGTACCGCCGCGAGCTCGTCCTGGACGGCGCCCTGCGCGCTTTCGATGCCGTCGAGCCGCCTGCCCTGCGCCGTCTGTTCGGCGCGTACCGCCGCGAGCTCGTCCTGGACGGCGCCCTGCGCGCTTTCGATGCTGTCGAGCCGTCTGCCTTGCGCCGTCTGTTCGACTTGCACCGCGGTCAGCCCGGTTTCGATCCGCGCCAGTCGCTCGCGGCTGTCCCGCATATCGTCGCGCAACCAAGCGAACAGCGCGACCATCAGCGCCGCCAAGGACACCGCGCCGCCCAATGTAATGCGGTCATGCGTCGTCAAGGTTCGGCCTCCCGTTGGCGCCCGCCGCGCCGGCGCGGCGGGCGGGATTGTAGAGCGCCGGCACGCGGGTTCAAGGGCGCCGGCGGCTTTGCGCTCCCGGGGATAGCGGCGCCCGGCGCGAGTCTGTAGATTGCAGGCATGGCGGAGCTGATCGCCGGGTTGATGGCGTGGATCGCCGCGCACGCCGCTTACGACGCGGCGCTCGCCGGCGCGCCCGCCATTCGCGTCGCCGACGACCTGTGCGCCGAGATGCGCCTGCCGCCGCGCTGCCGCGTGGGCGCCTATTACGACCACCGCGCGGCCACGGTCGTGCTGCGGCGGGAATGGTCGCCCGACAGCGTGGAAGACCGCAGCCTGCTGCTGCACGAGCTCGTTCACCACTTGCAGGCCGCGTCCGGGACGTTCGATTTCGACACGCCGATGGGGCGCTGCCGCGGCGAAGCCGAGGCGTTTGCGCTGATGGCGCGGTGGCTTCAGGCGAACGGCGCGCGGGCGCGGCCCGATATCCGCCGGGCGGTGCGCGACGCCTGCGCCGCGCATTTCGCCCGCGGGCTCGACCGGCGATGACAGCGGACGGCCGCGCCAACGAACGCGTCGGCGGACGCGCGGCGGCGGCTTGGCGCCTGTTCGACTGGGCGAACTCGCCATTTCCCACGGTCATCGTCACGTTCGTCTTCGCGGTCTATTTCCAGCGCGGCGTGGTCGGCGACGAAGTGCGCGCCACCGAATTGTGGGGCTACGCGATGGCGGCCAGCGCGCTCGCCGTGGCGCTGGCGGGTCCGGTCGCCGGCGCTATCGCCGACGCCGCCGGGCGGCGCAAGCCGTGGCTCGCCGCCTGCTCCGCCCTGATGGCGCTCTGTTGCGCCGGCCTGTGGTTCGCGGAGCCCGGCGCGGGCGCGATCTGCTTTGTGCTGATCCTCGTTGCGGCGGGCAATTTCGGCTTCGAAATGTCGATGGTGTTTTACAACGCCATGCTGCCGGACCTTGCGCGCCCGTCGCGCCTGGGCCGGCTGTCGGGCCAAGCGTGGGCGATGGGCTATGCCGGCGGGCTGGCGTGCCTTGCGCTTGCGCTCTACGGGTTGGTCCAGGCGTCGCCGCCGCCTTTCGGCCTCGATCCCGAACAGGCCGAGCCCGTGCGCGCGACGGCGCTGCTCGTGGCGGGGTGGTTCGCGTTGTTCGGGTGGCCGCTGTTCGCGTTCGTCCGCGATTCCGGCGGCGCGCGCAGGCCCGCGCGGGCGGCGCTCGCCGAGGGCATGGCGCTGCTCGGGCGCACCTTGCGCTCGTTCGGGCGCTACCGCGAGATCGCCAAGTTCCTTCTCGCGCGCATGCTCTATATCGACGGACTGAACACGCTGTTCGCGTTCGGCGGGATATACGCCGCCGGAACCTTCGACATGCCCATGACCGAAGTGCTGATGTTCGGCATTGCGCTGAATGTTTCCGGCGGGCTGGGCGCGTTCGCCTTCGGCTGGGTGGACGACCGCATCGGCGCGCGGACGACGCTGATTATCTCGCTCTCGGCGCTGATCGTTTTGGGCGCGGCGATTCTGACGGTCGAGGATGTAACATGGTTTTGGGCGCTCGGCATCGCCATCGGCGTGTTTATCGGCCCCACGCAGTCCGCCAGCCGGTCGCTGATGGCGCGCATGGCGCCCGCCGGCATGAGAACGGAAATGTTCGGGCTGTTCGCGCTGTCGGGCAAGGCGACCGCGTTCGCCGGGCCGTGGCTCGTCGGCCTGCTCACGGCGGCCTATGCAAGCCAGCGCGTCGGCATGTCGGCGATACTCGCCTTTCTCGCGCTGGGCCTCGCCGGCCTGTTGTTCGTGCGCGAGCCGGCGCGCGGCGAGACCGCGGACGACGCATAGCGGCGCGCGTCCCCGGACCGCCGCGGCGCCGGCGGTCCGGGAAAGACGCTGGCGGGGGCGGGGGCGGGGTTGCTATAAACCGCGCGCGAAACGGGGGAGGCGCCATGCGTTGCGAGGTGGTGGCGGTCGGAACCGAGCTGCTGCTCGGCCAGATCGTCGATACGAACTCGAGCTGGATCGGCGAACGGCTGGCGCTGGCCGGCATCGACTCGCATTGGCAGACGAAGGTCGGCGACAATCTCGAGCGCATAGTCGCGTGCGTGCGCCTCGCGCTCGAGCGCAGCGACGCTGTCATCCTGTGCGGCGGGCTGGGGCCGACGCAGGACGACATCACGCGCGAGGCCCTCGCCGCCGTCATGGGCGCGCCGCTGGAACGGGACGCCGGGATGGGCGCGCGCATCCGCCGGCTGTTCGAATCGCGCGGGCGCGCCATGACGGAAAACAACCTTCGACAGGCGGAAAAACCCGCCGGCGCGCGTTTCATCCCGGAGATGCCCGGCACCGCGCCGGGGCTGGTCTGCGCCGTCGGAAGCAAGGTCGCCTACGCGGTCCCCGGCGTACCGTGGGAAATGCGCATCATGCTCGAATCGACCGTGCTGCCCGACCTCCAGCGGCGCGCGGGCGTCTCGGCGGTTATCGAGAGCCGCGTCCTCAAGACGTGGGGGCAGACCGAATCCGGCCTGGCGGAGCAGCTGGCCGGGCGCATCGAGGCGCTCGACCGCGACGGCGGCGCCACGCTCGCGTTTCAGGCGAGCGGCATCGAGGGCCTCAAGGTGCGCATTACCGCCAAGGCGAAAGACAAGGCGGCGGCGCAAGCCGTTATCGCCGCCGAGGAAAAGCGGGTGCGCGCCATTCTCGGCGGCGTCGTGTTCGGCGCCGACGACGACACGATGGAGTCGGTCGTGCTCGGCATGTTGCGCGCGCGCGGCAAAACGCTGGCGGCGGCGGAAACGCTGACCGGCGGCCTGATCGGCTCGCGAATGAGCGCGGTCGCCGGCGCCGGCGATGTCTTCCGCGGCGCGCTGGTCGCGGCGCCCGACCGCTTCCCCGGCGGCCTCGGGCGCCTCCCCGATGCGCCGGTCGCGTCTCCCGAGGCCGCGTCGGCGCTGGCCGACGCGGCGCGCGGCGCGCTCGGCGCCGACGCCGGCATCGCCACCACCGGCGTCCTGGGCCCGGAGCCGGCAAACGGCCGCAAGCCCGGAACGGCGTTCCTGGGCATGGCGCTGGACGGCCGCGTCGAGGCGCGCGAAGTGCGCCTGCCGGGCCGCGGGCGGCGCATCCGCGAATACGCCGCGATAAGCCTGCTCAACCATTTCCGGCGCGCGCTGCTGGCGCTGCCGCCGACCCCGCTTTAGGGCGCGGCGATGACCGAAACCTCCGCGATTCGCGTCCTTGTCGCCAAGGTGGGCCTCGACGGCCACGACCGCGGCGTGAAGGTCGTCGCGCGCTGCCTGCGCGACGCGGGCATGGACGTCATCTACACCGGGTTGCACAAGACGCCGGAGGAGGTCGTGCGCGCCGCGGTCGACGAAGACGTCGACGTGCTCGGCGTCAGCCTGCTTTCCGGCGCGCACATGACAATCTTCCCGCGCATTATCGCGCTGCTGGAAGAGGCCGACGCGACCGACATCCTGCTGGTCGGCGGCGGCGTCATGCCCGACGAGGACGCCGCCGCGCTCAAGAAGCGGGGAGTGGCCGCGCTGCTGCTGCAGGACACGCCGCCGGACGAGATCGTATCGACGATCCGCCGCCTGGTCGCCGAGAGAGGACCGCGCTGAACATGGAATGCTGGTCGTTTCCGCCGCGCTACGACGAGGCCTGGGCGCCGCCGCCGGACGCGCGCTACTGGTTTCCGGAACGCGAGACCATGGACCCGGGCGCGCGCGAGGCGGCCATAGTCGAGCGTCTGCGCGCGGTCATGGAGCACGCGTGGACGCACTCGGCGTTTTACCGCCGCAAGTGGGACGCGGCGGGCGTCCATCCGGGCCATGTAACGTCGCTCGAGGCGTTCGAGCGCGTGCCGGCGGTGACGAAGGCGGAGCTGCGCGCCGCGCAATCCGAACATCCGCCGTTCGGGGATTATCTGTGTATCCCGCCGGGCGAGGTGCGGCACATCCACGGCACATCCGGCACCACGGGCCGGCCGACGGCGTTCGGCATCGGGCGCGGCGATTGGCGGGCGATCGCCAACGCGCAGGCGCGCATATTGTGGGCGATGGGCCTGCGCCCCGGCGACCGCGTGTTTATCGCCGCGATTTTCAGCCTCTATCTCGGCTCATGGGGCGCCATGCTCGGCGCCGAGCGGCTCGGCTGCCAGGTTTTCCCCTTCGGCGCCGGGGCGCCGGGCATGACCGCCCGCGCGGTGTCGTGGCTTGCCGCGATGGGCGCGCAGGGCTTCTACTCCACGCCGTCCTACGCGCTGCATCTCGCCGAGACGGCGCGCGCGGAAGGCGTCGACCCGCGCCGCTTCGGCCTCAAGACCATGTTCTTCTCCGGCGAGCCGGGCGCGTCGATCCCCGGCGTGCGCGACCGCATCGCCGAGGCGTTCGGCGCGCGGGTGTACGATTGCGGCACGATGGCGGAAATGACGCCGTTCATGAGCGCCGCCGAAACCGACGGCGGCGGACCGGGTATGCTGCTTTGGCAAGACATCGTGTATCACGAGGTCTGCGACCCCGGGACGCTGGCGCGCGCGCCTTACGGCGCGCGCGGCACGCCCGTCTATACGCATCTGGAGCGCACGTCGCAGCCGATGATCCGCCTGATGTCGGGCGATCTCGCGCGCTGGGAGGCGGGGCCGAGCCCCTGCGGGCGCACCTACCCCTGCTTCCCGGAAGGCGTATTCGGGCGCATCGACGACATGTTCCAGGTGCGCGGCGAAAACATCTATCCGAGCGAGATCGACAACGCGCTCAACGGCCTGGACGGTTATGCGGGCGAGCACCGCATCGTCGTCACCCGCGAGAGCGCCATGGACGAACTGCTGGTGCGCGCCGAGGCGGACAATGGCGCGGCGTTCGCGCCCGCCGCCGCCGCCGCGCTGCAAAAGGTGCTGGGCGTGCGTGCGCGTGTGGAGGTTCTGGCGCCGGGAACGCTGCCGCGCACCGACCACAAGGCGCGCCGCGTCATCGACGACCGCGAGATGTTCCGCGCGTTCGCGGGGCGGGAAGGCGCGTGACCGCGCGGCCGAACGGGGCGCCGCCGGTCGCGTCGCGGGCGCTCGCCGCGCGGCTGCTGGCGGGCGACCGCCGCGCCTTGGCGCGCCTTATCGGCCGCGCCGAGGCGGGCGGCGACGAATGCCGCCCGGCGCTGGCGGAAATCTACCGCCATGCGGGCCGCGCGCACATTGTGGGCGTCACCGGCGTGCCGGGCTCGGGCAAATCGACACTGGTTTGCGCGCTGGCGCGGGCCTTGCGCGCTTCGGGGCGCACGCTCGGCGTCGTCGCGGTCGATCCCTCCAGCCCGTATTCCGGCGGCGCCATACTGGGCGACCGTATCCGCATGGGCGCGCTGGCCGGCGACCCCGGCGTGTTCATCCGCTCGATGGCGTCGCGCGGCGCGCTCGGCGGCCTGGCCCGCGCCGCGCTCGACGCGGCCGATCTGATGGACGCCGCCGGGTACGACATGGTAGTTATCGAAACCGTCGGCGTCGGGCAGGACGAAGTGGATATAGCGCGCGCCGCCGACACCACCGTCGTCGTCTCGGCCCCCGGCCTGGGCGACGACATCCAGGCGCTCAAGGCCGGCGTGTTGGAAATCGCCGACATCCACGCGGTAAGCAAGGCCGACCGGCCGGACGCAAACATGACCGTTACCGAACTCAAACGCATGCTCGCGCTCGGCAGCCCGCCGCCCGACGGCCGCGCCGTCCCCGTCGCGGCGACAAGCGCCGCGCGCGGGGAGGGCGTCGAGGCGCTGCTGCGCGAGATCGACGCCCACCGCGCGTGGCTCGCCGACGAGGGGCGGCTTGCGCGCCGCCGCCGCGGCAACGCCGCCGCCCGCGCCGTGAAGATCGCCGAGGATATCGTGCGCGCGCGCAATGCGGCCGGCGCCGACGCCGCCACCGAATCCATCGTCGATCGCGTGAGCGCGCGCGAGATCGACCCGCGCCGCGCCGCGCTGTTGATGCTCGCCGCCGCGAGCCGGGCGGCCGCGCCGTGACCGTCGCGCTCGACGGCCTCGCCCGCGACGTCGCCGACTGGGAAGCCGGCGAGGTCGCGGGCGCCCTCAAGGCCCGCCCGGAAGGAAAGGCCGAATACCGCACCGCCTCCGGCATCGCGCTCAAGCGCGTCTATACCGCGCTCGACACCGCCGATATCCCGCCGGAAGACATCGGCCTGCCCGGCCGCTACCCGTTCACGCGCGGCCCCTACCCGACCATGTACCGCGGCCGCAACTGGACCATGCGCCAGATCGCGGGGTTCGGAACGGGCGCCGACACCAACGCGCGCTTCCGCTACCTGCTCGCCCAGGGGCAGACCGGCCTCTCGACCGATTTCGACATGCCCACGCTCATGGGCTACGATTCCGACCACCCCATGAGCCATGGCGAGGTGGGCCGGGAGGGCGTCGCCGTCGATACCATCGACGACATGGAGACGCTGTTCGACGGTATCGATCTGCGCGAGATCTCGGTCTCGCTTACCATCAACCCGTCGGCGTGGATCGTTTATGCCATGTACATCGCGCTGGCGAAGCGGCGGGGCTACGACCTGAACGCGCTGTCGGGCACCATCCAGGCCGATATCCTGAAGGAATACATCGCGCAGAAGGAGTGGATATTCCCGATCCGCCCGTCGGTGCGCCTGGTGCGCGACTGCATTGCATGGGGCGCGCGCAACATGCGCCGCTACAATCCCGTCAATATCTCCGGCTATCACATCTCCGAGGCGGGCGCGACGGCGTCGCAGGAGGCCGCTTTCGCGATGGCCAACGCCATCGCCTATATCGAGGAGGTGACGGCGGCGGGGCTGCATGTCGATGAGTTCGCGCCCCGGTTGTCGTTCTTCTTCATCGCCCAGGCGGACATGTTCGAGGAAGTGGCGAAGTTCCGCGCCCTCCGCCGTGTCTATGCGAAGATACTCAGGGAGCGCTTCGGCGCCGGGAAGCCCGAGTCGATGCGCCTGCGCTTCCATGCGCAGACCGCGGCCGGCACGCTTACCAGGCCGCAGCACAAGGTGAACCTGATGCGCACCGCGTTTCAGGCGCTCGCCGCCGTGCTCGGCGGCTGCCAGAGCCTGCACGCCAACGGCATGGACGAAGCCTTTACCATCCCCACCGAAGAGGCCATGCGCCTCGCCCTGCGCACGCAGCAGATGATCGCCGCGGAAACCAACGTGGCCTCGGTCGCCGATCCCCTCGGCGGGTCGTATCTCGTCGAGAGCCTCACCGCCGAGATGGAGCGCCGTATATTCGATATACTGGCCAGGGTGGATGAGATGGGCGGAACCATCGCGGCGATCGAGCAGGGCTGGTTCCAGCGCCGGATCGCCGACTCGGCCTACGATCAGGCCGTCCGCAAGGCCAGCGGAGAGCGCCCCGTCATCGGCGTCAACGCTTGGGTGGAGGAGGACGAGACTCCGGACGTGGAGGTCCATCCCTACGACCCCGGCACCGAGCGGCGGCAAATCGGGAACCTGCGCCGCGTGCGCGCCGAACGCGATAACGAAAAAGTCGCCGCGCTTCTGGGCAAGCTCAAGCGCGCGGCGGCCGACGAAAAAGAAAACCTCATGCCGGTCACGATCGAATTGGCCGAAGCCCGCGCCTCCATGGGCGAGATCGTGGAAACGCTGCGCGGCCTCTGGGGGTCCTACACCGAAACCCCGGTATTCTGAGCCGGACCGGCCGCGCGCCGTGCGGCGCCGGAAACAGGAGACGAAACATGGAAGCCATGGACGCGCGCGCGCGCGCCGCCGCGCCGAACGACCTCGAATCGCTGTGGATGCCCTTTACGGCCAATCGCCAGTTCAAGGCCGCGCCGCGCCTGCTCGAATCGGCGCGGGGGATGCATTACCGCACGGCCGACGGCCGCCGCATACTCGACGGAACCGCCGGCCTGTGGTGCGTCAACGCCGGCCACGGGCGGCCCGAGATCGTGGAGGCGATACGCGCCCAGGCCGAACGCATGGACTATGCGCCCGCGTTCCAGATGGGGCATCCGCTACAATTCGAGCTGGCGTCGCGCGTCGCCGCCCTGCTGCCCGGCGATCTCGACCATGTGTTCTTCGTCAACTCGGGCTCCGAAGCGGTCGATACCGCGCTGAAAATCGCGCTGGCCTACCACCAGGCGGCGGGCGAGCCGGAGCGCACCATGCTGATCGGCCGCGCGCGCGGCTATCACGGCGTGGGCTTCGGCGGCCTGTCGGTCGGCGGCATCGCCAACAACAGGCGGCAGTTCCGCAACCTGCTTGGCGACGTTGCCCATCTCCCGCACACCCACGCGCCGGAGCGCAACGCCTTCAGCCGCGGCCAGCCCGCATGGGGCGCCGAGCGCGCCGACGCGCTGGAAGACCTGGTCGCGCTCTACGGCGCGGGCGCCATCGCCGCCGTCATCGTCGAGCCCATGGCCGGCTCCACCGGCGTGCTGATTCCGCCGCAAGGCTATCTGGAGCGCCTGCGCGCGATCTGCGACCGCCACGGCATATTGCTCATCTTCGACGAGGTGATCACCGGGTTCGGCCGCCTCGGCTCGTCCTTCGCGTGCGAGCGTTTCGACGTTGCCCCCGACATCGTGACGATGGCCAAGGGGCTGACCAACGCGGCCGTGCCCATGGGCGGGGTCGCGGTGCGCGCGGATATCCACGACGCCGTGGTGAGCGGGCCGGAACACCTGATCGAACTGTTCCACGGCTACACCTATTCCGGCCATCCGCTGGCCTGCGCCGCCGGGCTCGCCGCCCTTGGCATCTATCGCGACGAGGGGCTGTTCGACCGCGCGGCCGAACTCGCGCCGCATTTCGAGGACGCGGTCCACAGCCTGCGCGACCGCCCGCATGTGACCGACGTGCGCAATCTCGGCCTGGTGGCCGGCATCGAGCTCGAGCCGCGCCCCGGCCGCCCCACCGCCCGCGCCTACGACGTCTTTGTCCGCTGCTACGAAAAAGGCGTGCTGGTCCGCACAACGGGCGACATTATCGCGCTGTCGCCCCCGCTCGTCATCGAACGCGGCCAAATCGAGGAGCTGTGCGAAACCATCGGCGGCGCGCTGAAGGAGGCCGCATAGCGGCGGCGCCCGCTTCGAACGGGAAAACATTCGCCGACAGTCCCCGTGTTCGCCGCCGCCGCCGGGAGAATACGCCATGACCGCGCCTGCCGTACCCGCGGGCAAGCCCAATTGGTCCAACCGCACCGTATTCGTTGGCGACAACCTCGACATCATGCGGGGCATGAACAGCGAGAGCGTGGAGCTCGTCTATCTCGATCCGCCGTTCAACAGCAAACGGGCATACGCCGCCCCCATGGGCTCGAAGGCCGCGGGCGCGCAATTCAAGGACACCTGGACGCTGGACGACGTCGATACGGCGTGGGTGGCCGGCCTGGCCGACGCCAACAAGCCGATTCACGGCGTGGTTACCGCCGCGGGGATCGCTCATGGCGCCGGCATGCAGTCGTATCTATCGATGATGGCGATTCGTCTGCTGGAAATTCGGCGTCTGCTGAAACCGGCGGGTTCCGTCTATTTGCACTGCGATCCGACGGCGAACGGATATATTCGCCTGCTGATGGACGCCATATTCGGCGCCCGGAACATGCGTAACGAGATCGTTTGGTGCTACACCGGGCCGGGATCTCCGAATATGCGGCAATTCAATCGCAAGCACGACACCGTATTTTGGTACGCCAAGGGGGATCGGTGGACCTTTAACGCGGATGCCGTCCGATTGTCCCACAAGGATGGCGCTCCTCACACGGGCGGATGGGGTATGGACGATGAGACGGCTCGCGAGTACGGCGGCAAGGGCAAGGTCCCGGAAACATGGTGGGCGCAGACGAAGGGCAACGGTTTGGCGATAGCGGCAAGATCGCGAACGCAGTACGTGGGATACCCGGCCCAGAAGCCGCTGGCCTTGCTAACGCGTATTGTCAAGGCGAGCAGTAACGAGGGAGACATGGTGCTCGACCCGTTCTGCGGCTGCGCGACAACGCTGGTGGCCGCCAATGCGCTTAACCGGCGTTGGACGGGGATAGATCTGTCCGGTCTGGCGGTCAAGCTGGTCAAGAACAGACTCCGGGACCGGCATGGTTTTCTCGGCAAGATAACGGACCGGACCGATATACCCCGCCGAACGGATATGGGGGAATTACCCCGCTACAGAAAGCACAAGACGACGCTGTACGGAGAACAGGGAGGTTATTGCAATGGCTGCGGACACCATTACGCGCCGCAAATGTTGGAGGTGGACCGTATAGTTCCCAAGCACAAGGGAGGAACGGACCACACCGAGAACCTGCAGTTGCTTTGCCCGATGTGTAACAGGCTGAAGGGGAAAGGAAGTCATGAGGAGTTGATAGCAAAGCTCAAGCGGAAAGGGCTGCAAGCGCTCGACGGCGGCGATATCGACCGGTGACGCCGCCTTGCAGTGTGTCGAAGAAAACGGTTCGGTTTTCGGAGTTTTTGTCGATATGGCGTCGCGCGGTTGTGTGGATGCGAATCGGTCGCCGGCAAGCACGACGATGGCGTCGTCTTCGCACGACACGCGCGAAAACCGCGCCCGCTTGCGGGCCCGCGGCCTCTACCGGCGTTCCCGCGCCGAAGGCGCGGATTTCCTGTGTGCGCGGGCATCCTTGCCCGCACGTCCACCGCGTCGACGCCCGCCATGAAGGGCCCGCCGCTCGCGCTTCCCCGCCAACGCCGCGTCGCGCGCAAACGTGTGCGGGCGGGGCCGCCCGCGATCCCGGGCAGTCAGCGCCCTCGGCGCGACTGCGCCCAGGCATCCCCCGCGGGCGCCGGACCGTAGTCGCCCTGCATCCGCGCGCTACGCCGGTCCGGGCGCGGACGTCAGAGACGCGAAAAACTCCTCGGCCCACTCCGGGAACCGGTCGGTTTCCCGCACTTCCAGCACGGCCGCCGCCACGGCCTCGCGGGGGATGGCGGACAAGACGGCGGGCGAAGGCGAGAGCGCGCCGTTCAGGTCGTTGGGCTCGAACTTGTCCAGATCGGCGCCGTACTTGCGCGACGCCAGCGACAATAGCGCCCTGCCGGTTCCCGACAGCATATAGAGAAACAAAGGCTCAATTAGCGAATTGTATGTACGCATGGTATGATGCTTTCGGGTCGTGTGGAGGTGCTTGTCATGCGGAGCGATGAATTTCAGGATTGGCTTGCGCGCGTGGACGCTCTTGGGGCTGCGCAGCGTCGCGAGGCGTTGGCTGTGCTTTCCGGGCGTTCGGCGTCGTCTGCGTCTGTGGCGGCTGTCGAGCCTGGCGTGGACGAAGAGCGGCGTTGTCCGCGCTGCCGGGCCACAACCGCGCGACCATCGACCGGTTGAAAACCGTCCAATGCCGTGCTACACTCCGTCTGCATCGGGGAACACCTCCGTGCCGCGATATGTGCATACCCAACAACACTATATCGCACACAGAGCCCCGATGCCCCAAATCCGTATGAGAAATGCGGGCTATCCGCAAGGGCGAGAACCCGCGCCGATGCCTCGCCGGCTTCAAGGGCTGGATGCACACCGACGGCTATGCCGGGTTCGCTGAGCTCTACCGCACGGGCCGCATCCGCGAAGCCCCCTGCATGGCCCATGTCCGGCGCAAGTTCGTCGACCTCGCGCACAATCGGGGCGCGCCGGTCGCCAAGGAGGCCGTCGAACGCATCGCCGCCTTGTACGCCGTCGAGGCCGAAGCCCGCGGGCACACGCCCGAAGAGCGCGTCCGTATCCGCCAGGCCAAGGCCAGGCCCCTCTTCGACGACCTCGAAACATGGCTCGCCCGACAGAGCCCAAACACACCCGCCAAGACGCCGCTGGCCGGCGCCATCCGCTACGCCCGCGCCCGACTGGCCCGCCTGCGCCCGTGGCTCGACAACGGAACGCTCGAACTCGACAACAATACTGCCGAACGCGCCATCCGCGGCATCGCCCTCGGACGCAAGAACCGGTTCTTCGTCGGCTCCGAAGCCGGCGGCGCAACCGCCGCAACCGCATACACGCTCATCGAAACCGCAAAACTCAACGGCATCGACCCGCGAGCATGGATCGCAGACACACTCAATCGTATCCAGGACTACAAAACAAACCGAATCCACGAACTCATGCCGTGGAACCGGGAACACAAAACACCACCGTAAAAACCCAATAGCCCCATAACCGAACGCTTACCTCCGGGCCGGCGGCGCGACGCGCGGAAACGTGCGGGCGAGACGCCCGCGGTCCCGGGCAGTGCGCGCCTTCGGCGGGGGGGCTCATATCCGCCAGATCGTGGGCAGTTGCGGGGGGCGGCCGAACGCGGCGGCGCGGAAGGCGGCCCAAAACGCGCCGAACGCCGCCCGCGCCGCGGCCGGGTCGGCGCCCAGCCACCGTCCGATCAGCACGCCGTTGACGACCGTCGCGGCGGCGCGGAGGCCGGCGGGGGCGGCCGCGGCGGCGGCGCGGGCTTCGTCGAGGCGCGCTTCCGCGTCGGCGCCCGCATAGATCGCGGTCGCCAAGCAGCGCGCGCCGGCGAAGCCGTCCGGCGCCGCCAGGCGCGCGCCGATGTCGCCCTTGAGCTGCAAGGCGTCGATCCAGAGCGGGCGCCCGCGGCGCTCGACGCGCCACATGTCGCGCACCGCGCCGCGCGCGAGGCGCTCTCCCATCCCGACGCGCCCGAACACGAGGATTTCCCCCGCCATGCACCGCGCGCCCGGCTCCGCGCGGATCGTCGTTTCGCGGTCGAGCATCGCGCCGTCGAACAGGATCGTCGCCTGCGGCAGCCATTCGAGCGCCGCGCCGCCGCGCGCCGTCAGCGCCGCGCGCATCCGCGCCGCGCGCCCGGCGGAGCGATACATCTTTTCCGCCGCCTGCCCGGTGACCAGCGCGTCGGCAGCGGCGTCGATCTCGATCTCGAGCCGGTCGCCGCCGAGCACGCCGCCGGACACATTGGCGATCACGCCGAGCAGGGGTTCGCCGCGCGCCGGCCGCGGCCGAAACAGCCGGAGCGGGGCGCGCTGGCGGCGCGCGCGCAGGCCCCGCCCGTCGACCGCGACGGTCAGCGCGCCGTCGGCCCCGGGCGGCGCTTCGCGCTCATACCGTGAGGCGCCGGCGCACATTGTCGTCGGCGAGCCGTTCCGGCGCGCCGCTCGCGACCACTTCGCCGCGGTCGAGCACGGCGAAGCGATCCGCCAGCCGTTGCGCGAACTCAAAGTACTGCTCCACCAGCAGGATCGCCATGCCGCCGTCCTCGCGCAGGCCGTGGATAACCCGCTCAATGTCCTTGACGATCGAGGGCTGTATCCCCTCGGTGGGTTCGTCGAGAACGAGCAGTTTCGGGCGCATGACCAGCGCGCGCGCAATCGCCAGCTGTTGTTGCTGCCCGCCGGACAGGTCGCCGCCGCGCCGGCGCAACATGCGTTGCAGGACCGGGAACAACGCGAATATCCGCTCCGGCAGCGCGCGCGCCTTGCGGGGCAGGGCGGCGAAGCCCGTGCGCAGGTTTTCCTCGACCGTGAGCAGCGGGAATATCTCGCGCCCCTGCGGCACATAGGCGATTCCCGCCGCCGCGCGCGCGTGCGCCGGGGCGCGCGAGATGTCGGCGCCGCGCCACACGATGCGCCCGCCGCTTATGGGGCGCCGCCCGACGATGGCGCGCATGAGGCTTGTCTTGCCGACGCCGTTGCGGCCGAGCACGCAGGTCACCTCGCCGATTTCCGCGCGGAGATCGACCCCGCGCAGGGCCTGGGCGGCGCCGTAATGCAGGTCGACGCCCTCGACCGACAGCATTGTTCAGCGCCCCAGGTAGATTTCGATCACGCGCTCGTCGTTCCGCACCGTATCCATGCTGCCTTGCGCCAGTACGCTTCCCTCGTGCAGCACGGTCACGCGCGTATCGAGCGCGCGGATAAAGTCCATATCGTGCTCGACCACCAGCACCGAGTGCGATTCGGCGATGCGCTTGAGCAGCGCCGCAGTGGTCTCGGTCTCGGCGTCGGTCATGCCGGCGGCCGGCTCGTCGATCATCAGCAGCTCCGGGTCCTGCGCCAGCAGCATGCCGATCTCCAGCCATTGCTTCTGCCCGTGCGACAGCGCGCCCGCGGGGACGCGGGCGCGGTCCGCCAGCGCGACGACGCCGAGCACTTCGTCGATGCGGTCGCGCGTCTCGGGCGCGAGCCGCGCGAACAGCGAGCGGAAGGGATGGCGGCCGCCGCGGGCCGCCAGTTCCAGATTGTCGAACACGGTGTGGTTTTCGAACACGGTGGGCTTTTGGAACTTGCGCCCGATGCCGAGATTGGCGATCCGCGCTTCGTCGAGCCGGGTCAGATCGATGTCGCCGCGGAACAGCAGCCGCCCGCGGTCGGGGCGCGTTTTGCCGCTGATGACGTCCATCATCGTGGTCTTGCCGGCGCCGTTGGGGCCGATCACCGCCTCCATGCGCCGCGCCTGCGCGTAGAAGGTAAGCTCGTTCAGCGCCTTGAAGCCGTCGAAACTCACCGATACGCCGTCGAGATACAGCAGCGTGTCGCCGGGCGCGGGCGCGCTGGCGGCGACTTCTCCCGCGTCGTGGAGCCGGCGTCCGACTTCAGACATGCGCGGCCCCCTCCGCTTGCGCCGGCGCCCGCCCGCGCGCGCGCTTTCCGCGCGCCCGGTCGAACAGCCCGACGACACCTTTCGGCAGGAACAGCGTCGCGCCGATAAACATCCCGCCCAGCGCGAACAGCCACATATCGGGCAGCGCGCCGGTGAACCAGCTCTTGGCGTAGTTGATCAGAATCGCGCCCAATACCGCGCCGTAGAGCGTGCCCCGCCCTCCGACCGCGACCCATACGACGATCTCGATCGAGTTCGCGGGCGAGAACTCGCCCGGATTCACGATGCCGACCTGGGGCACATAAAGCGCGCCCGCCGCGCCCGCCAGCATCGCCGATACGACGAAAACGAACAGTTTGTATTGCGCGTCGTCGTAGCCAAGGAAGCGCACGCGGCTTTCGGCGTCGCGCACGGCCACCAGCACCCGCCCGAGCCGCGACGACACGATGCAACGGCAGAGCGCCAGCCCGCCGATCAGGGCCAGCCCGCTGGCCACGAAAAGCCCGTTGCGCGTCGCCGGGTCCTGAAGATCGAACCCCAGCAGCTCCTTGAAATCGGTCAGGCCGTTGTTACCGCCGAAACCCATTTCGTTGCGGAAAAACGCGAGCATGAGCGCGAACGTCATCGCCTGCGTGACAATCGACAGATAGACGCCGGTGACGCGGGAGCGGAAGGCGAACCAGCCGAACGCCAGCGCCAGCGCGCCGGGAACCAGCAGCGCCATGAGCGCCGCGAAGGCGAAACTGTCGAAACCGAGCCAATACCAGGGCAGTTCGGTCCAGTCGAGAAACACCATGAAATCCGGCAGAACGGGATGCCCGTACACGCCGCGGTCGCCGATTTGGCGCATCAGGTGCATGCCCATGGCATAGCCGCCGAGGGCGAAAAACGCGCCGTGACCGAGGCTCAAGATGCCGCAATAGCCCCAGATCAGATCGACGCTCAGAGCCAGCAGCGCGAAGCACAGATATTTGCCGAGCAGCGCCACCATCCAGGTCGGCACATGCAACGCCGAGTCTTCCGGCGCCCAGGCGTTGAGCAGCGGAACCGCCAAGGTCGCCGCCGCGATCAGCAGCATGGCGATGCGGCCGCCGTCGAGGCGCGGCACGGCGCTCAATTCTCCGCCGCGCGGCCCTTCCGCGGGAACAGGCCCCGCGGCCGCTTCTGAATGAACAGAACGATACCCACGAGTATCAGTATCTTGCCGAGCACCGCGCCGGCCCAGGGTTCGAGAAACTTGTTGGCGATGCCCAGGCTCATCGCGCCGACCAGCGTGCCCCACAGATTGCCGACGCCGCCGAACACCACCACCATGAACGAATCGACGATATAATTCCGCCCGAGGTTGGGGCTGACATTGTCGATCTGGCTCAGCGCCACGCCGGCCATCCCGGCGATGCCGCAGCCCAGCCCGAAAGTCAGCGCATCGACCCATCCGGCGCGAATGCCCATGTTCGCCGCCATGGGCCGGTTTTGCGTTACCGCCCTCATGCGCAGGCCGAACGGGGTGCGCGCGATAAGCGCCATGAGCAGCGCGAACACCGTCAGCGCGAAGACGACGATCCAGATGCGGTTCCACGTCAGCGCCACGCCGCCCGCGAGCTCGAGGGCGCCGGTCATGAACCCGGGATTGCCCACTTCGCGGTTGGTGGGGCCGAACACGCTCCGCACCGCCTGTTGCAGGATGAGACTCAGGCCCCATGTGGCGAGCAGGGTCTCCAGCGGCCGTCCGTACAGAAAGCGGATGACGCCGCGCTCCACCGCCACGCCCACGGCGCCCACGAGGATGAACGCCGCCGGCAGCGCCGCCGCGAGGGACCAGTCGAACGCCTCGGCCCAGTGCCGCCGGAACGCCTCCTGCACCACGAAGGTGGTATATGCGCCGAGCATCACCATCTCCCCGTGCGCCATGTTGATGACGCCCATGACGCCGAATGTGATGGCGAGGCCGATGGCCGCGAGCAGCAGCACCGAACCCAGGCTGATGCCCTGAAACAGGTTGCCCACGAGCCGCCAGCGCGCGATGGAGTCGTCGATGGCGTCGAGCGCCGCGGCGGCGGCCGCGCGCACCGCCGGATCCGCGTCCGTCGGCGCGCTGTCCTCGGCCTCCGCCAACGCGCGCGCGACCAGCGTCCGCGCTTCCGGGTCGGGGAACTCCGCCAGCACGGCCAGCGCGGCGATGCGCGTCTCCGGCGCCTCCGCCGCCGCGAGACGCGCGCCGGCGAGCGCGCGGCGCAGGCGCTCGGCGGCGCGCGCATGGGTCTCGGTTTCGAGCGCGGCAGCCAACGCGGCCGCCGCCTCCGGGCCGGCCGTCCCGAACATCGCGTCGGCGGCGGCGGCGCGGCGCGCCGGGTCGGGGTGGCGCAGCGTCAGCGCGCCGATGGCGCCGCGCAAGATCGCGCGCAGTTTATTGTTCGCCTTGATCTTCTTGACGTCGCGGCGGCCCGCCTCGCCCGATTCGGCGCCGGTCAGCGGGTCGGCGAGGCGGTAGCCGCCCTCGATCCTGTCGGCATAAACGATTCTGTCATCGGCCTTTACGCGGAACAGCCGTCCGTCGAGCAGCGCGCGCAGGATTTCTTCCGCACGCGCGTCGCCGCTCCGCGCCAGCGCGTCGATGGCCTCGACCTTGGCGGCGAACTCCCTGGCGGCGAGCCCCTCGATCAGCGCGTCGAACCCGCCGTCCTGCGCCGCCGCCGCCGCCGGCAAGAGCCACAGCGCCAGGAGCATCGGCCAGCGCAGGACGCCGCCGCCCCGGGAGCGTCGGCGTTGCGCCGTCCTGCGCTCTCTTGAGGCCGCCGGCGCCCCGCCGGCATGTTCGCCGAAGGCGCGCGCGGAGGCGCCCCGCCGGCGTCGTCCGGCGCGCGGGTTGCGCGTCCATGCCGGCGGGGCTGCCCGGCCGCCCGTTCGAACGACGATCTGGCCGATCCGGCGTCAGTTAACCGCGTATCGCGGCGCCTCGCAGTTCCCGCACACCCACGGGAACGTCCAGTCCGCCGTCAATTTCGCGCTTTCGGCGATATAGTCGCTCCAAGCGTCGCCCACGACCGTGCCGTCGGTCTCCCAGACGATGTCGAACTGGCCGTCGTCCTGGATTTCGCCGATCATCACCGGCTTCGACAGGTGGTGGTTGACGTTCATGGTCGTTTCGTAGCCCGACAGCGCCGTGACCGTCTGCCCGTACATTGCCTGCCGGACCGCATCGACCTCGGTCGATCCGGCCTGCCGGACCGCCTGCGCCCACATCTTGAAGCCGATATAGTGGGCCTCCATCGGGTCGTTCGTCACGCGCGCGTCGTCGCCGAGATATTCGTGCCACTTCTCGATAAACGCGTCGTTTGCCTCGGCGTCCACCGACATGAAGTAGTTCCACGCGGCAAGATGGCCGACCAGCGGCCCGGTGTCGAGCCCCGACAGCTCCTCTTCGCCGACCGAGAACGCGACGACGGGAATATCCTCGGCGGAAACGCCCTGGTTCGCCAGCTCCTTGTAGAACGGGACGTTGGCGTCGCCGTTGATGGTGGAGACGACCGCCGTCGGCTTGCCCGCCGCGGCGAACGCCTTGACCTCCGAAACGACGGTCTGCCAGTCGGAATGGCCGAACGGCGTATAGGCCTCCATGATGTCGGAATCCGCGACCCCGTTGGCGTTGAGGAACGCGCGCAGGATCTTGTTGGTGGTGCGCGGATACACGTAGTCGGTGCCGAGCAGTATCCAGCGTTCGGCGCCGCCGCCTTCCGCGCTCATCAGATATTCCACCGCCGGGATCGCCTGCTGGTTCGGCGCGGCGCCGGTGTAGAACACGTTGCGCGAGCTTTCCTCGCCCTCGTACTGCACGGGATAGAACAGAAGCCCGTTGAGCTCCTCGAACACCGGCAGCACCGACTTGCGCGAAACCGAGGTCCAGCAGCCGAACACCGCCGCGACCTGTTCTTTCTCGATCAGTTCGCGCGCCTTTTCGGCGAACAGCGGCCAGTCGGAGGCCGGGTCCACGACCACCGCCTCCACAGGCCGCCCGAGCAGGCCGCCGGATGCGTTGAGATCTTCCACCAGCATCAGGATCGTGTCCTTGAGCGTGGTCTCGCTGATGGCCATGGTGCCGGAAAGCGAATGCAGGACGCCGACCTTGATCGGCTCTTCCTGCGCCGCCGCCGGCGCGGCGGCAAGGGCCGCCAGCGCCGCCGCGAACACGGCCGCGCGCCCGCGCCGGCCGCCGCGCGATACGAACATCGTCATCGAATACCCTCCTCAGACGATACGGGTTGTGCCTGGCCCTCTACGTTGCAAGCTCCGTGCCAACCCGCCTCCCGCCCGCCCCGCGCCGCCGCGCGGTTGCATATCCGCCGGAAATATGCCTAGGAATTAGACATCGATACCGCTATCGGATCGATTTTTGGGCGCCGTCTTCCCGGAGCCGCGGGAAGACGGCGCGGCGCGCGCCGAAACCGCCCGCGAACCCGACCGGCTCCGACCGTCGCGAATGTTGCGAACCCGTACAGGCTCTTGACAAGGGCTGCCGTGTGGGCTACGACGCCGCGCACCGGGAAGAAAACGGCCCGACGACGCGCCCGCGGACTGCGTCATCGCGACAGGGGGATAGAAGAAGCCGCGGTCGGCCGGAGCCGGACGCGGCGGGGCAAATGCGTATCCTCGCGTCGATAATCGCGCTGCCGCTCGTCGAGATCGCCGGCTTCGTATATGTCGGCGAGCGGATCGGCGCCTTGGCGACCATGGCGCTGACCGCCTTCACCGCGGCGGGCGGGCTTTGGCTTGTGCGGCTCGAGGGAATCGCGCTGGCCGGCCGTGCCGCCGTCGCCGCCGCGCGCGGCGAGACGCTGGCGGTCGAAGCGGCGGAAGGCCTTGCGCTCGCCGCGGCGGGCCTGTTGCTGCTGATCCCCGGTTTCGCGAGCGATTTGCTCGGCGCGCTGTTGCTGATCCCGCCCTTGCGCGCGGCCGCGGCGCGCCGCCTGACCGGGCGGTTCGGCGCGGCCCGCTCCCGCGGCCCCGTAATCGACGGCGAGTTCCGCCGCATTGCTCCCGACGCGCAACACGGAGAGGGAGGGGACGACCGGCGTTGAACCGCGCCGTGCCGCTACGCCGCAACGGCGCAATGCGCGTAATAGTTGCACGATGCGAAGAAGCGCCCCTCCGCCATCGCGCCGCGCTGCCACGCCAGCCACGCCTCCACATCTTCCGCCGCCGCAAGCCCCGCCGGCGCGATCAGCGGCGCGTAGGTTTCCGCCATGCTGCGGAAATAACTCGCCTCGCCGATTTCGCAGACGACATCGGCGAGGGTCTCGCGCAATTCCAGCCCCGCGGCGCGCAGCAGCTCCGGCAGGCCGCGTATGACCACGGGGTCGTTGAACGCCGCGCGCGCCAGGGCCCAGTCCATGCGCCGCCCCGCCTCGGGGTCGCCGAAGCCGTAGGTGAGCGACGCATAGTCGCCGTCGAACGCGATCAAGGCGCCGCCGGGCTTCAGCACGCGCCGCGCCTCCGCCAGCACGCGCGCCGGGTCGGCCGCGTGGCTGAGCAGCGTATGCGCCGTCGCGGCGTCGAAAATCGCGTCCCCGAACGGCAGGTCGTGTGCGTCGCAAACGCGAAACTCGATCGCGCCGGCGAGCGATTCCTCCTCGGCGAAGCGCCGCGCGGCGGCGATAAAGGCCGGGCTGCGGTCGACGCCCGCTATGCGCGCCGCGCCGCCGCTCCGGCGCGCCAGGGCGCGGGATACGACCCCCGTGCCGCAGCCGATATCGAGCACGCGAGCGCCGGGCGCCAGGTCGAGACGCGCCGCGTAGTTGTCGAACAGGCGCGTAAAGACGCGGTCCTTGCCGCGACTTTCCAGCCGATCGATCAGGCGCGCCAGGGCGGGTTCGTCCAGTTCGTTGACAAAACGGTGCGGATCGCGGGGCGGCATGGCGGAAACCTTGTACCGATGGCTATTGCTGTGGACTCGCGTTCCGGAACGCGGTCCGCGGACGGTCGGCGCCGGCGGCCCTCGGGAACTACGCCGGCGCGCTTCGGAGCCTGTAAACCCGGCGCGCCGTGCCGGCGAACAGCGCGGCCTTCTCCGCCTCGCCGCAGCCCGCCGCGATGCGCTTGAAGCCGTTCCATACCGTCCGGTAGTTCAGCGATACGCGGTCGACGGGAAAGTTGCTCTCGAACATGCAGCGCTCGGCGCCGAAGCACGCGATGGCGTGGCGGTAGTAGCGCGCCTGCGCGGCGGCGAAGGTTTCCGAATCCACGGGCCGCGCGCCTTCGTGCCAGCCGAAGCCGTTGTCGGGCATCGCCAGCCCGCCGAGCTTCGCATACACGTTCGGGCACTCGGCGATGGCCGCGATGTCGTCTTTCCACGCCGCGAAAACCTCGTCGCGCCGGCCCGCCCAGGCGCCGACGCCGAGCGGCGTGCCGAAATGATCGAGCACCATTGTCGTGCCCGGGACCGCCGCCGCGAGATCGCGAAACGCGCTGTTCTGCGTATGGAAATGCCACGTATCGTAGGACAGGCCCAGTTCGCCGAGGCGCGCGACGCCGGCGCGGAAGGCGTCGCTCTCATACAGCCCCGCCCGCGCGCGGCCGCGGTTCAGAAGGCCGTTCGCGTTCGGCGCGTGGGCGCCCGCGTGGCGGATGCCGCGGAACAACCCGCGCCCCGCCTCGCGATGCGCCTCCAGCGCCTCGTCGAGCAGCGGGTTTTCGAGGTCCGCATGCGCCACGATCCCGGCGATGACCGAGCGCCCGGGCTCGCGCGCGGAAGCCGCCGCGATTTCGGCGGCGAACCGCGTCTCGCCCACGGGCCGCAAATGCTCCGGCCCGTCCGGCGTCCAGTGCGACCGGCACTCGACGAACATCGTTTGCCGCACATTGTGGCCGGAGCCGGTATCGGCCCATAGATGCTCGAGCAGATACAGCGCGCCGCCGCGGTTCCACAGATGATGGTGCGGATCGACGATCTCGCGTTCGGGGTCGATGACCGGCTCATCGACCTGCGCCAGCCACTCTTCGCGCACGGCCATACGCGCGACGCGCGCGCCGGCCGCCTCGATGTCGTAAGGCGTTGCGTCGGACACGGCGCGCCGCTCAGGCGCCGGTCAAGTCGAAATAGCGCAGGTTCGGCGGCCCCGCCACGAGCGCGCCGATTTTCGTCACGGTCCCGCTCTCCCGCCGCCACGCGAAGTATTTCTCGTAATGCGCGCGGGTCTCCCACGTTTCGACCAGCACGAGCGTATCCGGGTCGTCCTGCCCCCGCAGCGCATCGACGCCGCCGCAACCGTCGTACGCCCGCGTATCCGGCAGGATCGACTCGAACAACGCCAGCAGTTCCGCGCCCTTGCCCGCCTGCGCCTTGACCTCGAGCAGCACCTTGCAAGTCATCGTGTTTCCCCCCTGATGCGATGCGGCGTCCGCCCCGCGGCCGCCCGCCGACGGTCACGATACGGCGACCCCGCCGCCGAGGTCAACGCCGGGCCGGGCCAAGGGTCGCCGGCCGTCCCGGGGGCTACGCCCTCCGGGACTGCTGTCTTCCAGGCATGGCGGCGGGCGATTCGCGGGCGCCCGCGGCAAGAGCGGTCAGCGGCGCCGGGCGATCTCTTCGGCGCGCGCCAGAAACTCGGCGCCGGTCGCGCACACGATCACCGCGTCGCCGACCTCCTCGAGCCGATCCGGATCCTCCACGCCCGCCACCGCGGCCGACAGGCGCGAAGCCGCGTCCGCCCCGAACTTGCGGTCCGCCTGCCGCGCCAGAAGCGCACGCTCGCGCTCAAGACCCCGCGCCTCGCCCCGCGCCTCGCCGCGCTCGAGACCGCGCGCCTCGCCAAGCGCTACGCCGCGCGCCTCGCTGCGCGCCGCGCGCTCGGCCATCCACTCGTCCAGCCGTTCCGCAAACAACGATTCCATCGCGCCCAAATCCTCCAAATCCCCGACCTGCCTCAAACGCTCGGCCAGCGCGCCGTCCGAAGCGCCGAAGCGGTTCGCCTCAAGCATATGCCGGAGCGTCGCCCCGAACGCGCGACGCAAACTCGCATGCTCCGGACCCGAAAGCAACCGCCGCAACGCCTCGACAACGCCCGGCACAGCCTCAGGATCGCCGTGCTCGAGCGCAACCCGCGCCGACACAATGTTGTCCTCGGGCAAATCTGCCGGACGCAGACGATGAACGTCAAGCAGCAGATAACCCTGCCTGGGCTGAAAACACTCCAGCGCGGCCCCCGCGGGCGCTATCGCATCGCGAATGTTCCGCGCCGCCGACCAACGCGCCCGACCGTTGTATATGACAATCGGCAGAACCGGCGGAAGCGGCCCCACGTGGTCCTCCCGGCGAAGCCGCGAATACAACTGCCCTGTGTAGGCATGCACACGCAGCGCCATGTCCAGATCGACGCGCGACTGAAACTCCAGCATGACCAGCAGATACACCCAGCCGGTCGAGCCGTCGGCGGCGCGGTAGCGCAGCCGCCAGACGCAGTCGCCCCGCGTCCGCCGCAGTTTCTCGTCGACGTAAGCCGCCGACTCCTGCCTGAGGCTGGCGAAGTCGAGGCGCGAGACATCGAACCCCGGGCCCAGCGCCAGCCGCACGAACCCCTTGAGCAGGTCGATGATCGCCCGCCCGTGGTCGAAAAACAGTCTAAAGGACGCGTCGTGTATTTCGCGCATGGCAGTCACCTTAACGCATGGCGGGGGACTACCGCGCGTCGCTGTCGCGGAAGAGTTGCGCGGCGTCGCGGAGGAAGAAGGCGTCGCCGCGCGAAAAGCGGAAGCGCGCGGGCGCCGGCGCGTCGGCGCCGGCGCCCGCCCATGTCACGGCGACGTCGAGCGTCGGGAACGGATCGGCCATGTCGGCCAGCGCTTCGCACAGATTCGCGCTGACGCCGCGCTCCGCGAGACGGAACAGCGCGACGGCGTCGCCGCCGTTCGTGTCGGGCAGTTCGGCGACGGCTTCCAGCGCCTCGGCCAGGCGCTTCGTCGCGCGCCGTTCGAAGGGCTCGCGCCCGGGCGCTCCGCCCGGCCCCGCCGGCGGCGTCAGCAAAACGACCGAGCCGCCGCTCCCATCGCCCGGTCCCAGCCGCACGCGCTTCATGTAGTCGGCCGTTTCGCGGTCGGCGCGCGCGCGGTAAAACGGCCGCGGCGCAGACAATGAGCGCGCGGCGGCGAGCAGCAGCGCCCGCGCGCCGCCCAGCAGCGCGACGGCGTTGTCGAGCGTCGGCGCGCCGTCGTTGCCGTCGGCGCGCACGCGCACCGCGTCGCGGTCGGCTTCCAGCAGGTCGCGGTACACCGTCAGTTCGTCGGCGCCGGCGGCGCGCGCGAAATAGCCGATCAGCTGTTCGGCGACGGCCGGGTAGTCGGACAGTTCGCGGATGCGCGGCAGGATAATTTCCGGCAATCCCGCGGCGGCGTAGATATCGGCGAACTCTCCGTAGGCGGCCGATTTTTTCCACCCCGCGGCGCGCGCCCGCGCCGCCAGCGCGGCCGGCGACACGGCTCTCAGTTCGTCAGCGTCGAGGCCGCGCGCCTTCACGGGATTGCGCCGTCGCGGGATCGGTCCATCAGCCGCCGCAGGCCTTCCACGTCGAACGCATTGTCCTCCGGTATCCTTACCGTTACCGAGAGCCGGTTGGGCTTGTCTTCGCAGTCTTTCAGGCTGGCCCACCAGGCGCGTCCGCGCAGCGTCAGCATATCGCGGGCGATGGTCAGCCGGCGGGTTTCGTCTTCCGGCATGTCGAGCACGACGAGCAGGCGCGGCGTCTGCGCGGGCATGCGCAGCATGTCGAAATTGCGCCGTTTCAGGGGAAAGCTCCAGGCGCCGCCGCGCGGCTGGCCGAGATCGGCGGCGGCCTGGAGTTGCAGGCCGAGCGCCGGGCGCATCGCGGCGGCGGCGAAAATCCGCAGGTCGATGCCGTCGCGTTCGAAATCGCGGTCTTCCGCCGCGTAGCCCGCTCCCGCCGCCACCGCCCGCGCATAGAGCCGCGCCAGCGCCGCGCGGCGCTCGACATCGGACAGCAGCGCGACCGGCATCCGCGCCCGCCCCGCGCGCCGCGTCAGCTCCAGGCTTCGCGGTAGAGGCCGACGATTTCGTCGGCCGTGGGCACGCGCGGGTTATTGCCCGGAGACCCCGATTCCAGCGCCTGGCGCGCCATCAGCGGCAGCAGCCCGGTATAGCGCGTTTCGTCCATGCCCCAGGCTTTCGGCGTCGGCACGTCGAGCTCGGCGTTGAGCGCGCGCAGTTCTCCGATCAGCGCGGCGACGGCGGCCTGGTTGCCCTCGCTTTCGTCGGCCACGCCCATGAAGCGCGCGCAATCGGCGTAGCGCTCGAGCGCGGACGGCGCGGAAAACGCCGTGACCGCCGGCAGCAGCATCGCGTTCGACAGGCCGTGCGGCACGTGGAAATGCGCGCCGATGGGCCGGCTCATGCCATGCACCAGGCATACCGAGGAGTTGGAAAACGCCAGCCCGCCCTGGGTCGCGGCGAGCATCATGCCCTCGCGCGCCGCGGCGTCGTCCGGGTCGCGGCAGGCGGCGCGCAGGCATTGCGCCACCAGGCCCATGCACGACCGCGCCATGGCGTCGGCCCACGGGTTGCGCCGCGCGCTGACATACGCCTCGATGGCGTGGGTAAGCGTGTCGATGCCGGTATCCGCCGTCAGCCGCCGCGGCATGGTCATGGTGAGCGTGTAGTCCACCAGCGCGGCAGCGGGAACGAACCCCAGCCCCGCGCAGAGCATTTTCTCGTCCGTCTCCGCGTCGGTAATTACCGTGAAGCGCGTGACTTCGGACCCCGTGCCGGCGGTTGTGGGGATGGCGATCACGGGCGCGCCGCCGCGATCGACCGGTCTCGGCGCCTTGTAGTCGCGCATCGCTCCGCCGTGGGCGGCGAGCACCGCCATCGCCTTGGCGGTGTCGATGGGGCTGCCGCCGCCGAGCGCGGCGACGCAATCGAAATCGCCCTCGCGCAGCAGCGCCGCGCCGGCCTCCACGACGTCGACGGTGGGGTCGGGCACGGTGTCGGAAAACGCCGACCATGCGGCGCCGGCGCTGTCGAGCGTATCGGTTACGCGGGCCAGAACGCCGCTTTCGACCATCCAGGGGTCGGTGACGATCAGCGGGCGCGAGACGCCGAGACGGGCCATCGCGTCGGCGAGCGCCGCGTGGGCGCCGGCGCCGACGAGCATCAGGCGGGGTTGCGCGATGAGCGCGGGGTTCGCCGCGGGCATGGGTTTCTCCGTCGCGTGTGCGCCGCCAGCATAGCGCATCCCGCCGGCGGTTTCGCGCGCGGCCGCTGGCGCCCGCTTGCGGCGCGCGCTATCCTGCGCATCGCGCCCGCTTGGCGGAACTGGTAGACGCACGGGACTTAAAATCCCGCGGCCTGCGGCCGTCCCGGTTCGAATCCGGGAGCGGGCACCATCCTCCCGGGGGAGTTGTCTCTACACCAGCACCATCCCTTCCTCGGTGCGGGCGGGGACCGAATCCGCGCCCGAGAGTTTCATCTCGTGGTGCGCGGCGCCGGCGGGGATCATCGGGAAGACGTTCTCGGTCTTCTCGACGCGGATGTCGGCCAGGACGGGGCCGTCGTGGGCGATCATGCGCGCTATGGTTTCGTCCACCTCCTCCGGGCGCGAGGCGCGCAGGCCGAGCCAGCCGAAACTCTCGGCCAGGCGCACGAAATCCGGCAGGGAGTCCGTATAGCTCTCGGCGTAGCGGCCGCCGTGGAAAAACTCCTGCCACTGGCGCACCATGCCCAGATATTCGTTGTTGAGAATGAAAACCTTGACCGGCAGGCGGTATTGCGCGGCGGTGGACATTTCCTGCATGTTCATCAGGAACGACGCTTCCCCCGCCACGTCGATCACGAGCGCCCCGGGGTGCGCCGCCTGCACGCCGATGGCGGCGGGGAAGCCGTAGCCCATCGTGCCCAGCCCGCCCGAGGTCATCCACCGCATGGGCTCCTCGATCTTGAGGAACTGCGCCGCCACATTTGGTGCTGCCCCACCTCGGTGGTGAAATAGACGTCGCGCCCGGCGGTGGCCGCCTGAAGCCGCTCCAGCGCGTATTGCGGCTTGACGCTCTCGGCGCTCGGCGCGTAGCGCAGGCAGTCGATCGCGCGCCACTCGCCGATGCGCCGCCACCATGCGGCGAGCGCCTCGGCGTCGGGCGCGAGCCGGCGCCGTTTCCATTCCGCCAGCAGGGCCGTCAGCGCCTCGCCCGCATCGCCGACCAAGGCTATGTCCACCGCCACGTTCTTGTCGATCGACGACGGGTCGATATCGATGTGGATTTTCTTCGAACGCGGCGAGAAGCCGGAGAGCCGCCCGGTCACGCGGTCGTCGAACCGGGCGCCCACGGCGAGCATGACGTCGCATTCGTGCATGCACATGTTGGATTCGTAGGTTCCGTGCATGCCCACCATGCCGAGCGCTTGCGGATCGGTGGAGGGGAAGGCGCCCAGCCCGAGCAGGGTCTGCGTCACCGGGTAGCCCGAGGTCCGCGCCAGTTCGCGCAGCGCCCCGACCGCGGCGGGGCCGGAATTGATCGCGCCGCCGCCCACATAAAGGATGGGCCTGCGCGCCGCCGCCAGCAGTTCCGCCGCCGCCGCGACCTTTTCCGCTTTCGGCCGCCGCGCGGGGCGGTAGCTCTTGTGTTCGGTCTCCACGCGCTCGTAGGCGCAGGAGTCGTTGACCACGTCCTTCGGCAGATCGACCACCACCGGGCCGGGCCGCCCGGCGCCGGCGACGTAGAACGCCTCCGCCATGATGCGCGCCAGGTCGCGCACGTCCTTCGCCAGGTAGTTGTGCTTGGTGCAGGGCCGCGTGATGCCCACCGTGTCGGCTTCCTGAAACGCGTCGTTGCCGATCAGATGCGTCGGCACCTGCCCGGTGAGGCATACGATGGGCACCGAATCCATCAGCGCGTCGGTGAGCCCGGTGACCGCGTTGGTCGCGCCGGGGCCGGAGGTGACCAGCACGCAGCCCGTGCGGCCGGTCGAGCGCGCATAGCCCTCGGCGGCGTGGACGGCCGCTTGTTCGTGGCGCACCAATATGTGGCGCAGGCGGTTTTGGCGGAACAGCGCATCGTAGATCGGCAGCACGGCGCCGCCGGGGTAGCCGAACACAACCTCCACGCCCCGGTCGATGAGGGACCGGATCACGATTTCGCTGCCGCTGAGAACCATTGCCGCCTCCGTTGGCGCGCGCCCGCGCCCGCGCTGCCCGGCAAGGCTAGGCGCCCCGCCCCGCCCGGTCAACGCACTGCCCGGGCGCCGTCGCGGGGCATTGCGGGGATCCGCCGGGGTCGCAAGGGGGGCGCGCGGGACGCGCGCAACCCCGCCGCAGGCGGGGCCCGGGTGCGCGGGCATCCTGCCCGCACGTCTCGACAACCGCGAAGGCTGGCCAATGGGGCGTGAAAACCGTGCCTTCCCGGCGACATCGCGCCCGGCGGAAACGTGCGGGCGAGACGCCCGCGCACCCAGGCCCGCCTTCGGCGGGGTCGCGCTTGGCATAATACGAATCCGTGGACAAACCGGCGCGCGCCCGGTAGTCTGCCCGGCGGCGGCGGCGCGGAAGGCGCGCGAACGATCCGGAGCGCCGGGGGGCTATGGACGTAACGGTTTACCAGTGCGGCCCCGCGGCCAACGACAGCGAGCGCAAGGCGCTGGAGCATTTGCGGCGCGGCCTGCGCGCCGAGCTCGGCGGCGGCTTGTGGATATTGCTCGCCAATCTGTCGTTCCCGGTCACGCCCCGCCTTCGGTCGGACGAAATCGACATCGTGGCCATCGGCCCGCCCGGCGCGCGCGTCATCGAGGTCAAGCACTGGGCGGACCGGCATCGCCCCCTGCTGGACGGCGAGGCCGAGCGCGTCGCCAACAAGGCCCGCAAGATCGGCGCGACCCTTCGCAACCGCGCGCCCGATCTTCCGTATGTGGACGGCGCGATACCGGTTACGCGGGAAGCAGCCCGGGCGCGCAAGCTCGTTGCCGCGGGACCGGCCCGCGGCGCCGGCGTTCATACGCTTGCCGGATGGAAGGACGCGGTCGGCCTTGGCAAGCCGGACGTATTGACGCAGGTGCAGGCGCGCGCCCTCGGCAAGGCGTTGGAGCCCAAGGCGCAAGCGGCCGTGGACGGGACGCTGAATCGCCTGCAGCGATACGCGGACCCTCGTGCTCATTATCCCTCATGGGGATTTGAAACGTCGCGCGGCATCGATCGGTACCACGGCTACTGACATCTCATTACCCCTCATGGGGATTTGAAACAACCGCGCTCACCGCCGGCGACGTCACCGGCCAACTCTCATTACCCCTCATGGGGATTTGAACCCCCCCCCCGGCGGCGGATGAATCGCAAGATAATGCGAAACTCATTACCCCTCATGGGGATTTGAAACCCGTTCGCGTTGAGGTAACGTTCGAGCGTGCGACAACTCTCATTACCCCTCATGGGGATTTGAAACCACCGGGGGGGGGAGTTACCGCGGCACACACATCGCCTCATTACCCCTCATGGGGATTTGAAACTGGATGAAAAACCCGGACTATCAACGCGAGATCGACGTACTCATTACCCCTCATGGGGATTTGAAACATGCGGAAACGGCCGGGGATGCGCCCCGGCGGCGACTCATTACCCCTCATGGGGATTTGAAACGCGGGAGTGGGCGCGCTTTTACCTGGCCGAGGCAGGCTCATTACCCCTCATGGGGATTTGAAACAATCGGGTCCGCGGTGCGCGCGATCGGCCCATTTGTCCTCATTACCCCTCATGGGGATTTGAAACGCGGCGGCCCATCCGCCGCCCGACGACGTATATATCTCATTACCCCTCATGGGGATTTGAAACCTCGACGCCTACGCCCGCTATATGCACGGAGAAATGCTCATTACCCCTCATGGGGATTTGAAACGGTCATCCCGCGCTCGGCGGCGGCGAGCAGCAGTTTTCCCTCATTACCCCTCATGGGGATTTGAAACGACGGCGGCCAGGGTGTCCAGGGCGTCGAGCTCGCGGCACTCATTACCCCTCATGGGGATTTGAAACTCAGACTGGGGTATCACCCACACGTACGGATCGGTGTCTCATTACCCCTCATGGGGATTTGAAACCCCTGCGCGCCGCGCGCTTCCCGGTCGCGGCGATTCCTCATTACCCCTCATGGGGATTTGAAACGCCGCGCCGACACGTAGTCCGCGCCGTTGTCTATTCGCTCATTACCCCTCATGGGGATTTGAAACGCGCACTTCGCAAGCGCGCGCAAAACGCCGAGTACCGCTCATTACCCCTCATGGGGATTTGAAACCGTCAGATCCTTCCGCCCGCCGGGGAAGCGCAGAGTCTCATTACCCCTCATGGGGATTTGAAACGTGGAGGTCGGATCGCCGAAAGGGCCTGCGCCCGAGCCTCATTACCCCTCATGGGGATTTGAAACGCGAAAAATCGCCCGGAAGCGCACTTTTTTTATTCACCTCATTACCCCTCATGGGGATTTGAAACCCGGCGTTTCTCTTGGTAATGGGCTGCGGAGTGCTCGGCCTCATTACCCCTCATGGGGATTTGAAACTTTCGAATCGGCGATTCGGCGGCCGCGCCGATCGAAGCCTCATTACCCCTCATGGGGATTTGAAACCGCCTGAACGTCGACGCTCAGCACCGTCGGCGTGTCCTCATTACCCCTCATGGGGATTTGAAACCCATTCGAAGCGCCGCTCCGGCGGCGCCAGCATGAACTCATTACCCCTCATGGGGATTTGAAACGGCGTCGCAGCGTTTTCAGCAGGCGTTCGATACGTCTCATTACCCCTCATGGGGATTTGAAACGTGGGCTTCGTGCTCGCGATGCGCGGCGCGGTTTACGTCTCATTACCCCTCATGGGGATTTGAAACTGTAACATGCCTTGCCCTTTCCTCGTCCGCGCCTCACCTCATTACCCCTCATGGGGATTTGAAACCCTTGCTCGGACGTCGTTCTTGTACCGATGCGCGGCCCAAAGCGCAACGAATTCGGCTGTGCCGGCGGTCGAATTTGCGCTTGGGGGCCGGCGCCGCGGGGGTTGTGCGGTCCGGCGCACGCGGGGGGGGGGGGGCATCGTTCGTATCGCGCAAGCGCGGTCCGCCGCCGGTCGCGCCGTCCGCGCGTGCGCGGCGGCGAGGCGCAAACGGGTTGGCGCATACGGGCGCCTTACAGAACGGTCCAGTCTTTTCCATGCCATTCGTCGTCTTCGCGCCGCATGGGGCCGCCGTCGGGGTCCTTGCTCAGGCGCTGTACGGCCGCGTTGTGGCGGTTTTCGCATGCGATGGCGAGTATGCGGTCTTCGGGGGCGATTTTCCGCGCCACGGCAGCCTGGAGCTTCAGCCATTCGGACTCGGGCAAGTCGCCCATGAAAACCGAATTCTGTTCATGGACAAGGTACTCCTTCAGGAGTTTCTTGAAAATTGCGGTCCGCCTGGCGGGGACGTCGTAGCAGACGACGATGAACATGGCGCGGCTCCTATCCTCGCCAGACGAACGGGCTGAAGCGCCCCATTCCCAGGGCCTGGCGTTCGAGGGACAGGCATTGCCGGTGGATGGCCTGCCGGAACGTTCGGCCGCCGCAGTCGGCTTCGATACGGGAGTGGAAACGCGAGGTCGCCTTGATGCGGCCCTTTTCGTTGAGCAGGCATATGCCGGGCGAGCGGTCGAACCACGAGTCGTCGACCCGGTCGCGGCGGAAGGCGGAGAGGATCGGGGCGTCCGACAGCACGGGGCGGAAGGGTTCGGCCATGTCGAGGGCCAGCGATCGGCGTCCGGCGGACGGGGCGTGCAGGAAGCCGACGCTTCTGTCGAGGTGTGTCTTGGCGAGTTCGTTGGCGGTTGCGGAGTAGAGCAGCATGTTGAAGAACGACATGAGGCAGTTGACGGGGTCGGGAGGCGGTCGCCGCACCCGGCGTTCGAGTTTCGCTTGCGGGGAGATGCGGGCAAAGGCGTCGTGGAGGAAGGCGCGGGCCTGGCCTTCGGCGCCCATAAGCGCGTCGATGGCTTTCGCCTCCTCGATGGAGGCCGACGCGCGCTCGACGCCGGCGATGGCGGAGTCGAGCGCGGGCGTTCCGTTCCGGCGATATCGGGCGAGCAGGCCGCGCGTGGATTTCGCCTGCGCGCGGACGATGGCGCGGGCGATTTCGAGCCGGGCGGGTTCGTCCAGATACAGGGCGGCCTGACCGACGCGGACCCGTCCGGACGGCGCTTCTTCCTGCGGTTCGAAAGCGCCGAGGAAGCCGCCATAGGCGTCGAGCACGGTAAATCTTATGCCGCGGCGCCCCATGTCCTTCAGCAGGGGAATCGATATCGATCCGTTGCCCATGCATACGACGTGCTTGACGCCGTTCAGGGGGATGGATTTCCGTCCCGCGTCGGACGTCACGACGAGCGCGTTTTCGTGGCGGTTCAGGCGCGCGTCGCGCGGTACGATTACGGTGTCCATGTCGTGCGTTTCCCGGTCGCGCCGTTACGAACGAACTTGCCGCAAAGCGCGGGCCGGCAATACGTCCGCGCGCCGGCGAGGCGCCGGCGTTCGCGGCAGGCTTGCCCGGACGCGCGGCGAATACGGGGGTTCCGGTTCATTCCCGGTCCCAGCAGAGCGGGTTGCAGCTGCATGTATCGCACAAGCGAATCCGGCGCGCGGGCGGGCAGGGGCCGGCGCGCAGCGCGGGCGCGGCGCGCGCGTCGGCGATCAGGCGGTCGAGCGCCGTTTCGGTCAAGCGGAGTTCGAGTTTTTTGCGTTTGCCGTACACGTGGATTTCGGCGCTCCAGAGCTCGCCGGCGGCGCCGGCGATGAAGGCCGCGTAGAAGAGGGCTTGCCGGGCGACGGCGTCGCGCGCGCCGGCGCCGCCCTTTCGTTCGACGACGACACGGCGTTCGAAGTCCATGCCATCGGGGGCGATGCCGAGTCCGCGCGGCGCGCGGGGCGCGCGCCGGTCGGTATCGTGCAGCGCGAGGCCCCGGCGCACGCGGGGGTTGCGCACGGCGTGCGCGGCTCCCATCAAGTGCAGCCATGCTCGCCGGCGGCACAAGGCGATGTGCTGGAAGTAGAGCCCGTGGAGATCGTGCTCCTCGGCCAGCTCACGCAAATATCGCGCTTTCTCCAGAATCTTCATAATCTTCTTCCAGTGGCGGTTTGCCGAGGACGCGCACGAGATCGGTCGCGGCGTCCATAACGACGGCGCGGGGGCTTCGAGCGGCGCTTTCGCGCTCCGGCGCGCCGCGCCGGAAACGCTCTGTCCATTCCTCGACGATGCGGCGATACAGGCGTTCCGTTCCCTTGTCGGTTTCGCGTATATCGATGTCGAAGCCCCGGCCGCCGATGGGCGAGCGGATATGGAGGTTCAACCGGGCGACGGCCGACGTCCCGTCGAAGCCGGCGATCTCGTCGTTCAACGTTCGACCGGTCAGCTCGAGGATTCGTTTGCCGTCGCGGTCATGGAGGCAATGGGTGCGCAGCAGGCTCGTACAGCGACGCAGAAACGACTCCGACACGGTATGCTCCACGCCGCCGGGATCGATCACCGCGATCGTCGCGCCGATGTCGCGGTATGCGAGCGCGCCGGCCAGAAGCGCATCCGCCCACCGCTTGTGCGGCTGGTCGTTGCCGCGTTGGCAATCGTCCACACTGGCCACGCCGTATATGCGCCGGAGTCTGGACTCGACAAACCGCGCCTGCGGCGGCGAGATTTTGCGCAAGCGCTCCGCGGCGCCTTTCTGGACGGTCATTTTTCGGCGAATCGCGGCGACGAACAGCGCCGCCCAATACACCCCGCGCCATGAGGGGCCGCGGTAGAACGGGATGGCGGAGGTTTCCGGGTCGGCTTCGCGCTCGCCGGCGCGCGGTTCGAGCCGGCGCGTTTCGGCGCCGAGAATTTTCCCGACGAACGATTCGACATCGAGCTCGTCATGGTCCTCGATTGCCGCGGCGACGCGGCGAACCCACGGGTGGCGGTTACGGCGCCGTTCGGGTATGGAAACGAGTATCCTGCCGTCGTCGGCGCCGCGGGCGACGCGGCCGACACGCTGCATGAAGCTGGAAACGTCATGGCCGGGTTCCATGAACATGAGCGTGGCGCGGAAGGTTACGCCGATTTCGACCGAGGACGTACAGAGCAGGACATCGTATTCTCGCGGGTCGGCGTACCGGCGGCCTCGGGCCGGTTCTCCGGGCGCGCGCCTCGAATCGTCGATGGAGTTAATCGACAGGATCCGGGCGCCAGGCAGGCCCGCGTCGCGCAAGGCGGCGCGGATGGGGCGCTCTTCCCGCTTGAGCCGTTGCAGGGAATCGTAAATGACGACGACTTGCCGCCCATCGGCGATTGCGCCGCGCAGGGCCCCGGTTTCCCGGCGGACGGCTTCGCCGGGCGACTGCTCGACGAGACGCAGTTCGACGTCGCCGTGGATGGGGCGGCAGCCGGGCGGCCGGCCCGCCGCGGCGCGCTCGCGGATGATTTCGATGTCGGCGCCGGCGACGCCGAAGCGTTGGAGCATGGGCGCGACATCGATGGGGGTGGCGGAAAGGAGAGAGACCTTTCCCTGGCGCTCCTCGGCGGCGCAACGCGCGAGAAGGCAGGCGAGGCCGAAAGCGCGGTCATCGATGGTGTGGAATTCGTCGAAGACGACGTGGTCGAACTGGCGAACGAAATAGAAGGGCTCGAGCGCGCCGGCGCCGGCCGCGCGAACGCCGGCGATCAGGCGGACGACGGTTTCGGGAATGGCGAAAACGATCCGTCCGTCGCCGGGAGCGCCCGCGTCCAACGCCTGACGGGCGCGGGTTCGGCCGGCGCTTTCGCCTTCGCCGGGCGCCTGGTTGCCGGACCATTCGAGCAGGCGTTCGGCGAGCCACGCCTCGATCGCGTCTTCCGGCAGCTGCCTTGCGCGCAGCGCTTCCGCCGCGTCGTCCCGCGCGGCGTCGAGCAGGTTCTGCAACAGGCGCTTTGTCGGGACGATAAACAGCACATGCGCGCCTTGGCCGACGACGGCGCGCGAGAAGGCCCAGGACTTGCCCGAACCGGTGGGCGCGGCGACCACGCGCACGGGCTTTTCGGAGCGCAGCAGGCGCTCCTGCATCGGCGACATGCCGCTCGGCAGCATTTCGACGGAGTGGGCGGGAACGATCATGAGCGTTTGCCGCTACCGCCAGCCGGCGACGACGCGCAGCGCTTCCGCGGGCGGCAGGGGCCGGCTGGGCTGGATGGTGTGGAGGAGATAGGCCCCGGCCCCAATGTCGGCGCCGGGGTCGAACAGCCGCGCGGTATGGAGGTTAAGGCGGATTTCGCTCGGCGCCGGCTCGGGTTCGAGAAGGCCCATGCCCGCGCGGCCGAGGCCCAGGCGAACGACGAGGCGCGCGACCGGTTCGCCGTAGGCCTCCTCGGCAAGGCGGATCGGGTCGGCGCGCAGGAAGCAGCCGTGGAATTCGGCCCCGGCGGCGACTTCCTGCATGTGGAAATAATCCTTGATGTTTCCGCTGCTCCGGGCGGTATGGACCGTGGCGGGGAGGCCGCATTCCGCGTCGAGATTGAGACGCCGCGCCAAGGGCCGGTTCAGGGCATTGCCGCTGCCCATGAACAGCGAGGCTCCGAACGGAAGCGCGGCAAGATGCGCGCGATAGTCGGGCGCCGGGGGCAGGCACGGCGCGCGCGGCGCCATGCCGAGCGCGGCCGCCGTCGCGAAGGCGATGGCGGTGTCGGTAACGACGTCGTTAAGCGTCGCGGCGCCGGATGGCGCCGCGATCCCGTGCCATGCCCAGGGCGCGAGGGCGGTGAGGCGATAAGCGTATATGCCATCGGGCATCGGTTACGCGCCCTTCTTTTTGCCGGATCCGAAATACCGCTCGAACATTTCGGCGATCTCCGGCGCGGCCCGTTCGTAGCGCGCGCGGAGATCCCGGTCGTCGCGTTCGAAGGCCTCGACGAGTTTGTCGCGATGCGCGGAGGCGTCGTCGCGACCGGCGTGCTCGGTGTAGCTGCCCGCCATCGCGCTGGCGATCGCCGTCGCGAGTGTATCGACCGAATCGGTTTCCGGCAGGTTTTTCAGCAATTCGTAGGGCGACGACAGGGGTTTTTCGAGGCGCGATGCGAAAACGCCCGCGATGTGGGTGCGCATGTTGACGCCCGTGACCGATGTCTGGCCGCCGTAGGCGCCGGCGAGGCCGAGGCACAGAAACAGGTGGTCGAAGCCGATGGGCGGGAGTTGGCGTCCGTTGGCCGAGAGCGTCTGCACGAGCAGCGTACCCGGCCGGATGTAATGGCGGGTAAACAGATTCGTGCTGTTCACCTTATCCTCGGCGTCGAAGAGCGTGCCGCTCTCGTCGGAGCGGTTATGGAAGTCGTCGCTTACGGATTCGCCGTAAGGCCGCACACTGAGCGCGTCGGAATACTGGACGGCGGCCTTGACCGGCAGCACGCGGGTTCCATGCATGGCGGAATCGCCGAACACGAACGTATTGAGGTCGAACGCCTTGCCGATTTCCATGCGGGGGCCGGCGGCGGTGCGGTTTTGCGGCAGGCGTCCGCCGACGCCGTAGGCGCGCAAGACCATGAGGCCCCGGCCGCGCTCGCCGAACTTGAACTTGGCGGGCACCGCGCGCACGCGGCGAGTCCCTTCGCGATCCGCGACGTCCGTGATTTCTTCTTCGGCGTTGCGGAACACGGTGGGCGCGATCGCTTCCCGGATCAGCGCTACGGCGATATGGCCGGCGTTGCGCCGCGCCGGCATCATGTAGTCGTTCCTGCCGTCGGCGGCGACGATTTCCTCAAGGAGGTCGCCGTCGTTGAGATAGGGCTTCAGTCGATCCAGCACGATTCGTTCTCCGCTGTTCGGTTGAGAGGAGTCAGAGTTCGAGTTCGGGTTCGCCGGGTTTTCCCTCCGCGCCTTCGCTTTCCGCGGCATCTTTGTCCGATGTTTCGGGGATGCCCCGTTCGCGATAGGCTTCAAGGAGGGCAAAGCGATAAATGGCGGCCGCGCGGCGCCGCTCGCGCGAGGTCGGCTCGCGCCCGCTGAAACTTCGGATCCAGACGGCGTCGAAGAAGTGCCGGGCGAAGTCCATGCATGCCTCGGGAAGGCCTTGATCGTCGCGATGTTTCCGTCCGGCGGCGTCGGATTTTCGCGTGAGCTCTTCTTCGAGCGTGCCGGCGAGACCGAAGACGAGGGCGTCGCGATCCGCGCTTGCGAAACGGCCCGGCTCGGGCAACCAGTCCATCGCTATTTTCCAGCACAGCAGCTGCTTGTTGGTCGAGGCGCCGACGCCGCGCCGTTTCTGGATTCCCGTGGCGAGCCACGCCAGGCGGACGAGGGGGTCGGGATTGTCCTTGAGTTTCATTTTTGTTTCTCCGTGGGTTCCGATAAGGTCGAGAGCGCGCTTGCGGGTTTCGCGCCGAACGGCGGCGCTTTCCGCGCGATCCTGGGTATGCGCCCAGGCAACGCAAAGGGCGCCCAGCTCGGTTTTCGGATCGGCCAGCTGGCGCGCCCACTCGATTCCCAGGCCCGGCATCTTGGCAAGGTTTTGGAACAGTTCGAGTTTATCGAGCGCCGCCGGGATCTGTTCGATTCGCAAGGCGTTTCCGCCGAGCAGCCTTTCGAGCCATGCGGGCATGGCGTCGAAATGGAAGATCGCGGGATGCCGGCGCGGCGCACCGCGAAAAATGTGGATCGGGCGCCCGAGCCGGCGCGCCGCCCTGAGCGTCATGTGCAGCAGTGCAATCAGATCGACGTCCTTGGCAGGCAGCGTTTCGAGGCGGGCGACGCGGATGCGGCGCGTCTGGCAGTCGAGGCCTCGGTACACTTGCCCCTTCCTGGTCTCGAGGCGGTTGAGATCGTGGAGTCCAAGGGACGAGTCTTGCAGGCTTTCCCGTTCATAGGCAAGCCCGCCGAAGAGGCCCAGCGCGATGGGGGACGAGACCAGCGGAGGCAAATCGCCGCCGCGGCGTCCGGGCGCGTCGGCGGCGTGCCGTAGCTGCAACTCGGCAAGGCACACCGGGCAAAGGTGGGTATCGCCCCCCGCGGCGGCAAGGTGATCGTTGCGGCCGTCGCGCCCGGAGAACGCCGAGACCTTGACGCCGTGAGCGCGGGAGCCGCTGTCCACGCGCCGCGCGGCGGCTACGGGCTCGTTGCAAAGGATGCAGTGCTTGGCGCGCGGGCCGGCATCGAACGGCGCGGCTGGGCGCCCGGAGAGATGCGCGGTAAAGCGCTTGCGCAACGCCTGAAGTATCTCGCCGGACAGATCGGCGATGCCCGCCGCCAGGCCGGGACGATCGTCGGCGCCGTCGATCCACAAGCCCGCCAACCCCGACTCGCCGAGTACGTCGTCGAAAAAATCTTGTGCGCCGTCGAGGTCGCGCTCCGCCAGGCGCCGAATTTCGCCGACAGCCCACAGGGCGAGCAAAACCCGGCGGGCGCGCCCGTCCTTGCCTGGCGCCGCTTCGACGACAGCCGGGGGATGCAAGCCCCTCGCGGCCATCGTGTCGCGGAGTTCGCGCTCGCGCACGCCGGCGTCGGGCGCCGCATCGCGGCCCCTGGCGTCCTGGTGGTTGAGCGCGAGCACGAGAAAGACGAGGGCATGGGCGGGTTCGCTATCGAGGCCGCCCGCGTCTCCGCCCGGAAAGTCGAGCGCGGGCTTGGCGGTCGCGCCGGCGGCGTCGAGCGGACTCCACGTCGTTTCCATGCCGGCGGCTTCGAACAGCGCGTCGATCTCGGCGCGGCGCGCGCGCGCGAATTCGCGGGGCAGGGCCAGCAGGTTCGCGTAGCGGCCCCAGTCGCCGGCGCGGGCCGCGACCTGCTTGCACGCGCTCCACGACGCGGCGCCGCCGACGAATTTGCAGGCCAGACGGTTGTTGATCTCGAAACGCAAGCCATAAGGCGGCAGGTCGGAAAGAAAATCTTCGAGCGCCCGATCTTCTATGGCCTTGGCCTTGTCGCGCGGGATGAGGCAAAGCAGCCTGCCGTCATGCACGATCTCGATGAGCGGAAGGCATCCCGCCTCGCACCGGCAAGCCGACGACAGCGCGCGTTGAAACTTGTCGAGGAGAAAAACGTGTATATGGTCGTGTATCTCCACCGGTTTCCAGCGGGTCAACCCCGTCTCGCGGCGCAAGGCGACCGACGTTTCAAGGCGGCGGACGACGCCCTCGACGCCGCCATCGGGGGCGTTGTCGGTAAATATGCCGTCGAGCTTGTCGGCTTCGCCGATAAATTTGCAAGCCGCGGCGATGTTGCGGTCGTAATCGTCGGCGGCAACGGTTTTCGCGGTTTGCGAGGCCTCGACGATTTCGATGTAGTTGCGCATGGCGTCGGGCGATATGCGGACGCCATGCCGGGCGAGGAAGCGGTCGATGCCGTATCGGCTCATGCGCTCCTCGACCGCGGCGGCGTCGATCGGGGCGCCGCGCGCGAGGCCGAGGTCCTTGTCGATATCGTGCAGGAAGGCAATGCAGACGACAGCGCGCCCGACGCGCTTCGCCGCGGCCATATCGCTCTCGCCGGACCAGGGGCGAATCGCGTCGGCGAGACAGAACATGAGCGCGCCGCGCGCGACGGAGAGCGCGTGGTCGAGAAGGCTGATATTGTCGTTGCGCTTCCAGCGGTCGGCAAGGGCGGCGTCGGGCGACCAGCCGCCCTTGCCGCTGATGGTAACGAGGCGCACGGGACGCCCGTCGATTTTCGTCGTCGATTCCTTCGGCGCGGGATCGACGCGATCTTCGGCGACCTTGGCGACAACGCATTCGTCGAGGAAATCGCCGTAGATATCGACGGCGGCGCGGTGCGCGAATGCGAGCGGGTTCGGGTTCACGGGCGTCCTCCGGCATGGCCGACGCAGCCGAAGCCGTAGCGGTTTTTCTCGCCGATGCCGAGCGTCCAGGCGGCGCGGAGGTCTTCGATCGCGCCGCGCAGGGTGAGCGGGCACATCGTGCCGATGACGAAAGCGGGCGCTCCGCCCGGGGTCTCGCGCAAGCGGACGAGCACGGAGTGCTTGGGATTGGCGCGAACGTAGAGGCGATCGGGCTCGATCTTCAGCGCGACGGGGCGCCCGGCGAGACGCGACAGGCGGAAGTTCACGGCCTGCTCGAGGTCGGGGCCGGCCGAGATCAGATTGTCGTGCCAGCGCCCCTTCTTCCCGCGCACCGACAGAGCCAGGGGCGACAGCATGATCGCGGGCAGCGCGACCTCGGCGCCGGGCTCGGCGACCACGGGGAGCTCCTCGACCGCCTTGTCCCAGACAGCGAGATCGATCTTGTCGCCGTTGGCCGACGCCTTGCGAACGGTTTCCGGCGCCAACCGCGCAAGCAGGGGCTCGAGCTTCGGGCCGTCCGCGCCGACGACGACGGACTTGAGCACGAAGCCGCGGGCCGAGGCGGAGCCGACGGCGCCGAACGACCAGTTTTCGGCGTCGCGCCCGACGACCTGGGCGCCGGTCGCGCCGCACGCCGTCCAGGCGTTGACGAGCGCGGCGTGCAGGCTGTCGAGAAAACGCAGCCGGGCATATTCGCCGCGGGGCGCCGTCAGGCGTATTCTCACTGTTCCGCTCCGTTCCGTTGGGCCGACGGTGCGCATAACGTATTGTATCTTGGCAGCGTGCATAGCTGCAAATGTTGCAGGGCAAGGGAATATCAGGATGACGACGCAGATCGGGCGGCGCGTCGCGCGGCGGTTCGCCGAGACGATGCTGTATTGGCGCGGCTTTCTGCGCGCGAGGGACATTCAGGATTTTCTCGGCGTTTCCGAGCGGACCGCGCGCGCCTTGATGGGCGACTGGCGCGCCGAGGGGCTATTGGCCCCATACCGGGCAGACGCCGCGCGGCGGTCGGTTCCGTTCGAGGGGTTCGACCCCGGCGCGCCGGTGGCCGATTCGAACGCGGCGTTTTCGCTGCTGCTGGATACGAATGCGTTTCCCGGCAATCCGTTCGGCGCGGCAGGGCCGGCCAGCGGGGGGCACGACCTGTGGCTCGCGGCGAAGGCTCCGCCGGGGCCTGTCCGCGAAATCGTCGCCGCATGCCTTGAGCGCCGGCCGATACGGCTGCTTTACGCCGCGAAAACGGGGCGGCAGGAATTTGCGTTCTGCCCCGCCGCCGTCGTCCGTGCGCGTGGGCGCTATCATCTGCGCGGTTACAGGTCGGAAGGGCGCGCCCTGGGCGGCGGCTCGCTCGACTCGCGCTATGTCGACGTGGTTCCCGCCCGCGCGGTGGAGGCCGAATCGGCGGACGACGTGCGATTCGTCGATCTGGCCGGCGACACGGAATGGCGCGCCTGGGAGGAAGCGCGCTTTGTCTTGTCGCCGACGCTGACGGACGACGAACGGATTTGCCATGAACACGAATACGGCATCGCGGAAACAGGGGTGCTCAAGGTTCGGCAACGACGCGCCTTGATGCACTATGTGCGCGAGGAGCTGGCGGAGCGGCGGTGCTGGCGCCGCGACGGCAGCTCGACGCCCATATGGCGGGCGCAGCCGCTGCCGTAGCGCGGCGCATACCACAGAAGGCGCGGGGAGGAGGCTTGGCGATGAGAGCGATACGACACACGAGTACGCTGGCGTATTGCGACGGCGTACAGGTTTTCGAGGGTCGGGATTCCATTGGCGGGCGTTATGTCGGCGTGTGGGTCGAGGCCGCCGCCGACGCGGATCGGTATCTCGTGGCGGGCGTTGCGCCCGAGCGGCTTCGGGAGTTTCGGGCCGGCGGAGTCGATCTCCGAACGCTGTTGCTGGATGCGCGCGGCGGCGAGTGGCTGCTGGCGGATGTAAAGGACGGCTTCGAAGGGCCGATGACGCCGCGGCCGATCGACAATCCGGCGGAGTGCTCGCGCTTCCTGCCGGACGAGGGTTTTTTCCTGCACGATCTGCGCGGGGAGGATTCGGTTGCGCCGGGAGTTCGTGGCGGCGGTCGATAGGCTCGCGCGCAACCGCGCCGAAAGCGGGGCTTGGGCGCCCGGCAGTTTGCCGGCACGTTTCCGCGCGGCGCGGCGTTGCCGGGGAGACGCGGTCATCGCGCCCTGCTCTCCGGCGCCCGCGCCGCTTGAGACGTGCGGGCGGGGACGCCCGCGCACCCAGGAAGTCCGCGCCTTCGGCGCGACGGCGGCATCGCCTCGATTCGCGAATCGTCCGTGCATTGGGCGGCGTATTTCGCCCGCCGACGCCGTGCCGCGCGGAAACGTGCGGGCAGGATGCCCGCGGTCCCGGGCCCCGCCTTCGGCGGGGTTGCGCGCGCGGGCGTCAGGCGCCGTCGCGGCGTTCGACATGCCGGGCGAATTCCTCGAAATCGTCCAGGTTTTCCGACAGGAACTTGGCGACAAGGTCGAGATCGATATCGATATCGACGGAAGTATGCACGAGTAGGTTCCGGAACCCGGCGACGCCGCGGAACCGGTCGGCGAAAGCGCGCGGCAGTATTCCGGAGGCCGCCAGACAGTCGATGGCCCCGGCATAATCTCCGGGATCCTGGCCGGCCGCGGCGGCGAGGTGTTTGGCGATATCCAGCGCGTTCTGCGCGCATAGGTGAAGGCCGCGCTGAACCGTCCATCGGCGATCGATGTCGGCGCGGAACGCCGCCGCGGGCGTTCCGGCGCAGCGCCGCCAAGTGACGGGATACGACCTCGGCGTCGACGCGGCCCGGACTCATCGCTCGCCCGCGGCGCGGCGCCGCACACCGTCCATCCGGGCCAGATGCGGCGCGAAATCGAACCAGCGCGACAGCGCGCGGCCCGCACGCGCGGTCGTCGCCGCAAGATCGCGGGACAATATCCGGATACCGTCGCGCAGCACGCGGTGATAAAGCAGCGGCGGCGCCTCGTTGAGCACGACGACATCCACGTCGTTCGTCCGCAGCGCCGCCATGAGATCTGCGGTAAGCGTGGCGCGGTAGCCCCAGCTCCCCCCGAGGGCGCGCGCCTTGCCCGCATCGACGCAGACGGCGACGTCGATGTCGCTGTCGGCCCGCGGGCGCCCGCGGGCGCGCGAGCCGAACAGATACGCTTCCAGAATTTCGTCGCGCGGCGCCAGCGCCTCCGCCAGCCGGGCGGCCAGAGCGCCGCGCGCGGTTTCGGCGTCCATGGCGCGCATTATACCGGGAATTGCCGATGTCGGCGCGTTTCCCCGGCCCCCCGGCGCTCCCGGGGCGGGGTCAACCGGCGCCGATTGCGGGGCGGGGGGCGCGGCGGCGTTCGGGGAAGCGGGGGATATAGGCGATGTGCAGCAGGTTGGTCGCGCCGGGGGTGCCGAACGGGACGCCGGCGACGATCACCAGGCGGTCGCCGTGCGCGGCGTAGCCGCGGAACGCCGCCGAACGGCAGGCGCGCTCCGCCATGTCGTCGAAATCGCGCGCGTCCTCGCCGTGGATGCAGCGCACGCCCCACACCAGCGCCAGGCGGCGGGCCATGCGCCGCGACGGCGTGAGGCAGAGTATCGGCATGTCGGGCCGTTCGCGCGCCGCGCGCAGGGCGGTGGCGCCCGACTGCGTATAGGTGGCGATGGCCGCGGCGCCCACGGTGTGCGCCACCTGCCGCGCCGCGGCGCTGAGCGCGTCCGCCGCGGTCGGCGAGAGCGGAGCGTGCGCGGCGGCCAGCATCTGCCCGTGCAGCGGGTCGCGCTCCACGCGCTCGACAATGCGGTGCATCATGTCGGCCGCCTCGACGGGAAACGCGCCCGCGGCGGTTTCCGCCGAGAGCATGAGCGCGTCGCCGCCGTCGTACACGGCGGTGGCCACGTCGGAGGCTTCGGCGCGGGTGGGTTCGGGCGCGCGGATCATCGATTCGAGCATTTGCGTCGCCACGACGACGGGCTTCCCCGCGCGCCGCGCCGCACGCACGATCTGCTTCTGTATGCTCGGCACCCGTTCGGGCCGCATTTCCACGCCGAGGTCTCCGCGCGCCACCATGACGCCGTCGGCGTATTCGAGAATTTCGTCGAAACGCTCGACCGCCGCGGGCTTTTCGATCTTGGCCATGAGGGCGGCGCCCGGGCCGGCGAGTTTGCGCGCCTCGGCGATGTCTTCCGGCCGCTGTACGAAGCTCAGCGCCAGCCAGTCGGCGCCGAGATCGACGGCGAAGGCGAGGTCGCGGCAGTCCTTGGGCGTCAGCGCCTTGAGCGGCAGTTCGACGCCGGGGACGTTGACTCCCTTGCGGTCCGACAGCGCGCCGCCGACAACGACCTCGGTCTCGGCGCTTTCCGCCGCGGCCTCCAGGACGCGCAGGCGCACGCGCCCATCGTCGAGCAGCAGTTCTGTTCCGGGCCGCAGGGCGGCGAACACTTCCCGGTGCGGCAGGCGCACGCGCCGCGCGCCGCCCGGCTCCGGGCTCCTGTCGAGGCGAAAGCGCGCGCCGGCCTCGAGCCGCGCCGATCCGTCGGCGAACGCGCCGATGCGCAATTTCGGCCCCTGGAGATCCGCCACCACGGCGATGGGGTGGACCGCCTCGCGCTCGACCTCGCGCACCGCCGCGTACAGCGCGGCCAGCTCGCTGTGCGTTCCGTGGCTGAAATTGAGCCGGAAGGCGTCGGCGCCCGCTTCGTACAGCGCGGCGATGTTCTCGCGCCCGGCGCTGGCGGGGCCGAGCGTGGCGAGGATTTTCGCGCGCCGCTCGCGCCGCCTCACGCGACGCGCTCCGACACCAGGATGGCGCGGAAATCGTTGACATTGGTGAGCGTCGGGCCGGTGATTTCCAGGTCGCCCAGTGCGGCGAAAAAGCCGTAGGAATCGTTGCGCGCCAGCGCCGCGCGCGCATCGGCGCCGGCCGCCGCCGCGCGTTGCAGGCTGTCGGGCGCAACGAACGCGCCGGCGTTGTCCTCGCTGCCGTCGATGCCGTCGGTGTCCGCCGCCAGCGCCCAGGCGCCGGGCAGGCCGTCGAGCGCGGCGGCGAGCGCGAGCAGGAACTCGGCGTTGCGCCCGCCGCGCCCCGGGCCGCGCACGGTCACCGTGGTTTCGCCGCCCGAGAGGATGGCGCAGGGCGGCGCGGCGGGCTGGCCGCGCAGCGCGATCTGCCGCGCGATGGCGGCGTGGACCAGCGCGACATCGCGCGCCTCGCCTTCCATCGCGTCGCTCAGTATCAGCGGCGCATAGCCCGCCTCGCGCGCGACGCCCGCCGCCGCCTCGAGCGCCGCCTGCGGCGCGGCGACGATGGAGACCCGGCCGCGCGCCAGCCGCGCATCGCCGGGGCCGGGCGTTTCATCGGCCTCCGCGGCCAGATGCGCGGCGATGGCGGGCGGCGGGTCGATTGCGTATTTCGCCAGCACGGCGCGCGCGTCGGCAAAGGTCGTCGGGTCCGCGACCGTGGGGCCCGAGGCGATGACCGCGGGGTCATCGCCCGGCACGTCGGAGATGGCCAGCGTTTCCACTCGCGCCGGCCAGGCCGCGACCGCCAGCCGCCCGCCCTTGATCGCCGAGAGATGCTTGCGCACGCAGTTCATCTCGGAGATCGCCGCGCCCGAGCGCAGCAGCGCGGCGGTGACGGCGCGCTTGTCGTCGAGCGCAATGCCCGGCGCGGGAACGGCGAGCAGCGCCGAGCCGCCGCCCGACAACAGGCACAGCGCAAGATCGTCGGCGCCCAGCCCGGAAACCATGCGCAGGATTTCGCGCGCCGCGTCGAGCCCCGCGCGGTCGGGAACGGGATGCGCGGCCTCGACGACGCGGATGCGCCGGGTGGGCGCCGCGTGTCCGTAGCGCGCGATGACGAGGCCCTCGAGACGGTCGCCGGGCCATGCGTCTTCCAGCGCGCGCGCCATCGCCGCCGCGGCCTTGCCGGCGCCGACCGCCACCGAGCGTCCGCGCGGCGGCGGCGGCAGATGCGCCGCCAGCGCGCGCGCCGGGTCGGCGGAGCTTACCGCGGCGCGGAACATGGCGCGCAGCAGGCGGCGCGCCTCGCGGCGCTCCGGCGGCGCGCGGGTTTCGGCGGCGGCGGACACGGCACGGCGGTCCGTCGGGGCCTATGTCATCGGCACGTCGAGAACATGCCGCCGGAACGCGGGGCGCGCGCCCAGGCGCTCGAAATACCACGCCTCCAGCGCCGGCATGGACGGCCGCTCGTCCTCGCCGGCCAGTTCGAACCACCGCCGCGCGTGGACCGCCAGCGGAATATCCGCCATGCAGAAGCGCGAACCGCCCAGCCAGTCGTTGTCCGCGAGCCGGCTATCGACAATGCGCCAGAGCGGGACGCATTTCTCGCGCGCGGCGGCGATGTCCTTTGCGCTTATGCGCCCGTCGGCGTTGCGCACCAAGCCCCAGAACAACGTGACCATCGGGCCGAGCATCGTCGTTTGCTGCCAGTCCATCCAGCGCTCCGCCTCGGCGCGGGCGCGCGCGCCGCGGGGCCACAGGCCGCCGGGGTCGTGCAGCGCGGCCAGGTAGCGCACGATGACGTTGCTCTCCCACAGCACCAGGCCGTCGTGCTCGACGGTCGGCACGCGCGCGTTCGGGTTGCGCGCGAGCATGTCCGGGTCGGTCGTGCGCCCGAACGCGCCGCCGGCGTCCTCGCGGTCGTATTCCAGGCCGAGCTCGCCGCAGCACCACACGACCTTCTGCACGTTGGACGAGTTCGCCCGCCCCCAGATTTTCAGCATGTCCGGCCCCCGTTTCCGCCGCGTCGGCACCCGCCATGTTCGCATAGCCCGCCCGCCCGCGGCAATGCGCGCCCGCGCCGAAGGCGCGGACTTCCTGGGTGCGCGGGCGTCCCCGCCCGCACGTTTTCCAATGCGCCGAAGGTTGCCGGGGAGAGCGCGCCATACGCCCCTCGCTGCCAACGCCGCGCTGTGCGGAAACGTGCGGGCGGGACGGACGGGCGCCCAGGAAGTCAGCGCCGGCGGAGGGCCTACCCGCCGGCGGGGAGCGTCCAGCCGGGGCGGGCGGCAAAGCGCGCGCGCCGCGGCGCGCCGGCGCCGTCCGGCCCCCAGGCGGCGTCGAGCGCGTTCTCCACGAGGCGGCGCACATCCGCCGGCGAAAACCCGAACGTGTCCATCAGCGCCGCGTATTCGCCCGTCAGGCTGTTGTGGAACATGCCGGGGTCGTCGGTGTTGACGGTGATATTCAGGCCGCGCTCCCAATAGCGCCGCGCGGGGTGCGCCTCGAGAGCGGAGACGACCCCGGTCGCGACGTTCGAGAGCGGGCAGAGCTCCAGCGGCAGGCGGCTTTCCGCCAACCGGTCGACAAGCGCGGGGTCTTCTTCCGCGCGCGTGGCGTGGCCGATGCGCTCGGGCGCCAGCGCGTCGAGCGCCGCGGAGACGCTTTCCGCGCCCGCCGCCTCGCCGGCGTGAACGGTCGTGCGCAGCCCGCGCCGCCGCGCTTCCGCGAAAGCCTCCGCGAACGGCGCCGGCGGAACCGCGTGCTCCGACCCGCCCATGCCGATTCCGATCACGCCGAATTCGCGGCACTCGGCGGCGGCCGCCACGGTCCCGAGCGCGCTCGCCGGGCCCAGGTCGCGCACGGTGTCGGCGATGAGCCATGTTTCGACTTCGGGTACGCGATCCAGGCCGCGGCGGATCGCCCCGGCCAGCGCCGCCGCGCTCAACCCGCGGGGCGCGAAGCGCGCCGGCGAAAAGAACAGTTCGGCATACAGGATATTGTCGCGCCGCAGCGCGCGCGCCGCGGCCTCGGCGATAAACGCGAAATCCTCCGCCTCGCGCAGAAAGCGGTTTTTCCATATCCACGCCTCGATGAACGCGGGGAAATCCGCATACGTCAGCCGCCGCCGCAGCGCCGCGCGGTCGGGGATCTCCGCGCCGCCGCCGTATTTGCGAATCAGCGCGAGCAGCGCGTCGAGGGGTATCGCGCCCTCGAGATGCAGATGCAGCTCGGCTTTCGGCAGCGCCGCGAGCCATGCGTTGCGCCGCGCCGCGCTTTCGCCCGCGCCCGTTTCCGTTTCCGCCGCCACGCGCCTATGCTATGCGGCGTGCGCCGCCAACGGAACGCAAGGGAGGGACGCGCCCGTGAGACTCCGCCAGATATGCCTCGTCGCCCGCGACCTGGACGCCGCCGCCGGCGACCTGTGCGAAACCTTCGCCATCCGCGTCGCCTACCGCGACCCGGAAGTCGGCAAATGGGGGCTGCGCAACATCGTCGCGCCCGCGGGCGGCGAGTTTCTGGAGATCGTCTCGCCGAAGGAGCCCGGCACGTCGGCGGAGCGCTATCTCGACCGGCGCGGCGGCGACGGCGGCTACATGGTCATCCTCAATTGCGACGACGCGTTGGCGGCCCGCGCCCGCGCCGCGCGCCTCGGCGTGCGCGACATCGAGCGTTTCGACCGCCCGGGCTATGTCGCGACGCAGTTCCATCCGCGCGATTGCGGCGGCGTCATGCTCACGATGGACTCGGTCCCCGGCGTGGCGGATTGCCGCGAGCGGCTGGCCGACTGGCCTCCCGCCGGCCCCGGCTGGCGCGCCTGCGTCGAGACCGCGCGCATCGCCGGCCTCGCCGGCGCGACGATCGAGACCGGCGACCCGGAGGCGGTCGCGCGCCTGTGGGCCGAGCTCGTGGAAAGCAAGGCGCGGCGCGATGAGGACGCCGGGAGCGCCGAGAACGCTTGGGTCGTGCCGCTCGACAACGCGGCCATCCGCTTCCGCCCGGTCGCCGGCGCGCGCGGCCCCGGCATAGTCGCCGTGGCGCTCAAGGCCGCCGACCCCGCCGCCATTCTCGCCGCCGCCGGGGCGCGCGGCCTCGATGCCGGAGAGAACCGCGTCACCGCCGCCGGAACGCCGTTCGAGCTGGTTCCCGCCGCGTAGCGCGCGCCTCACCCGCCCTCGGCGGCGGGCGAGAACGCGCCGCGCGCGCCGAAGCCCGCCACTTGCGCCGAACTCCACGCCAGCCAGTCGGCAAGGACCTCGGCGGTATGCTCTCCGGGGGCGGGGACGCCGCGCGCCACCGCCTGCGGCGTCGCGGAAAACCGCGCGACGAAACCGGGCGCCGGTATGCGCCCGCCCGGATGCTCGATCTCCAGTGTTTGCCCGGGGCGGGGCGGCGCGCCGCCGGGCGCCTCGCCCACCTCGCAAATCCTGCCGGCGGGAATGCGCGCCGCGGCCATGCGCTCGCATACTTCGGCGGCGGAGCGGGCGCGCGTCCACGCGGCGATTTCCGCTTCCAGCGCCTCCGCGTTGGCGAGCCGCGACGCATCGTCGGCGAAACGCGGGTCGCGCGTCAGCTCCGCCCGCCCGATCGCCGCGGCAAGGCGCGCGAAGCGCTCCGCGCCCGCGCCGATGATATAGACCAGCGTACCATCGGCGCAGGGGAACGCATTGCCGGGCGCGCCGTAGGGGTCGCGGTTGCCCTGCCGGTGCGGCGCCCCGCCCGCCGCCGCGGCCGGAAGCGCAATCCCCAGGAGCGAACGCGCGCTGTCGAGCAGCGCCACCTCGATGCGCTGGCCCTCGCCGCCGGCGCCCCGCGCGTGCAGCGCCGCCAGCACCGCCGCCAGCGCGTGCAGCCCCGCCATGTGATCGACCGGCGTCGCGCCCGCCAGCATCGGCGGCCCGCCGGGCGGGCCGGTGAGCGTCATCAGCCCGCTCGCCGCCTGCGCCACCGCGTCGAAGCACGGGCGGCCGGCCAGCGGGCCGTCCTGCCCGTAGCCCGAGATGCGCGCCATTATCAGGCGCGGATTCGCCGCCCGCAGCGCCGGCCAGCCGCAGCCCATGTCCTCCATGACGCCGGGGCGGAAATTCTCGATCAATACGTCGGCTTCCGCCGCCAGCGCGCGCAGGACGTCGCGCCCCGCGGCGCCGCGCAGGTCCAGCGCGACGCTGCGCTTGTTGCGGTTGAAGGCGGCGGCGAACAGGCTGGCGCCGCCGTGGCGCGGAGGCGCCAGGCGCGCCGGGTCGCCGCGTCCGGGCGTTTCCGCCTTCGCTACGTCGGCGCCCATGTCGCCGAGCATCATCGCGCAAAACGGGCCCGCGATGTATCGCGACAGGTCCAGCACCTTGAGCCCCGCCAGCGGTCCGGCCATATCCCTTGCCCCCCGTTCGGCGGCGCGCGGCGCCGCGCCGCGCGGTTATACCGGAAGCGCGGCGGGCGAAAAAATTCCGCGCAACGACGCGCGCGGCGCGTTATGCTGCCCGCGCGCGGCGGCCCGCGCGGCCGCGCCCAACCCATACACTCGACCGAAGGGGAGACCGGGCTCATGCAGGTACTCGAATCGCTCAATATGACGGTGCTCGCGGGCATCGCGCTCACCGTCGTCCTGGCCATCGTACTCAGCGCCGTGGCCGGCGGCGGCGCCGGCTGACGCGCCGCGGAGCCGGAGAAAAGGGAAAGGGGAACCCATGGAAGACCAAGCTTTCTGGGCGTTTCTGTTCCGGTATCTGCACGTGCTCAGCGGCGTCATGTGGATCGGCCTGCTGTGGTACTTCAACTTCGTGCAGATCCCGACCATGCCGAAAATCCCGGACGATCTGAAACCCGCCGTGGGCAAGCACATCGCGCCCGCGGCGCTGTTCTGGTTCCGCTGGGCGGCGCTCGCGACCGTCGGGACCGGCCTGCTCCTCGCGTGGGCCAACGGCTATATCGGACCCGCGCTCGCCATCGGCATAACCGACGGCGTTCCGAAGCACACCGCCATCGGCATCGGCATGTGGCTCGGGCTGATCATGGCCTTCAACGTCTGGTTCATCATATGGCCGAACCAGAAGATCGCGCTGGGCATCGTCGAGGCCGACGCGGCCGACAAGCCGCCCGCGGCGCGCAAGGCCATGCTTACCTCGCGCATCAACACCATGCTGTCGATACCCATGCTCTACGCCATGGTCTCGGCGCAGAACCTGTACTGACGCAAACGCCGGCGCGCCCCGCCCGGGCGCGCCGGCGGCCTTGGGGGCGCGTTACGCGCCCTGCGCTTCGGCGAACGTCAGCATCGTTCGCGCGGCCTGCTCGCCGTGCGACAGCACCACGCCGTGGCGCGCGCCGTCGAATATCCGCAACGCCGCGCCGGGGATGAGCGCGTGCGTCTCCGCCAGCACGGGCGGCGGCAGAACCGGGCTCGAATCCCCGCCGATCGCCAGCGTCGGCGTCGTAATCCCCGGCAGGCCGCCGGTCATGTCCACCGTCAGCAGCGCGTCGGCCTGGCCGAGAACCGTGCCGGGGTCGCAGGCGCGCTGCGCGGCGTCGAACCAGCGCCATTCCGCCGCGCGGATCGCCTGCGGCGCAAAGCGGCTTTCCATCATCTTCGCCGACCAGCCCTCCATGCCGCGCTCTTCCACGATTCCGCGCCAGTCGGGCAGGCCGCGAATCCGCGCGCCGTTGTGCGGCGCCGTGCAGGCGGTCAGGGTGCGCAGCCGCTCGCGCCTGTGGACGGCGAGCCAGTAGCCCACCGCGCCGCCGAACGATTCGCCGATGAAATGGAAGCGCTCCGCCCCCGCCGCGTCCGCGACCGCGAGCGCGTCTTCCGCCAGCCCCTCGATCGACCACTCGTGCTCCGCCGCCACCGGGCGCGAACCGCCATAGCCGCGCATGTCCATGAGTACGAGCCGGTAGCGCGCCCCGAGTATCGGCAGCCAGCGCGACCAAATGCCGTGCTCGATGCCCACGCCGTGCAGAAACAGCGCCGTTTCGGGCTCGGGAATCCAAGGCGGGGTCAGGTCGTGCGCAACGTAGCGGAGCGGCCCCGCGGGCGTGTCGAGAACGGGCATGGGCAAGGCTTTCGGCAACGGGGAACGGCGAAACGAGGGCCGCCCGTTTAGCACGCCGCGCCCGCCGCCGCCAGGGCGCGGCGTGCATGCGCCGCCGTTTCGTGGCATCGTGCCGCGCCCGCCCCGCCGAACCGAGGAGCGCCCGCCGTGCCCCGAACACTCGACTATTTCCTTGCCTTGTCCTCGCCGTGGACCTATCTCGCCGGGCCGCGCCTGCGCGCGCTGGTCGAGCGCCGCGATCTCGCGCTTGCCTTCCGCCCGTTCGACATCATGAGCGTGTTCCAGCGCAACGGGACCAAGCCCGTGGGGCAGCGCCCGAAGCCCGTTCAGGCCAACCGCCTGCGCGAACTCGCGCGCTGGCGCGCCTTTCTCGACATGCAGCTGAATCTCCATCCCGCGTATTTTCCGGTCGATCCGACCCTGGCGGGCAAGGCGCTGATCGCCGCCGAGCGCGCGGGCGCGAGCCGCGCGCGGCGCATGGATTTCGCGCAAGGCTGCCTCGCCGCGTGCTGGACCGGGGAGCGCGATATCGCCGACCACGAGACGGTCTCCGCGGTCGCCTCGGCCGCCGGGCTGGACGGCGCCGCCCTCCTCGCCGCCGCCGATTCGCCGGAGATGGCGGAGATCTTCGCGGCAAACACCCGCGAAGCGGTGGAGAAGGACGTCTTCGGCTCGCCCACCTGGATAATCGACGGCGAACTGTTCTGGGGGCAGGACCGCCTCGAGTTCCTCGACCGCCATCTCGAATCGGCATAGCGCGCCGGGACCGCCGCCGGCCCCGGACATCCGCCCCTGACATCCGCCCCGGGGCGCTACCCGCCGAAGCGCCCGGCGAAGCGCGCGCGCAGCGCCGCGTCGAGCTCCGCCATCCCCGCCGCGCGGCCGAGCGCCGCCAGCGACGTCACGCCGGCGTCGCGCACGCCGCAGGGCACGATCCCCGCATAGCGCGCAAGGTCGGGCGCGACATTCACGGAAACCCCGTGATAGCTCACCCAGCGCCGCAGGCGCACGCCGAGCGCGGCGATTTTCGCGGCGCCGCCGGCCGTCGCGGTCCACACGCCCGGCGCGCCCTCGCGCCGAAACCCGCGCACGCCGAGATCGCCGAGCGCGTCGATAATCCACCCTTCGAGGCCGCGCACGAAACGCCGCGCGTCCGCCCGCCGCCCCGGCGCGCGCAGATCGAGCATGACATAGGCGATTCGCTGCCCCGGCCCGTGATAGGTAAACCGCCCGCCGCGGCCGGTCGGGAAAACCGGAAGCCCGCCGGCGTCGAGCAGCTCTTCCGGCCGCGCGCTCGTCCCGCGCGTATAAAGCGGCGGATGCTCCAGCAGCCACACGAGCTCGCGCGCGCGCCCGGCGCGGATCGCCGCGACCCGCGCCTCCATCGCCGCCACCGCCGCGCCGTATTCCACCGGGCGCCCGGCGCGCCGCCATTCCACCGTGCTCATGGCCGCACAGATTACCCCGGAAAAATCCGCCCGCGCCCCTTGCGCGCGCCCGCGCGCGGCGCCATTATGCTCCCTAGCCGCCGGCCCATCGGGGGGAGCGAGGCGCCGGCGGCGCGCGCGGTCGTGGCGGAAATGGTAGACGCGCAGCGTTGAGGTCGCTGTGGGGGCAACCCCGTGGAAGTTCGAGTCTTCTCGACCGCACCACTACATCCCCTTTCCCTCGATTCGCGAATCGACACTGCATGGGCGGCATGTTTCGCTCGCCCGCGCCGAAGGTGCGGACTGCCCGTACCGCGGGCGTCTCGCCCGCATGTTTCCGCTCGGCGCGCCGTCGGCGGGAAAGCGCGAGCGGCGCGCCCCTCATGGCGGCCTCCGGCGCAACAGCGCCCGGGTATCCCGCTCCCGAGGCGACCCACATAAGAACGATTCGCCAATTGAGTCATCGAACGAGCCCGACGTAACGGAGACGCGATGGACGCCTTTCTCGCGGAACACGGGCCTGCCGCGCGGCTGGGGGCGTTCTTGTTTGTGTTCGCGGCGGTCGCGCTGGCCGAGCGCGCGGCGCCGCGGCGGCGCCTGCGCGCGCCGCGCGGACGGCGCTGGGCGGTCAATATCGCCATCGCCGCGTTCGACGCGGCCGCGCTGCGGCTCGCCTTCGCCGCGGCGGCCGTGGGCGCGGCCGCGGCGGCGGAAACGGCGGGGTTCGGCCTTTTCAACCGGCTCGGCTGGCCCGCATGGCTCGAGTTCGCCTGCGCAATGCTGCTGCTCGACCTTGCGATCTACTTCCAGCACGCGCTGTTTCACGCCGTGCCCGGCCTGTGGCGCCTGCACAAGGTCCACCACTCCGACCCCGACGTGGACGTGACCACCGGGGCGCGGTTTCACGTCATCGAAATCCTGCTGTCGATGGCGTTGAAGATCGCCATCGCGGGGGCGCTCGGCGCGCCGGCGGCGGCGGTCGTCGCGTTCGAAATCGCGCTGAACGCCGGCTCGATGTTCAACCACGGCAATCTCGCGCTGCCGCCGCGGCTCGACCGCGCGCTGCGCCTCGCCGTCGTCACGCCCGACATGCACCGCGTCCACCACTCGGCGCTGCGGCCCGAAACCGACAGCAATTTCGGCTTCTGCCTCTCGTTCTGGGACCGGCTCTTCGGCACATACCGCGCCCAACCGCGCGCCGGGCACGACGACATGACGGTGGGTCTCGCGGAGTTCCGCGACCCCGCGCGGCTGGGTTTCCTCGCGCTGCTGACGATGCCCTTCGCCGGCCCGGCGCGGGGCTATCGCCCCTCTTCCGCCGCCGTGCCCGGTTCGTCCGCGTCGCGTTCGGGCGGCCCCAGCCCGGTTTCCACCGCCCGGAGCAGCCCTTCGACCAAGCCGTTCATGAGGCCGTAACGCTCCGTGATGCGCAGCAGCTCGCGCTCGAACCGTTCCCGACTGGCCCGCGCCTCCTCGCGTATCGTTTCCCGTTCGGCGCGCGATTCCGCCTGGATCGCGCGCATATCGTCGCGCAGATCGCCAGCGGTTGTCAGGACGACAGCCACCACGGCGACGCCGACGGCGAGGATCGCTATCGTTTCCTGCGAAAGTTTCTGCATGCGCCCGACCTGCCCATTGCCTCGCCGCAGCATAGGCGCCTCCGCCCCGGCGCGGTCGCTTGTCACAAGGCGCGGCCGCCGACGTTACCGCGCCTCTTCCGCCGCCGCGCCCGGTTCGTCCGGGCCGCGTTCGGGCGGCCCCAGCCCGGTTTCCACCGCTTGGAGCAACCCTTCGACCAAGCCGTTCATGAGGCCGTAACGCTCCGTGATGCGCAGCAGCTCGCGCTCGAACCGTTCCCGATTGGCCCGCGCCTCCTCGCGGTCCGCTTCTCGGGCGGCCCGCGCCTCGTCGCGAATCGTTTCCCGTTCGGCCCGCGATTCCTCGCGAATCGCCTCCCGTTCGGCGCGCGATTCCGCCTGGATTGCGCGCATATCGTCGCGCAGATCGCCGACGGTCGTCAGGACGACAGCCACCACGGCGACACCGACGGCGAGGATCGCTATCGTTTCCGGCGAAAGCTTCTGCATGCGCCCGACCTGTCCGTTGCCTCGCCGCAGCATAGGCGCCCCCGCGCCGCGCCACAACCGCGCGCCGCCGCCCCGGCGCGACCGCTTGTCACAGGGCGCGGTCGCCGGCGTTACCGCGCCTCTTCCGCCGCCGCGCCCGGTTCGTCCGGGCCGCGTTCGGGCGGCCCCAGCCCGGTTTCCACCGCCCGGAGCAACCCTTCGACCAAGCCGTTCATGAGGCCGTAACGCTCCGTGATGCGCAGCAGCTCGCGCTCGAACCGTTCCCGATTGGCCCGCGCCTCCTCGCGGTCGGCTTTCCGGGCGGCCCGCGCTTCCTCGCGAATCGTTTCCCGTTCGGCGCGCGATTCCTTGCGTATCGTTTCCCGTTCGGCGCACGCTTCCTCGCGAATCGCTTCCCGTTCGGCGCGCGATTCCGCCTGGATCGCGCGCATATCGCCAGCGGTCGTCAGAACGACAGCCACCACGGCGACGCCGACGGCGAGGATCGCTATCGTTTCCTGCGAAAGCTTCTGCATGCGCCCGACCTGTCCGTTGCCTCGCCGCAGCATAGGCGCCCCCGCGCCGCGCCGCAACCGCGCGCAGCCGGCGTTACCGCGCCTCTCCGCCGCGCGCCGAAAGATCGTGTACCCGCCGGGCGCGCCCTATGCTGGACGGGCCGCCGTTCGGCGGATACAATCGGGCAGCGGCGCATTCGGACGAGGAGCATACGGCCATGATACGCAAGTTCGTTCCGGCGGCGGCGGTTGCGCTGGCGGCGGCGGTCGCCGGCGCGTCCGCGACCGCCAACCGCGGCGTCGACGCGTTCCCCGTGCCGGCCGACGCGGCGCCGGCCCCCGCGCCCGCGGCCTTCGACCTGCGGGCGGGATACGACGCCATCGACGCGGGCGACTACGAGACCGCCATCGCGGCGTTCGAAACGGCGCTCGCGCAAGACCCGCGCAGCGCCGAGGCGCACAACCAGCTGGGCTATATCCACCGCCGCCTGCAGGAGTTCGACCGCGCGTTCGCGCATTACCGCACGGCGCTGGCGCTCGACCCGGCGCATACGGGCGCGCACCACTATATCGGCGAGGCCTATCTCGAAACGGGCGACCTGGCCGCCGCCGAGCGGCACTTGCGCGCGCTCGACCTCATCTGCCTGTTCGGCTGCGACGACTATTACGCGCTCGAACAGGCGGTGGCGCTCTACAAGGCAAACGCCGCGGGCTGAAGCGCCGGCGCGCGCGGCGCGCCGAACGGAGGCCGCCCCGCCGCCGATGGACCTGTGGATTCCGATTTCGGTCGGGGCGGCGTTCTTCCAAAACCTCCGCTCGGCGCTGCAAAAGCACCTGAAAGCGCGTCTCGGAACCTCGGGTTCGACCTTCTCGCGGTTCCTGTTCGCGCTGCCTTTCGCCGCGCTCTATGTGTGGCTGCTGCACGGCGTTTTCGGGCATCCGCTGCCCGGCTTCAATGCCCGCTTCGCGGGCTACGCGGCGACGGGCGGGCTGACGCAGATCGCCGCCACGGCGCTGCTTGTCCATCTGTTTTCGCTGCGTAACTTCGCGGTCGGAACGGCGTATTCGAAAACCGAGCCGGTGTTGACCGCCGTATTCGGCCTGATCGTTCTCGGCGACACGGTAAGCCCGGCGGGCGCGGCGGCGATCCTGATCGGCCTCTCCGGCGTCGTGCTGATTTCCGCCGCGCGAACGCACATCGCGCTGGTCTCCGTGCTGCGCAGCCTGGCCGACCGCCCGGCGCTGATCGGGATCGCGTCGGGGGCGGGGTTCGGGATTTCCGCCGTGTGTTACCGCGCCGCTTCGCTTTCGCTCGGCGCGGAGGGGTTCCTGATGCCCGCCGCGTGGACCCTCGTGTGGGTGCTGGCGTTCCAGTCCGCGGTCATGGCCGCGTGGCTGCGCTGGCGCGAGCCGGGCCGCATTTCCGCCACCGTGGCGAACTGGCGCCTTACAGGCCTGGTGGGCGCCAGCGGCATGCTCACAAGCGTCGGCTGGTTCACCGCAATGACACTGCAAAACGCCGCCTATGTGCGCGCGGTCGCACAGATCGAACTGGTTTTCACCTTCGTGGCCTCCGCGGTGTTTTTCCGCGAGCGCTCGAGCGCCGCCGAGATCGCCGGCATGGCGCTGGTCGTCGCCGGCATCCTGCTGCTGCTGTTGGCGTAATACCAGTGGCCATCGATATTGGCTGTTTCGCGCGCGCCGCCCGCGCGTCCCCGCCCACCGCGGCATTGGCGGGCAAGCGCAAGCGCCGCGCAGCCTCGACACGGCCCCCGGGACGGCCATAATCGAAAAGAGCCGCAAAGCCCGGCGCAAAGGCGGCGCGGCGGCGCGGGCAGGCATACCGAGGGAGGCGCGGGATGGAGTTCGAAACCCTGACGTTCGAGCGCCGCGGCGCGGTCGCGGTCGTTACGTTGAACCGCCCGAAGGCGGCGAATGCGCTCAGCCCGGCGATGGCCGCGGAGCTCGCCGCGGTCGCGGTCGCGTGCGACGCCGACCGCGGCGTCCGCGCCGTCGTGCTCACCGGCGCGGGCGAGAGGCAGTTCTGCGGCGGCGGCGACCTCCGGAGTTTCGCCGCGGCCGGCGACGGCGCGCGGGCGCTGGTGCTCGACATGACCAAGAACCTGCATTCGGCCGTTGCGCGCCTCGCTCGCCTCGACGCGCCGGTCATCGTGGCGCTCAACGGGACGGCCGGGGGCGGCGGCATGAGCCTGGCGCTGGCGGGCGACCTGATGTTCGCCGCCGAACACGCGAAACTGGCCATGGCCTATACGCGCGCCGGCCTCTCGCCCGACGGCAGCTCCACCTATTTCCTCGCGCGCGCCGTGGGCCTCCGCCGCGCCGCCGAGCTGACGCTTCTGAATCGCGTGCTGACCGCGCGCGAGGCGCTCGAATGGGGGCTCGTCAACCGCGTGCTGCCGTCCGCGGAACTGATGCCCGCGGCGCTCGACGCGGCTGCGCAGCTCGCCGCCGGCCCCACGCAGGCTTTCGGCATCGCCAAGCGCCTCCTGCTCGACGGCTTCGCCCTCTCCCTCGACACGCAGATGGAACACGAGAGCCGCGGCATAGCCGACTGCCTCTCCTCCCCCGACGGTCGCGAGGGCGTCCGCGCATTCCTGGAAAAACGCAAACCCGAATTTTCCGGGAGTTGATGCCGGAAAACACAAGGAGAATCGAACGATGGCCGAGACCCCGCGCAAGTATATATGGCCGAAAACCGGTATCGCCGATCTGGATTCCGGCGCCCATGAATTGGGCGCGTCCGAAATCCAGGGCATCCGGGCCGTGTGGCAGGATCAGCGGCGGCGTCTCGAGGGAACGAGCGCCTTGCGCGATTTTGTCGACCGGCTCGTTCGCGAGTGGGCCATCGAAACCGGGATCATCGAGAATCTGTACGACATCGATCGCGGCGTGACGCAAACGCTTATCGAGGGGGGCTTTCGAGCGGACATCATTACGCACGGGTCGGCAAATCGGCCTCGCGAGTTCGTCCTTGGTTTGTTGAATGACCAAAAGGACGCACTCGAGGGAATTTTTGCATTCGTGAAGGACCAGACGCCCTTGTCTTCCGGCTACATCAAGGGACTCCACGCAGCTCTGCTCCGAAGCCAGATTACGACCGATGCGGTCGATGCGCTTGGCCGGCCGGTCGAAGTGGAGCTGATAAAGGGAGACTGGAAAAAACTTCCGAACTCGCCGCTCAGGGATGGCGTGACATACGAGTACTGTCCGCCGGAACAAGTCGCATCGGAAATGGACCGGCTGATCGATATGCATCGGCGGCATGTCGATGACGGCGCGCCTTCGGATGTAGCGGCCGCGTGGTTGCATCATCGATTCACGCAGATACACCCTTTTCAGGACGGGAACGGCAGGGTGGCGCGCGCAATTGCGTCGCATGTGTTAATCAAGGACGAATTGTTTCCCCTGATTATCACCCGAGACGACAAGATTGCGTATCTCGACGCTTTGGAGATCGCTGATGGGGGCGAACTCGCGCCTCTTGTCGAATTATTCGGCAATATACAAAAAAGGCAATTCGTCAGGGCGACGGCGTTGTCCGAAAGGGCGATCGAGACGATGGCGAGCGCCAAGGCGTTATTGGGGGAACTTGCCAGGACAGCCGCGCGGACCGCAGAAGACCGGCAGGCCGCTTTCGCAACCGTATTCGAACGCGCCCGGGATATCGAGTCGGATTTGAACAATCGGCTGAACGCTATCGCCCCCGATATCCAGAACGCGTTGCTGCGTAGTTCCGCCCAAGCGTGGGCGGGAGTCACGCTATCGGACGAATCTACCGCGCACTACTACCGTGCTCAAATTATCGGAAATGCGAAACAACACTTGGGGTATTTTGCGAACCGTGATCCTTATCAATCCTGGGTTGCGCTGAACATGAGCTGGAAACGGCGCGCGCGGCTGGTCTTTGCCATACATGGCATCGGTCGGGATTTTTCCGGCAGCCTGATTTGCGCGCCGTTTCTGGAATTTCGCGATACCGACGGAGAGGGAGAAGATCGGCAAACGTTGGCCTCCCTCGTACCCGTAGCGAGCGAAGGTTTCGTTTTCTTCCATACAGATCCGCCGGATCGGCTTATGTCTCGATTCGACGCTTGGTATGAGAACGTGCAAAAGGTTTTTCTGCAGGAGTTGATAGCCAATCTATGACCGGCACCTGAAGCGGTTGGCGGAAGCGAAGCGACGCGTTGCGGGCTCGGGACAGGCAAGCGGACAGAACCCGAAATTGCGCATCGTCTCGATAATTGCGGTACCCGCCCGCGCCGAAGGCGCGAACTTCTTGGGCGCGCGGGTGTCCCCGCCTGCACGTCGCCGCCCGCCGCGGCGTCGGCAGGAAGACGCGAACGCCAACCGCACGAGCCCCGCAGAGCCCCGCAAACCCACGCCCCAGAACCCCCGCCGCCATGCCCCCCACCCCCGCACACCCCCAATGACAACCCCAACGGACGGCCCAATTCCGACGTGCTCAAGCCGTGGGTCAACGGCATGGACGTAACGAGCCGACCGGCGGGCAAATGGATCGTCGATTTCGGCTTTGCGATGAGCGAGTCCGAAGCCGCCCTTTACGAAGCCCCCTTCGCGTATATAGCCGAACATGTCCGCCCCGGCCGCAAACGCGGACGTCACCCGGGGCGCGCCCGTTACTGGTGGCGGCATGTGTCGCCCGGCGCGGACACGTGGCGGTTGCTGGACGGTCTGCCGCACTACATCGCGACGCCGCGCGTCGCCAAGCACCGTCTGTTCGTATGGCTCGGCGCCGGAGTGCTTCCCGACAGTCGGTTGATAGCTGTTGCGCGAGACGACGATACGACCTTCGGCATCCTGCACAGTCGTTTCCATGAAGCATGGTCGCTTCGCCTCGGTACACGAATAGGCAAGGGCAATGATCCGCACTACACGCCCACGACGACGTTCCAGACCTTCCCCTTCCCCGAAGGCCTGTCCCCCGACGTCCCCGCCGCCGCATACGCCGACGACCCCCGCGCCATCGCCATCGCCGACGCCGCGCGCCATCTGGCGGCCTTGCGCGACCGCTGGCTGAACCCGCCCGAATGGGTGGAATGGGCCGACGAGCCCGCCCCCGGCTACCCCAAACGCCCCGTCCCGCGCGGCGAGGCCGCGGCCAAGGCCCTGAAAACTGCACATTAACCGCCCTCTACAACGCCCACCCCCAATGGCTCGCCGACGCGCACGCAAGCCTCGACGCCGCCGTCGCCGCGGCCTACGGTTGGGATGCGAATATCGACGACGAGGCCGCGCTCGCGGAATTGCTCGCGCTCAACGAGCGACAACAGGCATGAGTGGTTTTCGCGCCGAAGGAACTTCCCGGGTGCGCGGGCGTCCCCGCCCGCGCACATGGGATAATTCCGGTCGGCCGCTCTCCCGGGTCTATCATGCGGGGCTGCGCGCGCAGGGTTGTGCGCCCCACTCACGGACCCAACAGGGAGAGCGACCATGGCGGAGTATGTCGGTTTCGACGTGTCGAAGGAAGAGACGGCGTTTTGCGTCAAGAACGATGCGGGTGCGACGGTTGTCGCGGGCAAGGTTGCGACGGATCCGGCGGCGTTGTTTGCGGCGGTGCGCGAGCACTGCCCGTCGCCGGCGCGCGTGGTCATGGAGACGGGGACGTATTCGGGCTGGCTGGCGCGCGAGATGGAGGCGTTGGGGCAGGCCGTGGATGTGGTGGACGCTCGGCGCGTTCACGCGGTGCTTCGCCTTCAGACGAACAAGACGGATGCGAAGGACGCGGCGTTGCTGGCGGATATCGCGCGCACGAAGTTCTGCCCCCCGGTTTCGGTGAAGCGGGCTTGGGACGCGAATACGCAGGCGCTGTTGCGCGCGCGGGGGCTTATGGTGCGCCAGCGCCGCGACGCGGAGAACACGGTCCGGGGCATCCTGGGTTCGGCGGGGATTCGGCTTTCGAAGGGTTCGGGCCGGTTTTCGGCGCGGGTTCGCGAGGCGGTCATGGATACGCCGCTGCAGGAAGCGGTGGAGCCGTTGCTGGTTTCGCTGGCGCAGACGCTGCATTCGCTCAAGGCGCTCACCAGGCAGGTGGAGGCGCGGGCGCGGGCCAGCAAGGCCTGCCGGCTGTCGATGACGGCTCCGGCCGTGGGGCCGATGACGGCTGTGGCGCTGGTTGCGAACCTGGGCGATGCGGCGCGGTTTGCCGATTCGCGATCTGTGGGCGCGTATGTGGGGCTTGTGCCGCGTCGGCGTCAATCGGGGGAGATGGACTGGACGGGGCGCATATCGCGCCACGGCGATCCCGGCGTGCGGTCGCTGCTGTACGAGTGCGCGGCTTGCCTGCTGACGCGGGTCAAGCGCGGTCATCCGCTCAAGGACTGGGCGCGGCGGTTGCGCAAGCGAAGCGGTTTCAAGAAGGCGTGCGTGGCCTTGGCGCGGCGGCTGGCGGTCATCCTGCATCGCATGCTGGCGAGCGGCGAGCCCTTCCGCTGGCCGGACGCGGCGGAAGCGGCGTAGGCCGCCGGCGCCGCGCCGGGCAGGCAAGGGGCAGCGCGCGTGACAGCGCCCGCCACGCCCGCACGGCGCGGGTTGCGCGTTCGGGGCGCGCGGCGGCGGCGCTGCGCTGCGTTTCTCGGTGGACTACACGCAGCGCCGCCGCCGCGCGCCCCGAACGCGCCCGGAGGCAGCTGAACAACGAACAGGAGACAACACGGTTCCGCTTCGGCGGAAAGCCCCGTCCCCGCCGGGACGGTAGCGGAGGCGATCCCGCTGCCTGGAATGCAAGTCGGACCGCGCCCCCGCCCGAAAGGGCAAGGCCGGTCCGGGAGTGCGACGCGCACATTGGGACGCCAACGCTGACGAACGCCATCATGAAGCGCGCCACTCGAAAGCACGGCGATGACTTCGCAGACAACCATGCTCCCGGCGGAACGGAAGGCAGCGAACGGACCCGGAGGAGGGTTGACCGAGTAGCCGGAATTAGACAACCCGGGAAGTTCCTTCGGCGCGAAAGCGTCAACCCTTGGTATCGGACGCGGCGACCGGGGGCGGGAGGTAGTCGCCGCGGCCTTGGGGGAGGAGGTCCAAGAGGTGCCAAAGCGGGCACAGCAGGTCGAGGCCGCGGTAATGGCCGTCGCCGAGAATCGCCGACGTCGTGTAGAAATGGCGCGGCGGGCGGCCGGGGGCGTTGCGGAGGAATACGCTCACGCCGGGGCTTTGCGCGCCGTCGGGCGTTTCCATGCCGAAATCGGCGTTGAAGGACGTTCCGCCGCTCGACAGAAAGCGCAGCGCGGTCCAGCCGCGGCTGCGCGCAAACGCGCTCGCGACCGGCGCCGCCTTGGCGGCGACCATTGCCAACGGCGCCGCATGAGCGAGATACGGCGCGACCGCGTTGTAGCCCTCCGCCCACAGGGTACACATCGGGCAGGGGGTCTCGTCGCCGGCGGCCCACATGAAGTGGACTACGACCAAGCTGTCCTGCCCCGGCGCGAACAGTTCGGAAAGCCGCACGCTCCGCGCGCCGCCGTCTTCGGCGGCTTCCCGGAAGGCGTAGTCCTCCGGCGCCTCGGTGTCGCGGGGCAGGCCGCGGCGCAGCCGGGCGATGCCCTCGCGCGTCTCCTTGAGCGTGGTCTCCAGCCCGGCCAGGGCGCCGCGCACGGTCCGATATTGCTTGCTCGCGGAGTCGAGACAGAATTTCTCCATCGTCAATTCTCCTGTTCTTCGGTTTTGCCGTCGTCCCGCAGCCCGGCCAGCCGCGCCGCGATCAGCGCGTGGGCGTCGCTTTCGGCGGGGAGGCGGGCGAGAAGGCGGCTCCATAGCTCGGCGGCCTCGCCGCGCCGTCCGGCCTCCGCGGCGGCGAGGCCGAGAAACCACAATGCGTCGGGTTGTTGCGGATCCAGCGCGATCATGCGGCGATAAACCGCCAGCGCGGCCTCGGGGAGCGGGCGGTCGGGCGGGGCCAGCGCGCGTTCGGTTTCGGCCAGCGCGCCCAGGGTCGGCAGGTGGTCGGGGGCGAGCGCGGCGGCGCGCCGCCACGCGCCGCGCGCGGCTTCCGGGTCGCCGAGAACCTGCCGGGCGCGCCCGAGCCGGCGCCATCCCTCGACGTCGTCCGGCGCCTCGCCGAGGCGCGCCTCGAGGCGGGCGACCATGCCCTCGATGGCGGCCCGGCGCTCTTCGGGCGCCATGCGGGCGATGGCCGCGGCGGCGTCGGCGACATCGGCGCCGCCGGGGCCGGGCGCCGGCTCGGCCTCCGCGCGCGCCGCCGGCGGCGGCGCGACGCCGAGCTCCGCCGCCGCGGCGCGCAGTTGTACGCGCAGATCGGGGAGCCACGGCGCGCCCGGTTCGGCGTCCCGGGCCAGCGCCGTCCACGCTTCGAACGCGGCGGCGAGGTCGCCGGCCTGGGCGGCGGCCAGGCCATGGTAGTAGCGCGCGCCGGGATGGGCGGGATCGATCTCCAGCGCGGCGTCGAATCGCCGCGCCGCCGCCGGCGTTACCGCCCCGCCCGCCGCGTAGAACAGCGCCTCGCCGGCGGACACGGCGATGTCGGCGCTGCCCGGCGCCAGCGCGGCGGCGTTGGCGAGCGCGTCCGCCGCCTCGCGGTAGCGCTCGGTCGCCGCGTAGGACCGTCCAAGGAGCAGCCATCCTTCGAGATTGTCCGGGTCTTCGCGCAGGCGCTCGGCAAGGCCGGCGATGGCGTCCGCGACATCCGCCGGCATGGCGGCGGCGGGCGCGGCGCGCTCCGCCAGCGGGCGATCGGGCGCGCCCGGCGCGCCGGTCAGCGCGTAGATGGCGAGGCTCGCGAGCGGCGCGCCGAGCGCGGCGGCGGCGAGCGCGCTCGCGCGTCCGCGTTTGGCGGGCGCCGCGCGTTCGGTTTGCGCGGCGGCGTCGGCGGCGAGTATGCGGCGCTCGATCTCGAGGCGCGCGGCGAGCGCTTCGTCTTCGGCGATATGGCCGCGCGCGCGGTCGGCGTCGAGGTCGGCGAGCTGGCGGCGGTACACGGCCATGTCGTAATCGGCGCGCCGGTTCTCGTCCGCGCCGCGGCGCAGCAGCGGCAGCGCGAGCGCGGCGCCCGCGAGCGCCGCCAGCGCGGCGAAAACGAGCCACGCGATCATGGGCCATCGCCGGGGCGGAGCAGCGTATCGAGGCGGGCGCGCTCGGCGGCGTCGAGGGGCGCGGGGGCGGGCGTTTGGCGCCGGCGCGCCCGCGCCGCGACGGCAAGCGCCAGCAGCGCCAAGGCGGGGGGGCCGAGCCACAGCGCCCAGGTCGCCGCCTTGAACGGCGGGCGCAGAAGCACGAAATCGCCGTATCGCGCCGAGACGAACGCCTTGACCTCGGCGTCGCTGTCGCCCGCCTCCAGGCGTTCGCGGACGAGGCGGCGCAGATCGCGCGCGAGCGGCGCGTCGGACTCCACGAGCGACTGGTTCTGGCAGACGAGGCAGCGCAATTCGCGCGCCAGCGCCACGGCGCGGGCCTCGAGCGCGGGGTCGGCCAGCGGAACGTCGTTTTCGAACGCCGCGGCGGGGAACGCCGCCAGCAGCGCGAGCGCGGCGGCGGCGGCAAGGCGGGAGAGGGTCATGTCATGGGCGCAGGTTGGCGATCAAGGGGCGGATTCGCCGCTCCATGTGTTCCGGCAGGATCGGCCCGATATGCTTGTAACGGACGATGCCGTCGGGCCCGATGAAAAAGGTTTCGGGGACGCCGTACACGCCGAGTTCGATGCCGGCGCGGCCGTCGATGTCGGCGCCGATGCGCTCGTACGGGTCGCCGAGTTCGTCGAGGAAACCGCGCGCGTCCTCGGGCGCGTCCTTGTAGGCGATGCCGTAGAGCGCCACGCCCTCCATGCGGCCGATCTCGGAAACGAACGGGTGTTCGGCGCGGCAGGGCACGCACCACGACGCGAAAACATTGACGACGCTGATCTCGCCTTGCGCGAGGTCGGCGCTCGACAGGCCGCGGCTGCGTGCGTCCAGCGCGGGCAGCGCGAATGCCGGCGCGGGCTTGCCGATCAGCACGCTGGGGACGACGCCCGGGTCGTTGCCCAGGCCGAAGCCGAGCAGCGCGGCGACCGCCGCGAAAGCAACGACCGGTATCGCGAACGGCAGCGCCCTGGCGAACCGCTTCATGCCGGAGCCGCCGTACCCGCGGCGCCTCCAGGGCGCGACGCCCGCGCGCCGTCGCGCCGAAGGCGCGGACTGCCTGGGTGCGCGGGCGTCCCGCCCGCACGTTGCCGTGTGGCGCGGCGTTGGCGGGAAAGCGCGGGCGCCCGGGCAGTCCGCGCCCCGACCCCGTTCGGCGTCACGCGGCGGCCCCGAGCGCGAGCCGGGCGCGGCGCGCCGACGCGGTGGCGGCGGTCCGACAGCGACACGGCGCCGCCGAGCGCCATGACGATGGCCCCCACCCATATCCACGGAACGAGGGGGTTGTAGTAGAAGCGCGTGCTCCACCCCCCCTCGCCGTCGGATTCGCCGAGCACGGCGTAGAGATCGGCGAGCCACGTGGTGTGGATGGCGGCCTCGGTGGTGGGCGTTCCCGACACGGTATAGACGCGCCGCTCCGGGTACAGCCCGATCGCTGTCCGTTCTCCACGGCGCGCCTCGAAACGGCCGCGTTCGGCGGCGTAGTTCGGCCCTTCCGCCCGTTCGACGCCAGCGAAGACGATGTCGTAGCCGGCGATGGCGACCGTGTCGCCCTGGCGCATGACCTGGAAGCGCTCGATTTTCCATGCGCTCGATGCGGAGATACCGGCGACGACCAGCGCGGCGCCGAAATGCGCGAGCGTCATGCCGTGGGCGGCGCGGGGCAGGGCGGCGGCGCGGCGCAGGCTGGCGGCGAGGCTTCCGCGTCCAAGGCCCGCGCGGCGCGCCCATTCCGCCGCCGCGGCCCAGGCGAGCCACACGGCGAGGGCGACGCCGAGCGCCGCGAGGCTCCGTTCGGCGCGGTCGATAACGAGTACCGCGAGCCCCGCCGCCGCCGCGGCCGCGGCGGCGAATTTGAGGCGGCCCAAAACGCCGGCGCGGTCGGCGCGCTTCCACGGCAGCATCGGCCCCGCGCCCGCGAGCAGGATCAGCGGCGCCGCGATGGGCACGAAGACCGCGTTGAAATACGGCGGCCCGACCGACAATTTGCCTATGCCGAGCGCGTCGGCGGCGAGCGGGTAGAGCGTGCCGAGAAGCACCGTCGCCGCGGCGGTGGCGAGCAGCAGGTTGTTCAGCACCAGGCCGCCCTCGCGGCTCAGCGGCGCAAACAGCCCGCCGCCGCGCAGGCGCGGGGCGCGCGCCGCGTACAGCGCCAGCGCCCCGCCGACGGCGACGCCGAGGAAAGCGAGGATGAACACGCCGCGCGCGGGGTCGGACGCGAAAGCGTGAACCGAAGTGATGGCCCCCGAGCGCACGAGAAAGGTTCCGAGCAGGCTCAGCGAGAAGGCGACGATGGCCAGCAGGACGGTCCACGATTTCAACGCGTCGCGCTTTTCGCACACGATGGCGGAATGCAGCAGCGCGGTGGCGGCGAGCCACGGCATGAACGAGGCGTTTTCCACCGGGTCCCAGAACCACCAGCCGCCCCAGCCGAGTTCGTAATAGGCCCACCAGCTGCCGAGCGCGATGCCGACCGTGAGGAACGACCAGGCGGCGAGCGCCCACGGGCGCACCCAGCGCGCCCACGCGGCGTCGACCCGGCCCTCGATCAGCGCGGCGACCGCGAAGGCGTAGGTCACCGACAGGCCGACATAGCCCAGATAGAGAAACGGCGGGTGGAAGGCGAGGCCGGGGTCCTGAAGCAGCGGGTTGAGGCCGCGGCCATCGGCGGGCGGCGGGATCAGGCGTTCGAACGGGTTGGACGTAAACAACGCGAAGCTCAGGAAGCCGACGGCGACGAGCGCCTGTACGGCAAGCGCGCGGGCGCGCAGGCGCGGCGGCAGGTTGCCGCCGAAAACCGCCACGGCCGCGCCGAACAGCGCGAGGATCAGCGCCCACAGCAGCATCGAGCCTTCGTGGTTGCCCCAGACGCCGGTGACCTTGTAGAGCAGCGGCTTGGCGGAATGGGAGTTGCTCGCGACGTTGAGCACCGAGAAATCGGATACGACGTAGGCGTGCGTGAGCGCGGCGAAGGCGCAGGCGACGGCCGCGAACTGGACGGCGGCGGCGGGCCGCGCGACGTCCATCCAGGCGGTCGCGCCGCGCGCCGCGCCCGCCAGCGGCAGCGTTCCCTGCAGGAGCGCCGCGGCCAGCGCGACCGCCAAGGAGAAATGGCCGATCTCGACTATCATTCGCGACCTTCCGGCGGCGCGGCCCCGGCGCCGGGGGGATGGCCGGCGCGTTCGAGCGCGTCGGCGACTTCGGGCGGCATGTAGGTTTCGTCGTGGCGGGCGAGGAGGTTGTCGGCGGCGAACACGCCGTCGGCGCCGAACCGCCCTTCCGCCACCACGCCTTGCCCCTCGCGGAACAGGTCGGGCAGCAGTCCTTCGTAGCGCACGGGCGTGGAGGCGGCGGTGTCGGTAATGCGGAAGAGCACCGCGGCGCCGTTGCGCTCCACGCTGCCGGTCTCGACGAGGCCGCCGACGCGAACGGTCCGGCCGGGCGGGATGTCCTGCGCGGCAAGATCGGACGGCGCGTAGAAGAAGACGAGGCTGTCTTCCATCGCGGTAAGCGCGAGCGCCACCGCGGCGCCGAGCAGGCCGAGGCCGCCGAGCACGGCGTAGAGGCGCCGCGTCTTGCGCTTCACGGCGCTTCTCCGTCGCGCCCGAGGCGCGCGCGGAGGGCCTCCAGCGCGGCGCGGTTCGCGCGCGCGCGCAGCGCCGAGCGGACGCCGACGGCCGTCAGCGCGCCGAGAGCGACGGCGTAGGACGACCACACCCAGACGGCGTATCCGCCCATGGCGAAGAACGCGCTCACGGCGCCGCGCGCGCCGCCTGCGCCAGCCGGAGCGCGCGCAGCCGCGCGGCGTCGATCTCGCCGCGCATGCGCACCATGAGCACGGTGACGAAATACGCCTTGAACGCGCCGGTCATGACGAACAACGGCCACAGCATCGAGGCGGCGATCGCCGGCCCCCCGGGGCGCAGCACGCTCGCGGGCTGGTGCAGGGTGTTCCACCATTCCACCGAGAAATGGACGATGGGCACGTTTACGACGCCGACGAGCGCGAGGATCGCCGCCGCGCGGGCGCCGCGCGCCGGGTCGTCGAACGCCTCCGCCAGCGCCATGTGGCCGATATAGAAAAACAGCAGTATCAGCACCGAGGTCAGGCGCGCGTCCCAGACCCACCATGCGTTCCAGATGGGCTTGCCCCATAGCGAACCCGTGGCGAGCGCCACGGCGGTAAACGCGGCGCCGAGCGGCGAGGCGGCGCGGGCGGCGACGTCGGCGAGCGGATGGCGCCAAATCAGCGCCGCCGCGCTCGCCGCCGCCAAAAAGACATAAACGAACAGCGCCATCCACGCCGCGGGCACATGGACATACATGATGCGCACGGTTTCGCCTTGGCGATAGTCCGGCGGCGAAGCGACGAGGGCGAGATAGAGGCCGGCGACGAACAGCACGGCGAGTACGGCCGACGTCCACGGCAGCAGCGCCCCCGAGAGGCGCATGAAGCGACCGGGATTCGCGAAACGGTGCAACGACGAGGCCATGACCGGAATTCCTATCGCTATTCGGCGGCGGCGCGCAAGGCGGCGGCGGTCGCTGGAGGCGCGAGCGCCAGCGCGGCCAGCAGCAGCGCGCCGAGCGCCATGAAGGGCGCGGCGGCCGATTCGCCGTGCGCGGCGCGGTCGGCCGCCGCGGCGCCGAATATCAGAACGGGGACCGTGAGCGGCAGAACGAGCAGCGGAACGAGCGCGCCGCCGCGCCGCGCGCCGAGGGTCAGCGCCGCGCCCACGGCGCCGACGAGGCTCAACGTCGGCGTGCCGAGCAGCAGCGAGAGGGTCAGCGCGGCGGCGCCGTCGGCGCCGAGATCGAGCGCCAGCGCCAGCACGGGGGCGGCGGCGGTCAGGAGTGCGCCGCCGGTCAGCCAGTGCGCGGCGCATTTGGCCAGCGCGACGATCTCGAGCGGCGCCGGCGCGAGCATGAGCAGATCCAGGCTGCCGTCGGCGTAATCGGCGGCGAACAGCCGTTCGAGCGACAGCATCGCCGCCATCAGCGCGGCGATCCACAGGGCGCCGGGCGCGATTCGCGCCAGTATCTCCGGCGCCGGGCCGATGGCGAGCGGGAACAGGCTCGCGGCGACGGCGAAAAAGGCGACGAGAGACACGGCGCCGCCGCGGCGCCGCGCGGCGAGGCGCAAATCGTGGCGCAGCACGGCGGAAAAAGCGCGTTTCATGCTGTCATGCGGCGCGTATGGGGCTTGGCTGGTTCGGCGAAACGCGCCTTGCCTGCGGCGAGAGCGCGCACAGGCTACCCTCCATGCCGCCCCGGTGTCCACGGCGCACTTCCCGGGTGCGCGGGCGTCCCGCCCGCACGTCGGCGATCCGCGCGACGCCGCCGGGAGAGGCGCAACCCCGCCGAAGGCGGGGCCCGGGACCGCGGGCTTCCTCTTCCTGCCCGCACGTTCCCGCAAGGCGCGGCATTGCCGGGGGGCGCTTCGTTCGGCGCCATGTGCTATAATGGCCGTCATGCGCGAGATACACGATGCATCCTTTAAACTGTTTTTCGAGCATGAGCGGGCGGTCGCCGACCTGCTCGGGGGTTTCATGCGGCAGGCGATGGGCCCGGGGTTCGATGTCTCCCGCCTCGACCTCGCCAGCCTCGAACCGGCGCCGGCGGAGTACGTGGACGAGGATCTGCGGCAGACGCGGGGCGACCGCGTGTGGCGGCTGCGCTACCGCGCCGCCGACGGCGCGACCGGCTGTGTGTATCTGCTGGTCATGCTGGAGTTTCAGTCGCAGGTCGACCTGGACATGGCGGTGCGCGTGTATGCCTACACGGCTCAGTTGTATTCGCGGCATCGCCGGGACGACCGGCAGAACCGGCGCGCGGGACCGCTTCCGCCGGTTTTGCCGATTGTCGTTTACAACGGTCGTGCGCGTTGGTCTGCGTCGCGGGAGGTTCGCGATGAGATAGCGCCTGCGGGGGCCGCGCTGGAGCGTTTTCAGCCCCGGCAGGGTTACCTGCTGCTCGATGTTCACCGTCTGCGTCCGGAGGATTTGCCCGCGGGCAACGTTGTATCGGCGCGTTTTGCGCTTGAGCATGGGGATCCGGAGTCTGTGCCGGCGGTTGTCGCGGCGTTGCGTCGGTTGCTTTCGGGTCCGGAGCATGCGAGTTTGCGCCGTGCGTTCGGAGCGACGCTTCGGCACATGCTCGAGGCGAACCGGTTCGGGGCTTCGGATGGCGCGCTGGCTGCGCGTTTGAGGCGGGTCGGGGATTTGGAGGATTTGGGCGCTATGGAATCGTTGTTTGCGGAACGGCTCGACGAGTGGGTCGCCGAGCGCGCGGCGCGCGGTCTGGAGCTTGGCGAGGCGCGCGGCGTATCTCTTGGCGAGGCGCGCGAGCGTGTGCGCGGTCTTGAGCGCGAGCGTGCGCTTCTGGCGCGGCTTGCGGGCCGCAAGTTCGGGGCGGACGCGGCTTCGCGTCTGGCGGCGGCGGTCGCGGGCGTGGAGGATCCGGACCGGCTCGAGGAGGTCGGCGACGCGGTGATCGTGTGCGCGAGCGGCGACGCGCTGCTGGCGCGCGCGGAGGAGATCGCCCGCCGCCGCTGACCGCGCGCCAGGGCGGGCGTCTCGCCCGCACGTCGCCGACCCACACGATGCCGTCGGGGAGAGGCGCAACCCCGCCGAAGGCGGGGCCCGGGACCGCGGGCATCCTGCCCGCACGTTTCCGCGCGTCGCGGCATTGCCGGGAAGGGCGCGGTCGTTACGCCCCGCCGGCCAACGATCGGAACTGTCGAGCCCCGCGGATCCCCGCAATGCCCCGCAACGGCGCCCCCGCCCGCTCCGGCGCGCTTCCTGGGTGCGCGGGCGTCCCCGCCCGCACGTTCCCGCCCGCCACGGCGTCGGCTGGAAAGCGCGAGCGGCGTTTCTCGCTACGGCGCAACCCCGCCGAAGGCGGGGCTTGGGTGCGCGGGCGTCTCGCCCGCACGTTCCCGCCCACCGCGGCGTCGGCGGGAAGGCGCGAGCGCCAGGCCGCGCAGCTCCGCAACCGCGCGAGCCCCGCAGAGCTCCGCAGATCCCCACCGACCCGCCCCCGCCGAAGGCGGGGCCCGGGACCGCGGGCTTCCAGCCCGCACGTTCCCGCCCGCCGCGGCATTGCCGGGAAGGGCGCAGTCGTTGCGCTCCTCCCACCAATGATCGGAACTGTCGAGCCCCGCGGATCCCCGCAATGCCCCGCAAAGGCGCCCCAGCCCGCTCCGGCGCGCTTCCTGGGTGCGCGGGCGTCCCCGCCCGCACGTCGCCGACCCGCGCGATGCCGCCGAGGAGAGGCGCGGTCATCGCCCTGCGCCGCGAGGCGTTTGCGCCCACACGCCGCGTGTCGTATATTGACGACATCCGTGTGGCGTCCATTTCCGCCGAGGAGCGCTCCGTCATGACAATGCCCTGCTCGTACCGTAAGCGTCCGGTTATCCCGCTTGGCGATTGATGAGTATGTTTATGGGTTTCGGTATTTCGGGGGTCGTTTTGTTTGACGGTCGGCTTTGTATGGGTATCGTGTTTTGACGCCTGCGCGGTTATCGATGCGGCTTGGCGACGTCGGTTGGCGGTGGCCGGTTCGAACGCGGCGGCTTGCGGTCGCGGTATAGCATTAGATGGGTATCGGGCGGAGTTTTTTTCTATATTTCCTCTTTTACGCTTGCCTTGTGGGGTTGGGGGCGGCATTGTTCGTTCATGTTTGACCGCGCCGCGCCTCTCCCCGACGATCCCGCGCGCCTGAAGGGCATGGTGGCGTCCTTGGCGGCCAAGTTGCAGGCCCGCGAGGAGGCGCTGCGGTCGCGTGCGGAGGCGTTGAAGGCGCGCGATATCCTGATTGAGAAGTTGCGTCATGAGTTGGCGGGGATGCGCCGGCATCGTTTCGGGGCGCGCTCGGAAGCCTTGGCGCAGTTGCAACTGGCGCTGGAGAACGAAGAGATCGCCCGCGCCGCAAGCCCGCCCCCGCAACCCGAACGCGCCGCCGCACGCGCGCCGCGGCGCAAGCGCCGCCCCTTGCCGGACCGGCTGCCGCGCCGCGAGACGGTGCTGGAACCCGGCAGCGCCTGCGGGGCCTGCGGCGGCGCGCTCAAGACCGTCGGCGCGGATGTCACCGAGGAACTGGAGTACATACCCGGTCGTTTCGTAGTCAACCGCATCGTGAGACCGCGCACGGTCTGCCGCGCCTGCGCATGCTTCCGCCAGGCGCCGCTGCCGCCGCGCCCCATCGGGCGCGGACGCCCCGGACCCGGCCTGCTTGCCCATGTGCTGGTGAGCAAGTACGCCGACCATCTCCCGCTCTACCGCCAAGCGCAAATGTTCGCCCGCGACGGCATCGACCTCGACCGCTCGACACTGGCCGAATGGGTCGGCAAGAGCGCCGCCTTGCTTGAGCCGGTCGCCAACGGGATCGGCAACCATGTGCGCGCCGGCGGCGCCATCTTCGCCGACGATACCACGGTGCGCCTGCAAACCCCGCGCGGCGAAGGCGCCAGGGGCAAGACCCGCACTGCACGGCTATGGGTCTATGCCCGCGACGAACGACCGTGGCGCGGAACCGCGCCGCCGGCCGCCTGCTACCCCGCATTTCTCATACGGGTTTGGGGCATCGGGGCTCTGTGTGCGATATAGTGTTGTTGAGTATGCACATATCGCGGCACGGAGGTGTTCCCCGATGCAGACGGAGTGTAGCACGGCGCTGGGCGGTTTTCAATCGGTCGACGGTCGCGCGGTTGTGGCGGCGTTCGACGGCGGGACGGTGACGTCGGACGCGGGGGCATTGTTGCTTGGCCGGGCGGATGCGGCGGTGGGTCTGGTCGATCGGTTTGCGGCCTGTTTCACCGATGGGCGTGCGCGTCATCTTGTCGAGCACGATGTTCGGACGCTGGTCATGCAGCGCGTGTTCGGGATCGCATTGGGATATGAGGACCTGAACGACCACGATGCGTTGCGTCACGATCCGGTCATGGCCGTGTTGGCGGGGAAGTTGGCGTCGCGTCGTTCGGACTGTGCGCCGCTTGCGGGCAAATCGACGCTGAACCGCCTTGAGTTGGGGGGCGCGGGGCCGTCGCGGTATTGCCGGATCGCGCATGACGGCTCGGCGATTGAGGATTTGTTCCTGACACTGTTTGTGGAGGCGCACAAGCGGCCCCCGGCTCGCTTGGTTATCGATCTCGACGCCACGGACGATCGGCTTCACGGTCGCCAGGAGGGTCGTTTTTTCCACGGCTACTACGGCGGCTATTGCTATCTTCCGCTTTATGCGACTTGCGGTCGTCATCTTTTGGCGGCGCGGTTGCGCCCGGCGAATGAGGATGGGGCGGCCGGGGCCGTGGAGACTGTTGAGCGGATTGTGTCGCGGTTGCGGCGGCATTGGCCCCGCGTGCGGATAATGGTGCGCGCCGATTCGGGGTTCGCCCGCGAGGCGCTGATGGCGTGGTGCGAGGCCAACGGCGTCGATTACCTGTTGGGCTTGGCGCGGAACCCCCGTCTGGCGGCGGAAGTCGAGACCGAACTGGCGGCGGCGCAAGCGCACAGCGCGGGTTCGGGCAAGCCGCAACGCCGCTTCAAGGACTTCATGTGGAGGACGCGCGACAGCTGGAGCTGCGCGCGCCGCGTCGTCGCCAAGGCCGAGTGGACCCACGGCAAGGCCAACCCGCGTTTCGTCGTCACCTCGATTGCAACCCATCGGGTCCGCGCCCGGCATCTCTACGAGCGGCTTTACTGCCAACGCGGCGAGATGGAGAACCGGATCAAGGAGTGCCAACTCGACTTGTTCGCCGACCGCACGTCGACGCGGGCCATGCGGGCCAACCAGCTGCGCCTGTGGTTCGCGTCCATGGCTTATGTGTTGCTATGCGCACTGCGCCGCATCGGCCTCGACTACACCGAACTGGCGGTCGCCACATGCGGGAGCCTGCGCCTGAAACTGCTCAAGATCGGCGCTTGGGTCCGCGTCACCGTGCGCCGCGTCAAGATCGCCATGAACGCCGCGCATCCCTTCCAGCGCGAGTTCCGTATCGCCTGCCAACGATTATCCGCCGCCGCGGCGTAACGCGGCCCCTCTCGCCCTTCCCCTCAACAACGCAGGAACAGCCCGGAACGCAGCCCACCGCCAAACGGCGGACCGCCCCAACGCGCCCCGAAAATGCCCGCCAAGCCCCCCGACCACGAAAACACGCACGCACGACAACCAACGACGCACAAACCGCACGACAACCACCCGTATGAGAAATGCGGGCTACCGCTTCAGCGCCAACCGCAAGGGCGAGCATCCGCGCCGCTGCCTGGCCGGCTTCAAGGGCTGGATGCACGCCGACGGCTATGCCGGGTTCGCGGAACTCTACCGCACGGGCCGCATCCGCGAAGCCCCCTGCATGGCCCATGTCCGGCGCAAGTTCGTCGACCTCGCGCGCAATCGGGGCGCGCCGGTCGCCAGGGAAGCCGTCGAGCGCATCGCCGCCTTGTACGCCGTCGAGGCCGAAGCCTGCGGGCAGACGCCCGAAGAGCGCGTCCGTATCCGCCAGGCCAAGGCCAGGCATCTCCTCAACGACCTCGAAACATGGCTCGCCCGACAGAGCCCGAACATACCCGCCAGAACGCCGCTGGCCGGCGCCATCCGCTACGCCCGCGCGCGATTGGCCCGCCTGCGCCCGTGGCTCGACAACGGAACGCTCGAACTCGACAACAATACTGCCGAACGCGCCATCCGCGGCATCGCCCTCGGACGCAAAAACCGGTTCTTCGTCGGCTCCGAAGCCGGCGGCGCAACCGCCGCAACCGCATACACGCTCATCGAAACCGCAAAACTAAACGGCATCGACCCACGAGCATGGATCGCAGACACACTCAACCGTATCCAGGACTACAAAACAAACCGAATCCACGAACTCATGCCGTGGAACTGGAAACACAAAACCCCCACCGTAAAAACCCAATAGCCCCATAACCGGACGCTTACCCGATGGCTTGGTCGATGCGGGCCATGATGCGGGGCGTTTCGGCGAGGGCGGCGCAGAGGCGGCGGTAGTGGGCAATGTCGTCGAAGGACAAGGCGCGACCCCTGCGGTCTTGCAGCCATCTTTGCGCCGGACAGCGTCGATACCGCGCCGCGCATACCGCCGACACGCCCGCGCGCCGCTATCCCGCATTTCTCATACGGGTGGTTGCCGTGCGGTTTGTGCGGCATTGGTTGGCGTGCGTGCGTGTTTTCGTGGTTGGGGGGCTTGGTGGGCGTTTTCGGGGCGCGTTGGGGCTGTCCGCCGTTTGGCGGTGGGCCGCGTTCCGGGCTGTTCCTGCGTTGTCGGGGGGAAGGGCGAGAGGGGCCGCGTTACGCCGCGGCGGCGGATAATCGCTCGCAGGCGATACGGAACTCGCGCTGGAAGGGATGCGCGGCGTTCATGGCGATCTTGACGCGGCGCACAGTGACGCGGACCCAAGCGCCGATCTTGAGCGGTTTCAGGCGCAGGCTCCCGCATGCGGCGACCGCCGGTTCGGTGTAGCCCAGACCCGGTGCGGCGCAGCGCGCACAGCAGCACATAAGCCATGGATGCGAACCGCAGGCGCAGCCGGTTGGCCCGCGTCGACGTGCGGTCGGCAAACAAATCGAGTTGGCACTCCTTGATCCGGTTCTCCATCTCGCCGCGTTGGCAGTAAAGCCGCTCGTAGAGATGCCGGGCGCGGACCCGATGGGTTGCAATCGAGGTGACGACGAAACGCGGGTTGGCCTTGCCGTGGGTCCACTCGGCCTTGGCGACGACGCGGCGCGCGCAGCTCCAGCTGTCGCGCGTCCTCCACATGAAGTCCTTGAAGCGGCGTTGCGGCTTGCCCGAACCCGCGCTGTGCGCTTGCGCCGCCGCCAGTTCGGTCTCGACTTCCGCCGCCAGACGGGGGTTCCGCGCCAAGCCCAACAGGTAATCGACGCCGTTGGCCTCGCACCACGCCATCAGCGCCTCGCGGGCGAACCCCGAATCGGCGCGCACCATTATCCGCACGCGGGGCCAATGTCGCCGCAACCGCGACACAATCCGCTCAACAGTCTCCACGGCCCCGGCCGCCCCATCCTCATTCGCCGGGCGCAACCGCGCCGCCAAAAGACGATGCCCGCAAGTCGCATAAAGCGGAAGATAGCAATAGCCGCCGTAGTAGCCGTGGAAAAAACGACCCTCCTGGCGACCGTGAAGCCGATCGTCCGTGGCGTCGAGATCGATAACCAAGCGAGCCGGGGGCCGCTTGTGCGCCTCCACAAACAGTGTCAGGAACAAATCCTCAATCGCCGAGCCGTCATGCGCGATCCGGCAATACCGCGACGGCCCCGCGCCCCCCAACTCAAGGCGGTTCAGCGTCGATTTGCCCGCAAGCGGCGCACAGTCCGAACGACGCGACGCCAACTTCCCCGCCAACACGGCCATGACCGGATCGTGACGCAACGCATCGTGGTCGTTCAGGTCCTCATATCCCAATGCGATCCCGAACACGCGCTGCATGACCAGCGTCCGAACATCGTGCTCGACAAGATGACGCGCACGCCCATCGGTGAAACAGGCCGCAAACCGATCGACCAGACCCACCGCCGCATCCGCCCGGCCAGGCAACAATGCCCCCGCGTCCGACGTCACCGTCCCGCCGTCGAACGCCGCCACAACCGCGCGACCATCGACCGGTTGAAAACCGCCCAGCGCCGTGCTACACTCCGTCTGCATCGGGGAACACCTCCGTGCCGCGACATGTGCATACTCAACAACACTATATCGCACACAGAGCCCCGATGCCCCAAACCCGTATGAGAAATGCGGGCTACCGGCGTTCCCGCGCCGAAGGCGCGGATTTCCTGTGTGCGCGGGCGTCCTTGCCCGCACGTCTCCACCGCGTCGACGCCCGCCATGAAGGGCCCACCGTGCGCAAACGTGCGGGCGGGGCCGCCCGCGATCCCGGGCAGTCAGCGCCTTCGGCGCGACTGCGCCAAGGCATCCCCCGCGGGCGCCGAACCGTAGTCGCCCTGCATCCGCGCGCTACGCCGGCCCGGGCGCGGACGTCAGAGACGCGAAAAACTCCTCGGCCCACTCCGGGAACCGGTCGGTTTCCCGCACCTCCAGCATGGCCGCCGCCACGGCCTCGCGGGGGATGGCGGACAAGACGGCGGGCGAAGGCGCGAGCGCGCCGTTCAGGTCGTTGGGCTCGAACTTGTCCAAGTCGGCGCCGTACTTGCGCGACGCCAGCGACAGCAGCGCCCTGCCGGTTCCCGACAGCATATAGAGAAACAAATGCTCCAGATACGGACCGCCGAATGCGTTCGGCGCGAACCCGTGATAGGTAAGCGTCCGGTTATAGGGCTATTGGGTTTTTACGGTGGTGTTTTGTGTTTCCAGTTCCACGGCATGAGTTCGCGGATTCGGTTTGTTTTGTAGTCCTGGATACGGTTGAGTGTGTCTGCGATCCATGCGCGCGGGTCGATGCCGTTTAGTTTTGCGGTTTCGATGAGCGTATATGCGGTTGCGGCGGTTGCGCCGCCGGCTTCGGAGCCGACGAAGAACCGGTTCTTGCGTCCGAGGGCGATGCCGCGGATGGCGCGTTCGGCAGTATTGTTGTCGAGTTCGAGCGTTCCGTTGTCGAGCCACGGGCGCAGGCGGGCCAATCGGGCGCGGGCGTAGCGGATGGCGCCGGCCAGCGGCGTTCTGGCGGGTATGTTCGGGCTCTGTCGGGCGAGCCATGTTTCGAGGTCGTTGAGGAGATGCCTGGCCTTGGCCTGGCGGATACGGACGCGCTCTTCGGGCGTCTGCCCGCGGGCTTCGGCCTCGACGGCGTACAAGGCGGCGATGCGCTCGACGGCTTCCCTGGCGACCGGCGCGCCCCGATTGCGCGCGAGGTCGACGAACTTGCGCCGGACATGGGCCATGCAGGGGGCTTCGCGGATGCGGCCCGTGCGGTAGAGTTCCGCGAACCCGGCATAGCCGTCGGCGTGCATCCAGCCCTTGAAGCCGGCCAGGCAGCGGCGCGGATGCTCGCCCTTGCGGTTGGCGCTGAAGCGGTAGCAGGCGGCCGGCGGCGCGGTTCCGCGCCACGGTCGTTCGTCGCGGGCATAGACCCATAGCCGTGCAGTGCGGGTCTTGCCCCTGGCGCCTTCGCCGCGCGGGGTTTGCAGGCGCACCGTGGTATCGTCGGCGAAGATGGCGCCGCCGGCGCGCACATGGTTGCCGATCCCGTTGGCGACCGGCTCCAGCAAGGCGGCGCTCTTGCCGACCCATTCGGCCAGTGTCGAGCGGTCGAGGTCGATGCCGTCGCGGGCAAACATTTGCGCTTGGCGGTAGAGGGGGAGATGGTCGGCGTACTTGCTCACCAGCACATGGGCAAGCAGGCCGGGTCCGGGGCGTCCGCGCCCGATGGGGCGCGGCGGCAGCGGCGCCTGGCGGAAGCGTGCGCAGGCGCGGCAGACCGTGCGCGGTCTCACGATGCGGTTGACTACGAAACGACCGGGTATGTACTCCAGTTCCTCGGTGACATCCGCGCCGACGGTCTTGAGCGCGCCGCCGCAGGCCCCGCAGGCGCTGCCGGGTTCCAGCACCGTCTCGCGGCGCGGCAGCCGGTCCGGCAAGGGGCGGCGCTTGCGCCGCGGCGCGCGTGCGGCGGCGGGTTCGGGTTGCGGGGGCGGGCTTGCGGCGCGGACGATCTCCTCGTTCTCCAGCGCCAGTTGCAACTGCGCCAAGGCTTCCGAGCGCGCCCCGAAACGATGCCGGCGCATCCCCGCCAACTCGTGACGCAACTTCTCAATCAGGATATCGCGCGCCTTCAACGCCTCCGCGCGCGACCGCAGCGCTTCCTCGCGAGCCTGCAACTCGGCCGCCAAGGACGCCACCATGTCCTTCAGGCGGGCGGGATCGTCGGGGAGAGGCGCGGCGCGGTCAAACATGAACGAACAATGCCGACCCCAACCCCACAAGGCAAGCGTAAAAGAGGAAATATAGAAAAAAACTCCGCCCGATACCCATCCAATGCTATACCGCGACCGCAAGCCGCCGCGTTCGAACCGGCCACCGCCAACCGACGTCGCCAAGCCGCATCGATAACCGCGCAGGCATCGAAACAATATCCCCATACAAAGCCGACCGCCAAATAAAACAACCCCCGGAATACTGAAACACATAAAAATACTCAACAATCGCCAAGCGGGATAACCGGACGCTTACCGTGATAGCAGGTCAGGTTCGTCGCGCCGCTCTCGTTCAACACCGCCTTGTACCCGCCACGGGAAAACACGCCCAGCAGAAGCGGCGACGGGCTTCCGGGTTCCGTCCTGTGCCACGGCCGCCAGTTCCTGGTCAGAAACCGCTCGTGGAACCCGTGGCGCTCCCCATGCCGTATATATTCCGCCGCCCGCGCCGAATGCGCCGCGCCGACGGAAAACAACAGTACGTCCTTGTCGGCGGCGCGCAGCTCGTCGAATTGCGCTTGCCCGAACACAGGGCGCCGGATTTGCGAGCTCCTGGATATGCACGGCGCGCACTCCGCCTCGACGCCGCGCTCCCTGGCGCGGCTCGGCTTGAGCACGAAAAACTCGTTGGCGCCCGTCGCGACGCCGCGGCGGAACCGCCCGTAATGAGCGAGCGGAACGGTCTTTCCGCGAGCGGCCCGCGGGGCCTGCCGCCGAAAATACGGAAGCCATTTCGCACCCGGGTCCAGCGCGGCGCGCCGCGGCTCCGAGACCGGCGGCGCCGCGTCCAACGCCGCCAGCCGATCGACCGCGTCCAGATCGTAAAATTTGACCGTGTCATGGCGCCGGGCCGAATCGTAGAGAATTATCCCCACCGAAGTAATTGCGTCGGGGAATATCTCCTGCTCGCACCGCAAATTGACGACCGCGTACAGATGCCCCGATTCCGATAATTTCCGCTTCGCAAGCGCGCCGTATCCCGTGTTGAGGAATTCGAGGGGCATGATATACGCCAACCTGCCGCCTGGGCGCAGTTCCAGAAGCGATTTCAAAAGAAACGCCGACGCGACATTCGTATACCCCGAAACCCTCGCGCCCTGTCTCGCGCGCAACTCGGCCAGGACGGCGGCCTTGTTCGGGAACCTGTGAAATTTCATGTAGGGCGGGTTGCACACGATGTTGTCCCGCGACCGGCCCCACGATTCGAGATAGTTTTCGATACGAACGAAGTCCGCCGCCCGGCCTGCGCCGCGCCGCCAGAACTCGACGATCCGCGGATCCGCCTCGCTCGCCGCAAACCTCACGCCCGCCCGCCCATCGGCGGCGAATTCCGCGATCTCCGGCGGCGTAAAATACTGCCCGAACGCGTTCCTGTGACACTCTCCGACCCAACGCCGGTACTCGGCGGCTTGTCGGGCGAAGTTATCCATCGCTGATCGTATTCGGGTACATTTTGCGCCTGCGGTAATGTCCTGTTGGCCGGAACGACAGCGCTTCCACACGAACGTGACGGAACGACGGGTGCGGACCGCCCCAAGGGTGAGGAGACAAGATCGCCTCCTTACGGAACCACGGGAAAACGCACCTTCATAAAGTCCGTGATTCGCTGCTCGTGACCCGTGTTCATGCCGAGCACGAAACCGCATTCGAACAGCTGCATCACCAAATTCGAGTGGTTGATTCTGTACTGCGCTCGCCGCGCCTGCCATTTGCCGTAATCGGTATACAGATTACGAATCGGAGGCGGTTCGGGCGACACTCGAGAGAAGTAGATGCGAAGTTCTCTTCCCTGCTTGTTCGTGCCTTTCGGCCAGACGTAGTACGGGTGGCTGCTGCGACTGCCGGGCAACGGGTAGGCTTTCGTGGCAGCGGCGTACTCGGACTCGAACTTCTCGCTATGCCGCTCGGGCAGCTCGGCATGAATCTCGGTCTTCGTTTCCGGTCGCGCCAGATACGTGGCAATCTCGTATAGATCGCCATCGGGCACACGGGGTCTTCTAGCCATGTCGTTCCTCCGATTTTCTGAATACCAGAAGGTATTCATGCACTTTGTTGACGATAAACTTATACGGGTATCCAAGAGGACGCATGGAGTTATATTCCGCTTGGCGATCCCAAACGATGATATCGTCGAGTTGAAACGTTCTTTCTCTGTCGATTGCGTGTGCAGCGTCTTGGTGGAGTGGATAGAACACAGAACCTTTCCGGATATCCATCACGTTCAGGATAAAGTATCCCCGTGCTCGAAGCGCTGCACCGATCTGGCAAGACGTTTGCGCAAGCGCGTCGAGAAAGTCGTCGTAAGTGGAGAGATTGCCAATATCGCAACCGTTGCGAGAGTACGGTCTGGCCTGCTTGCCGTCGGCTGACCGTCGACGGTTAAGTATGTCCCAATACGGCGGAGATGTAATACAAATCTCGACCGATTCCGGCTGCACCACTTCGCCGAGTGTGCGGGCGTCACGCAAATCGTATCGCCATAAATGAGCGTTCGACGTTTCCGCAAGCGATAACCTGTCGACAAATATATCGCGGTACCGCGGGTTGATGTCGAGTCCTATGGTCTTCATACCGGCCCGAAGAGCGGCAATCAGTGTAGACCCGGAGCCGGCAAATGGATCGAGAACAACCCCGTCAGCGTCGCTGGCATAGCAGGCAATCAGTCGCGCAGCCAAGGCGACAGGGAACGGCGCGGGATGGTCCGCGACGTCAGTATCGCGGCCCAAGCCTCGCCATATACTGAAAGAGTTTTTCAGCCAGTCCGAGCCGTTAAGCGAATTCGCACGGCGGGTGCTCATGACGGCTCTACCTCATTGCCCCAAGCGTCGAAGCCCTCATGCCGACGCCGAGCGAAAACGTCCAACCGAGGCGCCTCGAAATAGCGGCGGATATTGTCGTAGTGATAAGCAGGTTTTTCACTGTGTCGACGAGTCGGCGCCCAAAACACAGTTTTCATCTTGCCCATGGAACCCTTCGGGAAAGAGCATTTACCTCGATAGCCGAACAGGCAATGCTCGTTGGTAATCTGGTAAGGGCCGAAGGGGCAAGGCCCGGTTTCCTTGTTCCAAGTCAGGATGGTGTAATACCGAAAACCCCAATGCTCAAGCAATTCGAAAGCCTGAACCAAAATCGGCTTGCCACTCGAACGCGAGCGGCTGCTGGTCGCCCACAACCAAATAAATGAATCGCGGGCGGCCCAATCGCCGACCGGAAGCGCGGCGATATCGTCATAGGTCATTGTGGGATACGACAGGTCGATGCCCTGATTAGGCCGTACTGCCCGTTTGCCCGTTTTGCCTTGGTCCCAAGGCGGATCGACGACGACGCACCTGTAGCGGCCGGCCAGCGTCGGCGTCTCGTCCGCCGCATAACACGCGCCGGATGCGCCCTCATGGCGTAACGGCGCGAGGCGGAGTTGAGCGCGCCCGCACCCGTCTCGCGTTTCGGTCTCGGCGTGCCGGAACATCATCTTGAGCTGCTCCTGACCCTCGGCGTCCAGCGTTGGCAGTTGTGTAGCAACACCACCGTAGCCTCGCAAGCGGGTATCCTGCGCTTCCGCGCTTTCGGCGCGTCTCATTGTGTCGACCCCGGCATCGTGAATCCGCCGACGCGAATCAGGCGGCGCGCTTGGTATTCTACGATCATTCGGCGAACACAAGTGCTTCGTCGCGCCATGGCCAGTATCACCGCAATGCAACAGCCTGCCCAAACTCGGTCGTTCGGCGCGCACAGCCATAGCACGACGGGAGCGCTACTCTGCCGCCACCGCTTCGGGGGCGCGGTCGAAGTAGTTGTGCTTGAGGGTGCGCTGGTTTTCGTAGATCGAGCCTTGATGGACGGCCTTGGGCAGGGGCATGCGGACGGGCGCGGGCTCGAGGCGGGGGGTCAGGCAGGGCTTGCCGCGGACGATGCGTTCGCGGAAGGCGTCGAAATCATCGACCGATTCGGTGCCCGCGAGGGGCCAGGCGTCGGCGGCGGCGTATTCGAACAGGAGCAGGCGGCGCGGCGCGGCGGAGCGGTTGATCGCCGAGCCGTGGATCAGCCGCGCATGGTGGATGGTGATCGAACCCGCGGGCGCGGTCACGGCGACCGCCGAACCGAAATCGATATCGACGCCGGCGGGGTCGATGGCGCCGCAGAACGCGCCGCCGGCGTGGTGGTCGTATATCGGCCCCTTGTGCGTTTTCGGCATCATGAGCAGCGGGCCGTTATCCGGCGTCATGTCGTCGAGCAGTATGCCCACGGCCAGCACGTCGTCGTTGGTGTGGGGGTAAAAGGCCCAGTCCTGATGCCACTCGACCGGCGCGCCGTAGCCAGCGGCCTTCATGTTGACCTTGCCGCCGGGGCGCATGCGGATGTCGCCGCCGATCAGTTGCGCCAGAATACCGGTGATCGGCGGGTGCGCGGCGAGCTTGCGGTAAAAGGGGTGCGCGGCCCACGGCTTCTTGATGCGCCGCACGCGCGGGCGGTCGGGCGTGTGGCTCGCCTCAAGGTCCAGGAACTCGCTGTGCGCGGTCAGGCCGCGCGCGGCCGCCGTCACCTCCGCGGTCACGCGCCGCAGCTCGCCGAGCATGGCGGCGTCAAGGACGTTTTCGACGACCAGGTAGCCCTGTTCGCGGTAGCGTTCGACTTCGCCGGGGCCGATCATGGCGCTCCTCCGCCGATCTTGGGAAGCAGGTAGATTTCGCTGTCGGGCCGCACCGCTTCAAGCATGGCGTTCTGGATGATTTCGCCGTCGACGGCGATGGCCATGCCCTCGGCGATGGCGGCGGCGATGCCGGGGAAGCGGGAGTCGAGACCGCGCACCAAGTCGCGCACGGTCCCGCCCTCGATTTCGAGTTCGGTTTCGCCGTGCGCGAATTGGTCGCCGACGCTTGTCGGCAACACGACCCGCGGCACGGCGCCGCCCTCCCCCCGCTTCCGCGCGGCGGCCCGCTAGCCGCCGTTCTCCAGCGCGGCGACGATGCGCGGCGGCGACATGGGCAGGTCGGTCATCCGCAGGCCCAGCGCGTCGTGGATCGCGTTCGCCACCGCCGCCATCGGCGGAACGATGGGCACCTCGCCGACGCCGCGCACGCCGTAGGGATGGCGCGGGTTGGGCACCTCGACGAGCACGGTGTCGATCATCGGCAGGTCGGAGGCCACGGGCATGCGGTAGTCGAGGAAGCCCGGGTTTTCGAGCCGGCCCTTGTCGTCGTAGATGTACTCCTCATTGAGCGCCCAGCCGACTCCCTGGGCGACGCCACCCTGGAGCTGGCCTTCCACGTAGGACGGGTGGATGGCGGTGCCGACGTCCTGCACGGCGGTATAGCGCAAAACCGAGACCGCGCCGGTTTCCTCGTCGACCTCGACGTCGCAGATATGGGCGCCGAAGCCCGGCCCGGCGCCGCGCGCGGTGAACTGCGCGTGGCCGTTGATCGGCCCGCCCGTGGCGGCGGAGCCGGCGGCGATCTCCGCCAGCGAAAGCGGCTCGAAATCCCCCGCGTTGCTGCCGGCGGGGCGCGCCTTGCCGTCGTCCCACGTCACCGCATCGACCGGGATATCCCATATCTTCGCGGCGCGTCCGCGCATTTCCTCGATGCACTCCTTCGCCGCCTCGACCACGGCCATGCCGCTGGCGAAGGTGACGCGGCTGCCGCCGGTGAGGAAGCTGTAGCCGATGGAGCTGGTGTCGGCGACGATGGGGCGCACCTTTTCCACGTCGATGCCGAGCGTTTCGGCGGCCATGATGGCCATCGAGGCGCGGCTGCCGCCGATGTCGGGGTTGCCGGTGGCGACGGTGGCGGAGCCGTCTTCGTTGATATGCACTTCGGCGCTCGATTCGCCGCCGATATTGAACCAGAAGCCGGTGGCGAAGCCGCGGCCCCGCTTGCGGCCCCCGTTAGCGCCGATATCGGCCTTGTAGTGGGGGTGGCTTTTCGCCGCCGCGAGGGTTTCGACATAGCCGATGGGACCGAATTTCGGCCCGTAGGCGGCCTGCGTTCCTTCCTTCGCGGCGTTCTTTTCGCGCAGCTCGATGGCGTCCATGCCGATTTTGCGCGCCAGTTCGTCGATCACGCATTCGACGCCGAACTCGGAGATCGGCGCGCCGGGGGCGCGGTATGCCGCCACTTTCGGGCGGTTCGTCACCACGTCGTAGCCGACGACCAGCACGTTATCGAGGTCGTAGGGCGCGAAGGCGGTCATGCAGCCCGGGCCGATGGGCGAGCCGGGGAACGCGCCCGCCTGGTATTTCAGCTCGGCCTCCGCGGCGACGATGCGCCCGTTGCGCGCGACGCCGATCTTGATGCGCGTCGCCGCGCCGGACGTGGGGCCGGAGGCGCGGAACACTTCCTCGCGGGTCATAGCCATGCGCACGGGGCGTCCGGATTTCTTCGACAGCAGCGCCGCGACGGGTTCGAGATAGATGAGCGTCTTGCCGCCGAAACCGCCGCCGATCTCCGCCGGCGCGACGCGTATCTGCGCCGCCTCGACGCCGAGCACGTTGGCGGTGTAGTTGCGCACCATGAACTGGCCCTGGCTCGAGCACCAGATCTGGATCTGCCCGTCTTCCGAATACTCCACGACCGCGGCGTGCGGCTCGATATAGCCCTGATGCACGGGCTTCGTAGTGAAGGAGCGCTCGATGACGACGTCGGCCTCCGCGAACCCCCTGGCGGCGTCGCCGAGCTTGAACTCCATGCGCTTCGCGATGTTCGAGGGTTTTTCGGGCTTCGGCGTGACGCCATCGGTGTAGAGGTCGTCGTGGAGAATCGGCGCGTCGTCGGCCATCGCCTCGACGACGTCGATGACGTGGGGCAGGACCTCGTATTCGACCTCGACGAGCTCCGCGGCGCGCTCGGCGGCGACGGCGCTGGTTGCGGCCACCGCCGCGACCGCGTGGCCGTCGTACAGCACCTTGTCGCGCGCCATGACATTGGCCGACAGATGGGCGAAGTTCACCTGCGCCTCGCCGGCCGAGAAGTATTCGGCGCCGTCGAGCGCGGGGAAGTCGGCGCGCGTGACCACGGCCTTGACGCCGGGGAGCGCCTCGGCCTTCGACGTGTCGATCGACACGATGCGGGCGTGCGCGTGCGGGCTGCGGACCATCCAGCCGTGCAACATGCCGGGCAGGTTCAGGTCGGCGCCGAACTTGGCGCGGCCCGTCACCTTGTCCACGCCGTCGGGGCGAATCGGCCGCGTGCCGACGACGCGGTATCCGGAATTGCCGTTTTTCATGTTCAGCCTCCTCTCATTTCGGCCGCGGCGCCCTGCACGGCGCGCACGATCTTGTCATAGCCCGTACAGCGGCACAGATTGCCGGCCAGCCAGTAGCGGATCTCGGTTTCGCCGGGGTCGGGGTTGCGCTCCAGCAGCGCCTTGGCGGCGACCAAGAAGCCCGGGGTGCAGAAGCCGCATTGCAGCGCGGCGTCCTGAAGGAAATGGCGCTGGACGGGATGCAGCGCATCGCCGTCGGCCATGCCCTCGATGGTCTCGATCCCGCGCCCCTGCGCCTCGACGCCGAGCGCGAGGCAGGCGCAAACGAGCCGCCCGTCGAGCATCACGCTGCACGCGCCGCAATCGCCCGACGCGCAGCCCTCCTTGGTGCCGTTGAGATGCAGTTCGTCGCGCAGTACGTCGAGCAGGGTCTGCTCGGTGTCGCACAGAAACTCGACGGGTTCGCCGTTGACGACGGCGGATATGTGGTTTCGCGCCATTACTCGCTCCTTGCGCGTTCGTATGCGATCGCCGCGGCGCGCCGCGCCAGCACGCCCGCGACCTTGATCCGGTAGGCGACGGTGCCGCGCTTGTCGTCGATGGGGTCGCACGCGGCGCGCGCGGCGGCGTCGAGCGCCGCCAGCGCGTCCGCGCCGAGCGACGTCCCCACCAGCGCGGCGCCGGCGTCCTCGACCAGCAGCGCCGTCGGCGCCACGGCGCCGAGCGAAACCCGCGCGGCGGAAACCTTGCCGGCGCCGTCCACCGTCAAACACACGCCCGCGCCGACGATGGCGATGTCCATCTCGGTGCGCGGGATCATGCGCAGATAGGCGTCGCCCGTTCCCGCCGGCGAGACGGGCAGGAGGAAATCGACGACGATTTCGCCGCGGCCCAAGGCGGTGCGGCCCGGCGCGGTACAGACGCCTTCCGCGGCGAGGTCGCGCCGCCCGTCCGGCCCGGCGACGGTGCAGACCGCGCCGGCGGCGATCAGCGCGGGCACGCTGTCGGCCGCGGGCGAGGCGTTGCAGAGATTGCCGCCGGGGGTGGCGCGGCTCTGTATCTGCGTCGAGCCGATGAGCTCCACCGCCTCGACCACGCCGGGCCAGGCGGCCTTGAGCGCGGCGTGCTCGCCCATCTCGGCGCCACTGACCGCCGCGCCGACGCGGAACGCGCCGCCGCGCTCGTCGATCGCGCGCATTTCATCGATGTTCTTGACGTCCACGATCAGGCCCGGACGCACGGCTCCGGCGTGCATCTGGACGAGCAGATCGGTGCCTCCGGCCAGCACGCGGCCGCCGCCGTTCGCCGCGGCGAGCAGCGCAACCGCGTCGTCCGCCGAGCGCGGCGCTTCGTATCGTATGGCGTTCATGGGCTCCCTTTGTGGCTGGCGACCGCGCGCGGACGGTGGCCGCGACCGGCCCGTTACAGCCGCCATCATACGGCGCCGCGCGGCGGGGCGCCAGGAAAATCGCGCGCCCGCGGCCGCCGTCGTTCGGCGCGCTCCCCCGGGGGCGGCGCGCGTTCCCGTCCGCGGCCCGGCGGCGGCCCAGCAGGAACGGCTTGCGGGGATCCGCCGGGCCCGGCGGGGCTCGCGGCCGGCGCGGCGCCGGCGGTCCCGAGGAGGCTAGGCAAGGCGATTGCCGCGCCGCGGGCTGGACAGCGCCCGCCGCCGCGCGCATACTCGGCGCCCAATAGCGCGGGGGCATGCGATGCAGGAAAAACTCTGGCGGGTCTGGCTGTCGGGCGAGATCCACACCGACTGGCGCGCGCGTATCATGGCGGGCGTTTCCGCGGCCGGGCTGCCGGTCCGCCTTGACGCCCCGAACTGCGTTCACGCCGATTCGGACGATTGCGGCGCGGCGATTCTCGGCGCCGAGCGCGAGGCCTTTTGGCACGACCGCAAGGGCGCCGCCATGAACGCCATCCGCACGCGCACGCTGCTGCGCGAGGCCGATATCGTCGTCGTGCGCTTCGGCGACCGCTACCGGCAGTGGAACGCCGCCTTCGACGCCGGCATGGCCTCGGCGCTCGGCAAGGCGCTGGTGACGCAGCACGACGCGGCGCTCGACCACGCGCTGAAAGAAGTGGACGCCGCCGCCCTTGCCGTGTGCCGCGCGCCGGAGCAGGTCGTGGCGACGTTGGCCTACGTCATCCGCGGCGACATGCCCGCCCGCGCGCGCGTCGCGGCGGAATAGCGGAGAAGGGTGTGAGCCATGCTGAAGAATGCACGCATACGCAATTTTCGGGGGTTGCGCGATTTGGAGATCGGCGAGTTAAGCCGAATCAACCTGATCGGCGGCCGTAACAATGCTGGCAAGACAACGTTGCTTGAGGCGTTGTTCATACTGTCCGGCGGCGCGAACCCGCACGTAATGTCTAGAGTCAATCGCGGAATCGATTCGGTGTCCGGATCGTCCGATACCATCAGTGAGGTACTGTGGAAACCGCTCTTCTCGGAGCTCGACACGAGCGGCCCCGTCGAGATATCGGCACACTCCGCTATCCTCGGCTCCATGACGCTGAGTATATCGCTGTCGCGGTCGAGCACCGTGGAGATCCCGCGCGACCGCCCGGGCGCTTCGGTTGTCGGACCGCTCGGCGAGCCCGTGCTGACGCTATCGTTCGCTCGCGGAGAAAACGGGGAGGCGATACAAGGCACGATGAGAGAAACTGACAAGAGCGTCGCAATCGAATCTCCCGAGTCTGACGTCGCGTTTCCAGCGGCGGTCATATTGCCACACATGGGTAGCCTTCAGGAAGACGCCCGGATGCTCGGTCAACTCCGCAAGCGCAAGGAACACGATATCGTTATGGAGGCATTGCGTGTCATCGCTCCGAACGCGATGGGTATCGAAGAAAACTCGTCGAGCGGCCACCCCATGATATGGGTCGACGTCGATTTACCCGAGCTTATACCATTGCCGACAATGGGCGATGGCGTAACCCGGGCTGCGCGGCTGATGCTGGTCATGTCGGAGGCCCGTGAAGGCATTGTTCTGGTGGATGAGATCGAGAACGGCATTCACCATTCCGTTGTCCCCGAACTTTGGCGTGTAATCGGCGAGGTCGCCCAGCGATTGGACGTTCAGATAATCGCTACCACGCATAGTTACGAATTTTTCGAGTCTGCTTACAAGGCTCTGTCGGGCGACGATTTCCGATATTACCGAATCGAGACCGATACCGATGGAAAGAATCGCTGCGTAGCCTATCCTTTGGATGCCGCGAAGGGCGCTCTTCACTTTGGCATGGAGGTCCGCTAAAGATGTCCCGGCAAAACGGAACTATGTCCGAAACACGGCTCCTCGTCGAAGGGAAAGACGAAGTAAACTTCTTCGAGGCGTTACTCGGTCATCTTGGCGTGGATACCGTATGGATACAGAGTTTCGACGGCGCTCCGAAATTGTCGCAGTTTCTCGACGGCGTCGTCAGGGAGCCGGGGTTTAAGGCCGTGCGCCGCATCGGTATCGTCCGCGACGCCGACAAGTCTGCGCAATCGGCCTTCGATAGCGTGCTTTCGTCGCTGCGGCAGGCCGATCTGCCGCAGCCCGCCCAGCTCGGGGCGCGAAGCGGCGGCCACCCCGACGTGTCGGTGTTTATCATGCCGGACAACAGCCGCCCCGGCATGCTCGAAACGATTCTTCACGACACCTTCCGGGGTACGCCGATAGACGGCTGTATAGACATTTACTTCGAATGCGTCAGCGGGTTGCCCGGCTCCGATCTCCGAAGGCGCGACAAGGCCCGTGTTCACGCTTGGCTGGCCACCCGGCCCGACCCGCACGTATCCGCAGGCATCGCGGCGAAGAAGGGCTATTGGGATATGGACCACCCGGCGCTCGGGGGCATCCGGGAGTTTCTGCTTGCGCTGCGGGACGGCGCCGGCGGCCACTGACGGCGGCGGCGCGCCCGTTCACCGGCGGGCGGCGCGGGTTATGCGCAGCGCGGCCCAAGAGCAGATGAGCCGGGCGGGCGCTCCCGTCGTCTTGCACTGGATTTCGGCGTCGAGGAGCAGGTTCAGGGCGCGGCCCAGGTCGGCGGCGGTCCAGCGCGCGAGCTGGCCGGCGACCGCGCGGCGGCGCTTGAAAAACACCGGCGGGCGCATCGCGGCCACCGCCGAAGCCGCCGAATCGCCCCGCCCCATGCGCGCCGCCGCCCAGCTCAGCGCCTGGAAATGGCGTTGCAGAGCCGAGAGTATGCGCACCGGATGAACACCGTCGGCGTCGAGCCGATCGAAAGCGCGGCCCGCGGCGCGCCCGTCGCCGGCGGCGACCGCGTCGGCGAGCGCATCGAGCGTGGCCTCCGCCGAATCGCCGACGCAGGCCAGCGCGGCGCGTTCGTCGATCTCGCGCGCGTCTCCCGCATACAGCGCCAGTTTGTCGAGTTCGCTCAGCGCCGCGCGGCGGTCGGTCCCGAGCCGCGACAGGAGCACTTCGCGCGCGCCGGCCGCGGCGGTCTTGCCGTGCGCCGCCAGCCGGTCGCGAATCGCGCCCGCGAGCGCCGCGCGGTCGTCTTCGTAGCAGGCCAGCGCGGCGCCCGCTTCCGCGCGTTCGAATAGCGTGCGCAGCCGCGCGCGCTTGTTGAGGTCTCCCGCCTCGACGACGACGAGCGACCCGCCCGGCGCGGCGCGTTCGAGCAGGGCTTCGCATGCCGCCGCCGTTTCGTTGCCGGCGCCGCGCAGACGCACCAGCCGCCGCCCGCCGGTCAGCGACAGCGCCGCAGCTTCATCGACAAGCGCGGCGGGGTCGGCGGCCACCGCGGCCGGCGCAAGGTCCGCCACGCGGAACGGATCGTCGAGCGCCTCCGCGACCGTGCGTCCGAGCCGCGCGCCGCGATCTTCCACCAGGCCGCGGTTGGGGCCGTAGAGCAGCACCGCGGCGATGCCGGCCGGCGGCCGCGCGACGAAACGCTCGGCGTCGGCGGGGCGGACGATCATTCGCCCGCCCGCCGGCGGAAATAAACCGCCAGGCGCTCGGCGATTTCCCGCGCCGCGTCGCGCGCCGCCTGTTCTTCCGCGTTGCGGCGGGCGACCAGCGTGGAATAGTCCTCGCCCGACACGATGTTGTAGCTGGTCTCGACCCGCGCGCGCGCGCGCAGGAGTTCGCGCCCTTCCGCCGCCGAGGCCAGCGCGTAGTCCGCGTCGAGGACGAGCAGATGGCGGCGGATTTGCGTGTTCCGCTCGGTTACCTGGGCGGAAGCCGAGGCGGAGAGGCGCACCGTCAGTTCGTAGCGCGCCGGGCTGTCGAAGGACGCGGGAACGAGGCCGTCGAGCAGGCGGTTGCGCATCTCGACGCCGAGCGGGCCTTCGATGGGCAGGATCCGCACCGACGCCAGCGCGGCGGCGGCGCGTTCTCCGTCCGCGCCGCCGTAAAGCGGGCTGAACCCGCACCCCACCGGCGCCGCGGCGAGGCCGGCGAGAAGCGCGGCGGCGAGCGCGACGCGCGCGCTACGCCACCACATTGACGATGCGGCCCGGAACGACGACGGCCCGCCGGACGGGCTTGCCGCCAAGCGCGGCGCGCACCGCGGGCTCGGCGAGCGCAAGGCGCTCCAGCTCCGCGCGCGCGGCGCCGGCCTCGACCTCGAGCATCGCGCGCTTCTTTCCGTTGACCTGCACGGCGATCGCGACCGTCTCGCGGGCGACCAGCGCGGGGTCGGCGTCGGGCCACGGCTGGAGGCACAGAAACCCGTCGTGGCCCAGGCGGCGCCAAAGCGATTCGGCGATGTGCGGCGTCACCGGCGCGGCAAGCCGCGCGACGGTCTCGAGCGCCTCGCGCAGCGCCGGGCCGCAGCCGCCGCGATAGTCCGCGATGGCGTTCGTCAGCTCGCGGATGCGCGCCACCGCCCGGTTGAAGCGGAAGCGCTCCAGATCGTCGGTCACGCCGGCGATGGCGCGGTGGGCAGCGCGGCGCAGTGCGAGCGTGTCGGCGTCCCCATCGGCGGGGATCGGCGCGCCGGGCGCGCCGAGCGGCGCGGAGGGCTCGTTCGCAAGCCGCCACAGGCGCTGAAGATACCGCCACGCGCCCTCGATACCCGCCTCGGTCCATTCCAGGTCGCGCGCCGGCGGGCTGTCGGAAAGCATGAACAGGCGCGCCGTATCGGCGCCGTAGCGCGCGATCGTGTCTTCCGGATCGACGACATTGCGGTGCGACTTGCTCATCTTGCGCGACCGCCCGATCTCGACCGGCGCCCCGTCGCCGCGGCGCCGCGCCGAACCGTCGGATTCGCGGATAACCCGGTCCGGAAACAGCCATTCGCCGTCCGCCGCGCGGTAGGTCTCATGGCACACCATGCCCTGCGCCAGCAGGCCGGAGAACGGTTCGTCGAACGCGACATGCCCCGCCTTGCCCAGCGCGCGCATGAAATAGCGCGAATAGAGCAGGTGCAGGATCGCGTGCTCGATGCCGCCGACATACTGATCGACCGGCAGCCAGCGCCGCATGGCCCCGGCGTCGAGCGGCGAATCGGAATCCGGGCACGCGAAACGCGCGAAATACCACGACGAATCGACGAACGTGTCGAACGTGTCGGTGTCGCGCCGCGCGGGCGCGCCGCAGCGCGGGCAGGGGACGTTTTTCCACGTCTCGTGGCGCTCCAGCGGGTTGCCCGGAACGTCGAACGTCACGTCGTCGGGCAAGACCACGGGCAGTTCGCCGCGGGGCACCGGAACGACGCCGCAATCCCCGCAGTGGACGACGGGGATCGGGCAGCCCCAATAGCGCTGGCGCGACACGATCCAGTCGCGCAGCCGAAAGGTCGTGCGGCGCTCGCCGTCGCCCTGGTCCGCCAGCCTCTCGCATGCCGCGCGTTTCGCCGCCTCGACGCTCAGGCCGTCGAGAAAGCCCGAGTTCACGATAACGCCGTCGCCGGTCCAGGCCTCGCCGTCGCCCGGCGGGGCGGCGTCGTCGGGCGGACGCACGACGACGGGCGCCGGCAAGCCGTATTTGCGCGCGAATTCCATGTCGCGCCGGTCGTGCGCGGGAACGCCGAAAATCGCCCCGGCGCCGTATTCCATCAGCACGAAATTGGCGACATAGACGGGCAGTTCGCGGCCCTCCGCAAAGGGGTGCAGCGCCTTGCAGCCGGTGTCGTAGCCGCGCTTTTCCGCCGTTTCGAGCGCCGCCTCGGAGGTGCCGGAGCGGCGGCATTCGGCAATGAACGCCGCGAGCGCGGGGTCGCTCTGCGCCAGCTCGGCGGCCAGCGGGTGATCCGGCGAGACGGCGCAGAAACTGGCGCCGAACAGCGTGTCGGGGCGCGTGGAGAAGGTTTCGAGCCGGTCCGCGCGTCCGGCGAGGCGAAAACGCACCGCCGCGCCTTCCGAACGCCCGATCCAGTTCGCCTGCATGGCGCGCACCGACTCGGGCCAGCGCGGCATCCGGCCGAGCGCCTCCAGCAGTTCGTCGGCGAAATCGGTAATGCGGAACATCCACTGCGGCAGGCTCTTGCGCTCGACCGGCGCGCCCGATCGCCAGCCCTTGCCGTCGATCACCTGTTCGTTGGCGAGCACGGTCCGCTCCACCGGGTCCCAGTTGACCCAGGCTTCGGCCCGGTAGGCCATGCCGCGCTCCAGCAGGTCCAGGAACATGGCCTGTTCGTGGCGGTAGTAGTCCGGGGAGCAGGTCGCCACTTCGCGCCGCCAGTCGTACGACAGGCCCATGGATTGCAGCTGCCGGCGCATGACGGCGATGTTGTCCCATGTCCATCGCGCCGGGTGGACCCCCTCGGCCATCGCCGCGTTTTCCGCCGGCATGCCGAAGGCGTCCCAGCCCATCGGGTGGAGCACGTCGAAACCCCGGCTGCGCTTGTAGCGGGCGATCGCGTCGCCGATAGTATAGACGCGGACATGCCCCATATGGATGCGCCCCGAGGGGTAGGGAAACATCTCGAGGACATAGTATTTCGGCCGCGCGCCGTCGTTTTCGGCGCGAAAGCAGCCCGCGGCCTCCCAGGCCGCCTGCCACTCGCTTTCGGCCCGCCGCGCGTCGTAGCGGGTCATGAAGGCCGCGGCCCTGCTAGCTGTCGGCGGGGATGGCGCGTATCTTCAGCTGGCGCGCGCGGGTCAGAATGGTGTTTTCGAGGTCCGTCGCCACGCTCTCGCCGACCGGCGCGTCGCGCCACGCGCCTCCGTCGCCGGCGACCTGGCGGAACACCGACACGCGCACGCCGTCGGCGCGCAGAACGCGCTCGAGAATATACGCCGTGGCCTTGAAACGCTCGCCGGGCGCCTGCGGCGGCGAATACCAGTCGGTGATGACGACGCCGCCGAACGGGTCCGCCGACGACAGCGGCATGAACGACAACGTGTCGAGCGTGGCGCGCCACAGCCAGGCGTTGACGCCGATTCCCCCGGCGCCCGCGCGCGCCGCCTCCGCGGCGTCGTAATCCGGCCCGCCGAACAGTACGAGGCCGTCGCGCCCGAAGAGGCGATCGTCGGGGTCGGGCGAATAGGGGGGCTGGTCCGACGGATATTCGGCCTTGATGTCCAGATCGTCGGCGCGGTCGCAGCCTGCGAGCCCGCCCGCCGCCAGCGCGGTCAGCGCGATTGCGGCCGCCCACCGGAATTTCGACGCCAGCATCGGTGACTTGTCTCCACAGGTTTCGGGGTTGCCCGCGGCGCGCGCCCGCGCGCCGCGGGCGCTTCCATACCACGCCCGGCCCCCCGGCGCCAGCGGCGAAAAATTTGTGCCCGCCCGTGTGGACAACCGCCTCCGCCGCGTATAAGGTTACCGTCGCCCACGCGCCCAGGTAGCTCAGTCGGTAGAGCAGCGGACTGAAAATCCGCGTGTCGGTGGTTCGATTCCTCCCCTGGGCACCACCTCCCTTGGGCGCCGCCCTCCCTTGGCGCCACGCGAGTCAGCGCTGCATGTGGCGCGGGAGGTCCAGGCCGACGCCCTCGAGCGCGCCGAACAGTTCCGCGAGGCGGGCGCGGTCCCCGGCGGGGAGCGGCGGGCGCAGGAGCGACGCCGCGTTGGCCTCGAGATGCGCGCGGTCGCCGGTTCCGAAGAGAACGACATCGGCGCCGGGCTCGTGGCGGGCATAGCGGTAGGCGGCGTCGATAACGCTTCGGGCGCCCGCGGGGCCGACGAGGAAATCGAGCGGACCGCCGCGCCCGGCGAGATCGGCGGGGACGCGGCCCGCGCGGGCGAGATCCCGCGCCGTGCGCGCGAGATAGGCCGGATCGCTGAAAATCGCGCGCACCGCGAACATGATCAGCGTCCCGACGCCCGCGGCCCGCGTGGCGGGAAAGACCGTCGCGCGCGCGTTCTGGTTCATCATGTGGAACGCGAGCATGACGACGTCCCAGCGGTCGTCCGCCAGCGCGCGCTCCAGCGTGGCGTGAACCGGGTCGTTGGGCGGCGTTTCGGTTATCCCGGCATGGCCGATCTTGCCCGCTTCGCGCGCGCGCTCCAGCACCGGCAGGATGCGGTCGCGCGCGGTTTCGTAGTCGCGGGGCGCCACGGCGTGAAGCATGAAAACGTCGATGCGGTCGCGGCGCAGGCGGCGCAGCGAGGCGTCGATGCTCGCGGCGACATCCGCCGGGTCGCGCGGCGCGCCGCCGCGGCGGACATGCGTCTTGGTCGAGACGACCGCGCCGGCGTCGCCGGCGAGCGCCTCGCCGAGGATGTCCTCGGTGCCGTAGGCTTCGGCGGTGTCGAAAAAGTTCACGCCGAGGTCGCGCGCGCGGCGGACGAGGGCGACCGATTCGGCGCGGGTCTTGCCGGTCGCGGCGCCGAGCCGGCTGCTGCCCCCGCAGCCCAGCCCGGCGACCGAAACCCGCAGCCCCGTACGGCCGAGGGTTGTGTATTGCATGGAACGAAGATGTCCTTTCACAGGGCGCGGGCGTCCCGCCCGCGCGTCTCCGTCGCGCCGAAGGCGCGCACCCGGGGAGTCCGCGCCGTATAACGCATGCGCCGCCGCTACCGCGCGCCGAAAAGCGGCGCCGATTCGGCGGCGCGCGCGCCCAGGAACGCGCGCGTCGCCGCCGCCGCGTCCGCCAGGCCCAGCCGCTGCGCCGATACGCCCTCCGGGAACGCGCTCAAAAGCCGCGTCGGCGTCGCCGGATCGAGCATGACGAACACCCCCGTATCGTCGGCGCGGCGAACCAGCCGGCCGAACGCCTGCCGCAGGCGCAGGCGCACGATGGCGTCGTCCCAGTCGCGCCCGCCGAAGCGCTTGCGCCGCGCCCGGTGCAGGATGCTCGGCCGCGGCCACGGCACGCGGTCGAACACGATAAGCCGCAGCGCGTCGCCGGGAACGTCGACGCCGTCGCGCAGCGCGTCGGTCCCCAGCAGGCAGGCGTTGCGCTCGGCGCGGAAAATATCCACCAGCGTCGCCGCGTCCATGCCGTCCACATGCTGCGCGAGCAGCAAAAGCCCCGCGTCGTCGAGCGGCCCGGCGATGCGCTTGTGCGCCTCCCGCAGCCGGCGAATCGCCGTGAACAGGCCGAGCGCGCCGCCGCCCGCCGCGCCGAACAGGGCGCGCAGCGCCCCCGCCGTTTGCGCCGGGTCGTCGCGGGCCACGTCGGTCACGACGAAGGCGCGCGTCTGCGCCGCGTAATCGAACGGCGACGGCACGGCGGCGCGCACCGCCGGCGCGGGCAGATGAACGGCGCCCGTGCGCCGCTCCGCCGCTCGCCAGTCGGCTTCCGTGTCGCCGCTCGAGTCGCGCAGGGTGGCGGATGTAACCACCGCGCCGGCGGCCGGCCTCAGCACCGCGTTGGCGAACGGTTCGGTCGGGTCGATCCAGTGGCGCGCCATGCCCGCGTCGCTTTCGCGTCCGTCGCGGCGCGCGACGAAGAGCCAGTCGGCGAACTTGTCGTCGGGGCCTTCGGCCAGCGACCGCAGCATCGCGCGCCACGGCCGCACCCCGTCGCGCCGCCGCCGCCGCAGGGCGCGCGCCGCCCCGTCGAGGCGTCCGCGCGTCGTCGAATCGAGCTCCTCGCCTTCCGTTTCCAGGCGTTCGGCGAACGCCGCCGCCAGCGCCGCCATCGGGGTCTCGAGCGCGGCGAGCGCGGCGTCGAGCGCGGCGGCGGCCTCGAGCAGCCCCTCGACCGGCGGGCGCGCTTCGGTTTCCAGCCCGAACGCCGGACCGTTGCCGCGCGCGCGCGCGACCGTCTGCCGCCGCGCGGCGGCGAGGAACGCTTCGCACGGCCCTTGCGGCGCGCCCTCCGCCAGCCGCGGGAGCCAGCCGTCGGCGGGCAGCGCGCGCGCCGCCGCCAGCAGCGCGCTCATCGTCTCGGCGGCGCGTTCGTTGTCTTCCGCCAGGTCGCCGGCGCGGCGTTGCAGGCCGCGCGCGCGGCCGCGCCCCGCTTCTTCCGCGCCGCGCAGCCAGAGCCGCAGGTCGCGCGTCTCCAGGCCCGAGATCCGCGTAGAGAAAGCGCTGTCGGCGGCGTCGAACAGGTGGTGCCCCTCGTCGAACACCAGCCGTTGGCGGCGCGGCTCGGATTCGCCGTCGCCGGCGGCGGCGAGCGCCAGCACCAGCGCGTGGTTCGCCACCACCAGATCGGCTTCGCGCGAATGCCGAACCGCGCGCTCGACAAAGCACCGCCGCCAGTGCGCGCACGCGGAATGGACGCATTCGCCGCGCCGGTCCGTCAGCGCCGCCGCGCGCCGCGGCCCGACGAGCTCCGCGAGCCAGCCGGGGAAATCTCCCCCGCCCATGTCGCCGTCGCGGGTATGCGCGATCCAGCGCGCCGCCAGCCCCAGGCCGGCGCCGGGGGCGCCCGTTCCCGGCAACGCGCCCGCGCCGAGCCGCCCCGCCGCGTCCTCGAAATTGAGCAGGCAGAGATAGTTCTCGCGGCCCTTGCGCACCGCCGCGCGGCGCAGTTTTTCGGCGCGGCGCGGATAGAGCTTGTCGAGTTCGCGGTCGATCTGGCGCTGGAGGTTCTTGCTGTAGGTAGAAAGCCAAACGGTCCCTTCGTTCTTGTCGGCCCAGACGCTGGCCGGCGCGATATAGCCCAGCGTCTTGCCCACCCCCGTTCCCGCCTCGGCCAGCACCATGAGCGGCGTGTCCCCGCGCCCGCGCGGCGCGAAGGCGAGCGCCGCGGCCGAGGCGTAGTCGGCCTGTTGCGGCCGCGGCTCCGCGCGCGCGCCGAGCAGCGCGGCCAGGCGCGCGCGCGCCTCGTCCGCCGCCACCGGGTCGTTCCCCGGCTGCGCCGGCGGTCCGCGGTCGGACCATTCGGGGAGGCCGTTCCACACATCCAGCCGGCCCCGCGCCGGCGCCTCCATGCCGAGCGCGGCCTCGACCGCCGCGCCCCACATCCAGCCGTGGTCGCGCATCGGGCGCGCCGCGGCCGCGGCGGCGGGCGCGTCCGGGTAGTCGGCCCGCGCGAGCTCGCCCAAAAGCGTAAGCGCGCTTTCGCGCAGGGCGAGCGCCTGCTCCTCGAGCGCGCGCGGCTCAGCCAGCCCCGCGGCGGCCGCCAGCCCGCGCGGCGTCGGCACGCAAAATTGCGCGGGGCGGACGAACGCGAACAGTTCCAGCGCGTCGTATGCCGCGAAGGGCGGGCATTTCAGCCGCCGCGCCGTCGCCGGCAGATGGCAAACGAGCGGCGCCTCGGCGCGCGCCCGCTCCGCCGCGCGCGGCAGCGCCAGCATCTCCGTTGCGCCGCCCGCGCCGACCCACGCCGCCGCGCGCGGCCCCGCCGCCAGCGCCGGAACGCGCGCCAAAAGCTCCGCCGCGCGGGCGAACGTTCGCGCCGTCATGAACGGAATATAATGCCGGGAGCCGTGGCTATCGACTCGTTAACCCCGCCGAAGGCGGGGCTTGGGCGCCCGGGTGTCCCGCCCGCACGTTTGCGCGCGGCGCGGCGTTGGCGGAGAAGCGCGCCTGCCGCGCTCCTCATGGCGTCCTTCGGCGCGGCGGCGACGTGCGGGCGAGACGCCCGCGTACCCGGGAAGTCCGCGCCTTCGGCGCAATGAAAGCTTGACGCCGCCCGCCGTTTATGCTAAACGTGAGCGCAACATACCGGTTGCGCCATTCAGGCGCGCGGAGGGGAGACTCAAGATGATCGCACCCGAATTCTCGCCCGAACAGGCTCGGCTCTACACCGACGAAATCGAGGCGTTCGCCGAGCGCTACCGTGGCGACGACGCCTTCCGCGCGCATGTCGACAGCGGCGCCGCCGTCGAGGAAATCGACGATCTCGGCCTCCGCGTCCGCGAGGGCGTCGCGCTGCGGGTCGTCGCCGACACCGAGGACGTCCGCCACCTCGTGCTGCCGCCCGACCCCAACGCCGAACTGTCCGACGAAGCGCTGTCCGGCGTCTCCGCCGGAGGCGCCGCGAGCTCGCTCGCCACGGTCGGATGCGGCGGAAGCTTCGCCTGCTCGACCGTGCCGAGCACGGTCTCCTCCACGAGCTCCGTGTCGAGCGCCAGCAGCCACTGACACAAACCCGCCGGCGGGCGCGGGCGTCTCGCCCGCGCGTCCGCGACCCGCGCGAACGCCGCCGGGGAGGGCGCAGACGCACTGCTTGGGCGCCCGGGCGTCTCGCCCGCACGTTTCCGCAAGGCGCGATATCGCCGGCAAAGGCGCCTGCATCGGCGGCGTCGAGGCGAGTGGAGACGTGCAGGCAAGACGCCCGCGCACCCGGAAAGCGGCCCCGCGCTTTCCGGCGGGCGCGGGCGCGGATAGGGTAGGCGCGGCGCGCGGCGCGCGCCCCGTTTCCCCTCGCGTTGCGAGCCCGATGAACCGCAAACGCGCCTTGCCGCGCAGGCGGCGCCCGGAACATGGCCGCTCCCGCGCCCCCTGACGGGGGCCGGCCGCCCTTGCGGCGGCGGCTGCCGCGCGCATTCGCGCGCGCGGCGGCGCGCTTCGTCCTGCTCGTCGCCGTGCCCGGCGCCGCCGCCGTCGCCGGCGCCGCGTGGTGGATCCAGTCCGGACGCTTCGTCGCCACCGACAACGCCTATGTCCGCGCCGACAAGGTGGGCGTCGCCGCCGAAGTCTCCGGCCGCGTAACCGAGGTCCCGGCAAGCACCAACGACACGGTCGTGTGGGGCGACGTGCTGTTCCGCCTCGACGACGAGCCGTTCCGCATCGCGCTCGCCGAGGCCGAGGCGCAGCTGGCCATGGTGCGCACGCAGATCGCCGTGCTGCGCGCCGAATACGAGCGCAAGCGCGAGGAACTGGCGCTGGCGCGCGCCGAGGAGCGCTTTTACGAAAGCGAATTCGAGCGCAAGGCCGCGCTCGCCGAGCGCCGCGCGGTCGCCGAGGCCCGCGTCGACGAGGCGCGCCACCTGCTGGCCCGCGCGCGCCGCGCCGCCGCCGTCGCCGAACGCGAGCTCGGCGAAACCCTCGCCGCCCTCGGCGGAGACCCGGCGACCCCCGACGAGCTGTTCGCCCGCTACAACGACGCCCGCGCGCGCCGCGACCGGCTGGCGCTGGCGCTGGCCAACGCCGTGGTGCGCGCCCCGGCCGACGGCATCGTCGCCCGCGTCGGCATCCGGCCGGGGTCGTTTGTCGCCGCCGGCGAGCCCGCCATCCAGATCGTCGAGACCGCCGCCATCTGGCTCGAGGCCAACCTGAAGGAAAGCGATCTCGCGCATATCGCCATCGGCCAGCCGGCGACGGTGACCCTCGACGCCTATCCCGACCACGAGTGGCGAGCGCATGTGCGGAGTTTCAGCCCCGCGACCGGCGCGGAGTTCTCCCTGCTGCCGCCGCAAAACGCCACCGGCAATTGGGTAAAGGTGATCCAGCGCGTGCCGGTGCGTTTCCGCATCGAGGAGCGGGCCGGCGACCCGCCCCTGCGCGTCGGCATGAGCGCCACCGTATCGATCGACACCGGCCGCGAGCGGCCCCTGCCGGAGTTCGCCGAGCGGCTGCTTGCGTGGCTCGGCGCGAAGCGGCTGCTCGGCGCCGCCGGCGCGCCGCCGCCGGGCTCCTGACGCGCCGGTGGCCGCCCCCGGCGCCGACCGCGCCCCCGCCGGGCTGGGCGCCGGCGCGCGCCGCGCGCTGATTACCGCCACCGCCATGACCGCCACCATCATGCAGGCGGTGGACATGACCATCGCCAATGTGGCGCTGCCCAACATGCAGGGGTCGCTGCTCACCACCCAGGACCGTATCTCCTGGGTTCTCACCTCCTACATCGTGACGGCGGCGATCTTCATGCCGCCCACCGGGTTCCTCGCCGGGCGCTTCGGCCGCAAGCGCCTGTTCATGATCGCGGTGGCGGGCTTCACGGCCGCCTCGATGCTGTGCGGCATCGCGGGCTCGCTGGAGGAGCTCGTCTTCTACCGCATATTGCAGGGCGCGTGCGGCGCCTTCCTGATCCCGCTCTCGCAAGCCGCCATGCTCGACACCTTCCCGCGCGAGCAGCACAGCTCGGCGATGGCGATCTGGGGTAGCGGCGTGATGATCGGCCCCATCGTCGGGCCGAGCCTCGGCGGCTACCTCACCGAGACCTACAACTGGCGCTGGGTGTTCTTCATCAACCTCCCGATCGGCGTTATCGCGCTGATCGGGCTGGCCGCCTTTCTTCCCGAAACCGCGCGCGACCGCCTCCGCCGCTTCGACTGGTTCGGCTTCGCGCTGCTCGCGCTCGCCGTGGGCTGCTTCCAGCTGATGCTCGACCGCGGCGAGCTGAAGGACTGGTTCGACAGCACGGAGATCGTCGTCGAGGCGAGCGTGGCCGCCGCCGCCTTCTACATGTTCGTTGCGCACACGGCCACCGCGGCGCGCCGGCCGTTCGTCGATCCGCATCTCTTCGCCGACCGCAATTTCGTCGCCGGGCTGATTCTCGTCGCGGCGTTCGGCGCGCTTCTGCTCACCGGCCTCGTTCTGCTTCCGCCGTTCCTGCAGCACTTGATGGACTTTCCCGTCATCGCCGTGGGCGAAGTGCTGGCGCCGCGCGGGATGGGCGCGATGGCCGCCATGCTCCTGGTCGGCCCGCTGAGCAAGGCCGTGGACCTGCGCATCCTCATCCTGACCGGCCTCGGCCTCATCGCCCTGTCGATGTGGGAGATGGCCGGCTTCAACACCGACGTCGATTCGTGGACGCTGATCCGCAACGGCGTCGTACAGGGCTTCGGCCTGGGCATGTTCTATGTGCCGCTGAATGTGTGCGCCTTCGCCACGCTTGACGAGCGCCACCGCACCGACGCGGCGGGGCTGTTCAACCTGGCGCGCAATCTCGGCAGTTCGGCGGCAATCGCCATGCTGGTGGCGATGGTGACGCGCTACACGCAGGTCAACCGCGCCGAGCTCGGCGCGCATGTTACGCCGTTCGAGGCCGGCGGCCTGCCGGAGCGCTGGTCCGCGTCGGCGGCGGCGGGCCGCATGGCGCTCGACGCGGAGATAGTGCGCCAGGCCGCCGCTATCGCCTACATGAACGATTTCAAGGCGATGACCATCGCCGCCCTCGCCGCGGCGCCGCTGGTCCTGCTGTTCCGCCTCCCCCGCCGCTGACTGCCGGGGCGCCCGCTCGTTTCCGCGCGGCGCGATATCGGGAGGCGCAACCCCGCCGAAGGCGGGGCTTGGGACCGCGGGCTTCCAGCCCGCACGTTCCCCCGCACCGACGCCGCCGGAAAGAGCGCCGGCACGCTTCCCGGGTGCGCGGGCGCCCCGATCCGCGAGCCGCGCCGCCGGCGCGCCCGGGGGATCCCGGGGGATCCCCGCAAGCCCGGGGGAGCCGATGGGCGGCTCCATCTCCACGGCGGGCGACCGGGGGGAGCCCCGCGAGCCCGGGGGAGCCCCGCGGATCCCGGCGGATCCCGGCGCGGGCGCGTTGATCGCCGCGGCGCGCCCCGCTACCCTGCGCGCCATGACCGGCGCCGCCCCCCCGCCCTTCGCGACGCGGCCCGAACGCAGCCGCGGCAGGCTGCACCCGGAACCGGAAAGCCCCGTCCGCACCGTCTTCCAGCGCGACCGCGACCGCATCGTCCATTCCGCCGCCTTCCGCCGCCTCGAACACAAGACGCAGGTGTTCGTCCATCACGAGGGCGACCACTACCGCACGCGCCTGACCCACAGCCTGGAAGTGGCGCAGATCGCGCGTTCGGCCGCCCGCGAGCTCGGCCTGTGCGAAGACTTGGCGGAAGCCCTCGCCCTGGCGCACGACCTGGGCCACACGCCGTTCGGCCACGCGGGGGAAGAAGCCCTCGCCGCGGCGATGGCGCCGTTCGGCGGCTTCGACCACAACGCCCAGGCCCTGCGCGTGCTGACCGAGCACGAGCGCAAATACGCCGCGTTCGACGGCCTCAACCTGACGTGGGAAACGCTGGAAGGCGTCGCCAAGCACAACGGCCCCATCGACCCCGCCTCCGCGCCGGCGACCCTGGCCGCCTACAACCGCCGCCACGACCTGCAGCTCGATCTGTATGCCGGCCCCGAGGCGCAGGTGGCGGCGCTCGCCGACGACATCGCCTATTGCAACCACGATATCGACGACGCGCTGCGCGCCGGGCTGTTCGATATCGAGCTGCTTGCCGAGGCGCCGCTCGCCGGCCCGCTGCTCGCCGAGGCGCGCGCGCTCTACCCCGGCCTCGAGCGTCCGCGCCTGATCCACGAGGTTATCCGCCGCCTGATCGACCGGATGGTCGGCGACCTGGTGCGCGAGACGCGCGCCCGCGCGCGCCGCCTCGCCCCCGCAAGCGCCGACGAGGCGCGCGCGCTCGGCGAGCCCCTGGCGGGCTTCTCCGCCGCCATGCGCGACGGCGCCGCCGCGCTCGAACGCTTCCTGCGCGCCAACGTCTATCGGCATTTCCGCGTCGCCCGCATGGGTAGCAAGGCGCGCCGCGTGGTCGCGGAACTGTTCGATCTGTTTCACGCCGAGCCGCAATGCCTGCCCACCGAATGGGCGCATCGCGCCGCCGCCGCGCCCGACCGCTCCGCCGCCGCGCGCGTCGTCGCCGACTATATCGCCGGCATGACCGACCGTTATGCGTTGACAGAACACGCCCGCCTGTTCGATCTATCGGGCGGCATACGATGAATCTCTTCGCGCATTACCGGCGGCGCATCGCGGAGGCGCTGGCCGCGCTGGCGGCGGAGGGCGCGCTGCCGCCGGACCTCGACACGCGGGGCGTGACGGCGGCCCCCCCGCGCGGCGCCGCGCACGGCGACATCGCCACCAACGCCGCGCTGGCGCTCGCCCGCCAGGCGCGCCGCCCGCCGCGCGCGCTCGCCGAACTCATCGCCGAACGCCTCGCCGGGCTCGAAGGCGTGGAAACGGCCGTCGTCGCCGGGCCGGGGTTCGTCAACCTCACCCTCGGCGATGCCGTGTGGGCGCGCGCCATCGCCGCCGCGGCCGCCGCCGGCGCCGATTACGGGCGCTCCTCCGACGGCGCAAACCGCCGCGTCAACGTGGAATACGTCTCCGCCAACCCGACCGGGCCGCTGCATGTGGGGCACGCACGCGGCGCCGCGTTCGGCGACGCCCTCGCCAATCTGCTCGCATTCGCGGGCTGCGACGTCACGCGCGAGTATTACGTCAACGACGCCGGCGCGCAGATCGAGGCGCTGGCGCGCTCGGTACGGTTGCGCTACCGCGAGGCGCTGGGAGAAACCATCGGCGCGATCCCCGAGGGCCTCTACCCCGGCGACTATCTCAAGCCCGTCGGCGCGGCGCTGGCGGCGCGCGACGGCGACCGCTGGCGCGACGCGCCGGAAACCGAATGGCTCCCGGTCTGCCGCCGGGCCGCCCTCGACGCCATGACGGAAACCGTCCGCGCCGACCTCGAGGCGCTCGGCGTGCGCATGGACGTTTTCGTCTCCGAGCGCGCGCTGGTCGAGGCCGGCAAGGTTGCGGAGACCGTCGAGTGGCTCCGCGCGCGCGATCTCGTCCATACCGGCGTGCTGGCGCCGCCCAGGGGCAAGCCCCCTCCCGACGACTGGGAGCCGCGCCCGCAACTCTTGTTCCGCGCATCGCGGTTCGGCGACGAAACCGACCGCCCGTTGCAAAAGGCCGACGGCGGCTGGACCTATTTCGCGTCCGACGTCGCCTATCACCGCGACAAGTTCGAACGCGGCTTCATCGACGCGATCGATGTGTGGGGCGCCGATCACGGGGGCTACGTCAAGCGCATGGAGGCCGCGGCGGCGGCGGTGAGCGAGGGCCGCGCGCGGCTCGATATCAAGCTCTGCCAGCTCGTCTCGCTGCTCGACGACGGCAAGCCCGTGCGCATGTCGAAGCGCGCCGGCGCCTACATAACCCTGCGCGACGTCGTCGAGGCGGTGGGCAAGGACGTCGTGCGCTTCATCATGCTCACGCGGCGCAACGACGCGCCGCTGGAGTTCGATTTCGCGCGCGTGACCGAGAGGTCGCGCGACAACCCGGTATTCTACGTTCAATACGCCCATGCGCGCGTCCGTTCCGTCCAGCGCCGCGCGCGGGAGCTCGGGCCGCCCGGCCCCGCGTCCGAGGACGATCTGCTGCGGCTCGCCGCGCCCGAGGAGCGCGCGCTGGTCCGGCTGGCCGCGGGCTGGCCGCGCGTGGTGGAAGAGGCAGCCGCCGCGCACGAGCCGCACCGCGTCGCTTTCGCGCTGTCCGATATGGCGGCGGCGTTTCACGCCCTGTGGAATCGCGGCAACGAGGAGCCGGCGCTGCGCTTCGTCCGGCCGGACGATCCGGAGCTGTTCCGCGCCCGCCTGACCCTGCTCGAGGCCGTGCGCGCGGCGCTGGCCGCCGGCCTCGCCATCGTCGGCGTCGAGCCGGCCGAGGAGATGCGCTGATGCCTGTCGAAGACCGGATCGAGGACGCCGCGCCCGAGGCGCCCGAACCCTACGACGCGCCCGAACCGCCCGCGCGGCGGCGCCGCAGGACCTTCGGCGCGCTGCTCATCGCCGCGGCGGCGATCGCCGTCGTCGCGCTGGCCGCGCATGTCTATTGGCAACGCGGCGCGGGCGGCGCCGGCGGCGATATCCCCCTGCTGCGCGCCGAACCCGGCCCCGCGCGCGAACGGCCGAGCGATCCCGGCGGCATGACCGTACCGTACCGCGACCTGCTGGCGCTGCACGAACTCGGCGCGCCCGGCGGCGAAACCGGCGAGCCGGTAGTCGAGCGCCTGCTGCCGCCGCCGGAAACGCCCCTGCCCCGACCGCGCCGCGCCGACGTGCCGCCCGATGCGCCGCCGCCGGTTGCGCCGCCCGCCGCGGCGGGCGCGGAGATCGAAATCGCGCCCGCGCCGCCGCCGCCCTCCGCGGGCGCCGCGCCGGAGGTTCGCGAGCCGCAAATTACGCCCACCGCCGCGCCGCCCGCCGGGACGCCGATTGCGCCGACCGCGGCGGCGTTGACGGAAGGCGCGCCCGCGCCGGAGGAGGGCGCGCGCGGCGAAGGAATTGTCGAAGAGATCGTCGTTGCCGCGGAGCCGCCGCCATCCGATTCGCCGCCGGACGAAACCGCGGCCGCCGAAGCGCCCCCCGCGCCGCCCGCCCGCAAGCCCGACCCGCCGCCGCGCCGCGAAGCGCCCGACGACGACGACGCGGACGCCGACGACGCGCCGCAGACCATCGAGGACATTCTGGCGCTGGCGGCCGAGCCCGGAACGGCCGTTCCCAACACGGCAGTTCCCGACACGGCGATTCCCGACACGGGCTTCGCCGTCCAGCTCGGAGCCTACCGCACCGAGGAAGAAGCCGAGCAGGCTTGGGACAACGCCGTCGAGCGCGCGCCCGAGGTCCTCGGCCCGGCGCGGCATTTCATCGCCCAGGCCGATCTCGGCGGCGGCGCGGGCGTCGTCCATCGCCTGCGCATCGGCCCGTTGCCTGGCCGCGGCGGCGCCGACGACCTCTGCCGCCGCCTGCAAGGCGCCGGCATCGCCTGCTTCACGGTCGAGCCGTGAGCGCGGGGCGGCCGCCCGCAGCGGCGATCTTCGGCTGCGCCGGGGCGCGCCTTTCCGACGCCGAGCGGCGGCTGTTCGAACGCGCCGACCCGCTCGGCCTGATTCTCTTCGCGCGCAATATCGAGGCGCCGGCGCAGGTCGCCGCGCTCGTTCGCGAATTCCGCGCAACGGTCGGCCGCCCCGGCGCGCCGGTCCTTGTCGATCAGGAAGGCGGCCGCGTGGCGCGGCTGCGCCCGCCGCACTGGCGGCTGCCGCCGGCGGCGCGGCGGTTCGGCGCGCTGGCCGCGCGCGACCGGGCGGCGGCGGAAGAAGCCGCGGCGCTCAACAGCCGCGCGATCGCCGCCGAACTCGCGCCGCTCGGCATCGACGTAAACTGTCTGCCCGTTCTCGACCTGCCCGCGCCCGGCGCGCACGAAATCATCGGCGACCGCGCCTATGGCGACGACCCGGAAACGGTCGCCGCGCTGGGCCGCGCCGCCTGCGCCGGCCTGCTGGAGGGCGGCGTTCTGCCCGTGCTCAAGCACATCCCCGGCCACGGCCGCGCCGGCGCCGACAGCCATCTCGCCCTGCCGCGCGTCGCCGCGCCGCGGGCGGCGCTCGACGCGCGCGATTTCGCGCCGTTCCGCGCCCTGCGGGACATGCCCGCCGCCATGACCGCGCATGTCGTTTACGAGGCCATCGACGCCGAGCGGCCCGCCACGGTCTCGCCGCACGTCGTGCGCGAGGCGATTCGCGGCGCCATCGGCTTCGACGGCCTGCTGATCACCGACGATCTGGGGATGGCGGCGCTCTCCGGCCCGCCCGCCGCCCGCGCCGAGGCCGCGCTGGGCGCCGGCTGCGACGCGGCGCTGCATTGCAACGGCGATATCGACGAAATGCGCGCCATCGCCGCCGCCGTTCCGCCGCTTTCCGACGCCGCGCTGGCGCGCCTTGCGCGGGCGGGCGCGGCGCGGCGCGCGCCCGCGCCGTTCGATACCGCCGCCGCCGCGCGGCTCGGCGCGCTGCTCGCCGCCGCGTAGGCGCCGCCGGCGCCCGCGCGGAGCGCGCGACCGATGGCCGACGGCGCTCCGCCCGGCGCGGCGGAAGACGCCCTCGTTCTCGACCTCGACGGCTTCGAAGGCCCCATCGACCTGCTTCTCGCGCTCGCGCGGGCGCAAAAGGTGGACTTGGCGCGCATATCGGTGTTGCAGCTCGCCGACCAGTACTTGGACTATGTCCGCCGCGCGCGCGGGCGGAATCTCGAACTCGCGGCGGACTATCTCGTGACCGCGGCGTGGCTCGCCTATCTCAAGTCGCGCCTTCTCGTGGCCGCCGGAGACGAAGAGGAAGACGAAGAGCCGAGCGCTGAGGAACTCGCCGAGGCGCTGGCCTGGCGGCTGCGCCGCCTCGACGCCATGCGCGGCGCGGCGCAACGGCTGATGGCGCGCGATCTCCTGGGGCGCGAGGTGTTCGCGCGCGGCGCCGACCCGGAGGCCGCGATCCTCGCCCGGCCCGCTTCCGCGGCGACCCTCGGCGACCTGATCGCGGCTTACGCGGAAACCGCGCGCCGCAACGCGCGCCGCCGCGCGTTTCGTGCCGAGCCGCTTCGCCTGCCCGGCGCCGCCGCCGCCGCGCGCCGCCTGGCGGCGCTGCTCGGCGCGGTCTCGGGGTGGACGGCGCTGGCGCGGTTTCTGCCGCGCCGCTCCGGCGGCCCCCTGGAAGCGCGCGCCGAGCTGGCGGCGACCTTCGCGGCAGCTCTCGAACTCGCGCGCGAAGGGCGGATCGAACTGCGGCAGGCGGCGCCGTTCGCGCCGATCTTCCTGCGCCCCGCCCCGCCGCGCCGCGGCGAAGCGTGAGCGCCGCGGCGCAGGCGCGCCTTATCGAGGCGATACTGTTTTCGTCGCGGGCGCCGCTGTCGGAGAGCGAACTGGCCGCGCGCCTGCCCGAGGGGGCCGACGTTCCGGCGCTCATCGCCGCGCTGGCGAAAGACTATGCGGGGCGCGGCGTGGAGCTCGTTTCCGTCGCCGGCGGCTGGGCGCTGCGCACCGCGCCGGACCTTGCGCCCGTCTTGCAGCGCCACGCCGAGGCGCCGCGGCGGCTGTCGCGCGCGGCGCTCGAAACGCTGGCGATCATCGCCTACCGCCAGCCGGCGACGCGCGCCGATATCGAGCGCGTTCGCGGCGTCGCCGTCAGCCGCGGCACGCTCGACATCCTGTTCGAGCTCGGCTGGATCGAGCCGCGCGGCCGCCGCCGCGCGCCGGGCCGCCCGGCCCTGTGGCGAACGACGCGAGCTTTTCTCGACCATTTCGGCCTCGCGTCCCTCGACGACCTGCCGGGCCTCGAAGACCTGCGCGCCGCAGGCCTGCTCGACGACGACCCCGACCCCCTGCCGCCCCCCGAAGCCGAAGACCCGTAGCCGCGCCGAAGGCGCGCACCCGGGAAGCGCGACCGCCGCCCCGTCAGGCTTCGACCGAGCGTGCGCCGAGATAGCCCAGTTCGACCGTCGGCGCGATATTCACCGCGCGCTCGCGAAACGCCATGAAACTCTCGAGTATGCGCCGGGCAAGCGGGTCGCGCTCCCCGGTCTCGCGCACCACATCCAGGCTCGTTCTCAAAAACGCCGTAATGACGTCGTCGGGCAGCCGCAGGAACCGCACCCCGTGCTCCTCGCGCAGCCGGCGGTAGCTGACCGCGTTCTGGTGCGTCGATTCCGAATACAGCCGGGCGGTCCCCGAGTGCGCCGCGATGCGCACGATCTCCTGAAGGTCGCGCGGCAGGCCCTCGTATGCGCCGCGCGCCACCAGCAGCGAGTTCGACGCGCCGGGCTCGTGAATGCCGGGCCAATAGCAGAGCTTCGCGATCTTGTGGAAGCCGAACGCGAGGTCGGACCATGCGCCGCCCCACTCCACGGCATCGACGGCGCCGGACTGAAGCGAGCTCATGATCTCGCCGCCGGGCATGTTTATCGACGTAGCGCCCATGCGATTGAGCACCTCGCCGGGCAGCCCCGCCATCCTTATGTTCAGCCCCCTTATGTCCGCCAGCGATTCGATCTCGCGGCGGTACCAGCCGAACATCGACGGCGGGTTGACGCCCGAGAGGAAGGGCCGCAGATCGAAATCGGCGTACATTTCGTCCCACAGCGCCTGGCCGCCGCCATACTGTATCCACGCCACCTGTTCGTGCGGGCCGAGGCCGTTGGGCACGCCGCCGTAGAACGGCGCGCCGGGGTGCTTGGCGATCCAGTAGCCGTCCCACCCGTGGCCCATCTCCGCGATGCCGCCGCGCACGGCGTCGAACACCTCGAACGCCGGCACGATCTCCCCGGCGCCATAGACCTTTACCTCCAGGCGGCCGCCGCTCATGGCCGTGATGCGGTCGCCGACGTCGTTGGCCGTCATGCCGAGGCCGGGAAAGTTCTTCGGCCAGCATGTGATCATCTTCCAGCGCAGCCGGCCCTGCGACAGGGCGGGCTTCGGAAACGCCGAGGCGGCAAGCGCCCCGGCGGCGCCGGCCTTCAGAAACGCGCGGCGTTCGATCGTCATGGCTCGCTTCCCCCCTTTTTGCGCCGCCGCCGCCGGGTTGCGCCTACGAGACCCAGTAGCAGCCAGCCATGCGGTCGTAGTAACTCTGGCACGCGCCGCCGGCGACGGGCTCCAGCGCTTTGTCCGACAGCGCCGCATTCGGGTTGCCGGGAAATACGACGTGCCGGACTTCCGCGGTATCCTCCACGACGCGCACTTCGCCGCGCCCCGTGTCCAGGCCCATCGAAGCCAGGACCGCCTTGGGGTCGCGCTCCAGCCGCTCGCGGAATTCGGGATCGCCGCGCGACGCCTCGAGAACGGCGCGCCAGGAACTGTCGTACATGTCGATTCTCCTCGTTTCCACGCTTCATCGCGCATCGCGGGCATAACACACCGCGCCCCGCGCCGCAAGGCGCAACGCCGGCCGCTTCCTGGGTGCGCGGGCATCCTGCCCGCACGTTCGGGCGCGGCGCGGCGCCGGCGGGAAGGCCGCGCACGCCCCGCCGGCGCCGCGCCCCGCGGAAACGTGCGGGCGAGACGCCCGCGATCCCGGGAAACCCCGCCGGTTGACCGCGCGCCCGCGGCGTGAAACCTTCCCCCCGTTCCGACACTCGAGAAGGGGAGACACGCACATGCGGCTTGCAAACAAGGTTGCGCTCATCAGCGCCGCCGCCTCGGGCATGGGGCGCGCCGGCGCGCTGCTTTTCGCGCGCGAGGGCGCGAAGGTCGCCGTGGTCGATATCGACGCCGCGGGCGCCCAGGCGGCGGCGGACGAAATCCGCGCCGCCGGCGGCGAGGCGAAAGCGCTGGCGGCCGACCTCTCGCGCGACGACGAGGCGCGGCGCATCGTCGACGCCGCGACCGACGCCTTCGGCGGCCTCGATATCCTGTGGAACCATGTCGGCCACCCCGGCCCCGGACGCATCGAGGGCCTCGACATGGACGATTACGCCATCGCGATGGACCTCAACATCCGCAGCGTTCTGGTGACGACGGCCCATGCGCTGCCCGCCCTGCGCGCGCGCGGCGGCGGCGCGATCCTGTTTACCGCCTCGATCGCCGGTCTCGCCGGGTCGCCGTTCAGCCCCGTCTATTCCGCCGCCAAGTTCGGCGTCGTCGGACTGATGCAGTCGATGGCCTGCCGCTACGGGCCCGAGGGCATTCGCGTCAACGCGGTCTGTCCGGCGCCGATCGAAACGCCGATGCTCGATGTCTTCATGCTGCGCCCCGACACCCAGGGCGACCGCGACGACAACCGCAAGCGCATGATGGCCAACATCCCCCTCGGACGCACGGGCAAGCCGGAAGAAGTCGCCAACGCGGCGCTGTTCCTCTGTTCGGAGGAGGCATCGTTCATCAACGGCGTCGCGCTGCCCATCGACGGCGGCTATCTGGCGCGCTGAGCCGTGCCTATCGAGGCCGCGCGCGACGCCGGCGCCTTCCGCGATTTCGAGCGCGAGGGCTGGCGCCGCGCGGCCGCCGCATACGAGACGTCGTGGGCGCGCGTGACCGCGCAAACCGCCGGGCCGCTGCTCGACGCCGCCGGCGCCGCGCGCGGCGCCGCGGTGCTGGATGCGTGCTGCGGCCCCGGCGTCGTGTCGGAAGCCGCGCTCGCGCGCGGCGCCGCGCCGAGCGGCATAGACCTGGCCGACAGATTCGTCGCCATCGCCCGGCGGCGCTGCCCCGGGGGGCGCTTCGAAACCGGCGACGTCGAGGCGCTGCCGTTTCCCGACGCCAGTTTCGACGCCGCGGTTTCGGGCTACGGCATTATCCACGTTCCGCGCCCCGCCGCAGCGCTGGCCGAGATGACCCGCGTGCTTCGCCCCGGCGGGCGCCTCGCGGCGAGCGTATGGACGCAGCCCGAGCCGGGCACCGGGCTCGGCATTGCGTTCGCCGCCATCCGCGAACACGCCGACATGTCGGTTCCGCTGCCTCACGGGCCCGATTTTTTCCAGTTCAGCGACCCGCCGGCGCTGACCGCCGCGCTCGCCGGCGCGGGCCTCGAGGACGTAACGGTGCGCCGCGTCGAGCAAACCCTCCGCGCCGCCGGCCCCGGCGCGTTGTTCCGCATGGTCACCGACGCGGCGGTGCGCATGTCGGGCCTCCTGCGCGCGCAGTCCCCTGACCGTCTCGCCGCCGTCCGCCGCGCCATCGCCGCGGGCTGGCGCGCCCTCCCCAACCCGACCGCCGTCCCCATGCCCGCCCTGATCGCCTCGGGCCGCAAACCGCGCTAGTCGCGCCGTCCGCGCTTCCCGTGAACGCCGGCGCCCGGGTCGAGACGCGATCGCCGGCTGCAGGGGCGGCGTTGCGGAGCGTTCGCGCGTGGCTGTGCGCGCTGTGCGCCGCCGCGGGCCCCGCGGCGGGCGCGCCGCCGGACGCATTGGAGGCGGGCGAATACGGGATCGTCGCAACGGTTGTCGATGGCGACACGGTCGTGTTGGCGAGCGGGTTGGCGGTTCGGCTCGTGGGCCTGCAGGCGCCGAAACTCGCGTTCGGGCGGCCGGGGTTCGAGGATTGGCCGCTGGCGGGCGAATCGCGCGACGCGTTGGCGGCGCTCGTCGGCGGGCGGGCCGTCACGCTGCGTTACGGCGGCGCGCGGCGCGACCGCTACCGGCGCGCGCTGGCGCATTTGGTCCGCGGCGACGGACTTTGGATCCAGGGCGCGATGCTGCGGGCCGGAATGGCGCGCGTCTATACCTTCGCCGACAACCGCGCGCTGGCGGCGGAAATGTACGCGGCGGAACGGGCGGCGCGCGCGGAGGAGCGCGGCATATGGAGCCATCCGCGCTACCGCGTGCGCGCGCCCGACGAACTCGACGACGCGATCGGCAGTTTTCAGGTCGTCGAAGGCCGCGTACTGGCGGCGGAGATCGTGCGCAGCGGGCGCCTGTACGTGAATTTCGGCGAGGACTGGCGGTCGGATTTCACCATCGCCGTGGCGCCGCGCGACCGGAAGCATTTCGAGGCGGCATGGGCCGCGGCGGGGCTCGCGCCGGTCGCCGCGCTGGCGGGCCGGCGTATCCGCGTTCGCGGCTGGCTGCGCGCCCGCAACGGCCCGCTTGTCGAGGCCGACCACCCGGAACAAATCGAACTCCCGGACCCGCCGGACGCGATTGACGCCGGGAGGCGCTTGACCGGCGGACCGCGTCCTTGACGGCGCCGCTTCGCGGGTCGATGCTGCGACTTCGGCCGACACGCTGGCGAAGCCCCGGGGAGAGCCATGCCGAACGAAGCGCACAAGAACGACCGGCGCGCGACCGCGTGGAGCCTCGCCACGAGCAACGCCGCCAACATGTTGACGACGCTCATCATCGGCGGGCTGTTGTTTGCGATGATGCTCGACATGGCCGGCGAGATGCGCGAGGAGATGCGCCTGCTGCGGGCGGAAATGGCCGCGAACGCGAGCGAAACGGCGGAGAACTTCCGCCAGGTCCGCGCCGAAACGGCGGAGAACCTTCGCCAAACCGAAGCGCGCCTCACAAGGCAGATCGATACCGTCGCCGCGGGAGCCGCCGAAAACCTCCGCCAGGCCGAAGAACGACTCACGAAGCAGATCGATACCGTTGCCGCGGAAGCCGCAGAAAACCTGCGCCAGGCCGAAGAACGGCTCACAGGGCAGATCGATACCGTCGCTACGGAAGCCGCGGAGAACCTCCGCCAGGCCGAAGAGCGCCTCACGAAACAGATCGAGAGTGTCGCCGCGGAAGCCGCAGAAAACCTCCGTCAGGCCGAAGACCGGCTCACGAAGCGGATCGATACCGTCGCTACGGAAGCCGCAGAAAACCTCCGCCAGGCCGAGGAACGCCTCACGAAGCGGATCGATACCGTCTCTGCGGAAGCCGCAGAAAACCTTCGCCAGGCCGAGGAACGCCTCACGAAGCGGATCGATACCGTCGCCGCGGAAGCCGCAGAAAACCTCCGCCAGGCCGAAGAACGCCTCACCAAGCAGATCGATACCGTCGCCGCGGAAGCCGCAGAAAACCTCCGCCAGGCCGAAGAACGCCTCACAAAGCAGATCGATACCGTCTCTGCGGAAGCCGCAGAAAACCTCGGTCAAGCCGAAGTGCGCCTCACTGGGCGGATCGGTACCGTCTCTGCGGAAACTGCGGAAAACCTCCGCCAGGCCGAGGGACGGCTAACCGCGCAAATCGCGGGCGTCGCCGGCGAAGCCGCCGAGAACCTGGGCGGCAGCGAGCGGCGGACCAACGAGCGAATCGGCGCCCTCGTGCAGAGGTTCGACGGTTACGCCCTGCAGGCCGAGCGGTTCCGCGACAGCCTGAAAGACGATCTCCACCTCATTGCGTTGGGCATGACGGCGGCGGACGAGGAGCGCGCCGCCACGAAGGAACAGGCCGATGCGCTCGAACGCGAAGTCGCCGCGCTGGCGTTCGCGTCGGCCCAGGGCCTTTCGCCGGTCCGCGCGCCGCGCTGGCGGCTGGGCGCCGACGGCGTCGAGCGCTATCTGCCCGCGAGCGCGGCGGAGCGCGCGATACTGGAGGAGCGCGGGTGGACTCCGGCGGATCCCGAAGATCCCGAGGGCTGGCTCGCGGCGCCGCTCGCCGCGCCCTGAGAACCGATGGGCGCCGCACGCCTTGACGCCGCGGCGCGGGCGCGCCAGCATGGAAGCCCATGACGAAACGCTATCGCGGCATGCGCACCATCGACGGGATCGTGGTGACGGCGGACGGCGCGCCGCTGCCCGAGCGCACCGACCTGAAGCGATACACGGACCGCGGCTTCGAGTGGACCTATGAAGGCGCGGCGCCGGCGCAGCTCGCGCTTGCGCTGCTGGCCGACCGCCTCGGCGACGACGCCCGGGCGCTCGCGCTGTGCGAGCCCTTCATGCGCGCCGCGGTCGCCAATTTCGGCAACGACTGGGAAATGACCGGCGCCGACATAGACGCGGCGGTGCGCGCCCTGGAAACGGCGCAAACGGAAACAGGGAGCAACGAGCCATGACGGAACTCGCGAACAGCGCCATGACCGGGCGGCAGCGCGCCTACCGCGCGGAATACCGCGAGCGCATAAACGGCTGGTACAACGGCGCGCTGCACGTGGCCACGATCTACGCCATCGGCGCGCTCGCCTTCTACGTCTATATCGCCCACATAAGCGCGCCGGCGTGGTGGGAATGGCTCGCCGTTCCGGCGGTATTCCTGATGTGCAACGTGTTCGAGTGGCTCCTGCACCGCGAGATCATGCATCGGCCGCAGAAATCCGCCGCGTTGCGGGCAATCTACCGCCGCCACACGCTGATGCACCACCAGTTCTTCACCGATGCGGAAATGCGCTTCGCGGGGCCGCTCGACTGGCGCGTGACCTTCTTCCCGCCCTACGCCCTCGTGACGTTCGTGCTGATGTCGATCCCCGGCGGGCTGGCGGTCGGCTGGCTGATCTCGCCGAACGCCGGCTGGCTGCTGATGTGTACGACCACGGGCGTGTATCTGCTCTATGAGTTCATGCACTTCTGCTGCCACGTGGACGACGGCCCGTTCGTGCGCCATTGCCCGTTCGTGAACACCATCCGCCGCCACCACGCCGCGCACCACGCGCAACCGCTCATGATGGAGCGCAACATGAACCTGACCTTTCCCATATCCGACTGGCTGTTCGGAACGTCGGACCTCGACGCCGGCCTCCTGGGCCACCTGTTCAACGGCTACGACACAAGCCGCGTGCGCGCCGACCTGCGCCGCGCGCCGCGCGCGCCCGGAGCGGGCGGCGCGCTTCAGGGAGCCGCGCCATGAAGCATCTCTGGTTTCACCTCATGCCCTATACCGAACTTCCGGACGATTTCCGCGACAATCATCCGTCGGTATGGGTGGACATTCATTCCAGCCTGTTCCGGCCCGAACGCGCCCACGCAATGTACAACGCGTTCATGGACGAGATGGAGTACGCCGCCGAGGCGGGCCTCGACGCGGTGTGCTGCAACGAGCACCACTCGAACGGCTACGGGCTGATGCCGTCGCCGAACCTGGTCGCGAGCGCGCTGGCGCGGCGCGCGGCGCCGGAAGCGGCGATCTGCGTCATGGGCAACAGCCTGGCGCTCTACAACCCGCCGACCCGCGTGGCGGAAGAGTTCGCGATGATCGACTGCATATCCGGCGGACGGCTGATCGCCGGCTTCCCGGTCGGCTCGCCGATGGACACCTGCTACGCCTACGGGCAAAACCCGTCGCTCCTGCGCGAACGCTATTACGAAGCGCACGATCTCGTCATGCGCGCGTGGACCGAGCCCGACACGTTTGCGTTCGGCGGGCGCTTCAACCGGCAGCGCTACGTCAATATATGGCCGCGCCCGGTCCAGCGCCCGCACCCGCCGGTGTGGATACCGGGCGGCGGCTCGGTGGAGACGTGGCAGTGGTGCGCACGGATGGACTATGTGTATTGCTACCTGTCGTATTACGGCTACAAGGCCGCGCGCCAGACCATGCGCGGCTTCTGGGACGAGATGGACAGGCTCGGCAAGGACCGGAACCCCTACCGCGCGGGCTTTCTGCAGTTCGTCGGCGTGGCCGAGACCGAGCGCGAGGCGCGCGAGCTCTATCGCGAGCCGGCGGAGTATTTCTACGGTCGCTGCCTGCACATCGACCCGCGCTTCGCGACGCCGCCGGGCTACGCGACCGAGGCGACGCTCCGCGCCGGCATCGAGAGCCAGGTCGGGCGGGCGGCGCTGCAAAGCAAGCGCGCGATCGCCGGCGTCGATAAAAAGGCGCGGGAGTTCGACGCCATCCTCGACAACGGTTACGTCATCGTCGGCACGCCGGACCAAGTGGCCGCGAAACTGCGCGAGGTCGTGCAGGACCTGCGCTTCGGCCAGCTCATGCTGCTGCTTCAGTTCGGCAACATGGGCAAGGACCTGGCGAAGTACAACACGAAGCTCTACGCCGAGCGGGTGATGCCGCAGCTCGCCGATATCTGGAGCGGGTGGGAAAACCATTGGTGGCCGCGGCCGATGCCGCTTGCCGAGCGCGCGGCGCCCGATCCGGTCGCGCCCGCCATGCGCGCCGCCTGAGCGCGGCGGGCGTTCGTCATGGGGGACGCGGCTTCCGGGCCGGCGGTTTCGTTCGTCGAGCTCGACGGCGCGCAGTGCCGGGTGTGGCGCAAGGGCGCCGGCCCGGCGGTGGGCTATTTCGCGGGCCACGGCGGCCTGCCGAAATGGATTCCGTTTCTCGACGCGCTTGCCCGGCGCTTTACGGTAATAGCTCCGTCGCTGCCGGGCTATCCCGGCGGCGAGGGCTTGCATGGGCTCGACAACCATATCGACTGGATCGTGGCGGCGCGCGACCTGGCGCGCGGCGCGGGCCTCGACGGCGCGGCGGCGCTGGTCGGCGCCGGGCCGGGCGGCGCGTTCGCGGCGGAACTCGCCGCGCTGTGGCCCGATTCGTGCCGGCGGCTGGCGCTCATCGCGCCGTGGGGGCTGTTCGACGAAGCGCAACCGATGACCGACCCGTGGGGCCAGCGCAGGGGCGATATTCCCGGGCTGATGTGCCGCGACCCCGAAACGTGGAAGACGCTCGTCGCGCCGCCCGAAGGCGCGAACTCGGTCGAATGGCCGATCGAGCAGACCCGCGCGCTCGAGGCCTCGGCGCGGGCCTTTTGGCCCCTCGGCGCCACCGGCCTCGCCCGCCGCCTGTCGCATATCGTCTGCCCCACCCTGCTGCTGTGGGGAGAGGAAGACCGCGTAGTGCCGCGCGCCTACGCCAACATGTTCGCGGAAGGAATTTCCGGCCCTTCCGAAATTTCCATTGTCCCCGCCGCCGCCCACCGCGCCGAGCTCGATCGCCCCGGCGAGGTCGCGGAGCGGATCGCAAGCTTTATCGGCTGATCCCGGGGGGCGCCGACACCGGCCGTTCAGGGAGCTCCGCCGGCCTCTTCGTTCCCTGTCGCTCCGCACGCATGCCGGAGGGCGGCGGCGGTTCCGGGGAACGGGTCGATACCGATAGCCGTCGGCTTCACTCGCGGCGGAGCGCCCATTTTACGGTTGCGCCTTCGGCGTTGCATACGCCCGCGACCACCGCCTGTTCGTTGCGCCGGCGGGCGCAATCGTCGGCGAAATAGACGCTGGGAACGACGGCCAACCCGCCGCCCGACACGCGCAGCGTCCAGCGGCTGCCGCCGGGAAGGCGCAGCGCGGCGGTGCGCCCGTCGCGCGTCGGCGAAACCGCCGCCGACGGATGCAGATGGAACCGCACGGCGAAGCGCCGCGGCGAGGGCGCCCGCCCGCCGGGCGCCGGCAAAAGCGCGTCTTCCCCGCGCAGATCCGCGCCGTCCGCCGACAGATACAGGCGCCGCCGGTGGATATAGCCGAACCGCCGCTCGTAACCGCGATGAGCGATGCTCAGCCACACCGCGCCGCCCTCGGCGTGGCGCTCGCAGGTCGTTTCCGCCGCGCCGTCGATATTGGCGTCGTCGAGTACGAGGGTCGAATGCGCGGCGGTGCGCCGCAACGCATCGGCCCATTCCGGCCCGCGCCCCAAGTGCGGGCCGCAATTGACGATCAGGCGGTGCGCGCCGACGCTCATCTCGAACGACGAGACGCCGGCGTGATCGGACTCGGCGCCGGCGGCCGAAGCCGCATCGACGATAACGACGGTGCGGCCCGCGGCGAGGCGCTGGAAGCCGCTGTCGCCGGCGGCCGCGCGCGCGGCCGTTCCCGCCGCGGCCTTCAGAACCGCCGCGGGATCGGGGAAGACGCTCTCGGCGGTGTCGTTGAACGCGGCCAGGCCGCCGTCGCCGTGGCGCAGCGCGGCCAGCACGGGCGCCATGCGGTCGATGGCGGCGCCGAGCGCGGCCGGAACCGGCGCGCCCGCCGCCCGGAGCAACCCGCGGCAATCGACCAGGTCGGCGAGAACCAGGCAGTGGCGCGCGGGCGAACGGTCGATATGGCCGCCTTCGGGCAGCGCCTGCCGTTCGCATTCGTCCCCGAGCGCGCCGGCCGTGCGGCGCGCAAGGCGCTCGCCCATGCCGAGGCAAAGATGGGCGTGCAGCAGCCCGCGCAGCGCGGAAATCCGCGGCGCGCCGGCGGTCTCCGACCGCGCAGCGCGCGCGAGATGCCGCGCCTGCACGCCGAGATTCGCCAAGAAGGCCGAGCGCCAGCGCGCATCCGCGCCGCTGAGCAGGAACCCGGCGCACGACGTCCACGCGGCAATGCGGCGGCCGGTCACGGCCGCGTCCCAGGCGCCGGGGCGCCAGCCGCCGCCGCATTCGCGTATCCAGTCGGCGACGAGCGCGCGCGCGTGGCGGCGCGCCATCTCGCCGCCGCTGGCCTTGAAATGGCGCAGCCAGTCGAAACCGTGCATCGCGTCGAGCCACGCGGCGCTCACGCCGGGCGGCGCCCATACGGGGCCGGTCGGCGAGGCGGTCTCGTGGCCGGCGAAGCGGTAGCGGCCCTGAAACAACCGGTCGCCCGCGGCGGCGTCGCCGGGCCACGGATCGGGCGGCAGCAGCGCGAGGCGGCGCGGCGCCCGCCCGAACAGGGTCAGCCCGTAGAGCGGGCTGGCGTAAAAGGCGGCGCGCAGCCCGCGCGCGCCGGCGCACGCGGCGAAGTCGGGGACAACGCGGCGCGGCGCCGTCAGCACGGCGGCCGCGGCGCTCATTGGACCCCCCGCAGGCGGGCGATGTTGCCCGCGTAACGCTCGGGCCCGCCGCGAAACGCCGCCGTTCCGGCCACCAGTATGTCGGCGCCGGCGGCGACCGCGCCCGGCGCGGTCTCATCGTCCACTCCGCCATCGACCTCGAGATCGATTTGCCGCCCCGAGGCGTCGATCATGGCGCGCACGGCGGCGATCTTGGCGATCTGGCCGGCGATGAAACGCTGTCCGCCGAAACCGGGATCGACCGTCATGACCAGCACCAGATCGACGTCGTCGATGGCCGCCGCGAGCGCTTCCGCGGGGGTGCCGGGGTTGATGGCCACGCCCGGGCGCTTGCCCAGGTCGCGCACCGTTTGCAGCGAACGATGCAGATGCGGACCGGCTTCCGCGTGAATGGTCAAGACGTCGGCGCCCGCGTCGGCAAACGCCTCGAGATAGGGATCCGCCGGCGCGGCCATCAGATGGACGTCGAACGGCGCGGCGCTGTGCGGACGCAGCGCCGCCACGACGGCGGGGCCGACCGTGATGGCGGGCACGAAATGCCCGTCCATTACGTCTATGTGGATAAGATCCGCGCCAGCGCTGTTCATGGCGCGCACTTCGTCCCCCAGGCGCGCGAAATCCGCGGCGAGGACGGACGGGGCGATGCGAACGGAATTAGGCATATCGATTAAACTAGGTTCTCAACTTTTACGCTTCAAGCGCGCGATGTAAAAGCCGTCCATGCCGCCGCGCTCCGCCAGGCAACAAGGCAGGGTGCGCACCGCGCCGTCGGCCGCCCGGAGGGCCGCGAGACCGCCGGTCTCCGCCGTCCCCACGGGATCGCGCGCGAGCGCCGGATTGCGCGCAAGCAGCGCGGCGACGGCTTGCGGCCCCTCCTCGGGTTGCAGGGAACACACCGCGTAAACGAGCGTTCCGCCCGGCGCGAGCATGGCCGCGGCGCCGTCGAGCAGCCGGTCCTGCCGCGCGCGCGCCGCCGCCGCGTCGCCCGGGCGCTTGATATGCGGAATGTCGGGATGCCGGCGGATCGCGCCGGTCGCCGTGCAGGGCGCGTCGAGCAGCACGAAGCGCGCGGGCGCGGCGGGGCGCCAGCGCGCGGCGTCGGCGCGGACGAGCCGCGCGTCGAGCCCGAGCCGGCGCAAATTGCCGCGCAGGCGCGCGAGCCGCGCGGCGTCGTTTTCGACGGCGGTTACGGAAACGCCGGCCGCCGCCAGCTGGGCGGTCTTGCCGCCGGGCGCGGCGCACAGATCGATCGCGGCGTCGCCGCGCCGCGCGCCGAGCAGCCGCGCCGGCAGCGCCGCGGCGGCGTCCTGCACCCACCACTCGCCCTCGGCGTATCCGGGGATCGCCTCGACGCGCCCGCCGGCGGGGCGGCGCACCGTGCCCGCCGCCAACGTCTCGCCGCCCACCGCCCGGGCGACGTCCCCGGGGGCGCCGCGCGCCGAAAGATCCAGCGGCGGTTCGGCGAGATGGGCCTCGGCGATCGCCCGCGCGCGCGCCGGCCCGAACGCCGCGCGCCACGAGCGCCAGAGCCACTCCGGCGTATTCAGGCGCGCGGCGTCCTGCGCGCCGCGCCAGTCCGCGCCTTCGGCGGCGATTCGCCGCAGCACCGCGTTGACCAGCCCCTTGTGCGCCGGCCGCGCCAGCCGCACCGACATATCCACCGCGGCATGGCGCGGCGTGTCGAGAAACAGGAGTTGCGCGACTCCCAGCCGCAGAACGCCGCGGGTCAAGGGCGCGAGTTCGTCCGCCGGCCGCGTCAGGCCGCGCGCGAGCAGATCGTCGATCTGTCCGCATCGGCGGAGCGCCGCGGCGGCCAGTTTGTGCGCGAACGCCGCGTCGCGCGGCGGCAAGGCGGCGCCCCCGCCGGCCGCGGGGTCGAATGCGCGCCCGCGGGACAGAACCGCGTCGATCCGCCGCAGCGCCAGCCGCCGCGCCGCCAGCCCGGCGGGGGTTTCGGCGCGCGGCGCGCGCGGCGATGTGCGTTTGCGTCGCATTGCGCGCGGCTCCGTCGGCGAGGTCCCCCCGGCGCTCGCATCTTGCCGGCGCGCGGGCGTTAACGCACCGGCAAACATTGCCCTCGCGGCTCCGCAAGCGTCGGGGAGCGTGCGCCGCCGGCGCGCGCGGCGAAAATAACGGGTTGCCATGGCGGGCGCGGAGGGCTATTATGGCGGCGAGCCTCGCGGGAGAGACCGGCCGCCGGCCGGCGCCGAAGGAGCAACCGCCCCGGAATCTCTCAGGCAAAAGGACCGCGGGGCCCGGCAGGCTCTGGAAAGCAGGGCGCCCGTTCGCGGGCAGACCCTCACCGACGGAGCAAGCCCGCGCGGCGCGCGGGTGAAACTCTCAGGTTCCTCGACAGAGGGGGCGCGGCCCGCCTGGCGCGGGCGGCAACCTTGCGCGGGGGAAACCCATGAGCGACGCCGGCCCGAAACGCCTTGAACGCACGCCGCTCTACGAGCTGCACCGCGAGCGCGACGCGCGCATGACGGCGTTCGCGGGCTACGAAATGCCGCTGCATTACGCGGGCGGCATCCTCGCCGAGCACCGCCAATGCCGCTCGGCGGCGGCGTTGTTCGACGTCTCGCATATGGGCCAGGCGTGGCTGAGCGCCGATTCGGACGTCGCCGGCGCGCTCGAAACGCTGGCGCCGGGCGACATCGCCGGCCTCGCCCCCGGCGCCATGCGCTATACGGTTCTGCTCAACGAACAGGGCGGAATTATCGACGACCTTATCGTCACCCGCCCCGACGCGCGCGAGCGCCTCGCGCTCACGGTCAACGCGGCGCGCAAGGCGGCGGACTACCGCCGCATCGGCGACGCGCTCGCGGGCCGGGCGCGGCTCGAGCCGGCGGCGGGCCTCGCGCTACTGGCCCTGCAGGGGCCGCGCGCCGAGGCGGCGCTCGAAACGCTTTGCCCCGCCGCGCGCGACCTGCGTCCGATGGTTTCGGCGCGCCTCGCCATCGACGGAACCGCCTGCACCGTCAGTCGCTCGGGCTATACCGGGGAAGATGGCTTCGAAATCTCGGTTCCGGCGAACCGCGCGGCCGATGTGGCGCGCCTGCTGCTGGAGCGGCCCGAAGTCGGGCTGGCGGGGCTCGGCGCGCGCGACGTGCTGCGCCTGGAAGCCGGCCTGTGCCTCTATGGGCAGGACCTCGACGAAACGGTGTCGCCGGCCGAGGCGGGCCTGGCGTGGACGATTCCCGCGCGGCGCCGCGCGGCGGGGGATTTCCCCGGCGCGGCGCGCATCGCGCGGGAGCTCGCCGACGGCCCCGCGCGGCGGCGCGTCGGCCTGCTGCCCGAGGGGCGCATACCCGCGCGCGCCGGGGCCGCGATACTCGACAGCCATTCGCGGCCGGTCGGCAAGGTAACGAGCGGCGGGTTTTCCCCCGTCCTCGGCGCGCCCATCGCGATGGGCTACGCGGCGGCGGCGCACAGCGCGCCCGGCGCGCGGCTCGCGCTGTCGATACGCAAGAAGGAAACGCCGTGCCGCATCGCCGCGCTGCCGTTCGTTCCCCGCCGCGCCGGCGGGCGGCGCGGCGGCGCAACGCGCGCAACCGGGGAGGCAACGCCATGACGGAACGCAAATTCACCGACGAGCATGAATGGATCGCGGTCGAGGGAGACATCTGCGCGGTCGGCATCAGCGATTACGCGCAGAAACAGCTGGGCGATATCGTATTCGTCGAATTGCCGGAAATCGGCCGCGCGCTGGCCCAGGGCGACGAGGCGGCGGTCATCGAATCGGTCAAGGCCGCGAGCGAACTGTACGCGCCCGTGGACGGCGAGGTGGTGGCGGTCAATACGCGGCTCGGCGAGGAGCCGGGCCTCGTCAACGCCGACCCCGACGGCGAAGGATGGTTTATCCGCATCCGCGTCGCCGACAAGAGCCAGCTCGGCGGGCTGATGGACGCCGACGCCTACCGCGCGTTCGTGGCGGCGCTGGAGTAGGCCGTGCGCTACCTTCCCCTTTCCGGCGCCGACCGGGCGGCCATGCTCGCCGCCGTGGGCGTCGCGGGCATCGACGAGCTCTACCGCGACGTCCCCGCCGTGGCGCGGCGCGCGGCGCCGCCCGAGCTGCCGGGCCACGCGGGCGAAATCGAGGTCGAGCGCGCGCTCGGGGCAATGGCGGCGGAAAACCTCTCCGCCGGCGCGGCGCCGTGCTTCCTGGGCGCCGGCGCCTATCGCCATCACGCGCCGGCGGCCGTCGATGCGCTGATCCAGCGCGGCGAGTTCCTCACCTCCTACACGCCCTACCAGCCCGAAATCAGCCAGGGCACGCTTCAGGCGCTGTTCGAGTTCCAAACGCAGGTCGCGGCGATTACCGGCATGGAGGTCGCCAACGCCTCGATGTACGACGGCGCCACCGCATGCGCCGAGGCGGTCCTGATGGCCGGACGGGCGACGCGCCGCCGCAAGGCGGTGCTATCGGGCGGGCTGCATCCGCATTACGCGGAAACGGTCGAGACGCTGGCGCGGTTCGGCCCGATGTCCGCCGTGCATAACCGCCCGCAGGCGCCGACCCGCGCGCCGCACGGAACCGCCGCGCTGGAGGCCGCCATCGACGCCGACACCGCCTGCGTCGTGGTGCAGCAGCCCGATCTGTTCGGCGCGATCCGCGATTTCTCCGGCCTGGCGCAAGCCTGCCGCGACAACGGCGCGCTGCTCGTCGCCGTGGTGTGCGAACCCGTATCGCTCGGCGCGCTGGCGCCGCCGGGCGCCTGGGGGGCCGACATCGTCGCCGGCGAAGGCCAGGGCCTCGGCGTCGGCCTCTCGTTCGGCGGACCGCATGTGGGCCTGTTCGCCGCGCGCGAGAAATACGTGCGCCAAATGCCGGGCCGCCTGGCGGGGCAGACCGCCGACGTCGACGGCCGCCGCGGCTGGGTGCTCACCCTCAACGCGCGCGAACAACATATTCGCCGCGGCAAGGCGACCAGCAATATCTGCACCAATTCCGGGCTGTGCGCGCTGGCGTTCTCGATCCACCTCGCGCTGCTCGGCGACAGCGGCTTCCGCCGCCTCGCCGCGCTCAACCACGCGCGCGCCGCGCGCGCGGCCGACCGTCTTGCCGCCGTGCCGGGGGTCGAACTGCTCAACGGCGCCTTCTTCAACGAATTCACGCTGCGGCTGCCGCGCGATGCGGCGGCGGTCGTCGAGGAACTGGCGGCGCGGCGCGTGCTCGCCGGCGTTCCGGTCTCGCGCCTGCTGCCGGGGCGCGAAGACCTGGCGCGCCTGCTGCTCGTCGCCGTGACCGAACTCGCGACCGACGACGATGTCGAAGCGCTCGCCGACGGCCTGACGGAGGCGCTGGCATGAACCGACCCAACACGCTCGACACCGTTACCGGCAACCGCGCGCTCGATATCGAGGAGCCGCTGATTTTCGAGCAGGGCGGCGGCGTGTGCGGCGTCGATCTGCCGGAGCCGCCGCCTTGCGCCGCGCGCCTCGGCGGGCAGGAGCGGCGCGGGCCGACCGGCCTGCCCGACCTCTCCGAACCCCAGGTCGTGCGCCATTACACGCGGCTGTCGCGCAACAATTTCGCCATCGACACGGGAACCTACCCGCTCGGCTCCTGCACGATGAAACACAACCCGCGGCTGAACGAAAAAATGGCGCGCTTGGCGGGCTTCGCCGATCTGCACCCGCTGCAACCGGTCTCGACCGCCCAGGGCGCGCTGCGGCTGATGGACGCGCTGGCGCGCTGGCTCAAGACGCTGACGGGCATGCCGGCGGTGGCGCTGCCGCCGGCGGCCGGCGCGCAAGGCGAACTCTGCGGCATGATGACAATCCGCGCCTGCCTCGAGGCCCGCGGCGACGCGCGCCAAACCGTCCTCGCCCCCGAATCGGCGCACGGCACCAACCCCGCCACCGCGGTCGCCTGCGGCTACCGGGTGGAGGAAATCGCCGCCGACGCGACGGGCCGGGTCGATCGCGCGGCGCTCGAGGCCCGCCTCGGCCCGGACATCGCGGCGATCATGATCACCAACCCCAATACATGCGGGTTGTTCGAACGCGACATCGCCGGCATTGCCGAGGCCGTCCACGCGGCCGGCGCGCTGGTCTATTGCGACGGCGCGAATTTCAACGCCATCGCAGGGCGCGTGCGCCCCGCCGACCTCGGCATCGATGCGATCCACCTGAACCTGCATAAAACGTTTTCGACGCCCCACGGCGGCGGCGGCCCCGGCGCCGGCCCGGTGGCGATGACCGCCGAACTCGCGCGCTTCGCGCCGCTGCCCTGGATCGCAAGCGACTCCGATGGCTTCGACCTGATGGAGCGGGCCAAGGGCGAGGCGGCCGCAACCATCGGCCGCCTGCGCGGTTTTCATGGCCAGTTCGGAACCTTCGTGCGCGCGCTCGCATATCTCATGAGCATGGGCGGCGACGGCATGCGCCAGGCCGCCGAAGACGCCGTGCTGAGCGCCAACTACCTGCTCGCGCGCCTGTCCGACGTTTTCAGCGCGCCGTATCCCGGCCCCTGCATGCATGAGGCGTTGTTCGACGACAGTTTCCTGAAAGGCACGGGCGTTTCCACACTCGATTTCGCCAAGGCGCTCATCGACGAGGGCATACACCCGATGACGATCTACTTCCCGCTGGTCGTTCACGGCGCGATGCTGGTGGAGCCCACCGATACCGAGAGCAAGGCCGCCTTGGATTCGCTGATCGCGGTCATGCGCGCCTTGGCCGTCCGCGCTCAATCCGGCGCCGCCGCATACTTCCGCGCCGCCCCCCGCCACGCCCCCCGCCGCCGCCTCGACGAAACCCGCGCCGCCCGCCGCCCCGTGCTGCGCTGGCGTCCGGAACCGGACGGCGGCGCCGAGTAAGCGCACGAGACCGCCGTTCTCACGGAAATCGCCATGCCTGCACGCGCCGAAAACGCCGTAACCGGCGAAACCCTGTCCGAAGCCGAACGCCGCCGCTTCATCGACGAGCTGCGCGAAAACGCTGAGCGTGAGTACGGTCCGAGCGCTCGCCGAGCCGTCGGGACACAGCTATCGGCCGGACACCCTTGTCCTTGGGCGTACGTTTACGAGCTGGTACAGAATGCGATCGACGCAAAGGCCCGCCGCTGTTTGTGGCGATCGACCGCCGACGGCGTCGAATTCCACCACGACGGCTCTGTCCTGTTGAATAAACCCCATGTTCGCGGAATGGCTTCTCTCGGCGATTCCACCAAGGGCCTCGATACCATTGGGTTCATGGGTATAGGTTTCAAATCCGTATTCGCACAATACCGTAGAATACGAATAACGGGAAACGGATGGCGGTTCGGATTCGAAATCGGTTTCGACCATGGCGACGTCGGACAGAAAATTCCGAGGTGGTTCGATGCTCTTCTTCCTCATTGGGACGATGCCGCAGGCGCCCCTGTGGATGAATACACCACCGCTATTCGCCTCGACCGTAGACGACAAACCAATTTGTCGCCGTTAGCCGATATCGAACGCCTTGCTCCGGACGACAATCCCGCACGTCTCGCTATTTTGGGGCTACGCGGTCTCGAACAACTTCGTATCGACGATGTAACGTGGGAAATGCGCAGCTGCGATGGAATCGTCGATGTGCGCAGATCCGCCGACAACGTCCGCTGGCGTTGGAAACCGTTTGTCGAGATCTACAGCCCGGACGACGAGGCGATGCGGCGTTTCCTGGAGGCAAGACAAGAACTTCGAGACCAACGCGGCCAAGACGGCCATCGCGTCGCGCGTTCGGTGGTCGCCCTGCTGCCCTTGGATAACGACGGTATGCCGGATCCCCCAAAGCATGGGACGACATACGCCACACTGCCTACCGACACCGGATTGCCGCTCGGTTTCCATCTTCAGGCGGATTGGCTCGTCAACGCCGATCGCGGCGTGTTGCGCGAAGTAGCTGGCAATTCATGGCAAGAAACGATCATGAGGCAGGTTCCGAAAATTGTTCTGGCTATTCTTGCGTGGTATGCGAATACGCCTGTTTACGCCAAACCGCGCAGCTACGATGTTCTGTGCGACCCGACGACGGGCGACGGCCCGTTGGCCCGATGTATTTCGGAGTTGCGCGACGAATTCGACAGGTGTCTTTCCGGCAGCGAGATCGCGCCGATACATGGAGCAGGAGAGACACTGTTCCTCTCTCCCGAATGCATTACCAGACTTCCCTCCGGTTTTCGGCGTGACTTTCGCGATCGACCCGATTGGCGACCCGATCTGCTTTTCGGCCAACCCGTTCTTAACGAAGGAGCTCTTGGCGAACGCGGGACCGCCTTCGCCCGCTGGTTGGAGTGGGGGCGCGAGATCGATGTGACGGACGTACCTTGGTCGCAAACTTTGCCGACGTGGTGGTCTGCGCTGCCGTCGAAAGATCGCGTGGATGCGCTTTTCGCTTTGTGGAACGCCATCGCCGGCCGTGATTGGGGCGACGCGCCCGTCGTACCGACAGAATCCGGAAAATGGATAGCGGTACGCGACGCTCTATGGTTGACCGAAGAACCGCCTTCGGTTAACGAACCGTATGGAGGCGTCGTTGCCGACGCACTGCGCGAGCATCTTCCGCACGCAGACCGGCGCCTGCCGCCGGATATTCGGCACGCCGTAAACCGCAACCGAGACAGTGCCGGTGGGCCGAAGTGGTTCCTGAAATGCGCTGAACAACGCAAGCTTCCCCGGGCGATACAGTGTGCTTGCAGCGGCATACAAAATAACGCGGATTTTCCCTTGGTCGAGCTCGCCCGATGGGCTGCGCACAGAGGCGAGCGGCGGCGAGACCTCGTGCCTATGGTGGCAACCGAACAGGGGCCTCGGGATCCGGACAAGGCGTTGATGGCCGATCCGCTAACTGAAGGCGGCGAGAACCGACGCCGGCTCTTCGCCGATACGCCGTCCATTATCGGAGAGTACGTCGCCGAGGGCGATGTCGGCGCTATTGTGCGACTTCTCGAACTTGCGGGCGCCCGTGGCGGCGGCGATCTCCTGGAGGATCGGCGCCATGTCGGCCGATACCATCGCAACGAAGTTGCGCAAGGTCTTGATGTGCCTGTCGACTGTGTAGAACAGGCGAATGACGAAGGATACCATATAATCGATTACCGTTTTCCATTCGATACCGATACGACGATATGCGACGTATTGCAAGACTGGCTGTCGCGCGAATACACGAAATTTTTGGGCAAGGGTAAATTGTGTGCATATAGCTCTTATTACGGACATCGCCGAACACTTGGACGTGCGCGCGCCTCTTGGGTTGTGACATTGCAGGATAACCCATGGGTGCTATGCAGGGATGGAGATCGAAGAAAACCGGCCGACGTAGTGTTGCCGCCGGGTGCTAATTTCGAAGACGCGCCGATAGCCGACATCGATTCGGGCCTGGCGAAGGCGCTGGAGACGGAGGGCATTCGGTTTGGCAGTAACGTTTCGAAATCCCCCGTTCTTCGCAGATTGTCGATTCGCGGCTCTCACGGAATTCCAGGCAATGATCTTGCCGAGCTTTTACGGGAAGCTCGAGAAGAGGTGGAATCGGGCCGCGTAACCAAGGAAGATATTCGGGCGGTGCTCGGCAGCGTCGTGCTGCAACACGAGGAGGGAAAGTTTCCTCTGCACCGCATAGTGCAAAGAGCGGGCGGTACCGGGGTGCGAGGTACACTCGGCGGCTGGGTAGTTCCGCTTTCGAATCTCGATGGCGATCTGGTCTCTGCTATAGAACCGGTATGGCGTATTCCCGATATGATCACCGGCCGGCAAGCTCTTGGCTTTTTGCTCGATGTTTGGGGTCGTCGCCCGAACCAGGTGGAGCGTATACGCGGTCCTGTCGCAACGGCTTTTCGCTATGTATTCGACGATATCGATTCCCGCAAGCTGCCGCGGGTAGAATGGGACCATGCATGCGAGCGCGCGCATCTGTTTGGGGGAGATGCGTGGCACGCACTCGGGCCGGGACTGGTCGTCGAAGATACGAGGTCTCCGCTCATACGGAAACTCCTTTCGTCTGATCGGGTAGCGGTGTCGGCAAGCCATCTTGGCGAAACGCCGGACGAAATCCGTCGTACAGCGGGCAATTTGGATCTGGCCCTTTTGTCCGATGAAATTAAGGTCGAGCCGGGGCGGAGTCTCGACGCGCCTGACGGTCGGGATAAATTTCAAATTCTGATCGACATGTTGGCGTTGCTCCCGGATCGACAGTCCCTTCGGAAAGTCGTTGTCGTAGAGCATCTGCGGTTGCGAGTTTCCGGGAGGAGGCACAGCGTCAACGCCTACATCGAGGGCGAGAGCATGTACTTGGTAGGAGGATTCGGGAGTTCTGCGGTGGACGCCGCCGCGCAACTTGTGGAGTACTTTCGTCTGGGGCAACAAGGGGAAAGTATACCGTATTTGACCGACGCACTTTCGGCGATCGATGATGAGCGGCGTTTTCTTCGGAATCTGGAGGTCCTCGCCGAAGGTCTCGGAGTAAGTATTCCCGGCGGTGCAACGGAGCAAGGAGCGCTGGCGGGCGGCGGTACCGAAACCGGTAATGCGCGGGGTTTGTCGTCCGGAGTGCGACAGGGGGGTAGTATTGGCGGGAGTACGGGCGGAACCGAGCGAAAGATTGGTGCTATCGGGGGACGAACAAGTAGCGGGACCTCGGGAGGAGTATCGCATCCGGCTGGCAGACGCACGCGCCGAACGGGGGCGGATCGATTCAAGGCGGTGTTGGTGGAGCAGGGAGCGATATCCAATCCATCTCATGTTACCGAAGAGCGCCGAAAGGAGTGCGAGGATCGCGGCGACGACAATAAATCCCGGATGATTGTGTTGGAATATGAGAGGAATCATGGACGGGAAGCGAAAGCGATGGCTCCGGATCACCCGGGTTACGATATAGAGAGTACGGAACCCGAAGCGGGCGTGGTACGGCGAATTGAAGTAAAGGGTATGCAAGGCGCATACAGGGAGGATGCGAGTGTTTTATTATCGGACAGACAGGGCCGCGATGCGTTGCGCAATGAGAGTTCGAAAATTCAATACTGGCTTTATGTAGTTGACTGTATGGATACGGAAGCCCCGAACGTGCATCCTGTTTCGTGGACAGGGAGCCAACTGCGATTTGGATTCTATGCATCGGTGTGGGCGAATGCCGACAAGTGATGGCGAGGCACACGGTATGGCCGCGATTGCTACCCTTCAAGGTGTTGCATGAGCGGCGGGCCATACGAGATTGCCGGCGGCGTCGGGCCCGTCGCGCATCTTTGGAATCATACGATCCATGCACGGATTCCTCGGCCCGCCGCAATAATGGCAGACCTGCGGATAGATCGTTTTCGCCCGCTCGTCGTCGTACAGCGAGCGCATTTTTGTCGTGCCGTCGATCGGGCGACGGCGGAGCCGCGCGCGGATCATGCGGTCAAGGCGCGAATATTTGCGGGCGCCGTGCTTAAGGGCTGCATGCGCGCACGCCAGGACAGCGCGCGTCTTCTCGGGCGTGCGACCGCCGACTCGACCGCCGGGTCGACTCCCCGTGGCGATTTGCCGCTCCGGGCCTTGGGCTATCGCGCACAACAACGCGCCGACAACGCTCATCAAGCGTCAAACGTTCATGACCCGCCAGGAACGCTGAAACCTCGGCCTCAACGGCATGGGCGAGAAGCTCGCGCGCCCTGGCGCGCCGCCCCGAAAGGTCAGGAGGCGGTGGAAGCGCCGGCATTCCCACGGGCGGGCGGCGGCGTGCTATGGTGGGGTGCCATGTCTCACTCGGTGCGGCGGCATCTTCGCGTCGGGAGCGACGCCTACGACCGGGCGATCCGCGGGTTCGTTCCGGGCTACGACGAGATGCTCCGTGTCGCCGCGGAGCGGATCGGGGCGGCCGGAGAGGGCTGCGCGGTTCTGGAGCTCGGCGCGGGGACGGGCGCGCTTTCCGAGGCGATCCTCCGCAACGAGTCCGTCGGCGCCGTCATGCTGGTGGACGCCGACCCGGAAATGCTGTCGCGCGCGCGGGCGCGGCTCGCGCCGTTCGGCGGCAGGGCGCGCTTCCGCGCCGCCTCGTGGGACGATCCGTTTCCGCCCTGCGACGCCGTCGCCGCTTCGCTGACGCTGCACCACATTCCGTCGATGGACCGGAAACGCGCGCTCTACCGGCGCGTGGGCGGCGCCCTTCCGCCGGGCGGGATATTCGTCAACGCCGACGTGACCATGCCCGCCGCGCCGGATGAGCGGGAGGCGGTCTATGGCGCCTGGACGGCGCACATGGCCGCATGGGGCATCGACGAAGAGCGGGCGCAAAGGCATTTCGTGGAATGGTCCGAGGAAGACACCTACTTCCCGCTCGAGGACGAACTGGCCGCCATGACGGCCGCCGGGTTCGATGCGCGCCGGGTATGGAGCGAAGGTCCGGTGTCGGTGCTTGCGGGAACGAAACGGAGCGTCTCGTGCCCGAACGATGGCTGATCGATGCGGAACTGCGCCCGCACCGGTCCCTCGGGCGGGCGGGGTTCGCCGCATTGATGGCGGCGGTGTCGCTGGCGAGTTTCGGGGCGGGCGCGGCGTTCGCGCTGGCGGGGGCGTGGCCGGTTCTGGGCTTTTTCGGCCTCGACGTCGCGCTGGTGTGGCTGGCGTTCCGGCTGAATTTCCGCGGCGGGCGGCTGGTGGAGCGGTTGCGGCTGTCGGCGGCGGCGTGCGAGGTGGAGCGGGTGGAGCCTTCGGGGCGCGTGCGGCGCTGGTCGTTCCAGCCTTGGTGGATGAGGGCGGAGCTCGAGGCGCCGGAAGAGCATCGCTGCCGGCTGCGGCTGTCGGCGCGCGGGGCGAGCGTGGTTATCGGCGCGTTTCTCACGCCCGCCGAGCGGCGCGAGGTTCACGCGGCGCTGACGGTGGCGCTGGCGCGTCTGCGCGCGGCGCGTCCATCGTAGAGGCCGCCCCGGGGGACCGCCGACGCCTTTCCACGCCGGCGCGGCGCCCGCATTGCCGGCGCTTGCGCGCGGCGGCCGAATCGGCGCATAGTCGCGCGTCGCGCCGCGCAACCCCGGAAAACGCGAGGGACGCAATGATCGTCGGGCTGGTCGATTTCAGCTATTACTTCTCGTTGATCGGCCGCGACGGCGGCCTCCACTCGCTCGACTGCGACTTCAAACTGCGGCCCGAGCCGGGGGAAACGACCGAAGACGTCAAGGAGTCCATGCGCGGCCTCGTCCGGAGCCATACGCAACTCTACGACCGCCTTTACGACGAGGTCGTGCCGGGCAAGCGCGAGCCCACGCTCACCGACACCCCCCATACCTTCAGCACCGGGTACAGCTACGAGGGCCGGCTCACGACGTGGAGCAAGAAGCGGCTCGAAAGCCGCCTCGCGCCCATCTTCGGGCAGGAAGCGATCGACCCACGCGGCGAGCGCTCGGTTTATGCCTCCCTTCGCGTGTCGATCGAGTGTTCGGCGCGCAAGGACGGCAGCGGCTTCGAAGACGCGACCGTGCGCACGAAATACAACCTGAACCACACGCTCAACGTGTGCTTTTTCCGCTTCATACAGGGCATCGACGGGATTTCGGTCGTCGCCGACGCGGCGCGCTCCATTACCGCGCTCGACCGCACGCTCGAATCCGAATGGGAGCGCGAAGGCCGCGACCATTACCGCACGATGATCGCGAAGGATTAGCGTGGCGGATTCGGCGCAAAAACGATAGTTGCACCGAAATTCGGCGGATAAAGACCTGGCAATGGCCTGTTGACAAGGCGCGCGGGATGTAGTAGCATCATCGTCGTTCCGGGGCAGGCTTGCCGGCCCGGAGCGCGTTGGGTAACGACGGGGTGGGAACAATGGCCGTAACCGAAGATTACACTGCCGCCGACACGAAAGTTTACGCTTTCGCGGAGCGATACCGGAGCAGCGCCGAACTGCGCGCGCGGATCGATTCGGGCGATGTCTCCGAGGCGCTGAACGAACTGGGCGTGAGCCTGCGGGACGGCGTCGAGGCGCGAATCGTGGAGAACACCGACGAGGTCGTTTACTTCGCCATGCCGCCGGATCCGAATGCCAGTCTTTCGGACGAAAAGCTGCAATTCGTCTCGGGCGGCGCCGGCCGCGGCCTCGGTCCGTCCGGCTGCGCATCGTCCGCAAGCACCTTTCCGAGCTGCCTCGGCTGCGCGAGCTCGGTCAGCAGCAGGGACTCCTGACCGTTGACGTCCGGTCGGTTCGCAGGCGGCGCGCGCGAGATGGACTGCCGCCTGCGCCGTTCCGGGTCGACGCTTGCCGGTTCGGGGGCCGTTCGGCGGCGAACAGCGATCGAGAGGGAACGATAACGCTTGAAATCGACGACTACATCGACGCGGACGCGAAGGTGTATGCGTTCGCGGAACGGTACTGGAGCGAACCCGATGTGCGGGAGCGCATCGAGTCGGGCGATCTTTCCGAGGCTCTGGAGGAGCTGGGCGTGAGCCTGCAGGACGGCGCCGAGGCGCGGATCGTGGCGAACACCGGCGAGGTCGTTTACTTCGCCATGCCGCCCGATCCGAATACCGACCTTGCTGACGAAGGGCTGGACGCGGTTGCGGGCGGCGCCGGCGCCACCAGCGCCGTTCCGCTCAGCTCCGCGTCCACCGCAAGCACCATTCCGAGCTGCCTCGGCTGCGCGAGCTCGGTCAGCACCGTGCAGGACGTACTGCCCGACCCGCATTGACGATTCGCGCCGACGGCGCGGACTCCCCGGGACCGCGGGCGCCCCCGCGCGGCGCGGCGTCGGCGGGGAGGGGCGCGCGCGCCTTCGGCCTTCGGCGCGGTGGAGACGTGCGGGCGAGACGCCCGCGCCCCCAGGCGGTCAGCGCCTTCGGCGCGGCGGCGCCCAGGCAACCCGCCCCCGAGGAGCCGCGGCGACATACAGTCGCCAATCGAGCCTCATTGAGCAGCCGCCGATAATTCGGTGTATGCTCCGGGGCCGATTTGCGGCGGGGCTTCCAGGGAGCGGCCGGGGCCGATGGCGACTCTCGAACAGGCGCAGGCGCGTTTCGCGCGCGCGCTCGACAGGGTGGAGGCGGCGCTCGGGCGCGGCGCCGCACTGCGCGCCGAGCGCGAGCGCCTCGCCGCCGACCTGGCGCGGCTGCGCAAGGACCATGAGACGCTGAAGACCGCCGCGCGCGCGGTGTCCGGGCGCCTCGCCGCCGCCGCCGCGCAAGCGCGCGCGCTAAGCGGCGAATAGGCCCGCCGCGCCGTGGCGCTGGTCAAACTCTCGGTCAACGGCCGCGAATACGCCGTCGGCTGCGCCGACGGAGAGGAGGCGCGCATTCGCGAGCTCGGCGCCTATCTCGATTCGGTCGTGCGCCGGTTGTCGGCGCGCGTCGCCGCCGGGCCGGCGGTCACGGATTCGCACCTGCTCGTATTGGCGGGGCTGACCATCGCCGACGAACTCGCCGACACCCGCGACCGCCTCGACGCCTCCGCGCCGGCGGCGCGCGCCGGGACCGCCGACGCCGCCGGGCGCGAGGAAACCGCGCACGCTCTCGACTGGATGGCCGCGCGCCTCGAGACGGTTGCCGCGAACCTGGAAAAGCTGTAATCATGGCGCGGGCGGGTTCTGCGCGGCGCGTCGAGACGTTCATGCCCCTGGGCCAATGGCGACCACTCGGGAGCTGTCACTGGCGGCGGCGAGCCGCCGTCACACGGCGCCCACCTGCACATGCAGGCCACAGTGGCGCAGTGCGCTGACGGTCGAGGCGGTCCCGCCCATGTTTCCGCCGCAAGCGCGGGCGGCGCGGCGGCGCTTGCGGCGGGAAAAGGCGTCTTGCGCGCGCGATGCCGCGCCGCGCGCAAGGCGCGCCCCCCGTCGCCCGGCGCCGGCGCGGCGCTGGCGGCCCACGTCCTGGCCCGCATTCCCGTCCCTTCCGGTTGCGTCGTCGCGGGCTATTGGCCGTTCGCCGACGAGGCCGATCCGCGCCCGCTGATGCGCGCGCTGGCGGCCCGCGGCCATCCGTTGTGCCTGCCGGCCGTCGTCGGGCGGGGGCTTCCGCTGGCCTTCCGCGCGTGGGCCGCGGGCGCGGCGCTGGCGCCGGGGCCGTTCGGTACGTCGGAGCCGCCGGCCTCGGCGCCGGAGCGCGTTCCCGCAGTCTTGCTGGTTCCGCTTCTGGCGGCGGATTTGCGCGGTTTCCGCTTGGGCTACGGCGGCGGCTATTACGACCGTACGCTGGCGGGGCTCGAGGGCGCGCTGGCGATCGGCGTTGCGTTCCACGATCAGATATGCGCCGCCGCGCCGCGCGGGCCGCACGACCGCCCGCTCGACTGGCTCGCCACCGAACGCGGCGCGCGGCGCTGCAACGGCGGCGGCGCCCCGTGAACCTGCTGTTTTGCGGCGATGTAATGGGCCGCGCCGGGCGCCGCGCCATCGCCGCCCATCTGCCGGACCTGCGGCGCGAGCTCGAGATCGACCTGGCGATCGCCAACGGCGAAAACGCCGCCGGCGGTTTCGGGATCACCGAAAAGACCGCCGGCGAACTGTTCGACTCGGGCGTCGATGCGATCACCACCGGCAACCATGCGTGGGACCAGCGCGAAGTGCTCACCCTGCTGCCGCGCGAACCGCGCCTGTTGCGCCCGATCAATTATCCGCGCGCCACCACGCCCGGCTTCGGCTTCGGCGCGTTCGAGGCGCAAAACGGCGGACGCGCGCTTGTCGTCAACGTCATGGGCCGGTTGTTCATGGACCCGCTCGACGACCCCTTCGCGGCGATCGGGGAACTGCTGGAAACGCATGCGCTCGGCGAGGACGTCGCCGCGATCGTGATCGACGTCCATGGCGAAAGCGCCAGCGAGAAACAGGCGATCGCGCATTTCGTCGATGGGCGCGCGAGCCTGGTCGCCGGTTCGCACACCCATGTGCCCACCAGCGACACGCAGATACTGCCCGGCGGCACGGCGTTTCAGACCGACGCGGGCATGTGCGGCGACTACGATTCGGTGATCGGCGGCGACAAGGCCATGTGGATACAGAAGTTCCGCACAAAGATGCCGGTCGGACGCATTGCGCCGTCGGACGGGGCTGGAACGCTGTGCGCCGTGTTCGTGGAGACCGACCCCGCGACCGGCCTCGCGCGCGCGGCGCGGCAGGTCATGCGCGGCGGGCGGCTCGAACCGCGCGGCGGCGGGTAGCGCGCCCGCCCGCGCTCTCCGGCGCGGCGGCGCCGATCTTCACGGTTGATGACAAAATCTTGCCACAATAGACTGTCAACAGGCATGGAATCGATTGCCGCCGGCCGGGCGCGTCCGGCGCGGCGGCGGAGGCGGGCGCATGGCGGGCCATTCGCAGTTCAAGAACATCATGTATCGCAAGGGCGCGCAGGACGCGAAGCGCGCCCGGCAATTCGCGCGTCTTGCGCGCGAGATAACCGTCGCCGCCCGCGAGGGCGCGCCGGACCCGGCGATGAACCCGCGGCTGCGCACCGCGGTCGCCGCGGCCCGCGCCGCCAATATGCCCAAGGACAACATCGAACGCGCGATTCGCAAGGGCGCCGGCGGGGGCGACGGCTCCGACTACGCGGAAATGCGCTACGAGGGATACGGCCCCGGCGGGGTCGCGATCATCGTCGAGGCGCTGACCGACAACCGCAACCGCACCGCCGCCGAAGTGCGCGCCGCGTTCTCGAAGTACGCCGGCAGCCTGGCCGAAACGGGCAGCGTCGTCTTCATGTTCGACCATCTCGGCGTGGTTCGCTATCCGCCCGAAGCGGCGGAAGCCGACGCCGTGTTCGAGGCCGCGGCCGAGGCCGGCGCCGACGACGTGGAAAGCACCGGCGACGGCCACGAGATACGTTGCGCGCCGGCGGCGCTGCACGAAGTGCGCGAGGCGCTGGCGGCGCGTTTCGGGGAGCCCTCCGGCGCCGGCCTCGAATGGACGCCGTCCAGCACCGTACCCATCGACGAGGACCGCGCCGCCGCGCTGTTCAAGATGATCGGCGCCCTCGAGGAAAACGACGACGTGCAATCGGTGTCGGCCAATTTCGACGCGCCCGACGCCGTGCTGCGCAAGCTCGGGGGCGGATGAGGCGGATGCGCCTTCTCGGTCTCGACCCCGGCCTGGTGCGCACCGGCTGGGGGGTGGTCGAAAGCGCCGATTCGCGGCTCGCGTTCGTCGCCTGCGGAACGGCGGGCGCCGCCCCCGGCGACGCGCTGGCGGAGCGCCTCGCGCGGCTCTACGACGCGCTTGCGCGGGTTATCGAAACATGGCGCCCGGAAAGCGCGGCGGTCGAGGAGACCTTCGTCAACCGCAACCCGCATTCCGCGCTGCGGCTCGGCTTGGCGCGCGGCGTCGCGCTGCTCGCCCCCGCGCGCGCCGGCCTGCCGGTGGCCGAGTATCACAATCTGACGATCAAGAAGGCCGTCGCCGGAACGGGCCGCGCCGACAAGGCGCAAATCGGCTTCATGGTCCGCCGCCTGCTGCCGGGCTGCCGGCCCGACAGCGCCGACGCCGCCGACGCGCTGGCGGTGGCGATCTGCCACGCGCACCGCGTCTCCACGGCGCGGCGCACGGCGGCCGCGGGGGCCGGCGCATGATCGCCTCGCTCAGCGGACGCCTCGCCGCCGCCGACGCCGAGAGCGCCGTCATCGACGTCGGCGGCGTGGGTTACGCGGCGTTCTGCTCGTCGCGCACTCTCGGCGCCATGCCGCCGGTGGGCGAGCCCGCCGAATTGTTCGTCGAAACCTACGTGCGCGACGACCGCATCCTCCTCTACGGCTTTTCCGGCCCGGCGGAGCGCGAGTGGTTCCGCCTGCTGGTAAAGGTGCAGGGGGTGGGCGCGCGCACCGCGCTCGGCGTGTTGTCGGCGCTGCCGCCCGGCGAACTCGCCGCCGTTATCGCCGCGCAGGACCGCGCCGCGCTGCGCGGCGTCCCGGGCATCGGGCCGAAGGCCGCCGGGCGCATCCTGGCGGAACTCAAGGACCGTGCGGAGGCCGGCGGGGGCGCGCCGCCCGCGCCGCGCCGCGCCGCCGCCGCGCCGGCGGGCGCCGGTCCGGCCGCCGAGGCCGTATCCGCGCTCGTCAATCTCGGTTACGGCCGCGCCGAGGCCCACGCCGCGGTCGCGCGCGCCGGCGCCGCCGACGGCGCGTCGCTCGAGGGCCTGATCCGCCGCGGCCTCAGGGAGCTCGCGGCGCCGTGAGCGCGAACGGCGCGGAGGAACGGCTGGTGGATCCGCGCCCCGCCGCGCCGGACGACGCCGACGACCGCGCGCGGCCGCAAACCCTCGCCGCTTTCGTCGGCCAGCGCGAGGTCGTGGAAAACCTCGCCGTGTTCATCGAGGCGGCGCGCCGCCGCGCGGAGCCTCTCGACCACGTGCTGTTCTACGGCCCGCCCGGCCTGGGCAAGACCACGCTGGCGCAAATCGTCGCGCGGGAACTCGGAACGGGCTTTCGCGGAACGTCCGGGCCGGTGGTCGCGCGGCCCGGCGATCTCGCGGCGCTGCTGACCGACCTTCAGCCGCGCGACGTGCTGTTCATCGACGAAATCCACCGCCTCAACCCGCAGGTCGAGGAAATCCTATATCCCGCGATGGAGGATTTCCAGCTCGACCTGATTATCGGCGAGGGGCCGGGGGCGCGTTCGGTGCGCATCGATCTCGCAGCGTTCACGCTGATCGGCGCGACGACGCGTTCGGGCCTCGTCGGCACGCCGCTGCGCGATCGCTTCGGCATACCGCTGCGCCTGCGCTTCTATTCGACCGGGGAGCTGGAGCAGGTTGCGCGGCGCGGGGCGCGCGTGCTCGGCGTGGCGCTGACCGACGACGGCGCGCGGGAGATCGCCCGCCGCGCCCGCGGCACGCCACGCGTCGCCGGCAGGCTGCTCCGCCGCGTGCGCGATTTCGCCGCCGTCGCCGGCGCCGACCCGATAGACGCCGAGGCCGCCGATTCCGCGCTCCGGCGGCTCGAGGTGGACGATCGCGGCCTCGATTCGATGGACCGCCGCTATCTCGCCTGTATCGGACGCAACTACGGCGGCGGCCCGGTGGGCGTCGAAACGCTGTCCGCCGCGCTGTCGGAAGAACGCGATACGCTGGAGGACGTGGTGGAGCCCTTCCTGCTCCAGCAGGGTTTCATTCAGCGCACGCCGCGCGGCCGCCTGCTCACCGAGTCCGCGTGGGACCGGATCGGCCTGCGCGCGCCGCCCGACCGCCGCCGCCAGCTGGAGCTGCTCGGCGCCGAAGCCGCGGCGGAAGCGTCGTGAGCGAAGCCGATGACCGCGCCGCCGCGCCCCACCGCTGGCCCGTCAGGGTCTATTACGAGGACACCGATGCGACCGGAGTCGTCTATCACGCCGCCTACCTGGATTTCGCCGAGCGCGCGCGGACCGAAATGCTCCGCGCGCGCGGCATCGACCAGCGCCGGATGCGCGCCGAAACCGGGCTGTATATCGCCGTGCGCGACCTTGCGATCTCGTACCGCGCGCCGGCGCGGCTCGACGACGCGCTGGAAGTGCATAGCTGGCCGGCGCGGATGCGCGCCGCCACGGCGGAGATGGCGCAGGAGATCCGCCGCGGCGATCTGCTGCTTGCGCGCCTCGATCTGCGCCTCGTATGCCTCCGCGCCGGCGGCCGGCCCGCGCGCTGGCCCGCCGCGTTGCGCGCCCCGGCGCGCGGGCGCTCCTGAAGGCGCGGAAGCGGGGCGGCCGTGAACGCCGATCTCTCGATCTGGAGCCTGGTCGGCCAGGCCGACCCGATCGTCAAGCTGGTGATGGCGGCGCTCGTGCTCGCGTCCGTGTGGAGCTGGGCGATCATTCTCGACAAAACGCGCCAGTTCCGCCGCCTCGCCGCCCGGGCGCGGGCGTTCGAGGACGAGTTCTGGTCGGGCGGCTCGCTCAAGGACCTGTACGACCGCGTCGGCGACGCGCCCAACCATCCCCTCGCCACCGTGTTCGCCGTCGCCATGCGCGAATGGACGCTGGCCAGCGCGCACGCCGCGGCCCCGCTCGACGACCGCGACCGCGGCGGCCTCGAGACGCGCATCGACCGCGTCATGGCCGTCGCCGTGCAGCGCGCCACCGAAGATCTTGAGCGCCATCTCGGGTTCCTCGCCTCGGTGGGCTCCACGGCGCCGTTCGTCGGGTTGTTCGGCACGGTGTGGGGCATCATGAACAGTTTCCAGTCGATCGCGGCGACCAAGAACACCTCGCTCGCGGTCGTGGCGCCGGGGATCGCCGAGGCGCTGCTCGCCACCGCGCTCGGGCTTGTCGCCGCCATCCCCGCCGTGATCGCCTATAACCGCCTGTCCAACGACCTCAACCGCTATGCCGGGCGGCTCGAAACCTTCGCCGACGAGTTCAGCGCGCTGCTCTCGCGCCAAATGGCGGAATACGCCCGATGATGGCGCGCCCCGAAGCCGCCGCCCGCGGACGCCGCTTCCGCCCCATGGCGGAGATCAACGTCACGCCGTTCGTCGACGTGATGCTGGTGCTGCTGGTGGTCTTCATGGTCACCGCGCCGCTGCTGACGGCGGGCATCGAGGTCGATCTGCCCGAGAGCGCCGCCGACGCGCTGCCCACCGGCGACGAGCCGCTGACCGTCACGGTCGCCGCCGACGGCGCGGTCTATCTCCAGGACGCCGAGGTTCCGTTCGACGAGCTGATTCCCCGCCTGCGCGCGGCGACGGCGGGGCGCGCCGACGCGCGCGTCTTCGTGCGCGGCGACAAGACCATCGCCTATGGGCGCGTCATGGAAGTGGTGGGCGCGCTCGGCGCCAGCGGCTTCGCCGAGGTCGGCCTCGTCACCGAACTGGCGCCGGCGGAGCCGGAGGGCTGAGGCGCGATGCTCGGCGCGGCGGTCAAATCGGCGATGGGCCACACGGCGGCGATCGTCCTCGCGTGGACCGGTCTGCCGTCGTTGTTCGACGACCCGCAGCCGACGGAGGCGGTCGTTGTCGTCGCGCTGGCGCCGGTTGCGGAGCGCCGCAACCTGCCCGACGCGGCGTCGGAAACGCCGCCGGCGCCGCTGGAGCCGCCGCCGCCGGCGCCGGAGGCCGCGCCCGAACCGCCCGCGCGGATGGCCGCCCTGGCCCCGCCGCCGCCCGCGGCGAAGCCTCCCCCTCCTCCGCCGCCCGCGCCCGCGCGCCCGGCGCCCGCGCCGGCGGCGCCTCCGGAGCCGTCCGCCGCCGCCCCGGCGCCCGCGCCGCTGCCGCCCCTCCCCGCCGCGCGGCCGGAGGCGCGCCTCCCCGACGGCGTGACGGCGCCGAAACGCAAGCCCCGCCCGCCGCAACCGCAACGCCGGGCCGAGCCCCGGCCGGAACCGGCGCCCGCGCCGCCGCGCCGCGATTTCGAGCGCGCCTTGGAGCAAATCGACGATCTGGAGACCGCTCTCGCACAGCGCGACCAGGAGGACGAGGCGGCGGAGCCGGAAGCGGCGCCCGCGGCGGACACGCCCGCCCCCGCCCCGGCGGACCCCATCGACCGCCTGCTGGCGCAAGCGCGAACGCCCGAACCCTACCGCCCGGACGAACGGCTCGGCATGACCGAGATCGACTCCATCAGGGCGCAGATCCAGCGCCAATGGGCGGTGCCCGCCGGCGCCGAGGACGCCCACGAGATGGTCGTCACGCTGCGCCTGCAACTCGCCGAAGACGGAGCCGTGCGCGCGGTCAGCGTTATCGAACAGACGCGCATGAGCGCCGATTCGTTTTACCGGACGATGGCAGAGAGCGCCGTGCGCGCCGTCCGGCGCGCCGCGCCCATCCAGGGCCTGTCGCCGCACAACCATGCGCTCTGGCGCGACATCACGCTCCGCTTCAATCTCAGGGACATGTTCGGCCGATGACACGATTCGCCGCTTCGGCGCGCAGGTTCGCTCTGTGCATGGCGCTCGCCGCGCCGGCGCCGTTCGCCGCGCCCGCGCCCGCGCTCGGGCAACTCGAGATCGATATCACGTCGGGACATATCGAGCCCCTGCCGATCGCCGTCCCGCCGTTTTTCGCCGCAACGCCCGGCGCCGCCGGCTTGGGCGCCGACATCGCCGCGGTGGCCGCGAACGACCTCGCGAGTTCGGGGCTGTTCCTCCCGCTCGCCGCCGCAGGCATGCCGCTGGAGCCCGACGCCGACCCGGCGGTCGCGCGGCCGCGCTTCGACGCTTGGCGTACGACCGAAGCCCAGGCGCTGGTGGCGGGGCGCGTCGCGCTCGGCGAAGCCGGCGCCGCGACGGTCGAATTCCGCCTTTGGGACGTGCTCTCCGAACGCCACATGATCGGATTCAACCTGCGCGCCCCGCGCGAGAAATGGCGCCGCCTCGCCCATCTCGCCGCCGACGAAATCTACCGCCGCGTTACCGGCGAGGAGGGCTACTTCGACACGCGCGTCGTCTATATCGCCGAGACCGGCCCGCACGACGCCCGCGTCAAGCGCCTCGCGATCATGGATCAGGACGGCGCTAACGTCCGCTACCTCACCGACGGCGGCCACCTGGTGCTCACGCCGCGCTTCTCGCCGACGCTCCACGAGATCGCCTATCTGTCGTACATGGAGGGGCGGCCGCGGGTCTATCTGCGCCACATCGACACCGGGCGCGAGGAGATACTGGGCGACTTCCAGGGCAACATGTCGATCGCGCCGCGCTTCTCGCCCGACGGCGAAAAAATGGCGATGTCGGTCTCGTTCGACGGCAACGCGGAAATCTACGAACTGGACCTGCGCAACCGCGCGCAGACGCGCCTCACGGACCACCCGGCGATCGACACCGGGCCGAGCTACGCGCCCGACGGCCGGCGCATCGCCTTCGAATCCGACCGCTCGGGCGGCCAGCAAATCTATACGATGAATGTCGATGGAAGCGGCGAGGCGCTGCGCATCAGTTTCGGCGAGGGCCGCTACGCAACCCCCGTATGGTCGCCGCGCGGAGACTGGATCGCCTTTACCAAATCCCGCGGCGGCGCATTCTATATCGGCGTCATGCGCCCGGAGGGCGAGGACGAGCGCCTGCTCGCGCAAGGCTTCCTGGTCGAGGGGCCCACTTGGGCTCCCAACGGCCGCGTGCTGATGTATTACCGCAACTTCCCCGCCGGGGAGGGCGGGCGCGGCGACCGCGTGCGCCTGTATTCCATCGACGTTACCGGCCGCAACGAGCGCGAAATCCCCACCCCCACCGACGCTTCCGACCCCGCGTGGTCGCCCCTGAACCCGCGGTGACGACCGTGCGCATATCCCCGGCGGCGCCGGCGCCCCGCCGGTATCCGCGTCTTGAAACGTCCGTTTCGTTCGCTTATGCTCGCGCTTCCGATTCGCGGCCGCCGCGCGCGGCCCCCGGCGGAGCGTTCATCGTCCCGAGGAGACACTGTCCATGCAAATACTGTTGAAACCGGCGGTCCTGGCGGCTGCCCTTCTGTTCGCCGCCGCCTGCCAGATCGCCCCGCCGGACGGCGGCGGCGGCGCGGCCGGAGCCGGAACCGGCGCGGCCGCCGGCGCCGCCGGCGAGGGCGCTATCGCCGGCGGCGCGGGAGACGGCGGCGCGGTCGTCGCGCCCATCGCGGTTCCCGACGCCCGCACGCCCGGCGAAAAACTGGTGGATGTCGGCGACCGCGTGTTCTTCGACTTCGACCGTCACAACATCCGCGCCGACGGCCAGGAGACACTGCGCCGCCAGGCCGACCTGCTGCGCGCCCAACCGGGCATGACCGTCACCATCGCCGGCCATTGCGACGAACGCGGCACGCGCGAATACAACCTCGCCCTCGGCGAGCGCCGCGCCGCCGCCGCCAAGAACTATCTCGTCCAGGAAGGCATCGACGCGGCGCGTATCTCCACCATTTCCTACGGCAAGGAGCGGCCCATCGTGCTCGGTCACACAAAGGCCGCCTGGGCGCAGAACCGCGTGGCGATCACCACCTTCAACTAGCGGCCGGCGGCGCGGAGCGCGAAGGAAGCGGACGATGCCATCGGCGAGGCGTTCGAAGCGCTCGATACGCGGGGCGCGCGGCGCGCGCCGCCTCGCGGGCGCGCTCGCGCTGGCGGCGTGCGCCGCCGCCGCGCCCGCCCCGGCGCAGCAGGACCCGGCGTTCGGCGCGCTGCTCGACCGCATGGACCGCCTCGAACGCGAGATCGAAACGCTGCGCGGGCAGCGTCCCGGCGCCGCCGCGGCGGGGCGCGAGACCCGTCTCGCCGAGACCGAGGACCAGCTGCGGCGGCTTACCGACCGCATCGAACGCGCCGAGTTCGCGGTGCGCCGCCTCGGCGAAACGCTGGCGCTCTCGGTGCGCGATCTCGAGGAGCGCGTTGCGGCGCTGGAGGCCGGCCGCGGCGCGCCGCCGGCGGCGCAGACCGGGCCCGGGCCCGCCGCCCCCGCGCCCTCGACGGCGCCCCCGGCGGAGCCGCCCGCGTCGGCCCCCGGGCCCGAACCCGCCGCGCCGGCCCCCGCCGGGACCGCGGAACCCGCCGAAACCGCGGAGGCCGCGATCCCCGAGGTCGCCGCGGTCGATCCGCAAACCGCCTACGACAGCGCCTACGAGCTGCTGAAGCGCGCCGATTACGCCGGCGCCGAGGCCGCCCTGCGCGCCTTTCTCGACCGCTACCCGGACCACGCCCTGGCCGGAAACGCCTCCTACTGGCTCGGCGAGACGCATTACGCGCGCCGCGAATTCGAGCGCGCCGCAATCGCTTTCGCGCGGGGCTACCGCGCCTTCCCCGACGGCGCGAAGGCGCCCGACAACCTGCTGAAGCTCGGCATGGCGTTCGTCGCGCTCGGCAAGGCCGAGGACGCCTGCCTGACATTCTCGAAACTGCGCGACGACCACCCGGACGCCCCGGCCATGCTGCGCGACCGGATGACGACGGAGAGCGCCCGCGCCGGCTGCCGTTGAACGGCGCCGCGCCGCTCGACGACCGCGATTTCGCCAGCCTCATGGCGCCGTTCGCGCCGTTCGAAACCGCCCCGGAGCTGGCCGTGGCGGTTTCCGGCGGCGCCGACAGCCTGTGCCTCGCGTGGCTCGCCGCGCGCTGGGCGCGCGCGCGCGGCGGCGCGGCCGCCGGTCTCGTCGTCGATCACGGCCTGCGCCCCGAATCGGCGCGCGAAGCCGCGGCCGCCGCCGCCGGCCTGCGCCGTTTCGGCATGGCGGCGCGCATCCTGCGCTGGACCGGGCCGAAACCCCGCCGCGGCGTCCAGGCCGCCGCCCGCGAGGCGCGCTACGCCCTGCTGACCGCCGCCTGCCGCGAAAGCGGCGTCCTGCACCTGCTCGTCGGCCACCACGCCGGCGACCAGGCGGAAACCGCGGTCATCCGCCGCGCGGCGGGGAGCGGCCCCGCCGGCCTCGCGGGCATGGCCGCGGTCGCGGAGCGCGACGGCGTGCGCATCCTGCGCCCGCTGCTGCCGATCGCGCCCGCGCGGCTGCGCGCGACGCTGATCCGCCGCGGCCACGCATGGACCGAGGACCCGTCGAACGACGACCCGGCGCAGCCGCGGGCCGCCGCGCGCCGCGCGCTCGCGCGTTCGGGCGCCGCGCCGGCGCTCGCCGCCGCCGCCCGCCGCGCGGGCCTCCGGCGCGCGGCGCTGGAGGCGCGGGTCGCGCGGCTGCTCGCCGGCGCCGCGCGGCTCGACCCGCGCGGCGCGGCGCGCATCGAGCGCGCCGCGCTCGCCGCCGCGCCGGAGGCCGTCGCTCTCGCCGCGCTGGCGCAAACCGTCTCGTGCATCGGCGGCCGCCGCTGGCCGCCGCGCGGGCCGCGCGCGGCGCGGGCGCTCGCCGCCCTGCGCGCCGGCGCCCGGGCGCTGACCTTGGGCGGCTGCCGAATCGCCGCGCGCGGCGGCGCGCTTTGCATCGCCCGCGAGGTCGCCGCCATCCCGCCGCTGCCGCTCGCGGCGGGCGAAGAAGCGCATTGGGACGGGCGCTTCGCGGTCGCGCTGCGCGCCCCGCCGCCCTGCGCGCCGCCCTGGAGCGTCGTCCGCCTCGACGACCGCGCCTGGGCCGCGCTGCGCCGCGCCGCGCCGGACTTGCGCGCCCCGCCGTTGCTGCGTCCGGGCCTTCCCGTTCTGCGCGGCCTTGACGGGCCGCCGGTCTTCCCCTACATTCAAGGTTGCGCGCAAGGTCCGGCGCGGGGGGCGGAAGCGCCCTTCGCGGCGGCGTTCCGCCCGCGCCGCCCGCTTGCCGGGCCCGGTTTCGCGCCGCCGCCCGAAGCATGTTAAGATGCGCGCCTGCGCGCCGCCGTCCCGCGAGGTATTTGCCGTTTTGAACAATTTCGGTCGCAATATCGCCCTCTGGGTCATCATCGTCCTGCTGCTGGTCACGCTGTTCAAGATGTTCAGCGCCGACACGGCGTCGCGCGCCTCGCGCAACGTGACCTATACGGAGTTCATGTCGCAGGTCGAGGATGGGCAGGTGCGCGACGTCGTCATCGAGGGGCGCAACGTCACCGGGCACCTGGTCGGCGGGCGCACATTCTCAACCTACACGCCCGACGATCCGGCGATGATCGATACGCTGCGCGCTCACAATGTCGCGATCTCGGCGAAGCCCGACCGCGACGGCGTATCGCCCATATTCGCCATACTGCTTAACTGGTTGCCGATGATCCTCATCATCGCCGTGTGGATTTTCTTCATGCGGCAGATGCAGGGTTCGGGCGGCAAGGCGATGGGCTTCGGCAAGTCGCGCGCGCGCCTGCTCACCGAGAAGCAGGGGCGCGTGACGTTCGAGAACGTCGCCGGCATCGACGAGGCCAAGGAAGAACTCCAGGAGATCGTGGATTTCCTGCGCGACCCCGGCAAGTTCCAGCGCCTGGGCGGGCGCATCCCCAAGGGCGTGCTGCTGGTCGGCCCGCCGGGAACGGGCAAGACCCTGCTGGCGCGCGCCATAGCGGGGGAGGCCAACGCCCCCTTCTTCACCATATCGGGCTCCGATTTCGTCGAGATGTTCGTCGGCGTGGGCGCCAGCCGCGTGCGCGACATGTTCGAACAGGGCCGCAAGAACGCGCCGTGCATCGTTTTCATCGACGAAATCGACGCGGTCGGGCGCCACCGCGGCGCCGGCCTCGGCGGCGGCAACGACGAACGCGAGCAGACCCTGAACCAGCTGCTCGTGGAAATGGACGGGTTCGACACCACCGAAGGCGTGATCCTCATCGCCGCCACCAACCGGCCGGACGTGCTCGACCCCGCCCTGCTTCGGCCCGGGCGCTTCGACCGCCAGGTCGTGGTCCCGAACCCCGACATTGTGGGGCGCGAGAAAATCCTCGAAGTGCATATGCGCAAGGTGCCGCTGGCCCCCGACGTCAAGCCGCGCGTCATCGCCCGCGGCACGCCGGGGTTCTCCGGCGCCGACCTCGCCAACCTGGTCAACGAGGCCGCGCTGCTCGCCGCGCGCAAGTCCAAGCGCGTCGTCACCATGGCCGAGTTCGAAGAGGCCAAGGACAAGGTGATGATGGGCGCCGAACGGCGCTCCATGGTCATGACCGAAAGCGAGCGCAAGCTCACCGCCTACCACGAAGCCGGCCACGCGCTCGTCGGCCTCTTCGTGCCCGGCAACGACCCCCTGCACAAGGTGACCATCATCCCGCGCGGACGCGCCCTGGGCGTCACCATGAACCTGCCCGAGCGCGACCGCTACAGCCACACGATACGCGAACTCAAGGCGCTGCTGGCCCGCATGTTCGGCGGCCGCGTCGCCGAGGAGCTGATCTTCGGCGCCGACAACGTCACCAACGGCGCGAGCTCTGACATCCAGCAGGCGACGAGCATGGCCCGGCGCATGGTCACCGAATGGGGCATGAGCGCCGCCCTCGGCCCGCTGCGCTACGGCGACAACCAGGACGAAGTCTTCCTCGGCCATTCGGTCGCCCGCCAGCAGCTCGTATCCGGCGCCACCGCCAAGACCATCGACGAGGAAATACGCAAACTGATCGACGAGGCGGAAACCCGCGCGCGCGACGTGCTGCGCAAGCACGAGGACGACCTGCACAAGGTGGCCGAAGCGCTGCTGGAATACGAAACGCTCTCGGGCGAGGAGATCGACGCGCTGCTGCGCGGCGAGCCCGTCTTCCGCCCCGAGGACGCCGAGCCCGGGCCGGGCGGCGGCCGCGGCTCGGTTCCGGCCAGCGCCCCCGCCGCCCCGCCGCCCGGCGACGCCGCCCCCGAACCCAGCCCGCAAGAAGGCTGACGCCGGTCGGGAACGCCGGCGCCCTGCCGGCGCGGCCGCGTGACCCGCACCCGGCTCCAACCCGTCGCATTGCTGCGCGGGCCGGCCGCCAAGGCCGCTCTTGCGCGCGACGCCGCCTTGCCCCTCGCCGGCGGCCTGTTCGCCTTCGCCGCCTGCCTCGAAATTCGGCGCGCCGGCGGCGGGCGCGAGGCGCATTGGACCGCGGTCCCCGAGCTGCGCGAACGCGCCGCCGCCGACCCGCATCTCGACGCGGTCCTGAACCGCCTCGCCGCACCCCGCGCCCCGCTGCCCGGCGCCGCGCCGGACGCGCCCGCCATTATGGGCGTCGTCAACGCCACGCCCGACAGTTTCTACGACGGGGGCCGCCATGCCGCGCCCGGGGCCGCCGCGGCGCGCGGGTTGGCGCTGGCCGAAGCCGGCGCCGCGATTATCGACGTCGGCGGCGAATCCACCCGCCCCGGCGCCGAGCCCCTGGACCCGGAGGCCGAACGCGCGCGCGTGTTGCCGGCGGTGTCCGCGCTTGCCGAAGCCGGCGTTGCCGTATCGATCGATACCCGCAACGCCTCGACCATGCGCGCTGCGCTCGCCGCTGGAGCCGTCATGGTCAACGACGTCAGCGCCCTGACCCACGACCCGGAGAGCCTTGCCGCGGTCGCCGCGTCTTCCTGCCGTGTCGTGCTGATGCACAGCGCCGGAGACCCGCGCGTCATGCAGAACGACCCGCGCTACGACGACGTTGCGCTCGATGTGTACGACTATCTCGAGCGCCGCGCCGCCGCCTGCGAAGCCGCCGGCATCGCGCGCGGGCGCCTGGTTCTCGACCCCGGTTTCGGTTTCGGCAAGACTCCTGCCCACAATATGAGCTTGGTCTCCGGGCTCGCGCTGTTCCACGGCTTGGGCTGCCCGCTTCTGCTGGGCGCGTCGCGCAAGAGCAGCATCGCGCGCATCGCCGGCCCCGCCGCCGCGTCCGCCGACTCCCGCCTCCCCGGCTCCCTGGCCCTGGCCCAGGCGGCCTGGGATCGCGGCGCCCAGGCCGTCCGCGTCCACGACGCCGCGGAAACCGCCCAGGCCCGCGCCCTGTGGCGCGCCGCAGCCGACGCCATCTGACGCCGCCGCGCGCGCGCCGAAGGCGCGGACTTCCCGGGTGCGCGGGCGTCTCGCCCGCACGTTTGCGGCGGGCTGTAGGCGGTCAGAAGTCGGGGGAGGCGGGAAAGGGCGGGAAAAAGTGGGAAAAGGCGGGAAAAATTCGGCGCGTTCGAGGGTGTCGGGCGCGGTGGGGGCGCGGCCATAAGTCCAGGGCAAACGGGGGGCCGAGAGGGGGGCGAGGGGGGCCTCAGGGGGGTAAAGAACGGCCCGTGCAGGGGGGCTGCACGGGCGGGGCAAAGGGGCTGCAAGGGGGGCGCCGCGAGGGCGCTCAGTTGACGGCGCCGGGCGGGGTGTCGTCGGGCAGGGGCGGGGTCTGTTCGACGCCGCGGAGGGACTCGGGGAGCCGGATGCGCTCGGGGTAGGGGACGCCGAGGTTCCCGAAGAAGTGGATCAGTCTGAGGAAGTCGGCGGGGTTGTGGGCGGGGTCTTCGAGGCGGAAGTTGGGCCGGGAGTCGCCGATGTTAGTGATCGGCATGGGGTCGGCCAGCGCCCTGGCGAGTGTGGGCACGTATGAGTGGTTGCCGGTCGCCTCGCCTGTCTCGTCGTTCCAGACGATGGCGCGGAGCTCGTGGCCGGCTTGCCAGTCGGGGGCCTCGATGCGGTGGATGGTCATGGGCCGGGATCGTATCGCATCAGGAGGCCGATGGCGAGGGCGGCCAACTCCGGGTCGTCGTGCAGCAGGCGCAGGTAGCGCGATGGCCCGTCCGGGAGGGCATGCGGGTAGGCGGCGAGGAGCAGCTCGTAGGTCATGGTCATGACTTCGAGCGCGCTGCCGCTGTATTCGCGCCCCGCGTATCGTTCGACGTATTTGTCCGGGCGTCCGCGCTCTGCGGGGAGATCGGGGTATATGATCTCGACCTTGTCGCCGGCGGTTCGGGCGCGGTGGAGTGCCTGGAATCGAGCGTCGAGGCCGGGCATGGCGTACTGGAGATGGTGGACGAACTCGTGCAGGACGGTCGGCTTGATGTGGGTTTCCGCAGCAATCAGGCCGGCGCCGCGCGGTTTGACCCGGCCTTTGTACTGCCTATCTCGGCTCGGGTCGGAGTAGAAGCCGCGTTCGGTGGTATGGAGTGCGTAGAGCTGGGGGACCTTGTTGGCGGCCTCGATCCATGAGCGGGGGAACCAGCTGGCAGCGTCGCGGACGGCCTTGACGAGGCGCTCATCGTCGCGGTGGCCGATGGGCGCGCCCGGTCCGGCTTTCTCGCGTCGACGTTTCGAGGCGGGGCGGAAGGGGCCGAACCGTTCGACGTCGAGTTCGCCGGCGGCGCGGCGCTCGCGGAGCATGGCGCGGAGGCCGGCGCGGAAGGCGTTGGCGTGCTCGACGGTTCCGGGGGTTTCGGATATGCCGCGCTCGATTTGGGCGCGGGCCGCGCGGCCCTCGGCCACGTAGTCTTCCCACGTGTCGAGGAGGGCGGCGCGCTGGGCGGGGGGCGCGGCGGCGAGCTTGCCGCGCAAGACGGCGCGGGCGCCGGCGACGGGGTCGACAAGGCCGGCGTTTTGCGCCCAGCCGGGGTCGATGCCGACGGGGACCTGGATCGTCTCTCCGGTGCGGTCGTTATGCCAGGGGCGGGTCATGCCTTCGTCGGCGGGGTGGACGTTATCGGGCAAGGGGGCGTATCCGCGGCGTTCGAGGTCGTCGTCGGAGAGCTGCTCGACGGTGCAGCGGCAGCCCCAGCCGTTGGGCGGGAAATGCGTGCGCCACCACGGGTCGCCGACGCGCAAGAGCACGCCGTGCCAGCGGCAATGGTCGGGGCGGACGCGGTCGTCGAGGGCGGAGACGTAACGCAGCCAAGGGCGGTTTTCGGCTTGGCGCCGGATGCGCTCCCAGCGCCCGCGGGCATACGAGACGCGCAGGTTGGTGTCGAAAACGATGCGGAGGCGCCGGGCGTCGACGCGGACGGCGACGCCCGCGGTCCCGGGCAGTCCGCGCCTTCGGCGGCGGGGTTGCGCGGGGCGGGGGCGCGGGATATGCTTGGCGCAAGTCCGTTGCCTGCCGCCGCCGCGCGGCGCTCGCGCAACGCCGAATCCACACGGAGGGCGGCCGGACGCACGCCGGCCGCGCAGATGCCGCCATGACCGCCAGGGAACCTTCGGGGCCGCGCAGTTTCGCGCTGGTCGGGCCGTTTTCGAGCGGCAAGACAACCCTTCTCGAAAACATGCTGTTCGCGGCCGGCGCGATTTCGCGCAAGGGCACGGTCAAGGAGGGCAACACGGTTGCCGACAGCTCCGCCGAGGCGCGGGCGCGCGGCATGAGCGTCGAGGTGAGCGCGGTCCGCTTCGACTACATGGACGAGACCTTTACCGCGCTCGACTGCCCGGGATCGCTGGAGTTTCTGCAGGAAACGCTCGACGCGGTCGTCGGCGCCGACGCCGCGGTGGTGGTGGCGGAGGCCGCGCCGGACCGCGCCGTCGCCGTCGCGCCGCTCCTGCATTTCCTCGACGCGCGCAAGATCCCCACCCTGTTGTTTCTCAACAAGCTCGACCGCGCGGCGGGGCCGGCGGAGGCCGCGCTGACGGCGCTGCGCGGCCAGTCCGAACGACCGATAATCGCGCGCCAGCTGCCCATTGCGAACGGCGAAACGGTGAGCGGCTATGTGGATCTGGCGCATGAGCGCGCCTACGCTTGGCGCGCCGACGCCGCTTCGGAGGCGATTCCCACGCCCGAATCCGTCGCCGAACTGCAGGACGCGGCGCGCACGGAAATGCTCGAGTCGCTCGCCGATTACGACGACGACCTGCTTGAGGCGCTGTTGGAGGATCGCGTCCCGCCGAACGCGGAGATCTTCGCCACGATGCGAACGGATTTCCAGAACGGCCTTGTCGTTCCGGCGATGATGGGCGCGGGGGAGCTGCAGCACGGCGTGCGCCGCCTGCTCAAGGCGCTGCGCCACGACCTGCCCGAAGCGGCGCAAACCGCCGACCGCGCGGGCGTGCCCGATACGGGCGGCGCGGTCGCCCAGGCGCTCAAGACCTACAACACCGCGTCGAGCGGGAAGCTGACGCTGGCGCGGGTCTGGCGCGGCGCGCTGAAGGACGGTGCCAGCCTGAACGGCAGGCGCGTCGGCGGCGTCAACGCCATGTTCGGGCAGGCGACCGCCAAGACGCCGGAAGCCGGGCCGGGGGATATCGTCGCCCTCGGGCGCATGGAGGGAATCCGCACTGGCATGCTCCTCTCCTCGGCGGGCGAACCGCCCGAAACGCCCGAAGCGCTCGCGGTGGAGGTCCTCAAGCCGGTCTATGCGTTCGGCATCCACGCGGAAAAGCGCGACGACGAAGTGAAAATGTCCGACGCGCTCGGCAAGCTGCTCGAGGAGGACCGCTCGCTGGTCGCCGAGCAGAACGCCGATGTGGGGCAGTTCCAGCTGCGCGGCCAGGGCGAAATGCATATCCGCGTCGCGCTCGACCGGCTGCGCAACAAGTTCAAATTGCCGGTCGTTACCGAGCTGCCGAAAATCCCCTACAAGGAGACGATTCGCAAGCGCGCCGAGCGCGTCCAGGGCCGTCACAAGAAGCAGACGGGCGGGCACGGGCAGTTCGGCGACGTGTTCCTTACCGTCGCGCCCAGGCCGCGCGGCGAGGGCTTCGAGTTCAAGGACTCCATCGTCGGCGGCGTCGTGCCGAGGCAATATATCCCGGCGGTCGAAAACGGCGTCGTGGAGTATTGCCGCAAGGGGCCGCTCGGCTTTCCGGTCGTGGATATCGGCGTCGAGCTGGTGTTCGGCTCATACCACGCGGTCGACAGTTCCGAGATGGCGTTCCAGACGGCGGGCCGGATCGCGATGGGCGCGGCAATGCCCAAATGCGGGCCGGTGCTGCTGGAGCCCATATACCGCGTCTCGGTGCATGCGCCGTCGGAGTTCACGGCGCAAATCCAGCGGCTTCTGTCCGGCCGGCGCGGGCAGATACTCGGTTTCGAGCCACGCGAGGGCTGGAAGGGCTGGGACCGCGTAACCGCGCTGCTGCCGCAGGCGGAAATGCCCAACCTGATCATCGAACTGCGTTCGCTCACGCGCGGCGTCGGCGGCTTCGACTACAGTTTCGAGAATCTTCAGGAGCTGGTGGGCAAGCTGGCGGACGACGCGGTAGCGCAAGCCGCCGCCGAATAGGCGGTGGCAGAAGCCCCGGCCGCCGCCGGGGCGCGCCCCCGAGGCGCCCGGCCTCCCGCCCGCGAATTCGACAACGCATGAACGCCATTCCCAGGCCGCGCGCGCGGCCCGCCAACCCGCGCTTTTCGTCCGGCCCCTGCCCCAAGCGGCCGGGCTGGTCGCCGGCGGCGCTTGCCGGCGCGCTTGCCGGCCGTTCGCACCGCGCCGCCGGAGGGCGGGCGAAACTGGCGGAAATTATCGCGCGCAGCAGGGCGCTGCTCGGCATGCCCGGCGACTGGCGTCTCGGCGTCCTGGGCGGCTCCGATACCGGCGCGTTCGAGGCCGCGCTGTGGTCGCTGCTCGGCCCGCGCGGCGTCGACGTCCTCGTATGGGAGAGTTTCGGCGCCGGATGGGCGCGCGACATCGCGGAGCAACTCCGCGTCCCCGGAACGCGCATACGCAAGGCGCCGTATGGCGCGCTGCCCGATCTGTCGCGCGTCTCGCCGGAAAACGACATCGTGTTCGTGTGGAACGGCACGACCTCCGGCGTCCGCGTCGCGGACGGAGACTGGATCCCCGCCGACCGCAAGGGCCTGGCGATATGCGACGCCAGCTCGGCGGCGTTCGCCATGCCGCTGCCGTGGGAGCGCCTCGACGTCGTAACGTGGTCGTGGCAGAAGGCGCTGGGCGGCGAGGCGCAGCACGGGATGCTGGCCTTGGGGCCGCGCGCGGCGGAACGGCTCGAAAATTTCGCGCCGCCGCGTCCGCTGCCCAAACTCTTCCGCCTCGCGGCCAACGGCAGGATTAACGAAAACATCTTCCGCGGCGGCATAATCAACACCCCCTCCATGCTGTGCGTCGAGGACGCGCTCGACGCGCTGGCGTGGGCGGAGTCGATCGGCGGCGCCGACGCGCTCGCGGCGCGCTGCGAAGCCAACATGGACGCAATCTCCGCATGGGTCGCGAGGACGGATTGGGTGGAGTTCCTTTGCGCCGAACCGGCCCTCCGCTCGCCCACATCGGTGTGCCTGTCGATCGCCGACCCGCGGTTCGCGGCGCTTCCGGAAGAACGGCGCCGCGCGGCGTGCGCGCGCATGGCCGCGTTGCTGGCGGAAGAACACGCCGCCCTGGACATAAACGGCTACCGCGCCGCGCCGCCGGGCCTGCGCATATGGGCCGGCCCCACGGTCGAGCGCGCCGACCTCGAGGCGCTGTTTCCGTGGCTCGACTGGGCGTGGGGGCGCGCGCTGGCGGCGGAAACCGCGGCCGGCGGGAGCGCGGGCCCGTGAGCCGCGCGGCGCCCCGCGTCCTGATCGCCGACGCGCTCAATGCGCAGGCGGCGGCGGCGTTCGCCGCGCGCGGCGTCGAGGCCGACGCCGCGCCCGGCCTCGCGCCGGAGGAACTCATCGCGCGCATCGGCGGCTACGACGGGTTGGCCGTGCGCTCGGCGACGCGCGTGACGGAAGCCGTGCTGGCCGCCGCGCCGAGCCTGCGCGTCGTTGGCCGCGCCGGCATCGGGGTCGATAACATCGACGTGGCCGCGGCTACCGCGCGCGGCGTGGCTGTGATGAACACGCCGTTCGGCAACTCGGTGACGACCGCCGAGCACGCCATCGCCATGATCATGGCGCTCGCGCGCAGCATCCCGCAGGCCGACCGCTCGACGCGCGCGGGCGAATGGGCGAAATCGCGTTTCGTCGGCATCGAGCTCGCCGGCAAGACGCTCGGCCTGGCGGGCTGCGGCAATATCGGCGCCATCGTCGCCGGGCGCGCGCAAGGCCTGCGCATGCGGGTCATCGTGTACGACCCCTATCTGTCGGCGGAGCGGGCGGCGGAACTCGGCGTGGAAAAAGTGGATTTCGACGCGTTCATGGCGCGCTCCGACGTGGTCAGCCTGCATGTTCCGCTGACGGCGGAAACGCGCGGCATGATCGACGCGGCGGCGCTGGCGAAAGCCCGGCCCGGCCTGCGGCTGGTGAACTGCGCCCGCGGCGGGCTGGTGGTCGAGGCCGACCTCAAGGCGGCGATCGAAGCCGGCCGCGTGGCCGGCGCGGCGCTCGACGTGTTCGAACGCGAACCCGCCCGCGACAACCCGCTGTTCGCGCTCGACCGGGTGATCGCGACGCCGCATCTCGGCGCCTCGACCGCGGAAGCGCAGGAAAAGGTCGCCGTGCAGATCGCCGCGCAGATGACGGACTATCTGTTGACCGGCGCGGTCGCCAACGCGGTGAACATGCCGTCGGTAAGCACCGAGGAGGCGCCGCGCCTGCGCCCCTATATGGGCCTGGCTGACCGCTTGGGAAGCCTCGCCGGCCAGCTCGCGGACACCGGCGTCTCCGGCGTCTCGGTGCGTTACGAAGGCCACGCGGCGACGTTGAACACGCGCCCGCTCACAGCCGTGATCCTCCAGGGGCTGCTCAAGCCCGCGCTCGAAACGGTCAACATGGTCAACGCGCCGTCGCTCGCCAAGGCGCGCGAAATCGAGGTGAGCGAAACCCTCTACGACGGCCCGTGCGACTATCAAACGCTGGTCCGCCTCGAACTCGCCACCGACCGGGGAAGCCGCCGGCTGTCGGGAACGCTGCTCGGCAACCAGCCGCGCCTGACGGCGATCGACGATATCGGCGTGGACGCCGCGCTCGGCCCGCGCATGATCTACATCAACAACGACGATACGCCGGGCACGATCGGGCTGATCGCCAGGGCCATCGGCGACGCCGGCGTGAACATCGCGACCTTCAACCTCGGCCGCACCGCGCGCGGCGCGGCGGCGGCGGCGCTGATCGAGGTCGACGAACCCGTATCCGACGCGCTGGCCGCCGAACTCCGCGCGCTGCCCGGCGTGGTGCGGGTGAAGCGGCTGCGCTTCTGACCCGCGCCCGCGCGACGCCGCCCTCCATGCCCCCCGCCGACGGCAAGGCGCTGCTGCCGAACGGCCTCGCCGACCTGCTGCCGCCCGAAGCCGGCCGCGAGGAAGCGGCGACGCGCCGCATGCTCGATTGCTTCGCCGCCTGGGGCTACGAACGGGTCAAACCGCCGCTGCTCGAGTTCGAGGACGGGCTGCTCGACGGCGTGGGCGCCGTCCACGCCGACCAAACATTCCGGCTGATGGACCCCGCGTCGCGGCGCATGTTGGGCCTGCGGGCCGACATCACGCCGCAAATCGCGCGCATCGCCGATACGCGGCTGGCGGCCGCGCCGCGGCCGCTGCGGCTGTGCTATGCGGGCGAGGCGCTGCGCGCGCGCGGCGGCCAGGTTCGCGCCGCGCGCCAATTCCGCCAAATCGGCGTGGAACTCATCGGCGCCGGAGACGCCGCCCGCGGCGACGCGGAAGTCGTCCTGCTCGCCGCGGAAACCCTCTCGGCCCTCGGCGTGACCGGCCTGTCGGTCGATATCGGCACGCCGACGCTGGCCGCCGCCGTTTGCGACGCCCACGGCGCGGACGGCGCCGCGCGGCGGGCGATCGCCGAGGCGCTGCGGCGCAAGGACACCGCCGCCCTGCGCGCCATCGGCGGCCCCGCCGCCGCGGCGCTCGACGGGCTGCTGGCGGCGACCGGCGCCGCGGAGGCGGGGCTCGCGCGCCTCGCCGAGATCGAACTGCCGCCGGCCGCGCGCGCGCTGGCGGAGCGGCTCGCCCGCGTCGCGCGGCTCGTCGCCGCCGGAGCGCCGGGCCTCGCAATCACCGTCGATCCGATCGAAAGCCGGGGATTCGAATACCACACGGGCATATCGTTTACGCTGTTCGCGCTCGACCAGCGCGGCGAACTCGGCTCCGGCGGGCGCTACCGCACCGCCGGCGGCGAGCCGGCCACGGGCTTTACGCTCATCGGCCCCGCGCTGCTGCGCGCGCTGCCGCCGGCCGCGCCGCCGCCGCGGGTGTTCGTTCCCGTCGATGCGCCGCGCGGCGCCGCGGCGCGGCTGCGCGCCGACGGCTGGGTCGCGCTGCAGGCGCTGATGCCCGAACCCGACATCGCCGCCGAAGCGCGGCGGCTCGGCTGCGACCGCGCCTGGATCGACGGCGCTGTCCGCCGCCTGAACGGCGGGGGAGCGAACGAGGATGGCTAACGTCGCGGTCGTCGGCGCGCAATGGGGAGACGAAGGCAAAGGCAAGATCGTCGATTGGCTCTCGCGCCGCGCCGACATCGTGGTGCGCTTCCAGGGCGGCCACAACGCCGGCCACACGCTGGTCATCGACGGACAGACATACCGCCTCAGCCTGCTGCCATCGGGCGTCGTGCGGCGCGGCAAACTGTCGATGATCGGCAGCGGCGTCGTCGTCGATCCCTGGGCGCTGCTCGCCGAGATCGACGCGCTCGCGGAACAAGGCGTGACGGTGACGCCGGAGCGGCTGCGCGTGGCGGAAAACGCCTGCCTCATCCTGCCGTTGCACGGCGAGCTCGACCGCGCGCGCGAGGCGGCGCGCGGCGCGGGGCGCATCGGCACCACCGGACGCGGCATCGGCCCCGCCTACGAAGACAAGGCGGGCCGCCGCGCTATCAGGCTGTGCGACCTGGCCGACCGCGAATCGCTGGCGGAACGCCTTGACGCGGCGCTGGCGCACCACAACCCGCTGCGCGCCGGCCTGGCCCTCGCGCCCGTCGAGCGCGACCGCCTTTGCGCCGGCCTCCTGGCGCTGGCGCCGCGGCTCTTGCCCTATGCCGCCGACGTGAGCGGCGAGCTCGACCGCGCGCGCTGGCGCGGACGGCGCATCCTCTTCGAAGGCGCGCAAGGCGCGATGCTCGATGTGGACCACGGAACCTACCCTTACGTTACGTCGTCGAACACGCTGGCCGGCGCCGCCGCCGCCGGCGCCGGAATCGGCCCCGGCGCGGTAGATTACGTCCTCGGCATCGCGAAAGCCTACGCCACCCGCGTCGGCGAGGGGCCGTTCCCCACCGAGCAGGCCAATGCGATCGGGCAAGCGCTCGGCGAGCGCGGGCTGGAGTTCGGCACGGTGACGGGCCGCAAACGCCGCTGCGGGTGGTTCGACGCCGTGCTCGCGCGCCAAGCCGTGCGCCTCGCCGGCATCGACGGCGTGGCGCTCACCAAGCTCGACGTGCTCGACGGTTTCGAGACAATCGAAATATGCGTCGGCTACCGCCTGGGCGGCGAATCCCGCGACCGGCTCCCCGCTTCCCCCCGCCTCCAGCGCCAGGCCCGCCCGATCTACGAAACAGTCGAAGGCTGGCGCGCCCCCACCCGCGGCGCCCGAAGCTGCGCCGAGCTCCCCGCCGCGGCGGTGAACTACGTCCGCCGCATCGAGGAGCTAATCGACGCCCCCGTAACCCTGCTCTCCACCGGCCCCGAGCGCGGCGACACCATCCTCGTCCACGACCCATTCGCCGATCGATAGCCGCGCCGGCTCGCCAGACAGCGGAAGCGCGCGTTCCAGCGCCCCCGGGGCCACATCGTCGGAGCTCCCGCGTCGTACTGCAAACATTTGCGGCATCCGGTTTTCGCCGCCATTCGCAGGACCGATACTCGCGCCGTCCCCGCTCCCCGAAATCCGGCCGCAAGCCGCGGGGTCGCGGCGCCTTGCTTTTATGGCCGGGTTCGTAGAATCAACGCAATCAGGCTAAACATTCTGTGGAACAAGTAATCGATATGCTCCGTCGATTCGAGTTTCTCCTGTGTGGTTTCTGAATGGCGAATTTGGAACGCATTTCCCATCCGGGTAAGATTTGTCGCCTCCTGTTCCAGCCTCTGCCGAAAACGAGAATTGCCCGCCCCCGACGCGCTATTCAGAAGACGATCGATACCCTTCTTCTTCCCCACGCCATCCAAAGTTTTTAGCCTCTCCCACGCATCCCATAGTTCGCGAAGCGATTCCCTTCGAACGACGGGGTTGGGATCGCGTATCTTGTGTACCGCCGCGTCGAGCATACGATCAAGTTCGACGTCACCTGTACGGAGGGGAGTCGAAGACAACTTTTCGCGTAGTACAGGCGGTACGATCCGCTCGATGGCGCCGGCGTCGGTCAGCTTATAAACGAGACCATTGCGACGGAAAATTCTATTGACTTTTTCGCAAAACTCCTCTTGGCCTGCACTATCTTCTGGATCGAAGGATAAGTGATGGTGGCCGTAATAAGAATGGAAGTCTTTCTTTATCGGTTTACCAATATTCCGCCAGCAAAATTCCAGAATATCCAGAATATCGATTGTTCCTACCTCATCTTCCATCTCATCTGGATATTGCCACGGCATCCGTTCCGGCAAGTCAGGAATCTCCGCCCGCATCGCCCGGTAAAACGCGATACGATCCGTGCCCACGGGACCGCGGCCGTCAGGGCATTGCTCGGGATAGGACGCGGCGAACGATCCGTCGTCGATTCGAGCGGAAACAAGCGCGAAGATACCTTTCCACGCCGTATCGCCGATTTCCTCAACGACGCGCTCGCGTTCGCCCCGTTCCCGCTCGCTGAAGTACTTCATCGCTTTCACCCCCCTCCCCGCGTCTTCAAGAGCCGGCGGATGTTCTCTTGACGAAACCCTTGTCGGTCAGCCGCACCAGCAGCTCCGCCTGGGAGCGCGTTCCCTTTATCGAATTGCAGCTGCCGCACAACAGCTGCAAATTGCTGACATGATCGGTTCCGTCTTTCGCGCGGGGGATAATGTGGTCGAACTGGAGATGCCGCATCGTGAAGTGCTCGCCGCAACCGGCGCAGTATCCGCCTTGCTCTCCGTACAGATATTTCTTGTTTTCCGGCGAATTGTATCTCGGTATCTTGCCCAGGTCGGTGCGTTTCGGGATGTCGGCGCGGTGCGCGCCCCGGAACATGAGGCCCAACTCGTTTTGCATGCGGGAACGAACCAGTTCGGCCGCTTTCGGGGAAATGTCTATCCCCGCCCATTGGCGGTTGACGCCTTCGGCGGCGATACAGGCGGTCGCGCAACCGCAGAAAGGGTCGAGAACCATGTGATCCTTGTGCGTCGAAACCTTGATAATGCGCTGTAGCAACGCCACCGGCTTTTGCGTTGGATAGCCGACGCGCTCCTTGTGGATGCGGCCGACCGGCGAGAACCCGGTCCACCAGCTCTCCGGAGCCTTGCCCCGCTTCATGTATTCGGCTATTCTGGCAGAGTCCAGCTCGCCGCCGATGCCGCCGCCGTCTTGGGTATTGAGCTTCTTGTACGGAACGCGGACAGCGTCGCGATTGAATATGTTGTCCTTTCCGGCGGCGTAAAAAAGCAAAATGTCGTGTTTGCGCGGAAAGTGCTTCCGCGCGTTTCCCGGCCCGGTATAGCACCACGCGATTTCGTTGCGGAAGTTCGCCTTCCCGAAAACGGCGTCCATCAACAGCTTCAGGTAGTGGGACGCGGTCGGGTCGCAGTGGAGCCAGACGCTGGCGGTCGGCTTGAGCAACCGCTTCATCTCCATGATCCGCACGGCCATGTAGGTCAGATAACTCGCCATCGAATCGCCGTTGACCTGCCGCACCGCGCCGAGCAGCGCGTACAGGCTCGGATAATCGTGCTTTATCAACCCATGCCAAGCGATGTTGATGTCGGACAGACCCCACGTGTCCTTGAACTCCGCGCCGGCGGCCTCGCTGCCGATGGGCGCGGCATAGTCCGCGTTGCTGTTGAACGGCGGATCCAGGTAGATGAGATCCACGCTCTCGCTGTTCATGCCGCGCATGATATCGAGGTTGTCGCCGGTCCAGATCGTCTGGTTGGTCCAGTTCGGCTGCATGGCCAGCTCCGTAAGCCGCGGGCGCCCGCCGCGCAACCGGCGGAACGCGAGTACGGGCGCATTGAACGGTACGGCAACTTGGCCTGTCAAGCCTCGCGCGGCGCACGACAAGAAATTTTTCGCGGTCTGGCGGCGCGGCCGTCTCGGGCGTAGGCCGCCCCTGCGGCACAGCCCTTGGCGAGCGCCTTGTCGGGGTCGAGGATTCCGTCGATCGAACGGTAGTGCTCGAATAGCGAATCGCATGTACGTTTGGTATGATGTTTTCGGATCGGGTGGAGGCGCTTGTCATGCAGAGCCGTGAATTTCGGGATTGGCTTGCGCGTGTGGACGCTCTTGGCGCTGCGCAGCGTCGCGAGGCGTTGGCTGTGCTCTTGGGCGTTCGGCGTCGTCTGCGTCTGTGGCGGCTGTCGAGCCTGGCGTGGACGAAGAGCGGCGCTGTCCGCGCTGCCGGGCCACGGGGCGGTGTCCATAGGCCGGGCGCGGGGTTTGCGGCGCTACCGATGCAAGGGCTGCGGTCGCACGTTCAACGCGGCGACGGGCGCGCCGCTGTCGGGTTGGCGCCGCAAGGAGCGGTGGCTTTCGTTCGGCGCGTCGCTTTCCGAGGGGGAGACGGTGCGGGCGTCGGCTGCGCGCTGCGGCGTTGCGGTGTCGACGGCGTTTCGTTGGCGTCACCGGTTTTTGCGGGCGGTGGAGAAGACGCCGAAGAAGTTGCGGGGGATCGTCGAGGCGGACGAGACATTCGTTCTGCGCAGTCGCAAGGGGGCGCGGAAACTCGACCGCAAGCCGCGTCGTCGCGGCGGCAAGGCGACCAGCCGCGGCTTGTCGCGCGAGCAGGTTCCGGTCCTTGTGGCCGCCGACCGCGGCGGCGGCAATGCGAGCGCGGCGCTGCCCACGGTGAGCGCCGATGCGCTCAAGAAGGCGCTTGGGCCGGTCATTGAGACCGACATTGTGCCGGTGTCCGACGCCAACCGCGCGTATCGGCCATGCGCCGCGGCGCTCGGCGTGCGTCATGAGGCGCTCAACATGAGCGCCGGCGAGCGGGTGCGCGACGCCTTCCATATTCAGACCGTCAACAACCGTCACAGCCGGCTGAAGGGCTTCCTGCGCGGCTTTCGCGGCATTGTGACATAGTATCTCGACAGCTATCTGCGGCGGTTCCACCTCATCGGACTCGCCGCACACGCGTCGCCAAGGGCGTGCCTGACCGCCGCAATGAACACCGCGTATATACGATTCGCTAGTTGAGCCAAGCGTAACGAATGGCCACGGTGGCCGAGTTCACGAACGCGTCGACCTCGGGGTCCGGGAGGTTCGTATCGTCGCCGAGAATACGGCGCCGTTCGTTATCGAGCCAAACCCTGGTTTCTGTGTTGTTCATGGCAGCGCCGAGTCAGAAATTCAGCCACAAGGATTCGCGGCGCGGTTTCCGCGCGGAATGGCACAGCCGCTCCGGAGCGTCGATGCGCCTCCAGCCGGCGTACAACTCGTCGTAAAGCGCGGTGCGATAGCCCGACAGTACGGCGCGGCCGCGGATGCGCCGCAACGTTGCCGCGAGCGCTTCGTGTTGCCTGTTCGTCATTTCATGGCCGTAGGCCGCCGCGTCGCCGCGCGCCGAATGTACGTAGGGCGGGTCGAGGTAAAACACGGTGTCGGCGGTGTCGTAGCGGCGGATGACGTCGAGCGCGGGCGCGTTTTCGATCTGGACCCGCTGGAAGCGCTGTGCGATCTCGGGCAGCGCCTCCACCGAACCGAGCCAGCGCGAGACCGCCCCCGCCATGCCCGCGCGCGACGTCAGCACGCAATGCGCCCAGCGCCCTTCGCTGCTCGTCTGCGCCAATCCGGTGCGCGTCTGCCGGGCGCGGACATAGAAGCGCCGCGCGCGCTCGAGCCGCGGCAAGCGCCGCGCCGGCGCGCAAGCGCGCATCAGTTCCTCGCGGGAGAACGGCGTCAGCCCGATCGCCCGCGCAAGCTCGGCCTCGCGGTCGCGGAGCGTGCGGAAGAAATTGACCAGCTCGGAATCGACGTCGTTGTAGGTCTCCACCGGATACGGCGGCAGATTCATGAGAACGGCGGCCGACCCGCCGAACGCATCGCAGAAATGCCGGGCGTCGCGCGGGATATGCGGCAGGATGAAATCCAGATGGCTGTACTTCCCCCCGTACCAGCCGAACGCGAGCAGTTTGCCACGGCGGCGAAACGACGCGCGGGGCGCGACGCGGCGCCCGGAGCCCGAGGCGTTGGCTGCGGGCGTCTCCGCCCCGGGGAGGGCGCGTCCGAGAGGGAATTCGCTGTCGGCCATCGTTATCCCCGGCAATGGGCCGCCGCGGCGGCGTTCGTTCGCCAAGCGTTCGCTTTTACCCGTCTCCGCGCGTCGGCGCAACCCCGTTCGCCGCGCCGGGCGCCTGATCGGGGAACAGGCCCGCGAGGCCTGCGGCGGTCGCGGGGCAGACGCCGCGTTCGGTGATCAGACCGGTGACCAGGCGCGCCGGGGTGACGTCGAACGCGGGGTTCGCGACCGGGCTTCCGTCGGGCACGATGCGCACGCGCTCCAGGCGCCCGTCGGGCGCGCGGCCCGCCACTTCGGCCACTTCCTCCGGCCCGCGCTCCTCGATGGGAATGTCCGCGCGTCCGTCGGAGATCGTCCAGTCGACAGTGGTCGAAGGCAGCGCGACATAGAAGGGAACACCGTTGTCGCGCGCCGCGAGCGCCTTGAGATAGGTCCCGATCTTGTTCGCCACGTCGCCGGCCGCGGTGGTGCGGTCGGTCCCGACGATGCAGAGATCGACCATGCCGCGCTGCATGAGATGCCCGCCGGCGTTGTCGGCTATCACCGTGTGCGGCACGCCGTGATGGCCGAGCTCGAAAGCGGTGATGCCCGCGCCCTGGTTGCGCGGGCGCGTCTCGTCCACCCACACATGGACGGGTATGCCCGCGTCGTGCGCCATGTAGATCGGCGCGGTGGCGGTGCCCCAATCGACGGTTGCGAGCCAGCCGGCGTTGCAGTGGGTGAGCACGTGGACGGGCTTGCCGGGCGGCTTGCGCGCGGCGGCGGAGCGGATCGGCGCCAGCCCGTGGCGGCCGATCGTGCGGCATATCGCTACGTCGTCGTCGCAGATCGCGCCCGCCCGCGCCCAAGCGGCCGCGGCGCGCCCGGCGGGCGGCAGCGGGCGGAGGAGCGCGCTCATGCCGTCGAGCGCCCAGCGCAGATTCACCGCCGTCGGGCGCGTCGCGCGCAGCCGGGCGCGGGCGCTTTCGAGCGCGGCGTCGCTTGCGTCCGCGCGCATCGCGAGGGCGACGCCCCACGCCGCCGCCGCGCCGATGAGCGGCGCGCCGCGCACCTTCATCCCGCGGATGGCCGCGCAGATACCTGCAAGCGAATCGAGGCGCGCGACAACGAACTCGTGCGGCAGCCGCGTCTGATCGACGATCTCGACCGCGCCGCCCGATTCGGCCGCCGCGATGGCGCGGTACGCCTTGCCGCCCACCTTCATGCGCGCGCCTCTCTCGCCGCCCCGCCGGCGCCTTTCGCCGCGGGCGAAGCGCCCGGACGCCCGCGGCGCGCGCCGATTATCCGCGGCCGATATACGGTTGGGTAACGGGCAGGATCACGGCGCTGAGCATGTTCACGCTCGGGTCCATGCCCGCCATCGTTACGGCGGCCCTGCCGATGTCGGCGAGGGGGATCAGGCCCTCGCGGCCGGAGATGTGTTCGCGGCCGCGCCAGATGTCGGTGCCGACATTGCCGGGGTGGATAATGCTCGCGGCGATGCCGTGTTCGCGGCCGTCGAGCGCGAGCGAGCGGGTCAGCCCCTCCAGGCCGAACTTGCTTGCCGTGTAGGGCGCGGCGTTGGGGCGCGACATTTGCGCCGATATGCTGCCGATATTGATGATCCGCCCGGATTTTTGCGGGATCATGCGGCGGAACGCCGCGCGCGCGCAGAGGAACGCCCCGGTCAGGTTGACGTCGATGACCCGGCGCCACACGGCCGGGTCGAGCTCGTGGGTCGGCGCCGGCGCCGACATGCCGGCGTTGTTGACCAGTATGTCGATGCGCCCCTCGCGCGCGGCGACCGTGTCGAACAGCGCTTTCACCTGCGCCTCGTCGGTGACGTCGCAGACGAAGGGCTCCGCCCCGCCCGGTATGTTCCGCGCCGTTTCCTCCAGTTTCCCGCGCCGGCGCCCGGCGACGGTGACGCGCGCGCCGGCGGCGGCGAACGCCTCGGCGACGGCCTTGCCGATGCCGGTTCCGCCGCCGGTGACGATTGCGATCTTTCCTTCGAGCATGGTCGCGCCTCCCTTGCGCGCGGCGCGGGTTTCGCGTATCGCGCGCCGTATGCCGATGGCCGCCGACCCTTTCGCCCTGGCCCGCCCGCCGGGCGGCTTCAAGCTCTACGACGCCCGCGACGGGCGCTTCAGCGCGGCGCTGGGGCCGTATTTCGTCAAGGGCCGCGGAACGGAACTGACGATGGGCCTCCGGATACTCGATTGGCGCGCCAACCGCAACGGAGTCGCGCATGGCGGCGCGCTGATGGCGTTTGCCGACACGCTTTGCGGCAATATCGCGGCGCGCGCGGCGGACTATCCGTCGGCCACCGTTTCGCTGCACAGCAGCTTTCTGCGGCCCATTCCGCTCGGCGCGTGGGTAGAGGGCCGGGCGCGGGCGCTCAGGGCCGGCCGGCGCTGCATATTCATGCGCGCCGAACTCACCGCCGACGGCGCTCTCGCCTTTACCGCCGAAGGCGTCTGGCAACGCATCGATCCGCGCCCCGCCGGGCGGGCGGCGCGAGAGCAAGGGGAGCAACCATGATCCATCAACTGCGCATCTACACCTGCCGGCCCGGTACGGTCGGCAAGGTGCTCGAGGCCAGCGGCACGGTCGCCCGCCGCATTCGCGAGGGCGACCGGTACGGCGTGCTCGAAGGGCACTTTTCGACCGAAATGGGGGCGCTCAACCGGTATGTGCATCTCTGGCGCTACGACAGCATGGCCGAAATGGCGCGGCTGCGCGCGGAGCTCGCCGCGCTCGACGCCTGGCGGACGGAATACGTTCCGCTGATTCGCCCCCATCTGATCGACCAGAACGTGCGCATTCTGAGCCCCGTGCGCGAGATGAAGACGGCCGAAGGGGAGGCCAATATCTACGAGCTCCGCATCTACCGCCTCGGGCCGGGCAAGGCGGCGCAGTGGGCGCAAGCGATGGCCGAAGCCATGCCGGCGCGCGAGAAATACTCGCCCAATATCGGCCTGTGGGTGTCGCAGCTGCCCGACCCGAACGAGGTGGTGCATCTGTGGGCGTATCGGGACTTCAAGGCGCGCATGGAGGCGCGCCGCGCGTCGCAGGCGGACCCGGAGTGGAAGGCGTTTCTCGACGCCAACGTCTCCGCGCTCGAAACGATGAGCTCGACGCTGCTGCTGCCCTCCCCCTGGTCGCCGCGGAAATAGGCGCGGCGCGGGGCGGCGCCGATGCGCGGGGCGCGCGCGCCGGCATTGGCGGGCGCGTTCGGGCTCGCCGCGGCGGCGCTCGCCGCGCCGGCGCCCGCCGCCGGCCCGTGGGCGGAGCCCGCCATCGCGGAGGCGTCGGCGCGCGCGGAGTTCGAGGGCCGGGGCTTCGTTCGCGCGCCGCGGTTCCCCGGCCAGCGCCGCCACGGCGCGTCGCTGGCGCTCGAACCCGAGTTCTACGTCGAGTGGGACGACTACACATCGCTCGCCTTCGAGCCGTACCTCCGCCTCGACAGCGCCGACGGCGAACGCGCGCACGGCGACATTCGCGAACTCTACCTGCGCATCGTGCGCGACGGTTGGGAGTTGGGAGTCGGCGTCGGCAAGGTGTTCTGGGGCACGATCGAATCGGCCCATCTCGTGGACATCGTAAACCAGACCGACCTCGTGGAAGACATCGATCTGGAAGACAAGCTCGGCCAGCCGATGGCCAATCTGACGTTGATACGCGACTGGGGCTATCTCGATCTGATCTGGATGCCGTATTTCCGCGAGCGCACGTTCGCCGGGCGCGGCGGGCGGCTTCGCGGCGCGCTGCCGGCCGGCGGCGCGCCGGCGCGCTACGAATCCGGGGCCGGGCGCCGGCATGCGGATATCGCCGCGCGCTATTCCAACAGTTTCGGCGCCTGGGACGCGGGCCTCCATTATTTCCGCGGCACTTCGCGCGAGCCGTCTTTCGTTCCCGTCCTGGCCGGCGGCGCGCCCGCGCTGGCGCCGTACTACGAGATCATCGATCAAGCGGGCCTTGACGCGCAGTACACGACCGGCGCGCAATTGTGGAAGCTGGAGGCGCTGTATCGGCGCGGGCAGCGGGACCGGCGCGGCGCGGAGCGCGACTACGCCGCGTTCGCCGGCGGCCTCGAATATACGTTCTACGGTCTCTTCGAGGGTTCGGAAGCGTTGGGCGGCGCCGATTTCGGCCTGCTGGCGGAGTATCTGCGCGACAGCCGCGGCGCCGCGGCGCCGGGCGCTTTCCAAAACGACGTTTTCGTGGGCGGGCGCCTTGCGCTCAACGACGCGCAGGATACAGCGGCGCTCGCCGGCGTTATCTGCGACCTCGCGCACGGCACGCGGCTGTTCAGCCTCGAGGCCGGCCGGCGGATCGGCGAGAATTTCCGGTTGACCGTCGAGGCGCGGCTCTTCTCGAACGTCGCCGCCCGCGACGCGGTTGGCGATTTCCGCGACGACGATTTCGTGCGCGTCGCGCTCGAGCGGTTCTTTTAGGCAAACCCCCGCCGAAGGCGGGGCCTGGATGCGCGGGCGTCCCCGCCCGCACGTTGCAACAGCCGCAAACGCCGGCGGGAAGCGCGCCCGTGTCGTTCGAGGCGTGCGGGCAGGATGCCCGCAGTCCCGGGCTTTCACGGGTGGGCGTGGGCGCCGGGCGGTTCGGGCGGCGGTTCCGGGCCGGCGGGCGGCTCGGCGGCGCCGGCGGCGAAATCCCGGACGCCGCGGTGGGCGGGCAGCGGGTCTCCGGCGGGGAGGCCGGCGCCGGCGAACTCCGGCGCCGCCGCCGACAGGGCGCGGGCGATGAGCCACGCGTGGCGGGCGGAGAAATCCGGGCGGCACACGAGCCGGTGGGCGCCGAAGCGGAAAAGCGCGGCGAGCGGCGTGGGGCCGAGGGACTCGAAAGGCGGCGCGCCGCCGCGCAGCGCCGCCGCGTCGGCTCGGGAAAACACGACCGCCCGCAACTGCCCGGTGGCGATCAGGCTGGCGAGCCGAAATTGGTCGCGCGCGCGGGCCACGCGGGCGCGGCTCTCGGGCAGTTCGCGCTGGAGCGCGGCGGCGATGCGCTTCGCGAGCGGGTAAGACGGCGCATCGGCGCGGCAGGCGCCGATCAGCAGGTGCTTGCGCCGATACACCGTCCATTGCCGATACGGCGTGTGGCCGCCGGCGAGCGTCCACGCCGCGGCGGCGGCGCCCGCGCGGAGCAGGCGCCGCCGGCTTGCGAGGCGCGCGGTCAGTCTTCGAACACGGTCAGGTCGAGGATTGCCGACACGGCGTAGTTCGGCACGTCCACCACCTGGCCGACGACGAGGTCCGCCGCGACGCTGGCGAGGATATAGGCCTGCTCGCGCGACAGGCCGTGTTCGCGCTGGATGTATGCGATCAGGTCGACAAGCGCGCCGCGCGCCGCCAGCCCGAGGTCTTCGTTGAGGTTCTCGAGGCCGGCGATCTCGGCGTCGTCGATATACGACAGGAACGGCGGGATAACGCCGCTGTCCTTGAGCGGGAAGCCGACCGCCGCGTAGAACTTCGCCGGCGCGATGGTCTTGAGCTGCGCGCCGCCCTCGTATTGCGGCGCGGTTATGTTTGCGCCCCCGCCGGCGCGGATTTCCGTGCGCAGCGTGACCCTGGCGCCGATTTCGATGGCCGTTCCCGAGACTTCGCCGTCGCCCTGGGCGAAGTGGACGTCGCCGACGAACAACCCGCACCCGTCGACGAAGCAGGGCAGCAGCAGCGTGGTGCCGATCTGCATTTGCTGGACGTCCATGTTGCCGCCGTTTTCGCGCGGCGGGATGGTGCGCAGGCACGAATCGGCGTGGGCGCCCCCGGCGCCGCAGATCGCGGCTGGAAGCGCGCCGGCGGGCTCGGGCGGCAGGGCGATGCCGCCCGCGGCGCCGAGCGCGGCCTCGCGCGCCATCCAGGCCTCTACTTCCGGCTCGCCCGGCAGCACGCCGACCGACCCGAGAAAGGCCGCCATCGGGATGCGCACGCCCGGCATGGCGTCGGAGGTCGCCCCGTCGCGCGCGGTGCGCCAGCCGACGAAGTAGGGCTCGGTGTAGAGATCGCGGAGAAAGCCGAAGCCCGGCACGATCAACGTGTAGCCGAACTCGTCCGGCTCGATATCGACGAGCGTGACGGCCAATACGTCGCCGCGCTTCGCGCCGTTGATATGGACCGGCCCGGTCATGGGGTGAACGAGGTTGAGATCGAGCGCGGCCAGATCGTCGGCGGTGGAATCGAGTGTCAGATCGCTGTCGAGGGCGTCGCGCGTCTCGAGCAAGATATAGTCGCCGGGGTTGGCGTTGGCGACCATGGGTATCGCCGGATGGTAGCGGTTCATGCAGTTGGGGTCGTCGGCGCAGTGGTCGCCGGACTTGGCGACCGTCACGCGGTTCTGCCACCGCACGTCGGTGGTGTCGGCGAACGCCGGCGCGGAGACGGCGGCCGCGACCGCCGCGCACAGCGCGGCCCGCGGGAAGACTCGCATCATGGCGGAAACTCCTTTGACATTGCGCGCGGCGCACGGCGCGGCCGCGCGTAAGCCTCACCGGGAAGGCCGCAAGTTAATGCGCCGCGCGGAACGGCGCAAGCGCGCGGCGGCGGCGCGGCGGAGAAGCCGGCAAGATGCGGGCGCGCTCCCGAAAAAAGAGCCGCGGCGCGCAGGCGCCGCGGCTCAGTCAAGGGGAGGAAACGCCCAACGAGGGGCGCGCCGGCGCGGAGAGCTCCGCAAACCGGAACGCCCCATATGGCGCCTCTCATGCTGCAATGCAACAGAAAAATTGTGCGGCGCGGTATCGGGCGCCCGCGCGGACTTCCCGGGTGCGCGCCGCGCCTTCAGCTTTGGGAGGCGAAGCCGCCGTCCACCGGGATCGCCGTTCCGGTCACGAAATCCGACGCCGGAGCGGCGAGGAACACGGCGACCCCTGCGAGATCGTTCGGCTCGCCCCAGCGGCCGGCGGGGGTGCGCGCAAGCACGCGCTCGTGCAGGCCGTCCACCTCGCGCCTGCCGCGGCGCGTCAACGCGGTGTCGATCCAGCCGGGCAACACGGCGTTGGCCTGGATATTGTATTGCGCCCACGCGGTGGCCGTGGCCTTGGTGAGCTGGACGATGCCGCCCTTGCTGGCCGCGTAGGCAGGGGTAAACGGCGCGGCGAAGATCGACATCATCGAGCCGATATTGACGATTTTCCCGCCGCCCGCACGGCGCATGGGCTCGAACGCGGCCTGCGTACACAGGAAGGCCGCCGTCAGGTTGATGTCGAGCACGGCGCGCCATTCCTCGAGCGAAATCTCGTGAACCTGCTTGCGAACGTTGGTTCCGGCGTTGTTGACGAGGATATCGAGGCGGCCCCAGCGCGCGAGGGCGTCGTCGATCGCGGCGCGGCAGGCTTCGGGCTTCGTCAGATCGGCCCGGAACGCCGCGGCGCCGGCGCCGAGTTCGGCGGCGGCGGCGGCGTTTTTCTCCGCGTCGCGGCCCACGGCGAGAACGCGGGCGCCGGCGCTCGCCAGCCCGCGCGCCATCCCCAGCCCGATGCCGCCGTTGCCGCCGGTGACGACGGCCACGCGGCCGCTCAGGTCGAACATCGATTTCATGTCGGCGGTCGCTGTCATTCGTCGGTTTCCTCCGTGGTTTCGCGGGCGCGCGCCGCGGCGCGGCGGGCGCCGCGCGGCGTCATGCGCGCGGGCGCCGAGTCGGTCAGGGGTATGGACATGGCGACAAACCGCAGCGCGCCGTGCGCCGCCGGCGGGTCTCCCTTGCGGTAGCCGGGGCCGAGCTCGCATTCGGCGGTAAAACCGACGATTTGCGAGGCGCGGGCGACCGTGCTCTGGATGCTCACCGTGCCGTCGAACGCGCCGCGCCAGCCGCCTCCGGGCGCGCGCTCGAAGCGGTCGATGGCGCTGGTTATCCCCACCTGCAACGAGAACGCGCGGCTGCTCGGGCTGCCCCGGGCGACGACGATGCGCTCGGTTTCCAGCGCCCATTCGGGCATGTGGGCGGCGCGGTAGGCTTCCGCGGCCAGTTTTTGGCAGGCTCCGGCGACCGTTTGGCGCATGCGGGTCTCGGCGCTCTTGGCTTCCGCGCGCGTCAGCGGCGCCGGACCGACGAGGCGCGCGGAGGCCAGGCGATCGGGACGGGCGGGGGTTCCGCGTTCCGCGACGACGCCGGCGAAGCGCGCCTTGACGCCGGGCCGGACGAGAGCGGGGTCGGGTTCGCCGTCCAGTTCGAGATCGAGATCGGCGCGGGCGCCGGGGCGGCCGGGGCGCATCTTGACGCGCACGATGTTCCCCTGGCGGCGCATGACGGTTCCATCCCACACGGCGGCGCGGCCGCGGCAGTTTTCGTCGAACGCCTTGCGCCCGGCGTCTTCGTCCTCGAAGCGGACATTCCCGGCGCAGGTTTCCCAAAACGCGCGCCACGGCATGGCGGAGCCCGGCAGGGCGACATAGTGGCCGGTTATCAGCCGCGCATTGAGCGCCGCGCCGGCCTCGTCGCCGAATGCGGCAAGCGGTCCGGCGAGGCGGAACGCGATTTCGTAGCGTTCGTCCGCAAAGGCGCTTTCGGCGGCGGCGCGGTCGGCGGCGATGCGCTCGCGGACCGCCGCGCGGGCGCTCCCGTAGCTCGCGTCGATGGCGGCGGCGCGGTCGACAGCGGCGAGCGCGGCGGCGTAATCGACGGGGCCGCCGAGGCCTTGCGCTGCCATCAGCGCGAGCAGTTCGTGGCCGCGCGGGTTGCCCTCGGCGGCGAGTTCCGCCGCCAATGCGCGCGCCGCTTGGAAATCGTGCGAATCGTAGGCGCGGACGGCGCGCTCCTCGGCGGTTTCGAGACACCCGCCGAGCGCGGCGAGGCAAGCGAGCGCCGCCACGGCGAGCGGGCGCCGCAAAAGCGCGCATGGGCGGAGGAGATACGCGGGCATGGCGGGGGCGCATGGTAACCGCGGCCCCGCGGCGCGCAAGCGGTTGCGGAAATCGCGCTTTGCCGGCAAGGTCAAGCGCGCCAACGCAAGGAGCGAAACCCATGCGCGCCGCCCGCCCCGCCCTGCCCGTGCTCGCCGCCGCCCTGTTCGCCGCCGCCGCGGCGCGGGCGGAAGATCGCCTTTCGGCGGTCCACGCCTTCCCGGAGTTTCTGGTCTATACCAAGAGCTTTCTCGGCTTCGTGGAAGACGTGAACGCGCGCGGCGCGGGGATTGTCCAAATCGACGTGCGCGGCGGGCCGGAGGCCATCGGCAGCCGCGAACAATTCGCCGCGGTGCGCGACGGCGTGGTGGACATGGCGGCGCTGCCGGCGAGCTATTACGGCGCGTCGGTGCCGGAAGCCGACGCGATGGCGGCCTCGGCCATCACCCCAATGGAGGCGCGCGCGAACGGCGGCTTCGCGCTGCTCGACGACGCGCACCGGCGGCAGGTGAACGCGACGCTTCTCGCATGGCCCGACGGCGGCGTCGGCTTCCACGTCTATACCGCCGAACGCCCGGATCTCCTCGACGACGGGATGGTCGATCTGTCGCCGTTCACGATTCGCGACACGCCGATCTACCATGAGTTTTTCAAGGCGCTCGGCGCGGTGACGACGTCGCTGAAAGTGCCGGAGGTCTATACCGCGCTGGAGCGGGGCGCGGTCGATGCGGCGCCGTTCACCTCCATCGGCATACGCGACCAGAAGTGGGACAGGTTTCTGCGCTACCGGATCGATCCGGCGTTCTACAGCACGGATCTGGCGCTGATCGTGAACCTCTTCTCCTGGATCGCGCTGTCGGCGGAATCGCAGACGCTGCTGACCGAGGCCGCCATCGCGTGGGAAGAGCGGTCGTTCGCCGACCGCGCGGCCGACCGCGACGCGGAACTCGCCATGTTGCTCGACGAGGGCATGGAAATCGTCGCCATGGAGGGCGAGGCGGCCGCGCGCTGGCGCCGCATGTCCATCGACGCGGCATGGGAGCGCATGACCCGCCGCCTGGAACAGCGCGGCAAGAGCGCCGAGACGGCGATGCGCCTGAAAACGCTGCTCGCCCCGGAATAGGCGCGCGGAGACGCGCCGTGGCCGCGTGGCGATGGCTCGACCGCGTGTGCGGCGCGCTGGCGGGGCTGGCCGCGGCGGGGCTGGCCGCCGCCGCCGCGGCCATCGTGTTCCAGGCCGCGGCGCGGTCGTTCGGGTTTTCGGGTTCGCCGCATATCTTCGCGCTCACCGAGTTCGGCCTGCTTTACATCGCCATGTTCGCGGCCCCGTGGCTGGCGGCGGAGCGCGGGCATGTCTGCATCGAGGTTTTGGCGGCCGCGGCGCCGGCGCGCGCGCGGCCGGCGCTGGCGCGCGCCGCCGCCGCGCTGAGCGTGGCCGTGTGCGTCGTTTTCGCGTGGTATTCCGGCGAGGCCGCGTGGCGCGCGTGGCTGCGCGGCGACGCCGACATGCGTTCGTTCGACATGCCGCGCTGGCTTCTGCTCGGCGCGATGCCGATCTGCTTCGGGCTGATGGCGGCCCAGTTCGCGCGCGACGCCGCCGGCCCCGCGCGCGCCGCGGCGCCGGACTAGCCCCGCCGTGGAGATGGAATGGCCGGCGGCGCTCGCGCTGCTTCTCGGCCTCGTGCTGTTTTTCATGGCGCTCGGCGCGCCGGTGGCGCTCGCCTTTCTCGCGGCGAATATCGTCGGCGCCACGATCTTCATGGGCGGCGCCGGCGACCTGTTCGAGCGCGCCTCGCGGGGGATCGGGCAACTGGCGACCAACGCCGCGGCCACGGTAACGACGTTCAGCCTCATCCCCGTGCCGATGTTCCTGTTGATGGGGGAGTTGTTCTTCCACACCGGGCAGGCCGAGCGGCTGTTCGGCGCCATCGAGCGGCTGACGGGCCGCGTTCCGGGGCGGCTCTCCTATGTTTCGGTGGCGGGGGGCACGGCGTTCGCCTCGTTGTCGGGTTCGTCGATGGGCAGCACGGCGCTGCTGGGTTCGCTGATGACGCCCGAGATGACGCGCCGGGGCTACAAGCCGCACATGGCGATCGGGCCGATACTCGGCGCGGGCGGGCTGGCGATGCTGATACCGCCGTCGGCGCTGGCGGTGCTGCTCGCGACGCTCGCGCAGATCGATGTCGGCGCGCTGCTCGTGGCCGGGATCGGGCCGGGGCTGGCGCTGGCAACGCTGTATGCGCTCCTGATCTTTACGCAATGCCGCCTCGATCCCGCCGCCGCGCCGCGCTACGACGCGCCCGCCCCCGCGCGGGGCGAGCGGCTGCGCCTGCTCGCCGCCGATATCGCGCCGCCGATGGCGGTGGTCGCGGGCGTCGTCGCGCTCATCGTCGGCGGCTGGGCGACGCCATCGGAATCCGCCGCGTTCGGGTGCCTGGGCGTCGCCGCGCTGGCGGCGCTGCGCGGCGCGCTCGGCTGGCGCGCCGTGCGCCGCGCGGCGTTCGGCGCGCTGCGCGTCGCCGGGATGACGCTGCTGATTATTTTCGGCTCGGCGACGTTCGCGAAATTGCTGGCGTTTTCCGGCGCCAGCGGCGGCCTGATCGACTGGGCGACGGACTTCGCGCTGGCGCCGCTGGCGATGCTCCTGATCATGTTCGGGATTCTGCTGATCCTCGGCATGTTCATGGATCAGCTGTCGATGATGCTGCTCACGGTTCCGGTGTTCTTTCCGCTCGCGGCGGCGCAGGGGTTCGATCCGATCTGGTTCGGCGCGATAGTCCTGCTGGCGCTCGAGATCGGCTTCGCGACGCCGCCGTTCGGCCTCTTGCTGTTCGTCATGAAGGGGGTGGCGCCGCCGGGGGTTTCGATGCGCGACATCTACATGGCCGCCCTGCCCTATATCGGCTGCGCCCTGCTCGTGGCCGCGTTGCTGGTCGCGGAGCCGGGCGTCGCGCTGTGGCTGCCGGGGCTGGCGGCGCGGTGATCGCGCCGGAGCACGGCGGCGACCTCGGCTGGGCGCGCGCGCGGTTTCCCGCGTTCGCGGGGCAATGGCTGGATCTATCGACCGGCGTGAGCCCGTTTCCGTGGCCCGCGGGGCCGCTCGCGGAAGATGCGCTGCGCCGCCTGCCATCGCGCGCCGGCCTTAGCGCCCTGCGCGCGGCGGCCGCCGCCGCATACGGCGTCCCCGGCGCCGACTGGGTGGCCGCGCTGCCGGGGGCGCAAGCGGCGATCCAGCTTCTCGCGCGCCTGCGCCCGCCCTGCCGCGTCGCCATCGCCGGCCCCGCCTACGGCGGCCACGCGGCCGCCTGGAGCGACGCGGGGCACAGCGTCGCGGCGGCGGACGGCCGCGCCGGCGCCGCGCCGCCGCGCGATTGCGGCGTCGCCATCGTCGTCAACCCGAACAACCCCGACGGGCGGATATTCCCGCCGGCAGCGCTGCGCGCATGGGCGCCGCCCGGCGGCTGGCTGATCGCCGACGAATCCTTTGCCGACACGGCGCCCGAAACATGCCTGCGCCCCCTGCCTCCCGGCGCGATCGCGCTGCGCTCGTTCGGAAAGTTCTACGGCCTGCCGGGGCTGCGGCTGGGTTTCGCGCTGGCGGAGCCCGCGCTGGCGGCGCGCATCCGCCGCGCGGCGGGGCCGTGGCCGGTCAGCGGGCCGGCGCTCGCCATCGGAACGGCGGCGCTGGCCGACGCGGCGTGGCGCGGCGCGGCGCGGCGGCGGCTCGAGGCGGCGGCGCAGCGTCTCGACGGCATACTGGCGCGGCTCGGCTGCCGCGCGCTCGGCGGGACGGCGCTGTTCCGTTTCGCCGCCGCGCCGGAGGGATTGTTCGAGCGGCTGGGCGCGCGCGGCGTCTATGTACGCCGCTTCGCCGACATGCCCGGGCGGTTGCGCTTCGGCCTGCCGCCCGACGCGCGCGCCGAAGCGCGGCTGGCCTCATGCGCCGGCGACGGCGGCCAGGGCGCATAGCCCCGCCGTTTCGCCGACCGTCTGAATCGCGCCGTACACATCGCCGGTGGCGCCGCCGATCCTGCGCATGGCGAGGCGCGCGACGGCCGCGGCGCCCAGCGCGACGCCCGCGGCAAGCGCGGCGGCGCCCGCGCCCCCGAGCGGCGCCGCGCAGGCCGCCGCGGTCGCGAACGCCAGCGCCAGCGCGCCGCGGCCCGGCCGGCCCGCGGCGGCGGCGAGGCCGTCGGCCCGCGCGGGCGGCAACCCGCGCATCGCCGCAACCATGGCGGCGCGCGATGCGGCGCCGGCGGCGGCCAGCGCGGCGAGTGGCCACGCTGTTGCCGCCGCCAGCGCCGCCACCGCGCCGACGCGCGCGGCAAGCATCAGCGCCAGCGCGAGAACGCCGTAGGCGCCGACGGCGCTGTCGCGCATGATCGCGAGCCGCGCCTCGCGGTCGGCGCCGCCGCCGAGCCCGTCCGCCGCGTCGGCCAGCCCGTCTTCGTGCAGCCCGCCGGTGAGCGCGATTTGAGCGGCGACGGCGAAGACCGCGGCGAGCCACGGCCCGAACCCCGCCCACGACGCGGCGCCCGCGACCGCCGCCCCCGCCGCCCCGACCGCGGCGCCGACAAGGGGGAAATACCCGGCCGCCGCCGCCGGCGCGCCGCCGCCGGGCGCCGGAACGCGGGTGAGAAATGCCGCCGCCGCGCATATGCCGGCGAGCGCGCGGCGCGGCCCGGCGGCGGGATCGATCCCGATCATCGCGGCTTACCCTTGCCGTTCGGCCCCGCCGCGGCAAGCGCCCGTTCGCGCGGCGGGGGCGGGATGCCCGGGCGCCTCCACGGCGCCCAAAGCCGACGGGCGACAAATGCGACCCAACCGCCCCGAAACCGCACAATCGCTTGACTCGAAGCGGCGTTTGCGGCGCATTGGCGCCGGAGGCGCGCCGCTGCATCGACAGCGTGGCGGACGGCCGCAATGGGCGCAGGAGCCGAGCTGCATGTACGATGACGCAATCGTTCGCCGGACCGTTTTCGCGCGCCGCGGGAGCCGGAGTCGCGCACTCGCTGCGGCCCGCCCACATTTCGAGCGCCGCGAAACGCCATGAGCAATGTCATTCCCGCCTTGTCGCCGGTAATCGAGATTTACCGGGCAGCCGCTCTTCTCGCTCCGGGGGGCTTGATACTGCTGGTGCGATCGGTTTTCGTTATCGACATTCGCGTATCGACTTCGGCGATGTTGTGGCGTTACCTGATTGCATCCGTTATATATTATGCTGTTGTATCCCCGTTCATACCTTTTATTCCCGTCGCCGGGCATTCCGAATGGGGGCCGGCCGTGGTGGGGTTCGTTTTGATCGTAGCGCTACCGGCCGCGCTTGGGCTTCTGCTCGGCGTGGTCAGCCAGAAGGAATTGATATACAAGGCTCTTCGATGGATGGTGCTCAATCCCGTCCACAACATATTCACTGCGTGGGATTGGAAATTCAGCAATATGGGCGACGAGTGGGTGCTCGTCACGCTCAAGGACGGTACGCGTATCGGCGGGCGGTGCGGGCGCGATTCCTTCATTTCGTCCAATCCCGATGAACGCGACCTGTATATCGAATCGACCGACCCTGTCGATGGCGGCGGCGACCGACACTCTACGAGCGACGAGAGGCGCGGCGTCTGGATTGCGGGCGGGGAAATCAGTACAATAGAATTCTTGCCTGACGACACCGAGGGAGTAACCGACCATGCCGAATGACAAATACGAACGAACGGCGAGGCCCGACCGTGAAGAACGCGGCTATTGGCCGTGGTCGGTAATCGAAAGAGGGTACAGGCCCCGGCCGCGCAAACCGGGGGAGCCGCCCCGCCCTTCGACCCCGAAGAAATTGCCCCCTAACCCGCCGAAGTGGGTAAGCGCGCGGCGCCCGCCGGTCCGCGCCCCGCACGAGTGACGCGGACGTCCCCGGCCCTCCGCGGCGGGCGATGACGCGCCCGCGGATCGGGGATTTTCGCGCGGTCCGGCGCCTTTTGGCGGATCTGCCGGGGCCGGACGCGGGGGCGGAAGCGGCGGCGCGGGCGCGGGAGGCGCGGCTGACCAAGCCGCCGGGCGCGCTCGGTCGGCTCGAGGAGATCGCCGCTTGGGGCGCCGCGTGGCAGGGGCGCCATCCGGCGCGCGCGGAGCGCATCCAGACACTCGTCTTCGCGGGCAACCACGGCGTCGCAAAGCGCGGCGTCTCCGCATGGCCGCCGGAAGTCACCGCGCAGATGGTTGCGAATTTCGAGGCCGGCGGCGCGGCCATCGCCCAATTATGCGCGGTTTCCGGCGCGGCGCTCCGGGCGGTTCCGCTCGCGCTCGATTCGCCGACGGCGGATCTCGCCGAGGCGCCGGCGATGAGCGAGGCCGAATGCGCCGCCGCCTTCGCTGCGGGCTTCGACAGCGTGGATACAGGCGCCGATCTGCTCTGTCTCGGCGAAATGGGCATCGGCAACTCGACCGCGGCCGCCGCGCTGTGCCTCGCGCTGTTCGGCGGGGCGGAGGAGGACTGGACCGGGCGCGGCGCCGGAATCGACGACGCGGGGCTCGCGCGCAAGCGGGCGGCGGCGGCGGCGGGCGCGGCGCGCCACGGCGCGCATGCCGGCGACGCGCTGGAGGCCCTGCGCCGCCTCGGCGGGCGCGAACTGGCCGCCATCGCCGGCGCCATCGCCGCGGCGCGGCGCGCGCGCGTTCCGGTCGTTCTCGACGGCTTCATCTGTTGCGCCGCCGCCGCCGCGCTGCGGGGCGCGGCCCCCGGCGCGCTCGACCACTGCCTGGCGGGGCATCGCTCGACCGAAACCGGCCATGCGCGCCTGCTGGCGCGGCTCGGGCTCGAGCCGCTGCTGGATCTCGGCATGAGGCTCGGCGAGGGATCCGGCGCCGCGCTCGCCGCGCTCGTCGTCAAGGCGGCGTTCGCGACCCATGCGGGCATGGCGACCTTCGCCGAGGTCGGCGTGAGCGGGCGCGCCGATTGATTACTTGAGCCTTTGCGGCAGGCCGGCAACGACGAACCAGACCCGATCCGCCGCCGCCGCGATCCGTCGGTTCGCCGCGCCGGCGGCGTCGCGAAAACGGCGCGCCAACGGGTTGTCGGGAACGATGCCGAGGCCGACTTCGTTGGCCACGCATACGACGGGCGCGCGCGCCGCGCCGAGCGCCGCGAGAAGCGCCGCGCATTCGGCGTCCGGATCCCTGCCCGCAGCCATCAGGTTCGCAAGCCACAGGGTCAGGCAATCGACCAGCACGGCGGAGCCTTCCGCTGCGCCTGCCGCGGCGCCGGCGATGTCGAGCGGCTCTTCCACCGTCGTCCATTCGCTTCCGCGCCGCGCGCGGTGGGCGGCGATGCGCGCCGCCATCTCGGCGTCGCCGGCCTCGGCGGTCGCCACATAGACGGGCCGCAGGCCGCTCGCGAGGACGAGGCTTTCGGCGAAGCGGCTCTTGCCCGACCGCGCGCCGCCGAGCGCCAGCGTAAGCGCGGGGAGCGCCGCATCGCGCGCAAGCGCGGGATATGCCGCATCGCGCGGGTTGCCGTGCATGGCCCGACGCTCCATAGTGGCGGAAACCGCTTCGCGAACGGAGGAGCCTACATGAATACGACGGTCGCCGCGCAAGCTGGCGCCGGCGCCGCCACGGGGCGCGCGGGCGCGATTTTCGCGTTTATCCTGGGGTTGGCGTTGCTGTACGGCGTGGGTTTCGCGGGGCCCGCGGCGCTGCACGAAGCGGCGCACGACACCCGCCACGGCCTCGCCTTTCCGTGTCACTGAGCCTGTTCCGGCGAATCGTCCTGGCCGCGGCGTGCGCGGGCCTTGCCGCCGGCGCCGCGCTCACCGCCATCCAGACGCTCAAGGTGCTGCCGCTGATCGCGGCGGCGGAGCGCTACGAAACCGGCGCGCCCGCCGCCCCCGCCCATGTTCATGGCGCGGAGGAGGACGCGGCGGGCGGGAGCGCGCATGCGCATGGCGGCCGCGCGCAGCGCCTGGCGCTTGCGTTCGGCGCCAATATCGTCGCCGGGGTTGCGTTCGCGCTGCTGCTGGTGGCGGCGTTGTCGTTCGCGGCGCCGGCGGACTGGCGCAAGGGCCTCGCCTGGGGCGCCGCGGGGTTCGTTGCGTTCTCGCTCGCGCCCGCCGCGGGCCTGCCGCCGAAACTGCCGGGCATGACCGCGGCGGAACTGGGCGACCGGCAATTGTGGTGGGCGGCGACCGCGGCGGCGACCGCGGGCGGCCTTGCGTTGCTCGCGTTCGCTTCGGCGGCGTGGGCGCGCGCGGGCGGCGTCGCGCTCGCGGCGCTGCCGCACCTGCTCGGCGCGCCGCGCGCGGGGCGCGACGCCGGCGGCGCCGTTCCCGCCGACCTGGCCGCGTCTTTCGTGGGCGCGACCCTGGCGGCGAATCTCGTGTTCTGGCTGATCGTCGGCGGCCTCGGCGCCTGGGCGTTCAGCCGGCTGGAGCCGGGTCCGGCGGCGCCCGGTCGATGAGATGGCAGAAGGCGCCGCAGACCCGCCCCCGCCGCAAGCCTTCGGAACCCGCCGCCGCGCCGTCCGGCGCGTGCGATTCGAACAGCGCCTCGGCGCGCGTCCTGTCTTCCCGGAGCGCGGCGGCGTAGTGGAACTCATGCCCGCGCCACGCCGCGCCGGCGGCGCCGAGCGGCCCGTCGGCGCGTAGTCGCAGAACGCGGTAGCCGAGGCGCAGCCGCGGCGCCGCGAAGCTCGTTTCCAGCGGCAGCAGCCCGGCCATCTCGTGGCGCCGCCCGCCGCGATCGACCAGGCCCTCGCCGAGCGCCATGTAGCCGCCGCATTCGCCGTAAACCGCCGCGCCGCGCGCGGCCGCCGCGCGCAGGCCGGCCCGCCAGCGCGCATTGGCGGCCAGCCGGCCCGCGTGGAGTTCGGGGTACCCGCCCGGCAGATACACGGCGCCGGCGCCGGCGGGCGGCGGCTCGTCGGCGAGCGGCGAGAAAAACGACAACCGCGCCCCCGCCGCCGCCCAGCCCGCCAGCCAGTGCTCGTACACGAACCGGAACGCATCGTCGCGCGCGATGGCGACATGGCCGCCGAGCGGCGGCGCGGCGGGCGATTCGGCGCCAAGCCGCGGCGGCCGGGCGAGAGAAACCAGGCGGTCGATATCCACCGCGCCGCCGACGATGTCCGCCGCGCGATCGAGAAACGCCTCCAGGCGCCCGTGCTCCGACGCCTGGACGAGGCCGAGATGGCGCCGGGGAAGCGCCAGTTCGGCGGCGCGGGGAACATAGCCCAGCGCGGGCGTGGCCAGCGCCTCGCGAATCGCGCGCGCATGGCGCGCGCTCGCGATGCGGTTGAGGATGACTCCGGCCACGGCGACATCGGGCCGGTGGCGCGCAAACCCTTCCGCCACCGCCGCCGCGCTCGCGCCTTGGCCGCGCGCATCGATGACCAGCACGACCGGCAGGCCGAGCATGGCCGCGAGGTCCGCGGTGGAGCCCGCCCCGCCCGCGCCGCCGTCGAACAGGCCCATGACGCCCTCGACAATGGCGATGCCGGCGGTTTCCGACGCGCGGCGCCAGGCGGCGGCCAGCGTTTCCGGGCGCATCGCCCACGGGTCGAGATTGCCGCAGGGGCGCCCCGCCGCCGCCGCGTGGAAGGCGGGGTCGATATAGTCGGGCCCGGCCTTGAAGCCCGCCGCCCGCGCGCCGCGCGCGCGCAGGGCGCGCAACAGGCCCAGCGTAACCGTCGTCTTGCCGCTGCCGGAAGCGGGCGCGGCGACGACAAGCCCCGGCGCGGGCATTCAGCCGAGCGGGTCGGGGTCGAGCGCGCGGCCCCCGCGCGCGCCGAGCCAATCCAGCCCGGCGCGCAGGCGCACGATCTCGCCCACGACGAAGAGCGCCGGCGGCGCGATGTCCGCCGCCGCGGCGTCGGCGGCGCACGCGCCGAGGGTGGTTTCGAGAACCGTCTGTTCGGGGGTCGTGGCGCGCGAGACGAGAGCGGCGGGTTCGTCCGCGCGCCGCCCGCCGGCGCGCAGGCGTTCGGCGATTCGGCCGAGATGGCGCAACCCCATATAGACCACGATGGCCTGCGAACCGCGCGCCAGCGCCGGCCAATCGACGGTTTCCGGCGTTGCGCCGCTTGCGTCGTGCCCGGTGACGAAACTCACCGAGGCGTTGGCGGCGCGGTGCGTCAGCGGGATGCCGGCATGGGCGAGGCCGCCGAGCGCGGCGGTAATGCCCGGCACGACGCGGAACGCGACGCCGGCGCGCACCAGCGCCAGCGCCTCCTCGCCGCCGCGCCCGAAGACGTAAGGGTCGCCGCCCTTGAGCCGCACCACGCGGTTGCCGGCGCGCGCCAGCGCGACCAGCCGCCGCGATATGTCGGGCTGCCGCGCCGACGGCCGCCCGCCGCGCTTGCCCGCGAAATGGCGCGCCGCCCGCGCCGGAACCAGCGCGAGAACCGCCGGCCCCACAAGCGCGTCGTACACCACCGCGTCGGCCCGCTCGAGCGCGCTCAGCGCGTGCAGCGTCAACAGGCCGGGGTCCCCCGGCCCGGCGCCCACCAGCCACACCTCGCCGCGCGGGAACCCGGCGGGCCGGAAAGCGGCGGGGAGTTTCATGGCGCGCTTTATACCGAATCCGGGCGCCGCGGGCGGGAGGGATGCCCGCGCGCCGGAAGGTTCGCGTTCGGCTGTTCCAGGGCATTGCGGGGATCCGCGGGGCCCGGCGGGGCGCGGTCGGGATGCGCGGGCGAGACGCCAACCCCGCCGAAGGCGGGGCCTGGGTGCGCGGGCGTCCCCGCCCGCACGTTTCCGCAGGGCGCGTTGTTGCCGTGGAAGCAAGGCCTTTCGCGCCCCCTCTCCGGCGTCCGCGGCGTCGAAACGCGGGCAAGACGCCGGCGTGCTCAAGAAGCGCGTCGCGCCCGGCTCGCCGGCGTGCGGGCAGGGATGCCCGCGGTCCCGGGCCCCGCCTGCGGGGGGGGGCTATGCGGCGGCGCGCCAGGCTTCGAGGCTGGCGATGGCTTCGGCGACGCTGGCGACGCGCGGGGCGGGGGGCGCGGGCGGGCGCTCGATCATCGCGATCGGCAGGCCCAGGGCGCGGGCGGCGGCTATCTTGCCGTAGCCCGCCGCGCCGCCGGAATTGCGCGCGACCGCCGCGTCGATGCGCCGCCGGCGCAGAAACGCGGTTTCATCCGCCTCGCCGAAGGGGCCGCGCGCAACGACGATCTCCACGCCCGGCGGCGGCGCGGCGGCGGGCGGCTCGAACACGCGCGCCACGAACGCGCGCCCCGCCGGGAGCCGGAGCGCCGCCAGCTCCTGCCGCCCGATGGCGAGGAAAATGCGCTTTCCCAACGCGGCCGCCCGCGCAACCGCCGCGTCCGGGTCGCGCGCCGGGAACCAGCGGTCGCCCGCGGCCGGCGTCCACGGCGGGCGCGACAGCGCCGCGCGCGGCGCGCCCGCCCGCGCGCATGCGGCGGCGGCGTTGGCCGAGATGCGCGCCGCAAACGGATGCGTCGCGTCGATGACGCCGTCGATGGCCTCTTCCGCGAGATAGCGCGCAAGGCCGCGCGGTCCGCCGAAGCCGCCGATGCGCACATCTCCCGCGGGGCGCGCCGGGCGGCGCGTGCGCCCGGCAAGCGACGTGACGACCGACAGACCGGGGCGGCCGGCGAGCGCGCCGGCGAGTTCGCGCGCCTCAGCCGTCCCGCCGAGTATCAGCAGCCTGAAATCCCGCATGGCCGAGAAGCCGCCCCGCACGGTCGTAGATCAGCACTTCGATCGCCACGCGCGGCCCGGCCGTTTCGCACGCGGCGCGGCGCGCGAGAGCGGCGATGCGGTCCGCCAGGCCCGGTCCGGCGGCGGCGAGGACGGCGGCGGCGGAACGCGCCTCGCGCGCCGCCTCCGCGGCCCCCGGCGGGGCGCCGGCCTCGGCCGCGCGGTCCGCCAGCCAGTGGAAATTCACCCCGCCGCGCGCCGAGTGCAGGTCCAACCGGCCCTGCGCCAGTTTGCACAATTTGCCGAAACCCCCGGCGAGGCTCAGCCGCGCCACGGGGCGGCGGCGGAGGTATTTGAGCACGCCCCCGGCGAAGTCGCCCATGTCGATGAGGGCGGTTTCGGGCAGCTTGCAGCGCGCGCGTACCGCCGCCTCGCTCGTTCGCCCCGTGGCGGCGGCGATATGCCCGTGGCCCGCGGCGCGCGCCACGTCGATGCCGCGATGGATGGCGGCGATCCACGCGGCGCAGGAATACGGAACGACAACGCCGGTCGTGCCGAGTACGGAAAGCCCGCCCGCAATGCCGAGGCGCGCGTTCATGGTTTTTTTCGCCAGCGCCTCGCCGCCGGCGATGCCGATTTCGACCTCGGCGTCGGCCGCCGCGCCGCGCGCGCGCGCCACGCCCGCGATGCCATCGCGTATCATCGCCCGCGGCGCGGGGTTGATCGCGGGCTCGCCGACCGCGAGCGCGAGGCCGGGGCGCGTGACGGTACCCACGCCCGGTCCGGCGCGGAAGCGCACGCCGCTCGCCGGCGGGCCGGCGCGCACTTTCGCCGTCACCAGCGCACCGTGCGTGACGTCGGGGTCGTCGCCCGCGTCCTTGACGACCCCCGCCGCGGCCCAGCCGCGCCCGCGCTCCGCCCGCGCCAGCGCGAACGCCGGCCGCCGCCCCCCCGGCAGCGCGACCGATACCGGGTCGGGGAAGCGCCCGGTGAGCAGCGCCTCGTAAGCGGCGGCGGCCGCCGCGGCAGCGCACGCGCCTGTCGTCCACCCCCGCCGCAGGGGCCGTTCGGCGTTCATGCCCGGAGTATATGTGTCTGTACCGAAATGCTTACCCCGCCGAAGGCGGGGCCCGGGCGCCCGCCCGTCTCCGCCCGCGCGTTTGCGGCAGGCGCGGCGCCGGCGGGAAAGCGCGTCCGCCCGCCCCGGGCCCGGCGGAGCCCCGCAATGCCCCGCAACCGCCCCCCGGAACCGCCGGGTGCGAACGCCCCGCGACCGCCGCCGACCCGAACGGGCGAAACGGCAGCAATGCCGAGCGCCTGTACCGAAATGCTTGCCCCGCCGAAGGCGGGGCCCGGGACCGCGGACGTCCCCGCCCGCACGTTTGCGGCAGGCGCGGCGCCGGCGGGGAAGCGCGGCCGCGGCGCCCCGGGCCCGGCGGATCCCCGCAATGCCCCGCAACCGCCGGGCGCGACCGCCCCGCGACCGCCGCCGCCCCGCCCGCTCCGAACGGGCGAAACGGCAGCAATGCCGAGTGTCTGTACCGAAATACTTGCCCCGCCGAAGGCGGGGCCCGGGATCGCGGGCATCCTGCCCGCACGTTTGCAGCAGGCGCGGCGCCGGCGGGGAAGCGCGGCCGCCGCCCCCCGCTCCCCGGCTCCCGCAGCGTTGAGACGCGCGCGCGAGACGCACACGCCAACCCCGCCGAAGGCGGGGCCCGGGACCGCGGGCATCCTGCCCGCACGTTTCCACAAGGCGCGATGTCGGTAAGGAAGCGCGAGCGGACAAGACGCCCACCGGTCCCTACCGAACCGATAGCTGCCGAATTCCGGCACGGACTCCAAGGGTTACCGGCGCCGATCGTTCGGGGGGCGCCGGGCGTTCCTTCATGCCGACATTACGCCGCGTGGAAACGTGCGGGCAGGATGCCCGCGGTCCCGGGCCCCGCCTTCGGCGGGGTTGCGCCTCTTCCGGCGGCGTTCGTGTGGGTTGCGATGTGCGGGCGGGACGCCCGCGCACCCAAGAAGTGCGTGTTAGCCGGAAGCGGCGGGCGCGGCGGGGGGCGAATCGGCGGCGGCGAAGACCTGGCGGAAGAATTCGGGCTCGTGGGCGCCGGAAACGGCGTAGCGGCCGGCAACGATGAAGAAGGGGACGCCGCGCACGCCCATGCGGCGCGCGCGGCGGTCGCGGTCGGCGACCAGGGCGCGGTCTTCGTCGCTTTCCAGCCAGGCGCGGGCGGCGGCCCGGTCGAGGCCGGCGGCGGCCGCCGCCCCCGTGAGAACGTCGATATCGCCGATGTCGGCGCCCTCCGTGAAATAGGCGCGGAACAGGGCGTCGACGGCGGCGTTTTGCGCGCCGCGTCCGGCGGCGTAATGGATCAGGCGGTGCGAGGCGAGGGTGTTGGGGGTGCGGGCGATGGCGTCGAGACGCAGCGGCAGGGATTCCGCCGCCGCGGCGTCGCGCACCGCGCCGTATGCGCGCCGCGCGGGGGCCGCGCCGCCGAACTTCCACGCCAGGTATTCCGCGCGGTCCATGCCGCCCGCCGGCATGCCGGGGTTGAGCTGGAAGGGGCGCCACGAAATTTCGGCCTCGGGCGCGCCGGGCGCCGCGAGCGCGCGCTCGAGCCGGCGTTTGCCGATATAGCACCACGGGCAGACGGTGTCGGAGAAGACGTCGATCTTCACGGCGCGGCTCCGGCGCGCGGCGCTAATAGACGTATCCGACCGATGCCCAGAACTTGCTGCGGCTCGGCGCGCCGTATTCGTCGTCGCGGTAGCGCGCGAATTTCACCGACGCCTTGACGCCGTCGTAGATCGGCACGGACGCCACGAGATCGATCTCGGAGCCGTAACGGGCGCCGCCGTTCGTCGCCGCGTAGTCGTGATAGACGGCGGTAAGCGCGGCGCCTTCGAACAGGCCCGGGTCGCTTATCCTGTACGAGACGGTGGCGTAGACGTCGCGGATGCCGTTCGGCGGCGCGCCGCCGGTTCCGGCGAAGACGTCGGCCCAGCCCTGGCGTCCGTGCAGGCTCGCGAGCGGCGTGAGGAAGCGCGCCGAGCCGCCCTCGCCCTCCAGATACTCCATCGTTCCCTTGACGGTCAGGCCGCCCATCGAGAAGCCGGGCTCGACGAGGAAGAAGTTCACGCTGTAATCGCCGGGATTGTCGGCCCAGGGGCTCTGCGTCGCCGCCTCGGCGCTGTAGAGGAACTTCACGCCGCCGCCGACATCCGCCGCGCCGGAGAGCAGCGCGCCGAAGGTCTTCGACGAACGGGCCGCCCGTTCCTTCATGTCGAGGAGATAGGCGTAGCCCGTAATCTTGCCGAAGTCGAAGCCCTCGTAGCGCAGGTTGAAGAGGTGGCTGTCGTTCTCGTGCTCGCCTTGCGGGTGGTCCTTGCCGAATATGCGGTGCGCCCTGGTAATCCACGCATAGTTGGCGACGAGGCCGGGGATGCCGCGATTGACGATGCGCACGCCGTCGAAGGTCTGTTCGTTCTGCCGCCAGCCGGCGTTGCCGACGAAGCGCAGGTTGTCGTACTTGATGAGGTGCCGCCCGGCGCGGATGTCGGTGTCGGCAAGCGCCGACAGGTTGAGCCACGCGCGGTTCAGGGCCGTGGACTCGGGGTCGGCGACGGTGGGGTGGCGCGTCTTGCCGTTGATGGTGTCGTTGAAGCGGTCGTCGCCGATATGCATCGAGCTCTCGACCTCGAGCAGCGCCGACAGGCCGTGGAGATCGCCGGTGCGGTAGCCCGCGCGGGCGCGCACGGTGTTGGCGCGCGCGGTTTCGGCCAGGTTCTTCCGATCGACATATTCGTAGCGGTAGAGCAGATCGAATATGGGCTGGCCGGCGGCGAGGAAATCGGCCGGCGCGGCGTCCTGCGCGGGCGCGGCGGCGGGCGCGCCGGAGACCGCGGCGGCGCAAGCGAGGGCGGCGAAGGGTTTGGCGGCGGGGTTCATGGCGACAGTCTCTCTCCCGTGGCGGGTTGGCGACGGCGCCGCGGCCCGCGGCGCATGGCTTCCGGCCGGGAGATAGTAGCACACGGCGGGCGCGGGGGGCCAACCCCGCATGCCGGCCCGGAGGGCGGTGCGTCCGGATTGCGCGCCCGGATTGCGGGCTTGACGGCGCGGGCGGCATACGTTATACGTATGGCCGCTTTCGGGGCGGCCGGGGAGGGGCGCGGATGGCTGGCGTCGGGACTGTGGCCTTGGGCGCGGAAGCGCCGGCGCGGGGGCGGCTTGCGCATATCCCCGGCGATGGCGGGTTGCCGCTTGTGGGGACGACGCTGGAGTTCGTGTCGGACCCCTACGGGTTTCACGAGCGGCGCTTGGCGGCGCACGGCCCGGTGTACAAGACGCGGAGTTTCGGGCGGTGGGCGGTGGCGTTGCAGGGCGCCGACGCGCTTGAGCTTGTGCTGATGGACCGCGAGCGCAATTTCTCGTCGGAGCGCGGCTGGGCGTTGCTGAGCCGGCTGTTCCCCGGCGGGCTGATGCTGCGCGATTTCGACGACCACCGGCTGCACCGGCGCATCGTGCAGGCGGCGTTCAAGCCGCGGGCGCTGGAGGATTACGTCGCGCGCATGAACGCGGGCATAGCCGCGGCGCTGGCGCGCTGGCCGGCGGGCCGCATGCGCTTTTACGACGCGATCAAGGCGCTGACGCTGGAACTCGGCGCGGCGATTTTCGTCGGCGTCGATTCGGGCGCCGAGGCGCGGCGGCTCAACCGCGCGTTCATTGCCGAGATCGCCGCGTCGGTGGCGGTCGTGCGCACGGCGCTGCCCGGCAACAAGACGTGGCGCGGCCTGCGCGCGCGGGCTTTTCTGACCGACTATTTCCGGCGGCTCATCCCCGCGCGGCGCGAGGGCGGCGGGAACGACCTGTTTTCGCATCTGTGCCGCGCGCGCATGGACGACGGGCGCACATTCACCGACCGCGAGATCGTCGATCACCTGAATTTCCTGCTGCTGGCGGCGCACGACACCACTACCACGGGGCTGACCACGGCGATGTGGGCGATGGCGCGCTACCCGGAATGGCAGGAGGCGGCGCGCGCGGAAGCCGATTCGCTCGGCGCCGATCGGCTTGAATACGGCGCGATGGACCGCGTGCCGCTGACCGAGCGCATAATCCGCGAGGCGCTGCGCATGCAGCCGCCGGTGCCGTTCATCCCGCGCTACGCGCTGCGGCCGTTTTCGTTCGGGGGGCTCGAGATACCGGGCGATACGCATATCTCGGTCAGCCCCGGCATGGTTGCGCGCGACCCGGCGTTGTGGACGGAGCCGCGGCGCTTCGACCCTGACCGCTACCTGCCCGAACGGGCCGAGGACCGGCGGCATCGATTCGCGTGGTCGCCGTTCGGCGGCGGCGTTCACAAGTGCCTGGGCCTGCATTTCGCGATGCTTCAGGCCAAGGCGTTCGCATACCTGTTCCTGCGGCGGTTTCGCGTCGAACTGCCCGGGGGATATGCGCCGCGCTGGCGCGTCGTGCCGTTGCCGAAGCCCGTGGACGGGCTGCCCGTGACGTTGCGTTTGCGCGGCGCGGCGGGGTAGAACGGCGCGAGCGGCGAACGCCGTCGGCGGGGCGGCGGCGTTCGTCGGCGCGCGAAATTTAAGTACTCGACGGGTTGCATGCGCGAGATCGCGCGCCTATGGTGCGCGCATCGGTTGGCTTAACGGGACGGCATGGCGACATGTTCAAGATGACGACAAACCGGGCGACCTCGACGTGTATGGCTGCGGGGCGCGCCGTCGGCGCGAACAAGGCCGCGAAGCTCGCCGCCGGGGCGGCGGGCGCGGCGGCGGCCATGCTGCCCGCGGCGGCGCTGGCGCAGGAGCCGGCGGCGAACGGCGCCGACACGGCGTGGATTATCGTGGCGACGGCGCTGGTGCTGCTGATGACCCTCCCCGGACTGGCGATGTTTTACGCCGGGCTGGTGCGGTCGCAGGCGGTCCTGTCGGTCGTCGTGCAGTGTTTCGGCATTGCGTGCTTTTCCAGCGTGCTGTGGCTGGCCGTGGGTTACAGCCTCGCTTTCGGCGACACGATAGGCGGCGTGGTCGGCGGGCTCGGCAAGGCGTTCTTCGCCGGCATAACGCCGGACGCGCTGAACGGCACGATTCCGGAAATCGTGTTCGCGATGTTCCAGATGACCTTCGCGGTCATCACGCCGGCGCTGATCGTCGGCGCCTATGTGGAGCGCATAAAGTTTTCGGTCGTGCTGATGGCCAGCGCGGCCTGGTTGCTCGTCGTCTATTCGCCGGTCTGCCACTGGGTATGGGGCGGCGGCTGGCTCGGCGATCTCGGCGTCATGGATTTCGCCGGCGGCCTGGTGGTGCATCTGAGCGCCGGCGTATCGGCGCTTGTCATCGCCGCCGTTCTCGGTTCGCGGCGCGGTTTTCCGAATCAGGTGCATCCGCCGCACAATCCCGGTCTGACGGCGATCGGCGCCGGGCTGCTGTGGGTCGGCTGGTTCGGCTTCAACGGCGGCAGCCAGCTGGCGGCCGACGGCGGCGCCGGCATGGCGATTGCGGTGACGCATATCGCGGCGGCGAGCGCGGCGATCGTCTGGGGCGCGATCGAGTGGATCAGATTCGGCAAGACGTCGCTGGTGGGCGCGGCGACCGGCGTTATCGCGGGCCTTGCGACGGTTACGCCCGCGTCCGGGTTCATTGGGCCGGTGGGCGCGTTGATACTCGGCGCGGCGGCGGGCCTCGTGTGCTTCTTCGCCGTCGATATCGTCAAGCAGACGTGGAAGATCGACGATTCGCTCGACGTGTTCGCGGTGCATGGCGTCGGCGGCCTGCTCGGCACGCTGCTGGTGTCGTTCCTGGCGACGGCGGCGTTCGGCGGCGGCGGCCTGGCCGAGGGCGTCACGGCGGCGCGGCAGCTGGGCGTGCAGTTCCTGGGCGCGGCGGCGGTTGCCGTGTGGTCGGCGGTCGCCACCTTCGTTATTATCAAGATAGCCGCGGCGCTTGCCGGCGGGGCGCGGGTCGATGAGGAAGACGAACTGGTCGGCCTCGACCTTGCAACCCACGGCGAGCGCGGCTACGATCTGTAGGCAAATTCCCGCGAAAGGGGGGCGTTACCCATGAAACAGGTCAAGGCGGTCGTCAAACCGCACAAGCTCGATCCGGTGCATGAGGCGCTGGTGGAGATCGGCGTTGCGGGCCTCGTCGCCACCGAGGTCAAGGCGTTCGATCGCCAGATGGGGCACGCGGAGATCCACCGCGGGGCTTCGTACACGGTGGCGTTCATGCCGATGGTCGAGATCGAAGCGGTGGTGCCCGACGACATGGCCGACCGCGTGGTGGCGACGATTCGCGAGAAGGCGCGCACCGACAGCGCGGGCGACGGCCGGATCTTCGTTTCCGATGTGCAGGGCGCGCTCCGCATCCACACCGAGGAGACGGGCGACTCGGCCCTGTAACGAAACGGCAACGACGGCCCGCCGCGCGCGGGCGCTTCGCAACGAACCGAACTGGGTGCAGACGATGGACGTAAAGACCGACCGGCAAAACGGAACCCTGATCGCATCGGTGGATGGCCGCATCGACGGCTCCACGGCGCGGGAGTTCGAGGAGGTCATGACCGCGGCAATCGACGACGCCGACAAGGCGGTGATCGTCGATCTCGAGAAACTGTCCTACATCAGCAGCGCGGGCCTGCGGTCGGTGCTGCTGATCGCCAAGGGCATGTGGAAACGCAAGGGGCAGTTCGCGGTGTGCTCGCTCGACGAATCGAACTCGGAGGTGTTCCGCATTTCCGGCTTCGACAAGATCATCAAGATCCACCCGTCGGCGTCGGCGGCCATCGAGTCGGTCGGCGGATAGCCGCGCGAAGGCCGTCGGCGCGCCCGCCGCCGCGGGCGCGATGGCCCTCGATGCGCGGCTGGCCGACGCGGCCGCCACGATGCGGCTCGCCGCGGCGGCGGCGCGGGTCGCGCGGGCGGGCGATCTCATCGCTCTCGACGGCCCGCTCGGCGCCGGCAAAACGACCTTCGCGCGCGGGTTTCTGCGCGCGCTCGGGGTGACGGGGGAGATACCGAGCCCCACCTTCACGCTCGTCCAAACCTATGACACGTCCGCGGGCGAGATCTGGCACTGCGACCTCTACCGCATCGAGGCGCCGGGCGAGATCGCCGAGCTCGGCATCGAGGAAGCGCTCGATTCGGCCATCGCGCTGGTGGAGTGGCCGGATCGCATGGGCGCCGCGCCGCCCGCGCCGCGGCTCGATGTGCGCCTCTCCTTCGCCGGCGCCGGGCGCGCCGCGCGGCTGGAAGGGCGCGGCGCGTGGGCGCCGCGGCTGCGCGCGCTCGGCAATGCCGCCTGACCGCGCGGCGCGAATCGCCGCGTTCCTGCGCGCGGAAGGGTGGAGCGGCGCCGCCCGCCGCGCGCTCGCCGGCGATGCCTCGTTCCGCCGCTACGAACGCCTGACGCATGGCGGAGCCTCGGCGATCCTCATGGACGCGCCGCCGCCGCACAACGATACGCGGCCGTTTTGCGCCATCGCGCGCTGGCTCGCTTCCCGGGGTTATAGCGCGCCGCGCATCCTCGCGGAGAGCCTCGGCGACGGGCTGCTGCTCATCGAGGATCTGGGCGGTCTCACCTACAGCCGCGCGCTGGACGGCGGCGCCGGCGCGGAGCCGCTCTACGCCGCGGCAGTCGCCTTGCTGGCCGACCTGCACCGGCGCGCGCCGCCCGCCGGTCTCGCGCCGTACGACGAGGCCACATATCTCGCCGAGGCGGAACTGCTTGTCGACTGGTTTCTGCCCGCGGTGGGCGGGGCCGGCGCCGAGGCGCTCCGGCCGGGCTACCGCGCGGCGTGGCGCGCGGCGCTTCCGGCGGCGGATTTCGCGCCGCCGGTTTTGGTACTGCGCGATTACCACGCCGACAACCTGATGTGGCTCGGCGATCGCGCCGGCGCCGCGCGCGTCGGCCTGCTGGATTTCCAGGACGCGCTGACCGGCTCGCCCGCCTACGACCTTGTGTCGCTGCTCGAGGACGCGCGGCGCGAAGTGGCGCCAGCTCTCGCGGAGGCGTGCATCGCGCGCTACCTGGAGGCGGCGCCGCCTTGCGATCCGGTAGCGTTCCGCGCCGCGTACGATGTTCTCGGCGCGCAGCGCAACGCCAAGATCGTCGGCATTTTCACGCGGCTCTGGAAGCGCGACGGCAAGCCGGGCTACCTGCGGGCGATTCCCCGCGTCTGGCGCCTGCTGGAGGCCGATCTCGCGCGGCCCGCGCTGGCGGCGCCGCGGGCGTGGTTCGACGAGCATGTTCCGCCGGCGCTGCGGCGCGCGCCGGAGCCGTGATACCGCGGCGCGCGATGGTGCTGGCGGCGGGGCGCGGCAAGCGCCTGCGGCCCCTCACCGACACGATTCCCAAGCCGCTGGTCAAGGTCGCCGGGCGCGCCATGCTCGACCGCGCCCTCGACGCGCTGGCCGACGCCGGAGTCGAAGAGGCGGCGGTCAATGTCTGGCACCTGGCAGGCAAAATCGAGGCGCACCTGGCGGGCCGCGACCGGCCGCGCATATGGATTTCGCGCGAGACCGAGCTGCTCGACACCGGCGGCGGCGTTGCGCGTGCGCTCGACCGTTTCCGGGGCCTGCCGTTTTGCGTGGCGAACAGCGACACGGTGGTTTTCGACGGCGCCGAGCCGGCATGGACGCGGCTGGCGCGGGCGTGGGACGACGAGGCGATGGACGCGCTTCTGCTGCTGGCCCCGGCCGCCGGCGCGTTCGGCTACGACGGGCGCGGCGATTTCCTGTTCGACCGCGCGGGCCGCGCGCGGCGGCGCGGCGAGCGCGAGATCGCGCCGTTCGTGTTCTCCGGATGGCAGATATTGTCGCCGCGCCTGTTCGCCGGCGCGCCGCGGGGGCCGTTCTCGCTCAACCTGCTTTACGACCGGGCGCTGGCGGCCGGGCGGCTCGCCGCCATCGTCCACGACGGAAAGTGGTTCCACGTGGGCACGCCCGGCGCCCTGCGCGAAATCGACGGCGCCATAAGCAGACTCGTCCGATGGCCGGCGTAGTCTCGATCCCGGCGCATCGGAATTTCGTCGGGGTTCTCGCCGGGGAATTGCTTGCGCGGCGCGGCGGCGACCCGGCGGCGCTGGCGCGCGTCACGGTTCTGCTGCCGACGCGGCGCTCCGCGCGCGCGCTGCGCGAGGAGCTCGCGCGCCGCAACGGCGGCCCGTTGCTTCTGCCGCGCATCCGCCTCCTCGGCGATCTCGACGAGGACGACGCGCCGGACGCGCACGGCGAGGACGACGCCGGAGAAGAGCGCGCGGGCGCGCCGCCGGCCATCGCCCCGCTCGAGCGCCGGCTGTTGCTGGCGGAGCTCGTGCGCAAGGCGCGGCCGCGCGTCTCCGGCGCCCAGGCGCTCGCCCACGCTTCCGCGCTCGCGGAGCTTCTCGATGAAATGCAGAGCGCGCGCGTGGATTTCGCCGCGCTCGACACGCTCGTCGAGGGCGAGCACGCAGAGCATTGGCAACGGACGCTGGAGTTTCTGCGCATCGTGACCGAGCAGTGGCCGCGCATTCTCGCTGAGCGCGGGCTGACGGATCCCGCCGCGCGCCGGGTGTCGATGCTCGAACGCCTCGCCGGGGCGTGGCGCGCGGCGCCGCCCGACGCGCCCGTCGTTGCCGCCGGCTCGACCGGCAGCGCGCCCGCCGCGGCGGACCTGCTGGCGGTCGTGGCGCGCCTGCCGCGGGGCATCGTCGTTCTGCCCGGCCTGGACCGCGCGCTCGACGATGCGAGCTGGGAGGCGCTGGCCGAAACCCACCCGCAGTTCGGGCTGAAAACGCTGCTCGCGCGGTTCGGCGTGGAGCGCCGCGAAGTGGGCGCGTGGCCGGAAGCCGCGACCGAATCGGACGATGCGGAAGACGTGAGAGACGCGGGAGACGCCGCCGCCGCGGCGGCGCGCGCGGCGTTAATTCGCGAGGCGATGCGCCCCGGCGCGACGGCGGAGGCGTGGCGGGCGCTCGACGATCTCGACCCGCGGGCGATCGAGGGGCTGGACATCGCGTCGTGCCCTGACGAGCAGGCGGAAGCCGACACGATTGCGCTCGCCATGCGGCGCGCGCTGGAGACGCCGGGGCGCTCGGCGGCGCTGGTCACGGCCGACCGCGGGCTGGCGCGCCGCGTCCGCGCGGCGCTTGGCCGCTGGGGGCTGGAAATCGACGATTCCGCCGGGCGGCCGCTGGCGGAAACCCCGCCGGGCGCGTTTTTGCGCCTGATCGTCGATGCGCTGGCGAACGACCTGGCGCCGGTTCCGCTGCTCGCCATGCTCAAGCATCCGCTGGCGAGCGGCGGAGAAAAGCGATTCGCGTTTCTTCGTCGCGTTCGCGCGCTCGAGCGCGGTTGCCTTCGCGGCCCGCGCCCGGGCGCGGGGTTCGCCGGCTTGCGGAAAGCGGTCGCGGCGCTGGAGAAGCCTCCGGAGGGCCTCGCGGCGTGGCTCGAACGGCTGGCCGCCGCGGCCGCGCCGCTGGCGGGCCTGCTCGCGCGCGAAAGCGTCTCGCTGGCCGACACGGCGGCGGCGCATCGCGCGTTCGCGGAATGGCTTTCCGCCGGAGAGGCCGGGGCGCCAGCGGCGTGGAAGGGCGAGGCGGGCCGGCTGTGCCGCGACGCATTCGACGAGTTCGCGCGCGCCGCGGGCGCGGCGCGGCTGCCCATCGCCGGGCGCGACTACGCCGCCTGGGCGGACGATGCGCTGGCCGGCGCGCGGCTGCGTCCGCAACGCGACGGGCATCCGCGGCTCTTTATATGGGGCGCGCTCGAGGCGCGGCTCCAGCGCGCCGATCTGACGATTCCCGGCGGTCTCAACGAGGGCAGCTGGCCACGCGAAACGGAGGGCGGGCCGTGGCTGAGCCGGCCGATGCGGCGCGAACTCGGCCTGCCGGCGCCCGAACGCGCGGTCGGCCTCGCGGCGCACGATTTCGCGCAGCTGGCGCAGGCGCCGCGCGTTCTCATGACGCGCGCCGAAAAGGCGGAGGGCGCGCCGACGGTGCAGGCGCGCTGGCTCACGCGCCTCGCCGCGGTGCTGGGCGGCGCGGGGCTTTCGGCGGACAAGAGCGCGCAATGGGCCGCCTGGCGGGCCGCGCTCGACGCGCCGGAAGGACCGCCGCGGCCCGTGGAGCCGCCGGCGCCGCGGCCGCCGCTCGCCGCCCGGCCGCGCAGGCTTTCCGTCACGCGCATCGAGGCGTGGATGCGCGATCCCTACGAAATCTACGCGCGGCACATACTCGAACTGCGCACGCTCGACCCGATAGACACGGACGCGGCGCAGGCGGAATACGGAACGGCCGTCCACGAGGCGCTGGCGCGCTTTATCCGCGAGAACCCCGATTCGCTCCCCGCCGACGCATTCGCGCGGCTCCTGGAAGCGGGCGAGGCGCAATTGGCGGAGACCGGCGCGCCGGAGTGGCTGCGCGCGTTTTGGCGCCCCCGCTTCGCGCGCGTGGCGGCGTGGTTCCTGGAGCGCGAGCGCGAGCGCCGCGCGGCGGGCTACGCGCCGAAAGCGGAAGTAAAGGGCGAGTTTCGTTTCGACGCGCCGGGCGGAGAGTTCGTGCTGACCGCGCGCGCCGACCGCATCGACCTCGGCCCGGGCGGGCAGGCCGAAATCATCGACTACAAGACGGGCGCGCCGCCGAGCGGCAAGGAAGTGCTCGCCGGCTACGCGCCGCAACTGCCGCTCGAGGGCGCGATACTGAAACAGGGCGGTTTTTGCGGCATCCCCGCCGCGCCGCTCGCGGCATTGTCTTACTGGCGGCTTACCGGGCGCGACCCCGCCGGTACGATTACGACGCCGAAGGACAAGCCGGCGGAGGCGCTCGCCACCGAAGCGCTGGAAGGGCTGCGCGCGCTGGTCGCCCTCTTCGACGACCCGGAAACGCCCTATCTCGCGCGCCCGGCGCCAAGGCACGCGCCGGCGTACAGCGACTACGGACACCTGGCGCGCGTGGGCGAGTGGAGCGCGGCGGGCGGAGACGGCCCGTGAGCGCCGCCGCGCCGCGCGCCGACGACGCCCAACGCGCGGCCGCCGACCCGGGCGCGTCGGTCTGGGTCGACGCCTCGGCGGGGTCGGGCAAGACGACCGTTCTCGTCAATCGCGTGCTGCGCCTTCTGCTCGGAGTCGGCGCGGAGGCCGTGGAGCCGCGGCGCATTCTCTGCCTCACATTCACCAGGGCCGCCGCGGCCGAAATGGCGATCCGCCTGAATGAGCGCCTGGCGGGCTGGGCGGTCGCGGGCGACGCGGAATTGGCGGCGGAACTCGAGGCGCTGACCGGCGCGCCTCCCGGGGGCGCCCTGCGCGCGTCCGCGCGGCAACTCCTGGCGCGCGTGCTCGAAACGCCGGGCGGCATGAGAATCCAGACCATCCACGCCTTTTGCCAATCGGCGCTGCGCCGCTTCCCGCTCGAGGCGAACGTGCCGCCGCATTTCGAGGTCATGGACGAGCGCGACGCCAAGGCGCTGATGCGGGACGCGCAAAACGAAATCATCGCCGGGCTGGGCGCCGCCACGCCAAGCCTGCGCCGCGCGCTCGATACGGTGACGCGCAACGTCCACGAGACGCGGCTGATGACCGACTTGCTGGCGGAACTCGCGCACGAACGCGGGCGCGTCCAGCGCGCGATACGCGAAGCGGGCGGGATCGACGGCCTGATCGACATGCTCCACGACGCGGTGGGCATCGCGCGCGGGACCGCGCCGGAAGACACGCTGCGCGCCGCCTGCGCGCCCGGCGCCGGCGTGGAAAGGGAGTTGCGCGCGCTCGCAAACGCCTTGTGCGCATACGGCAGCCCGACGGACCGCCGGCGCGGGGAGGCCGTGGCCGACTGGCTCGACGCCGGCGCCGATGGCCGCTTCGGCCGATTCGGTCCGTATCGCGAGGTATTCCTCACGAAACAGGGCGCGCCGCGCGCCAAGCTGGCGACCAATGCGGTTGTCCGCGCGGCGCCGGAAGCCGTCGAGGCGGCGGAGGCCGAGGCGGACCGCCTGCTCATGGCGGAACAGGACCGCCGGCGCGCGGTCGTCGCGGGCGCCACCGCGGCGCTGCTCGGGTTCGGCGACGCGGTGCTGAACGCCTACGAAACCCGCAAGCGCGCGCTCGGCAAGTTCGATTACGACGACCTCATCCTGGCGGCGCGCGACCTGCTGGCCGATCCGGGCCGGGCGGCATGGGCGCTCTACAAGCTCGACGGCGGCCTCGACCACATCCTCATCGACGAAGCGCAAGACACCAACCCGGACCAGTGGGAAATCGTGCGCGCGCTGACCGGCGAGTTCTTCGCCGGCGAAGGCGCGCGCGGCGCGGCCCGCACCTTGTTTGCCGTCGGCGACCCGAAACAGTCGATCTACCGCTTCCAGCGCGCCGACCCGGAGAAGTTCGTGGAATACCGGCGGCTGTTCGCCGCCGCGGCGCGCGGCGCGAAACTCCCGTGGAAGGAAGCGCCGCTGGAGTTTTCGTTCCGCTCGGTCGAGCCGGTGCTGGCGGCGGTCGATGCGGCGTTCGCGCAACCGGGGGCCGATTCGGGCGTGCGCTTCGAGGACCGCGAAGTGCGCCACGAAGCGCGGCGCAAGGGCCAGGAAGGCCTCGTCGAACTCCGCCCGCAAACCGGAGGCGACGCCGCCGAGCCGCCGGCGCCGTGGAAACCGCCGGTGGAGCGCATCGCGCCGCGCGCCGCCGACGAGCTCCTCGCCGCCGAGCTCGCCGAGCGAATCCGCGCCATGTGCAACGGCGGCGCATGGCTCGCAAGCCGCAACCGGCCCGCAAGGCCCGGCGACGTGCTGGTGCTCATGCGCCGCCGCAACCGCTTCATGTACGAACTGGTGCGGCGCCTCAAGGCCGCGGGAGTCCCGGTGGCAGGGGTCGATCGGCTGGCGCTTACGGAGCACATCGCCGTCATGGACCTGATGGCGCTCGGCCGCTTCGCGCTGTTCCCGGACGACGATCTGAGCCTGGCCGAAGCGCTCAAGAGCCCGCTGTTCGGGTTCGACGACGATGCGCTGTTCGCCATCGCCCACGGCCGCAAGCCCCGGTCGCTCTGGCGCGCCCTGCGCGACAAGGCCGGGTCGGGCGCGCTCTTCGCCGGCGCGGCGGAGCGTCTGCGGGAAACGCTGCGGGCCGCGGACCGGAAGACGCCGTTCGAGTTCTACGCCGATATCCTGGCGGGCGGCGGCGGGCGGCGGCGGTTCCTCGCGCGGCTCGGCGGCGAGGCGGCGGAGCCGCTCGACGAATTTCTCGCCCAGGCGCTGGCCTGCGAACGCGCCAACGCGCCCAGCCTGCAAGGGTTCCTGCACTGGCTCGAAAGCGGCGACACCGATGTGAAACGCGACCCCGGCGGCGGGGGGGGCAACGCGGTGCGCGCGATGACCGTCCACGGCGCGAAGGGCATGGAGGCGCCCATCGTCATTTTGCCCGACACCGCGCAGACGCCGCGCGCGCACGCGCATCTCGTGTGGGCGCCGGACGGCCGCCTCGTGCTGTGGCCGGTGCGCAAGGACGATTGGGACGCGCTCGCGACCGAGTGGCGCGAACACGCCGACCGCGGCGACCGCGACGAATACCGCCGCCTGCTCTATGTCGCGATGACCCGCGCCGAGGACCGCCTGCTCGTATGCGGCTGGCGATCGGGGAATAGGCAAGACCCCGAATCGTGGCATGCCATCGTCGCCGGCGCGCTGACGGCGCTGGACGCCGAGGAGAGCGGCGGCGCGGACGACGCGGAGCCGGTGTTGACCCTGCGCGCCGCGCAGACCGAGGCGCCGGACAGGGCCGACCGCGCGGACGCGCCGCCGCCGGACGCGGCGCCGGAGCGGCCCGGCTGGATGGACCGCCCTCCGCCCGCCGCGGCGCCGGGCGAGGGGCGCCGTTCGGCGCGCGCCCGGCCGGCCTGGGCGCCGGAGGCCGAGGCGCGCGGACGGCGGCTCCACCGCCTGCTGCAGGTTTGGCCGCATCTGCCGCCGGACGCCGCCGAATCGGAGCGAGCCGCGGTCGAGGGGACGGTCGCGCTGGTGCGCCGCGACCCCGTTTTCGCGCCGATCTTCGGCTCGGACGCGCTGCCCGAGGCGGCGGTCGCCGCGCCGGGCGCGCAGGCGGGCTACGGGCGAATCGACCGCTTGGCGGTGACGCCCGAAGCGGTGCTGGCGGTCGATTTCAAGTCCGGCGGCGCGCCGGAAGATATCGCGCGCCCGCCAAGGGCTTATATGCGGCAGATGGCGGCCTACCGCGCCGCGCTCGCGGAAATCTTCCCCGGCAAGCCGATTCGCTGCGCGCTGGTCTGGATCGATCGCTGCGCGCTGGCGCCGCTGGACGCCGCGGCGCTCGACCGCGCGGCGGCTTGACCGCGCCGGGGCGGGCCGATATAATGGGCGCAACCGCTGGGAAGGGAGCGCGCCAATGGCTACAGCCGCAGTGTCCGACGCGAGTTTCGAACGCGACGTTCTGGAATCCGACGTCCCGGTCGTGGTCGATTTCTGGGCCGAGTGGTGCGGCCCGTGCAAGTCGATCGCGCCGGCATTGGAAGAACTCGCCGTCGAGTTCGGCGGCCGCGTCGCCGTCGCCAAGATGAACATCGACGACAACCCGCAGACGCCCACCCGCTACCAAGTGCGCGGCATCCCCACCCTGCTGCTCTTCAAGGGCGGCGAGGCGGTCGCCATGAAGGTAGGCGCCGCCCCGAAAAGCGACCTGACGAGCTGGGTCGAGTCGAACATCGACTGACGGCCGGCGCGCCCGGCCCCTCTACCGCAACCGCTCGCCGAAACGGGCCGCCGCCGCAATAACCCCGCCGCACTTCCCGGAACCGCAGGCGTTTCCGCGCGGCGCGCTTCTTGGGTGCGCGGGCGTCTCGCCCGCCCGTTGCCGACCCACGCGATGCTGCGGGGGGAGGCGCAACCCCGCCGAAGGCGGGGCCCGGGACCGCGGGCATCCTGCCCGCACGTTTCCGCGGGCCGCGATATTGCCGGGAGAAGCGCGGTCATTGCGCCCCGTCCGCCAACGTTCGCGGCAGTTGCGACGTGCGGGCGGGGACGCCCGCGCACCCAGGCAGTCCGCGCCTTCGGCGCGGGAGCGGGCAGGCCGCCCAACCCGCTGGCCATGAGTCCGCGATGCCGGATACAGGGCCGCGGCGCGCTTCCTGGGTGCGCGGGCGTCTCGCCCGCACGTTTCCACGCGGCGCGGTGTTGCCGGGAGAAGCGCGGTCGCTTGCCCCGCCGGCCATCGTTCGCGCGGGTTGGCGGCGTGCGGGCGGGGACGCCCGCGGTCCCGGGCCCCGCCTTCGGCGCGGGAGCGGGCAGGCCGCCCGACCCGCCGGCCATGAGTCGGCGGCGCCGGATACAGGGCCGCGGCGCACTTCCCGGGTGCGCGGGCATCCTGCCCGCACGTTTGCGCGCGGCACGGCGTGGCCGGGAGAAGCGCGGTCATTGCGCCCCGCCCGCCGACTTTCGCGGCGGTTGCGACGTGCGGGCGAGACGCCCGCGCACCCAGGAAGCGCGCCGCGGTCCCGGGCCCCGCCTTCGGCGGGGTTGCGCCGCCGATTCGGCGGGCGCGTTCGATTCGCGGGCCGGCGGGGCCGCGCGGCGGCGCGCGGCGTCCGAATTGCAGAACGCACCGCGAATATCCGGCCTTGACGACGAAAAAAAACTTCCCTGTGCCTCTTGCGTTCCCGTTTGCGCGTTTCGCGGCGGCATGTTACGCTGGTGACGTAACTTCACGGGGCCCTTCACGGGGCCCTTCACGGGGCCCTTCACGGGGCCCTTCACGGGGCCCTTCACGGGGCCCTTCACGGGGCCCTTCACGATGAGGAGGGACCTCGTAACCATGACCGTCTCCACCAGATACCTTCCCCTCGCCTCCGTTGCGGGGATGCTCCTGATCGCCGGTTGCGGCGGCGGCTCCGGCTCGGCGCCCGCCCCGGAACCCTCGCCGCCCCCGCCCCCGCCGGTTGCGTTCGACCTGCCGGACGGCGAGCTCGGTCTCGTGCCCACCGGCGACGCCCCGCTGGAGATCGCGGCCGGCGCCGCGGTGCGCCGCGGCAATGTCGAGTTCAGGTGCGCCGCGGGCGGAGAAGCCTGCGTCGTCAAGATCATGAGCGCGGCCGGCGACGACAGCACCCGCACCGCTGCCTACGAAGGCACGGGCGGCAAGGTCGTCGCCCGGGCGGCCCGCGAGGACATTACCGCGCCGGGCAATCACGGCTTGACGGACCCGGTGACGGTCTCCGCCGGCGCCGCGGCGACCCGCGGCAATGTCAACATCGCCTGCCCCGCCGGCGGCATGGGCTGCACGGTGGTCGTGGAAGGCGGCGCGGTGAAGTATCTGGCGACCGGCGGCGCGCCGGTTCTGACCGCGGCCCGCGGCGACGTAACCGCGCCGGGCAATCATGGCGTGACGGGCACGGTGAAAGTCTCGGCCGGCGCCGCGATGCGCAACGGCAATGTGGACATAGCCTGCCCGGCCGGGGGCGCGGATTGCACGCTGGTCGCGGAAAACGGCGCGGTGAAGTATCTGACGGCGGGCGGCGCGCCCATTCTGACCGCCGCGCTCGAGCGGATGACCGTGATGGACGGCCACGGGCTGGATACGTCGGACAGCAGTCCGATTCGCGTTGCCGCCGGCGGGACGTTGACCCGCGGCAATGTGGTTATCTCGTGCCCCGCCGGCGGCGCGGACTGCGTGGTCCACGTCATCAACGCCGCGGGCGGCGGCGGCGTCGGTTACGAAAAGACGGGCGGCGCGCCCACGGTGGCGGCGAACGGGATGACGCTTGCGCTGCCGGACAATCACGGCCTGACCGCGGTCGGCACGCGCATGATCGCGGCCGGCGGCAATCCGTTGCGGCTGGGGAACGTAAACATTTCGTGTCCGGCCGGCGGACGGGATTGCGTTGTGGACGTCGCGAGCGACGGCGGCAGCGCGACGTACCGCGCGACCGGCGGCGCGCCCACGGCGGCGGCGGCTTGGGACAGCCTCTCCGCCGCGCCCGCCGGCCATGGGCTGGCTTCGGTGGAGATCGCCGCAGACACAACGCATTACGGCCTGCGCGGCGTGAGCCTCGTGTGCCCGACCGGCGCCGCCTGCTCGGTTGCGGTGGGCGACGACGGCGCGGTCACGTACAAGGCGACCGGCGGGACGCCGACGGTCATGACGGACGAGATGATCTTGGCGGCCAACAGCGGCCCCGACCGCGAGTTGAGCTCCGACGGCGGGCACGCTGTGGGTCTCGTGACGCGGATGGGAACCCAAGCCGGAGTCCAAGTCGAACGTGACGACCCGGCCGACGGCAATTGGCCGATCCGATGGATCGAGGGGAACAACAACAGCATTCAACAGGGTACGCTCAGGCCGCCGGTGACGACAAGCGCGGAGTGGCCTGTCGACGCCGACCGCCCGACGTTGGGAGTGACCTTGGGACGCGAGGCTTTCGGCGCGTTCGTGCAGACCTTGCCGAATCCCGTGCCGATCGACGACAGGAAATCGGCTGTCAACGAGGCGTTGCCGGTCGAAGGGATGCAGCCGATAACGGGGCATCGACTTGAGTACCGCGACGCGCCTCCCCCGTATGAAGATCTCGGGCACCCGTCCCCCCCATGGAACGGCGTTGTCTTGAAAGAAGATCGGGGCGAGGACGCCGGAGGGACGATCATGTATGCGGCAGTGTACTCCGACATCGAGAAGAGCACGCCGAGCACGCCCGGTCCCATAATTCTTGGCCCACCGGACTCAGTCCCTCTCGATCTCTCGCCAACGTCAGATGAGCTCGGCCGACTCGGGTTCCCGAACAACCGCGTTGAGCTGAATAGCGATGGTAAGTTAACGTTCCGTGTTAACTTAGTTGCGGGCGGCAACGACGAGACCATCATCACGGAAGTCTCGCTTTTTGATCCCCGGAGCGAGATTTTTCAAGAAGTCGAGAGTCTGCGTTACAGGCCGGAGGGGAGTAACGAAATCGACGGGTTTATACTCGACGGGAATGAGCTCACGATCAAGGAGCGGTGGTTTTTGCCCGCAACTCGCACAGGATCCCCTGACCGCGTGCTGCTCCAATGCTTGGACGGTACCGGAACAGCAGACGCATGCACTGTTGAGAGAGACGCCGACACCAGCGGAAGTATCACCACTATCACCGGCGTGTGGTCTGTTGCCGTAAGAGAAACAGGCGAAGACACTCCCGGCAAGGATGATGACCACTACCTGACGCTCGGCGTGTGGATGTCATTGCCGGAGATCGCGGACGGCCGGTTCGATGCCGGCATCTTCGCGAACGGCAATGTGCCGGTCGCCCGGGATACGCTTCAGGCGTTGACGGGAGAGGCGAGGTACATCGGCCCGGCCACCGGCATTTACGGACGCGGCGTTTATGGGCAAGCGGCGGATCCGGGGCAGGGACGAAGCGGAAGGCCCGCCGTCGAGAGCGCACAGGTCGGCTCTTTCAGGGCCACGGCCGAGCTGACGGCCGATTTCGGCGCCGCCACCGAACTGCCCAGACTACGCGGCTTCGTGAACCGCTTCATGGAGAACGGAAGTTCGCTCGGCGACTGGACGGTGCAGCTTGACCGGACCGATGGAACCGACCACCGCCCGGACGATGCCGCACGGTACGAGATGTGGAGCCGAGCCTCCGGCGAGGCGGACGGCAGGCGGCTTGAGGGCGAGTGGGCCGCCGAGTTCTTCGAAAGCACCGTCGGCGCCGCGGATACGAACCTGCATCCGGGATACGTAGCAGGAACATTCGGTGTAACTACCCGCGATGAGGACACGCCGCAAGACCTGAACGCGCTGCACATCCTCGGCGCGTTCGGCGCCGAACGGCAGTAGCCCGCGCAAGCCGCGACCGGCGCCGCAAGGTCACCGGTAGCGGCGGCGGCGCGGTCGCGATCCCCCCGCCGGCTCCCCGGAGGCAACGCCTCCGGGGAGCCGTTTCCTTGCGGCCCGAGTCCCTGATTTGTGAATTCCATGCATGACCATTCCGCGCGCCGGAGTGCGCCGTTCCGCCGCTCTCGGGGACGGCGCAATCCGGTGCGGGCGCTTCTTGCCGCGCCGATCCTCGCCGCCGGCCTGCTCGCGGCCGCCCCGGCAGCGGCGGACGACGGCGCGGTGGACGCCGCCGTCGCCGAGGCCCGCGAAAAAACCGGCGCGGGCGCGCCCGAAGACGCGCTGGAACTGCTGCGCGGCCTGCCCGGCGAGGGCGGCGACCGCACGGCGGTCCTGTTCGAGACTGGCCTGGCGGCGGTCGCGGCCGCCGGGCGCGAGGGCCTTGCCGAGGACGAGCGCGCGGCGCTGCTCGACGAGGCCATCGCCGCGTTTCGCGCCATACTCATCGACCGCCCCGAACTGGTGCGCGTGCGGCTCGAGCTCGCGCGCGCGTTCTTCCTCAAGGGGGAAGACAGCCTGTCGCGCCGGCATTTCGAGCAAGTGCTGGCGGGCGACCCGCCGGCGGCGGTCGTCGCCAATGTCCGGCGCTACCTGGCCGCCATGCGCGCGCGCAAGCGCTGGACGGGCTATTTCGGCTTCTCGGTCGCCCCCGACAGCAATGTCAACCGCGCCTCCGACACCGAAATCGTCTGGATCGACACCGCCTTCGGGCGCCTGGCCTTCCGCCGCAACGCGGAGTCGTTCTCGCGGTCGGGGGTCGGGGTTTCCGTTTGGGCGGGCGGGGAATACCAGCTGCCGCTCGGCGAGCGGCTGCGCCTGCGCGCGGGCGCCGACGCGGCGCGGCTCGACTACAAGGGCGGCGCGTTCGACCGCACCTTCGGCGCCGCGCATCTCGGCCCGCGCTGGCTGGCCGGGGAGGCGACCGAGTTCAGCCTGCTCGCCGACGCGCGCCGCCAGTGGACGGGCAGCGTTCCGCTGAGCGACGAGATCGGCGCGCGGCTCGAGGCGTACCGCACGCTCTCGCGGCGCGTGGGCGTGGGCGCGACGCTGGGCCTGCGCCGCCGCGATTACCGCCGCGGCGATGCGCTCGACGGGCCGGTGGCCGACGTGGCGTTCGACGCGGGGTGGGCGGCGGCGCCGATTGTGCGCGCGGGGCTGAGCGCGGGCTATGCGCGCGAGCGCCCGAAAGCGCGCGACTGGCGCAGCGCGTCCAGGTGGGGGCGGGTGAGCGCGTCGGTCTTTCTGCCGCTGGGCTTCACGGTGGGCGCGAGCGGCGAATGGCGGCGCACCGATTACGAGGGCGGCGGCGATGTTCATCTGACGATGGACGGCGGCGGGCGCGAGGACCGCATGCGCATCCTGCGCGCGACCGTTCTCAACCGCGCGGCGACGCTGTTCGGGTTCAGCCCGCAGCTTGCGGTCGTCGGCGAGACGCTGCGTTCCAACGCGCAGGCGGTGAGTTACCGGCGCAATCGCGCGGAGTTGCGCGCGGTGCGGCAGTTCTGACCGTGGCGCGGGGTTTCGGTTTCGCGATGGTTCAGCTCGCGGCCCCGTGGTTCCGGCATTCGGGCAGCGGGCAGTTCGGCGTGGTCGTATGCGATTCGTGCCGCCCGGCGTTCGACCGCGCTTTCCCGCCGGGGATGTTCGTGTACGCGGCGGCGGATCGCGCCGGCGAGATCCCCCGCCGCTGCGCCCCGCCCGCCGCCCAACTCGCCGGCCCCCACTGCGCCCTCTGCGGCGCCGCGCCGGAAGAGTAGCGCACTGCCCGGTACCGCCTTCGGCGGGGTAAGCATTTCGGTACAGACACTAAGGCTCCAGCCGGTCGTCGCCCGAAAACACGCGGAACATTCGCGCGCAAAGATACGCCATCGCGCACACCATCCACGCGATGTACAAAAAGGCGAACGATACCGTTGCCGGATTCCACGGCGTGAAGAGCGTCGCAACGACGAGACTCGAGAAGAGGCAGTAGAGCGCCAGCATGCGGTGAGGAAAACTCGCGATCTGCTTTCTCAATCTTGCAGCGCTGTCGCTTCTGTGGCGGAAACTCCCATTTTCCCGGGAATAAACCGCGCTCCCCAACGCGTTCGCAAGCAACAGGCTTGTCGCCGATATAAAGCCGATCGCAACCAGGCTCGTCAATGCCAGAGTATAATTATGGCCCACTCGTCTTCTCCCGCGGTTTGGCGCGCCCGATCGGCGGCGCGCCGGTTTGTCCCTGTAAAGACCCGAAGCGCCCGCCACGAACGGACGGACGAAAATTCGGCGTGGAATTTATTGCGCGGTCTGCGCCCGAAGCGGTTCGCTCCCGCTCAAGGCAACCGCGCGCCCGGTCTTGTCCCAGTAGCGCTCGTATTCCGCGACCCGCTTGCCGCGCATGGCCTCGGGTGCGGCCCAGGTTACATTGTGGGCGTAGCGGGACCCGGGGCGATGCTCTCCTTCCAGCCACATGGCGCGCTCGCCATTGCCGCCGCGAAACAGTACGGGATGGAAGGTCTCGAACCCGGCTCTCAACGACTCCAGCTCGCCATCGTTTCCGGCGCCGCGAGGTAAAACGAATACCGCGAGCGCGCCGGGCGAGGATTCGGTTGCCGTCTTGAGCCGGTTCAGTGCGTCCACAACGGGCCGCGACGGAGCGGTCAAGACGTATTCGACATTCAGCCCGTCCGCGATCCATGTTCGGAGCGAATCCGACCAGAGGCCGCCGCCGGGCGCCCCGCGGATATAGTCGCCATCGCAACCGATGACGCGCAGCGTTCCGCCGTTCTTGCCCGGAAGATTGTCTATGAGCGGTACCAGGTCGTTCGCGATTTGCGCGACCGGGATGCGATAGACCCAATCGGGCTGCTCAAGCCGGTCCTGCCGGACCCGCTCTTCGCGCCGCCGTTCGCGCCACTCCGCATAGCCGTTGGCGGCAAGCATGGCGCCTGCGAAAGCCACAAGGCCGGCGACGGCATCCGCCGCGACGGCGGCGGCGGCAACGTCGGAAACCGGCCGCGCCAAGATGACGAAAGGCCATGGCGCGATGAACAGTACGATGCCCGCAGCCATGAGCCCCCACGATGCATATGCGGGACGGTTCGCATTCGGCGCTTCGCCGAACCAGGCAAATATCGCGATCATTGCAACGCTCCACGCAGTCGCTCGCGTAACGGCCGAGATCGGCCCATAGCGCGTAGTCGGAGCAGCAATGTAGCCGACGCTTGCGGTGGCGTCGACACGGTCTCGTCGCCGGTCGCGAGGCCAGGCGGGCGGCTGCACTCTCCGTGGACGCCCCGTCGGCATTCGCATGCGAATGATCGTTTATGTGCGGTAAGCCGCCGTTCCGGCCGTCGAATTTTTTTGACCTTGGCGCGTTGGGCGGCCTCCCCGGGAGCCCGATGGGCGCTCGCCAGGAGCGTAGATCGATTGCACCGATCGCGCCGGCGCGCCGCTTCCGGCATCGCGTCGTTGGCAGGCGCACGGGCGAACGAATCGGCTCCGCCGCTGCCGCAGTTGCCGGCGCCGGCGAGGCGCCGCTCGCTACGGCGCGGGATCGGGGAATGCGCGCACGGGGTTTGCGCCGTCCCAGGCCTCGGCGGCGGCGGCGATGTGCGCGAACAGATCGGCCTTGCGGCCGGAGACGTCGGAAAGCTCGATAACCGTGCCGGGGTACGATTCGGTGTCGAAATAGGCGAACGGGCCGTAATCGCCCGTCCGGCCCTCATGGCCGATGCGGTAGCCCAGCGCCAGCAACCGCGCGCGGTCGGCGGCGAAATCCGCCGTCCAGTACGCGATATGCTGCAAGCCCTCGTGGCCGGCGGCCAAAAAGTCGCGGTACATCGACGGCGCGTCGTTGTTCTGCTGGATCAGCTCGAGTTGCAGGCTGCCCGAATTGGCCAGCGCGATGGAGAGCTCCACCGCCGACGGCGCGCCGCGGTAGCGGAAATCGCGGATGGGCGCGCGCTCGGCGAGAAACCACGGCCCGACGCCCGCCGTTTCCGTCCAGTGCCTGAGCGCGGCGCGGATGTCGCGCACGACATAGCCGTTTTGACGTATAGCCCCGAAAACGCGGCTCATGATTCCTCTGCCCCTCCCCCAGCGGCGCCGGCATCTTGCCGGCAGGCGCGCCCCGCGCGCAAGCGCCCGCGCTTGCGCGCGGGGCGCGGAATGGGCTATGCACCGCGCGCCCGTTCCCACACGATGGCGTAGCGCGAGGCGGACATGCGGCTGACCGGCGCCGATATCGGGCGTTTCCGCGACGACGGCTATATTTTCCTGCCGCGGCTGTTCGGCGCGGCGCATCCTCGGCGCGGAGGTCTATGCGCACCGATACAAGATCGTCCCCAAGGCCCCGCCGGGCAAGCTGGATTTCCCGTGGCGCCAGGACGCCGCCTCATGGTGCGCCTACGACGGCATGCCGGCGCCGCTGGCGATGAACTACGCGGTGTTTTTGGACGATGCGACGGAGTTCAACGGGCCGCTCGCGCCGATCCCGGGCTCGCGCCGCGGCGGCGTTCCGACCGGCGCCGACACGCCGCTGGCCGCCGAACGCGGCATGCCGGCGCCGAAAGGGCCGGCGGGGTCGGCGATATTCTTTTCGGGGCGCCTCGCCCACGCCTCGGGGGCGAACCTCAGCCCGTGGACCCGCTATATCGTCCATGTCGCATACAACCCGGTGGGCAACGCCATCCGCCGGCCGACGCGGCCGCACTATTACGCCGCGCGCGAAAATTTCGCCCCGCTTGCGGCGCTCGGCGGCGATCGCCTCGAGCGCCCCGGCAATGGCGCCGCCGCGCCCGCGCGCGTAAACTGGCCGCGCGCACAAACGAAGGAACCGAGCGATGAAAAAGATCGAAGCCATCGTCAAGCCGCACAAGCTCGACGACGTCAAGGATTCGCTGGCCGAGATCGGCGTCAACGGCATGACCGTCACCGACGCCAAGGGGTTCGGCCGCCAAAAGGGCCATACCGAACTCTACCGCGGCGCCGAATACGTCATAGACTTTCTGCCCAAACTGGCGGTCGAGGTGGTCGTGGACGACGGCAAGGTCGAAAGCGTCGTCGAGACCATCAAGACCGCCGCGCATACGGGCAAGATCGGCGACGGCAAGATATTCGTCAGCGATATCGAACAGGCTATCCGCATACGCACCGGCGAAACCGGGGCGGACGCCGTCTGACGCCGGGCGCGCCCGCACATGCGAGGAGGCGACAAGCCATGACGGACGCGAAACGCGCCGCGCTGGCGCTGGCGGCGGCGGGGCTGCCGCTGCTTCCCGCGGCGGAGGCGTGGGCGCAGGACGCCGCCGCGCCCGACAGCGGCAATACCGCGTGGGTGCTGGCCTCCACGGCGCTGGTCCTGTTCATGACCATGCCCGGCCTTGCGCTGTTCTACGGGGGGCTGGTGCGCTCCGGCAATGTGCTTTCGGTGCTCATGCACTGTTTCTCGATTTGCTGTCTGGTTTCCATCCTGTGGTTCGTCGGCGCCTACAGCCTGGCCTTCACCGACGGCGGCGGGCTGAACGCCGTTGTGGGCGGCCTGGGCGCGGCGTTTCTCGGCGGCGCCGCCGACGCCGCCGCGCTGGCGCCGGGGCTCGACATCCCGGAAACCGCGTTCTTCATGTTCCAGATGACGTTCGCCATCATCGCCCCGGCGCTCATCGTCGGCGCGTATGTCGAACGCATCCGGTTTTCCGCCGTGCTGCTGTTTTCCGGCGCGTGGTCGATCCTCGTCTATGCCCCCGTGTGCCATTGGGTGTGGGGCGGCGGTTGGCTGGCGGAACTGGGCGTGCAGGATTTCGCCGGCGGGCTGGTCGTGCATCTGACCTGCGGAACCTCGGCGCTCGTGCTTGCGTGGGTGCTCGGCGCGCGCGCCGGCTTCCCCCGGGAGATCCGCCCGCCGCACAACCCCGGCATGGTCATGATGGGCGCGGCGATGCTGTGGGTCGGCTGGTTCGGCTTCAACGCCGGCAGCGCGGTCGCGGCCGACGGCGCGGCCGCCATGGCCATGGCCGTAACGCATATTTCCGCGGCCACGGCGGCGTTTACGTGGATGGTCGTGGAGTGGGTACGGTTCCGCAAACCGACGCTTGTCGGCATCGCCACCGGCGCCATCGCCGGGCTGGCGACGATTACGCCGGCTTCGGGCTTCGTCGGCCCGGTCGGCGCGCTCGTCATCGGCATCGCCGCCGGCCTCGTGTGCTTCTATGCCGTCGGGGCGGTCAAGAACGCGCTCGGGGTGGACGACTCGCTCGACGTGATGGCGGTGCATGGCGTGGGCGGCGCAGCCGGCGTGCTGCTCACCGCCGTTTTCGGCGCCGCGGCGTTCGGCGGCCTGGGCCTGTCGGACCAAGGCATAGGCGGCCAGCTCGGAACGCAGGCCATCGGCGTCGCCGCCGTGCTGGCTTGGTCGGCCGTGCTCACCTTCGTCATCGCAAAGGCCGTAAACGCCATCGCGCCCCTGCGCGCCGAAAAAGAGGCCGAAATCGAGGGCCTGGACCTCATCGACCACGGCGAGAAGGGCTACGATCTGTAAACCGGCGCCGGATGGCCCCAAACGCCATGACAGGCGCCAGAATGGAGCGCAACAGCCGCAAGCTCATCGCACTGCTGAAACAAGACGGCTGGTACGAAGTCGGGGGGAAGGGAAGCCACCGGCAGTTCAAGCACAGCGTCAAGCCCGGGCGCATCACCGTGCCCCATCCCGAAAAGGACCTGAAACTCGGCACGGTCAAGTCGATATACGAGCAAGCCGGTTGGCCGTAGGGGAGGCGCGAATGCGTTACGTAGCGTTCATACACCGCGACAACGAGCCGGGCTTCGGAATTAGCTTCCCGGATTTTCCGGGTTGCGTTTCCGATGGCGACACAAGGGAGGACACGATTCGCCGGGGCCGCGAGGCGCTGGCTTTCCATCTCGAGGGTATGGCCGACGACGGGGAAGCCATTCCGCCGCCGCGTTCGCTTCGCGAGATCGAAGCCGACCCCGAGCTGGCCGAATGGCGGCAAGGAGCGGAACTCGTTTGCATCGACGATATCCCCGCGCCGCCCCCCTTGGCGGAAGAGCCGGGCGACTGCCTCCTGCGCAGCGCCAGCGGCATTTTCGGGCGGAGCTTGGCGCGAACGCTGAAGCCGTTCCTCGTTCCAGACCTGCCCGCCGACGGCTGGGAGCGCGTGAAGGCGGCCCTTATCCTGGAGTCTCCCCATAAATCGGAAATCGCCGCCGGTTTTCCATTGGCCGGACAGAGCGGCGCGGTTGTCGCCGCGACAATCGGCGAGTGCCTGCCGGGCGCGGCCGGGGTCTCGGGCGCGATCGGAGAACTCGTTGCGATGGGCGACCCGCGCGTATCATGGCTGGGCATTGTAAACGCATGCCGGTTACCGCTTCAAGACGGCGCCTACTCCGGCGCCGGGTCGGCGGAATGCATGCGCCACCCTGCCTGGACCGCTTGGTCCGAATGCATCCGCTGGATTCGGAAGAGGCAGGTCGGCGAGCGGAACGAGGCCGCAATTCTCTTCGAACGCGCCATCGTTCAAGATCTGCAGGCTAGGCTGGACGAACTCGTGAACGGCAGGCCTACCTTGCTCATATGCTGCGGCGGAATCGCGCGGCGCATCTTCAAGAGGACGAACAGGCCATACCGGGCAAGAGTTGCCTACGTGCCGCATCCTTCGTGGAGATGGTGGAGACGCAACGAATATCGCGACGCAATTCGGGATACCTTCGAAAGTATCGAAGACGATCTGAGAACAGGAGCGGACGCTTGATTTGCGCCGCCGCCGCGTTGCGGCGGCGCAGCCATGCCGGCTTCGAGATGCTCCGCGTAACGCTTGTCACTCGCCCAATGCGCCGCTATCGCGGAGCATATCTTCGTACGACTCGCGAGAAAGCGGGCATTGGATTAGTAGATCGAAGTCCGATTTGGCGATCCGGCATTGCTTCGCCATACGGCCAAGCAGAGAGTCTCCGATATCCGTTCCGCCCGTTCCGTGAGAAGTAATAGTCCGCACTTTCGTCTTTTTTCCGCCTTTCGTGTAGTAGATGAAGATCGAGTGTTTGCGTTTACCTTTCGATTTCTCGAATCCTTTCTTCTCAAGCGCTCGTTCCACATCCCTCCGCTTGAACGTCATCGTGACTCTCCGCTCTCGGATGGCCGTATGGGGCGAATCCGGTCTTTGAGTTCCGCGCGCAGTTGCTGCGCGCCCCTTGCAAGTTTTTCCGGGTCTTCTTGAGCATACTCGACCCATAACATGTCAAGATTATCACGTAACATATCCTCCAGATCATCGCGTATCGCTGCATGGACAAGAATCCCGAAATCGCCTTGCAGATCGTAAAGGCAATCTTGCGAATCGAATTTCACCTCGAAACGCAGCGGCGGTACGGCGCGGTATCGAACATTGTCGATGACGATCTCCCGTATTTCTATGGGCGTTTCATCGATCTCTATAATTTTGTCTACGTTATCGATGGATACAGGCGCGCCATTCTTGTCGCGTCGGATATCGCCGCGAACCTGAACGACACGGCGGCGATTCCTCAGCAAAACGGATTCGTACTCTTCGATATACGTCGCGTCGAGAACGCGCTCACCGGGCGCCTCCAGCCGCATGCGCCTCTCGCGGAAATTCAGTCCGGCCAAAGCGCCGGCAACATAGCCGGCCTCTTCCACGCAATCGTCCGCTACGACAATACCATGCGCCCCACCGTACTCAGCGCCGTTGCCGCGCGATAGCCAAGCCAGACGTTCGCGCGCAGCGTCGCCGTCGAATATTCGCCGATGATCGATGTCTTCGATCCACAACGCCGCCCCGGAACCCTTCGACGGCAGCGCATCGGCATAGGCTTGGAATAACGGTTCTCGATACTTCGAATCGGGGATCAGTTCTCGAAGCAACGGAACGTCGCCCGCCTCCACGGCGCCGCTCACGTCGCGAAACATTTTGGCTACCGCGACCAGGTCTTCGGTCTTCCTCTGCGTCCCGGGAGCCGCGAAATCGCCCACTCCAACAGGCATGACATACCCTCCGCGCTCCGGCGATCCACACACCAACTCGAATTCGGACCGAATTTCGCGTGAGAACGCGATTCGCCGCCCCAATCGGTCGCCCCTCCGGACCTTGGCCAAAAGATATACTATACGCTGTATACGATCGACGGCGCGAACAAGCACGCCTGCCGGCAAGGTGTGGCCTTGTCGGCCAATACGCTCGAAATGCAAGCGAAACATGCGCGACTTATGAGCGCTCGACATGGTTTCGACCCCCGATACGCGTTTGGGCAGTTCCCTGCCGGAGAACGGCGTCGTCGCAATTACAACAACGCGAATACGCGGGCGCGCCAAACGGACCGGCGCCGCCGCATGACGTCGACTATACCGCTTGCTGTCGCGTCGCGCAATAGCGGCGTTCGCGACGCGGCGCCTGTTTGCGCAGGGGCGGTCGGCGACAGCGTCCGCCGCCCGACGGAACGGGGATGACCGCCGCGGCGACCGGTTCGCGCGCGCAGGCGCCGACCGAACCGGCGGCGCGTCATGAGGGGCGGTCGAGTTTCCGGCGCAGGATTTCGTTTACGGCTTTGGGGTCGGCCTTGCCGGCGGTGGCTTTCATGACCTGGCCTACGAAGAAGCCGAGCAGCTTGGTCTTGCCGGCGCGGTAGGCGGCAGCTTGGGCCGCATGGGCGGCGAGGATGCGGTCGACCTCGGCCTCGATGGCACCGGCGTCGGTGACCTGGCGGAGGCCTTTCGCCTTCACGATTTCGGCGGCGGAGCGGCCGGTTGCGAACATGTCCTCGAACGCCTGTTTCGCCATGCGGCGCGAAAGCGCGCCTTCGGCAACCGAATCGAGCAGCGCGCCCAGCGCCTCGGCGGAGACCGGGGATTGCGCGATGCCGCGGCCGGCGCGATCGAGGGCGGCGGCCAGTTCGCCGGTCGTCCAATGGGCGGCTTGGCGCGCGTCGCGGCCGCGCGCCAGCGTTTCGAAATAGGCGGCGCGGGCGGGGTCATCGGTCATGCGGCGCGCGGTTTCGGCGTCCAGGCCGTATGCGGCGCGAAAGCGCGCGGCGCGGGCGGCGGGCAGTTCGGGAAGCGACGCGGCGAGCCGCGCCATGCGCTCTTCCGACAGCACGAGCGGCGGCAGGTCGGGGTCGGGGAAATAACGGTAGTCGTGCGCGTCTTCCTTCGACCGCATGGAGCGCGTGGCGCCGCTGCCGGGGTCGAACAGGCGCGTTTCCTGCGCGATCTCGCCGCCGTCTTCCAGGATTCCGATCTGCCGTTCGGCCTCGAACCCGACGGCGCGGGCAAGAAAGCGCATGGAGTTCAGGTTCTTGATCTCGCACCGCGCGCCGAGCGGCGCGCCGGGGCGGCGTACCGAAACATTGGCGTCGGCGCGCAACGAACCCTGCTCCATGTTTCCGTCGCAGGAGCCGACGGCGCGCAGGATGGCGCGCAGCTCGGCGACGAACGCCGCCGCTTCGGCGCCCGAACGCAGATCGGGCTCGGTGACAATCTCCATCAGCGGCGCGCCGGCGCGGTTCAGGTCCACCCAGGTTTTGGCGGGGTCGCGGTCGTGGATGCTCTTGCCGGCGTCCTGCTCCAGGTGAATGCGCGTAATGCCCACCTTGCGCTCGCCGCCGCCGGGCAGAGCGACCGTCAATGCGCCGCGGCCGACGACAGGGCGCGTATATTGCGAAATCTGATAGCCCTGCGGCAGATCGGGGTAGAAATAGTTCTTGCGGTCGAACACCGACACGCGGTGGATTTCCGCACCGAGCGCAAGACCGGTGCGCACGGCTTGGTCGACCGCGCTTTCGTTGAGCACGGGCAGCATGCCGGGCATGGCGGCGTCAACCAGCGAAACCTGGCTGTTGGGTGCGGCGCCGAATGCGCACGCCGCGCCGGAAAACAGTTTCGATTCGACCGCGATTTGCGCATGGACCTCGATCCCGACGACGATCTCCCAATCGCCGGTCCGGCCGCCGACGGTCGGCGCGGGGGCGTTCACGGCGCGGCCACGGAGAAGTCGGGCGGCGTGCAGAATTCCGCCGCGGCCTCGAGCGCCGCCGCGCCGCGCAGCACGGTTTCCTCGTCGAACGGCCGGCCGATCAGCTGCAGGCCGAGCGGCGGCCCGCTTTCGGACAGCCCGGCGGGAACGGAGATCGCCGGCAGCCCGGCCAGACTCGACGGCACGGTAAACACATCGTTGAGATACATGGCCACGGGGTCGTCCATGCGCTCGCCGACGGGGAAAGCGGCGAACGGGCATGTGGGCGTGAGTATCAGATCGACATCCTCGAAAGCGCGGGCGAAATCGCGCGCGACGAGAGCGCGGACGCGCTGCGCGCGCAGGTAATAGGCGTCGTAATAGCCGGCGGAAAGCACATAGGCGCCGATGGCGATGCGGCGGCGCGCCTCGGCGCCGAAACCCGCGCCGCGCGTGCGCTCGTATTGATCGATGGGATCGCCGCCCGGCACGCGCAACCCGTAGCGCACGCCGTCGTAGCGCGCGAGGTTCGACGACGCCTCGGCGGGCGCGATTACGTAATAGGTCGGCAGTGCGTATTCGGTGTGCGGCAGCGAGACCTCGCGGATCTCGGCGCCGGCCTCGCGAAGCCACGCGGCGCCGCGCGCCCAGAGCGCGTCGATTTCGCCGGGCATGCCGTCGATGCGGTATTCGCCGGGCACGCCAATTTTCAGCCCTCGCGCGCCGCCCGCCAGCGCCGTTTCGTATTCGGGTGCCGGGCGGTTTGCCGACGTGGAGTCGCGCGGGTCGTATCCGGCGATGGCGCCCAAGGCGAGGGCGGCGTCGTGTACGGTACGGGCGATGGGGCCGGCCTGGTCGAGCGAACTGGCGAAAGCGACGATGCCCCAGCGCGAGCAGCGCCCGTAGGTGGGCTTGAGCCCCACGACGCCGCAGAACGCCGCGGGCTGGCGGATCGATCCGCCGGTGTCTGTGCCCAGCGCGAGGGGAACGGCGCGCGCGGCGACGAGCGCCGTCGAGCCGCCGGACGAGCCGCCGGGAACGAGCGGACGGTCGTCGCCGCGCCGCCGCCACGGGCTGTGCGTCACGCCGAACCGGCTGGTGACGGTGGAGGATCCCATTGCGAATTCGTCGAGGTTCGCCTTGCCGCACATGACGGCGCCGGCGGCGAACAGCTTCTCCGTAACGGCGGATTCGTATGGCGGAACGAAGCCCTCGAGGCTGCGCGAGGCGGCGGTGGTGCGCACGCCCTCGGTGCAGAACAGGTCCTTGACCGCGACGGGTATGCCGTCGAGGGCACGGGCCTCGCCGCGGGCGCGCCGCGCATCCGAAGCGGCGGCCTGCCTGCGCGCCGCTTCGGGCGTCACGGTTATGTATCCGTTGAGGGGCGCGGCGGCTTCGGCGGCGGCAATGTGCGCCTCGGCAAGCTCGACCGCCGACGCCTCGCCCGCGGCGAGCGCCGCGCGCATTTCCGCGACGGTGGCGCCGACAAGACCGGTCATGCGGCGGCGCTCATTCGACGACCTTGGGCACGACGAAATGCCCGCCGGCGGTCTCGGGCGCATTGGCGAGAATACGCTCCGAGTATCCGCCGTCGGACACTGCGTCGGGGCGCTCGCGCAGGACCGTATCGACCGCGCCGGTCATGGGCTCCACGCCTTCGATATCGACCTCGCGGAGCTTCTCGATCCAGCCGAGGATGCCGGACAGCTCGCCGGCCAGCCGCTCGATCTCGTCGTCCGGAATGCGGATGCGCGCGAGTTGCGCGATCCGCCGCACGGCGGTTTCGTCAAGCATTCGATGCTTCCTTTCCGGCAACATTCAGCCGATGTTCATGGATTGGTTGCGGAGCCCCGCCTTCTGTCGGGCACTCGGGCGTCAGCGGTTGCGTCGCTTGCCGGAGCCGGACGCTCACGCCATTCCGCCATTCCAGCAAGCTGTTTTGCATGCTCCTTCTGTTCGTTCCGATCCGTACCCGCCAATGGCGGCAAAACGATATCGGCGTGAAACTCATGGCCGACGCGCGGCGTCGCCTTGACCAAGCGTCCCTCGGCGGCCGCCCGGTCCGCCCTGACCGTCGCCCAACCGTGAAACGCCCGACCGCGCGCCGCCGCGACCTCTTCGGCAACCCGTACCGCGTCTCCCTGCGACATCGTATCCAGGCGATCGACCGAAATGGTACGCACTCCCGGGCGTTCTAAAAAGACACTGTACGGAACAATGCCCCGGCGGGCCCGATCCCGATCCTTTCTATAAAACACTCCGCGTCCCAGCGTTTCCTCCGGCGCTACGGCGACCGGGATTGTCATATCGGTCGGCGATTGCGGTATTGCCTGGTTCGCATCGACGTTTCGCACCGGTTGGCATCCGTAATTCGCACTCCCTTCGCGCCGGTCGTCGACGACACGGTCGGGGCGCAATCGCGCCGATTTGCGGTGTCGCCGTGTCGATTCGAACGCCACGCCCGATCGAACGCCTCGGCGGACAATGCCGAAGCAGTTTCCAACAAGTCAAATAGCCGCATATCGAGACGCCGACCCAATGCAGCCAACGCCGCGCGTAGAAGCGGGTCCGGCAGGATATCCGCTGTTGCATAACGTTTGCGGTACCGCATCTCGCGTATATCGATCATGCACAAGGCGCTACCAAGAGATTCGCACAAAACAAGTATGGAGCATTCCCTGTCGCCAACGACGTGAATCGCGATCCCTCCGTCGGGATCGGGGTACACCTCGTAGCGCAGCGGCAATACATCGTGCATGATCCGCAACAGCCGGTCGGCATTCCGGCCCGCCGTAACCGAAGGCGCGGGAAACTCCTTACACTCCGCTTCTTCCGCTACTTCTTTCAGGTCCTGTAATGCATCCCGCAAAGACGTCCGCCGATCATGTTCCGATAACGCCGCAATACGCCCGGGTACCTGCACCGCCAACCTGTACCAAGCGGGGTCGACAACCGCTCGCAGGCGGCGCTCCCGCGGAACGCCGCGACCGGCGGGCGGGACACGCCCGTGGGCGGACGAGTTTTCCGCCGGTCCGGCGCCGGCGCCCAATGCGCTCGCATTGGGCGCAACGAAGCCTCTTGACGCCGGATCGCCCGCAAACGGTTGCGCGCCGGGCTTCGTTCCGGATATATCCGCGAATCCGCGCCTGCCCGGCGGATGCCGCGGGCTCGATGCCGGCGCCGCTCCGCTTTCCGCGTTATCCCCCGATACGCGAACGTTAGGCCCGGAAAGAGTCGCCGCGTCGGCTGGCATATGAACCGTTGCAGTCTCGCTCGACTGTTGCGCGGAAACGCCGGTCATATTTCAGCGCTCCTTGCCGTTTCGCGCGACGCGTTCGTGCAGGGACGAGACATATGCACGAAAAGCAGGCGTCCGATCCAATTTCTCTCCGATATTGTCTTCCATCGATATGTCGCTGTGGCCGTTCACGGCGAGAAACAAATCGTCTCCCGCAGAGGGGCCATGAGGCTCGATCCGCACGGTGTAGCGCAGAACGCCCGACGGAAACCGCGTCTGCACGGAAACGGCGATTTCCGACGAGTCGACAAGTTCGCTTACGCCGCTTCGGACCAACCGCGAACAAAAATCGACGCCGCGCGCGCCGACGATATGCCTGTCGATAACGGTATCGCAATTCATCCCGACGCCGGAGACGCCGACGGCGCCGCGGGCCGGCTCGATTTCGGCCGCCACCGCCCTGGCGGCCTCGACAAGTTCGTCCGGCATGATTTCCGCGCCCTTGTGCGCAAGGTCGATACGGTTGGGGGATATTTCGAAACGGTATGTGTCGCCGGCATAGCCGAACTGCCCGATCGGGCCGATCCTGACCTGGTCCGGGCCGAGGCGTCCTCCGAACAAGGCGCGCTCGTCGAACATCGCCGGCGAGAAATCGCCGCCGACAAACACTACGCTGTTCGCGTGCGTCAACGCCATCCCGGGGCTCCCGCCGTATCCGACGCCGCCAAGGTCCTCCGGGGCCAACGCGCCCGGACGCGGCGCCCCGCCCTTACTCTCCCTCGATGCGGTGGCCGTCGGGGTAAATCCACACGACCCTTCCGACGCGTTCGCCGCGTTCGTAGGTCAGTTCGACGCGAGCGCCGTTTTCGTAGGTCTGGACGGCGGGGCCGTGGGGGAGGTCGTTGTCGAAACTGCCTTCGAAGCGGGTTCCGTCGGGGTATTCGACCGTGCCTTCGCCCTGGCGCTTGTCGTCGCGGTAGGCGCCGATATAGGTCACGCCGTCGGCTTGCCTGAAGGTTCCCTGGCCGTGGCGGCGGCCGTTTTCGTAGTCGCCGGTATAGACGTCGCCGTTGGCGAGGGTCAGCGCGCCCGTTCCGTGGCGGCGGCCATCGGCGAACTCGCCCTCGTACACATGTCCGGCGGCGTATTCGAACCGGCCCTGGCCGTGCATCTTGCCGGCGCGGAACGCGCCCGTATAGATGTTGCCGTCGGCGAAGGCGAGCGTTCCCTGCCCCTCGCGGCGGCCGGCGGCGAATTCGCCCTCGTAGACGTCGCCGCTTGCGTATTCGAAGCGGCCCCCGCCCTCGATATTGCCGTTTTCGAACTGGCCCTCGAACTTGCCGCCGTCGTCGAGCCAGAGCATGCCCTCGCCGTGGCGCTTGCCGTCGAGCACCATGCCCTCGTAGCGCATGCCGTTGGCGTAGTCGAAGGTCCCGCGCCCCGTGACGGCGTCGTTCACGAAGTCGCCCTCGTACACGGTGCCGGTCGCGTAGGCGAGGCGGCCCTTGCCGTGCATGCGGCCGTTGTTCAGCTCGCCCTCGTACACGCTGTTGTCGGGGAAGGTGATCTTGCCCTGCCTGAAGGAATCCGGGGTGAAGGCCTCGGGGGCGATGACGGTTTCCCCGGCGGCCCCCGGGGTTTCGGCCTGCCCGGCGGCTTCTTCCGGGGCGCCGTCGTCCGGGGCTTCCTGCGCGAGGCCCGCGACGGGCGCCCAGAGCGCCAGCGCGGCGATTCCAAGCAGGGTTCGCATGTTCGTCATGGGTGTACCTCTCCCCTGTTCGCCCGGCCCGACCCGCCGGACCGGTTGCGCGCACCGCTCATTCTACACGCCGCGGCGGCGGCGCGCCAGTCCCTGTCGATCGGCCCGGCGCGTTCGGCGCCGCGCGGGCGCGGTGGTATGTTGCGCGCCTCGGAAACCCTCGAAGCGGCGGGAGCGCGCATGTCGATCGAAGCGATGATCCGGACGATACCCGATTATCCGAAGCCGGGCGTCATGTTCCGCGACATAACCACCTTGCTGGGCAACGCGCGGGGCTTTCGCATGGCGGTGGACGACATCGCGAACCGCCATGCCGGCGCGCGAATCGACCGCGTGGCGGGGATCGAGGCGCGCGGGTTCATTGTCGGCGCGCCGGTTGCGCATCGGCTCGGCGTCGGGTTCGTTCCGGTGCGCAAGCGCGGCAAGCTGCCGGGCGACACCATCGAGCGCCGCTACAACCTCGAATACGGCACCGACGCCATCGAGATACATACCGACGGCGTGCGCGCCGGCGAGCGCGTTTTGCTGGTGGACGACCTCATCGCCACCGGCGGAACGGCCTGCGCGGCGGTCGAGTTGATCGAGAAATCGGGGGGCGAGGTGGTGGAGTGCTGTTTCGTGGTCGATCTGCCCGATGTCGGCGGGCGGGCGCGTCTGGAAAGCCGGGGCTACAAGGTTCACGCGCTCTGCGCGTTCCGCGGCGGTTGAAGCGGGCGCGGCTCCCGGCCGGCCGCGGCGCCCGCCACCGCGCGCCGTCAGAAACCCGTATTGGTCGTATATCCGAGGAACCGCCCGTCGGGGGCATAGACTCCGTAATCCCGCCGTCCGCTGACGCCGCCGACGACCCCCTCCATTGCGCCGTCCGGCAAGGCGCCGTCCGGAGCGGGCGGGAAGACGACGTGAACGACCCCGGGTGCGTTTACGGCGACGCGCACCTCGCCCTCGGTCAGGTCGAGGCCCTTTTCGGCCAAGGCCGCCCTCGGGTTGGCCGCCACCCTTGCGCGATAGCCGGCGTCCTCATGCCACGCCTGCAACACCGCGTCGTATGCATGCCTGTTCATTGCCTTCTCCTTTCTCGTGCGTTGTGTCCCGACCGTGGCATATATGCGCCGAAAAGTCAAGGGCTTTTTCGGGTCGCCGGCGTTGCCGCCCCGCCGGGCGGCGCGTTTTCGGCCAGCCGCCGCTCCGCCTCTTCGCAGATGCGGTGATACAGGCAGACGTGGAATTCCTGCACGCGCGGCGTGTCGCGAACGGGGGCCGCGATCAGGATGTCGGCGACGCCGGCGAGGCGGCCGCCGCCCGCTCCGGTCATGGCGAGGGCGGTCATGCCGATTTCGCGCGCGCGGCGCAGGGCGCGGACGATGTTTTCCGAATCGCCGCTGGTGCTGAGGCCCCATGCAACGCCGCCGGCCTCGCCGAGCGCCTCGACCTGGCGGGCCAGCGCGCTTTCGTAGCCGTAATCGTTGCTCCACGCGCTGTTGACGGCGGGGTCGACGCCAAGGGCGATGGCTTTCAGGCCGGGCCGTTCGCGGCGGAAGCGCCCGACCAGTTCGCCGGCAATATGCATCGCGTCGGCGGCGGAGCCTCCGTTGCCGCAAACGAGCACGGCGCGGCGGGCGCGGCAGGCCCCGGCAAGCGCGTCGATGGCGGCGGCGACCGGCGCGTCGAGAGCGGTCGAGGCCGCGGCGGCCTCGAACATGGCGGCGGTCTCGCGCAGCCAGGCGGAGGCGATCATGCCGGGGCCGGGGCGGCGTCGGGGGCGGCCTCCAGCGCGTATCCGGCGGAGCGCACGGTGCGGATGACGTCGAAGTCGTCTGCGCCGTTGAGGGCCTTGCGCAGGCGGCGGATATGGACGTCGACGGTGCGCGGTTCGATGGCGATGTCGCGTCCCCAGACCGAATCGAGCAACTGCTCGCGGCTGAACACGCGGCGCGGATGCTCCAGGAAGTGGCGCAGCATGCGGAACTCGGTCGGGCCCAGGCGGACCTGCCGTTCGCCGCGCCAGACGCGGTACGTCTCCAGGTCCATGGCGATGTCGCCGCATTCGAGGCGGGTTTTCCCGAACGCGGGGCGGACGCGGCGCAGCAGCGCGCGGATGCGCGCCGACAGTTCGCGCGGCGAAAACGGCTTGGGCACGTAGTCGTCGGCGCCGCTGTCGAGGCCGCGCACGGTGTCTTCGGCTTCGGCCCGCGCGGTCAGCATCAAGATCGGCAGCGTACGCGTGCGCTCCGACCGGCGCAGGCGGCGGCAGACTTCCAGCCCCGAGACGGCGGGCAGCATCCAGTCGAGTATCGCGAGATCGGGGCATTCTTCGTCGATCGCGATCAGCGCATCCTCGCCGTTCGACTCGACGCGCACGATGAAGCCGTCGCGGGTCAGGTTGTGGCGCAGCATGCGGGCGATGTCGGCGTCGTCCTCCACCAGGAGTATCGAGGGCCGGTTTCTCATCGTTCGGCCTCCCCGCCGGCGAAGGTCGCGGTATCGTCGGATTTCGGCCGTTCGCGCTCCGCGTGCTCGCCGGTCTCGCGATAGCGTATCGTTTCCGACACGTTGGTGGTGTGATCGGCGATGCGTTCGAGGTTCTTGGCCGCGAACAGCAGGTGGGTACACGGCGTGATGTTGCGCGGGTCTTCCATCATGTAGGTGAGCAGCTGGCGGAACAGGCCGTTGTAGATTTCGTCGACCTCGTGGTCGCTCTGCCAGACGCGCTCGGCCTTGGCCACGTCGTCTTCCACGTAGGCGTCAAGCACGTCCTTGACCATCGTCTGCACGCGCGCCGACATGCTGGGGATGACCCAGAACGATTCGATCTCGCGGGTTTGGGCCAGCGCGATCGATCGTTTGGCGATATTGGCGGCGAGGTCGCCCATGCGTTCGAGATCGCCGGCGACGCGCAGGGCGCCGAGAATGCCGCGCAGGTCGATCGCCATCGGTTGGCGCAGGGCGAGCATCCTGACGACGAGGCGCTCCACTTCGCGCTCGAGGGCGTCGATTTCGGCGTCGCCGTCGATGACGCGCTGGCCGGCGTCGCTGTCGCGCGCGGTCATGGCGCGCGTGGCGGCGGCGACCTGACTCTCGACCATGCCGCCCATGCGCAGCACCAGGTTGTTGAGCTGCCTGAGCTCGTCGTCGTAGGACTGAACGGTGTGGTCGGAGCCGATCATGCGTTTCGCCTCTCCCGCTAGCCGAAGCGGCCGGTGATGTAATCCTGCGTGCGCTGTTCCTTCGGGTTGGTGAACAGCTTTTCCGTCTCTTCGTACTCGACGAGCTTGCCCAGATGGAAAAAGGCGGTGCGCCGCGAGACGCGCGCGGCCTGTTGCATGTTGTGGGTGACGATCACGATCGTGTAGCGGGCCTCCAGCTCATCGATCAGTTCCTCGATGCGGGCGGTGGCGATGGGGTCGAGCGCCGAGCACGGCTCGTCCATCAGGATGACTTCCGGGTCGATGGCGATGGCCCGGGCGATGCACAGGCGCTGCTGCTGGCCGCCCGATATGCCGGTGCCGGGCTCGTCGAGCCGGTCGCGAACCTCGTCCCACAGGCCGGCGCGGCGAAGGCTGGTCTCGACGATTTCGTCCATTTCGGCCCGGCTGCTTCCCATGCCGTGGATGCGCGGGCCGTAGGCGACGTTTTCGTAGATCGACTTGGGGAACGGGTTGGGCTTCTGAAACACCATGCCGACGCGCGTGCGCAGGCGCACCACGTCGATGCCGGCGTCGTTGATGTCGTCGCCGTCGAGCAGGATCGCGCCGGTTACGCGGCAGATCGGGATGGTGTCGTTCATCCGGTTGAGGCAGCGCAGGAAGGTGGATTTCCCGCACCCGGAAGGCCCGATGAAAGCGGTCGCGCGGTTCGCCTCGATATCGATATCGACGTTCTCGATCGCGCGCGCTTCGCCGTAAAAGACGTTGACGCCGCGTGCGGCGATCTTGGCGCGCGCGGGCGCCTTGCGGGCCGCGCCGGCGTGCGCTTGCCGTTCGGTCGCCATGGCGTCACCACCGCCTTTCGAATTTCTTGCGCAGCGCGACCGCCGCGGCGTTCATGCAGATGAGGAAGCCGAGCAGCGCCATGATTGCGGCCGCCGTGCGTTCGGCGAAGGCGCGTTCGGGGCTGTCGGCCCAGATGAAGATTTGCACCGGCAGCACGGTGGCCGAATCGAGCGGGCCGGCGGGCGCGTCGGCGATGAACGCCACCATGCCGATCATCAGCAGCGGCGCGGTTTCGCCCAGCGCCTGCGCCGCGCCGATGATCGACCCGGTCAGCACGCCCGGCAGCGCCAGCGGCAATACGTGATGCATGACTACTTGCGTGTCGGATGCGCCGACGCCCAGGGCGGCCTCGCGGATCGATGGCGGCACGGCGCGCAGCGCGGCGCGCGTGGCGATGATGACGGTGGGCAGGGTCATCAGCGCCAGCACCAGGCCGCCCACCAGGGGCGCCGAGCGCGGCATGCCGAAGAAGTTGAGAAACACGGCGAGGCCGAGCAGCCCGAACACGATCGAAGGCACGGCCGCCAAGTTGTTGATGTTGACCTCGATGAGATCGGTCCAGCGGTTCTTCGGCGCGAACTCCTCCAGGTAGATCGAGGCGCACACGCCCACAGGCACGCTGACGAGAAGGCATATCAGTATCGTCCAGAACGAGCCCAAGGCGGCGCCCCGGATGCCGGCGAGCTCGGGCTCGCGCGAATCCGCCGCCGCGAAAAAGCGCGTGTTGAAACGCTTGACGACCCGCCCCTCGGCCGCCAGCTCATCGACCCATGCGAGCTGAGCGTCGTCGATCGGGCGCAGCGATTCGTCGATATCGCGCGGGAATTTGCCCTTGATCAGCATGTCCACGTCGTCGGACGCGAGCAATTCGACATCGGCGGTCGTCCCGATCAGCGACAGGTCGCGCAAGACCGCGTCGCGCAGCTGGATATCGACGCCGTTGCTGAGCAGGCGCGCGAGCTGCCGCCGGTCGCGCCGCCCCTCGGCCTCGGGGAAGCGTTCGTAGAGCGCCGCCCTCGCCAGCCGCGTGAAATCCGCCTTGCGAATCGCTTGCGGGTTCCGGGCGCCGGCCGGATCGATCGCCTCCGCGTCGAACGAAATCGGCAAGACGATCATGGTCTGCCGGAACGCCGTGTAACCTTTGGCGGCGATGCTCCCCAGCAGCGCGGCGAGGATGGCGACGGCGGCGGCGACCGCCAGCACCCCGCAGGCGTGGAAGCGCCGCTCGGCCGCGTGGCGGCGGCGCCAGCGGCGTTCTTCCGCCGCCGCCGCATCGTCCGCCGTAACGAGAGCGCTCATGGGCCGCACCGCTTCCCAGGTCATTCGTAAGTCTCGCGATAGCGCCGCACCACGCGCAGCGCAACGACATTGAGCGCCAGCGTGACGAGAAACAGGGTGAGCCCCAGCGCGAACGCGGCCAGGGTTTTCGCGCTGTCGAACTCCTGGTCGCCGATCAGCAGCGTAACGATCTGCACGGTGACCGTGGTCACCGCCTCGAACGGGTTGGCGGTGAGGTTGGCGGCGAGGCCCGCCGCCATCACGACGATCATGGTCTCGCCGATGGCGCGCGACACGGCTAGCAGTATCGCCGCGACGATGCCCGGCAGGGCGGCGGTGAGCACGACGCGGCGCACCGTTTCGGAGCGCGTCGCGCCCAGCGCGTAGGAGCCGTCGCGCAAGGTCTGCGGCACCGCGTTGATGACGTCGTCCGACAGCGACGAGATAAACGGGATAATCATGATGCCCATGACCAGGCCGGCGGCGAGCGCGCTTTCCGAATCCACCGACAGGCCGACCCTCCCGCCGTACTCCCGCAGGACAGGCGCCACGGTAATGGCGGCGAAAAACCCGTAAACGACGGTGGGCACGCCGGCCAGTATCTCCAGCGTGGGCTTGATAGACGCGCGCAGCCGGGGCGTTGCGTATTCCGACAGATAAACCGCCGACATCAGGCCGACGGGGACAGCCACCAGCATGGCTATCAGCGTGACGAGCAGGGTGCCGGCGAACAGCGGGATCGCGCCGAAACTGCCCGAGGCGCCCACCTGGTCGGCGCGGATCGCCGTTTGCGGGCTCCATTGCATGCCGAACAGGAACTCGTCGAACGGGACTTTCGCGAAAAAGCGTATCGACTCGAAAGTCAGCGACAGAACGATGCCGACCGTGATCAGAATGGCGATGGTCGAGCACGCCACGAGCGCGGCGCGAATGGCGCGTTCGACGGCGTGGCGCGCCGGGAAGCGCGGATCGATGCGCCGCCGCGCCCAGGCGAGCCCGGCCAGGGCCGCGGAAACGGCGGCGGCGGCCGCCGCCGCGCCGCCGACCTCGCGGTATTCCGAGAGCCGGTCCGCCGCCGCCAAAACCGCCGGATCGTGCCCGGCGGCGGCGGTCAGCCCCGCGGCGAGGTTGCGGACGTCGTTCATCAACAGGCCGAACTCGGCCGCCGGCAGGCCGCGCAGATCGTTCGGCAGGCCGCCGGCGGCCAGCGCCTCGACGGCGACGGGTTGGGCTATCGCCCACGCCGCGACGACGATCAGGCTGGGAACGCCGCACCACAGCGCGACGTAGCTGCCGTAATAGCTCGGCAGCGAATGGAGCGCGCCAAGCCTTCCGTCCGCCGCCGCCACCGAGGCGCGGCGGCCCAGGACGTAGCCCGCCGCCGCGAGCAGCGCGACGACGGCGACGGCGACGGCGGACGGCATGGCTCGGGGCCGCGGGCGCCTACATTGAGAGCGGCGCGAGGTCGAGCGAAGCGGCGCGAACCGCCGCGCGCTCGGCGTCGGGCAGCGGGATCAGGCCCTTGTCGGCCAGATAGCCTTCCGGCCCCCAGGCGCGTTCGCTCGTGAACTCATCGACGAACTCCACGACGCCCGGTATCACGCCGACATGCGCGGTCTTGACGTAGAAGTAGAGCGACCGCGACACGGGATAGCTGGCGTCGGAGATCGATTCGAAGGTCGGCGCGACGCCGTCGACGACGCTGCCCTGGACGCTGTCGGCGCTCTGATCGAGGAAGCTGAAGCCGAACACGCCGAAGGCGTCGGGGTTGGCGACGAGCTTCTGGACGATCAGCACGTCGTTTTCGCCAGCCTCCACCCAGGCGCCGTCTTCGCGCACCGCGTGGCAGATCGCCTTGTAGCGTCTCTTGTCTTCCTTGCGCATGGCGGCGAGCGCGGGGAAGGTCTTGCAGCCGGCCTCGAGCGCCAGTTCGGCGAAGGCGTCGCGCGTGCCGGAGGTCGGCGGCGGGCCGAGCACCTCGATGGCGGTGTCGGGAAGCGACGGGTCGATATCGCTCCAGCGCTCATGGGGGTTGGGGACCAGCTCGGCGCCGTCTTCGCCGGCCGGCACGTCCTTGGCCAGCGCCAGGAAAACCTGGCGCAGCGTGAACAGGGCCGGGGGCGCGGCGCGCGAATTCGCGATGACGATGCCGTCGTAGCCGACCTTCACCTCGACCACATCGGCGACGCCGTTGGAGGCGCACAGATCGACCTCCGACTGCTCGATGCGCCGCGAGGCGTTGGTCATGTCGGGATGCCCCACGCCGAGGCCGGCGCAGAACAGTTTGAGGCCGCCGCCGGAGCCGGTGCTCTCGACGACCGGCGTCTGGAAATCGGTCGTCTTGCCGAACTGCTCGGCCACGGCGGTGGAAAACGGAAACACGGTCGAGGAGCCGACGATGCGGATACGGTCGCGAGCCTCGGCCGCGGCCGAAACAACGAGCGCCGTCGCCGCGGCGACGGCAAGCGCGGTGGGTTTCACGTGTCTCTCTCCTGTGCGAGGGATGGGGCGGGAAACCGCCGCGCGCGGTTAAACCGGCGCTACGCAAAATCGGGGTTACCGCGCGATTAAAGTTTTGTGGCGCCGGCTCCGCGACTCCGCGCCCGCGGCAGCCGGATGGCGAAGCGGCTCCCGCGGCCCGGCTCGCTTTCTATCTCCAGCGCGCCGCGGTGGCGCCGCACGATGTGCTTCACGATGGCGAGGCCGAGGCCGGCGCCGCCCGCCGCGGCCGAACGCGCGCGATCGACGCGGTAGAACCGTTCGGTCAGCCGCGGAATATGCTCGGCGGGGATTCCCGGCCCGTCGTCGTTCACGGCGATCGTTACCGTTTCCTCGTCCCAGTCCGCGGTTACGCGCACCGTGGCGGCGGGCGGGCCGTGGTTCAAGGCGTTGCCGATGAGGTTTTCGAGCGCGCGCGTCAGCTCGTCATCGTCGCCCACGGCGTCGGGGGCGCCGGCGGTCTCGAGGGCGATGCGGGCGCTGCGGCGGTCGGCGAGCCATGCGAGCGCCGCGGCGGCGCGCTCGGCGGCGCGGGCGGGCGGGATCGCGTCGGACGGGGGCGCGCGTTCGGCGCGTTCGAGGCGCGACAGGCTGAGCAGATCCTCGATCAGGCGTCGAATGCGCTCGGCGTTGTGCTCCATCATGGCAAAGAACGATTCGCGCGTCGCGGCGTCTTCGGGCGGCGTGCGGCGGAATGTCTCGATCGCGCCGATCAGGGCGGTAAGCGGCGTGCGGATTTCGTGGCTCGCATTGGCGACGAAATCCACGCGCATGCGCTCGCCGCGCTCGCTGTCGGTGAGGTCGCGCAGGAAGAGGAGGACCTCGCCGCCGTCGATGCGCTGGAGGCGCGCGGACCACGCCCGCCGCTCGCCGGCGGCGGACGCGATCTCGACGCGCGTCGAGACGGGGGCGCCGTCGTCCGATTCGACCATGCGCTCGGCGGCGGCGAGCAGCGCCGGAGCGCGTATGGCCTCGGCGAGCTGGCGTCCGGCGAGGGGGCCGCCGAACGCGGCGTCGGCGGCGCCGTTGGCGCACGACACCGCGCGCGATTCGTCGAGCAGCAGCACCGGATCGGGCAGCGCGTCGAGAGCTGCGGCGCGCGCGGCCTCCGCGGCCTCGGCCCGCGCGCGCTGGCGGCGCCATTCGCGGTCGAGCCGCATGAGCGCGCGCTCGAGCGGCGCGCCGAGAAAGGGCATGAATATCATTCGCCGCGGCGGCGCGGCGGTTTCGCCCGCGGCGAGGCGGCGGGCGAACGCGGCGGCCGATTCGACGCCGCGGGCCGCCGGCAGCAGCGCCAGCGTCAGGAACCCGCCGACTATAACCCACATCGCGATCACGGAGCCGAGGCCCACATACTTGCCCGGCGTGAGGCCCGAGGCGAAGAGAATGCCGAGGCCCAACGGCAAGCCGAGCGCGGCGCCGATCGTCAGACTCCGCGCCAACGGCGAACGGCCGAACGGAGCGTCAGTCCGCACCCGGGGCCGCCGCCATGGATCGCTCGCGTATCGCCTCGTGCGCGGCGAAGGTCGCGAAGTTGACGATATCCGAGACCGTCGCGCCGAGGGGGACGATCTGTACGGGCTTCTCGAGGCCGGCGAGCAGCGGGCCGACCAGCGTGCCGCCGCCGAGCTCATGCAGGAGCTTGGTCGAGATGTTCGCGCTGTGCAGCGCCGGCATGACGAGCACGTTCGCCGGGCCCGACAGGCGGCAGAACGGGTACAACTCGCGCAGCGCCGCGTTCAACGCGACGTCGGCGGCGATCTCGCCGTCGTATTCGAACTCCACGCCGCGCGCGTCGAGTATGTCCATGGCCTCGCGCACGCGCAGGCCGCGTTCGCGCCGCGGGTTTCCGTAGGTGGAGAACGAGAGCAGCGCGACGCGCGGCTCGTGCCCCATCTCGCGCGCCTTGGCGGCGGCCTGGCAGGCGATATCCGCCAGCTGTTCCGGCGTCGGCAACTCGGTCACGGTCGAATCGGCAATGAACACCGTGCGGTCGCCCGTCACCGCGATCGACAGGCCGATGGGGATCTCGCCCGGACGCGGGTCGAGCACGCGGGCGATGTCTTCCAGCGCGACGTAATAGCTGCGCGTCACGCCGGTCACCATCCCGTCGGCGTGGCCGTGCGCCACCATGCAGGCGCCGAACACGTTGCGATCCTGGTTCACGAGGCGCTGGCAGTCGCGATAGAGATAGCCCCGGCGCTGCAGGCGGCGGTAAAGAAAATCGGTGTAGGCGGCGTTGTGCCGGCTCAGGCGCGCATTGTGGATCTCGAGGCCGGGGGGCTCGCGCAACCCGATGGCGGCCAGCGTCTCGTCGATGCGCGGTTCGCGGCCGAGCAGGATGGCGGCGCCGTAACCGGCGCCGCGCCACTGGATGGCGGCGCGCAGAACCTTTTCCTCCTCGCCTTCGGCGAACACCATGCGCACCGGGTTGGCCTGCACCTTGGCCTGGACGCGGTGCATGGCGGTGGCCGCGGGGTCGAGGCGGCCCGCGAGCTGGCGTCGATAGGCCCCGAAATCCTCGATGGGCCGCCCGGCCACGCCGGCGTCCATCGCCGCGCGCGCCACCGCCGGCGGAACGCGCGAGATCAGGCGCGGGTCGAACGGCTTCGGGATGATGTAGTTCGGACCGTATTGCAGCCGCCGCGCCTCGTAGGCGGTCGCCACTTCGTCGGGCACGTCCTCGCGCGCCAGCTCCGCAAGCGCGCGCGCCGCCGCGATCTTCATCTCGTCGTTGATCGTCGTCGCGCGCACGTCGAGCGCGCCGCGGAAAATGTACGGAAAACCCAAGACATTGTTGACCTGGTTCGGATAATCCGACCGGCCCGTGGCGACGATGGCGTCGTCGCGCACGGCGGCCACCGCCTCGGGCGCGATCTCCGGGTCCGGGTTCGCCATCGCGAACACGATCGGGCGCGGCGCCATCGACCGCACCATGTCCTGGGTCATGGCGCCCTTTATCGACAGGCCGAAGAACACGTCGGCCCCCGCCGCCGCCTCTTCCAGCGTGCGCAGCGGGGTATCGACCGCATGGGCGGATTTCCACTGGTTCATGCCCGCCTCGCGCCCGCGGTACACGACGCCGCGCGTGTCGCACAGAATGGCGTTTCCGTTGGGCATGCCCATGCGCTTGAGCAGTTCGAGGCAGGCGATCCCCGCCGCGCCGGCGCCGTTGCACACCAGGCGGGCGGTCTCCAGCGACCGCCCCGTCAGATGGAGCGCGTTGAGCAGCCCGGCCGCCGCGATGATCGCCGTGCCGTGCTGATCGTCGTGGAACACCGGGACGTCGAGGCGCTCGCGCAGGCGCTGCTCGATAACGAAGCACTCCGGCGCCTTGATGTCTTCCAGGTTGATGCCGCCCCAGCTCTTGCCGAGAAAGCGCACGCAATCGACGAACTCGTCGACGTCTTCGGTATCGACTTCCAGGTCGATGCCGTCGATGTCGGCGAAGCGCTTGAACAGGACCGACTTGCCTTCCATCACGGGCTTCGACGCCAGCGCGCCGAGATTGCCCAGCCCGAGCACCGCCGTGCCGTTGGAAATCACCGCGACGATGTTGCCGCGCGAGGTGTAGTCGTAGGACGCCTCGGGCGCTTTCCGGATTTCGAGGCACGGCGCCGCGACGCCGGGAGAATAGGCGAGCGACAGGTCGTTCGCCGTGGTCAGCGGCTTGGTGGCCCGGATCTCGAGCTTGCCCGGCTTGCCCCGCGCGTGAAAGGCAAGCGCCTCCTCGGCGGTGATCTGCGTGATGACGGTGGGCTGGGGCATCGCCGTGTCTGCGTCCCGGGCGCTCCGTTCGGGGGCCGGCGGCGCACTCTAAAGACCGCCCGCAAATGCGTAAAGCGGCGCTTTCCGGGCGCTTGGGCCTCCTGCCGACGGCGCGCCGAGCATACGGCGCGCGCCGCGCATGTTGCAACGGCGCCGCTTCCGCCGCCACGATGCGCCGCGCGGCGCCGAAGCCGCCGATAATCGCTTGCCGGGGACGATGGCGGAGACAGGGCGGCGGGGCGGCCGCGCGGGCGCGGCGTGGCGGGCGTTCTACGACCGGACCCGCGGGCGGCCGCCGCGGCGCACGCTCGCGCTCGCCCTCGATCTCTTCGACGCCGCGCCGCCGGCGGCGCGGCGCGCGGTCGATCTCGGCTGCGGCGCCGGGCGCGACGCGATCGCCATGCTGGCGCGCGGCTGGCGCGTGCTCGCTATCGACGCCGAGCCCGCCGCCATCGCCGGCCTGCGCGCCCGCATCGCCGCGGCGCCGGGCCTCTGCCCGCCGGAGGCGCTGGAGACCCGCGTTGCGCGCTTCGAAAACGCCGCCCTGCCCCGGTGCGCGCTCGTCAACTCCGGTTTCGCGCTGCCGCTGGTTCGGCCGGCGCGCTTCGCCGCCCTGTGGCCGCGCCTGCTCGCCGCGCTGGAGCCCGGCGGCCGCATCGCCTGCCAGCTGTTCGGCGACCGCGATGGCTGGGCCGGCGACCCGACGATTACATTCCACGCCCGCGCCGACGCCGAGGCCCTTCTGGCGCCGCTGCGCGTCGAACTGTTCGACGAAGAGGAAACCGACGCAACCGCCCCCCGCGGCGCGCGCAAGCACTGGCATTTGTTCCACATCGTCGCCCGCAAGCCATGAATGCCGTTGCGGAGCGCGGGCGCCGGCGTTCGAAGGCGCCGGCGACGCTCCGGCTCCGGCGCGCTCAGGATCGGCCGGGCCGTTCGCCGTCGTCCGGCGGGCGGGCGGCGCCTTGCGCGAGGGCGGCGCCGTGGGGGGCGGTGCGCGTATCGACCGTCACCACCACCGACATGCCGGGGACCACGCGGCCCAGCAGCTCCGCCGGCACGGCGTAGTGGATTTTCACCGGAACGCGCTGCACCACCTTGACAAAATTGCCCGCGGCGTTTTGCGGCGGCAGCAGGCTGAATTCCGCCGCGCTGGCCGGCGCCAGGCTGTGGATCGTGCCGGTCAGCGCCGTGTCGGGGTAGGCGTCGATTTCGATCCGCGCCTCCTGGCCCGAACGCAGGCGCTCCAGCTGCGTTTCCTTGAAATTGGCCACGATATAGGTGTCGTAGAGCGGCACCACGGCCATGGTGGGCCAGCCGGCCTCGGTGTACATGCCGGGCTCCACGCGCAGATTGCCGATTACCCCGTCCAGCGGCGAGACCACGACCGTGTCGGTGAGCGCGATCTCGGCCGAGTCGAGCGCCGAAGCCGCCTGCGCCGCCAGGGCGCGCAAGCGATCGATCTCGCGCTCGAGCCGCCGGATTTCGCTGTCGAAAACGGGGAGGCGCTCGCGCGCCGCCGCAAGTTCGGCGTCCGCATGCGCCACGTCGGCGACCGCGGTGCGGCGCGCGGTGACGACCGCCTCGTATTTTTGGCGGCTGCCCGTTTGGCGCTCGAGCAATTCGCGGTAGCGCTCCACCTCGCGCCCGGCCTGGTCGGCGCGCGCCCGCGCGGCCTCCGCCCGCGCCGCCGCCTTCGCGATCAGCGATTGCTGCAGCCGCCGCTGCGCGCTGACGTTTTCCACCGTCGCGAGACCGATCTCCACGTCGGCTTCCGCCGCGCGCAGCTCCGCCCGCGCCGCATCGACCGCCGCCTCGAAGCGATCGCCGCGAATGGTGAACAGCGGTTCGCCGGCGCGCACGGTCTGGTGCGACGAGACGTGGATTTCCTCGATATAACCGTCGATCAGGCTGGCGATCATCGCCGTGTTGCCGCGCACATAGGCGTTGTCGGTGGACACCACGAGCTGGCGCAGCTCCCACCAGTTCACGCCGTAAGCGCCGCCGGCCAGCGCGAGCCCCGCGAAGCCGACGCCGAACGCCGTGGTTCGCAATTTCCGGATGCCCATCGCCGCAAGCGCTCCGCGCGGAAACATTCCCGATTGCCGACGAGGGTTAACATGGACCGCGCGAGGCTTGCGCGCAACGCCAGTCATGCAATGCAGCTGTGCAAAAACCGTATGGCCGCGGCGCGCTATACTGGGCCGCGGCGCGGCGGACGGGGAGAGCGGAGCCATGACGGCGATCTTCGACGACTCCGGCGGCGCGGCCGTCGAGGCGCTGGCCGCGCTTGTACCCGACGGCGCCTCGGTCGTATCGCCGACCGACCGCAACGGCGCGCCGATGGCGGCGACCTTCGCGCTGCTGCGCCGCGGCGCGCGCGGCCTGCGGCTCGTCGGCGGCCCGACAAGCGGCCTGCAGGCCGAGTTGCTGATCGGCGCCGGCGCGGCGAGCGAAATCGAGACCGCCGCGGTGACGCTCGGCGAATACGGCGCCGCGCCGCGCTTTCGCGCCGCCGTCGAGGCGGGGCGCATCGCGGTGCGCGATACGACATGCCCGGCGCTGCACGCCGGCTTGCAGGCGGCGGAAAAGGGAGTCCCTTTCATGCCCCTGCGCGGGCTGATCGGCTCCGACCTGCTCCGGGCGCGCCCCGACTGGCGGGTTATCGACAACCCGTTCGCCGGGGACGCGGACCCCGTCGCGCTGCTGCCCGCGCTCCGGCCCGACATTGCGCTCATCCACGCGCCGCGCGCCGACCGGCATGGCAATGCCTGGATCGGCATGAGGCGCGAGGCGATGACGATGGCGCACGCCGCGCGGCGCACGCTGGTTACCGTGGAGACTTTCGTCGAAGGCGATCTGTTCGACGATCCGGACGCGGCGCCGGGAACGCTGTCGTCGCTTTATGTAGAGGCGGTCGCCGCGGCGCCGGGCGGGGCGTGGCCGGTAGGTCTCGGCGCGCTGTATCCGCCCGACGACGCGGCGCTGCGCGCCTATTGCGCGGCGGCGGCGACCGAAGCGGGCTTCGCGCGCGCGCTGGCCGCGCTTCTCGATCCGCCGCGCGCCCGCGCCGCCGCCGCGTGAGCGCCGCGGCGCCCGCCTGGAGCCCGCGCGAACTCCTCGCCGTTGCGCTTTCGCGGCGCCTGCCGGAGCGCGGGCACGTCGTGGTCGGCGCGGTGTCGCCGGTTCCGGCGGCGGCGGCGCTGTTGGCGGAGCGCCGCGCGGGCGGCGGGCTGCGCGTGAGCATTCTCGGCGCGCCGCGGCATTTCCGCTTCAGCGACGGCGGGCGCGAATTGTTCGACGCCGCCGGGCAGGGCCGCATCGACGCCTTCTTCCTGAGCGGCGGCCAAATCGACGGACGCGCCAACATCAACCTCGTCGGCGCGGGCGGGCGCTATCCGCGTGTTGGGGCGCGCTTCCCCGGCTCGTTCGGCTCGGCGTACATGTACTACGTCGTGCCGAAGGTCATCCTGTTTCGCGAGGAGCACACGCCGCGCGTTCTCGTAAGGCGCGTCGATTTCGTCAGTGCGCCGGGGGTAAGCCCGCCGGGCGTCTATCGCCCCGGCGGCCCTGCGGCGCTGGTCACGGGGCGCGCGGCGTTTGCGTTCGACCGCGGCGCGGCGCGCTTCGCGCTCGACAGCGTCCACCCGGGGGAAACGGTCGAATCGGTGCGCGCGGCGACGGGCTTCGATTTCGCGGCGCCGCCCGGCGCGGGCGAAACCCCGCCGCCCGGCGCGGAAGCGCTGGCCGAACTGCGCGGCCCGGTGCGCGAGGCGCTGGCGCCGATCTACCCCGCTTTCGCCGCAACGCTGCGCCCGCCGCGGTAGCGCCGAACCGCCGCGGAAAACAGGGAGCGCCATGACCGCCCGCAAGACGCTGTTTCTGTCGAACGCCTACGGTTTCTCCGCGCAGCAGCGCGCGGGGCCGCTGGCGGCGCTCGCCGCCGCGCTGGAGGCCGCCGGCGCCGAGGTGTGGGAGCCGTTCGCGCGCAACAACCAGGACCCGCGCGCGCGGCCCGGCTGGGCGTGGCGCATCGGCCAGGCCGATTTCCGCGACGTGCGCGAGGCCGACGGCCTGTTCGCCGTCGTGAACGGCTGCCCGCCCGACGAAGGCGTGATGGTCGAGCTCGGCATGGCCATCGCCTTGCGCAAGCCCGTCTTCCTGTTCCGCGACGACTGGCGCCGCAGCGCCGATTGCGAGGAATACCCCCTGAACCTGATGATCTTCACCGGCCTGCCCGAGGTCGGCTGGCAGGCGTACTACTACCGCTCGCTCGACGAAATCCCCGACCCCGGCAAGGCGCTCGCCGAATGGCTTCGCGGCGCGGACGCATCTGCGTGACGAACGGCCAACGGGGGCCGCGCCGCGGCAGCCCGGCCGCGGGTGTCGAAACGCGCATGAACGCCCAATCCCCCGACCGGCGACAAACCCGGCAAACACAGTGTATCGTCCGACATGGCCGGCTGGAACTCCAGGGGCGTGAAAACGATGCGAGCTCGCAACCGCATTCGTACAACACGCCAACTGCTTGGCGAATAATCCGGGGGTACGGCGGCGGCGAGGGACCGGGCGGCCATTCGATCCCGGCCGGCGTCTTCCGGATGCCGGCGCGCCGGGGCCGTTACCCTCCGGGCCCGTTGTTCCGGGCGAGGCGGGATATCCTGCTCTCCGAGACCATCCCGTCCGCTATTCCTTTCAGGGTAACATAGGGTTGCAGGAGCGGGTTTATGAAGCGGTAGCGATACCGCCGATTTTGCCCCTGTTTCTGGAGAACCGGCCCGCGCGCCGCGCTTGTAAAGCTGTTCAGATGTCTGGAATAGCTCGATATATCGCACGGCCGCTTCATTATGGCGCTCATGGGGCCGCGGACCGCGGCGGCGGTGAAATAGCCGTGCGAATCGTTGGGCGCCAGGGCCGACGCCAAAAGGACCTGCCCGAAACGGCTGTCCGTTCTCGGGCTTGCCGTGGCTTGGCTGTACAGATTCCGAATCGACAACTGGCTTTCGTGCAGAGCTCCGTTTATCGCTTCCTTGATGTCTGCTGGCTCGACCTCCAGCGACTCGCGGGCAAGCGCCGCCTGGGCGGCATGCAGACCCAACAGGTGCGCGTAGTGCGGGAGCCCGTGCGACAGGCGCGATATCCGTCGCAGCGTCTCGTCCTTTATCGACATGCCCAGGGCCCGCGTCAGGCGTTTCACGATAATCTCGTCGATCTCTTCCATCGACATGCGCGGCATCCGGATTTGAGCCAGGGATCGCTCCACGGATTGGTGATGATCGATCAGCCGGTCCACCGAGTCCGCGACGCCGACCGGTATAATCGTTGCGTTAACGGATCGATCCGACAGCAATTTTATCGTGTCGGAAAAGAGACCGGTCTGATCCCGGCGCATTCGATCGAATTCATCGACAACGATTATCATTGCCCGGGATTCGACGATTGGCGACAAAACCCGCCTGACGGTTTCCGGCGAGGTTCCGTTCTCCAGGTAATCCGACAAGGCCGAGGCGACGGTTTCCGTTTCCGACGCGAAACCTATCCGTTGCTTGTCCTCGGAAACGGCAATGTTGGAGAATATCTTTCTCCACACGGACGCAAACGTATCGTTTGCGTCGCAGCTGACAAGGACCACAGGAATGCCCCCGGCGCCGCCGAAATGTTCGATCAACGGTTGCAGAACATTGACCAGCGACGTTTTGCCGACGCCGCGCTCGCCGTACAGCACGGCGTGCTGCCCCCGCCGGGCGCAGGCGGTCAGTATTTCCTTGAATTGATTCAATCGGCCGGCAAGCAGATCCAGCGAGTCGATGGGCGCCGAGGGGCTGAACACCGTGTTCGCCCGAAGCGACAGCCGATCGTATTCCGGGAGCTCCGCCGCCATGTCCGGTTGCTTTTCGATCCCGCCGCGCCCGGACCGCCGGGCGGGCAGTCGAGCCGATTCGCGGCGCCGCGGGCGCGCGCGCCTATTCCGCCGCCACCTTCGTTTCCGACGCCTCGACGCGGGGGGCGACCTCGCGGATGGTGAGCTCCATCGAGCGCATGGCGTTGGCCGCCGGCATGCCGCCCAGATTGGGCCACAGCACGAACTCCGTAATGCCCAGACGGTCGCGCAAATTGCACAGTTTCTCGGCGCAGACCGCGGGCTCGTCGGCGATGGCGGCGCCGTGTTCGTACAGTTTCTCGAACGACAGATAGCCGCCCGACAGCGTCTTGCGGCTCTCGGCCATGGTGAGTTCGTAGCCCTTCACCACCTCGGGCTGCCCGGCGACCGATTTCTGGTTGCGCGTCACCTTGGCGTAAAACCACTCCACGCGCTCGCCGAAGGTTTCCCGCGCCTCCGCGCCGTCCTCCGCCGCGTAGTACGGCAGCAGCATCATGCGTTCGCCGCCTTTCGGGTCGAGCCCGCGCGCGGCGCGTTCGTCTTCGTAGGCGCGGATGCTTTCCGCCAGCCGGTCGACCCACCGCTCGCGATAGGTGCGGTAGCTGAACGGCGAGGCGATTTGCAGGTTGCAGCCCATGCGCGCCGCGGTGCGGAAGCTTTCCGGCGAGATGCAAGCCTGATAGATCGGCGGGTGGGGCTTCTGCGCGGGTTTCGGCAGCACTTCCACGGGTTCGGGGATGGTCCAGAACCTGCCCTTGTGCGCGATCTTCTCCCCGGTCCAGGCGCGGATCACGATGTCGAGGCCTTCGTCGTACATGGCGCGGCTGTCTTCCATCGGCAGGCCGAGGCCGAGGAACTCGTGCGGCTGATACGCCCGTCCGGCGCCGAACAGCAGCCGCCCGTGCGACAGCACGTCCACCAGCGCGAAATCCGACGCCGTGCGCAGCGGGTGGTTGAACGGGATCACGACCACCGCCGTGCCGATGGCGATGCGGCTCGTGCGCGCGGCGACGGCGGCGGCATAGACCTGCGTCGAGGTCACCACGCCGTAGTTCGAGAACAGATGCTCGGCGAGCCAGACCGTGTCGTATCCCAGTTCTTCCGCGCGCTGGAAATACGCCATGTCGCTGTCGAACGACTCGGTCGTGCGTTCGGAATCGGGGATCTGGCTCAGGCTGAAAACGCCCCACTTCATGACGGCCTCCCTGTTCGGCGTTGCGGCGCCACTATACCCGCCCGCGGCGGCGCGCGCATCGTCACCGCGCGGCGATGGCGATGACCCCGAGCGCGCCGATGGCCGCCGCCGACAGCGGCTTGCGCAGGCCCATATACCACGGCGGCGCGAGCCCCGCCCGGGCGGCGCGCGCGTCGATGGCGAAGGCCGCCGCGAAACCGCCGATCAGCAGCAGCGTGCGCAGGGTCGGGTGGACCGCCGCGAGCGCCACCCACGCGATGGCGACCGGCGCCGCGCCGGCGATATACCAGCCGCCGCGCGCGCCCGCCGCGGCGGCGAAGCCCCACAGCGCCGCCCCCGGCGCGGCGAGCGCCAGCGCGGCGAAATTGGTGGCGTGGAAAAACGCCGTCGCGCGCACCCAGTCGGGGCCGATGACCGCCGCCGCGGCGCCGAGAACCAGCGGCGCCGCGCTCGCCGCGCCGAGCCACAGCGCCGCCCGCGGCATGGCGCGCCCGCTAGAGATTGTCCATGAACGCGGCGAGCTCGATGTCGCGGGCCGTCACGCCGCCCGCGTCGTGCGTCGCCAGCGTCACCTCGACGCGGTTATGGACGTTGGTCCATTCCGGGTGGTGGTCCATGCTCTCGGCCTTGAGCGCCGCGCGGCACATCCACCCGAAGGCGGCGTTGAAATCGGCGAAGCGCCAGCTCTTGACGATGGCGCCGCCGCCCGGCGCGGCGGTCCAGCCGTCGAGCCCGGCAAGCGCGGCGGCGAGGGCGTCTCCGGCGAGTTTCTCCGGCATTGTCGTCTCCCTGCGGCGAATCGGCGAACCGGCGAATCGGCGAATCGGTCGGCGGCGGGCGCGACCATACCCGCTTTCCGCCGCCTGCGCGAAGGGGCGCGCGAAGGCGCGGCGCGGTGTATGATGGCGCCCGCCGCCGCGACGCGGGAGAGCCCCCGAGCCATGAAGTGCGCGCCATGAAATACGAGACCATCTCCGCCGACTGCCATATCGACCTGGTATGGCTGCCGCCCGACCTGTTCACGGCCAACGCGCCCCCGGCGCTCGCCGATCGCATGCCCTACGTGACCCAGGGCAGGAAGGGGCCGGAATGGGTAAGCCGCAACGGCGCGCGTTTCGGCCTGCAAAACGGCATGGGCTCGGCGGGGCGCGAATACGTGCCCGGCCAGATCCGCCGCTCCGACCGCATGGCCGAAACCGGCCTCTACGAAGACGGCAAGCGGGGCGTGCGGCGCCTTACCGATCCCGGCCTGCGCCTCGCCGACCAGGACCGAGACGGGGTTCAGGGCGAGGTGCTTTACGGCATTCTCGGCGCCGCGCAGCGCCTCGGCGACCCGCCCGCCGCGACCGCGATGATGGAAATCTACAACCGCTGGCTCGCCGAATTCTGCGGCGCCCATCCCGCGCGCTACGCCGGCGTCGCCGCCATACCGGGCCACGACATCGCGGCCGCCGCGCGCGAGATCGAGCGCGTCGGCGCCGAGGGCGTATTGCGCGGCGTGGAGATCCCCCTCGCGCGCGGCATGGCGCCGCTCTACGATCCGCAATGGGAGCCGCTGTGGGCGGCCGCGGCGGCGGCGCGCCTGCCCGTCCACTTCCACACCATCGGCGATGCGCCGCCGCGGCTCGACGGCTTGCCGAAACTGCGCCAGCGCCAGGCGTGGGCGGTGTTCATCTCCGGCTTCCAGCTCGGCATGGCGCGCTATCTGATGGAGGTCGTGTTCGGCGGCGTGCTCGAACGCCATCCCGCCCTGACGATAGTGATCGGCGAGAGCGGAATCGGCTGGATCCCCTATGTTCTCGACCGCATGGACTTGGAGTGGGAAGACCAGTTCCGCGACCTGACGCTGACCATGAAGCCGTCGCTCTACTGGCGGCGGCAGTGCCGCGCGACCTATCAATCCGACCCCGTGGGCGTGAAACTGCTCGACGAACTGGGCGACGACAACGTGATGTGGGGGTCGGATTTTCCGCACCCCGACGGCGTCTGGCCCGACAGCCGGGAGTTCATCGCCCGCGAGCTCGGCCATCTTCCCGCCGCGCGGCGGCGCAAGATCGTTTGCGAAAACGCCGCGCGGCTATACGGTTTCCCCATCGGCGACGATAACGGCGAACGAGGCGAACGAGAGGAGCGCGCGCCATGAAACTGGGGCTTCTGCTGGGGCTGGCGACGGCGGATTTCCGCATCGATATCGAGCGCATTCGCGAGGCCGAGGCGCTGGGCTGCGATTCGGTGTGGAGCAGCGAGGCCTACGGCTCCGACGCCGTAAGCCCGGCCGCGTGGGTGCTGGCCCAAACCTCGCGGATACGCGTGGGCACGGCGATCATGCAGATCGCGGCGCGCACCCCCGCCGCGGCCGCCGGAACGGCCATGACCCTCGACAGGCTGTCGGGCGGGCGCTTCATGCTCGGCCTCGGCCCCTCCGGCCCGCAGGTGGTCGAGGGCTGGCACGGCATGCCCTATGCCGACCCGCTCGGGCGCATGCGCGAATACATCGCCATCGTCCGCGCCGTCATGCGCCGCGCCGCGCCGGTCGAGTTCGCCGGCGAGCATTACCGCCTGCCCTACGACGGGCCGGGCGCCACCGGCCTCGGCAAGCCCCTCAAGAGCATGATGCGCGCCGCGCCGGCCATGCCCATCTACACCGCCGCGATCACCCCCGCGGGGCTGCGGCTGGCGGCCGCGCTCGCCGACGGCGTGTTCCCCGTTTTCGCCGATCCCGACCGCTGCGCCGCGTTCCGCGAGCCCCTCGAGCGGGGTTTCGCGGAAGCGGGGCGGGAGCCGGGCGCGTTCGACGCCGCGCCTTTCGTGTGGGTAAACATGGGCGCGGATGTTGCGGAGTGCCGCGCGCCCATCAAGCGCGACCTGGCGCTCTATATCGGCGGCATGGGCGCGCGGAAGAAGAACTTCTACAACGACTATGCGCGGCGCATGGGCTACGGCGGCGCGGCGGCGGAGATCCAGGACCTGTTCCTGGGCGGCCGCCGCGCCGAGGCCGCCGCCGCGGTCCCCGACGAACTGGTGGACGCCACATCGCTCGTCGGCCCCGCGGAGCGCATCGTCGAGCGCCTGCAGGCATGGAAGGAAGCCGGCCGCCGCGGCGACATAACAACCATGCTGCTGCGCGGCGCCTCCCCCGAGGCCCTCCGCGTAATCGCCGCGGAAATGCTCTGACCCTCGCGCCCCGCCCCGACCCCGCCGAAGGCGGGGCCCGGGACCGCGGCCTTCCAGGCCGCACGTTGTCTGCGCGGCGCGATGTTGCCCGGCAGTCGCGGTCTCCGCGTCCTTCCCGGCGTCGTTCGCGGCTGTCGAGACGTGCGGGCAGGGATGCCCGCGGTCCCGGGCCCCGCCTTCGGCGGGGTTGCGCCGCCCCGCCTGGACGCCGCCCCCATCCGCCCTAATTGACGCGGCGCGGCGCGCTGTTGGCGCCGCCGCCCGCTTCGCCGAATGCCGGGCGCGCCCCGCTCCCTCCGCCGAGGAGCCGAACATGGAGTCCGGCCGCTTCCCCGTCCGCGCCGCCGCCCTGGCCGCCGCCGCCCTGGCCGCCGCCTGGACCGCGCACCCCGCCCGCGCCGACGACATGGAGCGCGCGCTGGCGCTGGCCGCCGGGGCGCGCTACGCCGAGGCCCGCGCCGCGCTCGACCCGCTGCTCGGCGCCGCCGGCGGCCCGCCGCCCCGCGCGCGCCTCCTGCACGGCGTCCTCCGCGCCCGCGAGGGCCGCCTCGACGACGCCGCGCAAATCCTTGAGGCGCTGCGGCGCGACCGGCCCGACATGCCCGAGACATACAACAATCTCGCCGTGCTGCACGCCGCGCGCGGCCGCCCCGGGGAGGCGCTCGCGCTGCTGCGCGGCGCCCTCGAGCGCTGGCCCGATTTCGCCGCCGCCCACGAAAACCTCGGCGAGGTCCACGCGCAACTCGCGCGCCGCGCCTGGGCGCGGGCGCGCGAACTCGAGCCCGACCGCGAGGCCAGCGGCTTCGAAAACCTCCTCGCGAGCCTGATCGCGCCCGCCGCGCCCGCCGCGCCGGGCGCGGAGGATGCCGCCGCCGCCGCGGCGCCCGTGGAGCCGCCCGCGCCGATGGCGCCGCTCTGCGCCGCCGCATGGTTCGAGGACGCCGCCGCCGCCGCCCGCGCCGCCGCGTGGCTGCGCGCGCGCGGCGCGGCGGCCGAATCGCGCGCCGAATCGCGCGCCGCCGCGCAATCGCGGGTCTATATCCCGCCGTTCGCCGACCGCGCGGCGGCGGCCGCGGCGCTGCGCGAGCTCCGCGGCCGCGGCCTGCGCGACGTAGGCGTCATCGGCGACGGACCCCTCGCCAACGGCGTTTCGCTGGGCGTGTTCCGCTCCGCCGACCGCGCGCGCCGCCGCGCCGCGGAGCTGCGCGGCATGGGCTACGCGCCGCAAATCGAGACCCGCGCCGCGCCCGCCGCCGGATACGCCGTCGAGGCCCGCTTCGCCGCCCCGCCCGGCGCGCCGCAAGCCGAATGGGCCGCCGCCTGGCCCGCCCGCCCCCTCGCCCCCGCCCCCTGCCGATGAACGCGAACGCCCCGCGCCAACCCCGCCGAAGGCGGGGCCCGGGACCGCGGGCTTCCAGCCCGCACGTTTCCGCACGCTTCCTGGGTGCGCGGGCGTCTCGCCCGCACGTTGCAACCGGCGCGAACGCCCCCGGGGGAGGCGCGGCGACTACGCCCCCTCCCCGCGCCCGGGCAGTGCGCCCGAAATACGCAAACTACGCGCGATTCGCGAATCGCGCGAAAAAACCGTGCAACGGCGGTTGACAGCCCCAAGCGTTATGATAACTATAAATGGCAAATCCAGGGTAGCTGCTCGTTTCTCGCCGGAAACGCGCCGGGGGGGGGGGGCTCCTTTATGCCCGCAATCCGGAACGGAGGCGCTGAAGCCATGTATCTTCGAACGACCCTTGCCTGCTGTGCGTGCTGCGCCGCGCTCGGCCTCGCCGCCTGCGGCGGCGGCGGCGGCGGCGTGTCGACCGCGGAACTCGAACAGGTCCGGGCCGCGCTCGCGGCCTCCGACGCCGACCGCAAGGAGGCGCAAGGCGCGCTCGCGGAAGCGCAGGCCGCGCTCGCGGCCGCCAACGCCCTGCTGCGGGCGGGCGTCGGCGAACCCGAGGCGCGCGCGCAGCTCGGCGAGACGCTGACCGAAAACGGCAAACGCCTCGGCGAAGCGGCGGCGAGTGTGGCGGATCTGCCCCCTCCCCCCGCCGGCGCCGCCCCCGAAGAGCGGCAAGCCGTCATCGACGCGCGGCGCGCCACGGTCAATGCGCTGAACCTGACGGAGACGGCGATCGATCTGCTCGGCGAAGCGGTGCGGCAGGCCGACGCCGCCGCCGCGGCGCCCGTCGCGGCCGCCGCCCACACGGCGCTCGACCGCGCGCAAACGGCGCTGACGACGGCCGTCGACGCGGTCGCCGACGCACAGGCCCTGCTCGCCGAAATACCCGACTCCGGCGCCCTCGATGCGTTCCTGCGAACGGCGCGCACCGCGCTGCTGACCGGGCAGCTCTCGCTCGCCCCCGTCATCCGCGCCGAGCTCGACGAATCGCAAGCCGGCCTCGCGGCCGCGCGCGCCGACGTGACCAGACTCACGGGCGTCGTGAATACGCGCACGACCGAACGCGACAACGCGCAGCGCGAACTCGCGGCGGCGCGGGCCGAAGTAACCAGGCTCGAGGGCGTCGTGGCCGCGCGGCAACGCGAGCTGGACGCGCGCACAGGCGACCTGAAGGATCGCACGGCCGAACGCGACAAGGCCCAACGCGAACTCGCGGCGGCGCAAGCCGAAGTCACCAGACTCGCCGGCGTCGTGGCCGCGCGCACCGGCGAACGCGACCGGGCCCGGCGCGACCTCGCCGACGCGCGGGCCGAACTGATGCGGGTCGAGGGCCGGCTCGACGCCATGACCCTCGTGTTCGGCGAGGACGTCGAAATGCCGGAGGGCAACCGCGTCGGCTCGGGCGTCGAGAGGATACGGCGCATGGCCGACGCCGAGATCGAGATCCGCGAGGGCTTCGGCGCCGGAGCCGGCAGCGGATGGGGCCAGCAGACCAGATACAACGCCAGGGGCGGGACATACACGCCGAGGCCGGCGGCCCCCGCGGTGGGATACGCCGCAGACACGCCGATGCTTTTCGGCACGGAGACGCCGCCGCAAACGACTCTCCCCGGGCGCGGAACGATCTTCCGCGGCGAGATCCGCGCCCCCCGGGCCCAGGCGAACGCGGCCACCGCCGCACGCCTCACCACGTCTACGGTCACCGTGGAGGTGGGAGACTATGTTCTCGCGAGCGAACAGGGCGGCTACGAGCTGAAGGACAGGTTCGTCATCCAGGGCCGGCGCGTGACGGGCGGCCCCAGCGATGACCCCGGCGGCGCGGCCGCCGGCCTCGTCAGGGCCGAGCTCGACAAGGAGACGGAGTGGAAAAACTGGGACGCGATTCCGCAGACCTCGTTCCGCTACGACCCCGAAGGCGGCTTGACGATGTTTTTCGGCGGGACCTCCGACGGCGCGCTCATCTTCGGCGACCTCGAGCCCTTCGCCGCAAGGGGCGCCGTGGACGGCGACCTGGTGCATGACAACCGGATCACCGACGACATCGAAATCTCCTTCGGCGCGCCGAAACCCGATCCCTACGGCGACCGCGGATACTGGTGGCTGGTGGAAACGCCGAACCCCAAGAGGGACCTGGTCCGCGACGCCGACGGCGATCCGGTCACGACGACCGTGGCGGAAGGGAACTACAAGTGGATGAACGCGGCCGGCACCGCCCAGCAGGAAGACCCCGACGGAAATCCGCTTTACGTCACCCTCGAGGACGATCCCCCCGCGGGAGTCGTCGCCGGCTCCTACGAGGCGTTTCTGTCGAACCATGCCGGCGCCGCCGCCGGCGCCGACGGAACGCCGGGCACCGCCGACGACGAACAGCGCTACCTGCGCTACGCCGCCTACGGGCTGCTCAACTTCGTGGACTACAACACCACCGACGTGCGCCCGGGCCGCTTCCAGACCTTCCACTACGGGTTCGACGCCTTCGACGCCGACGCCGATACGGCGACGCCGGCCGTTCCGCCGGCGGACGGCGATTCGATCGCCGCGACCTTCGCCGGCAGGACCTCGGGCTGGGTGGCGTTGCCCATCGCAACCGGACACTGGACCACGACCTGGGGGAAGGATCATCTGAACAACTGCGGCTCGGCCGGCACGACCCGATGCAACGGGAACCTCATCGAGCAGTTGGTCCGCATGCGCGGCGACGTCAGGCTCACCGCCTGCATCGGCGGCGGCGGCTGCTCGGGAGTCGCCGCCGGCGCCGCCGGCGGCGCCAACGAGATCGAGGGCTCGATCTCCAACTTCGAATACGCGCTGCAAATCGGCCAGTGGACCGACCGGAACAGCGCCGTGCTCGACAAGGCCCGGGAAACGCTCCACGGCAGGATCGATCTCGCCGGCGCGATCGCCGCCGACGGCAGCTACAAGGGCGAAGTGACGCCCAACGCGCAAGAGGAGATGGTGACCGGGAGCGCGACGGCGACCGCCGCCATGTCCGATGCATGGGGCGTCGGCGAGTTCGAGGGCGCGTTCTACGGCCCGCAAGACGCTCTCGAGACCGCGGGCACATGGTGGGTCCCGGCCCGCGAGAACGTCGACCGGTATGTCGGCATGGTCGGCAGTTTCGGCGCCGCCTGCACCGACTGCGGCGGCGAATAGCCCGCCCGCCCGCGCTCCCGGAAACCGACCCCGCCGAAGGCGGGGCCCGGGACCGCGGGCTTCCAGCCCGCACGTCCCGACCCACGCCAACCCCGCCGAAGGCGGGGCCCGGGACCGCGGGCTTCCAGCCCGCACGTTTCCGCGCGCTTCCCGGGCGCGCGGGCGTCTCGCCCGCACGTTTCCGGAAGGCGCGGTGTTTGCATGGCCTGCCCGGCGGCCGTTTGCGAAGGCGGCGGCGTGCGGGCGAGACGCGCGGGCGCCCGGGAAGTTGGCCCCCCTCCCCGCGCCCGACCGGCGCGCCCGAAGTACACAAAATACGCGCGATTCGCGAATTGCGCGAAAAAACCGTGCAACGGCGGTTGACAACCCCGACCGTTGCGATAACTGTAACCGGCAAATCCGGGGCAGCCGCTCGTTTTCTCTCCGGAATGCGCCGGGGGGGGGGGGCTCCTTCATGCCCGCAATCCGGAACGGAGGCGCTGAAGCCATGTATTTCCGAACGACCCTTGCCTGCTGCGCGTGCTGCGCCGCGCTCGGCCTCGCCGCCTGCGGCGGCGGGACCGGCGGCGTGCCGACCGCGGAGCACGAACGTGTCCAGGCCGCGCTCGCCGGCGCCGAGGCCGAGCGCGACGGCGCGCGGACAGCGCTCCAGGAAGCGCAGGCCGCGCTCGCGGCCGCCAACGCCCTGCTGGCGGACGCCGACAACCCCGAGCAGCGGGAAAAACTCGGCGCGACGCTGACCGAGACGCGCGTCGAAATCGTCGAGGCGGCGGCGAGGGTGGCGGCTCTGCCCCCGCCCCCCGCCGAGGCCGAACCCGAGGCGCGGCAAGCCATTATCGCGACGCGGGAAGCCACCGTCAGGGCGCTGAACGCGACGGGGACGGCGCTCGATGCGATGGCCGAAGCGGTGCGGCGGGCCGACGCCGCCGCCGCGGCGCCCGTCGCGGCCGACGCCCACACGGCGCTCGACCGCGCGCAAACGGCGATGACGACGGCGCTCGGCGCGGTTGCCGACGCCCGCGCCCTGCTCGCCGAAACGCCCGACCCCGACGCCTCCGACGCGCTCCTGCAGGCGCAGAACGCGCTGCTGACCGCGCAACTCTCGCTGACGCCCGTCATCCGCGCCGAGCTCGACGAATCGCAAACCGGCCTCGCCGCCGCGCGCGCCGCCCTCGCGGACGAGCGCGCCGCCCTCGCGACCGCGCGCGCCGAGGCGACCAGGCTCGCCGGCGTCGTGACCGCGCGCACCGGCGAACGCGACACGGCCCGGCGCGACCTCGCGGCCGCGCGCGCCGAAGTCACCAGGCTCGAGGGCGTCGTGGCCGCGCGGCAACGCGAGCTGGACGCGCGCACGGGCGACCTGAAGGATCGCACGGCCGAACGCGACAAGGCCCAACGCGACCTCGCGGCGGCGCGGGCCGATGTAACCAGGCTCGAGGGCGAAGTAACCAGGCTCGAGGGCGTCGTGACCGCGCGCACGACCGAACGCGACGAGGCCCGGCGCCGGCTCGACGCGCTGACCCTCGCGTTCGGCGAGGACGTCGAAATGCCGGAGGGCAACCCCCTCGGCTCAAGCGTCGAAAGGACGCGGCGCATGGCCATCGGCGGCGCCGACGGCGTCGATCTCAGCTTCCGCGTGGGCTTCGACGCCCGCGCCGGCACCAGCTGGAGCCAGCAGATCAGATACACCGCCACCGGCGGAACGTACACGCCGAGGCCGGCGCCCGGCCCGGTCGGATACACCGCAGACACGCCGATGCTTTTCGGCACGGAGACGCCGCCGCAAACGATTTTCCCCGGGCGCGGAACGGTCTTCCGCGGCGGACTGCGCGCGCCCCGGGCCCGGGCCGACTCGACCACCGCCACACGCCTCAGCGTGAGTGTGGGAGCCTATATTCTTGCGACCGAACGGGGCGGCTACGCGCCGAAGGAGAGGCTCATGATCCAGGGCCGGCGCGTGGAGAGCGGCCCCAGCTTCGACGCCGACAGCGCGGCCGCCGACGGTCTCGTCAGGGCCGCGGGCGACAAGGCGCGGGCGTGGAGGAACTGGGACGCGGTTCCGCAGACCTCGTTCCGCTACGACCCCGAAGGCGGCTTGACGATGTTTTTCGGCGGGACCGCCGACGGCGCGCTCATCTTCGGCGACCTCGAGCCCTTCGCCGCGAAGGGCGGCGCGGCCGGCGACCTGGACCGCGACAACCGGATCGTCGACGACATCGACATCTCCTTCGGCGCGCCGAAACCCGATCCCTACGGCGACCGCGGATACTGGTGGCTGATGGAAACGCCGAACCCCAAGAGGGACCTGAAGCGCGACGCAGACGGCGATCCGGTCCTCGTCGGCATCGCGGCCGGCGAGACCGTGCCCGAGGGGCACTACAAGTGGATGGGCGCCAACGTCGGCGACCCCCAGGAAACCGATCCCGTCAGCGGAAATCCGGCCTACGTCACCCTCGAGGACGATCCTCCCGCGGGGTTCGTCGCCGGCACCTACGAGGCGTTTCTGTCGAACCATGCCGGCGCGGCCGCCGGCGCCGACGAAACGCCGGGCACCGCCGACGACGAACAGCGCTACCTGCGCTACGCCGCCTACGGGCTGTTCAACTTCGTGGACTACAACACCTCCGACGCGCGGCCGGGCCGCTTCCAGACCTTCCACTACGGGTTCGACGCCTTCGACGAAGACGCCGGCACGGCGACGCCGGCCGTTCCGCCGGTAACGGAGAATTCGATCGCCGCGACCTTCGCCGGCAAGACCTCGGGATGGGTGCTGTTGCCCGTCAACAGAAACCACCTGGATCATACGACCTGGGGGGAGCCTCGCGGGAGGGTTTGCGGCAATGCGGGCACGGCGCAATGCACCGGGACCTTTATCAGCCAGTTGATCCGCCTGCGCGGCGACGTCGCGCTCACCGCCTGCATCGGCGGCGGCGGCTGCTCGGGAATCGCCGCCGCCGACGCCAACGAGATCGAGGGATCGATCTCCAACTTCGAATACGCGCCGCAGGTCGGCTACTGGACCAACCGGGACTCCGGCGTGCTCGACCGCGTCGCGAGAACGCTCCACGGCAGGATCGATCTCGCCGGCACGATCTCTGCCGACGGCGCCTACAAGGGCGCCGTGACGCCGAATACGGAGCAGGAGCGGACGACCCAGGAGGTGGAAGGCACAAACATGGCCGCCATGTCCTATACATGGGGCGAGGGCGAGTTCGAGGGCGCGTTCTACGGCCCGCAAGACGCTCTCGAGACCGCGGGCACATGGTGGGTCCCGGCCCGCGAGCATATCCCCGAATACGCCGGCATGGCCGGCAGTTTCGGCGCCCGCTGCACCGACTGCGGCGAATAGCCCGCCCCAACGCCGCGCGCGCCGGGCCGCCCCCGCGGCCCGGCGCGCAACCCCGCCGAAGGCGGGGCCCGGGACCGCGGGCGTCCTGCCCGCGCGTGCCCGCAGGGCGCGGACCCGCTTCCTGGGCCCCCCGCGTTGCATCGCAACGACGACCGGGCCAAGATGCCCCGGCGCGGGGTCGCGCCGGGAGAACGAGCGATGGCCGAGCCCACCGCCTTGCCGCGGGTCGCCCGAACGATAGCCGCGCTGCGCGCCGCCGTCGCGCGCTGGCGCGCCGAAGGCGCCGGCCGCATCGGCGTCGTCCCCACCATGGGCTGCCTCCACGCCGGCCACATGGCGCTCGTCGCCGCCGCGCGCGCGCGCTGCGCCCGCACCGTCGTCACCATCTTCGTAAACCCCGCCCAGTTCGGCCCCGACGAAGACTTCGCCGACTACCCGCGCGACGAACGAGGCGACCTCCGCGCGCTCCGCGAAGCCGGGGTCGATCTCGCCTTCGCGCCCGCCGCCGCCGAAATGTACCCGCCGGGCTTCGCCGCGACCGTCTCGGTCCCGGGTCTCGCGCGCGAGCTGTGCGGCGCCGCGCGGCCCGGCCACTTCGACGGCGTCGCCACCGTGGTCGCCAAACTGTTCCTGCAATGCGCCGCCGACGAGGCGTTTTTCGGCGAGAAAGACTGGCAGCAACTCAAAATCGTGGCCCGCATGGCGCGCGATCTCGATATCCCCACGCAGGTGATAGCCGTGCCCACCGTGCGCGAGGCCGACGGCCTCGCGATCTCGTCGCGCAATGTGCGCCTCGACCCCCGCCGCCGCGCCATCGCCCCCGAACTGGCGCGCGCGCTGCGCGCCGCCGCCGCCGCGATCGCGCGCGGCGCCCCCCCCGCGCAAGCCGTCGCCGAAGCCCGCGCCCGCCTCGCCCGCGCCGGCTTCGACAGCATCGACTACCTGGAATGCCGCGACGGCGAAACCCTCGCCCCCATAACCCGCCCCGCCCCCGCCGCCCGCATCTTCGCCGCCGCCCGCCTCGGCCGAACCCGCCTCATCGACAACCTCCCCCTCCCCCCCCCCCCCCCCTGATTCCCGCAACCCCGCCGAAGGCGGGGCCTGGGTGCGCGGGCGTCCCCGCCCGCACGTTCCCGCGCGGCGCGGCGTCGGCAGGGAGGGCCGCGGCGCGCTTCCTGGGCGCCCGCGCGTCCCGCCGGCATGTTCCCGCGCGACGCGGCGTCGGCAGGGAGGAGCGCGCACCCCGCCCGCCAACATTCGCGGCAGTCGAGACGCACGGCGCCGCCGCGCACGCGCAACCCCGCCGAAGGCGGGGCCCGGGACCGCGGGCTTCCAGCCCGCACGTTCCCGCGCGGCGCGATGTCGGCAGGAAGGGCCGCGGCGCACTTCCTGGGCGCCCGCGCGTCCCGCCCGCACGTTCCCGCAAGGCGCGATGTCGGCAGGGAGAGGCGCGGCCCGCCCGCCAGCATTCGCGGCAGTCGAGACGTGCGGGCGAGACGCCCGCGCACCCAGGCCCCGCCTTCGGCGGGGTTTCCCGAGGCGCGCAGCGCACTCCCCCGGGCGCCCGCACGTCCCGCCCGCACGTCGGCAGTCCGCACGGCGCCGCCACGCATGCGCAACCCCGCCGAAGGCGGGGCCTGGGTGCGCGGGCATCCTGCCCGCACGTTCCCGCGCGGCGCGATGTCGGCAGGAAGGGCCGCGGCGCACTTCCTGGGTGCGCGAGCGTCCCGCCCGCACGTTCCCGCGCGACGCGGCGTCGGCAGGGAGAGGCGCGGCCCGCCCCGCCCGCCGGCGTTCGCGGCGGTCGCAACGTGCGGGCAGGGATGCCCGCGGTCCCGGGCCCCGCCTTCGGCGGGGTTTCCCGAGGCGCGCAGCGCACTCCCCCGGGCGCCCGCGCGTCTCGCCCGCACGTCGCCGCAAGCCGCGGCGTTGCCGGGGAAGGCGCGGTCTTCACGCCCCGCCCGCCGACATTCGCGGCGGTGGCAACGTGCGGGCGAGACGCGCGGGCGCCCAGGAAGTCCGCGCCTTCGGCGCGGCGTTGCCGGGGAAGGCGCGGTCGTCGCGCCCCGCCCGCCGGCGTTCGCGGTTGTCGAGACGTGCGGGCAGGATGCCCGCGGTCCCGGGCCCCGCCTTCGGCGGGGTTACCGCCGCCCGAACAGCCTCTCGATATCCGCCAGCTTCAGCTCCACATACGTAGGCCGCCCGTGGTTGCACTGGCCCGAATGCGGGGTGCGCTCCATCTCGCGCAGCAGCGCGTTCATCTCCGGCGCGGCAAGGCGGCGGCCGGCGCGCACGCTGGCGTGGCACGCCAGCGTGGCGCATACCTCGTCGAGGCGGTCGGAAAGGCTCGCCGCGCGGTCGAGGACCGCCAGATCGTCGGCCAGGTCGCGCGCCAGCGCCGCGGCGTCGATCTCGCCGAGCAGCGCCGGCGTCTCCCGCACCACCACCGCGCCCTCGCCGAACGGCTCCAGCGCCAGCCCCAGCGCCGCGAGCTCGCCGGCCCGCGCAACGAGCGCCTCCGCCGCCGCGGCGCCGAGCTCCACCACTTCCGGGATCAGCAGGGTCTGGCGCGCCGCGCCGCCTGCCGCCAGCGCCGCGCGCATGCGCTCGAGCACCAGCCGCTCATGCGCCGCATGCTGATCGACGATGACAATGCCATCCGCCGTCTGCGACACGATATAGGTCCCGTGCAGCTGCCCGCGCGCGCCCCGAGCGGCCAGCGCGCCGCGCCGCCGTCCTCCACGTCCTCCACGTTCTCCGCGCCGGCGCGCGCCGCCGGCGCCGCGGCGAGCGCGGCGGAAAGCGGCGCGCCCCCCGAGGGCGGCGCGGGCCACGGCGCCGCCTCCTCCGCGACCTCGAACGCTCCCGCCGCCCGCCCGCCCGCGCCGCCGCGGGGCGCCGGCGGGCGGACGGCGCGCAGCGCGGCGGCCGAAACCGTGGTCGCCGCCCGTTGCCCCGCCGCGTCGAGCGCCGCCCGCACCGCCCCCACGATCAGCCCCCGCGCCGCCGCCGGATCGCGGAACCGCACCTCCGCCTTCGCCGGATGCACGTTGACGTCGACAGCGCGCGGCGGCAGTTCGAGAAACAGCGCGACCAGCGGATGCCGATCGCGCGCCAGCAGGCCGGCATAGGCGCCGCGCACCGCGCCGAGCAGCAAACGGTCGCGCACCGGGCGCCCGTTGACGAACAGGAACTGCTTGCGCGCCTGCGCCCGGTTCAGGGTCGGCAGGCCCGCGAAGCCCGAAATCGCCATGCCGCCGCGCGCCGCCGCCACCGGCGCGGCGTTGTCGGCGAACTCGGCGCCCATGACGCGGCGCAGGCGCGCCAGCCGCGCCGCCTCGCCATCCCCCCCCTCGGCGGGCAGATCGCGCCGCACGCGCCCGTCGCATTCGAGCCGGAACGCAACCCCCGGGCGCGCCATGGCGATCTCGGCGAAGCGGTCGGCGGCGGCGGCGGTCTCGGCGCGCTCGCTGCGCAGGAATTTGAGCCGCGCCGGCGTGGCGTAAAACAGATCGCGCGCCTCGACCAGCGTGCCTTCGCCCCGCGCCGCCGGGCGCGGCGCCGCGGCCGCGCCGCCGCAAACCTCCACCGACCACGCCGCGTCCGCGCCGCGCGCGCGGCTCGCCAGCCGCAGCCGCGCCACCGCGCCGATCGACGGCAGCGCCTCGCCGCGGAAGCCCAGCGTGGCGATCGCGTCGAGATCGTCGCCCGGGAGTTTCGAGGTGGCGTGGCGCTCCACCGCCAGCGCGAGCTCGGCGCGCGTCATGCCGCGGCCGTCGTCGGCGACCGACACCAGCGCCATGCCGCCCCGCGACAGCGCCGCCGAAACCCGCCGCGCGCCCGCGTCGAGCGCGTTTTCCATCAGCTCCTTCAGCGCGTTCGCGGGGCGCTCGATAACCTCGCCGGCGGCGATGCGGTTGACGACGCCCTCGGGCAGGCGGCGCAGCGCGCTCACGGCCCCGCCCCCGCGCGCCGCCGCGCCAGCGCCGCCAGCCGCGCGCGCGCCCGCCGCTTGCCCGCCTCCACCGCCGGCTGGTCGAACGGATCCACGCCCCACATATGCGCCGCGATAACCGTCTCCAGCATGAAATGCATGAACAGCGCCCCGAGGCGATACTCGTCGAGCGCGGCGATGCGGATGCGCCGCGCGGGCCGCCCGGCCGCCGCCAGCGCCTCGGCCGTCGCCGCGGCCATCGCGCACGCCAGATCGTCGAGACTCGCGCCCGCGAGCCACGCCAGTTCCGGGTCGCCGGCGGCGAAGCCCGGCGCGGCGCGCGGCGCGTCCCCCGCCGCGCCGCACGAGACGATGGTGACGAAAACCCCCGGCGGGCCGTCGAGCCACAATTGCAGCTGGCTGTGCTGGTCGCGCGGGCCGAGCGCCGCCGCCGGCGCCGTGCCCTTGCCGCCCTTGCCGAGCGATTCGGCCCACAATTGCGCATGCCAGCGCGCGAACGCCGCCAGCCGGTCGGCATACGGCATGGTCACGGCGAGGCGCGCGCCGCGCGTCTCCGCCAGCGCAACATGGACCGCGGCGCCGAGCGCGGGCGGCGAATCGGCGGGCCGCGAAGCGCCGAGCGCCCGATCGAGCGCCGCCGCCGCCCCCGCGCACGCCGCCGCCGCGTCGAGCCCCGCGAACAACGCCGGCAACAGCCCCACGGGCGACAGAACCGAATAGCGCCCGCCCAGATCGGGCGGATGATCCACGACCGCAAGGCCGAGCCGCGCCGCGAGGCGGCGCAGCGGATTCGCGCCCGGCGCGCACACAACGATGAAATGCGCGCGCGCCGCCGCTTCGCCCAGCGCCGCGCGCGCCGCCTGCCAGGCAAGCGCGAACTGCGCCAGCGTTTCCGCCGTCGCGCCGGATTTCGAAACGACCAGGAACTGCGCGCGCGCAAAATCCAGCCCGCCGAGCAGCGCCGCGAAACTCCGCGCGTCGGCGTTGTCGGGAAAATGCATGCGCGCCCCCGCGACGGGCGCGCGATCCTGCGCCAGCGCGCACAGCGCCCGCCCGCCCAGGCTCGCGCCGCCGGCGCCGAGCACAACGACGTCATCCGCCGCGCCGCGCCGTTCGGCGGCAAGCGGCGCGAGCGCGTCCGCGCCGCCGCGGCGCGCCGGCTGCGCCATGAACGCGAGCGCGCCGGCGCCGCGCGCGCGCCGCAGCGCCTCCAGCGCCGGGCCCGCGCGCGCCAGCGCCGCCTCGAGCTCCGCCGCGCCCGCGCCGCCCGCCCCGGCGGCCTCCGCGCGGCACAGCGTTATGTCGTGCTCGTAAAGCCCGCCCCCGCCGCCCATGCGCACGAATATCGCACATCGCCCCCCGCCCCGCCAGCGCCCCCGCGCTTGCCCCCGCCCCCGCCTTCGGGCTTAATCCGCGCTCCCCAACATCGCCGCGGCGCGGCGCGATCGAAAGGAACGGCTATGCGCGAAAACCGGGTGCGGACCGTCTGGGAGCAGGGCGGCGCGGTCGTCAACGGCTGGCTCGCCATCCCCCACGCCTTTTCCGCCGAGACCATGGCCAACGCGCCGTGGGACAGCGTCACCATCGACACGCAGCACGGCATGGTCGATTTCCCCGACGCGGTCCCGATGTTCGCCGCCATGTCGGCCTACGCCCCGGCGCCGCTGGCGCGCGTGCCGTGGAACGACCCCGCGGCGATCATGAAACTGCTCGACGCCGGCGCCTACGGCATCATCTGCCCGATGATCAATACCGCCGAGGAATGCGAACGCTTCGTCGGCGCCTGCCGCTACGCGCCCGCGGGCTACCGCAGTTTCGGCCCCGCGCGCGGCCTGCTCTACGGCGGCCCCGACTACGCCGCCGCGGCCAACGGAACCATCGTCGCCATGGCCATGATCGAAACCGCGCAGGCGGTCGACAACGTCGAGGAGATCATGGCCGTGCCGGGGCTCGACGGCGTATATATCGGCCCCAACGACCTCGCCATCAGCCTCGGCAACCCGCCCAACCCCGAGCCCACCGCCGCCAACGTCGTCGAGGCGTGCGAGACCGTGCTCGCCTGCGCCCGGCGCCGCGGCATCGCCGCCGGCATGCACACGCCCTCGGGCGCCTCCGCCCGCGACAAGATCGAGAAGGGCTACACCTTCGTGACCGTGGCCAACGACACCCGCCTCCTGGCCGCCGCCGCCGCCGCCGAAATCGCCGCCGCCCGCGGCGCCAACGCCTGACGCCGCGCGGCGCCGGCAAGCGCAACCCCGCCGAAGGCGGGGCCCGGGACCGCGGGCTTCCAGCCCGCACGTTTCCACCGCGCCGAAGGCGCGGCCTGGGTGCGCGGGCATCCTGCCCGCACGTTTCCGCGCGGCGCGCCGCCGCCGCGGAGGGCGCGCCTTCGGCGCGGGAGCGGCAAGACGCCAGCCCGGAGTCCACGGCGCGCTTCCCGGGTGCGCGGGCGTCCCGCCCGCACGTCTCGACCGCCTCGGACGCCGCCGAGCGAAACGCGCCGGCCCGGAGTCCACGGCGCGCTTCCCGGGTGCGCGGGCGTCCCGCCCGCACGTCTCGACCGCCTCGGACGCCGCCGAGCGAAACGCGCCGACCGCAACGCCCCGCCGGCGTCTTCATCTCCAGCGCTCTACGCGCATGCCGGCGGCCCCGGGAAACGAGTCGACGCCGATAACCGGCGGACCAAGAAGCGGCGAAAGCACATTGGTATCGAAAATATGCCCGCCCATCCCGTCACACCCCGTATTTCCCGAAAAGCGCCGCTTCGTTTTCGGGCAGCGGCCGGAAAACATCGAGAACCCACGCGCCGCGCCCCCGGAACTTGCCCGACACGCGCTCCGCCAGCGTCTGCCCGGGCGCCGGATACGCCTCGTCCCAGTGCCGCCACGGGTGCGCTGCCGGCCTGCGCGATCCCCGAAACACGGAAAGCAGCTTGCGCTCGAGCCGCGCGGGCAATTTGTACATATCGAGCGCCGCCGCATCGATCCGCGTCAGCAGATTTTCCATGTCTCGCTTGTATTCGCCCGATGCCCGCGCCCGCCGAACCGCGTGCGTATAACTTTCGACCAGCTTCCCCAAGCCGCCCGGATCTCCTTCGGGGACCGGGATCGACTTCACCGTATCGATCGGCAATTCCGACTCCTTGTCGCGAGCCGACAAAAAAGCATTCGCAAACGGACCGTTAATGATCGCCGAGTATCCCGGCAATTCCGAATTGCCCATGGCGAAACGCGGCCACAGGCCGATAACCTGCCGGAAGTACAACAAGCCCTCCTTGTCGAACGCCGCCGCCATGCGCCATGCGCCTCCGCCCGTTCCGGACGCCTTCAAAAGTATCTTCGGCAGATTCCAAACCCACGCGCCAATGACTTGTCCGACTTTCGTTCGGCGGTAGTCGAACGGCGCGGGCGCCGGCAATACGAATTGGCTCATACCCTCTGTCGAATGCAGACACTTCACGCAGCCTTCGCGCTCGTCGCGGTCGTCCGGCTCGAGCGAATATCCCGTCTTCCACGGTATGCCCCTGCGTATATCAAACCGGTCGCCCAGGCGCGGCAGGCCTTCGGTATACTCCCATATCTCCTCGAGCGCCGGCGCCAGCGCCGCCGCCCGCCCGCCGCCGCCGGCCCGCAACCGCGCCCCGGCCTCGCAATACTCCGCAACGGCCTCCCGTACCGGCGCCGCAAGCCGCGCCCAGTCGGCGTCGTCCGCCTTCGTCACCGCCGCGAAGCCCGGCCCCAGCGCCACCGCCTTCACGCCCCCGATCCGGAACAGCCGTCTCGCCAGCGGAGATCGCGCCGCCGCCGCCGGCTCGGCGAAACCGGCCTCGCTCCATCCGGCCCCGGCGCCCTCCGGCAAAAACCTCACCGTCGCCGGATTCGCCGTCCGCTCCGTCCGCACAATCATGACGCGCTCCCTCGCCGCACAGGCGCCGCCCGGCCGCCCGCCGAACATGCGGCGCTTCCGCCGCCCCGGTCAACCCCCCGGTTGCCGCCGCCGCCGGCGCGGCGTATGGCATGGCCCCGCGCGCAACCGCGCCGCGCCCGCCCGTCGAGGAGAGCCATGACCGCGCTTGCCGACACGGCCGCGAAAATCGCGCGCATCGTCGCCGGCGGGATCGAAAGCCTGCGCGCGATCGACGCCCCCTCCGAGGCCGATACGCAGGACCGGCTCGTCGCGCCCGTGCTCGAGGCGCTCGGCTACCCGCCGGAAAACGTCCGCCGCCACGTAACCGACCGCGGCAACCGCCCCGACCGCATCGTCTGGGGCGTCCCGCTCCGCCATGCCGAACGGCGCGACGCGGCGGCCCGGTTCATCGTCGAGGAAAAACCCCTCGGCGCCGATTTCGAGCGCCCCCGCGCCAGCCGCGCCGACACGCCCGCGCGCCAGATCCAGCGCTACCTCCGCCAGCACCGCCTCGCCGGCGACGCCACGCTCGGCATCCTTACCGACGGCCGCCGCTGGCGCGTGTACGAACGCGCCGCCGCCCCGCGCGGCGGCCCCCCCGCCGTGCGGCAAACGGCGGAGTTCGATCTGTGCGCCGCCGGCGCCGCGCCGCGCGCGCGCGAAATCGAAAGTTTCGTCGCCCGGCTGGCGGCGGAGTTCTTCCGCGCCGCCGGCGACGCGCCGCTCTATCCGCTCGGGCGGCGGTTCCTGGCGCGGGCGCTGCGCGCCATCGCCGAGGGCGACGCGGCCGCCGTCGCCGGCGGCCTCGCCGGCGCGCCGCTTCGCGAATTCGCCGCGCCGCGCCTGCCCGCCACCGGCCTCGTCGCCGACGCCCGCGCCAACGACTGGGCCGGGGACTTCGTCGTCGGCCTCGGCCCCGCATGCCGCGCCGGGCATCGGCGGGAGTCGCTGCTCGAAGACAACGATTCGCGCGTTCGCCTCGCCGCCGTGCCGTTCCGCTGGGCGCCGGGCGCCGCCGGCGCGCGCCTCTGCAAGGGCGATATCGCCCTGTGCGCGCGGGCGCTCGCAAAGGACGGCGGCCCCCTTGTGCTGTCCGCCTGGACGCAGCGCCCCGGCGGCCTCGAAGTCGGTATGCGCATCGCCGTCCACATCGACGGGCGGACGGCGATGACGCCCGAATTCGACCCCGATCTGCCGCCCGCCAGCGTGCTGCTGAAAATCGACAAGCTCGCCGCCATTCTCCAGGCGCCGAGGGAGAAGCGCACGGCGCCGGCCCTGTTCAGGGCGTTCGACATCCTGCCTCTCCAGAGGGAGTTCTACGCCCGCGTCGAGGCGTGGCTCGAACGCCGGCTCGAGGACGGCGCCGGCGGCGCGCGCGGCGCCGCGCTCGTGCGCCACCTGATCCGCACGCTGTTCGCCTGGGCGCTGAAGGAACACGGCATCGTTCCGCGCAGCCTGTTCGACCGCGATTTCGTCCGCGCCGCGCTGGCGGAGACGCCCGCCGGCGCCTGCGCATACCACGAACTCGTGCTCGCGCATCTGTTTCACGAAGCGCTCAACCGCCCGGAAGACCGCCGCGCGCCGCACCCCATCGCCGATATCGGGGGCCGCCTCGCCGCCGTCCCGTTTCTCAACGGATCCGTCTTCGCGCACCGCCCCGGCGACGATCTCGCGCGCCTTCCCGATACCGCCTACTGGAGCGGCGACCCGGACGCGCCCGGCCTGTTCGACATACTCGAGGCCTTCCAGTGGACGCTGGACGAGCATTCCGCGCAAACGCACGATCTGACCCTCGACCCCGAGCTCCTCGGCGCGCTGTTCGAGCGTCTCATCGGCCTCGTCGACCGCTCCCGGCCGAAACCGAACCGCAAGCCCAACGGCGCCTACTACACGCCGCGCGACGTCGTCGCGGTCATGGCGCAGGACGCGCTCGTCGCCCGGATGCTGCGCGAGAACGACCCCGATATCGCCGAACCCGAACTCCGCGCGCTGTTCTCCGCGTCCGACGACGCGCCGCCGCGCTGGACGCCCGGCGTGCGCCAGCGCGCGCTGCGCACATTGCGGAGCCTCGCGGTTTTCGACCCCGCGGTCGGCTCGGGCGCGTTTCTTCTCGGCGTCCTCGAAACCCTGATGACCGCCTACCGGAAGCTCGACCCGAACCTTCGCGACCGCCGCGCGCGCGGCGCCGCCGTCCGCGCCATCGTCCGCGACCAGCTGCACGGCGGCGATATCCAGCCGCTGGCCTCGCAGATCGCCAAACTGCGGCTCTATCTCGCCATCGAGGCCGCCGAAGGCGCCGATACCGGGCCGCTCCCCAATCTCGAGGCGCGCATCGTCAACGCCGACGCCCTCGCCGCGGCGCCCGATCCCGCTTGGCGCCCGGGCGCCGACGGCGGCCTCGCCGGCGCCGACCCCGAGTTCCGCCGCCTGCTCGCAAGCCTCATGGCCAGCCGCCGCGCGTGGTTCGACGCGCACGACGAAGACGCGAAACGCGAACTCGCGGCGCGCGACGAACGCCTGCGCGGCGCGCTCGCCGCCTGCGCGCGCAAACTCCCCCTGCCGCCGGAAACCCTCGCCTTCGTCGAATGGTCGCCGCTCGATCCCGGCGGCGCCGTCGCCCGCGCCGACCCGCGGCTCATCTTCTCCCGCGACCCGTGGCCCGGCTTCGACATCGTGATCGGCAACCCGCCGTACCAGGCGCTGCCCGCCGCCGCGCGCCGCCGCGCGCGCGAGCGCGGCTGCCGCGCCGCCGGCGCCGGCCGCAGCGAGGCGCTGTTCCTCGAACTCGCGCTGGCCCTCGCCTCGCCCACCCACGGCGTCGTCGAGTTCGTCCTGCCGCTCGGCGTGTCGTTCCGCCGCGACCACGCCGCCTTGCGCGCCGCCGCGCAAGACATGTGCGAACGCATCGAACTCCGCCACCACGACATGACGCCGGGCCGCATCTTCGATAACGACCCGACGGCCAAGGCCTGGCCGAACAAGCAGCGCGCGACCCTGCTGACCGCCGTCCGCGGCGCCGGCGGCGCCGTGCGGACGACCGGCCTGCGGCGCTGGTTCGAGAAACCCGAACGCAACGAACGCGCCGCCTGCCTCGCGAACCGCCGCACCGTCGCGGCCCCCCGCCTGTCCGATTCCGCCGTCGATGAGCGCATCGCCGGCCAATGGCTGCGCGTCCCCGCCGGCGCCGCCGGCGCCCTCGTCCGCGCCCTCGCCGCGCAACGCGCGACCATCGGCGCCCTCGCCGGCCCCGGCGCCCACACCCTCGTCCTGCCGCGCACGGGCTACCGGTACATAACCGCGCTGCCCGCCGGCGCCGTCGCCCCGCGCCAGGAACAATCGCTGTCGTTCCCCGCCGAGGCCGATTTCAAGATCGCACTCGCGGCGCTGAACGGCCACGCCGCCTATGGCTGGTGGATCGCCGTCGACGACGGCTTCCACGTCAACATGCACACGTTCCGGGCCTTCGGCGTGCCCGCCCCGTGGCTCCGCGCCGGCCCCGAACGCGCCCGCGCCCTCGCCCTGGCCGACGCCCTGATCGCCGCCATCCCGCAATCCGCGACGGGCAAGCTGAACGCCGGAACCCGCTGGAAAAACGCCGACTTCTTCTCCGGCGCCCCCGATATCATCGCCGAGCTCGACAAGCTGCAAATCGATTCGCTGGGCCTCCCCCGCGCCCCCCTCCTCGACCAGCTCCGCGTCATGCGCTCAAGCAGCAGCTGGCGCCTCCCGTAACTCCCCGCGCACTTCCTGGGCGCCCGCACGTCGCCGACCCACCCGGCGCACTTCCTCTGAGTGTCTGCGCCGAAATGCTTGCCCCGCCGAAGGCGGGGCCCGGGACCGCGGGCATCCTGCCCGCACGTTGCCCACCCGCGCGGCGCACTCCCTCCGAGTGTCTGTACTGAAATGCTTACCCCGCCGAAGGCGGGGCCTGGGACCGCGGGCATCCTGCCCGCACGTCAGCGCCCCGCGCGGCGCACTCCCTCCGAGTGTCTGTGCCGAAATGCTTGCCCCGCCGAAGGCGGGGCCTGGGTGCGCGGGCGTCCCCGCCCGCACGTTCCCGCAAGCCGCGATGTTGCCGTGGAAGCAAGGCCTTTCGCGCCCCCTCCCCGGCGCCCGTAGCGTCGAGACGTGCGGGCGAGACGCCCGCGCACCCAGGCCCCGCCTTCGGCGGGGTTGCGCTTCACCCCGGAGATCGCGCCGAAGGCGCGGACTTCCCGGGACCGCGGGCATCCTGCCCGCACGTCGCCGCCCCGCGCGGCGCCCGTTGACCCCGCCCGCGCCGCCCGATATACCGTCGGCCGCCCCGCAACCGCCGCGGCGCGCCATACGCCACGAACCCCGCGAGCACGGCAATGCCGAACGGCCCTATCTACCGTTTCGAAAACATAGGCCCGATCGCCAGCGCCGGGCTCGAGCTCGGCGACCTCACCATCGTCGCCGGCCGCAACAACACCGGCAAAACCCGGTTGGTCCACGCGCTCTACGGTTTCCTGGCGGGCTGGCCTCATGTCGACCGCTACGGACCGGCCGTCCCGGGATACTCTTCGCCCGTGTTCGATCGGCTCGTCGACAGCCTCGCCGAACGCGGCGAGGCGTCGATTCCCATGAACCGCAAAACGCTCGCCGGGGAGCGCAAAACCATCCTGCGGCAAATATGCAAGGTCTTTTCCGACTTCGGCTTCGCCGACGTCTTCAACGCCCCGGAGGACGATTTTTCGGAAACGCGCCTCGAAATCGATCTTGCCTCCCCCGCGCCCGAATGCAGTGTATCGAAGGATTTCCCCGCGCCCCGAACCGGGGCCGCCGCTATTCGTTGCGACGGCAAGACGATAGACGCGATCCTCGATACGGGGCAGCCGCCGCCGGGCGGGGATTCCACCCGCTTCCGCATGGCGCTGGCAAAGGCGTATATCTCGTTCCTGTTTCCGGAATTTCCGATGAGGCCCTTTCCGCTTGCGTCCGAACGACACGGAATTTCGCTCTTCTACAAGGATCTCGACCGCAACCGGAGCGACATCGTGGACGCCCTGCGGAAAGCCCGGCGCGATGAAAGAACGAATATCGCCGGCTTGCCCGACTTCGCGGATTCGGCGTCCGGCCGCTGCTCCCTTCCGGTTCGCGACAACACAGTGTTCGCCAGGGACATAACCCGGCTGCCGGAAACGCGCGGCGGCGCCCGCGGCAGGAAACTCTCCGGAAATATCGGCAAGATGCTGCGGGGCGCATACCGCGTCGCCAACGACGATATACAATTCGTTCCCGAATCGCCCGATGGCGATGACATTGCGCTCCCCCTCTACCGCGCATCCTCCTCGGTCCGCGAACTCTCCGATTTCTACTTCTTCCTGCGCCGCGCCGCCGACCGCTACGATCTGCTTGTCATCGACGAACCCGAAAGCCATCTCGACACCGCGAATCAGATCCGCATGGCGCGCCTGCTTGTCCGCGCGGTAAACACGGGCTTGAAAGTGCTCATCACGACCCACAGCGATTATATAATCAAGGAACTCAACAATCTGATCATGTTGAACAGCCTTGACGATACTTTTTTGGAAAAGCATGGATACAGGACTGGCGACAGACTCGACCCGGGCAGAATACGGGCATACGTCGCCGGGAACAACAGCCTCGCCGAATCCCGTATCGACGAATTCGGCGTCGAAATGCCGGTCTTCGACAATACGATCAACGATATAAACTACGTGGCCAACGATTTGGCGGCCTGGCTCGAAGCGCGCTCCCATGACTGACGCCGGATTGGCGCAAGCCATTGTCGCGTTGGGCCTTGTTCCAGACAATTATCTGACCGCGCCCGAGAACGGCAAACTCGCGCTCGAAGACAAGACCGCAAATATGACAATGGAGATCATCGGCCCGCCCGCGGGAGCGGTCGGGATTCGCATGGAGAACCTGGGGCATCTGCCCGGTATCCGGCCGAAGTTGCGGCTCGATCGCGAGCGCACGATCAGGATATGCGATTTTCTCGTGCTCGCCGAACTGGACGACGTATCGTACGCCGTATTCATCGAGATGAAGAGGACGCAGTCCGATGAAGAAAGACCGAAAGAACAGTTATTGTGGTCGGCGCCGATTTTACATTACCTCCAGCGCTTGTGCGCAATCGCCGGCCGATTCTCGTCGACTAAGACGCAGTCTGCCGAGGAACGACCGCAAGAGAAACTGTTGTGGTCGTTGCCGATTTTACATTACCTCCGGCGCTTGTGCGCGATTGCCAGCCGATTCTCGTCGACTAAACCGCGAATTCCTGCACACGCCGGGATTGTGGAACGTTATTGGTTAGTCAGCGAGTACGGCGGGCGCAGACAACTCGACAAACAAACTGTTAGTAGAATCCGACAGACAGAGATTGCCCGAGAGCCAGAGATGGTAACCTATCGAGGCATTACAATCGCTAAACACGTTGGATTGTCGGTTCCCTTCTCCATGCTTGTGGAACGGTAAATTCGGATGTGGCGGGACACGGCCCAAAAGCGTTGGGCGATTAAGTCAGGATGCAGGCTCGCCGATCGGTCGTGAAACTGCGCGCACGGCGAGCCGCCGATTCGGCAACGCACAGCCGACGGGAACGACAAGTAGTATGCGATCCACGCAGATGCACTTCTTGGGGGGCATCTTGCCCGCGCGCCGGCGATCCGCGCGACCACTCGGATATAGGCACGCGCCCCGGCAACGCCGTGGCGCATGCCTCCGCAAGTGCCAACGTATTGGAATTCTCACGCATATTTGGAATACTCGTCTATTCGACCCAACCAGACAGGCATGAGCCGCTTCTGTTGCGTCCGAACTGACGACGACTATTGTCCGGCGGAGGAGTGCCAGCCCGTCTCTCGAACGCGCGATGAACCCAACGTTTGACAATTCCCGCGAAGTCCGTGCGCGGCCAATCGTAAACGCGTGCATAGGGATCAACCCCGTCGCAGTTGTCCGCCAACCGCGGCGGCATCAAGCGAACGCGGTATTTGCCCCGGCCGAAATCGTCGTGGTTGGGAAGGGTTATGCCCACGAGACCGCAACGCGGATTCCAGGAAGTGTGACGCAAGCTGGAGCCGATTTCCCAATCCACATGCTTTCTCTGCCATGTGCAGGGGCCGACCAAAACCACCGTCACGGTCGCATCGCGTATGAACCGCTCGCGAATTCGCTGACGAATGGCGTCGGTCTTCGAGACGGTGTCGTCTATGTCGCCGTCCCCGACAGACTGGTCGACTATATCGGTTCCGATTTGGGCAACGAATTTGTCCTTCCAGCGCTGATCGTCGTGATGGAAGCTGATGAAGACCCTGTGTCTGGGTACCGCGTTCATTTCTCTCCTCCTGTCGTCTCAAGGTTGGTGAGGTCTTCGACGCCGGCCATTTCCGCCAGCATGCGGCTGTAACTACGCAACTTTTCCTGCAAGGCCGCCAATTCGTCCCGAAACTCGTGTTTCCGTGCATCGTCTTCGAAAGCGCCTTCCAACGACAACCGATGCCACTTTGCCGTGAACGGACGTACTACCTGGTTCAATACAGGTATGGCAACCTTGCTGAAATCGGCGGCGTTCGGCCCGTGTCTGCGCAAGATTTCCCTCGTCATCGGAAAAACAGCGTAAACGCTATCCAACGCAGTCTTGTCGTCTCCATCGCGAAACGGCAACGGTTGCGTCGCAATTCTGGTCAACAACTCCACATACAGCTCCCACGCGGCGCCGCGATTGGCGTCGGTTAAACGTATTCTCGCCTGCACAAAACCCGCGCCAATACTTATATTCTCGAAACCATGCCTGTCGAACAGCGTTCGCAGCGCCATTCCGGAGTTTCGCCTGAACAGATGCCTCATCGATCTTCTCCAAAACCCGTAGCTTGCCGCCGATATTCGAACCGCACACGGTAACCGCGACCGGCGTATCCTTGCCGGACGCCGCGTGTCCATGGTGGCCGTAGCGGGTTCCGCTGCAACCTCGTTCGTCGCCGCGCGGCCATACGCCCGCATTTTTCCGCAAAGCGTTGCAAAAATAGCACAGTGTTGCGGGACGCCAAGCAGTGCGGCCGACAATGTACGCGGTCCGAGCGTCGCAGGCGCCGCCGGCCCCCGGGGCGATGGCGGCCTGCCCCGATCCGGCCGCCAGGCGCGAACGAGAAACCGCGAATCGATTCGCCCAATCGGCGAATCGTGTGTACCTGCAGCCGTCTTGGGGGCGGAACGCCCAGGCGCCGTTGCGCCGTGGTTGCGCTCTGGTAGCGCGTCCGCCCCCCCCCCCCCCCGCTGCCCTGCGGTCGATAAGCGCATCGCCTGCCAACGGTAGCGCATTCCCGCTGACGCGCCATCCGCGCCGTTGGTCGCGCAACGCGCCGCCTTGGCGCCGTAAATCGCTACGAACGCCGTTCGTCGCCTGCCTTGTCGGGCTTCCATGCAACGATCCGGCGCGTTCGCGCCTCAGCCCGTATGCGGCAAAGCGCCTCGCCCGGCGGGAGCGCCGTCAACGACCTGCCGCCGCCGAATATATGCCGAACGGGACCGGGGCGCGCCTGTGTGACGAACGCTACCGTTAGCCCCATATTGTCGAGAAACTCCTCGTCCTGACCCTCGAAGTCATCCGGCGACTGCGAGACCAGCATAAGGACCCCGCCCTTCGATCTGCTCATGCGAACCAGGTTCGCCAACGCCGGCAGTCGAGTCCGAAGAATGACATGCGCCTCGTCCAACAGGCACACATGCCGAATAGTCTGATAGCCATCGACAATCGGGGCATCGGAGAGCGAGTTTAGCCACCGATCCAGCGAATCCAGCGTCAAATTGACGATAAACCGCCTGACCTCGGGAGTGCTGTCCTGCGGCAGCCGGATAATCCACCGCTTGCCGAAGAAATCGGATGGGCGCATCGTCGGTCGGAAGAGCGTGAACTGCGTCATCTCGTTGAGCGTAGCCATCAACTCGTCGGGTCTTTGCTCTCTCTCCGCATACTCGGTTGCGAGCGCTCTCGCGACATGGTCGATTTCCGCCGGTCTCTCGTCCGTCTGCCCGCGCAATGCACTCTGGATCGCTTCGCGCAGCGCATCCATTTGCATGCCTCCCGGCCTGCTCTCCTTGACGCGCGAGATAGACTCTCGTATCCGGCTCGCCGCTTCCGCGACCCCTATATCATCCTGTTTCTCGATAGCCAATACGTCCAACGGAACCGGCCCCCGCGGAGGCGCAACCACCTCCGCGCCAATCTCGCCGGCAAGTCGTTCCGAAAGATCGCCCTTGAAGTCGAAGGCCAAGAACGGCGCGGCGCACTGCTTGTGAAGGTGCGTGAGTATGGTAGTCGCCGTATATGTCTTGCCCGAATTCGTGCCGCCCATAATCGCCATATGCGGGCTCCCGCCGGATATGTTCAACGGGAACGCCACCTCCTCCCCGGTGTCTGCGTCTTGCGCCACCGGTCCTACCGGCAACATGATTCTCCTCCGCGACGCTTCCGGAATGTTACTGCCATTGCCGACAGTGTCGGTCCCATCGCTGGGCCCTGTCGACAGGTTCGCCAAATCCGCAAGGTGGACAACAAAAACACCGAGATCCTCGCCGGCGTCCCGCCAATCCTGGGCCAGCAGCTCCGCGCCGCGATGCCAGTGCGCAGCCACCAGCGCTCGAAACTCCCTGATGCCCAAATCCTGCTGCCCCGAATGCTGGACGATGAGCGCAAGCCACGCAGCCGGCGTCGCGCCATCGCCGAACATCTGCTGGCCTCTTATGCTCCGAGCCATATCTTCGCTGCTACCGACGGCTTCGGGCGCGCCCGCCACCGACAATGATCGCGCAACGGCCAAGCGCGCGCCCAAATAGCGCACGTTATGTCCGAGCCGCCTAAGCACGTCATGACATTGGGCGTCCGCCGTCCTCGTGGTGCGATACTCGGTGTTGACCGCTTCCATAACGTGTATGGGCATCACCTTGTCTCCTCTATGCTTTCAGATTCCACAGTAGTGACGGCAACCCCGTCCGCCGCACGGACTCGCAACTGGTACGCTGCCCCAATACGGTCGCGGATCGCCTCGAGTTTGTCGCCAACCACCTCTTCGTCCGTCGACAACAACACAACTTGCCCTGGGCGTCTGAGGAATGTCCTAAGCACTCCAAACCGGTGTTCAGTGCTTAATCGGGCAAGCGGCGTGTCAACTATGAAAGGGAAGTCTTGACCGCTCACCTGAGTAATCGCCATAATCAGGGCTTGAGTGAAAATTTGATTGGCGCCAGCCGATTTCTCTATCCCCTGTATATCCTCGCCCTTTGCGTTCAGCATCCTTACCTCGCATTCCGGAGATATCGCAATTCGGTCGATACGATCCTCCATCTGCGCCATCGATTTCCATGCTTCGGTCATCGCGGTAGCCACCATGTCGACCTGTGTCGGCACAGCCTCCTTTAAAATATTGTCGATTAAAATGGCAACGTCATTGGCCTTCTTCGCTTGTTGAAGAGCGGGCGCGTAACGGCCGACGGCCTCGGCGTAACGGCCCTGATCCTGACGAAGCTTGGCGAGTTCGCCCACGGCTGCCTCACGAGCTCTTGTTGCCGTGTTGCGGCGTTCGCGTACACGGTTTATCTCGTCGCTCACTTCTATGAGTCTGTTCGTCAGCGGTTCGATCTCGGGAATTACGGCCTCAAGATTCAGCCTTTCCCCCTTCACAATATCGGCGCGGGATGCCGAAGATTGAAAACGCCCAACCAATTCTCTCAACTCCGTGGCCGTTCGCCCGGCTGCGCTGTCCAAACGCTCAAGCGCATGCTCTCTACTGAGTCCTTTCAATCCCGAGTGCAGATAGTAATCGGGGCAGCCTTCGGGCGCGGGATGCCACAGCGCTTGCCATGCGGATCGCGCGGCGTCCACGATTTCGAGTTCGCGTTCGCCAACTACCGGCGGCGACAAGATTCCGAGTCGGGTAGAGAAGTCGGTCAGGTACCGGTCAAGGCGATCATTGCCTTGGTTTCTCGCCATCTCCCAGTCCTCTCGCGCCTTTTCGGCCCGCAAGCGTTCTACTGTTGCGGTCCGCAGTTCGGCTCCGCAAAGGGTTAATGCTATGTCGCCCGATAGCAATTTCATAAGTTCGTCGAATGCCTTGCTCGATGCCGTTCTGTATCTTTCTTCCTGTTTCACCAGATCGGCCACTTCGGCCATTGTGCCTTCGCCGCCGCTCCCCAATCGTTGCGCGAGTTTGTCTCGTTCCGATTCCAAGCCATCGAGGATCGTGGAGGCATCATCGATAATGTGCTGTTGTTTTTCTTGTTCGGCGTCCAGTCGTTCAATATCTTCCTTGATCGCGGTCATCTTTTGATCCGATGGAGCAACCGAATTGGCTCGTCTCGCGGTCGCGTAGCGGCCCAACGATTTCTGTAGTTCGTATAGTATAGGCAATCCCAAGAGACCCTCTATCCCCCGTCGTATCTGGGCGGTCATGTCGCGGTGCGCATAACGCTGAACCTGCTCGCCGTCGAACATGAAAAATTCGGCCAAATGGGGAGGAAGAAAATTGCGTGCAACGAATTGTCGATGCCACCCGTCGGAGTCCGCCGTTGCCGCAACGGGGACGATCAGGGGTTCGCGCTCACGCCCCTCGTATATCTGCAACTGATCCTCGTTGGGCCGATGGTCGCCTTTCGCGCTAAAATACCAAGTTCGAACAAGCTCTATTCGCTCGCCGTTATCGCCTTCGAACACAAGCGTCACGGCGCAGCTCGGCTTGCTGTGCCCGGATAACCGTCGGTGAAGCGCGCCTTCGAGAAACTTGCTGTACGAAACGAGCGGACGGTCCGCTCGACTATCGACGGCTGTGTTGCGGGCGCGAGGCAGCAGCGGCAGCCCGTCTCTACCGAACAAACCCAGAATAACGGCCTCGAAAAACGACGTTTTCCCGGCCTCGTTTGGCGCGCGGACCAAGATCACGTTGCGATTGCCGTCGGGCGGCGGAAACTCGAAGACCGCGTGCCGGTACGAACGCCAGTGTCGTAGTTCGACGGTACGCAGATGCATCAGACCGACTCCTCGGCGAACACAGTGTCGAAAACACGGTCGAACTCATCCCACAGGCCTGCTTTACGCAGCTTCCCCCGCTGTTCGACTTCGGCGTTCACCAAGGCTTCGAAAACAGCCATGGAAATGCCGGCATCTTCGCACTTCTTTCGCACGAGCTGTCGTCCCTCGTCGGTCTCGAGCAGCACAACGGTATTACCGGGCATTAGCCAACCCTCCGGGAATATACGAACTGCTCCGTATGCCGACCTGCCAAACGCCCAGCCATGGCGAGCGCGTCTTCCGCCCACAAGCTGCGTATGCGTTCGACCTCGGCATCGGACACGAGTGCGCGGTCGATGCGATTCTGCAATCGCAATAGCTTATCGAGTATTTCTGCGCGGGTAGCAAGCGTAAACGGGCCGGGTATATGCGCGCCGTTCGCGGCGAACGTCACGCGACCGTTGCGACGCCGCGCCAACCGTCGATGCGGGTCGTTGCGAATCCGTACGAGCCAGTCCCGAAAATCGAGCAGCGGCGTGAACTCGTCGAAGCCTGCATTGACGAAGCCCCGCAAGCTGCGGTCCTTGTCGACCACCGTGCAGGTCCAGCACCCGAAGCGCGGTGAAGTGCTGCCGCACGAAGGCGCGTCCGAGAGGCTGGTAACGACGGGGCACTCCCCGCCGCCGGCGTTCCGGTACAGCCTGATCAAGGCGTCGTGCGAACCGCCCCAAGGGGGCGCTTCGGTCGCCAGAAATTCCCACACGTCGTCGGTGCTTATTTCGACTATCGGTCGGAAAACAAAGCAGTTTCTCAAGTCGCTGTGGCGATTGAGGCGTTCGCCGTTGTCGTAACGCGCGACGCTGTTCGCCCGCATGGCGCTCTCGTCGCGCCGAACTCCCAGAAGCAGGATCGCTTCGCCCGCCGCATCCGCCTGTTCCCGGATATACGCGCTGGTGGGCAGTATCTTCATGCGATCCGTACACCACCGGAACGCCCGATTCGGCGACGGATAGCCGCGCCCGATCAGATTGACCCAGAACGTATGGTCGGGGTCGGGCGCCGTCGTGGCGACCGTAACGGGCAGATGGAAGGCCTTGGCGGCGGCGCGAATTTCGTCTTGTACCTTGCGGATATGCCCGATCACCAAGGGGCTTTCGACCAACGTGTCGTTGGCGACGATATGCACGCGCCGGCGCCGGTCGCTGCGCGGCAGCGACAGCAGATGCTCGACGACCAGATGGGCTACGACCGTGCTGTCTTTCCCGCCGGAGAAGCCCACGATCCACGGCCGCGCATGCTGTTCGGCGTATTCGTCAGCGATCTCGGCGCGAATCGCCCGCCACGGCGCGGCGCCTGCCTCACGCTCGGCCGAATACGCTGCTTCCGCGATCATGCCGACATTTCCCGCGCCCAACGCGATGGACCGACAGCGGCGTCCGCCCGTCCGCGCTGGCGCGTATACCGCAGCCGGCGCGGCGCCGCAACCCGGTACACACGGGAAATCGTATTTTTTGCCGCGGCATATGCGGCGCGCTCGCCCGCTGTCGCGCCGAAGGCGCCGACTTCCCGGCGGGACCGCGGGCGTCCCGCCCGCACATCCCCACTGAGCCGAGGGTCGCCGACGGGCGCGACGCCCACGCTTCCCCGAAAATCCCTCGCCGCGCGGACGCGCGCGGGCGGGGACGCCCGAATTCCCCGCCAGTCCGCGCCTTCGGCTCTGGCGATCGAGACATCCGCGCGCCTATACGGCGCCTATAGCAGCCGGGCGAGAAACAAGACCGGTGCTTACGATTCGCGAATCGCACGATAGCGGCTCGTCAGCGCCGCCGGGTTGGCGAAGGCGCGGTATAGCCGCATGATACTCAAATCGACAGAGGAGCCAACAAGCCCGAATTCTTCAACGCGCCGGTAACCGCCGTAGCCTGCGCTGCGGATCGGGAGATCGCCCGTCGCAACGTCGATAGCCCCGATACGAAGCATCGGATCGAGACTCTCGACACGAATCGGCAAACAGCATCTACGCTCCGCTCACGATCCGTCATCGATCTTCCCAATTTAAAAGCCTCTCGACGGCCGAATCGGTTACCTCTCCGCCATCGAGAAGCACTTGGGGTATCCCGGCGCCATAAAAACGCACATTCTCCTTCCCGAACAGATCCTGCGCCGCCTCCAAGGTCGGGCGGGGCGACTTCCCGGAATCCAAATTCTCAATAATCTTTGGCCATTCCGACGGACCGAGCCATCTCGCAGCCTGATCCGTTCCCACAATCACGCTGCACTTCACCGGTTTGTTGTCGGGACCGTGGCTGCGCCGGGCGGCAAAGAAGGCGCGATAGTCCACGTCGTCCGGCGGAAGCCTATAGCCCATCAACACAATGTGGTCGGCGTTCTCGACGGTGACCCGCAGATCGCGCCAAATCTCTTCCAGGAACGGCGGCAATGCGTCCTTGAAATTGCTCTGCATTACCGTTGGCGTATGATGCGCGTAGGTCAATTCGTCGCAATGCACGCAGGCGCGTGCATCCACTTCCCCTTTGTTCCAAGCCTCGAGCTCCTTGTCGTTCCGACGATAAAACGGGTTGGATTCGCCGTCGGATTCGACGAACGCCTTGAGCGGCGGCGGGGGAATCAATGTACGCGAATACAATTCCCACTCCCCGCTCTCATCGGAATCGCCCACGTACGACGATAACTTGCCGCAATTGGGGCATTCCCGCCACCACAGGCAGCCATGAGGCAACAGGAACTTGCCCATCCGGATGCGATCTTCGGACTCGTGATCTTCGTCGTTCAGACGCTGCGCGGCCGATTCGTTCATCGGATGCCACGGCGTTTCGCCGTCATACTTCCTCTTGTCGAAGCGGGACGTGCTGACGAAGTGTCCAAGATCATGGAAGATTTTCAACCTGCGTGCCGGACAGCCGATATGTGGCGCGCCGGGACTCTTGTTCAAATTACGGTTGGCAACGAACTGGCACCACAGGGCAATGGGGTCGTAGTTCATGCTGGCGAAAGCGACATCGCCCATGTAGAATTTACGGGCCCTGTGAAAATTACGGTCGTCGCCTTTCCCACCGCTGTTGGCCAGCGCCATGCCTTGCCGCTGCATGCGCCGCCCCAGCGCCTCGGCGAAGTCGTAGTGTTTGTGTATATCCTCGGTCTCTTGCTCGCATACGCGGCGCCAGTCCACGTAGAACAACGTATTCAACAGCATCCGCAAGGCGTTGCGCGCCGCCGACACCCGTAACGGTGGCAGGAAAACTTCGCCTTTCACGCGGAATCCGTGGCGGCTCCGGCTGTGCATGTCCAGGATATTGAACAGATCGACGAGTTGGATCTCTCCTTTCGGCGGCGCCGGGCAGATGCCGATGACGAGTTTCAAGGCGGGCCAGTCGTATAGGGTACACAGATCGATAATGCGGTACCGAATGGCTTCATCGTCGGCGCCCGCCCGCCAGTTGCGGCGCATGGCGCTCATCCGATCCTCGGAGATGGAGGAGAGAGGGTGTTTGTCGCCGACGCAATCGCCCAAGATAATCAACAGGTCGCGAAGCGCCGATACCCAGCGTTCGCCGACTTCGCGACCCAACGCGTCGCGAACACGCCGGTCCAGCGGGCCGTGTTCGCGATTTCGCCCGACCGAGATCGTGCTGACGAAGCGAGACTGCCGCTCGGTCGTGGACATGCCGACCGACGCAGTCGCGCCGGCGCCCCAGAAGACGACTGTTCCACGGGGATTGCTCATGGGGCGGGGATGGTAATGCCCACGAGTTTTAACCGTTTTTTGCCTTTCTTCACCTTGATCTTCACTTTACATTGCTTCGTGGCCGCGTGAGTGAGGGTGTCGTAAATACCCGCAGAGACGGATTTACCCAGTCTCTTAAACCGGATACATACAACCTTCTTCGTGTCGCATTTCGAAACGCGCGCGGGTTTTGTCGATCCCGCACGATCACGAACGAACACGGCGTAAAGATGGCCGTCGCACCGTACGGAGTGATCGCCGTCGGGGATGAAAAACACCTTGACTTTGGCATTCTTCGTCGTCCAAGACCACTGCACGTTCACGGTTCCCATTGACGTGTATCTACTCATCATTCAGTCTCCCGTTGGGCAGATGCGATTGCGCCCCCCCGTCGCCCTACGGAAGCGCACCGATTCGGAGTTTGGCACATCGCGGGGCTGCGTGCAAGCTCGCTCGTAGGAACGTGCGCACGGGATATGCGAAGGCGCCGCATGTAGTGGCCCGATTCAGCAGGCGCGGCGACGATTCGCCAGCGGGCCATCGCGATGCCCAATTTAGCGAGTTCGAGTTTCGCCGCGTGCTTTCGTTGCACTACCAAACGCCTTTCCCCACCTTGGCGATGGCGTTGTCGACGGTCCCGGTTGCGGATATTGCGGCAACACGACGCCAGCCGTCGGCATGTCTGGCCGGGAATCGATGCGGACCAACCCCGGAAATCGGGAAACGGCGTGAATTCGTCGAAGCCATGCGGGCTATGGTCGCTATCGCCCGCCGCGCACGGCCTGCCCCGCTCGCTACGCGGCAGCAGATGCTTGACGACCGGATGGGCTGCCACCGTGCTGTCTTCCCCGCCGGAGGGGCCCGCGATCCGGGGCCGCGCGTGCGGTTCGGGGCGCCCGGCCGCGACCCCGGCGCGAATTGCCCGCCGCGACGCGGCGCCTGCCTTATGCTCGGCCGGATATGTTGCTTCCGCGATCATGTCGATATTTCCCGCGCCCAACGCGATGGACCGACAGCGGCGTCCGCCCCGCCCACGCCATCGTGTGTGTACCGTAACCGGCGCGGCGACGCAACCCCGTACACGCGGGAAATCGTACTTTATTTTCTGTCTCGCAACACCGCGCCCGTCCTGCGCCGCGCCGAAGGCGCGGACTGCCCGGGATCGCGGGCGTCTCGCCCGCGCGTTTCCGCAAGGCGCGCCCTCGGCGGGGAGGCGTGTCCCGGCCCCGCCGAGCCCGACAGCGCCGCCGCCACAGCCCCCGGCGCCCGCCCCTCGCACGATGCCCCCCGTAACCCTGACGCCGTCCGCGCGGCGCGGGAACGCCGCGCCTTCCCGCCCCGGGCCCGGCGGAGCCCCGCAATGCCCCGCAACCGCGCCCCGGAACGGCCCGGGCCCGGCCGGCGCGCGGGCGCGATATCCGGGTGCGCCGGCCTCCAGGCCGGCATCCCCCGGGCCCCGCCGTCCCGGGAGGCGCTCCCCGAACGATCCACGCCAGCCCGCCCCGGAGCCCGGCGGATCCCCGCGGATCCCCGCAACCGCGCCGCGCCCGCCGGCGCCGCGCCACCGTGCGCAAACGTGCGGGCGAGACGCCCGCGCACCCGGGAAGTGCGCGCTTGCGGGGGCGGGGGGCGGCGGGCATAGTGGCGGGCATGTCCGGCTCGGATGCGCCTTGCGCGGGGGCGGCGCCCGGCGGCGCGCCCGCCTTCGATCTTGCCGACGCCGCCGGCTTTCGCTTCTGGCGGCGCGACATCCTGCGCTGGGGCGACACCGACGGCCTCGGCCACATCAACAACGTCACGTTCACGCGGTTCTGCGAATCCGGGCGCATCGCCTATACCGCCGCCTGCGCGCGCGGAACGGGCCTGAGCGCCGACGATTTCGTCGTCGCCCATCTGTCGATCGATTTCCGCGCGCAGATGCATTTCCCCGGCGAAGTCATGGGCGGGACGCGGCTTGTGCGGCTGGGGCGCAGTTCCGTGCGGCTCGGGCACGGGCTGTTTCAGGACGGGCGCTGCACGGCGACCGCCGAGAGCGTGCTGGTCATGTTCGACCGCGCGGCGCAGAAGCCCGCGCCGATTCTGCCCGCGCTGCGCGCGGCGCTGGAAAACCCGCCGGCCGCATAGGCGCGCCCCCCGCCGCCATGGCCATCGCGCCGCCGGAGCTGCTCGCGCCCCCCGCGTGGCACATGTGGGCGGTATTCGCGCTCGCCGCCGCCGCCGTCGCGGCGTTCGCGTGGGAGAAGTGGCCGCTGGAAATCACCGCGCTGGGCCTGCTCTCGGCGCTGCTGGTGTTGTTCCAGGCGGCGCCGCTCGAGGGGCCGGACGGCGCCAACCGCCTCGGCGCGGCGCGGTTGCTCGAGGGGTTCGCCAACCCCGGGCTGATCGCCATCGCCGCGCTGCTGGTTATCGGCCAGGCGCTGACGCAGACCGGCGCGCTCGAGGGCGTCGCCGAGCGCCTCTACCGCCTCGGCGGCCGCCGCCCCTCCGCGGTGCTGGCGATGACCCTCGCGCCCGTGGCGCTGCTGTCGAGCATCCTCAACAACACGCCGGTGGTGGTGATGTTCGTCCCCATCCTCGGCGCGCTGGCGGAGCGCCTCCGCGTCGCCGCGAGCCGCGTGCTCATGCCGCTGAGTTTCGCGGCGATCCTCGGCGGCATGACGACGCTCATCGGCTCCTCGACCAACCTTCTGGTGGCCGGGGTGGCGGCGGAGATGGGGCTGCCGGCGGTCGGTTTCTTCGACTTTCTGATCCCCGGCTCGGTGCTGGCGGCGGCGGGGCTGCTCTATGCGATTTTCGTCATGCCGCGCATATTGCCCGACCGCGCCGACCTGGCGGGCAGGCTGGCCGCCGACGGGCGGCAGTTCGTGGCGCAGATCGAAATCCGCCGCGACTCGCCGCTGATCGGCGCGCGCGCCGTCGCGGGCATGTTTCGCGGCCTGTCGAACGCAACCGTGCGCGTGGTCCAGCGGGGCGAGCGCGCGTTTCTGCCGCCGTTCGACGACTTGACGCTCAGGGAGGGCGACGCGGTGGTGCTGGCCGCCACGCGCGCGGCGCTGACCGAAATCCTGGCGCGCCGCGGCGGCGCGCTCGGCCCCGGCGCCGGCGGCTCGGCCCCCGGCGGCGCGCAGGTACTCGCCGAGGCGCTGGCGCCGCCGGGCTCGCGCATGGCCGGGCAGACGCTGGAGCAATACGGATTTCGCCGCCGCACGGGCTGCATCGTTCTCGGCGTGCAGCGCCGATCGCGCATGTTCCGCCAGCGCCTCACCGACATCCGCATCGAGGCCGGCGACAGCCTGTTGATCCAGGGCCCGCCCGGCAAGGTGCGCGCGCTGCGCGCCAGCGGCGACGCGCTGGTTATCGAGCGCACGGCGCAGGCGCTGCCGCGCTACCGCCACGCCGGGCGCGCGGCGCTGACCTTCGCCGCCGTGGTGCTGGCGTCGGCGACCGCGCTGGCGCCGATCGTCGTGGCCGCCGTGGCCGGCGCCGCGGCAATGCTGGCGCTGGGCTGCATCGACGTGCGCCAGGCGGCGCGCGCGCTCGACCGCACGGTGATCCTCGCCGTGGCCTCGACCCTGGCGCTCGGCGCGGCGCTGCTCGAGACCGGCGGCGCCGCGTGGCTGGCGGCGCAAATCGCCGGCGCGCTCGCCGGCGCCGGGCCGGGATGGATACTCTCGGCGCTCTTCATCTCCATCGCGCTGGCCACCAACATCCTCAGCAACAACGCGGCGGCGGTGCTGTTCGCGCCCATCGCCGCCGTGCTCGCGGGCCGCCTCGGCCTCGACCCGACGCCGTTCGTCCACACGGTCATACTGGCGGCGAGCTGCTCCTTCGCCTCGCCGATCGGCTATCAGACGAACCTGCTCGTCATGGCGCCGGGCCACTACCGCTTCGCCGATTACGCGCGCGCCGGCCTGCCGCTCACCGTCTTGCTGTGGGCGGCGTTCACGGCGTTCGCGCCGTGGTACTACGGCCTGCCGCTGGCGGCGCCGTGAACCCGCGGCCCGCCGCGATGCGCGAGTTCGACCCCCGCCGCCTGCATCTCTTCTACGGGACCGCGCGGCAGCCCTGCCCGTATCTCCCCGGACGCGAGGAGCGCAAGGCGGCGGTCGCGCTGTCCGGCCCCGGCGCGCGCGCATTGCTCGACTCGCTCACCGCCGCGGGGTTCCGCCGCACATATTCCGCGGCGTGGCGCCCGGCCTGCCACGGCTGCGACGCCTGCGTTCCGGTGCGCATTCCCGTCGCCGCGTTCCGCCCGTCGCGGTCGCAGCGGCGCGTGCAGCGGCGCAACGCCGACCTGCGCGCGCGCGAATGCCCGCCGTTCGGCACGCTGGAGCAATACGGCGTGTTCCGCGCCTACGAATCCTCGCGCCACGGCGGCGACATGGCGGCGATGGGGTTCGGCGAGTTCCGCGCCATGATCGAGGATACGCCCGCCGACACGCGCATGGCGGAGTTCCGCGACGCCGCCGGCCGCCTCGCCGCCGCCGCGCTGCTCGACAGGGTGGCGGACGGGCTCTCGGCGGTCTATACGTTCTTCGCGCCCGGGCGCGAGCGCGCCAGCCCCGGCGTGTACGCGGTGCTGTGGCTGGTGTCGCGCGCGCGGGCGCTCGGGCTGCCCTACGTCTATTTGGGATACTGGATACGCGACTGCCCCAAGATGGCCTACAAGACGCGCTTCCGCCCGCTCGAGGCCCTTGTCGGCGGGCGGTGGCTGCCTTTCGGGCCGCAACGCTTCGGCGCCCCGGCCGGCCTCGGGATGGGCGGCGGCGCCGACGGCGGGGACGGAGACGGGAACGACACATGAAACGACGCGATTTCATCGCCGGCGCCGCGGGCGCGGCCGCCGGCGCCGGCGCGGTGTACGGCGCGCTGGCCGGCCGCGCGACGACGCTGGAGACCGGAAGCCCCGGCGCGCCGGCGCGCGCCCCCGCCGCGGGCGCCGCGCATTTCGAGTGGAAAATGGTCACGACGTGGCCGAAGAACTTCCCCGGTTCGGGCACGAACGCGCAGCTGGTCGCCGACCGCATAATGGAACTGTCGGACGGGCGGCTGGCGGTCAAGCTGTTCGCCGCCGGCGAACTCGTGCCGGCGTTCGAATCGTTCGACGCGGTGCGCGAGGATGTCGCCCAGTGCGCCCACAGCGCCGCCTATTACTGGGTCGCGAAAAACAAGAGCATCCCGTTTTTCTGCGCCGTGCCGGGCGGCCTCACCATAATGGAGCACAATGCCTGGATACTCTACGGCGGCGGGCAGGAGCTGTGGGACGAGGTCTATGCTGATTTCGGCGTGCGCGCCTTCATGGCCGGCAACACCGACACCCAGATGGGCGGGTGGTACCAAAAGGAAATAAACGCCCCGACCGATTTCCAGGGCCTCAAGATCCGCATCCCCGGCCTGGCGGCGGAAGTGCTGAACCGCCTCGGCGCCACGGCCGTCAACCTCCCCGCCGGCGAGATCATGCCGGCGCTGCAATCGGGCGTCATCGACGCCGCCGAATGGGTCGGCCCGTGGGTCGACCTGGCGATGGGCTTCTACAAGGTGGCGCGCAACTATTACGGACCGGGCTTCCACGAAGGCTCGACCGCCAACGAACTGCTGATCGGCGCGCGGCCGTGGGCCGAGCTGCCGCCCGACCTCAAGGAGATCGTCCGCGCCGCGGCCCACGAGGTCAACATGCTCGGCCCGGCGGAGTATTTCGCCCGCAACGCCGAGTCGCTCGCGGTGCTGACGGAGCAACACGGAGTCGCGGTGCGCAACTTCCCGGATACGGCGCTGCGCCGCATGTACGCCTTGTCGGAAGACGTCAACGCGGAAACCGCCGCCGAAGGGGAGCTCAACCGCCGCGTGTGGGAGAACTGGAGCGCCTTCCGCAAGCGCGCGATGGACTACCAGCCGCTCTCGCATTACGGCTTCATGCGCAACCGCGCCCTCGGCCGCGCCTGAACGTCTTCTCCCCCTCCCCCCCCCCCCTCCCGCGCGCCGCGCGCGCCGCGCGGGATACGCAGCGCCCCAATACGTCGAAAGGACCGCCGATCATGACGAAATCCACGAGCCGCCGGGGCTTTCTGTCCGCCGCCGCGGCCGGCGCCGCCGCCGCGGCGCTGCCCGCCCCCGCCATAGCCCAGGGCCGCGTGCGCTGGAAGATGGTCACCACGTGGCCGCGCAACTTCCCCGGCCTCGGCACCGGCGCGCAGCGCATCGCCGACCGCATCGCCGCGCTCACCGACGGACGCATGGAAGTGCGCCTCTACGCCGGCGGCGAGCTGGTTCCGCCGTTCGAATCCTTCGACGCGGTGCGCAACGGCATCGCCGAAATGTCGCACGGCGCCGCCTATTACTGGGTCGCCAAGCACAAGAGCGCGCCGTTTTTCTGCACCGTGCCCGGCGGGCTTACGCAGCAGGAGCACATGGGCTGGATCTATCACGGCGGCGGCCAGCAGCTGTGGGACGAACTCTATGCCGGGTTCGGCCTCAAGGCCTTTCTCGCCGGCGGCACCGGCGTGCAGATGGGCGGCTGGTTCCAACGGGAAATCGCCGGCCTCGAGTCCTTCCGGGGCCTCAAGATGCGCATTCCCGGCCTCGGCGCCGAGGTCGTCAACCGCCTCGGAGCCACGGCCGTAAACCTGCCCGGCGGCGAGATCATGCCGGCGCTGCAATCCGGCGTCATCGACGCCACCGAATGGGTCGGGCCGTGGAACGACCTCGCCTTCGGCTTCCACAAGGTGGCGAAGTTCTATTACGGCCCCGGCTTCCACGAACCCAGCTCGGCGCTCGAAACCATCGTCCACAAGGAAAAATTCGAGGCCCTGCCGGGCGACATGCAAGCCGCGGTCGAAAACGCCTGCATGGCCGAAAACGGCTACATGCTGAGCGAGTTCACCGCCGCCAACGGCGCCGCCCAAACGGTACTGACCGAGCGCCACGGCGTCCGCATCGGCTCGTTCCCCGACGACGTCATGCGCGGAGCGTTCGCCGTGGCCGAGGACGTGCTGGCCGAAACCGCCGCCGAAGGGGAGCTAGCGCGGCGCATCTACGACAGCTGGTTCGCCTTCCGCCGCGAGGCCGTCGCGCGCGGCCCCTACGCCGAACAGGGCTACATGAACAAGCGCGCGCTCGGCGGATAGCCGCGCGCCGCGCGCTACAGCGGAAGGCGGCGCAGGCGCAGCGCGTTGCCGATGACCGAGACCGAGCTCAGACTCATCGCCGCCGCCGCGAGCATGGGGCTGAGCAGAACGCCGAACAGCGGATAAAACACGCCCGCCGCCGCGGGGACGCCGACGGCGTTGTAAGCGAAGGCGAAAACCAGGTTTTGGCGGATGTTGGCGAGGCTCGCGCGGCCCAGGCGGATGGCGCGCGCGATGCCCGCGAGCTCCCCGCCCGCCAGCGTGACCGACGCGCTTTCGATCGCCGCGCCGGCGCCGGTTCCCATCGCGATGCCCACATCGGCGCCCGCCAGCGCCGGGGCGTCGTTGATCCCGTCGCCCGCCATGGCGACGCGGCGGCCGCGCGCCCGCAGATCGGCTACCAGCCGCGCCTTGTCCTGCGGCAGCATCCCCGCATGGGCGTCGGCAATGCCGAGCGCGTCCGCGGCGGCCGAAACCGCGGCGCGCGCATCGCCGCTGGCCAGCACGACCGAAACCCCCAGGTCCGCCAGCGCCGCCAGCGCGGCCCGCGCGCCGGGGCGGAGCGGATCCGTCAGCGCGATGGTCCCCGCCGGCGCGCCGTCGAGCGATACATGGACCAGCGTCTCGCCCGGCCGCGCCGCGCCGCCCGCATCGCCGCCCGCCTCGCCATTCGCGTCGCCGCCGGCGAACGCGGCGTTGCCGACGCGCACCCGCCGGCCGCTTGCCGTGCCGGCGATCCCGCGCCCCGGCGCGGCCTCGACGTCCGACGCCTCGGGAAGCGCGTCCGGCCCCGCCGCCGCGGCGATGGCCGCCGCCAGCGGATGCTCGCTCGCGCGCTCGACGCTCGCCGCGAAACGCAGCAGCTCCGCCTCCGAAACGCCGGCGGCGGGCGCGGCGCGCACGACGCGCGGGCGGCCCTCGGTGAGCGTGCCGGTCTTGTCGATAACCACCGTGCCGATGGCGGCGAGGCGCTCGAGCGTTTCCGCGTCCTTCACAAGCACGCCGGCGCCCGCGCCGCGCCCTACCGCCACCGCCACCGACATCGGCGCGGCGAGCCCGAGGGCGCACGGGCAGGCGACGATCAGCACCGACACCGCGGCGAGCAGCGCATGGTTCAGCGCCGGCGCCGGCCCCGCGGCCAGCCACACGGCGAACGCCGCCGCCGCCACGGCGATGACCGCCGGCACGAAGATCGCCGAGGCGCGGTCCGCCGCGCGTTGATAGGGCGCGCGGCTGCGCCGCGCCTCGCCCACCATGCGCACGATGCCCGCCAGCACCGTATCCTCGCCGACGGCGGCAACTTCCACGACAAGCGCGGCCGTTCCGTTGACCGCGCCGCCGGTTACGCGATCGCCGGGGCGTTTTTCGACCGGGCGCGACTCGCCGGTAATCGGCGATTCGTCCATCGCCCCGGCGCCCGAAAGCACGACGCCATCGCAGGGGGCGCGTTCGCCGGGGCGCAGCCGCACGCTGTCGCCGGGCCGCAATTCGCCGACCGGCGCGTCGCGCTCGCCGTGCGGCCCCAGCACGCGCGCGGTCTCGGGCGTCAGCGCGAGCAGGCTCCGCACCGCGCCCGCGGCGCGCCGCCGCGCCCGCAGCTCGAGGCATTCGCCGAGCAGCGCGAGAACGACAATGACGCCGGCGGCCTCGAACCACACCGCCGCCAGCCCGTCCGCGCCGCGCGCCGCGGCGGGAAACAGGCCGGGCGCAACGGTCGCGACCGCGCTGAAGGCGAACGCCGCCCCGACGCCGAGCGCGATCAGCGTGTACATGTTGAGGCGGCCCGTCCTGAGCGACTCGGCGCCGCGCGCGAACAGCGGCGCGCCGGCCCAAAACACGATCGGCGCCGCGAGCGCCAGCTGCGTCCACTGCCCCGCCGCGCCCGTCACGGCGCCGCCCATCGCCACCGCCAGCAACGGAACGGCGAATGCCGCGCCCGCCGCCAGCCGGCGGCGCGCGGCGCGGTAGGCCTCGCGATCGTCCGCGGCCGGGTCCGTCGCCTCCAGCGCCATCCCGCAATGCGGGCAATCCCCCGGCCGCGGCGACGCCGCCTCGGGGTGCATGGGGCACGCATAGCGCGCCCGCGCGGTTTCCATTGCCACGGCGGCGTCCTCCGCTATAATGTTGTAGTATGCATTACCCGCCCCGCCTATGCGAGCCATGAAGCGCCGTCGGCGCGAAGCGCGTCCCGCCCGCCCGCGCGCGCAAGGCCGCGCCGCGCAAGACGGCGGAACTCGCCGCTGTTCCCGCCCGATACCGGAGCCGTCGGGATGACCGGCGCGGCGCGCGTGTACCGATTCCGTATTGCCGCCGCCGTCGCGGCGCTGTTCATGCTCGCGGCTTGCGGCGGGGGCGGCGGCGGAGGGGGCGGCATCGATCCGGTCGCGGCGCAAGACCTGACCGGCGCCCAACCGCCCGCCGAAACGCCGGCGGATCAGAACGCGCGGGCGGCCGGAATCCTGTCGCGCGCCGACTCGCTCATCCTCTCGACGATACACGAGGACGCCCGCGCCCGGGCCCCGATCGAGTTCCGGTTCCGGACCGACGGGAACAGGGGCGAGCTGCGCGCGCGCAGCTACGAGGTGGCGACCGAATGCGCCGGCGCGCAGTGCAACTGGACCGCGCCGGGTACCGGAAGGGCGGTCGAGATCCCTCTCCGGTATCTTGCGTTTCTGCCGGGCGCCGCCGCGGCAATCCTCGCGAAAAGCGGCGTCTCGCTGGTCGAGGGCCGGGGAAGCGCCGCGCCCGTTATCGACGTTGCCCGGGTGGCGCCGGTATCCGGAGCCGTCGAGGGCGCCTGGGCCGAATCGCTGGGCGCCTGGATGGACCACGGCTGGTTCGCCGTGCAACAGGAAGGAGCGCAAATCGGCAATTACGACGTAACCGCGCGATACGCGATCGCCGGCGGCGATCTGACCGGGAGCCTGCCGGGCGTGGCCGCGACGTGGACCGGCCTTATGGTCGGCGCGCCGCGAGGCGGCGATTTCCGCAACGGCGTCCTGCAAGGCGACGCCAGGCTGACGCTCACCTTTGCGGGCAACGACCCGCGGCTCGGGGCGGCGTTCTCGAACATCGTCGATCTCCGCAAGGGCACGGCGTACGTCACGACCGATGTACGTTTCGATAACATATTCCTCACGCGGACCGCGGCGGGCGCGTATCGGGCGGGCGCCGCCGGCAACCGCATCCAGGGCGGATTCTACGGGCCGAACCACGCCGAGACCGCGGGTATATTCGAGCAGGCCGGCATAACCGGCGCATTCGGCGCGAAGCGGGATCCTGCGGTATTCGCTTCCACGGTGTTCGTTTCCACGATACACGGCGCGACGAACGCATTGAAGTTTCCCGGTTTCGAAGTGCTGCCCGTTTGCATCGGGGCGCAATGCCGATGGCGCATACCCGAGACCGCCGTCACCGAGGTCGTCGGGCTGGAATACTTGGATATTGCGCCCGACACGAATGGAGAAACGGAATCTTTCGCAAGGCGCGGCATCGAGATACACAAGGGCCGCGGAAAGCCCCGGCAGGATACGGAAGGCGACGCGGAAATCGAGTATTACATCGCCAGGACAGGGATGGGGATGGAGCATGCGTCCTTCGCGTTGGCGCAAGGTATGTGGAACAGAACCGACAATGTCGAAATTGTCGGCCGATTCGGTATAGCGGGCGGTAGCCGTTTGAGCGGCGCGCCGCCGCGCTCGCCCGGCATATCGGCCCGCTGGAGCGGGCTCATGGTCGGCGCGCCGAAAGGCGGCGACTACCGCGGCAACGTTCTGGTCGGCAACGCTGCCTTGACCTACAATTATTCGGACGCGAACCCGACACTCGACGCGGAATTCTCGAGTATCGAGAATATCGAGCAAGGCAAGACATATTCCCCGTCGAGCATGCGATTCGACGACGTACCCGTTGCGCGCGACGGTTCGTATCGGAAGGGCGAGGTCGGCGACCGTATCCATGGCGGCTTTTTCGGCCCCGGCCACGACGAAGCGGCGGGGGCGTTCGAGCAACACGGCATTGTCGCGGCGTTCGGCGCAAAACGGGAACGCGGGGTATTCGTTACCGCGGTACAGGGCGAAGATTTTCCCGATTCCGGAGTTCTGCCCGTTTGCCTCGATACGCAGTGCCGGTGGCTCATGCCCGGCAGCGATATTTCCGGGATCGTCGCCCGGGAACATTTGGAAGTTGCGCCGGTTTCATCCGAAGAGTCGGCGGTCCCCGGGGGCGGCGTCGAGATAGTCAGAGGCCGCGGAGATCTCGACATAGAGATAACCGCGGGCCGCGGCGAGCTCGACGATTCGAAAGTCGAATATTACAGGGCCAGGATGGACCGCGCCTCCTTCTCTTTGGCGCAAGCGGCGTGGGGCGGGGCCGGCGACGCCGACATTACGGGGAGATTCGGGATTGCGGGCGGCGACGCGACGGGAACGCCGCTCGGCAACGTGTCGGCCAGCTGGAGCGGCCTCATGGTCGGCGCCCCGAAGGACGGCGCTTTCCGCGACAACGTTCTGGTCGGCGACGCCGATCTGGCGTACACATACTCTTCGGATACGGGCGGCGCGATCGACGCGGCGTTCTCGAATATAGAGAATGTTCGCCAAGGCGCCGCGCATTCCACGCCGAGCGTGCGGTTCGACGACGTGCCCGTTGCGCCGGACGGCTCGTATCGAAAGGGCGGGATCGGCAACCGTATCCACGGCGGCTTTTTTGGCCCGAACCATGAAGAAGCGGCGGGAGTATTCGAGCGATCCGGCATTGTGGGCGCGTTCGGCGCAAAGCCCGCGCCCGCGTTGTTCGCTACCGCGATATACAGCGATATGTTCCCCGATCCTGGCGTCCCGCCTCTCTGCATCGATACCGAATGCCGATGGCGCGCGCCGGACAGCGGCGGGCCTGTTCTCTTTGCCTTGCGCCACCTGAACATCGAGCCCGGATCGTCCGGAGAGACTCGCGTTTTCGGGAAAGAAGGTATCGAGATCGCCAAAGGCCGCGGAAAGGCCGGCGATACGGATGTCGAGTATTACAGGGCCAGGATGAACGGCGCCTCCTTCTCATTGGCGCAAGCAATGTGGGACAGGCCCGGCAACGGCGATCCAGCGGGGAGACTCGGGATCGCCGGCGCCGAGCGTCTGACGGGGACTCCGCCCGGCAACATGTCGGCCAGCTGGAGCGGCCTCATGGTCGGCGCCCCGAAGGACGGCGCTTTCCACGATAACGTTCTGGTCGGCGACGCTAACCTCACCTATACATATTCGGATACCGGCGGCATGATCGACGCGGCGTTCTCGAATATCGTGGATCTGGAGCAGCGCATGGCGCACTCCACGCCGAGCGTGCGGTTCGACGATGTGCCCGTGGCGCCGAACGGCTCCTATCGAAAGGGCGGGGCCGGTAACCGTATCCACGGCGGCTTTTTCGGCTCCGGCCGCGACGAAACGGCGGGAGTATTCGAGAAAGAGGGTATAATCGGCGCGTTCGGCGCGAAGCGCGGCGAGTAGTCGCGGACGCGTCCCGGCGGCGGCGGAGACATGCCTGCGATACCGGTACATTCCCTCGTGGCGGTCGCGGCAGCGCGGCGCAGCGATTGCGCTGACTCGCCGACACCCGATGCCTGCTGACCGGGCCGCCGCCGCGGGGCCCCGCCGGCGGCGCTGGCGAACGCCCGCCATCTGGCTCGCGCTGGCGGCGCTCGCCGCGGGCGTGTTCGCGCTCGACCGCGCGGGCGTGTTCGCGCCGCCGCCGCCGACCGACGCCCACGGCCACGTACTCGGAGCCGGGCCGCGCTTTCTCGTGCGTACGCCGATCGACCGCCTCGCGGGCGCGGAAATCGCCATCGACGGCGTCGCGCGGCGCTTCGACCGCGGCGCGAACGGCGCATGGCGGCACGGCGAAACCGGCGGAGCGGAACTGTCGGCGCGCATCGCCGCCGCGCTGGAAGCGTTCGGCCGCGCGCGCATCGTGCGCGAAGTCACCGCCTCGCGGGATGTGAAGGCATACGGCGTCCTGGCGCCGCGCATGTCGGTCGTCCTCTACGCCGACGATTCCGGCGTCCCGCGCGAACGCTATTTCTTCGGCGACCCCGCGCCCGACGGCCTCAACCGCTACGTGTTGATATTCGGCGAGTTTCTCGTGGTGACCGTGCCCGAATACCACGTGGAAAACCTCGCCGCGCTCGTCGCAAGCCTCGGCGAAGGGTAGGGGCCGGCTTCCTGGGTGCGCGGGCGTCTCGCCCGCACGTTTCCAACGCGCCGAAAGCCGCCGGGGAAGGCGCGCCGCACGCCCCTCACCGCCAACACCGCGCCGCCGCGGCGCGCCGCGCCTCCCGCGCGCTTGCGGGCGGCGCGGCGGCGCGCTACGGTTTTCGGCATGATGCCTGTGCTTTCCGGCGCGGCGCGAATTCGGCGCCAGTGCCTCGCTTGGTTCGCGGTGGCGCGCCTGGCGGCGGCGCAGCTGCATGTGTGGCGACGCACGGCCGGGCGCGGCCGCGACGCGCATGAGCACGGCGAGGACGAACGCGGCGCGGCGGCGGGAGCGCCGCGCCTGCTTGCCGACCATCCGCCGATCGCGTCGAGCGGCGCGCCGCGCATAACGCGCATCCGCGCGCCGCCGCAAATTGAGCGCGCCGCCGCAGGCCCCGCAGGCGCTGCCCCGCGCATAACGCGCATCCGCGCGCCGCCGCAAATCCGTTTCTCCGCGCAAGCGTTTTCTCCCGGCGCCCCGGCGCCGGTAGCCGTATGACGACGACAGGAGTTCGGACGATGAAACGAATAGCCGCGGCGGCGCTCGCCGCCCTGTGGGGCGCCGCCCCCGGAATCGCGGAAGACGACGCGCCGAGACGCGATCTCGACGCGCACGAACACGGCAGCGGAACGCTCAACATCGCCGTGGAAAACGGCGCCGTGTGGATGGAGCTCGAGGTTCCCGGCGCCGACATCGTGGGTTTCGAGCACGCCGCCGAAAGCGCGGAAGACCGGCAAGCCGTCGAAGCCGCCAAGGCGGTTCTGGCGCGCCCGCTGGACCTGTTCGCGTTCCCGGAGGCCGCCGGATGCGCGGTCGAGGACGCGCATGTCGCGATCGCCGGCGAGGAACACGACGAGGAGCACGACGGCGGGGAAGCGGAAGCCCACGACGAAGACGAAGGCGAGCCGCACAACGAGTTCCACGCCGAATACACGCTCCGTTGCGCCGCTCCGGGAGAAATCGACGAAATCGGGTTCCCCTGGTTCACGGCGTTTCCGGGTTCGGAAGAGCTCGCCGCGAACATAACCTCGGGCATGGGCCAGGCCGCGTTCGAGGTTTCGCGCGACGCGCCGACGATCGACGTCGAGGCGTATTTCTGACCGCCATGCCCGACCGTTCCGACGGTTCGGGGCCGGAAGGGGCCGGCGCCGCGCTCATGCGAGGCGTCGGCTTCGCTTGGCCGGGGCGCGCGCGCTTCGGGATCGCGGTCGAGCGCTTCGCCGTCGCGCGCGGCGAGCGCGTCCTGCTGCTCGGGCCGTCGGGTTCGGGCAAATCGACCCTGCTCACGCTGCTGTGCGGCATCGCCGCGCCGCAACGCGGGCGCATCCAGGTGCTTGGCCGCGACCTCGCGGCCATGAGCGGCCCGCGGCGCGACCGCTTCCGCGGCGAGCATTTCGGGATCGTGTTCCAGATGTTCAACCTGCTGCCTTGGGCGAGCGCGCTCGATAACGTGCTGACGGCGCTGACCTTCGCGCCCCGGCGCCGGGCGCGCGCGGCGGCGGCGGGCGGCGCCCGCGCCGAGGCCGATAGGTTGTTGCGCGCGCTCGGCGTCGCGGTCGAGGGCCCCGCGGCGGCGCTCAGCGTCGGCCAGCAACAACGCGTCGCGGCGGCGCGCGCGCTCATCGGCGCGCCGGAACTGATCGTCGCCGACGAACCCACCTCCGCGCTCGACGCCGCCGCGCAGAGGATCTTCCTCGATCTGCTGTTCGAACAGGCGGCGGAAGCCGGCGCGACGCTGCTCACGGTGAGCCACGACGAGCGCCTCGCGCCGTTGTTCGACCGCGCGGTGGCGCTCGCCGACATCGCCGCCGTCGCGCGCGGCGGAAACGCCGCCTCGCCATGCTCCGCCTGACGCTTCTGTCGCTCGGCAACCGCCGCGGCGCGGCCGCGCTGACCGTGCTCGCCATCGCGTTCAGCGTCGCCCTGTTCCTCGGCGTCGAGAAGGTGCGCTCCGGCGCGCGCGCCAGCTTCGCCGACACGGTTTCGGGAACCGATCTCATCGTCGGCGCGCGCGGCGGAAGCGTGAACCTGCTGCTCTACTCGGTCTTTCGCATCGGCAACGCCACCGCCAACATGAGCTGGGAGAGCTACGGGGACATCGCCGCGCACACCGACGTCGCGTGGAGCGTGCCGCTCTCGCTCGGCGACAGCCACCGCGGCTTTCGCGTGTTGGGAACCTCGCGCGACTATTTCGCGCGCTACCGGTTCCGCGGCGGGCGCGGGCTGGAGTTCGCCGCCGGCGCGCCGTTCGACGACCTGTTCGACGCCGTTCTGGGCGCCGATGTCGCGGCGCGCCTGGGTTACGCGGCGGGCGACGCCATCGTCGTGGCGCACGGCCTCGGCGCCGCGTCGTTCGTCGATCACGCCGACAAGCCGTTCCGCGTGTCCGGCATCCTGGCCAAGACCGGAACGCCGGTCGATCGCACGGTGCATGTGAGCCTGGAAGCGATCGAGGCGATACATGTGGACTGGCGCGGCGGCGCGCCGGCGCCGGGCGCGGCGATCTCCGCCGAACAGGCGCGCGCGATGGACCTGTCGCCGAAAGCGATCACGGCGGCGATGGTCGGCGTCAAATCCAGGATCGCGACCTTCCGCGTCAAGCGCTGGATCGACGAATATCCCGAAGAAGCGCTGCTCGCGATCCTGCCCGGCGTGGCGTTGCAGGAACTGTGGGATCTGCTGGGGACGGCGGAAACCGCCCTCGGCGCGGTGTCGGCAATGGTCGTGGTCACCGCGCTGCTCGGCATGGCGGTCATGATCCTGTCGAGCCTGAACGAACGCCGGCGCGAAATGGCGATCCTGCGTTCGGTGGGCGCGCGCCCGCGCGCCATCGCCGCCATGCTGATGACCGAGGCCGCGCTGCTATCGGCCGCCGGGGTCGCGGTGGGCGCGGCGCTGCTTTACGCCGCGCTCATCGCCGCGCGCGCGTGGATCGATGCGCGCTACGGCCTTTACCTTCCGGTGTCGCCGCCCCATATAAGGGAGTGGTACATGCTTGCCGCGGTGGCGGCCGGCGGAACGCTCGTGGGCGCGATACCCGCGGCGCGCGCTTGGCGCATGTCGCTCGCCGACGGTATGACCGTTCGGGCCTGACAACGCGCAAGAGAGGAGCGAAAAGCCATGACAACCACCGTAAAGGCAGCGATTTTCGCGTTCGTCGCGATGGCGGCGGTCGCACTCGCCGGCGCACCCGCGGGCGCCGCCGGCCCCGTCGATCTGAAATGGGAGCAACTCGTTCCGGCGGACGCGGCCGGCGGCGACGTCGAGTCGCTGTTCGGCATCGTCGAGCACGGGCAGATCGCCGCCCCCGACGAGGCGGCGGAGGGCGCCTACGAGGTCGTCGACGATTTCAACGGCGAGACGGTGCGCCTGCCCGGCTATCTCGTGCCGCTCGATCTGAACGCCCAGGGCGGGACCGAGTTTCTTCTCGTCCCCTATTTCGGCGCCTGCATCCACGTGCCCCCGCCGCCCCCGAACCAGATCGTGTATGTGACTGTGGAAGAGCCATACGTGCTCGAGGCGCTGTTCGAGCCCGTCTGGGTCACCGGCGAGTTCGACGTCGTGGCGCTTGCGACCGACCTCGCCGAGGTCGCCTACTCCCTGTCGGCGGACGATATCGAGGCCTACATATACGAGTAGCGCCGGCGAAGGTTAAAACCCGAGCGTGCCATGCGAGCCCAAGCGAACGAACTCCAGCGATTCGCTGTCCGGTTTGCGGCAAACGAGTACGAGGTCGGGCCGCGGATGGCAGTCTCGATGATCTCGCCATTGCCCGGACAGCGCATGATCGCGGCGGCGCCGGGTTATCGGCCGCCAAGGCCGCCGCGATTTCCTCGATCTCCCCATCGAGTACGCCCGCGAAACGGTCCCTCTTCTCGCGCCGGTAGTCGCGCTTGAAGGCCGCCGTCCATTTAATTGTCCGCATTAAGATCGGCCATCGTGTCGTCGAAGCTGCCGGTCCCGGCAAATTCCCCCCGCCGGGCCGCCTCCATGGCCGCAACCGTTGCATCGTTGGGAATCGATTCTCCGTTACCCAGCCTTGTGCGCTGAAGTATGGCGCGGTCGATCGGTCCTTCGACTGTCGGATCGACGTTGCGCATCTGGATCCGGGACATGAAGCTTCGCGGACCGAGCTTAACGAACGAACGCCCGAACACTTCGTCGGCGAAGCTGCTGGTAAAGAGACCGACGCCGTCGAAATCGATAACGATTGTGCGCCGGTCTCGCAACAGGTTTTCAATCATGCCGCGAACGCGGATGCCTCCCGACCGGGAACCGAAATCGCGCCGTCCCTCTGTTTTTAAATCGAATGCCAATTCGTCCTCTTCGGTTTCGAATTTCTTCTCTATGTAGTCGAACGCGGGATCGTGGGATCTGCCTTTGAATCGGAGCGCGTTCTCAAGCAAGGCCGGATATCCGATGCTTATGCGGCGCCGAACTGCCGTCCCGGAGTACGGTATACCCATCTTTCTCGCCAAAATGTCGTCGCGGCAGTATAGGTGTCCGTACATGGAATCGATTTCGAACGGTCCGCCCGACAGTACCGCAACCCGATAATACCAATACAACGTGAAGGTAGGCGTTCGGTTATGGGGTTATTGGGTTTTTACGGTGGGGGTTTTGTGTTCCCGGTTCCACGGCATGAGTTCGTGGATTCGGTTTGTTTTGTAGTCCTGGATACGGTTGAGTGTGTCTGCGATCCATGCGCGCGGGTCGACGCCGTTTAGTTTTGCGGTTTCGATGAGCGTATATGCGGTTGCGGCGGTTGCGCCGCCGGCTTCGGAGCCTGCGAACAACCGGTTCTTGCGTCCGAGGGCGATGCCGCGGATGGCGCGTTCGGCGGTGTTGTTGTCGAGTTCGAGCGTTCCGTTGTCGAGCCACGGGCGCAGGCGGGCCAGTCGGGCGCGGGCGTAGCGGATGGCGCCGGCCAGCGGCGTTCTGGCGGGTATGTTCGGGCTCTGTCGGGCGAGCCATGTTTCGAGGTCGTCGAAGAGGGGCCTGGCCCTGGCCTGGCGGATACGGACGCGCTCTTCGGGCGTGTGCCCGCGGGCTTCGGCCTCGACGGCGTACAAGGCGGCGATGCGCTCGACGGCTTCCCTGGCGACCGGCGCGCCCCGATTGCGCGCGAGGTCGACGAACTTGCGCCGGACATGGGCCATGCAGGGGGCTTCGCGGATGCGGCCTGTGCGGTAGAGTTCCGCGAACCCGGCATAGCCGTCGGCGTGCATCCAGCCCTTGAAGCCGGCGAGGCATCGGCGCGGGTTCTCGCCCTTGCGGTTGGCGCTGAAGCGGTAGCAGGCGGCCGGCGGCGCGGTTCCGCGCCACGGTCGTTCGTCGCGGGCATAGACCCATAGCCGCGCCATGCGGGTCTTGCCCTTGGCGCCTGCGCCGCGCGGGGTTTGCAGGCGCACCGTGGTATCGTCGGCGAAGATGGCGCCGCCGGCGCGCACATGGTTGCCGATCCCGTTGGCGACCGGCTCCAGCAAGGCGGCGCTCTTGCCGACCCATTCGGCCAGTGTCGAGCGGTCGAGGTCGATGCCGTCGCGGGCGAACATTTGCGCTTGGCGGTAGAGGGGGAGATGGTCTGCATATTTGCTCACCAGCACATGGGCAAGCAGGCCGGGTCCGGGGCGTCCGCGCTCGATGGGGCGCGGCGGCAGCGGCGCCTGGCAAAAGCATGCGCAGGCGCGGCAGACCGTGCGCGGTCTCACGATGCGGTTGACCGTGAAACGACCGGGTATGTACTCCAGTTCCTCGGTGACATCCGCGCCGACGGTCTTGACCGCGCCGCCGCAGGCCCCGCAGGGGCTTGCGGGTTCCAGCACCGTCTCGCGGCGCGGCAGCCGGTCCGGCAAGGGGCGGCGCTTGCGCCGCGGCGCGCGTGCGGCGGCGGGTTCGGGTTGCGGGGGCGGGCTTGCGGCGCGGGCTATCTCCTCGTTCTCCAGCGTCAGTTGCAACTGCGCCAAGGCTTCCGAGCGCGCCCCGAAACGATGCCGGCGCATCCCCGCCAACTCGTGACGCAACTTCTCAATCAGGATATCGCGCGCCTTCAACGCCTCCGCACGCGACCGCAGCGCCTCCTCGCGGGCCCGCAGCGCCTCCTCGCGGGCCTGCAACTTGGCCGCCAAGGACGCCACCATGCCCTTCAGGCGGGCGGGATCGTCGGGGAGAGGCGCGGCGCGGTCAAACATGAACGAACAATGCCGCCCCCAACACCATAAGGCAAGCGTAAAAGAGGAAATATAGAAAAAGAACTCCGCCCGATACCCATCCAATGCTATACCGCGACCGCAAGCCGCCGCGTTCGAACCGGCCACCGCCAACCGACGTCGTCAAGCCGCATCGATAACCGCGCAGGCATCGAAACACGATCCCCATACAAAGCCGACCGTCAAACAAAACGACCCCCGAAATACCGAAACCCATAAACATACTCATCAATCGCCAAGCGGGATAACCGGACGCTTACGTCCGTATAGCGATGCCGCGTCTGCATATCCACGAACAAGCGTGCATATATCCGGCACGTTTCGATGAAATCGCGGAGCGCTCCTTCATTCTGAAATTTGTTTTTCGCTTCGCCATGTTCAAGGGCTCGATATGCGTGCCGCCACGCGCGTTCGCTGCGCCTCGCCTTCGAGGCGCCAACGACCGTATCTGCCGCGCACCGTGCAAGGCAATGAAACAATGCATAGTACGCCGTGCCGAGCGCACGGTGCAGGTTAGCTTGGCGTGGCGCTCCCTGTTCGTCGGCCGGCGCGAGGATGCGCGCCGCCTCCAGCAGATCAAAGGGATTCATCGGGGTCGGCGTCCCATTCGGATTTCGGGCAGAACGACGTTACCGGCAATGCTTCGATCCCTGCGTCTTGCACGCCGTTCCAGAGGTGCTCGATGACGTCGATGGTTTCATCGATATCGATGTCGGTTTCCGCCGTGTCGTCGAAAATCGCCGTGACGAAGATCACTTCGTCGCCGTCGGCGTCGTAACCCGGGCGCAACGCCACCTTGTCGAACCGTGCGCTCTTGACGTGCTTGCGAAGCACGTTTTCGATAACGCGCCGCGCCTTCCGTAACTCTTTGTCCCTCATGACCTTCTGCTCCCTCCATGCCGGAAACGGCGGGCGGGCGGCCCGCCTTGCCGCTCACGACCGCGGCGGAATACGCGCCCACCGCAAGTCTGCCCGATGTCCTACGGCAACCGAGGGCTGCGCGCAAGGCGCCGCCGGCGGGCCGGGCTCCGCGCGGGTGGCGGGCGTTGCCGAACGGGCGGCGCGTCGACGTTGCGTGCGGCCCGGCCATGCCGGCGAAGACCGGGCGCGGCGGCGCGTTACGGTATCCGGCAGCCGCATTTTCCCGCCCGCCTTGCCGTCCGTTGGCGCGGCTTCCCTCGCGGCATGGCGCGGATTGCCGGCGCGCGGGCGGGTTGGAAGTCCGCAGGCTTGTGTTATGCGCGGCCGGGCCCGGGGCCGCCGCGGCGCCGCGGCGCCGGTGCGGTCGTGGACAACACACCCGGTCGACCGTATGTTGGCGCATGGCTGCACGAGGGGGGAAGTGCATGGCCAGGCAACGGCTACGGGTTGCGCGGACGGCGGCCGGATTGTCGCTCCGGCAGCTGTCGCGGCGCATCGGCGGTATGGTTACCGCGCAGGCGATCAGCTATTACGAGCGGGGGGAAACGACGCCCTCGCAAGAGACGCTCGCGGCGATAGCGGAGGCGGTCGGCGTGTCGGCGGCGTATCTCGCCGGCGACGGCGCGGCGATGCCCGAGGGGCTGGCGTTTCGCAAACTGCGGCTCGCGAGCCGCCGGGAAGAAGGACGGTTCGAGGCTCTCGCGCTACAGCTCCTGGAGCGCTGTCTGACGGTGGAGGAACTGCTCGGCCGGCCGGGCGCGGCGTGGCAGATGCCGGAGGGCGCGCCGTGGCCCGTATCGCGCGATGCTTCGGAGGCCGAGCGCGCCGCAAGCGCACTGCGCGAATCGTGGGGGCTGGACGCCGACCCGCTTCCCGATCTCGTCGATTACCTCGAAGCGCGCGGCGTCATGATCTTGCCGCTGCCGCTGCCGGTGGGCGACGGGTCCATGGCGCACATGCGCGGCCGCGCCGACGGGGCCCCGCCGGTTATCGCGCTGAACGCCGGCGACACGGCCGCGCGGCGGCGTTTTGCGGTCGCGCGCGAACTCGGCCACATGGTCATGGAGGTCGGGCCGACGGCCGACGCGGAGCGCATCGCGCGCCGGTTCGCGAGGGCGTTCCTCATGCCGGCGGATACGCTGCGGGCGGAGACGGGCGCGCGCCGCCGGTCGATCGGCTGGGACGAGCTCTTTGCGCTCAAGCGGTTGTTCGGCGTGGACACGATTACGCTGTCGCGGCGCTGCGAGGAGCTCGGCATATTCGGCCAAATTCTGTCGCGGCGGCTGTCGGCGGAATGTACGCGGCGCGGCTGGCGCGGCGACCCCGCCACCGAGCCCGGCGCAAGGGACGGGGAGCATCCGCGGCGTTTCGAGCGGCTGTACATGCGCGCGCTGTCGGAGGGCGCGGTTTCGGAGTAAGCGTCCGGTTATGGGGCTATTGGGTTTTTACGGTGGTGTTTTGTGTTTCCAGTTCCACGGCATGAGTTCGTGGATTCGGTTTGTTTTGTAGTCCTGGATACGATTGAGTGTGTCTGCGATCCATGCTCGTGGGTCGACGCCGTTTAGTTTTGCGGTTTCGATGAGCGTGTATGCGGTTGCGGCGGTTGCGCCGCCGGCTTCGGAGCCGACGAAGAGCCAGTTTTTGCGTCCGAGGGCGACGCCGCGGATGGCGCGTTCGGCAGTATTGTTGTCGAGTTCGAGCGTTCCGTTGTCGAGCCATGGGCGCAGGCGGGCCAGTCGCGCGCGTGCATAGCGGATGGCGCCGGCCAGCGGCGTCCTGGCGGGTATGTTCGGGCTCTGTCGGGCGAGCCATGTTTCGAGGTCGTCGAAGAGGGGCCTGGCCCTGGCCTGGCGGATACGGACGCGCTCTTCGGGCGTTTGCCCGCGAGCTTCGGCCTCGACGGCGTACAAGGCGGCGATGCGCTCGACGGCTTCCCTGGCGACCGGCGCGCCCCGATTGTGCGCGAGGTCGACGAACTTGCGCCGGACATGGGCCATGCAGGGGGCTTCGCGGATGCGGCCTGTGCGGTAGAGTTCCGCGAACCCGGCATAGCCGTCGGCGTGCATCCAGCCCTTGAAGCCGGCGAGGTGTCGGCGCGGATTCTCGCCCTTGCGGTTGGCGCTGAAGCGGTAGCAGGCGGCCGGCGGCGCGGTTCCGCGCCACGGTCGTTCGTCGCGGGCATAGACCCATAGCCGTGCAGTGCGGGTCTTGCCCCTGGCGCCTTCGCCGCGCGGGGTTTGCAGGCGCACCGTGGTATCGTCGGCGAAGATGGCGCCGCCAGCGCGCACATGGTTGCCGATCCCGTTGGCGACCGGCTCCAGCAAGGCGGCGCTCTTGCCGACCCATTCGGCCAGTGTCGAGCGGTCGAGGTCGATGCCGTCGCGGGCGAACATTTGCGCTTGGCGGTAGAGCGGGAGATGGTCGGCATATTTGCTCACCAGAACATGGGCAAGCAGGCCGGGTCCGGGGCGTCCGCGCTCGATGGGGCGCGGCGGCAGCGGCGCCTGGCAAAAGCGTGCGCAGGCGCGGCAGACCGTGCGCGGTCTCACGATGCGGTTGACTACGAAACGACCGGGTATGTACTCCAGTTCCTCGGTGACATCCGCGCCGACGGTCTTGAGCGCGCCGCCGCAGGCCCCGCAGGGGCTTGCGGGTTCCAGCACCGTCTCGCGGCGCGGCAGACGGTCCGGCAACGGGCGGCGCTTGCGCCGCGGCGCGCGGGCGGCGGCGGGTTCGGGTTGCGGGGGCGGGCTTGCGGCGCGGACGATCTCTTCGTTCTCCAGCGCCAGTTGCAACTGCGCCAAGGCTTCCGAGCGCGCCCCGAAACGATGCCGGCGCATCCCCGCCAACTCGTGACGCAACTTCTCAATCAGGATATCGCGCGCCTTCAACGCCTCCGCGCGCGACCGCAGCGCTTCCTCGCGAGCCTGCAACTCGGCCGCCAGGGACGCCACCATGTCCTTCAGGCGGGCGGGATCGTCGGGGAGAGGCGCGGCGCGGTCAAGCATGAACGAACAATACCGACCCCAACCCCACAAGGCAAGCGCAAAATAGGAAATATCGAAAAAATATTTCCTCCCTGTGCCTCCCTCCCAAACGCTATCCTGCCACCGCAAGCCGCCGCGTTCGAACCGGCCACCGCCAATCGACGCACTCATGCAGCAGCGACAACCGTGCAGGCATCGAAACAAGACCCCCATACGAAGCCGACAGCCAAACAAAACGACCCCCGAAATACCGAAACCCATAAACATAACCGACAATGACCAAGCGGGATAACCGGACGCTTACGTTTCGGAAGCCGCGGCGGCGGAGTTGTTCGGCGTTTCGATGCACGATCCGAAGCGGAAGACGGAGGAGCCGCCGGCGGACGATGTTGCGGCGGCGTGACGGGAGCGCGCCCTTCGAAGCGCCGAAGCCCGTGGAAGACGCGCCGGTCAGGCGTCGGCGGTCCCGGCGGCCGCGCCGCCAGCGTCGGGGGGTACGGGCCGATCGACGATATCCAGCCGCCGTTCGATGCGTTGCAGGCGATCGGAATGATTGTCGAGGCGGCGATGGACGTTGACCAGATCGCCGTGGATATTCGTGACCTGCCGCTCGATTGTTACAAGGTGTTGCTCGACCGACGAAACGCGTCCGCGCAGTTCGCGCAATTCGCGGGAGTGCTCGGCCAGCACCGCGCGGATCTCGCGCAAATGCGCCAATACCAAGTTGCCGATTTCCGGACTCATGGCGATATTCCTCCCGTGTGTCTTGGCGCCGTTCGGCGTTGAGTATAGCGCCTTCCGAGTCCTGGCGCAAGCCGGGTTGCGTTCCCGGTCGGTAACGGCCGCGCTTGGTGCGGAAGCGGCGCGCGTATCCGGGCGGGGCTCCCGGCGGGGGCTACAACACCTTGTCGGTATCGGGGTCGATCAGGTGGACGCGGCGGGCTTCCAGGGACAAGGCGAACTCGCGGCCGGGAACGGGCTCCGAATCGGGGGAGACGCGCGCGCATATTTGCGCGTCGCCATGCGTGAAATAGATCATGGTCTCGACGCCGAGGGGCTCCACCACATCCGGGGTTACGACGCAGCGGACGCGGCCGGGCTCGGCGCCGCGCCACTCGCGGATGTGTTCGGGCCGGAAGCCGGCGACGAGCGCGCGGCCGGCGTGGGCGGCGCAGCGTTCGGGGTTCGGCGCCAAGGTTTCGGCGAGGCCGTCGATGCGGACCGACAGGCCGTCGGCGTTTTCGGCGAGACGGCAGCCGACGAAATTCATGGCCGGCGAGCCGATGAAACCCGCGACGAAGCGCGTGCGCGGGTTGTCGTAGAGCGCGCCGGGCGGGCCGATTTGCTCGATAAGCCCGTCGCGCATGACGACGACGCGATCGGCGAGGGTCATCGCCTCGATCTGGTCGTGCGTGACGTAGATGGTGGTGGTGCGCAGGCGCTGGTGAAGGCGCTTGATTTCCGTGCGCATTTGGCCCCGCAGCTTGGCGTCGAGATTGGACAGTGGCTCGTCGAACAGGAAGACGCGCGGGTTGCGCACGATGGCGCGGCCCATCGCGACGCGCTGGCGCTGGCCGCCGGACAGCTGCCGCGGGCGGCGCTCGAGCAGTTCGCCGATGCCCAGGATGTCGGCCGCCGCCGCGACGCGGCGCTCGATCTCGCCCTTTGCGTATTTGCGCAGGCGCAGGCCGAACGACATGTTTTGCGCCACGGTCATGTGGGGGTAGAGCGCATAGTTCTGGAAGACCATGGCGATGTCGCGGTGTTTCGGCGGGACGTCGTTGACGCGTTCGCCGCCGATGCGGATCTCGCCCGATGTGACGTCTTCCAGCCCGGCGATCATGCGCAGTGTGGTGCTCTTGCCGCAGCCCGAGGGGCCGACGAGCACGACGAGTTCGTTGTCGGCTATGTCGAGGTCGATGCCGCGCACGGCCTCGGCGCGGTCGAAGGTCTTGCGCAGGGCGCGGAGCGTAACGTCGGCCATCGGCTCACCCCTTGGTGGCGCCGGATGTCAGGCCGGCGATGTAGTAGTCCATGAGGAAGGCATAGACGATGACCGGCGGCGCGGCGGCCATCAGCGCCCCCGCCATCAGCCCGCCCCAGTGGAACACGTCGCCCTTGATCAGCGTCGTGACCGTGCCCACGGTGAGCACCATTTGGTCGTCGGAATAGATGTAGGCGAGGGGGTAGATGAACGACGCCCACGAGACGGTAAACGCGAAGATGGTGGCGGCGATCAGCCCCGGCAGGGCGACGGGGATGAACACCTTGAGCAGCATCTGCACGTGGTTCGCGCCGTCGATCAGCGCTGCCTCGTCGAGCTCGCGCGGGATCGACGAGAAGTAGCCGATCATGATCCACGTGCAGAACGGCACGGTGATGGTGGGATAGACGAGCACCAGCGCCCAGTAGGAATCGAGCAGGCCGAGCGCGCCGACGATCTTGAACAGCGGCACGAACAACAGCGTGTCGGGCACCAGATAGGTAAGGAAGACCCCCGACGCGAGCACGCCCGCGCCCCAGAATTTCAGCCGCGACAGGCCGTAGGCGGCGAGCACGCTCACGAACATGCTGATCGCCACGACGCACAGCGTGACGATCGCCGTGTTGAGAAAATAGGTCGGAAAGGCCGTGCCGGTCAGCAGGCCGGTGTAGTGCTCGGTCGTTACGCCCTTCTCGATAATCCACGGGTTGGTGTCGATGGCGGCGATTTCCTCGTTGGTCTTGAACGAGGTCACCAGCATGTAATAGGGCGGGAACAGGAAGAATACGACGAAGACGCCGAGCGCGGCATAGGCGGCGACAAGCGCCCAGCGGCGCTCGCGGCGGCGGCTCGGCCCGCCGCCGAAAATGCCGCTCGCGCCGGCGGTTACGGCCCGGGCCATGGCGGGCTAGAGCGCCATCGCGCGGCGGCGCACATTGCGCAGGATGACGAACGCCAGCACAGCGAGCACCGGGAACATGAACAGCGACACCGCCGCGCCGAGCGGAATGTTGCCCGATTCGAGCCCGTAGCGCATGGCGTAGGTAGCGAACAGATGCGTCTTGCCGAACGGGTTGCCCTGGGTAAGCACGCGCACGATGTCGAAATTGGCCAGCGTGACGATGATCGAGAACAGCACGGTGATGGCGATGATGTTGCGCATCATCGGCAGGGTTACATGGACCATCTTCTGCCAGGCGTTGGCGCCGTCGATGGCCGCCGCCTCGTAGAGCTCCTCGGGGATCGACTTGAGCGCGGCCAGGTACATGATCAGGAAGAACGGCGCGCCCACCCAGATGTTGACCAGTATCACCGCGAACCGCGCCCAGAACACTTCGCTCAGCCACGCGATCTCGGTGAGGCCGATCTTCGCGAACAGCCAGTTGACCGAACTATAGGTGGGCTCGAACAGCCACCACCACCCGAGCGTGGACAGCGCGGGCGGGATAACCCACGGCACCAGCATCATGCCGCGCCACTTGCGCTGGCCCTTCGCGGGGATGGCGTTGACCGCGTGCGCGGCGATAAAGCCGATCAGCGCCTTGCCGACCACCGCCACGAGGGCGAACATGATCGACTGGAACACCACGTCCTGGAACGTGTCGCGGCGCAGGAGAAACTCGAAATTGCGCAGGCCGACGAAGGCGGTTTCCGCCTTGTTCAGCATCGACAGATACATGGCGTAAACGCCGGGCCAAGCGACGAGGCCGACGATGACGGCAAGAAGCGGCAGCGTCATCAGCGCGCCGACGGTGGATTTCCGCCGCAGGAAGCGCGCCACGGGGCTCATCGGGCGCACGGCGACAGGGGCGGCGGGGACCGCGAACGCTTGGGCCGGGGGCATCGCCGTCTCCTCCGTCTGTCATGCCGCGGGCGCGCGCCGGAGCCGGCCGCGCGCTAGAAGAACATGATCGCTTCGATCTCCCCGGTCGCCCAGTCGATGGCGTCGTCGATGGTTTCGCCCCCTTGCGTCACGCGGGCCACGAGGTTCGGATAGACGCCCTGGGTCGAGAGCTGCGATCCGTATTCGGGCGGGGCGGGGTAGCCCGCGATGGTCTCCACCTCGTCGCCGCGCACGGGGTAGTTGTAGAGCACGCCCTCGGGCGGGGCGGCGGCTTCCCACACGCCGGCGTTCCGGTGGGCGGCGATCAGCGGCGTGTCGAAGCCTTTCGACGCGCGCAGCATGCGCACGACGACATCGCGCTCCGCCACATGCAGGAACAGGTCCTTGGCGGCGGAAATGTTTTCCGAGAACTGCCATACGCCCCAGAAGAACGGCGCGCCGGCGCGGAAGCGCCCCGCGGGTCCGCGCGGCGCGTCGTGGTGCCAAAACCGCTCGCCCGCCTCGGGATTGTCGCGCATGGCGACCGCCCAGGCGCTGGGCGGGTTGAAGATCGCGCCGCCCTCGCCCGAAATCATCCAGCGGTTGTTCGACGCGTCGTCCCACGCATAAACGCCCTCGGGCATGACGCGCGCCAGCCGCGCGAGATACTCAAGCGCTGTGCGCGTCGCGTCGGAATCGACGGCCATCTCGCCGTCCGCGTCCACCAAGTCGGCGCCGAAGGCGCGGAAGACCTGCGCGATCCACTGGTTGCCGTCGGGCGTGGGCGCGATGGGCGCGCCGTAGGCGTGGCCGGCGGCGTGGAGTTTTTCCGCCGCGTCGAGGAAGGCGTCGTAGGTCCAGCTGTCCACGAGCGCCGGGTCGCGCCGGTCGTGCCCGGGGAACATCGCCTGAAGATCGACGCCGGCGTAATCGCGGAAGTAGTCCAGACGCGAAACCTGCGCATAGGTCGGCGAGCCCGTCGGCGCCGGGGTCGCGAGCCAGGCGCCGTCGATGCGCGCCAGGTATTCCACCGACGACACCAGCGGGCCGTGGCGCGCCTGGATCTCGCCCACCACGTCGTCGAGCGGTTCGAGCGTGGCGCGGAAGATCGACGGGAACCAGCCCGGCACGCAGTATACGTCGTGGCCGGTGCGCGCCCGCGATTCGGCCTGGGCGGTGAGCAGCAGCTTGTTGCCGATCGAGGTGATGAAATCGACGCGGACCTCGACCCCGTTGGCGGCGCCCCATTCCTCGACGACCTGGCGCATGGCGTCGTTGGCGCCGGGCACCCAGTGGTCCCATAGCCCGATGGACAGCGAACCCGCCGAGCGCGCGCTCTTGACGTAGGGCGCGGCCAGCGCGGTGGCTCCGGCCGCGGCGGCGGTCTTCACGAAACGGCGGCGAGACGGCTGGCGAACAGCATTCATGGCGAGCCTCCCTTTTCACGCGAGCATAGCGCGCGCCGCGCGGCGGCGCAACCGGGCGCGCTCACGAACAGGGCGCGCCATAGTCGAATATGCTCGATACGCTGTCGCGCGGCGGCGGCGCGACGATCTCCGTCTGCGCGGCGGGTTGGGCCGCCGCGCCGGCCCAGCCCGCGGGCGGCTGCGCCTCCGATTCGTACACCGGCACGAAATCCGCCCCGACGGGCAGCAGCTCGGGCCGTATGTCGTCCACAAGGCCATACGATTTCGCTTCTTCCGGGCGCAGCGTCTTGCGCTCGGCGATGTCCCGCGACGCCGCGTCGACGGCGCGCTGTGTTGTATCGGCGATGATTCTGGCGATATTCTCTTGATCGATCTTGAGGCTCTTGCTGTGTTCGAGCAACCAATGCTCGTCCACGCACGTCGGCTGACCGATATCCATCCCCACCGGATGCAGAAAGAACCGGGCGTGCGGAACGCTGTACCGTTCGGCGCCGGCGCAAAAGACAAGGCTCAATTAGCGAATCGTATGTACGCTGTGTTCATTGCGGCGGTCAGGCACGCCCTTGGCGACGCGTGTGCGGCGAGTCCGATGAGGTGGAACCACCGCAGATAGCTGTCGAGATACTTTGTCGCGATGCCGCGAAAGCCGCGCAGGAAGCCCTTCAGCCGGCTGTGACGGTTGTTGACGGTCTGAATATGGAAGGCGTCGCGCACCCGCTCGCCGACGCTCATGTTGAGCGCCTCATGACGCACGCCGAGCGCCGCGGCGCATGGCCGATACGCGCGGTTGGCATCGGACACCAGCACAATGTCGGTCTCGATGACCGGTCCAAGCGCCTTCTTGAGCGCATCGGCGCTCACCGTGGGCAGCGCCGCGCTCGCATTGCCGCCGCCGCGGTCGGTGGCCACAAGGACCGGAACCTGCTCGCGCGACAAGCCGCGTTTGGTCGCCTTGCCGCCGCGACGACGCGGCTTGCGGTCGAGTTTCCGCGCCCCCTTGCGACTGTGCAGAACGAATGTCTCGTCCGCCTCGACGATCCCCCGCAACTTCTTCGGCGTCTTCTCCACCGCCCGCAAAAACCGGTGACGCCAACGAAACGCCGTCGACACCGCAACGCCGCAGCGCGCAGCCGACGCCCGCACCGTCTCCCCCTCGGAAAGCGACGCGCCGAACGAAAGCCACCGCTCCTTGCGATGCAGACCCGACAACGGCGTGCCCGTCGCCGCGTTGAACGTGCGCCCGCAGCCCTTGCATCGGTAGCGCCGCAAACCCCGCGCACGGCCTATGGACACCGCCCCCGTGGCCCGGCAGCGCGGACAGCGCCGCTCTTCGTCCACGCCAAGCTCGACGGCCGCCACAGACGCAGACGACGCCGAACGCCCAGACAGCACAGCCAACGCCTCGCGACGCTGCGCAGCGCCAAGAGCGTCCACACGCGCAAGCCAATCCCGAAATTCACTGCTCTGCATGACAAGCACCTCCACATGACCCGAAAGCATCATACCATGCGTACATACGATTCGCTAATTGAGCCAAAGACAATGATGCCTATCGAATCCACCGTGCCGAAATTGTGGGTCAGTATCTCGACCGGAATTCCCCGCAGGAAGTTATAGATGGCGATGCCGTGCGCGACGCTTCCGCCGGGCGTCGAAAGCAGAAGATGGATTTTCCGAACGCCGGCCTGGTATTTGCGGTCGATGACCCGAAACAGGCGCTGCGTGGAATACGGCGTTATCGGCGCGGTTAGCCGGATCCAGGTTTCGTCGTTCATTCCCGTTCCCCCGCCGCGCCCGCGCCGCCGGCGAATCGGCCGGCGTTCAAAGCCGGTCTTCCGGTATGGCCATCGTCGATTCGCGGGCGGTCGTCACCGGCGTTTCGAGCGCTGCGGCGGGCGCGAGGCGCTGGCTGGCGTAAAAACGCGCGGTGGCGATTTTCGCTTCGTAGAAGCCCGCGTCTTCCGCGCCGGCCTCGAGCCTCATGCGCGCCTTCACGGCGGCCTTGCCGAGCATCCAGCCGCCGGCGATAAAGCCCGCCATGTCGGCGTAAACGGTGGCGCCGGCCGCCGCGGCGACGGGGTCGCCGCGCCACGCGGCGCGGATCCAGTTCGTCGCGCGCTCCAGCGCATCGACCGCGGGCGCCAGCGCCGCGGCGATGTCGCCCAGCCCCGCGTCCGCCAACGCGCGCGCGGTTTCGCGCATGTCGGCGATCAGCGCGGCGGCGGCGCGGCCGTCGTCCTGCTGCAACTTGCGGCGCACCAGGTCGAGCGCCTGGATGCCGTTCGTGCCTTCGTAAATCATCGCGATGCGCGCGTCGCGGAGGTGCTGCGCGGCGCCGGTCTCCTCGATGTAGCCCATGCCGCCATGCACCTGTACGCCGGTGGACGCGACCGCGAACCCCCGGTCGGTACACCACGCCTTGGCGACGGGTATCATGAGGTCGGCAAAAGCCGCGGCGGATTCGTCCCCGCCGCGGCGCGCGTGGTCGAGCGCGGCGCCGATGGCGTAGCACAGCGCGCGCATGGCCTCGGTTTGCGCGCGCATGTCCATCAGCATGCGGCGGACGTCCGGGTGGCGGACGATGGCGACGGGCCGGCCCGGAGCGCCGCCGATCCCGGCGCCCTGGACGCGCTGGCGCGCCCAGTCCAGCGCCGCCTGACAGGCGCGCTCGGCGATGGCGAGGCCCTGGATGGCCACGTTGAGGCGCGCCGAGTTCATCATCGTGAACATGCAGCGCATGCCGTTGCGTTCGCCGCCGATGAGCGCCGCGTCGGCGCCGCCGTTGTCGCCGTAGCTCAACACCGCGGTAGGGCTCGCCATGTGGCCCATCTTGTGTTCGAGCGAGACCACGCGCAGATCGTTGCGGCGGCCGAGGGCGCCGTTCTCGCCGGGCATGAACTTCGGCGCGACAAAGAGCGAAATACCCTTTGTGCCCGGCGGCGAGCCGGGCGTGCGCGCCAGCACCATATGCACGACGTTTTCGCTCATGTCGTGATCGGCGTGGGTGATGAAAATCTTCGTGCCGACGAGGCGCCACGCGCCGTTCCCGCCGGGCAGCGCGCGCGTCGTCAGCGCGCCGACATCGGACCCCGCGCCCGGCTCGGTGAGGTTCATCGTGCCGGACCACTCGCCGGTAACGAGTTTCGGCAGATAGATCGCTTTCATCGCATCGTCGCCGTGGGCGCCGATGGCCTCGACCGCGCCCTGGGTGAGCATCAGGCCGTCGGCGAACGACATGTTGGCGGCCTGCCACATTTCCGCGAGCGCGCCGGAGAGCGTGTCGCCGAGGCCCATGCCGCCCCAGCGCGGATCGGCGTTGGCGGCGCCCCAGCCCGCCTCCACCCATTGGGCGTAGGCTTCCCGGAAGCCGTCGGGCATGCGCACGGCGCCGTTTTCGAGGCGCGCGCCCTGTTCGTCGCCGGGGCGGTTGAGCGGCGCAAGCACGCCGGCCGCGAAGCGCCCGGCCTCGTCGAGAACCTGCGCGACGAAATCGGAGGTGAGCGAATCGAGCCCGTCGAGCGCGGCAAGGCCCTGCAGGCCCACCACGTCTTCGAGCACGAAGCGGATATCGGCTATGGGCGCGGCGTATTCGGCGGCCATGACGGAGCCTCCCGTGCGTCGGCGTCGCCGACGGGCATACCCCATGCGGCCGCCGCGGGCAAGCGCGCTCGGGATAGGCGCCCCTACACGAACAGCATCGCGCCGCCCTCCGCATGCCTGTAGAAGCTCGCCAGCCCGCCCACGGCGACCGGAACGTCGGCGCGCAGCGCGTCGGCGGACGCGCCGAGCGCCCGCAGGCCCATCTCGCAGACCATGAAGCGCGCGCCGAGCTCGACGCAGGATTCGAGCAGCTCGTCGAACCCCGCGATGCCGCGCGCGCGCAAGTCCGCGTCGGCCCCGGCCCCGGCCAGCGCGCGCCAGCCCGGCGCGCCGCCGGCGCCCGGCGCGAACAACGCGCGCGCCGCTTCCATCGTGAAGAACAACGTAACCGGGCGGTCGATGGCGGCGGCGGCGGCGGCGGCGGCCAGCGCGTAATGCACGCGCGCATGGTCGCCCGAGAAAACGATCAGCGACAGTTTCTCGCGCGCCGGCGCCTCAGGCGGCATGGCGCGACAGATCGCGGATATGCGCTTGCGGGCCGCACAGCGCGCAAGCCGGGTCCGGCCGCACGCGCACCTTGCGGAAGCGCGCCGACAGCCCGTCGTAAATGACGAGATGGCCCGACAGGCTCTCGCCGGCGCCGAGCAGCTCCTTGATCGCCTCCACCGCCTGCAACGCGCCGAGCACGCCCGCCAGCGCGCCAAGCACGCCGCCCTGGGCGCAGGTCGGGACCAGCCCGGGCGGCGGCGGGGCTGGAAAGATACAGCGGTAGCACGGATGCGCGCCGCCGAGATGCGCCTTGAACGTCGCCAGCTGGCCCTCGAACCGCAGTATCGCCGCCGAGACCAGCGTCTTGCCCGCGAGATAGGCGGCGTCGTTGACGAGAAAGCGCGTTTCGAAATTGTCGCTGCCGTCGAGCGCGATGTCGTAATCCGCCATCAGCGCTGCGGCGTTGGCGGCGGTGAGGCGCACGGGATGCTCCTCCACCGCCGCGTCGGGGTTGATGGCCGCTGCCGCGGCGCGGGCGCTCGCCGTTTTCGACGCGCCCAGGCGCTCCTGCGTATGCGCGATCTGGCGCTGGAGGTTCGACAGCGCGACCGTATCGTCATCGACCACGCCGATCGCGCCGACTCCCGCCGCCGCAAGATACAGTATCGCGGGCGAGCCCAGCCCCCCGGCGCCGATTACCAGCGCGCGCGAGGCGAGAAGCCGCGCCTGCCCCGTCCCGCCCACCTCGGGCAGCACGATATGGCGCGCATAGCGCTCGATCTGTTCGTCGGTGAACGTCATCGGCGGCAGCATAGCGCGGCGCGGCGGAATTGGCAGGCGCTCCCGCGCGGAGGCAGTCGCGGAAGGCCTTGAACCCGACGCCTTGGGAGATGGCGTCGTCGCCGACGGCACGGAGGTTTCAACCGTTCGCGCCGAAGGCGCGGGCTGCCCGGGATCGCGGGCGTCCCCGCCCGCACGTTTGCGCGCGGCGCGGCGTTGGCTGCCGGGCGCTGGAGGTGTCCCCCCGGCCGCGCGGCGCTGACCCGCACAGGGATGGCGGTCACGCTGAACGGCATCGCGCAGGGCTACATCGCCGACCGGGTCCCCGAACTGCTGCGCGACGGCGGCATCGACAATGTGCTGCTCGATCTCGGCGAAGCGCGCGCGGTGGGCCGCCATCCGGAAGGCCGCCCGCGGGCCATCGGCCTCGCCGGCCCGCGCGCCCCGGCGCGCTACGGCCCGGCGGTGGAACTCGCGAACCGGGCGCTCGCGACGCCGGGGGGCTACGGCGCCCGCTTCAGCGCCGACGGTCGGCATCACCGCCTGTTCGCGCCCGCCAGCGGGCGCAGCGCAAACCATCGTCTCTCGGTGAGCGCGGGCGCCGACGACGCCATGACGGCGGACGCGCTCTCGACCGGCCTCTTCGTGGCGCCGCCCCCGCTCGCCGAGCGCGTCGCGCGAAACATGCCGCAAATCGCTGTCTATCCGACCGCCGCCGGCGGCGAAATGCGCCGCCCGAACGCCTGAGCGGAGGCGGACGACGGCGTTACGCTTCGGCGCCGAGCGCCTCCATCCACGATACCCATCGGTCGAACCGGGGGCACTCGGCGCGAATGGACGGAAGGCCGATGGCTTGCGCGATTTGGGGACCGTGAACCGGCTTGTCGTAGTTCCGCAATGCGCGCGCGATCCGCTTGCTCGGCGCGGACTGGCGACCGTCGTCGATATCTTCGGGCGTCGCGAAACTTCGGCGTACTCGTTCAAGAGTCGCGATAACCTCCCGGCTCGCGTCGGCTACGGGACCGAACGCGGCTGTATCCGAGAACAACAGTCCTTCGAATTCGTACTGCTGAATGTAGGGAAATACCCTCGACGGATTCGCGTCGAGATGCATGCGGCCGTCGATTTCACGAAACAGACGCCGTTGCAATTGTTCCGCGGAGTCGCGGCCCCTGTCGCGAAAGCCGTACAAGTCGACCAACGACGTTACGGCGTCGTACGACGACAACGCGATCATATGGGATGCGAGACGACCAACCGTGACGTTGCCGCCGACGCGTCTGCGTCCGGCGCGTCCCAACACGACCGGAGTTGCCCAAACATCCCGACCTGCCAGGTGAGTCGCCAAAACCGTGTTGACGAATACCTCCTCCGTTTGCCCTTCTACCGACACGGCCAGACGGATCACGGTTTTCCTCCGATGAGGTTTTTTTCCCATATCTCACCCATGGAATAGTCGTCCAACCACGGATCGAGCATATCGGCGTCGGGCCGGCTGACGGCCGGACGGCCGCGCTTCAGGTCCAGGACGCGGAGTTTGTCCAAGCGGAAACAGTCCACGAGCAGGGAAGATTGCGTCGCCACGATAATTTGCCTGTCGACCGACAGCGACCTGATCAGGCCGCCGAGCAAATCGACGGCCGCGGGGTGCAAGCCCAGTTCCGCATCGTCGATCGGCAACACATCGGGGAGCATTTCCAACGGCAGGTTCAACAGGGTGGCGAGCGCGAAGAAACGGAGAGAGCCATCGGACGTGAGATGCGCGCCGACGGTCTTGTCCGTTCCCCGCGCCTTCCACGCCAGGATAACCCTGCCGCAGGTCTCTTCCAGGACGAAGCGTTCGAACGGCGGCAGCACGCGCCCGATCAGGCCGCATATCCACTTGTATCGCCGCATATCCTCGCGTTCCAGCCGAAGGAGAATGGCGGCCAGGTTGCCGCCGTGCGCATAAAGGCGGCTGTTGTCCTCTGCGTCCCACGGCGCCTTGAACCGCGAAGTCCCGGTCGTGTCGCAAAAACGGTACACGGCGCAGCTCTTGAGCAGGCGGACCGCGTCGCGCGCCGCCGACGGGTCGACGCCGCAGGTTTCGGGCGTCCGGCCGGCCTCCGCCAGACGGGCTTCCATGTGCCCGCTCCCGAAATGCCGCCAATTGGCGTCGTCCGGCCATCCCTCCCGGCTCGAGCGGAACGCCTCTTCCGCGAACACGAATCGATCCGGGTGGGTATGCGCAAGCGCGAAGCGGTAATCATGGCGCGCCTCGCCGGCTCGCATGCGAATCTCAGCTTCCATCGTCGGCGTGACGCCGGCGCCGCCGAACAGCTGGTCGTCGGCGCCGCCCTGCCGCTGCACGAATTCGTTGAGCCGACGGTCGCCGACCATCGCGCTTACCATATCGAAAAACCGAAACAGGTTGGATTTGCCGGCGCCGTTGGGGCCGATCAATACGGTTGCGTTCGGCAAGTCGCCGATTTCGAAATCCGCGAGCGAACGGAAACCCTTTATGCGAACAGACTCGATCCGGTTCATCGAGGAGACTCTCGCCGGTCCGCCGCTGTCAGCCGCCGGTCCATTGCGGCGGGCGCTTTTCCGCGAACGCCTTGGGGCCTTCCACGAAATCGGCGCTGTCGTAGAGCTCCTGCACGGCGGGGTAGGTTGCGGTTATCGCCTCCTCGAGGGTCGGCTTGTCGAGGCCCCGGTAGATCGCCTGTTTGGAAGCGCGGATCGACATCGGCGAGCATTCCAGGATTTGCGCTGCCCAGCGCCTTGCGGCGGGCATGAGGTCTTCGGGCGCCGTCGTTTCGTTGACGAAGCCGAGGCGGCGTCCTTCATCGGCCGAGACGCGGCGCCCGGTGAGGATCATGCCGAGCGCCTGTTTTTGCGGGATTATGCGCGGCAAGCGGTGGAGGCCGCCGGCGAGCGCGGCAAGGCCGACACGCGGTTCGGGCAAGGCGAACACGGCGTTGTCGGACGCGACGATGATATCGCACGCCAGCGCGATCTCGAACCCGCCGCCCATCGCGAAGCCGTTGACCGCGGCGATGACGGGCTTGTTCAGGTCGAAGCGCTGCGTCAGCCCCGCGAAGCCGGTGGGCGGGCGGTCGCGCGGACCGCCCGCCGCCTGATACTTCAAGTCGTTTCCGGCGGAAAACGCCTTGTCGCCCGCGCCGGTGACGATCGCGACCCATTGTTCCGGGTCCGCCGCGAACTCGTCGAACACGGCATGGAACTCGAAGTGCGCGGGCGAATGCAGCGCATTATACACTTCGGGCCGGTTTATCGTTACGATTGTCAGCCGGCCCTCGCGCGCCGTGCGCAGGAACTCGTAATCCGCCATCGCCACTCTCCGCCCTGCGCGCCGCCGTCAGTCGCCGAACTCGGGGATGATATGTTCGGCGAACAACTCGATCTGGCGTTTCTGTTCGTCGAGCGGCATGAGGCCCTGGTCGAAGAACCAGCCGAACCACTCGAGCTCGCCGTCGCCCTCGTGCATCCCGTGCAACGACTCGACCTGCTTCTTGATCTTGTCCGGCGTGTCGGCAAGGGCGTATTGCGTGCGCAACATCCGGTCCACCGTCCATTCCTCGGGCGGCAGCGGCGTGTAGGGGTCGAGAGGGTATTTCCCGGCGTCGGCCGTTTCGCGATGGGCCTCGAAGAAGCCGAACGCGCCGAACACGGTCTCGAAGGTCGAGAAATTGGTTCGCGAGAGGAGTTCCACGGCCTGTTCGCGCGTCTCCCCGAAGTGGACCGCGCGCACGGCGCCGATGGCCTCGCCGTATTTCAGCCCGCGCCCGTTTTCGTTCGCGGACTTCTGATAGACCCGGCAGAGATTGCGGAAGATCTCCGGCTCGCCGTTCAGTATCCACGGCGTGATGCTGTTCTTGCCGCAATTGACGAGCGTGCGCTCGCTGGCGCCGAAGGGCTGCATCATCGGCGGGCCGCCTTCCTGATAGGGGCGCGGGATGACGCAGACATTGCGGACGACGCCGTTCGCGTCCACCTCCCCCGGGGCGCCGAACCGGCGCGTGAAGTCCGCCGCCGGCCAGCGCGTAATCCCTTCTTCGTAGGGGTAGGGGACCTTGTAGAACCTGCCGTCGTGGTGGAACGATTCCTCGTTCCACGCCTTGCGGATGACGGTTATCGCCTCTTCGAACACGGCGCGGTTGTGGTTGTCGATGGCGCCGCCGTCCATCGGCGCGCCGGTGACGTGGAACTGCTGGCCCATGACGTTGACCCAGCGATCCTGGTAGCCGCGCGCGAAACCCGCGATCACGCGCCCTTGCGTCAGATTGTCGAGAACGGCGATTTCCTCGGCGCAGCGGATGGGATCCCAGCCCGCCAGCACGAGGCCGAGCGGCGCGAACTTGATGCGCTCGGTGCGCGCCGCCAGGTCGGCGTAGAGCATCAGCGGCGCGACGCTGGCTTCCGCGCCCTCGGAGTGAAAATGGTGCTCGGTGGTGGCGAACACCTCGAATCCGGCCTCGTCGGCGAGGCCGACAATGGCGCGCAACTCGGTCAGCATCTGCTGGTATCGGTCGCGGTTGCGCCCGATCGGCGCCAATCGTTCCCGCTCCTCCCACGAAGCCGCGGGGATCGTCGGCAAAGCGAACATCATGAAGCGCATCCCGTCCCTCCTCTCCATATGCGCGGCGCGCGCCCGCGGCGCCGGAACGCCGCCGCCCGCCGCTCCCGGCGCGTACTATACGCGGCGCGCGCCTTGGTCCGCAATGCCGGGCGGCGCCGGATCGGGGTGGGCGGGGTCGAGGCGCAGCGAGGCGAACTCGCCGCGGAAATAGACGAGCGGCGGGCGCCCCGCGTCCCCGGCGGCAAGCACGCGCCCGATGAAGATCGTGTGGTCGCCCGATTCGTGGCTGTCCACGAGTTCGCATTCGAACCAGCCCGTCGCGAGGGCGAGGAGGGGCGCGCCCGTCTTGCCGCGCGCGAATGCGACGCCGGCGAACTTGTCTTCCGAGCGGCTCGCGAACAGCCGGCACAGCGCGCGCGACTCCGCCGATTGGTCGAGAATGTTGATCGCGAACGCGCCCGCCGCCTTCAGCGAGGCGTGCGTACTGCTGGTGCGCGCCAGACACACGAGCATCAGCGGCGGATCCAGGCTCAGGCTGGTAACCGCGTTGGCGGCGCACCCGCGCGGCCCGTCGTTCGCCAGCGCGGTGATCGCGGTCACGCCGGTCGCGAATGTCCCGGCGACGCGGCGCAGCGTTTCGGCCGACACCGATGGCATGTCGGCGACGCCGCCGCAAACGCCGGTCACGGAGCGGCTCCGGCTTGCGCGCCCGCCGTGCGCGCGGCGCGGCGCTTCATGACGACGGCGAGAAACACCGCCGGTATCCCCGCCGCCGCCGTGCCGACGAACAGCACGGCATAGCCGTGGGCATCGACGACAATGCCCGAAAAGCCCGCGAGAAACTTGCCCGGCAGCGTCATCAGCGAGCTGAACAGCGCGTATTGCGTCGCCGTGTAGGCGAGGCTCGTCAGTTGCGACAGATAGGCGATGAACACCGTTCCCGCGAAGCCCGCGCTGAGATTGTCGGCGCCGATGGTCACGCCGAGCATCCACAGTTCGGCGCCGATGGCGGCGAGCGCCGCGAACAGCAGGTTGGTCAGCGCCAGCAGCGCGGCGGCCGCAATCAACGGGCGGTAGAGGCCGAACCGCGCCACCAGCACGCCGCCGAGGAGCGCGCCGGCAACGGTCGCGGCGGTTCCGCCGAACTTCACCACCGCGCCGATCTCGGTCTTGGTGAAGCCGGTGTCGAGATAGAAGGGGTTGGCCATCGCCCCCATCAGCACGTCGCAGACGCGGAACAGGCCGATGAAAGCGAGGATGGCGAGGCCGAACATACCCATGCGGCCGAAGAAATCGGCGAACGGGCCGACGAACGCGCCGACGAACCACGCCCAGGGGCCGCGCAACGCCGCCGGCAGCCGCGCCGCGCGCGCGAGCGCGCCCGCCATCCTGCGCTCGCGCTCGCCGGAGGCCGGGTCGGCGGGGCGGGCGGGCTCGCGAATCGCCAGCGCCGTCGCCATGCCGATCAGCGTGAGGCACGCCATCGTCATGTATGTGGCGGGCCAGGGGATGCGGTCGGCGAGAATCAGCGCGCCGCCGCCCGACACGAGTATCGCAATGCGGTAGCCGAGCTGATAGGTCGCCGCCATCGCGCCTTGAAGCTCCGCCGGCGCGGCCTCGATCCGCCAGGCGTCGACGGCCACGTCCTGCGTCGCCGACGAAAAGGCGACGAGCAGCGCGAACAGCGCCATCGCGGCGAGGTCCTGCGCAGGGTCGACGCGCGACATGCCGAGCAACCCGGCGGCTATGCCGATCATGGCCAGCAGCATCCACGACCGCCGCCGGCCGAGCGCGCGCGTCGCCCAAGGCAGCGGCAGCCGGTCCACCGCCGGCGCCCAGAACACCTTGATCGAATAGGTGAGCCCCACCCAGCTGAAGAAGCCGATGGCGGTTCGCGTCACCTCCGCTTCCGCGAGCCACGCCGACAGGGTGGAGAACACCAGCAGAAACGGCAGCCCCGCGGAAAAGCCCAGAAAGAGCATCGCGACGACCGGGCCGTGCGCATACACCGCGAGCGACTCGCGCCAGCCGCGCCGACAGTCCGCCGCCTCCCCCCGACCGGCGGCCTCCGCCGCCGTTTCCCCGGCTTGCATCAACGCTCGACCTTTCCCGGATAGCCCGTCGGGCGGCGGCCGGAACGGGTAAAACCCGGGGGGATCCGCCTCGCCGCCGCGCGGGCGAACAGCATACGCCATGCGCCGCCCGGCGGGAAAGCGCCGCCCGACGAACGATGCGGGGCGAAAACTATGCCGCGGCCAGCGCCGCGAGCGGCGTTTCCGGCCGCGCGCCGAAATGGCTTATGACCTCGGCGGCGGCCATGCTCCCCAGCCGCCCGGCCTCGGCGAGCGGCCGCCCCTGCGCGAGCGCGTAAAGGAACCCTGAGGCGTACAGGTCGCCCGCGCCGGTGGTGTCGGCCACGCGCGCCACGGGCTCGGCGGCGATCTCGTATGTCGCGCCGTCGGCGGCGGCGATAACCGAACCTTTCTCGCCGCGCGTGAGCGCGGCTACCGGGCAGCGGCCGCGAATCGCGCGCACGCCGGCGTCGAAATCCGGCGCTTCGTACAACGCCATGAGTTCGGCTTCGTTGGCGAACACGATATCGGCGCCGCCGTTCGCGAGTTCGCGCAGCGCTTGCCCGTGCCGTGCGACGCAAGACGAGTCCGACAGGCTGAGCGCCACCTTGCGCCCCGCCGCGCGGGCGATCTCCGCGGCTTTCATGCAGGCCGCGCGCGCCCCCGGCGGGTCCCACAGATAGCCCTCGAGATAGGTCGTGTCCGATGCGGCGATGAGCTCGGCGTCGACGTCTTCCGGAGACAGGTCTCCCGCCGCGCCGAGAAACGTGGCCATGGTTCGCTGCGCGTCGGGCGTTACGGTCACCAGGCAGCGCCCCGTGCCGGGGCCGCCGGCGGCGGGCGGCGTGTCGAAACGCACGCCGAGCGAGCGGATATCGCGGGCGAACGCCGCGCCCAGCTCGTCGTCGCAGACCTTGCCGACAAACGCCGCCGCGCCGCCGAACGACGCCACGCCGGCCATCGTGTTCGCCGCCGACCCGCCCGAAATCTCGACCGTTTCGCCCATCGCGTCGTATAGCCGCCGCGCGCGCGCGGCGTCGATCAGCGTCATCGCGCCCTTGGTCAGCCCGTGCTCGGCGATAAAGCCATCGCCGGCCCGCGCCAGCACATCGACAATCGCATTGCCGATGCCGACGACATCCGGATTGCCGTTTCGCATCCGCGCGTCTCCTCGCATGTTGGGGGCGGCGCGGCGCTGTTTAGCCCACGGCGCGCGCAAGGGTAAAGGGCCCGCACGGGGCCCGAGGCCCGGATTTCGCGGCGCAAGCGCCGGGCGACGCGGCCCCGCGGAGCCGGCCGCCTTGCGCTACCGCAAGCGCTCCGTGCAATGCAGAGAGCCATCGGGCGCGATTTCGACCGGTTCCGACACCGTGCGGGCGGGCTGCACGAGGGTTGACAGCGGCGGTAGCGGCGCTATTTTGACTTGGCCTGAACGCCGCGCGGGGGCGCCCCTCGTTCGGCAGGATTCATTAATCTTGCGCACCTTGCATCGGGGTAGTTTCGGATATCGTCATCGTTGCATGCAGGGGAACAAGATCGCAAGTGCAATACGAGCGATATCTTTCGTCGCATCGATACGGGAGCAAAGATGCGCCGCAGGTCGGGCAGATAACCTTACGGGGAGGATTGTCGAGATGATTGGATTCATGGCGCTCTCGAACTTCAAATGCTTCGCGAAGATCGAGCTGGAATTCGCGCCGCTGACACTGCTGTGCGGATTGAACGGCGCGGGGAAGAGCAGTATCATACAGGCGCTGCTCGTGTTGCGTCAATCCTGTGAGTTGTGGAAAGATCGGCTCGTGCCGGACGGCCGGCTCGTGGATATCGGCGGCGGCCGGGACGCGCTGTTCGAGGGCGCCGAGTCGGATTCGGTGGAATTCGAGCTGCGCCGCCACGATATTGCAGAGCCATGCGTGCTGGCCTACGATTACGACCCGATGTCGGATCGGTTGGATGTGCGGAAATCGGACGCCTCCCTCAAGCGATTCGGCGGGTTGGGCGTGCCCGAATCGTGGCAGGATCTCCCGCCGTTCGGGGGGAGCGTGTCGTACGTCAACGCGGAGCGGGTCGGCCCCCAGAGGCGTATGCGCATTCGGAAACCCTTGCCTGGCGCGGCGAGGGCGGAGAGTATGCGGCGAATTATCTCAGCGCGCATGGCGGCGATGTTTTCGTCGAGGGCGACCCGCGTTTCGAGGGCTGCGAGTCGCGCCGCCTCGCGGCCGGCATCGAGCATTGGCTTGGCAAGGTCAGCACCGGCGCCCATATACAGCTCGAGACGATACCCCTCGGCGGCGCCATCGGCGCCGGTTTCTCGTTCGATCGCAACGGCGCCGTCGAGACGCGGCGGTATCGCGCGACGAATGTCGGCTTCGGCTTGTCATATATTCTGTCCGTGCTCGTTGCGCTGTTCGGCCCGCGCGGGTCGTTGTGTCTTGTCGAAAACCCCGAGGCGCATTTGCATCCCAGCGGGCAAACGAAACCGGTCGAACTCGCGGCGCGCGGCGCTGGCCGGCGTGCAGGTCATCGCGGAAACCCATAGCGACCACTTCATGGACGGGGTGCGCATCGCCGTTCGCGACGGTCCGATCCGACCCGGGGACGCGGCGTTCCACTATTTCGAACGCAAGGACGGCGCGGCGGTTGCGACGTCGCCGACAATCGATCAGGACGGGCGGCTGTCGGAATGGCCGGCCGGTTTCTTCGATCAGCACGAAAAGAATCTTGCGCGTCTACTGGCGCCGAGGCCATAACCTTACGCGAACTCGTCCTCGACCGTGCCGGCGATTCCCGTATCGCTGTCGCTTTCCCGACGGACGTCGCCCGGGCATGGCGCGGCTTGCGCGCGACAGCGTAGCTGAAAGCGCCTTGCGCGCGGCGCGAGAGCCGGCGAAATATCGCATGCGCTCCGGGCTCTCTGCTGCGGAACGCCACGGACCGGATTGTCGGCGGTTTGCCCGCGCCATTGCATACGATTGTCGGCCGATTGGCCGAGTTGGACGACGCGGCCGGCGCATGGCGCAACGTGGCCGGAGCCATGCCTTCGTGGACGACGTGTAAAGTGACCAACGAAAGCCAGCGGGTTCGGAATGACCCGAATCTCAGGCAGGCGCGAGCATTCCGATCCCGTTCCGGCGAACAAGAGCTCTTCATGTGGCACGCCCGCTTCGGAAGCGGTGGGCGCATTCACCTCCGATTCGACGCCGAACGGCGGGAAGTCGAAATCGGCTATATCGGACCGCACTTGCCCCTGTAATATCATTACAATTTCAAGTTGACTCATGGGGTTGATTTTGTGGGTTGCGTTTTGTTTTGGCGCTGTATGGTGTTTCTGGTTATCGGCACGATGGAGAGTGTGATGCCTGCTGCTTTGGCGATTACATGCGATGGCTGGGCGGCCGAGGACTTGCGTGCGCCTGGTAAGCGTCCGGTTATCCCGCTTGGCGATTGTTGAGTATTTTTATGTGTTTCAGTATTCCGGGGGTTGTTTTATTTGGCGGTCGGCTTTGTATGGGGATATTGTTTCGATGCCTGCACGGTTGTCGCTGCTGCATGAGTGCGTCGATTGGCGTTCGCCGGTTCGAACGCGGCGGCTTGCGGTCGCAGGATAGCGTTTGGGAGGGAGGCACAGGGAGGAAATATTTTTTCGATATTTCCTATTTTGCGCTTGCCTTGTGGGGTTGGTGTCGGTATTGTTCGTTCATGCTTGACCGCGCCGCGCCTCTCCCCGACGATCCCGCGCGCCTGAAGGGCATGGTGGCGTCCTTGGCGGCCGAGTTGAAGGCCCGCGCGGAGGCGTTGAAGGCGCGCGATATCCCGATTGAGAAGTTGCGTCATGAGTTGGCGGGGATGCGCCGGCATCGTTTCGGGGCGCGCTCGGAAGCCTTGGCGCAGTTGCAACTGGCGCTGGAGAACGAGGAGATCGTCCGCGCCGCAAGCCCGCCCCCGCAACCCGAACCCGCCGCCGCACGCGCGCCGCGACGCAAGCGCCGCCCCTTGCCGGACCGGCTGCCGCGCCGCGAGACGGTGCTGGAACCCGGCAGCGCCTGCGGGGCCTGCGGCGGCGCGCTCAAGACCGTCGGCACGGATATCACCGAGGAACTGGAGTACATACCCGGTCGTTTTGTGGTCAACCGCATCGTGAGACCGCGCACGATCTGCTGCGCCTGCGCACGCTTTTGCCAGGCGCTGCTGCCGCCGCGCCCCATCGAGCGCGGACGCCCCGGACCCGGCCTGCTTGCCCATGTGCTGGTGAGCAAATATGCCGACCATCTCCCGCTCTACCGCCAAGCGCAAATGTTCGCCCGCGACGGCATCGACCTCGACCGCTCGACACTGGCCGAATGGGTCGGCAAGAGCGCCGCCTTGCTTGAGCCGGTCGCCAACGGGATCGGCAACCATGTGCGCGCTGGCGGCGCCATCTTCGCCGACGATACCACGGTGCGCCTGCAAACCCCGCGCGGCGAAGGCGCCAGGGGCAAGACCCGCACTGCACGGCTATGGGTCTATGCCCGCGACGAACGACCGTGGCGCGGAACCGCGCCGCCGGCCGCCTGCTACCGCTTCAGCGCCAACCGCAAGGGCGAGAACCCGCGCCGACACTTGGCCGGCTTCAAGGGCTGGATGCACGCCGACGGCTATGCCGGGTTCGCGGAACTCTACCGCACGGGCCGCATCCGCGAAGCCCCCTGCATGGCTCATGTCCGGCGCAAGTTCGTCGACCTCGCGCACAATCGGGGAGCGCCGGTCGCCAGGGAAGCCGTCGAGCGCATCGCCGCCTTGTACGCCGTCGAGGCCGAAGCTCGCGGGCAAACGCCCGAAGAGCGCGTCCGTATCCGCCAGGCCAAGGCCAGGCCCCTCTTCGACGACCTCGAAACATGGCTCGCCCGACAGAGCCCGAACATACCCGCCAGGACGCCGCTGGCCGGCGCCATCCGCTATGCACGCGCGCGACTGGCCCGCCTGCGCCCGTGGCTCGACAACGGAACGCTCGAACTCGACAACAATACTGCCGAACGCGCCATCCGCGGCATCGCCCTCGGACGCAAGAACTGGCTGTTCGCAGGCTCCGAAGCCGGCGGCGCAACCGCCGCAACCGCATACACGCTCATCGAAACCGCAAAACTAAACGGCATCGACCCGCGCGCATGGATCGCAGACACACTCAGCCGTATCCAGGACTACAAAACAAACCGAATCCACGAACTCATGCCGTGGAACTGGAAACACAAAACACCACCGTAAAAACCCAATAGCCCCATAACCGGACGCTTACGGCGCTTGCGGGTTCCAGCACCGTCTCGCGGCGCGGCAGCCGGTCCGGCAAGGGGCGGCGCTTGCGCCGCGGCGCGCGTGCGGCGGCGGGTTCGGGTTGCGGGGGCGGGCTTGCGGCGCGGGCGATCTCCTCGTTCTCCAGCGCCAGTTGCAACTGCGCCAAGGCTTCCGAGCGCGCCCCGAAACGATGCCGGCGCATCCCCGCCAACTCATGACGCAACTTCTCAATCAGGATATCGCGCGCCTTCAACGCCTCCGCGCGGGCCTTCAACTCGGCCGCCAGGGACGCCACCATGTCCTTCAGGCGGGCGGGATCGTCGGGGAGAGGCGCGGCGCAGTCAAACATGAACGAACAATGCCGCCCCCAACACCACAAGGCAAGCGTAAAAGAGGAAATATAGAAAAAAAACTCCGCCCGATACCCATCTAATGCTATACCGCGACCGCAAGCCGCCGCGTTCGAACCGGCCACCGTCAACCGACGTCGCCAAGCCGCATCGATAACCGCGCAGGCATCGAAACACGATCCCCATACAAAGCCGACCGTCAAACAAAACGACCCCCGAAATACCGAAACCCATAAACATACTCATCAATCGCCAAGCGGGATAACCGGACGCTTACCGTAACGGTTCCCGAAATCGACCCAGACGCGGAGTGCGGTGCGGCGGACCATCGCACCGCTGAGCCAAGAGCCGCCGAGGTGAATGCGGGCAGAACAATTGCCTGTCTCCCACGCCTCCCCATCCGGCGGCGGCGCCATAGGGTAACTATCCCAACAGTCTTGCGTCCACTCCCGCACATTCCCGAGCATGTCATGCAAACCCCAATTGTTCGCCTCGAAAGTCCCGACAGGAGCCGTGTGCGCATAGCCATCCGAACAACCCTCGTAACGCCAATCGAAAGATGTCTCGCCCGCTGCTTGGTTCGCATGCGTGCATTGACCCGATACGCCCTCTCCCCACCAGCGCGCCGGGCGCGTCCCCGCGCGGGCCGCATACTCCCACTCCGATTCGCTCAACAGCCGGTAATTGTGACCCGTCTCCCGAGACAGCCAACGCGCATACCCAACCGCATCGCCCCAATTTACGCAAACGACAGGGTGGTCGTCGCTCTGCGAAAAGCCGGGATTCCGCCACGACAACTCCGAACGATCTTTCCAGTTGCCGGCGCCAGCCCATTCGCCGAAGTCAGCGTCAGAATCATAGATAGCGCACGGATTTCCCATCCCCCAACCCGTCGCCGACACGAAACGCGCAAACTCCCCACGCGTAACCTCATACTTCCCCACAGCCAAACGATACCCTATACGCACGCGATGAACAGGACTCTCGTCCAAAGCGAGAAAACCCATATCGATCAAACCCGAAGGCAAAACAACCATCTCCGGGCACTCCTCACAATCGCGGAAAGTATCCCCGACGTCCAGCAGTCGCCGCGCCTCCGCCTCGCGCGCAACACGCTCGCGCTCGGCGCGGTCCGCGCTCTCGGCCTCGCGGCCCATCGCGACCAGCGCTTCCGCCTGCTCGCGCGTCAACCGGCCCGTCGCCTCGTACCCTTTCGCCGATTGCCACGCGCCCAGCGCCGAACGAGTCCGCGGCCCGAACGCGCCATCGACAGGACCCGGATCGAACGCCAACGAAGCCAACCCCCGCTGAACCAGCGCACGCGACGCGCGGTCCAACCCAAGCGCAGCCTCCGACGCCGCCAGGTCCGGCGCGGCGGGAAGCGCCGCGAGCGCACCGGCGCCGTCCCGCCCGTCCGCGCCGTCCGCCGCGCCGGCGACAACCGGACGATCAGGGAACACGCCGCCCGCCGCCGCCGCCAAGACCGCCGCCGCATCGCCGTGGAGACTCGCGTTCTGCCGGCGCCGCAAAGCCCGCCGCGCCGCACGCGTCATGTGACGGTCGAGATACGCCTTCGCCTCCAGCGCCGTCACCGACCCATCGCCGTCGGCGTCCCCCGCCCCGTACAGCGCATCCAGAAGATGATGCGTAAACAGGCCGTGACCCGCGGCCTCGTCCCACGATGCGACCTGATCCCCCGACGCGGCGGTCAAAACCGTGAGCGCACGCGGCGCCGATGGCAGATCCGCCTCAACGAACACCGGAGACGCCGAACGCACAAGCATCCCCCGGTCGCTGCCCCCCGAAAAACACGCATCCAGAAACACCCGAACCGAACGCGCCTCCCCGAGCTTCCCGAGGTTCGCATACAACACGTCTATCGGGTATCCGTTGATCTCCGCCGTGTTCGGGTCGGCGTTCGCCGGCAGCAGGTAGCCCCGCCCGTCGTTCAGGCCCGGAACCCCGTGCCCGGAATAGAAAACGACGACGTCGGAACCGCCCTCGGGGTCGAGATAACTCCACAGGTCCCCTTCGAGACTGCGCTCATTGCCGAACGCCGTCTCGAGCGCCGCCTGGTTCGCGTCGCGCAGATCGATGATGTTCCCCGGGTCGAAGCCCAGCACGTCCAGCACATAGCGCCGGAACGCCTCCGCATCGCGGTGCGCGTAGGACACCTCGGGCACGTCCCGGTGTTCGTAGTGCCGGTTGCCCACGATGACCGCCACGCCGTCCGGGTTGGCGTACTCCGCCGCCGCGGCCGACGCGTACAGCGCCGCGGCGGCGGCCGCGGCCATGACGAAACGCCGCCGGAGACATCCCATCGCCCTTGCTCCCCCCTCCGGCCGGCGGCGCGGGCGCGAGGCGCGCCGCGTCCGGCGAAAACCCCGCAGCCTGTACCACGGCCGGCGCCCGCGTCCAACCCTTGCCGGAGCGTTCGGGGCCGTGGAAACGGGCGGGCAAGGACGCCCGGGCGGTTGAGAGCGGGGGCGGCGGGGGGTAGGTACAGGGGCGCCGAAGGAGGAGGCGGCGGCGATGGACGAGAACGGGGCGGCGGGGGTCGCGGCGCCGGTCGGCGAGACGTTTCCGGAGATACGCGAAGGCGTGCGCGCGCTGTGCGCGGGGTTTCCGGGCGCGTATTGGCGGGCGCTCGACCGCGACCGCGAATATCCGGAAGCGTTCGTGCGCGCGCTCACCGAGGCCGGCTATCTCGCCGCGCTCATCCCGGAAGAATACGGAGGCAGCGGCCTGCCGCTGGCGGCGGGCGGGGCGATACTGGAGGAAATCCACCGCGCCGGCGGCAACGGCGCTGCGTGCCACGCGCAGATGTACACCATGGGCACGGTGCTGCGGCACGGCTCCGCGGAGCAGAAACGCGCCTGGCTGCCGGGCATAGCCTCGGGCGCGCTCCGCCTGCAGGCGTTCGCCGTCACCGAGCCGACCGCCGGGTCCGACACGACCCGCATCGAGACCGCGGCCGTCCGCGACGGCAACGGATACCGGATCGACGGGCAGAAGGTGTGGACCAGCCGCGCCGAGCACTCCGATCTCATGCTGTTGCTGGCGCGCACGTCGCCGGCGGACGAGGCCGGGCCGCGGCGGCGGGGCCTGTCGGCGTTTCTCGTGGACATGCGCGACGCGCCGGCCGCGGCGCTTTCGATCCGCCCCATCCGCACGATGATCAACCACGCGACGACGGAGATTTTCTTCGACAACCTGCATATCCCCGGCGATGCGCTGATCGGCGAGGAAGGCGAGGGCTTCGGCTACATACTCGACGGCATGAACGCCGAGCGCATACTGATCGCGAGCGAATCGCTGGGCGACGCGCGCTTTTTCATCGGCAAGGCGTGCGCTTATGCGCGCGAGCGCACGGTGTTCGGCGCGCCGATCGGGCGCAACCAGGGCATCCAGTTTCCGCTCGCGCGCGCACATGCGCAAACCGAGGCGGCGGAGGCGGTGACGCGCAAGGCGGCGGCGCTGTTCGACGCCGGCCTGCCTTGCGGCCCCGAGGCGAACATGGCGAAAATGCTGGCGTCGGAGGCCGCGTGGGCCGCCGGCGAGGCGTGCATGCAGACGCACGGCGGCTTCGCCTTCGCCGAGGAATACGACATCGAGCGCAAGTGGCGCGAAAGCCGGCTGTACCGAATCGCGCCGGTCTCCACCAACCTGATCCTCGGCTATATCGGCCAGCATGTGCTGGGCCTGCCGCGGTCGTATTGAGCGCGCGGAGGCGCCGTTTGCCCGGCCCGTTCGAGGGGATTCTCGTCGTCAGCGTCGAACAGGCGGTGGCCGCGCCGTTCTGTTCGTCGCGGCTGGCCGACGCCGGGGCGCGGGTTATCAAGGTGGAGCGGCCGGAGGGCGATTTCGCGCGCTGGTACGACCGCGCCGCGAACGGCGAAAGCGCCTATTTCGTGTGGCTCAACCGCGGCAAGGAATCGGTCGTTCTCGACATCAAGCAGCCCGGCGACGCGGCGCTTCTGCGGCGGATGCTCGCGCGCGCCGATGTCTATATCCAGAACCTGGCGCCGGGCGCGGCGGCGCGCGCCGGCATCGGCGCGGCGGCCCTGCGCGCGGCCCATCCGCGCCTGGTGACATGCGACATTTCCGGCTACGGCGATGAGGGCCCCTGTCGCGACATGAAGGCCTACGACCTTCTCGTGCAGGCCGAAACCGGCCTGTGCGCGGTGACCGGCGGGCCGGAGGCGCCGGGGCGCGTCGGCGTCTCGGTATGCGACATCGCCGCCGGCCTCAACGCGCTGGCGGGGATCGGCCAGGCGCTGTTCGCGCGCGAACGCACCGGCGCCGGATCGGGGATAAAGGTCTCGCTGTTCGACGGCATGGCGGACTGGATGAACGTGCCTTTCATTTACCAGACCTGCGCCGGCGGGGCGCCGCCGCGCGCGGGGCTGAGCCATCCGTCGGTTGCCCCCTACGGCGCCTGGGCGGCGGCTGACGGCAAGCAGGTACTGATCTCGATCCAGAACGAGCGCGAATGGCGCGCCCTGTGCGCCGACGTGCTGGGCGACGCGGCGCTCGCGGGCGACCCGCGGTTTTCGAGCCCCGTGGCGCGGGTGCGGAACCGCCCGGCGCTGGACGAGATCGTGCGCGCGCGGTTCGCGCGCTGGCCGCGCGCCGAGCTCATGCGGCGGCTGCGCGCGGCGCGCGTGGCGTGCGGCGCGCTGAACGACGTCGGCGAGTTCGCCGCGCATCCGCAGCTGCGCACGATCGCCTACGATACGCCGTCGGGGCGCGCGACGGTCGTGGCGCCGCCGACGATCCGCGAGGGCGAGGCGCCGGTATACGGCCCCGTCCCGCGGCTGGGGGAGCATACCGAACGCATCCGGGCGGAGTTCGCGGCATGACGACGAAACAGGATTGGGCCGAATGGACGGGGCGCGCGCGCCGGGTCGATGACCTGGTCGCGCCGTTTCAGGCCGCCGGCATGGCGGCGGCGCTCGATTATCCGAGCGCGCCGGCCGAGGGCGACCCGCTGCCGCCCGGTTGGCACTGGCTCTATTTCGCCGATGTGGCGCGGCAATCGGCGCTCGGCCCCGACGGGCACGAGAAACGAGGCAATTTCCTGCCGCCGATACCGCTGCCGCGGCGCATGTGGGCCGGCAACCGGCTCGTCTTCCACGCGCCGCTCAAGGTGGGCGAGCGCGCGCGGCGCGAGAGCCGCGTCGTATCGGTGGACGAAAAGCAGGGGCGGCAAGGGCCGCTGGCGTTCGTCAGGGTCCATCACGCCTATTCCGGCCCGCGCGGCCTGGCGCTTGAGGAATGGCACGACATCGCCTACCGCGCCGCCGCCGCGCCCGGCGCCGTCCGGCCGAACGGCCCGGCCGCGCGGCGGAACGGCGCGGCCGCGCCGGCGGCGCCGAAGTGGCGGCGCGAGATCGTCCCCGACGAGGTCATGCTGTTCCGCTATTCCGCGCTCACCTTCAACGGCCACCGCATCCATTACGACAGCCCCTATGTCACCGGCGCCGAGGGGTACGAGGGGTTGATCGTGCATGGGCCGCTTACGGCGACGCTGCTGCTGGACCTGATCGCGCGCGAGGCTCCGGAGGCGCGGATCGCCGAGGCGCGTTTCCGCGCCATGCGCCCCATCTTCGCCGGGCGCCCGCTGGCGCTGGAGGCGTCGCCGCACGGCGGCGGCGCCGCCGCGCGGGCGATATTCGACGGCGCGGTCGCCATGCGCGCCGAAGTAACTTTCGCGGGGCCATGACCGCCGCCGCCGGCCCCGCCTCCCGCGGCTATTTCTCGCAACGTCTGCGCCTGCACTACGTCGATTGGGGCAACGAGGGCGCGCCGCCGCTGTTGCTTGTGCATGGCGGGCGCGACCACTGCCGCAATTGGGACTGGGTGGCGCGCGCGCTGCGCGGCGACTGGCGCATCCTCGCGCCGGATCTGCGCGGCCACGGCGATTCGCAGTGGAACGTCGGCGGGACCTATCGCATGTCGGACTATGTGTACGACATCGCGCAGCTCGTTCACCAAACGATGGAGGGGCCGGTCTCGATTATCGGCCATTCGCTCGGCGGCATGATCGCCCTGCGCTACGCGGGGTTGTATCCCGACAAGGTGCGGCGCCTGATCGCCATCGAGGGGATGGGGCCGCCGCCGAAATGGGAGGCCGAACGCCGCGCCAAGCCCACGCACCGCCGCCTGACGGACTGGATCGAGGACCTGCGCGGCCTGTCGGGCCGCCTGCCGCGGCGCTACCCGGCCCTGGAGGCCGCCTTCCGGCGCATGCGCGACGAAAACCCGCATCTGACCGCCGAACAGGCGCGCCATCTGACCGTCCACGGCGTCAACCGCAACGAGGACGGCACGTACAGCTGGAAGTTCGACAATTACGTCCGCCTGTTCGCCGCGGTCGATCTGGAGCCGGAGGAGCTGCACGGCCTGTGGGGCCGCATCGCCTGCCCCGTTCTGCTGGCGCGGGGCGCGGAGAGCTGGGCGAGCGACCCGCGAAAGGACGGCCGCGCGGCGCATTTCCGCGACGCGCGCTGCATCGATATCGAAGGCGCCGGACACTGGGCGCATCACGACCGGCTGGAGCCGTTCCTCGCCGAGGCGCGCGCGTTCCTCGCCGGCGCGTAGCATCGGGGGAGGGAAACCCATGGAGCGAACGAGACTGGGCCGCGGCGGCCCGAGCGTCTCGCGGCTGTGCCTCGGCACGATGATGTTCGGCGTCGAAACGACGGAGAGCGACGCGCGGCGCATCGCCGGCGCGGCGTTCGACGGCGGCGTCAATTTCATCGACACCGCCGACGTCTATCACCGCGGGCTGTCGGAGGAGGTCGTGGGCCGCATCGTGGCGGAGAAACGCGACGACTGGGTGCTGGCGACCAAGGTCGCGGGGCCGTTCGACCCCGATGAGCCGAATCGCGCCGGCCTGTCGCGGCGCTGGATGCTCCAGGCGCTCGACGCCAGCCTCGCGCGGCTCGGAACCGACCGCATCGACATCTACTACTGGCATCGCGAAGACCCGCACACGGCGCTCGAGGAATCGGTGTCGGCGATCGGCGACGCGATACGCGCGGGCAAGGTGCGCTATTTCGGCCTGTCGAACTTCAAGGCGTGGCGCCACGCGGAGGTCGTCCGGCTGTGCCGCGAACTCGGCGTCGATCCGCCCATCGTCAGCCAGCCCTACTACAACGCGATGAACCGCCAGCCCGAGGTCGAGGCGCTGGCGGCCTGCGCGCATTACGGCATGGGCGTCGTTCCCTACAGCCCGGCGGCGCGCGGGGTGCTGAGCGGCAAGTACAAGCCCGGCGAGGCGCCCGCCGCCGGCACCCGCGCGGGGCGCAGGGACCGGCGCATGATGCAAACCGAGTTCCGCCCGGAAAGCCTGGAGATCGCGCAGACCGTGGCGGCGCATGCGCGGGCTCGGGGCATGTCGCCCGTGCAGTTCGCCGTCAATTGGGTGCTGGCCAACCCGCTGGTCTCGTCGACCATCGTCGGGCCGCGCACGCTGGAGCAAATGAACGACTATCTCGGCGCGCCGGCGCACGGGTGGACGGCGGAAGACGAGGCGCTGATCGATTCGCTGGTCCCGCCGGGCTACCCCTCGACGCACGGCTTCCAGGACCCCGCCTATCCCATCGAGGGCCGCCCCCGCGTGTCGTGACGAGCGCTCGCTCCCGCCGATGCCGCGGGGGATACGCAATTCCGTCGAAGGCGGGGACTTCCCGGGACCGCGGGCGTTCCCGTCCGCACGTTTGCGCGCGGCGCGGTGTTGCCGGGAGAGGCGTGGTTGTTGCGCTCTTCCCGGCGGCGTTCGTGGCGTTGGAGACGTGCGGGCGGGACGCCCGCGCACATGGGATAATTCCGGTCGGCCGCTCTCCCGGGTCTATCATGCGGGGCTGCGCGCGCAGGGTTGTGCGCCCCACTCACGGACCCAACAGGGAGAGCGACCATGGCGGAGTATGTCGGTTTCGACGTGTCGAAGGAAGAGACGGCGTTTTGCGTCAAGAACGATGCGGGTGCGACGGTTGTCGCGGGCAAGGTTGCGACGGATCCGGCGGCGTTGTTTGCGGCGGTGCGCGAGCACTGCCCGTCGCCGGCGCGCGTGGTCATGGAGACGGGGACGTATTCGGGCTGGCTGGCGCGCGAGATGGAGGCGTTGGGGCAGGCCGTGGATGTGGTGGACGCTCGGCGCGTTCACGCGGTGCTTCGCCTTCAGACGAACAAGACGGATGCGAAGGACGCGGCGTTGCTGGCGGATATCGCGCGCACGAAGTTCTGCCCCCCGGTTTCGGTGAAGCGGGCTTGGGACGCGAATACGCAGGCGCTGTTGCGCGCGCGGGGGCTTATGGTGCGCCAGCGCCGCGACGCGGAGAACACGGTCCGGGGCATCCTGGGTTCGGCGGGGATTCGGCTTTCGAAGGGTTCGGGCCGGTTTTCGGCGCGGGTTCGCGAGGCGGTCATGGATACGCCGCTGCAGGAAGCGGTGGAGCCGTTGCTGGTTTCGCTGGCGCAGACGCTGCATTCGCTCAAGGCGCTCACCAGGCAGGTGGAGGCGCGGGCGCGGGCCAGCAAGGCCTGCCGGCTGTCGATGACGGCTCCGGCCGTGGGGCCGATGACGGCTGTGGCGCTGGTTGCGAACCTGGGCGATGCGGCGCGGTTTGCCGATTCGCGATCTGTGGGCGCGTATGTGGGGCTTGTGCCGCGTCGGCGTCAATCGGGGGAGATGGACTGGACGGGGCGCATATCGCGCCACGGCGATCCCGGCGTGCGGTCGCTGCTGTACGAGTGCGCGGCTTGCCTGCTGACGCGGGTCAAGCGCGGTCATCCGCTCAAGGACTGGGCGCGGCGGTTGCGCAAGCGAAGCGGTTTCAAGAAGGCGTGCGTGGCCTTGGCGCGGCGGCTGGCGGTCATCCTGCATCGCATGCTGGCGAGCGGCGAGCCCTTCCGCTGGCCGGACGCGGCGGAAGCGGCGTAGGCCGCCGGCGCCGCGCCGGGCAGGCAAGGGGCAGCGCGCGTGACAGCGCCCGCCACGCCCGCACGGCGCGGGTTGCGCGTTCGGGGCGCGCGGCGGCGGCGCGGCGCTGCGTTTCTCGGTGGACTACACGCAGCGCTGCCGCCGCGCGCCCCGAACGCGCCCGGAGGCAGCTGAACAACGAACAGGAGACAACACGGTTCCGCTTCGGCGGAAAGCCCCGTCCCCGCCGGGACGGTAGCGGAGGCGATCCCGCTGCCTGGAATGCAAGTCGGACCGCGCCCCCGCCCGAAAGGGCAAGGCCGGTCCGGGAGTGCGACGCGCACATTGGGACGCCAACGCCGACGAACGCCATCATGAAGCGCGCCACTCGAAAGCACGGCGATGACTTCGCAGACAACCATGCTCCCGGCGGAACGGAAGGCAGCGAACGGACCCGGAGGAGGGTTGACCGAGTAGCCGGAATTAGACAACCCAGGAAGTCCGCGCCTTCGGCGCGCGTTACGGCCATTCGGCTACGGGGGGAAGCGACATGAGAATGGCTTCGGGGTTGCCGTCGGTTTCGAGGCCGAAGCGGGTGCCGCGGTCGTAGAGGAGATTGAACTCGACGTAGCGGCCGCGGCGGAACAGCTGGCGGGCGCGGTCTTCCGCCGTCCAGCCGCGGTCGCGGTGGCGGCGGACGAGGCGCGGATAGACGTCGAGAAAGGCCCGCCCCACATCGCGCGTAAAGGCGAATGCGGCGTCGAGGCCGTCGTCGAGGTAATCGTAGAAAATGCCGCCTGCGCCGCGCGTCTCCTTGCGGTGCGGCAGGTAGAAATACTCGTCGCACCACGCCTTGAAACGTTCGTAATCGGCGATCTTGTGGCGCGCGCATGCGGCTTCGAGCGCGCCGTGGAAGGCCGCCGTGTCGGCGGCGTCGGGCGTTGTGGGGGTCAGGTCGGCGCCGCCGCCGAACCATGAGCGCGCCGTGGCGATATGGCGCGTGTTCATGTGCGCGGCGGGCGCGTGCGGCGAGCGGGGGTGCGCGACGACGGAAATGCCGGCGGCCCAAAAACGGGGGTCCTCCCGCGCGCCGGGGATGCGCTCGCGGAAGCGCTCGGAAAACTCGCCATGCACGACCGAAACATTAACGCCGGCCTTTTCGAACACCCGCCCGCGCAGGATCGCCATCGTTCCGCCGCCGCCGCCGGGGCGCTTCCAATCGCGGCGCTCGAAACGGCCGGCGGGGCGCGCCGCGTGCGGGCCGCCGGCGAGCCCGTCCTCGAGGGATTCGAACGCCGCGCAGATATCGTCGCGCAGCGACGCGAACCATGCGGCGGCCTCGGCCTTGAGCGCGCCGCTCATGCGCCCGGGCCGCGCGGGGTTGTGGACACGCGCGCGAAAACGGGGCAGAAAGGCGGCGCATTTCCGCAACGCTCCACGGGACTTCCGACATGGCCGATTCCAGCGCGCGCGCCGATGGCGAGACGCGCCGCGATTTCCTGTATCTCGCCACCGGCGCGGTCGCCGGGGTCGGCGGCCTCGCGGCCGCGTGGCCGCTTGTCGATCAGATGAACCCGGCGCGCGATGTGTTGGCGCTCGCCTCGGTCGAGGTCGATCTCGCCCCCATTGAGGAGGGGCAGTCGATCACGGTGATGTGGCGCGGCAAGCCGCTGTTCGTCCGCCGCCGCACCGGGGCGGAGATCGCCGCCGCGCGCGAGACGCCGCTTGCGGAGCTGAAGGCGCCGCAGGCGGATTCGGAGCGCGTCAAGGACGGGCGCTCGGAGTGGCTCGTGCTGGTGGGCGTATGCACCCATCTCGGCTGCGTACCGCTGGGAACGGCGGGCGATTACGGCGGCTGGTTCTGCCCCTGCCACGGTTCCCACTACGATACTTCGGGCCGCATCCGCAAGGGACCGGCGCCCGACAACCTCACGGTGCCCGAATACGTCTTTCTCGACGATTCGCGCATCCGCGTCGGCTGACGGGCGGCGGCGATGAGCGAACGCGCCCCGGGCTCGCGGATCGTCCGCTGGATCGATTACCGCCTGCCCGTGTTCACCCTGCTCGACCACGCGGTCGGGCGTTCGTACCCCACCCCGCGCAATCTGAACTACTGGTGGAATTTCGGCTCGCTCGCCGGCGCGGTGCTGGCGATCCAGATCGTCACCGGCATCGTGCTCGCCATGCACTACACGCCGCATGTCGATTTGGCGTTCGCCAGCGTCGAGCGCATCATGCGCGACGTAAACCACGGCTGGCTGCTGCGCTATGTCCACGCCAACGGCGCCTCGGCGTTTTTCGTCGTCGTCTATATCCACCTGTTCCGCGGGTTGTATTACGGCTCCTACAAGCACCCGCGCGAGTTGTTGTGGGGGCTCGGCGTGCTGCTGTTGCTGCTGATGATACTCACCGCCTTCATGGGCTATGTGCTGCCGTGGGGGCAGATGAGCTTTTGGGCGGCCACGGTGATCACCAACCTGGCGTCGGCGATCCCGCTCGTCGGCGAGGGCGTCGTCCAGTGGCTGTGGGGCGGCTTCGCGGTCGATAACCCCACCTTGCAGCGCTTCTACAGCCTGCACTACCTGATGCCGTTTCTCATCGTGGGCCTGGTCGTCCTGCACATATGGGCGCTGCACCGGTTCGGGTCGAACAACCCGCTCGGCATCGAGACGAAAAACGACAAGGACACGCTGCCGTTCCATCCCTACTACACGGTCAAGGACCTGTTCGGCCTGGGCGTGTTTCTCGTCGTGTTTTTCGGCTTCGTGTTCTTCGCGCCGAACTACCTGGGCCATCCCGACAACTACATCGAGGCGAACCCGCTGGTCACGCCGCCGCACATCGTGCCGGAGTGGTACTTCCTGCCGTTCTACGCGATATTGCGGTCGGCGACGTTCGACGTGTGGTTCCTGTCGGCGAAGTTGATCGGCGTCCTGCTCATGCTGGGGTCGATCCTGATCCTGTTCGTTCTGCCGTGGCTCGACGGCTCGCCGGTGCGTTCGGCGCGGTTCCGCCCGATCTACAAGCAGATGTTCTGGGTCCTGGCCGCGGATTGCGTCATTCTCGGCATCGTCGGTGCCAACCTGCCGAACGAACCCGTGTTCCGCGGCGTGGAATGGTTCCAATACGTAACCCTCGGGCAGATCGCCACGGCGTATTACTTCTTCCACTTCCTGGTGCTCATCCCGTTGCTCGGGCGGTTCGAGCGCGCGCGGCCGCTGCCCGTCAGCATCGCCCATCCGGTGCTCGAGACCGGGGGAGAGGGCCGATGAGCGCGCGGGGCCGGTTTGCGGCCGCCGCGTTTCTTCTCGCCGCGCCGCACGCCTGGGCGGCGGGCGACGCCCCGCCGCCGCCCGCGCTCGACTGGTCGTTCGACGGTCCGTTCGGCCATTTCGAACGCGCCGAGGTCCAGCGCGGCCTGCAGGTGTATCTGGAAATCTGCGCCATCTGCCACGGGCTGGACTACGTGGCCTACCGCGACCTGGAGGGCATCGGCTACGACGCGGAGCAGATCGCGGCCATCGCCGCGCTCGACGAGGTGGAGGACGGGCCGGACGCCGAGGGCGAAATGTTCATGCGCCCGGCCGTTCCGGCGGACCGCTTCGCCAACCCCTACCCCAACGCGAACGCGGCGGCGGCGGCCAACGCGGGCGCCGCGCCGCCGGACCTGTCGCTGATGGTCAAGGCGCGCGCGGGCGGCGCGGACTATATCGCCGCGCTGCTCACGGGCTACGCCGACCCGCCGGACGATTTCGCGCTCATGGACGGCCTGAGCTATAACCCTTGGTTTCCCGGTGGGCAGATCGCCATGCCGCCGCCGCTGTGGGGCGACGACGTGGAATACGCCGACGGAACCGAGGCGACGATCGAACGGGAGGCGCGCGACGTGGCCGCGTTCCTTGCCTGGGCGGCGGAGCCCGAGCTCGAACGCCGCAAGCGGCTGGGCCTCAACGTCATCCTCTTCACGCTCGCTCTGACCGCCCTGCTCTACGCCGTGAAGCGGAAGGTCTGGCGCGGCGCGCACAGCTGAACGGCGCGCGGACCGGCGGGCGGCGGGAAGCGGACATGCTCGACACCGTCGTCGAACGCCCGCCCGAGGGGGCGGTTCCCATAACCGCGGTGGCGCGCGGCGCGTGGGAGGGCTGGCTGGCGCGGGCCGACCCGCGCGCGCGCCGCTGGCTCGACGCGGTGGGGTTCGAGGCCGAGGCGGGCGCGGCGGCGCCGTTGCCGGGCGCCGACGGCGGCGTCGCGGCGGTCGTCGCGGTCGTCGGCGAACCCCCGGACCCGTGGTCGTTCGCCGGGCTTCCGGCGCGGCTCGGACCGGGCGCCTATGCGTTCGGCGAAACGGCGGGCTTCGCCTGGGATGCGCGGCTGGCGACCCATGCGGCGCTCGGCTGGATGCTCGGCTCCTACCGTTTCGACGCCTATCTGTCGGAGAAGGGAAAGCCGGCCCCGACGGCGGCCGCGCCCCCCGGCGCCGATCTGCCGCTCGCGCGGCGGCTGGCGCGCGCCGTCGGCCTCGCGCGCGACCTCGTCAACACGCCGGCAAACGACATGGGGCCGGAGGATCTTGAGCGCGCCGCGCGCGGCCTCGCCGAGGCGCACGGCGCGGCGGCAAGCGTTACCGCCGGCGATGCGCTTCTGCATCTCGACTACCCCGCGATTCACGCCGTGGGCCGCGCCAGCGCCCGCGCGCCGCGGCTTATCGACCTGCGCCGGGGCGCCGAAGACGCGCCGCGCGTTACCCTCGTCGGCAAGGGCGTGTGCTTCGATTCCGGCGGCCTCGACATCAAGAGCGCGGCCGGAATGCGCCTGATGAAAAAGGACATGGGCGGGGCGGCGCTGATGCTCGGCCTTGCCGGCGCGGTCATGGAGGCGGACCTGAACCTGCGGCTCCGCGTGCTCATCCCCGCCGTCGAGAACGCGGTGTCGGGCGACGCCTTCCGCCCGGGCGACATCCTGCGCACCCGCGCCGGCAAGACCGTCGAGGTCGGCAATACCGACGCCGAGGGCCGGCTGATCCTGTGCGACGCGCTGGCGGAAGCCGACAGCGAGGCGCCGGAATTGCTGATCGACGCGGCGACGCTGACCGGCGCGGCGCGCGTGGCGCTGGGGACCGGCGTGCCGGCGCTGTTTACCGACGACGACGCGCTGGCCGGCGATCTCGCGCGCCATGCGCGCGCCGAAGCCGATCCGCTCTGGCGCCTGCCGCTCTGGCGCCCCTACCGCAGCTTGCTCGACAGCAAGGCGGCCGACATCGGCAATGTCTCGGAGGGGCGTTACGGCGGCGCGGTGACGGCCGCGCTGTTTCTCGATTCTTTCGTCGAACGCGCGCGCTCGTGGGCGCATATCGACTGCATGGGCTGGAACGACAAGGCGCTGCCGGGGCGCCCGGAGGGCGGCGAGGCGACCGCCCTGCGCGCGCTCTACGCGCTGCTTGCCGAGCGCTACCCGGCGGCCTGAACGGCGGGCGCCGGCGCGATGGACGTAGCGGAGTTCCTGCCCGGCGCGCGCCGCGACCTGCTTCTGATCTGCGATCACGCGAGCAATTCCGTGCCGGCGGAGCTCGCGGATCTGGGTCTCGACGCTGCCGCCCTGGCGCAGCATGTGGCGTGGGACATCGGCGCGGGGCCGCTGACGGTGCGGCTGGCGGAGCGGCTCGGCGCGCCGGCGCTGCTCTGCCGCTATTCGCGCCTGGTTATCGACCCCAACCGCGCGGAGGGGCGCGCCGATTCGATCCCCGCGCTTAGCCACGGGGTGCGCGTGCCGGGCAACGAAGGGCTGGACGCCGCGGAACGCGAGCGCCGCGCGGCGGCGTATCACCGCCCGTGGCACGCGCGCATCGCGGCGGAAATCCGGCGGCTGGCCGCGCCCGCGCTGATTGCGGTACACAGTTTCGCGCCCCACGTCGGCGGCGCCGGGCGGCCGTGGCATGCGGCGGTGCTGCACGACGACGATGTGCGGCTGGCGCGCCCCCTGTTGCGCGCGCTGCGGCGGCGGCGGGACCTGCATGTCGGCGACAACGAACCCTACACCGGATACAGCGATTTGACCTTCACGCTGCCGCACCAGGCCGGGGCCGCTGGCCTGCCGAGCGTCGCGATCGAGGTGCGCCAGGACCTGATCGCGGCGCCCGCCGGAATCGAACGGTGGGCGGACATCCTCGACACCGCCCTGCGCGAAATGCTGGAGGCGCGGCCGTGAGCGCCGGCGGCCCCGCCTTCACCGTCGGCGTGGAGGAGGAGTACTACCTGGTGGACGCCGCCACCGGCGACCTCGTGCCCGAGGCGCCGGAGGGGCTGCTTGCGGAATGCGAGCGCCGCCTGCCGGGGCAGGTCTCGCCGGAGTTCCTGCAAACGCAGATCGAGGTTGCTACGCGCGTTTGCGCGAACATGGCGCAAGTGCGCGCGGAGCTCGTGCGCCTGCGCGGCGAGATCGCCGAGGCGGCGGGCAAGCGCGGGCTCGCCATCGTCGCCGCCTCGACGCATCCGTTCGGCGCGTGGCAGAAGCAGCGGCCGACGCCGCGCCCGCGCTACAGCGAGCTCGACGCCGAATATCGCGGCCCCGCGCGGCGGCTGCTGATCTGCGGCATGCATGTACATGTGGGCATCCAGCCCGACGAGCTGCGCATCGACCTGATGAACCAGTTCGCCTATTTCCTGCCGCATCTGCTGACACTCACCGCATCGTCGCCGTTTTGGGAGGGCGAGGACACGGGGCTGGCCTCTTACCGGCTTACGGTGTGGGACGCCCTGCCGCGCACCGGGCTGCCCCCGCGGCTGGCGAGCTGGCACGAGTTCGAGGCGCTGGTCGCGAGCCTGATCGCGGCGGAGGCTATCGAGGACGGCACGAAGTTGTGGTGGGACGTGCGTCCGAGCGCGCGCTTCCCGACGCTGGAGGCGCGCATTTTCGACCTGTGTACGCGCGTCGAGGACGCGGTGTGCGTGGCGGCGCTCACGCAATGCGTCATGCGGATGCTGTGGCGGCTGCGCCGGCGCAATCAGCGCTTCCGCATCTACCCGACGGCGCTGGTGGCGGAAAACCGCTGGCGCGCCATGCGCCACGGAGCGGATCGCGGGTTGATCGATTTCGGCGAATCGCGCGTCAAGCCGATGAGCGTGCTGATCGAGGAGCTGCTGGAGATGATCGCCGAGGACGCCGAAGCGCTGGGCTGCGCAAGCGAAGTGCAACACGCCCGCGCCATTGTGCGCGATGGCGCTTCCGCCCACCGCCAGCGCGCCGCCTGGCGCGCCGCCGGCGGCGGCAAGGACGCCGCCCGCAAGGTCGTCGCCATGCTCATGCGCGAAACGCTGCTCGGCGTGAAGTAACGCCCCGGACCGCCGCGCCTCGCCGGCGTTGTCTTCTCCAGCGATCCACCCGCATGGCGGCGGGGCGCGGACGGTCCCGGGAAATGAATCGATGCCACGACCTTGGGTATAACGAAATGATTCTGTCGTTCGCAGACAAGCGCACGGAGCGCGTGTTCGAAGGGCAGCGGGAAAAAACCCTGCCCGCCGATGTCGCGGAGCGGGCGCGGGTAAAACTCGGCCGAATCGACGATGCCGACGAAATCGACGACCTTCGCACTCCGCCGGGGAACCGTTTGGAAAGATTGACAGGCGACCGTAACGGCCAATACAGTATCCGCGTTAACCGCAGATGGCGTATCTGTTTCGTGTTCGGGAACGCCAATGCTTCGCGGGTCGAGTTAAACGCGCATTACGGCTGATTCGACCGCCCGCGGCGCTGCAAGGAGACGATCGCCATGCCCCGCATACCCAAATATCGCGTCGCGACGCATCCGGGCCTTTTCCTGCGCGAGCAAATCGAGGAGATGGGGCTGACGGCGCGCGATGTCGCCGGCGACACCGGCTTGCCCGAGGCCCTTCTGTGCGAGATCGTTCGCGAACGGCACGGGGTGAGCGCAGAAACCGCCATCGCGCTCGGCGAGTATTTCGGGCAGACACCGCAATTCTGGATGAACGCGCAGATGGGCTGGGAACTGTCGAAGGAACTGCTTGAGAACGGCGCGCGCATTCGCGCGCGCGTGCGGCGGCGCGTAACCGACCGCACGGCGGCCTGAACCGCGCGCGCTCCAAGGGGAGGCGACACATGGACGATGCGACGAGAACCGAGGTCGAAGCGGCGGCGTTTCGCGCGCTGGTCGCGCATTTCCGCGAGCGCACGGACGTGCAGAATATCGACCTGATGGACTTGGCGGGTTTCTGCCGCAACTGCCTGTCGAAGTGGTACCGCGCCGAGGCCGAGGCGCGCGGCGCGGCCCTGAGCTACGACGAGGCCCGCGAGATCGTGTACGGCATGCCCTATTCCGAATGGAAGGCGAAACACCGGACGGAACAATCGCCGGGCCGGCTCAAGGGCTTCGCCGCGCGTCATGACGGCGCGGCGCGCGGCCCCGCCGCGCCATGACGCCATGACCGGCGCGGGCGGCCGGAGCGACCTCGCGGTCGCGGTCGAGAACCATGTGGCGCTGGTCGAGATCCGGCGCCCGCCGCACAATTTCTTCGATCATGCGCTGATCGGCGCCATCGCCGATGCGTTCGAGGCGCTCGACCGCGACCCGGCCTGCCGCGCGCTCGTTTTGGCGTCGGAAGGCAAGGCGTTTTGCGCCGGCGCGGATTTCGCCTCCGGCGGCGATTTCAGCGCCCGCGAAAGCGGCGCGAGCGGGGCGGAACCCCTCCGCGCGAACACGCTGTACCGTGAGGCGGTGCGCCTGTTCCGCACCGAAAAGCCCGTGGTCGCCGCCGTGCAGGGGGCGGCGGTGGGCGGCGGGCTGGGCTTGGCGTTGGTCGCCGACCTGCGCGTGGCCTGCCCGGAAACGCGCTTCTGCGCCAATTTCACCAAACTGGGCTTTCACCCCGGCTTCGGATTGACGGAAACGCTCCCGGCGCTGATCGGGCCGGGCAAGGCGGCGCTGATGTTCTATACGAGCCGGCGCGTAAAGGGCGACGACGCGTTCGCGATGGGCCTCGCCGACGCGCTGGTGGAGCGCGAGAACGTGCGCGCGGCGGCGCTGGCGCTGGCGGCGGAAATCGCCGAATGCGCGCCGCTCGGCCTGGTCGCGACCCGCGCGACCCTGCGCCGCGGCCTCGCCGACCGCGTCGCCGCCGCGACCGAACATGAGCTTGCCGAACAGACGCGGTTGCGCGCGACCGCCGATTTCGCCGAGGGCGTCGCCGCGATGGCCGCGCGCCGCGCGCCGAACTTCGCCGGCCGCTGATGCCGCCGCGAACCTGCGGGGGCGCGCGCGTCGAACCATGAGCGCGGCCGACAACGTTCTCCTCGATTCGGTAACGCGGATATTCCGCGATCTCGCCGATCCGCGCGCGGCCGGCGCCGGCGGCGATGATTGGCGCGCAAGGCTTTGGCCCGCGCTGGAGGACTCGGGCGTTTCGCGCGCTTGGATTCCCGAATCCGTCGGCGGCGCGGGGGCGGACATGGCCGACGGTTTCGCTGTCCTGCGCCGCGCCGGGGCGTTCGCGCTCGCCGCGCCGCTCGCGGAAACCCTCGTCGCCGGCTGGCTGCTTGCGCGCGCCGGGCTGGCCGTTCCGCCCGGCCCGCTCGCTGTCGCCGCAGCGGGCGCGGACGATGGCGCGGCGCTCGATTCGGAAGCGCGTCTGCGCGGCGCGGCGCCGGCGGTCGCCTTCGCCGCAGCAGCGGATCGTTTCGCCGCGCTTGCCGGCGACGGCCGCGTCGCGCTGGTCGCGCGCGCGGAATGCCGGATCGCGGAAGGCGCGAATCTCGCGGGCGAGCCGCGCAACGACGTGACGTTCGACGGCGCGCGCCCGGAGGCCATCGGCCCGCGCCGGGTTGCGGCGCGCGATCTGCGCGCGGTGGGCGCCGTCGCGCGCGCCGCGCAAATGGCCGGCGCGCTGGAAGCGATACTCGACGTCACGGTCGAGCACGCCAGGGGCCGCGCGGCGTTCGGGCGGCCCATCGCGAAATTTCAGGCGGTCCAGCACGAGCTGGCGAAACTCGCGGGCGAGGCCGCCGCCGCCGACGCCGCCGCGGGCGCGGCGGCGGACGCGATTTCCGCTCACGGCGGCGCGCCCGCGCGCTTCGGCGACCGGATATGGATGGAAGCCGCGTGCGCCAAGATCCGCGTCGGCGAGGCGGCCGGCGCCGGCGCCGCCATCGCTCATCAGATGCACGGCGCCATCGGCTTTACCGAGGAATACGTTCTGCACCGCCATACCCGCCGCCTGTGGTCGTGGCGCGACGATTTCGGTTCGGAAAGCGTTTGGGCCGCCGAGCTCGGACGCATGGCCGCCGCCGCGGGCGCCGACGAGTTCTGGCCCGTCCTGACCCGGCCTTGGGCGGCGGAGGCCGCGGCGCCGTGACGGCCCCGCTGAACTTCGCCCCGGTCCGCCTGCCCCCGGAGGCCGAAAGGCTGCGCGCCGGAGTGCGCGCGTTCCTGGCCGGGGAGATCGCCTCGGGGGCCATCGACCCGGCCGGGGGCGGCGCGTTCGACCGCGAGTTCAGCCGGCGCGTCGGCGCGCGCGGCTGGATCGGCATGACGTGGCCCGGGCGTTACGGCGGGCGGGAGCGCAGTTTCCTCGAACGCCATGTCGTCGGCGAGGAAATGCTGGCCGCCAACGCGCCGACGCAGGCGCATTTCGTCGCCGATCGGCAGTCCGGCCCGATGCTGCTGCGCTACGCCGACGAGGAGACGAAGCGCGCGATACTGCCGCGCATCGCGCGCGGAGAATGCGCGTTCTGTATCGGCATGAGCGAGCCCGAATCGGGCTCCGACCTGTTCGCGGCGAAGGCCCGCGCCGAACCGGCGCCGGGCGGCGGCTGGACACTGACCGGGCGCAAGGTATGGACCAGCTACGCGCACCGCGCCGACTACATGATCGGCCTGTTCCGCACCGCGCCGCCGACCGAAACCGACCGCCGTTACGGGCTGAGCCAGTTCCTGATCGACATGTCGGCGCCCGGCATCGAGGTGACGCCGATACGCTTCATGACCGGCGGCCACGAGTTCAACGAGGTGGCGTTCGACGGCGCGCGCGTCCCCGCTAACGCGCTGCTCGGCGAGCCCGGCATGGCGTGGAAACAGGCGACGAGCGAACTCGCGTTCGAGCGCAGCGGCCCGGAGCGCTTTCTCGAAACCTACCGGGCGCTGGAGGGGCTTGTCCGTCTTATCGGGCGCGACCCCGATCTGCGCGCCGCCGAGGGGCTTGGACGGTTGACCGCGCAGCTCAACACCCTGCGCCGCATGTCGATCGCCGTCGCCGGCATGCTCGCCGAGGGCAGGGAGCCGGCGCTGGAGGCGTCGCTGGTCAAGGACCTGGGCGCGAACTGGGCGCAGGCGCTCCCCGCCGCGGCGCGCGCGCTGGCCGCTTTCGCCGATTGCGCCGGGGAGAACCGCCCGGGGTTCGACGCCATGCTGGCCCACGCCACGCTGATCGCGCCGAAACTCACCATCCAGGGCGGAACGCGGGAGATCCTGCGCGGCATCGTCGCGCGCGGCCTGGGCCTGCGTTAAGGCGCGCGGCTTCCCGGGTGTGCGGGCGGGGACGCTTGCGGTCCCGGGAAGTTCGTTCGCGCCTCCGGCGCGGGCGGCCGAACCTGACGAGCGATATCGACAGCCGCCGGCGTCACTCGCCGCAGTCGGTGCAGGCGGCGCCGAAACTGCCGATCAGGCCGGCGTAGTCGTTGTTGTAGTGCTTCCCCGGAACCCACCATGTGCCTGCGGTCTCAAGGTCGTCTCGCGGGCCGTAGAACGCGCCCTCGAACCCGCCTCTATCCCAAGCTTCGGCCATTGGGTACGTTCCGTTGCCGTCCGTTCTCGGCTCGGGCGTCGATTCCGGCCTTACGTCGCCCTCGTAGCTGCCGTCGGCAGCTATGTCGGCCTCGAGATTGAGCGTACCGTGGATGATCTCGTGGGCCGCCGCAACATCGGCGGTTTGCCGGTCGGTCCAACCGGCGCCGATTCTGGGAGAATATTCCATGCCGGAGATCGCGCCCTCGATCTTGTTGGCGTCGGCGGTGGCGAACCCCCCGGCGCAACCGCCTCCGCCGATGCAGGCGGTGAGCGCAATGTCGCCGCGCAGGCGAATCATCCGGTCGATGTGGTTCGAGTCGCATCGAGTCGTTCCGGCCGCGCCGCAGTTACTGAGCCGATCGACGCCTCTCGTTACGTCCGCATATGCGGGCATCAGAATCCAGCCCGAGGTCTTGCCCGCGAAGGTTGCGGCGATCGAGTCCTCCGTCGGCGGCGGAACGGAGGGCGTCGCCGTGGGGCTGCCCTCCGGGTCAACGTCGAAGGCGTCGAACCCGTAGTGGAAGGTGTGTATGCGGCCGGGCCGGGGCGTGGCGGTATTGTAGTCGATGAAGCGGAACAGCCCGTAGGCGGCGTAACGCAGATAGCGTTGAACGTCGTCCGCCGTGTCCTCCGTTCCGTCCGGCCCGGCGGCCGCGCCGGCGTGGTTCGACAGAAACGCCTCGTAAACGCCCGCCCGGACATCGATGGGCCGGTCGGCGAGGGAGACGTATAGATTGTCCCCGTCGGCGTCGGTTTTCGGCGTCACGCCGTCCGCCTCCATCCACCGGTAATTCCCCTCCGCCTCGGTTGTCGTGACCGGGTTTCCGTCGTCGTCGCGGACGAGGTCCCTCTTCGGGCTCGGCGTGTCCATGAGCCACCAGTAGCCGCGCTCGCCGTAAGGATCGGGCGACGGCGCCCCGAAGGAGATTTCGATGTCGTTGGTAATCTTGTTGTCGTGCTCCAGGTCGTCCTCGACCCGGCCTTTCGCGGCGAAGGGCTCGAGGTCGCCGAAAATGAGCGCGCCATCGTCGGTACCGCCGAAAGACATGGAGAAGCCGCGCTCGTCGTCGTAATAGCGGAACGAGGCCTGCGGAATCGCGTCCCAGTTCTTCCACGTCACGTCGTTATCGTCAGTGGCCCTGATGAGGCCGTCCTCGGCGGCGGAGCCGGCGGCGCGGCTGGGAGCGAACCGATAGTCCGTGCGCCGGCCCTGGATTATCAGCCTGTCCTGGCGGCCGTATCCGCCCACATGGGCCGCAAGTATGCGGTCCCCCATGTCCACGCCGGCGGTGGCGCCCGCGTACGCGGCGTCCGCCCGGGCCCGCGTGGCGCGCAGCCCGCCGCGGAAGACCGTTCCCCGTCCGGGGAAGCGCGCCGTCGCCGGATTGTCCGTGCCCAGGACGGACGGCGAGCCTTCGACATGTCCGGGCGGCCGGGGCATCTCCATGGGCGTGTACGTGCCGCCGGTGGCGGTGTATCCGGTTTGAGCGCTGGAGCTGCCCCGCGGGTCGAAACCTTCGTGGAAGGCGATTGCGGCGTCGGGCATGCGCCGCGTCGCCGCGATCTTCGCGCCGCGGGGTTGCCGAAGCGTTTCGATGTTCTCGCCGAAGGCCAGGGTTTCGTCGTCGAGTTGCGTTTCCAGCGCGGCGTTTCTCGTCTCCAGCGCGGCTTTCTCCGTTTCCAGCGCTGTTTTTTCGTAAGCGTCCGGTTATGGGGCTATTGGGTTTTTACGGTGGTGTTTTGTGTTTCCAGTTCCACGGCATGAGTTCGTGGATTCGGTTTGTTTTGTAGTCCTGGATACGATTGAGTGTGTCTGCGATCCATGCTCGTGGGTCGACGCCGTTTAGTTTTGCGGTTTCGATGAGCGTGTATGCGGTTGCGGCGGTTGCGCCGCCGGCTTCGGAGCCGACGAAGAGCCAGTTTTTGCGTCCGAGGGCGACGCCGCGGATGGCGCGTTCGGCAGTATTGTTGTCGAGTTCGAGCGTTCCGTTGTCGAGCCATGGGCGCAGGCGGGCCAGTCGCGCGCGTGCATAGCGGATGGCGCCGGCCAGCGGCGTCCTGGCGGGTATGTTCGGGCTCTGTCGGGCGAGCCATGTTTCGAGGTCGTCGAAGAGGGGCCTGGCCCTGGCCTGGCGGATACGGACGCGCTCTTCGGGCGTTTGCCCGCGAGCTTCGGCCTCGACGGCGTACAAGGCGGCGATGCGCTCGACGGCTTCCCTGGCGACCGGCGCGCCCCGATTGTGCGCGAGGTCGACGAACTTGCGCCGGACATGGGCCATGCAGGGGGCTTCGCGGATGCGGCCTGTGCGGTAGAGTTCCGCGAACCCGGCATAGCCGTCGGCGTGCATCCAGCCCTTGAAGCCGGCGAGGTGTCGGCGCGGATTCTCGCCCTTGCGGTTGGCGCTGAAGCGGTAGCAGGCGGCCGGCGGCGCGGTTCCGCGCCACGGTCGTTCGTCGCGGGCATAGACCCATAGCCGTGCAGTGCGGGTCTTGCCCCTGGCGCCTTCGCCGCGCGGGGTTTGCAGGCGCACCGTGGTATCGTCGGCGAAGATGGCGCCGCCAGCGCGCACATGGTTGCCGATCCCGTTGGCGACCGGCTCCAGCAAGGCGGCGCTCTTGCCGACCCATTCGGCCAGTGTCGAGCGGTCGAGGTCGATGCCGTCGCGGGCGAACATTTGCGCTTGGCGGTAGAGCGGGAGATGGTCGGCATATTTGCTCACCAGAACATGGGCAAGCAGGCCGGGTCCGGGGCGTCCGCGCTCGATGGGGCGCGGCGGCAGCGGCGCCTGGCAAAAGCGTGCGCAGGCGCGGCAGACCGTGCGCGGTCTCACGATGCGGTTGACTACGAAACGACCGGGTATGTACTCCAGTTCCTCGGTGACATCCGCGCCGACGGTCTTGAGCGCGCCGCCGCAGGCCCCGCAGGGGCTTGCGGGTTCCAGCACCGTCTCGCGGCGCGGCAGACGGTCCGGCAACGGGCGGCGCTTGCGCCGCGGCGCGCGGGCGGCGGCGGGTTCGGGTTGCGGGGGCGGGCTTGCGGCGCGGACGATCTCTTCGTTCTCCAGCGCCAGTTGCAACTGCGCCAAGGCTTCCGAGCGCGCCCCGAAACGATGCCGGCGCATCCCCGCCAACTCGTGACGCAACTTCTCAATCAGGATATCGCGCGCCTTCAACGCCTCCGCGCGCGACCGCAGCGCTTCCTCGCGAGCCTGCAACTCGGCCGCCAGGGACGCCACCATGTCCTTCAGGCGGGCGGGATCGTCGGGGAGAGGCGCGGCGCGGTCAAGCATGAACGAACAATACCGACCCCAACCCCACAAGGCAAGCGCAAAATAGGAAATATCGAAAAAATATTTCCTCCCTGTGCCTCCCTCCCAAACGCTATCCTGCCACCGCAAGCCGCCGCGTTCGAACCGGCCACCGCCAATCGACGCACTCATGCAGCAGCGACAACCGTGCAGGCATCGAAACAAGACCCCCATACGAAGCCGACAGCCAAACAAAACGACCCCCGAAATACCGAAACCCATAAACATAACCGACAATGACCAAGCGGGATAACCGGACGCTTACGTTTTTTCCGTCTCCAGCGTCGTCACTCTGGCGTTGGCTGTCGCCAGTCGTTCCTCAAGTCCGGTCACCCGGGCGTTGGCTTCCGCGAGTTGCGTTCGCAGCGCCGCCGCTCCGTCGTTGGCGGTTTTCAGCTGCGCCTCCAGCGCGGTCGCCCGGGACCCGGCGGCGGCGAGTTGCGCTCGCAGCGCCGCCGCCCCGTCGTTGGCGGTTTTCAGTTGCGCCTCCAGCGCGGTCGCCCGGGCTCTGGCGGCTTGCAGTTGCCCCTCGAGCTCGGTCACGCGACCCTTGGCGGTCCGGAGTTCGGCGTCCATGGCGGCCGCTTGGGCCGTCAGCTGCGCAATATCGGCGCGCGCCGCCTTTGCGTCCGCCTGCGCGGCGTCGCGCGCGGCCTCGACTCGTTCGAGTTCGGCTTTCTGCACTCCGCCGCCGACGCCGCCGCCGCAGGCGGCAAGACCGAGCACGGCACAGTACATCGATACGGACAACAACCGGAAATACATCGCTTCTCGCCTCCGTTCCGGGTTGAGGACGTAAAGGAGCCCCCCCCCCCCGGCGCGTTCCCGGCGAGATAGCGAGCGACTGCCCTGTCTTTACCGGGGCTATATATCGCCGCGTCCGGGTTTGTCAACAGCCTCCGCCGGATTTTTTCGTCGGCGTCGAGACGTGCGCGGCGCCGCTTCCCGGGTGCGCGGGCGTCTCGCCCGCACGTCTCGACCGCGCAAAGCTGCCCAGGAGGGTGCGCCGCTCGCGTTTCCCTCCCAACATCGCGCCCCGCAGGAACGTGCGGGCGAGACGCCCGCGCACCCGGGAAGTCCGCGCCTTCGGCGCGAGCGTCGACATACCCGCCGCCGGTCAGGCGCGGGCTTCTTCCTCGCCGCGGGCCAGTTTCTCGAGGCCGAAGGAAATCAACAGCGGGGCGGCCACGAAAATCGACGAGTACGTTCCGACCAGCACGCCCCAGACCATCGCGAAGCAGAAATCGCGAATTACCGGGCCGCCGAGTATCCATAGCGAAAGCAGCGCAAGCAGGGTCGTCACCGAGGTCATCAGCGTGCGCGACAGCGTGTCGTTGACGCTGCGCGAAAGCAGATCCACCAGCGGCATGGCCTTGTATTTGCGCAGGTTCTCGCGCACGCGATCATACACCACCACGGTGTCGTTCATCGAGTAGCCGACGATGAGCAGGATCGCCGCCACGGTGGCGAGGTTGAACTCCAGCCCCACGAGCGCGAAGACGCCGATTGTCGCGGCGACGTCGTGCGCGAGCGCGGCGACGGCGCCGACGGCAAACTGCCATTCGAAGCGGAACCAGATATAGACGAGCATGGCCGCGAGGGCGATCGCCACCGCCTGCACGCCGGCCCATATCAGCTCGGCGCCCACCTTGGGCCCCACCGATTCCTGCCGGCGGTAGTCGATAGCGCCGCCGTACAGCGCGTCGAGGGCGGCGCGGACGCGGGCGATGGCGTCGTTCTGCGCCTCCTCGCCGCCGGGCTGGCGCTCGATGCGGATGAGTATGCTCGGGCTGTCGCCGAGATCGGCGGCGCCGAACTCCTGCAACGACACTTCGCCCAGGCCCAGGCCGCCGAGCGCGGAGCGCATCTCGCCGATATCGTCGGCGTCGCCCGTCGCCACCTCCATCAGCACGCCGCCGCGGAAATCGATCCCGTAGTTCAGGCCCATCGTCAGAAACAGGATCGCCGACGCGCACATCAGCACGGCGGACGCGAGAAACCCGTAGCGCCGCCACGTCATGAAGGGGATGTTCGTCTGCGTCCGGATCAACCGCAATCTCATGGCCGCGTCCTCAGATCGGCAGGGTTTGCGGCCGCGCGCGGCCGAGCCACAGCACGACCAGCAGCCGCGTCACCATGAGCGCGGCGAACACCGAGGTCACGATGCCGATCGCCAGCGTGACCGCGAAGCCGCGCACCGGGCCGGAGCCGAACTGAAACAGGATGACCGCCGCGATCAGGGTCGTCACGTTGGCGTCCACGATGGTGCGCAGGGATTGGCGGAAGCCGATGTCGATCGCCGAGACCGGCGTTCGGCCGTTGCGCAGCTCCTCGCGAATGCGTTCGAAGATCAACACGTTGGCGTCGACCGCCATGCCGATGGTGAGAACGATGCCGGCGATGCCGGGCAGGGTCAGAGTCGCCTGAAGCGCCGACAGCACGGCGACGATGAGCGCCATGTTGACCGCGAGCGCGGCGGTGGCTGCGATGCCGAACAGGCCGTAGGACAGAAGCATGTAGGCGATCACGGCGACGAGGCCGACGAGCGAGGCGACCTTGCCGGCGGCGACCGAATCGGCGCCGAGGCTCGGCCCCACGGTGCGTTCCTCGAGATAGGTGAGCGGCGCGGGCAACGCGCCCGCGCGCAGGAGGATCGCCAGCCGCTCCGCCGATTCGACGGTGAAGTTGCCGGTGATCTGGCCGTTGCCGCCGGGGATGGGCTCCTGGATTTCCGGCGCGCTGATGACTTCGCCATCGAGCACGATGGCGAAGCGGCGCCCGACGTTTTCCGTCGTCAGGCGCCCGAATTTGCGCGCGCCGGCGGTGTCGAAGCGGATCGCCACGGCGGGCCGGCCGAACTGGTCCACCGTGGCCTGCGCGAGATCGAGGTTTTCGCCGGTAACGTCGGGGCGCTTGCGCACCAGGAGCGGCATGGGTTCGCCGCCGCGGCCGGGTTCGTACAACAGCTCGACGCCCGGCGCGACGCGGCCCGACAGCGCGTCCCGGATCGACCCCTGCTCATCGACCATGCGGAAATCCAGACTCGCGGTTTGGCCGAGCAGGTCCTTGATGCGTTGCGGATCGTCGAAGCCGGGAACCTGGATGAGTATGCGGTCGCCGCCGCTGCGCTGGATGGTCGGCTCGGTGGTGCCGAGTTCATCGAGTCTGCGGCGCACGATCTCGATGGTCTGCGCCAAGGCGCTGCGGCGGCGCTCCGCCGCCGCTTCGTCGCGCAGGGTCAGCGCGGCGCGGCCGTCGGCCGCGATGTCGATGGCGAATTCGTCGGCGGCGTCGAGCTCCTCGAGTATCTCCTCCGCGCGTCCGGCGTCGGCCGGGTCGGCGAGCGTAAAGGTCACAACGCCGGGGCCGCGGCCGAGCTCGCGATAGCCGATGCGCTCGCCGTCGCGCGGGCGGAAGCGGCGGCGCACGTCGTCCACCGTGGTTTCGAGAAACTTGTCGATTACGAGATCGACGGCGACCTCGGCGAGGAGGTGGGACCCGCCCTGCAGGTCGAGGCCGAGATGGATCTGCCGCTTGGGCGCCCACGAAGGGAAGCCGTCCACCACCCGCGTCGGCAGGAAGTTCGGGAAGCTGAACGCGATCCCGAGCAGCGCGACGATGGCGACGAGCGCGATCTTCCAGGTCTCGAAACGAAGCATGCGTGCGGGGCCGTCTCAGCTCCCGGATCGCTTGTCCGATTCCGCGGCGGCGCGCGGTTCGGGCCGCGCGGCGAGCTCGGCGATGGTGTGCCGCTGCGCCTTGACGCGGACATTGGGCGCGATTTCGAGAATCACGGTCGTATCGTCCTCCACCTTCGACACGGTCGCGTGCAGGCCGCCGCCGGTCACGACGCGGTCGCCGCGCTTCAGGGCGGCGACCATCTCGCGGTGCTGGCGCGCCTTTTTCTGCTGCGGGCGGATGAGCAGGAAGTAGAACACGACGAAGATGAGAATCAACGGCAGTATCTGCACCATCGCGCCGCCGCCCGCCGCGTCCTGGGCGAAGGCCGTCGATACGAACATGGGCTGGTTGTCCTTGCCGGGGGGTCGCGCGCGGCGCGGCGCGCCGCGGGGCCGCACTATAGAGGCCGCGCGCGGCGTTGCAACGGGTTTCGCGCAATCGGCGAATCGTCCGTACCCGCGGCGTATCCAGGGCGCGGGGCGTGGTAGGCTTTCGCGCCATGGCCGACCCCGAACTCGTTGCGCGGCTCGAGCGCGCGGCGGCGGCGCTCGAGCGCATCGCGCCGCCGCCTCCGCCGCAGGCCGACATCCGCGCCGCCGACGCCTTTGTGTGGCAGCCCGGCGCCGACGCGCTGCGCCCGGTCGCCGAGGTGAGCCGCGTTCCGCTTCGCCTGCTCAGGGGCATCGACCGCGTGCGCGACATCCTGCACGAGAATACGCGCCGGTTCGCGGCCGGGCTGCCGGCGAACAACGCGCTGCTCTGGGGCGCGCGGGGGATGGGCAAGAGTTCGCTCGTCAAGGCGGTCCACGGCGCGTTGTGCGCCGTCCCGGGCGCGCCGCCGGCGCTGGTGGAAATCCACCGCGAAGACATCGAGAGCCTGCCGCGCCTGCTCGAGCGCCTGCGCGCCGCGCCGCGCCGCTTTATCCTGTTTTGCGACGATTTGTCGTTCGACGGCGCCGATACGTCGTACAAGTCGCTCAAGGCGGTGCTGGAGGGCGGGATCGAGGGCCGGCCGGACAACGTGGTGTTTTACGCCACATCGAACCGGCGCCACCTGATGCCGCGCGACATGATCGAGAACGAACGCTCGACCGCGGTCAGCCCCTCGGAGGCGGTGGAGGAAAAGGTTTCGCTGTCGGACCGCTTCGGGCTGTGGCTCGGCTTCCATAATTGCGACCAACGCGCCTACCTGGCGATGGTGGAGGGCTACGCCGCCGAGCACGGGCTGGAGCTGCCGCCCGGCGCGCTGCGCGCGGAAGCGATCGAATGGGCCGTGACGCGCGGCGGCCGCTCGGGCCGCGTGGCGTGGCAATACATCCAGGACCTTGCGGGAAGGCTCGGGAAGAGTCTCGGGTAGCGCCTGGGCGGCGAATCGGCGCGCCGGCCCGCGCGCGTGTTTCCGCGCTACGCGGCGCCGAAGGCGCTCCGCTGCGCCAGGCCGCGGCGGCCCATGCGCATGAACTTTTCGCGGCGCCGCGCGCGCAGTTCGCCGCCGGCGACGGGCGTCAGGGCGCGGAGCGCGCGCTCGATTTCATCGCCCACGGCGTCGAGCACCACGGCGGGGTCGCGATGGGCGCCGCCGAGCGGCTCGGGGATTACCGCATCGACGACCCCGAGTTCGCGCAGGTCGGCGGCGGTGAGCCGCAGCGCCTCGGCGGCGTCGCGCGCCTTGTCGGCGCTGCGCCACAGAATCGACGCGCAGCCCTCGGGCGAAATCACCGAATAGACGGCGTTTTCCAGCATCGCCACGTGGTTTGCGGCGGCCAGCGCGATGGCGCCGCCGGAGCCGCCCTCGCCGACGATGGCGCTGACCAGGGGCACGCGCAGATCGAGGCATTTTTCGATCGACCGCGCGATAGCCTCGGCCTGGCCGCGCTCTTCCGCCCCGATGCCGGGATAGGCGCCCGGCGTGTCGACCAGCGAGATCACCGGCAGGCCGAAATGCTCCGCCAGGCTCATGGCGCGCACCGCCTTGCGATAGCCCTCGGGCCGCGCCATGCCGAAATTGTGCTTCACGCGGCTTTCCGTGTCGGCGCCTTTCTCATGGCCCAGCACGACCGCGGAATAGCCGCGGAAGCGCCCGATGCCCGCGAGGATGGAGCAGTCGTCGCCGAAGGCGCGGTCGCCGGCGAGGGGCGCGAAATCGCCGACCAGCGCCTCGACATAATCGCCGAAACGGGGCCGCCCCGCGTGCCGCGCGACCTGCGTTTTCTCCCACGGCGTCAGCTTGCTGTAGGTCTGGCGCAGCAGGCGCTCGACCTTGGCCTGCAGGCGCCCTACCTCATCGACGATGTTCAGTTCGCCGCTGTCGCCGAGATGCCGGAGCTCCTTGATCTTGCCCTCGAGCTCGGCGATCGGACGTTCGAAATCCAGAAACCCGTTCATGGCCCTGTCCTGTCGCGGGAATTCGCGACAGTCTATCCTTCGTTCACGAAAGGCGCAAGGGGGGCGGCGCCGGCCTCGGTACCGGGGGCCGCCGGGGGCGCGATCGCGGCGCGGGCGCCCGGCGCCGCGGGGCGCGCAAGGGGGTGGTGCTCGGCCACCAGCGCCTTCAGCCGCTCGTCCAGAACGTGCGTGTAGATTTGCGTCGTCGCAATGTCGGCGTGGCCCAGCATGGTCTGTACGCCGCGCAGATTCGCGCCGTTCGCCAGAAGATGGCTGGCGAAGGCGTGGCGCAGGACGTGAGGGGAAACGCCCGCGGGGTCGAGGCCGGCCCTGGCGGCGAGCTCCTTGAGCAGCTGCGCGAATCGGTGCCGGGTGAGATGCCCGCCGCCGCCGCGCGATGGAAACACCCAGCGCGAATCGGCGCCGGGCCGCAGAAACGCCTTGCGCACCGCCAGATAGTCCGCCAGCGCCTCGGAGGCGGCGTCGCCCACGGGCACGAAGCGCTCCTTGTCTCCCTTGCCGCGCACGAGCAGGAGGCGCGAATCGCCGCCGAGCGCCGACATCGGCAGGCCGACCAACTCGGAAACGCGCAGCCCCGCCGCGTACAACAGCTCCACCAGCGCGACCAGCCTGACGCCGCGCGGCCCGTCCGCCGCGCCGCGCGCCGAGCCGAGCAGCCTCTCCACCTCCGCGATGCTGAGAATTTTCGGCAGCCGCCGCCCGGCCATGGGCGAATCGACCGCCGCGCACGGATCGTCGGCGCGCAGCCCCTCGCCCACAAGAAAGCCGAAATACTGACGCAGGCACGACAGCCGCCGCGCGGCCGTGCGCGCCGCCATGCCCCGTTTCGCCAGGCTCCGGAGATAGCGGGCGACGGCGTCGCCGTCGGCCCCCGCGAGGCCGCCGATCGAGGCGTCCGCGTCCTCAAGGTCGCGGCGGTAGGCCTCCACCGTGTTGGCGGCGGCGCCGCGCTCGACCGCCAGCATGTCGAGGAACAGTTCGATATCGGCGGCGGCGGCGTTCACAAGGCGCCTCCGGGCAGCGCCTCGGCGGCGATGGCGCGCGCTTCGCTCTCGAGACCGAGCGCGCGCAGCGCGCGCAACACGGCGCCCAGGGCGAGCGGGCTCGCCCCCGCCGGGCCCGCGTCTCCCAGCAGCAGCGCCGCCAGCAGCAGCGTCTCGCCCACGCGGCCCGCGCGCGCGGCGTCGCGCATTCCGTAGCGCAGCCCGGCATTGGGCAGCGCGGCCCCGGCGGCGAGCGGCAAATCCAGAAACAGCGCCCATCCTTCGGCGCCCACCGGGCGGCCCAGCGCGTCGATAACGGTGAAGCCCCGCTCGGCGCGCGCCGCGCGTTCTTCCGCGCCCGGGCCGTCGGGCGCTTCGGGCATCGCGCTCCACCATTGCGCGGCGGCGCGTTCGGTCCACGGGAGGCCCGCGCCGAGCGCCGCCGCTGGCAAAAAGGCGCGCCAGCGCGCGACGGCCGCGGCCGCGTCGCCGCCCTCCGCCACCGCCGACAACGCGCGATACCACGCCGCCGCCAACTCGCCGGCGCCGACGGCGAGCGCGGCGCGTATCGCGGCGGGGGCGAACCACGCGAGGCCGGGGTCGGGCGCGATTGCGCGGAAGGCGTCCGCCGCGGCCCGCGCCAGCGGCGCGAAGCCCGGCCCGTCCGGCGCCGGCGCCCACAGCGACGCCAGCAGCGCCGCCCGCCGCGCGTCCGATTCGGCGCCCGCCGCGGACTGGAAGAACAGCGCTCGCGCCCACGCGCCTTCGGGCGCCGCCGCGCCGTCGCCGGCGCCGCGCGCCGCTTGCGCGTAGAGTTCCGCGAGGCGCTCGGGCGCCAGCGCGCCGAGCGCCGCCGCGCGCTCCGCCGCCGCCAGCCGCGCGTCCATGCCGAACGCGGGGTCGAGCGCCGCGGCGCGCGCGGCCGCGGGGCCCAGGCCGCGCGCGGTTTCGGCGTCGATGGGCAGCCCCGCGGCGACGCTCGTGGCGAAGCTCAGCCCGTCGCCGAACGCCGCCTCGGCGGTCTCGATCTGCCCCAACAGGCGCGCCGCCAGCCGCAACCGGGGGATGTCGGCCTCTTCGGCCTCGTCCTGCAGCAGGGCGAGTGTCAGCGCGGCGGTTTCGGTTTCCCCGCCGGCGGCCTGGCACAGCACCAGCGCGCGCCGCCATTCGCGGTCGGCGCGCGCAAGCGTCGCCGCGCGCGCGACATCGCATGCGCCGTCCAAATTGCCGAGCCAGAACCGGGCCTCGGCGAGGGAGCGGAGCGCGTCCGCCTCGCCGGACGCCTCCGCGGTGCGTTCGGCCTCCTCGAACGCGCCGAGGCGCATCAGCAGATTCAGCCGCGCGGCCAAAAACGCGCCGCGCGGCCAGGCGCCGGGGGGCGGCGCGGCGGCGCTGGCCAGCGCCCGGCGCAGCGCATCGCGCATGGCCGGGGACGGCGCGGCGACCGGTACGAGCGCCATGATTCGCAGGAGGCGCGCGCCATCGGCGCCGCGCCACAAATCGGCGCCGAAGCCCGCGGAGCCGGGGCCGAGCGCGCCGGCCGAATCGCCGCGCGCGGGGCCGATCTCGCCGACGGCGACGGTAACGTCGGGCGACGCGCCGCCGCCCGCGCCGGGAACGAGGCGCAGCGGCGCGCCCGCGGCGGGCGGCTCCTGCGCCGCCGCGCCGGCGGCGAACAACGCCGCGGCGAGGCCGAGGCCCGCCCGGCGGAAACCCGCCGCGCGCCTAACGCGGCAGGCGTTCGTCGGCAATCGGCTTCTCCACGCGCTGCGCGGGAACGGGAATCTCCCACGTCGCCAGCATGTAGCCTCCGATGGCGATAACGACGGCGGCGAATACGGCCGCCAGGAACTTGACGCGCATGACGCTCCCGGCCGTGCTACGATGGCGGCAGATCGGCAGCTTCCATATTATCGCGGGGACGCGCCGATTCAACGGTTTGGCGGCGCGCACGCGCCGGGTTTGCACACAAATGGACGAACGCCCGCCGGCGGACGGCGATAGCGGCGCCGGTTTCGAGCCCCCCAACATCGTGCTTGTCGGCCTCATGGGCGCGGGCAAGACGAGCGTCGGAAAGCGGCTGGCCGCGCGCCTGGGGCAGCCGTTCGACGACGCCGACCGCGCCGTCGAGGCCGAAACCGGCATGACCGTGTCGGAGATATTCGCGGAGCGCGGCGAACCCTGCTTCCGCGCCCTGGAGCGCCGAACCATCGCCGGCCTCCTGGCCCGCGCGGGGCGCGTGCTCGCCACCGGCGGCGGCGCCTTCATGGACCCGGAAACCCGCGCGCTCATCGCCCGCTGCGCCGTCTCGGTGTGGCTCAAGGCCGATCTCGACGTGCTCGCGCGGCGCGTCGCGCGGCGCAACACGCGCCCCCTGCTCGCCGCCGGAGACCCCCGCGCGATACTCGAATCGCTCATCGAGGCGCGCTACCCCGTCTATGCGCTGGCCGACATTACCGTGACCGCCGCCGACCGCCCCATCGACGCCACGGTCGAGAAGGTCGCCGCGGCGCTGCGCGCCCGTGCGGCAAGCGCGGCGCGGGCGGCGCAATGAGCGCCGAGCGCCGTGTGCGCGTCGCCCTGGGCGCGCGCAGCTACGACGTCATCGTCGGCGCCGGCCTTGTCGCGCGGGCGGGGGAGCTGCTCGCGCCGGTCCTTGCCGGGCGCCGCGCCGCGGTGGTGACCGACGACAACGTCGCGCCGCTCTATCTGGCGCCGCTGCGCGCGAGCCTGGAGGCGGCGGGGTTCGCGGTCTTTGAACGCGTCGTTCCGGCGGGCGAGGCAAGCAAGTCGTGGGAGTCGCTCGGCCGCCTGATCGAGGCGCTGCTCGCCGCGCGCGTGGAGCGCTCGTCCGCCATCATCGCGCTCGGCGGCGGCGTTGTCGGCGATCTCGCGGGAGTCGCGGCCGCGCTGGTTCTGCGCGGCGTCGAGTTCGCGCAGATACCCACCACGCTGCTCGCGCAAATCGACAGTTCGGTGGGCGGCAAGACCGGCGTCAACTCGCGCCTGGGCAAGAACCTCATCGGCGCGTTCCTGCAGCCGCGCCGCGTGCTGGCCGACATCGATACGCTGAACACCCTCCCGGCGCGCGAACTGACCGCCGGATACGCCGAATGCGTGAAATACGCGCTGATCGACGACCCCGCCTTCTTCGACTGGCTCGAGGCGAACGCCGGCGCCGCGCTGCACGGCGCGGGGCCCGAGCGCGTCCGCGCCATCGCCGCCTGCTGCGAGGCCAAGGCGCGCCTCGTCGCCGAGGACGAACGCGAGACCGGGCGCCGCGCCCTGCTCAATCTGGGCCACACATTCGGCCACGCGCTGGAGAGCCTGGCGGGCTACGGCGGCGCGCTGGCGCACGGGGAAGCGGTCGCCATCGGAACGGGGATGGCGTTCGATCTCTCGACGCGGCTCGGCTTCTGCCCGCCCGCCGACCGCGACCGCGTGTTCGCGCATTTCGCCGCCGCCGGCCTGCCGCTCGCGCCGCCGCGGCAGCTCGCGGCGGGCTGGACGGCGCGCGGCGTATTCGAGCGCATGGCGCTGGACAAGAAGGTGCGCGGCGGCCGCCTCACGCTTGTGCTGGCGCACGGCATCGGCCGCGCCTTTCTGCATCGCGGCGCGCCCGAGGCGGACATCCTCGCCGCCATCGAGGCGGGGCTGGCGCCGGCGCGCGGGCGCGCTCGTCCATGACGACGGCTATCGTGCTTACGCTGGCGGCGGTCCTGGGGCTGCTGTTGCTCTCGGGGTTCTTCTCGGGGTCGGAAACGGCGCTGACGGCGGCCTCGCGGTCGCGCCTCCACCAGCTGGCGGAGCGCGGCGACCGCCGCGCGCGCCAGGCCGGCGCGCTGCTCGACAACCGCGAGACCCTGATCGGCGCCATTCTCTTCGGCAACAACGCGGTCAACATATTGGCCTCGGCGCTGGCGACGAGTCTCGCCATCGGCATGTTCGGCGAGGCCGGCGTCGCCTACGCCACGGTGGCGATGACCGCGCTGGTGTTCGTGTTTGCCGAGGTTCTGCCGAAAACGTGGGCGATTCGCCGCGCCGACGACGCGGCCCTGCGGGTCGCGCCCGGGCTGCGCGTTCTCGTCGCGCTGTTCGCGCCGCTCAGCCGCGCCGTCCACGCGCTCGTGGACTCGATACTGAAACTCCTCGGCGGCGGCGCGCCCCGCGCGCCCTCGGCCGCCGAGGAACTGCGCGCCATATTCGACCTGCGCGCGCGCCAGGGGCTGGTGCGCAAGAACTACCGCGACATGCTGCGGGGCATACTCGACCTGTCGGAAGTCGAGGTGGGGGAGATCATGACCCACCGCAAGAACATGGTCTCGGCGGACGCGGACCTGCCGCCCGACGAGCTCATCGCGGCGGTGCTCGCCAGCCCGTTTACGCGCATTCCGCTGTGGCGCGGCGACCCCGACAACATCGTCGGCGTGCTGCACGCCAAGACCCTGCTGCGCGCGTTGCGCGGACGCGCCGACGCGCTCGATTCGGCCGCCGTCATGGCGCTCGCGTTCGAGCCCGCGTTCGTGCCCGACACGACGAGCCTGGCGCGCCAGCTGGCCGCCTTCCGCGCGCGCCGCGAGCATTTTGCGCTGGTGGTCGATGAATACGGAACCTTGCAGGGGCTGGTGACGCTGGAGGACATTCTGGAGGAAATCGTCGGCGACATCGCCGACGAATACGACCTGCCGACGGTGGGCATCCGCCGCCAGGCCGACGGGTCGTTCCTCGTCGAGGGCGCCGTGACGATCCGCGACCTCAACCGTGCTCTCGACAGCCGCCTGCCCGACGAGGAAGCCGCGACCGCCGCCGGCCTGGTTATCGACCTGGCCGAAACGATCCCGGAAGTCGGCGAGCGCTTCCCGGTGGGCGGCCATGTCTTCGAAGTGCTGGCGCGGGAAAAGAACCGCATCACCCGGCTCCGCCTGACGCCGGCGGAAACCGGTTGACGGCGGGACGGCGCGCGCGGCCGCTATCGCGCCGGAACAACCGCAAAGGCGTTTCCCCATGCACAGGGCGGGTATTCTCGACACGCGCACGGTCGATTATCTCGAATTGATCGGCAGTGGGCGGATATGGCGCGTTCCGCCGTTCCAGCGGGATTACTCATGGTCCAGGGACCAATGGGAAGACCTGTGGAACGATATCGGCGATCTGCGCGCCGACCCGCGGAAGGAGGAGCACTTTCTCGGCGCGCTGGTCGTCCAGCCCGCGAACGACCGCGAATTCCGGATTATCGACGGGCAGCAGCGTCTGGCGACGCTGAGCCTGCTGGCGCTTGCCGCGGTCGCCAGGCTCGAGGCGCTGGCGCGCGCCGGCGCGGAGCCCGCCGCGAACGCCGAACGCGCGCGCGCGCTTCGCCGCCGCTTTATCGGCGAGAAGGACGCGGCTTCGCTGCTCGAGGTCAGCCGCTTGCGGCTCAACGAAGCGGACGACGGTTTTTATCGGGATTTTCTCGTGCAGCTCAGGCGCCCGTACAATCTTTCCGGGGCGGCGGAATCGAACCGGCTGCTTTTCCAATGCTTCGAATACTTTACGGAGCGGCTGGGCGACAGCGGGTTCGACGGCCGCGGGATCGCGGAGTTCCTGTGCGATACGGCGGCCCCGCGGCTCGTTTTCGTTGTCGTTTCCGTCAGCGACGATGCGAGCGCCTGGACCGTGTTCGAGACGCTCAACGCCCGGGGCGCTGCCCTTGCATCCGCCGATTTGCTCCGCAACCGTATGTTTTCGCAAGCGCGCGCCGGCTTCGCCCGCGACATTCTCCAACGACGCTGGCGCCGCCTCGCGAATACGGTCGGCCAGGCGCGGTTCCCCGATTTTTTGCGCAGCCATCTTGCATGCGCCGAGCCGAATGTCCGCGGCGTCCGGGTCTTTTCGCTCTTGCGGGAACAAGCGCGCGGCGTGCATGAGGTTTTCAGGCTTTTCGATATCCTGAAGCCGCGGGGGGAGCTGTTCGGCGCCCTGCGCGACTGGACCTTCGGATACTGGGCAAGCCTGCCGGGGGCCGCGCGCTGGGCCGCCGAACTCGATCTCTTCGGCGGCCGCGAAGCGGAGCCCTTGCTGTTCGCCGCGCGCGAAACGTTTTCCGACAGCGATTTCGTGCGGACGCTGAAGCTCGCGGCGGCGGCGGCGTTCCGCTGCTTCGCGTCGGCGCGGGTCGGCTCGAACGATCTCGGCGCCGCCTGCCATCGCGCCGCCAGGGCGATTTCCGAAGGCAAGGCGCGCCGTCCGGCCGCGGCGTTCGCCATCCTCCGGTCGGCGTATCCCGGCGACAGGGAGTTCCACGACGACTTCGCGCGCCTCGCCGTCCCGACCGCGGGCGCTGGCCGCAAGCGCGCGAAATACATTCTGGCGCGGCTGGAAAGCGCGATTTCCGCGCGCGCCGTCGATCCGCTTGCCGACCCCGGAACCATCGAACGCATCCTGCCGGAAAACCCGTCGGAGGGCTGGGCAGAGACCTATCCCCCGGAAAAGTGGGAGGCCGGCGTCTATCGCCTGGGCAATCTCGCCCTGCTCGAGGAATCGCTGAATCGGGAGGCTGGCAACCGGCCGTATGCCGACAAGCGCGCCGTTTACGCCCGATCCGACTACGCCCTGGCGCGGGAGATTCCGGAAATGGCGCCGGAAGAATGGACGCCGGCGCCGGTCGAGGCGCGCCAGCGGCGGCTTGCGGAAACGGCTGTGCGTATCTGGCGTTCCGATTTTGCGTGACGACTCGGCGGCGCGCTCACGGGCCGCCATCCTCCGCGGCGGGTTGCAGGCAGGCGCGCATCGAGGCGGCGAGGCCGCGCAGCAAGGCGAAATAGGCGTCCTCGCCGAGAGCGAGCGCCGCGCCCAGCGGATCGAGAACGCCGGAGCGGACCGGGAGACCGTCGGCCACCGCGCGCAGCACGCGCGGCTCGAACTGCGGCTCGCTGAATACGCATACCGATTGCAAGGCGCGAATACGCTCGCGGATCTCGACCAGGCGCCGCGCGCCCGGCGGGCGGCCGGAAGACACCGCCACGGAGCCCACGGCATTCAGACCGTAGCGCGCCTCGAAATAGCGATACGCGTCGTGGAACACCACGAACGGCGCCGCGCGCGTATCTTTGAGCGCCGCGCGCAGTTCGCCGTCGAGCGCTTCCAGCCGCCGCGCCAGGCGGTTCGCATTGGCGCGGTAGGCGGCGCCATGTTCCGGATCGACTCCCTCCAGCGCCTGCGCGATGACGCGCGCCATCGCCCGGGCGTTGCGCGGGTCGAGCCATATATGCATGTCCATATGCGTGCCCGCCGGGCCCGCCGCGCCGCCGTGATCGTCGTTCGCCTCCCAGGCGCCGCCCTTGCGCGTGGCGTGAAGCGCGAGGCCGTCGATCTCCGAAAGCGTTATGACTTCCGCCGCGTCGAGCCCGCGCAGGGACCGCGTCAGAAAGGTCTCGTATTCGGAGCCGATCCAGAACACGAGCTCCGCCCGATGAAGCGCGCGCGCGTCGGAGGGCCGCAGGGTGTAGGTATGCGGCGAGACGCCGCCGGCTATCAGAAGCACGGGCTCGCCCACGCCGCGCATGACGCCGGCGACAAGCGCGTGAACCGGCTTTATGGTTGCGATGGCGCGCGGCGCGGCGGCGGAGCCGGGCGCGGCGAACGCGGCGAGCGCCAGCGCCGCCAGCGAACGACTGGCGACGCGGATATGTCGTTTCGTGAGCATGTCTGTCTTTCCGCGGCGTTGGCAGGGTGCTACAGTATAGCATTGCAATCATGGCAGTGCGCAACGACGCGCGCAAGGAGGCATAGCGTGACCCCGACCGCCGCCCATTCCCCGCCGGCGCCGCCCGGCGGCCGCGCCGCCGTCCGCCTCACCGCCGGCCGCCGCCGCGTCCTCGAAATCGTGCGCGAAAGCGCGGCGCCCATGGGCGCATACGATATTTTGAGCCGCCTGAACGCCGCGGGCGGACGCCACGCGCCCTCCGCCGTGTACCGCGCGCTCGATTTCCTTGTCGCGCGCGGGCTGCTGCATCGGCTGGAGAGCCTGAACGCCTGGGTGGCGTGCCGGATTCCGGGCGAATCGCACAGCGCGCAGTTTCTGTTGTGCCGGCGCTGCGGCGCGGCGGACGAAATCGACAGCCGGCGCATCGCCGCGGCGATACGCGAGCGCGCCCGGTCCGCCGGCTTCGCCGTCGAATCGCCCGTCGTCGAGGTTGCGGGCCTCTGCCCGAACTGCCGCGATGGCTGAGCCCGCGCTCTCGATCGAGGCGCGCGGCGTCCATGTGCGCCTGGGCGGCCGCGAAGTGCTGCGCGATATCGATGTCGATGTGCGCGATGGCGAAATCCTGACGCTCATCGGCCCCAACGGCGCCGGCAAGACAACGCTCGTCCGCGTGCTCCTCGGCCTGATCGCGCCCGACGCGGGCCGCGTCCGGCGGCGCTCCGGCCTGACGGTGGGCTATCTGCCGCAGTCGTTCGCCGTCGATCCGTCGCTGCCGCTTACGGTGCGCCGCCTTTTGTCGCTGACCCGCGGCGCGCGCGAAAGCGATATGCGGCGGGTCCTCGCGGAAGCGGGCGCCGACGGGCTGCTCGACCGGCCCGTGCAGGGGCTGTCGGCGGGAGAGCGCCAGCGCGCGCTGCTCGCCCGCGCGCTGCTCGGAAGCCCCGACCTGCTGATTCTCGACGAGCCCGACCGCAACATGGACGTTACCGGGCAGCTGGCGCTCTACCGGCTGGTGGACGCGCTGCGGGAGCGGCGCGGCTGCGCCGTCGTCATGATTTCGCACGATCTTCATGTTGTGATGGCGGCGACCGACCGCGTGCTCTGCCTGAATACGCATGTCTGCTGTTCGGGCCGGCCCGAGGCGGTCGCGCGGCGGCCCGAATATCTCGCCCTGTTCGGGCCGCGGACCGCCGACGCGCTTGCGGTTTACGGCCACCGCCACGACCATGAGCACGACATCCGCGGCGCGGCCGTCCCCGTTGCCGCGCGCGGCGGCGCCTGAACGCGCCCCGTGGAGCCGTTTCTGCTCAACGCGCTCCTGGGCGGCTCCGGCATCGCGCTCGCGACCGGGCCGCTCGGTTGCTTCGTCGTCTGGCGCAAGATGGCGTATTTCGGCGATTCGCTGGCCCATGCCGCGCTTCTCGGCGTGGCGCTCGGCCTGTTTCTCGACCTCGACCCGCGGCTGGGCATACTCGCCGCCTGCGCGCTCTTTTCGCTGCTGCTCGCCGCTCTCCAGGCGCGCGAAGGGCTCGCGGTGGACACCCTGCTCGGCATCCTCGCGCATACGTCGCTGTCCGGCGGGCTTGTGGCGCTCCGCTTTGCCGAGGGCGTGCGGGTCGATCTGATGGGCTATCTGTTCGGCGACGTGCTATCGGTCGCGACCGCTGACCTGTACTGGATCTACGGCGGCGCGGCGGTCGCGCTCGCGGCGACGGCGCGGCTCTGGCGCCCGCTTCTCGCCGTGACCGTCCACGCCGAGCTCGCCGAGGCCGAAGGCATGAGGCCGGGGCGCACGCGGTTCTGTTTTCTGCTGATCATTGCGCTCGTCATTGCGCTGGCGATGCAGGTCGTGGGCATTCTGCTTGTCGTGTCGCTTCTGACGATCCCCGCCGCCGCCGCGCGGCGCTTCGCGCGGACGCCCGAGGGCATGGCCGCGCTCGCGGGCGCCATAGGCGTCTTGTCGGTGTGGGCCGGACTGGCGGCCTCCCTGCACTGGGACACGCCCGCCGGCCCGTCGATCGTGCTTGCCGCCGCCGCCGCGTTTGCCGCCAGCCGCGGCCTGGGCGGCGCAATCGGCGCGCGCCGATTGCGCCGCTCCCCGCCCGTCGGATAGAACGGGCCGGTCGGCACAACCGGACGCGGAGGCGGCCATGGACCTCGGATTGCGCGGCAAACGCGCCATCGTCACCGGCGGCACGCGCGGCATCGGCCGCGCCGCCGCCGAACTCCTCGCCGGCGAGGGCTGCGCGGTGGGGATTTGCGCGCGCGGCGAGGCGGCGATTCGCCCCGCGCTCGACGCCTTGCGCGAACGCGGCGCGCCCGCCGCAACGGGCGCCGCCTTCGACGTGCGCGACCGCGACCGCCTGCGCGCCTGGATCGGGGAAGCCGCCGGCGAACTCGGCGGGCTCGATATCCTCGTCGCCAACGTCTCGGGGTTCGGCGTCGCCAGCGACGAGAGCGCGTGGCGCGACGCCTTCGAGGTCGACATGCTCGCCACGGTCGCCGCCGTCGAGGCGGCCCGCCCCCTGCTCGAACGGTCGCACGCCGGCGCCATCGTGGCGGTTTCGAGCATCGCGGCGGTGGAATTTTTCGGCGGCGCCCGGCCCTACAACGCGCTGAAGGCCGCGCTCATTACCTACGTCTCCAACATCGCCAACGAGCTCGCGCCCGCCGGCGTGCGCGCCAACACGGTCTCGCCGGGCACGATCTATTTCGAGGGCGGCGTTTGGGACCGCCGCAAGCGCGAGGCGCCGGAAGCCTACCGAGCCGCGCTCGCCCGCAACCCGATGGGCCGCATGGGCGGCCCCGAAGACGTCGCCGCCGCCGTCGCGTTCCTGGCGAGCCCCGCGGCGGGCTTCGTAACCGGCGCCAACCTGATCGTCGACGGCGGCCTCACGCGGCGCGTGCAGTTCTGAACCCCCGCGCGGCGAGCTGACCGGAAACACATCTACCGCCACTGGCTGCTCGACCGCTGCCGCGGTGCGACGAACCGACGCGCCTGTTCTTGGGCCGCAGCCCGCGCGGCGTCGTCATCTCGCTCCGCGGGCGGGTCGTCGATGCGCGGCCTCGCCCCACTGCCGTGGGCGACGGCCGCGACGCGCCCGACCTGGTTGACATCGCGCGGCGCGGCGGGGTACGGAAGGCGCGGCCGCCGCAGGGAAGGGGCGCGCGGGCGGGTCGAACACGGGCAACAACCGAGGGAGCGAGAGCATAGCCAGATTTTATCCGCCGCTGCCGCCGCAGCGGGACGGGCCGCGGGCCAACGACGATATCGAGGCCGACCCGGTTCGGCTTATCGACCGCACGGGCAGAATGCTCGGGGTGATGGCGCTCCGCGAGGCGCGGCTTCACGCCAGCGAGGCGGGGCTCGACCTGGTGGAAGTGTCGCCGAACGCCGAGCCGCCGGTGTGCAAGATACTGGACTACGGCAAGTTCAAGTACGACGGGCAGAAGCGCGCCGCCGAAGCGCGCAAGAAGCAGAAAACCATCGAGGTCAAGGAGATCAAGATGCGGCCGGGCATCGACGACCACGACTACGGCGTCAAGATGCGCTCGATTGTCAAATTCCTCGGCGAAGGCGACAAGGTGAAGGTGACGATGCGCTTCCGCGGGCGCGAAATGGCGAACCAGAGCCGGGGCGTGCAGGTGCTCAACCGGGTCAAGGTCGAGCTCGACGAGCTCGGCAAGGTCGAGCAATTCCCGAAGCTCGAAGGCCGCCAGATGACGATGGTGCTGGCGCCGCGCTAGGCGGCGCCGGCGGAATTTCCCCCCTTGCGCCGGCCGGCCGCCGCCGCTACAACCCGCGCTTCGCGGGCGGCGGCGGACGCGCCGCGCGCGCCGAGCACACGGCCGATGAGGCGGCAATGCCGAAACTGAAAACCAAGAGCAGCGCGAAAAAACGCTTCGCGCTTACCGCCACGGGCAAGGTGCGCTCGTTCCAGGCGGGCAAGCGCCACGGCATGATCAAGCGCTCGAAAAAGTTCATCCGCAACGGGCGCGGGTCGGCGCTGCTCGCCGACGCGGACGCGCGGGTCGTTCGCAAGAACTACCTGCCCTGGGGCTAGGGAGGGGGCCGAAACATGGCGCGCGTCAAGCGGGGCGTCACCAAGCACGCCCGCCACCGCAAGATTATCAAGGCCGCGAAAGGCTATTCCGGCCGCCGCAAGAACACCGTGCGCGTCGCGCGGCAGGCGGTGGAGAAAGCCGCGCAATACGCCTATCGCGACCGCCGCAACCGCAAGCGCGATTTCCGCCGGCTGTGGATCCAGCGCATCAACGCCGGCGCGCGCGAGCACGGCCTGACATACGGCGCGTTCATCCACGGCATGGCCAAGGCCGGCGTCGCGCTCGACCGCAAGGCGCTGGCGGACATCGCCGCGCGCGACGCGGAGGCGTTCGCCGAACTGGCGGCGGCGGCGCGCGCGGCGCTGGCGGAGGCCTGACGCGCGGGCGCCGCATGTCGTCCGCCGGCCTGTCGGAACTCACGCGGCTGACCGAGACGCTGCGCGGCGAGTATCTCGCCGCCGCGGCGGGCGCGGCCTCGCCCGAAGCGCTCGAGGCGGCGCGCGTGGCGGCGCTTGGCCGCAAGGGGCGCGTCGCCGGCCTGATGCGCGGGCTCGGAGCCATGCCCGCCGCCGACCGCCGCGCCGCCGGACAGGCGCTCAACCGGCTCAAGGACGACCTGGCGGAAGCGTTCGAGGCGCGCAAGACAGCGCTCGGGGAGGCGCGCCTCGACGCGCGCCTCGCGGCCGAAACCGTGGACGTCACCGCGCCCGCGCGCCCGGAAACGGCGGGAACGGTGCATCCGGTGAGCCAGGCGCTGGATGAAGTAACCGAGATTTTCGCCGACATGGGCTTCGCGGTCGTCGAGGGGCCCGACATCGAGGACGACTTCCATAATTTCGAGGCGCTGAACATTCCGCCCGAACATCCGGCGCGGCAGATGCACGACACGTTCTATTTCGCCGAACGCCCCGGCGGCGCGCGGCCGCTGCTGCGCACGCACACCTCGCCGGTCCAGATACGCGCGATGACCGCCGCGCCGCCGCCGCACCGCATCGTCGTGCCCGGTCGCACATACCGCCGCGACTACGACATGACGCACACGCCGATGTTCCATCAGCTGGAGGGGCTTCTCGTCGATCGCGAAACCCACATGGGGCATCTGAAGGGCTGCCTGGCCGCGTTCGTATCGGCGTTTTTCGAGACCGGAGACGTGCCGCTGCGGTTTCGCCCGAGCTACTTCCCGTTTACCGAGCCATCGGCGGAGGTCGATATCGGCTGCACCGCCGGGCGGGGGGAGTTCCGCGCCGGCCATCGCGGCGGGGCGGGCGACGACTGGCTCGAGATCCTCGGCTGCGGGATGGTGCATCCGCGCGTGCTCGCGAATTGCGGGCTGAACCCGGACGAGTATCGGGGCTTTGCGTTCGGCATGGGGATCGACCGGCTCGCGATGCTGAAATACGGAATTCGCGATCTGCGCGGTTTTTTCGACAGCGACCTGCGCTGGCTGCGGCGCCACGGCTTCGGCGCCCTCGATGTTCCGACGCTCGGCCAGGGCCTGAGCGCGCGGTTGTGACCGCATGAAGTTCACTCTCGGCTGGCTGCGCGAGTTCCTGGAAACCGGCGCCGGCCTCGACGAGATCGCCGAACGGCTGACCGCGCTCGGCCTCGAGGTCGAATCGGCGGTCGATCGCGGCGCCGCGCTCGCCCCGTTCGTCGTCGGCCACGTCCTCGAGGCGCGGCCGCACCCCAACGCCGACCGGCTGCGCGTCTGCCGCGTCGATACCGGCGCGGAGACGGTGGAGGTGGTGTGCGGCGCGCCGAACGCGCGCGCGGGCATGAAAGGCGTCTTCGCGCCCATCGGCGCGCGCATCCCCGGAACGGGCGCGGTGCTGGAGAAGCGCGCCATTCGCGGCGTTGCCGGCATGGGCATGCTGTGCTCCGAACGCGAGATGGGCATTTCCGACGCGCATGAAGGGATTATCGAACTGCCGCCGGACGCGCCCGCGGGCGCGCCCTTCGCGCCGCTGGCGGGCCTCGACGACCCCGTTATCGACATCGCGGTGACGCCCGAACGCGGCGATTGCCTGGGCGTTCTCGGCATCGCGCGCGACCTGGCGGCCGCCGGGGCCGGGCGGCTCGACGCGCCGCCGCCGCCGCCCGCCGCGGGATACGGCCCCTGCCCGGTGGCGGTGGGGCTGGAATTCGACGCGGAAACCGCCGGCGCCTGCCCGTTGTTCGTCGGGCGCCATATCCGGGGGGTTCGCAACGGGCCGAGCCCCGCCTGGCTTCGAAATCGCCTGCGCGCCGCGGGCCTGCGGCCCATCTCGGCGGTCGTGGACATCACGAACCTGGTCATGCTCGAGCGCGCGCGGCCGCTGCACGCTTTCGACGCCGGCGCGCTGACCGGCAACGTATGCGCGCGGCTGGCGCGGGAAGGGGAAACGCTGGACGCGCTCGACGGCAAGACATACGCGCTCGACGGCGGGATGACCGTCATCGCCGACGAAAGCGGGCCGATCGCGCTGGCGGGCGTCATCGGCGGCGCGCGAACGGGCTGCGCCGAATCGACCGTCGACGTATTTCTCGAATCGGCTGTTTTCGACCCCGTGCGCACCGCGGCGACGGGCCGGCGGCTCAAGATCGAATCGGACGCGCGCTACCGCTTCGAACGGGGCGTGGACGCCGAGGCGGCGGCCGAGGGCGCCGAACGCGCAACGCAGCTGATACTGGAACTGTGCGGCGGCGAAGCGAGCGACCTCGCCGCGGCGGGCGCGCCGCCGCGCCGCGACCGGCGCATCGCGTTCCGCCCGTCGCGCGTCCGCACGCTCGGCGGGCTGGACGTTCCGCCCGAACGCTGCCGGGAAATACTGGACGCGCTCGGCTTCGCGCCCCGGGGCGGCGGGGGCGAAACGCTCTCGTGCCGCGCGCCGTCGTGGCGCCACGACATCGACGGCGAGGCCGATCTGGTGGAGGAAATACTCCGCGTCGTGGGTTACGACGCCGTGCCCGCCGAGCCGCTGCCGCGCGCGCGCGCGGTAGCGCGCCCCGGTCTGAATGCGGCGCAGCGGCGCGCGCGGCGGGCGCGGCGCGCGCTGGCCGCGCGCGGTTTGCACGAATGCGTCACCTGGTCGTTTATCGAAGCCGAACACGCGCGGCGCTTCGGCGGCGGCGCCGGCGCGCTCCGCCTCGCCAACCCCATCGCCAGCGCGCTGACCGACATGCGGCCGAGCCTGCTGCCCGGTCTCGTGGCGGCGGCGGCGCGCAACCGGGCGCACGGACAAGCGGATTTCGGCCTGTTCGAGGTGGGGCCGATCTATGCCGGCGACGCGCCGGGCGACCAGCGTACGGCGGCGGCGGGGATCCGCTGCGGCGCGACCGGGCCGCGCAATTGGCTGGCCGCGCCGCGCGCGGCGGACGCCTTCGACGCCAAGGCCGACGCGCTGGCGCTCGCGGATGCGCTCGGCGGCCCGGCGGAAAGCCTCCGCGCCGCCGCGCCGGGGCCGGAGTGGTTCCATCCCGGTCAATCGGGAGCGCTGCGGCTCGGGCCGCGCAACACGGTGGCGCATTTCGGGATGCTCCATCCGCGCGCGGTCGCCGCGCTCGGCGCCGCGGGGCCCGTCGCCGCGTTCGAACTGTTCCTGGATCGCCTGCCGCCGGGCTCCGGCAAGGCGCGGCCGCCGGCGCCCGGCGGCGAGCTCCAGCCGGTGCGGCGCGATTTCGCCTTCGTCGTCGACGCCGCGCTGCCGGCGGACGATCTGTTGCGCACGATCCGCGGGTTGTCGGGCAAACTGCCGGGCAAGCTGGCCTTGTCGGAAATCGCGCTGTTCGACGACTACCGCGGCGCGGGCGTGGCGGAGGGAAAGAAATCGCTCGCGGTAACCGTCGCCATCCACCCGCGCGAACGCACGCTGACCGACGAGGATATTCAGGCCGCGGCGGACGCTATCGTCGCGCGCGTCCGCAGGGCGACCGGCGGCGCCTTGCGGGAAACGGCAGCGAATTGAACCGGACGATCATAGCAGCGCGTAGTGCAATTACAATCCCGTTATTGACAAAGGCGGCGCGCCGTGCTATGAAGCGCCCGCCCGGACAGGCCGGGCGCAGCGAAAGGTCCAAGGGAGACGGAACGATGAATATCGACATGAACGCCATGCATGCGGTCGCCGACGCCCTGCGCGGAGACGGGAAGCGGGACGTGCATGAAGTGCTCGGCGAGCACGGCATCGAAATCGCGGACGAAACGGACGTGAAGATCGTCGAGAACACCGCGGACACGTACTACTTCGCGCTTCCGCCCGATCCGAACCGGGATCTCTCCGATGAGGCGCTGAAATCGGCGGTCGGCGGCAACACGAGCAGCTCGGCGAGCTCGGCGTTCACGGCCGGCACCGCGCCGTCGTGCGTCAGCTCGGTCAGCAGCGTCGGCACCGCGGGCACACGCAGCGCCGAAACGCAGCGCGCCGGGGGGTAAGACACCCGGGCGCCGTTGCGCCGGAGGCGCGGACTGCGGGGACCGCGGGCGTCTCGCCCGCGCGTCCCCGCCGCGCCGAAGGCCGCCATGAGAGGCGCAGCAGGCGCGCTTCCCGGCCAACGCCCCGCCGCGCGCAAACGTGCGGGCGGTTGAGAGGTTCGGCTCGGCGGCGCGCGGCTTACGACAGCGCGCGGACCTGCGCCGCGACTTCGGCGACCGGCAGGCCGGAGAGCGGTATCCGGCGCACGACGCGCACATGCGCCCCGCGCGGGGCGGAGAGCGCGGGATCGGATGCGCCGCCGAACAGGGCCACCGTCGGGCAGCCGCATATCGCGGCCATATGCGCAGGACCGGTGTCGTTGCCCACCGCGCATATCGCGCGGCGCGCCAGCGCGGCGATCTGCCCGTATCCGGTTCGCCCGCACAGATCCACGGTCGCGGGCGCGGCGGCGGCGATCTCGGCGATGGCCTCGCGCTCGGCCGCGCCGCCGATGACAACCGGCGCGACGCCGCGCGCGTCCAGCGCCCGCGCAAGCGCGGCGTAACGCGCCGCCGGCCAGCGCTTTTCGGGATGGCGCGCGGAACAGCCGGGTATCGACAACGCGAACCGGGCGGGCAGCCCCAACCTCGAGACATCGCCGTCGAGCCACGACAGATCCGGCGGCGGAACGCGCGCAATCCCCGCCGCGGCGAGCTGCCCGGCATGGCGATCGAGCGCGTGCAGGGCGGCGCGGCGCGAATCGGCGTGGGGATGCGAACACCCGCGAGCGACGCCCGACCACTCGGGGCGCGCGCGCCGCGGAAACAGCCGGAAATAGCGCGCCGTGCGGCGCGAAGTCTGAAGATCGTACACGCGCGCAAACCGCGCCGCGGCGAGGCGGCGGCGGAACGCCAAAAGCGCGGCCGGGCGCAGCCAGCCCGGCCGCGCATCTTCCCACACTTCGTCGAACCAGCCGCAGCGCGCGCCGAGCTCCGCGTAAGCGGGCCGGGTGAGCAAGGCGATTCGCGCGCCGGCGTGGCGCGCGCGGATGGCGGCGAACGCGCCGGTCGCCAGCGCCCAGTCGCCGAGCGCGCCGAGCTTGACGACCAGAATGCGGTCCGGCGCGCCCACGTATTACGTAGAGTTACGCGCGGCGCGTTGCGGGCGCGGCTCGGGCGCCGGGGCGGGCCAGCGCGGTTTCCGCCAGCCGGGCGAGGAAACTCGCGCCCACGGGCAGGATATCGTCGTTGAAGTCGTATTTCGGGTTATGCACCGTGGTCCAGCCCTCCTGGTCCCCGTTGCCGACGAAGGCGTAGGCGCCCGGCTTCTCCTCGAGAAAGAACGAGAAATCTTCCGACCCCATTGTCAGGTCCTGTTGGCGCACCGCGTCGCCGGCGATGTCCCTGGCCACCGCGCGCGCGAACGCGGTTTCCGCCTCATGGTTGCGGGTCGGCGGGTAGCCTTCGTCATAGGTCAGTTCCGCGGTCGCGTTGTGGGCGGCGGCCACGCCCTGGATCAGCGCCGTCATGCGCTCGCGCGCCTTGCGCCCGACCTCGGCGTCGAAATAGCGCACCGTGCCGCCGAATGTCACCGAATCCGGGATGACGTTGAAAGCGTCGCCGCCGCGTATGCGCGTGACCGAAACGACAAGCGTCGCCGTCGGGTCGGTCTCGCGCGACACCAGGCTTTGCAGCGCCGTTATCGCGGCCGCGGCCGCCACCACCGGATCGGTGGAGAGATGCGGCATGGCGCCGTGCCCGCCGGCGCCGCGGACCGTCGCGGAAAACGAATCCGCCGCCGCCATGACCGGCCCGGGCGACACCGCGATGGCGCCCGCCGGCAAGCCCGGCATGTTATGCACCCCGTATATCGAATCGACGGGAAAGCGGCGAAACAGCCCGTCGTCGATCATCGCGCGGGCGCCGGCGAAACCCTCTTCCGCGGGCTGGAAAACCAGCACCACCGTGCCGGCGAAGTTGCGCGTTTCCGACAGATAGCGCGCGGCTCCGAGCAGCATGGCCGTGTGGCCGTCGTGGCCGCAGGCATGCATCTTGCCCTCGTGGGTCGAGGCGTAGGGGAGGCCGGTTTCCTCGTGGATGGGCAGCGCGTCCATGTCGGCGCGCAGGCCGATGCTCGGCCCGGCGCCGTTGCGCAGAACGCCGACCACGCCGGTTTTGCCGACGCCTTCCACGATTTCGTCCACGCCGAACTCGCGCAGCATTCCGGCAACGCGCGCGGCGGTGCGTTTTTCTTCGTAGGCCAGCTCGGGATGGGCGTGGATGTCGCGGCGCCACTCCTGCATGGCGTCGCGCCAGGCGGCGATGCGGTTGACGACGGGCATGGAAACCTCCGTTTCGTTGCGGCGCGGCGCCAGCATAGCACGGTTGCGCCCCGGCGCGCCGCGCCGCGGCGGGCGGCGTTCCCGCGCCCCGGCGCGCCGAAAAACGCTTGCGCGCGGGACGTTGACATGCGCGGCGGCGGCGTGGTACAGAACATGCCGCCCGGCGGGCTTTGCGCCGGGGCCTGCCTGCTTCGCGCCGCCGCGCCTCCCCGGCGCCGCCGCGCGTCTTTCGCTCCCTCTTCCCCCCTTGTTCGCCCGTCCGGGCGCGGAAACCGGCGAGAGCTCATGAATCTCAGAGAACTGAAAGCGAAAACCCCGACCGAACTGCTCGACTACGCCGAGGGGTGCGGGGTCGAAAACGCCAGCACGCTGCGCAAGCAAGACCTCCAGTTCGCCATCCTCAAGCAGCTCGCCGAAAGCGGCAACGCGATCTTCGGCGAAGGCGTGCTCGAAATCCTGCAGGACGGCTTCGGCTTCCTGCGGTCGTCGGAGGCGAACTACCTTCCCGGCCCCGACGACATTTATGTGTCGCCGCCGCAGATACGCCGCTTCGCGCTGCGCACCGGCGACACGGTGGAAGGCGAGATACGCCAGCCCAAAAACGGCGAGCGCTATTTCGCCCTGCTCAAGGTCAACGCGGTCAACTACGAAGCGCCGGAAAAAAACCGCCACAAGGTCATTTTCGACAACCTCACGCCGCTGTATCCCGACCGCCGCCTGCGCCTCGAGATCGACGACCCGGCGATCAGGGACATGAGCGCGCGCGTTATCGACCTGGTCGCGCCCGTGGGCATGGGCCAGCGCGCGCTGATCGTCGCCTCGCCGCGCACCGGCAAGACCGTGATCCTGCAAAATATCGCGCATTCCCTGTCGGAGAACTACCCCGAGGCCTATCTGATCGTGCTGCTGATCGACGAACGGCCGGAAGAAGTGACCGACATGCAGCGGTCGGTGCGCGGCGAGGTGATCAGCTCCACCTTCGACGAACCGGCCACGCGGCATGTCCAGGTGACCGAGATGGTGATCGAAAAAGCCAAGCGGCTCACCGAGCACGGGCGCGACGTGGTGATTCTGCTCGATTCGATCACGCGGCTGGCGCGCGCCTACAACACGGTGGCGCCCTCGTCGGGCAAGGTGCTTACCGGCGGGGTCGACGCCAACGCCTTGCAGCGCCCGAAGCGGTTCTTCGGCGCCGCGCGCAATATCGAACAGGGCGGCTCGCTCACCATCATCGCCACGGCGCTGATCGATACGGGCTCGCGCATGGACGAAGTGATCTTCGAGGAATTCAAGGGCACGGGCAATTCCGAAATCGTCCTCGACCGCAAACTGGCCGACAAGCGCACCTTCCCCGCCATCGATATCGGCAAATCCGGAACGCGCAAGGAGGAGCTGCTGGCCGACAAGGGCGAACTGTCGAAAATGTGGGTACTCCGCCGCATCCTCACGCCGATGGGCGTAAGCGACGCCATGGAGTTCCTGCTGGAAAAACTCAAGGGCTCGAAATCCAACGCCGACTTCTTCCAGTCCATGAACCAGTAACGCCCGGCCGGACCGATCCCGGCTCATCGAGGCTGAGCGGATTTCAATGGCTCAATCGGAAAAATCGTATGTACATGGGCCGCATTTTTCGCTTGGCGGCTTCGGGCGCCGCCGCGCCGAAGGCGCGGACTTCCCGCCCCGCGCGGCGCCCGCCGGGGAAGGCGCAACCCCGCCGAAGGCGGGGCCCGGGACCGCGGGCATCCTGCCCGCACGTTCCCGCCCGCCGCGGCATTGCCGGGAAGGCGCGGGCGCCAGGCCCCGAGCCCCGCGGATCCCCGCAATGCCCCGCAACGGCGCCCGCGCGAGCTTCCCGGGTGCGCGGGCGTCCCCGCCCGCACGTTGCCGACCCGCGCGGCGCCCGCCGGGAAAGGCGCAACCCCGCCGAAGGCGGGGCCCGGGACCGCGGGCATCCTGCCCGCACGTTCCCGCCCGCCGCGGCATTGCCGGGAAGGCGCGAGCGCCAAGCCCCGAGCCCTGCGGATCCCCGCAATGCCCCGCAACGGCGCCCGCGCGAGCTTCCTGGGTGCGCGGGCGTCCCCGCCCGCACGTTGCCGACCCGCGCGCCGCCCGCCGGGAGAGGCGCAACCCCGCCGAAGGCGGGGCCCGGGACCGCGGGCTTCCAGCCCGCACGTTCCCGCCCGCCGCGGCGTCGGCGGGAAGGCGCGAGCGCCAGGCAGCGCAGCTCCGCAACCGCGCGAGCCCCGCAGAGTCCCGCGGATCCCCGCAATGCCCGGCAACGGCGCGCTTCCTGGGTGCGCGGGCGTCCCCGCCCGCACGTCGGCGACCCGCGCGGCGCCCGCCGGGAGAGGCGCAACCCCGCCGAAGGCGGGGCCTGGGTGCGCGGGCGTCTCGCCCGCACGTTTCCCCCCGCCGCGGCGTCGCCGGGAAGGGCGCGGCGCGCTTTCTGGGTGCGCGGGCGTCCCGCCCGCACGTCGGCGCCCCGCGCGATGCCGGCGATCCCCGGGGGCGCCTTCGTTCGGCGCCATGTGCTATAATGGCCGTCATGCGCGAAATACACGATGCAAGCTTTAAACTGTTTTTCGAGCATCAGCGGGCGGTCGCCGACCTGCTCGGGGGTTTCATGCGGCAGGCAATGGGCCCGGAGTTCGATGTCTCGCGCCTCGACCTCGCCAGCCTCGAACCGGCGCCGGCGGAGTACGTGGACGAGAATCTGCGGCAGACGCGGGGCGACCGCGTGTGGCGGCTGCGCTACCGCGCCGCCGACGGCGCGACCGGCTGGGTGTATCTGCTGGTCATGCTCGAGTTTCAGTCGCAGGTCGACCTGGACATGGCGGTGCGCGTGTATGCGTACACGGCTCAGTTGTATTCGCGGCTTCGCCGGGACGACCGGAAGAACCGGCGCGCGGGACCGCTTCCGCCGGTTTTGCCGATTGTCGTTTACAACGGTCGTGCGCGTTGGTCTGCGTCGCGGGAGGTTCGCGACGAGATAGCGCCTGCGGGGGCTGCGCTTGAGCGTTTTCAGCCCCGGCAGGGTTACCTGCTGCTCGATGTTCATCGTCTGCGTCCGGAGGATTTGCCTGCGGGCAACGTTGTGTCGGCGCGCTTCGCGCTTGAGCACGGCGATCCGGAGTCTGTGCCGGCGGTTGTCTCGGCGTTGCGTCGGTTGCTTTCGGGTCCGGAGCATGCGAGTTTGCGCCGTGCGTTCGGGGCGACGCTTCGGCACATGCTGGAGGCGAACCGGTTCGGGGCTTCGGACGGCGCGCTGGCTGCGCGTTTGAGGCGGGTCGGGGATTTGGAGGATTTGGGGGCCATGGAATCGTTGTTTGCGGAACGGCTCGACAGTTTGCTTGCCGAGCGCGAGGCGCGCAGCGAGGCGCGCGGCGAGGCGCGCGGCCTTGAGCTTGGCGAGGCGCGCGGTTTGGAGCGCGGCGAGGCGCGTGGGCTTGAGCGAGGCGCATCGCGCGAACGGGCGCGGGGTCTTGAGCGCGAGCGTGCGCTTCTGGCGCGGCTTGCGGACCGCAAGTTCGGGGCGGACACGGCTTCGCGCTTGGCGGCCGCGGTCGCGGGCGTGGACGATCCGGACCGGCTCGAGGAGGTGGGCGACGCGGTGATCGTGTGCGCGAGCGGCGACGCGCTGCTGGCGCGCGCCGAGGAGATCGCCCGCCGCCACTGACCGCGCGCTTCCTGGGTGCGCGGGCGTCTCGCCCGCACGTTGGCGACCCGCGCGGCGCCCGCCGGGGAAGGCGCAACCCCGCCGAAGGCGGGGCCCGGGACCGCGGGCATCCTGCCCGCACGTTCCCGCCCGCCGCGGCATTGCCGGGAAGGGCGCGGTCGTTACGCCCCTCCCGCCAATGATTCGGAGCTGTCGAGCCCCGCGGATCCCCGCAATGCCCCGCGCGGCGCCCCGCCCGCTCGGGCGCGCTTCCTGGGTGCGCGGGGGTCTCGCCCGCACGTCGCCGCCCCGCGCGGCGCTCGCCGGGGAAGGCGCAACCCCGCCGAAGGCGGGGCCCGGGACCGTGGGCATCCTGCCCGCACGTTCCCGCAAGGCGCGGCATTGCCGGGAAGGGCGCAGTCATTGCGCCCCTCCCGCCAACGATCGGAACTGTCGAGACGTGCGGGCGAGACGCCCGCGCACCCGGGCGGTCCGCGCCTGCGGCGCGTTTGCGGGCGGCGCGCGCTTCCCGGGACCGCGGGCGTCTCGACAGCCCCGAGCCCCGCGGATCCCCGCAATGCCCCGCAATGGCGCCCGCGCGCGCTTCTTGGGTGCGCGGGCGTCTCGCCCGCACGTTGGCGACCCGCGCGGCGCCCGCCGGGGGAGGCGCAACCCCGCCGAAGGCGGGGCCCGGGACCGCGGGCATCCTGCCCGCACGTTCCCGCAAGGCGCGGCATTGCCGGGAAGGGCGCGGTCGTTGCGCCCCTCCCGCCAATGATTCGGAGCTGTCGAGCCCCGCGGATCCCCGCAATGCCCCGCCCGCTCGGGTGCGCTTCCTGGGTGCGCGGGGGTCTCGCCCGCACGTTGACGACCCGCGCGGCGCCCGCCGGGGAAGGCGCAACCCCGCCGAAGGCGGGGCCCGGGACCGCGGGCATCCTGCCCGCACGTTCCCGCGCGCCGCGGCGTTGTCGGGAAGGGCGCGGTCGTTACGCCCCTCCCGCCAATGATTCGGAGCTGTCGAGCCCCGCGGATCCCCGCAACGGCGCCCCGCCCGCTCGGGCGCGCTTCCTGGGTGCGCGGGGGTCTCGCCCGCACGTTGGCGACCCGCGCGGCGCTCGCCGGGGAAGGCGCAACCCCGCCGAAGGCGGGGCCCGGGACCGCGGGCTTCCAGCCCGCACGTTCCCGCCCGCCGCGGCGTTGCCGGGAAGGGCGCGGTCGTTACGCCCCTCCCGCCAATGATTCGGAGCTGTCGAGCCCCGCGGATCCCCGCAACGGCGTCTCTGCCTGCTCGGGCGCGCTTTCTGGGTGTGCGGGCGTCCCGCCCGCACGTCGGCGCCCCGCGCGATGCCGGCGATCCCCGGGGGCGCCTTCGTTCGGCGCCATGTGCTATAATGGCCGCCATGCGCGAGATACACGATGCGAGCTTTAAACTGTTTTTCGAGCATGAGCGGGCGATCGCCGACCTGCTCGGAGGGTTCATGCGGCAAGCGATGGGCCCGGAGTTCGATGTCTCCCGCCTCGACCTCGCCAGCCTCGAACCGGCGCCGGCGGAGTACGTGGACGAGGATCTGCGGCAGACGCGGGGCGACCGCGTGTGGCGGCTGCGCTACCGCGCCGCCGACGGCACGACCGGCTGGGTGTATCTGCTGGTCATGCTCGAGTTTCAGTCGCAGGTCGACCTGGACATGGCGGTGCGCGTGTATGCGTACACGGCTCAGTTGTATTCGCGGCTTCGCCGGGACGACCGGCAGAACCGGCGCGCGGGTCCGCTTCCGCCGGTTTTGCCGATTGTCGTTTACAACGGTCGTGCGCGTTGGTCTGCGTCGCGGGAGGTTCGCGACGAGATAGCGCCCGCGGGGGCTGCGCTGGAGCGTTTTCAGCCCCGGCAGGGTTACCTGCTGCTCGATGTTCATCGTCTGCGTCCGGAGGATTTGCCCGCGGGCAACGTTGTGTCGGCGCGTTTCGCGCTTGAGCACGGCGATCCGGAGTCTGTGCCGGCGGTTGTCTCGGCGTTGCGTCGGTTGCTTTCGGGTCCGGAGCATGCGAGTTTGCGCCGTGCTTTCGGGGCGACGCTTCGGCACATGCTTGAGGCGAACCGGTTCGGGGCTTCGGACGGCGCGCTGGCGGCGCGTTTGAGGCAGGTCGGGGACTTGGAGGATTTGGGGGCTATGGAATCGTTGTTTGCGGAACGGCTCGACAGTTTGCTTGCCGAGCGCGAGGCGCGCAGCGAGGCGCTTGGCGAGGCGCGGGGTCTTGAGCTTGGCGAGGCGCGCGGTCTGGAGCTTGGCGAGGCGCGCGGCTTGGAGCGCGGCGAGGCGCGTGGGCTTGAGCGTGGCGTAGCGCGCGGCCTTGAGCGCGAGCGTGCGCTTCTGGCGCGGCAGGCGGGCCGCAAGTTCGGGGCGGCGGCGGCTTCGCGTCTGGCGGCCGCGGTAGCGGGCGTGGACGATCCGGACCGGCTCGAGGAGGTCGGCGACGCGGTGATCGTATGCGCGAGCGCCGCCGAGTTTCTGGCGCGCGCCAAGGAGATCGCCCGCCGCCACTGACCGCGCGCTTCCTGGGTGCGCGGGCGTCTCGCCCGCGCGTTGGCGACCCGCGCGGCGCCCGCCGGGAAAGGCGCAACCCCGCCGAAGGCGGGGCCCGGGACCGCGGGCATCCTGCCTGCACGTTCCCGCGCGCCGCGGCATTGCCGGGAAGGGCGCAGTCATTGCGCCCCTCCCGCCGATGATTCGGAGCTGTCGAGCCCCGCGGATCCCCGCAATGCCCCGCAACGGCGCCCGCCGGGAGAGGCGCAACCCCGCCGAAGGCGGGGCCTGGGTGCGCGGGCGTCTCGCCCGTACGTTCCCGCGCGCCGCGGCATTGCCGGGAAGGCGCGAGCGCCAAGCCGCGCAGCTTCGCAACCGCACGTTCCCGCGCGTCGCGATGCCGCCGGGGAAGGCGCGGTCATCGCGCCCCGCCCACCAGCGTCAATGATCGTCGAGACGCGCGGGCGAGACGCCCACGCACCCGGGAAGCGCGCCGCGCCCCGAGGCGTTTGCGCCCGCGCGCCGCGTGTGGTATATTGGCGACATCCGCGTGGCACCCATTTCCGCCGAGGAGCGCTCCGTCATGACAATGCCCCGTCCGTACCGAGGGTTTGCGCCCGCGCCGGCGCATAACGGCACGCAAATAATCCCCCCCCCCGCGCGGGAGGGGCGCGCCATGAGCGTCCGGGCGCTTGCGCCGGGGCTGCTGCTCGCGCTCGTCTTGTGGGCCGGGGAGGCGGCGGCGCAAGACGCGTGCCGGGGCGGCGCGCACACCGGCAGCACGAGCATCTCCTGCACCGAAGTCGCTGGCAGCAACGCCCACATCGTCGTCGATCCGGGAAGCGTCAACATCCCGCGCATCCATGCCGACCACCGCGGCTCCGGCGACATTACCGTCCGCATGAAGGCCGGCGCCCTCGCCGGGTCGGGCGGCAACAGCATTTTGGCCGAAAGACGCGGGTCGGGCGCCGCCTCCATCGAGGTGTCGGGCGGCTCCCTCACCAATGATGTCTTCATCACCACCGGCAACACGGCGACGGGCAATGTCTCTATCGGCATGAGCGGAGGCTCCCTCTCCGGCCGTCTCAACATCAACAGAAACGGCGGGACGGGCAATGGCCGCATCGCCGTCTCCGGCGACGCCACGATCAGGCAGACGCAGAATGCACAATTCGGCGTCGGCGTCGTCAGCAACGGGCTTGGCGACGAGCTCTCCATCCGCATGGAGGGCGGCTCGGTCGAGGCGACGGGGGCAGACAGCGCCGGCTTCTTTCTCCGATCCAACAACAACGCGGCGGCGGCGGCCGCCATGACCGCCGTCATCGAAGGCGGCTCGGTTCGCACGCGGGGAAGCGGCTCGTCCGGGGTTTGGTTGACGAGTAGCAGCGGGAGCCGCGACGCCTCCTTCCGCATGACGGGCGGCTCCATCGTGACGGAGGCCGACAATAGCCGCGGCGTCTACTTCCACTTGCCCGTATTCGCGACCGGGCAGACGGCTTCCTTCCGCATGACGGGCGGCTCCATCGTGTCGGAGGGGCTGGGCTCCCACGGCCTTTCCGCGCTCACCGTAAACCTCGGCTCCGTTGACGCGATGACGAGCGCGGGGGCGACGATCGCGGCGCCGTTCGCCGTCGGAATGGATGCGCGCCTGACGCAGGACGCGAGCGCGACGGGGCGCCTCGTCTTCGCGCATGGGGGCGCGGTCGAGGCGCGGGATGTCGGCGTTCTCGCGTGGGCGCGGCGATCAAGCGGCCACACGATGGGCGCCACTCCGCCGTCGCCGACGGACGACGCGGCGCGGACGACGCCGATGATCCACGTGACATCGAGCGGAGACATCACGGTCGGCGCGCCGGTGACGGAGGCCTTCATCCGGGCCAGGATTACGGGCGAAGACGGGACGCTGTCGACCGCCGAGCAGGCCGTGCTTACGGCGATAACGGATAACGATTCGAGCGCGCTGACGACGGCGCTGGCGGCGCTTCCGGCTTCTTACGACGACGCCTGGAAGGCGGAGGCGGAGGATCTCCGGCGCAAGCGCGCCGCGGCGACCGCCGCGGCGACCGGCAACGGCCCGCTGGCGCACGCGGCGGCGGAGGAAATACTGGGGCTTTCGCGCGCGGGCGTGCGCGCCTACGCGCTCTCCCACACCGCGATCGTCGATCACGTCCGCGCCGGCAACGCGCTCTCGACGGAGGAGCGCGCGGCGCTAACGGCCGTGTTGACGGGCGACAGCAGCGGGCTGGAGACGGCGCTGACCGCCCTGACCGGCGCGACCTACACGGCGGCGTGGAAGAACACAGTCCGGCAACACGCGGCGACCTACAACGCCGGCGATATCCAGGTGGACATCACAGGCGGCTCCATTGACGCCGAGGGGAACGGCGTGGAGGCGCTTTACGCGGTTCCGCACGACAGCAACGGCAAGATCGCGGTGACGGTTTCCGCCGGCGCGCGGGTGACGGGCGGCGCGCACGGGCTCCACGTCCGCGGCGCGGGCGCCGGGACGGGAGGCCTCCGCGCCCAGAGCGTGACCGTGAACGGACGGGCGATGGGCGGGACCGGCGCGGGCGTACATATGTTCGGCGGCGGCGCGGTTACGGTGGGCGCGGGCGGCGAAGTGAGCGCAACGTCGGGCGTCGCCATCCTCGGCGACGGCGGCGGCGCTCTGACGACCGCCGTTTCGGGCACGGTCACGGGCGATATCCGCGTCGATGGCGGCGGCTCGTTGACGGCGAACGTCATGGCCGGCGGCGTCGTGACAGGCACGATACACAACCCGCAAACCGCGCTTGCGGTCGCGGGCAGCATCGGGCGCATTCTTTACTCCAGCGGCGGGACGGTGACGGTGTCCGGGAGCGGAACGCTGACCGGCGTCGAGGGCGTGGCCATCGAGAGCGCGGCGGGCGCGCTGACGGTCACGGTGAACGACGGGATCCGCGTCGAGGGCGATGTCAAATCGGGCGGGACGCTGTCGGCGACCGTCAATGCCGGCGGCGTCGTGACAGGCACGATACACAACCCGCAGGGGTCGTTCACGGTTTCGGGCAGCGTCGGGCGCGTTCTGTATGCCTCGGGCGGGACGGTAACGGTCGCCGGCGGCGGGACACTGACCGGCGTCGAGGGCGTGGCCGCCGAAAGCACGGCCGGCGCGCTGACCGTCACTGTCCGGGACGAAGGGCGCGTCGAGGGCGACGTCAAATCGGGCGGGACGCTAATGGCGACCGTCGAGGCCGGCGGCGTGGTTACGGGGACGATACACGACCCGCAGGCGTCGTTCACGGTTTCGGGCAGCGTCGGGCGCGTTCTCTACGCCTCGGGCGGTACGGTAACGGTTGCCGGGGGCGCGAAGCTGACCGGCGTCTCCGGCACGGCCATCGAGAGCACGGCGGGGGCGCTGACGGTCACGGTCCAAAACCGGGGCCGCGTCGAGGCCGACATCGAGTCGGGCGGGACGCTGATGGTTACCGTCGACGACGGCGGCGTCGTGACGGGGACGATAGAGGACCCGCAGGCGTCGTTCACGGTCGGGAGCGGGGCGCGCATCGGGCGCATTCTTTACACCGGCAGCAGCGGCGGGACGGTAACGGTGTCCGGGGGCGGAACGCTGACGGGGGTCGAGGGCGTGGCCGCCGAGAGCACGGACTCGGGGGGCGCGCTGACGGTCACGGTGAACGACGAGGGCCGCGTCGAGGGCGATGTCAAATCGGGCGGGACGCTGTCGGCGACCATCGATGCCGGCGGCGTGGTTACGGGGACGATACACGACCCACAGGCTTCGTTCACGGTTTCGGGCAGCGTCGGGCGCGTTCTCTATGCTTCGGGCGGAGCGGTGACGGTGGCCGGCGGCGCGAAGTTGACCGGCGTCGAGGGCGTCGCGGCGGAGAGCACGGCCGGCGCGCTGACGGTCACGGTGAACGACGAGGGCCGCGTCGAAGGCGACATCGAATCGGGCGGGACGCTGTCGGCGACCGTTAATGCCGGCGGCGTCGTGACGGGCACGATACACAACCCCGCGAGTCCGATGACCGTGGGCGGCAGCGTCGGGCGTATTCTCTATGCTGGCGGGGGGACGGTTACGGTCGCCAGGGGCGGCGCGATTACGGGCATCGCGATCGACGGCGCGACCGAGACGATTCGCGCCGCGTCGGGCGATCTTTCCGTCACGGTAGCAGGCCGGATCGAGGGCGGTCTTCGCCCCTCCGGCGACGGCGCGTTGACGGCGAACGTCATGGCCGGCGGCGTCGTGACGGGCACGATACGCAACCCCGCGAGTCCGATGACCGTGGGCGGCAGTGTCGGGCGCATTCTCTACGACAACGGCGGGACGGTGACGGTCGCCGGCGGCGGCGCCGTAACGGGCGTCGATAACGATGGAACGACCGAGGCGATTCGCGCCGACGCGGGCAACCTCGACGTCACGGTCGCGGCCAACGGCGCGGTCACGGGCCTCGTCGAGGGCCGCGGCGCCGGCAATCTCGAGGTCGACGTCGCCGGCGCGTTGACGGGCGATATCGCCGAACGCGGCGCGGGCGACCTGGACGTCACGGTCGCCGGAACGGTCACGGGCGGCGTTGTCGGCGAAGGCGCCGGCGAACACACGGTTACGGTGGCGTCGTCGGGCGCCGTTGCCGGAACGGTGCGCCTGCCCGCGGGCGCGGCGCTGACGGTCTCGGGCGCTGTCGGGCGCGTCCACTACGACAACGGAGGCGCGGTAACGGTCAACGCCAGCGGCGAGATTACGGGCCTCGATATCGATGGAACGAAGGAGGCGATACGCGGCGACGCGGGCGATTTGGCGGTGACCGTCCACGGCACGGTCACGGGCAATATTGAGGCGCGCGGCGATGGCGACCTGACGGTGACGGTGTCGGAGACCGGCACGATTAACGGGGAGATATTCGGTCGCGGCGGCGGCGTGCATACCATCGAGATCGCTGAGAAGGCGCGGGTGTTGGGCACGGTGCATAACCCGAAGAGCGGGACGACGATCCGCGGCGCGGCGGGGCGCGTTCTGTTCGACAACGGCGGCGCGTTGACGGTTGCGGCGACGGGCCGCATCGCCGGCGTCGGCGGCGAGGCGATTCGCGCCGACGCGGGGGACCTGACGGTGTCGGTCGCGTCCGGCGGCGCGGTCGCGGGCCGCATCGAGGGGCGCGGGGCGGGGGCCATGACCGTGAATGTGAGCGGCGCGGTGACGGGCGCCATCCACGGCAAGGGCGCCGGCAAGCACGAGGTCACGGTCGCGTCCGGCGGCATGGTGACGGGCGATATCGTCGATCTGGAGGCCGGCGACCTGGTCGCGTCGGTGGCGGGCCGCATGACGGGCGACATCGAGGAGCGCGGCGCGGGGGATTTGACCGCGACGGTGACAGGGACGGTTACCGGCGGCATTCGCGGCATGGGCGCGGGTTCGCACGCCGTTGCGGTGATGGCCGGCGGCGCGGTGACGGGGACCGTGCATCTTCCGGCAAGCGCGATGACGATTGCGGGCCGCGTTGGGCGCGTGCTTTACGACAATGGCGGTTCGGTAACGGTCGCGGCGACGGGGAGCATTGCCGGCGTCGAGACGGAAGGCGGCGGTCGCGAGGCGATCCGCGGCGCGGCGGGCGACTTGTCGGTGGACGTGGCGGCGATGGCGACCGTGACCGGCGATATCCGCGGCGAGGGCGACGGCGACCTGAAAGTAGATGTGAGCGGAACCGTCGAGGGCGGGATATTCGGCCTCGGCGGCGGCGAGCATGACGTTCATGTGAAATCCGGCGGCTCGGTCGAGGGTCTCATCCACCTCGCGGCCAGCACGGTGACGGTCGATGGCTCGGCCGCGAGCGTTCGGTTCGGCCGCGGCGGCACGATCGATGTGGGTTCCGGGGGGCGGATAACGGGCCTCGACGGGCGGGCGGCGCATAGCGCCGACGGGGACCTGACGGTGTCGGTGAACGGCGTCGTCATGGGCAGCGTTTCCGACGCCGGCCCCGGAGACCTTGCGGTTACGGTCGCGAACGCGCTGACGGGCGACGTCATCGGCGGCGGCGGAGGCGTGCATCGGCTGACGGTGCAGCCCAGCGGTGTCTTCAAGGGAAATGTCGAGGGCGTGGAGTCCATTTTCGTGGCCGGGCGCGCGGAGGGAACGCTGGATGTGCCCGCGGGCAGCAAGGTGACGATCCCCGGCACAGGCGAACTCGTGGGCGCGGAAGACGCGCAAGGCCGCCGCGTGGCGGTCGTCGCCGAAACCGGCGCCTTGGACATGACGGTCGATGGCGCGGTGCAGGGCGCCGTGGAGGCGCGCGACGCCGCCGCGGCCTCGACCGTGACGGTCGGTGCGGGCGGCGAAATCGACGGCAGGGTCGCGCTGGCGGGGACCGGCAGCACGGTCGAGGTGAACGGCGCGGTGCAGAGCGTCGAGGTGCCCCGCGGCGCGGTGACGGTGGGCGCCAACGGACGCATCGAGGATGACGACATCGTCGCCGAGAGGGTGACGATAACGGCCGCCGCGGGCGAATCGGACGAGGAGGCCGCGCAGCGCATCGGCGGCGGGCGCATCGACAGCAGCGGCGGCGCCGTCGTCCTCAAGCGCGAGGGCCGCGCCGACATGGAGCTCAGGATAACCGCCGACGGCCGCATCGAGGTCGGGCCGGCGCCGCGCCACCGCGTGTACGAAGCTCTGCCTTCGGTGCTGCTGGCGCTGAACGCGCTGCCCGCCCACGGCGACCGTCTCGCCGCCGCGGGCGCGCCGCGCGGCGCGTTCGCGCGCCTCGACGCCGCCGGCGGCGACCGCCACCCGGCGTCGTCTGTCGCGCAGGCGCATCACGACTACCGCCGCTTCGGCTTCGAAGCGGGGATAGAGGGCGCGGCGGGCGAGCGCGGCGTATTCGCGATCTCCGTCCATCATGTGCGCGGCCGCGCCGATGTGGACACGAACGCGGACACCGAGGCGGGCGGCGGCCGTGTCGAGATAACCGGCACGGGCGCGCGCATATCCGGCGCATGGCTGCCCGCCGAGAATATCTATGTGAGCGCTCAGGCCGCGGCGACGCTGTACGAGGCCGACCTCGATTCGGACGCGGCGCTCGAGGGCGCCCTTGCGCGGGACTTGTCGGGCCGCGGCTACGCCGCCGGCGTGGAGATCGGGCGGCGGCTCGAGCTGGGCCGCGTGACGCTGACCCCGCGCGCGGGCGCCGATTGGTCGATGGTGGAGATGTCGTCGTTCACGGATTCCGTGAACGAGCGCGTATCGCTTGACGCGGGCCGGCGCATAACGGCCCGCGCCGGCGTGCGCGCCGAGTCCGCCGCCCTCCCCGGCGGCGCCGCCGGCGCCATGTTCGCAACGCTGGACCTGGAGCGCGAACTGTCCGGCGCAATGGAAACCACGGCGGCAGACCGCCCCTTCGAAGCCGAAGCGGAAGCGACATGGGCCCGCTTGGGCCTGGGCGCCGCCCACGAATGGGCCGACGGCCGCATAGCCCTCCGCGCCAACGCCAACTACGCCGCCGCCCGCCACGGCAACCGCGACTTCACCGGCAGCGCCACACTGACCGTCCGCTTCTGATTACGGGCGCGCTTCCTGGGTTGTCTAATTCCGGCTACTCGGTCAACCCTCCTCCGGGTCCGTTCGCTGCCTTCCGTTCCGCCGGGAGCATGGTTGTCTGCGAAGTCATCGCCGTGCTTTCGAGTGGCGCGCTTCATGATGGCGTTCGTCGGCGTTGGCGTCCCAATGTGCGCGTCGCACTCCCGGACCGGCCTTGCCCTTTCGGGCGGGGGCGCGGTCCGACTTGCATTCCAGGCAGCGGGATCGCCTCCGCTACCGTCCCGGCGGGGACGGGGCTTTCCGCCGAAGCGGAACCGTGTTGTCTCCTGTTCGTTGTTCAGCTGCCTCCGGGCGCGTTCGGGGCGCGCGGCGGCGGCGCTGCGTGTAGTCCACCGAGAAACGCAGCGCAGCGCCGCCGCCGCGCGCCCCGAACGCGCAACCCGCGCCGTGCGGGCGTGGCGGGCGCTGTCACGCGCGCTGCCCCTTGCCTGCCCGGCGCGGCGCCGGCGGCCTACGCCGCTTCCGCCGCGTCCGGCCAGCGGAAGGGCTCGCCGCTCGCCAGCATGCGATGCAGGATGACCGCCAGCCGCCGCGCCAAGGCCACGCACGCCTTCTTGAAACCGCTTCGCTTGCGCAACCGCCGCGCCCAGTCCTTGAGCGGATGACCGCGCTTGACCCGCGTCAGCAGGCAAGCCGCGCACTCGTACAGCAGCGACCGCACGCCGGGATCGCCGTGGCGCGATATGCGCCCCGTCCAGTCCATCTCCCCCGATTGACGCCGACGCGGCACAAGCCCCACATACGCGCCCACAGATCGCGAATCGGCAAACCGCGCCGCATCGCCCAGGTTCGCAACCAGCGCCACAGCCGTCATCGGCCCCACGGCCGGAGCCGTCATCGACAGCCGGCAGGCCTTGCTGGCCCGCGCCCGCGCCTCCACCTGCCTGGTGAGCGCCTTGAGCGAATGCAGCGTCTGCGCCAGCGAAACCAGCAACGGCTCCACCGCTTCCTGCAGCGGCGTATCCATGACCGCCTCGCGAACCCGCGCCGAAAACCGGCCCGAACCCTTCGAAAGCCGAATCCCCGCCGAACCCAGGATGCCCCGGACCGTGTTCTCCGCGTCGCGGCGCTGGCGCACCATAAGCCCCCGCGCGCGCAACAGCGCCTGCGTATTCGCGTCCCAAGCCCGCTTCACCGAAACCGGGGGGCAGAACTTCGTGCGCGCGATATCCGCCAGCAACGCCGCGTCCTTCGCATCCGTCTTGTTCGTCTGAAGGCGAAGCACCGCGTGAACGCGCCGAGCGTCCACCACATCCACGGCCTGCCCCAACGCCTCCATCTCGCGCGCCAGCCAGCCCGAATACGTCCCCGTCTCCATGACCACGCGCGCCGGCGACGGGCAGTGCTCGCGCACCGCCGCAAACAACGCCGCCGGATCCGTCGCAACCTTGCCCGCGACAACCGTCGCACCCGCATCGTTCTTGACGCAAAACGCCGTCTCTTCCTTCGACACGTCGAAACCGACATACTCCGCCATGGTCGCTCTCCCTGTTGGGTCCGTGAGTGGGGCGCACAACCCTGCGCGCGCAGCCCCGCATGATAGACCCGGGAGAGCGGCCGACCGGAATTATCCCATGTGCGCGGGCGTCCCGCCCACACGTTTCCGCGGGGCGCGGCGTTGCCGGGGAGGGCGCGGCGTTTGCGCCCTTCCCGGCGGCGTTCGTGGCGTTGGCGACGTGCGGGCAGGGACGCCCGCGCGCCCAGGAAGTTCGCGCCTTCGGCGCAAGGGCGCCTACGCCGGCTTGTCGCCGGTTCCGATGCGGATATGCGCCTGTATCCGGTAGCGGCCGTCGGCAAGATGGGCGTCGAACGCCTTGTAGAGGCGCGCGGCCAAGGCGTCGCGGCGATCGATGTCGAGCGTCCCGAGTTCGTCGGCAAACGCCATTTCGAGATTCGGGCGCCAGAAATCGGCGCCCGCCGGCGGCGCGCCGTCGAAGCGGCGTTCGCGCTCTTCCACGGCGGCGAAGCCCGCGCGTTCGAGCGCGCCGGCAAGCAGCCCGGCCTCCCCGAAGCGGAACTGCGGCAGCGCGGGGTTGGGCGGCAGGTCGAGAAACGCCCGGACCTCGCGGTGCAGAACGGCGAAAACGGTGGTGTCTTCCAGCGGCCCCCAGACCATCCACGCGCCGCGCCCGCCGGGTTTCAGAACGCGCAGCGCCTCGCGCAGCGCCGCGTCCGGATCGGCCGCGAACATGATGCCGAAGCGGCACGTAACCCGGTCGAACGCTTCGTCTTCGTAAGGCAGTGCCTCCATGTCGGCGCGTTCGCAGCTCAGACCGGGGACGCCGAGGCTCCTGAAGCGGCCCCGCATGTAGCTGACCATCTCGCGCACCGCATCGGTGGCGATCACCCGCCCATCCGCGCCGACTTCGCGGGCGATCGACAGCGCGGGCTGACCGGCGCCCGACGCCAGGTCGAGCACGCGCATTCCCGCCCCGACGCCCGCCGCCTCGATGAACGGCGCGTTGAAACGCCCGGTCATGCGTTCGATCTCGAGCGCCCAGCGGGTCCATATGCGCGCGCGATCGATCCAGTAGGCGCGGGTTTCGGCGCCGTCGATCGGCGCCGGCGCCTTCGTCACGCCGCTCCCGCCGCGCCGCCGTAACGGCGATAGACGAATTCGGGCGCTTCGGCGTGCGCTTCGCGCAGCGGTTCTTCAAGCGCGGCGCGGTCGGGCGCCAGGGCGCAGGCGGGATCGGTGCGCGCCGCGTCGCCGGCAAGCATGTAGGCTTGGCAGCGGCAGCCGCCCCAGTCGATCTCGCGGCGGTCGCAGCTGCGGCACGGTTCGGGCATCCACGACGTGCCGCGGAAGCGATTGAAGCTCTCGGAATTTTCCCAGATATCGGCGAGCGATTTCTCGCGGATCGATTCGTAGCGGATGCCGGGGATGACTTCCGCCGCGTGGCACGGCAGGACCTTGCCGGACGGCGAGATGTTGATGAACTGCCGCCCCCAGCCGCCCATGCAGGATTTCGGGCGCTTCGCGTAGTAATCCGGCACGACGAAATCGAACGTCAACACGCCCTTCAGGCGCACGCGCGCCTCCTCGACGATGCGCACCGCTTCGTCGAGTTGCTCGCGCGTCGGCAGGAAGGCGGCGCGGTTGCGCAGCGCCCAAGCGTAATACTGCACCTGCGCCACCTCGATGCGCTCGGCGCCGAGCGCTACCGCCATGGCGATCGTGTCTTCCAGATGGTGCAGGTTCTGCCGATGCATGACGGCGTTGACGGTCAGCGGCAGGCCGGCCGCGCGCACCCAGCGCGCGGCCTGTTTCTTCTTCTCGAACGCGCCGCGATAGCCGGCCACCCGGTCGCCGAGCTCGGCGGTCGAATCCTGGAAGCTGATCTGTACGTGGTCGAGGCCGCAATCGGCGAGGCGCTTCACGCGCGCTTCGCTCAACAGCACCGCGGAAGTGATGAGGTTGCTGTAGAGCCCGACCTTTGCCGCGTGCTCCACCAGCTGCTCGAGGTCCTTGCGCACGGTGGGTTCGCCGCCCGAAAAGTGGACGTGCAGCACGCCGAGATCGACCGCCTCGTCCATGACGCGGCGCCATTCGCCGGTCGTACATTCGCCGCTGGCGCGTTCGAGCTCGAGCGGGTTCGAGCAATAGGGGCACTGCAACGGGCAGCGATGGCTGAGTTCGGCCAAAACGGCGTAGGGCACGAGCCGGTCCGGCGCGGGCGCCGCCGCGGGCGCGGGTTGCGCTTCCGGATCGGCAAGCGCGGCAAGTTCGGTCATGTCACGATAAATCCCTTGTCGGCGAGGCCCTGGAGCATCCCGGCGACGTCGCCGGCGATGGTCTCGCGCGGCGCCTGGTCGTATTTCGCCGCCAGGGCGTCGATGATTTCGTCCAGCGTGCGCCGGCCGTCGCACAGCGCCACCACTTCATGCGCGATCGCGTCAAGCTCGAACACGCGCTCGGGCGCCAGGATGATCCACTTGTCGCGCGGCTTGTCGAAACGCAGTTTCGCGTGGCGGGGCAGTTTCGGCGCGCTTTCGGGCGCGATGAGCGTGCGTTCGCTCATCCCGCGGCCCGCGGGCCGGCGGCGGGATCGAACGCGCCCGGCGGGACAAGCCCCGGCTCCACATAGGCCATGTAGAGCGCGTCGAGCTGCGCCCAGAGCACGTCGGTCTTGAAACGCACCGCGTTCAGCACCGCCTCCTGCTTCTCGCGCGTGTCGGCCTCGCGGATGACGTAGTCGCGGCCGAACTCCGCGTCCTTCGTGGCTTCGCCGAGCCGCTTGCGGAAATAGGCCAGCGCGTAATCGTCGGCCCAGTCGTAATGCCGCGACAGGCCGGCGATGCGCTCCTTGTGGATCGCCGGCGCGAACAGCTCGGTCAGCGACGAGGCGATCATTTCGAGCCGCGAGCGTTCGGCGACGAAATGCACGTAAGCGTCGACCGCGAACCGCGTCGCCGGCAGTATCCCCGCCGTCGAGACTACATAGCCGCGGTCGAGGCCCAGCCGCTCGGTGAGCTGCAAATAGCGCGATATGCCGCCGGTCTCGACCTCCGCGCCGTCGTGGTCGAGCACGCGGCTGCGCCACGCCAGGCGCAGCTCCGGGCTTTCGAGCCGCGCCATCAGCGTCAGGTCCTTGCGGGGGATGCTGGCTTGATAATAGTAGCGGTTCAGCGCCCACGCCTGAACCTGGCCGCGGTCGAGCGCGCCCGAATGCAGCAGTTTGTGGAACGGATGCAGGCTGTGATAGCGCTCGCGGCCGATTCGCTTCAGCGCCTCGGAGAACGCTCCGGGCGGCATCGGCGGGCCGGGCGGCGTGTCGAGCGCATAATACCGCGTGGGCTTTATGGCGCTCCGCGCGGCGGCGATGGCGGGCTCCGCGCTCACAGGGTGATCTCCATGCCGTCGTACGCGACCTCCCAGCCGGCGGCCTCGGCCTCGGCGCGTTCGCGGCTGTCCGCGGCGAGAATCGGGTTGGTCGTGTTGATGTGGATGAAGATTTTGCGCGCGATGCCGAGATCGGCAAACGCGGCGATGGTTCCTTCGGGGCCGGAGACGCTCATATGGCCCATGCGCCGGCCGGTCTTTACGCCGACGCCGTCGCGGACCATTTCGTCGTCGGTCCAGAGCGTGCCGTCGAACAGGACCAGCGGCGCGCCGCGCACGCGCTCCGCCAGCCACGGCGGCATGGCCGCGCAGCCGGGGATGTAGAACGCCCTCGCCGCGCCCGCGTCGTCGCGTATCTCGAGGGCGATCGTATCCTCCCCCACCGCGCCGAGATCGACCGCGCCGTCCTTCTCCTCGAGCCACAGCGCGACCTTGCCGGGCACGGAAAACGGCACGACCGTCACCCCCGATTCGGCGCCGTCGGGGCAGACGAGCGGCGTCGGCTCGTCGAGCGCGAGCGCGTTGCGGGAAACGAACCGCGGATTGAGCACGTTGAAGATGCTGTTCGCGGCGAGAACGTCGAGCACCTTGCGCGCGGCGTAGAGCGCAAGGGGCTGCGATTCGCGCAAATTCAGCAGGCCGGCGGTGTGATCGACGTCGGCGTTGGTGAGCACCGCGCCCTGGATGGGGCTGTGGCGCAGCCCCTCGGACGGATGCAGGATCGCATTGTCGGCGATCTGCTGGCGCAGGTCGGGCGAGGCGTTGCAGAGAAACCAGCGCCTGCCGTCGGCGCCGATGGCGATCGACGATTGCGTGCGCGCGGGAGCGGCGGGATCGCCCGCCCGCGCGCGGCGGCTGTTCGGGTGGTTACAGTTCCACTGCGGATACCCGCCGCCGGCGGCCGAGCCGAGAACGCGGATGTGCATGAAGCGGCCTCCAGCGGCTCATGGCGCGGCGCGCGCGGCGGCGGGCCCGAAGATGTTGCGTCTGCGCGGCGGCCTAGAGGTCGGCGCAGGCGTAGCAGTTGATCTCGAGACCGACCGCGATCTCGCGAACGACAGGGGTGCTCCACATGAGAGTATCTCCATTGGCGTCGATGGCGCGCCCCGGGGGCGCGGCCGCCCGGCGGGCGGCGCAACGGAACGTAAAGGCCGGCGGCGGCGAAATTAAGTTATAGTGCGAATCGCAATTTCCAATAGCGTTCGGGCCGGCGCGCCGCGCCCGGCGAGGTGCGCCGATGCGCGGTTTCGCCTTGTGCCTGCTTGCCTTCTGCGCCGCCGCGCCGGCCCCGGCCGGGCCCGCCGAGACCGCCGCGGCCCCGCTCGTCTCGGTCGAGTGGTTGCGCCCGCGCGTGTGCCGGCCGCCGGTCGTCGTGCTCGACCTCAGGCGTTCGCCGCGGAACTTCGAGGCCGAGCACATCCCCTGCGCCGTACACAGCGACTACTACAACGACGGCTGGCGCACCGCGAACAACATGATCCCGCCCGCCGCGCGCCTCGAGGCGCTGATCGGCGGCCTGGGAATCGGCAACGATTCGCACGTTGTGATCGCCACGGCGGCGGTGGACGAGTTTTCGGCCGCCGAGGCGGCGCGCGTCTATGCGATCTTCCGCTGGCTGGGCCATGACTCGGTGTCGATTCTGGAAGGCGGCGTGACCGAATGGATGGCCGATTGGCGCAACGACGCCGAGGCCGGCCCGTCGGCGCCGTCGTCGGCGCGTTTCCGCGCCGCGCCGCGCGGCGATGTGGTCGCAGGCCGCGCCGCCGTGGAAGCCGCCGCCGCGGCCGGCGCGCCGCTTGTCGATATGCGCCCCAACGACCATTTTCTCGGCATCAACCGCTCGCCCGCGCTCGCGCGGCCCGGAACGATACCCGGCGCGATCAACCTGCCCATGAGCTGGATCGTCGTGAACGAAAGCTTGCGGTTCCGCACCCCCGCGCAACTGCGCCGCCTGTGGCGCGCGGCCGGCGCGCCGCCGCAAGGCCCGCAAATCCTGTTCTGCAACTCCGGGCTCGAAAGCGCGGTCGGCTGGTTCGCCGCGGCGGTCCTGCTCGGCAACGCCGGGGCGCGCCTCTACGACGGCTCGCTCGCCGAATGGTCGGCCGACCCCGCGGCGCCGATGGAAGTCGCCGTCCCGCTGCCGCCGGAATAGCGCGCCCGGGCGCGCCGCGTTGCGCCGGCAGCCGATTCGCGGTACGCTGCCGGCATAACAATAAACCCCAGGGGAGGGAAACCCATGCGCAAGCGCAAAAGCGCGATCTCGCGCCGGGCGCTGCTCGGCGGCGCGGCCGCCGGGGCGGGCGTGCTGGCTATGGGCGCGGCGGCGCGCGCCGCCACATGCATCGGCACGCCGTACCAAATCACGGGGCCGTTTCTGCCCACCGTCATCAACGATTACGACTGGGACATGACGCATGTGCCGGGGCGGCGCAACCGCGCCCAGGGGCGCGTCGTCGAAATCGCCGGGCGCGTGCTGAACGCCGACTGCAAGCCGGTGCGCGGCGCGCTGCTCTCCATCTGGCAGGCGAACGCGAAAGGGCGCTACGTGCATCCGCGCGACCCCAACCCCGAGCCGCTCGACCCGAATTTCGAGGGCTATGCGCGGCTCGTCGCGGACGCCGACGGCGCCTACCGGCTGCGGACCATCGTCCCCGGCGCCTATCCGGTGGCGCCCGGCTGGGTGCGCCCGCCGCACATCCACTTCAAGGTACACCCCGGCAACGCGCCGTCGATCACGACGCAGATGTATTTCGCCGGCGATGAGCTCAACGGCAAGGACAGGCTGTATCTGAGCGTTCCCGAGGACCGACGGGGCCTGATCACGGTGGCGTTCGACGGCGCGACGGCGGACGGCGTCCCGCGGGGCGCGTTCGACCTCCACGTCGAGACCGGCATGGAACTGCCGTTCTAGACGCCGCCGGGGCCGTCGGCGCGCGCCAGGCGAAGGGGAAGGCCATGGAGTTCGTTCTCGACGCCGGCATCGTGCTGCCGGACGACGGCGCGCGCGGCGCGCTCGTCGGGCGCTGCCATCTGCCGTCCGCCGGCGGCCCCGCCGTCGTGGCCATCGCCGAAACCGGGGTGTACGACATCTCGGCCGCCTACCCGACCTCGGCCGCGCTGATGAACGCGGAAGACCCGGCCGCGGCGGCGGCGACCGCCGGCGGCGCGGTGCGGCTCGGCGCCATCGACGAGATACTCGCGAACACCGTGCCCGACGCGCGCGACCCCGACCGCCCGTGGTTCCTGGCGCCGATCGATCTGCAGGCGATCAAGGCCGCGGGCGTGACCTTCCTCGACAGCCTGATGGAGCGCGTGATCGAGGAGCACGCGAAAGGCGACCCCGACGCGGCGGAATCGATTCGCGGCTCGATCGCGAAGGAAATCGGCGCCGAGCTGCACGGCGTCAAGCCCGGGTCGGAAACCGCGGCGCGGCTCAAGGAGTCGCTGAGCCGGCGCGGCCTGTGGTCGCCCTATCTCGAAGTGGGAATCGGCCCCGACGCTGAGATATTCACCAAGGCGCAGCCCATGAGCGCCGTCGGGCTCGGCGCCGAAATCGGCATCCCGCGCCACTCCACATGGAACAACCCGGAGCCCGAGGCGGTGCTTGTCGTCAACGCGGCGGGCGCAATCGTCGGCGCCACGCTCGGCAACGACGTCAATCTTCGCGACATGGAGGGGCGCAGCGCGCTGTTGCTCAACCGCGCCAAGGACAACAACGCCTCGTGCGCCATCGGCCCCTTCATCCGCCTGTTCGACTCCACCTTTACGCTTCACGATCTGGAGGGGGTCGATATCAGCCTCGCGGTCGAGGGCGACGACAATTTCTCGTTGCTCGGCACGTCGTCGATGGGGCTGATGAGCCGCACGCCGAAGGAACTGGCCGCGCAGACGCTCAACGAAAACCACGCCTACCCCGACGGCTTCGTGCTGATGACCGGCACCATGTTCGCGCCGACCGAAGACCGGGGCGAGCCCGGCCGGGGCTTTACGCACCGTATCGGCGACATCGTGCTGATTTCGACGCCGCCGCTCGGCGCGCTCCTCAACCGCGTGGCGTATTGCGACGCGGCGCCGCCGTGGACCTTCGGCGTATCGGCGCTGATGAACAACCTCGCCAGGCGAGGCCTGCTCGGCGCATAGCCCCCCGCGCCGAAGGCGCGGACTGCCCGGGACCGCGGGCGCCCCGCCCGCACGTTTCCGCGCGGCGCAGCGTTGGCGGGAAGGGCGCGGCGTTCGCAGCGTTGGCAATGTGCGGGCGGGGACGCCCGCGGTCCCGGGCCCCGCCTTCGGCGGGGTTTTACGGCGCGCGCGCTTCCCGGGGGCGCCGTCCGACGCGGGAGCGGCGGGCGGAGCGCCGACGCTTCCGGGAAACGATTCGACATCGATAGCTCTTGGCGCCATACCGGGAACTGTCGAGATCGACTCGTCGCAGCCGCGGAAATATGGCCGTGACCGGCATGACAATGCGGGCGTGGACCGACCGGTATCGACAGCCGCCGGTATTCCCCCCGCGTCGCGAAAACAAGGAGGATACCCCGTGAACCTTACGCCGCGCGAGAAGGACAAGCTGTTGATCGCGATGGCCGCCCAGGTGGCGCGGCGGCGGCTCGAGCGCGGCGTCGCGCTCAACTACCCTGAAGCCGTCGCGCTGATTACCGATTTCGTCGTCGAGGGCGCGCGCGACGGGCGCACCGTCGCCGAGCTCATGACCGCCGGCGCCGAAGTCCTCGCGCGCGACCGGGTCATGGACGGCGTACCGGAAATGCTCGACGACATCCAGGTGGAGGCCACCTTTCCCGACGGCACGAAACTCGTCACCGTACACAACCCGATCCGATAGGGAGAGCGCCGTGATACCGGGGGAAATCCTGCCCGGGCCGGGCGCAATCGTTCTCAACGCGGGCCGCGAGGCGATCGCGCTGACGGTAACCAACGCCGGCGACCGGCCCATACAGGTAGGCAGCCATTACCACTTCGCGGAAGCCAACGCGGCGCTGGAATTCGACCGAGCGGCGGCGCGCGGGCGGCGGCTCGACATCCCCGCGGGCACGGCCGTGCGTTTCGAACCCGGCCAGACGCGCGGCGTGAAGCTGGTGGCGTTCGCCGGCGCGCGGCGGGTCTTCGGCTTCAACGCGCAGGTCATGGGGCCGCTCGACGGCGCCGGAACCGGGGCGCCGCGATAATGGCCGTTTCCATCGACCGCGCCGCCTATGCCGGCATGTTCGGCCCCACGACCGGCGACCGCGTTCGCCTCGCCGACACCGAACTCGTTATCGAGGTGGAGGAAGACCGCGCGATTTACGGCGAGGAGGTCAAGTTCGGCGGCGGCAAGGTCATCCGCGACGGCATGGGGCAGTCGCAGCGGAGCCGCGCCCAAGGCGCCGTCGATACGGTTATTACCAACGCGCTGATCCTCGATCACTGGGGCGTCGTGAAAGCCGATGTCGGCATACGCGGCGGGCGCATCGCCGGCATCGGCAAGGCCGGCAACCCCGACACGCAGCCCGGCGTGGATATCGTTATCGGGCCGGGAACGGAAGCCATCGCCGGCGAGGGCATGATCCTCACCGCGGGCGGCGTCGACGCGCATGTGCATTTCATATGCCCGCAGCTTGTGGAGGAGGCGCTCGCCAGCGGCGTCACGACCATGCTCGGCGGCGGCACGGGACCGGCGGCGGGCACCGCCGCCACGACCTGCACGCCGGGCCCGTGGCATATCGCGCGCATGCTGCAGGCGGCGGAGGCCTTCCCGATGAACTTCGGCTTCTACGGCAAGGGCAACGCCAGCGCGCCGGCGGCGCTGGAAGAACAGATCGCCGCGGGCGCCTGCGGCCTCAAACTGCACGAGGATTGGGGCTCCGCCCCCGCCGCCATCGATTGCTGCCTGCGCGCGGCGGACGAAGCCGATATCCAGGTGCTCATACACACCGATACGCTCAACGAATCCGGCTTCGTGGAAAACACCGTGCGGGCGTTCCAGGGCCGGACGATCCACGCCTTCCACACCGAAGGCGCCGGCGGCGGACACGCGCCGGACATCATCAAACTCTGTGGCGAGGCGAACGTCCTGCCCTCCTCGACCAATCCGACGCGGCCCTTTACCGTGAACACGGTCGAGGAGCATCTCGACATGCTCATGGTCTGCCACCACCTCGATCCGCGCATACCGGAAGACGTGGCGTTCGCGGAAAGCCGCATCCGGCGCGAGACCATCGCCGCGGAAGACATCCTGCACGATCTCGGCGCGTTCTCGATGATGGCGTCGGACTCGCAGGCGATGGGCCGCGTCGGCGAGACGATCCTGCGCACATGGCAGACGGCCGACAAGATGCGCCGCCAGCGCGGGCGCCTGCCCGGCGAGACCGGCGGCAACGACAACGCCCGCGCTAGGCGTTATATCGCGAAATACACCATTAACCCCGCCATCGCGCACGGAATCGCCGATGTCGTGGGCTCGGTGGAGACCGGCAAACTCGCCGACCTCGTGCTGTGGCGGCCCGCCTTCTTCGGCGTCAAGCCCGCGATGGTGCTGAAGGGCGGCTCGATCGCGCTGGCGCCGATGGGCGACCCCAACGCCTCGATCCCGACGCCGCAGCCCGTGCATTACCGCCCGATGTTCGCGCATTACGGGCGCGCGCGGACCGGGAGCGCCGTTCACTTCGTAAGCCGCGCGGCCCGCGACGGCGGCGTCGCCGAACGCGCCGGGCTGACGCGCCCGCTTGTCGCCGTAGCCGGAACGCGCGCCATCGGCAAGCGCGACATGATCCGCAACGCCGCCCTGCCGGTCATGGAGGTGGACCCCGAAACCTACGAAGTGCGCGCCGACGGCGAGTTGCTGACCTGCGAACCGGCCGCCGCGCTGCCGATGGCGCAGCGCTATTTCCTGTTTTGACGCCGCGCATCGGGCGCGCGGCGCCGGCGGGGCGCTGGCCCGCCCACGCGGCGGCGGACACGGTGACGCTGGCCTGGGACGATCGCTGGCGCCGCCGCCGCCGCCTCGTCACCGACGGCGGCGAGGCGCTGCTGCTCGATCTCGAACGCGCCCGCGCGCTGGCGCACGGCGACGGCCTGGCGGTGGAGGACGGGCGCTGGATCGCCGTCGCCGCCGCCCCGGAGCCCATCGCCGAGGCGCGCTGCGGCGACGCCAAGGCGCTGGCGCGGCTCGCGTGGCATCTCGGCAACCGGCACATCCCAGTACAGTTGGTCGATAACGCCGTCCGCTTCCGCCACGACCCGGTAATCGCCGACATGGCGGCGCGGCTGGGCGCCCAGGTAGCGCGCCGCGAAGCGCCGTTCCACCCGGAACACGGCGCCTATAGCCATCTACGCCGCGATGAGTAACCGCCGCCCGCGACCGTCGGCGCCCCCGCCGGCATCTTCTTCGCTGGCGCTCCACGCGCGCGCGTGCGCCTCGCCCGCACGTTTCCGCGAGAGGCGCGCCGTGACCGGGAAGACGCGGTCTTCGCGCCTCGCCCGCCCCGAACAGGCGAAACGACTGCAATGCCGAGAGTTGCCGACATGCATAGCCGCGACACCACGGGTATCGATAGCCCCCGATACAAGACGCCCGCGCTCGCCGGGAGAACGCGGCGCATGACGGGCGGCGACGGCGCGCTCTACCGCCTCCTCGCGTGGTTGTCGCCGGCCTTCCCCGTCGGCGGCTACAGTTACAGCCACGGCCTCGAAAGCGCGGTGGCTGAGGGCCTGGCGACGAACGCAGGGCGGCTTCGCGAATGGTGCGCGGCGGCGCTGGAGTTCGGCGCCGGACGCATCGACGCCGGTTACCTTGCCGCCGCCCACGGCGCGGCTCGGGCGCAAGACTGGCCGCGCCTCGCCGCCATCGCCCGCGACTCCGCGGCGCACCGGCCGACCGCCGAAGCGGCGCTGGAAGCCACGGCGCAAGGCGCGGCGTTCCTGAGCGCGGCGCGCGCCGCGTGGCCGCATCCGTGGCTCGATAAACTCGACGAAGCGGAAGCGACGCACTCGGTCGCCGTCGGCCTCGCCGCGGCGGCGCACGGGATCGATCTGCGCGCCGCGCTGTGCGCATGGCTGCACGGCTTCGCCGCGACGCTGGTCTCGGCGGGCGTGCGGCTGATACCGCTCGGCCAAACCGACGGGCAGCGCGTCCTGGCCGCGCTGGAGCCCGTCGCGCTCCGCGTCGCGGCCGCCGCCCCGCAAGCCGGCGCCGCCGCGCCCGGAACCTCGACCCCGCTCGCGGACTGGTGCTCCGCAATCCACGAAACCCAATATACGAGGCTGTTCCGCTCATGACCTTTTCCGCCAACGGCCCGGCCCGCATCGGCATCGGCGGCCCGGTCGGGTCGGGCAAGACCGCGCTCGCCGACGCCCTGTGCAAGCGCCTGCGCGGCCGCTACGAACTCGCCGTCGTGACGAACGATATCTACACGCGCGAAGACGCGGAGTTCCTCGCCCGCTCGGGCGCGCTGCCGCGCGACCGCATCGAGGGCGTGGAGACCGGCGGCTGCCCGCACACCGCGATCCGCGAGGACGCCTCGATCAATCTCGCGGCGGTGGCCGGCATGAACGCGCGCTTCCCCGGCCTCGATCTGGTGCTGATCGAGTCCGGCGGCGACAACCTGGCCGCCACCTTCAGCCCGGAACTCGCCGACATGACAATCTACGTCATCGACGTGGCGGCGGGGGAGAAGATCCCGCGCAAGGGCGGGCCGGGCATATGCCGCTCCGATCTGCTCGTCATCAACAAGACCGACCTCGCGCCGCTGGTCGGCGCGGACCTCGCCGTCATGGACCGCGACGCACGCCGGATGCGCGGCGAACGGCCCTTCGTCTTCTCCAACCTGAAAAGCGGAGACGGGCTTGAGGCCATAGCTGGCTTCGTGCTCGAAACGACTGGGTTGGCGGAGCCGACGGCTTGATCTGGGCGCATCTGTCTCCACGCCGAAATCTCATGCCAAGGATTCTCGACGTCGATTCGGTGCCGATTCGCGGCAGAATTCTGCGAACAGGCATCGACCGGCATGAGAAAGCGATCATATACTGCCCAATATCCATAGTCATTGGACTTATAATCGAAGATATTGGCAGAATGTCATCTTGCCTGCGAAAGCCGGTTTCGGTTCATATACGGAAAGCCGGGGCGCCCAATGGACGCCCCGGCTTACAAGAAGGTACAACTGAAGGAGGAATACTGCGAGGAAAACTATGGTGAGGAGTTAGTCGAACTAATCCAAACCAATGTAAGGATGAGGATGCATATAATACTAAGAGCTATTGATGTTGACTCGTTACTATTGTCTGTTTGACGGCGATATGGCTTGGTTATGTTCTTGTGCGGCCACCCAATGGGGGTAGTGCGATGACGATAGCGTTGCGAACGGACTTTGACGCGGTTCGGGTTCGCGCGGCGGCTCGGGCGGCGGGGGATAGCGCCCAGGCGTGTCGGCTTCTGTCGATTGCGGCGGTGTACGAGGGGAAGTCACGCGCCGAGGCTGCGTTGTTGGGCGGGATGAACCGTCAGACGCTTCGGGACTGGGTGCGTCGCTTCAACGCCGAGGGTCCGGACGGCCTTGTGAACCGCAAGGCTCCGGGGGCGCGTCGGCGGTTGAGCGCGGCGCAGTTGGCGGAGCTGGCTGAGCTCGTCGAGACCGGTCCCGATCCGCAGACCGACGGCGTGGTGCGCTGGCGTCGGGTTGACCTGCGGGCGGAGATCGAGCGCCGGTTCGGGGTGGAGTATCATGAGCGCTCGGTGTCGCGGCTTCTCCACGAGCTGGGGTTTTCGCACATGAGCGCGCGCCCGCAGCATCCGAAGCAGGATGCGGAGGTCGTTGACGCATATAAAAAAAGTCTTCCCCCAAGCCGTGAGCGCGCGGGTTGCCGAACTGCCCGAAGGGACCGGGTTCGAGATATGGTGGCAGGACGAGATGCGGCTCGGCCAAAAGAACGGGCTGGTGCGTCAATGGGCGCACACGGGCACGCGACCGCGCCAGTTGCGTGACCTGCGCTACGGTAGCGCGTATCTGTTCGGCGCCATCTGCCCGGCGCGCGGCGCCGGCGCCGCGGTCGTCATGCCCATGGCGAACACCGAGGCAATGCAACACCACATCGACGAGATTGCGCGCATCGTCCGCCCCGGCGCTCATGCCATTCTCCTGCTCGACGGCGCCGCCTGGCACACCACCGACGCGCTCGAATGGCCGCGCAATATCAGCCCCTTGCTGCTGCCGCCATACGCGCCCGAACTCAACCCGGTCGAGAACATATGGCAGTATCTGCGCCAGACGTGGCTATCCAACCGCGTCTTCGAGAGCTACGGCGACATTGTCGATGCCGCCTGCGACGCTTGGAACCGCCTGATCGCCATGCCGGAGAAAATCACATCCATCGGCACGCGAAAATGGGCACAGAAGGGTCAATATCAATAGCCGTTGGTATAACCGCAATCCTGATGAGTTTCAGCAACGATTCAAGGATGTGGTTGCATAGAATCTCAATATAGATGAGTCTCAGCAACGATCTTCGTCGCTTTTTCCTCATCTTTTTGCTCATCCTTGCGCCCTCCACTTCACACCTCGCGTTAAGATTGTGAACATCTTGCATCTCCTTTCTCGGCTTCTGCCGTACGGGATAGCCCTTCGGTTCGATCCGCTTGCCGCTCGGTTCCCCCCCGGACGGGTGGTGCGGATCGAGCGGCACCCAAGCGCGCATATGGCGACAGCGGCCGCCGAGTTCAAGGGCACGTCGCCAGCGACCGCGAAGGCCAGTCACGTCCGTATGGGCGTTCCGAGGCGTCGCTGTAGCACGGATCGGGCGGGCAATCAACCCCGGTAATCAGCCAAGCCCGTACGGGCGCTCCGAGGCGGTGCTGACATGGCGTCGACGCGCCCCAGACGCGATTGTGGTACAGTTCCGGCCATGCCCGCCGCCGCCCCGCCGCGCGACCGCGACCCGTTTGCGTTCGAACTGTTCCGCGACGCCGTGTTCGCCATCGCCGACGAAATGGCGGTAACGATCTGCCGCACGACCTATTCCGGCGTGCTGCGCGACAACATGGATTTCTCCACCGCGCTGGCCGACGCCGACGGCAGGCTCGTCGCGCAGGGGCTTACCCTGCCCGGCCATCTCGGCTCGATACCCACGGCGCTCGCGGTCGTGGCGGAGCGCTTCGGGCAAACCATGCGCGAAGGCGACGTCTTCGTCATGAACGACCCGTTCGACGGCGGCATGCATCTGCCGGATATTTTCGTCTTCAAGCCGCTGTTCGACGGCGGGCGGCGGCTCGCCTTCGCGGCCACGGTGTGCCACCACAGCGACGTCGGCGGGCGGGTCGCCGGCTCCAACGCTTCCGACTCCACGGAAATCTACCAGGAAGGGCTGCGCATCCCGCCGCTGCGCCTCTACGACGGCGGCGCGCGCAACGAAACCCTGTTCGCGCTGATCGAGAAGAACGTGCGCCTCCCGGTGCAGGTGTTCGGCGATCTGCGCGCGCAACTCGCGGCCTGCGCCATCGCCGAGCGCGAGTTCCTCGCCCTGGCGGCGCGCCACGGACGCGGCCGGACCGAGGCGCTGATGGCCGAAATGATCGACCACGCCGAACGGCTGACCCGCGCCGCCGTCGCCGAACTGCCCGACGGCGCATGGTCGTTCGAAGACTGGATCGACGACGACGGCGTCGATGCCGGCGTTCCCATCCGCCTGTTCTGTACGGTGCGCAAGTCCGGAAACCGCATGAGCGTCGACTGGACGGGCAGCGCCGGCCAGGTCAAGGGCGCGATCAACAACACGCTCTCTTTCACCAAGGCGGCCTCGTACACCGCCGTGCGCGCCGTGCTGCCCGGAGACATCCCGAACAACGAAGGCGTGTTTCGCGTCATCGACGTAACCGCGCCGGAGGGAACCATCGCCAACGCGGCGCCGCCGGCCGCGTGCGCGGCGCGCGGGCTGACCGGCTTCCGCATGGTGGATTGCTGCCTCGGCGCGCTGTCGAAAATGGCGCCGGACCGCGTATGCGCCGCCTCCGACGGCGGCAATACGGGCGTGTCCATCGGCGGATGGGACGCCGCGCGGCGGCCGTTCGTCTTCGTGGATTTCGCGTGCGGCGCGTGGGGCGGGCGGCCGTGGGCCGACGGCCTGCAGGGCAATTCCAACCTGTTCGCCAACATGGCCTCGCAGTCGGCGGAAGTCGTCGAATCCGAGCATCCCGTCCGCATCGAGGCCTACGAACTGCTCGCCGACCGCGCCGGCCCCGGCAAGTTCCGCGGCGGCGCGCCCTACCGCCGCGACTACCGCTTCCTGGAAGACGAAGGCGTGCTGCAGGTCCGCGCCGACCGCGCCGCCATCCGCCCCTACGGCCTGTACGGCGGAAAGCCCGGCAGGCCCAGCGCCAACTTCCTCAACGGAGAGAAACAACCCTCGAAACTGACCCGGCAAATCCGCCGCGGCGACCTGTTCCGCCACGAACTCGCGGGCGGAGGCGGCTGGGGCGACCCGCTGACGCGCGCCCCCGGGCGCGTCCTGGCCGACGTGCGCAACGGCTATGTGAGCGCCGAAGCCGCGCGCCGCGACTACGGCGTGGCGCTCGACGCCGCCGGCGAAAGCGTCGATGCGGCGGAAACCGCCAGGCTGCGCGCCGCGCGCGGCGCCGCGCCGTGACCGGATACCGCCTCGGCGTCGACGTCGGCGGAACCTTCACCGACATCGCGCTGCTGGACGACAACGGCGGCGCGCGCGTCGAAAAGGTCCCCTCCAGCGCGGGCGATTACGCGCGCGCCATCGTCGAGGGGCTGGCGGGCCTGCTCGCCGAAGCCGGCGCGGCGCCCGGAAACGCGCGCGAAATCCTGCACGGCACAACCGTCGGCTCCAACGCCATACTCGAAGGCAAGGGCGCGAAAACCGGGCTGATCGCGACGCGCGGCTTCCGCGATGTGCTGGAAATCCGCAACCTGCGCATGCCGCGCCTTTACGACTTGGCGTGGGAGAAGCCGCCGCCGCTTGTCGAGCGCCGCCTGCGCCTCGAAGTGAGCGAGCGCATCGCCGCCGACGGCGCCGTCGTAGCGCCCCTCGACCGCGCCGAAGCGCGCGCCGCGGTCGAGCGCATCGCCGCCGAGGGCGTGGAAGCCATCGCCGTATGCCTGCTCAACAGCTTCGCCAACGACGCGCACGAACGCGCGGTGGGCGCGGAAATCGAAGCCGTTGCGCCGGGCCTGCCGTGGTGCCTCTCGTGCGACGTGCTCCCCGAGATCGGCGAATACAAGCGCACATCCACAACCGCCATAAACGCATACGTCACGCCGGCGATACGCTCCTATCTGACGGCGCTGCGGCGCGGACTCGACGCCGGCGGCATGGCCGCGCCGCTGTCGATGATGCAGTCGGACGGCGGCCTCGCGAGCGGCGCGGCGGCGGCGGCGTTCCCCTGCCGTATCGTCGAATCGGGGCCGGCCGGCGGCGCGGTCGGCGCGCGCGCCGTCGCCGCCGCGCTCGGCGAACGCGACATCATCGCCTTCGACATGGGCGGAACCACCGCCAAGGCGGCGCTCATCGAGAACGGCGCGCTGGCGCGCAACCCCGAATTCGCTGTCGGCGCCGGCATGATCGCCGGCTCGCGGCTGATGACGGGCGCGGGCTACGCGCTCGGATTGCCCGCGGTCGATCTCGCCGAAGTCGGCGCGGGCGGCGGCTCCCTGATCCGCGTCGACGCCGGCGGCGCGCTGCGCGTGGGGCCGGAAAGCGCGGGCGCGGACCCGGGGCCGCTCGTCTATGCGCGCGGCGGCCGGGAACCCACCGTCACCGACGCCAACGTGCTGCTCGGCTATCTCAACCCCGAATATCTCGTCGGCGGCGCGCTGAAACTCGACCGCGCGGGCGCCGAGGCCGTGTTCGCGGAAAAGGTCGCCGCGCCGCTCGGCCTCGATACGGCGCGCGCTGCGCACGGCGCGCATCTCGTCGCGGCGTCGAACATGATACGCGCCATCAAGGCGGTGTCGAGCGAACGCGGACGCGATCCCCGGCGTTTCGCCTTGTTCGCGTTCGGCGGCAACGGCCCGCTGTTCGCCGCCGGCATGGCCGAAGCGCTCGGCATTGCGCGCGTCATCGTGCCGCCCGCGCCGGGGCTTTTCTCGTCCTTCGGAATGCTCTACGCCGACGCGGAGCATCGCTGCGCGCGCACGCTGAATCGAACGCTGGCGGATCTCGACCCCGCCTTGCTCACGGCGGAATGGGAGGCGCTCGAGGCCGAGGCGCGCGGCCGCCTGCGCGCCGACGGCTACCCCGACGCGCGCATCCGCATCCGCCGCGCGGCCGCCATGCATTACAAGGGGCAGATTTTCGAACTCACCGTGCCGGCGCCCGGAGGCGCGTTCGACGCCGCGAAAATCGCCGCGCTGGAAGAAGCGTTCGGAGCCGAGCACGAACGCGCCTACGACCACCGCGCGGGGCCGGAGGAGCCCGCCGTTCTCGTCGCCATGCACGCCATCGGAACCGGCGACCCCGCCGGCCCGCGCATGCCCGACCGCCTGGATTTCGCCGCCGCCGCCCCCGCGCCGCGCGCCGCCTCCCGCCGCGCCTGGTTCGGCGCCCAGGGCTGGCGCGAAACCCCCGTCCTCCCCCGCGCCGCCCTGGCGGCGCCGCGAACCGGCCCCGCCATCGTCGAGGAATACGACGCCACAACCCTGATCCCCCCGGGCTGGCAAGCCCGCCTCGGCGCCCGCGGCGTAATCCGGATGGAACGCGCGGCGGCCCGCGCCTCGCCAGCATATCGATGACGGACGGAACAACCGTGCGCGCGTTACATGAGTACCGCCGCGATGTCGAGCGCACCCATGCCGCCGGGCGGGCGACCGGGCACAGCTACCGTCCGGCGCTGCGTACGCTTGTCGAAGCCTTGGCCGGCGGCGGCGCGCGCTCTTAACGAACCGGCGCGCATCGCCTGCGGCGCGCCCGATTTTATCGTCGAGCGGAACGGCGTTCCCATCGGCCACATCGAATGCAAGGACATCGGCGTCGATTTGGACCGCACGGCGGCGAGCGCGCAGCTGCTGCGTTATCGCGACAGCCTGCCTAACCTGATTCTGACCGATTATCTGGCGTTTCGCCGCTACACGAACGGCGCGCCCCGTGAAACCGTGCATTTCGCGCGTTTCGACGCCCACGGCCGGATCGGGATCGAGGCGGGCGCGGACGCCCGTCTCGCCGCGCTGTTCGAAGCGTTTTTCTCTGCCGATTCGCCGACGGTCGCGAGCGCGCGGGAGTTGGCGGCGCGGAAGGCGGGGAAGGCGCGTCTGCTGCGCGACGGCGTTGCGCGCATTCTCGCGCGAGAGGGGAAGCGGGCGCGTTTCATGAAATGCTGACGGGCTACCGCGCGACGCTGATCCCCGACCTCGGCGCGGCGGATTTCGCCGATCTGCACGCGCAGACGGCGGCCTATGGGCTGTTCGCGGCGCGCTGCCTGCACGATCGTAAGCGTCCGGTTATGGGGTTATTGGGTTTTTACGGTGGTGTTTTGTGTTTCCAGTTCCACGGCATGAGTTCGCGGATTCGGTTTGTTTTGTAGTCCTGGATACGGTTGAGTGTGTCTGCGATCCATGCGCGCGGGTCGATGCCGTTTAGTTTTGCGGTTTCGATGAGCGTATATGCGGTTGCGGCGGTTGCGCCGCCGGCTTCGGAGCCGACGAAGAACCGGTTTTTGCGTCCGAGGGCGATGCCGCGGATGGCGCGTTCGGCGGTGTTGTTGTCGAGTTCGAGCGTTCCGTTGTCGAGCCACGGGCGCAGGCGGGCCAGTCGGGCGCGGGCGTAGCGGATGGCGCCGGCCAGCGGCGTTCTGGCGGGTATGTTCGGGCTCTGTCGGGCGAGCCATGTTTCGAGGTCGTTGAGGAGATGCTTGGCCTTGGCCTGGCGGATACGGACGCGCTCTTCGGGCGTGTGCCCGCGGGCTTCGGCCTCGACGGCGTACAAGGCGGCTATGCGCTCGACGGCTTCCCTGGCGACCGGCGCGCCCCGATTGCGCGCGAGGTCGACGAACTTGCGCCGGACATGAGCCATGCAGGGGGCTTCGCGGATGCGGCCCGTGCGGTAGAGTTCCGCGAACCCGGCATAGCCGTCGGCGTGCATCCAGCCCTTGAAGCCGGCGAGGCAGCGGCGCGGGTTCTCGCCCTTGCGGTTGGCGCTGAAGCGGTAGCAGGCGGCCGGCGGCGCGGTTCCGCGCCACGGTCGTTCGTCGCGGGCATAGACCCATAGCCGTGCAGTGCGGGTCTTGCCCCTGGCGCCTTCGCCGCGCGGGGTTTGCAGGCGCACAGTGGTATCATCGGCGAAGATGGCGCCGCCGGCGCGCACATGGTTGCCGACCCCGTTGGCGACCGGCTCCAGCAAGGCGGCGCTCTTGCCGACCCATTCGGCCAGTGTCGAGCGGTCGAGGTCGATGCCGTCGCGGGCAAACATTTGCGCTTGGCGGTAGAGGGGGAGATGGTCTGCATATTTGCTCACCAGCACATGGGCAAGCAGGCCGGGTCCGGGGCGTCCGCGCCCGATGGGGCGCGGCGGCAGCGGCGCTTGGCGGAAGCATGCGCAGGCGCGGCAGACCGTGCGCGGTCTCACGATGCGGTTGACCGTGAAACGACCGGGTATGTACTCCAGTTCCTCGGTGACATCCGCGCCGACGGTCTTGAGCGCGCCGCCGCAGGCGCCGCAGGCGCTTGCGGGTTCCAGCACCGTCTCGCGGCGCGGCAAACGGTCCGGCAAGGGGCGGCGCTTGCGCCGCGGCGCGCGGGCGGCGGCGGGTTCGGGTTGCGGGGGCGGGCTTGCGGCGCGGGCTATCTCCTCGTTCTCCAGCGCCAGTTGCAACTGCGCCAGGGCTTCCGAGCGCCCCCGAAACGATGCCGGCGCATCCCCGCCAACTCATGACGCAACTTCTCAATCAGGATATCGCGCGCCTTCAACGCCTCCGCGCGCGACCGCAGCGCCTCCTCGCGGGCCTGCAGCGCCTCCTCGCGGGCCTGCAACTTGGCCGCCAAGGACGCCACCATGCCCTTCAGGCGGGCGGGATCGTCGGGGAGAGGCGCGGCGCGGTCAAACATGAACGAACAATGCCGCCCCCAACACCATAAGGCAAGCGTAAAAGAGGAAATATAGAAAAAAACTCCGCCCGATACCCATCCAATGCTATACCGCGACCGCAAGCCGCCGCGTTCGAACCGGCCACCGCCAACCGACGTCGCCAAGCCGCATCGATAACCGCGCAGGCGTCAAAACACGATACCCATACAAAGCCGACCGCCAAATAAAACAACCCCCGGAATACTGAAACACATAAAAATACTCAACAATCGCCAAGCGGGATAACCGGACGCTTACAAGCCTTGCGCCTGTCGGCGGCGCGCGCATGATCGAAATCGCGGTATTGCACGCGCGCGAGGGGCGCGGCCGCGGGCAGCGCCTCCGATCGGGACAGCAACGCAATGCTTGTCCCGACCTTGATCCCCGGAGATTGGCCCGGAAGCGCGAACACCGTCTCGCTCGTCCGCCCGTCGGGCGCGTATTCCGAGATAATCCGGTCGCCATGCAGATTGTCGATGCGGATGGCGTCGAACGCCTCCAGGTAGCGTTCGCGCATGCCCGTGAACGACAAACCGTCGAGCCATGAATAGTTGGAGATGAAACACACGACGCCGCGGCCCGTCTTCTCGACGATGCGCCGCTCCGCCATGCGGAAAAACCGCACGTAAAGGTCGTTCAACCCCTGCCCTTCGGGCGTGCGCACCCGCTTCACGGTGCGGTAGGCGTCAGCAAGCGCGCTTTCCTCGCCTACCGCCATGCCCGCGAAACCGTTGTAGGGCGGGTTGCCCAGGATAACGAGTATCGGCGCGTCCAGTTTCACGCGCTCGGCGCGGCCGCGCTCCTCCTCCAGTTCCGGGAACGGCAGCGGCGTCTTGTCCTCCTCGGGCTCCCAACCCGTGAGCGCGTTGGTGAGGATGATTTGCGCGCGTTCGTCGCGGTTTTCCGCCAACGGCGCGTCGAGCGCCCGCAACGCCAGCCCCACTTGCAGATGCGCCACCACGAATGGCGCAGGCATGATCTCGAAACCGAACACACGCGTCAGCGCCGCCTCCTTCACGCGCGCCCCCGCCAGCGCGCCCAAACCCCGCCCCTCCAGATTTGCCGCGATGCGCCGCAACACCTCTGCCAGATACGCCCCCGTGCCGCAGCACGGGTCCAGCACATAGACATTCTCCGCCGCAAGCCCCTCGGCAATGCCCAAATCGTCCTTCAATGCACGATCCACACGCGCCACCATGTAGCGCACCACCTCCGACGGCGTGTACCAAACCCCCAACTGCTTGCGCAGCGCAGGGTCGAAAGCCTCAAGGAAAGGTTCGTAGAAATACGGAACCGCCTCGCCTTCCGAGAAGCGCGCGAAAAACGCCGTCCGATCCACACGATCGAGCGCCGCCGCCGTCCAGTCCAACACCTCAACCAAACCGAGCGGACGCAGGCGACCGGGGTCCGAAATCTGCTGAAACAGCCCCCGCAACACCGGGGCGCGCAAATGCCACACAGACGTGCGCCAGTCGAACGCGCCCGTCGGCGTCGGCGTCTGCCGCGCCCACAGCACCCACGCGGAAAACACGCCGTAGAACAGCGTCTGCACAAGCGTCGAGCGGAAAAAGCGCGCGCCCTGCTCGCCTTCGAACCGCGCCCCCAGCGTCTCCTCCAGCGCCCCGCGCACAGCCGCCAACGCCGCCGAATCGCCCGCCCCCTCCACGCGCGAAAGCCCGTCGCGCGCATAGGACGCCAAAAGCCACGCCAAGTCCTTCGGCTCCGCAAGCGCCGCGCGGTGCGAAAGCGCCCGCGCCAAATACTCGCACAGCGCCGCACCCGACTCGCGGGCGAACGCGCGGGGTTTCTCCAGCCGCCGCGCGAAATCGGCGGCGCTGTCCGCGAGGCGGAAGGTCTCCAGCTTCGCGGGGCGTCCGTCCGCCCCGGCGCCCACGAGCACGAAATCCCGCGTGTTGGTGACAAGCACGAGCCGGTAGCGGCCCCAATAGCGGCTGACCTGCGCGCCCTCCGCTGTCAACCAGGCGTCGTCCTCCGCAGGCTTCGCCTCCACAACGCCGCGTTCCGGAGCCTGCCCCGCGCGCGGACGGCCTCGCTGAACCTGACCCGCCGCATACAACCCGAAATCCGGATGCCCCGCGCCTTGGTCCGCAAGGTCCCCGACGCAAAACACGCGCGGCTTGAGCCCCGCGCCGACGGCGTCCAGCAACCCCGCCAACGGCGCATAGCTCGACCGCTCCGCCGTGGCGCCCCCGGATCCGCGCACCCGCGCCAGTTCCGAGAAGTACGCCGCCGCCGCGCCCGCCGCCTCGTCCATGCCCGCCATCGCCGCCCCCGCCCCAAGCCGTGAAACGATACGCGGCCCGGCCGCCCCGGTCCACCCGCCCGCGATACCGTCGCCGCGTCCCTCCCCCCGAGGGGAGCCCCCGCAGCCCCTCGGCCCGTGCGCGCTGTCCGGCATATCGCCGGCGCTTCCGGAAACGGCGCCGCGTCCGAAACGAAATGCCGCCGGCGGCGCTACAGCTTCCCTGTCAACTGGAGAATCGCTGCGATACGCCGCGCGATTTCAGAAAATTCCAGGATTTCCCGCGATTCCAACGCTCGTCCCAGGATGCGGTGCTCCCGATACGAAAGCCACTTCTTGAGCGCTTGGTAACCGCCCAATTTGTAGCGCCATGCCTCGGCGGGCACGTTGCGCCACAACGCGCGGTCATTGATATGCACATCGTATGTCGTCGCGCCAAGCGAGGTGTTCGCGGCGCGCTCTTCGGGCGTCGGCGCGCGTTCGACGGCGCGGCCCTGACCGGGCATGACGGCGTCCCCCGCTCCGGCAGGATAGCCCCAACCGGCGGTAACCGCGAAATCGCCGCTTCTCATGCTGCGTCCGTCGACGGTGGCGGGGACGGCGATGACGGCGAGCTCGGGGCGTAGCGCGCCGTGCGTAACGCCGGGCACGAGCGCTTCGGGGTCGAGCAGGGCGGCGAGCTTGCGGCCCCGCGCCGCCGAATCGGCAAGCGCGTCGGCAGCGCCCTTGTCGTCGTCGGGCCAGCCGGGGAGCGGGATGCGCGGCCATTCCGTGCGCAGCGCATCGGCGTTCGCTTCGCGCCAATGCGGATCGTGAAGAACCGCGAGAACATGATAGAACAAGTCTTCCATGTTTGCCCCGACGCGATCGAGCCAACGCCGCGCGGCCGGGGAAAGATTGGTCCGATATTCCTTGCGGTCGTCATAGAGCCGCGCCGGAAAGAAATGAGTCCCCCAATTTCCCAGCTTCCAGCCGCCGATGTAACGCACCAGGGCGCCATGGGAAAACGTTCCTGTTTCTCGCGTATTCGCGGCGATCCATAAATTCCGATCGGATACATGCGGTTTATAGGCTGCCCGCTTCGCGTCGAGCAACTCGGTATCCGGATCCCAATACAGCCAGCGATTATCGAACGGTCGGTAGGCATGGCGGACAAAACCGCCGTCGACGGGGCCGCCGCGCGCGAGCAGCGCATCGCGCCCGGCGCGCGCGTCGAACCTTGCCGTCGTCTTCATGGTCGCGGGATAGCGTCGCGCGATTTCTTCGTGACTCAGCGCGGGGTCAAAATAGTCGCCTATGCGCGCTTTCAGGCGGTCAAGGTCGATGTCTATCAGGAATCCGTCGCGACCGGTATTTACTCCCGGAAACGATATCGGAAACAACTCGCGCAATGTCGGCGAATCGAACCAATGCTCGCTCACGGCAACCGGTTTGAACGGCAATCCGAGGCGCAGGTTCGGCTCCATAAGCGAGTAGCCCGAATCGATTTCCGGCCCATCGAGACTGTCCAGCAAAGCCTTGCGCCTGTCGGCGGCGCGCGCATGATCGAAATCGCGGTATTGCACGCGCGCCGGAGGCGGCGATGCGGGCAGCGCCCCCGATCGGGACAGCAGCGCAATGCTTGTCCCGACCTTGATCCCCGGCGATTGACCCGGAAGCGCAAACACCGTCTCGCTCGTCCGCCCGTCGGGCGCGTATTCCGAGATAATCCGGTCGCCATGCAGATTGTCGATGCGGATGGCGTCGAACGCCTCCAGGTAACGCTCGCGCATGCCCGTGAACGACAAGCCGTCGAGCCATGAATAGTTCGAGATGAAGCACACGACGCCGCGGCCCGTCTTCTCGACGATGCGCCGCTCCGCCATGCGGAAAAATCGCACATACAGGTCGTTCAACCCCTGTCCTTCGGGTTTGCGCACGCGCTTCGCCGCGCGGTAGGCGTCCGCAAGCGCGCTCTCCTCGCCCACCGCCATGCCCGCGAAGCCGTTGTAGGGCGGATTGCCCAGGATAACGAGTATCGGCGCATCGAGTTTCACGCGCTCGGCGCGGCCGCGCTCATCCTCCAGTTCCGGGAACGGCAGCGGCGTCTTGTCCTCCTCGGGCTCCCAACCCGTGAGCGCGTTGGTGAGGATGATTTGCGCGCGTTCGTCGCGGTTTTCCGCCAACGGCGCGTCGAGCGCCCGCAACGCCAGCCCCACTTGCAGATGCGCCACCACGAACGGCGCCGGCATGATCTCGAAACCGAACACACGCGTCAGCGCCGCCTCCTTCACGCGCGACCCCGCCAGCGCGCCCAACCCCCGCCCCTCCAGATTTGCCGCGATGCGCCGCAACACCTCCGCCAGATAGGCGCCCGTCCCGCAGCAGGGGTCCAGCACATAGACGTTCTCAGCCGCAAGTCCCTCGGCAATGCCCAAATCGTCCTTCAACGCACGATCCACCCGCGCCACCATGTAGCGTACCACCTCCGACGGCGTGTACCAAACCCCCAATTGCTTGCGCAGCGCCGGGTCGAAAGCCTCAAGGAAAGGTTCGTAGAAATACGGAACCGCCTCGCCTTCCGAGAAACGCGCGAAAAACGCCGTCCGATCCACACGGTCGAGCGCCGCCGCCGTCCAGTCCAAAACCTCCACAAGCCCGAGAGGATGCAAACGGCCCGGCTGCGAAAGCTGCGCGAACAGTCCGGCCAGCACCGGGGCGCGCAAATGCCACACGGCGGTGCGCCAGTCGAACGCGCCCACCGGCGTCGGCGTCTGCCGCGCCCACAGCACCCACGCGGAAAACACGCCGTAGAACAGCGTCTGCACAAGCGTCGAGCGGAAAAAGCGCGCCCCGGCCGCGCCCTCGAACCGAGCGCCCAGCGCCTCCTCCAGCGCCTTGCGGACGGCATCGAGAGCCCGCGCGTCCTCGGCGGCCTCCACACGCGAGAGCCCGTCGCGCGCATACGACGCCAAAAGCCACGCCAAGTCCTTCGGCTCCGCAAGCGCCGCGCGGTGCGAAAGCGCCCGCGCAAGATACTCGCATAGCGCCGCGCCTGCCTCGCGGGCGAAGGCGCGCGGCGTCTCAAGCCGTTTCGCAAACGCTTCCGCGCTGTCCGCGAGGCGGAAGGTCTCCAGCTTCGCGGGGCGTCCGTCCGCCCCGGCGCCCACGAGCACGAAATCCCGCGTGTTGGTGACAAGCACGAGCCGGTAGCGGCCCCAATAGCGGCTGACCTGCGCGCCCTCCGCTGTCAACCAGGCGTCGTCCTCCGCAGGCTTCGCCTCCACAACGCCGCGTTCCGGAGCCTGCCCCGCGCGCGGACGGCCCCGCTGAACCTGACCCGCCGCATACAACCCGAAATCCGGATGCCCCGCGCCCTGATCCGCAAGGTCGCCGACGCAAAACACGCGCGGCTTGAGCCCCGCGCCGACGGCGTCCAGCAACCCCGCCAGCGGCGCATAGCTCGACCGCTCCGCCGTGGCGCCCCCGGACCCGCGCACCCGCGCCAGTTCCGAGAAGTACGCCGCCGCCGCGCCCGCCGCCCCATCCATGCCCGCCATCGCCGCCCCCGCCCCAAGCCGCGAAACGATACGCGGCCCGGCCGCCCCGGTCCACCCGCCCGCGATACCGTCGCCGTGGTCCTCCCTCCGAGGGGAGCCCCCGCAGCCCCTCGGCCCGTGCGCGCTGTCCGGCATATCGCTGGCGCTTCCGGAAACGGCGCCGCGCCCGAAACGAAATGCCGCCGGCGGCGCTACAGCTTCCCTGTCAACTGGAGAATCGCTGCGATACGCCGCGCGATCTGCGAAAATTCCAGAACTTCCCGCGATTCCAGAGCCCGCCCCAGGATCGGGCGCTCCCTGTATGAAAGCCACTTCTTGAGCACCTGATAGCCGCCGAGCCTGTAGACCCACACGGCAGATGGAACGTTGCGCCAGAACGCGCGGTCGTTGATATGCACGTCGAAAGCCGTATCGCCAAGCGCAAGGGACGATAGGGCGCGTTGGGCAGGCGCGCGGCCGCGCTCAACGGCGCGGCCTCGTCCGGGCATAACGGCGCCTTTCGCGCCGAAATAGCCCCAACCCGCATCGAGCGCAAAATCGTCCCCCGTCATATTGCGCCCATCCACGGTAGCGGGGACCGCGATGGCCGCCAGTTCCGGGCGCAACGCGCCTTGCGTCACGCCGGGAACGGCCGCCTCGGGGTCGAGCAGGCGGACCAATGCGCGGCCGCGCTCGGCCATGCGCGCAAACGTATTCGCGGCGCCCCCGGCCTTGCCGTCGGGCCAGCCGGGGAGAGGGATACGCGGCCATTCCATACGCAACGCTCCGGCGTTGTCTTCCCGATAGCCGGGGTCGTGCAAGGCCGCGACGACGCAAGCGAACAAGTCCTCGACGCCGAAACCCAGGCGATCGAGGTAACGGCGCGCCGCATCCGACAGGTTGGCCCGCCGCGCGCCGTTGCCGCCATTGCATATGTCGTCGTCGCGCAGCCACGCCGGAATCATGTTCGCACCGCGTTCGATCAGATGGAGCGACGCCATGCGCCGCGTAACGCAGGCCTGCGGCCCTTCAGGGTTTTTCCTCAAATGCGGCGCTGCCGACAGCCATATGTTTTTCTCGAAAACATGAGGACGATATTCGGGCCGCCGCTCGTTGAGCAGTTTCGTTTCGGCTTCCCAGTAAAGCCAGCGCATGTCGAAAGGGCGATAGGCGTGACGGATAAATCCCGCCGGGTTCGGCCCTCCGCGCGCGAGCAGCGCATCGCGGACAGCGCGCGGATCGTAGCGCGCCTTGGGCGCCATCGCCGCCGGGTGCAGATGCGCAAGCCGTTCGTGGTTCAGCCGCGCATCGAAATAATCCGCCACTCGCGATTCGAGGCGCTTGCGGTCGACGTCGATGACAAATGCATCGCGATTCGTATTTACGCCGGAGAAATTGACCGGGAACAGATCGGGCAAGGCAGGCCAGCCGAACCACGATTCCCGCGCCGCCGCGGAACGGAACGGCAGCCCCAACGAATGCCGTGGGGCGAATTCGTCGTAGAGCGCGGCCGGCTCCGCGTCCGCGGTCGCCAGCAATTCCGCGCGTTTTTGCCGGCCCCACAAGTGGCGAAAGCCGATCGATGGCGTGGGCGCATGATCGCCCTTGCGCACGAGCGTCGCGATGGCAACGCCCACCTTGATGCCCGCGGACCCGCCCTCGCCGGAGAACACGCTGGGATCCGGCGAACCGTCGGGCGCCTTGCCGCCCCGGAATGTGTCGCCGTTCAGGCAGTCGATGCGGATGGCGTCGAACGCGTCCAGATAGCGCTCGCGCATTCCGGCAAACGACCGTCCATCGAGCCATGAATAGTTGGAGATGAAACACACGACGCCGCGGCCCGTTTTCTCGGCAATGCGCCGCTCCGCCATGCGGAAAAAGCGCACATACAGATCGTGCAAGGCCCGCGTGTCGGGCAGCCGAACGTGTTTGCCGGCTCGGTAGGCGTTCAGGAACTCCTGCTCCTCGGCAACGGCGACGCCCGCGAAGCCGTTGTAGGGTGGGTTGCCTAGGATAACGAGTATCGGCGCGTCGAGCTTCACGCGTTCGGCGCGGTCGCGCTCCTCCTCCAGTTCCGGGAACGGCAGCGGCGCCTTGTCGTTCCCGCGCTCCCAACCGGTAAGCGCGTTGGTGAGGATGATTTGCGCGCGTTCGTCGCCGTTTTCCGCCAACGGCGCATCGAGCGCCCGCAACGCCAGCCCCACTTGCAGATGCGCCACCGCGAACGGCGCCGGCATGATCTCGAAACCGAACACGCGCGTGAGCGCCGCCTCCTTCACGCGCGACCCCGCCAGCGCGCCAAGGCCGCGTCCCTTCAGATTCGCCGCGATACGCCGCAGGACCTCCGCCAGATACGCCCCCGTCCCGCAACACGGGTCCAGCACATAGACGTTCTCCGCCGCAAGCCCCTCGGCAATGCCCAAATCGTCCTTCAACGCACGATCCACCCGCGCCACCATGTAACGCACCACCTCGCTGGGCGTGTACCAAACGCCCAACTGCTTGCGCAGCGCCGGGTCGAAAGCCTCAAGGAAAGGTTCGTAGAAATACGGAACCGCCTCGCCTTCCGAGAAACGCGCGAAAAACGCGCCGCGATCCACGCGATCGAGCGCCGCCGCCGTCCAGTCCATGACTTCGACGAGGTCGAGTTGCCTGAGCTTGCTCGGCTGCGAGAGTTGTTCGAACAGCGCGGCCAGCACCGGGGCGCGCAAGTGCCACGCGGCGGTGCGCCAGTCGAACGCGCCCGTCGGCGTCTGCCGCGCCCACAGCACCCACGCGGAGAACACGCCGTAGAACAGCGTCTGCACAAGCGTCGAGCGGAAAAAGCGCGCGCCCTGCTCGCCTTCGAACCGCGCCCCCAGCGCCTCCTCCAGCGCCCTGCGCACAGCCGCCAACGCCGCCGAATCGCCCGCCCCCTCCACGCGCGAAAGCCCGTCGCGCGCATATGACGCCAAAAGCCACGCCAAGTCCTTCGGCTCCGCAAGCGCCGCGCGGTGCGAAAGCGCCCGCGCAAGATACTCGCATAGCGCCGCGCCTGCCTCGCGGGCGAAGGCGCGCGGCGTCTCAAGCCGTTTCGCAAACGCTTCCGCGCTGTCCGCGAGGCGGAAAGTCTCCAGTTTCGCGGGGCGTCCGTCCGCCCCGGCGCCCACGAGCACGAAATCCCGCGTGTTGGTGACAAGCACAAGCCGGTAACGGCCCCAATAGCGGCTGACCTGCGCGCCCTCCGCCGTCAACCAGGCGTCGTCTTCCGCAGGCTTCGCCTCCACGACGCCCCGTTCCGGAGCCTGCCCCGCGCGCGGACGGCCCCGCTGAACCTGACCCGCCGCATACAACCCGAAATCCGGATGCCCCGCGCCTTGGTCCGCAAGATCGCCGACGCAAAACACGCGTGGCTTGAGCCCCGTGCCGACGGCGTTCAGCAACCCCGCCAGCGGCGCATAGCTCGATCGTTCCGCCGTGGCGCCCCCGGACCCGCGCACCCGCGCCAGTTCCGAGAAGTACGCCGCCGCCGCCGCGCCCGCCGCCTCGTCCATGCCCGCTACCGCCGCCCCCGCCCCAAGCCGCGAAACGATACGCGGCCCCGCCGCCGCGGTCCACCGCCCGCGCTCCCGACGATGCGCATATCGCCGGCATACTCTCTCATGCAGGGCCGTTCGACGGCGCGGCGCTTCTCCGGCCTCCCCGGCCTTGCGGACACGCCGGACAACGGCGCCCGGCTGTCGCGAATGCGTCGCGCCGCACGCCGGGACGCCGGTATCGACGACGTCCGGGGGCTTCGCGGCGCGCCGCTGCGCCGACCCGCCCGCCGAAAAATTGCGCGGCGCGTTTTCGCGGCCTGTTGCGCGGCGCGCGGGGCTGTCTTATACGCTACGCAACGGCGCGGGGGGCCGGGTCTTGCGGCGCGCGCCGCGCGCCCCGGAGGCTTCGGCGCCGTTACGGTGTTCGAACAACCGAGTACGGGAGGCAACTTTGGCACTTCTCACCATCAACGGCGTCGCGCACGTCGTGGATGCGCCCGAGGATACCCGCCTTCTCTGGGTCATTCGCGAGGGATTGCGGTTGACCGGGACGAAGTTCGGGTGCGGCGCGGGGCTCTGCGGCGCCTGTACCGTCCACGTGGACGGCGAGGCGATGCGTTCGTGCCAGCTGACGCTGGCGGACGTGGCGGGCGCGCGTATCACCACCATCGAGGGCCTGGACCCCAAGGGCCAGCACCCGCTGCAGCGGGCGTGGGTGGCCGAGCAGGTTCCGCAATGCGGCTACTGTCAGTCGGGCCAAATCATGCAGGCGGCGGCGCTGCTCAACGCCAACCCCAACCCCGGCGACGGCGAGATCGTCGATGCGATGAACGGCAACATCTGTCGTTGCCAAGCGTATGTGCGCATCAAGAAGGCGATCAAGCGCGCCGCGATGGAGGCCTGAACATGACACGGCATATCGAGAGCGGGGGCCTTTCCCGCCGCGACTTCCTGGTCGGTTCGGCCGCCGCCGGCGCCGGCCTCGTCATGGGCTTTTCGGTTCTGCCGAAACTGACCGGCACGGCGCGCGAGGCGCTGGCCGCGGGCAATTTCGAGCCGAGCCTGTTCATCACCATGGAGCCGTCGGGCATTACGACCGTCCACATCACCAAGGCCGAGATGGGCCAGCACGTCGGCACCGCGCTCGCGCAGTCGGTCGCCGAGGAGCTCGAAGTGGACTGGAACGACGTCCGCATCGACTACCCCGACAGCCACGAGAAGTGGGGCCTGATGGTCACCGGCGGCAGCTGGTCGGTCAACTGGACGTTCGACGCGCTTTCGCGCGCCGGCGCCTCGGGCCGCATCGCGCTGGTCGAGGCCGGCGCGGCCATGCTCGGCGTGTCGCCGGACGAATGCGCGGCCGCCAACAGCACGGTCGCGCACGCCGCCAGCGGGCGGAGCGTGTCCTATGCCGACATCGTGTCGTCCGGAACGGTCAGCCGCGCGTTTACCGAGGACGAGCTCAAGGCGCTGCCGCTCAAGAGCTTCGGCGAATACAAGCTGGTCGGCCAGAGCGTTCCGCAGCTCGACATCCCGGCGAAAACCGACGGCACGGCGCGCTTCGGCATCGACGTGTTCGTTCCCAACATGATCTACGGCAAGCTCGTCATGCCGCCGACGCGCTACGGCGCCATGCCGCTCGGCGTGGACGACAGCGCCGCGCGGGGCATCGACGGCTACATCGAGACGCTGATCGTCGAAGACAAGACCGGCGTCCAAAAAGGCTACGCCATCGCCCTCGCCGAGACCTACTGGGCGGCGGACGCGGCGGCGGAAGCGGTGGCCGTCGATTGGGACCCGGGGCCGAACGCCGGCGTTTCGACCGCCGACATCCTGGGCCGCGCCCGGGAGCTGGCGGACGACCCCGGCGCGGGCCTCGCCTGGGTGCTCGAGGGCGACGTCGAGGCCGGACTGGCCGAGGCGGCCGCGACCCACGAAGCGGAATACATCACCAACCTCACCTATCACGGCGTCATGGAGCCCATGAACTGCGTCGCGATGATGCAGGACGGCACGATGCACTGCTTCACGGGCAACCAGTGGCAAACGCGCTGCGTGGCCATTACCGCCGAGGCGATCGGCGTCGATCCGGCCAATGTGGTGATCCATCAGCAATATCTCGGCGGCGGCTTCGGCCGGCGCCTGGAGCCGGACGCGATGGTCCCGGCCGCGCTCGCGGCGGTGCATACGGGCCGCCCGGTCAAGCTGATCTACAGCCGCGAATACGACCTGAAGTACGACTTCCACCGCTCGCTCACCTTCCAGCGGGTGCGCGGCGGCGTGGACGCGGACGGCCGCTACACGGCGATCGAGCACTCGGTGTGCTCCGGCTGGGCGACCAAGCGCCAGGCCCCCGGCTTCCTCGCCGAATCGGTGGACAAGAAGGGCCGTATCGACCCGTTCTCCATGAACGGGAGCGACTTCTGGTACACCGTGCCGAACCACTCGGTGCGCGCGCTCGAGAACGACGTCGCGCAGGCCGCCACCCCGCCGGGCCAGCTGCGCTCGGTGGCCCCGTCGTGGACCATGTGGGCCAATGAGTGCTTCATGGACGAGATGGCGAAGAAGATCGGCAAGGACCCGGTCCAAATGCGCGTCGACATGCTCGACGCCGCGGGCAAGAACGCCGGCACCCCGCCGAACTCCGTGGGCGGCGCGTTCCGCCTGCGCAACATCCTCGAAACCGCCGCCGGCAAGGCGGGCTGGGGCGTCAAGCCCCTGCCGGAAAACACCGGCATGGGCATCGCCGCGGTCACCGCGCAGGAGCGCGGATCGCCGACCTGGACCTGCGCGGTCGCCGAGGTCCACGTCGATCCGGAAACCCACGTTCCCACCGTCCGCAAGGTCACGGTCGCCATGGACGTCGGAACGGCGGTCAACCCCGACGGCTGCAAGGCGCAGATCGAGGGCTCGACCCTGTGGGGCGTGAGCCACGCGCTGCTGGAAAAGGCCACGATGGCCAACGGCCAGATCGAACAGGGCAATTTCGACACCTACCTGGTCGGCAGGATGGAGAACGTGCCCGAGATCGACATCGTGCTCGTGCAGAACGGCCACTATCCGGCCGGCACTGGCGAGCCGGTCGTCACCTGCGTCCCCGCGGCGATCGCCAACGCGATCGAGGCGGCGTCGGACGCGCGGGTGCGCGAGATGCCGATTACGCCCGATTCGATCAAGGCGGCGCTCGCCGACGCCTGATCGCCTTGCGGCAACGACGGCCTTCCGGGGCGGCGGAGCCTTCCGCCGCCCCTTTTTCTTCCCCCGCCGAAAGCGGCGGCGCAAGCGCGCCGACGCTGTCGCCGTGCATCGGCGTCTGCCGCATCGACCCGGCAACGCTGCTGTGCGAAGGCTGCCGGCGCACGCTTGCGGAAATCGCCGGATGGCCGGGCTACGACGAAGAACGGCGGCGCGAAATACTCGCCGCCCTGCCGGCGCGCGCGCCCGTCGCGGGCGGCGGCGCGGGTTAAGCGTAAACCAGCGTCCCGTCGTCGAGATCCGCGCCCGGAATCGTATCCTTCTCGATCGCGTAGTCTTGACGGAATACCCAGGGTTCGCGGTCGCCCTGCCGCGGCATGAGGTGCATGCCGCGCATCAGGTATCCGGCGTTGAAATTCTCGGGATCGACGAAGGGGCGCGGCGCCATGTCCGCGTCTTCCGCGCGCAGGCGCGGCGTCACCGTGTCCGCGCCTTTCTCGTCCATGCGGTTGAGCAGACGGCAGACGAAACCGCAAACGAGATCGGCGCGCATCGTCCAGCTTGCCCTGAGATAGCCGAACACCCACGCCATGTTGGGTACGCCGGTGAACAGGATCCCGCGGTGGCCCCAGCACGCGGCGAAGTTCAGCGGCGCGCCGTCGATTGCGAACTCGACGCCGCCGAGCGGACAGAGTTCGAACCCCGTCGCGGTGACGATGATATCGGCGCCGATTCGGCCGCCCGACTCGAGCGCGATTCCGTCTTCGACGAAGCTCGCGACCCTGTCGGTGACGACCGACGCCTTGCCGGCGTGTATGCACTTGAAGAAATCGCCTTCGGGCACGACGGCGATACGCTGGCGCCACGGCCGGTAGCGCGGCGTGAAATGCGTTTCGACGTCGAAATCCTTGCCGAGAAAGGCGCGGACGCCGGCGATCAGATCGCGCTTGAGCGCCTCGGGCTCTTCGAACGACCGGCGCGCCATGGCAAGCTGGTCGCGAAGCATCTGCCGGCGGACGATCTCGTGCGTCCACTCCTCGGGAATTTCGAGCGCGCGCAGCGTGTCGGCAAGCTCGCTGCCGTTGGGCCGCGCGTAAAAATAGGTCGGCGAGCGTTGCAGCATGGTCACATGCGCGCAGTCCCCGGCGAGCGCCGGTATCAGCGTCGCCGCGGTCGCGCCCGAGCCGATTACGGCGACCCGCTTGCCCGACGTATCGAGGCCCTCCGGCCAGGTTTGAGGATGCACGACCGGCCCGCGAAAGCGCTCCCTGCCGGGGAACTCGGGCGTATAGCCCCGCTCATGGCGGTAATAGCCTTGGCACATCCACAGAAAATTGCACGCAAAAGCAAGGCGCTCGCCGGTGTCGGCGTGTTCGGCGTCCAGCGTCCAGCGCCGCTCCGCGCTCGACCACGAGGCCCCGGTCACGCGCGTCCGGTAGCGGATGCAGCGGCGGATATCGTGTTCGTCGAGCGTCTCGTCGAGATAGGCCAGGATTTTGTCCGCCGTGGCGAGGGGCGGGCCGGACCACGGCTTCCACGAATAGCCGAACGTGTACAGATCGCTGTCGGAGCGAATGCCGGGGAAGCGGTGCGTGCGCCACGTGCCGCCGAAGCTCTCCTGCGCCTCGAGTAGAGCGAAGCTCCTGCCGGGGCAGCGTTGCAGCAGGTGGTATGCCGCGTCGATGCCGGAAATCCCGGCGCCGACGATGAGTACGTCGAAATGCTCCGCCGCGCCGCGCGGCGGCGCGCTGCCGTTATCGGTCGCGCCCATGGCTCCCCGCTTCGCGTCTCGCCGGCCCGTTGGTCGGAGCGGGCGGATTCGAACCGCCGACCCCTTGTCCCCCAGACAAGTGCGCTAACCAGGCTGCGCTACGCTCCGAACGGGCGGGCAGGATACACGAGCCGCCGCGCCCGCGCAATGCGCCGCGGTCGGGTCGGCGTTTCGATTATCCGGCATGAGTGTCGGTACCGAAATGCTTGCCCCGCCGAAGGCGGGGCTTGGGCGCCCGCCCGTCCCCGCCCGCACGTTTCCGCGCGGCGCGATGTCGGCGGGGAAGCGCGAACGGGCAAGATGCCCGCCGGTTCCCACCGTACCGATAACCGCCGAATTCCGGCACGGACTCTGAAGCCGCCCTCCGGCGGATCGCGCCGCCGGGGCGCCGCGGCGCCGCATCGACCGCCCATGCCGGCGATTCGACCCGCGCGCCGGGGTGCCGGGGCGCATGCCGCGCGCGAGCGCGCGCGGCTACGGCGCCGCCTGGCCCGTGTCGTTGGCGGGCGGTTTCATGAAATCCACCCGCCCCTCGACGCGGCCCAGACGCCAGTTGAGTTCGCGCATCGCTTCCTCCAGATCGCGCGCCGTGGTTTGCAGGTGCTGCACCTCGACGCGGAGTTCGCGTTGTCCGGTCTGGAGTTGCCCGACCGTGATCTGGAGTCCGCGCTGTCCGGTCTGGAGTTGCCCGACCGTGGTCTGGAGTTGTCCGACCGTGGTCTGGAGCTGCCCGACCGTGGTCTGGAGTTGTCCGACCGTGGTCTGGAGTTCGCGCTGTCCGGTTTGCACTTCGCGCTGCCCGGCTTCGACGTTGTCGGGGCGCGCGCCGATATGCTCGAGCGCGTTCTCGATCGCGTTTAAGAGCAGCGCCGTCGCCGCGACGATTGTGGCGACGGCGACCGCATTGCCGCCATAGGCGGCGATCCACCCCCGGCGCCCGCTTCCGTTCCGGTTGTCCATTCGGAATTCGCTCCCGTTCCCCGCATCGCCATACTGGCGCCGCGCGGCCCGCGCGTCAACCGCCCGCGCGGCGGCGCGGGAAATCGGCGGCGGGCGTTCGGCGGGGTTGCATCGGCGGCGGCCGCGCGTATAGTGCGGCCCCGAAAGGGAGCGCCCGCGCAGCGGCGGGCGGGCGCGGGCGGGCCCCGCGCCCGCCTCGATTCGCGAAGCCGCGCGGGCGGAACGGCAGGCAGTTGGATCGAACGGACGACGGCGCCATCGAGGGGCTTATCGCCCCGACGGTGGAAGCGATGGGCTATGCGGTGGTGCGGGTGCGGCTTTCCGGCTCCCGCGCCCCGTGCCTTCAGCTTATGGCGGAGCGCGCCGACGGCGCGGCGATGACGGTGGACGATTGCGCCGCCGTCAGCCGCGCGGTGTCGGCCGCGCTCGACGCGGCGGACCCGATCGACCGCGCATACCGGCTCGAGGTCTCGTCGCCGGGGATCGATCGACCGCTCGTGCGCCCGGAAGACTACGAACGCTTCGCGGGCTTCCGGGCGAAGATCGAGACGATCGGGCCCATCGGCCGCCGCAAGCGGTTTCGCGGGCGGCTGGCGGGCTACGCCGAGCCGATGGTGCGCATCGATATCGGCGGCGGCGACGGCGTGGTCGAAGTGCCGTTCGCCGCGATACGATCCGCTAAACTGGCGGCGGCGGACGCACTGCCGGCGGCGGGCGAAACGGGGAAGGAGGCGCAATGCTGAGCGGTTCGACGGGAAGCATAACCCGGCCGGAATTGTTGCAGGTCGCGGACGCGGTCGCGCGCGACAAGGCCATCGACCGCGCCCTGGTCGTGGAGGCGATGGAGCAGGCCATCCAGACCGCCGCGCGGCGCAAGTACGGCATGGAGCGCGATATCCGCGCCGCCATCGAACCCAGGACGGGCGAAATCCGCCTGAACCGTGTGCGCAAGGTGGTCGAGGCGGTCGAGAACGACGCCGTCGAAATCTCGGTGGCGGAAGCGCAGGCCTACGATCCCGGCCTCGGCGAGGGCGACGACCTGGTGGAAATGCTGCCGCCCATCGACCTCGGCCGCGTGGCCGCGCAGGCCGCCAAACAGGTGATCGTACAGCGCGTGCGCGACGCCGAGCGCGACCGCCAATACGAGGAGTACAAGGACCGCGTGGGCGAGATCGTCAACGGGCTGGTCAAGCGCGGCGAATACGGCAACACCTATGTGGACCTCGGCCGCGCCGAAGGCGTGATGCGGCGCGAGGAATCGCTGCCGCGCGAGCGCTTCCAGGACGGCGAGCGCCTGCGCTCCCTGATCTACGAAGTGCGACGCGAGCCGCGCGGGCCGCAGATATTTCTCACGCGCTCGCGGCCGGAATTCATGGCGCGCCTGTTCCGCCAGGAAGTGCCCGAAATCTACGACAACATCATCGAGATCAAGGCGGTCGCCCGCGACCCCGGAAGCCGCGCCAAGATCGCCGTGCTGTCGAACGATTCGAGCATCGACCCCGTCGGCGCGTGCGTCGGCATGAGGGGCAGCCGCGTCCAGGCGGTCGTCAACGAGCTCCAGGGCGAGAAAATCGACATCGTGCAGTGGAACTCCGACGCCGCCACCTTCATCGTCAACGCGCTGGCGCCGGCGGAGGTCTCCAAGGTCGTGCTCGACGAGGAAAGCGAGCGCATCGAGGTCGTGGTGCCGGACCACCAGCTGAGCCTCGCCATCGGGCGGCGCGGGCAGAACGTCCGCCTCGCCTCGCAGCTGACCGGCTGGGCCATCGACATCATGACCGAGGGGCAGGAGTCCGAGCGCCGGGCGGGCGAGTTCCGCGTCGCCACCCAGCTGTTCATGGAAGCGCTCAATGTGGACGACGTCATTGCGCATCTGCTGGTGACCGAAGGTTTCGCCGACGTCGAATCGGTGGCCTTCATGCCGGTCGAGGAACTCGCCGGGATCGAGGGCTTCGAAGAAGGTATCGCCGAGGAACTGCGCGCCCGCGCCCGCGACTACCTCGTCCGCCGCAACGAGGAGCACGACCGGCGGCGAATCGAGCTCGGCGTGGAAGACCGCGTGGCGGCAATCGAGGGCCTCGACCCCGCCATGCAGGTCAAACTCGGCGAAGGCGGCGTCAAGACGCTCGACGACCTCGCGGACCTCGCCGGCGACGAACTCGTCGAGCTGGTCGGCGCCGGCCTGCTCGACGAGGAAACCGCCGGCGCGATCGTCATGCGCGCCCGCGCCCACTGGTTCGCCGATGACCCGCCCGCCGACGGCGCCCCCGGCAACGGCGGCGGGAGCGGCGCCGCCGCGCCGGCGTCTTCGGAAAACTCAGCCGGTTCGGAGAATTCGTCCGGCGGCGATGGAGAGGAGCCCCCCGGAACCCCGGCGCCGCCCGCCGACGGCGCCGATCCTGCCGATCCTGCCGATGCGGGCAGGGAAGCCGAAGCGTCGGCGTGAACGCGGCGGCGGCGAAGCGGCCGGAATGCCCGGCCCCGCCGCCGCGCGCGAGCGCCCGCCGCCCGTCAGGCGCTGCGCCGTCACGCGCCGCCTGCTGGACAAATCGGCGTTGATACGTTTCGTTAGGGGGCCGGACGGAACGGTGGTTCCGGACGTGGCGCAGAAACTGCCGGGCCGCGGGGTTTGGGTCGGCGCCGAGCGCGCCTTGGTGGGCGCCGCCGCGCGGCGCAAGGGCCCGCTGGCGCGCGCCGGCCGCGTGCCCCCCGACCTGGCGGCGCTTTGCGAACGCGCCCTGGTCGAGCGGGCGCAGGGGCTGCTCGGACTGGCGCGCCGCGCGGGGCGGCTGGCGGCGGGCGCGCGCGCATCGCGCGAGGCGCTGGCGTCCGGCGCGGCCGCGGTGCTGGTGCAGGCGCGCGACGCGGCGGCCGGCGGCCGCGGCAAGCTCGAGCGGCTGCGCGCGGCGGCGGCGCCGGGCTGCGCGGCGGCGGAAACGCTCGACCGCGCCGAGATGGCCGCCGCACTGGGGCGCGACGCCGCCCACGCGGTCATCCTGGCCGGCGGGCTGGCGGAGCATTTCAAGGTGGCGGCAAGGCGGCTGGCCGGGTTCGGACGCGGCCCGGCAACGATCGGAGAAGACGCGGCGCAAGGGAGGCGGCGAGAACCATGAGCGACGACGCGAACGGCGAAGAGCGCAAGACCCTGGGGTTGGCGCGCCCCGGCCATCTCGAACTGCGAAAAACGGTCGAGGGCGGGCAGATACGCCAAAACTTCTCGCACGGCCGATCGAAATCCGTGCGCGTGGAGGTCAAGAAAAAGCGCACCTTCACGCGCGGAACGACCGGACGCCTCACCGAGATCAAAAAGCCGTTCGGCGCCGGCGCGCCGCTCTCGCCGGCGCGCGGCAAGGGCGGCCGCCCCGCCCCCGGCCAAAAGCTCACCGGCGAAGAGCGCGCCGCCCGCGCCCGCGCCCTCGAAGACGCGCTTCAGGCCGAGGAAAAACGCCTGCGCGGCCTGGAAGACGAGCGCCGCGCGCAAGACGAAGCCCGCCGCCGCGCCGTCGAGGAGAAACTCCGCCGCGAACTCGAGGAGCGCGCCGCCGCCGAGGCCCGCGCACGCGAGGCCGAGACGCGCGCCGCCGCCGAAGCCGCCGAGGCGCAAAAACGGACGGAAAAGGAAACCGCCGAGCGCGAAGCCGCGAAACGCAGGGACGCCGCGCGGCGGGCGGGAAAGGCAAAGGAAGAGGCGGCGGCGAAGGCCAAACCCGCCAGGCAGCCCGCGGCGGCGGCGAAGCCGCGCCCGGGCCGCAAGGAAGAAACCGCCGAGACGGAGTCTCCCGCGCGTCGGCGCAAGGGCCAAAACCAGCGCCTGTCCATTGCGCGCCGCGGCTCGCGCCGCCGCGCCGGAGGCAAGATCACGGTCGTCCAGGCGCTCAGCGAGGAGGAGCGCCAGCGCAGCCTCGCCTCGGTGCGCCGCGCGCGCGAACGCGAGCGCCGCGCGGCGACCGCCCGCGGCGGCGGCGGACCCGCGCGCAAGGTGGTGCGCGAGGTCGTCGTGCCCGAAGCCATCGCCGTGCAGGAACTGGCCGGCCGCATGGCGGTGCGCGGCGCCGAACTCGTCAAGGCGCTCATGAAACTCGGCGTCATGGCCACGATCAACGACGTCATCGACGCCGACGTCGCCGAACTCCTGGTCAACGAGTTCGGCCACCGCATCAAGCGGGTCTCGGCCGCCGACGTCGAGGCCGGCCTCGCGGGGCCCGACGATTCGCCGGAATCGCTGAAAGAACGCGCGCCGGTGGTGACCGTGATGGGCCACGTCGACCACGGCAAGACCTCGCTTCTCGACGCGTTGCGCAACGCCAACGTGGCGTCGGGCGAGGCCGGAGGCATCACGCAGCACATCGGCGCCTACCGCGTCGAGGTTTCGGACGGGCGCGCCGTGACCTTTATCGACACGCCCGGCCACGCGGCGTTTACGCAAATGCGCCGGCGCGGCGCCAACGTCACCGACATCGTGGTGCTCGTCGTCGCCGCCGACGACAGCGTCATGCCGCAGACCGTGGAGGCGATACAGCACGCCCGCGCCGCCGGCGCGCCGATCATCGTCGCCATCAACAAGATCGACCGCCCCGACGCCGACGTCGACCGCGTGCGCAACGATCTGCTGCGCCACAACATCGTCGTGGAGGAGCTCGGCGGCGAGGTTCTCGCGGTGCCGGTTTCGGCGACCGAGGGAACCAATCTCGACCAGCTTCTCGAGGCGATACTGCTTCAGGCCGAACTGATGGAACTGTCCGCCAATCCCGGGCGCCCCGCCGAGGGCGTGACGATCGAGGCGAGGCTGGAGCGCGGGCGCGGCGTGGTCGCCACCGTCCTCGTCATGCGCGGCACGCTCTCCATCGGCGATATCGTCGTCGCCGGCAGCAAATGGGGCCGTGTGCGCGCCCTTGTCGACGACCGCGGGCGCAACGCGGCCTCCGCCGGTCCGGCGCAGCCGGTGGAAATCGTCGGCTTGAGCGAAACGCCGGACGCAGGCGACGAAATGGTCGTCGTCGCCAACGAGTCGCGCGCCCGCGAAGTCACCGAATATCGCGGCAAGCTGGCGCGCGCCCACGCCGGAACGGCCGGCGCGCGCGGATCCGTCGAACAGATGATGTCGCAAATCGCCAAGGGCGAGGCGAGGGAACTGCCGCTCGTCGTCAAGGCCGACGTGCATGGCTCGCTCGAGGCGATTCTATCCAATATCGAGGCGTTGACGAAAAACGAGGACGAGGTCAAGGCGCGCGTGCTGCTGTCGGGCGTCGGCGGCATCGGCGAGTCCGACATTACCCTCGCCGCGGCCTCCAGCGCGCTGACGATCGGCTTCAACGTGCGCGCCGACGCGCCGGCCCGCCAACTCGCCAAACGCGACGGCGTGGAGATCCGCTACTACCGGATCGTCTACGAATTGCTCGACGACCTGCGCGGAATGCTCACCGGAATGCTGGCGCCGACCGAGCGCGAGGAAACGATGGGCTACGCGCGCATCAAGGAGGTGTTCGACATCACCAGGGTCGGCAAGATCGCCGGCTGCGAGGTCACGGAAGGCGTCGTGCGGCGCGGCGCGAGGCTCCGCCTGGTCCGCGACAACGTGATCGTCCATGAGGGCGCCATCGGCAGCCTCCGGCGCCACAAGGACGAAGTGCGCGAGGTCAGGCAGGGGCTCGAATGCGGCGTCGGTATCGAGAGCTACCAGGATATCAAGCCCGGCGATCGCATCGAGGCGTTCACCGTCGCCCAGGTGGCGCGCGAGCTGAACGCGTGACGGACCGTGGCGAAACGGCGGCGCGAGGGCCGCGGCGCGGGCGCGCCGGGCCAACGGCAACTGCGGGTGGGGGAGGCGCTGCGCCATGCCCTGGCCGCCGTTCTCGCGCGCGGCGAACTGCGCGACCCCGCGTTGCGCGACCGCGCGATTACGGTATCGGAAGTGCGGGTAAGCCCGGACCTGCGCCATGCGACGGCGTTCGTGTCGCGGCTCGGCGGCGGCGACATGGCCGCCGTGCTGGAGGGGCTGGAGCGCGCCGCGCCCCGGCTCAATGCGCTGACGGCGAACGCGGTGCGCCTGCGCCGCGCGCCGCGGCTGCGATTCGCCGCCGATTCGTCCTTCGACCGCGCGGCGCGCATCGCATCGCTGCTGGCCGCGGACCCACGCGCGCCGGGCGGCGAATGAGGCGCGCTTGAGCCGCGGGCGCCGCCGCGGCCGCCCCGTTCACGGCTGGATCGTCGTGGACAAGGCCGCGGGCTCCACCTCCACGCGCGCGGCGTCGCGCGTCCGCGCGCTGTTCGGCGCCGCGAAGGCGGGCCATGCCGGCGCGCTCGACCCGCTGGCCACCGGCGTGCTCCCGATCGCCCTGGGCGAGGCCACCAAGACCGTTCCCCACGCGGTCCGCGGGCGCAAGGACTATACGTTCAGCGTGCGCTGGGGCGAGGGGCGCGACACCGACGACGCCGACGGCGAGACGATCGAAACCAGCGCCGTGCGGCCCGCCGCCGCCGACATCGAGGCGCGACTGCCCGGGTTCGTCGGCGAGATCGTGCAGACGCCGCCGGCATACTCGGCGGTCAAGATCGGCGGGAAGCGCGCCTACCGGCTGGCGCGCGACCGCAAGCCCGTCGAACTCGCGCCGCGGCCGGTGCGCATCGACAGCCTGCGCCTGCTTGCCTGCCCCGGCCCCGACAGCGCCGAGTTCGCGATGACCTGCGGAAAGGGCGGGTATGTCCGCTCGGTCGTGCGCGACCTGGCGCGCGCCTTGGGCACATGCGGCCACGTCGCGGCGCTGCGCCGCGAGCGCGTCGGGCCGTTCGGCCTCGGCGACGCGATTTCGCTTGCCGAACTCGAGGCGCTGGCCGATAATGACCGGACGGCGCGTCTGCTGCCGGTCGCCCGGGGGCTGCATTGCCTGCCGGCGCTCGCCGTGAACGCGGATCAGGCCGAGCGCCTGAAGCGGGGCCGCGCCGTGCCGCTTGTGCGCCCTCCCGCCGATGCGGGGGGCGCGCCGATCGCCGACGGCGCGCTGTGGACGCAATTCGCCGGGCGCCCCGTGGCGCTGGCCGAGCTGCGGCGCGGCGAAGTGCGCCCTGTTCGCGTGTTCAACTACCAGGTTCCGGGGGAACGCAACGCATGTCGATAACGGCGGAGCGCAAGAGCGCGCTGATGACCGAATATGCGACCGCGCCCGGCGACACGGGGTCGCCGGAAGTGCAGGTCGCGATCCTGAGCGAACGCATCGCCAATCTCACCGAGCACTTCAAGGTCCACAAGAAGGACAACCATTCCCGCCGCGGCTTGCTCAAACTCGTGAGCCGCCGCCGGCGGCTGCTCGATTACGTGCGCGCCCGCGACGCCGGGCGCTACCGGACGCTGATCGGCCGCCTCGGCCTTCGCCGCTAGGCGCCGCGAGCGTCCGAACCCAACCAATCCGCGCCGCGCCGACGCGCCGGCCGCGGGCCGTTGCCGCATGGGGCGGCCGCGGCGGCAAGAAGGAAAACCCAACTCGATGTTCGATATCCACCGCAAGGAAATCGTCTGGGGCGGCAGGCCGCTCGTGCTCGAAACCGGCCGCATCGCCCGCCAGGCCGACGGCGCCGTGCTCGCCACCTATGGCGAAACCACCGTCCTCTGTACCGCGGTTGCGCAGCGCGCGCCCCGGCCGGGAATCGATTTCTTCCCCCTCACCGTCAACTATCAGGAGAAGACCTTCGCCGCCGGCAAGATCCCCGGCGGCTTCTTCAAGCGGGAAGGCAGGCCCACGGAAAAGGAAACCCTCACGTCGCGCCTCATCGACCGCCCCATCCGGCCCCTGTTCGCCGAGGGCTTCCGCAACGAAACGCAAATCATCTGTACCGTCCTGGCGCACGATCTCGACAACGACCCCGACGTTCCGGCGCTGATCGGCGCCTCGGCGGCGCTCACGCTGTCGGGCATACCGTTTCTCGGCCCCGTCGCCGCCGCCCGCGTGGGCTACGCCGACGGCGCGTACATGCTCAACCCGACCCCTTCCGAACTCCGCGACGGCCGCCTCGATCTGGTCGTGGCCGGCACGGCGGGCGGCGTGTCGATGGTCGAATCGGAGGCGCGGGAACTCGGCGAGGACGAAATGCTCGGCGCCGTCATGTTCGGCTACCGCGAAATGCAGCCCGTAATCCGCGCCATCGTCGAACTCGCCGAGGCCTGCGCGAAAGAACCGTGGGAACTGCCGCCGGCGCCCGATACCAGCGATCTCGCGGAAGCCGTCGCCGCCCTCGGACACGCCAAACTGGCGGCCGCCTACCGCGAAACCGACAAGCGAACGCGCGTGCAGGCGGTCGATCGCATCCGCGCCGAAATCGCCGAGGCCGCGGCCGAGAGCGGGTACGACGCCGCCGCCGCCAGGGCCGGAATCAAGGCGCTCGAAAAATCCATCGTCCGCGGCGCGACGGTCGAAACCGGCAAGCGCATCGACGGGCGCGGCGCGCGCGACGTGCGCCCCATTCGCGCCGAGGTGGGCGTCCTGCCGCTGGCGCACGGCTCGGCGCTGTTCACACGCGGCGAAACGCAGGCGCTCGTCGTCTCCACGCTCGGCGCCGGACAGGACGAGCAAATCGTCGACGCGCTCGAGGGCGAATATCGCGAGCACTTCATGCTGCACTACAATTTCCCGCCCTACTCGGTGGGCGAAGCCAGCTTCCTGCGCGCGCCCGGCCGGCGCGAAATCGGCCACGGAAAGCTCGCATGGCGCGCCGTGCATCCCCTCATGCCGTCGAAGGAGGATTTCCCCTACACGGTGCGCGTCGTTTCCGAGATCACCGAGTCCAACGGATCGTCGTCGATGGCCACCGTATGCGGAGCATCGCTTTCGATGATGGACGCCGGCGTGCCGCTCGCGCGCCCCATCGCCGGCATCGCCATGGGGCTCGTCAAGGAGCCGAACGATTTCGTCGTGCTGTCCGACATCCTGGGCGACGAAGACCATCTCGGCGACATGGACTTCAAGGTGGCGGGAACCGAAACCGGCGTCACCTCGTTGCAGATGGACATCAAGATCGACGGCATTACCGAAGAGATCATGCGCGTCGCGCTCGATCAGGCGCGCGACGGCCGGCTCGCCATTCTCGGCGAGATGGCACGCGCGCTCGACCATGCGCGCGCCGAAGTCAGCCGGCGCGCCCCGCGCGTAACCGTCATAACCATCCCGCGCGACAAGATACGCGACGTCATCGGACCCGGCGGCAAGGTGATCCGCGAAATCACCGACGAAACCGGCGCCAGGATCGACATCGAGGACGACGGCACGGTGAAGATCGCCGCCGTCTCGCCGGAGGCGAGCGACGCCGCCATCGCCTGGATACGCGGCATCGTGGCGGTGCCCGAAGTGGGCGAGATCTACAACGGCACGGTCGTGAAGGTCGTCGATTTCGGCGCCTTCGTGAACTTCATCGGCTCGCGCGACGGCCTCGTCCACATCAGCGAACTCGCGCCGCGCCGCGTGCGCACCGTCAAGGACGTGGTCGACGAAGGCGACAGGGTAAAGGTCAAGGTGCTCGGCATCGACGACCGCGGCAAGGTGCGCCTCAGCATGAAGGCCGTGGACCAAAAAACCGGCGCCCGCCGCGCGGAGGGCAAACAGGCCGCCGGATGAACGCGCCAGGGCTGGCGTTTTCGCGCCCGCCGCCCCATATCTTCGCGGGGGAAAAGAGCGGCGAAACCGGGGCGGCGGGAACGGAAACATCGTGAAAGCGCTCAATCCCATCGTACTGTCGGGTTGCGAGGTCCTGCCGCTCGTCGAGGGCGGCAAGGGCATCTCGGTGTCGAACGGCGCCAGCTCCGGGGCCTGGGCCGCGTCCGGCGGCGTCGGCACGTTCTCCGGCGTCAACGCCGACGCGCACGACGAAACCGGCGCGCTCATCCCGGTGGTCTATCGCGGACGCACGCGGCGCGAACGGCACGACGAACTCGTCGCCTACGCCATCAAGGGCGGCGTCACCCAGGCCCGCATCGCCCACGAAACCGCCAACGGCCAAGGCCGCATCCACATGAACGTGCTGTGGGAAATGGGCGGCGCCATCAGGGTGCTCGAAGGCGTGCTCGAGGGCGCCAAGGGGCTGATACACGGCGTTACCTGCGGCGCCGGCATGCCCTATCGCATCGCCGAAATCGCCGCCCGCTACAAGGTCTATTACTACCCCATCGTGTCTTCGGCGCGCGCCTTCCGCGCCCTGTGGAAGCGCGCCTACCACAAATTCCCGAAATGGCTCGGCGGCGTCGTGTACGAAGACCCGTGGCGCGCCGGCGGCCACAACGGCCTCTCCAACAGCGAAAACCCGCTCGCGCCCGAGCCGCCCTATCCGCGCGTCGCCGCCCTGCGCGGCGTCATGCGCGGCTTCAGGCTCGATCGCATACCCATCTTCATGGCCGGCGGCGTCTGGCGCCTGCGCGACTGGGAAGACTGGATCGACAACCCCGAGCTCGGGCCGATCGCCTTCCAGTTCGGCACGCGGCCGCTGCTGACGGTCGAAAGCCCCATTTCCGACGCATGGAAAAACCGCCTGCGCACCCTCGCCGACGGCGAGATCAGCCTCAACCGCTACAGCCCCACGGGCTTCTGGTCGTCCGCGGTGAGCAACGTCTTCATGCGCGAACTGAAGGCCCGCGCCGAGCGCCAGATCGCTTTCACCGCCGAACCCGTCGGCGCCCACAACGCGCCGTGGGGCTACGGGCCGCGCAAGCGCACCGTGTACCTGACCGAAGACGACCGCGCGCTGGCGGAGCGCTGGACGGCGGAAGGATACTCCGCCGCCATGCGCACGCCCGACGGCACGCTGATCTTCGTCACGCCGGAAAAAGCGGCGGAGATCCACGCCGACCAGGTGGCCTGCATGGGCTGCCTCAGCGCCTGCAATTTCAGCAGCTGGTCGCAGGGCGAAGGCCACACCACGGGCCGCAAGGCCGACCCCCGCAGCTACTGCATCCAGAAAACGCTGCAGGAAATCGGCCACGGCGACGATATCGAAAACCAGCTCATGTTCGCCGGCCACGGCGCCCACCGTTTCGCCACCGACCCCTTCTACGCCAACGGCCACATCCCCACCGTGCGCGAACTCGTCGAACGCCTCCAAACCGGCGAATAGCGCGGGCAGCGAAAAAAAGCCGCCGCACGGTAGACAAGGAATACGGAACCCCTTACCTTCGGCACAGCGTACCCGCTTGTTTCCCGAATTCTACGCGAGGAAGCGAACATGCTGGCCAAACTGACGTCCCGAAACCGGCTTACCCTGCCGAACGCGGTTCTGCCCGCCTTGGGCGGCGCCGAATACCTCGAGGTAGTTGAGGAAAACGGCCGAATCGTTTTGACTCCGGCGCTCGCAAGCCGCGCCTGTGCGATGCGCGTCGAAAACCGAAGGAGGCGTCCCGCCCCCCGCCGTAACGCGGTGCGCACCAGCGACGCTGACGCGGTGCGCGCCAGGCTCGCCGAACTCGGCCTTACGGAAACCGACGTGGCCGACGCGGTGGCATGGGCGCGCTCCGGCGCCTAACGCCGCCGCGTCTCGTTCTCGATACCAATGTAATAATTTCGGCGCTTCTGTTTCCCGGCGGCGCTGTAAGCGTCTGTACCGAAATGCTTACCCCGCCGAAGGCGGGGCCTGGGACCGCGGGCGTCCCCGCCCGCACGTTCCCGCAAGCCGCGATGTCGGCAGGAAAGCGCAAGCGAACAAGATGCCCGCCGGTTCCCACCGTACCGATAACCCCCGAATTCCGCTACAGACTCCAAACCGGCCGGGTCTCGCCGCCCGCCGCCCTCGGTACGACAAGGGCGAGCGGCGGCTGTTTATCGACCCGCGCCGAAGGCGCGGACTTCCTGGGTGCGCGGGCGTCTCGCCCGCACGTTTCCGCCCGGCGCGGCGCTGGCGATAGAAACGCAAGCGCCCGCCGCGCCCCTCTCCGGCGGCCGCGGCGCGGACGCGCGGGCGGGGCCGCCCGCGCCCCCAGGAGAAGCCGCGCCGCCCGCGCCCCCCGCGCTTTACTCGGCGCAGTCGGTGCAGACCGCGCCGAAACTGCCGATCATGCCCGCATATTGCGGAATATGCGGCGCCGCCGGCGCCCACCAGGTCCCCGCCGTCTCAAGGGCGTCTTGCGGGCCGTAGAACGCGCCCTCGAATTCGCCCGCCCCCCACGTGTAGGACATGGGGAAATCGCCCCCGCCATTGGTCTGCGGCTCGCCTTCCGTTTCCGGCGTCGCGTCGCCGTTGTAGCGGCCGCCGCTCCCGATATCGCCCGCCAGATTGATCGTCCCGTGGACCGTTCTGTGGCCCCGGTCGATTACGGCGGTTTCCCGATTGGTCCACGCGCCGGCTACCGTGGCGTATTCCAGCCCGGAGATCGCGCCCGAGACCTTGTTGGCCTCGACGTCGTCGTCCGCGCCGGCGCCGAACGCGCAAGTCCCGTTGCCGCCAATGCAGGCGGTAAGCGCCACATTGCCGCGCAGGCGAACCATGTCGCCGATCCAGTTCGACGGGCAGTTGGCGGTTCCGGCGTCGCCGCAGTGGGGCAGCCCGTTGAAGCCGTGCGTTGTATGCACAGCTTCCGTATTGTTGGCGGGCAACAGAATCCAGCCTGCGGTCCTGCCGGAGAAGGTCGCCGCGATCGGATCCGCCGTGTCGGCGGGGATATCCGGAGTCGCCGGGTCGCCGTCGAAGGCGTCGAACCCATAGTGGAAGGTCTGCAGGCGGCTGGCCCAAAGGTCGCGGGCGTCGTAGCCGAGAAAGCGGAACAGCCCGTAGGCCGCGTATTGCAGATAGAGCTGCTCGTCGTCCGCCGTGCCGGCGATCCCGTCCGTCCCGGCGTCCGGGCCGGCATGGTTCGACAAAAACGCCTCGTAGGCGCCGCCGCCGTGGACTCCCGCGATGGGATCGTCGCGGAGGCGGACATACAGCGGGACGCCGTCGCCGTTCGTCAGTTGGTTGTTGCCGTCCGCGTCCATCCACTTGTAGTGCCCCTCGGGCACGGTCGCGCCGGCGGCTATGGGGACGGTAACCGGGTCTCCGTCATCGTCGCGGACAAGGTCCCTCTTCGGGCTCGGCACGTCCATCAGCCACCGGTAGCCGCGCTCCCCGTAGGGATCGGGCGAAGGCGCGCCGAAGGAGATCTCGAGGTCGTCGGTCACCTTGTTGTCATGCTCCAGGTCGCTGCCGACCGGGCCCTTCGCGGCAAACGCCTCGAGGTCGCCGAAGATAAGCGCGCCGTCGCCGGTCCCGCCGAAGAGCATGGTCCAGCCGCGTTCGTCGTCGTAATAACGGAACGACATCTGCGGAATCGCATCCGAGCTCTTCCACGTCGAGTCGGCGTCGTCGGCGGCCCTGATGAGACCGTCCTCGGCGGCGCCGGCGACGCTGGGAGCGCTGGGATCGTCCGTGCGCCGGCCCTGGATTCTCAACCTCTCCTTGGCCGCGTATCCGCCCACGGCGCTCGCGAGAATATAGTCTCCCAAGGTCCCGCCGTTGGCGGTCACGTAGGCTTGGTCCGCCCGGGCCTGCGGGGCGCGCAGCTCGCCGCGGAAAACCGTGCCCCGTCCGGGAAAATGCGTCGTCGCCGGATTGCCGGCTCCGAGGATCGACGGCGAGTCTTCGGCATGGACGACCGCGGGCGGCGCCTCCCTGGGCGTGTACGGATCGGCGCCGGCCGTGGCGGTGTATTTGATGTGCTCTCCCCAACCCGTGCCGGCGCGCGCGTCGTAGCCCTCGTGGATGACGATCTCGACGCCGTCGGCGCCGACCGGCACGCGCCGCGTTCTCTCGACCCTGGCGCCGACCGGGCGCGCCGCGGGGCGGTCGACGTTTTCGCCGAAAAGCAGCGTCGCGATGTCGAGTTGCGCATCGAGCGCCGCCTTCTCCCGTTCGAGCGCCGCCTTCTCCCGTTCGAGCGTCGCGACCCTGGCGTTGGCGGCGGCCAGTTGCCCCTTGAGTTCGTCCGCCCGGGCGTTGGCGGCGGCCAATTGCGTTCGCAGCGCCGCCGCGCCATCGGTGGCGGTTTTCAGCTGCCCCTCGAGCTCGGTCGCGCGCCCCCTGGCGGTCGCCAGTTGCCCCTCGAGCTCCGTCGCGCGCGCCCGGGCGGTCCGGAGCTCTGCGTCCTTGGCGGCCACATCCCCGGTCAGCCGCGTTACGTCGGTTTCCGCCGCGTCGAGCTCGCGGCGAAGAACCGGCGTCAGCGAGAGTTGCGCGGCCAACAGCGCGTTCTGCGCCTGCGTGAGCGCCCCCGAGGCCTCGGCGTCGGGCATGTCCTCCAGCAGGCCCTGCGCTGTCGCCACGGCCCCGAGCGCGTTCATCACCGCCGTTTGCGCGAGGTCCAGCGCCGTGTGGGCGTCGGCCGCGACCGGCGCCGAAGCGCCCGCGGCAACCGCCGCGCCGGCTTCGTTCACCGCTTCTACAAGCCTGTCGATCGCCGTCTTCGTCGCCTCCAGCGCAATGCGGGTAGCTTTCCGCGCCTCGGTCTCGCCATCGACGGGCGGCAGCGCCATCGCCGCGTCTTCAAGCTCGCCGCTGATCTCGGTCAGTGTCTCGCCGAGCCGCATGCGCGCGGCGGGGTCGCCCGCGGCGCCTTGCGCCAACGCGGCCTGGGCATCGAGCAGCGCGGTCCGTGCTTCCGCGAGCGCCGTCCGGGCGGCGTCGCGCTCGCCTCGCGCCTCATCGCGCTCGCCCCGCGCCTCGTCGCGCTCGGCCGCGACCCGGTCGAGTTCGGCTTGCGGCGCCCCGCCGCCGGTACCGCCGCCGCAGGCGGCAAGACCGAGCGCGGCGCAGCAGATCGACGCGAGCAACAGTCGGGAATTCATGGTCTCATGCTCCATTCCGGATTGCGGGCATAAAGGAGCCCCCCCCCCCCGGCGCGTTTCCAGCGGGAAAACGAGCGACTGCCTTGCATTTACCCGAACTATCTACCACCGCGCCCGGGTTTGTCAACAGCGGCGAACGGGAATTTTTCGGCGGCGGCGCAACCCCGCCGAAGGCGGGGCCCGGGACCGCGGGCATCCTGCCCGCACGTTCCCGCGCGCCGCGATGTCGGCGGGAAAGCGCGAAATGCTTACCCCGCCGAAGGCGGGGCCCGGGACCGCGGGCATCCTGCCCGCACGTTTCCACGCGCCGCGATGTCGGCGGGAAAGCGCGAAATGCTTACCCCGCCGAAGGCGGGGCCTGGGTGCGCGGGCGTCTCGCCCGCACGTTTCCACGCGCCGCAGCGCCGGCGGGAAAGCGCGGTCGCGCCGCCCCGCCGAACGACCCGGCAGCCATAACCCCCGCCATAACCGACCGTTAGACCCGCCGCGCAAGCCCCCGCAGGGGAGGACCATGGTCCTTCTGCCGCACCCCGCCCCAAAACGCTTTAATACCCGCATGACCGAAGCACACACCGCCGCCGTCCCCGCCGACGGCGAGCCGCGCGCAGCCGCCGCGCCCGACAACGCCGCCGCCGCGCCCACCGAACCCGAAACCCAACCCCCCGGCGACCCCCTCCGCCACAACCGCGGAAACCGATCCACAATCGCCGACCTCCCCAACACCGTCCGAGCCGATATCTGCCGCGAAATCCGCGCCGGAACCCCCGACAGCGCCATCGCCGAAACCCTCCGCGCGCGCGGATACCCCGTATCCCGATCCGCCATATACCGCTTCCGGAAAGCCGCCGCCGACAGCCTCGCCCAATGGTCCGAAATCCGCGACGCAGCCGCACTCTGGTGCGAAGGCGGAACCCACGAAGCCCTCGCCGAAATGCTCCGCGTCGCCGCCTTCGCCATCGCCGCGCGCATCGACCCCGCCGCCCCCGACGCCGCCGACAACACCCGCGGCGTAGCCCGCATGGTGCGCGCCATCCGCGACCTCGCCGCCGCCGAAGCCGCGCAGAAAACCGCCGCCGCCCAGGCCGGCCCGCGCCGCGGCGCGCCCGGTTCCATCGACGACCCCCGCCTGCCCTCGCTCCCGCCCCCGAACACATGGGACGCCGATGCCCAGGCCGCCGCCAACCCCGGCCCCCCCAAGCCGCCCCGCCGCCCGTGGACCGACCGGGACTGGCTGGAGTACGACAGACACATCCAGGAGGGCGAACGCAAGGCCCGCGAAGCCGACCGCGAACGCCGCGAAGCCGAACGCGAACGCCGCGAGGCCGAACGCGAATACGAACCCGCGTACGACCCCGAAACCGCCGAACGCCCCGCCGCCGAACGCCCCCGAGCCCCGCGGAGCCCCGCAATCCCCCGCAACGCCGCCGAAGGCGCGAACTGCCCGGGCCCGCGGGCGTCCCGCCCGCACGTTCCCGCAACGCACGATGTCGGCAGGGAAGGCGCGGCCTGCCCCGGGCCCGGCGGATCCCCGCAATGCCCCGCAACCGCCCCCCGGAACCGCCGGGCCCGCCCGCCCCGCGACCGCCGAAGCCCCGCCCGCCGCCGCCCCGCCCGCCCCGAACGGGCGAAACGGCAGCAATGCTGAGCGCCTGTACCGAAATGCCAACCCCGCCGAAGGCGGGGCCCGGGACCGCGGGCATCCTGCCCGCACGTTTGCGCCACACGCAACGCCGGCGGGGAAGGCGCGAACGCCCCGGCTGCGAGGGCGTCCCCGCCCGCGCGTCCCGCCCGCGCCGAAGTCGCGCCATGACGGGCGCGCGTCCCCGCCAACGCCGCGCCGCGCGCATACGATTCGCGAATCGGGCGAATCGTGTTGACACTGCCAAGGCGGCGGGCTATACGCGCCGCCCGGCCGGGCAGGCGGCGTTTCAGAGGGCGAATCGAGGCGGCAATGGCGCACCACAAATCGGCGAAAAAACGAATACGGCGGAACGAACGGCGGCGCGTAATCGACCGCGCGCGGCGGGGGCGCATCGGAACCTCGCTGAAAGCGGTCGAATCGGCAATCGGCGCCAACGATCGCGAGGCCGCGGAGAGCGCCTTCCGCGCCGCGCAGCCGCTGTTGATGCGCGGCGTGTCGAAGGGCGTCGTCGCGCGCAACGCCATGCGGCGCAAACTGTCGCGCCTCTCGGCGCGCATAAAGGCGCTGTAGCGCCTGCGGGCCGCCCGGCCCGCGCCTGGCGCATGTTTTCCCTGTTTTCTCGCGCGCCGCCGGCGCGCCGCGCCCCCGCGCGCCCCGCGGGCATGGGCCGTCGCCCCGCCCGCGCCCGCCCCGGCGCCCGGGAACGCGCCGGCAGCCGTGTTGCCAGCGGCCCGGCCCCGCGCTAGCCTGCGCGGGCCGGCGCGGCGGGCGGCAATGAAACCCAAGTCATTGCTTGTCCCGCGCGCGGGTTTTCGTGTTTCCGCATGTACAGAGAGCGCATGACATGCCCGTAATGCTTTCCGAATACAGCCGCTTCATGAGTCGTTTATTGTGCGGTTCGGCGGCGTTCGCCGGGTTCGGCAAGCCGCGCCGGCGCCGCGGAAGACCGGACGGGGGCGGCGCGGCGCGCGCGGAAAGGAGCGGGCGATGACCGGGTTCGACGGCGAACATTGTTGGCGGCGCGTCCGCGAGCGGCTGCGCGCCGAGCTCGGCAACACCGCTTTCGAGCGCTGGATCGACCGGATTGCGCTCGATTCGGCCGGCGGCGGGCGCGTCGTGCTGTCGGCGGAGACCGCGTTCCTGCGCCGCTGGGTAGAGCCGCATTACGGCGATCGCATCCGCGCGCTGTGGCGGCGCGAGGCCCCGTCGGTGCGGAGCGTCGAATTCACGGTGCGCCCGGCGCTGAGCGAGGGCGAATCGGGCGCCGGGAACGACGCCGGCGCCGCGGCGGGGCCGGGCGCGTTCGGCGCGTGGCTCGACGAGCGCTACGATTTCGAGAATTTCGTCGTCGGCAAGCCCAACGAATTCGCGCACGCGGCGGCCGTCGCGGTCGCGGAAGCCCACGGCGCCTCGCAATACAACCCACTCTACATTTTCGGCGGCGTCGGGCTCGGCAAGACACACCTGCTGCAGGCCATCGGTCTGCGCGCCCGCGCCCGCCGGCCCGACTGCAAGACGGTCTATCTGAGCGCCGAAAAGTTCATGTACGAGTTCATCGCCGCCCTGCGCGCCGAGGACGTGATGGCGTTCAAGGAGCACATCCGCTCGGCCGATCTGCTGCTTGTCGACGATGTGCAGTTCATCGGCGGCAAGGAATCGACGCAGGAGGAATTTTTCCACACTTTCAATGCCTTGATCGCCGGCGGCAAGCAGGTGGCGGTGTCGGGCGACCGCCTGCCCGGCGATCTGCGCGACATGGACGAGCGCATGCGCTCGCGGCTCGACTGGGGCCTCGTCGCCGAGGTTCACGCCACTTCGTTCGAGCTGCGGCTCGGCATTCTCCAGGCGTGGATGGAGCGCACCGGCAACGGGCTGCGCGTGCCGGGCGAGGTGCTGGAGTTGCTCGCGCGCAAGATCGCGGCGAGCGTGCGCGAACTGGAGGGCGCGCTGACCAGCCTGATCGCGCACGCGACGCTCACCGGGCGCGAGATCGACATGGACACATGCCGCGACGTGCTGCGCGACAAGCTGCGCGGCGCGCGGCGCCCCGTCACCATCGAGGATATCCAGAACCGGGTCGCCGAATATTACGGAACGCGCGTGTCGGAAATGCGCTCGGCGCGGCGGGCGCGAATCGTCACCCGCCCCCGCCACGTCGCGATGTATCTCGCCAAGCGGCTCACGCAGCGCTCGCTGCCGGAAATCGGCCGCAAGTTCGGCAACCGCGACCACACAACCGTGCTCAACGGCGTGAAACGCATCGAGGCGCTGTGCAAGACCGACCCGCAGCTCGCCGACGACGTGGAGCGCCTGGCGAGTACGCTCGAATCGTAGCCGCCGCCGGGGGCGCCCCCTCCGCCGGCGCGGCGCGATGGCGCCGCCGCGGGGAGAAGGGCGAAAACCCCCTACCGCCGGGGCGGCGGCCGGTGTAATATGGGCGTCGAACGGGAAGCCCGCCGCGCTCCGGCGCCGGCGCGCCGATCCCGGCGTTTTCGTATCCGAAGCCGAGGGGGCCGCGCGAGGCCATGCAACTGATCGTCGAGCGGGCGGCGCTCCTGTTGGCGCTGCAACATGTCCAGGGCGTCGTCGAGCGCCGCAACACCATCCCTATCCTGTCCAACCTGCTGCTCGCGGCGGAGGGCGACCGCCTGCGCATGACGGCGACCGACATGGATATCGCGGTCGCCGACGAAGCGCCGTCGAGCGTCCGGCAAGAGGGGCGGACCACCGCCCCCGCGCACCTGCTCTACGACATCGTGCGCAAACTGCCGGAGGGCTCGCAGCTCGAGCTCGAGACCAAGGAGGGCAACGAGCGCCTGGGCCTGGTCTGCGGCACATCGTCGTTCACGCTCAACTGCCTGCCGACCGAGGATTTCCCGGCGATGGAAGAGGGCGAGTTCCCGCACAATTTCCAAATCGCCGCGCCGCAGCTGCAACGCCTGTTCGAGAAGACGCGCTTCGCCATCTCCACCGAGGAAACGCGCTACTACCTCAACGGCGTGTACATGCACCCGATGGCCGGAACCGAGGCCGAGGCCGAGGGCGGGCGCGGCGCCCTGCGCGCGGTGGCCACCGACGGGCACCGCCTGTCGCGCGCCGAAACCGAGCTGCCCGACGGCGCCGCGGAAATGCCCGGCGTCATCGTGCCGCGCAAGGCGGTGTACGAAGTCCACAAGCTGCTCGACGGATTCGACGGCGACGTGGGCGTCGCGGCGTCCGAGAACATGATTCGCTTCACGGTCGCCGACACGGTGCTGATCGCGAAACTGGTCGACGGCACGTTCCCCGACTACGAACGGGTTATCCCGCGCGACAACGCCAACATCATCCTCGTCCACGGCCGCAGTTTCGCGTCGGCGGTCGATCGGGTTTCGACCATATCGCCCGACAAGTCCCGCGCGGTGAAGCTGAGCCTGGAGGGCGAACGCATGGTGCTCAGCGCGCAAAGCATGGACCAGTCGGCCGCGACCGAGGAAATGACGGTCGAATACAACGGCCAACCGATGGACATCGGCTTCAATTCGCGCTATGTTCTCGACATGACGCAGCAGATCGACGGCGACACCATGCGCTTCGCCATCGCCGACGCGGGTTCGCCCGCCGTGGCCCAGGACAGCGACGACGCCACGGTCCTCTACGTCCTGATGCCGCTGCGGGTATGAACGCAAACGGCGCCGCCGCCCCGGGGGCGATGGCGGTGCGCGCCCTGCGGCTGACCGATTTCCGCAGCTACCGCACGCTGCGCCAGGAGTTCGCCCGCGCCCCGGTGGTGCTGAGCGGCGCCAACGGCGTCGGCAAGACCAACCTGCTGGAGGCGGTCTCGCTGCTCGGCCCGGGCTCCGGGCTGCGCGGCGCGCGGCTCGCCGACCTCCGCCGCCGCGGCGCGCCGTGCGCCGCGCCCTGGGCGGTCGCCGCGCGCGTCGATACCGCCGACGGCGCGGCGGATATCGGCACCGGGATCGAGCCCGCCGGCGCAAACGGCGCCGCCCGCCGCGTCGTGCGCATCGACGGACGCGCCGCGCGCGGGCAGGCGCAACTGGCCGAACGCATCGCCGTCGTCTGGCTCACCCCCGCGATGGACCGGTTGTTCGGCGATTCGCCGGGCCGGCGGCGCGCGTTTCTCGACCGCCTGGCGACCGGCCTCGAGCCGCGCCACGCGCGCGAACTGGCCGCCTATGAAAAAGCCGTCCGCGCCCGCGCGCGGCTGCTCGCCGACGGCGCCGAACCCGCGTGGCTCGACGCCGCGGAAGAAACGATGGCCGCCCACGGCGTGGCGGTCGCCGCGGCGCGCGCCGCCGCGGTCGGCCAGCTTTCGGCGGCGCTGCGCATGGCCGACGGCCCGTTCCCGCGCGCCGGGCTGGCGCTCGACGGCGCGGTCGATTCGTGGCTCGAGGCGATGCCCGCCGTCGACGTCGAACAGCGCTTCGCCGCCGCGCTGCGCGAACGGCGCGCGCGCGACCGCGACGCCGGCGCCGCGACTCTCGGCGCCCATCGCACCGACCTCAAGGTGCATGACATCGACCGCGGCATGGAGGCGGCGCAATGCTCCACCGGCGAGCAAAAGGCGCTGCTCATCGCCATCGTACTGGCCTGCGCGCGCCTTCACGCGGCGCGGCGCGGCTGCCCGCCGCTGATGCTGCTCGACGAAGTGGCGGCGCATCTCGATTCGCCGCGCCGCGCCGCGCTGCTCGAGGCCGCCGTCGCGCTGGGCGGCCAAATGTGGCTCACCGGCGCCGACCCGGCATGCTTCGCCGCGCTCGCGGGCCGCGCGCAGTTCTTCGCCATCGACGGCGGCGGCGGCCTCCGCGCCGACGCCGAATACGGGACCGCCGGCGGCGCATGAGCGGCAACGGACACGACGGCGCCTACGGCGCCGAATCGATCAAGGTGCTGCGCGGCCTCGACGCGGTCCGCAAGCGCCCGGGCATGTATATCGGCGACACCGACGACGGCTCGGGCCTCCACCACATGGTGTTCGAGGTCGTCGATAACGCGATAGACGAGGCGCTGGCCGGATTCTGCGACACCGTAACGGTCGCGCTGAACGCCGACGGCTCGGTCACCGTGACCGACAACGGACGCGGCATCCCCACCGACATCCACGAGGAAGAAGGCGTCTCGGCCGCCGAGGTCATCATGACGCGGCTTCATGCGGGCGGGAAGTTCGATCGTAACTCCTACAAGGTTTCGGGCGGGCTGCACGGCGTCGGCGTGTCGGTGGTCAACGCGCTGTCGGCGCGCCTCGAGCTCTGCATCCGCCGCGGCGGGGCGCGCTACGCCATGCGGTTCGCCGACGGCGAGCCCGAGGCGCCGCTCGCCGAGGCGGGCGGCGCGGACGGGCGCACGGGGACCGAAATCACCTTCATGCCGTCGCCGCGCACCTTCAGCCGCACCGAGTTCGATTTCGCGCGGCTCGAGCACCGCCTGCGCGAACTCGCCTTTCTCAATTCGGGCGTCGCCATCGAACTGTCCGACCGCCGCGGCGTCGAGCCGCGCGCCGTCTCCATGCGCTACGACGGCGGCATCGAGGCGTTCGTCGCATGGCTCGACCGCCACAAGCACGCGCTGCACCGGCCGCCCATCGCCATTGCGGGCGAACGCGACGGGACGCTTGTGGAGGCGGCGCTGCAATGGAACGACAGCTATCATGAAAACGTCCTCTGCTTCACCAACAACATCCCCCAGAGCGACGGCGGAACGCATCTCGCGGGCTTCCGCTCGGCGCTTACGCGCACCGTCAACGCATACGCCAACGAAACGGGAATACAAAAAAAGGAAAAGGTGACGCTGGCCGGAGAGGACATGCGCGAAGGACTCTCCTGCGTCCTGTCGGTAAAGGTTCCCGACCCCAAGTTCTCGTCGCAGACGAAGGACAAGCTGGTGAGCTCCGAGGTGCGCGCGGTCGTCGAGGGCGTCGTGGGCGAGCGCCTGGCGCAATGGTTCGAGGAGCACCCGTCGGAGGCGCGCGTCATCGTCGCCAAGGTCGTGGAGGCGGCGGCGGCGCGCGAGGCGGCGCGCAAGGCGCGCGAACTCACCCGCCGCAAGGGCGCGCTCGACGTCGCCAGCCTGCCGGGGAAACTGGCCGACTGCCAGGAACGCGACCCCGCGCGGAGCGAACTGTTCATCGTCGAGGGCGATTCCGCCGGCGGGTCGGCCAAGCAGGCGCGCAACCGCGTCAACCAGGCCGTGCTGCCGTTGCGCGGAAAAATCCTCAACGTGGAGCGCGCGCGCTTCGACAAGATGCTCTCGTCGGCGGAAGTGGGAACGCTGATCGCCGCTCTCGGCGCCGGCATCGGCCACGAGGACTTCAATATCGAAAAAATCCGCTACCACCGCATCGTCATCATGACCGACGCCGACGTGGACGGCGCGCATATCCGCACGCTGCTGCTCACCTTCTTCTACCGCCACATGAAAGAGGCGATCCAGCGCGGCTATCTCTATATCGCGCAGCCGCCGCTGTTCCGCATCCAGCGCGGCAGGGCCGAGGTGTACAAAAAGGACGAGCGCGAACTCGACGATTACCTCATCGACGAGGGCGTGCGGAACGCGCGCCTCCTCGCCGGCCCGCCGGGGGCCGAGGCCGCGCGCGCCGGCGCCGATCTGCGCGCCGTGGCGGCGCGGGCGCGGGAGCAGGCGTCGGCCATGCGCGCGCTCGCGCGCCGCGCGCACCCGGCCCTGATCGAACAGGCCGCCGTGGCCGGCGCGCTCGACCCCGCCGCGCTCGAATCGCGCGCCGCCGCCGCCGCCGCCGCCGAGCGCACGGCGCGCCGCCTCGCGGCCGTGGCGGAGCCGGGCGAGGAGGAGTGGTCAGCCGCTGTCGACGACGACGGCGCGATGGCGTTCGCCCTGTCGGCGCGGGGGGAGCGCAGCCGCTACCGGCTCGACGCCGCACTGCTGCAAAGCGCCGAGGCGCGCCGCCTGAACGCCGCCGGCGCCGAACTCCGCGAATTGTACGCCGACCCCGCCGCGCTGGAAGCAGGCGAGGAGCGCATCGCCCCCCTCCGCTCCCCGGTCGCGCTGTTCGACGCCGTGCTCGCGCTGGGCCGCAAGGGCGTCTCGATCTTCCGCTACAAGGGCCTGGGCGAGATGAACCCCAACCAGCTGTGGGAAACAACCCTCGACGAACAGGCCCGCACCCTGCTGCAGGTCCGCGTCGAGCACGCCGACGACGCCGAAGACCTGTTCTCCACGCTGATGGGCGACCACGTGGAACCCCGCCGCGCCTTCATCCAGGAAAACGCCCTCGACGTCGCCAATCTCGACGTCTGATACCGGGGGCCGGCGCGAGGCGCCGCCTCGATGCCGTGCTATATACTCAGGCAGACATTGTTTCGCCTCGCGATTCGCAACCCGGGTTCCGGCAATGACCGATGCGCCGGCCGAGCCGTGGGGCGCCGGGCTCGATTCGGTGGGCGCCCATATCGATTCCGCGGTGGCGGTTTGGGACGCGGCCGGCCGGCTGCGGTGGGCCAACGCGCGGTTTCGGCAGCTGATACCGGCCCTCGCCGGCGATATCCGGCGCGGACTGCACTTCGAGGCGTGGCTCTACAAGGCGGCGGAAAGCGGCGGGGTCGCCTCGGCGCAAGACGACCGCCAGGCGTGGCGCAAACGCTGCGCCGACGCGCGCCGCGCGGCGGAAGCCGACTTCGAGACCGAACTCGCGCCCGGCGCATGGTACCGCGTGCGCGAGGCGCGGCTCGCCGATGGCGGCGTCGTGTCGTGCTGGACCGATATCGGCGCGCTGACGAACGCGCGGCGGGCGCTTCGCGCCAGCGAAGAGCGCTTTCGCGGCCTTCTCGAACTTGCGGGGGACGCGGTGCTGGCGCTCGGCGAGGGGCGCGTACTGTTCGTCAACCGCGCCGGCGCGGCGCTGTTCGGCGCGGACGGCCCGGAAGCGATGGCCGGGGCGCCGCTCGACGCGCTGGCGGAGCCCGCCGCCGCCGCGGCGCTCGCCGCACGCCCGCCCGCCGAAAGCGTCGAGGCCGCGTTCCGCGCGCTGGATGGCGCGCCGTTGCCCCTGCGCGTACGCGGCATGTCGTTTTGCGACGGCGAACGGCGCCTCGCGCTGCTGGCCGGGCGCGATATGTCGGCGCAACGAAAGGCCGAGGCCGAGGCAAGCGCGGCGGAGCGCCGGCTCGCCGCCGCGCTCGACGACGTCTCCGACGCGGTGGCGCTGTTCGACGTCCGCGACCGCCTGACGCTCGCCAACCGCGCGAGCCGCGCCCTCGAGGCGCCCGTCGCCCGCATCTGGCGGCCCGGCGTAACCTATCGCGCCTATCTCGAGGCCGCGCTGGCCGCGGGCCTTTACCCGGAAGCGCGCGCCAACCCGGAAGCGTGGTTCGAGGCGCGTCTCGCGCGCCACGCCGCGCCGCGCGGCGCGGTGGAGGTCGCGCGCCAAAACGGCCGCCGCTACCGCCTGAGCGAACGCCGCCTCGACGATGGCGGCCTTCTCTCGGTCGCCGCCGATATCACCGAACGGCGCGGAACGGAGCGGCGCATCCACTTCCTCGCCCATCACGACGCGCTTACGAAACTGCCCAACCGCGCGCTGTTCATGGACCGGCTGGAGCAATCGGTCAGACAGGCGGAGCGCGACGGGCGCGGGGTCGCCGTGCTCATGCTCGATCTCGATAACTTCAAGCACGTCAACGACAATTTGGGCCACGCCGCGGGCGATCGGCTGTTGGTGGACGTCGCCGCGCGCCTGCGCAAATGCGTTCGCTCCGCCGATACGGTGGCGCGCCTCGGCGGCGACGAGTTCGCGATCGTGCAGCCGATGGTCGCGTCGCCGGACCGGGCCGCGGCGCTGGCGCATCGCGCGCTCGCCGCCTTCGCCGCGCCGATCTCCCTCGATGGGCAACCCGTCCATACCGGCGCGAGCATCGGCGTGACGCTGTTTCCCGACGACGCGCGCGACATCGGCGCGCTGCTGCGCAACGCCGACCTGGCGCTGTACCGCGCGAAGGCCCTCCCCGCGCCGCGCATAGCGTTTTACGCCGAGGAGCTGGGCCGCCGGGCGGCGGAGCGGCTGGCGGTCGCCGAGGGGCTGCGCCGCGCGCTCGCCGAGGACCGTCTCGTTCTCCACTACCAGCCCACGACGCACATCGCCGACGGGCGCCCCGTGGGCGGCGAGGCGCTGCTGCGCTGGCGCCATCCCGAACGCGGGCTGCTGGCGCCGGGCGCGTTTCTCGACCACGCCGAGGCCGCCGGCCTGATCGCGCCCATCGGCGAATGGGCGCTCGACCGCGCCTGCGCCCAAATCGGCGCGTGGGCCGCCGCGGGCGTGCCCGCCGTGCCGATCTGGGTCAATGTGTCCGCCGCGCAGTTCAACGACCAGGGCTTGCACGAAAAAGTGCGCGCCAGCCTCGACAAGGCCGGCGTGGAGCCGGCGATGCTCGGCCTGGAGATCACCGAAAGCGCGCTGGTGCCCGACGCGCTGGCCGCCGGCGCGACGCTCAGCCGCCTCGTCGAACTCGGCGTAGGCCTGGCCATCGACGATTTCGGAACGGGCTACTCGTCGCTCAGCTATCTCAAGCGGCTTCCGGTGGGGAAACTCAAGATCGACCGGTCGTTCGTTTCCGGAATCGCGACCAACCCGCCGGACTCGGCCATTGTGAGCGCGATCGTCCACCTCGGCCACAGCCTGGGCATGCATGTGCTGGCGGAAGGGGTAGAGACCGAATCGCAAAGGGCGCTGTTGAGCGACCTGGGCTGCGACCAGATCCAGGGCCGGCTGATCGGCCCGCCGCTGCCGCCCGGCGAGTTCGCGCGCTTCGTCGCCGAACGCGCGGGGCCGGCCGCTTGACACAGGGGCGGCGGACGGCGAACTCTCCCGGCCATGAAAACGAGCGAAGATCGAATCCTCACGACGCATATCGGCAGCCTGCCGCGCGGACCGGCGCTTACCAAGATGCTGCTCGCGGAAGACGACGGGCAGGATGTGGACGCTGCCGCCTTCGCCGCCGAGGTCGAGCGCGAAATGGCCGCGCTGATCGATGCGCAGATCGACGCGGGGGTGGACATCGCCGGCGATGGCGAACTGCCGCGCGTTACGTTTTCCACCTATGTGAGCCGCCGCATGAGCGGCTTTTCCGGCCGCTCCAACCGGCCCATGTTCCAGGACGCAAAGGAGTTTCCAGGCTGGCGCGCATGGCTGGCGGAACACGGTCTGCGCCGCGCGCGGCTTTTCGACGCGCCGGCCGCGGAAGGCCCCGTGGCCTACGCTTCGCTCGACCGCGCGCTGGCCGAGTGCGATGCGTTCGAGCGCGCGCTCGCCGCGCGCCCCGGCGCGTTCGCCGAGACCTTCATGACCGTGGCTTCGCCGGGCATCGTGGCCACCACGATGGAAAACCGCCACTACGACAGCCACGAAGCCTATCTCTTTGCGCTCGCGAAAGCGCTGAAGACCGAATACGACGCCATCGCCGCGCGCGGCTTCCTGATCCAGATCGACGCGCCCGACCTCGCGATGGAGCGCGCCTGCTATTTCCAGAACGACACGAAATCGGAGTTTCTCGATTTCGCCGCCATGCATGTCGCGGCGATAAACGCCGCCGTCGCCGACATCCCCGCGGAGCGCGTGCGGCTCCACGCCTGCTACGGCAACCGCAACAGCCCTCACGCTTTCGATATCGAATGCCCTGACATCCTGCCGGTGCTTTACGAGGCGAAGGCGGGCGCGCTGTCGCTGCCGTTTGCGAATCCGCGCCATGCGCACGAGATCGACGCCTTCCGCGCCGCGCCCCCGCCAGGCGGCATGGTTCTGATCCCCGGCGTTATCGACACGGTGACGAACTATGTGGAGCACCCCGCGCTGGTGGCGGAGCGCCTCGAACGCGCCGCGCGTGCGGTGGGCGACCGCGAACGCATAATCGCCGGAACCGATTGCGGCTTCGCCACCGCCGCCGGAGACTCTTTCGTGGCGCCGGACGTGGTGTGGGCGAAACTCAAGACCCTCGCCGAGGGCGCGGCGCTCGCCTCGGCGCGCCTGTGGGGGAGGGGGTAGGAACGCCCGCGCGCTACGAGCCGACGATACCGCCGTCGCGGCGCGTAATCGCCGCCGTGGCGTCGCGCGGGACGGTCGAACCGTCCGGCGGATCGTTCTCCACGGGGAAGTTGGTCAGCGACGGGTCGCCGCCGCCGGGGTGCTGGACATTGACGAACAGCGTGCGCCGGTCGGGCGTCGCCGCAATACCCGTGATCTCGTCGCCGGCGACGCCGGTAAACAGCCGCCGCACCGCCCCCGTCGCCGGGTCGGCTACAAGAAGCTGGTTGTTCAGGCCGTCCTTCTGCCGGCCGTCGGTCTCGATGAACAGCCGCCCGTCGGGGTCGGCGTACAGGCCGTCGGGATCGGAAAACGATTCCTCCGTTCCGTGCGTGTCCGCCGCGATCAGGAATATCTCCCATGTAAATTCCGCGCCCGTCCGGTCCTCGCTGTCGCGCCAGCGCAGGATGTGGCCGTCGGGGTTGGGCGCGAGCGGATTGGCGGGGCCGGGGGCCGCGCGCTCGCGGTTGTTGGTCAGCGACATGAAGACCTCGCCGCCGGGCGCCGCGGCGGCCCATTCGGGGCGGTCCATCGGCGTCGCGCCCACGGCGTTGGCGGCCAGGCGCGCGAATACCGCGACCTCCGCCGCATCCGCCAGGCCCGCGCGCCGGACGGCGGGGCTATCGATTGTCAGCGCGCGCCACTCGCCGGTTCCATCCCCGCGGAAATGCGCCGCGTACAGCACGCCGCGGTCGAGGGGGCTTTCGCCGCGCGCGCGCATCTCGCGCCAATCGCCCTCGGATACGAACTTGTAGATGTGCGCGAACCGCTGGTCGTCGCCCATATAGACGACGACGCGGTTGCCGGCGCCCACAACGACCGCGGCGCCTTCATGGCGGAAGCGCCCGAGCGCCGTCCGCTTTACCGGCGTGGCGCGCGGGTCGAACGGGTCGATTTCCACGACCCAGCCGAAGCGGTTTTCCGCGCCCCGGTGCGCCGCGGCGGAGAGATCGAAGCGCGGGTCGAAACGCTCCCAGCCGTATATCGATTCGCCCTCTCGCAGGCCGTAGCGCGCCTGCCGCGCGTCGGGCGCGAAAGCGCCGGTCGAGCCGAAATACAGGTGGAAGTTTTCCTCGCAGGTCAGATACGTCCCCCAGGGCGTCTCGCCGTTGGCGCAATTGTTCAGCGTTCCCGCCGGCGGCAGGCCCGACGGCGTGGCGAGAAGCGGGCTCCCGGCGGCGGGGCCGGAAAACGCCATCGGCGTGTTTACGTGGATCCGCCGCGCGAACGGGCTGCGCGCCGCGCGCCACGCGCCGAAACGGGTTTCGCGGATTTCGACCACGGAAACGCCGAGCGCGTGCTGCGCCGCGCGCGTCTCTTCCAGGCTTTCGGGCATGGGCTTGCCGAGCACGTGCGCGTTCGCGCCGAATTCGTGGTTCACCGCCAACAGGCCGCGCCGGTTGCCGCCGGCGCCGCCGGAGCGGATGGGGAAATACGCCATGCCGTCGTGGCCGATGCCGATTTGCGCGGCCTGATCGGCGGCGCGCGGCGGACGGCGGAACGGCGGGCCGCCGGGCTCGAGCGGCGAGCCCCACGGGATCAGCGTGCTGTAGCGGTAGTCCGGGGAGATCGCCGGGTTCGGCCCGCCGCCCGCCGCGACGGGAACGGGCGCAAAGCCGATGAGCGGCGGCGCGGCGGCAGACGCCGGCGCCCAGCGCGCCGCCGCGAGAACGCCGAAGGCGGCCGCGCCCGCCAACGCCCGGCGGCGCGAAATGTCCGGCGCGGCGCGGGAAAGGGGAGCGTTGCGGGTCATCCTCTTCGCCCGCGCGTCCGGGGGGCGCCGTCTCGTATCCATGCGAACCTGCGCGGCATGTTCAGGCCTTTCCACGGCCGCCCTGTGTCGGCGCCGATAAATCGGCAAGTCCGACAACCGCCGCCGCATATCTCGTTTGCCTTATAGCATTCGCGAACTTGTCATCTGCGGTCGCCAATTGAATACCCATGCGTCTTGCCAGGACCAGATAGACGCAATCGTAAACCGGACGGTCCAATTCCATAGCGATACGCAACGCCCCCGCGGCCAAGTTTTCATCGCCATGCCACTCGATCCCGGCGCTCGCCAGCGATTCGGCGCCCTCCCTTGCCTCGGCTTCCGTGATCTGTTGCCGTCTCGTCTTGCTCCACAAAGCGTTGACAGCCTCCGCCGCCATGAGGCGGGGCGCAAACAACTCATGCCCTTCGCCCAGCAGCCGCCTTGCGATGTCCGAGTTCTCTTCGGCAACGACCCACTTCACCGCAACGCTGGCGTCGACGACCAAGCGCATCACGGCCCCCTGTGCCCGTATTCCCGGTCATGCCGAACAAGCGCCTCGGTTGGCGTATGATTGCGCCCCGCCGTCCCCCGCCATAATTTCTCGGTCGATCGTAAAAACGCTTCGTGCCGCCCTTTCCCGTCCTTAACGCCCTCGATACGACACAATGACTTTGCGGGCGGAGACACGCGTCGGCGCGACAGATCGAGCGCCTCCGCGTCGCGCGGCTGCGCGAGCTCGAAGCCCGGCCGCGACGGCTCCATGAATGTTATCGCGCCGTAGAAATCGTCGAGCGGCACGAATACGCCGTGCTCGTCCGCCCAAGCGCGCATGCGCCGGTTCGCCGCGTGCGCCCACGACAGGATTTCCACGCGCCAACCGCGTGTATGCAAGCGCTCGAGGGTGGTATGGAAGCCTGCCCCCTCGAGATAGCCTGCGCCGTCGCCGGTGAGCAGTGCGACAATGCCGGGGTCGCCGTTGTAGTCCCATCCGTCTTCCAGCATTCGCTGCTGCAGTATAACGCCGGAAACCTGCTGCTCGCCGCGCCCGGCGGCGCCACGATCGAACAATTGCACTTCCATGCCCCGGGCTTCCATCCGGTTCCACAACTGCCGCATTTCGGGCGGAGCCGAACCCGCCGCGATCGCCTTCTCTACCGGGCGGTCGGCGTGGGCGAGGCGCAGTAGATTCTCGAAATGGAGGCGTACGCGATACCGCGCGCCCGGCCCCTCGCCGCGCTCTTCGGCCAAGCGCCGCGCCTCGTGAAAGATGTTCGAGTTGTCCCAATAGACGAACACGTTTTCCATAATCGTTCTCCTGTCGCCGACGCCGCAAGTTCCGCCGCCGTTGCCGCATGGCGCAGCCGCGCGGTCAGTCGGCGGACAAGATGACGTAAACCGTCAAGACCGGCAACCGGTTCGCTCGACCGGTCGCGGGCCGGCGGCGCGGGCCAGGGCGGCGGGGAGCCGATCGGGGAGGTCCTCGGCGATCAGGGCGGGGCCGGCGCCTTGCGCGGCCGCGCCTTGCAGCCATGCCGCCATGCAGGCGGCGTCGAACGGCTCCGCGCCCGCCGCCAGCAGGCCGCACGCCGCGCCGGCCAACACGTCGCCGCTGCCGGCGGTCGCCAGTTCGGGCGGGCCGTCGACGCCGATAACCGCGCGCCCGCCGGGCTCGGCGATGACCGATTCGGGCCCCTTGAGCAGCACCGCGGCGCCGGCGCGGTCGGCCGCCGCGCGGGCGCGGCTCAGGCGGTCGCCGCGCGCCTCGAACAGCCGCGCATATTCGCCGTCGTGCGGCGTCAGAAGGCAGCGCCGGCCGCGCGTCGCGGCAAACAATCGCTCCGGGTCGCCGGCAAAGGCGGTGAGCGCGTCGGCGTCCAGCACCGCGGGCTTGCCCGCCGCGAGCGCCTCCAGCGCGCGTTCGCGCGTTTCCGCGTTCGCGCCGGCGCCGGGGCCGACGAGAACGGCGCTCGTGCGCGAATCGGCAAGCAGGGCCGGCCATTCGTCCAGCGACCGGACCATCGGCGCGATCAGGGATGCGCGATAGACGGCGAGCGCCGCCTCGGGCGCAACGACGGTCGCCAGCCCGGCGCCCGCGCGCAGCGCGGCGCGGACGGCAAGCCGCGCCGCGCCCGTCAGCGCCGCGCCGCCCACTACGACCGCGTAGCCGCGCCGGTATTTGTGCCCGCCGGGCGCCGCGCGGGGCAGGCGCTCGCGCCACAGCGCGGGGCCATTGACCCGCGCCGCATGGCCGACGCCCGCTACAATGGACGGGCCGATGCCGATGTCGGCGACCTCGAGCGCGCCGCACAACGCGCGGCCCGGCATGAGCAGATGCGCGGGCTTCGGCCGGCAAAAGGTCACCGTGGCCGCGGCCGGCGCGGCCATCCCCAGTATCTCGCCGGTGTCGCCGGCGACGCCGCTCGGCGTATCGACGGCGGCGATGGGCGCGCCGGAAGCCGCCGCGGCCCGGAGCGCCGCCGCCGCCGCGCCTTCCACCGGGCGCGTCAGGCCCGCGCCGAACAGCGCATCGACAATCAGCGCGGCGCGCGGGATCGCCGCCGAATCGAGCGGCCCGATACGCCCGCCGCGCGCCTCCCAACGCCGCGCCATGAGCGCGGCGTCGCCGCACAAGGCCGCGCGCGGGCCGAGCAGCGCAACCTCGACCGGCCAGCCTGCGGCCGCGAGCGCAAGCGCGGCGCCGACGCCGTCGCCGCCATTGTTGCCGGGACCGCACAGCGCGAGCGCGGGGCGCGGCGTCCAGCGCCGCCGTATCGCGCGCGCAACCGCCGCCGAAGCGTGCTCCATAAGCGCGATGCCGGGCGTACCGGCGGCGATCGCCGCCGCGTCGGCGCGGTACATCTGCGCGACGGAGAGCGCTTCCCAACCCGCGAGAGCGGGGCAAGCATAACCGGAACGCAACATGGTTATCCGGCAGAGCGTAACACGAGAGGCATACCGTTTCGCGCCGAAAGCGGCCGGCCGAGCGAACGCGCCGCCGCCCGATCAGCGAAAGGCATGAACGAATGAACGACCGAACGATGCGTATTGCCGCCGGGGCGGCGGCTGTCTTCATGGCGGCCGGGCTGTCCGCCGCGCCGGCGGCGGCGCAGGAGGACCTCGCCGGCAGGGTGTACGAGCTGGAGCAGGAGGTCCAGCTCCTGCGGCGCCAGCTCGAAACCCAAATGGAGACGAACCGGGCCGCGGCCGCCGCTGCGGCCGAAAGCGCCGACCGGGCCGCCGAAGCGGCCGCGGATGCCGGCGCCGCCGCCGACGGCGGCGACGCCGTCCGCGTGAAGATGAAGGGCCCTTCGCCCACAATCGAATCGCCCGACGGCGATTTCACGATGAACGTAACGGGCCGCGTACACTGGGACGTCGGCTTCTACGACGAAGCGGCGGACGGAGATCGATTCAACAACGGCTCCAACCTTCGGCGCGCGCGCCTCGGCGTGAAGGGCAAGATCATGGATGACTGGGGCTACAACATCGTGCTCGACGGCGGCGACAGCGCAGCCGACGACGTCGATATCGACACCGCCTTCGTGTCGTACAAGGGCCTGAAACCGCTGTCAGTCGCTTTCGGCCAGCACAAGGCGCCGCTGACGCTGGAGGACCGGACCAGCTCCAACGATATCCCCTTCATCGAGCGCAGCCTGAGCACGAATCTCTTCGTCGGACCGGCCGGCGGCAAACGGCTCGGCCTCAGCGGCATTGCTTCCGGCGACATGTGGTGGATCGGCGCCGGCGTGTTCGGCGAAAAACTCGGCGTGGACGACTCGGACGGCGATGACGAACAATGGTCGTACCATGGACGCTTGGCCTTCGCGCCCGTGAGGGAGAAGGAATACGGCGTTCATCTGGGGGCCAGCGGCTGGCTGCTGCCGGAAACGCAGATGATCGAGATCGGCGAGGATACCAGCGATTACGAGCCCGGTACGTGCAGCTTCCGCGACCGGCCCGAGTTTCGCGTGGACGATAGCCGCCTCATCGACGCAAAGGTCGAAAGGGCCGAGGACTGCTACGGAATCGGCGCCGAATTCGCGATGTGGTATGCGCCGATGTGGGCGGCGGCCGAATACACCCAATTCGGCGGCCGGATGGACGACTCCGACGTCGATTTCGATGCCTACTACATCCAGGCCGGCTGGGTGCTTACGGGCGAAGGCCGCCCCTACAGCATGAAAAAGGCCGCCTGGAGCGGTGTGAAGCCCGCCAATCCGTTCGCGGCCGACGGTTCCGGCGCCGGCGCGTTCGAACTCGTCGGGCGCTACAGCCACGCCAACCTGATCGACGGGGACGTCGACGGCGGCGAGCAGACGAACTACACGTTCGGCTTGAACTGGTGGCTCAACAACTGGGTCGGCATCAAGTTCAACTACATTCGCGCCAGCTGGAACGACGACGGCGCGGAGGAAGACATAGTGGACATCTTCGGCCTGCGCGCCCAGGTCAAGTGGTAGCCGCGCCCGTCTCCCGCCGGTAGCGGCCCTCCGCGCGCGGCGGCTTGCCGAACGGCGGGCCGGCGATCCCCCGCGGGATCGCCGGCCCGTTTCATCCGCGGCGCCGGCCGCCGGCCTTATTCGAGATGGACCGCTTCGACGCCGCCCCAATGCCGGTCGAGATACTCCGCCGCCAGCCGGCGATGGCAGAAATGCGGCTCGTGTTCGCTGCACAACAGGCAGGAGCCGGCCAGCGTTTCCGGGTCCAGGCGTTCTTCGATACGGCGCTCGCGCATGAGCTCGAGAAAGCGCGCTTCGTAGGCGCTCCAGTCGATTCGCTTCTTCCGGTAGTCGGCGAGCAGCTCCCGCGTGGGCGCCAGCTCGGGCGCGTGCCGATAGCCGATCCCGCCGAGCTCGCCGAGGAACCACGCGAGATCGTCCCGCTTGGCGAACCCGGTCAGTTGCGAGACGTTGTTCAGGCGCACATCCACGACGCGCCCGACGCCCGATTCGCGCAGCAGCCCGAAGAACCGCTTCGCGCTTTTCCGTGTAAACCCGATGGTGTACAATTTCACGGTGCGCTCCCCGCGGCGCTGGCGGCGCGCCCGCTCGCGCGCCATGCGATACGCGCCTCCTGAAGCGCGAACGCCTCGGCTTCGGCTTCGCCCGCCGAACGGAACATATCGTCGCGCCGCACGCCAACCGACGCGCATAGCCGCGCGACCGCGCCGCGGTGCGGCTCAAGGCGCCCGTCGGCATGAATGTGCGCGACATCGAACCCTTCGGCCTCCAGCGCCCGCGCAACGAGTATCGTGCGGTGGCACTCCAGCGGCTCGCGCTCGGCGCACATCAACGCGATTCGATGCTTGCGCGCCCCGTTCTTGACACGCTCGATGCCGCTGCGAAATGCCGGACGCCCCGCCAGCCGCGCGTAGGCGGCGCGACCGTTTTCATGGCGCGACGAATCGTCGGGCCGCGCCCCGAGCTCCCGACCCAGAAAAGCATACGCCACGCCGCGCTCCTTGAGAAAGCGCGAAAGCGCCGTCTTGCCGAAATGCGGGAACCGCCGGCTCCACGGCGTGGACCGTACATCGGCCACGGCCGAAACGCCATGGGCGTTCAAAAGACGGAGAAAGGCCTCCGGCTCATGATTGGAGTGACCGACGGTGAGCACGGCGCCGCCCGCCGCAACGCCTTGATGCATGGCAAACAAGCCGGCCCGGAATATCGGAGCGTATCGCCCGGTCGAACCGGACGGGCCGGCTCACCAGAGCCGTTGTACGCCGTATCGGTCGAAGAGGGCTTCGTTCGAGACGAGCGTCGAATCCCGCGCGAGCGCCTGCGCGACGAGCATTCTGTCGAAAGGGTCGCGGTGAATGCCGGGAAGCCCGCCGGCGCGCGCGGCGTCGTCCACCGTGATTGCCGGTTTGTCGAAGCCCTGCTCGGCGATGCGGGCGCCGATATTGCGCGCAACCCGCTCGGCGCCCGGAAGCTTGCCGAGGCGGTACTTGGCGGCAATCTCCCAAGCGGAAGCCGCGCTGACCGCGACGTCGTTTCTCAGGTTCGCGATTGCGCGGCGCGCGGCTTCCGTCAGTCGGCTGCTGTCGGCGATCCACCGCAAAAAGGCGTGCGTGTCGAGCAGAAGGCGCACGCGGGGCTCAACGCCCTTCCCACGCGGCCAATTCGGCTTCCGGCAGCGGGTCGAAGAAGCTGTCGTCGATGATGACCTTGCCCTTCAGGATGTCGGGCCGGCGCTTGCCGCGGGGCGCGTCGACAACGCTCGCGTTGCTCTCGGCTTGCGCCTTGAGGCGCGGCAACTGCGTGTGTGCGTCGTGTGCCTCGTAATCGGGCATGATCGGCCTCCCTTGTTCGCGTCGCCGCCACTGTATGTAACCCGCCGGCAGCCTTGGCGCAACCCCCTCGGCGCCGCGCCGACGCCTTGAAGGCGGGCGCGCATCGTCGTCTATTCTGTCGCCGGAAACAGCGGGAGGCAACGATGCGGCGAACGGCGATGGGCGCGGCGGCGGCGCTGCTGGCGGCCGCGGTTGCGGCCGGAGCGGCGGACCCGGTCCAGGAGCGGCTGGCCGAGGCGCGCAACCGCACGACGATAGAGCTGTTTCGCGGCGGCGACGCCGACGCGGCGCTCGCGGCGGCAATGGAAGCGGCGGCGGCCAACGAAGCCGCGTTGGGCGGCGATCACGAACAAACCGCGTCCGCCTGGTTCAATCTGGCGCTCATCCGCGGAATGCGCGGCGAGATTGGCGAGGCGCGCGCCCTGCACGAGCGCGCTCTGCGGACGCGCGAGGCGCTGTTCGGCCCCGACGCGGCGCCGGTCGCCGACAGCGCCCTCGCGCTCGGGCGCCTCGACCGCGAGGCGGGCGACTACGAAAGCGCCGAAACCCGCATGGCCCGCGCCTTGGCCATTCGCGAAGTGCTCGGCGGCGGCGCGGTCTTCGAGGTTGCCCAGGCGCACGACGAATTGTCGCGGCTGTTCCACGCCGCCGGGCGTTTCGACGATGCCCGGGAGCGGCAAATGTCGGTCCTGGAAATCGTGCAGAGCCGCTTCGGCCCGCAACATCCGCTGGTGGCCGACAGCCTGGCGGCGCTGGCGAGCATCGCCCACGCGGCGGGCGATTACGCCGCCGCCGAGCCGTTTTATGCGCGCGCCCTCGCGATATGGCAGTCGCGCCTGGGCCCGGAGCACCCGGCGACGGCGCGGGGTTTCGGCGCGCTTGCGCGGCTCCACCGCGACAACGGCGACTGGCCGCGCGCCGCCGCGCATTACCGACGCGCCGCCGAGGCCGCGCGCGCGGCGTTCGGCGCCGGGCACGCGGAGGTCGGCGTGGCGCTGCGCGAGCTCGGCTTGGTCCTGTACCGCATGGGCGATCTTCAAGCCGGCGCGGAGGCTTTCGATGCCGCCATGGCGCTGTTCGAAGCGGCGGACGGGTCGGAATCCGCCGTCGCGGCCGACGCCTTGCGGCGGCTTGCCGGCGTCCACATCGACGCCGGGCGGTTCGCCGAGGCGCGGCCGCTGCTCAAGCGCGCGCTGCCGATCCTGGTGCGCACATTCGGCCCGGCGCATCCGGCGGTGGCGGGGGCGCTGTCCGGCCTCGGCGCCGTTCACGCGGCGGCGGGCGAATGGGACGCGGCCGCGCCGTTGCAGGAGCGCGCGCTGGCCATATTCGAGGCGTTGCCCGGCGCGGGCGAGGCCGCCGCGGATGCGCTCGCCGCCCTCGCCGCCACCCGCGCGGGCCAAGAGCAGCTCAAGGACGCCGCCGCGCGGTCGCCGGCCAGCTCGCGCGCTGGACCGCCGCCGACCTGGGCCGCGCCCTGAACCTGCTCCTCGAGGCCGAAATCCAGTGCAAAACGACGGGAGCGCCCGCCCGCTCATCTGCTCTTGGGCCGCGCTGCGCATAACCCGCGCCGCCCGCCGGTGAACGGGCGCGCCATCGTCGGGAGCCGTCGATGCGGTCTCACAGTACAAGCAGGAATTTCCTGGCGTCGTTGAGCGCCGCGTGGTTCATATCCCGGATTATAACAAGGGCTATTGATGTTGACTCGTTGCTATTGTCTGTTCGATGGGGATATGGTTTGGTTATGTTCCTGTTCGGCCACACAAAGGGGATAGTGCGATGACGATAGCGTTGCGAACGGACTTTGACGCGGTTCGGGTTCGCGCGGCCGCTCGGGCGGCGGGGGATAGCGCCCAGGCGTGTCGGCTTCTGTCGATTGCGGCCGTTTACGAAGCGAAGTCACGCGCCGAGGCTGCGGCGTTGGGCGGGATGAGCCGTCAAACGCTTCGGGACTGGGTGCGCCGCTTCAACGCCGAGGGTCCGGACGGCCTTGCGAGCCGCAAGGCTCCGGGAGCGCGTCGGCGGTTGAGCGCGGCGCAGTTGGCGGAGCTGGCTGAGCTCGTCGAGACCGGCCCCGATCCGCAGACCGGCGGCGTGGCGCCCCGGCGGCGGGTTGACCTGCGGGCGGAGATCGAGCGCCGGTTCGGAGTGGAGTATCATGAGCGCGCGGGGTCGGCGCCGCGGTCGTCATGCCCATGGCGAACACCGAGGCGATGCAACACCGCATCGACGAGATTGCGCGCATCGTCCGCCCCGGCGCTCATGCCATTCTCCTGCTCGACGGCGCCGCCCGGCACACCGCCGACGCGCTCGAATGGCCGCGCAACATCGGCCCCTTGCTGCCGCCGCCCTACGCGCCCGAATTCAACCCGGTCGAGCACGTCTGGCAGTATCTACGCCAGACGCGGTTATCCAACCGCGTCTTCGAGAGCTACGGCGACATTGTCGATGCCGCCGGCGACGCTTGGAGCCGCCTGATCGCCATGCCGGAGAAAATCGCATCCATCGGCACGCGAAAATGGGCACAGAAAGGTCAATATCAATAGCCATTGGTATTAAAGCGCGTTGGGGCGGGGGCCGGCAGACGACCATGGTCCTCCCTTGCGGACGATTGCGCGGCGGGGCGGTCGGTCGGTTGTATTGGCGGCTATGGTTGTCGGCTTGTTTGGCGGGGGCGGGCGCGTCTTCCCTGCCAACGTCGCGGCTTGCGGGAACGTGCGGGCAGGATGCCCGCGGTCCCGGGCCCCGCCTTCGGCGGGGTTACAGCGGCTCGGGGGCGGAGACGTTCAGGCGCGCGAGTTCGGCGCGGATGTTCGCCCATACGGCGTCGTCGATGGGGACGCCGCGGGCGGCGCGTTCGGCGCGGTTCGCGGCCTCGAAATCGCCGGGGAGGCGGACGGCGTCGACGCCCGGCAGGGGGCGGCTGGCGCGCAGGCGGGCGGCGAACTTGCGCAGTTCGGCTTCGTAGGCCTCGCGCGGGGCGAAGGCCGCCGGGTCGATGACGATGTGGAAGGTTCCGTTGTCGAGCGCGGCGCCGCCGGCGTTGGCGGCCGTTCCGGAGCCTCCGATGGCGCCGCACAGCAGATCGACGACCACGGCAAGGCCGAAGCCCTTGTGGCCGAAAAGCAGGCCGCCGAGGGGCAGGGCGGGGCCGGCGCGGTCGAGGAACGCGGCGGCGTCGGTCGTGGGCGATCCGTCTTCGTCGAGCAGAACGCCTTCGGGCAGGGCGGCGCCGCGGTCGCGGGCCTGGCGGATCTTGTTCATGGCGATCTGCGAGGTCGAAATATCGAGCAGGACGGGGTCGCCGCCCGGGTTGGGGAAGGCGGCGGCGATGGGGTTGGCGCCCATGCGGCGCTCGGCGCCGCCGTGGGGGGCGATGGATATGCCGCGGCCCTGGGCGTTGCAGAAGGTCAGCGCGGCGAAGCCCTCGGCGGCGGCCATCTCGGGATAGGCGCCGACGCGGCCGACATGCTCGCTGTTGCGCACGGCGACGGCGGCGATGCGCGTCGCGCGGGCCTTGGCCACGGCGAGCGCCATGCCGTGCGCGGCGGCGATGTGGCCGAGCGTGCGCGCGCCGTCGACGACGGCGGTAGCGGCGGTTTCCGACACCGCGGCGGGGCGGCCGGCGGGGTCGATCAGGCCTTGGCGGACGCGCTCGACATAGGCGGGGATATGACGCACGCCGTGGCTGTCGTGGCCGGCGAGGTTGGCCTCGACCATGAGGCGGGCGACGCTCGCGGCGTCGGCGGGCGCAAAGCCGGCGGCCTCGAACGCGGCGGCGGACATGCGGCGAAGACACTCGGCGCCGAAGCGCGGCATGGCTCGTTCCCTCCGGCGGGGGACGGGGAAGATGCCGGCCCGGAGGCCGGCGCACCCGGATGCATGTTGGCGCGCGCGGGGGGCGCGGTCAAACGGGGGCGGCGCTTGCGGGGGATTCAGAAGCGGCCGTAGCGGGCCATGACGGCGGGGAGGACGAGCAGGTTGAGAACGGTGGAGGTGGCGATGCCGCCGACGATCACGGCGGCCATGGGGCCGACGATCTCGCGTCCGGGGTTGTCGGCGCCGATGGCGATGGGCAGCAGCGCGAGCGCGGTCACCAGCGCGGTCATCAGGATCGAGGGCAGGCGTTCGCTTGCGCCGCGGACGGCGGTGTCCATGGACCACGGCAGGCCCTCGACCTCGACGAGATGCCGGTAGTGCGACACGAGCATGATGGCGTTGCGCAGGGTGATGCCGAACAGGGTGACGAAGCCGACGAAGGAGCCGAGCGAGAGCGCGCCGCCGGTCCACAACGCGGCGAGCACGCCGCCGACAAGCGAGAACGGCAGGTTGACGACGGTGAGCGCCGCGTTGCGGGCGCGTCCGAGCGCGAGCCAGAGCAGCAGCAGCACGCCGGCGCCCGCGAGCGCGGCGTGGAGGAGGAGTTCGTCGCGGGCGGCGGCGCCCTCGATCTCGGCGCCGGCGATCTCGATGTAGCTGTCGGCCGGCAGGCGCACCGAGGTTCGCAGGCGCTCCTCCAGATCGGCGAGGAACCGCGCGGCGCCGGCGCCGGCGATGTTGCAGGTGACTGTCTGCACGCGGCGCCCGCCCTCGCGGAGGACGACGTAGCGGCCCGTATCGCGCGTTACGGTGGCGACCTGGCCCAGGGTCGCGATGGCGCCGCCGCGCGCGGCGACGGGGAGCGCGGCGATGCTCTCGGGCCATGCGCGCGCGGCGGGCGGCAGCGTGACCACGAGAGGGACGGCGCGGTCGCCTTCGTGGACGATGCCGACCTCGCGGCCCTCGAACGCGGCGTGGAGGGCGTTGTACACCGCGTCGGCGCGGACGCCGTGGAAGGCGAGGCGTTCGGGGTCGGGTTCGACGGCGAGGGCGGGGGCGCCGCTGGCGGCGCGGACGCGCACATCGACGGCGCCGGGCAGCGCGCGCATCAGCGCCGCGACCTCGCGGCCCTTGCGTTCGAGCAGGTCGAGGTTGCTCCCGTATATGTTCACCGCCACGGCGGCCGCGTAGCCGGAGGCGGTTTCCTCGACGCGCTCGACCAGGAAGGTATTGATCTCGGTGGCGATGCCGGGGAAGCGGCCGAGGATCGCGCGGATGTCGTCGAGCGCCCGTTGTTGTTCGGGGCCGGACAGGCGCTCCAGATCGACTTCGTATTCGCTGTAGTGGCTGCCGAATGTGTCGGCGCCGCGCTCGGCGCGCCCGGCCCATTGCGACATCTTGCGCACGCCGGGGACTTCCATGACGCGTTCGGTGAGCCGCGCGCCGACGCGGATGGTTTCCGCCAGCGCCGTTCCGGGGACGCCCGACGTGTGGATCATGTAGTGGCCTTCGCGCAGTTCGGGCAGGAAGCGGCTTTCGAGCGCGGGCAGGGCGGCGAGGCCGCCGGCGACGCCCGCCGCGACGCCGGCCATCGCCAGGCGGTCGCGCCGCGCGACCGCCCGCAGCGCGCGCTCGTAGGCGGGCTGGAGAAGGCGGACGAGCGGCGGGCGGCGGCGCGGCGGACGCCGGGCGCCGAGCAGCACGACGCACAGCGCCGGGGTGACGGTGAGCGCCACCAGCAGCGAGGCGGCGATGGCGAGAATGTACGCCGCGCCGATGGGCTGGAACATGCGCCCCGGGACGCCCGGCATCGACAGCAGCGGCACGAACGCGAGCACGACGATGAAGCTCGCATACGCCACCGAGCCGCGGATTTCCATCGAGGCGCGGAACACCGTCTCGCGCGCCGGGCGCGGGGCCGAGGACGCGGCGTTTTCGCGCAGGCGGCGCCAGACGTTTTCGGTATCGACGATGGCGTCGTCCACGGCCTCGCCGAGGGCGATGGCCAGGCCGCCGAGCGCCATGACGTTCAGGTTCGCGCCGAGCTCCAGCAATATCGTCGCGGCGGCCACGAGCGACAGCGGGATGGCGAACGCCGATATGAACGCCGCGCGCGCGTTGAACAGAAACGCGGCGAGGACCGCGATGGCCAAGACCGACCCCGCGGCCAGGTGCTCGGCGATGCCCTCGACCGAACGCTGGATGTAGTTGGCGGGGCGGAACAGGTCGTCGTGCAGGACCACGCCGTTTTGCGCGAGGCCGGGCGCGAGCTCCGCCAGCGCGGCGTCGATCTCGCGGCTCGCGGAGAGCGTGTTCGCGCCGAACTGGCCGATGACCATGATGACGACGCCGGGGACGCCGGCGATGGCCGCTCGGCCGATGGCGGGCGCGGCGCCGGGCGCGACGACGGCAGCTTCCTCGAGCCGGATCGCGCGCGCGCCGTCATGGGCCACGACGGCGGCGGCGATGTCGGCCGGGGTTGCGGTTTGCGCGCCGGCCGAAAGCGCGAGCTGCTGCGTCGGGGTTTCGAGAAACCCCGCGCCGCGGCGCACGGCCGCGCCGCGCGCCGCGGCGGCGAGATCGTCGAAGGTCAGGCCGAGGCGGGTCATCGCCGCGACGTCGGCCTGCACCTGCCACTGGCGTTCCGCGCCGCCGAAAACGTTGACGTCGGCCACGCCGCGCGCCCGCAACAGCCGCGGCGCCACGGCGGCGTCGGCGAGCGCGCGCAACTCCGCCGGCGAGCGGGTCTCCGATGTCAGGCCGATGGTCATGACGGTGGCCGAGGACGACGAGAACGGAACCAGGGCGGGCGCCGCCACGCCCGGCGGCATGGCGCCCGCCAGCGGCGCCAGGCGCTCGCTCGCGACCCGCCGCGCATCGCGCCGGTCCATCGCATCGTCGAAGACCGCGGTCACTACCGACAAGCCCTGGATCGACTGCGAACGCACCGAGCGCACGCCGAGCGCGCCGCCGAGCGCGGCCTCGACCGGCAGCGACACGAGCCGCTCCACCTGCTCGGCGGAATAGCCCGGCGCCTCGATCTGCACAATCGCCTGCGGCGGCGCGAATTCGGGGAAAATGTCGAGGCTGGCGGTCGCCAGGCGCCAGGTTCCGTACGCCAGCAGAACCAGCGACAGGGCGATAACGGCGCCGGCGTGGCGGACCGACGCCCCGACGAGAAACGACATCATGGCCGCGGTCAGTCGTCGTCGTCTTCGTCGCGGATCTGCGAGCGGAACTCTTCGGCGTAGAGAACCGGCGCGCCGACGACGACCGCCGCCGCGCCGGGCTCGAGCCCGCCGGCGAGATAGCGCCCGTCGGGCAGCACGCCGAGTAGCGCGACCTCGCGGCGCACGAAATGACGCTCGTCAAGGCGCGTATAGGCCCAGTCGCGCCCCATGGCGCGGACAACGGCCGCGGGCGGCAGCGCCACGCCCGACAACGGCCCGCCGCCGCGGGCAACGCGCGCGGCGGCGCGATGGCCGGCCGGCAGCGCGAGGCCGGGCGCGATGAAAAAATGACTCTCCCCCGCCGCGGGCGCCGGCGCGCCGTCCGCGGCGCGGCGCGGCGCCGGAGACACATAAACCAGCGGCAGGGGCGCGCCGGGGCGCTCGAGCTCGGCGTTGCGCAAGCCGTCGGCGCCCGCGGCGCCGGCCGGCAGCGCCGCGCGCAGCAGGCTGTCGGCGCCCGCGGCCAGGGCGGCGAAGCGGCTGTCGTCCGCGGCGAACGCCCATGCGGCCAGCGCGGGGCCCCATTCGCGCGCGGCGCGGGCGCGCAGGGCGTCGAGCACGGCCCCGAGGCGGTCGCGCTCGGCGCGCGCGGTCCGCCATGCGGCCTCGGCGCGCGATACTTCCTTTTCCGCTACGTCGGCGCGGTCGCGGAACAGCGCGTCGAGGCGCTCGTGCTCGCGCCGCGCGGCGTCGACGGCGACGTCCGCCGCGCGGGCGGCGAAGAAACGCTCGCGCCAAGCGTCGCGCAACGCGGCCAGCGGCTGGATGCTTACGCTTTCGGCAGCGGCGAGAAACGTCGGCGTCAAGCGCGCGGGTTCGAGGCGGGCGGCGGTCACGCCCGCGAGTTCGCGCCGCTCCGCGTCGAGGCGCACCGCCGGCGCGCCGCCGACCAGCGGAAGCGGTTCGTCGTCTTCGTCTTCTTCCTCGTCGTCTTCCCCGCCGCCGGCGTCGTCATCGTTTTCGTCCCCGTCGTCGCTTGCCAGGGCCGGTTCGGCGGGGTCGGGTATCGCGGCGCGAAGCCATGCCGCCGGACCGCCGGCGAGGCCGAACGCAAGCGCCGCAAGCAGGACCGCCGCCGCCGCCGCGGCGAGCGCAAGCCGGACGCGGCGGGCGCTCAAGGATCGGTCTCCGCGAGAATCATGCGGGCCAGGGCCTCGCGCGGCGCGCCGGGCGCGGCTTGCTCCAGGGCGTCCTCCCAGACGAACGCGGCGTCAAGCAGCGCGAAGGACGCGGCGGCCTCCTCGCCGCGCGCGGCGGCGGCGGCGAGCTCGGCTTCCAGCGTTTCCAGGCGTCCGGTCTCGCCGGCGGCGAAACGGCGCGCGGCGGCGGCGCGGCCCTCCGCGGCGCGGGCGGCGGCGGCGCGGGCGGCGCCGCTCCGTGCGCGGGCGGCCGCGCGCGCCGCGGCGGCTGCGTCGAGTTCCGCAAGGATGCGCGCCTGAAGGGCCAGTACAGCGCGGGCGGCGGCGTCGCGCGCCGCGGCGGCCTCGGCCGCCGGCCCTTCGTTGTCGCGGAAAAGCCACGCGCCGACCTGTGCGCCCAGGCTCCATACCACGCCGCCCTGGTCCCACGCCAGGCCGGGTTCGAGCGTAAATTCCGGGCGTTGGCGCGCGATTTCGAGCGCCAGGCGCGCCTCGGCGGCGTCGTGGCGCGCCAGCGCGGCAAGAATATCGAGACGCCCGGTCAGCGCGTCGCGGCGGGCGGACGCCGGCGGCGGCGCGGCGGCGCTTTCAGGCGCTCCGGGGGCGATGCGCAGCGCCGCGAGCGCGGCGGCGGGCGCGCCGAGCGCCGCCGCGAGACGCGCGCGCGCGGCCTCCGCCGCGCCCGCAAGCCGCGCCGCCCCGCGCGCCGCGGCCTCCATGTCGCGGCGCGCGCGCCAGACGGCCCCGGGGCCGCTTTCGCCAAGGCGGTAGCGGCGTTCGTGGACGGCGGCGATACGCTCGTGGATGCGCAGCCGCTCAATGGCGCCGTCATGGGCGCTTTCGGCGGCCGCACGGGCCAGCGCGGCGCGGCGCGTTTCCGCCCGCCGCGCCCAGCCGCGGCGCAGGGCGTCGAGGGCGGCGGCGCGGGTTTCGGCGCGCGCGGCGGCCAGGCGCGCGGCGCGCCGGCCCCCGGCGTCGAGCGGAACGGAGACCGCCATGGCGACCGTGAGCGGCGAGTCGCCGGGGGAATCGGGCCGCGAATCCCAGGCAAGGGCGGGCTCCAGCGCCGGCCGGGCGCCGCGTGCGGCGGACGCCTCGGCGGCGGCGGCCTGGCGCCAGCGCGCCCGCGCCAAGGCAACGCCGCGGTCGAAATAGATCGCCGCCGCGGCGAGCGCGTCGGGCGTCCACGCTTCGGGCGGGCGTGCTTCGGACGGCCGGGGGGCGGCGCCGTGCGCGGCGAGCCACGCACGCAGCCCGGGGTCGGCGAGCGAGCGCGCGAGCAGCCGGTCGGCGCCGCCCGCCGCGTCCGGCGGGGCCGAACGCGGCGCGTCGGGCGCGCAAGCGGCCGCCGCAAGCGCGGCCGCGAGAACGACCGTGGCGGCGCGCGCAAGCCGCAACGCCGGGGCGGAGGCGGTCATATGCAACCGATCGTTACCGGACAACCGGTTGCATACTATCATGGCGCGCGCATCCATTCCGCGCGGATTCGCGATCGTGAGAACGGCGCAAACGTGTGGCCGGGGACGCCAGCGATCCCGGGCAGTCAGCGCCTTTGGCGCGGGCGCGCGTTGACGGGCGGCGCGCGGGTTGCTACATGTCGGGAGAACGACAACAGCAGGGGAGCGCGGGATCATGGCGCCGTCGGGTCTTTCGCAACGCGCCGACGCCCTCGAGGCGCGGCAGCTCGAGGCGCTCGGCGAGCGCGTCGCCGCCAAGTCGCTGCTCTACAACCTGGCGGACGGCGAACGCACGCTCGGCGCGGGCGCCGGGGCGGGCGGGCGCATGCTGATGGGCGAGGACCCGCGCCTGCCGCCCATGCCCGACGCGCCGACGCTGTTCGACTTTTTCCGCCTGCGTTTCGCGCCGTCGCAACAGCACCTGCTGCAAAGCGCGCGGCTCGCGCGCAGGAACGGCCTGCCCGAACATATGGTTTTGGCCTGCCTGCTGCACGACATCGCCATTGTCGGCTTCATCCGCTCCGACCACGGCTACTGGGGCGCGCAGCTTGTCGGGCCCTATGTGACCGAGGAGGTGAGCTGGGCGATCCGCGCGCATCAGGCGCTGCGTTTCTTCCCCGACGAAACGGTGGGCTACGAATACCCGGAGCTCTATACCCGGCTGTTCGGCGAGGACTACCGGCCGGAGCCGTATATCGTCGCCGAGTACGAGCGCGCCCGAAAGCACAAGTGGTACATGTCGGCGCGCATGATCTGCGTGAACGACCTGTATTCCTTCGATCCCGACGCGGAAGCGGAGCTCGGGGAGTTCGAGGACGTCGTGGGCCGCCATTTCCGCCAGCCGCCCGAGGGCCTCGGCAACGACAACACCCCCGCGTCGCATATGTGGCGGACGCTCCGCCGCCCCTGCAACGCGCTGTAGGCGCGGGCGCGCGCCGGCGAGGCGCCGGCGGTCCCGGTGGGCGGCCTCACGCGGCGGGCGGCGTTGCGCCTTGCGCTGGCGGGCGGGCTGGCGGCGGGGGGCGCCGCATGCGCGCCGGCGGGGACGCCGCGCTCGGTCTTCGTCATGGCCAGGGCGCTTGACGACGTCACCGGCCTCGACCCCGCGGAAGTATTCGAGTTTTCCGGCGCCGAAATCGTCTCGAACCTGTATCCGCGCCTGTTCCGCGCCGACCCGCGCGCGCCCGGCGCCCCCATCGGCGAGGCGGCGGAAAGCTGGACGCATGACGGCGCGCGTTTCGTTTTGACGGTCCGGCGCGGCCTGAAATTCGCAAGCGGGCGCGAGGCAGGCGCGGCGGACGCAGTGTTTTCGCTGCGCCGCGCGATCGCGCTGAACAAGGCCCCGGCGTTCATCCTTGCGCAGTTCGGCCTGACGCCGGAGCGCGTGCGCCTTGTCGATGAGCGCCGTTTCGCGCTGGAGCTCGATGCGCCCTGGGCGCCGTCGCTGGTGCGCAACGCGCTGAGCGCCGGGGTCGCGTCGGTGGTAGATCGGCGCGCGATTCCCGAACCCGGCGACGATTGGGGGAATGCGTGGCTGCGCGGCCATTCGGCGGGCGGGGGCGCGTTCGCGCTCAAGCGCTGGCGGCCGGGCGAGTTCGTTCTGCTCGACGCCGCGCCCGGCGCCGGCGGCGCGCTCAAGCGCGTCGCGTTGCGCGACATTCGCGAGCCGGCCGTCCAGCGCCTTCTGCTCGAACGCGGCGATGTCGATGCCGCGCGCAATCTCGGCCCCGACCAGATCGCGGCGCTCGCCGCGGCGGAGGGCGTGACCATCCTCGCCGTCCCCCGCGCGCGCATCTACTATCTGGGCCTCAACCAGCGCCATCCGTTGCTGTCGCGTTCGCCGGTGCGCCGCGCGCTGCGCCATCTCATCGACTACCGCGCCATCGCCGGGACGCTTCTCGGCGGGCGCGCGCGGGTGCATCAGGCGTTTCTGCCGGCGGGTTTTTTTGCCGCGCTGGAGGAGACGCCGTTTGCGTTCGAGCCCGGCCGCGCGCGGGCGCTGTTGCGCGAGGCCGGCCTCGCCGAGGGTTTCGCGGCGCGCATGGACGTCCGTTCCGATCCCGGGTCGCTGCTGATCGCGCAGGCGATCCAGGCGTCGATGGCGGCGGGGGGCGTGCGGCTGGAGCTCGTTCCCGGCACGGGCAAGCAGGTGCTGACCCGCTACCGCGCCCGCCGCCACGAGATATTCATGGGCCAATGGGGGGCGGACTATCTCGACCCGCACTCCAACGCTTCGGTGTTTGCGCGCAACCCCGACAACGGCGACGCCGCGCGCGAGCGCACGCTGGCGTGGCGCAACGCGTGGGAGATTCCCGAACTCACGCGCCGCGCGGAGAGCGCCGCGCTCGCCCGCGGGGAGGCGGAGCGCGCGGAAATCTACCTTGACCTGCAGCGCATCGTGCAGCGCGATTCGCCGTTCGTGGCGATGTTCCAGGAGACCGAGCAGATCGCGCTGCGCCGCCGCGTAAGCGGCTTCGCCGCCGGCCTGACGTCGGACCAGACGCTCTACGGCTCGATTCGCAAGAGCTGAGAACCGGCTTCCCGGGACCGCGGGCGTCTCGCCCGCGCGTCGGCAACCCGCGCGGTGGCGCCCCGGGCGGCGCAACGCCGGAAACGGCGTCGGCGCTGGCGTCCCTGTCATCCTTCCGCTACACGGCTCGCCATCGCGCAGATCGACAGGCTTCACCGCCGCCGAATGGCCGTCGGCGCCAAGGCGAACGACTACGCGTGCGCCGTTTCCGCACGCCGCGCCGAACGATGGCGCGGTTGCCAGCCAACCGCCGATAGCACCATCAAACGGTTGTCGCGCGCGCTGTTGACATCGCTGCCCGGTTCCCGTAGGTTAGCGCGAACACTGCGGAGGAGAAATACGATGTCGGATCGACTGCCGGATGAGTTCGATCGCCGAATCGTCGATTTGGTACTCCAACACTGGGTCGAAGAGCGAAAGCCCCTGCTCCTGAGCCGGCTTGGCGGGTACGACGATATCGGCACACACGCAAAGAGCGTCGCAAGCGGCCTTGAGGCCTATCTGCGACACCGCCTTGCCGAGCGCGTAACGGTCATCCGGCACTCCGCCGACCCTACCGTGGTAGCCGTCGTTCCGACCGAAGCGGCCAAGGGCCGTGATTCCGACTCGCTGCTTGAGAAGCCCGTCGGCCGCCCACCCGATACGAGCAAACCGCGTTTCGTTCCCGCTCTTTGGGCTGCTTTCCGGTGGCCTCTCGATGAAGGGAAAGAAAGGTATGTGAGCGTGAAACGCCCGATCCGGTTTGTCGATGTGGCGGCCGGAGAGCGTCCGGAAAATCGGATCGCGATACCGCGCGAATGCATATCCGATGCCCCGGGCGTAATTGAAAGAATCAACCAATGGCTAGAGGGGAACAAACTGGATCGCGCGCCGTTCCTGTTCGAAGAGCAGGCCGGCGAACGATTGCCTGCCAACGACGTTCTCGGGCGGTTTCTGCTTGCCCTCGATCCCGGCGATATGGAGAGAATATCGATTCCTCTCGATATTGTAAACAAGCTGAGGCGGGAACCGCTATGAAACGACAAATCGTGGCGACCGCATATATACCTTCCATCATCCACACCGATTTTATAGACAAGCTCGGCAAACATCTTCGCAAGATCAAACTGTACTATCCTCGTGTAATATCTTTGGCTTTCGATTCGAAGCGCGAGAACACGAGGGATTATCTCGATCGTCTATACCGGAGAATCGCGTGTGAACTCCGAATGTTGGACTGCAAGGAGGGGCGAACTCGCCATAATCTTATGGAGAATATAAATTTCATCTTGCTGTATCTGGGTGGGGATGAAAGCAGAGCGTCGGCAACGTTTGAAAAATTCGGCCTTGAAGCCTTCGTAACTTCGATAGCTCCGACAGCCGACACGCGCTACTCGACGCCAAACGACCAGCGCACGGCAGCGAACACTCTGGTGAAAGACAGTATTCAGGCCCTCCGGCACGCCCGGACACTGTTCGGCGCCATCGCGGAGCAGATCAAAGACAAGGACAACAAGACTCCTTTGTTGTTGCCAGTGAAGAATTTCGGCGGCGGCATCGGCAGGATTTTGGAAGGGATGCGGGAAGCGATGCTCGATCGGAACGAAAACGACAAGCAATTCAGAAGCCGTATAGCGGGAATTTCCCGCCGTATACACACAAGCCGGCACGACAATCGAGACTGTTTCACGGGGCGTTCGGGACTGGCGTTCAAGGGGCAGCGGAAAGCAGGAGCGCGCCATGGCCTTCCTCCGGTGTGGGCCGATTGCGGTCACGAGTTGTCGTGCATAATTCGGGGACGGTTGAGGTTCGGCGTTCCTTATCAGCCGGGTTTCCACTACGATTGCGATGTTTCAAGCATTACGAAACGGGAATTTCCCTCGTGCCACGGCACCGTAAGGGTAAAAGCAAACCGACAGCATCTGAATATCGCGCCGAACGATAATATCCGGTAGGAAAACGGCCTGCGGATCGAAGTCCGCAGGCCGCGTTTGTCATCTGGGTTGCCATCGGTTAGCGGCCGCTGCGTTCGGAGCGCCATTGTGCCCATGCACGCGCTCCCGCAGCGCGCCTACGCGCCTTTAAGCCGGGACAGCTAACGAAGAGAGGGCGAGCTCAGCCCAAGTCCCCGCTCTGGCCTCCCGACCATGCTCCCTGACCGGCGCAACCGATCCGGGTCAGGGAGCTCGCACCGGGAATCTCCACCCCGCGCCCCGCAGGCGCCGAGTCTCGATGTCCGCGCGAAACCGAATCGACCGTAAGGCGGCGATTCGGTCGAGTCAAGCCCCCGTATCGGCCCGAATCGGCGCTGTCGCGGCGTCGGGTTGTCCGTCGCGCGCCCGCGGGCGCGCGAAACGACCGAAGGGTTGACGCGGCGGGCGCGCGGCGCCATCGATGAGCGCATGAGCATGGCCGAGCGAATTCGCGACAGGATCGAGCGCGCACTGGCGCCGGAGCGGCTCGAGATCGTCGATGAGTCGGCGCTGCATGCGGGTCATGCGGGGGCGCGGCCGGGCGGGGAGACGCATTTCCGCGTCGCGGTCGTCTCGCGCGCCTTCGCGGGGCTGTCGCGCGTCGAGCGGCACCGGCGCGTCAACGCCTTGCTGGCGGAGGAGTTCGCCGCCGGGCTGCACGCGCTCGCGCTGGCGGCGCGCACACCCGAGGAAGAGGCACGTCCGGGCGGCGGCCCGCGGGCTTGACGCGCGCCGCGGCTGCGACGGGATTTCGCTTCATGCCCATACCGATCAAGGCGCTGCTGTCGGCGCTGGTGGCGGCGCTCGGCGCGTTCATGTGGCGGCATGAGCATGCGGCGGGGGCGGCGGATGTGGCGTGGGCGTCGGCGGCGCTGGCGGCGCTGATGATCTTCGGCGTGTGGCTGTTCCCCGACACGCGCCGGGGGTCGTGACGCGCCTCTTGACGCGGCGCGCCCGGGCGCGCCACGATGCCGGCAGCCAGACGGTCGGATGGCCGCTCCGCTCGCGCGGAGAGGAAAGTCCGGGCTCCACGGAGGCGCGGCGCCGGGTAACGCCCGGTGGGGGCGACCCCGAAGACAGCGCCACAGAAAGCAAACCGCCCGCGCGCCGCGATTTCCAGGCGCGGCCCGCGGGCAAGGGTGAAAGGGTGCGGCAAGAGCGCACCGCGGCGCCGGCAACGGCGCCGGCACGGCAAGCCTCGCCGGGAGCAAGACCGTATAGGGACGGCGGGCGCCGCGCGGCGCCCGGGCCGCGCCTCCGCGGCCGGTCGTCCGGGTAGGTCGCAAGAGGCGTCCGGCAACGGGCGCCCCAGAGGAATGGCCATCGCTCGCTCGCGAGTACAGAACCCGGCTTACAGACCGTCTGGCCGCTTCCCCCCCCCCCCCCGCGCCAGCAGACTGTCGGGCTTGGCCCAAGTTTGCCGCTGTATTTGGTGAGTCGTTATGCATCGGCGTGTTACGCTGGTTTGGCGTGCGAGTGGCGCTACATTCGGGTCGGGTGTGTATTCAGGCGGTGTATTTTTGCGTTCCTCCGGGTTGTGGGTCGATGCCGAGCGCGGCGTAGATTTCGTTCTGTTCGCCTTCGGGCATGGCAGCTTTTCGCACATGGAGGGTGCGTCCGTCGGTCTGTCGGAAGGTTGCGGTTACGCGTTGCTGTCCTTCGAGGATTTTGCGCAGGGTATTCCAGCTGTGGCGGAGTCCGTGTCGACGCAGTTGTTTTCGTATGGTTTGGACGAGTCGGCATGCGATGACGGATATGAAGAGATGGCCTTCGGCGCGTTCCGGTTTGCGGTGATATACGGGGCGCGGGCCGAGTTCGGATTCGAGGGATCGGAAGACGGTTTCAAGGTCCGTGAGCGTTGCGTATGTTCTCCGGAGGGTTTCTTCGTCCCATTCGGTTAAGTTGCTGCGCAGGCAATAGACGCCGGGATGTGTGGCCATGGAGCCTTCGAGGGGTTTGCGGGTCCACGTTACGGCTGTGGCTTTTTCTCCGCTTTCGTCGGCGGCGACGCGAATGCTGTAGCGTTGGGCGGCTCCCCGGCTTTTTCCTTCAATCGTCCGATGCGCTCCCATATGGCGTCGATGCGTTTGCGGATCCGGGGCCGGGAGAGGCCTTGGTGGAGTTGGGCGCGCGCGGTTTCGAAGCGCGTTGCGAAGCGTTCGACGATGGCGCGCTCTTTTTCGGCGCGTTCGGCGGAGTAACAGTGCAGGCGCGCCTCGCGTCCGTCGTCGGAGATAGTCTTGTGGATGCGGATTGTCTGTCTGGATGCGGTCTGGATGGCGAGCGCGGCGCCGGGGTCGAAGGCGGCGGCGCCGCCGCGGTCCATGACCGCGAGGGCGCCGGCGGGAGCCTTGAGGGCGGCGAGCATGTCCGCCAGCGTGCTGTGTTCGTCGACGCGCCCGGCAAACGCCTTCGACCGGCGCGTGAAGCCGCTGGCGTCAAGCACGACGCCGAGAGCGGGCAGGGGGCGGTCGTTGCGCTTTTCCTTCGGGTGTCCGCACTGCGCCTTGGGCAGGTCGGCGGCTGCGCCTTCGAAATATGTAGGTTCAATTAGCGAATTGTATGTACGCATGGTATGATGCTTTCGGGTCGTGTGGAGGCGCTTGTCATGCGGAGCGATGAATTTCGGGATTGGCTTGCTCGTGTGGACGCTCTTGGGGCTGCACAGCGTCGCGAGGCGTTGGCTGTGCTTTCCGGGTGTTCGGTACCGTCTGCGTCTGTGGCGGCTGTCGAGCCTGGCGTGGACGAAGAGCGGCGCTGTCCGCGCTGCCGGGCCACAGGGGCGGTGTCCACAGGCCGGGCGCGGGGTTTGCGGCGCTACCGATGCAAGGGCTGCGGTCGCACGTTCAACGCGGCGACGGGCACGCCGTTGTCGGGTTGGCGCCGCAAGGAGCGGTGGCTTTCGTTCGGCGCGTCGCTTTCCGAGGGGGAGACGGTGCGGGCGTCGGCTGCGCGCTGCGGCGTTGCGGTGTCGACGGCGTTTCGTTGGCGTCACCGGTTTTTGCGGGCGGTGGAGAAGACGCCGAAGAAGTTGCGGGGGATCGTCGAGGCGGACGAGACATTCGTTCTGCGCAGTCGCAAGGGGGCGCGGAAACTCGACCGCAAGCCGCGTCGTCGCGGCGGCAAGGCGACCGAACGCGGCTTGTCGCGCGAGCAGGTTCCGGTCCTTGCGATCGCCGACCGCGGCGGCGGCAATGCGAGCGAGCGCGGCGCTGCCCGCGGTGAGCGCCGATGCGCTCAAGAAGGCGCTTGGGCCGGTCATCGAGACCGGCATTGTGCTGGTGTCCGACGCCAACCGCGCGTATCGGCCATGCGCCGCGGCGCTCGGCGTGCGGCATGAGGCGCTCGACATGAGCGCCGGCGAGCGGGTGCGCGACGCCTTCCATATTCAGACCGTCAACAACCGTCACGGCCGCCTGAAGGGCTTCCTGCGCGGCTTTCGCGGCATCGCGACAAGGTATCTCGACAGCTATCTGCGGCGGTTCCACCTCGTCGGACTCGCCGCACACGCGTCGCCAAGGGCGTGCCTGACCGCCGCAATGAACACAGCGTACATACGATTCGCTAATTGAGCCATTCCGAAAGATCGCCCAGCACGCGGCTGAGATTCTCAAGCGCGTTCTCGGTCTTGCGAAACTCGGCAAGCGCCTGCCGGGTCGCCGCCTCGACGTCGCTCGCGCTCCCCGCCGAGGCGGCCGCGAAATCATCGACCGCGCGCTTGGTGGCCGCCATCTGCCGCTGCGCCAGCGACGACGTGTCGTTGAGCTGCTTCACCTGGCGCTCGGCGCGCTCGAATATCTGCATGACGTCGCCCTCGTCCTGCGCAAGCGCGGCCGGGGCGGTCAGCGCAAGCGCAAGAAACAGGCCGGCGATGCGCCGCGCGCCCCGCGCGCCGCGAAAATCGGCTTCCATGGCCTTCCCACTCCCTCAATGCGCCCCGCGGGGCGCGGCCGGCCCAACCCTACCGGGAGAGCCCCCCCGAAAACAACGTGCTGCTTCCGCGGGCGCAATCCGCGCATCGACAAGCGCCGGGGCCGGCGCATCGAACGGCAATTTCGCGCGCGAACGCGCAACGCAACGCCGCCGCCGCCGCGCGCCCCGAGCCCCGCGGAGCCCCGCAAATTCCCGCAACCCTCCGCCGGCTTGACGCGCGGGCGCCGCGCGCCGAATTTCCGCCCGCCGTTGCACGCGAGGCGAGCCGTGAACATCGACGCCGCGTTTCTCCGCCGCTGCCTGGACGCTCTGGAGCGCGCTCTCGCCGGGCTCGAGGGCCGCGACCGTTCCGGCGTCCTCCACGACGTTTTCCGCGCCGCCTGCGTCAAGGAGTTCGAACTGGCGCTGGAGCAGGCCGGCAAGCTCCTGAAACTGCGCCTGCGCCCGTGGTTCGCCTCCAACCGCGCGGCCGACAGCCTCGCCTTCAAGGATGTCTTCCGCCACGCCGCCCGGCATGGGCTCATCGACCCCGATGCTTGCGGACGCTGGCTCGCGTGCCGCGATAACCGCAACGCAACGGCGCACGATTACGGCGAGCGTTTCGCCGAAATCACGTTGAAACTGCTTCCCGGTTTTCTCGCCGACGTGCGCGCGTTGGCGGATATCGTCGAGGCGGCGAACGATGGTTGACGCGCTTCTCCTGCCCCGGCGCCACCGGCGGGCGCTCGAGGCGCTGCTGCGCGCACATCTGCCCGGCGTCGAGGCGTGGGCCTACGGCAGCCGCGTCGATGGGCGCGGCCACGACGCCAGCGACCTCGATCTTGCCCTGCGCGGCCCGGGCCTGCGCGAGATCCCGGCGGCGCGGCTCGCGGCGTTCGCCGAAGCGGCGCGCGAGTCGAACATCCCCTTCCTCATCGACGCCCGCGACTGGGCCCGCCTGCCGGAGAACTTCCGCCGCGCGATCGAGCGCCGCCATGTCGCCTTGCCCACCGCCGCCCTTGCGGCGGAACGCGGCGGCGCATAGGGTGCGGCCGCGCGGCGCAAGCGGAGGAAACGATGGCGTACTGGCTGATGAAATCCGAGCCCGGCGAGTATTCGTGGGACGATCTCGTGCGCGACGGCCGCACCGAGTGGGACGGCGTGCGCAACCATCAGGCTGCCAACAACCTGAAAGCCATGAAGGTTGGCGACCGCGCCTTCTTCTACCACTCGGTCAACGGCAAGAAGATCGTCGGCGTCATGGACGTGGTCCGCGAGGCCTATCCGGACCCGAGCGACGGGAAGGGCCGCTTCGTCATGGTCGACGTCGTTCCCGTCGCGCCGGTTCCGCGCCCGGTGACCCTCGCAGCCGTCAAGGCCGACGGGCGCTTCGCCGATCTGCTGCTGGTGCGCCAGTCGCGCCTGTCGGTTCTGCCTGTTTCCGACGAGCACTGGGCGCTGCTGTGCCGAATGGGCGGCGTGGAGGCGTAAGCGGCGCGCGGCTTTGCGCGCTGGCGGAGCTGCGCGACGGCGAGACCCGCCTGTTCGCCACCGCCGCGCCGCGGGGGCCGGATTTCTTCATCGTCCGCCGCGGCGAGGGCGCTGTGGGCTATGTCAACGACTGCCCGCACGCCAATCTGCCGCTCGATCTCGTCCCCGGGCGCTTTCTCGACCCCTCGCGCGCCCGCATTCTCTGCACGAACCACGGCGCGCTGTTCGATATCGACACCGGCGTCTGCGTGCGCGGCCCGTGCTTCGGCAAGCGGCTCGTCTCCGCGCCCCTTTCCGTGCGCGGCGGCGAAATCCGCCTCGCCGCGGAAACCGCCGGCCGCTGGAGCCTGCGCCTCCGCGAGTAGTCCCGGGCGCTTCCGGCCGTCGCGAGGCATGGACGCGGCGGCGAATCGTCGGAATACTCCCCGCGCGGCCGCGCCGCCGGCCGCCGCAACCACGGGAGACGCGAATGTCCGAATACGCCCTCTTCCCCGTCGCGCCCGAGACGGCGCGCGCCGCCCATATCGACGAGACCGGCTACCGCGAAATGTATCGGCGCTCGATCGAGGAGCCGGACGCGTTCTGGCTGGAGCAGGCGCGACGCCTCGACTGGGACGTTTTCCCCTCCAGGGCGCGCAAGGCGTCGTTCGCGCGCGGCGCCGTGTCCATCGAATGGTTCGCCGACGGCGCGCTGAACGTCGCCGCCAATTGCGTCGATCGCCACGCCGCGCGAACGCCCGACCGCACGGCCATCCTCTGGGAAGGCGACGACCCCGCCGAATCGCGCGCCGTCTCCTGGGCCGGGCTCAAGGCCGAGGTCTGCCGCATGGCCAATGCTCTCAAGGCGCGCGGCGTCGGCAAGGGCGACCGCGTGACCATCTACATGCCGATGATCCCCGAGGCCGCCTACGCCATGCTGGCCTGCGCGCGCATCGGCGCCGTTCATTCGGTGGTGTTCGGCGGCTTTTCTCCCGACGCGCTGGCCGACCGCATTCTCGATTGCGGCGCGACCGCGCTGATAACCGCCGACGAAGGCGTGCGCGGCGGGCGCCGCGTCCCCCTCAAGGCGAACGCCGACCGCGCCCTGGAGCGCTGCCCCGGCGTCTCGACCGTGCTCGTGGTGCGCCGCACCGGCGGCGAAGTCGCCTGGCGCGAGGGCCGCGATATACCGTGGGACGAGGCCCGCGCCGAAGCATCGGAAGACTGCCCCGCCGCCGCCATGAGCGCCGAAGACCCGCTGTTCATCCTCTACACTTCCGGCTCTACCGGAAAGCCGAAGGGCGTGCTCCACACTTCCGGCGGATACCTGCTTTATGCGGCGCTGACCCACCGCTATGTCTTCGACTGGCGCGAGAGCGACATTTACTGGTGTACGGCCGACGTCGGTTGGGTTACCGGCCACAGCTATATCGTCTATGGCCCGCTGGCGAACGGCGCGGCCACGCTGATGTTCGAGGGCGTGCCGACGTGGCCCGATTCCTCGCGCTTCTGGCGGGTGGTGGAAAAACACGGCGTCACGATCTTCTACACCGCGCCCACCGCCATCCGCGCGTTGATGCGCGAGGGCGACGGGCCGGTAAAAGCGGCGGACCGGTCGAGCCTGCGCATCCTCGGCACGGTCGGCGAGCCCATCAACCCGGAAGCTTGGCTCTGGTACTACAATATCGTGGGCGAGGGGCGCTGCCCCATCGTGGATACGTGGTGGCAGACCGAGACCGGGGGCGTCATGATAACCCCGCTCCCCGGCGCGACCGCGCTCAAGCCCGGATCCGCCGCGCGCCCCTTCTTCGGCGTCGAACCCGTTCTCGTCGACGGCGAGGGCGCCCGCCTCGAGGGCGAGGCGACCGGAAACCTTTGCATCGCCGCCTCGTGGCCGGGGCAGATGCGCACCGTCCACGGCGACCACGAGCGCTTCCAGGACACCTATTTCTCGGCTTTCGACAACCTGTATTTCACCGGCGACGGCTGCCGCCGCGACGCCGACGGCTATTACTGGATCACCGGGCGCGTCGACGACGTCATCAACGTATCGGGCCACCGCCTGGGTACCGCCGAGATCGAAAGCGCCCTCGTCGCCCATCCCGGCGTCGCCGAGGCCGCGGTGGTGGGCTACCCCCACGACATCAAGGGCCAGGGCATCTATGCCTACGTCACGCTGGTCGCCGGAGCCGAAAGCTCCGGGGCGCTGCGCCGCGAACTCGCGCAATGGGTGCGCAAGGAAATCGGCCCCATCGCGACCCCCGACCTGCTGCAATGGGCGCCCGGCCTGCCGAAGACGCGCTCCGGCAAGATCATGCGCCGCATCCTGCGCAAAATCGCCGCCGGCGAACACCGCGACCTCGGCGACACATCCACCCTCGCCGAACCCGCCGTGGTGGCCGAACTGGTGGAAAACCGCATGAACCGGTAAGCCGCCGCGCCGCACGAAGCGCTTGCTAGGCGCCGCCCGCGCCGCTATACTGCAAGCATCGGCAAGGCCAAGCGAACGCTACCGAAAGGGGGGCCGGCAAATGCGCATGTTCGGTATCGCACTGGAGACGCCGAACCCGGAGGTGGAGCGGCGCATAAACGAGGCATACCCCGAGCCCGATAATTATCGCCTGTCCGACACGTTCTACTTGGTCATGCGCGATACGCTTGCCGATAGCGTGGCGAAGACCATCGGCCTTTACGGCGAGAAACGCGTCGACGGGGCGAGCGGCGTCGTTTTCAGGATCGCCCGGGCGCACGCCGGCTACGCCAACGCCGCCTTGTGGGATTGGTTCGAACGCGTCGAGGAACACACATGAGCATTCATCGTTTGAAACGAACCAGACGCGAAAACGAGTCATCGTCGAGCTCCGGGGGCGGTGAAAGCGCCGACGTGCGCGAGAGGCTCGCGCGCTTGGAAGAGCGTATGAAGTTTGTTGCTACCGAGGCCGATATTGAGAAAATCCATACAAGCATAGAAAAAGTAAATACAAGCATAGAGAACGTCCATACAAGCATAGAAAAACTAAATGGTAAAATAGATACCAGCATAGCTAATGTAAAAAACTGGGTTCTGAAAGGCGTGATCTTCGGCATACCTGCCGTGACGGCCTTGATGATTGGGCTTTACAAACTGTTCGAACTGCTGTAGGGGCGTCGCCGCCACGCCTCTGGGCGCCATAGTAGTAGTGCGGCTTGCGCGTGCAGGCGGTTTCCCATTTAGTTCCACACCGCCAGGCGCGGGTCGTCGATCGCCGCGTCCGTTACCTCCTCCCCGCAATGGGCGGGGAGGAGGCGCAGAAGCAGCGCGCCGAGCTTCGCCGTATCCATCGGCGCCTCGTCGACCCGGTAGGGCGCCATCGGCGCTGCGGTATACTCCGGCCGTCGCGACCGCGCCCTGTGGGACCGGATCGAGCGTGCGGAGGAACATGCGCGACCGGGAAACATCGCCTTCGCCTTGTCGGACCGAGCGGTGTGCCGCCGATTTCGGACGGCGCCTCAAGATGTGGATGGCCGGGCGCGAGCGCGCCGCAGCCGGGAGTCGTCCACTCCTCGCCGGCATCCGCGCGGCGTGCGAAACCGGCCGCGCGGCGGCCGCCGACAGTCCCGGCCGAATCCGGCCCGCCTTGCCGCCGCCGCGTTTTCTTGCCATAATGTTCGCATGACCGCCGCCGTTCCCGCCCGCGCCCGCCCCGAGCCGCGCCGAATGCCTGGCGTCCTGCCGGGCCGGAGCCCCGCAACGCCCCGCGGAGCCCCGCAATGCCCCGCAAGGCGCTCGCGCCGGCCCGCGGCCGCCGGGGCGCGCTGAAACGGCGCCGCCCGGCTATGCGCCGCATGTTCTCCGGCCTCCGGCGGCCCGCCCGCCCGCGCGCCGCCGCGCCGCCCTTGGCGGGAAGCGCCGCGGCATACGACGCCGAGCGCGCGCTCGCCTTGCTGCGGCGCGGCGCGGATCTGCCCGGCGCCGCGTTCCGCGACGGGCAGGAAGAGGCGATTCGCTGGGTCGTGGAAGGGCGAGGACGCCTTCTCGTCGTCCAGCGCACCGGTTGGGGCAAGAGCTTCGTGTACTTCATTGCCGCGAAGCTCCTGCGCGAGGCCGGGGCGGGGCCCGCGCTGCTCGTCTCGCCGCTGCTTGCGCTGATGCGCAACCAGATCGCCGCCGCCGAGCGCATGGGCTTGCGCGCGGCGCGCATTGCTTCCGACAACGCCGACGAGTGGGACGCGGAGGAAGAAAGGCTTCGCCGCGACGAAATCGATATCCTGCTCGTGTCGCCCGAACGCTTGGGAAACGACCGCTTCAACGCCGGGCCGCTGGCGCAAATCGCGGCGCGCGTCGCCCTCCTCGTCATCGACGAGGCGCACTGCATATCCGACTGGGGGCACGATTTCCGGCCCCGCTACCGGATGATCGAGCGCATCGCGCGCGCCCTGCCGCCGAACCTGCGGCTGCTGGCCACAACGGCGACGGCGAACGACCGCGTGACCGCCGATATCGAGGAGGCGCTCGGCCCCGGCCTGAAGGTCGCGCGGGGCGATCTCGGCCGCCCGTCGCTCCGCCTCCAGACGATCCGCCTGCCGCGGCCGGCGGATCGCCTCGCTTGGCTCGCCGAACGCCTCCCGTCCCTGCCGGGCAGCGGCATTGTCTATACGCTCACCGTGCGCGACGCCGTGCGCGTGGCCGGGTGGCTGCAATCGCGCGGGCTCAGGGTCGAAGCCTATACCGGGCAGACCGGCGATGAGCGCCGCGTGGAGCTCGAAGACGCGCTGCTCGGCAACCGCCTGAAAGCCCTCGCCGCGACGACCGCGCTCGGCATGGGCTTCGACAAGCCCGACCTCGGCTTCGTCGTCCATTATCAGGCTCCCGGCTCGCCGGTCGCCTATTACCAGCAGGTGGGCCGCGCCGGGCGCGCGCTCGAAACCGCGCGGGGCGTGCTGCTGAACGGAGAGGAAGACGCCGACATCGTGAACTATTTCATCGACAGCGCCTTCCCCGAGCGCGGAGAAGCCTGGCAGACGCTCGAAGCACTCGAAGACGCGCCCGACGGCCTCACGCTCAACGAACTCTGCGCCGCCGTGAACATCCGCCGCGCGCGGATCGAGCAGACTCTGGAGCTCCTCTCGCTCGAATCGCCCGCGCCTCTGGTCCGCGAGGGATCGAAATGGCGGCTGACCGCCATCCCGCTCCACGACAGCTTCTGGAAACGCGCCGAGCGCCTCGCGCGCCTCCGCCGCGGGGAACAGAAACAAATGCTGGACTATATCCGCCTCCGGTCCGGCCACATGAAGTTTCTCGTCCGCGCACTCGACGGCGACGCCGGTCGCGTTCGCGTCCCCGACCTCCCGCCCCTGCCGACGACGGTCGATCCCCGGCTGGCGAACGAAGCGGCGGCGTTCATCCGCGCCGCCGGTCCGCCGATCGAGCCGCGCCGCGTATGGCCGGCGGGCGGTCTGCCGCGCTACGGCGTCCGCGGCCTCATCCCGGAGCGGCATCGCGCCGCGCCAGGCAAGGCGCTCTGCGTGTGGGGAGAACCGGGATGGGGCGCGCTCGTCCGGCGCGGCAAATTCGAGGACGGACGCTACGCCGACGAGCTTGTCTCCGCCTGCGCCGCGCTCATGCGCCGATGGGCGCCGCAGCCCGCGCCGCAATGGGCGGTCTGCATCCCGTCGCTTCGCCATCCCGAGCTCGTTCCGGATTTCGCCCGGCGGCTGGCGCGCGCCCTCCGCCTGCCGTTCCACGCCGCGCTGGACAAGATCGCGGCGCGCCCGGAGCAGAAAGCGATGGAAAATCCGATCCAGCAGGCCCGCAATGTCGATGGCGCGCTCGCCATCCGCGCCGGATCCCTTCCCCCCGGCCCGGCGCTTCTGATCGACGACATCGTGGATTCGCGCTGGACGATAACCGTCGCGGCGTGGCTCCTGCGTTCGCACGGCGCGGGCGAAGTGTACCCGCTTGCGCTCGCCGCCGCCGCCGGCGCGCGGCGGCAATAGCGCGATGATCTCCGAACTCTCCCCCGATACCCAAGCGGTTCTGCTGCTGACCGCGCCGTTGGCCGCCGTCGGCGGCAGGGCGCCCGCCGAACCGGCGCCGCTTGCGAACGGCGAATACAAACGCCTCGCGCGCGGCCTGCGCGAACACGGGCGCACGCCCGCCGATCTGTTCGACGGCTGCGCCGGAGAAACCTTGGCCGCATGCGCGGCGGAGTTCGACCGCGAACGCATCGGGCGCCTGCTTGCGCGCGGGTTCATGCTGAGCCAGGCCGTCGAGCGCTGGAGCGCCCGGGGCATCCGGGTCGTCGGCCGCGCCGACCCCGGCTATCCGCCGCGCCTCGCCGAACGGTTGGGCGACCGCGCGCCGCCGATACTCTACGGTTTCGGCGCGTTCGCGGCGCTCGACGAAGGCGGCTTGGGCGTCGTCGGCTCGCGCAACGCGAACGACGACGCGCTGGAAGCCGCCGAGCGCGCCGGACGCCTCGCCGCCGGCGCGCGCGTCCCGCTGATTTCCGGCGCCGCGCGCGGCGTCGATCGCACGGCCATGAGCGCCGCTCTGGAGGCGGGCGGCCGCGCCGTCGGCGTTCTCTCCGACGGCCTTGAGCGCGCCGTCACGCGCTCCGGCGATCGCGAAACGCTCATGAGCGGACGGCTCGTTCTCGTATCCCCGTTCGATCCGTCCGCGCGATTCCAGGTTTGGCGCGCCATGCAACGCAACAAACTCATCTATGCGCTGGCCGACGCCGCGTTCGTCGCCGCCGCCGAAGACGGGAAGGGCGGCGCATGGGCCGGCGCGGTCGAGCAGCTCCGCGCCCCGCCCCCGCGCGCGCGCGTGTATGTCCGCGCCGCCGGCGCCGCCGAGCCCGGCCTCGCGGCCCTGCGCGCCCGCGGCGCCCTGCCATGGCCGGACCCGCCGACGCCCGAGGCGCTGGAAGACCTCCTCCACGAGACGTCGTCGGCGCCCCAATCCCCTCCGGCGCAAACGCCCGCACTCGAGCTCGCCGAATCCGCCCCGGCGCCGGCCCCGGCGGAAACCCCGACGTGCCGCGACCCCGCCGCCCGCCTCCGCGCCGCCGCCCGCGCCTGCATCCTGCACGCTTGCGCCGCCGGCCCCCGCACGGCGAACGATATCGCCGCCGCCCTCGGCGTTTCCAGACCGCAAGCGAACGACTGGCTAACCCGCTTCGCCGCCGAAGGCGCCGTGGAAAAAACCGCGCGCCCCGCCCATTACCGTGCCCCCGCGCCGCCCTCCGCCGCCCAGCCGCCCAGCCCATTCGCCGCCGCCCGCCCCCTGTTGACCCGCCTCTGCGCCGCCGCCCCCCAAAGCGAAACCGCCGCCGCCGCCGCCCTCGGCGTCCGAAGGACCCAAGCCCGCACTTGGCTGAACGACATGGCCGCCAATGGCCTGCTCGTCCGCCAAACCGCCCCGGTCCGCTTCGCCGCCACCCGAACCGACGACTTACCCTTTGAGTAAATTGATGCAGTTGGCGAAGCGCGGCCGCCGGGAGTTCATGGCGGCGGTCGAGACGCGCGGACAAGGGCGCCCGGGGCTGTGCCCAAAAGTGGGTGATGCACAGGTAGGGGGGCCTGTCGTGAGGGTTGTCGGACCTTCCCCGTCTCCATGAAGGGAGCGATACGCCATGACGGACGATACAGTTGTCGCGCTGGCCATTCCAAGGACCATCGACGATGCTCTGACCGAGGTGTTACGCGCCGGGGCGCGCGAGCTTCTCGCCCATGCCATTGAGGTCGAGGTTTCAGCGTTCCTGGCGGGTCACGAACGTCCGACGCTCAAAGGGGGTCGTCGGTGCGTTGTGCATCATGGCCATGGCCCGGAGCGGCAGATCGCCACGGAGGTCGGCTTGGCGGTCGAGTCGGCAGCCGCGCGCCGGAGAAGACGCGTCGGCGTATCGGGCCACCGGAAGCGGGGCGCCACCGCCGTGCATCCGAGTCGTGAATGCACGATAGCCAGGCTGCGCCCCCGCGGCACCCCGCTTGCCGGCCTTGTCGTCTGGCGCTATAGTTCGTCGACAGGCGCGGCTGGGTGCGTTTCGCTGCTGTTGCGCCGCTGCGGCTGTTCCGCCCGATGAAGAAGGAGTCCGCCATGACCGCCGCCGACAGCGAATATCTGGAGCTCGTGCTCGACGCGATTCGCGTGTGCAGGCGCTACAGGCCGAAATTCGGCCGCGGGACGGCCGGCGGCGGGTTGACGCTCGTGGAGTTTCGCGACCTCTACGGAGCGGATGCATTCTACGGCTGGTTCGGTCTGGATAACCCCCTCATGTATGCCGCGCATAAGGCTGCCGGCGGGATGACAAGCGTATATCGCCAGATCGGAATCGGTTGCGAACGGCTGTTTCGCCGCATCCTGAAGGATTCTCTCGAACTGTCCGAGGACGATGTGAGATGGTCCTACGGCGTCGATCTGCCGGGCGGGCGGAAGCGGATATTGCACCTCGACGGGCGTGTGCCTATCGGAAAAATCCCGGACGGGCGCAAGCGCAACCGCGTCCTGGCGTGGATGAAACGTTCGGCAAACGCCCTCGATGTGGATGGAAAGGTCTTCGAAAGCCTCACGGGCACGGTCTTCGAGGTTCGGCAGGGGTACAAGAGCAAGGACGCGAAACGCCAAAACGCCGATATCGCAAATGCGGCCGCTGCGTACGCGCACGGGTACTTCCCTTGTGCGGTTATTCTCTCGGCGCAGGTCGATGCCGATGTGCTGACGCGCTACAGACAGGCGCGATGGTCGATCCTGACCGGAGCCGAGGGCGTCGATCCATTGACGTCGACCTATCGCTTCATGCGCGACGTTGTCGGATACGATTTGGCGGCATTTTTCGATCGGAACAAGGATACTCTGCGGGCGGAGATCGACGATCTTCTCCGCACTCTGCTATCGGCGGGCAGGACATGACGGCGGCGACCCGTGAGAGGCTTCGTCAACGGGCCGACTATACTCACAAGTTCAACGCAAGCGCCGGTCGCCACGGCTGGCTCCGGCTAACGCCCGCCTACTCGGTGAAAATCGTCGAGGAGCTGCTTGACCGCTATCGCTATCCGATCCGTGTGCTCGACCCGTTTTGCGGCACGGCAACCACGGCGCTGTGTGCGTCGTATCGCGGGCTTCGTTGGGCCACGACCGACATAAATCCGTTTCTGGTGTGGCTGGGCCGCGCCAAGACCGCGAGCTATTCCGAATCGTCCGTGGCGGAGGCGTTACGCGCGGGGGCGCGGGCGGCCGAGGCAGCGGAGCAGGGCGCAATCCCGCCCGCTGTCGCGCCGCGGCTGCATAACGTCCACCGATGGTGGCCGCCGCGCGCGCTGGATTTTCTTTGCGCCTTGCGGGCGGGAATCGAAATGGAAAGCGAAGAGGATTCGCCGAAGAGGGCGCTCCTGCTCGTGGCGTTCTGCCGAACCGTCGTTGCGCTGTCGAATGCGGCATTCAATCATCAATCGATGTCGTTTCGCGACGACCGGCAGCTGGCCATGCCGTTAGGCGCCGAGCTGGCGCATATGTTCGGCGAACATTTGCGCTTCGTGGCGGCGGGCGCTCGCATCAACCCGACGGGCAAGGGCCAAGTCGTTCTCGCCGATTCCCGAAGGTTGCATGAGGCTGTCGATGGACCGTTCGACCTCGTGGTAACATCGCCGCCCTACGCGAATCGCATGTCGTATATACGCGAGTTGCGTCCTTACATGTATTGGCTCGGCTACCTCGATAGCGGGCGTGCGGCCGGAGAGCTCGACTGGTCGGCGATAGGCGGCACATGGGGAGTCGCAACGAGCCGACTATGCGGCTGGCGCCGCCCGCGGGATCGATTCGAACACCCGGAGCTCGACAACGCCTTGGACCGGATTTCCCACTGTGGCGCCCCGAGCGCGGAAATACTGGCAAATTACATAGCGAAGTATATGGACGACATGTGGGCGCATTTTGCGGCGCTTGTTCCGCTCTTGAACGGAGGGTGTGCGGTTCACTATATCGTCGGCAATTCGACGTTTTATGGGGTGCTCTTGCCTGTCGAAAAATTGTTCGCGGCGATGCTGCGGCGGCTCGGGTTCGAACATGTCGGCGAGCGCTCCATACGAAAACGCAATTCCAAGAAGGAATTGTTCGAATTCGATGTGTCCGGGCGCTGGCCCGGCGTGCGCGCATGAGATATGCTGCGCGGCCGGTCGGGCGGCCGCGGGCATTCGAGACGACTCGCGGCGCGCCGGTTCGAAAGAACGCCAAGGGAGATCACGGAGACGCCCCCGCAACCGGTAACCGTTCGCGGGTATATTACCGACAGCTACGCAAATTCGGTGCGCGCGCGTGCGGCCCTTAACCCGCATTTCTCATACGGGTGGTTGTCGTGCGGTTTGTGCGTCGTTGGTTATCGTGCGTGCGTGTTTTCGTGGTCGGGGGGCTTGGCGGGCATTTTCGGGGCGCGTTGGGGCGGTCCGCCGTTTGGCGGTGGGCCGCGTTCCGGGCTGTTCCTGCGTTGTTGAGGGGAAGGGCGAGAGTGGCCGCGTTACGCCGCGGCGGCGGATAATCGTTGGCAGGCGATACGGAACTCGCGCTGGAAGGGATGCGCGGCGTTCATGGCGATCTTGACGCGGCGCACGGTGACGCGGACCCAAGCGCCGATCTTGAGCAGTTTCAGGCGCAGGCTCCCGCATGTGGCGACCGCCAGTTCGGTGTAGTCGAGGCCGATGCGGCGCAGTGCGCACAGCAACACATAAGCCATGGACGCGAACCACAGGCGCAGCTGGTTGGCCCGCATGGCCCGCGTCGACGTGCGGTCGGCGAACAAGTCGAGTTGGCACTCCTTGATCCGGTTCTCCATCTCGCCGCGTTGGCAGTAAAGCCGCTCGTAGAGATGCCGGGCGCGGACCCGATGGGCCGCAATCGAGGTGACGACGAAACGCGGGTTGGCCTTGCCGTGGGTCCACTCGGCCTTGGCGACGACGCGGCGCGCGCAGCTCCAGCTGTCGCGCGTCCTCCACATGAAGTCCTTGAAGCGGCGTTGCGGCTTGCCCGAACCCGCGCTGTGCGCTTGCGCCGCCGCCAGTTCGGTCTCGACTTCCGCCGCCAGACGGGGGTTCCGCGCCAAGCCCAACAGGTAATCGACGCCGTTGGCCTCGCACCACGCCATCAGCGCCTCGCGGGCGAACCCCGAATCGGCGCGCACCATTATCCGCACGCGGGGCCAATGCCGCCGCAACCGCGACACAATCCGCTCAACAGTCTCCACGGCCCCGGCCGCCCCATCCTCATTCGCCGGGCGCAACCGCGCCGCCAAAAGATGACGACCGCAAGTCGCATAAAGCGGAAGATAGCAATAGCCGCCGTAGTAGCCGTGGAAAAAACGACCCTCCTGGCGACCGTGAAGCCGATCGTCCGTGGCGTCGAGATCGATAACCAAGCGAGCCGGGGGCCGCTTGTGCGCCTCCACAAACAGTGTCAGGAACAAATCCTCAATCGCCGAGCCGTCATGCGCGATCCGGCAATACCGCGACGGCCCCGCGCCCCCCAACTCAAGGCGGTTCAGCGTCGATTTGCCCGCAAGCGGCGCACAGTCCGAACGACGCGACGCCAACTTCCCCGCCAACACGGCCATGACCGGATCGTGACGCAACGCATCGTGGTCGTTCAGGTCCTCATATCCCAATGCGATCCCGAACACGCGCTGCATGACCAGCGTCCGAACATCGTGCTCGACAAGATGACGCGCACGCCCATCGGTGAAACAGGCCGCAAACCGATCGACCAGACCCACCGCCGCATCCGCCCGGCCAGGCAACAATGCCCCCGCGTCCGACGTCACCGTCCCGCCGTCGAACGCCGCCACAACCGCGCGACCGTCGACCGGTTGAAAACCGCCCAGCGCCGTGCTACACTCCGTCTGCATCGGGGAACACCTCCGTGCCGCGATATGTGCATACTCAACAACACTATATCGCACACAGAGCCCCGATGCCCCAAACCCGTATGAGAAATGCGGGTTAAGCGCGGCGCCCGCAAATATTCGCGCCTTGACCGCATGATCCGCGCGCCGCTCGGCGCCGTGCCTGTCGGCACGGGCCCCGACGCTCGTTTTTCCCTGCTGCTTCCGTAGCCGCGCGCCGCCTACGCCTTCAGGAGTCGCAGCAGCAGCGCGGCTTGTGCGTGCAGGCGGTTTTCCGCTTGGTCCCACACTGCCGAGCGCGGGCCGTCTATCACCGCGTCGGTCACCTCCTCCCCGCGATGGGCGGGGAGGCAGTGCAGAAACAGCGCGTCGGGTTTCGCGGCGTCCATCAGCGCTTCATCGACCCGGTAGGGCGCCATCGTTGCGGCGCGGTCGCCGGCGGGGCGGTCGTTCATCGACACCCACGCGTCGGTGACGACGCAGTCGGCGCCCGCCGCCGCCGCGCGCGGGTCGGCCCCCACGGTCACCGCGCCGCCTTCGCGCGCCGCCCAATCCAGCAGGGCGCGGCGCGGCGCGAGCGCGGGCGGGCACGCAAGCCGCAGCGCGAAGCCGAACCGCACCGCCGCGTGTATCCACGACGCCGCCACATTGTTGCCCGCGCCCGACCACGCCACGGTCCGCCCCGCAATCGCGCCGAGACGCTCCTCCACCGTCACGACGTCCGCCAGCAGCTGCACCGGATGGCTGCGGTCGGTCAGCCCGTTGATGACCGGCACGGCGGACGCCGCGGCCATTTCGAGCAGCGTTTCGTGGCGCGCCGCGCGCAGCACGATGGCGTCGGCATAGCGCGACAGCACGCGCGCCGTGTCGCCAACGCTCTCGCCCCTGCCGAGCTGGCTGGCCCCCGCGTCGAGTGCCACGGCGTGCCCGCCGAGGCGTTCCATCGCCAGGTCGAACGAGAGCCGCGTCCGGGTCGAGGGGAGTTCGAACACCATCGCCAGCACGCGGCCCGCCAGCGGCGCGTCCGCCGGCGGACCGTTGCGCTTCATCTCCGCCGCGCGATCGACAATCCCGCGCAGCGTCGCGCCATCGTGCGCGTCGAGGTCGAGAAAGTGGCGCGGCGCGGTCACGGCGCGAGCGCGGCGCACGCCTCCTCGAGCGCGGCGCACGCGGTATCCGCATGCTCGCGCGCAACGGTGAGCGGCGGCAGCATCCGCGCCACGTTCTCGCCCGCCGGGACCGTCAGCACCTGGCGTTCGCGCAGCGCCGCCACCAGGTCGGCGTTGGGAACCTTGCACTTCATGCCGAGCAGCAGGCCCTGGCCGCGCACCGACTCGATGACTTCAGGGCGCCGCGCCGCGACCGCGCCCACGCGTTCGAAGAGATACGCGCCCGTTTCCGCCGCGCGGTCGAGAAAGCCCTCTTCCAGCACGACGTCGAGAACCGCGTTGGCCGCCGCGGCGGCGAGCGGGTTGCCGCCGAAGGTGGAGCCGTGGCTGCCCGGCGTCATTGCCGCGCAGGCTTCGTCCGTGGCGAGCACCGCGCCGATGGGGAAGCCTCCGCCGAGCCCTTTCGCCAGCCCCATGACGTCGGGCCGGACGCCGCTCCATTCATGGGCGAACAGCTTGCCCGTGTGGCCGATTCCCGTCTGCACTTCGTCGAACAGCAACAGCACGCCGAATTCGTCGGCGATGGCGCGCAGTTCGGCGAGGAAGCGGTCCTCCGCCGGGGTCCGCACGCCGCCTTCCATCTGCACCGGCTCCACCAGTATGGCGGCGGTGTCGGGGCCGATGGCGGCGCGCGTTTCGTTGGCGTTGCCGAAGGGGACATGGACGAATCCCTCGACCGGCGGCCCGAAACCTTCCAGCGCCTTTTCGTTGCCGCCCGCCGCCAGCGTCGCCAGGGTGCGCCCGTGGAACGCGCCTTCGAACGCCACGATCCGGAAGCGCTCCGGCGCGCCGCGCCCGTGGTGGTAGCGCCGCGCGACCTTGATGACGCCTTCCATCGCCTCGGCGCCCGAATTGCAGAAGAAAACCTTGTCGGCGAAACTCGCCGCGCACAGCCGTTCCGCCAGCCGCGCCTGTTCGGGTATCTCGTACAGATTCGAGCAGTGCCACAATTTTTCGGCCTGCGCCGCGAGCGCGGAAACCAGGCGCGGATGGCAGTGGCCGAGCGTGTTGACGGCGATTCCCGTGGCGAAATCCAGGTACCTCCGCCCGTCCGCCGTAATCAGCCACGGCCCCTCGCCCCGTTCGAAGGCCAAGTCGATACGCCCGTAGGTCGGCATTACCGCCGTCATGGCGCCCCTCCCGCTGTCGGAAAAAACGCGGTAGTTTAAGTATCGGCCGCCGCCTGTCAAATCCGCGCCCGGGATGCGCGCTTGGTATGCGGCGCGATTTTCTCTAGTCTCGCGCCGCAACGCCGAGGCGGGCGGGCCCGCCCGCCTCGGCGCCGCGGGGGGAGGGCACAGCGCGTGGACGAGACCGGCGGCCTCCGCGAGGCGGGCCTCTGCGAAACCCTGAAGGCCGGTCTGGCGGCCCCGCTCGCGCCGGTGGCGGAGGCGTCGCGCGCGGCGTTCGGCGACGCGTGGCTCGTCGCCGCCGTTGTCGGTCTGCCGCTGCTTGCGATCGCCGCGGGCGCGCTGGCGCTGCGCGCCGCGGGCGGCGGCGCCGGCGCGCCGTTCCCCCTTGCCTTCGCCCGCGCCATCGACGCCGTGAACGATCGCCTGGGCCGCCTGACCGCGTGGCTTACCCTGGCGATGGTGCTTGTCACCGTGCTTATCGTCGTGCTGCGCTACGGCTTCGAGATCGGGTTCATCTGGATGCAGGAATCGGTGCGCTTCATGCACGCCGCCGTATTCCTGCTCTGCGCGGCATACACACTGCTGTGCAACGAGCATGTGCGCGTCGACGTTTTCTACCTGAAGATGGGCGCGCGGCGCCGCGCGGCGGTCGATCTGGCCGGAACCCTGTTGTTCCTGATCCCCGTCTGCGCGGCCATCGTGCTGTATTCCGGCGATTACGTGCTCAACAGCTGGGCCGAGTGCGAGGGTTCGCTCGAGGAGCGCGGCGTCCACGCGGTCTATCTGCTCAAGACCTGCATATGGCTGTTTGCCGCGACGGTGATTCTCCAGGGCGTTTCGCGCGCCATCGCCGCCGCCGCCACGCTGGCCGGGGCGGCCCCCGGCGCCGGCGGCGCGCCCGGCCCGTCGCACGGAGGCGCCGCGTGATCTACGAATTCTACGTCATCGCCATGGTGCTCACCCTGTGCGGCGCGCTGCTGCTCGGCTTTCCCGTCGCCTTCACGCTCTCCGGCGTGGCGCTGATATACGCGCTGATCGGCTCGTATTTCGAGGTGTTCGAGATGGCGTTCGTGCAGGCGCTCACGAACCGCATCTACGGCATCATGACCAACGACCTGCTGATTGCCGTGCCGCTGTTCGTGTTCATGGGCGTGATGCTGGAGCGGTCGAAACTGGCCGAGGCGCTGCTCGACACGATGGCGCTGCTGATGGGCCGGCTGCGCGGCGGGCTCGGCATTGCGGTCAGCGTCGTCGGCGCGCTGCTGGCGGCCTCGACGGGGATTGTCGGCGCCACCGTGGTGACGATGGGGCTGCTCTCGCTGCCGACGATGCTCAAGCGCGGCTATGCGCCGTCGATAGCCTGCGGCTCGATCTGCGCCGCCGGAACCCTCGGGCAGATCATCCCGCCGTCGATCGTGCTTATCCTGCTCGGCGACCAGATTTCCGCCGCCTACCAGCAGGCGCAGCTGGCGGCGGGGAATTTCGCGCCCGATCCGGTCTCGGTGGCGGATCTGTTCGTCGGCGCGCTGCTGCCGGGGCTGGCGCTCGTGGTTCTCTATATCGCCTGGCAGGCGGTGTACGGCTCGATCTACCCGGAGCGCATGCCGCCGATACCCGCCGAGGAGCGCGCCGCCATAAGCGACCGCGAGATGTTCGCGCGCGTGGCGGTCGTGCTCTTGCCGCCGCTTCTGCTTATCGTTCTTGTGCTCGGCTCGATCCTGTTCGGGCTGGCGACCCCCACCGAGGCGGCGGGCGTCGGCGCGATGGGCGCGCTTGCGCTCGCGGCCGCGCGCCGCCAGCTCACCCTCGCGAACCTGCGCGAAGTGATGTTCGCCACCGCGCGCGTGTCGTCGATGGTGTTCACCATCCTGATCGGCGCGCAGCTGTTCAGCCTGGTGTTCCGCGGCTTCGAGGGCGACGAAATCGTCGCCGAGTTCCTGCACGGCCTGCCCGGCGGCGTGTTCAGCGCCATGCTGCTCACCATGGCGCTCATGTTCGTGCTCGGCTTCTTTCTCGACTTCATCGAGATCGTGTTCGTGGTGGTGCCCATCGTCGGCCCGGCGATACTGATGAACGAGGGCATCAGCCCGGTGTGGTTCGCCATCATGATCGCCGTGAATATCCAGACCTCGTTCCTCACCCCGCCGTTCGGTTTCGCGTTGTTCTACCTGCGCGGGGTCGCGCCGGATACCGTCAAGACCACCGACATTTACCGCGGCGTGATCCCGTTCGTCGCCCTGCAGCTGCTCATGCTGTGCATACTGGCCGCCTTCCCCGCCATGGCGACGTGGCTGCCGGAAACGCTCTACGGCCCCTGACGGCAGCGCGCGCCTTCCGCGCAAGAGGCGCCGCCGGACGCGGCGCTACAGGATGAACTTGCGCAGGTCGGCGCTGCGCGCAAGGTCGCCGAGGCGGCGCTCCACCTCGGCGGCGTCGAACGCCACCTCGCCCCCCTGCTTGTCGGTCGCCGAGAAGGAGATCTCCTCGAGCAGCCGCTCCATCACCGTGTGCAGGCGGCGCGCGCCGATATTCTCCACGCCGCGGTTGACCTCGGCGGCGAGCGAGGCGATCGCGTCGATGGCGTCTTCGGAGAACTCGACGGCGACGTCCTCGGTCGCCAGGAGCGCCGTATATTGGCGGATCAGCGAGTTTTCCGGCTCCGTAAGGATGCGCACCAGGTCGCTCTTGTCGAGGGGCTTGAGCTCGACGCGGATCGGCAGCCGCCCCTGAAGCTCGGGCAGGAGGTCCGACGGCCGCGCCACGTGGAACGCGCCCGAGGCGATGAAGAGGATATGGTCGGTGCGTACCTGGCCGTGGCGCGTGGCGACCACCGTGCCTTCGATCAGCGGCAGCAGGTCGCGCTGCACGCCCTCGCGGCTCACATCGGCGCCGAGGCGCTCCGAACGCGCGCAAATCTTGTCGATCTCGTCGAGAAAGACGATGCCGTTCTCTTCCACCGCGGCGATCGCCTGACGGACCATCTTGTCTTCGTCAAGCAGCTTGTCGCTCTCTTCCTCCATGAGCAGGTCGTAGCTCTCATCGACCGTCAAGCGCCGTTTCCGGGTGCGTCCGCCGAACGCCTTGCCCAGCATTTCGTTGAGATTGATCATGCCCATCTGCGCGCCGGGCATGCCGGGGATGTCGAATGTGGGCATGCCGGACAGGCCCGCGTCGGCGACCTCGAGTTCGATCTCGCGGTCGGCGAGCGCGCCGTCGCGCAGCATGGCGCGGAACTTGCTGCGCGTGTCCTGCGCCGCGCCCGAGCCGACGAGGGCGTCGAGCACGCGATCCTCGGCCGCCGCCTCGGCGCGCGGGCGCACATCGGCGCGCAGGCGGTCGCGCGTCATGGAGATCGAGGTTTCCAGCATGTCGCGCACGATGGATTCGACGTCGCGCCCCACGTAGCCCACCTCCGTGAAGCGCGTGGCTTCCACCTTGACGAACGGCGCCTGCGCCAATCGCGCCAGCCGGCGCGCGATCTCGGTCTTGCCGACGCCGGTCGGGCCGATCATCAGAATGTTCTTGGGCAGCACTTCCTCGCGCAGTTCGTCGTCGAGCTGCATGCGCCGCCAGCGGTTGCGCAGGGCGATGGCCACCGCCCGCTTCGCATCGTGCTGGCCGACGATGAAACGGTCGAGTTCCGACACGATCTCGCGCGGGCTGAAATTGGTCATGAGGCGGCCTCGATGGTTTCGATCGTCACCGATTCGTTGGTATAGACGCAAATCCCGGCGGCGATGGCCATCGCCCGTTCGGCGACCGCGCGCGCGTCCATGCCGGGCCGGTCGAGCAGCGCGCGCGCCGCCGCCAGCGCATAGGCGCCGCCCGAGCCGATGCCGATCACGCCGTCGTCGGGCTCCAGCACATCGCCGTTGCCCGACAGCAACAGCGACACCTGCGCGTCCGACACCGCCATCATCGCCTCGAGCCGGCGCAGATAGCGGTCGGTGCGCCAGTCTTTCGCCAGTTCGACGCAGGCGCGCATGAGCTGGCCGGGATATTGCTCGAGTTTGGCCTCCAGCCGCTCGAACAACGTGAAAGCGTCCGCCGTCGCGCCCGCGAAGCCCGCCAGTATCGCCCCGCCGCCGAGCCGCCGCACCTTGCGCGCCCGGGCCTTGATCGCCGTTTGCCCGAAACTCACCTGCCCGTCCGCCGCCATGACGGCCTGCCCGTCCTTGCGTACGGAAAGAACGGTGGTCCCGCGCCATGCCGTCTGCGTGTCTCGTGTCATGCCAAGCCGATTCTTTCTCCGTATATCCGGTCGCGCCGGCATCGATCCGGGCGCCGCGTCCGCCCGGCATGGCGGGCGGCCCGCCCGCGCAACCGGAAAACGCCGGCCCCGAGGCCGCGGCGCCCGGATTCTGCGTCATGGATTGCAGCCGGCCCGGCCCGGCATCGCGCGGGGAAGGGGCCGGTTGCGGAGGAAAGCGCGGCGCGCGCCCGTAACATGACTATTTTGCAGCCCGTTTCAAGGCGCCGGGGCGCGCGGCCGGCTACCCCCCGCCAGTTGCGCTCCATGGCATGGCGCGCAACTGCCGGCGAACGAGATCGGCGGCGGGGTCGATCAGCGAATCGACGATTGAGAAGTGATCGAGACCCGGCGGGGTTACGAGCTCGCAAGCGCGGCCCAGGGCGCGCAGCTTCGCGGCCATGTCCGCCGACTGGCGGCGGTATTCCTCCGATTCGTCCTCGCCGACAACGACGAGCAAGGGGGCGGCGCGCGGCCAGGCGAGCGCGGCGGGGGAGTTGCGCGCGGCCATGCCGGCGTCGAGCCGCAGCGTGTCGTTGAGATAGGAGAGGCGGAGCGGCTCGAGTTCGAACAGGCCGGAAATCGAGCATGCGCCCTTCACGAGATCGGGCGGCAGCCCGGGTTCGAAGGTCGGCCAGTCGGTCGCCAGCAGCATGGCGGCGAGATGGCCGCCGGCGGAGTGTCCCGCGGCGTAGATACGCCCGGGATCCGCCCCGAACTCCCGCGCGCGACGCCATAGCCACGCCGCCGCGGCGCGGTTTTGGCGCACGATTTCGTCCATGTCGGCATGAGGCGCGAGCGCGTAGTTGTTGACCGCGACGGCGACCCCGTGCGGCGCCATGCCCTCCGCCACATAGGCGTAGTCGGCCTTGTCGAGCGAATACCAGTAGCCGCCGTGGATGAACAGGTAGAGCGGCGCGCCCCCGTTCGCGCCGTCGCCGCGGGCGGGAAACAGGTCGAGCGTTTCCGACGGCGCGGGTCCGAAAGCGAGGTCGAGACGCGCGCCGGCGCGCGCGCGGGTCTCCGCGCTCCACCCTTGCCAGGCGGCGAAACGCGCCTTGTAGTCGGGGAAGCGCTTGCGGTTGTTGTATTGCGCGTCGAGGCCGGCGCGGTCGTATCCGCGCCAGACGGCGGCGCTCATTGCGCGCCCGCGATGCGTTCGCCGATGCGCGCCTTTTGGCCGGGCGTGGGCATTCTCTCGCCGTTCTCTCGTACCGTGTCGTACAGGGCCGGCGAGGTTATCTCCAGCAATTCGAGATCGGCGGAGTAGTCGCGCAGCTCGTGCAGCAGGCCGCCCGGCACGGTGACGGCGTCGCCCTTGCGATAGACGATCTCGCCGTGCCCTTCGTAAAAGAAACTCACCCAGCCTTCCAGCACCAGCGCGAACTGGAAGCCCACGATGTGGCGGTGCATGCCGTTATGCCCGCCGTCGGGATGCTTCGCCTTGATGATGTGCGCATGCGCCGCGCCGCCGGTGGCGTCGGCGGCGCCGAGATCGCGATAGACGAACTCCTCGCGCAGGCCGTCGGTTTCGTAAGCCGCGTCGGCGGCGCGGCTTACCGCGAGGCGGCCCTTCCCGGTTTCCGGCGTGTTCATGGCGTCCTCCCCGTCGCTTGTCGCGTTCGCGATGCGCCGCGCATGGTAGCGGCCCGCGCGGAGCCGGTAAACGGCGCGCGCACCGGCGTCACGGCAAGGCGGCGAGGCCGAGAAGGGCGAGATCGTCGCGTTCGACGAGCACGGTCGGCGCGGCGCGCAGGCGTTCGGCAAACCGGCCGCGCGCTTCGAAGCGGGCGCGGAAGGGCGAGCGCCGCAGGAAGCCGGCGAACCGGCGCGGCACGCCGCCGCAGATGGCGACGCCGCCCCATGCGCCGAACGCCAGCGCGAGATCGCCCGCCGCGGCGCCCAGGAACAGGCAGAACCGCCGCAGCGCCGCCGCTTCGGGCGCTCTTCCGGCGAGAGCGCGGGCGACGACCGTCGCCGGCGGCGCGCCGGCGTCTCCCCCCAGCGCCGCGCTCAGGCGCGAGAGGCCCGGCCCGGAAAGCGCCGTTTCGAGAGATGCGAACCCGGTTTGGCGGCGCAACCGGCGCACGATCTCCGCCTCTTCTTCGTCGCCGGCCGCGAGCGCGGCGTGACCCGCCTCGCCGGCCAGGGCGCGCCCGTCCGGCGTCAGGAGCGCTGCGCCGAACCCCGTGCCGACCGCCAACAGCGCGACCGGTCGACCGAAATCGAGCGCGCCGCCGCCGCCCAGCGGGGCCGCGTCGCCGGGCGCGAGGCGGCGCAGGCCGAGCGCCGCCGCCTGGACGTCGTTGAACAGTTCCACGCGCGCCGCGCCCGTGCGGCGCGCGATGGCCCGTCGATCGAAGCGCCACGCGCCGTTGGTAAGGCGGGCGCTCCCGTTTTCGACGATTCCGGCGACGGCGATGCGCGCGGCGGAAACGCGCGGCGCGCCCAGACGGTCGAGCGCGCGGTCGAGCGCGATCTCGGTGCCGGCGCTGTCCGCAACCGGGAACGCAACCGCGCGGAACGGCGCGCCGCCGCGCGCGAGGGCGAAGCGGGCGTGCGTTCCGCCCACATCGCCGACGAGCGCGAGTTCATCCACCGCCGAACGACGCGGCCAGGCCGCGCAGCCACGCGCCTGTCGCCGCCACGTCGGGGAGGCGCCAGGCCGCGCGCGTGGGCGCGGCGCCGCCGACCCGCACCGCGACGCCGCCCATCGCGCGTACCGCGGCGAAGCCCGCTTCATCGGTGACGTCGTCGCCGACGAACACGGGTTCGCGCCCGGAAAACGGCGCTTCCGCCATGAAGGCGCGGATGGCCGTTCCCTTGTCGCGGCCGGCGGGCACAATCTCGACCACGCACTTGCCTTCGAGAACCGTCACTTCCGGGCGTCCCGCCGCCGCTTGCCGCGCCGCCGCGCGCGCGGCGGCCGCGAGTTCCGGGCGCCCGCGGTAATGAACGGCGGCGGTCGCGCCCTTGTCTTCCAGGCGCAGGCCGGCGCGCGCCGCGCAAGCGCGGCGCAACGCGGCGACCGCGGCGCGCGGCGCGGCGCCCGCGGGCGGGCGCGGCGCGCGCCCGGCCGGGCCGCGCACCTCGAGGCCGTGGAGCCCCGCCGCCGCGAGGCGCGCTCCCGGCGTCATGCGCTCGAGTTCGGCGATCGGCCGGCCCGACACCAGCGCCACCGCCCCGTCGAGCGCGCCGCGCAACGCGGCCAGCGCCGCGCGCGTTTCGCGCGGAACGAACGCGAGTTCGGGCCGCGCGGCGATCTCGGCTATCGTGCCGTCCACGTCGAGAAACAGCGCGATGCGCCGGCCGCGGCACGCCGTCGGCGGCAATGGCCGCGGAAGGGCCGGCGCGGCGCTCACGCCATCGACGGCGCGGCTTCCAGCGCGCCCAGGAAATTCGCTACCCAGACGTCGAGCGTATTCGCCTCCAGGGCGTCCATCGACGCCCGCCAGCGCGACACGCGCTCGTCGAGCGGCATGTCGAGTGCGCGCGCCAGCGCATCGGCCGTCCCGCGAATGTCGAACGGATTGACCAAAACGGCGTCGCCCAGCTCCTGCGCCGCGCCGGCGAAACGCGACAGCACCAACACCCCCGGATCGCGCGGATTTTGCGCGGCGACATACTCTTTCGCCACCAAGTTCATGCCGTCGCGGAGCGGCGTGACGAACCCCACGCGCGCGCCGCGGTAGAGGCCGAACAGGCTGCGGCGCGCGTAACTCCGCACCAGATAGTTCAGCGGAACCCAGTCCACGTCGGCGAAGCGCCCGTTGATATGGCCCGCGCGGGCCTCGAGATCGGCGCGGATGGCGCGGTATTCCGCCACGCCGGTGCGCGACGGCGGCGTGATCTGAAGGAAGCGCACGCGCCGCCGATAGCGGGGGTAGTGCTCCAGGAACTCGCCGTATGCGTCGAAACGCTCGGCGAGGCCCTTGCTGTAGTCGAGCCGATCGATCCCGATGATCCACGCGCTTTCGCCGCCGCGGCGCTCGAGCGCGCGCGCGCTGGCGCTGCGGGAAATCCGCTGCGCGCCGCGCGCCGCCTCCCCGGCGTCGATGCCGATGGGAAACGCGCCGGCGGCGAACTCGCGGCCGAACGCCCGGATGCGCCCCGCCCCCGCCGCCCGGCCCCGCGCCTCGAACCGCACATATTCGCGGAACGCCCGCAGGTCGCGCGCGGTCTGAAAGCCCACAAGGTCGTAGGCGCACAGATCGCGGACCAGCTCGGCGTGCGACGGCAGGATGGCCAGCGCCTCGAGGGCCGGAAATGGCGTGTGCAGAAAAAACCCCAGTTTCTGCGCCGCGCCGGCGCGCCGCAGCTCCGCGCCCAGCGGTATCAGGTGGTAATCGTTGACCCAGACCAGGTCGCCGGGGCGCAGACGCGGCGCGAGGCGCTCCGCGAACATCGCGTTGACCCGCCGGTAGCCCTCGTAATGCCGCGGCCGGAACACCGCCTGATCGGGCCGGTAGTGCAGGATCGGCCACAGCGCGCGGTTGGCGAAACCGTTGTAATAGTCGTCGTATTCGTCGCGCCTGAGATCGACCGTAACGAATGTCGCGCCCGGCGTTTCGGCGATGCGCTCCTGCCGCTCGGTCCGCACCTCGCCGCTCCAGCCGAACCAGATGCCGCCGCGCGCGGCGAGCGCGCCGCGCAGACCGACGGCCAAACCGCCCGCGTCGCCGCGCATCCGCTCCCCGGACGCGACCCGGTTGGACACGACGACAAGGCGCGTCAAAGCGCTTCGTCCCAGCCCTTGCTCAGCCGCATGGCCGAGTCGACCAGCCCCACCATCGAATAGGTCTGCGGGAAGTTGCCCCACAGTTCCCCGGTTGCCGGATCTATATCTTCCGACAATAGCCCAAGGGGGTTGCGCCGCGCCAGCATCGCTTCGAACAGTTCGCGCGCCTCGGCGCGCCGGCCGGTCGCCGCGAGCGCGCCGATGTACCAAAATGTACAAACGATAAACGCTGTTCGCGGAACGCCGAAATCGTCGCGCCCCGCATAGCGGAATAGAAAACCGCCGCGTTTCAAGGCGCGCTCCACGGCGCGGAGCGTGCCCAGGAAGCGCGGGTCGCGCGGCGCGACGAACCCCAGTTCGTGCAGGAGCAGCAGGCTCGCATCGACCGTGTCGCCGCCGAACGTCTCGGTGAAACTGCCGCGATCGGGATCGAACGCCCGCTCGCAAATGGCGCCGCGCAGGCGGTCGGCCTCGCCGCGCCAGCGCCGCGCGCGATCCGGCAACGCCAGGCGCGCGGCGATCTTCGCCAGCCGGTCGCACGCCGCCCAGCACATGACCGCCGAGAACGTGTGGACCCGCGCCCGCGAGCGGAATTCCCACAACCCCGCGTCGGGCGCGTCGAAAACGGCCGCGGCGCGCGCGCCGAGGGGCTCCAGACGCTCGAACAGCGCCCGCCCGCCCGGACTCGCCAGCCGTTCGTCGAAAAACGCCTGCGTCGCGGCCATGATCGCGCTGCCGTAAACGTCGTTTTGAACGTGCTCGTGCGCCTGGTTGCCGCGCCGCGTCGGCCCCATGCCGCGATAGCCCGGAAGCGAGGGCACGACGGACTCCGAAAGGTCCGGCTCCAGCGTCACGCCGTACACCGGTTGCAGGCGGTCGCCCGCCGCGGCCGCCAGGTTGACGATGTAGCGGATGTGGCCTTCCATCGTCCGCGTCGCGCCGAGGCGGTTGAGCGCCCTGACCACGAAATACGCGTCGCGGAGCCAGCAATAGCGGTAGTCCCAGTTCCGCCCGCTGTCGGCGGCTTCGGGCACCGAGGTCGTCATCGCCGCCACGATGCCGCCCGTCTCCTCGTAATTGCTGAGCTTGAGGGTAATCGCCGCCCGGATAACGGCGTCCTGCCATTCGGGCGGCAGCGACAGGTAGCGGATCCACTCGCGCCAATAGGCGTGGGTATCGTCGAGGAACCGCCGGCATGTTTCCGCGAGCGGCCGCGTCAGACTCTCGTCCGGTCCGAGCACCAGATCGACCGGGCGCTCGAGCACGAACGGCGTCTCGTCCCACACATACGACACCGGCGCGTCGGTGGTGCAGCGCAGCGCGAGGCCGGGCATGACGTAGCGGATGTGGTTGCTGCCGCGCGTGCGTTCGGGCCGCCCGGCGCCCCACGAATGCGCGGGCCGCAGGCGGATGGCGATCCGCGGGGCGCCCGCCGCGGGCCGCAGGCGCCGCACCAGCGACAGCGGGCGGAAGGTGCGTCCGTACTGCTTGAAGCGCGGCGCGAAATCGACGATTTCCACCGCCGCCCCGCGCCGGTCGCGAAGCGTCGTGACCAAAACCGCCGTGTGGCGCAGATAGCTCTGCTCCGCGCTCGCGAAACCGTCGAGCTCCACCGCGAACACGCCCGCGTCGCCGCGGTCTCCGGCCAGCAGCCGGCAAAATACGGGGTCGCCGTCGACCCGCGGCAGGCAGCACCACACAACGCGCCCGCGCGAATCGACCAGCGCGCTGATCGCACTGTTGCCGATCACGCCGAGATCGAGATCCATCGCCCGCTCCCCCTTGGGGGCGCGCATCCTGCCCGCGCCTTCCGCCCCCGCGCAACCGCCTCCTCCCCCCGGGACCGCGGGCGCCCCCGCCGCCATCCCCGGCCCGCGGCGAAAGCGCTTGCAAAACGACGCCGCGAACGCTACGATACGAACGCCGGATGTAGTCGCGGAACAACTGCGGAGCGTGAATATGACCGATGCGTCGAACGAGCGCCCGGTCGTGCGTTACGACTTCCTTCCGGGCAGCGACGGGCGCTCGACCGGAAAGCATTTCCGGGAAACCATGCTGTGGCCGGCCCTGCGCCGGGGCGAGCGCGTATGCTTCGATCTCGGAGGCCATGAGAATGTCCCGGAATCGTTTCTCGACGAAGCGTTCGGCAGGCTGGTTCGCGAGCATCCGGAAATTCGCGAGAGTCTGAGAGAACGCCTTGAATTCGTCGGGCCGAACGCCGAACTCGCCGCGCGCGTTCGGGAATATATCGACTGGGCGTTGAGCGCCCCCGCCCGCGAAGAGGCCGTCCGAAAGGAACGGGAGGCGATACTCGAACGGCTAACCGTCGAGGCTCGGGAGTGGGGCATGGGTTACGGCTCCCTCTTGTAAACGCAACCCCGCCGATGGCGGGGCCCGGGACCGCGGGCTTCCAGCCCGCACGTCGCAACCGGTCCGAACGTCGCCGGGCAGTGCGCGGCCGCCCGCGCGGCCTCGCCAACGCGTCGCCGCGCGGAAACGTGCGGGCGGGGACACCCGCGGTCCGGGCAGTCCGCGCCCCGCCGGCGTCCTTAATCCGGGGCCGCAGGCGCGGTATGATGGCGCCCGAAGCGCAACGAGCGAGGGGAGGCGCGGCCATGTACGATCTGCTTATCCGCGGCGCGGCGATTTACGACGGTTCGGGCGGGCCGGCGCGCCGGGGCGATGTCGCGGTCGCCGGCGGGCGCATCGCCTCTGTCGGCGAGAGCCTCGGCAACGCGCGCGAGACCGTCGACGCCGGCGGCCTCGCGCTCGCGCCGGGGATTATCGACACCCACACGCATTACGACGCGCAGATAACGTGGGACCCGTGGGCCACGCCGTCGCCGGCGCTGGGCGTCACGACCGTGGTGATCGGCAATTGCGGCTTCGCCATCGCGCCGTGCCGCCCGCGCCACCGCGACCTGACGGCGCGCAACCTGTGCAACGTAGAGGGCATGTCGCTCGACGCGCTGCGCGCCGGCGTGCGCTGGAACTTCCAGACCATCCCCGAATATCTCGACGCGGTGGAAAGCGCCGGCGTCGGCCCGAACGTCGCCGCCTATGTCGGCCATTCCGCCGTGCGCACATGGGTCATGGGCGAGGACGCCGCCGAGCGCGCCGCCACGGCGGACGAGATCGCCGAAATGGCCGCAATCGTGCGCGAAGGCATGGCGGCGGGCGCCATCGGCTTCGCGACCTCCACATTCGAGGGCCATAACGGCGAGGGCGGCGTTCCCATGCCCTCGCTGCTCGCCGACGAGAGCGAAATCGGCGCCCTCATCGCCGCCATGGCAGAGTCGGGCCGCGGCGTGTTCATGCTCACCCGCGGCAAGAAAACCGGCCTCGATACGCTCGAGCGCTTCGCCGCCGAAAGCGGCCGCCCGGCGATCATCGCCGCGCTGCTCCACGACCACACAAACCCCGGCGGAACGGATCGCGCCATGGAGCGGATCGCCGAGGCCAACGCCCGCGGCCGCGAACTCTACGGCCAAGTTTCGTGCTGCCCGCTCACCATGGAGTTCACGCTGCGCAATCCGTATCTCATGGAAGCCTACGAGGCGTGGCGCCCGGCGATGACGGCGCGCGGCGAGGGCCTCGAGGCGATCTACGCCAGCCCGCAATTCCGCGCCGCCATGAAGGCCGAGCTCGCAAACGCCACCGGTCTGCGCGCTTTCAACGGCGACTGGTCGCGCATCGTCGTTGCCCGGGTCGGCAACGGCGGCGCGGCGGAATGGGAAGGGCGCACCGTCGCCGAACTCGCCGGGGCCGCCGGCGCGCACCCGCTCGACCGCTTCCTCGACATCGGGCTGGCCGACAATCTCGACACGCTGTTTACGTCGACCCTGCTCAATTCCGACGAGGCGGCCGTGGGCCGGCTGATAACCCACCCGCACAGCACCGTGGCGCTCTCGGATGCGGGCGCGCATCTGACCTTCTTCTGCGACGCCGGCTTCGGCCCCCATCTCTACGGCCACTGGGCGCGCGACAAGGGCGCGCTGAGCCTCGAGGAGGCCGTGCATCGCATGACCGGGCGCCAAGCCGACATTTTCCGCATTCCCGATCGCGGCCGAATCGCCGCCGGCGCGTGGGCCGATCTGATGCTGTTCGACCCCGCCCGCATCGCGCGCACGCCGAATCGCCGCACGCACGATCTGCCGGGCGGCGCCAGCCGCCTCGTTTGCGGCGCCGAGGGGCTGCACGGCGTGTGGATCAATGGCGCCAAGGCGGCGGACGCGGGCGGCTTCGGCGGCGGCGCGCGCCTGCCGGGGCAGTTGATTCGCGTCCACTGACCGTGTAGAATAACATCGGTGCGCGGCCCGCCGGGGCCGCCGCGGAAAGAACAGGTGGAGGGAGGCCCGCCATGCTCGACAAAGCCCGCATCAACATCGCCGGCGGTCTGGATTTCGGTTTGCCCCGGATCGCGCGCGCGCGCCAGGCGTTCGAGCGCCGCAAGCTCGACGACGTCGCCGGCGCCGTGGCGGCCCAGCTCGCGCGGCCGGAAATCGCGTCGCGCATCCGGCCCGGCGCGCGCATCGCCGTCGGCGTCGGCAGCCGCGGCGTCAACAACATCCAGGCCGCGGCGCGCGCCGCCGTCGGGGCGCTGAAGGAGCGCGGCGCGCAACCCTTCATCTTCCCCGCGATGGGCAGCCACGGCGGCGCCACCGCCGAGGGCCAGCGCCGCATCCTCGCCGGCTACGGCGTCACGCCCAACGAGGTCGGCGCGCCGGTCGAGGCGAGCATGGACACGGTCGTCGTCGCCCGCATGGACGATGGAACGCCGCTGCACATGGACCGCCTCGCCAACGAGGCCGACGGCGTCGTGCTCATCAACCGCATCAAGCCCCACACCAGCTTCCGCGGGCCGATCGAGAGCGGCGTCTGCAAGATGATCATCATCGGCATGGGCAAGATCAACGGCGCGTCCGCGTTCCACGGCGGCTACGAAATGACCGATTTCGGCAAGGTGCTGCCCCCCGCCGCCCAGGCCGTCATCGACAACAGCAAGTTCCTGTTCGGCATCGGCATGGTCGAGGACGCCTACGACGACACCGCGCTGGTGGAAGCGATCCCCGGCGAGACGCTGGTCGCCCGCGAGACCGAGATGCAAACCCTCGCCAAGTCGCTCATGGCGCGTATCTATATCGAGGATATCGACGTGCTGGTCATCGACGAGATCGGCAAGGAGATCTCCGGCGCCGGCGCCGACCCCAACGTGATCGGCAGCACGGGCCGCGCGCAGGAGGGCTTCGAACTCCCGCGCGTCAAGAAGATCGTCATGCTCGATCTGACCGACGCCACCAAGGGCAACGCCGCCGGCGTCGGCAGCGCCGACGTCATCACGTCGCGCCTCTACCGCCGTATCGATTTCGGCGTGACGTATGCCAACATCGTCACCAGCACCTATCTGTCGGGCGGCGCCATCCCCATCCCCATGCGCACCGAGGGCGAGGCCGTCCGCCTCGCGGTCAAGACCCTGATCGGCGTCGAGCCGAAAGACGCCCGCATCGTGCGCATCCGCAACACCCTTGCGCTCGGCGAAATCGGCGTCTCCGAGGCCCTGTTCGACGAGGTCCGCGCCCACCCCAACATGGAGCTGACAAGCGAACCGGCGGAAATTTCCCTCGACAAGGCCGCCTGAGCGCCGCCGCTCCCGGGAAGCGGTCAACGAAGGGTCTGTGTCAACGACTCATCCGCACCTGCGGCGCTTCGGGGGCATGATGCTTGGGCGCGGACTTCCCGGGTGCGCGGGCGTCTCGCCCGCACGTCTCCGCCGCGCCGAAGGCCGCCGCGGCCGGGCGCGCGGCGCGGCCTCCGCACAAGCGCCGCGCCGCCATGGCATACGGGTACGGTCATGTTGTTTCGCCGGCTGAAATTGAGGGGTTTGCTGTCGTTCGGGCCCAAGGGCGTCGATCTGCCGATGGAGCCCCTTACCGTGGCGATCGGCCCGAACGGATCTGGCAAGTCCAACCTGCTGGACGCGATCTCGCTTTTCCAGGCCGCCCCGCGCGGCATGGGAGAGCCCGTGCAGCGTTCGGGCGGCATGCGCGAATGGCTTTGGAAAGGCCCGGGGGCGGAGGGCGCCGCAACGCTGGACGCCACGGTCGACGCCCCGCCGATCGGAAGTTTACGGCACGGGCTGACCGTAACCGACGCCGGCGGACGCCTGAATGTTGTCAGTGAATGTATCGAGCCCCTGGATACGCAGAACGACAAGCGCGCGGCTCTGTCGTACCACAGGCCGCCCGCCGACCCCGATATTGCGCGGGAAGTGGCGGACGCCAACGCCGCCGCGGATGCGGAAGACGCAGCCCGGAAGCCGGCCGCCGGCGAGTGGAGCGCTCCGCGCATTGTCGCACGTTACAGCGGAGCCGCAATCCACTTCGCCGCTGACTTTTCCCCGGAGGATTCCCTTTTGCGCCGCATGGCCGCCTCCGATCATCCTGCGCTCATGCACCTCTCCAGCCGATACGAACGTATCCGCCTTTACCGGGACTGGTCGTTCGGGCCTGGTTCGAGCTTGCGCCAGCCCGGCAGCGCGCACGCGCCGGCCGATTTTCTTGACGAGAACGCGCAGAATCTCCCGCTCGTGCTTTCGCAACTGAGCGGCGAACGCAAGAGGAGATTCGCGGACGCCCTTCGCGAACTGTTCGACGGCATAGTGGGAGTGCAGTGTCCGGTCGCCGGCGGCGTGGTATCCCTGTTTCTGGAAGAAGCGGACGGACGTTCGATTCCGGCGACGAGATTGTCGGACGGAACCTTGCGTTATCTGTGCCTGCTCGCCGTGTTGTTGCATCCCAAGCCGCCTCCGCTCATATGCATGGAGGAGCCGGAATTGGGGTTGCATCCCGACCTGCTTCCGACATTGGCCGATCTCGCCGTCGATGCGTCGCAACGCTGCCAAATCGTTGTGACCACCCACTCGGATATTTTCGTGGATGCGCTTACGGATCGGCCGGAAAGCGTGGTCGTGTGCGAAAAGCACGATGGCGCCACGGAAATGCGCCGCCTGGATCCGAAGGATATGAAGAAGTGGCTTGAGGATTACCGACTCGGCGCGCTGTGGACGTCGGGCGAGCTCGGAGGCAACCGTTGGTGAAGGTCACGCTCTATATCGAAGGCGGTGGAGACGGCGGCGACCTTGAGCGCCGCTTCCGGCGCGGCTGGGCGAATTTCTTCGCCGCCGTCGGCGCCGGCAGGCGGCCGAAAGTCGTGCGCGGCGGCGGGAGGACGCAAACCTTCAAGCGGTTCGCCACGGCAGTCGCCGGAGACGGCGCCGACCGGTTGTCGATACTGCTGGTGGACAGCGAAGGGGATGTGGCCGAAGGGCAGACCGTATGGGGGCATCTGGCGGCCAACGACGGCTGGAAGCGACCGGCCGGCGCAAACGAAGGCGCGGCCTTTCTCATGGTTCAATTCATGGAAACGTGGCTGCTGGCGGATCGTGCGGCGCTGCGCGCGTATTTCGGCCATGCATTCAAGGAACGAGCGATTCCGCGGTGGGAAAATTTGGAAGCCGTTTCCAAGAAAGCGGCGCTGCAGGCGTTCGACCGCGCGACCGCCGAGTGTTCCCGGCGCTATGCGAAAGGCCGAATATCCTTTGAACTTTTAGCGACAATCGATCCCGTTTGCGTCGAGTCCGGCTGCCCCCGCGCCAAGGATTTGTTCGACCGCTTGCGGGCGACCCTGAAGTAGCGCAAGCGAACGGCAAGCAACGGGCGCCTGCGCTCGACCGGGGAAACACAGCGGGCAGGCTATGGCGCGCGCCTTGCGCCGCCTCGGCGGCGTTGGCCGCGACGCTTGGGACTCGCGGTTACGGGCGCCATCGCTTTCTCGTATAGTGCGAACAGGTGCTCGGCGCGTTCGGGTTCGCTTGCGAAGCCTCCGGGGCGGTAAAGGCGGTCCACGGCGCGGTCGAGGGCGCGATGGGCCTTGCGCAGGCCCGAGGGCATGAGGTCCGGGTCGTACAAATCCGTGATCGTCGATTCCGGACGGGCCGCACGCGCGGCCAGCACGGCGCCGGCGCGCGGGGTTGGAGTCTCGCCCGCACGTCTCGACGCCGCGGCTGGCGGGCAGGGGCGGCGGGCGGCGCGCTTCCCCGCCGGCGCCGCGCCTGCCGCAAACGTGCGGGCGGGGACGCCCGCGCACCCGGGAAGTCCGCGCCCGCGGCGCGAGTCAACATCGATAGCTCCCGGTATTAGAATGGCGCCGGTTTCGGCGGGGAGCGGCCCATGGTGAGCGTGGTGGTGGTGACCCACGGCCGGCTGGCGGAAGAGTTCGTCGCCGCCGCCGAACATGTGGTGGGGCCGAGCGATTCGATGCGCAGCGTCTGCATCGGCCCCGACGACGACCTCGAGGAGCGCCGCGCCGACATCCTCGCCGCCGTGAACGACGTCGATCGCGGCGGCGGCGTGCTGCTGCTCACCGACATGTTCGGCGGCACGCCTTCCAACCTGTCGATATCGATCATGGAGCGGGCGAAGGTGGAGGTGATCGCCGGGGTCAACCTGCCGATGCTGATCAAGCTCGCCAGCCTGGGCGCCGCGCCCGATCTCGCCGAGGCGGCGGCGCTCGCGCGCGACGCGGGGCGCAAATATATCGGCGTGGCCAGCGAACTGCTGAAGGAGCCGCCGGCGTGACCGCCGTCCGCGCCGTCGTCGTGCGCAACCGGCGGGGCCTGCACGCCCGCGCCTCGGCCCGTTTCGTGAAGACGGCGGAGCGCTTCGACGCCGAGATCGGCGTGGCGCACAACGGCGCCACGGTTTCGGGCCGCTCGATCATGGGCCTGCTGATGCTGGCGGCGGGGCCGGGCAGCACGCTCGAACTGTCGGCCGCCGGCCCCGACGCCGAAGCGGCGCTCGACGCCCTCGCCGCGCTGATCGCCGGCCGCTTCGGCGAGGATTGAAGGCCGCCGGCGCCCGAATCCCTTGCCGCCGCGCGCGGCATCGTATAAAGACTTCCTTATATATGCGCGCCGGCGTGGCCGGCGCATCGCGGGAGACGCCGAATGAACGACGCCGTGGACTACGAAGTCGCCGACATCGCCTTGGCCGAATGGGGGCGCAAGGAGATCGCCATCGCGGAAACCGAAATGCCCGGCCCGATGGCGCTGCGCCGCGAATACGCCGCAAGCCGCCCCCTCGCCGGCGCGCGCATCGCCGGCTGCCTGCACATGACCGTGCAAACCGCCGTGCTGATGGAGACGCTCCGCGCCCTCGGCGCCGATCTGCGCTGGTCGAGCTGCAACATCTTCTCGACCCAAGACCACGCCGCCGCCGCGATGGCGCGGGCGGGCTTCCCCGTCTTCGCGTGGAAGGGCGAGACGGAAGACGAGTTCTGGCGCTGTATCGACCGCACGATCCGCGGTCCCGGCGACTGGACGCCGAACATGATCCTCGACGACGGCGGCGACCTCACCCGCGTCATGCACGAGAAATACCCCGCGCTCCTGGGCGGCGTGCGCGGCCTGTCGGAAGAAACCACCACCGGCGTCCACCGGCTTTACGAGATGGAGCGCGCCGGAACGCTCGCCGTCCCGGCCATCAACGTCAACGATTCGGTCACGAAATCGAAGTTCGACAACCTCTACGGCTGCCGCGAGAGCCTGGTGGACGGCATCCGCCGCGCCACCGATGTCATGCTCGCCGGCAAGGTAGCGGCGGTGGCGGGCTACGGCGATGTCGGCAAGGGCTCGGCCGAATCGCTGCGCAGCGCCGGCGCGCGCGTCATGGTGACGGAAATCGACCCCATCTGCGCCCTGCAGGCCGCCATGGAGGGCTTCCAGGTGGCGACGATGGACGAGGCCGCGCCCGTGGCCGATATTTTCGTGACCGCCACCGGCAATATCGACGTCATCACCCTCGACCACATGCGGGCGATGCGCGACCGCGCCATCGTCTGCAACATCGGCCACTTCGACTCGGAGATCCAGATCGGCGCGTTGGCCAACATGAAGTGGGATGAGATCAAGCCGCAGGTCGATGAGGTCGAGTTCCCCGACGGCAAGAAGCTGATCGTTCTGGCGCGCGGCCGGCTCGTCAACCTGGGCTGCGCCACCGGCCACCCCAGTTTCGTCATGAGCGCTTCGTTCACCAACCAGGTGCTTGCGCAGATCGAGCTGTGGAACAACCCCGGCAATTACGAAAAGAGGGTCTATACGCTGCCGAAGCGCCTCGACGAGAAGGTGGCCGCGCTCCACCTCGACAAGGTGGGCGCGAAACTCACGCGCCTGTCGGAAACCCAGGCGGCCTATATCGACGTCCCGCCGGAAGGCCCGTTCAAACCCGACTATTACCGCTATTGAACGCGCCGGCGGTGCGGGAGGCGCGCGCTTACCCGATGTCGATAACCAGCTTGCCGAAGTGGCCCGCCGCGCGCATGTCATGGAAGGCCGCGCGCGCGTCCGCGAACGCATAGGTCCGGTCGATAACGGGCTCCAGCCGCGCCGCCTCCATCGCCCGGTTCATGGCCTCGAACATGGTCCGGCTGCCGACGTAAATGCCATGCACCGTGAGCGACTTGCGCATGATCGCCGTGGGAACGGCGGCGCCGCCGGTCAGCACGCCGATCAGCGCGACATGGCCGCCGACGCGCGCCGCGGCCAGCGAGCGTTCGAGGGTCCCCGCGCCGCCCACCTCGATGACATGGTCGACCCCCTCGCCCCCCGTCATGCCGAGAACGGCGTCGTGCCATTCGGGCGTATCGCGGTAGTTCAGCGTCCGCCACGCGCCGAGCGCTTCCGCGCGCCGGCGCTTGGCGTCGCTCGACGACACGACGATGGCGCGCGCGCCGTGCATGACGGCGAACTGCAACGCGAAGATCGACACGCCGCCCGTGCCGAGCAGCAGCACGGTCTCGCCGGCCTTCACGCGGCCCTTCTCCGCCAGCGCGTGCCAGGCGGTGAGCGCGGCGCAGGGCAGCGTGGCGGCCTGGCGCCAGTCCATATGCGAGGGGGCCGCCACGGCGCCGTCTTCCTCGAGAACGACCGTTTCGGCGAGCACGCCGTCGAGGGCGCCGCCGAGCGCGCTCGCCATCGCGCCGGGGGTAATACCGCCGTCGTTCCAGCGCTGGAAAAAGCAGCTGGCGACGCGGTCGCCGGACGCGAAGCGGGAACATCCGGGCCCGGCGGCGATCACCTCGCCCGCGCCGCACGAGTTCGGCACGCGCGGAAACGGGAAATTGCGCGCGGCCGGCGCCTCCACCGTCAGCAGATCGCGGTAGTTGATCGACGACGCGCGCATGCGCACGGCTATCTGGCCCGGCCCCGGTTCCGGCTCCGGGCGTCCGGCGAGCGAAAGTGCGTCTATGCCGTCGTTGGACACGATTTCCCAAGCGCGCATGGCGGGCTCCTCTCGGGGGGTGCCGATTGTTTCCATCATGGTAGCGCCGGCGGCGCGCCGCGCAAGGCGCCGCGGGAACGCGCTCGACTTGCCGCGAACGCGGCGCTAACGATGGGCCGGATGGCCGGATACCCGTTGCATCGCCGCAACCCCGGATGAGCGCCGTCGTTTTCGACCGGCGGCTCGCGCGTATCCGCCGCGACCGCGCGGCGGCGGATTTCGCGAACCATCGCTTCCTGTTCGACGCCGCGGCGGACGAGCTCGCGGAGCGGCTGCGCCTCATGCGCCGCCGCTTCGATTCGGCGCTCGACCTGGGCTGCCGCGACGGTGCGGCGGCGCGGGCGCTCGGCGGGAGCGGCAAGGTGGGGGCGTTCGTCCACGCCGATCCCGCGCCGCGCATGGCCGCCCTTGCGCCGCGCCCCGCGCTCGCCGCCGACGAAGAAGCGTTGCCGTTTCGCGACAACGCCTTCGACCTCGTCGTCAGCGCGTTATCGCTGCATTGGGTCAACGACCTGCCCGGCGCGCTGGTCCGGATACGCGGCGCGCTGCGCCCCGGCGGCCTTGCGCTGCTTGCCCTGTTCGGCGCCGGCACGCTGGCGGAACTGCGCGCCGATCTTGCGCGCGCGGAAGCGGAAACCTACGGCGGCGCCGGCGCGCGCGTATCTCCTTTCGTCGACGTGCGCACAGCCGGCGCGCTTCTGCAGCGCGCCGGCTTCGCCGAGCCGGTCGCGGACGAACTGTCGCTGCCCGTGCGCTTCGGGAACGCACGGCGCCTGCTCGCTGATCTGCGCGGCATGGGCGAGACGGCGGCGTTCGCCGCGCGCCCGCGCCCGCCCCTGCGCCGCGCCGCGCTTGCGCGCTTCCTCGCGACCGCCCCGGCGCCCTACGAGACGAGCTTCTCGGTGGTGGTCATGACCGGCTGGAAACCCGCCGCGCGATAGCCGTCCTGCCCGGGCGGGTTCGCGGTCGCCGGGACGTGCGGGCAGGACGCCCGCGCACACATGAAATCCGCGCCGCCGCGTCACGAGCGGTAGTCGGCGTTGATCGATATGTAGCCGTGCGTGAGGTCGCAGGTCCACACGGTGGCGCCGCCGCGGCCGACGCCGACATCGACGGAAATTTCAATCTCCTCGCCCTTCATGTAGGCGGCGACGGGGGCTTCGTCGTAGCCGGGGACGGCCTGCCCGCCGTCGGCGATGAGATGCGGGCCGAAGCGGATGCGCAGGCGATCGCGGTCGGCGCGCTCGCCGGCCTTGCCCACCGCCATGACGACGCGGCCCCAGTTGGGGTCCTCGCCGGCGATGGCGGTCTTCACCAGCGGCGAGTTGGCGATGGCGAAAGCGATGCGCTTCGCCGCGCGCGCACTCGCCGCGCCGGTCACGGAAACGGTCGCGAACTTGCTCGCCCCCTCGCCGTCGCGCACGATCTGCCAGGCGAGGTCGCGCATGACGCCCTCGAGCGCGCGGCGGAACGCGGCCAGGCGGCGCCCGCCGCGGCCCTCCGGCGGCGGCGCGACGGGAACGGCGCCGGTCGCGAACAGCAGCACGGTGTCGCTGGTGGACGTATCGCTGTCGACGGTGATGGCGTTGAACGTGCGGTCCGCCGCGGGTTTCAGCAGCGCCCGCAGAACCGGCGCCGGCAGGGCCGCATCGGTCGCGACATAGGCGAGCATGGTCGCCATGTCGGGCGCGATCATCCCCGAGCCCTTGGCGATGCCGTTTATCGTCACCGCGCGCCCGTCGATTTCCGCCCGCGCGGTCGCCAGTTTCGGGAAGGTGTCGGTGGTGACGATGGCGCCCGCCGCCGCCGCCCAGCCATCGGCGGAAAGCCCGCGGGACAAATCCGGCAACGCGGCGAGTATCTTGCCGATGGGCAGGGGTTCGCCGATAACGCCCGTCGAAGAGACGAATGTTTCCTCCGCCGCGCAGCCGACGAGGCCGGCGGCGGCGGCCGCGGTGCGCGCCGCCGCCTCCGCGCCGGCCCTGCCGGTGAAAGCGTTGGCGTTGCCCGAATTGACGACGAGCGCGCGCGCGCGCCCGTGCGCGGCGACGGCGCGTGAATAGTCGACCGGCGCGGATGCGGCGGCGGAGCGCGTGAAGACGCCCGCCGCGGTCGTTCCCGGAGCGAACGCCGCAAGCATGAGGTCGGGGCGGCCGCCGTAGCGCACGCCCGAGGCGGCGGCGCCGAGGCGGACGCCCGCCAGCGGCGGCAGGCGCGCAGGCGCCTTCGGCGCCAGCGGCGAACGCTCCGGCGCCGCCAAGCCTATTCCAGCGGCGACCCGTCGCGGTCGAACCGCTCGACGGGGATCGCGGCGCGCAGCTCCGCAAGCGCGGCGGCCGCGGTCTCCTCGGTCAGTTTGCGCAATATCGGCTCGCGCAATTCTTCGAACGGCGGGACCGGCATGGGCCGGACGGCCTCAAGGCGGATCAGGTGCCATCCGTATTGGGTCGGAAACGGCGCCGAGACCTGTCCGACGGCGAGCGCGCGCGCGGCCCGGACTATCGCCGGCGCCATGTTGCCTTCGGAGAAGTAGCCCAGATCGCCGCCCCGGTCCGCGCCGGGAAAATCGAGGCCCCGCGCGACGGCCTCGAAATCCTCGCCCGCGGCGATACGCGCGTGCAGGGCGCGCGCCTCGGCCCGGTCGGCCGCGTGGATGCGGCGCGCGCGCAGTTCGGTCTTGCCGGCGGCGTCGGCGCGGATGGCGTCGTAGCGTTCGCGCGCCGCCTCTTCCGACACGCGCGCGGCGATGCGCCCGCGCATCCAGGCATCGGCGAGTATGCCGCGCTCGGCGGCGGCGATGGCGCGGGCGATGGCGGGCGTTTCGCGCAGGCCCGCGGCGAGAGCGGCGCGCGCGGCCAGCGACCGGTCGATGCGCTCTTGCAGTATCTCGTTATAGACGTCGTCGAACGGGCGCCCGGCGCGGGCGTCTTCCGGCAGCGCATAGACCGCGCCGATAATTTCGGAGAGCATGATTTCTTCCGCGCCGATGCGGGCCACCGCCGCGTCTCCGGGGATCGCGGCTTCGTGCTGCGCCGCGGCGGCGGCGGCCCACAGCGCCGCGCCCGCCAGCGCCGCCGCGCCGAGACGGCATGGCCCGAACCGCTTCATGTGCGCGATTATGCGCCGCCGCCGCCGCGCGCGCAACCCGCGGCGCCGGGGCGCGGGCGGGCGCGAACAGCCCGGCCTCGAAGCGCCCGTGACCGCCGCCGGCCGCGTTGACAGCGGCGGGGGGCTGGGCTTATGTGAACGGCGACCGCGAGCGGCCCCGGCTCGCGCCCCGGAGACCCGTTCATGCTGAAGGCCGTCGCCCGAAAAATTTTCGGCAGTTCCAACGACCGCGTCGTCAAGGCGCACATGCGCGCGGCCGCGCGCGTCAACGCCCTCGAGCCCGAGACCGAAGCGCTGTCCGACGCCGATCTGCGCGCGCGCACGGAAACGCTCAAGGCGCGCGCGGCCGGCGGCGAAAGCCTCGACGACCTGCTGCCGGAAGCGTTCGCCACCGTGCGCGAGGCGGCGCGCCGCGCGCTCGGCCAGCGCCACTTCGACGTCCAGCTGGTCGGCGGCATGGTGCTGCACAACGGCGGCATCGCCGAGATGAAAACCGGCGAGGGCAAGACCCTCGTCGCGACGCTGCCGGTCTATCTCAACGCGCTCGCCGGGCTCGGCGTGCATGTCGTGACGGTCAACGACTATCTGGCGCAACGCGACGCCGAGTGGATGGGGCGGATCTACGGCTTCCTCGGCCTCGAGGTCGGGTGCATCGTCGCCGGCCTCGGCAACGCCGGGCGCCGCGAGGCCTACGCCGCCGACGTCACCTACGGCACCAACAACGAGTTCGGATTCGACTATCTGCGCGACAACATGAAGTTTGCGCTGAACGATATGGTGCAGCGCGCGCCCCGCTTCGCCATCGTCGACGAGGTGGACAGCATTCTGATCGACGAGGCGCGCACGCCGCTCATCATCTCCGGCCCGACGGAAGACAACTCGGAGCTGTACGTCAAGATCGACCGGCTGGTCCCGCGCCTCTCGGAAGAGGATTACGAGGTGGACGAAAAGGCGCGCAAGGCGACGCTTACCGACGCCGGCGCCGAGACAATCGAAGGGCTGCTCAAGACCGCCGGGCTGCTTCAGGGCGCGGGGCTCTACGACCTGCAAAACGTCACCGTCGTCCACCACGTCAACCAGGCGCTCGCCGCCCACAAATTGTTCAAGCGCGATGTGGATTACATTGTCAAGGACGACAAGGTGGTCATCATCGACGAGTTCACCGGGCGCATGATGGAGGGGCGGCGCTATTCCAACGGCCAGCACCAGGCGCTGGAGGCGAAGGAGCGCGTGCGCATAGAAAACGAGAACCAGACGCTTGCCTCGATCACCTTCCAGAACTACTTCCGCCTCTACCCCAAATTGGCGGGTATGACGGGGACGGCGGCCACCGAGGCGGCGGAGTTCGCTGAGATCTACGGCTTGAACGTGGTGGAAGTCCCTACCCACAAGCCGATGGTGCGCATCGACAACGACGACGAGATCTACCGCACCGCGGCCGAGAAGCTCGAGGCCATCGTCGCCCAGATCGAGGAGTGCCGCGAGCGCGGCCAGCCCGTTTTGGTCGGCACCACAAGCATCGCGAAATCGGAGGAGCTCGCCGCCGAGCTGAAGCGGCAAAAGGTTCCGCACCACGTTCTCAACGCGCGCTACCATGAGCAGGAAGCGTTTATCGTCGCGCAGGCGGGCCGGCCCGGGTCGGTGACGATCGCCACAAACATGGCCGGGCGCGGCACCGACATACAGCTCGGCGGCAATCTGGAGATGCGCCTGACCGAGGAGCTCGGCGATACCGAAGACGCGGCGGCGCGCGAGCGCGCGAGCGCGCGGGTGCGCGAGGAAATCGCCGCCGGGCACGAACGCGCCATCGGCGCCGGCGGCCTCTATGTGATTGGCTCGGAGCGCCACGAGAGCCGCCGCATCGACAACCAGTTGCGCGGGCGCTCGGGCCGCCAGGGCGACCCCGGCGCCTCGAAGTTCTTCCTCTCGCTGGAAGACGACCTGATGCGCATTTTCGGCTCCGAGCGCATGGACGGCATGTTGCGCCGCCTGGGCCTGGAGGAAGGCGAGGCGATCTACCATCCGTGGATCAACAAGGCGCTCGCCAAGGCGCAGCAAAAGGTCGAGGCGCGCAATTTCGAGATCCGCAAGAACCTGCTGCGCTTCGACGACGTCATGAACGACCAGCGCAAGGTGATCTACGCCGAGCGCATCGATCTGATGAAAGCGGAAGACGTATCCGACGCGGTGGCGGAAATGCGCGCTCACGTCATCGACGCCATTGTCGCGCGCTACATTCCTGAAAGCGCCTTCGCCGAACAATGGGACACGAAAGGGCTGCACGAAGAGGCGCTGCGCCTGTTCGGCCTCGACCTGCCCATCGCCGAATGGGCGGCGGAGGAGGGCATCGCCGACGAGGAAATCCGCGAGCGCCTGACCGACCGCGTCGACCGCAAGATGGCGGAAAAGGCGGCGCGAATCGGGGCGGAAACCATGCGCCGCGTCGAGAAGTCGCTGATGTTGCAGCTGCTCGACCAGCTGTGGAAAGACCACCTGCTGTCGCTCGACCATTTGCGCCAGGGCATCGGGCTGCGGGCCTTCGCGCAGCGCGACCCGCTCAACGAATACAAGCGCGAGGCGTTCGAGATGTTCGACGACATGCTCGACCGCTTCCGCGAGGCGGTGACGGGGACGCTGGCGCATGTGGAGGTGCGGGTCGCGCTTCCGGAGCCGCCCGCGCCGGCGCCGGCGCCCGCGGCGGTGGAGAATCGCGAGCCCGCTTTCGTCGGCGCCGGCGGCGGCGCGCCGCTCCCCGGCCCCGCCCGCGGCGCGAATGCGGCGCTCGCGCGCCGTACCCGTGTCGCGCCCGGCGCGCGCGACCCGCACCTGCCCGCGAGCTGGGGCAAGGTGGGCCGCAACGAACGCTGCCCCTGCGGCTCGGGCCTCAAATACAAGCACTGCCACGGCAAGGTGGCCTGACGCCGGGGCGTTCGGCGGCCTTGAACGCCGCCGCGGGAGGCGCGCGGACTTCCTGGGCGCGCGGGCGTCCCGCCCGCACGTTGCAACCGCGCCGAAGGCCGCCGGGAGGGGCGCGCCGCGCGGGAGCGCAACCCCGCCGAAGGCGGGGCCCGGGACCGCGGGCATCCTGCCCGCACGTTTCCGCAAGGCGCGGCGTCGGCGGGGAGGCGCGGTCACCGCGCCCCGCCCGCCAGCGTTCGCGGGGGTGAGACGTGCGGGCGCCCCAGGAAGTCCGCGCCTTCGGCGGGGTTGCCGTCCGCGTCGGCGGCACCCGGGGCGTTTAGCGCCCGATACGCGAGGACAGGCGGCGGACCTCGGCCTCCACTATGCGCGCGACGAGGGTCGGGAGGTTGGCGTCCATCCATTCGCGCAGCATGGGGCGGAGAACGTCCTCGGCGAGCTGCTCCACGGTGCGCCCGCGCCCCTTGGCCCGCGTGTTTTCGTCGTCGGAGCCGGCCCGGCCCTTGTCGGCGATAAGCGCCGCAAAGGCGCCGACCGACGCCGCCTCCGTCGCGGGCGAAATCAACCGCCCGGCGGCGGCCGGCGGCTCCTCCGGCTCGCGCGCCGCCGGCGGCGGGAGAGGTTCGGGCTCGGGCCCGGGCGATTCGCCGGTCCCGAACTCCGCCGGGCCGGCGGCCGCCGCGCGTTCGTCCCTGCCGAGCCGCTCGGTCAACGCCTGCAACTCGCCGCCGCCCTCGTCGGACGCGGGGTCGGGCGTGAGCGGCTCGCCCGCCGCGCCGCCGTCGGACACGATACTGCGAATCGACGACAGGATTTCCTCGAGCGGAGGCTCCTGTTCGTCGTGGTCTTCGTCCTCGCGGGGGTCTTCGGCCCGCTCTTCGCCGTCTCGATATTCGTCTATCGCCATGGCGTCTTTTCCCATCCGTTGTGTCGTTCAGTCCTCGCCGCCGAGGCCGATCCACTTGTCGCGCACCGCGTCGTAATGCGCGACCGGGTCGTAGATTTCGCCCGGCAGGGAGAGTTCGCTCGCGGTCATGCGGCCGGTCACGCGGAGCAGCGCGAAAGCGGCGGCCGCGGCGTCGGCTTCGGCGCGCACAAGGTTGACCTGGGCCTCGAACAGTTCCTGTTCCGCGTCGAGCACATCGAGCACGGTGCGCGCGCCGACCTCGGCTTCCCGCTCGACGCCCTCGAGGGCAATGCCGTTGGCCTCGACCGACGCCTGGAACGCCTCGACGCGGGCGCGGGCGGTTTCGAGCCCCTGCCAGCGCTGCGCAACCGATTCGCGCGCCTGGCGCCGCGCCGCGTCGAGCTCGCGCCGGCGCTGCACGGCCACTTCGCGCAACTGCCGCACCCGCGCATACTCCTCGCCCGTCTGGTAGAGCGGCACGGTGACGCGGGCAATCACCTCCGCCGTGTCGGTCAGTGTCGAAAACGGGCTGGGGTCCCAGCCGCGCCGCAGCGCCGCCTCCAGCGTGACGCGCGGCTTCAGGCGCGCCAGCGCCAGGTCGATATCGTGCTGCGCCGCATTCTCCAGCGCCGCGGCGCGCACTATCGCCGGGTTGCGCGCCATGGCGAGCGCCCCCGCCTCCTCGGCGGACGCGGGAACGGGAAAGCCCGCCGTGTCGGGGAACCGCAGCGTGCCCGGCGCCGCGCCCACCAGATTCTCATAAGACGCGCGGGCGGCCTCGAGGTTGCCCTCGGCGCCGATGCGCGAGGCGCGCGCATCGGCCAGCCGGGCTTCCGCCTGCGAGACGTCGGTGCGCGTGATCTCGCCGACGTGGAAGCGATCGCGCGCCGCCTGCAATTGCCGCTCGAGCACCTGCTCGTTGTTGACGTTGAGCTCGATGACCGATTGGTCGCGCACCACGTTGACATAAGCCGACGCCGTGTCGGCCAGCACCTGTTGCTCGACGTCCACGAGGCCGGCGCGCGCGGCGAACACGCGCTCTTCCGCCGCCCGCCGCGCCGAAACGGTGGCGCCGATGGGGTAGAGCGGCTGCGACAGATCGATGCCGGCAGACATGGGCTCTGTTGTCTGCCATTCGCCGGGAGAGCCGCCGAACGAAAATGTCGATTCCTGCCGCTGCCAGCGCATGCCGACGCTGCCGTCCGCCTCCAGCGTCGGGCGCCAAGCCGCGCCCTCGCGCGCGACGTTTTCGTCCGCCGCGCGCAGCGCCGCGCGCTCCGCCAGCAGGCGCGGGTTGGCGGCGTAGGCCTGGGCCAGCGCCTCCTCCAGCGTCTGCGCGGGCGCCGCGCCGGCCACCGCCGCCGCGCAAAGCGCCGCCGCGCCGCGAAGTATCCAGTGTGGCGTATGCATCGATTTCCGGCCGCCGGTTTGCCCTGTTACCCACCTATATAGCATGGCGGGCGCGGCTAATAGACTGGCATGGCGGGGTCGGCCTCGCGCGCCCAGCGGTCGATGCCGCCTTGCAGGTTTACCGCCGGCACGCCGGCGCCGCGCAAAAACGCGACCGCGCGGGCGCTGCGCACGCCGTGGTGGCACACCACCACCAGCGGCCGATCGCGCGGCGTTTCCGCGACCCGTTCCGGCAGTTCCGCCAGCGGAATGTGCAGCGCGTCGTCGAAGCCGCATATTTCCGTCTCCCATGCCTCGCGCACGTCGAGCAGGCGGCACGCGGCCGCGGCGCGCCAGCGCGCGAGTTCCGCCGCGCCGATGGCCAGCGGGAGCGCCGCCGCGCGGTCAGAAGACAAACCCGGCGCTCCGTTCGAACCCCGGCAGCGGCGCGGCGGCGGCGTCGAACAGCGGGCGCCGCGAGACCGCGCCGCCGGTCTTGATCCAGCGCGCCGCCTTGCCCGCGCGGCTCGCGCCCGAAACGCCGCGCTGGCGCTCGATGGCCGCCAGCCGCCCGCCTTCCGCCAACTGGGCGAACAGCGCATCGGGCACGGTCTCGACCGCGCCGCCGAGCATGATGACGTCATAGGGCGCCTGCTCGGGATAGCCCTCCCGCAGCGGGCGGTCGACCGCCACGGCGTTGTCGACGCCGAGCTCGGCAAGCAGATCGCTGGCGCGCGCCGCGAACTCCGGGTTCGACTCCACGCCGATGGCCGCCGCCGCCATCGAGCCGAGCACGGCGGTCGAATATCCGGTGGCGCAGCCGATATCGAGCACGGCGTCGGTTTCGCGCACCGGGGCTCCCGCCGCCAGGCGCGCGAATGCCGCCGGCGCCATCAGCCAGCGGCCGGGCGCGAGCTCGATGTTGTCATCCACATAGGCCGCGGCGCGGAGGGTTTCGGGCACGAAGCGCTCGCGCGGAATGCGAGCCATCGCCGCGAGCAGGCGCGGGTCGGACACATTGGCGGGCCGCACCTGGCAGGCGACCATGTGCGCGCGCATGGCGTCGAAGTCGGGCATGGGGCTCCGGTTCCCGCGGCGCGCCGACGGCCGCGCGCTGTCTCTATACGTTGTATAGGGCCGCGCCGGCGCCCCGGCAACCGCTTGACCCGCCCGGCGGCCCGTGCCAGGTACGGCCGCTCGCCGGCCCGGTGGCAGAGCGGTTATGCAGCGGACTGCAAATCCGTGTACGTCGGTTCGACTCCGGCCCGGGCCTCCACCCCGCGCGGCCGCGCGGGGGTTTGCGGCAACCGGCGCGGTTGAACAGGAAGCGGGCGTTCGTGCGAAATCGTGGGGCCCGGGCTGTATGCCCAGCGCCGCTCCGGGCCTAATTCGCCTGCCCGAACAACTGCAACAACATGAAGGTCAGGCCTGCGTTCGCCGCCACGATTCCGGCTGCGGCGCCGTAGAGGCGCACGGTCACGCGCGTTTCCAGGTTGGCCAGGTCGGCCTTCGTGGCGAGGTCGCCGCGGCTGGCGTCGACCGCCGCGCCGATCGCTTCCGCGTGGGCTTCGGCTTGCGCCTGCGCCACACCGGCCGCGCGAAGCTTCCGCGCCGTCGCCAGCGTATCGAACGCGAATGCGGCATTGGCCATGGCGCGCCTCCCCTGCGGCCCGGTATCGACAGGATACCCTCTGGAATCCATATACGCCGCGGCGCGCCGCCGGTCAAGCGCCGCTCCGGGCCTAATTCGCCTGCCCGAACAACTGCAACAATATGAAGGTCAGGCCTGCGTTCGCCGCCACAATCCCGGCCCCTACGCCATAGAGGCGCGCGGTCACGCGCGTTTCCAGGTTGGCAATCTCGCTCCTGAGAACGGCCTTGGTAACGAGATTGCCGCGGCTGGCGTCGACCGCCGCGCCGATCGCTTCCGCGTGGGTTTCGGCTTGCGCCTGCGCCACACCGGCCGCGCGGAGCTTGCGCGCCGTCGCCAGCGTGTCGAACGCGAATGCGGCATCGGCCATGGCGCGTCTCCCCCTGCAATTCGGTATCCGCTATACCCAGTGGAATCCATATACGCCGCGGCGCGCCGCCGGCCAAGCGCCGCGCTTTACGCCCGGCCCGTTGCGGCGGCGAGCGCCTGCTCGATGTCGGCGAGGATGTCGTCGATATGCTCGATGCCGACCGACAGGCGCACCTGGCCCGGCGTGACGCCGGTCGCGGCCTGCTCCTCGGGCGACAATTGCGAGTGCGTGGTCGATGCGGGGTGGATCGCCAGGCTGCGCGCATCGCCGATATTCGCGACGTGGAAGAGCATCCGCAGCGAATCGATGAACTTCCGCCCGGCCTCGAGCCCGCCCTTGAGCTCCATGCCGACCAGCGCGCCGTAGCCGCCGGTCAGATACGCGTCGGCGCGGCGCCGCGCCTCGCCCTGCATCAGGCCCGGATAGATCGTCTTTTCCACCGCGTCGTGGCCGGCGAGATATTCCGCCACGGCGGCGGCGTTGGCGCAATGGCGCTCCATGCGCAGCGGCAGGGTCTCCAGCCCCTGCAGGAACAGAAAGGCGTTCATGGGCGTCGTCGCCGAGCCGAGATCGCGGAGCAGCGTGGTGCGCGCTTTCAGTATGTAGGCGATCGGCCCCAAGGGCTTCGCCGCCTCGGTCCATACGGCGCCGTGGTAGCTCGGGTCCGGCCGGTTGAGATAGGGCTGGCGTTCGGGGAAGGCGCCCCAGTCGAAATTGCCGCCGTCGATCAGCACGCCGCCGATCGCCGCGCCGTGGCCGCCCACATATTTGGTGGTCGAGTACATGACGATTGCGGCGCCGTGGTCGAACGGCCGGCACAGCATCGGCGCTGCGGTGTTATCGACGATCAGCGGAATGCCGGCCTCGCGCCCGATATCGGCCGCCTCGCGGATCGGAAACACGGCGAGTTTCGGGTTCGGCAGGGTTTCGGCGTAGAACGCGCGGGTCTTGTCGTCGATGGCGCGGCGGAAATTCTCCGGGTCGGCGGGATCGACGAAACGAACCTCGATGCCTTGATCCTTCATGGTGTTGGCGAACAGGTTCCACGTGCCGCCGTAGAGGTCGGTGGCGCTGACCACGTTGTCTCCGGCATGGGCGACGTTCTGTATCGCGAAGGCCGAGGCGGCCTGCCCCGACGCCAGCGCCAGCGCCGCGGCGCCGCCCTCGAACGCCGTCATGCGCTGCTCGAAAACATCGTGCGTCGGATTCATGATCCGCGTGTAGATGTTGCCGAGCTCCTTGAGCGCGAACAGGCTGGCGGCATGTTCGGCGTCGCGGAACTGATACGACGTGGTCTGGTGAATTGGAACCGCCACCGAGCCGGTGTTCGGGTCGCCGCGGTGGCCCGCATGCAAAACGACGGTCTCCGGCCGCCAGGCGCGCGCTTCGCTCATGGGAATCTCCCCCCGGTTGCGTGTCGCGGGGCATCGTGAACCCCGCCCCGCCCCGGCGCAAGCCCCCCTTTCGCGATAGCGGGCGGCGCGCCCGCGCGTTGCGCGCGGCGGCGCGGGGCGGCATACTGGCGCCCGCACGCCACATATCGCGCCGCGGGAGGGCAGCATGGCCGAAGCGTTCACCATCGCCAATTTCAAGCATGTCGCCGACGGGCTCCAGCCCGGCCAGTTCGGCGTCGGCGAACGCCGGCAGGCGGCCGGCCTCGCCGATCTCGACCCCGCTTACCGCCAGCTGCTCGACCGCCCCGTGGTGGCGATACTGGCCGTGATCGGCCCCGACGGGCGGCCCGGCCTCACGCCCATGTGGTTCGACTACGAAGGCGACCGGATACTCGTCAACACCGCGTCGCACCGGCCGAAATGCCGGTGGATCCGCGACAACCCGCAAATGTCGCTGATCCTGGTGAACCCCGACAACCCATACCACTGGCTGAGCATGAAGATCACGGTAGTGGAGGAGCGGCTGGAGGACGGCCCCGGCGGCGGCGCCGTCACCGCGCAGCTCGACAGGATATGGAAGAAATATATCGGCGAGGGCGATGAGTACGGGCTGCGCGACCCGTCGATCGACGAGAAGCGCGTGCTGTTCGTCTGCCGGGTCGATCGCATCGCGACCTTCGGCAAGCCTTAGGCCGGCGGCGCCCGGCGGCGCGATGCCGCCCGATTTCCGCAACGGACCGCTCGACGGCGTCCGCGTTCTCGATCTGACGAACGTGATCATGGGTCCGTTCGCGACCCATATCCTCGCCGACATGGGCGCCGACGTAATCAAGATCGAGGCGCCGGGCGGCGATCTCGTGCGCCATATCGGCCCCGACCGCGAACCGGGCCTCGGCGGTTCGTTCGTTCACCTGAACCGCAACAAGCGCAGCGTGGCGCTGGACCTCAAGCGCGAGGCGGGGCGCGCGGCGCTGCGGCGGCTTCTCCGCGGCGCCGATGTGTTTCTGCACGCGCTGCGCCCGCAAGCCATCGCGCGGCTGGGCTTCGGCCCGGAATCGGCGGCGGCGATCAACCCCGGGATTATCTATTGCGGCGCCTACGGGTTCGGCGCCGACGGCCCGTACGGAAACAAGCCCGCCTACGACGACGTCATCCAGGCGGGTTCGGGCTTCGCCGCGCTGTGCGCCGAGGAATCCGGCGGCGCGCCCGCCTATGTCCCGACGGTGGTGTGCGACAAGCTCGCCGGTCAGGCGATCGCCTATGCGATTTTGGCGGGGCTGCTGCAACGCGCGCGCGGCGGCGGCGGGCAGGCGATCGAGGCGCCGATGTTCGAGACCGCGGTGGAGTTTCTCACGCCCGAACACATGGGCGGCGCCGCGTTCGACCCGCCGCTCGGCCCGTTCGGCTACGGCCGCGTGCTCGGCGGCTACCGCCGGCCCTACCGCACGCGCGACGGGTACGCCTGCATCCTGCCCTATTCCGACCGCAACTGGCGCGATTTCTTCGCGTTCGCCGGGCGGCCGGAGCTCGCGGAGGCCGAGCGCTTCCGCTCCATCGCCGAACGCGCGCGGAATGTCGGGGAGCTCTACGGGCTGATCGCCGAAGAAGCGCCGAAACGCACGAACGCCGAATGGGCCGCGTTTTGCGACGGCGCGAGCATTCCGTTCATGCCCGCCAGACGGTTCGAGGAATTGTACGACGACCCCCACGCGCGGGCGGTGGGGTTGTTCCGAATCGTTGAAAACCCCCGCGGCGGGCGCGAGCGGCATGTGCGGCGCCCGGTCAATTTTTCCGGCGCGCCGTTCCGCGTGCGCCGCCACGCGCCCGCGCTCGGCGAACATACGCGCGAAGTACTCGCCGAGGCGGGCCTCGGCGACGCGGAGATCGCCGCCGCCTCCGGCGACGGGTAGCGGCGCCCGGCGGATCAGCCGTCCGGGCGGGCGACGGGCCGGGCGAAGGCATAGACGACCGCCGACAGCGCGACGATGGCGGCGAGAAACGCAAACAGCGCCGCATAGGCCTCGGGCGGATGCGCGCCGCCGGGATCTTCCGGCCACGCGCCGACAATGGCGCCGCTGATCGCCTGGATAATCCCCGAGCCGCCGAAATTGAACAGGTTGGCGGCGGTGAGCCCGCGCCCCACCAGGCGGGCGGGGAACAACGCGCGGATGTGGTTGAGCATCAGCGCCGCGTAGCCGCCGAGCAGGCCGATCAGGCAAATCGCGGCGGCCGCCGCTTCCGGCCCCCGGATCGGGCCGCACGCGATCGCCGCGTAGATCGCCGTCGTCGCGGCGGCGCCGGCGAGCACAACCGACTTGCCCGCGCCGATGCGCGAACCGAGCCAGCCGTAGGCCAGCGACCCCGCCATCAGCGACACCGCCATGCCCATCATGACGTCGGCCGCGCCGACCGCGCCCAGGCCGTGGGCGTGGGCCAGCCACGGCGCGCCCCATAACGCGAGCAGCGTCATGACCGCGCTGTAGGCGCAGGCGTTCAGCGGCAGAAGCAGGTGCAGCTGGCGGTTGCGCAGCACGATCGCGACGCCGCGCACGGTTTCGCCCAGGGTTTCGCGCGGCCGCGGGGCGATGGGGCCGCCGGGCGGGTCGTCGCGCAACACCGCGGCGGTGAGCGCGGCGACCGCAACGCTGACCGCCGCCGCAAGCACGAACGCGCCGCGCCAGCCGAGCCATTCGGCGGCGAGCGCCAGCGGCGTCGTGGAGATCAGGCTGCCCAGGCCGCCCACCGCGAGCATGAAGCCCGCCATGGCGGAAAAGCGCCGCGGCGGAAACCAGCGCGCGAACGCCACCAGCGAGCCCATCAGGCCCGCCGCGCAGCCCAGGCCGATCAGGCCGCGGCCCAGCGCCAGCCCGCCGAAGCCTTGCGCGGCGGCGAAAACGAGCGCGCCGGCCGCGCCGATGAGCAGCATGACGGCGTTGACCCGCCGCGGCCCGTAGCGGTCGAGCGCGATGCCCAGGGGGATCTGCGCCGCCGCGAACACCAGGAAATACATGCCGCCGAGCGTGCCGAGCGCCTCGGCGGACAGGTCCATCGCGCGCGAAAGTTCGTCTCCGGTCACCCCGAGCGAGGTGCGGTAGAACATGCTCAGGATGTAGCCGAGGCAGAGCACGGCCACCATGAGCGCCGCCCGGCGCCGGAACGCGGGCGCAACGCCCGGCGCGCCGGGGGACGCCTCCGGCGCGGGGCCGTTCAAACGGCGGACAGGCGGTCGAGTTCCTCCACCGGCGGCGCGAACCACAGCGCTCCGGTCAGGGAAGCCGAATACCGCGTCAACCGGTCGCGCACGCCGTCTTCGGTCGCGCCGAACATGCGGCGCAGGAGAAACCCGTAGCGCGCCGCATCGCGCGAAAACGCTAGGAAATACAGGCCGTGGGCCGATACGCCGCCCCACGGGAAGCTGCGGCGCCAGAGTGTCTGCGCGACGCCATCGCGCTTCGCGTCGGTGCGGCTCACATGCGAGTGCGCCGGCATCTCGTCGGCGGGAAGCTCCACGCTGTCGGCCTTGGTGCGGCCGATGATGCGCTCCTGTTTTTCGACGGGCAGCGCCTGGAACTCGCTGAGGTCGTGGCGCCATTTTTGCGTCAGCACATGGCTGCCGCCGGCGCCGGGCGCGCCGGCCGGGACCAGCGCGGTTTCGCGGCGCGCGGCGTCGTCTTTCGGGTTTGCCGTGCCGTCGATAAAGCCCGTCAGATCGCGCGAATCGCGATAGATAAAGCCGGCGACCTCGAGCGCGCATTCGGCGCCGAGCGCGGCGTCGACGGCGCGCGCGGCGTCGAACAACCGGTCGCGCGCCGGGTTCTGCATCCACACGAGCACATCGCGCGGCGTGTTCGCCATACCCACGATTTGCTCGAGGTCGGCGGTGTCGGCGCCGCCGCCCAGCCGCCGGTACGCGCCGGCCCCGAGGGCGAGGACGTGGTCCTCGCCGGCGAGGGCGCGGCGCGTCCGCGCCAGCGCGGCCGCAACGAGCCAAGGCGCGCGGTACTCCAGCGCGAGTTGATGCGGCTGCGTAGCGGCGAAAATGCCCGGTTGCGGCGTACTCATGCGGGCGCGCTCCTTCCCTTTCCGCGGCGCATTCCGCTATGGTGGCGGCGGGCCCGTAGTTCAGCGGTCAGAACGCGCCGCTCATAACGGTGTTGTCGCAGGTTCGAGTCCTGCCGGGCCCACCAATGCGCCCGCCGCGCGCGCGGCGGCGGGCCGCTTGTCGGCGGCCCGCCGGGTTGCGCGGGCGGGGCGGGGCTACATGTCGATCTGGTTGTAGGCGCCCGCGCTCCACTCATAGAACACATAGCCCGGAAGCGCGACGTCGCCCTTGCCGTCGAAGGTGAGCTCGCCGAGCACGGTGGAGAAGGTCTGCGCGCGCATCTGCTCCACCAGCGCGTCGATATCGACGCTTCCCGCGGCCTCGGCGGCCTGGGCGAACACCTGGATCGCGGCGTAGGTGTAGAGCGTGTAGCCCTCGGGCTTGTAGCCCTGCTCCAGGAACCGCGCGACCGCGTCGGCGGCGGCGGGGTTTTTCGCCGGGTCGGGCGAGAACGAGAACAACGTGCCTTCGCCGGCCTCGCCGGTGATCGTCCAGAACTCTTCCGTCACCAGCGCGTCGCCCGAGACGAGGACGGCGTCGAGGCCCTGTTGGTCCGCCTGCCGCACGATCAGGCCGGCCTCGGTGTGGTAGCCGCCCAGATATATGACGTCGATGCGCTGCTCCTTCAGTTTGCTGACCAGCGCCGAATAGTCTTTCTCGCCCGCGGTGTAGGCGTCGTAAAGCGCTTCCTCGACGCCGGCGGCGTTGAGCGCCTTGAGGGTCTCGTCGGCGAGCCCCTTGCCGTAGGCGGTCTTGTCGTGCAGGACGGCGATACGCTGGCCGGGGAAGTTCGCGGCGAGGAACGTGCCCGCGACAAGCCCCTGCTGGTCGTCGCGCCCGCATGTGCGGAAGACGTTGTCGAAGCCCTGTTCGGTGAGCATCGGATTGGTCGAGGCGGGCGAGACTTGCAGTATGCCTTCCTCGTTGTAGATCTCGGACGCGGGGATCGACGTGCTGGAGCAGAAATGCCCGGCGACGAAAGCGACGCCCTTGTTGACCATCTGGTTGGCGACGGCGACCGCCTGTTTCGCCTCGCACGAGTCGTCGCCGATCTCGAGTACGAGCTGCTTGCCGAGCACGCCGCCAGCGGCGTTGATGTCGGCGACCGCCATTTCGGCGCCGCGCACCATCTGTTCGCCGAAGATGGCGTATTGGCCCGTCACCGACCCCGCGGTGCCGATGAGCAGTTCGTCGGCGGCCGCGCCGCCCGCGGCGGCCCCCGCCATGACCGCGGCCGCGGCGGCCGCGCAAATCCGTCGTTGCATCGTTCTTCTCCCGAACAGTGTTTGGGCGGTTTCGGCGCGCGCCGCGCGCCGCGCAGTCCCGCGCAACCGCCATGCCGGGGCAGATATACCCCGGGAAGCGCGGAATTTCAACCGCCCGCGGTTGACGCGGAGGGCGCGGCGGCTTATGCGGCGGGGGATACGATGCGGGCGCGGGGAGGGATTGCGCGATGACGGAAACGGCGGGCGGCGGGAAGGTCGCCCTTGCCGACGCGGAGTGGCGGCGGCGGCTCACGCGGGAGCAATACGAGGTGACGCGGCGGCACGGGACCGAACGGCCGTTTACCGGCGCGTATTGGAACAGCAAGGCGCCCGGAACCTACGAATGCGTCTGCTGCGGCGCGGCGTTGTTCGCGTCCGGCGACAAGTACGATTCGGGCACCGGGTGGCCGAGCTTCACGCGGCCGCTGCAAAAGGCGGCGGTCGCGACGGCGCGCGATACGTCGTGGGGGATGGTGCGCACCGAGGCACTGTGTGCGCGGTGCGGCGCGCATCTGGGGCATGTGTTCGACGACGGGCCGGCGCCGGCGGGGCTGCGCTACTGCCTCAACTCGGCGGCGCTGAAGCACAGGCCCCCGGCGGAAAACGGCGCTTGAGCGCAAACGCCGCCCCGGAGCGGCGGGAGATCGTCGAGGCGGTCGGGCGGGTGTGCGCGGAGTTCGATTCCGCGTATTGGCGCGAGCGCGAGCGCACGGCGACCTTTCCGCACGAGTTCCACGCCGCGATGGCCGCCGCGGGATGGCTCGGCGTCGCCATGCCGCGCGAGGCCGGCGGCGCCGGCCTCGGCGTGACCGAGGCGGCGCTGGCGATGCGCACGGTCGCCGCGTCGGGCGCGGCCATGAGCGGCTGCTCGGCGATCCACATGAACATTTTCGGCCCGATGCCCATCGTCGCGTTCGGCAGCGCGGAGCAGCGCCGCCGCTTCCTGCCGCCGCTCGTCGAGGGCCGCGAAAAGGCGTGCTTCGCGGTGACCGAGCCCGACGCCGGCCTCGACACCGCGCGCGTGGCGACGCGCGCGCGCCCCGCCGGCAACGGATACGTCATCGACGGGCGCAAGGTATGGACCTCGACCGCGCGGGTGGCCGACAAGATCATGATCCTGGCGCGCACCGCGCCGGCGGAGGAATGCGAAAAGCCCATCGACGGGCTGAGCCTGTTCTATACCGACCTCGACCGCGGCGCGATCGACGTCAGGCCGATCCGCAAGATGGGCCGCCACGCGGTGGACTCCAACGAACTGTTCATCGACGGGCTGCGCGTTCCGGCGGAAGACCGCATCGGCGAGGAAGGCAAGGGGTTCCGCTACCTGCTCCACGGGCTGAACCCCGAGCGCATACTGGTGGCGGCCGAAGGCGTCGGCATCGGGCGCGCGGCGCTGGAGCGCGCGGCGCGCTACGCGCGCGAACGGGTGGTGTTCTCGCGCCCCATCGGACGCAACCAGGCGATCCAGCACCCGCTGGCGGAAAGCTGGGCCGAGCTGGCGGCGGCGGACCTGCTCGCGTTCGAGGCGGCGCGGCTCTACGACGCGGGCGCGCCCTGCGGGGCCGAGGCGAACGCCGCGAAACTGCTGGGCAGCCGCGCCGGATACCGCGCCTGCGAACGCGCGATGCTCACCCACGGCGGGTTCGGCTACGCGACGGAGTTCGACGTGGAGCGCTTCATGCGCGAGGTATGGATTACGCGCCTCGCGCCCGTGTCGGAGCAGCTGATACTGAGCCATATCGCCGAGCGCGCGCTGGATCTGCCGCGCTCGTACTGAGCGCGCCGCCCTTCCCGGGCGCGTTTCCGCAAGGCTCGGCGCGAAAAAAAGGGCCGCGCGGAAGAAACCGCGCGGCCCGCAAGGCAACGGAGAGGAGAAGCGAAGCGGCGCCGGACTAGAAGTCCATGCCGCCCATGTCGGGCATGCCGCCGCCGCCGCCCGGCGCCGGGTCTTTCTTCTCCGGGCGTTCGGCGACGAGGGCCTCGGTCGTGATGAGCAGGCCGGCGACCGAGGCCGCGTCCTGCAACGCGGCGCGGACCACCTTGGCCGGATCCACGATGCCCGCGTCGAACATGTTGACGTAGGTTTCGTTCTGCGCGTCGAAGCCGACCGTGTCGTCGCTCTCTTCCGAGAGCTTGCCGACGACGATGGAGCCGTCGACGCCGGAGTTCTCGGCGATCTGCCGCACCGGGCTCTGAAGCGACTTGCGCACGATGTCGATGCCGACCTTCTGGTCGTTGTTGTCGACGTCGATGCCTTCGAGCGCCTTGCCGGCGCGCAGCAGGGCGACGCCGCCGCCGATGACGATGCCTTCCTCGACCGCCGCGCGCGTGGAGTGCAGCGCGTCGTCCACGCGGTCCTTGCGCTCCTTCACCTCGACCTCGGTGGCCCCGCCGACCTTGATCACGGCGACGCCGCCGGCGAGCTTGGCGAGCCGCTCCTGCAGCTTCTCGCGGTCGTAGTCGGAGGTCGTTTCGTCGATCTGCTGGCGGATCTGGGTGCAGCGGCCCTCGATGTCTTCCTTCTTGCCGGCGCCGTCGACGATGGTGGCGTTGTCCTTGTCGATGGCGATCTTCTTGGCGCGCCCGAGCATGTCGAGGGTGACGCTCTCGAGCTTGATGCCGAGGTCTTCGCTCACGACCTGCCCGCCGGTGAGAATCGCCATGTCCTCGAGCATGGCCTTGCGGCGATCGCCGAAGCCGGGCGCCTTGACGGCGGCGACCTTGAGCCCGCCGCGCAGCTTGTTGACGACGAGCGTGGCGAGCGCCTCGCCCTCGACGTCCTCGGCGATGACGAGCAGCGGCTTGCTGGCCTGCACGACCGACTCGAGCAGCGGCAGCATGGCCTGAAGGCTCGAGAGCTTCTTCTCGTGCAGCAGGATGTAGGCGTCCTCGAGTTCGACGCTCATCTTCTCGGCGTTGGTGACGAAGTAGGGCGACAGGTAGCCGCGGTCGAACTGCATGCCCTCGACCACGTCGAGCTCGGTTTCGAGGCCCTTGGCTTCCTCGACGGTGATGACGCCCTCGTTGCCGACCTTCTCCATGGCGTTCGAGATGATCTCGCCGACCTCGGCGTCGCCGTTGGCGGAGATGGTGCCGACCTGCGCGATTTCCTGGTTGGTCTTGACCGTGCGGGCCTGCCCGGCGAGGTCCTTGACGATGGCGTCCACGGCGATATCGACGCCGCGCTTGAGGTCCATCGGGTTCATGCCCGCGGCGACCGACTTGAGGCCCTCGCGGAAGATGGTCTGGGCGAGCACGGTGGCGGTGGTCGTTCCGTCGCCGGCGACGTCGTTGGTCTTCGAGGCGACTTCGCGCACCATTTGGGCGCCCATGTTTTCGAACTTGTCGGCCAGTTCGATCTCCTTGGCGACGGTGACGCCGTCCTTGGTGATGCGGGGGGCGCCGAACGCCTTGTCGAGCACGACGTTGCGCCCCTTGGGGCCGAGCGTGACGCGGACGGCGTCGGCGAGGATATCGATGCCCCGCGCCATGCGGCCGCGCGCCTCCATCGAGAATTTTACGTCCTTGACAGCCATGTTTCGTGTGTCTCCTCAGCTGGGGCGGGCTACTTGCCGCCGGAGGCGCCCTCGAGCACCCCCATGACGTCGGTTTCCTTCATGATGATCAGCTCTTCTCCGTCGAGCGTGACCTCGGTCCCGGACCACTTGCCGAACAGGATGCGGTCGCCCACCTTGACGTCGAGCGGGACGATCTCGCCGCTGTCGTCGCGGGCGCCGGGCCCGGCGGCGAGAATCTCGCCCTGGCTCGGCTTCTCCTTGGCGGTGTCCGGGATGATGATGCCGCCGGAGGACTTCTCGTCCTCCTCGACGCGGCGGACCAGCACGCGGTCGTGCAAAGGCCGAAATTTCATGTGTCGCTCATACCTTCGGTTGCGGTTGGCTCATGCGCCGCGCCTGTTAGCACTCGCCGCGAGCGAGTGCCAGCGCGCCTGCGAAGGCATATGCGCCCGCCCCGCCCTCCGGTCAAGGGCCCGCGACGAATTTTTTTCGCGCCGAAGGCGCGGACCGCCTGGGCGCCCGCGCGGCCCGCCCGCACGTCTCCACCCCGCCGAAGGCGGGGCCTGGGCGCTCGCGCGTCCCCGCCCGCACGTCTCCGCGCGGCGCGGCGCTGGCCGGGAAGCCCCCCGCGCCCCCTTGGCAACCTCCGGCGCGGCGGATCGGCGGATGACGTGCGGGCCGCGCCGCGCCGCGCGCCCACGCGGCCCGCAACGGTTGCGCGCGGCGGCGGCGGCGGCTACCAACGCCCCATGCCCGGCTGGCAATTCTGGATCGACCGCGGCGGCACCTTCACCGACGTGGTGGCGAAGGCGCCCGACGGGCGGCTCATCGGCCACAAGCTCCTCTCGGAGCGGCCCGAGGCCTATCCCGACGCGGCGTTGCAGGGCATCCGCGATATCCTCGGCCTGGCGGCCGATGCGCCCCTGCCCTCCGAAAGCATCGACGCCGTGAAGATGGGCACCACCGTGGCCACCAACGCACTGCTGGAGCGGCGCGGCGAGCCCTGCGTTCTCGCGGTCACGCGCGGCTTCGCCGACGCGCTGCGCATCGGCTATCAGAACCGCCCGCGCCTGTTCGACCTCCGTATCGTTTTGCCCGGCATGCTGTACGAGCGCGTCGTCGAGATCGACGAGCGCCTGGCGGCGGACGGGGCGGTGCTGCGCCCGCTCGACGAAGACGGCGCACGCGCGGCACTGCAAGAGGCGCATGACGCGGGCCTGCGCGCCTGCGCGATCCTCTTCATGCACGGCTACCGCCACGACGCGCACGAGCGGCGGGTCGCCGCGCTCGCGCGCGGGATCGGCTTTACGCAGGTTTCGGCCTCGCACGCCGTGGCGCCGCTGATGAAACTGGTAAGCCGCGGCGACACGACGGTGGCCGACGCCTATCTCTCGCCGGTCATCCGCCGCTATGTCGCGCGCATCGCCTCCGCCGCCGGCAAGGCGCGGCTGATGTTCATGCAGTCGAACGGCGGCTTGGCGGACGCGCGGCATTTCCGCGGGAAGGACGCGATCCTGTCGGGCCCGGCGGGCGGCGTGGTCGGGGCGGCGCGCACGGCGGCGCTGGCGGGCTTCGACCGCATCATCGGCTTCGACATGGGCGGAACCTCCACCGACGTCTCGTATTACGACGGCGCGTTCGAGCGCACGCTCGACAACAGCGTGGCCGGCGCCCGCATTCGCGCGCCGATGATGCGCATTCACACGGTCGCGGCGGGCGGCGGATCGATCCTGCATTTCGACGGCGCGCGCTACCGCGTGGGGCCGGATTCGGCCGGCGCCGACCCCGGCCCGGCCTGCTATCGCCGCGGCGGCCCGCTGACGGTGACCGACTGCAACGTCATGCTCGGCAGGCTGGTCCCCGGGTTCTTCCCCAAACTCTTCGGCCCCGGCGGCGATGAGCCGCTCGACCGCGCCGCGGTGGCGGAGAAATTCGCCGCGCTGGCGGCGGACATTCGCGCCGCGACCGGCGACGACCGCTCGCCCGCCGACGCGGCCGAGGGGTTCCTGAGTATCGCCATCGACAACATGGCCAACGCGATCAAGACCATCTCGACGCGGCGCGGCCACGACGCGACGCGCTGCGCGCTGGCGGGCTTCGGCGCTGCGGCGGGGCAGCACGCCTGCCGCGTGGCCGATGCGCTCGGCATGACGCGGGTGTTCCTGCACCCGCTTGCCGGCGTGCTCTCGGCCTACGGGATCGGGCTGGCGGATGTGCGCGCGCTGCGCGAACGCACGCTGGAGGTTCCGCTGGCGGCGGGGTCGGAGGCGGCCGTCGAGGCGGCGCTCGCGCCGCTGGCGGCCGAGGCCCGCGCGGCCGTTTTGCGCCAGGGCGTGCCCGCGGCGCGGCTATCGACCCATTTGCGCCTCGCGGTGCGCTACGAGGGAACCGATTCGACCCTCGCGGTCGAGCACGGGCCGCTCGATTCGGTGGCGGCGGCGTTCGAGGACGCGCATCGGCGCCGCTACGGCTTCACGAGCCCGGGCCGGCCCATGATCGTCGAATCGGCGCAGGTCGAGGCCATCGGCGCCGGCGACGCCGTTCCCGACCCCGAACTGCCGCCCGCCGGGGACGCGGCCGCGCCCGCCCCGGTGGGCGAATCGCACATCCACGGCGCCGGCCCGGCGCCGATCCACGACCGCGCGGCGCTGGCGCCGGGAACGCGCATCGCCGGCCCCGCGATCCTCGTCGAGGCCATCGCCACCACCGTGGTGGAGCCGGGATGGGAAGCGCGGGTGACGCCGCGCGGGCACTTGATCGTCGAGCGCCGCGACCCGCTCCCGCGCCGCGCCGCGCCGGGAACCGATGTCGATCCCGTAATGCTCGAAATCTTCAACAACCTGTTCATGTCGATCGCCGAGCAGATGGGCAGCGTGCTCGAGAACACGGCGCACTCCGTCAACGTCAAGGAACGGCTGGATTTCTCGTGCGCGGTGTTCGACCCGCGCGGGCGGCTGGTGGCGAACGCGCCGCACATGCCGGTTCACTTGGGCTCGATGGGCGAGAGCGTGCGCGCCGTCGCGTCGCGCCGCGGCGCCTCGCAGCGCCCGGGCGAGTCCTACGTCCTCAACGCCCCTTATGCGGGCGGCACGCATCTGCCCGATGTGACGGTCGTCACGCCGGTGTTCGACGGCGCCGGCGCGGCGATCCTGTTTTACGTGGCCAGCCGCGGCCACCACGCGGATATCGGAGGCCTGACGCCGGGATCGATGCCGTCGGAAAGCCGCGTTATCGAGGACGAAGGCGTGTTGATCGACAACGCGCTGCTGGTCTCGGGCGACCGGATGCGCGAGGCCGAAATGCGCGCGCTGCTCGCCTCGGGGCCGCATCCGGCGCGCAACCCGGAGCAGAACCTGGCCGATCTGCGCGCGCAGATCGCCGCCAACGCCAAGGGCGCGGAAGAAGTCTCGCGCACCATCGAGCGCTACGGGCTTGACGTCGTGCAGGCCTATATGGGCCATGTGCAGGACAACGCGGCCGAATCGGTGCGCCGCGCGCTCGATTCGCTGGGCGGCGGGGGCTTCGTCTATCCGCTCGACAACGGCGCGCAGATCCATGTGACGGTGACCGTGGACCGCGCGGCGCGGCGCGCGCATGTCGATTTCACGGGAACCTCGCCGCAGACGAACGACAATTTCAACGCGCCGGCCGCCGTGTGCCGCGCCGCGGTGCTCTATGTCTTCCGCACGCTGGCGGGCGGCGGCATCCCGCTGAACGAGGGCTGCCTGGAGCCGCTCGATCTGACGATTCCGGAGGGCTCGATGCTGAATCCGCGCTATCCGGCGGCGGTTGTGGCGGGCAATGTGGAGACCAGCCAGGCGGTGGCGAACGCGCTCTACGGCGCGCTCGGCGTTTTGGCCGGCGCCCAGGGCACGATGAACAACCTCACCTTCGGCAATGCGCGCCACCAGTATTACGAGACGATCTGCGGCGGAACCGGGGCCGGCGAGGATTTCGACGGGGCCAGCGCGGTTCACAGCCACATGACGAACTCGCGCCTGACCGACCCCGAAGTGCTCGAATGGCGGTTTCCGGTGGTGCTCGAGGAGTTCGCCGTGCGGCGCGGGTCGGGCGGCGCGGGCCGGCGGCGCGGCGGCGACGGCGCGGCGCGGCGCATCCGCTTTCTCGAACCCATGACCCTGTCGATTCTCTCGAGCCGGCGCGGCGCCGGCCCGTTCGGCCTCGCCGGCGGCAAGCCGGGCGCGCCGGGGCGCAACCGCATCCTGCGCGCCGATGGGCGCGCCGAGACGCTGGCTTACGCGGCGACCGCCGCCGTCGCGGCCGGCGACGCCGTGGTTGTCGAAACGCCGGGCGGCGGCGGCTTCGGCGCGCCGCGCGTTATTCGATAGCCTTCAGATCCGCGGCGGCCAGGCGGCCGTCGCGCCCCGGCTGGAGTTCGTATTCGAGCTTCTGCCCTTCCGCCAGCCCGCTCAGCCCCGCCCGTTCGACGGCGGATATGTGAACGAAGGCGTCCTTGCCGCCGTCGTCGGGGCGGATGAACCCATACCCCTTGGCGGCGTCGAACCACTTGACCGTTCCTGTCGCCATGTCTCCGTTCCCGCATGTCGCCGCGGCGCCGCGCCGCGCAGCCGCCAGGATACCCGCCCCGCCCCGCCCGCGCAAACGCAACCCCGCCGAAGGCGGGGCCCGGGACCGCGGGCATCCTGCCCGCACGTTTCCGCAAGGCGCGATATTGCCGGGAAGGGCGCGTTCGTCGCGCCCCGCCCGGCGGCGGTTGCGGTTGCAACGCGCGGGCGGGACGCCCGCGCACACAAGAAGTGCGCGCCGCAGGCGCGGATAGCAAGGCAATTCCAAAGCGAATTGCACCAATTCGCCGCCGCGAAATTTTTTCCGGTTTGCGTGCGTACGGAGCTTGACTCCAGCCCCCCCCCCCCCCGTGGCAACGTTGCCCTACCCTCGTAACAGGGCAACCCCATCGCGGGAGACAATACCATGAAACTGCACGAAGTCCACGAGGCGCAGGAGCGGGAACGACAAAACCCGCTCGAATCCCCGGCCGGGATCCTGCGCGCCGGCGCCCGGCTCGCCGCCGACCCGGAACTCCGCCGGCGGCTCGAAACCGATCCGCGCGCCGTGCTGATGGGAACGGGAACGCCGATTCCCGAAAACGTCGAGTTCCGTGTCGTCTCGAACACCGATGACACCACTTGGATCGCCTTCCCGCCCGACCCCAACGCGGAGTTGTCCGACGACGATCTCGCGCCGGTGTCGGGCGGGCGGGCAAGCAGCGCCAGCAGCGTCGGCACCGCCGGCACCGCAAGCTGCGTACTGTCGTGCTGGGGCTGCGCCAGCAGCGCCAGCAGCGTCGGCTCGGTCGCCAGCTGACAGGAAAGGAAACGCCATGCAATCCCCCGATACCGTCCGGGCCATGCCCGGCCTCGCGAGCGCTCCCGAGTGGCGCGCCTGGCAAAACGCCGCGCAACGCTACCGCGCCGACGCGCCGTGGCGCGCGCGCATCGACGCCGGCGACAACCGCGCGATCTCCGGCCTCATGGTCGATGTCGGCCTCGCGCCCGCCCCCGGCGCCCGCGTCAGCGTGCGCGCCAACGACGACGAGACGTTCCACTTCATCCTGCCGCCGGACCCGAACATCGAACTGGCGGACGAATCGCTCGGCGGCATCGTCGGCGGCGCGAACGCCAGCACGCTCGGCAGCATCGGCAGCGCCGGCACCATCGGCTGCTCCACCGTGCCTTCGACCTTGGGCTCGGCGGGCTGCGTCAGCTCCGCCGCGCCGTAACGAACACGGCGCGGCGCCCGCAACAAGGGAGTACCGCACAATGAACGACAATGTCTTGAACATCGGCAGCGAACGGCTCCGCGCCCGGGCGGAACGGCTCGACGCGTTGGCCGTTCGCTACCGCGGCGACGAGCGCCTGCGCCAACGGCTCGAAGCCGGCGACGCCCGCGCCGAGGTCTCGATTCCGGGGCTGGAGGAACTGCCGCCGGAAGCCGAGGTCCGCGTCGTCGCCGATACCGGCGAGATCGTCCACTTCGTCATGCCGCCCGACCCCAACGCCGCGCTCGACGACGTCGACCTCGTCGGCGTCAGCGGCGGAAACTCCGTGAGCACCGCCGCGACGTTGGGCACCCTCGGCTCGTTCCCCTCCTGCGTCAGCTCCGGAAGCACCGCGAGCTCCGGCGGCTGCGCCGATATCGGCCTCGGCAACTGAAGAAGGAGGCGGCTGCCGCCGCGCGCCGAAGGCGCAAGCTTCCCGGGCGCCCGCGCACACGACAACCCCGCCGAAGGCGGGGCCCGGGACCGCGGGCATCCTGCCCGCACGTTTCCGCAGGGCGCGGCGCCGGCGGGAAAGCGCGACCGCCGCCCCTCGCTCCCCGCCGCCCGCAGCGTTGAGACGTGCGGGCGAGACGCCTGGCGCCGGAAAGCGCCCCAATCCGGGTGCGCCGGCGTCCACGCCGGCATCGAGACGCCCGCGCACCCGGGAAGCGCGTCGCGCCCCACTCGCTGGCATTCGTGCGGGCCGCCGACGTGCGGGCAGGATGCCCGCGGTCCCGGACCCCGCCTTCGGCAGGGTTTTGTCAGCGCGGCGCAAGGTACTTCAGCGGATCGACCGCCTCGGTTCCCTTGCGGAGTTCGAAGTGGCTTTGCGGGCGGCTGACGCCGCCGGTGGCGCCGACGCGGGCGATGACCTGGCCGCGCTCGACCGCCGCGCCGCGTTTCACCATGAGCTCGGCGTTGTGGGCATAGGCCGAGGTCCAGCCGCCGGCGTGGCGGATCAACAGCAGGTTGCCGTAGCCGCGCAGTTCGTTGCCGGCATAAACGACGACGCCGCTTTCGGCCGCGCGCACCGGCGCGCCGCTTTGCGCCGCGATGTTGATGCCGTCGTTGCGGGTGACGCCCTCGCCCGGCCCGAAACCGCTGAGAATCGCCCCCTCGACCGGCCACAGGAAGGCGTGCCGCGCGTCGCCGGAACGGCGGGCCGCGGCGGGCGCGGCCTGCGGCTCGGCGCCCGGCCGCGCGACGCGCTGCGCGACCCGGATCGGCGCCGGCGCAGCGGCGGGCTCCGCGGCCCGCTCGACCGCGGGCCGGGGGGCGGGCGGCGGCGGCGGCGCGGCGCGAATGTCGGCAATCGGGCGCGGCGCGGAAACCGGCGCGGGCTCCGGCTCGGGCGCGGGCGCGGGCGCCGGCGCGGCGGCGGCGGGCTCGGTCGCGGGTTCGGGCGCGGCGGCGGGCGGCGGCAGGGCCGCCACCGCGACCGGCGGCCGGCTCTCCGCCGGCCGCGTCGGCTCCCACGCGCCGGGAACGCGCAGACGCTGCCCGGCGCGGATGAGATACGGTTCCGCCAGCCCGTTGGCGCGGCTCAGCTCGCCGAAGGAGACGCCGAGGCGCCGCGCCAGCGCAAACAACGTATCGCCCGGCGCGACCGTATAGACGCCGTCTTCCACGGCGGTCCGCCCCGCGTCGGCGCCGAACGGCGGCGTGCGGACGGTATGCGCCGGCGCCGGCGCGGCCGGCGCGCTCAGCGCGAGCACCTGGCCCGGATACACCGTATAGGGCGGCGCGAGGCCGTTGGCGGCGACGAGCGTTTCGACCGGCGCGCCGGTGCGCCGCGCGATGACGTTTAACGTGTCGCCGCGCGCGACGACGATTTTTCCGGCCCCGGCGGGGGCCGGCTCGACGGCGGCGGGCCGGGCGCGCGGACCGGAAACCGGCGGCGGCTTGAGGCACCCGGAAAGAACAAGGAGCGACGCGCAGACAGCGGCGGTCGCGGCGATGGCGGGGGTCTTCATGCGGCGGCCTCCCTGGCGACGAGGGGTACGAAACGCACCCCGAAAAGACGGGTTTCGTGGAGTCCGTCCGGCGTTCGGACGATGCGGACAAGGCTTTGCTCGCCGTCGGGCTCGCCGACGGGCATGATCATCGTTCCGCCGGCGGCGAGCTGGTCGAGCAGCGCGGGCGGCGGCGCGGGCGCGGCGGCGGTGACGAGAATGCGCTGGAACGGCGCCAGTTCGGGCCAGCCCGCCGTGCCATCGCCGATGCGCGGCGTGACGTTGTGCAGGCCCAGCGCCTCGAACCGCGCGCGCGCCAATTTGGCCAGCGGACGGTGGCGCTCGATCGTATAGACGCGCCCGCACAGCCGCGCGAGAACGGCCGCGTGGTAGCCCGAGCCCGTACCGATCTCCAGCGCGTTGACGCCCCTGTCGAGGTCGAGCGCCGAGGTCATCCAGGCGACGACCGTGGGCTGGCTGATGGTCTGCCCGCACTCGATGGGCAGCGGCGCGTCGTCGTAGGCGCGCGCGGCGAACTCGCCGGAGACGAACATTTCGCGCGGCACGGATTCGAGCGCGCCGAGAACGTCCGGGTCGGTCATGCCCGAGCGGCGCAGGCTCAGGATCAGACGGGCGCGGTCGAGGGCGGTGGCCATGGCGGGGGCTATCCGATGCGCGCCGCCGGCGCGGCGGAGCGCGGGCGGCGGTTGCGCTGTTGCCGGGATGTCGTCATGAGGCCCTTCGCTTCGCCGCTTCCGGCGCCGGAGAAAATCGACACTGGTAAGTACGTTAGGCGGCCGGCCCGCCCCGGCAAGCGCGCGCGCGTCGCAACCCCGCCGAAGGCGGGGCCCGGGACCGCGGGCATCCTGCCCGCACGTTTCCGCACAATGCGGCGTTGGCAGGAAAGCGCGCGTGTCGCAACCCCGCCGAAGGCGGGGCCCGGGACCGCGGGCATCCTGCCCGCACGTTTCCGCACAACGCGGCGTTGGCAGGAAAGCGCGCGTCGCAACCCCGCCGAAGGCGGGGCCTGGGTGCGCGGGCGTCTCGCCCGCACGTCTCCACCGCGCCGAAGGCCGCCATGATGAGGGGTGGCGACTGCTCGCGCTTCCCCGCCGGGCGCCGCGCCCCGCGCCAACGTGCGGGCGGGGACGCCCCTATTCCGCGGCGATGCGCGCGCGGCCTCCCATCCACGGCCGCAGCGCGTCGGGGACGGTCACGCTCCCGTCGGCGTTCTGGAAATTCTCCACAACCGCAACGAGGGCGCGGCCGACGGCGAGGCCGGAGCCGTTGAGCGTATGCACGAAGCGCGGCGCGCCGCCGGCGGCGGGGCGGTAGCGCGCGTTCATGCGCCGGGCCTGAAAATCGCCGCAGTCCGAACAGCTCGAAATCTCGCGCCAGGCGTTCTGCCCCGGCAGCCAGACCTCGAGATCGTAAGTCTTGCGCGCGGAAAACCCCATATCGCCGGCGCTCAGCAGCACCGCGCGCCAAGGCAGCTCCAGGCGCCTGAGCGCCTCTTCCGCGCAGCCGGTCATGCGCTCGAGCTCGCCCGCCGCGCCGCCGGGGGCGGCGATGGACACGAGCTCCACCTTCTCGAACTGGTGCAGGCGCACCATGCCGCGCGTGTCCTTGCCGGCGGCCCCCGCCTCGGCGCGAAAGCACGGGGTGTGCGCGGCAAGGCGCATCGGCAGCGCGGCCTCGTCGAGCACGCGCCCGCGCGCCATGTTCGTCAGCGGAACCTCCGCCGTGGGGATCAACCAGTAGCCGTCCGCGGTGACGAAATTGTCGTCGGCGAATTTCGGCAGCTGGCCGGTTCCGAACAGCGCCTGCTCGCGCACCATGAAGGGCGGCGCGACCTCGAGATAGCCGTGCTCGCCGGTTTGCAGATCGAGCATGAACTGCCCCAGCGCGCGGTGCAGGCGCGCAAGCGGGCCCTGGAGCGCCACGAACCGCGCGCCGGACATCGCCGCCGCGCGCTCGAAATCCATCTGCCCCAGCGCCTCGCCGATTTCGTAATGCGGGCGCGGCGCGAAATCGAAAGCGCGCGGCGCGCCGCCGCGCCGGATCTCGACATTGGCGCTGTCGTCGGCGCCGTCGGGCACATCGGCGGCGGGGCGGTTGGGCAGGCCGTGCATGGCCTCGGCAAGGGCGGCCTCGCGGGCGCGCACATCGCTCTCGGCCTCATGCAGGCGCGTCTTCAGGGCGGCGGCCTCTTCGGTGGCGAACGCTTCGGCGATGACCTTGGCCAACTCGCCGCGGACGCGGGCGGCGCCGATGCGCCGCGCCGCCGCCTTATGTTCGGCGCGCATGGCCTCAAGCTCGCCGATGCGGCGCCGGCGCGCGCCGTCGAGCGCCAACAGATCCTCCGCTTGGGGAGCGAGCCCCCGCCGCGCCATGTCGGCGTCGAACGCCGCGGGGTCGTCGCGAACGGTTCGGATATCGAACATGGCCGGCGCCGCTAACGGGTCAGGTTGAAGTCGGTTTCGTCGTCGATGTCTTCGATATCCGGCCCCGCGTCGGCACCGCCGCTCTCGCCGCCGGCCAGCCGCCGTTCGAGATCGGCGTCTTCCGCCGCCTCGCGCGCCGCGCGCTTGCGCTCCGCCGCCCGCGCGAGCCAGATCGACACTTCGTAAAGCAGGATGATCGGGATGCCGAGGCCGATCTGGCTGATGAGATCCGGCGGCGTGAGCAGCGCCGCGGCGGCGAAGGCGATGACGATGGAGTACTTGCGCCGCGCCGCGAGGCCTTTCGCCGTCACCAGCCCGGCGCGCGCCATCAGCGTGAGCGCCACCGGCAGCTGGAACGCGATGCCGAACGCGAACATGAGCTTGATTACCAACGCAAGATATTCGTTGACCTTCGCCTCGAGCTCGATGGCCAGCGTGCCCTCGGCCCCGGTGGTCTGAAAGCCGATGAAAAACCGCCACGCCAGCGGCAGGATCAGGTAATAGACGAGCGCCGCGCCGGTGGTGAACAGCATCGGCGTCGCGAGAATAAAAGGCAGAAACGCGCGCTTCTCGTGGCGGTACAGCCCCGGAGCGATGAACTTCCAGAGCTGGTTCGCCATGATGGGGAACGAAACGAACAGCGCCGCATAGAACGCGAGCTTCATGTAGGTGAAGAACGCCTCGTGCAGCGCCGTATAGATCATGCGCGGGTTTTCGACGCCCAGCGAGACGTAGATGTCGTAGAGCGGCGCGACGAGGAACGGATAGAGATAGTCTTCGGTAACGACGAAACACAGCACGAAAGCGACCAGCAGCGCCGCGACCGACCATTTGAGCCGGTCGCGCAGTTCGATGAGGTGATCGATCAGCGGCGCCTTCGACGCTTCCACGTCGTCGCGGGAGACATCGGCCATCGTCCGGGCTCAACTCGCGAATCGTCCGTACACGGGCTGCATGTCTCGCGCGGCGGCTTCGGCCGCCGCCGCGCCTTCGGCGCGGCGCGCTTCCCGGGTGCGCGGGCGTCTCGCCCGCACGTTTCCGCGCGGCGCGATGCGCGCGAGGCGGGGCGGTCGCCGCGCCCTTCCCGCCGACATTGGAGATCGGTCGAGACGTGCGGGCGGGGACGCCCGCGTTCCCGGGCAGTCCGCGCCCTCGGCGCGGCGGCGCCCCGGTCTTCCGTACATGCGATTCGCGAATCGAGGCATCGTTTATGCGCCGCGCCTATGCGCCGGCGCCGGTCGTTTCGGTTTCGGCGGGCGGGGCGGCGGCCTTGCGCGGCGCGGCGGCGGCCGCCGCCATCGACGCCATGCCCTGAGCTCGGCGCGGCGCGGCGCGCGGCGGCGCGGCGGCGGCCTCGCGCTCCGGCTCCGCCTCGGCCCCCGCCGCCTCGGACGTTTCCGGCGGCTGCGCCGCGCCTTGCGCGGAATCCCCGGCGGCGGGTTGCGCCGCGGCGCCCGGCGCGTCCTCCGCAGCAGTGGGCGCCGGTTGCGCGGCGTTCGGGCGCGCGGCCGCCTCGGCGCCCGAGAAATCCATCGCCCGGTCGATGCGGCGCTCCGGATCGACCGTGTTCTGGATGGCCTTGCCGACGTCGAGCTTCTGCGCCGACTCGATCTGCTTCTTCACTTCGTCGAGCTCCGACTCGCGCACCGCCTCGTCGATGCCCTGCTGGAACTCGCGCGCCAGGCCGCGGATTTTCGCGGCGTAATGGCCGATGGCGCGCAACATGCGCGGCAGCTCCCGCGGGCCGATGACGAAAAGAGCGACCACGGCGATGATCGCCATTTCGCTCCACCCGATGTCGAGCATGAAGCGCGCCCTCCGCCGGCCGTCCGGCTGCCGCGCCCGTTCCGGCGCGCGCCCGGCTCAGGTCTTCGCGGCCTCGTCGGCCTTGGTCTCGGCTTTCGCGGCCTCGGCGGGCTCGACGCGCGGCGTCTCGCGCGCGGCGGCGGCGCCGGCGGCCGCCGGCTCGCCCTCGGGCTCTTCGCCCTCCTTCAGACCGGCCTTGAAGCTTTTGACGCCCTTGGCGACATCGCCCATCACCCGCGGCAGCTTGCCCGCGCCGAACAGGATCAGGACGATGACCAAAATCAAAACGATCTGCCAAATACCGATGCTCATGGGTTCTCCTCCAACGCCGGCGGGGCTCGTCGAAACCGGCGGTCGCGTTCGGCCGGCGGCGGCCCCGCCCGCCGGTTGCGCCGCCCATTCTAACGGCCGCGGGCCGGAAATACAAACGCCAGCTCGCCGCCGACCGCGGCTCGCACCCGCGACCCGGCCGCGGGCGCGTCGGCCCACGGCGTCCACGCCCGCGCTTCGGCCCCGCCGTCGAGCGCCAGCACGCTGAGCGCGCCGGCGCCCAGGCCGCGCACCGCGCGCACAACCGCCGGCGCGCCCGCCTCGGCGCCGAGCCTCACGCCCTCGGGGCGGATCAGTATCTCGACCGGCGCGCCGTCGGGAATGCCGGGCGCGGCGACCGCGCCGAGCGGCGTGTCGGCGCGCCCGCCGCGCGCCACGCCGTCGAAACGCTGCGCCTCGCCCAAAAACGTCGCGCAAAGCGCATCGGCCGGCGCGCGGTAAAGCGTCTCGGGCGGCCCTTGCTGGCGTATCCGCCCGCCGTGCATGAAGGCAATGCGGTCCGCCGCCAGCATGGCCTCGCGCGGATCGTGCGTGACCATCAGCACCGGCGCGCCCGCCTCGCGCAATATGTCCAGCGCCGCATCGCGCACGCGGTCGCGCAAGGCGGGGTCCAGGCTCGAGAAGGGTTCGTCGAGCAGCATGGCGCGCGGCGCCGGCGCCAGCGCGCGGGCGAGCGCCGCGCGCTGCTGCTCGCCGCCCGACAGCATGTGCGGATAATCGCCGGCGCGCGCCGCGAGGCCGACGCGCTCGAGCGCCGCGCGCGCCGCGAGGCGGCGCGCCGCCGGCGCAAGCCGCCGCAAACCGAACGCCGCGTTGCGCGCCACGGTGAGATGCGGAAACAGCGCGAAATCCTGAAACATCATGCCGACCGACCGCGCCTCGGGCGGCAGCGCGCGCCCCGGCGCCGCGACCTCCCGCCCCCCGACGGCGATGCGCCCGCGCAGCAGGGTCTCCAGCCCCGCCGCCAGCCGCAGCACGGTCGATTTGCCGCAGCCCGACGGCCCGAGCAGCGCGACGACCTCGCCGGGCCCGACCGCCAGCGACACGTTCTCCACCGCGCTCAGCTTGCCGTAACTGTGCCAAAGGCCCTCGATAACGAGCCCGGCGCCGGATGGAGTCATGGCGTCATGGCGCGCCGCGCGCGATGGCGCGGCTCAGCACGATGACCGGAAGCAGCCCCGCGGCGACGATGGCGAGCGCGGCCGGTGCCGCGTCGGCAAGCCGCTCGTCCGCCGCCAGCTCCCAGGCGCGCACCGCCAGCGTGTTCAGATCGAACGGGCGCAATATCATCGTCGCCGGAAGCTCCTTCATCGTATCCACGAACACCAGCAGCGCGGCCGTGAAAAGCCCGCCGCGCAGCAGCGGCAGATGCACGCGGCGCAAGACCCCGCCCGGCCCCGCGCCCAGCGCGCGCGCCGCGTCGTCCATATGCGTATCGACGCGCGCGAACGCCGAATCGACCGCGTTCATGGCGACCGCCAAAAAACGCACGAGATAGGCGAACACGAGCGCCGCGATCCCGCCGGTGAACAACAGGCCGGTGGAAACGCCGAGCCACGCGCGCGCCAGCTCGTCGATCCGGTTGTCGAGCCACGCCAGCGGCAGAAGCACGCCCACCGCCATCGCCGACCCCGGCACGGCGTATCCCAGCCCGGCGATGCGCTTCGCGGCGCGCGCCGCCGGCCCGGCGCCGAGGCGGATCGCGTAGCCGATCGCCAGGGCGAGCGCCGTGGCGAGCACGGCGGCGATCGCCGCGAGCATGAGGCTCGTTCCCGCCAGCGCGGCAAAGGCGGAATCCGCTTGCGCGCGCCAGCGCTCCAGCGTCCACGCGGCCAGCTGCCCGGCGGGGATGAGAAAACCGAGCGCCAGCGGCGCCGCGCACGCCGCCGCCGCCAGCGCCGCGCGCGCGCCGCGAAGCCGGTATGCCGGCGGCCGCCCCGCGCGCCGGGCGTCGCGGCGATAGCGCGCGCCGCCGCGCGACAGCTGCTCCGCGCCGAGCACCGCGAACACCACGATCAGCAACACAGCCGACAGCTGCGCCGCCGCGGCAACGTCGCCCAGCGCGAACCACGTGCGATAGATGCCGACCGTGAAGGTATCGACGCCGTAATAGCCCACCGTCCCGAAATCGCTCAGCGCCTCCATGAGCGCCAGCGCCACGCCGCCGGCGAGCGCGGGGCGCGCGAGCGGCACGGCGACCGCGGCGAAACTCCGCCACGCGCCGACGCCCAGGGTGCGCCCGATCTCCAGCGCCCCGGCGGGCTGCGAAAGAAACGCCGTCCGCGCCAACAGATAAACGTAAGGATAGAGCACGAACGTCATCACCGCCGCCGCGCCGCCGAGCGAGCGGATCTCGGGAAACCGGTAGTCCCCGCGCCCCCAGCCGAACCACGCGCGCAGCGCCGATTGAACCGGCCCCGCATAGTCGAGCATGCCCGCATAGGCATAGGCGCCCGCCCACGCCGGCAGCGCGAGCGGCAGCAGCAGCGCCCATTCCAGCACGCCGCGGCCCGGAAACCGGCACATGGCGCAAAGCCACGCCGTTCCCGCGCCGACGACGAAAACCCCCGCGCCGACGCCGAGAAGCAAACCCGCGGTGTTGGCGGCATAGCGCGCCAGCACCGTATCGACCAGGTGCGGCCATATGCCGCCCGAAGGCACGAACAGATGCGCGAAGACCACGACGACCGGCGCGGCCGCGAGCATGGCCGCGAACGCCGGCGCGACGGCGAACGCCCCCGCGCGCGAGGGAATCAATCGCATCGTTGCGCCGGGCGCATGCCGGCGAGGGCGCCGGCGCTTCCGGGCGGGAAGCCCGGGTCAGCGCCAGCCGGCGCGATCTGCCAGTTCGATCGCCTCGCGGTTGCGCTCGCCCAGCACGGCAAGCGGCAGCGCGTCCATCCCGAACGCGCCCCAGCCCGCGACGATGGGAGAGAGCGCAACGCCGCCGCGCACCGGGATCTCGTGGTTGAGCGCGGCGAACGCCTCCTGCGCCCGCGGGCCGGCGAGCCATTCGAGCAGCGCGACCGCGTTGCCGCGGTTCGGCGCATGCGCGCACACGCCGGCGCCGGACACGTTAACGTGCGCGCCGCGGCCCTCCTGATTCGGGAAGAACGGCGCGACGGCCGCCGCGACCGCGCGGTCGTCCGGATCGTCCGACGCCGCCAGCGCGCCGTAATAATACGTGTTGGCGATGGCGATATCGCCTTCGCCCGCCGCGACGGCGCGGATTTGGTCGCGGTCGCCGCCTTTCGGCGAGCGCGCCAGGTTGGCCACCAGGCCGCGCGCCCACTCTTCCGCCGCTTGCGCGCCGAGCGCGGCGATCATCGACGCAATCAGCGACTGGTTATAGATGTTGCTCGAGGAGCGCACGAGTATCCGCCCCTCCCATTCGGGGTCCGCCAGCGCTTCGTAGGTTGAGAGCGCGCTTGCCGGAACGCGGTCCGGCGCATGGATCAGGATGCGCGCGCGCAGGCTCAGGCCGAACCAGTAGCCGCCGGGGTCGCGCCAGCGGGAAGGAACCGCCGCCTCCAGCGCCGCCGAGCGCACGGGCTGGAGCAGGCCCGCGAGCCGGGCGCGGTGCAGATTGCCCGCATCGACGGTGAGAAACAGATCGGCGGGGCTGTTGCGCCCCTCGGCGCGCAGCCGCTCGTGCAGCTGCCCGGCGCCGCCCGCGACGAGGCGGACCTCGACGCCCGTCTCGGCCGTGAACATGTCGAGCAGGGGCCGGATCAGCGCCTCCTTGCGCGCCGAATAGACGTTGACCCCTTCCGCCGCCGCGCCGCCCGCGGCCATCGCCGCCGCGCCGAGCGCCGCGCATATCGTCGCGAATCGCATCGCTGGTTCCTCCCGTCAACCGCCGCCCGCGCGGCCGCCCCAATCATACATGCAATTGCATGTCACTTGCAACATAAAACCCCGCCGAAGGCGGGGCCCGGGACCGCGGGCATCCTGCCCGCACGTTGGCGCAAGGCGCGATGTTGCCGACGAGGGCGCGATCGTTGCGCTCCGCCCGCCGGCGTTCGCGGTTATCGAGACATGCGGGCGAGACGCCCGCGAACGCGCTTGCGGCGCGGACAATTTAGAAGCGAATTGCACCAATCCGCCGCCGCGAAATTTTTTCCGGTTTGCGTGCGTACGGAGCTTGACTCCAGCCCCCCCCCCCCCCGTGGCAGTGTTGCCCTACCCCCGTAACAGGGCAACCCCATCGCGGGAGACAATACCATGAAACCGCACGAATTCCACAAGCCGCAAGAGCGGGAACGACAAAAACCGCTCGAATTCGCGCGCGGAATCCTCCGCGCCGGCGCGCGGCTCGCCATCGACCCGCAACTCCGCCGGCGCCTCGAAGCCGACCCGCGTGCGGCGCTTACGGGAATGGGGACCCCCGTTCCCGAAAACGTCGAGTTTCGCGTCGTCTCGAACACCGATGACACCACCTGGATCGCCTTCCCTCCCGACCCCAACGCCGAACTGTCCGACGACATGCTCGCGGCGGTGTCGGGCGGCGCCGCGAGCTCCGCCAGCAGCGTCGGCACCGTCGGCTGCGCAAGCACCGTACCTTCGTGCTGGGGCACCGCCAGCAGCGCCGGAAGCCTCGGCTCGGTCGCCAACTAGCCGGAGGAAAAACCATGAACCCGAACGAATCGACTCCCGAAAACCGCGCGGCCGCCGCCGGGATCCTGCGCCTCGGCGCCCGGCTCGCCGCCGACCCGGAACTCCGCCGGCGCCTCGAAGCCGACCCGCGCGCGGCGCTCGTCGAAATGGGAGCGCCCGCTCCTGAAAACGTCGAGTTCCGCGTCGTCTCGAACACCGGCGACACCATGTGGTTCGCCTTCCCCCCCGACCCCAACGCCGATCTGTCCGACCACATGCTCGAACCCGTGTCGGGCGGGCGGGCAAGCACCGCCAGCACCGTCGGATCCAACAGCACCGCAAGCAGCTTCCCTTCGTGCGTCTCCAGCGTCGGCAGCGCCTCGACCCTCGGCTCGGCCGCCAGCCGGGACTAAAGGAAAGGAAAAACCATGCAATTCCCCGATACCCCCCAGGCCGCGCCCGGCCTCGAGAGCGCTCCCGAGTGGCGGGCCTGGCAAAACGCCGCGCAGCGCTACCGCGACGACGCGTCGTGGCGCACGCGCATCGACGCCGGCGACAACCGCGCGATCTCCGGCCTCATGGTCGATGTCGGCCTCACGCCCGCACCCGGCGCCCGCGTCAGCGTGCGCGCCAACGACGACGAGACGTTCCACTTCATCCTGCCGCCGGACCCGAACATCGAACTGGAAGACGAATCGCTCGGCGTCGTCGCCGGCGGCGCGAACGCCAGCACGATGGGCAGCGTCGGCAGCGCCGGCACCATCGGCTGCTCCACCGCGCCTTCCACCCTGGGCACGCTGGGCAGCGCCAGCTCCGCCGCGCCCTGACGAACACGGCGCGCGGCGCCTGCATCAAGGGAGTACCGCACAATGACCCGCAATGACTTGAACATCGACGGCGAACGGCTCCGCGTCCGCGCGGAGCGGCTCGACGCGCTGGCCGTTCGCTACCGCGGCGACGAGCGCCTGCGCCAACGGCTCGAAGCCGGCGACGCCCGCGCCGAGGTCTCGATTCCGGGGCTGGAGGCGCTGCCGCCGGAAGCCGAGGTCCGCGTCGTCGCCGATACCGACGAGATCGTCCACTTCGTCATGCCGCCCGACCCCAACGCCGCGCTCGACGACGTCGACCTCGTCGGCGTCAGCGGCGGCAACTCCGTGAGCAGCGCCGGGACGTTGAGCACCGCCGGCTCGTTCCCCTCGTGCGTCAGCTCCGGAAGCACCGTGAGCTCCGGCGGCTGCGCCGACATCGGCCTCGCCAACGACATTAACTGAAGGAGAGGGGCGCCCGCCGGGCTTCCCCGCTGGCGTTCGTTGCGGTTGCAACGCGGGGCGGGGTCGCGCTTCCCCCGGAAATCGCGCCGAAGGCGCGGACTTCCCGGGTGCGCGGGCGTCCCCGCCCGCACGTTTCCGCGCGGGGCGGCGTTGGCGGGGTGGAGCGGTCGCAACGCCCGTCCCGCCGGCGGGCGCGGCGATCGAGACATGCGGGCGAGACGCCCGCGCACCCGGGAAGCTCGCCCCCGCGGCGCGGAGCCCGGCGGAGCCCCGCAAATTCCCGCAACGCCCGTCCCGCCGGCGTTCGCGGCGATCGAGACATGCGGGCGAGACGCCCGCGCACCCGGGAAGTTCGCACCCGCGGCGCGCAGCCCGGCGGAGCCCCGCAAATTCCCGCAACGCCCCGCCCGCTCGCCGCCGCGCCGCGCGGAAACGCGCGGGCGGGGACGCCCCCGCGCCCAGGCGGTCCGCGCCTACGCGATCGGCGCGAGCAGCGCGTCGATGTCTTCGTCGGTCAACGCCAGCGTCGCCTTGCCGCCGCCTTCGAACAGCGCGTCGGCGACCGCCTGCTTGCGCGCCTGCAATTCGCGAATCGAGGCTTCCACCGAGCGCTCGGCGATCAGACGGCGCACGAACACGGGCTTGTCCTGGCCGATGCGGTGCGCGCGGTCCATCGCCTGGCGCTCGACCGCGGGGTTCCACCACGGATCGTAGAGAATCACCGTATCCGCGGCGGTGAGGTTGAGGCCGACGCCCCCCGCCTTCAGGCTGATCAGGAACAGCGGCGCGGAGCCGTTTTGGAACTTCGCGATTTCGTCGTCGCGTTCCGCCGTGGCGCCGTGCAGCATGGCGTAGTCCCAGCCGCGCTCGCGCACATCGGCCTCGATCAGGCGCAGCATTTCCACGAACTGCGAAAACACCAGAACCTTGCGCCCCTCCGCCATCAGCTCGTCGAGCAACTCGCCGAGCCTTGCGCGCTTTGCGCTGCCCTTCGTCCTCCGCGCGGCGGTCAGTTTCACGAGGCGCGGATCGCAGCAGACCTGGCGCAGTTTCAGCAGCGCGTCGAGTATCGTAATGCGCGCGCGGCCAATGCCCCGCGAGCGGATGGCCTCGCGCACGCGCCGGTCCATTGAGGCGCGGATGGCTTCGTAAAGCGCGCGCTGGTCGGCGGAGAGCGGAACGATCTCGTCGATCTCCGTCCGGGGCGGCAAATCGGCGGCCACCTCGTCCTTGGTGCGGCGCAGCATGAACGGCTTGAGGCGCGCCGCGAGCAGGCGCCGCTTCGTCTCGTCGCCGCGCTTCTCGATGGGCGTGCGGAAGGTCCGGGTAAAATTGCGGCGGTTGCCCAAAAAGCCCGGTATCGACCAGTCGAAAAGCGACCAGAGCTCGAGCAGGTTGTTTTCCATCGGCGTGCCGGTCAGGGCCACCCGATGGCGCGCGCGGATGTCGCGGATGCGCTTCGCCACGGCGGAGGCGGGGTTTTTCGCCGCCTGCGCCTCGTCGAGCAGGGCGAGGTCGTATTCATGGGCGCACAGCGCCTCGCTGTCGCGGCGGATCAGCGGATAGGTCGTGATGACAAGGTGATGGTTCGGGATTTCCGCGAACCGGCTCTTGCGGTCGGGCCCGCGCAGCGGCAGGACGGACAAATCGGGCGCGAAACGCGCGGCTTCGCGCTGCCAATTGCCGAGCAGGCTCGTCGGCGCGACCAGTATGCTGGGGCGGTCGGATTTTTCCTCGATGTGGCGGCGCAACAGAAGCGCCAGCGCCTGCACGGTCTTGCCGAGGCCCATGTCGTCGGCGAGCACGCCGCCGAAACCGCTTTCGAACAACGCGCGCAGCCAGCCGTAGCCCGTGCGCTGATAGGGCCGGAGCTCGCCGCGCAGGGCGGCGGGCGGCGCGGCCTCGGGCGCGGCGGCCAGCGCGCGCAGCCGCCGCCCCAGCGCGAGTATCTCCTCCCCTCCTTCCCAGGGAACGCCGCAGCCCTCGAGCGCCTCCGCAAGCGCGGCCGCCCGGGCCGAATCGGCCTCGTGAAAGCCCGCGAGACCGTGGGTCTCGAGAAACGCGGTCACGAACGGCGCCAGCGCCTCGCCCGTTATCGGCACGCGCGTACCGTCGGCGAGCGCGGGATAGAACATCGTTTCCGCCAAAAACTCCTCGACGGCGAATTTTTCCCCCAGTTCGCCCGCCGCGTCGAGCGGGAGGCGCTCGAGAATCGAGGCGACGAGCGCCGTGGCGTCGAGCTCGCGATCCCCGGCCCGCAGGTTCAGGGAGACGGAAAACCAGTCGATGCCGGACTTCTCGACGCCGGCGTGAAACGACACCGGGCCGTCGTAGAGGCGGAACGGCCAACTGTCTTCCACGTTAACCGTCCAGCCCTCGCCACGGAGCGCGGGGACGGCCTCGTGCGCGAAATCGATCGCCGCGGCGTCGGGGTCGGGAGCGCCCGGCTCTATCGGCGAAAACACAATGTCGGCTGCGCGCGCCTGCCGCGGCGCGCCGCCGCGAAACGCGGCCGCCGGCTCGCCGCCGTGAACGGCGGCGTGGTCGTCGAGCAGCGAGGCCAGCCGGCGCTCGGCATCGCGGTCGCGCTCGATGACGGTCGCGCGGCCGTCCCTGAAAATCCGTATGTCGCCGCCTTTGCCGGGCCGCCGCGTCTCGGGCGCGCCTTCGTAGGAAACCGCGAGCCGCGCGCAAGGCCAAACGAGCGGCGCGCCGCCGTCGGAAGAGAAACGCCGGGACTGCGGATTGAGGTTCGGCTCGAATTGCGCCCCGTAGAGCGTCAGGACGGCGCGCGGCGCGGCGCCGGTTATGCGCTCGAACGCCAGCGAACGCGGGGCCGGAAGGCGCGCGCCGCCCGCCCGGCCCAGTACCGCCGCCACTTTCGCGACGGCCGCGGGCGGAACTTCGGGGGCCCCGGCAAGCGCGCTCGCCAGCCGGTCGGGCACGCCGGTTTCCGCCGGCCCCATGGCGCCGCTCTCCGGGTCGATATAGACCGGAGATGGAAACGGCAGGACGGGGAAAGGGCGGTCATCGGAGTCGAACGCGCGCAGGCGCTGGCCGCCCGTTTCCGTCGCCTCCCATTCGAGACGCAGGCGCTTCGGGCCGCCCCAGCGGATCTCGGCGCCCCTGGCGTCGAGCGCCCGCGCCCGCCCGGTGGCGGCGGTTTCGCGCAACAGCGCCCGCAGCTCCGCGCCCTCGGGCCACACATACCGGCGCGGGGAGACCGAAACGGAGTAGTGGGCAAGTTTCGCGAGAATGCCGATGTCGGCGGCGGCGAGAAAAGCCGCGGTCGGCTGCGCGGCGAAATGCCTGTATTCCTTTGTGTTGACGCCGAGCTCTCCGTCCTTTTTAACATAAACCCGCGTGGGCATGATTTCCGCGCGGCCGTCGGCGTCGGTCCGGAACACATAGAACAGGCGCTCGGTCGCGCGGGTTTCCGGAAACAGGTCCCCGCCGGGCTCGGGGCGCGCCGCGCGGAGGCGCTCGAGCTCCGCCCCTTCGCTCACCCGCGCGAGCCAAAGTTCCACCCGCGATGGCAGACCGTCCTCCGTGTCCATGCCGTCCCGCCCCGCCGCCAGGAGCGCCGCCGCGACATGCTTGCAATTGTAGCCCACCGGGCACGAGCACTCGCCGTAAACCGCGCGCGGCAGGCCGGCGGGCGAGAACTCGATGGAGATGGACTGCCGGTAGCGCTGCCCGCCGCCGCCCGACACCGCCCCCTCTACCGTGTTGCGCGACCGAAACCTCGCCGAAACGACCTTGCCGTCGCGATAATACCGCTGGCCCCCGGAGAACTCCGGCTCCCCGAGCATCCGCCGGACGTCGAGCGAATCCATCGTCGCGCGCCGCTATCCGAATGGCGCGGCGCCCGCCCGCGCCGGCGCGGCCCAGGGCCGGTCGTGCGAGAGGCTCGGGAGCCGGGCGCGGACGCGCGCGCATTCCGCAATGTCGATGTCGGCGTAAACCACGCCCGGCCCGGCGCCGCCATCGGCCAACACCTCGCCCCACGGCCCGACGACCAGGCTGTGGCCGTAAGTGGCGCGCGCGCCGTAATGAACGCCGCACTGCGCCGCCGCCAACACGAAACAGCCCGTTTCGATCGCCCGCGCGCGCAACAGCGCATGCCAATGGGCGCGCCCGGTAGGGACCGTAAACGCCGACGGAACCGCGAGCATGACCGCGCCCGCCTGCGCAAGCGCGCGGTAGAGCGCGGGAAAACGCAAGTCGTAGCAGACCGTCATGCCGAGCGCGCCCCACGGCGTCGGCGCCAGAACGGCCGCCTCGCCGGGCCGGTAGGACGCCGATTCGCGATACGATTCGCCGCTCCCGATCTCGGCGTCGAACATGTGGATCTTGTCGTACTCGGCAACCGTTGCGCCGCGGTCGTCGAACAGCACGGAGCGGTTGGCGAGGCGGTCGCCCGCGCGTTCGGCCAGGCTCCCCGCGTGTATCCACACGCCGTTCTCGCGCGCGGCGGCGGCGAACGCGGCGCGCGCGGGATGCGCCCCCGCCGCGCGCGCCGCCGCGCGCATGGCCTTGCCGCCCGCGAGCATGGTTGCGTTCTCCGGCAGCATGACGAGCCGCGCGCCGCCCGCCGCCGCCTCGGCGATGCGCTCGCGCGCGGCCGCCGCGCCGGCCTCGAGATCGGGCGTGGCGGTGAGCTGAATGCAGGCGGCGCGCAATGTCATGCGCCGCCGAGCAGGCGGTCGAGCCCTCCCTCGGCGTCGAGCGCCGCAAGATCGTCGGAACCGCCGATATGCCGTCCGTCGATGAATATCTGCGGCACGGTGGCGCGCCCGCCCGCCCGCGCGATCATCTCGGCGCGCCGCCCGGGCGCGCGCGCAATGTCGATCTCCTCGTATTCCGCGCCCTTCGCGCCGAGCAGGCGCCTGGCGCGGTGGCAGAAACCGCAAAGCGGCGCGACGTAGATTTCGATCCGGGCCATCGGCCTTTCCCCGGGGATTTTCGCCAAGCGCGCGAAGATTAGACTTCGCGGACCACGCGGGCAAGGGTGAGAACGTCCACGCGCGCCGCGCCGGCGCGCAACAGCGCCCGCGCGCAGGCGGTCGCGGTCGCGCCGGTGGTGTACACATCGTCGATCAGCACGAGGCGCCGCCCCTTGACGCCCGCGCCCGGCGCCGCGACGAACGCGCCGGCTACGTTTTTCATGCGCCGGCGGCGGTTCAGCCCCTGTTGCGGCGGCGTGGCGCGGCGCCGCACAAGCGCGCGGGGCGCGGCCGGCGCGCCGCACAGGCGCGACAAGGCCAGCGCCAGCATCGCCGACTGATTGAAACGGCGCGCCAGCAACCGCCATCGATGCAGCGGAACGGGGACCAGCAGATCCGCCTCGGCCAGCAACGCCCGGCCGGGCCGCATGAGCCACGACGCCAGCGCGGGCGCCAAGTGGCAGCGGTCGGCGTATTTGAACCCCGCCGCCAGGCGCCGCGCGGTCTCGCCGTAGCGCATCGCCGCCCGCGCCCGCGCAAACCGCGGCGGCGACGCCGCGCACGCCGGACACACCGCGCCCGGCCCGATATCGTAGTCGAACGGCAGGCCGCACGAATCGCAAAGCGGCTCGTCGATGAAATCCACGCCGCTCCAGCAGTCCGCGCACAGCCGCCCCGGCGCATCGACAGGCTCGCGGCACGCCATGCACAGGGGCGGCAACAGAAAGTCCAGCGCCGCGCGGGCCCCGCGCGCCGCCGGCGCCGCAACGAACCCGAACGCCGATTCGGAAACAGGCATGGCCGGACCTTATACTCCCCGCGCGGCGCGGCGGAGGGCTATCGGATGACCGGCACGAGCGACGAAGCGAGCTACGAACGGCCCTTCGCCGGCATTCGCGTCGTCGATATGAGCCAGGGCGTGGCCGGCCCCGGCTGCGGCATGCTGCTCGCCGCCCACGGCGCGGACGTCGTCAAGATCGAGCCGCCGCGAGGCGACTGGATACGCGCGCTGGGGACGCCGCGCGGCGACCTGTCGCCGATGGCGCTGGCGTTCAACCGCGGCAAGCGCGGCGTCGCGCTCGATCTCAAGAACCCGCGCGGGCGCGAAGCCGCGCTGCGCATGATCGCCCGCGCCGACATCGCCATACAGAGCGCGCGGCCCGGCGCCGCCGAACGCCTCGGACTCGGTTACGAACAGGCGCGGGCGCGCAACCCGCGCCTGCTCTATGTCTCGATCTCCAGCTACGGGCGCGAGGGGCCGTATGCGCAACGCCCGGGAACCGACACGGTGCTTCAGGCGTGGTCGGGCCTGATGGCCATCAACCGCGACGATGCGGGCCGCCCGCGGCGCGTCGGCTTCGTACTGGTGGATACCGCCACGGCGCTGTACGCCTTCCAGGCTGCGGCGACCGCGCTCTATGCGCGGCGAGGCGAGGGGCGGCGTATCGATGTGAGCCTGATGCAGGGCGCGGCGGCGCTGCTGGCGCCGAAACTGGTGGAGGCCGCGCTCGAGGGCGACGCGCCGCGCCCGCCCAACCCGCCCGCCGGCGCCTATCGCACAAGCGACGGCTGGATAGCGGTGACGCTGGTGCGCGAATCGCATTACGCCGAGCTCTGCGCCGCGCTCGGGCGGCCCGAACTCGCGACCGACCCGCGTTTCGACACCGGAACGAAGCGCGCGGATCGTCTCGGCGAACTCACCGCGCTGGTGGCCGCCGCCATCGCCGAACGCACCACCGCCGAATGGCTCGCCGCGATGGGCGCCGCGGGCGTGCTGTGCAGCCCCATCAACGCGCCATCGGAATGGCTGGCCGACGAGCACGTCCGCGCCGCCGCCGCCGCGCCCGCTTTCGACCAGCCCGGCATCGGCCCCGTCCCTGTCCCGCGCCTCCCCGGCCTCCCCGCCGCCGCGCACGCCAACCTCGCCGCCCCCGCCCCCCATATCGGCGAACACACGGAAGCAGTGCTGGCCGAACACGGATACGCCCCCGCCGAAATCGCCGCCCTCCGCGCCACCGGCGCGCTCGGCGGGCGTAACAATGCGGCAATCGGGCTTATCAGGCGGCCTGCGGCTGCGCTCACCACGCGCTCCCTACCGTACGCCACCGAATAAGAATCCTCTCCAAGTTGTCCACAAGCGGCTGAATGGAGCTCTCCTCGCGACCGGATTCGATACGAGCGACGATCCGACAAATCAATGGGGCGCTTCGCTTGATGTTTTCCGACAACCCACCGATTTTCGCCTTGGCGATCTCCGCCTGCGGGCCGGAGGCGGAATGGTAGATCGAATCCAATTGGCTCGTTCGTCTGACCAGATCGCCTTCGGCAAGGCCAAGCTCCGCGGCGATTTCCACGTCTGCTCCCCGCAAACGCTCCCATACCCAGACTTCGGGCGCGCCTTCTCCAGGTAAAAAGAGCACCGGAACGTCGGCGCCCGCCCTTTTTTCAATTTTGTCCTTTACATCGGATTCGCGCTTGTCGCCATCGAGTACGAAGACAAAACTTCCGACCATGCCGAATTTCGCGAACGCCGAAACATGGCCGGGAAACTCTTCGGCGCCCGTGTCGCGTCCGACCTGCACCGATTCGCCCTTGAGTCCCAGCTGCGGCGTCAGCCGGTCTATGACGCCGCGCACTACGCCTTCGGCCGCGTCATCTTCGCAAAGCAAACGAAGCGTCTCGCCAGAACGTCCGTAGAGGGCAGTCTGGATTATATCGCGATGAGGCGGGCTAATCGTCACATGACCTTTGTCGTCGCGCTCCAGAAATATGCGCGCTTCGGCAGGGACCGAATCAAGCACGACGGAACTGTGTGTAGTCACAATAATCTGGAAATCCCTGCGCAATGCGAGATCCTGTAAGTGCAGCATAAGCAGTTCCTGCGCCCAAGGGTGCAGCCCCGCTTCGATTTCATCGATCAGAACGAGCGCACCTTTCAGGTGAGCGATCTCGCTGGATAACCGGAGCAAAGCCCGCTCCCCGGCTGCCATGTGCAGCTCCGAATAGGTTGGCCCACCCTCTTGGGCCGCAAACAGGAGGTTTCTCCGCCCCCCGGCCTTTCCGCCGCCACCGGACAGGGCAACAACCTTCGAATAGCGGAAAGGCAGCATGTGCTGCGCGAACTCGATTTGCAGCGGCGTAAGAGGGGACTCGTTGGGCGCATTCTTCATATGCGACATTCTCAGCACGCTGCGCACCTCCGACGGATTGCTCAGGTTGCCAAGCGTCCTGAGGTATACTTGCCTTTCGGGTTGTTTTCCTCCCCGACGCCCAAGGAAACTGCGGTTCCATCCGCTTTTGCCGCGCCGCCATCGCATGGACAATCTGCTTTCCGGCGTCGCATAGTCGAAGGCAAGTTCTGTGTGGGGCAACTGATCCTTGTAGGGGCCGGATTTCGGACGGTAATCCGGAAAAAGCGTAGAAGGAACGAAATCCTTGATTCCCGCGCCCGGAACCTTATAGGCACAGGCAGCCGCGAACAGCACGGTCGATTTGCCAGTGGCGTTGCCACCCGCGATCACGCTCACCGGATAGTCGAACATAACACGAAGACCATCGACGCCTCGCAGACCCTTCAGGCTGACCTCCGACAGAAACTGCGACATATGGGGCTTCTTGCCCCGCAGGGATTCCCATACTTTACGCATCCGCCCATCGATCATCGGCCTTCCCTCCCTAGCGAAGCAGACCGCCTGCCCGAACACGCCGCTTCCTCGGTCAGACGGCGGCCCGAAACCCGAAATTACGCAACCGCGCCAGCCGGATACGAGTCGCGAACCCAGCGCGACACGCATCCGCGCCACCGTTACCGTACCGCAGGTCGCGCTTGTCGGCAAGCTACCGGCGCCGGTCGCAAGGCTGCGCCGATCCGCTGCGCTCATGCGCCGCAACGGCGCCGCCCCGCCCGCCGGTCAGGCGTAGCCCGACGCCGGTCGCGGCGTGTCGCGCTCGAACAAGCGCCGTGGCGCTTGGGCGCGGCCGCCGCCGCAATCGCTGAAAGCGCCGCCTGCCGCGCGCCGTGCGCCGACGTGCTTGACACGCGCGAACCGGCGTCGTAAGCGCTTGCAACATAGCTACGGCATAGCATAGCTACGGCGGCGCTGGCGGCTTTCCGTGCCGGCGGCCGGCAAGCATGGGCTGGCGCTCGCCATGCGCATGGCGGCCCACCGCCGAAGAAACCGTCGGCGGCGTTCGACCCCGCCCTGCTCGCCGCCGACACCGGGGCGCTCACCGACCGCTTGGCGGAAACCGGGGAGCGCGTGTTCGCCGTCTGCCCGCAAGGGCCGCCCTGCTCGACCAGCCCACGACCTTGCCGCGCTCGCCGCCATGCTCCGCACCGAATGCGACGCCAAGCCTGACCGCGCGCGGCGCATCGGTTTCGGGCGGAAAAAAGGCCGCCATCATGTTGCGACGCCGCTTGCGACGCCGCGAATATGGCGCCATAATCGTCGGCACACGGGCCGGTTGTCGGCAACCGCTTCCCCGCGTGGGAGCCGCACGCTGGCGGCCGGCCCACCGTGCCGACCGAGCGAACCGCTCATACTTGCAGGAAGGAAACACGCGATGTGCCCCAACCCTTGGATAGGCGAGCGGTACGGCTTGCCCAACGACCTTGACTTGCCTCCCAGATTGCTGATACTCGGGGAATCGCATCACGGTGACGGGGGCGTACCCTTGGCCGATCTGACAAATACGGCAATCGACGAACATATCGCCGATGGTCATGGTGTGTTCTTCAACAATGTCAGGCGGTCTATCCTCTGCGAGCTCCGATCCGAAGCGAACGGGAGCCGACGGAGGTTTTGGAACGCAGTCGCGTTCTACAACTTCGTTCCGACTCCCGTAGCAGCGGCGAACGTACCCCCGGAGCCTGACCAGTGGGCAGCCGGCCAACTGTTATTCCCGCAACGTTTGGTCGAGCTGCACCCGACCCACGTCGTTGCCTGCGGGTTCAGGCTGTGGAACCATCTCCCCAACGACGGGTTCGAGAATTTGGCGATGGTGGAGGCCGAGCTCGCGCAAGAGCTTTGGAATCGTTTTCCAGAGCAACATCCACATCATGGGGACGAGAACGCCGGATGGGCGGGTCGTTACGGATATGACGGTGGAGCTTGCTCTATCGTCAAGATACGGCATCCGTCTTTCCACCACGGCCCGCATTTCACCCCTGAGGACTGGCGCCTGTTTCTGCAGTACTTTTTGGCGCACGCATGACTTCGGCGGGTCGTTGTCGCGTCTGGTGCGGCGGCGACAAGCAGGAACCGATGGAAGCAATGTGGACGCTCTTGACCCGCACGCTCTGCGGGACGGAAACCGTGCCCGAGACGCTGGAGCGGGCCGAGGCGAACATGGCGGGGCGGCTCGGGCCATGTCCGAAAGTGGGCGACGCGTTATTCAGGCGGCGGCGCGGTCAGGGGTTTCGTTGGCTTGGATTCCGCTGCCAGCGGAGATCATGGCCAATCCGGGGTTCGCGCAAAGGTTCGGTTCGGGAATCCCGCTGGTGCGGGAGGAGCTGGCGCGGAACGGAAATCCGGAGCCGGAATTCGCGTTCGGGCCGAGCCGCGTAACCGTTACCGTGAGGCCGGCGTCGTGAAGATCTCGGCGTTCGCCGACGGCGCGGGCGGCGTCGGGGCAACCCATCTCGCCTATCATCTGGGGTGGATGTACAGCGAGCTCGGCGTTGTTACGCTGCTGGCGGATCTCGATCCGCGCGCCGCTCTCACCTGCCGGTTTCTTGACGACCGGCGCCTTGAGGAGCTATGGCCGGAAGGCGCGCCGCGGAAAACCGCGTTCGGCGCGCTGCGGCTGCGTCTCGACGGCGCGGGCGGCGGCGCGGCGCCGCATGTCGAAGACGTCGCGCCGGGGCTGGGGCTGCTCGCCGGCGACCCTCTGCTTGCGGGCGCGGAAGACGCTCTTGCGCGCCAATGGCAGGGATGTATCGAGGGGCGGCCGGGCGCGTTCCGCGCGGTGTCGGCGTTGCGGCGGGTCCTGCGCGCGGCGGCGGAGGCGAGCGGCGCTTCGCTGGTCCTGGTCGATACGGGGCCGTATCCGGGCGCGCTCAACCGCGCGGCGCTCCTCGCGGCCGACGGGATCGTCCTTCCCCTGGCGGCGGATATTCGTTCGCTTCACGCGCTCGGGGCGCTCGGCGCGGCGATGGCGCGTTGGCGGCGGGAGTGGCGGGACGCGCGCCAACGGCATCCGGCGGCCGGCGCGGGCAGCCCCGAAGGCGCCATGCGCGCGCTCGGCCATGTCGTCATGCGGCGCCCCGTCAGGCTCGACCGGTTCGATTACGCCCTCGATCGCTGCATGGCCCGGATTCCGGAGGCATACCGCCGCGCGGCGGGCGAAGGAGACGCCGGGGCGGCGCTCCCGGCCGGCGCGGAGGATAGCGACCGCTGCCTTGGCGCGCCCGGGCCCTACGGCATTCTCATGCCGCTCGCCGAAGAGGCCCGCAAGCCGCTTTTCCATCTGAAGGCCGCCGACGGCGCCCGCGCCGGCCACATGCGGGCGGTTCGGGATTGCTGGCTCGAATACCGCGCCCTCGCCCGCGCGCTGGCCGCCCGAGGCGGAATCGCGTTGCCGTGACGCAGGCGCCGCGCGGCGGGAGCCGCCGACCGCCCCAACCGCCGCGAGTGCCGCGAACCTGCGCCGACGGTTGACAAGACGGCCCGCGTGCGGATATTTCGCAGTTGCGGCGGACGCGAAGGGAAGCGCGATGCCCGAAGATACCGGCCGCGCGGCCGGCCCGGCGCTCGAGGCGTGGGTCGAGGACGCGGCGGCGCTTGCGCGGCCGCGCGCCGTTCATTGGTGCGACGGCTCGCGCGCGGAATACGATCGCCTCTGCGCCGGGATGGTAGCGGCCGGCACGCTGCTTCCGCTGAGCGCGGAAAAGCGCCCGGGCTGCTTCCTCGCGCGCTCGGACCCCGGCGACGTCGCGCGGGTCGAAAGCCGCACCTTCGTTTGCGCGCGCGACCGCGCCGAGGCCGGCCCCAATAACAATTGGGTCGAGCCGGGCGCCATGCGGCAAACCCTGCGCCGCTTGTTCGCCGGCGCCATGCGCGGGCGCACCATGTATGTCGTGCCGTTCTGCATGGGGCCGCTCGGGTCGCCGATGACGCGCTTCGGCGTCCAGCTCACCGACAGCCCCTATGTGGCGGCCAGCATGCGGATCATGACGCGCATGGGCCGGCCCGCGCTCGAGGCGCTCGGCGGTGGCGCGTTCGTGCGCTGCCTGCATTCGGTGGGCGCGCCGCTCGCCGCCGGCGAGACCGGCGCGCCGTGGCCATGCAACGACGACAAATACATCGTCCACTTCCCCGAAGCGCGCGAGATATGGTCCTACGGTTCGGGCTACGGAGGCAACGCGCTGCTCGGCAAGAAGTGTTTCGCCCTGCGCCTCGCCTCGGCCATGGCCCGCGACGAAGGCTGGCTCGCCGAGCACATGCTGATCCTGGGTATCGAGCCGCCCGGCGGGTGCAAGGCGTATATCGCCGCCGCCTTTCCGAGCGCGTGCGGCAAGACCAACCTCGCCATGATCGTCCCGCCCGCGGGCTACGAGGGCTGGAAGGTCACGACCGTCGGCGACGACATCGCGTGGATCCGCCCCGGCCCCGACGGGCGCCTGCGCGCCATCAACCCCGAAGCGGGGTATTTCGGCGTGGTTCCCGGCACTTCGCGGCGCACCAACCCCAACGCGATGGAGATGATCGCGCGCGACACGATATTCACCAATGTCGCGCTCACGGCAGATGGCGATGTGTGGTGGGAGGGCCTGACGGACGAACCGCCGGAACGCCTGACGGATTGGACGGGCCGCGCGTGGACGCCCGGTTGCGGCCGCCCCGCGGCGCACCCCAACGCGCGCTTTACCTGCGCGGCCGAGCGCTGCCCGAGCGCCGACCCGGCGCGCGAGGACCCGGAGGGCGTCCCCATCGACGCGTTCGTGTTCGGCGGGCGCATGAGCCACACCTTTCCGCTTGTGTACGAGGCGCGCGACTGGACGCACGGCGTCTACAGCGCGGCGACGATGGGCTCGGAGGCGACGGCCGCCGCGGTCGATCAGGCGGCGGTGCGGCGCGACCCGATGGCGATGCTGCCGTTCTGCGGCTACAACATGGCCGATTACTGGCGCCATTGGCTGGCGCTCGGCGCGGCGGCGGCGCGCGCGCCGAAGATTTTCCGCGTCAATTGGTTCCGCAAGGACGAATCGGGGCGGTTCCTGTGGCCGGGGTTCGGCCAAAACATGCGGGTGCTGGAGTGGATAGTCGCCCGCGCCGCCGGCGCCGGCGGCGCGGCGGAGGGGCCGCTCGGGCCGATGCCCCGCTACGCCGACATCGACTGGCGCGGGCTGGAGTTTTCGCCCGCCGCCTTCGGCCGGCTCATGGACGTGAACGGCGCCGCCCTGCGCCGCGAGGCCGACGCGCAACGCGAACTGTTCGCCCGCTACGCCGAGCGCCTGCCGCCGGAGTTCGAAGCCGAGCGCCGCGCGCTGGCGGAGCGCTTCGCCGGCGAGCCCGGCGGGTAACGCCAAGGGCCGCCGGCGCCGGCCCTCGGTATAACCGCGCGCGTTCGTTCCCGCGGCTTTATTACGCCGCCGGATCTTCGAGCTCCACGAGCGCGAGGCGTCCGTTTTCGCCCGTAAGCGCGCATTTGCCGCGCAGCAGCGCGAGGGCGTCGTCGCCGAACAGCGCGCGGCGCCAGCCGCGCAGCGGCGCGATGTCGGCTTTCGGATCCGCCGCGAGGCGCTCGAGATCCGCGGAGCTGGCGACAAGCCGCGCCGCGACGTCGTTTTCCTCGCAGCGCATTTTCAGCAGCACCTTCAGCAGCTCCACCGCTGGCCCGACGCCGCGTGGAACCGGCGGCGGCTTCTCGACGCGCGGCAAGTCTTCGTCCGGTATCGCCCGGCCGCGTTCCACCGCCGCGATCAGCGCCTTGCCGAGCGGTCCCTTGGCCAGCCCCTTGGTGACGCCGCGCACGCGCTCGAGCGACTCGATATCGGCGGTCTCGTGCGCCGCGATTTCCAGCAGCGCCTCGTCGCGCACGACGCGGTTGCGCGGCACGTCGCGTTTTTGCGCGAACCGCTCGCGCTCCGCCGCCACCTCGCGCAGCACGCCGAGAAAGCGCGGCTTGCCGGAGCGCGTCTTGATCCGCCGCCACGCACGATCGGGGTCCATGCTGTAGATGGCGGGGTCGGTGAGCGCCGCCAGCTCCTCCACCAGCCACGAGCCGCGCCCGGTCTCCGCCAGCCGCGCTTTCAGCTCGCCGTAGATTTTCGGCAGATGGGCCACGTCGGCCAGCGCGTAGGCCAGCTGGCGGTCGCTCAGAGGCCGCGTGGACCAGTCGGTAAAGCGCGACGACTTGTCGATATCCGCGCCGGCGATCTTGCGCGCCAGCCGATCGTAGGCCACCGCCTCGCCGTAGCCGCAGACCATCGCCGCCACCTGCGTATCGAACAGCGGCGCCGGCGCCTTGCCCGTCATGCCGAAGAAAATCTCGATGTCCTGCCGGCCCGCGTGAAGCACCTTCAGTACGGATTCATCGCCCAAAAGCGCCAGCAGCGGGTCCAGGTCCATCCCCTCGGCCATCGGATCGATCGCCCGCGCCTCGCCGTCCGGCCCGGCAATCTGCACCAGGCACAAAACCGGGTAAAAGGTCTTCTCGCGCATGAACTCGGTGTCGAGACACACGAACGGCTCCGCCGCCAGGTCGCGGCACAGCGCCGCGAGACGGTCGACGTCGGTAACGATCCCGGACATGCGCCGATCCTTTCGCGCCGCGGCGGAGGTTCAGAGGGGCAGGGCGGCGACCGGCGGGTCGCCGGCCCGCACGCGCAGCGGGTTGCGCAGCGGGCGGCCGAACTCCGGCGCGTCGATCTCGAATACGTCGCCGTCTTGCGCCGCCACGCCCGCGCCGTGGCTCAGCACGCCGGCGCCGAGAAAATGCACGTGAACATCGCCGGGCCGGCGGAACGCCGCGTATTTGAAATGATGATGCTCCAGATTGGCGATCGAGTGCGACATGTTGGCTTCGCCGCTCAGAAACGCGCCGGTCCACAGCGCCTTGCCGCCGCGCAGCACCCGCACCTCGCCCGAAACCGAGGCAGGCATGGGGCCTGAGCGCAGTTCCGGCCCGAGCGCGCAGGCGCGCAATTTGGAGTGCGCGAGCAGAAGGTAGTTGCGCCGCTCAAGCACGTGGTCGGAAAACTCGTTGGCCAGCGTGAAGCCGAGGCGCCGCGGCCGGCCCTCGCCGTCGATAACGTAGACGCCCGCCAGCTCGGCCTCCTCGCCGCCGTCGAGCGCGTAGCCGGGTCGTTCGAGCGGGGCGCCGCAGCCCACGGCGATGTCGCCGCCGCCTTTCCAGAACCATTCCGGGGTCGCGCCGACCGTTCCCGCCGGGGGCTTGCCGCCCTCCAGCCCGGCCTGGAACATTTTCATCGAATCGGTCAGCTCGGCGCCGCTCGCCAGTTTCGCATGCATTTCGTCGCGCGCCTCCGCGCTGCCGAGATGCGTAAGCCCGGTTCCGGTTATCAGGCAATGCGCGGGGTCGGGGTGGTCGATCGGCGGCAGCACGCGCCCTTCGTCGAGCACGCGATCATAGGGCTCCGTCCCGGAACCCAGCCTCGCGCGCGCCGCGTCCGCCAGCCCCGCGCCGCGCGCCGCCGCCTCGAGCGCGAGGTCGCGCACGCGCTCCACGCCCTCGAGCAGCCGCAGTTCCGCGCCCTCGGGAACGCCGACGGCGCGCGCGCCGGTCTCGGTTGTCAGTTGCACAAGGCGCATCGCGCCGCCTCCCCGCATCCGCCGCGCGTCCGCGTCATCATGACCGCCCCCGCGCCGCGGGGCAAGCGCCGCCGCGCGGTCAGAAATCCGGCGCGACCCAGTCTATGGCGATCAGGCGGTCCTCGAAGCGGTTGAGCCAAACGACGATGCGCCTGGGCGCAAGCGGGTCGCCAAGGTCGAATATCGGCGCGCCGGCGCCGCTCTCGCCGCCGCCGTCGCGGCAGAGCAGCACGATTTCCGCGGGGCGCCCGGTTTCCAAGTCGCGCGGGCCGCGGAACAGGATATGCGCCACGCCGCGCGCGCGGCAGCGGCCCGTTCCGTCGCCGCGCAGCAGCGCGGGCGGCGCGATCTCGCGTATCTCGAACCATGCGTGGTAATCCGCGGCGGCGCGGCGGGCCTCGCGCGCGTCGCCGCCCGCCGCCGGCGCCGCAAACGGCGCCGATACCGCCAGCGCGATGGCCGCGGCGGCGAGCCGCTTCATGACGCGCGCTCCGCGATTACGGGAAGAAAACTCCCGGCGTAGCGTTTGAGTTTCATTTCTCCCACTCCGTACAGGCCCGCCATTTCGCGTTCGGTGCGCGGCTTGCGGCGCGCCATTTCCATGAGCGTGCGGTCGGCGAACACGACATAGGCGGGAACGCCCTGGGCCTCGGCGAGTTCGCGGCGGCGGGCCTTGAGCGCCTCGAGCAGCGCCGCATCGGCGGGATCCGTGGCCGGCGCGGGCGGCCGGCGGGATTGCGCGCGGCGGCGGCGGCCCGCGACGTCGGCGCGCATTTGGAAAGCTGCCTCGCCGCGCAGCACCGCCCTGCCCGCGCCGGTCACGCTCCAGCGGCCGAAGCGCACAATGTCCATCTCTATGCAGCCGGCGGCGTAGAGCTGGCGAAACACCGCGCGCCAGTATCTTTCGGGCCGGTTCCCGCCGACGCCGAAAGTCGGCAGGCGGTCGTGACGATAGCGGGAGAGACGCTCGTCGCCCTTGCCGCGCAGCACGGCGATCAGATAGCCGGTGGCGAAACGCTGGCCGGTGCGCAGGATGGCGCTCATCGCCTTCTGCGCATCCTCGGTGGCGTCCACGGTCTCGACGCCGTCGAGGCACAGATCGCAATTGCCGCAGGGCTCCGAGGCTTCGCCGAAATAGGAGAGGAGTGTCTGCCGCCGGCAACGCGGCGCCTCGCACAGCGCGATCAGCGCGTTAAGGCGCTGCATGCCGATGCGCTTGCGCTCTTCGTCGTCTCCTTCCTGAATTCGCGCGCCCCGATGGGCCATGTCCCCGTCGCTGTACAACGTCAGCGTATCGGCGGGCAGGCCGTCGCGTCCGGCGCGGCCGATTTCCTGATACCACGATTCCATGCTCTCGGGCATGTCGGCATGGCAAACGAAACGCACGTCGGGCTTGTCGACGCCCATGCCGAAGGCGATGGTGGCCACGACCACAACGCCGTCCTCGCGCAGGAAGCGGTCTTGCGCGGCGGAGCGGTCATCGTTCGGCATCCCCGCGTGATAGGCCACCGCGGCGCGGCCGTCGGCGCGCAATGTTTGCGCGAGTTCTTCCGTGCGGCGGCGCGAGCGGCAATAGACGATCCCGCTTTCGCCCGCGCGCTCGGCCACGAAACGCGCGATCTGTCCGTCGGCGCCGTTTTTGAGAGCCATGGCAAGGCGAAGGTTGGGGCGGTCGAAACCGAACACGAAACGCCGCGGCGGCGCGGCGAACAGGCGCCGCACGATGTCGTCGCGCGTGGCGGCGTCGGCGGTGGCGGTAAGCGCCAGCGTTTGCGCGCCGCCGAGCGCCTCGCGCAACGCGCCGAGCTGGAGATATTCGGGGCGGAAATCGTGGCCCCACTGCGACACGCAATGCGCCTCGTCGATGGCAAGCAGATCGACGCCGCAGCGATTCAGGAACTCCGCGACATCGGGCCGCGACAGCCTTTCGGGGGCGGCGTAGAGCAGGCGCAGGGCGCCGTCCCTCGCGGCGCGGCCGATGCGCCTGTTCTCGCCGGGCGGATTGTGCGAGTTGACGCATCCGGCCGCGACGCCCATCTCCCGGAGCCAGCTTACCTGATCGCGCATCAGCGCAATCAGCGGCGAGACCACGACAGTCAGGCCGCCGCGCGCAAGCGCCGGCAGCTGGTAGCACAGCGACTTTCCGCCGCCGGTCGGCATGACGGCGAGCACATCCTTGCCGGCGAGTACGGCGCGGACTATGTCCTCTTGGCCGGGGCGGAAATCGTCGAACCCGAATGTGCGGCGCAGGGCTTCGCGCGCCGCGTCCATGGCGCCGCCGGGCGCGGGCGCGGCGGTTGCGTCGTCGGGTTCGGCGACAGCGAGCGCCACGGCGGCCGCGCCAGCCTCAGGCGGCGTGCGACTGCCCGGCGCGCGGGACGAACCTGTCGCCCGCGGCGGCCGCGTAGTTCGCGAACGCGTCGCCCGATCGGCGCAACAGCAAACCCAACGCCAGCACGACAACCGCGAGCAGACAGGCCAAGGGGCTGGTCGTAATCAGCACGAGTACGAGCTTCAGCTTCACCTCCGTGACTTCGGCGGTGACTTCGGCGTCGCCGGAAATCCTAACGCGGCGCGAATTGCGGCGCGGAAGAACCGCAGCGACAAACAGCGCCCACAACACTTTCCAAGGCGTGAAAACCCGGTAAGGCATATCGGCGAGCGCCATCAGGGACGACCGCGCGCCGGGAGACACCCGCGGGTCCCGCGCCCAGCGATTGGCCTCGCGCCCGACCCGAACCCGGTATTCGTGCGTCGCCAACATCAGACGCGAGGAAAGCAGGCAATAGACGACGGTGACAGCAAGCACCCATGTCATGAAGACGAGGGCGTCGATCATCATCGATTCGATCATTTCTCACTCTCCTGCCCGGCAAGATACTTCGACCTGAGCTTCCATACAAGCACGAACGACGCCCCCGCTACTGCAATCGCAATGCAGAAAACGACTGCCAGACAACCGACGAGCGCGACGAACGTCCACGGATCCTCCTTGGCGAACGCGAGAACCGCGATAGCGAAGTCGGGCCAGCTCGCCCCCGTCCGCGCGGGCTCACCCATACCGGCCGCCGCTCGCCGCGAGTATCGCACCGATGGTTTCCGGGCGCAACCGCCGCCCGCTCGGCATGGCCGCCATTACCGCTGCGGCCCCGTCGCCGCGCGGCGCGCGGATCCGCCGTCGACCGGAACGACGATGACGTCGGAGATTATGGCGACGCCGCCATCGGCCCGCTTCGCCTCGCCGCGAGCCGGCTTTCCGTTGCATGGGCGAACACGGCTTCATGCGGGTTGCCCCGCTACGCTCGGCGCCCGCGGCGGCGGGTATGCTTGGCGCCGGCGAACGCCGACAATCCCGCCGGCGCTCATGCCGCGCGCGAATGCCCGGCGCGCGGGACGAACCTGTCGCCGGCGGCGACAATGTAAGAGAACGAAAAGCGCAACCGCATCGGCATACGGCGCCTTGGCGCGATAGCCCGTATCGACCCGAGCAGTGCGAACACGATCATCGCGCCGACCGCCAGCATCGCGATGGCGAGAACGGACGCCAACGGGCTGGTCGCGATCGGCGCGGCGGCAAGCCTGAGCTTGAGCCGGATAATTTTCGCGATGACCTCGTCGTCGTCCGATATCCCGGAGCCGTCAGGCTGCGAGCGCCGTGGGAACATCGCACAGATTATCCCCGCGATCATGCAGAACAGGCCAGTAGCCAAGAGGAGCAACATGCGCCACGGCGCCGACGGCCAGTAGGCCATATCGGCGAGCGCCGTAAGCATCTCTCGAATGTTCGGGGGCAACCGGGGGTCTTGGGCCCAGCGGTCGGCTTCGCGTCCGACGCGCACCCGGAATTTGTGGGTCGCAAGCGTCATACACCACCGCAGCAGCTCGTATGCGAAGATGGCCGCCACGACATAGCCGATCTTTACCAGCACAGGTTCGGTCATCGATTTCCCTTTCTTCGGGATCCGCGCGCTCTCGGTCCGTCTTGCCTTTGCGAGCGGTATCTACCGACAAGCAGCCACGCCAGCGAGAAGCGCGAAGCCCACCGCAATATATAGATAACGACGATGATCGCCAGGAATTTCCACGTTTCGTCGGTTGCGAATCCGAGAACGGCTATTGCGGCGTCGGCCCAAGTCGCGCCGAAGGTTGCCGTGTCGTTCATACTGCCTCGCTACGCAAGCGGCGACCGCCGGCGGCGCGGCGCTTGACGACATTCGTCAGCCCACTGGGCAACGCCGCCTACCATGCATGGCGCCTTGCCGCGGCGCAAGCCCATGACGGCGCGTGTGGGCAGGGCGTATCCAAGGCGCGGTTTCAACGCGCCGCCGGGCCGGACGATGCGCGGCGACGGCGAGCGCCACGGTGGCCACACCGGATTCACGCGGCGTGCGAATGCCCGGCGCGCGGAACGAGCCTGTCGCCGACGGCCGCGGCGTAGTTTCCGGCGGCCTCCGCCGAGCCGCGTAACGGCAAACCGGCGGCCGGCGCGACAGGCGCGCGCTTGCCGGCGGACGCCCGCGTCGAGGGCCGCGGGGCCGCGTTTTCGCGCCGGTCAGACCTCGACCTCCGCGTCGGGCCGGCCCGCCGCCAGCGCGTTCGTCCAAGCGAGGCACAGGTCGCGGGAGAGGTAGCGGCCATATGCCTTCGTTTCGTTGCGTTCGACTATGGGGAAGGTCGAGTAGATGTAACGGATATCGTCGCGGTCGGTTATGCCGTAAAGGCGGAAGAACAGCGCGTCGAGTTTGACGCGCAATTCCAGACGGCGCTCGTCGTTCCACAGGAAGGGCGGCTTCGCGGCGCCGGCATCGTCCACGTAGCCCAGGTCGCGGGCGAAAGGCGCCATATCGTGCGCGGTGTAGGTGAGCTCCAACACGGCGTCGCGCACGATGTCGCCGGCGCTCTTCGGGCCGAAGCGCGTCTCGTCGAAGCGATCGAGCGGGACGGCGGGGATCTGTTCGAGAATGTATAAGGTGAAGTGTGTGGCGGGAACCTTCTGGCGCGCCACGTAGTCGAACGCCGTGGCGTTGAGGTTGGCAAGTATCCGGCACGCCGTTTCGGCCGCGTCCGGCGTATCGCCGTCCACCGTCAGGCGCGGAAGCGTGTCGCCCGCGGCGGCGCGGGGGATGATGGCGGCGATCATCGTCCGCATATTCGTGGTCGCGGTGATGTCCTTGAACGCGATGCTCCACTCGCGACGGGATCCCCAACGTATCGCGGCCTCCTGCACATGGTAACGCGGGGCGGGGAAGCGTTCCGGATCGGCTTTTTCGCGCGCGGAGAGGGGGGCTTGCTGGCCCGGCCGGAACATATGCTTCGGCTTGACCGTCACGTCGGCGGCGCGGTGGTCGTAGGCCTGAACCATCTTGCCTTCGTAGAGCGGCGCCCATCGTCCGGCGGGGCTGTCGAAACGGCCGCCGCCGACGGACCACGCTCCTTCCCGCTCCTCGAGTTCCCCACGCGTGCGGAACAGGCCCGAGTCGTTGGCCATATGAAACATCCGCGAATAGGTTGCCGGCCATATTTCCTCTGCTTTTCCGGAGGAGCGGTCGGTCACCGTCGGCAGGCGGTCGTATATCGCGGTGGTCAGTTCCGCATCGCGCCGGGAGCGGAAGACAGGCGCCGTGCCCGTGTTGGGATTGACGCGCGTGAAGTATTCCGCGTCCAGCGGGAAACGGCGCTCCGGATCGTCGAGCTCCGCGACATCGTGCAGGAAGAATGCGCAATTCGCGGGCCGGTCGAGCGGCGCGCGGCTGGCGACGAAGACGCAAAACTTGAACGACGAATGGACATCGGGGAAAAACCTCTTCTTGTTCTCGAAATCGTACAGGGACTTGAGCTTGCCGCCGGCAGCTACGTGCCTGAAAAACGCCGCCGCCGTTTTGTCGGAAGCGATTCCGGAAGGCGTGAGCAAACCCATCATGCCGTCCGGCCCGGTCAGTGTCATGGCGCGCTCGACAAACAGCGCGTAGAGATTGGTGTCGCCGCGCGCCAACAGAGGATATTCGCCCGAAGCGCGGGCCATGCGCGCGGCCGATTCGGCGCGTTCGCGCGCGGCGGCGTATTCTTCGGCAAGCGGGTCGCCGGCTTTTTCCAGTTCGGCAATCATGCGCTTGCGGTCCGAGGCCCGAGGGGCCATGGCAATATCGCGCCGCCGCATGGCGAACCATTCGATCCGTTGCAGTTTCAACCGGTCCCAAGGCGGATTGCCGATAACGGCGTCGAAACCGCCTGTGCGGTCGGCGCTCTCCCAGTCGGTCCACACGCCGGGAAAGGCGATCTGCCAGTTGAGAAAACCCTCATCGGCAACCAGGCGGCGGGCGCGCTCGAGTATCCTGGCAAACGGCTCCGCTTCGCGCGAATCGAGCGCCGGTTCGGCTTCGCCGCGCGCGATGGCGACGGGGTCGCCGAGGCGCCCGGCAAAAAACAGATGAAGCGCGCACCGGTCGGCCTTCGTGGAGATGTTCAGCCAGTCGAGCGCGTGGACCAGCGAGAGAAAGGCGTCGAGGGGCGCGGTGCGGGCGCGGACGTCTGCGAACGCTTCCGCCGAGCGGTCGGCTTCGGCGATCTCGGCGTCGGTCAGGCTCTCGACAACCGCCATTCCGCGGACGGCGCCGCGGGCGCGGCGAAGCGAGTCCACAGGAAACAATGCATTGCCGTGCGCTTCCGCGCGGTCGAGGCCGCCGCGCACCCACGAGCCGAACAGGCTGTCGCCGCAGCGCAGGTGATGATCGAGAAAGCTCAACGGCGCGCCCGCGGTGAAGGTGTGCAGCCAGAGCGTGACCTTGGCGAGTTCGACCGCCATGGGGTTCTTGTCCACGCCGAAGACGCAGCGCTTGAGCGCCATGCGCCGCACGATGTGACGGTCGTCGAGGCGTTCCGCGTCGATAGCCCAACCGCCGGCCTCGGCGTTGCGCAGGATCGTTTCGCGGACCGCCTCCACGCGCTCCATGAGCGGGGAGACATAGCCCTCGGCGGCGCTTTCCGCTTCCGCCATGCAGGCGACGATGCGGTCGGTGAGATAGTCGGTCGCGGCGACGAGAAAGTGGCCGGAGCCCATTGCCGGGTCGCAAACTCGCAGCTCGACGAGCCGTTCGGCGGGGTCGAGCGGGCGCAATTCGGCGAGGCGGCGTTCGCGCGGCGCGCCCGAGGCCCGGAGCTCGGCGGCCTTGTTCTCGAAAGCGTCGATGCGGCGGCGCACGAGGGGGTCGAGAGTTTCCGACACGATGAGGCCGACGAGGTCGTCCGGCGTGTAGAAACTGCCCGAATCCTTGCGCGCGAACCGGTTGGGGCGGACGACTACGGCTCCGTTTTCGCGCACGACCTCGCGTTCGAGCAGGCGCTCGTATATCGAGCCGAGCTGCTGGACGCCGAGGTCGCGGTAATTGACATAACGGCGGGGGTAACGGCGGGCGAGTTTCGACCCGCGCTCGAACGACAGCGCATCGACGATCTCGGCCATTGTCGCATCGGGAACGCGGATTTGCGCGAGCAGGGGCGCACGCTCGCGGTCGAACAGCCCGCCATTGTATGGCGGCAAGCCCAGAGCGGGGTCGCCGCGACCGATAATGCGGCAGAGATCGTCCACGATTTGCCAGTAACGCGTGGGCGTCGCGGAAAAGACGACGCGCTTGTCCATGCGTTCCCCGACATGTTCGCGCAGATTTTCGCGCAAGGCGTAGGCCTCGTAGCGCGGGTCCCGCACGGGGAGAAGACCGCGATCCTCGGCGTAGAAGAGGAACAGGAGGCGGTAGAGCGCGATCAGCGCCGCCTCGCGCACTTCGGGCAGCGGCGCGGCGGGCGCGGCGGCGGCGATGGCCCGGGCGAGAGACGGAAACACCCGCTCGAAAATCAGCCGCGAGATGTTTGCGGCGACCCGTTCCTGGTAGAACCGCCCCTCGTCGATGGCGCGCCGGTGGAAAGTGCGAGCATCCGCCGCGCCGGGCAGGAACGCCTCGCGCCCGAAGATAAGCGCGAAGACCTTGAACCAGTGGCGGCGCTCTTCGTCGGCGAAGCCTCCGGCGCCGACGAGCGCGGCGAGATCGAGCTCGAAGAACTCTTCCGACACCGAGCGCGCGCCCTGATAGTAGAGGCGCCAGACCGCGCCATTGGCAAGGATGCCCCACCGCAGCTTGCCGCTCGTTACGTCATCGACGCGGCGGAGATAGCGGAGCATTTGCGTCGAGGCCGGCGCTTCCGGCCCGTTCGCTTCGGTGCGCCGGTCGAGCGGCAGGCGCCAGCGCTTCGCCTCGACGATGGCGACGCCGTGTTCGTAACGCCGCGACGTTTCGGCGAACCGATTGGCGCGGCGCTTCGCCGCGTCGTCGGCGAACAACAGCCCGTCGGGCACGTCTCCGCGCCCCCGCGGCGAAAGGTTTTGCTGGCGCAGACTGGCGGTCCAGCCCAGGCGCTTGAGCACGGGCCAGATAAGGTCGTCCCCGGTCTGCGCCTCGTTGGGCTCCGCCGCGCCCGCGAACCGCGCGAACAACGCCTCGACATCGCGCGCAAACGCCTCCAGGGCGCTATCGTCGAACGCACGCCATTCCGCCGAAGTCACGATCGTTTCGCGCAGGAAATCCCCTGCGAACAGGCTGCCGCGAAAGGCTCCCGTATCGTTCACGCGCCAGCATCCCCCATCGCGCGCCGCCCGCGTGCGCCGCTGTCCTTATCGCATGCCGCCAATACGCACACAACCGGAACAGGGACGGCGCCCGGAAGCAGGCATGCGCGCCGCGGCCGCCTCCAGGTCCACGGCCCAGGCCGCGCCTTCGGCGCGGCGTACGGGCGAGACGCCCGCGGTCCCGGTTCGCGCCGGGCGGGCGGGATGGCCGGCGCCAACGGACGCGGGGCGAAAGCGGTGGCGACCCCGGCAGGATTCGAACCTGCGACCTACGGATTAGGAATCCGGCGCTCTATCCGGCTGAGCTACGGGGCCGGGAGATCGGGCAGCATATCGTGCGGCGCCGCTATCCGCCATGTGCGCGCGAATGCAACGGCTGCCGTCGGCGCGACGCCGCTTCGGCGGCTTCAAGGCTCGCGGACGAACAAAGCATAGACCGCAATCAGCGCCACGGCCACGCCCTGGAGGATGACGCGCAGGCGCATGAGGCCGTTGCCGTAGCGGCGGTTGAACGCGCCGCCGCGCAGCATTCCGGCCACGCCGACGAGCAGCACGACCGCGACCGCCGCCAGCGCCACGACGATCAGCATCGGAAAGACCGCCTGCAACGCTTCCATCTTTCCCTCCCCGGCGGGGCAGCATACACTACGGTGGCGGCGGGCGCCGTTGGGGGCTTCCGGGAACCGCGCGATGTTCGTTATCTCGAAGGCGGGCGCAGCCGCGTTCTTGCCGGCGTCGTCCATTGAGCGCGTTGCGCGCGCATGCCGGCGGGGCGCCGGCGCTTCCGGCGCATGACGCCGCCGCTTTCGGTCGCCATCGTCGGGGCGGGGCCGGCGGGGTTTTACGCCGCCGACGCCTTTCTGCGCCGCGGCGCGCCATGCCGTATCGACATGCTCGACCGCTTGCCGACGCCGTTCGGCCTGGTGCGCGCCGGGGTGGCGCCCGACCACCAAAGCACCAAGAACGTTATCAGGCTCTACGATCGCACGCTGCAAGACCCCCGGGTGCGGCTGGCGGGCAACATCGCGCTCGGCGAAACGCTCGGCTTCGACGAACTGCGGCGGCTCTACGACGTAACCATCCTGTCGTTCGGGGCGCAGCGCTCGCGGCGGCTCGGCGTTCCCGGCGAGGACCGCGAGGGCGTGTTCGACGCAACCCAATTCGTCAATTGGTACAACGCCGTTCCCGCGGCGGCGGCGGAAACGGCGGCGCTCGCGGCGAGCGTGCGCGGCGCGCGCGCGGCGGTCGCGGTGGGCAACGGCAATGTCGCGCTCGACATCGCGCGGCTGCTGGCCAAGACGCGCGCCGAACTGGCGGTGGGCGATATCGACCCGGACGCGGCGGACGCCATCGCCGCGGCGCCGTTGCGCGATATTTACGTGGTCGGGCGGCGCGGGCCGGCGCAAGCGAGCTTCACCGCCCCGGAGCTGCGCGAGTTCGGCGGCCTCGCCGAGGCCGCGCCCGCGGTCTCCGCCGCCGATCTGCCCGCAAACGCCGATTCGGAGCCGGTAGCGGAACGGCGCAAGAAAACCCGCAATCTGGGCATCCTCCGGGGGTATGCGGAGACGGAGCGCGCCGCGCTCGAGCGCCCGGTCCGCGTGCGGTTCGTCTTTCTCGCCTCGCCGGTAGAGATACTGGGCGGCGCGCGCATGACCGGCGTTCGCTTCGAGCGCAACCGCCTGCAAGACGGTCGCGCGCGGGGGACCGGGGAGACGTTCGACATCGCCGCGCAGTTGCTGGTCTCGGCGATAGGCTATCGCGCCGAGGGCGCCGCGGCCGGCGTTCCGATCGACGACCGGCGGGGCGTCGTCGCCAACGTCGAGGGGCGCGTGGCGCCCGGTGTGTATGCGGTCGGTTGGGCGCGGCGGGGGCCGACCGGCATGATCGGAACGAACCGCAACGACGCGCGCGAAGTTGTCGATGCGATCCTCGCCGACGGCGCCGCGCCGGGAAAGCCGGGGCCGGACGGTCTCGACGCGCTGCTCCGCGCGCGCGGCGTCCGCGCGGTGGATTACGAGGCCTGGCGGCGCATAGACGCGGCGGAGATCGCCGCCGCCGCGGGCCGCGCCGGCGAGGACCGGCCGCGGCTCAAGTTCACGCGCGTGGAAGACATGCTGGCGGCGGCGCGCGGCTGACGCCAATGGCTATGGCTCAATTCGCGAATTGTCCGTACGTGGGTTGCAATTGCGGCTCGGCCGCCGGCGCCCAGGCCTTCGGCGGTCCGGGGCGGCGGAATCGGGCTGCCAGGGAAGGAGGCGGCGCATCGCGCGATCCACGGCGGCGTAGAGGGTGAGCGCGATGACGGCCAGGGTGAGCAGGGCGGCGAACATGAGGTCGATCTGCATGCGCCCGTTGGCGTGCAGCATCAGATAACCCAGGCCGGCGCTGGAGCCGACCCATTCGCCGACCACCGCGCCGATGGGCGCGACGGCGGCCGCGACGCGCAGGCCCGAGGCGAAAGCCGGCAGCGCCGCCGGGGCCTGAATGCGAAACAGCACCGCGCGCGGCGAGGCGTTCATCGTCGCCGCGAGATCGAGCCAGCCGGGATCGACGCGCCGCAAGCCGTCGTAAAATGTCGCCGTTACGGGGAAATAGATGATCAGCACCGCCATCGCCACCTTCGAGGCCATGCCGTAGCCGAGCCACAGGACAAGGATCGGCGCCAGCGCGAACACCGGTATCGCCTGCGACGACACCACGACCGGCAACAGCCAGGCGCGCGCCGGTCGGAAATACGCGAGCGTGAGGGCGGTCGTTGCGCCGAGCAGCGCGCCGAGGCCGAGGCCGAGGAGTATCTCGGCGAAGGTGATGGCGCCGTGGTCGAGAATCGACGGCGCGTTGCGCCACCACGCGGCGAGGGCGCGCTCAGGCCCGGGCAGGATATAGGGCGGCAGCGCGAAGCCGTGCGCGATGGCGGCCCAGAGGCCGAACAGGCCCGCCGCCGCCGCCAGAACGCGCATCCGCGGCCCCGCGGTCACGCCGCGTCCGCCGCCGTGAGTTGCGCCATGAGGCGTCCGTAAAGCGCGGCGAGCGCGGGCCGCGACGGATCGCGCGGCGCCGCGCCCGGCGGCGCGAGCGGCTCGCCCAGCCGCGCCGGCCGCCCCGCCATCACCGCAATGCGGTCCGCGATGCGGATGGCCTCGAGCGGGTCGTGCGTCACCAGAAGCACCGTGCGGCCGCCGAGCCTGGCGACCGCGAGGTCTTGAAGACGCGCGCGCGTAATGGCGTCGAGCGCGCCGAAGGGTTCGTCCATCAGCACGATGGGGCGGTCCTCGAGCAACGTGCGCGCGAGCGCCACGCGCTGGCGCATGCCGCCCGACAATGCCGCGGGCTTCAACGCGCCGGCGCCGGCGAGGCCGAGCTCCGCCAGCACGGCGCGCGCCGCGCCGCGCCGGCCGCGTTCGCCGCGCAGCCTGGCGCCCAGCATTGCGTTGTCGAGCGCGCTCAACCACGGCAGGAGCAGGTCGGACTGCGCCATGTACGCCACCCGCCCCGCCGCGGGTTGTCCGTCGGTACAATGCACGCGGCCCGTATCGCCGTTCCCGGCCAGGCCGGCGATCAGCCGCAGGAGGCTTGTCTTGCCGACGCCGCTCGGCCCGAGCAGGCAGGTAATCCGGCCGGCCGCCAGTTCGAGCGAAAGGTCTTCGAACAGAACCGTGGATTCGTAAACCAGGCGCGCGGCCCGGACGACGACGCCGGGCGGGCGCGGCGCGGCGGCCGCATCGCTGCGCAACCGCGTCGCCCCGCCCGGCGCGATCAGCCGCCGGGGGGCGGCTCCGCCGCCGACAGCATGGCCCGCGGCGGCGAGAGTTCGCACCAGACCGGCGTGTGGTCGGAGGCGCGGGCCTTGCCGCGCGGCCTCGCGTCGATATCGCACGCCGAAAGCCGATCCGCCGCGGACGGCGAAAGCAGGAAATGGTCGATGCGCAAGCCCCGGTCGGCCTCGAACGCGCGGCCCTGATAATCCCAAAACGTATAGCGGCCCGTCTCGCCGTGCAGCGCGCGGAATGCGTCGGCGTAACCCAGGTTCAGCAGGATGCGGAATTTCCGGCGCGTCTCGAGGCGAAACAGCGCGTCGTCGGCCCACGCGGCGGGGTCGTACACATCCTCCGGGGCGGGGATGACGTTGTAGTCGCCGCCGAGAACGACCGGCTCCTCGGCCGCGAGCAGCGCCTCGGCGCGGCGCGTCAGCCGCTCCATCCACGCGAGCTTGTAGGGGTATTTGTCGCTTGCGACCGGGTTGCCGTTGGGCAGGTAGATCGACGCCGCGCGCACGCCGCCGGCGCCGGGCGCGTCGATCCACGCTTCGACATAGCGCGCCTGTTCGTCCGATGCGTCGCCGGGCAGGCCGGCGGTTATGTCGTCGAGCGGGTATTTCGACAGGATGGCGACGCCGTTATAGCTCTTCTGCCCCGCCACGGCGCAGTCGTAGCCGCGCTCCTCGATTTCGAGGCGGGGAAACGCGGCCTCCACCGTCTTGATCTCCTGGAGCAGGACGACATCGGGCGCCGCTTCGTCGAGCCACGCCAGCAGGTTGGCGAGCCGCGCCCGGATCGAGTTCACGTTCCACGTCGCGATTTTCATGGGCGGGCGGGCGGCGGGAGGGCGCGGCGGCGCCGGTTCAGCCGATCGAAAACGACGTGCCGCAGCCGCACGAAGCCGTGATATTCGGGTTTTTCACCATGAACATCGAGCCTTCCAGGCCCTCGTAAAAATCGATTTCGGAGCCTTGCAACAGGCTGACCGAGGTGTTGTCGATCAGGATCACGGCGCCGTCGCGCTCGATGCGCAGGTCGTCGTCGTTTTCCGCCCGGTCGATCGAGAACCGGTATTGAAAGCCCGAACAGCCGCCGCCGAGCACGCCGATGCGGACCCAAGCGGTCTCCGGCTCTTCGGCCACGATGGTCTTGACGCGCCGGGCCGCCGCCCGGGTCATTTGCACGCCGTATTCGGCCGCCGAACGGGCCGCGATTTCGCTCATGGCTCCCCGCCTTGTCGGTTGGCGCTTGCGGTATGCGGCATATTGGGGGGCGGCGGGCGCGTTGTCAATCGCGGCGCCCGAGAGGCCGGAGCGGCAAGGAAAAGGGCGGCCGCCCTGAGGCGGCCGCCCGGTAGTCGTTCCGCGAAGGATTCGCGCGGTTATGCGCCCGCGATGTCCTCGGGGCGAATCGGCAGGTTGCGGATCCGCTTGCCAGTGGCCTCGAAGATCGCGTTGGCCAGCGCCGGGGCATAGGGCGGAACGCCCGGTTCGCCGACGCCGTTCGGCGGCCGATGCACGAAATCCTCCACGATGTGGACCCGGACATCGAGCGGCGCGTCGCCGATGCGCGTGATCGGGTAGTCGTGGAAGTTGCTCTGATCGACGGCCCCGTCGGTGGTGGTGATCTGCCCGTGCATGGCGATGGTGTGGCCGTAGATGGCCGCGCCCTCGACCTGCTTCCTGATGCCTTCGGGGTTGACGTAGCGCCCGGCGTCGTAGGCGGTGTCCACCTGCACGACGTGGAGCGATCCGTCGTCGCGCACGGCCACGTGGACCGCGGTGGCGACATAGGCGTGGAACGAGCGGTGCGCCGCCACGCCGATGCCGTGGCCCGGAGGCAGGGGCTTGCCGTATCCCGCCTTGGCCGCGGCGATGCGCAGCGCGTTGGTGAGGCGGTTGGGCATGATCGGCCATTTCTCGATCGGGTCGCCGTAGTTCCAGTATTCCTCCACGCCGTCGGCGGCGAGGTCCATGTTGTCGGACTCGCCGATCAGGCGGGCGAGGAACTCGACCGGATCCTGGCCGGTGGCGGTGGCGACCTCGTGCGCGAAGCCGTTCATCGCGAACGAGTGCTGGATGTTGTTCACCGACCGGTACCAGCCGATGCGGATCATGGCGTCGGCGACGCCGTTCTCGATGCGGATGTTCGGCACTTCGTTGTACGGCGTATCGACCATGCCGAGGCCGTATTCGATGCCGAAGCCCGTCTTTTGGTCGGGCACCCACAGCGCGAGGATCGACGGCCACGCGCCCGAATGCTTCCAGGCCGTGACCTTGCCGTCGCCGTCGACCGCCGCCTTGAGCACATGCGCGCTCGCCGTGTGGTAGTAGCCGATCTGGATGTCGTCCTCGCGGGTCCACTGCATGCGGACCGGCGCGCCGATCATCTTCGACAGGATTGCCGCCTCGCACACGAAGTCGCTCTGCGACTTGCGCCCGAAGCCGCCGCCGAGCAGCGTGACGTTGCACTCGACGTTGGACGGGTCCGGCGCGCCGTCGGCGTCGGTCATGCCGAGCGCGTCGGCCACATACCGGCGCGTGTCGTTGGGCGACTGCACCGAACCCCACACGCGGACGGGGCTCGAATTGGCGTCCACCAGGGCGCACATCGGCTCCATCGTCGTGTGGATGAAGTAGGGCACGAAGTACTCGGACTCGAAGGTTTGCGCGGCCTCGGAGAACGCCGCGTCGACGTCGCCGCGGTTGCGCACCACCACGCCGCCGTTGTCTTCCGTGGCGCCCACGCGGGCCGACTGCCGCAGGGTCTCGTTGTAGGTGTCGGACGAATGCCCGGTGTTGGGGCCGTTATCCCACTCGATCTCGAGCAGGCGGCGGCCTTCGAGCACCGACCACGTGTTGGTTCCGATCACGGCGACGCCGCCGAGAGCGCGGAACTCCGCCGCCTTGTCCATGTCGAGGGCGGGGATTTCCACGACCTGCTCGACGCCTTGCACGGCGAGCGCCGCGTCGGCGTTGAACGACTTGACCCGCCCGCGATAGACCGGACAGCGCGCGACCGCCGCGATCTTCATGCCGGGGATCGACACGTCGGCGCCGTAGATGCCGCCGCCGGTCGAGAGGTCGAAATTGTCCACCACCGGCATGTCCTTGCCGATGTAGCGCCATTGCGACGGATCCTTGAGCGGAACCGATTCGTTGGTCTCGAGCGTCGCGGCGACCTCGACGACCTCGCCGAAATCGAGCGACTGCCCGGAGCCCGTGTGGTGCAGGCGATGGTCGCGCGCATAGACCTCGCTCGCGTCCACGCTCCACATTTGGGCGGCGGCGCGTTCGAGAACGTCGCGCGCCTGGGCGCCGAGTTCGCGCATGACGTCCAGGTGGTGGCGCGTGCTGCGCGACCCGTCGGTGTTTTGCGCGTCCTGGCCGGCGGGGTCGTACTTCTCGGCGTCGCCCGGCGCCTGCCAGATCTTGACCCGGTTCCAGTCGGCCTCCAACTCGTCGGCCAGCATCATGGGGATGCCGGTGCGCACGCCCTGGCCCATCTCGCTGCGGCTGCAGGTGATGGTGACCGTGCCGTCGGAGTCGATGGCGCAGAACAGGTTCGGCTGCGCCGACATGGCGGCCCTGGCGGCCTTGCCCGCGAGCATGCCGTTGGGCAGCAGCTGCGCGCCGAGCACCAGACCCGCGGTGGCGCCCGCGCCCTTCAGGACGTCGCGCCGGCTGACATTCTGGATAATCGACATGATTACGCCTCCCTCGCCGCGGTGCGGACGGCGGCCGCGATCCGCTGATAGGTGCCGCATCGGCAGATGTTGCCGTCCATCGCGTCCAGAATCTCCCGATCCGTCGGATCCGGATTCTCGGCCAGGAACGCCGCCGCGTTCATGATCTGGCCCGACTGGCAATACCCGCACTGGGGCACGTTGTGCGCCCGCCACGCCCGCTGGACGGCGTGGTTGCCGTTGGGGTCCAGCCCCTCGATGGTGGTGACCTCGCCGCCGGCGGCGTCGGACACCGGCGTGATGCACGCCCGCGCCGCGGCGCCGTTGACATGCACCGTGCAGGCGCCGCACAGGCCGGCGCCGCAGCCGAATTTGCTCCCGGTCAGCCCGAGCTCGTCCCGGACGTACCAGAGCAGGGGCATGTTCGGATCGCCAACGAATTGGCGCCGCACCCCGTTTACGCTGAGTTCGATCATGCGTTTTGCTCCCTCCGTATGCCGCGCCATGGGTTGTTCCCCGGCCGGGCGGCCGCGCCGCGAACGAAAACGCCCGCCGCGCCAGCCGTGGAATCGGCGCTGCCCGCCAATAAGCCACGACCGCGGCGCCGAAACAACCCGCAATTCGCGTTTTCGCGGATAAATTCGTGGGCCGCCTCAGGCCGCGCGCGGCGCGCCTTGCGCGAATGCGCGCAACGCCTCGATAACCGCGCGGTTTTCGTCGGCCAGCCCGACCGAGAAACGCAGGCAGCGCGGCAGGCCGTAATTCGCCACCCGGCGCGCGATAATTCCCCGTTCGAGCAGAAACGCATAGGCCGCGTCGGCGCCGCGCCCGGCCTCGTCCGGGAACTCCACAAGCGCGAAATTCGCCGCCGAGGGATGCGCCACGACCCCAGCGCCGCCGTTTCGCGCTCGAGCCAGGGCCGCCATTCGTCGTTGTGCGCCGCCGCGCGGGCGACGAACGCGGCGTCGCCGACCGCGGCGACGCCCGCTTCCTGCGCCGCGCGGTTGACGTTAAACGGCGCCCGCGCGCGGTTCAGCGCATCGACGACCGCCGGCGGCCCGTAGAGCCAGCCGAGCCGCAACGACGACAGCCCGTAGATTTTCGAGAAACTGCGGGTCACCGCTACGTTGCCGTACGAATCGGCCAGTTCCGCGCCGGTCGAATAATCGCCGCCGCGCATGTATTCCGCATAGGCGGCGTCCACGACCAGCAGGCAGTGTTCGGGCAGGCCGGCGCGCAGCCGCGCCAGTTCCGCGGCGGGGATATATGTGCCGGTCGGGTTGTTGGGGTTGGCGAGGTAGCAGATGCGCGTGTTCGGCCCGGCGCGCGCGAGCAGCGCGTCAGCGTCCGCCGTCAGGTTTCGTTCGGGCGCCGCGACCGGCGCCGCGCCCGCCGCCTGCGCCGCGATTCGGTAGATCGCGAAAGCGTGCTCGGTAAACAGCGCCTCGTCGCCCGGCTCGGTAAAGACGGCGGCGAGAAGATAGAGCAGGTCGTCGGAGCCGTTGCCGCAGACAATGCGCGCGGGGTCGAGCCCGTGGCGCGCGCCGATGGCCTCGCGCAGCGCGGCCGCCGAGCCGTCGGGGTAGCGGTGCAGCTCCCCGGCGCAGCGGCGGAACGCCTCGACGGCGAGCGGGCTCGCGCCGAGCGGCGTCTCGTTCGACGCCAGCCGGATCGTCCGCGCGCCGCCGGTCGCGCTGCTCCGCCCCGGCACATAGGGCGCGATGTCGAGAACGCCGCGCGCGACCCTGAGCCCGCTCACGGCGCCGCGGCCTTCTCCACGTGCGCTTTCAGCGCGTCGAGCGCCAAACGGTATCCGTCGAGGCCGAATCCGGCGATCGTGCCCAGCGCGGCCGGCGCGAGAACCGACCGGATGCCGCGTTTCTCGATGTTCGATACATGCACTTCCACGTAAGGAAGGCCGGAGCAGCCGAGAATCGCGTCGCGCAGCGCGTAGCCCGCGTGGCTGAACCCGGCGGGGTTGACGATCAGCCCGTCGATACCCTCTTCGACGCCGCGATACAGGCGCGCGATCGCCTCGCCCTCCACATGGGTGTAGAAAATCTCGAGCGCAACGCCGATTCGCTTCGCATGCGCCGCGAGCCGCGCATCGAGCGCGGCGGCGGTTTCGGTCCCGTAGATCTCGGGTTGGCGCCTGCCGAGCCACGCCATGTTGGCGCCCTGTATCAGCAGGATACGAAGCCGCGCGGTCATGCCGCCGCCGTCCGTTCGCCGGAATCGAGCAGGAAATTATCCGCGCCGAGCGCCGGAGCGCGCGCCGCGCCCGGCGCGCCGCGCAGACCCGGCGCAACGGGGACCGGCAGCGCCGGCATGACCGATTCGCCGGCGGCGAGTTCGTGCGCGAACAGCCCGCGCGCGAAAAATTGCGGGTCGGCGAGCGCCTCATCGATGCCGCGCACGATGTTCGCGCAAACGTCGCGGCCCGCGAATCGCCCGCTCCACTCGTCCGCCGTGCATGCGGCGATGCGGGCGGCGACGCCGGCCCCCGTCGCCTCGGGGTCGCGCGCATCGTCGCGCAGGCTGTCGCCAAGCCCGATGCAGTCGCAGAAATTGTCCCAGAACTTCTGCTCCAGCGCGCCGCAGGCGACGTACCCGCCGTCGGCGGCGCGGTAGAGGCGGTAGCGCGGCGTGGCGCCCGTCAGATACATGTCGTTGCCCCGCGGCCAGCGCCCGGTGGCGCGGCCCAGCGCCAGCGGCGCCCACAGGAACGGAAACATGTTGTCGCACATGGAAATATCCAGAAACGCGCCCTCTCCCGTGCGCCGCGCCGCCCACAGCGCGAACATGATGTTCATGACCGCCGGATAGCTCCCGGCGCCGATGTCGGCGATCTGCGTCTGCGGTATCTGCGGCGCGCCGTCGGCGCCCCTGGTCATCGAGAGAAACCCGGTTTCCGCGCAATAGTTCAGGTCGTGGCCGGCGGCTTGCGCCTTCGGCCCGTCCTGCCCGTAGCCGGTGATCGAGCAATAGACGAGCCGCGGGTTGACGGCGCGCGCCGCGGCGGGGCCGAGGCCGAGCCGCTCCATGACGCCGGGCCGGAACTGCTCGACCAATACGTCGGCGCTTTCGAGCAGCGGGCGCAGGCGCGCGGCCGCCCCCGGCGCCTTGAGGTCGAGCTCGATGCTCCGCTTGCCGCGGTTGAGCATGGCGAACAGCAGGCCCTGGTCGCCCGCGCGCGGGCGGCCCGCGCGCATCTCCTCGCCGCCGGGGCGCTCGATCTTGATCGTCTCGGCGCCCGCCTCGGCGAGTATCGACGTGGCGAACGGCCCCGGCAGCAGCGTGGTGAAATCCAGCACGCGCACATCGGCGAGCGGCGGCATCGCGTCTCCTTCCCGCGGGCGGCGGCGTATGCCGGGGATTATACCGGAAACGCGGCGGCCGCCAGCGCCGCCGCTCGGGACCGCCGGCGCTATTTCGCCGTAAGGCCGCCGTCGAGCACCAGTTCGGCGCCGGTCATCAGCGACGACGCCTCCGACGCCAAAAAGACGATGGCCGACGCCACCTCGCCGGTGCGCCCCTTGCGGCCGATGGGCTGGAAGCCGCTGAGCCACTCCCACGCCCGTTCGTAATCCGCGTTTTGGACCTTCATCGCCTTGCGCGCCACCTGTTGCATCATGTCGGTCTCGATAATGCCCGGATGCACCGAGTTGACGCGGATGTTGTAGCCCAGGTGCGCGCACTCCAGCGCCGCCGACTTGGTGAGCAGGCGCACCCCGCCCTTGGTCGCGCTGTAGCCCGCGCTGAGCGGCGAGCCGATTATCCCCGCCACCGACGACAGGTTGACTATGGAGCCCGACGGCCCGCCGCGGGGGCAGGTTTCCTTCAGCGCCCTCATGCCGTGCTTGACGCCCAGGAACACGCCGTCGAGGTTGACCGCCGCGAGCCGGCGCCACTCGTCCAGCGTCATCTCCTCCAGCGGCCGTTCGATAAATATGCCGGCGTTGTTGACGACGATATGCGGCCCGCCGTGGCGTTCGGCCGCAAAGGCGAAAACGCGCTCCCAGTCGTCTTCGTTCGCCGCGTCGTGGGCGATGAACGACGCCGCCCCGCCGGCCTCGCGTATGGCCGCCGCCGTCGCCTCGCCTTCGGCCCGCAGCACGTCGGTGACGACGACCGCCGCGCCGGCGGCGGCGAGCGCTTTCGCCGTTGCGCCGCCGATGCCCCGCGCGCCGCCGGTAACGATGGCCGCGCGCCCGTCCAGGTCCGCCATTGCCGCCCTCCCGCCGTGCGTTCTTCGCCGCCCGCGCCGCAACCTACCGCACGCGCCGCCGATTCGACAATCCCGCCCGGACGCGGCAGGATGCGCGCAAACGGGGGGCGCCGCCGATGGACGGTACCGCGCACACGCCAGCCGTCCCGCGGGGGGTCCGGCAGCATATCCGGGCGCTCGGCCCGGGCATTGTCGTCGCGCTTACATGGCTCGGCGCGGGCGACCTGGTCGATTCCGCCGTCGCCGGCGGCAACTACGGCTACGCGCTCATGTGGGCCATGGCGCTGGCGCTGTTCGTGCGCTTCGTCTTCGTCTCGATCGTCGCGAAATACCAGCTCTGCAACCGCCGCGGCGAGAGCGTGCTCTCGGGCTTCAAGCGCATACACGCGGCGATGCCGCTGTTCGTCGGCGCGGTGGGGCTGATATTCGGCCACATATACGGCTCGTTTCTCGTGCGCGGCCTGGGCCTGGCGAGCGAGAAACTGTTCGGTTTCGGCTGGCCGTTCCTGTGGTCGGCGATCTGGGTGTCGCTGGCGGCGGCGCTTGTGTTCCGCGGCCTCTACCGGCGGCTGGAGCTGGCGTTCTACGCCTTTCTCTTCCTGCTCGGCGTGTCGATTATCGGCGTGGCGGCGTGGAGCGGCCCCGACCCGGCCGCGGCGGCCAGGGGCGTGCTGCTGTTCGCCGTTCCCGAGCAACAGGGGTCCTACGGCGCGCTGCTGATTATCGTCTCGCTCATCGGCGCCGTCGGCGGCTCGATCGCCAACCTGCTCTACCCCTATTTCATCCAGCAAAAAGGCTGGAAAGGGCCGCGCTTCCGCCGTCTCCAGTTGTGGGATCTGGGCATCGGCGTCGGCATTCTCGTCTTCCTCAACCTGTCGGTGTGGACCATCGGCGCGGAAGTGCTCCACGCGCGCGGCGAAACCATCGACAGCCTCGACGACCTCGCGAAACTGCTCACCATCGCGCTCGGCGACCTCGGCGCATACATTTTCTATATCGGCGTGTTCGCGGCGGTGTACAGTTCGGTAATCGGCGGCGCGATGGGGTTCGGCTATCTCTTTACCGATTCCGTCCGCGTCCACCGGGCCCGCGGCGCGGTCGCGGCCGAGCGTTTCGACGTAAGCGGCTCCGCGTTCTATCGCGCGGCGGTGCTGTGGTGCCTGTTCTCGCCGCTCGCCTGGAGCCTGCCGGGCGCGCCGGATTTCATCGTCCTCACCCTCGTCGGCAACGCCGCCTCGGTGCTGGTGCTGCCGATACTCTGCGGCGCGCTGTGGCTGCTCACCGCGCGCACGGCGTTCATCGGCGCCGAATGGCGCAACGGCCTGTGGGAAAACGGCTTCCTGGCGGCGCTGTTCGCCCTGTCGATCTGGGGCGCATGGCAGTCCGCCATAGCCATCGCCGGCGCGTTCTGAGTGTCTGTACCGAAATGCCTGCCCCGCCGAAGGCGGGGCCCGGGCGCCCGCACGTCCCCGCGCGGCGCGGCGTCGGCAGAGGGGGCGCGCTTGCCCGGAAGGCCCGTTGCCCGTATGCTTCCGGCCCCGCGCGGCAGGCGCCGAAACGGCGCGGGCCGCCCGTACGGCCCCCGCACAACGGGAGGAACCGATGCAACTGGATATGAAGCGAATCGAAGCGGCGTTCGAAGATCTGCGCAAGGAAGATCTCCCGGTCGCGGTACGCTCATGGCGTGTCGAGGAAACCGAAAGCCGGGACGGCGACCCGGCCGTGTTCGTATGGACCCTGCTGGAACCCGGCGGCATAACCGGAGGCCGCAAGGTCGGACAGCGGAACGCCCTGGAGAGAATGGCCTACGAACGGCTCGGAACGCTGGTCGACGGCGCCGTGATGCTTTTCCTGTACGACGAAGCGGAGGCCGAAACGGCGCCATGAGCATGCACAGCGACTTTTTGGGGCTGGCGCGGAGCCTTGTCGAACAGGCGCCGGATCCGTCGGCGCAAGCCAATCTGCGCCGCGCCGTTTCGACCGTCTATTACGCGCTGTTTCATCTGTTCGTGTACGAAGCGACCCGACGCATGTTCGGGACCGGCGACGACCGGGCCGCGCTTCGCGCATGCCTGGCGCGCGGGTTTGCGCACCGGACGATGAAGAGCGTCGCCATGGCGTTCAAGGCCGGGAAGGCGCCGGCGAAACTCGCGGCCGCATTGGCCGGCCGCGACCCGCAGCGCGAGCTCGTCGACGTCGCCCGGCTGTTTTGCGAACTTCAACAAGCCCGCGAAACCGCCGACTACGATGTGGCGTACAGGTTCACTCCGCGCAACGCCGCCGCCTTCGTCGAACGCGCCGAACAGGCTTTCGAAGACTGGGCCGCCGTCCGCGGCAGCGTGCAGGCCGACGCCTTCCTCGCCGGATTGTTCGCCCTCGGCGCGCTGCGCGCCTGACACAACGGCCGCCGCCGCCGCGCTTGCCGAAAGAGCCTTTGCCGGTATGCTTCCGGCCCCGCGCGGCAAGCGCCGAAACGGCGCGGGCTGCCCGCACATGACAGGAGGAACCGATGGGCGTTGACATAAAACGAATCGAAGCCGTGCTCGAGGAGCTGCGGCGGGAAGACCTGCCGGTAGCCGTGCGCTCGTGGCGCGTGGAGGAAACCGAAGACTGGGCCGGCGAACCGGCCCTGTTCGTGTGGACGCTGCTCGAGCCCGGCGGCATTCTCCCCGGAGGCAAGATCGGACAGCGGAACACGCTGCGCGGGACGGTGATCGACCGGATAGGGGATCTGGCCGGAGACGCGCTGATTTACGTTCGATTCAAGGAAGCGAAAACCGCGGCGCCGGCGCCATGAGCATACATGGCGAGCTCTTGGGTTTGGCCCGGAGCCAAGCCGAACAGGCAGCCGGCGCGCCGGCCCAGGCGGCCATGCGCCGAGCCGTTTCGACCGCATATTACGCGGTCTTCCACTGGCTCGTTTACGAAGCGACGGCGCGCATGTTCGGGGCCGGCGACGAACGGGCCGCGCTTCGCGCGTGTCTCGCGCGCGGATTCGCCCATCGAACCATGCGGAATGTCACTGCTGCGTTCGCGGGCGGAAATGCGCCGGCGAAACTCGCTCCCGCATTGGCCGGCCGCAAGCCGCAGCCGGAACTCATCCAAGTCGCGAGGGCGTTTTACGAGCTTCAACAAGCCCGCGAAACCGCCGACTACGACATGGCTTACACCTTCGAACACGACGACGCGATCGAGTACGTCGAAATGGCCGAGCGCGCTTTCGGAGACTGGGCCGCCGTCAGCGGCAGCGTGCAGGCCGACGCTTTCCTCGCCGGATTGTTCGCCCTCGGCGCGCTGCGCGCCTGACACAACGACCGCCGCCGCGCGGCAAGCGCCGAAACGGCGCGGCCGCCTGTTACACCGACGATTACCGGCGCTGACCGTTCCGGAAGCGCCGCCCAAGAGCGCAACCCCGCCGAAGGCGGGGCCCGGGACCGCGGGCATCCTGCCCGCACGTTCCCGCGCGGGCGCCCCCTCCCCGGCAGCTTTCGCCGCATTGGGGCCGCGCCGAAGGCGCGAACTTCCTGGGTGCGCGGGCGTCCCCGCCCGCACGTTCCCGCGCGGCGCGGCGTTGGCGGGGGAGCCGCGAGCGCCGCGCCTCTCCTGCGGCTTTCGGCGCATTGGAGACGTGCGGGCGAGACGCCCGCGCACCCAGGCCCCGCCTTCGGCGGGGTTGCGCCCCCGGCCGCCGCGCTTGCCCGAAAGGCCCTTTGCCGGTATGCTTCCGGCCCTGCGCGGCAGGCGCCGAAATGGCGCGGGCCGCCCGCACATGACCGGAGGAACCGATGGGCGCTGACATAAAACGGATCGAAGCCGTGCTCGAGGAGCTGCGGCGGGAAGACCTGCCGGTAGCCGTGCGCTCGTGGCGTGCGGAGGAAACCGAAGACTGGGCCGGCGAACCGGCCGTGTTCGTGTGGACGCTGCTCGAGCCCGGCGGCATTCTCCCCGGCGGCAAGATCAAGCAGCGGAACGCACTGCGCGGGATGGTGATCGACCGCATACGGGAACTGGCCGGAGACGCGCTCGTTTACGTTATATTCAACGAAGCGAAAACCGCGGCGCCGGCGCCGTGAGCATGCATGGCGAGCTCCTGGGCTTGGCTCGGAGCCTGGCCGAACAGGCAACGGATTCTCCGGCCCAGGCCGCCACGCGCCGGGCCGTTTCGACCGCCTACTACGCGGTCTTCCACTGGCTCGTTTACGAAGCGACGGCGCGCATGTTCGGGGCCGGCGACGAACGGGCCGCGCTTCGCGCGTGTCTCGCGCGCGGGTTCGCCCATCGAACCATGCGGAATGTAGCCGCGGCGTTCGCGGACGGAAGGGCGCCGGCGAAACTCGCTCCCGCATTGGCCGGCCGCAAGCCGCAGCCGGAACTCATCCAAGTCGCGAGGGCGTTTTACGAGCTTCAACAAGCCTGCGAAACCGCCGACTACGACATGGTTTACGCCTTCGAACCCGACCGCGCGGTCGAGCTCATCGAAATGGCCGAACAGGCTTTCGAAGACTGGGCCGCCGTCAGCGGCAGCGTGCAGGCCGACGCTTTCCTCGCCGGATTGTTCGCCCTCGGCGCGCTGCGCGCCTGACATAACGACCGCAACCCCGCCGAAGGCGGGGCCCGGGACCGCGGGCATCCTGCCCGCACGTTCCCGCGCGGGCGCCCCCTCCCCGGCAGCTTTCGCCGCGTTGGGGCCGCGCCGAAGGCGCGAACTTCCTGGGTGCGCGGGCGTCCCCGCCCGCACGTTCCCGCGCGGCGCGGCGTTGGCGGGGGAGCCGCGAGCGCCGCGCCTCTCCTGCGGCTTTCGGCGCATTGGAGACGTGCGGGCGAGACGCCCGCGCACCCAGGCCCCGCCTTCGGCGGGGTTGCGCCCCCGGCCGCCGCGCTTGCCCGAAAGGCCCTTTCCCGGTATGCTTCCAGCCCCGCGCGGCAGGCGCCGAAACGGCGCCGGCCGCCCGCACATGACAGGAGGAGCCGATGGGCGCTGACATAAAACGGATCGACGCCGTGCTCGAGGAGCTGCGGCGGGAAGACCTGCCGGTGGCCATGCACTCGTGGCGCGTGGAGGAAACCGAAGACTGGGCCGGCGAACCGGCCCTGTTCGTGTGGACGCTGCTCGAGCCCGGCAGCATTCTCCCCGGGGGCAAGATCAAGCAGCGGAACGCGCTGCGGGAGATGATGATCGACCGGATACGGGAGCTGGCCGGAGACGCGCTCGTTTACGTTTTCTTCGGGGAAGCGAAAACCGCGGCGCCGGCGCCGTGAGCATGCATGGAGAGCTCCTGGGGCTGGCCCGGAGCCTGGCCGAACAGGCAACGGATTCTCCGGCCCAGGCCGCCATGCGCCGAGCCGTGTCGACCGCGTATTACGCGGCTTTCCATTGGCTCGTTTGCGAAGCGACCGAGCGCATGTTCGGGGCCGGCGACGACCGGGCCGCGCTTCGCGCGTGCCTCGCGCGCGGGTTCGCCCACCGAACCATGCGGAATGTAGCCGCGGCGTTCGCGGAGGGACATGCGCCAGCGAAACTCGCGCCCGCATTGGCCGGCCGCAAGCCGCAGCCGGAACTTGCCCGGGTCGCAAGGGCGCTTTACGTGCTTCAACAAGCCCGCGAAACCGCCGACTACGACACGGCTTACAGGTTCGAACCCGACCGCGCGATCGAGTACGTGGAAATGGCCGAACAGGCTTTCGAAGACTGGGCCGCCGTCCGTGGCAGCGTGCAGGCCGACGCTTTCCTCGCCGGATTGTTCGCCCTCGGCGCGCTGCGCGCCTGACACAACGACCGCAACCCCGCCGAAGGCGGGGCCTGGGTGCGCGGGCGTCCCCGCCCGCACGTTCCCGCGCGGCATGGCGTTGGCAGAGGGGGCGCGCCGCGCCCGACACAATGGCCCCCGGGCGCCGCGCTTGCCCGAAAGGCCCTTTGCCGGTATGCCTTCGACAAGGCAGGCGCCGAAACGGCGCGGGCTGCCCGCACATGACAGGAGGAGCCGATGGGCGCTGACATAAAACGAATCGAAGCCGTGCTCGAGGAGCTGCGGCGGGAAGACCTGCCGGTAGCCGTGCGCTCGTGGCGCGTGGAGGAAACCGAAGACTGGGCCGGCGACCCGACCGTGTATGTGTGGACGCTGCTCGAACCCGGCGGCATTCTCGGCGGAGGGAAAGTCAAACAACGAAACGCGCTGGAGCGAATGGTGATCGAACGGATAGGCGGGCTGGTCGACGACGCCGGGATACTCGTCTGGTTCAAGGAAGCGAAGATCGCGCCGGCGTCATGAACCTGCATGACGAGCTGCTCGCGCTGTCCCGACGCCTCGTCCGACAGGCGACCGGCGCGCCGGCGCAGGCCGATCTGCGCCGCGCGGTTTCGACTGCCTATTACGCGCTGTTCCACTTGCTGGTGTACGAAGCGACCCAACGCATGTTCGGGACCGCCAGCGACCGTGCCGGGCTTCGCGCCTGTCTCGCGCGCGGCTTCGCGCACCGGATCATGAGAAACGTCGCCACGGCGTTCATGGCCGGACGGGCGCCGGCGAAACTCGCGCCCGCATTGGCCGGCCGCAAGCCGCAGCCCGCGCTCGCCGAGGTAGCCGGGGCCTTTTACGTGCTTCAGCGGGCCCGCGAAACCGCCGACTACGACGTGGCTTACACGTTCGGCGCCGATGATACGAGCGCCCTCGTCGAACGCGCCGAACAGGCCTTCCAGGACTGGACCGCCGTCCGCGGCAGCGTGCAGGCCGACGCCTTCCTTGCCGGGCTCTTCGCCTTCGGCGCGCTGCGTGCCTGACGCAATCGCCGCCGCCCCGCCCGGCGGGCGGGTGGCGTTTCGCCGCAGCCTGGGCGGGCGGCTGCTGTTGCTCACCGTGCTGTTCGTGCTGATCGCCGAGGCGTTGATCTTCGTGCCGTCGATCGCGCGCTTCCGGCTTACCTACCTTCAGCAGCGCGTCGACGCCGGGATGCTGGCCGCGCTGGCGCTCGAGGCCGCGCCCGGCGGCGCCGTGGAGGAGAGGCTGGTGCGCCGCCTGCTTGCCCATGCGCGCGTCGATGCGGTGGCGTTGCGCACCGCGGAGCGCTCGGCGATGTTGCTGGCGCCCGATCGGCTGCCGCTGGCGGACGCCGCGTTCGACCTGCGCGACGCCGGGCCGGCGGCGCTGGCGGCCGACGCCATCGACGTATTCATCGGCGGCCCCGACCGCACCGTGCGCGTGCTCGCCGACTCGCGCGTCGAGCCCGGCGCGACCCTCGAGGTCGTGCTCGGCCAGGCCGATCTGCACCGCCGGATGGTCGCGTTCTCGTTCAGAATCCTCGAACTGTCGATCGTCATATCGCTGATTGTCGCGGCGTCGATATATCTCAGCCTGCATTGGCTGATGGTGCGGCCCATGCGCGCCATGGTGGCCAGCATGACGCGCTTCCGCCGCCGCCCCGAAGACGCGGCGGCGCAGCTTCCCGCCACGCGCCGCGCCGATGAAATCGGCGTCGCGCAAACCGCCCTGCGCGCGATGGAGCGCGACCTGCGCCGGTCGCTGCTGCAAAAGACCCGCCTCGCCGCGCTCGGCGCCGCGATGAGCAAGATCAACCACGACCTGCGCAACATACTCGCCTCGGCGATGGCGGTGTCCGACGGCTTCGGGGCCGGCTCCGACCCGCGCGCCCGCAGGATCGCGCCCCGGCTCATGGCCGCCCTCGACCGCGCCGTCGAACTGTGCGGACGCACCCTCGACTACGCCCAGTTCGACGAGCCGGAATTCCGCCCCGAGCCCCTCGCGCTCAAGCCCCTGGTCGAGGAAGCGCGCGACGCGCTGGACGGCGGCGGCGGCGCAAGCGCCGTATCGTGGGAAATCCACGTGCCCGGCGCCATCGTCCTCGCCGCCGACCGCCTCCAGCTGTTCCGCGCCCTGCAGAACGTCATGCGCAACGCCGTGCAGGCCATGCCCGATGGCGGCCGCCTGCGCGTCCATGCCACCGTATTCGACGACAACGTGGAAATCGACATCGCCGACGACGGCCCCGGCGTGCCGGAGAGCGTCCGCCCCGGCCTGTTCGAGCCCTTCGCCGGCTCCGCCCGGCCCGGCGGCGCCGGCCTCGGGCTGGCCATCGCGCGCGAGAACCTGCGCATGCACGGCGGCGACATCGCGCTGGTGTCGAACGGCCCCGCCGGCGCGCGCTTTCGCCTGTTCCTGCCTTGCAGGGCCGCGCCCCGCCCGGTGTGACATTTCCGCCACATTGTTGCCGAAATAGGTCAGGCGCCCGCATTGCGCGTTTGAATCCCCCCGCGCAGGCCGTAGATTGCCCCCTGTCGCGCCCGCGCCGGCGTGGCATGCGCGCAACGCCCGAGGACGGGAATGCGCGCGGCCGGCGCGGACAGCGGGCCTGCGAGAGGCCGGCCCGCATGCATGAAACGAACGCGGAGCTTGGGGCAGGAGCCCCGGCCCGCAACGCGGAGGCAGACGAAAGGCATGAAGAAACTTCTCCTGAGCTCGGTCGCCATGGCCGGCGCCTCGGCGCTGGCGACCGGGGCCCTCGCCGTGCCGATCCAGTCGTTCGACGAAGACGGCACGCCGGTCCTCACCGCCGGCATGAGCGCCCAGTTCGAGGCCGGCGTCGCCATGGTCGACGACAAGGTCGAGAGCCCCGCCAAACGGGACGGCGGCTTCGTCAACGGCAGGTTCGGCGAAATCTACTTCAACGGCGAGATGACCGCCGACAACGGCCTCGTCTATGGCGCGAAGATCCACTTCGCGACCACCGACTACCACTGGGTCAGGCAAGACATCGATATCGACGGCGACGGAGTTCCCGACGCCAACGCCACGAAGAGCAACAACAGCAACTTCCCCGGCCGCGAGTACATCTACCTCAAGGGCGACTGGGGGTCGCTCGAACTGGGCAACTGGCCCGGCCCCGACTCGACGCTGAACTTTACCCCGTCGCCCACCACCTACAAGGGCATCGGCGGCATGGACTTCGCGTACCACTCCTACGTGCAGAGGCCGGCGGGCGCCATCTCCAACAGCCAGAGCCCGCACTGGTGGGACGTGGGGCCGAAGGTCAGCTACATCACCCCGTCCGTCAGCGGCTTCCAGGCCGGCATCTCCTACATGCCGCAGCAGCGGGACGGCTTCGATTCGGCGCATTCTCCCACCGACCGGTCCAACTCGGGGTATCAGGACAAGATCGGCTTGGCGGCGAGATGGAGCGGCGATTTCGGCGGGACCACCATGGGAATCTCCGTCGTGGGCGGCACCAGCGACGATATCACCGACGCCAACGGCAAGGTCACCGGGGAGGGCATGGGCTATTATGACGTGTCCGGCCGGGTCGGTTTCTCCGGCTTCGTGTTCGCCGGCTCTTGGTGGGACTTCGGCGACGGTGGTGCGGCCCCGGGTGTCGATCAGGATTACTCCGGCTGGGCCCTCAACGCCTCCTATTCCTTCGGCCCCTACGGCGTCGAGCTCCAGTATGCGCACGCCGAGAAGAGCGAGTCCGGCACGGCGGCCGCGTTAACAGCGAAACGCGAGAGTATCTTCGACGGCTGGGCGTTCGCGCTCGGCTATACCGTCGCGCCGGGGCTGAAGTGGTACGGCGAAGTGGTCGGCAACAACAACGAACTCAGAGGGGCTTTGGTCGCGCCTGACGCTGCCATTTCCGCCGCAGAAGAGTACAAGAGCACCGTGTTCCTCTCCGGCCTCATGCTCAACTTCTGAGCGGAGCGCACACTCCTACTTTGCAGGGCGGCGGTCATCCCGCCGCCCTTTTTCTTTGGCTCGATTCGCGAATCGTCCGTACCCGCGGCGCCTCGGCGCGGGATGCCTGGGCGCCGCCGCCCCGAAGGCGCGAACTTCCCGGGACCGCGGGCGTCTCGCCCGCACGTCCCCGCCGCCCCGCTCAACACGCCCGCCGGCCCGCGCCATATTGCCCCCGGCGCCACCGACGCCGGGAGCCCCCCGCCATGCCCGCCCACGCCTTCGACGCCCCCAAGGCCATGCGCGTACTCACCGCCGCCGGCATGCAGGAGCCGATGGCCGAAGCCGTCGCCACGAAATCCGATATCGAGACGATCGACCGCCGCCTCGAAACGGTTAACGGCCGCCTCGACGTTCTGAAAACCGAAATATCTTCGGTCAAGTAGGCGCGCGGCTTCATTGCCGCCATGGCGCTGCTCATGGCCGGCCGCATGTTCGGCGCGTTCTGACCCCCCGCCCCGCTTGACCCGCCCGCCGGCCCGCGCCATATTGCCCCCGCGCGCCGCCGACGCCGGGAGACCCCCGCCATGCCCGCTCTCGCCTTCGACACGCTCAAGGCCGCCGAAACATTGACCGCCGCGGGCATCGACACGGCGCACGCCAAGGCGATAACCAAGATGGTCCACGACGCCATGGTCGATACCGTCGCCACAAAGGCCGACATCGCGGCGCTCAGGACCGAGCTCAAGGCGGAGATCGCCGCGGTCAAATGGGCGCTCGGCTTCATTGCCGCCATGGTGCTGCTCATGGCCGGCCGCATGTTCGGCGCCTTCTGACTCCTCGGCTTGACCCGCGCGCCGGCCCACGCCATATTGCCCCCGCACGCCGCCAACCGCCGGAGACCCACGCCATGCCCGCCCACGCCTTCGACACCCTCAAGGCCGCCGAAACGCTGACCGCCGCGGGCATCGACACGGCGCACGCCAAGGCGATAACCGACATGGTTCACGACGCCATGGTCGAGACCGTCGCCACCAAGGCCGATATCGCGAAGATTAATGGCCGCCTCGACGTTTTGAAAACCGAAATATCTTCGATCAAGTGGGTGCTCGGCTTCCTCGCCGCCATGGTGCTGCTCTTGGTCGGCCGCAATTTCGGCGCGTTCTGACCCTCCGGTAGCGCCCCCGCCCCGCTTGACCCGCGCGTCCGCCCCCGCCATATTGCCCCCGCGCGCCGCCAACGCCGGAGGCCCCCGCCATGCCCGCCTACGCTTTCGACACCCTCAAGGCCATGCGCGTACTCACCGCCGCCGGCATGCAGGAGCCGGTGGCCGAAGCCGTCGTCACGACCATGAACGACGCCGCAATCGAGGGCGTCGCCACAAAAACCGATTTGGCCAATCTGGAATTGCGCCTTGCGGCCAGGATCGAGACCGAGACCGGAGCGCTCAAGTCCCGGCTCGACGCGCACCAGTGGGTGCTCGGCTTCATCGCCGCCGGCATGCTCCTCATGGCCGGCCGCATGTTCGGCGCGTACTGACCCCCCGGCCCGGGACCGCCGGCCCAACGCCGCGCCGCGCCCGCCGCGCTTGACCCGCCCGCCGGCCCCCGCCATATTGCCCCCGCGCGCCGCCAACGCCGGAGACCCACGCCATGCCCGCCTACGCTTTCGACACCCTCAAGGCCATGCGAACGCTCACCGACGCCGGCATGCAGGAGCCGGTGGCCGAGGCCGTCGTCACGACCATGAACGACGCCGTAACCGAGGGCGTCGCCACAAAGGCCGACATCGCGAAGATCAACGGCCGCCTCGACGTTCTGAAAACCGAAATATCTTCGATCAAGTGGGTGCTCGGCTTTCTCGCCGCCATGCAGATACTCATGGCCGGCCGCATGTTCGGCGCGTTCTGACCCGCGCGCCCACCCCCGCCATGCCCGCCCACGCTTTCGACACCCTCAAGGCCATGCGTGTACTCACCGACGCCGGCATGCAGGAGCCGGTGGCCGAGGCCGTCGTCGCGACCATGAACGACGCCGTAACCGAGGGCGTCGCCACAAAGGCCGATTTGGCCAACTTGGAGTCGCGCCTGATGACCGAAATTTCGACGATCGAGTGGGTGCTCGGTTTCCTCGCCGCCGTCGTGCTCCTCATGGCCGGCCGCATGTTCGGCGCGTTCTGACCCCCCGCGGGGGCCGCCGGCCCAAGCGCCCCGCCCCCCCCCCGCCCCGCTTGACCCGCGCGCCCGGCCTCGCCATATTGCCCACTACAGGCACGCCGCCGACACATGGGGATTCCCGCCATGCCCGCCTACACCTTCGACACGCTCAAGGCCATGCGAACGCTCACCGACGCCGGCATGCAGGAGCCGGTGGCCGAAGCCGTCGTCGCGACCATGAACGACGCCGTGACCGAGGGCGTCGCCACAAAGGCCGATATTGTCAATCTCAGGGCCGAGCTCAAGGCCGACATCGCGGTGCTCAAGGCCCGACTCGATACCCAGCAGTGGGTGCTCGGTTTCATCGCCGCCATGGTGTTGCTATTGGTCGGCCGCAATTTCGGCGCGTTCTGACTCCCCGCGCGGGCCGGCGTGCGTCGCCGGCCCACGCGCCGCCCCGCTTGACCCGCGCGCCCGCCTACGCCATATTGCCCCCTGCTTGCACGCCGCCGGCGCAGGAGAACCCCCGCCATGCCCGCCTACGCTTTCGACACGCTCAAGGCCATGCGCGTACTCACAGCCGCCGGCATGCAGGAGCCGGTGGCCGAGGCCGTCGTTACGACCATGAACGACGCCGTGACCGAAGGCGTCGCCACAAAGGCCGATATCGCCGGGCTCAAGACCGAAATCGCGGCGCTCAAGTCCCGACTCGATACCCAGCAGTGGGTGCTCGGCTTCATCGCCGCCATGCAGATACTCATGGCCGGCCGCATGTTCGGCGCGTTCTGATCCCTCGCGGGGGCTGCCGGCGCCCCGCTTGACCCGCGCGCCGGCCCACGCCATATTGCCCCGGCTTGCACGTCGTCGGCGTAGAGAGGATCCCCCCATGCCCGCCCATGCGTTCGACACGCTCAAGGCCGCCGACGCGCTTATCGCCGCCGGCATCGACTCGACGCAGGCCCGCGCGATTACCGAAACCATGCGCGACGCCGTGACCGAGGGCGTCGCCACAAAGGCCGATATCGCGAGGATTAATGGCCGCCTTGACGCCATGCAGTGGGTGCTCGGCTTTCTCGCCGCCATGCAGATACTCATGGCCGGCCGCATGTTCGGCGCGTTCTGATCCCTCGCGGGGCCGTTTCCGCCGCCCCCGCCCCGCTTGACTCGCGCCACCGCCCACGCCATATTGCTTCCTGTCGGCACGCCGCCGGCGCAGGAGAACCCCCGTCATGCCCGCCCATGCTTTCGACACGCTCAAGGCCATGCGCATACTCACCGCCGCCGGCATGCAGGAGCCGGTGGCCGAAGCCGTCGTCACGACCATGAACGACGCCGTGACCGAGGGCGTCGCCACAAAGGCCGATATTGTCAATCTCAGGGCCGAGCTCAAGGCCCGACTCGATACCCAGCAATGGGTGCTCGGTTTCATCGTCGCCATGGTGTTGCTCTTGGTCGGCCGCGATTTCGGCGCGTTCTGACCTTCCCGGGAGCGTCGGCGCGCGCTTGACCGGCCCGCCGCCGACGCTATATTGCCCGCCGCCGATGCAGGAGGACCAGCGCCATGCCCGCTTATGCTTTCGACACGCTCAAGGCCGCCGATGCGCTTATCGCCGCCGGCATCGACTCGCCGCATGCCCGCGCGATTACCGAAACCATGCGCGACGCCGTGACCGAGGGCGTCGCCACGAAGGCCGATATCGCTGCGGTCAACAGCCGCCTTGACGCTCTCGAATCGCGTCTCGATACCATGCAATGGGCGATGGGCTTTCATGCCGCCGTTACGCTCTCGATCGCCGGTCGCCTGTTCGGCGTGCTCTGACCTCCCCGGGAGCGTCGGCGCCCCGCCGGCGCGCGCTTGACCGGCCCGCCGCCAGTGCTATACTGCCCGCCGCCGACGCAGGAGGACCAGCGCCATGCCCGCTTATGCTTTCGACACGCTCAAGGCCGCCGACGCGCTTATCGCCGCCGGCATCGACTCGCCGCATGCCCGCGCGATTACCGAAACCATGCGCGACGCCGTAACCGAGGGCGTCGCCACAAAGGCCGACATCGCCGAACTCAAGACCGAAATCTCCGCGATTAAATGGTTCATGGGCTTTCATGCCGCCGTTACGCTCCTGATCGCCGGCCGCCTGTTCGGTGTGCTCTGACCTCCCCGGGAGCGCCGACGCCCCGCCGGCGCGCGCTTGACCGGTCCGCCGCCGGCGCTATACTGCCCGTCGCCGACGCAGGAGGACCAGCGCCATGCCCGCTTATGCTTTCGACACGCTCAAGGCCGCCGACGCGCTTATCGCCGCCGGCATCGACTCGCCGCATGCCCGCGCGATTACCGAAACCGTGCGCGACGCCGTAACCGAAGGCGTCGCCACAAAGGCCGACTTGGCCAATCTCGAATCGCGCCTGATGACCGAAATCTCCGCGATTAAGTGGTTCATGGGCTTTCATGCCGTCATTACCCTCCTGATCGCCGGGCGCTTGTTCGGCGCGTTCTGAATCGCGCCGCGCCCGTCGGGAGCGCGTGTGTCCCCGGAGGATGCGGGCCGGGAGCCGCGATGCCTGACCTTTCGCTCGAGCGCGCCTTGGGGGGAGTCGTCTGCGGCGTGGACGAGGCCGGGCGCGGGCCGCTCGCCGGGCCCGTCATCGCCGCGGCGGCGATACTCGACCCGGCGCGCATCCCGGCGGGCATCGACGATTCCAAGCGGCTGGCCCCGGCGCGGCGCGCGGCGCTGGCGTGCGCCCTGCGCGAGCGCGCCATCGTGGCGGTGGGAGAGGCGTCGGTGGAAGAAATCGACCGTTGCAACATCCTCGGCGCCACGCTGCTGGCCATGCGCCGCGCCGTGGAGGGCCTTGCGCGCGCGCCGGACCGTGCGCTGGTGGACGGCAACCGCGCGCCGCCGCTCGCCTGCCCGACGCATACGGTAGTGCGCGGCGACCGCAAGAGCCTGTCGATCGCCGCGGCGTCGATCGTCGCCAAGGTCCGCCGCGACCGCCTGATGGCCGCGCTGGCCGCCGAGTGGCCGCATTACGGCTGGGAGCGCAACGCCGGCTACCCCACGCCGTTCCACCGCGCCGCGCTGGCGCGCTACGGCCCCTCGCCGCACCACCGCCGGAGCTTCGCCCCGGTGCGCGCGGCGGCGGCCCGAGCGGTTGCGGCGCGCGCGGAATCGCGCTAGCATGAGCGCATGAAGCCCACGCTGTTGACCATCGACGACGGAGAGCTGGCCCGCCTCATCGAGGCAGGGGAAAGCGCGCGCGTCGAGTTCAAGGAATCGCTGAAGGGAGACGCGCCCAAGCGCATTCGCGAAGCCGTGTGCGCTTTCGCGAACGACGTCGTCGGCGCCGGCGCGCCGGGCGTCGTCGCGGTCGGCCTGACCGATACGGGCGCGCCCTCGGGTTTCCGCGTCGATGACGAGGCTCTCCGCCAGCTCGCCGATATCCGAAGCGACGGGAACATACTGCCGCTGCCGGCGCTGTCGGTCGAGAAACGGCGGTACAGGGGCGCTGAAATTGCCGTGGTCTCCGTTCTCCCTTCGGATTCGCCGCCCGTGCGCTGCAAGGGGGAGATACACGTACGCAATGGACCGCGCAAAAGCATTGCCAATGAGCAGGAAGAGAGAATTTTGATCGAGCGAAGGCGTTATGGCGCCCGACCGCTGGATATCTGGCCTGTTCCCGAATCGGGGATAGTCGATCTTGACCGGGTAAAATTCGAGACGAATTATCTACCCAACGCAGTGAGTCCTGATATTATCGCGGCAAACGAACGCAGTTACGAGCAGCGTCTGGCAGCGACTAAAATGATTGCATCGGTAGAAGACCGGCGCGCAACGGTCTTGGGTTTGTTGACGTTAGGCGTCTCCCCAAGAGATCTCATACCGGGTTTCTATATACAGTTTTTGCGAATCCCGGGACGGGAGCTGACGGATGCCGCCGACGGCGTCGTCGACGCGGCGGCAATCGATGGACCCGTATCGGACATGATGCGTAGTTTGGATGAAAAACTCCATGCTCATAATCGTCGCCGGACAGACTTTGTCGATCTGCGGCGGGAGCGGCGCACCGATGACTATCCCCTGGAGGCATTGCGGCAATTCGCTCGCAACGCTGTAATGCACCGCACTTACGAAGGGACTAACGCGCCCGTGCGGGTGACCTGGTTCGACGATAGAATCGAGATCCAGAGTCCGGGCGGGCCTTACGGCGCCGTGACCGCCAGGAACTTCGGACAACCCGGGGTTGTCGATTACCGGAACCCGAATCTGGCGGAAGCAATGCGTGTTTTGGGTTATGTTCAGAGATTCGGCGTAGGCATCTCGACGGCCAAGGGGCTCTTGAACAAAGCTGGACATCCGGATCCTGAATTCGAGACATCCGACACGCATGTACTGGTAACGGTGAAGGCTGTCTCAGGCAAAAGGGGAAGCGAACGATGAGCGTTCCGGTAATTACATTTTTCAATAACAAGGGAGGCGTTGGCAAAACATCCCTTGCGTATCATCTTGCCTGGATGATGGCCGAACAAGGAGAGCGGGTTCTGGCGTGCGATCTCGACCCCCAGGCAAACCTGACCGCATCTTTTATGAATGAGGACGATCTGGAATCGCTGTGGAACGACGATGCCGGGGCAGGAACGATATATCAATGTGTCAGGCCGCTCGCTGAAATGGGCGACCTGAAGACGCCCTGCGTCCGGCGTCTGGACGAAAATCTGGGCCTTGTTCCGGGCGACCTGGCGCTTGCGGGGTTCGAAGACAGCCTGTCGCGGGAATGGCCGGACGCGATGAGCGACGCCAATCTGCACCGACCGTTCCGCATACTCACGGCTTTTTGGCAGATCATGCAGAAAGGCGCCGGCGATATGGACGCCTCGATTATCGTGTCGGATGTCGGCCCCAATCTGGGAGCGATTAATCGTTCCGCATTGATTGCCGCCGATTACGTGATTGCGCCCCTGGGCGCCGATCTCTTTTCGCTTCAAGGATTACACAATTTGGGAGAGGCGCTGCGCGGGTGGCGAGAGAATTGGTCGAGGCGGCGAAAAAACTGGACAGATCCGGCATTCTCTTTGCCAATCGGCGCTATGAAACCGATCGGCTATATCGTGCAGCAGCACGGCGTGCGCCTGGAGCGCCCGGTCAAGGCGTTCGACAAATGGATAAACAGAATGCCGGCGGCCTACGCCGAGCATGTGCTTGGGCAGGGAACAGGACCGTTTCCCGCAACGCCGGACGACCCGAATTGCCTCGCTACCGTCCGGCATTACCGAAGTCTGGCGCCGATGGCGCAGGAGGCCAGAAAGCCCATTTTCGCCTTGCGGCCCGCCGACGGCGCGATCGCCAGCCACGCGGCGGCCGCTCGGCGGGCATACCGGGATTTCGCCGATCTTGCGCGGTCGATCCGGAGGAAAACCGGATTGGCGGGCTGACCGCCGCCGCGCGGACGCCGAAGCCGAGGCCGAAACCGTAGCCGGGGCGGCCCCGTTATCGCCGCGACGGCGGCCGGCTCTATCGCGGCCGCGCCGGCGGCAGAGCAGCAACGCCATATCGCAGACAGAGCCCCGAGGCGTCGAGCCCGCATGAGAAATGCGGGATAGCCCGCCGCCCTGCCCGGCGCCGCGCATCTCCTGCATCGCGCGGCGGCGGCCGGCTCTATCGCGGCCGCGCCGCGAGCGTGGGTATCGCCGAAATGTCCACCGTGCGCTCGGCCTGCGCCGGATCGTATGCCCGTTGCAGGTTAACCCAGAAAGCGGAGCCGTTGCCGAACAATTTGCCGAACCGCACGGCCATTTCCGCCGAAACCGGTTGTTTCTCGTTGAGGATGCCGTACAGCGTCCGCCGGGATATTCCGAGCGCGAGCGCAAGCGCCGTCTTGCTCATCGCGAGCGCCGGCAGGATGTCTTCCCGGAGAATCTCCCCCGGATGCACGGGGGCTATGGAGGGGTGTCTCTCGATCATCGATGATAATCCTCGATATCCACGTCCGCGGCGCCCCTGTCGCTCCAGGCGAAGACGACCCGGACGTTAGCGGTCAAGCGAACCGGGTAGCAGCCGGCGCTACGCGCCGCGGCGCGCGAGCGTTTTCAGGCGCAGCGCGCTGAGGGCGATGAAGCCCCGCGCGTCGCGCTGGTCGTACACGCTGTCGGCCTCGAAGGTGACGGTCGCTTCGTCGTAGAGGCTGTGCGGCGCGCGGCGGCCGGTTACGACGGCGTTGCCCTTGTAGAGTTTCAGGCGCGCCTCGCCGGTTACGGGGGCGCTCGCGGCGTCGATGGCGGCTTGCAGCATCCGGCGCTCGGGCGCATGCCAATAGCCGTTGTAGATCAGCTCGGCGTAGCGCGGCATGAGCTCGTCCTTGAGATGCAGCGCGCCGCGGTCGAGGGTTATGCTTTCCACCGCGCGGCGCGCCGCAAGCAGCACGGTTCCGCCGGGGGTCTCGTACACCCCGCGCGATTTCATGCCGACGTAGCGGTTTTCGACGATATCCATGCGGCCGACGCCGTTCGCGCCGGCGAGGGCATTGAGCCGCGCGAGCAGCGCGGCGGGCGCGAGGCGCTCGCCGTCCACCGCCACCGGGTCTCCCGCCTCGAAGGCGATAACGATTTCGGTCGGCCGGTCGGGCGCCGCTTCCGGGGCCGCGGTGCGCGTGAACATGTCTTCGCCGGGCGCCGTCCACGGGTCTTCCAGCGCCTTCCCCTCATAGGAAATATGCAGCAGGTTGGCGTCGGTGGAGTAGGGCGGTTCGCCGCGCTTGTCCGTCGGCACGGCGATTTGGCGCGCCTCGGCCCAGGCGGCGAGGCGGGTGCGCGAATCGAGGTCCCATTCGCGCCACGGGGCGATCGCGCGGATATCCGGCGCCAGCGCGGCGTAGGCGAGCTCGAAACGCACCTGGTCGTTGCCCTTGCCCGTGGCGCCGTGCGCCACCGCGTCGGCGCCGGTCGCGCGCGCGATGGCGATTTGGCGTTCGGCGATCAGCGGCCGCGCGATCGCCGTGCCCAACAGATACGTTCCCTCGTACAAGGCGTTGGCGCGGAACATGGGGAAGACGAACCCGGCGGCAAAGCGTTCGCGCAGGTCTTCCACGAATATCTCGCGCACGCCCATGCGTTCGGCGTTCGCGCGCGCCGGCCCGAGCTCCTCGCCCTGCCCGAGATCGGCGGTAAAGGTCACGACCTCGCAGCCGTAGTTTTCCTGCAGCCAGCGCAGGATAACGCTGGTGTCGAGGCCGCCCGAATAGGCGAGCACGACCTTTTTTATGTCTTGTTTCGCGCCGGGGCCGCTCATGCCGCGCGCGCCCCCGCGCTTGCGTCCGTCGCGGGCGCTCGGCGGCGGGCGCGCTGGCTCGCGCTCTTGAGCTGCCCGCAGGCCGCCATGATGTCGCGCCCGCGCGGCGCGCGCACCGGCGCCGAGTAGCCCGCGTCGTTGACGATTTGCGCAAACGCCCGCATCCGGGCGCCGCTCGAACATTCGTAGGGCGCGCCGGGCCAGGCGTTGAACGGGATCAGGTTTACCTTGGCGGGGATTCCCTCGAGCAGCCGCGCAAGTTCGCGCGCGTCGGCGCCGCTGTCGTTGACGCCGGCGAGCATGACGTATTCGAATGTAATCCGCCGCGAATTGCGCGCGTATCCATAGCGCCGGCAGGCGTCGAGCAGCTCGGCGATGGGGTAGCGCCGGTTGATCGGAACCAGTTCGTCGCGCAGATCGTCGCGCACCGCATGCAGCGAGATCGCCAGCCCGACGTCGAGCTCGCGCCCCAGCCGGTCGATCATGGGAACGACCCCGGAGGTCGAGAGCGTGATGCGCCGCCGCGACAGCGCGATTCCCTCCGGGTCCATGGCGATGCGCAGCGCGGCGGTCACGTTGTCGTAGTTGAGCAGCGGCTCGCCCATGCCCATCATGACGATGTTCGAGAGCGAGCGCCCTTCCGGCGGCACGTCCCATTCGTCGATGGCGTCGCGGGCGACGAGCATTTGCCCGACGATTTCCCCGGCGGTCAGGTTGCGCGCCAGTTTCTGCGTGCCGGTATGGCAGAACCGGCACGTCAGCGTGCAGCCCACTTGCGACGACATGCACAGCGCGCCGCGCCCGGTTTCCGGTATGTGGACGCTTTCCACCAGGCTGCCGTCGGCGAGGCGCAGGAGCCATTTGCGCGTTCCGTCGCGCGACAATTGCGCTGCGGCGACATCGGGGCGGCCGATGCGGTAGCGCGCGGCGAAATCGCGGCGCAGGCTTTTCGGGATATTCGTCATCGCGTCGAAGCGCCGCGCGCCCCGGCGATACATCCAGCGCCACAATTGCGCGGCGCGGAACGGCTTCTCGCCCGCCGCGGCCATCTCGGCAGCGAGCGCGGCCCGCGAGAGGCCGACGAGATCGATCCGCGCGCCGGCGGCGGTCACGGGCCGCACGCCTCCGCCAGCGCCTCCAGCGCCCTGGTCAGCCCGAGCAGGGAATAGGTGTCCGTCGTCTCGGTGCCGCGTTGCGACACGCCCGTGACGACCATCCGCGCGCCGCGCCGCATCGCCGCGATCATGGCGCGGTCGTCGTCGGCGTCGAACGTCCACGCGGTTTCGCCGTCGGTGAACAGGCGGAAGGTTTCGTTTTCGATTCGCGCCTCGGCCTCGCTGCCCTCGCGGTAGGGGTAGCCCGCCTCGACGCTCACCACGCCTTCGCCGCCGGCGCGCAGCGTGACGTGGACATAGACCGGGTCGCGGCGCGTGTAGTCGCCTTCGCTACCCGTCGGCTCCGAGGTGGCGTAGCAGGTGCGCGCGCCGTTTTCGACATAGGTGGTGGCGTACCAGTCCTGGAAGCGGCCGAGCACTTCCGGGTCCTGGGCGCCCGCGCCGGCGGCGGCGAAAGCGGCGGCCAGCGCGGCCAGGATCGGCGCGGCCAGGGCCGGCGCGCGGCGCGGCGCGCGGAAAACGCGGCGATACGGGTTCATCCCTCCTCCGTGCGGTGGGGTTTCGTTTCGCGGGCGCGCCGGCCGCCGGAGCGGATTGCCGCGCGGCGCGCGCCCTGCTATCCGTTCCGCGCCGAGATAACCGGAGCGCGCCGTGTTTTGCAACCCGCTTTCCGGGGCAGCCGCCCCGCCGGTTTTCTTCGCCGCCGCCCCGCCGGCGCGCCCGGAGGGGCCGCCTTGAGCGCCGGCGGCGCCGTGCGCGCGCAATACGAAGCCTGGCCCTATCCCGCGCGCGACCCGCGCGACGAGGCCCGCCGGCTGGTGACGGGTTCGCCGAGCCATCTCGACGAACTCACGCATTACGCTTTCGGGGGGAACGACCCGACGGCGGGCGGCGCGCGCTTTCGCGTTCTCGTCGCCGGCGGCGGTACCGGCGACGCCGCGATCATGCTCGCGCAGCAGCTGGCCGACCGCGGCGCCGGCGCCGAAGTGACGTGGCTCGACATATCGCGCGCCGCCATGCGCATCGCGCAGGCCCGCGCCCGCGCGCGCCGCCTGCGCAACATCCGCTTCGTGCGCGCCTCGCTGCTCGAGATCGAGGCGCGCGGGCTCGGGCCGTTCGACTACATCGATTGCTGCGGCGTGCTCCATCACCTGGAGGACCCCGCCGCCGGGCTTCGCGCCCTGGCCGCGGCGCTGGCGGACGGCGGCGCAATGGGCCTGATGGTGTACGGCGCGCTCGGCCGCGCCGGCGTGTACGACGCCCAGAGCGCCCTGCGGATGCTCGGAGCCGGCGCCGAGGCGCCGAAGGAGCGCCTCGCCCTCGCGCGGCGCTTTCTCGACGCCCTGCCCCCCGGCAACCGCCTCAAGCGCAATCCGTGGGTGGCCGACCATCTCCAGGGCGGCGACGCGGGGCTCTACGACTTGCTGCTGCACGCGCGCGACCGCGCCTACGCCGTGCCGGAAACCTTCGCCCTGGCGCGCGCGGCGGGGCTCGAAATCATCGCTTTCGTGGAGCCCGCGCGCTACGACCCGCTGGCGTGGCTCGGCGACGGGTTCCGCGCGCGCGCCGCGGTGCTTTCATGGCCCGAGCGCTGCGCGCTGGCGGAACTCGTCGCCGGCAACATCAAGCGCCACGTATTCTATGCGGCGCCGGCGGGCGCCGCGCCGCGCCCGCCGGCGCCGCGCATGGAGTCGATCCCCGTCCTGCGCGGGTTCGACGGCGGCGCGCTCGCGCGCGAGGCCGCGGCGGCGGGGGGCCTGCGCGTCGCGCTCGACGGCGCCGATTTCCATTATCGTTTCGACCCGCTCGCGCCCGCCGTCCTCTCGCGGATCGATGGCAAGCGCACGCTCGCGGAGATCCGCGCGAGCCTCACCGCGCCGTGCGGCGAAGCGGAGTTCGAGGCCGCCTTCGCCGACCTCTACGGCAAGCTCAACGGCGCCAACATCCTCCTCCTGCGCAACCCGGCGGGCCGTTCGTAATCGATTGAGGCCAAGATGCCGGAGCGCTGTCCCGCCGCCGGCGCCCGGCTTGAACGCGCCGCCGCGGCCGGTCTATACGGGCGGCGCGATGAGCGCGGCGGGCGGGGATACCGGCGGGCGGCGGCGGTCGCGCCGCGCGGTGACGATTTTCGTCGCCGTCACGCTCGCCTTCGCCGCGGCCGTCGGCGTCAGCCGCTGCATGGAGATCGAGGCGCTCCGCCCCGCCGCCGCGCAGCCGTGACCGACTCGCGCATGGCGGCCAACGTCATGCATTTCTGCCGCGCGCTGCGCGCCGCCGGCCTGCCTGTCGGCGCGGGGCGCACGATCGACGCCGCCCGCGCCGTCGCCCGCGCGGGCCTGCGCCGCCGCGACGATTTCTATTGGACCCTGCACGCGAGCCTCGTCGATCGGCGCGACCGCAAGCCCGTGTTCGACCGCGTTTTCCAGGCCTTTTGGGGGATGCCCGCGCTCATGGAGGCGCTCGCCGGCGGCGCGCCGGCGCAGGGCGCGGCGGCGCGCGCGCCCGAACCCGGCGCGCGGCGCGCAAGCGACGCCCTGCGCGCCGCCGCCGGAAACGGCGCCGAGGCGCCGAGCCCGCGTATCGTCTTCGACGCGGCGATGACCGCCTCGGCGCGCGAGGTCTTGCAAAAGCAGGATTTCGAGCGGATGAGCGCCGAGGAGTTCGCCCAGGCGCGCCGCGCCGCGCGCGAAATCGCGCTGCGCATCGCGCCGGCGCCGACGCGGCGCTTCCGCGCCGACGACCGCGGGCCGCGAATCGACGCCCGCCGCACCTTGCGCGCGGCCGCGCGGCGCGGCGGCGAAATCGCCCTGCTTGCGCGCCGCCGCCGCGCGCTTGCGCCGCCGCCGCTGGTCGCGCTGTGCGACATTTCCGGATCGATGGGCCGCTATTCGCGCCTGTTGCTGCATTTCGTCCACGCGCTGGCGAACGATCGCGCGCGCGTCCGCGCGTTCGTGTTCGGCACGCGGCTTACGAACATTTCGCGCCATCTGCGCCGTCGCGACCCCGACGCCGCGCTCGACGCCGTGGCCGGGGCGGTCGAAGACTGGTCGGGCGGCACGCGCATCGGCGCCGCGCTGGAGGCGTTCAACCGCGACTGGTCGCGCCGCGTTCTCGGCCGCGGCGCCATCGTCCTGCTCATCACCGACGGCCTCGACCGCGATGCAGGCGCGGGGCTGGCCGCGGCCATGGACCGCCTGCGCCGGTCGTGCCGCCGCCTTGTCTGGCTCAACCCCCTGCTGCGCTACGAGGGTTTCGAGCCCAGGGCCTCGGGCGTCCGCGTCATGCTCCCGCGCGTCGATTCGCACCGCCCCGTCCACAATCTCGACAGCCTCGAGGCCCTCGCCGCCGCCCTCGCCGGCGGCGTCTCCCGATCCCCCGGGAGCGCCTGAGCGCCTGTACCGAAATGCTTGCCCCGCCGAAGGCGGGGCCCGGGACCGCGGGCATCCTGCCCGCACGTTTCCGCAAGGCGCAATGTCGGCGGGGAAGCGCATGGCGGCGCGCCCTCGGTGTCTGTACCGAAATGCCTACCCCACCGAAGGCGGGGCCCGGGACCGCGGGCATCCTGCCCGCACGTTCCCGCGCGGCGCTCAGAAATTCTCGAACGCGGGATCGACCCGGCCCGGCGCCGGGGGCGGAGGCGGCGCGGCGCCGGGAGGGGCGTCGCGAAGGATGCGGTCCAGCGTCGCCGGGCGCGGCGGCGCGGCGGGGAGGGGGGAGGCGGCGCCCGGCGCCGCGCCGACGGGCAGGCGGCGGCACGCGCTCGGCGTGCAGAACATCGTCTCGCCCGTGGCGCCGTCGGTAACGAACGCGCCGCCCCCCGCGCCGGGCAGAACGGCAACGACCCAGCGCGCGTCTGTCGAATCGGCGCGCGGGGCGGCGGAAAACGCGGCGGCGGCGACCCCCGCCGCGGCAAGCGCGGCGGCGGCGAAGACAACTTGCGGTCCGGTCATGGCGGCTGCTCCTTCTTTCCTTCCCGGCCCCGGGGCCGGGGTTTGCCGGTTGCGCGCGCCGCGATGCGGCGGCGCGCGAAACGTGTTACGGTGGCGGCGCACCGGACGCCGCCGGGGAGGGCGAACGCCATGAAGCTCTACGATTTCGGACCCGCCGCCAACGCCAAGCGGGTGCGCATGTTTCTCGTCGAAAAAGGCATGGAGGTTCCGATAGTCGAGCTCGACGTGCGGAACGGCGCGCAGTTCCGCGAGCCCTATACGTCGATGAACCCGTTCCACTGCGTGCCGTTTCTCGAACTCGACGACGGGACGGTCATCGCCGAATCGATTTCGATCTGCCGCTATCTCGAGGAGGAGCTCCGGCCCGAGCCGTCGCTGTTCGGGCGCACGCCGGCGGAGCGCGGGCGCATCGACATGTGGAATCGCCGGGTCGAGCTCGACGGGTTCATCCCGATTCTGCACGCCACGCGCAACGACGTTCCGATGTTCGCCGGGCGCGTCGTGCCGGGGACGCGCACCGACCTTCCGCAGCTGCCCGCAATGGCGCGGCGCGGGCAGGAAATGCTGCATATCTTCCTCGAGCGCCTGGAGCCGCAGCTCGCGGCCAACGGGTTCGTCGCCGGCGCCGAGGTCAGCATCGCCGACATCACCTGTTTCTTCGTCGTCAACATGGCCAACCGCTTCGGGATGGGCGTCGCCGAACGCTACCCCGCCGTCCACCGCTGGCATGAGGCGTTTTCGGCCCGTCCGTCGGCGGCGGCGTGAATGCGGGCGCGTTACCGCGTGGCCATGCGCGCGAAACGGCGCCATAATGGCGGGCGGGGCGTTCGGGAGGTCCGGACATGACGCATTGCGAGGGATGCGCCGCGCGCGGGCGCCGCTGGGGCCGGCGCGGGGTTCTCGGCGGCATTCTCGGCCTGGCGGCCGCGGCGGGCCTGGCGCCGCGGCGCCGGGCGCGGGCGCAGGAGACCGACCCGGCGCGGATGCGCCCCCGACCGGGCGACCGCATCGCTTTCGCGCGCGGCGACCGCAAGGGAACGCTCATCGCGCCGGCGGATATCGCGCCGGGCGCGAAACCCACCTTTGCGTATCCGTGGGACCCGGCGCGCGGCGCCATGCGCAACGGCACGCGGCTTAACCAGCTGCTTGTGCTGCGCCTCGACGACGCGGCCTACGCGGCGGAGACGCGGGCGCGCGCCGCCGACGGCGTCGTCGCCTATTCCGCCGTATGCACGCACCAGAAATGCACGGTGATGGGCTGGCATCCGGATACGCATTTGTTCATCTGCCCTTGTCATGAAACGAATTTCGACCCGGCGGACGGCGCCCGGGTCTTGTCGGGGCCGGCGCGCAGGTCGTTGCCGGCCCTGCCGTTGAAGGTCGCCGACGGCGTTCTGACCGTCGCCGGCGCGTTTACGGGGCGCGTGGGCGGCCCGCCGCAACAGCGCTGAGCCGCGCCGCCGCGCCCGCGCCGTCGCCAACGCAAATCAGGGAGGAACGCGCGAGATGACTCGAAAGACGCTTGCCGCGGCGCTGCTGGCGCCGGCGGTTCTTCTGCCGGGGCTCGCTTTCGCCATGAGCCACGGCGGCTATTCGACCGTGACCGACGAACGGCTGCGCAACCCCGAGCCGCACAACTGGCTCATGTACCGCGGCAACTACGAGGGCTGGGGCTACAGCCCGCTCGAACAGATCGACACCGGCAATGTCGCGAACCTGCGGCCGGCGTGGACCTTTTCCACGAGCGTCGGCGAGGGGCACCAGTCGCCGGCCATCGTCAACGACGGCATGATGTACATCACCACGCCGCAGAACCAGGTGGTGGCGCTGAACGCCGCCACCGGCGATGAGATCTGGCGCTTCAAGCACGAGATCCCCGAGGAACTGTGGCAGGTCCATCCGACCAACCGGGGCGTCGCGCTCTACGGCGACAACGTCTATGTGACGACCACCGACTGCCACGTCGTCGCGCTGAACGCCGCGACCGGCGAGGAAGTCTGGCGCACGGCGACCGACAGCTGGGAGAACGGCTACTACATGACCATGGCGCCGCTGATCGCCGAAGGCATGCTCATGGTCGGAACGTCGGGCGGCGAATACGGCATTCGCGGCCATATCACCGCGCTGGATACCGAGACCGGCGAGGTGAAATGGGTGCGCCACAGCATCCCCGGGCCGGGCGAGTTCGGCCACGATACGTGGGAAGGCGACGACTGGGTAACCGGCGGCGCCTCGATCTGGTTGACCGGGCACTACGACTCCGAGACCGGCGTCTCGTACTGGGGCACCGGCAACGCGGCGCCGTGGACCGGCGACATGCACCCCGGCGACAATCTCTACACCACTTCGGCCATCGCCGTTCGCGTGTCCGACGGCGAGCTCGTCGGCTATCACCAGTATCACTGGAACGATTCGTGGGACTGGGACGAGGTCTCGACCCCCATTCTCGTGCCGCTGGAGCGCGACGGGCAGATGCTCAACGGCCTCGCCCATGCCGGCCGCAACGGCTATCTGTGGGTGCTCGACCGCGGGATGGGGTCGGATATCGGCTTCGTGGACGCCTACAAGTATGTGCGGCAGGACGTCTTCACGAGCATCGACCCGGAAACGGGGCGGCCGTCCTACGACGACGCGAAGAAGCCGCGGGTCGGACGCTTCACGAAATTCTGCCCCTCGCTGTGGGGCGGCAAGGACTGGCCGCCGGAGGCCTATAACCCGAAGACCGGCCTGTTCTACATTCCGGTGAACGAGAACCTCTGCGGCTCGCTGGTCGGCGAGGTGCAGGAATACGTGCCGGGCGAGCTGTGGCTCGGCGTGCCGATCCCCGACATCAAGATGTACCTGCACGAAGGCGCCGACCATATCGGCGAGGTGCAGGCGTGGAACCTGAACACCGGCGAGGAAGTCTGGACGCAGAACTTCAAGTCGTTCAACTGGGGGCCGCTGCTCACCACCGGCGGCGGGCTGGTGTTCGGCGGCGGCACGTGGGACCGCTACTTCCGCGCCTTCGACGCAGAGACGGGCGAGGTCCTGTGGCAGTTCCGCACCAACTCCGGCATCACCGCCGTGCCGTCGTCCTACGCCATCGACGGCAAGCAGTACGTCGCCGTCCAGGCGGGCTGGGGCGTCGACGCGGTGCGCATGGAGGACTCGCTCAACGCCGCGGTCGAGGAAACGCCGCACCCGCTGATCGACAAGAAGATCTACACGCCCACCGGCGGCGTGCTCTGGGTCTTCGCGCTCGACGAATAGCGGCGGGGCCGGGCGTTTCGCAACGCCCGCAACGCGCTCCGGGGGCCGGCCGCCACGGCGGCCGGCCCCCGCAAGCGCCTGATGCGCAAAGGCCCCGATGGACGCATCGGGGCCTTTGTTTTCGCCGCGGACGTCTCGGGTGCGCGGGCGTCTCCACCGCGCCGAAGGCCGCCATACGGAGCGCGCCGCTCGCGCTTCCCCGCCAACGCCGCGCCGCGCGCAAACGTGCGGGCGGGGACGCCCGCGCACCCGGGAAGTCCGGCGGCTACGGTGCGCCGAACAGCTTGAACAGGGCGACGGTCAAGGCGGCGTTCGCGACAACGATGCCGACGGCGACCTTGAGCATGTCGGCCTTGAGTTCCGCGATGTCGGCCTTGGTCGCCACGCCTTCGGATATCGCGCCGCGCACGGTGTCCGTCACGGCCCGAGCCTGTTTCTCGTCGAAACCCGCGGCGACAAGCGCGCCGATAGCTCTGTGCGCGTCGAAAACAGCGACTGCCATGCTTCCATCGTACCCCGCCGCCGCGCGGGACGCAACCCCGCCGAAGGCGGGGCTTGGGTGCGCGGGCGTCCCCGCCCGTACGTTTCCGCGGGGCGGGGCACGATGTCAACGGGACGGGCGCGCCTGCGGCGCGCTGTTCGTCCGCCGGCGTTGCGGCAGCGCGTTTCCCGCTATTCGGCGGGGGCTTCGCCGCTTTCCCGCCGCTCGTCGAGCAGCCCTTCGATCAGGCCGTTCAAAAGACCCTGCCCTTCGGTCAGCCGGATAATCTGCTTCTGGAATTCCGTCATCTGCCTCTGGAAAGCCTCCGTCTGCCTCTGGAACGCTTCCATCTGTCTCTGGAACGCTTCCCTATCGGCCCGTGCTTCCGCGCGTATGGCCTCGCGGTCCGCACGCGCCTCCGCGCGTATGGCTTCGCGATCGGCCTTCGCCTCGACGCGCACGGCCTCGACCTCGGTCCGAACCGCGCGAATTTCGTTGCGAATATCCGCCGCCACGGAAAGCCCGAGCACCGCCAGCGCGACGCCGACGCCGACAATGGCTACGGTTTCCTGCCTGAGTTGCGCCATCGGGGGCCACTCCCTTCCGGTTGCCGAAGGGCGGCAGTATGGCTTGCGGCCGGCGCGGGCGCAAGACCCGGCGCAGGGCCATTCGATGAAACGAACCGATGCGCCGGCGCACGGCCCGGGATCGCGGGCGTTTCCCGCTATTCGGCGGGGGCTTCGCCGCTTTCCCGCCGCTCGTCGAGCAGCCCTTCGATCAAGCCGTTCAAAAGACCCTGCCCTTCGGTCAGCCGGATAATCTGCCTCTGGAATTCCGCCATCTGTCTCTGGAACGCTTCCCTGTCGGCCCGTGCTTCCGCGCGTATGGCTTCGCGGTCGGCCTTCGCCTCGACGCGCACGGCCTCGACCTCGGTCCGAACCGCGCGGATTTCGTTGCGAAGATCCGCCGCCACGGAAAGCCCGAGCACCGCCAGCGCGACGCCGACGCCGACAATGGCTACGGTTTCCTGCCTGAGTTGCGCCATCGGGGGCCCCTCCCTTCCGGTTGCCGAGGGGGCAGTATGGCCCGCGGCCGGCGCGGGCGCAAGACCCGGCGCAGGGCCATTCGATGAAGCGCACCGACGCGCCGGCGCACGGCCCGGGATCGCGGGCGTCTCCCGCTATTCGGCGGGGGCTTCGCCGCTTTCCCGCCGCTCGTCGAGCAGCCCTTCGATCAGGCCGTTCAAAAGACCCTGCCCTTCGGTCAGCCGGATAATCTGCTTCTGGAATTCCGTCATCTGCCGCTGGAACGCTTCCATCTGTCTCTGGAACGCTTCCCTGTCGGCCCGCGCTTCCGCGCGTATGGCTTCGCGGTCGGCCTTCGCCTCGACGCGCACCGCCTCGACCTCGGTCCGGACGGCGCGGATTTCGTTGCGAATATCCGCCGCCACGGAAAGCCCGAGCACCGCCAGCGCGACGCCGACGCCGACAATGGCTATGGTTTCCTGCCTGAGTTGCGCCATCGAGGCCCCTCCCTTCCTGTCGCCGAGGGGGGCAGTATGGCCCGCGGCCGGCGCGGGCGCAAGCCTCGGCGCGGGGGCGCGGGCTGGATTCGCGCGCCGCGCGGTCTGTCATGTACCCAATGTCGGCGCCGGAGGCGCTTGACTTTACTCCGCCGCAAGCGATACGAGTGCCGCCCGTTTCCGCGCAGGAGCGTCCCGTCATGACAATTGCCGCGCCGCGCCGCGCGTTTGCCGCCGCCGACCCATCGGCGGCGGGCGCGCCGGCCCAGAGAACCCTGTCGAGCGAAACATGCCCCCCGCGCGGCTGGCTGAGCGCGGCCGCGCTGGCGGCGGCGTTCGCCGCCTTGGCGCCCGCGGGCGCGCTCGCGCAAACGAGCGCGCCGCTCTGCAACCCGACCCCGACGGTGAGCTCCGCCGCCGACGCCGACAGTGTGTACACGACAACGGTCGTCTGCGGCCCCAGGGCCGGCAAGGCGGCCGGCGAGGCCGACTACCGGCATATCCACTGGAACCAGCGCGGCGGCTCGCGCGTCGTGAGCGGAACCACGTACCCCGAAACCGCCAGAGGCACGGGTACGCCGGCCAACAATGCAACCGGCAACCACGTGCATCTGACCGTCGGCGGCAACGTCGAGTTCGACGCCGACGGCATGGTGGACATGCGCAGCTTCGGGCTGGACGGCGCGGTCAGGTTGGTGGCCGCCGACGCGACCGTGGTCATCGAGAACGGCGCCGTCCTCAACGTCAATCGGACGCCGGCGTATTGGAGCGCGACCGCTGCGAGTCGTCCGTCCGACGGCACCGAGAACTACTACCCGGCATGGACGGACGTATTGTTCCGTCAGAGCGCCATCGCCGTGGAGGGGGAGTGGGGCGACCTCACGGTCAGGCACGGCGGCGTCATAAACTTCAACGTCCGGAACCGGGGAATATTCGCGGCTTACACGAGCGCCAGCGATAGCATCCGTGTTTACATGCCCGATACCGCGTCGGACGCCACGAGGCGCGCCCACGACATTCTCGTCGAGCTGACCGCCACGGGCGTCATCCGGCATGTCGCCGGCTCCGATGGCGGCAACGGCATCTATGCGGAGCTGCAGACCGAGGACGGCGATATCGCGGTAAACCTCGCCGAAGGCTCGCGGATCGACGTCTCGGGCGAGGGCGGCAGAGGCGTTTACGCCCACGTGCGCGCCCCCCAAAGCACGTACACGGCCGCCGATGCCGAAGGCAACAGGTCGCTGGCCGGCGACGTCATCGTAAACGCCCACGGAACCATCGAGGCCGCCGTCCGGAACCGCCCGACCGTCAGCATTGCGCAGGGCGTCGGCATATTCGCCCGGAACGACGGAACCGGCCGCGTCCGCATCGCCTCGTCGGGCACATTGGAGACCGTGCAGGCCGTCGGCATCGAGGCGAGGCCCCACCATAGCTCCAACAGCCTGACCGACGATCCCGCGACGCCCGAGATCGAGGGGCACTTGGTGGACATAACCGGCGGGCATGTCGAAACCCGCGGCGGCACGGCCATCTACACGCGTGTGGGGAGCCGAAACGCCTCGATCGTGGTCCGGGTCGCCGAGGGCGCAACCGTGCGCGCGCAGGCGCTGACGCAGGAGGACTACGACAACGGCGCGATTACCCAGGAGCAGCTGGGCGCCGACGGCAACCGCTACGTCTATGGCCTCCGCAGCGATGTTTACGGGTGGCGGGCCGTCCAGGTAGTGCAGCGCGATGAAAACGGCAGGCCGACGGCGGTCGTGAACCGCCTCGAACCCCTCGTCAGCGCCATCGCGATGCTGAGAACCCGGGCCGCCGCCGACGGCGTGACCGACCGCGTGATCGTGGAAGGGACGGTCGAGACGATCGACGAGAGCGAAAACGAAGACGACATATGGACGTTCGGAAGCGAAGACGACCCCGCCATACGGATGACGCGCGGCGGGGCCGTGACGGTCGGCCCGAACGGCGTCGTCAAGGCGGCCTCGGGCCTGGCGATACTGGCCGGAGTTGCGCCGCCCTCGCAACCCGGCCCGGGCTACACAGCGCCGGAGAGCGACCTCGCCGTCACGGTGGAGGGCAGGATCGAGGGCGACATCCGCGTCCGGGACGCCGGCGATTTGACGGTCGCGGTCATGGCCGGCGGCGTCGTGGCGGGCACGCTTCACGATCCGCAAAACCCGTTCACGGTCGGGAACGGAGCCAGCATCGGGCGCCTTCTCTATGGCGGGGATGACCCCGTAACGGTGACGGTCGCCGATGGCGGGACACTGACCGGCGTCGAGGGCAAGGCCGTCGAGAGCGCGAGCGCGACCGCCGCGCTGACCGTCACGGTAAACGACGGAGGCCGCGTCGAGGGCGACATCCTGTCGGGCGGCGCATTGACGGCGAACGTGATGGACGGCGGCGCGGTGACGGGCACGCTTCACGATCCGCAAAACCCGTTCACGGTCGGGGATGGGGCCGGCATCGGGCGCCTTCTCTATGGCGGGGATGACCCGATAACGGTGACGGTCGCCGATGGCGGGACACTGACCGGCGTCGAGAGCAAGGCTGTCGAGAGCACGAGCGCGACCGCCGCGCTGACCGTCACGGTGAACGACGGGGGCCGCGTCGAGGGCGACATCCTGTCGGGCGGCGCATTGACGGCGAATGTGATGAACGGCGGCGTCGTGACGGGCACGCTTCACGACCCGCAAAACCCGTTCGCAATCGGGGATGGGGTCGGTATCGGACGCCTTCTCTACAGCGGGGGGGCCACTGTGACGGTCGCCCGCGGCGGCGCGCTGACGGGCGTGGAAATCGACGGCGCGACCGAGGCGATCCGCGGCGAAGCGGGCAATCTCGACTTCACGGTCGCGGCCGGCGGCGCGGTGACGGGAAACATCGAGGGCCGCGGCGAGGGCAATCTCGACGTCACGGTTGCCGGAGAGTTAACGGGCGACATCGCCGAACGCGGCGCCGGCGACCTCGAGGTCCAGGTGACCGGAACGGTTACGGGCGGCGTTCGCGGCGAGAGTCCCGGCGGGCACACGGTCGATGTGGCGACCGGCGGCGCGGTGACAGGCACGGTGCATCTGCCGACGGGCGCGCTGGTCATCGCGGGCCGCGTGGGGCGCGTGCGTTACGACAACGGCGGCAGGGTTACGGTCAACGGCGCGATAACGGGCGTCGAAACGGAGGCCGCGGCCGACGCGGCCCGCGCCGAACACGGGGGCGCGACCGAGGCGATCCGCGGCGACGCCGGCAATCTCGACGTCACGGTCGCGGCCAACGGAGACGTGACGGGCAACATCGAGGATCGCGGCGCGGGCAATCTGAAGGTTGCGGTTGCCGGCGAGATGACGGGCGACATCGTCGAACGCGGCGCGGGCGACCTGGAGGTCACGGTGACCGGCACGGTCACGGGCGGCGTTCGCGCCGAAGGCGAGGGCGCGCACGAGGTCGAGGTGGAGTCGGCCGGCACGGTTACGGGAACGGTGCGCATGCCGACGAGCGGCGCGATGACAATCAAGGGCCGCGTGGGGCGCGTTCGTTACGACAACGGAGGCGCGGTTACGGTCGACGCCAACGGCGCGATTACGGGCGTCGAGATCGAGGGAGCGCGGGAAGCGATCCGCAGCGAGGCGGGCGATTTGACCGTCGCCGTTCACGGCGCGGTCACGGGCAATATCGACGGGCGCGGCGATGGCGATTTGACCGTGACGGTATCGCCGGCCGGCACGGTAACGGGTGAGATCATCGGGCGCGGCGGCGGCGTGCATACCATCGACATCGCCGACGAGGCGACGGTGCTGGGCACGGTGCATAACCCGAAGAGAGGGACGACGATACACGGCGTTGCGGGGCGCGTTCTGTTCGACAACGGCGGCGCGCTGACCATCGCCGCGACGGGCCGCATTGCCGGCATCGGCGGCGAGGCGATCCTGAGCGAGGCGGGCGATCTCGAGGTCGCGGTCGCCGGCAAGGCGGCGGGGCGCGTGGAAAGCCGCGGCGGCGCGCTGGACGCGACGGTAACGGGCACGGTCGAGGGCGATATTCTGGGTCTCGGCGCCGGCGAACACACGGTTGCGATTCGCGATGGCGGCATGGTCACGGGAACGGTGCGTCTGGCGGCGAGCGAGGTGGACGTGGAGAGCGGCGCGGTCGGGCGCGTGTTGCTCGACAAGGGCGGCTCCGTGAAGGTCGGGGCGCGGGGCCGGATCGCGGGCCTCGAAATCGAGGGCGCGAGAGAGGCGATCCGCGCCGACGCGGGCAATCTCGAAGTCGCGGTTGCGTCCGGCGGCGCGGTCGCGGGCGCCATCCGCGGCAAGGGCGCCGGCAGGCACGAGGTTACGGTTGCGTCCGGCGGCGCGGTGACGGGCGATATCGTCGATCTGGAGGCGGGCAGCCTGGTCGCGTCGGTAGCGGGCCGCGTGACGGGCTCCATCGAGGAGCGCGGCGCCGGCAACCTGGATGTGCGTGTGAGCGGAACAGTCGAGGGCGGGATACGCGGCCTGGGCGGCGGCGCGCACGATGTTCATGTGGAGCCCGGCGGCTCGGTCGAGGGTCTCATCCACTTGGCCGCGAGCGAAGTTACGGTCGATGGCGCCGCCGCGAGCGTCCGGTTCGACCGCGGAGGAACGGTCGCCGTCGGCTCCAGGGGGCGGATATCGGGCCTCGAGGGCCGCGCGGTGCATAGCGCCGCCGGCAATCTGACGGTGGAGGTGAACGGCGTCGTCATGGGCAGCGTCTCCGACGCCGGCGCCGGGGACCTGACGGTTGCGGTTGCGAACGCGTTGACGGGCGACGTCACGGGCGGCGGCGGGGGCATGCATCGGCTGACGGTGCGGCCCGGCGGAGTTTTCAAGGGGAATGTCCGGGGCGTGGAGTTCATCCGCGTGGCCGGGCGCGCCGAGGGAATGCTGAATGTGCCTCCGGGCAACGAGGTTACGGTCCCCGCGGGGGGCAGGCTGATCGGCGCGGAGGACGCGCAGGGCCGGCGCGTCGCGATCGTCGCCGAAACCGGCGCGCTGAACCTGACGGTGGACGGCATGGTGGAGGGCGCGGTCGAGGCGCGCGACGCCGACGCCGCTTCGACGGTGACGGTGGGCGCCGATGGCCGCATCGACGGCAGGGTCGCGCTGGCGGGCGCCGACAGCGCGGTCGGGATCTACGGCGCGGCGCAAAGCGTCGACGTACCCCGCGGCATGGTGACCGTGGGCGAGGGCGGACGCATCGAGGTCGAGACGTCCGGCGAAGGCAAGATGACGATACGGGCCGCCGACGACGAATCGGACAAGGAAGCGCTGGAGCGCGTCGGGCGCTTCGGCCAGCGGATCGAGGTCTGCATCCGACGCGGCGAGAACGAGATTTGCCTCGGGGGCGTCGGCGACGACGACCGCCCGGGGGACGGCGGCGGCTTCGTGTTCGACACCGACGGCCGCTTGGTGCGCGGCGAGAACGGCCGCCCGCTGGTCGCGATCGGCCCGGACGGCCAGCCGCCGGTCGGTCCGGACGGCGGGAACGGCCGGCAGCCGGTCAGCCCGGACGGCCAGCCGCTGCGCGGGCCGGATGGCCAACTGCTGCGCGGTCCGGACAACCGCCTGATATTCGCCTTGACGCTGTCGCCGCGTCATCGTGTTTACGCGGCTCTGCCTTCGGCATTGCTGGCGCTGAACGCGCTTCCCGCGCACGGCGGCCGCCGGGCGTCGGCGGAGACGCCGCGCGGGGCGTTCGCGCGCATCGACGCCGGCGGCGGCGAACGCCGCCCGGAGCCCGTCACCGCGGAGACGCGCCACGACTATCGCCGGCTCGGCTTCGAGGCGGGGATGGAGGGTGCGGTCGGCGAACGCGGCGTGTTCGCGGTCTCCGTGCATCATGTGCGCGGCCGCGCTGACGTAAAGACGAATGGCGGCCGCGTCGAGATTGCCGGCACGGGCGCGCGCGTATCGGGCGCATGGTTCCCGGGAGGCAGCTACCATGTAAGCGCCCAGGCCGTGGCGACGCTCTATGAGACGGATCTCGATTCGACGCGCGACGGCGCGCTTGCGCGCGATGTTTCGGGCCGCGGCTACGCCGCCGGCGTCGAGGTCGGGCGGCGGCTCGAACTGGGCCGCGTGACGCTGACGCCGCGCGCGGGGGCGGATTGGTCGATGGTGGAGTTGTCGTCGTTCACGGACTCGCCGCGGAACGAGCGCGTATCCCTGGACGCGGGGCGGCGGATTACGGTGCGCGCGGGCGTGCGCGCGGAGTCAGGCGTTTTTGCCGGCGGCGACGGCGGCGTGTTCGCAACCCTGGATGTGGAGGGCGAATTGTCGGGCGCGATGCGCGTGACGACGCCGGAGCGGGCTTTCGAGACGGATGCGGAGGCGACATGGGCGCGCTTCGGCCTCGGCGCCGCCCACGAGTGGGCCGGCGGCCGCATCGCCCTGCGCGCCGCCGCCAACTACGCCGCCGCCCGCCGCGGCAACCGCGACTTCAGCGGCAGCGCCACCCTGACGGTGCGCTTCTGATACCGGGCGCACTTCCTGGGTGCGCGGGCGTCCCCGCCCGCACGTTTCCACTCGCCTCAACGCCGCCGATGTACGCGCCTGCCTCGGCGGCATCGCGCCTCGCGGAGACGTGCGGGCGGGGACGCCCGCGCACCCAGGAAGCCCGCGCCTTCGGCGCGTGTGCGGCTTCCGGCGCCTTGCGAACATGGCGGTCGACGCTGTGGCCGGGACGACCCATGTTCGGCGGCGCAACGAAATGCGGGCCGACGACAACGCGCCGCGCCGCCGCGCAAGGATCGCGACCATGGCGACACAGACGAATCGCAGGCATACGGGAGGTCGACACGAGCCCGGCGGGGGCGCCGGTCCGCGAAGCGCGAAGCGGAAGCGGCCTGTGCCAAGGTCATGGCCATGATCGACGATCCGCTGGAGCCCACGGAGGCGCAGAAGAAATTCATGGCTGTTCGCATTCCCGCGTAGCGCAACGGACGAAAAGGCCAAATTAGCGAATCGTATGTACTTGCGGCGCGTCGGGGGCGGGGCGCCGCCCCGCCTTCGGCGGGGTTGCGCGCGGTTACTCGTCCATCCCCACGGCGCGCCGGTACAGTTCGAGCAGCGTTTCCTGCTCGTCGCGCTCGTCCTTGTCCATCTTGCGCAGGCGCACCAGCTGGCGAATTATCTTCGCTTGGAAGCCGTCGGCCTTCGCTTCGGCATAGACGTCGGCGATAAGCGACGCGGTTTGCGCCTTTTCTTCCTCCAGCCGCTCGATGCGCTCCAGGAACGCGAGCAGCCGCTCGCCCGAAATGCCTTCGACGTCGGCCATGCCGCCCCCTCGTGCCGGTTTTGCCGGTTGCGTTTCGCTCTGGCGCCGGGGCGCCGCCCGGGGGCATGATAGCGGGGCGCGCAACCCGCGGGTAGAGGAGGCCTCGCCATGCGCCTCGCCGTTCCGTTCCTGTCGTTTCTGCTGCTCGCCGGCGCTGGCGGCGCGGCGTCCGCGCCCGGCGGCGGCGCGGACGAGGCGCCGTTCGCCGGCTCGATCGCCGGCAAGTTTCTCGTCGCGGCGCCGTCGATGCCCGACCGGCGCTTCGCCCGCACGGTCATCTATATGTGCGTGCATGACGAAAACGGCGCGTTCGGGCTGATCGTCAACCGCCGCATGGCGCTGGCGCCGGGGACGCATGTCGCCATGCGCCTGGGCATCGACGCCGAGGCCACCGAAGACCCGGTCGCGGTGCATTGGGGCGGCCCCGTGGCGCCGGCGCGCGGCTTCGTGCTGCACACCGCCGATTACGTTTCGGCCTCGACCGTTCCGGTTTCCGGCGGGATGGCGTTCTCGGTGGACCCGGCGGCGGTGGCCGATCTGGTGTCCGGCGCCGGCGCGGCGGGCGCCCTGTTCGCCCTGGGCTACTCGGGCTGGAGTCCGGGCCAGCTCGAAAGCGAGCTCGCGCGCGACGACTGGCTTGTCGCGACCGCCGATTCGGCCTTCGTCTTCGACCGCGCGCCGGAAACGATGTGGCGCGCGGCGCTGGAGCGCGTCGAGCTCGACCTGTAACCGCCGAGCGCCCTTGCCCCGGCCGGCGCGGCGCGCTATACCGGAGCCAAGGCAGCCGCGGCGCTGGCGCGCCGACACATTACGCGAGGAGCTCGGAACGCAATGGCCGCCGATTCGTCCGGGAAACGGAGCTGGTTATCCGCCAATGGCGGGGTGGTAACCGTACTTTTGGCGCTCATCGCCATGAGCGCCCTGTTTTACAACGCTATCGACCAACTCGCCGCCCGCATGGACAGACTCGAGGCCGGGCTTGGCCAAGTGCAATCGGACGTGCATGCGGTCCAGACCGACATGCGCGAGGTTCAGGTTCAGATCGGCGTGCTCCAATCCGATGTGCGCCAGCTCCAGTCCGAGGTGCGCGATCTGAACCTGCGCGTCGGGCGGATCGAGGGCCGGCTGGGGCTGATGAGCCCCGCCGAAGCGGAAGAAAACGCGGAGGAAGAAACGCCATGATCCTCGCCAAATCGCTGTTCGCCGGGGCCGGCATGCTCATATACGCCGGCGCCGGGTGCTTCTCGCCCACCATTCTCGAGGACGACGGCGAGATCGTAATGCTGCGCTACGGGCCGTGGGCCACGGTCGGCGAAGTGAGCGCGAAAGCCAACAGCATGTGCCGGGAATACGACCGCGCCGCCGCGCTCGTCGCCGACGCCGAATCGCTCGCCGAACCCGGCTTCCGGGAAGCGACCTTCGCCTGCGTGGATCCGGACCGCGAAGCCGCGTGAACGCGGCGCGCGCGGCGCTTGCGCTTGCGCTCGCGCTTGCGCTGTGCGCCCCGGCGCGGGCGGACGACACGACGATATTCGCCGCGGCCAGCCTGACCGACGCTCTCGGCGCGGTCGTCGAAGCCTACGAAGCGCAATCCGGAGACCGCATCGTCGCGGTGTACGCGGCGAGTTCGGTGCTGGCGCGGCAGATCGACGCCGGCGCGCCCGCGGCGCTGTTCTTTTCGGCCAACGCCGCGTGGGCGGAATGGCTCGTCGCGCGCGGCCGCGCGGCGCCGGACGCGCGGCGGGACATTCTCGGCAACCGGCTCGTTCTCGCCGCGCCGCCGGGCGCGGCGCCGGCGCCCACGCTCGCGGCCGCGCTGGCGTCGGACGGGCCGCTCGCGAACGGACGGCTGGCGATGGCGGACCCGGACCACGCGCCGGCCGGACAATATGCGCGCGCGGCGCTGAAGGCGCTCGGCTATTGGCCCTTCGCCGCCGGGCGCGCCGTGCATACCGGCAATGTGCGCGCCGCCGCGGCGCTGTTGCAACGCGGCGAGGCGGCGCTCGCCGTCGTCTATCGCACCGACCTCGCGGCGTGCCCCGAATGCCGCGAAATCGCCGCCCTGCCGACGGAAAGCCACCCGCCCATCGTCTATCCGGTCGTCGCGGTCGCGGAATACCGCACTGCGGCGGCGGACGCCTTCCTCGCGTTTCTCCTGGGCGCGGAGGCGGCGGCGCTGTTCCGCGCGCACGGCTTCATCGTGCGCGAATGACGCGGCGGCCTTTCCGCCCGGCGCGACCCAGGCATCGTCTTCCGCGCGCCGCCTTCGCCACGCATAAATGACGCCGCTCTCGCCCGAAGAATGGCAGGCGGTCGCGCTCAGCCTTCGCGTCGCGGCGTGGTGCGCCGTCGGCAGCCTGCCGTTCGGCCTCGCCGCCGCGTGGCTGCTGGCGCGCCGCGATTTCCCCGGCAAGATACTGTTCGATGGCGCGGTGCATTTGCCGCTGGTGTTGCCGCCGGTGGTGGTGGGCTATGCGCTGCTCGTGCTGCTCGGCCGGCGGGGCGTTCTCGGCGGGCCGCTCCACGACATGTTCGGCGTGTCGGTCGCGTTCTCGTGGCAGGGCGCCGCGGTCGCGTCGGCCGTTATGGGCTTTCCGCTGATGGTGCGCGCCATCCGGCTGTCGCTGGAGAACGTCGATCGGGGGCTCGAGGCGGCGGCGCGAACCCTCGGCGCGAGCCGCGCCGACGTGTTCCGCACCGTCACGCTGCCGCTGATCTTTCCCGGCCTGCTGGCGGGGTTCGTGCTGTCGTTCGCGCGCAGCCTGGGCGAGTTCGGCGCGACGATTACGTTCGTGTCGAACATCCCCGGCGAAACGCGCACCCTGCCGCTGGCGGTCTATGGCTACACGCAAACCCCCGGGGGCGAGGCGGCGGCGCTGCGCTTGGCGCTGGTCTCGGTCGCGCTGGCGTTCGCCGCGCTGTTCGTTTCCGAATGGCTCGCGCGCCGCGCCCGTGCGCGCCTGCGCGGCCGATGAGCCCCGCGGGCGCGCGGGCGCCCCGCCGGCATGGCGCCGATGCTTGAAGTGTCGGCGGAGGATCGCCTCGGCGCGTTCGCGCTCGAGGTTGCGTTCGCGGCGCCGGGGGGCGGAGCCGCCGCGTTGTTCGGGCGCTCCGGCTCGGGCAAGACCACGGTGTTGAACGTTATCGCCGGCCTTCGCCGCCCGCGCCGCGGGCGCGTGGCCCTCGACGGGCGGACGCTGCTTGATACCGCCCGCGGCGTCGATCTCCCGCCCGAACGGCGCCGCGTGGGCTATGTGTTTCAGGACGGGCGGCTTTTCCCGCATCTCGATGTGCGCGGCAACCTCGAATACGGCCTCCGGCGCGCCGGCGCGCGGCGCGGGCGGGCCGCGTTCGACGGCGTGGTCGAGCTGCTCGGCATCGGCGGGCTGTTGCGCCGCCGCCCGGCGACGCTGTCGGGCGGCGAGCGCCAGCGCGCGGCGATCGGCCGCGCCCTGCTCGCAAGCCCCGATCTGCTGTTGATGGACGAGCCGCTGGCGGCGCTCGACGAACCGCGCAAGGCCGAGGTGCTGCCTTTCATCGAGCGCCTCTGCCGCGAGGTGCGCACGCCGATCGTCTATGTGAGCCACGCGGTGGACGAGGTGCTGCGCATCGCCGACACGGTGGTGCTGATGGACGCGGGCAGGGTCGCCGCGGCGGGGCCGGCGGCCGACATCGCCAGCCGCCTCGACGAAGCGGGGTTTGCCGATCTCGCCGACGCGGGAACGGTGTTTCAGGCCACGGTGGCGGCGCACGACGCGCAGCACATGTTGACGCGCCTCGACACGCCGCTCGGTCCGCTGCTGGTGGCGCGCCTCGACCGGGCGGCCGGCGAGGCGGTGCGCGTCCGCCTGCGCGCGCGCGACGTCGCGCTCTCGCTGGCGCCGCCCGAGCGCGTGAGCGTTCTCAATATCGTGGAGGGGCGCGCGGCGGCGCTGGACCGGCGCGCGAGCGGCGTGGTTTCCGTGACCGTGGAGACCGCCTCCGGCGCCCGCCTGCGCGCCGACATCACCCGTCTTGCCGCCGAGCGCCTCGCCCTCGCCCCCGGCGCCCGCGTCCACGCCCTCGTCAAGGCCGTCGCCGTCGAGCGCTTCCCCTGGCGGGCGCGGGGGTGACCGGGCGGGGATTTCGCTCTCGCACCTCGGCGGGCGCTTCGTTCGCCGGCCGCGCAAGACGTTGACAGGGGCGGCGAGGCGGGGGAGTGTGGACGGAATGCATTCGCTTTGCGCGTCGGCGGGCGGCGTCTCGTGGCGCCGCCGCCTGTGTTCGCCGGGAAGGCCGCAATGACCTGCGATATCGACAACGAAGAAACCCGCCGGCTGGCCCGCGCGCTGGCGGAACCGACCGGCGAAAACGCTTGCGAAGCTGTCTCCGCCGCGCTCCGCAAGCGCCCTGAGCGCGAAACGCGGAAGCGGAGCGTGGAGCGCCGTCTGCGCGAAATGCGCGCCATTGCGAAGCGCTGCGCGGCGCTGATGGGGCCGGACGGGCCGGGCTCCCGGGACATCGACGCTCTGCTCTACGACGAACGGGGTCTGCCTGTTCGCGGGGGCGATTTCGCCCTCACCGGCATCGAGCCGGCGTGACGCCGTAGCGCGCCGGCGCGGCGGGCGCCCCGGCCCCGGACATGGAGACCGAGCGATGAGCGACTCCCCCGCGCCGCGGACGGGCGGCGAAATACTGGCCGACGCGCTGGCGCTGCACGGCGTGGAAACCGTGTTTTGCGTGCCGGGCGAAAGCTATCTGGCGGCGCTCGACGCGCTTTACGGAGCGCGCAACCGCATCGATGTCGTAACCTGCCGGCAAGAGGGCGGGGCCGCGTTCATGGCCGAGGCTTACGGCAAGGCGACGGGGAAGCCCGGCGTCTGTTTCGTCACGCGCGGGCCGGGCGCGTGCAACGCCTCCATCGGCGTGCATGTCGCCATGCAGGATTCGACGCCGATGGTGCTGTTCGTCGGGCAGGTCGCGCGCGGCGCCGCCGGGCGCGAGGGCTTTCAGGAAATCGACTACCGGCAAATGTTCCCGTATCCGGTCGCGAAGCTCGCGCTGCAAATCGACGAGGCGCGGCGTATCCCCGAACTCGTCCACCGCGCGTTCCGCGTCGCGGCGTCGGGGCGGCAGGGGCCGGTCGTCGTAGCGCTGCCGGAAGACATGCTGCGCGAGACCGCGACCGTGGACGACGGCCGCCCTTGCGAAGCGGTGCGTCCGCATCCCGCGCCGGAAGCGATGGCGGCGCTGCGCGAGGCGCTCGCCGCGTCGGAGCGGCCGCTGCTGATTTTGGGCGGCTCGGGGTGGAGCGCGCGGGCATGCGCCGACATCCGCGCCTTCGCCGAGGCGAACGCGCTTCCCGCATGCGTCTCGTTCCGGCGGCAAGACCTGTTCGACAACATGCACGCCAATTACGCCGGCGATCTTTCGACTTCGGCCGACCCGAAACTCGTCGCGCGGTTTCGCGAGGCGGACCTGCTCATTGTCGCCGGCGCGCGGCTGGGGGAGATTACGACCGGGGGCTATACGACCCTCGAGACGCCGGCGCCGCGGCGCACGCTTGTCCACGTCTATCCCGAAGCCGAGGAGCTGGGGCGGGTGTTTCAGCCCGCGCTTTCGATAGCGGCCGGGGCGGCGGCGTTCGCGCGCGCGGCGCGCGCGCTGGCGCCGACCGATGGCGCGCGCCGCGCGGAGTGGCTGCGGGCCGCGCGCGCCGACTACATCGCCAATCTGAAGCCCCGGAGGTTCGGGGGCGCGGTGGATATGGCCGCCATCGCGGTCGCCGCGCAGGCAGCGCTGCCCGAAGATACGATCGTCACGGTGGACGCCGGAAATTTCTCCGGCTGGCCGCAGAGGTTTTGGCGCTTCCGCGCATATCCATCGGAGCTCGGCCCGACAGCGGGGGCGATGGGATACGGCGTCCCCGCCGGTATCGCGGCGAAAATCGCGCACCCGGAGCGCTGCGTCGTGACTTTCGTCGGCGACGGCGGCTTCCTCATGACGGGGCAGGAGCTCGCAACGGCGGTCCACCGCGGCGCCGCGGTCATCGTCGTCGTGGTGAACAACGGGGCGTTCGGGACGATTCGCATGCATCAGGAGCGCGACTATCCCGGCCGGCCCATCGCGACCGATTTGACGAACCCGGATTTCGCCGCGCTCGCGCGGGCCTACGGAGCGCACGGGGAAACGGTGCGCGCCACCGCCGGGTTCGCGCCGGCGCTGGCCCGCGCGCGCGCCTCGGGCAAGCCCGCGGTTATCGAAGTCCGCCTCGATCTCGAAACGATCACGACGCGCGCAACGCTCTCGGAAATCCGCGCCCGCGGCGAAGCCCGGCGGGCGCGCGGCGCCGCGTAGCCTCGGCGCGCGGCCCTGTCCGGGGCGCGCGCGCTATATCGGGAGCTCCGGTTCCCCGAGCCGCCGCACCCGGTCCGGATACCGCTGCATCGCGGGCGATGACGCCGCTTGCGGCGTCCGCGGCGGCATCCGCCATGTCGGCCTCGGCGGGCAATCCCGGCGCATCGACGATTTGCGCCTTGAACGCCAGGCCGTCCGATGAAAACGCAGCGCTCAATTCAAGCCAGTCGGCGGCAAGATCGGGATTCGACGGGCCGCCGCGAAGGAACTCGTCAACCGGAAGATAGAGCACGCCGCTCATTCGGGATCGGACAGTTCCGCGTTCGCCTTTTCTCTCATCCGCCCGACAACCGATTGCGCCGTCTCGGAAACATCCTCGGCTATGCCCATGAGCCCATCGGTCCGACCGTCGAAGCCACGCAGATTGTTGGACGCAATGCGAATTTCGCTCCGGGCCTTGACCAGCGCATCGCGAAATTTCCGTTCCGCGGAGCCCGCGCTGGCAAAGGCTTCGGAAAGCGATCCGGTCGCCCGGAGCGCTTCCAGGCCCTCGGCGCTATCGAGCGCCTCGCCCAATTCCTTCACGTGCGGGTTCTGCGATTGAACCACGGGATCGATGTCGTTTTCGCGCGAACCGTACAGCCATTGCAGGACCTCGCGCAATTCGCCCAGACGTTCCCGCGGTACCGGGCGTGCCTGCGGATCGAGACGGGTCCAGCTCGAGCCGAGACCCAGAAACCGCACGTAGGGCGCGCGCGACAGGGCTGTATAAAAATGGGAAAAGTTCAGGCGCGGGCTTGCGCGGTCGGCGAGATGGAAAACGCCCTCTTGTTCCGCCTGGTCCAGCACGTAGATGGCGTTGACCATGCGCTTGACGGTGTCGTGGCGGTCGCCGATGCGGGCGGCGATGTCTGGCAGCGCCGCGCCGCCGGCGCGATACCATTCGGCGGCGAATTTCGCCTTGGCGTAGGAATCCCACTTGGCCGCGCCGTTGATGTGCTTGAAGCCGATGAAGGAATGCGCTTCGCCGCGCTCGGCGACGCGATATACCGACACCCGATCGAGCGTGCGGCGGCGTTCGCCCGTAATTTCCGGAACGGATATACGGAAGCGCGTTCGTTCGGCAACGTCCGCCGCGAGGCCCCGCTCCCGGAACAGCCGTATCGCCGCGAGGCGGCGGTTGCCTTCAAGCACCGTAAGGCGGTCGCCCCCCGCCAAAACGATGAGCGGCTCGATATCGAGATAGCCGTTGGCCGCGATCGACTGGAGCAGCTCGCCGAGGTCTTCCCCGCGGTAAAGCCGGGCGACGATATCGACGTCGGTTGTTCCGCCTTCGCGGCCCGCCAGCCGCGGGTTTTGGCGGTCGAGCGCCAGCCGCTCGACCGCCACTCGCGCCGCCGCGCGCAGCGGGATTTCCACTTGCGCGGGGCCGCCGCGATTTGCCGCGTCCGTCATCGCCTGCGCCGAGGGCAGAGGGCGGCGGGCGGCCGCGCGGCCCGCCCGCCGACGGCGCCGTCAGTCCAGATAGCCGTATTCGCCCCAGAGCTTGTAGTCTTCGCGGAAGGCCTTGAGCGAGGCCCAGACGCGGGCGAAATCCTCGTTGGCGGCGGCTTCTTCCTCGGCCACCTCGGTCCACGCGGCCTCAAGCGCCTGGAGGATATCGTCGGGCCAGCGGTGGAAGGTCACGCCCGCGGCCTGGAGCTTCGCCATCGCGCCGAACTGGATCGCTTCGCCCTCCGCGTAACCGCGCAGCATGCTTTCCTTGCACACGGCGTTGACGATCTCGCGCTGCCAATCGGTCAGCCCGTTCCAGTTCTCGAGGTTGACGATCAGCTCGCCCATGCTGACGGGCTGGTGCCAGCCGGGGAAGTAATAATGCTTGGCGATCTCGTGGAAGCCGAGATCGAGGTCGATCGCCGGCATCGAGAACTCGGTGGCGTCGATGGTGCCGAGCTCGAGGGCCGGGTAAATGTCGCCGCCGGCCAGCAGCTGGGTAGAGACGCCGAGCTTCTCCATCACCTTCGCGCCGAGGCCGAAGAAACGCATCTTCAGGCCCTTGAGGTCGTCGATCGTTTCGACCGGCTCGCGGAACCAGCCCGAGCCCTCGGGCGACAGCAGGTTGCAGGGCTGCCCGTGGATATTGTGGGCGTGGTAGAGCTCCTCGAACAACTCCTGCCCGCCCCCGTAAAACATCCACGCCAGCGCCTCGCCGGCGTTGGGGCCGAACGGGACGGCGGTAAAGAACTGTATGGCCGGTATCTTGCCCGCCCAGTAGCCCGCGGCCGACCAGCCGACATCGACCGAGCCGTTCGACACGGCGTCGAAAATCTCGAACGGCGGGACCAAGGCGCCCGGTTCGAAAAACTTGAACTCCATCGTGCCGCCGGAGAGCGCGGCGATGCGCTCTTCGATCAGACGGCCCTGGGTGCCGAGCTGGACCGTTTCGCCGGGAAACGCGCTCGCCATCTTCCAGCGTACGGTCTTGCCGGGCGCGGGCGCCGCGGCCTGTTCGGCGGGCGCGCCGGCGTCGGTTCCGCCGGCGCCGCCCGTATCGGCGTCGCGGTCCTTGCCGCCGAGCGCAAACATGCCGATCAGCGCGCCGACGATCAGCCCGGCGACGCCTACCGCAATCGTACTTGCCTTCATGATATCCTCCCGTGTGGGCAGCGCTCCGCATGCCGCCTGTCGGCGGCTACGATACGCAAATCGCGGCGGCAAGCCAACGCGCGTAGCGCAGGCGCTCAGTAGCCGCGCGCGGGATCGACGACGTTGCGCGGCGCCAGCCCCGCCCGCACGCGCCGCAGGTTGGCGACGATTTGCGCCGCCGCCGTTTCCGGGATTACCCAGCCGGCGACATGCGGCGTGAGGGTTATGCGCGGATGCCGCCAAAGCGGGCTCGACGGCGGCAGCGGCTCGGTCCGGCACACATCGAGCCACGCGCCCGCGAGCCGGCCCGAATCGATGGCGGCGAGCAGGTCGTCTTCGTTTTGGCAGCCGCCGCGCGCCGCGTTCACGACCCAAGCCCCGCGCGGCAGGCGCGCGAAAAGCTCCGCGTCCAAAATGCCCCCGGTCTCGCGCGTCAGCGGCAGCAGGCATACCAGAATGTCCGTGCGCGCCAGAAACGCCGGCAGGCCGCCGGAGCCGAAATACACCGGGATGCCGAGCTCCGGATCCGGCGCCGGTCCGGCGTCCGCGCCCGCGCCGCGCCGCCACGCGGCGACCGGGAAGCCCAGCCCCGCGAGCGCTCCCGCGCAGGCGCGGCCGATCTCGCCCAGCCCCATGACGCCGATGCGCCGCGAGGCGGTGTCGCACGCCGGCAGCTGCCGCCACACTGCGCGCGCCTGAAGCGCGCGGTATTCGTCCATGCGCCGATGCGCGTGGAGCGCCGCCAGCAATACGTATTCGACCATCTGCCGCGTCAGCGCCGGATCGACGAGGCGCACGACGGGGACATCGGGCAGGGCGCTGTCGGCGAAGACATGGTCGGCGCCGGCGCCGAGCGAAAACACCGCCTTGAGCGCGGGAAACCGCACAAGCATCCCGGTCTCGGGCCGCCAGACGAGCGCCGCTTCGATGTCGGCCGCGCGCCCGGCGTCGGGCCAGACGCGCACTTCCAGCTCCGGCGCATGCGCCGCCAGCGCCGCCCGCCACGCCGCCGCATCGTCGACCGCGCTCGCAAACAGCATCGCCACCGCCTTGCCCTCCCGCTTCGCGAACAGTGCCAATCCGGGCGCGCCGGCGTCCACGCCGGCGTCCACGCTTCCCGGCGCGCGCGAACCTTGCCGTAGAAACGCGGCGGGGTTATAGCATTCGCCATGTTCCGGGAGTCGCTTTTCGCCGGCTTGGCGGCTTGGCGCCGCGCGGCAATACGCCTGACGGCAGGGCTGGCCTTCGCGCTGTTTCTCGTTTTCGCGGCCTGGGCGGCGATTGTCGCGGTCAGCCCCGACGGCGCGGCGACGATTGCGGCGTTCGCGCTGCTCGGCGGTCTCGCGGCGGCGGGGTGGTTCCGCTATTGCGGGCGGATCGTCTCCGGCGGGGCGGCGCGGCCGGGCGATTTGCTTGCCGGTTTCGCCCGGCCCTTGCGGGCTTGGACGGCGACGCTTCCGCCGCTCGCCGCGGTAGCCCTCCCGGCGCTGCTCGCGGAGCTCGTCCTGGCGCCGTGGCTCCCGCCGCTTGCGCGCTGCGCGCTGGCGGCGGCGGCGGCGCTTGCGATCGCGCCGTTCGCGCTGTCGCGCTCGTTCCCGGCGATGGCGCCGGACGCCCCCGGCGCGGCGGCGCCCGGCCCCGCATGGTTCGGCGGAATCGGCGCCGCGCTCGCCGTCGCCGCGGCCGCGGCGCCTGGCCCCGCCGCGTGGGCGCTGCTCGAGGGATACGCTATGGACAGCATTGCCGCCTCTTTGCCAATATCCGCGGCCTCTTGGAGTTTGGGCGCGGCGCGCCTTGCGGGCTTGGCGTGCGTGCTGTTGTCGGCGGCGGCGGCAAGTTGCGTCTGGGCCGCGGCTTGGGGGCGGCCGCAAGCCGCGGCGCCGGGGCGGTAAAGCGGGGAACAGCCGTGGCCTATCACATTCTCATCGACGAAAAGCAGCAGGGTCCGTTCGAAATCGCGACGATCGACGCGATGATCCGCGACGGACGCATCGTCGCCGGGACCTATATATGGACGGCCGGCATGGCCGACTGGGCGTTCGCCGATACCGTGCCCGAGATCGCCGCGCTGTTGCGCGCCGCCGACGAGCCGCCGCCCATCGGCGCGCCGGCGGCCGGAGCGGGGGGAGACGGCCCGCCCGCGCCCGGCGGCGCGCCGGCGGCGCGCCTGTCGTTCGGACGCACGTTCGGCGACGCCGCGCGCATCGCGGCGCGGCGCCCGATTCGCTTCCTGCTGTTCGTTTGCGTCCTTTTCCTGCTCGTTTTGGCGAGCGCCGCGCCGACGGCGTGGGTAGCCGCGACCATGCCGCCGCCCGCGGCGGAAGCCCCCGCGGAGCCGCCGGCGCCGGAGGACGCGGAGGCCGCCGCCGAAACCGCGGGCGGCGGCGACCCGGCGCCCGGGGCGGAAGACGCGGAATCCGCGCCCGCCGGCGGCGGGGATGCGGCGGCCGAAACTCCCGCCGGAGAGACGGCCGCCGGAGAGGACGCCGCCGCCGCGGATGCTCCGCCGCCGCCGCGCGGGCGCCTGTGGCTCGGCCTGGCCGCGTCGTTTGCGCTGGCCTCGGTATTTTTCGGCGGGCTGTGCGTGGCCATGCTGGAGCTGGCGCGCGGCCGTGCGGCCGGCGCGGGGCTTCTGTTCGCCGGCGTTCCGCGCGCCCTGCCGTTGCTGGTATTCGCCGTCCTGGCGTCGATCGCGGTCGCCGCCGGCGCCGTCGCTTTCGTGCTGCCGGGCATATTCCTGTTCGTGTGCCTGGCGCTCGGGCCGATGATACTCATGGACCGTCATATCGGACCGTTCGACGCTTTCGCGGAAAGTTATCGCGCCGTCATGAGTCTCGGATGGCTCCGCTGTTTCGGCGTCTTTCTCGTTTTCGCCGCCGTGGCCGCGGCCCTGGGCGCGGGCGCGGCGGCGGCGCTGTGCGGGCTGCCGGGCGAATCGGCCGGTTCCGCACTCGCGCCGGACGGATGGCCCGGCCTTGCCGGCCCGCGCGCGGCGTTCGATGCCGGCATCGTCGTCGCCGTCTCGGCGCTCCGCGAATCGCCGGGCGCCGGCCTCGCGGCGGCGGCCATCGCCGCGATCGCCGCGGCGTTCGCGACCGGCGCGCTCGCGTCGATGTACGAACAGGGCCGCCCGGCGCTCGAGCGCGACCGCGCGCGGCGCGGCGAAGATCGGGGAGCGAACCCGTGAGCGATCCCGGCGCCAGGTACCACGTCGCCATCGACGGCAAGCCCGAGGGCCCGATGAGCCGCGCCGACGCGATCGCGCTGATCGCCGAGGGCAAGATCGGCCCCGACACGAAAATCTGGACCCCCGGCATGGCGGACTGGGCGGCGGCCTCGGACTTCGTGGAGTTCTCCGGCCATTTCGCGGCGCGCGAGGCCGCCGCCGCCGCGGCCCGCGCGGCGGCGGCGGCCCCGCCTCCGAAGCCGCTCGACCTGGGCCGGGCCGTGGACGAGGGCCTCGCCGCGTTCCGGCGCTCGCCGCTGCGCACGGGCGTGGGCGCGCTGGCCTATGTGGTCGCCGCCATGGCGGTAAACACGTGGGTTCTCGGGCAGTTCCTGGCGCCCGCCGGCGACGCGGCGGCGCCGGTCGCGGTCTCGCCGTCCATCGCGCCCTGGCTGATCGTTCTCCTGATCCTCTCGGTCGTCCTGCGCGCCGGCTTCTGCCTGTTCACATTGCGCATCCTGCGCGGCGAGGAGCCGCCGCTGTCGGTGCTGCTGGCCGGCGTGCGCCGCTTCTCGATGCTGATCCCCTACGCGCTGCTCTATGGCCTTGCGGTCTTCGTCGGCCTCAGCATGTTGATTCTGCCGGGGATTTTTCTGGCCGTGGCGTTTTCGTTCGGCTTCTACTTCATCATGGAGGCCCGCAACGGCCCGCTCGCCGCGCAGCGCCTGAGCTGGAGCGCGATCGGGGATCTGGTGTTCTGGTGTCCCGTCACCGTGATGCGCCTGAGCTGGCGCGCCGTTTCGGGCCTCGGCTGGTGGCAGGTTTTCGCGGTCTATCTCGTGAGTTTCCTGGGCCTCATCGCCCTCGCCACGGTTTCCGTCACGATCGGGGCCATGCTCGGCGCGCCGGCGGCGGGGCAGGTTCTGCAAATGCTCCTCGCCGCAGCTTGGGCCGCCGCGACGGCGCTCGTCATCGCCGCCGTCTATGAGCAGGCGCGCGCCAACAACGAACGCGCCGCCCGGACCTGACCGGGCGCGCCGGAGGATCCCCGCGCATGGCTATCGAACACGTCCAGACCGATCTCTACCGCCTCCCGCTGCCCGCCCCCGTACAGGCCGCAAGCACGGGCGTCATGAGCGAATTCGACATGGTCGCCGCGCGAATACGCGATTCCGACGGCGCCGAGGGTTCGGGCTACACGGTGCTCATGCCCGGCCAGGGCGCGGCCGTCGCGGCGATCATCGACCGCGCGCTCGCGGATATCCTGCGCGGCGCCGACCCGGCGCGCATCGAGTGGCTTTGGCGGCGCATGTGGCGGGCGCACCATTACGCGGGGCGGGGCGCGCCGCTCACTTTCGCGCTGGCCGCCGTGGATACCGCCCTGTGGGACCTGCGCGGGCGGACGCTCGGCGAACCGCTGTGGCGCCTGCTCGGCGGATACGACCCGAAAGTACGCGCCTATGCCGGCAATATCGATCTCAACTTTCCGCTCGGGCAACTGCTCGCCGGCGCAAGCCAAAGCATCCGGCAGGGGTTCCGCGCGGTGAAAATGCGCCTCGGCCGCCCCACCCTCGCCGAGGACGCGGCGCGCGTCGCCGCCATGCGCGAGCATATCGGCGCCGGCATCGCGCTGATGGCCGACGCGAACGAAGCCTGGCGGGTCGATGAGGCGGCGCGCGCGCTGCGCGCCCTCCGCGAGTTCGACCTCGTGTGGCTGGAGGAGCCCATAGCGCCCGACAACACGGCGGGATACGCGCATTTGCGCCGCCTCGGGCTCGTCCCCCTCGCGGCGGGGGAAAACCTGCACACGCTGGCGGAATTCGCGGCCCTGATCGCGGCCGGCGGGGTGGATTTCCCCGAACCCGACCTCACGACCTGCGGCGGCGTGACGCCGTTCATGAAGATCGCGCATTTGTGCGAAGCGCACGGCCTCCCCGTGACGTCGCACGGCGCGCACGATCTGCACGTCCATCTGCTCGCCGCGGCGCCGAACGCGGCCTGGCTCGAGGTCCACGGCTTCGGGCTGGAAAAATTCATGGCTCACCGCCTCGAGATCGAGGACGGCATGGCCGCCGCGCCTGACCGCCCCGGCCACGGCATCGAGTTCGACTGGCCTGCGCTGGCCGCCCACCGCGCGCGGTAGGCGCGCGCGCCGCCCCCTTACGCGGCGCCGCGCTCGATGGCGAGCAGGCGCTCCTTGCGATCGAGACCCCAGCGGTAGCCGCCGAGGCCGCCATCGGCGCGGACCGCGCGGTGGCACGGTATCGCGAGCGCGATGGGGTTGGCGGCGCACGCGGCGCCTACCGCGCGCGCGGCGGACGCCGGCGCGCCGATATCCGCCGCCAGCTGCGCATAGGCGCGCGTTTCGCCGCGCGGAGTCGCCCGCAGCGCGCCCCATACGCGGGCCTGGAACGGCGTTCCGCGCGCGTCCAGGCGCATGCCGTCCGCCGGCGCGCCGTCGAACAGCGCAAGAAGGCCGGCAACCGTATCCGCCAGCCCTCCATCGTCGCGAATCGCCGCGGCGCCCGGAAACCTCGCGGCCAATTCGTCGACCGCCGCCGCGTTGCCGTCCGCGAACAGCACGGCGCACACCCCGCGTTCCGTATCCGCCGCAAGCATCCGCCCCAACGGGCAACCGGCAAGCGCATAACGAATCCTGTCCATGCCGCGACCTTGGCGGAGCGCCGCGCAAGTGTCCAGCGTTTCGCGATCTCCGGGGGGAAGCGCAACCCCGCCGAAGGCGGGGCCCGGGACCGCGGGCATCCCTGCCCGCACGCCGGCGCCCCGCACAACTGCCGGCGAGCCGGGCGCGGCGCGCTTCCCGGGTGCGCGGGCGTCTCGCCCGCACGTCTCGACGCCACGGGCGCCGGAGGGCAGGGGGCGGCGATCGCGCTTCCCCGCCACCGCCGCGCCTGCCGCGAATGTGCAGGCGAGACGCCCGCGGTCCCAGGCAGTCCGCGCCTTCGGCGCGGTCTCCCGGGGGGAAGCGCAACCCCGCCGAAGGCGGGGCCCGGGACCGCGGGCATCCTGCCCGCACGTCGGCGACCCGCACGAATGCCGGCGAGCGGGGCGCGGCGCGCTTCCCGGGCGCGCGGGCGTCTCGCCCGCACGTCTCGACGCTACGGGCGCCGGAGGGCAGGGGGCGGCGGTCGCGTTTCCCCGCCACCGCCGCGCCTGCCGCAAACGTGCGGGCGGGGACGCCCGCGGTCCCAGGCAGCTGCGCCTTCGGCGCGAGCGCGAAGCGCAACCGGCAAGCAACCTGTACACAACCTTGTCCGGGGCGCGCGGGGCGGGTATCCTTGCCCGCGAGCTGTTCTCGATGGGGGAGTCCGCCGGGCGCCGGGGCGGCCGGCGGCCGGGATGGCGAGGCCATGACCGCTTCCATGAACCGTATGGGCCGCCCGCGCCGCGGGCGGCGGGCGGCGCGCGCGCCGGCCGCCGCGGCCCTGTGCGCGTTGGCGGGCGCGATCGGCGGCGCGGCGGCCGAGGATCGCGGCGCGCCGGCGGTCTATATGAACCCCGCCGCTCTGGAGGCGCTCGGCCCGCCGCGGGCGGCGGCGCCGATCGCGCCCGCGGCGCCGAACCCGGGGACGGCGCTCGGCTCCGACGGCCTGCCCATCTACGACGCGCGGCTGGGGCCGCCGAAATCGCGGCTGGTCGGCGAATTCGCAGCCGGCGGAGACGCCGCCCGCGCGGCCGGCGCCGGCGCCGGGGATGTTCGCCTGCGCCGCCCGGAGCCCGCCGCAGCCCCGCCGGTTCCCGCCGCGCCCCCGCCCTTGCCGCCTACGCCCGCCCCGGAGCCCGTTGCCGTCGCCGCGCCTCCCGAACCGCCGCCGGTCGCGGCGCCCGCCGCGCCGGAGCCTGCCGCGGCGCCGCCTCCCGAGCCGCCGCCGCCGCCGGAACCCGCGCCTGCCGCCGCGCTTCCGCCTCCGGCGGCCGAGCGGGCGCCCGCGCCGGTCGAATCCGCGCCGCCGGACCGGCTGGCCAGCGTGGCTTTTGCGGCCGGGGAGAGCGACATCGCGCGCGGGGGCCGGGCGGCGCTCGATCGCGTCGCCGCGCAGCTGGCAGCCGACCCCGCGCTCGGCGTCCAGCTCAAGGCCTACGCCGACGCCGCCGGGGGCTCGCCCAGCGGCGCGCGGCGCCTGTCGCTGCTGCGCGCGCTTTCGGTGCGCGCCTATCTGATGGAGTCCGATATCGACGCGACGCGCATTGACGTGCGCGCGCTCGGCGCCAAATATGAGACGGGTCCGCCCGACCGGGTCGATATCGTCGGCGCGCGCTAACCGCGGCGGCGCCGCGCGGCGAGCGCCCTCCGAGGCGCCGGCGAACCGGCGCGCCGCCATATACGGATGTCGATCATGAACCGGCCGCGCCGTTTCCTCCTGCGCATGATCGCGTTCCTGTTCATCGTCGCCGCCGTCGTCGGCGTGCTGGCCGGCGATCTCAGGTCCGCGTTTATGGCGAACCCGCCGCTCAACGGCCTGATCCTGGGCGTGCTGCTGCTGGGAATCGCCTTCACGTTCCGGCAGGTTATCGGCCTCGCGCCGGAAGTGCGCTGGATCGAGGATTTCCGCGCCGACGGCGCGAAGACTTCGTCGTCGGCGACGCGGCGGCTGCGGTTGCTTGCGCCCATGGCGCGGATGCTCGCCGCCCGCCAGGGCCGCGTCATGCTGTCGGCGCCCGCCATGCGGTCGCTGCTCGACAGCATCGGCTCGCGCCTCGACGAATCGCGCGAGATCTCGCGCTACCTCATCGGTCTGCTCATCTTCCTCGGCCTGCTCGGCACGTTCTGGGGCCTGCTCGATACGGTGTCGTCGGTCGGCGCGGTCATCGGCGGCCTGAGCGCCGACGCGGAAGACATCGTGGGCACGTTCGCCACGTTGAAAAACAGTTTGGCGGCGCCGCTCGGCGGGATGGGCACGGCGTTTTCCTCGTCGCTGTTCGGCCTGGCCGGGTCGCTCGTTCTCGGCTTTCTCGACCTGCAGGCCGGCCAGGCGCAAAACCAGTTCTACAACGATCTCGAGGAATGGCTGTCGAGCGTCACGCGGCTGTCGAGCGGTTCCGGCGTCGCCGACGGCGACCAATCGGTGCCGGTCTATGTGCAGGCGCTGCTCGAGAAAACCGCCGATTCCCTCGACGAACTGCAACGCACCCTGGCGCGGGGCGAGGAAGACCGGCGGGCGGCCAATACGCGCGCCGCCGAACTGGCCGAGACGCTGGCGGAACTGACCGACCGGATGCGCGCCGAACAGACGCTGATCGCACAGCTCGCCGAAAGCCAGACTGACCTCAAGCCGGCGCTGCAACGCCTCGCCGACGGCGGCGCGAACGGCGCGGGGATCGACGAGGCCACGCGCGGCCACATCCGCAATCTCGACGTTTATCTTGCCCGCCTGGTCGAGGAAACGGTAAACGGCCGCGACTACTTGGCGTCGGAGCTGCGCAGCGAAATCAAGCTTCTGGGGCGCATGATCGCGGCCGCCGGCGCGGCCGCCCCGGCGCCGCCGCCGGTCGCGGAGCGTCCGCCGGCGCCGCGCGCGCCGGCCCTGGAGCAGCGGTCCCCGCCCCCGCCCGAGGACACACGAAGCGCGCCGCCGCCGGAGGCCCCGCAGCCGCCGGCCTTCCCCGCGGCGCCCGCGCCCGCGCCGCCAGCTGTCCCCGCGCCGCCGGCGGCGCCCGCGCCGCGCGCCGTCCCGGCGCCGCGGGTCGATGCGCCGCCGCAGGCCCCGCGCGCGCCCGCGGCGGCGCCCCGCCGGCCCGCCGTTCCGCCGCGGACGGCGGCGCCCGCCGCGCCGCCGCCGCGCCAGGAGCGCCAGGAGCCCCGCTTGCCGCGCGCGGGCGAGCCCGGGGCTCCGGTCCCGCCGCCGCGGCCCGGCGGCCCGCCCGCGCCGCCCGACCTCGCGGGCCGCCGGCCGCGGCCGCCCTCCGCGCCGGGGGCGCCGCCGCGCCGATGACCGCCCGGTTCCGCCGGTCGGCGCGCTCGACGGACATATGGCCCGGTTTCGTCGACGCGCTTTCGACCCTGCTCCTTGTGCTGATCTTTCTGCTGGCGGTTTTCGTCGTCGCCGAGTTCTTTCTCGGCCGCGTCCTCTCGGGCCGCGAGGACGAGCTCGCGGGGTTGAAAAACACCATCGTCGAGCTCGAGGGGATGCTGTCGATCGAACGGCTCGAAACGCAAGGCCTGCGCGACGAGGCGTCGGCGCTGAGCGCGGAACTGTTCGCCGCCAACCGCGACCGCGAGGAACTGCGCGCCGGCCGCGGCGCGCTGGAACGGGCGCTGGCGGCGATGACCGGCGACCGCGACGCCCGCGCCGGCGAGGCCGCCGACGCCGCGGAATTACGGCTTCGCCTCGCCGAGACCCGCGCCGCGCTCGCCGCGGCCCGCGCCGACCTCGCCGCCGTAACCGGGGAGGCCGACGACTCCGCCGCCGCGCTCGACGACGAGCGCAGGCTTTCGGACGAGGCGCGGCGGCAGATCGGGTTGCTCAACCGCCAGGTCGGCGCGCTGCGGGCGCAACTGTCCGCGATACAGGAGGCGCTCGACGCCAGGGAGGCCGCGCTCGCCGAACGCGACGTGCAAATCGCCGATCTCTCCGGGCGCCTGAACCTCGCGCTCGCCGACCAGGTGCAGGAACTGCGGCAGGCGCGCTCGGCGTTTTTCGGCAGATTGCGGGAGATACTGGCGGGGCGCGGCGATGTTCGCATCGACGGCGACCGCTTCGTCATCCAGTCGGGCGTCCTGTTCGAAACGGCCTCCGACGAACTGGGCGCCGAGGGCCTGCGGCAGATCGGCGATCTCGCCGCGACGCTGCTCGATATTTCCGCCGACCTGCCCGCCGACATGGACTGGGTGCTGCGTATCGACGGCCATACCGACAAGCGGCCCATCTCCACCGCGCGCTTCCAGTCGAACTGGGCGCTGTCCGCCGCGCGCGCGATAACGGTGGCGCGCACGCTCATTGCGCGCGGCGTCCCGCCGCGGCGTCTGATGGCCGCGGGCTTCGGCGAGTTCCAGCCCATCGACGACGCCGAGAACGAAGAAGCGTACCGCCGCAACCGCCGCATCGAACTCAAACTGACGCAACGATGACGATCCCCGGACACGGGAGGGGCCGCCGGAGATGGCGTTGAGAGGGGGCGCGACCCGGTTCGAGCGGCGCCAGCGCGAACGCTGGCGCATGGCCGCCGCGCGGCTGCTCCTGCAAGCCGGAATCGTCGCCGCCATCGCCTACTGGGCCTATGACATGGGCCGCGATCGCGCCGGGGCCGGCGCGCAAAACCTGGCGAGCCGCGCGGAGCGGTTCGAGACCGAAAACGCCCGCCTGCGCGAGGAAACCGAGGCCGCCATCGACGCGCGCGACGAAGCGCGGCGCGAACTGAGCGAACTCCGCGTCCGCTACGAAACCGACGCGCCAACCGGAACCGAGCGCGAGATACTCGACGCCGTCAGGCGGCGGACAAGCGAAGGCGTCGCGCCGGAACGCATTGTCGAAGTGGTGAACGTGGCGCAACCGGACCCGCGCTGCGTCGACGACGTGCTCACGCGGCGCTTTGTCGTGCAAACGCCGATGTCGACCGGCGCCGGCGCCGCCGCCGGTTTCGCCGGCAACGCCATTACCATCACCGGCTCCGGCGCGGCAGCGCGCGACGCCCAAGGCAACCCCGAAGCGTGGTTCGATACCGGGCGGCCGGTGCGCATCGCCTTCGCCGCGCCGGGCGGCGCGGAAACCGTACGCGAGGGCCTCCTGCCCCTGCACCACTCGATCGCCATCGGCGCCAAGGCGCACAACTTCACCGTCACCGCCGGCAGGCGCGGCTTCGTCAACGTAACAGAACAGGTATGCGATTATCCCTGAGTGTCTGTACCGAAATGCTTACCCCGCCGAAGGCGGGGCCCGGGACCGCGGGCTTCCAGCCCGCACGTCTCGACTACAGCGAACGCTGGCGGAGGGGCGAGACGACCGCGACTCTTCACCGACATCGCGACGTAGAAAAACGTGCGGGCAAGGATGCCCGCCGTCCCGGGCCCCGCCTCGGCGGGGTTGCGCCCGCGCGCCGCACGGCGTATTATCGGTCATCGCTTGCCTTGCCTGCGCGTTGTCCATTTCCGCTCGGGAGTGTCTCGCCATGACAATCGCCACGCCGCGCGTTTTCCGACGCCGCCCCGTTCGTGGCGGGCGCGCCGGTTCGGGGAACGCCGTCAGGCAAAACGTTTGCCCCCCCCCCCCCCCCCCCCCCCGTGGCAGGCTGAGCGCGGCCGCGCTGGCGGCGCTCGCCGCCTTGGCGCCGGCGGGCGCGCTTGCGCAAACGAGCCCGCCGGCCTGCGCCCCCACCCCGACCGTGAGCGCCGCCGCCGACGCCAACAGCTACTACACCACCACGCTGGTCTGCGGCGCGAGATCGGGGAAAACGGCGGGCCAGGCCGACTACCGGCAGGTCCAATGGGACCAAACCGCCAAAACCGGCACGCCGACCAATAACGCCGCGTCCAACCACGTACAACTGACCGTCAAAAACGGCGTCGAACTCGCCGCCGACGGCATCCAGGATCTGAGAGCCCTCGGAGGCTATGACGGCGCCGTCTGGCTGCGGGGCCGCGACACGACCGTGACCGTCGAGAACGGCGCCACGATAAACCTCGACCGGAGGCCGGCGTATTGGCGGAGTAGCGATACGAATCGCCCGAGCGACGGAACCGAAGCCTACTACTCAACGTGGCGAGAGGCGCTGAACAACCACGCCGGCGTCATGGCGTGGTCGAACGACGGCGACATAACGATTACCCACAACGGTACCATTAACCTCAACGTCGACACCGCGGGGAGCTACGCCCACCAGGTCGCCGCCGGCGCCGGGATATGGGCGTTCGCGCGCGACACGAAGGCCCCTTGGCACCACGGGGCGGAGGAGAACAACGTTCTCGTCCAATTGGGCGCCACGGGCGTCATCCGGAACATCGCCGGCTCCGATGGCGGCGGCGGCATCTACGTGCGGCAGCAGACCGAGGACGGCGACATCACGATCGACCTCGCCGCAGGCTCGCTGATCGACACAACCGCCGAGGGCGGCATGGGCATTGACGCCCGGATTAAAACGCGGAGCTTTTACCCGAGCAAGGATCCGGACGGTGACCTCATCGTCAGGGCCGGCGGAACGATTCGGACCGCCGTCCGGCGCCGCCCGATCACCAGCACCATCCAGGGCGTCGGCATCTCCGCTTGGCACGTCGGAACCGGCCGCGTCCGCATCGTGTCGTCGGGCGCCTTGAAGACCGTGCAGGCCCTCGCCATCGAGGCGAGATCCGACAGCCCCGCCGACACCCAGACCGACAATGTCTCCACGACGGCGATCGAGGGGCACTTGGTGGATATAACCGGCGGGCTGGTCGAAACCCGCGGCAACACGGCCATCAACGTGCGCACGTGGAGCGACGACGCCGACTTCTCCGTCCGGGTGGCCAGCGGCGCCACGGTGCGCGCCCAGGCGCTGACGGAAGCGGATTACGAAAACGGCGCCATTACCCAGGAGCAGCTGGAAGACGCCGGCAACAACTACGTCTTCCCCATCTATACCTTCGGGTGGCGCTACGTCGAAATGGAGGGGACCGACGAGAACGGCATGCCGGCGACGGTGACCCGCCTCGAACCCATCGTCGGCGCCATCGCGATGACGAGGTGGGCGGCGCCCGCCACCGGCGTGAGGGACCGGGTGATCGTGGAAGGGAAGGTCGAGACCATCGGCGCGGACGAAAAGGACCCGGCCATATGGCTCGAGCGCGGCGGACTCGTAACGGTCGGTTCGGACGGCGCCGTCGAGGCGAGCTCGGGCCTGGCGATCGCGGGCGGGTGCAACCCCGACGACTCGATCCCTATCGACCCCCGGGGAGTTTACAAACCGATCTGCACCGAGGCGCGGACCCCGGCTCTCGAGGTCGACGTGGCGGGCAGGGTCGTGGGCGATATCCGCATCTTCGAGGCCGGCTCCCTGACGGTGACGACGCAGGCCGGCGGGCGCGTGGAGGGCGACATCCTGTCGGCCGGCGCGGCGCCCTTGACGGCAAATGTCATGGCCGGCGGCGTCGTGACGGGAACGATACGCAACCCGCAAACGCCGTTCGCGGTCGCGGGCAGCATCGGGCGTCTTCTCTACAGCGGGGACGACCCGATAACGGTGACGGTCGCCGGCGGCGGGAAACTGACCGGCGTCGAGGGCAAGGCCATCGAGAGCGCGAGCGCGGCCGCCGCGCTGACCGTTGCCGTGCAGGCGAACGGGCGCGTCGAGGGCGACATCCTGGCGGGCCGCGCGCTGTCGGCGACCGTCATGGCCGGCGGCGCCGTGACGGGGACGATACGCAACCCGCAAACGCCGTTCACGGTTGCGAACAGGGTGAGCATCGGGCGTCTTCTCTACAGCGGGGACGACCCGATAACGGTGACGGTCGCCGGCGGCGGGAAACTGACCGGCGTCGAGGGCAAGGCCATCGAGAGCGCGAGCGCGACCGCCGCGCTGACCGTTGCCGTGCAGGCGAACGGGCGCGTCGAGGGCGATATCCTGTCGGGAGGCGCGCTGTCGGCGACCGTCATGGCCGGCGGCGCCGTGACGGGGACGATACGCAACCCGCAAACGCCGTTCACGGTATCGGGCAGCGTCGGGCGTCTTCTCTATACCCGGAGCGGCACGGTAACGGTCGCCCGCGGCGGCGCGATAACGGGCGTGGAAATCGACGGCGCGACCGAGGCGATCCGCGGCGAAACGGGCAATCTCGACGTCACGGTCGCGGCCGGCGGCGCGGTTACGGGCAACATCGAGGGCCGCGGCGCCGGCGATCTGAAGGCTGCGGTTTCCGGCGAGGTAACAGGCAACATCGCCGAACGCGGCGCGGGCGACCTGGACGTCACTGTGTCGGGAACGGTGACGGGCGGCATTCGCGGCGAAGGCGCGGGCGCGCACACGGTTGCCGTGGCGGCCGCCGGCGCCGTCGCGGGCACGGTGCATCTGCCGACAGGCGCGGTGACGATTTCGGGCCGCGTCGGCAGCGTGCGTTACGACAACGGAGGCGCGGTTACGGTCAACGGCGCGATAACAGGCGTCGAAACCGCGGGCGCGACCGAGGCGATCCGCGGCGACGCGGGCAATCTCGACGTCACCGTCGCGGCCGATGGGGATGTTACGGGCAGCATCGAGGAGCGCGGCGCGGGCAATCTGAAGGCCGCGGTTTCCGGCGCGGTAACGGGCGACATTGCCGAGCGCGGCGCGGGCGACCTGGACGTCACGGTATCGGGAACGGTCGCCGGCGGCGTTGTCGGCGCGGGCGCGGGCGCGCACAAGGTCGCGGTGGAGTCCGCCGGCGCGGTAACGGGCACGGTGCGCCTGCCGGCGAACGCGGAGACGACCATCGCCGGCAAGGTCGGGCGCGTACACTACGACAACGGGGGCGCGGTTACGGTCAACGCGAACGGCGAGATTACGGGCATCGAGATCGAGGGAACGCGGGAAGCTGTACGCAGCGACGCGGGCGACTTGGCGGTCGCCGTTCACGGCACGGTGACGGGCAATATCGAGGCGCGCGGCGATGGCGACTTGACGGTGATGGTATCGGAATCCGGAACGATTACGGGGGAGATCTTCGGTCGCGGCGGCGGGACGCACACCATCGAGATTGCGGACAAGGCGCGGGTTCTGGGCACGGTGCATAACCCGAAGCGCGGGACGACGATAAGCGGCCAGGTGGGGCGCGTTCTGTTCGACAATGGCGGCGCGCTGGCCGTTGCGGCGACGGGCCGCATCGCGGGCGTCGACGGCGAGGCGATTCGGAGCGCCGCGGGCGACCTGACGGTTACCGTTGCCGGCAAGGCGACCGGGAATGTGGAGAGCCGCGGCGGCGCGCTGGCGGCAACGGTGACCGGCACGGTCGAGGGCGACATCCTGGGTCTCGGCGCGGGCGAACACACGGTCGCGGTTCGCGGCGGCGGCTTGATCGCGGGGACCGTGCGCCTGGCGGCGAGCGAAGTGGATGTGGACCACGGCGCGGCGGGGCGCGTGTTGCTGGACAAGGGCGGCTCGGTGAAGGTCGGGGCGCGGGGCCGGATCGCGGGCCTCGAAATCGAGGGCGCCAGGGAGGCGATCCGCGCCGACGCGGGGGACCTGACGGTGACGATTGCATCCGGCGGGGCGGCGATGGGCCGCATCGAGGGGCGCGGCGCGGGCGGCATGGACGTGGATGTGAGCGGGGCGGTGACGGGGGCGATCCGCGGCGCGGGCGCCGGCCGGCACGAGGTCACGGTTGCGTCCGGCGGCTCGGTAACGGGCGATATTATCGATCTGGAGGCCGGCGATCTGGTCGCTTCGGTTGCGGGCCGCGTGACGGGTTCGATCGAGGAGCGCGGCGCGGGGGACTTGGCGGCGACGGTCTCAGGCGCGGTTTCCGGAGATATCCGCGGCGCGGGCGCGGGCCGGCACGAGGTCACGGTCGCGTCCGAGGGCGCGGTCGCCGGCGCCATCCGCGGCGTGGGCGCGGGTTCGCACACGGCGACGGTAGCGGGCCGCGTGGGGCGCGTACACTATGACAATGGCGGCTCGGTGACGGTCGCGGCGACCGGGAGCATTTCTGGCATGGAGACGCCAGGCGGCGGTCGCGAGGCGATCCGCAGTGCGGCGGGCGATCTGACGGTGGATGTGGCGGCGATGGCGACCGTAACCGGCGATATCCGCGGCGAGGGCGACGGCGATCTGGACGTGGATGTGAGCGGAACCGTCGAGGGCGGGATATTCGGCCTCGGCGGCGGCGAACACGACGTGCATGTGAAGTCCGGCGGCTCGGTCGAGGGGCTCATCCACCTCGCGGCCAGCACGGTCACGGTCGATGGCGCCGCCGCGAGCGTCCGGTTCGACCGCGGCGGCAGGGTCGAGGTGGGCGCCGAGGGGCGGATAACAGGCCTCGACGGCCGCGCGGTTTACAGCGCGGCGGACGACCTGACGGTGACGGTGAACGGCGTCGTCATGGGCAGCGTCTCCGACACCGGCCCCGGAGACCTTGCGGTTACGGTCGCGAACGCGCTGACCGGCGACGTCATCGGCGGCGGCGGCGGCGCGCATCGGCTGACGGTGCTGCCCGGCGGCGTCTTCAAGGGAAATGTCGAGGGCGTGGAGCTCGTTCGCGTTGCCGGGCGCGCGGAGGGAACGCTGAATGTGCCCGCGGGCAACGACGTTACGGTCCCCGCGGGCGGCGAACTCGTGGGCGCGGCGGACGACCGGGGGCTGCGCGTGGCGGTCCTGGCCGAAACCGGCGCGCTGAGCATGACTGTCGAAGGCAGGGTCGAGGGCGATGTCGAGGCCCGCGACCGCGGCGCCGCCTCGACCGTGACGGTGGGCGCCGGCGGCGTCATCGACGGCAAGGTCGCGCTGGCGGGCGCCGGCAGCGGCGTCACGGTCGATGGCGCGGTGGACTGCCTCGACCTGGCCCGCGGCGCGGTGACGATTGGCGAGAACGGACGCATTGTGGACTGCATCGCCGGCGAGGCCGTGGTGACGGTGAAAGCCGCCGCGGACGAATCGGACGAGGACATTGCGGCGCGCATCGGCGAGAGCATCGGCGAGGGGGTCGAGGTTCGCCTCCAGCGCGCCGGCGAAGACGAGGCGGTGTTGGAAATCGACGCCGACGGCCGCCCGATATTCGACCGGGGGCCGGCGCCGCGCCATCGTGTGTACGAGGCGCTGCCTTCGGTGTTGCTGGCGTTGAACGCGCTTCCCGCTTATGGCGACCGTTTCGCTTCGGCGGGCGCGCCGCGCGGGGCGTTCGCGCGCCTCGACGCCGGCGGCGGCGAGCGCCATCCGGCGTCCTCGACCGCGGCGTCGCGCCACGATTACCGCCGCTTCGGCTTCGAAGCCGGATTCGAAGGCGCGGCCGGCGAGCGCGGCGTGTTCGCGATCTCCGTCCATCATGTGCGCGGGCGCGCGGATGTGGAGACCGATGGCGGCCGCGTCGAGGTTGCGGGCACGGGCGCGCGCATATCGGGCGCGTGGCTGCCTGCCGAGGACTTCTATGTGAGCGGGCAGGCCGCGGCGACGTTGTACGAAGCCGACCTCGATTCCACGGTCGACGGCGCGCTTGCGCGCGATCTTTCGGGGCGGGGCTACGCTGTCGGCGTGGAGGCCGGGCGGCGCCTGGAGCTGGGCCGCGTGGCGCTGACGCCGCGCGCGGGCGCCGATTGGTCGATGGTGGAGATGTCGTCGTTCACGGATTCGGCAAACGAGCGCGTATCTCTGGACGCGGGCCGGCGGATTACGGCCCGCGCAGGCGTGCGCGCCGAGTCCGGCGCCCTTCCCGGCGGCGCCGGCGGTGTGTTCGCGACGTTGGACGTGGAGCGCGAACTGTCGGGCGCAATGCGCGCAACGGCGGCGGACGAGGCTTTATCGGCGAGACCGGAATCGACATGGGCGCGCCTCGGCCTCGGCGCCGCCCACGAATGGGCCGACGGCCGCATAGCCCTCCGCGCCGCCGCCGACTACGCCGCCGCCCGCAACGGCAACCGCGACTTCGCCGGCAGCGCCACCCTCACCGTCCGCTTCTGATCGCAGAAGAAACCGCAACCCCGCCGAAGGCGGGGCCCGGGACCGCGGGCATCCTGCCCGCACGTTTCCGCGGGGCGCGCTGTTGCCGGGGAGAGCGCGGTCATCGCGCCTCCGCCCTCCGGCGTTCGCGCCTGTCGAGGCGTGCGGGCGGGGACGCCCGCGGTCCCGGGAAGTTTGCGCCTTCGGCGCCGCACGCAGCCTCGGGGGGCGGGTCAGGCGGGGCTGAGTACGTGGATGCGGCGGTCGGCCAGCAGGTCCCTGGTTTTCGCGGCGTAGGCCTTCATGTGGGGGGAGGCGGCGTGGGCCTTGAGGGCGTCGATGCTCGCCCATTTCTCCACGACCACAAAGGTATCGCCGCCGCACGGCGTCTGGATGGGGCCGGCGCCCTCGGCGTCGACGGCGGCGCCGTATTCGATGCAGCCGTCTTCCGCGCGCACGGCGGGGACGTTGGCGTTGAAAGCCTCCAGCACGCGGGCGCGCTGGCCGGGCTTGACGGTAATCACGGCGATGACGTGGACCATGGACATGGGAGCTCCTCGCTTTCCTTGCGTTGTTTGCCGTTCCGCGGCGGGCGGGGCGGCGTTTACGAGCAGCCGCTGGTTCCGCCGCAGGTTTCGCATTTGAGGCAGGCGCCGTTGCGCAGCAGGGTGAAGTTGCCGCATTCGGCGCATGGGTCGCCTTCGTAGCCCTTGATGCGGGCGGCGGCGGCGCTGGCGGCGCGGGCCGACACGGCGCCGGGCCGCGCGCCCTCCGGCGCCGCCGCGCCGGCCCCGCCGCCGGCGACCAGGTGAAGCCGCCGGCGCACAAAGCCCGGGCTGACCAGCTCGCTGAGCTCGGGGGCCGGCGCCGCGGCGGCGCGGTCCTTCTCGGCCGCGCGGCGGCCCACGGCGTCGGGCAGCAGATCGTCCGGCTCCACATGCGCCAGGTCGTTGCGGTCGAGATACGACACCGCGAGCTCGCGAAACACATAGTCGATTATCGAGGTCGCCATGCGGATGCGATCGTTGCCCTGAACCGGGCCGGAGGGCTCGAAGCGGACGAAAGTGAAGGCGTCCACGAACTCGTCGAGAGGCACGCCGTATTGCAGGCCGATCGACACGGCGATGGCGAAACTGTTCATCAGGCTGCGGAACGCCGCGCCTTCCTTGTGCATGTCGAGAAATATCTCGCCCAGCCTGCCATCGTCGTATTCGCCGGTGCGCAGATAGATCTTGTGGCCGCCGACCGCGGCCTTTTGCGTGTAGCCCTTGCGGCGGTGGGGCAGGCGCGCGCGCTGTTGCGCAACCGCCTCGCGGGCGATGCGCGCGGCCGCGCGCACGGGCGCGGGCGCCGGGGCCGGAGTTTCGACCTCGGCGTCGCCGCTGTCCTCGCCGCCGCCGAACAGCGCCGCGCTCAGCGGCTGGCTGAGCTTGGAGCCGTCGCGGTAGAGCGCGTTGGCCTTCAGGCCGAGCTCCCACGACAGGCGGAACGCCTCGCGGCAATCCTCGATCGTCGCCGCATGCGGCATGTTGACGGTCTTGGATATGGCGCCGGAGACGAAAGGCTGCGCGGCGGCCATCATGCGGATATGCGCGCGCCAGCCGATGGCCCGCGCGCCGTTGCGCCCGCAGGGCGTGGCGCAATCGAACACCGGCAGGTCGCTCGCGCGCAAATGCGGCGCGCCCTCCACGCTCATCGCGCCACAACACCAGGCGTTGGCGGCCTCGACGTCGGCGTCGTCGAAGCCGAGTTCGGCGAGCATGTCGAAATCCGGGCTGTCGAGCCGCCCGGCGTCGATACCGAGCGCGCCGACGCAGAACGCCTCGCCGAGCGTCCATTTGTTGAATGCGTAGCGGATGTCGAACACGTCGCCGAGGGCGGCCTCGAGGCGGGTCAGCGCGGCGGCGTCGAAACCGCGCAGCGCCAGCGCCTCGTGGTCGATGCGCGGCGCGCCCTTGAGCGTTCCGGCGCCGAGCGCATAGGCGGCGATGTCGGCTATCTGCGTCTCGTCGTAGCCCAGCGCCGCCAGCGCGGCCGGAACCGAGCGGTTGACGATCTTGAAATAGCCGCCGCCGGCCAGTTTCTTGAACTTCACCAGCGCGAAATCGGGCTCGATGCCGGTGGTGTCGCAGTCCATCGCAAGGCCGATGGTGCCGGTGGGCGCGATGGCGGTCGCCTGGGCGTTGCGGAAGCCGTGTTCGCCGCCGAGCGCAAGCGCCTCGTCCCACTCCGCCGCCGCCGCCGCCGCGAGGCCGGGGAACGGGCAGCGCGCGGCGTCGAGCGGAACCGGCGGCGTCCGCAGGCCCTCGTAGCCCCCGGTTTCGCCGCGGGCGGCGCGGCGATGGTTGCGGATCGTGCGCAACATTGCCGCGCGGTTCTTCCCGTGCGCGGGGAAGGGCCGGAGCGCCGCCGCCATCTCGGCCGAGGCGCGGTAGGCCGCGCCGGTCATCAACGCGGTCAGCGCGCCGCAGACCGCGCGGCCCTCGTCGCTGTCGTAGGCGAGGCCCGACGACATCAGCAGCCCGCCGAGATTGGCGAAACCCAGGCCGAGGGTGCGGAACTCCCACGTCCGGCGCGCCACCTCGCGCGACGGGAACTGCGCCATCGAGACCGATATGTCGAGAACCAGCGTCCACAGGCGCGCGGCGTGGCGGAAGCCGTCGAGATCGAAACCGCCGTCGGCGCGCCGGAAGGCGAGCAGGTTGAGCGACGCCAGGTTGCACGCCGTGTCGTCGAGGAACATGTATTCCGAACACGGGTTCGACGCGCGTATGCGGCCCGATTCGGGGCAGGTGTGCCAGTCGTTGACGGTGGTGTCGAACTGGACGCCGGGGTCGGCGGACTGCCACGCGGCGAGGGCGATGGAGTCCCACAACGCGCGCGCCGACACGGTCTCCGCGGTTTGGCCATCGGTGCGGCGAATCAGTTTCCACGGCTCGCCGGCCAGCGCGGCGCGCATGAACTCGTCGGTGACGCGCACCGAATTGTTGGCGTTTTGGCCCGAGACGGTGCGGTAGGCGTCGGAATCCCAGTCCACGTCGAATGTGGGGACGGCGACCTCGGTATGGCCCTGGCGCGCGAGCTGGACGGCGCGCTGGATGCAGGCCTCGGGGATGGCGGCGCGGCGCGCGGCGCGGACGGCGGCCCTGAGCGCCGGGTTGCGCGCGGGTTCGAAGCGGCCCTCGCCGCCGGCGCGGCAGGCGCGCAGGATCGCGTCCACCGCGCGTTCGAGCGCCCTGGACCCCGCCACCAGCGCGGCGACCTTCTGCTCCTCGAGGGCTTTCCACTCGATGAACGCGGCGATATCGGGGTGATCGACGTCCACCGCGACCATCTTGGCGGCGCGGCGGGTGGTGCCGCCCGACTTGATGGCGCCGGCGGCGCGGTCGCCGATCTTGAGGAAGCTCATCAGACCAGAGGAGCGCCCGCCGCCCGAGAGCGGCTCGTCCACGCCGCGGATGGCGGAGAAGTTGGACCCCGTGCCCGAGCCGTACTTGAACAGCCGCGCCTCGCGCACCCACAGGTCCATGATGCCGCCGTCGTTGACCAGGTCGTCGGCGACGCTCTGGATGAAGCAGGCGTGGGGCTGCGGACGCTCATAGGCCGAGGCGGAGCGCACGATCCCGCCGGTCTCCTCGTCGGCGTAGTAGTGGCCCTGCGCCGGCCCCTCGATGCCGTAGGCCCAGTGCAGGCCGGTGTTGAACCATTGCGGGCTGTTCGGCGCCGCCATCTGGCGCGCGAGCATGAAGCGCAGTTCGTCGCGAAACGCGCGCGCGTCGGCCTCGCCGTCGAAATAGCCGCCCTTCCAGCCCCACCACGTCCACGTGCCGGAGAGGCGGTCGAACACCTGGCGCGCGCTGGTTTCGGCGCCGGTCTCCGAATCGGGCGCCGGGCGGCCGCGCCACAGCCATTCGGGGGTCGATTCGTCGGGGACGGCCTCGCGCGTCAGCGGCACGCCGGCCTTGCGGAAATACTTTTGGGCCAGAATATCGATAGCGGTCTGCGACCAGTCGGCCGGCGCCTCGAGGTCGCCGCGACGGAACACCACCGAGCCGTCGGGGTTGCGAATCTCGCTTTCCGCCGCGCGAAACGCGACGCCGTCATAGGGCGAAGCCCCTGCTTTCGTGTAGTAACGCTCGATTCGCACAGTGTCCTCTCCCCCCGGCGCCGCGCGGCTCCGCCGCGCGGCGCGCAATATACAGCGTTGCCGCGCGCGCCAACTACAAGATACTGTAGCCTTGGCGCCCGGCGGTCAACCGCTCGGGCCCGATTATACGCACCGCCGCCGCCGCGGCCGCCCCCGTGAGGGCGCCATCGGGGCCGGCGGCGGGTATAATGCCGACGCGCCGGGCGGGCGCGGAAACCGACAGCGGGAGCGGGATTCATGAGCGAGGCGGCGGGCGGCTGGACGGAAATGGAGGCGGCCGACGGGCATCGCTTCCGGGCGTGGCGCGTTGCGGCGGGCGGCGACGGCGGCAGGCGCGGCGGGCTGGTCGTCGCGCAGGAAATTTTCGGCGTCAACGAGCATATCCGCGAGGCATGCGAACGCTTCGCCGCCGAGGGCTACGAAACATACGCCCCGGCGCTGTTCGACCGCCTGGAGACGGGCGTCGAACTCGGATACGGCGAGGCGGACATGCAGGCCGGAATCGCGCTGATGAAACGCGCCGACCTCACCGCGGCGGTGCTCGACGTCCAGGCCTGCGTCGCCGCGCTGCGCGCCCGCGGCGCGGTGGGCGTCGCCGGCTTCTGCTGGGGCGGGCGCGTGACGTGGCTGGCGGCCTGCCGCGCGGTCGGCGTCGCCGCCGCGGTCTGCTACTACGGCGGCGGCATACACGAACACGCCGATCTCGCGCCGAAATACCCCGTTACGATGCATTTCGGGCGCGCGGACGCCGCCATCCCGATGGACAAGGTGGAAATTATCCGCCAGGCGCAGCCCGGCGCCGCCATCCACATTTACGAAGCCGGCCACGGGTTCAATTGCGACAAGCGGGCCTCGTGGAACGAAACCGCGGCGCGCGCGGCGATGGCGCGCACGCTGGCGTTTTTCGGCGAACATGTCGCCGGCTCGGGGAGCGAATCGTGAAGCGCCTGTGTTTCGCGCTGCTGGTTGCGTTCGGCGCCGCGTGCGGCGGGGCGGGCGCGCAGGACGCCGCGCCCGCGCTCGGAATCGAGGACCTGGCGCCCGGCGCCGGCCGCGCCGCGGCCCCCGGCGACCGGGTCACGGTCCACTACGACGGCCGCCTGCTCGACGGAACGCCGTTCGACAGTTCGCGCGACCGCGGGCAGCCGTTTTCTTTCGTGCTCGGCCGCGGGCAGGTGATTCGCGGCTGGGAAGAAGGCATACAGGGCATGAGGATCGGGGGCCTGAGGCGGCTCGTCGTGCCGCCCGAATACGGCTACGGAGGGCGCGACCTGGGCGTCATCCCGCCGTATTCGACCCTCGTGTTCGACGTCGAACTGCTGGGGCTGGACTAGCGGCATGGCCGGAGACGATGGCCGCGTCGGCGTCATCGGCGGCAGCGGCGTGTACGAACTCGACGCGCTGACGAACGCGCGCTGGCAAGCGGTCGAGACGCCGTGGGGCGCGCCGTCCGACGAGATACTGCTTGGCACGCTGTCGGGTCTGCCCATGGCGTTTCTTCCGCGCCACGGACGAGGCCACCCGCTGCCGCCTTCCGACATTAATTACCGCGCCAATATCGATGCGCTGAAGCGCGTCGGCTGCCGCGCCGTTATTTCCATAAGCGCGGTGGGGGCGCTCAGGCACGGGCTCGAGCCGGGAATGTTCGTTTTGGTCGATCAGTTCATCGATCGCACTCATGCGCGGGCGAAGAGCTTCTTCGGCGCCGGGTTGGCCGCCCATGTGTCGATGGCGCGTCCGGTCTGCGCGGGGCTTTGCGGCTGCCTTGAAGGCGCCGCCGCCGCCGCGGGGGCGCGCGTCGTTCGCGGCGGAACCTACCTGGCGATGGAAGGGCCGCAATTCTCCACCCTCGCCGAATCGAACCTCTACCGTTCATGGGGGTGCGACGTCATCGGCATGACCAACATGCCGGAGGCGAAACTCGCGCGCGAGGCCGAACTCTGCTACGCGACCGTCGCCATGGTTACGGACTACGACTGCTGGCATCCGCACCATGACGACGTGACGGTCGAGGCGATTCTGGGCGTGCTCACGGCCAACGCGGCGCGCGCGCGGCGCCTGATCGAATGCGCCGCCCCACTGCTGCGCGCCAACGCGCCCCCATGCCCGCATGGCTGCGACCGCGCGCTGGACCACGCGCCGATTACCGCCCCCGACAAGCGCGACCCCGCCCTGGTCGCGAAGCTCGACGCCGTCGCGGGGCGTGTTCTGAATCCGCCGCCCGCCGGAGAGCGCGGCGCGGGTTAGCGGGCGGCGCGCGAAATCGGCGCGCAACGTTTCGGTCGCGCCGTTGCGCGAAGCAATTTTACCGGTATTCCCTGGGGCGATAATCTCTCTCGTCGAGGCACGCGTCGTAACGCGCTTGGTCGATTCGGTACCACTCCGCGCCTTCGATGCCGCGGCTGACGGTGGCCGCCGGACCGACAGGGTAAGCGGACGCAACCCGGATCCATCTACCTGCGTCGCGTGCGATCGCCTTTACTTCCGCAACGACTTCGGCCAAATCCTGATCTTGGCTGAATATGACGGCCGCATCCAGCTGATTTGCGCGGGCCAGCCTGACGACATCCAGCCCCAGCCGAAGGTCGATGCCCTTCTCTTGGGCGACATAACGCGTCCCCCGGCGCCCGTCGTCGATCCGCCGATAACGTATCGGCCTGCTCTCGACAAAAATGCCTTCGCGACGCATGGCGAGCAGCCTGTTCGCCCAGTAAGCGTGCCACATGGGACTATGCCGCGCGGCGGGCGTGCCGGTGTAGAATCGCACACCCCGGTTTTCCCAGCCCTTGTCTGCGCAGACTGCGTCGAACAACCTGACCGGATGGTAGTTGGGGTGCGAATGCCCGAAGGCGTCTTTCGCATGACGGTACAGATTCTGTCCGTCGAAAAACGCGACAGCGCGCTTTACGGCAGGTTCGTCGGCCACGCTTCCCCCGCCGAGGCATAACCCCTCGGGGGCCGGTTCGGCGGAAAGCCGAACCGGCAAGTCCCGAGGGGACCAAGTGCGCCTGTTGTACCGACGCCTTTCGGGCTCGTCAAGCCCGATTCGCACCGCCGGAGAAAAAACCGACGGGCGGCATAACCCCCCGGGGGCCGGTTCGGCGGGAAGCCGAACCGGCAAGTCCCGGGGGGACCAAGTGAGTCTACAATGCCGACGCCGCCGGGGCCGTCAAGCCCGATTCGCATCGTCGGCAAAAAAACCGCGGCGAACGCGGCGCGCGGCAGCCGATTGAACGCGCCGCCCCACCGCTGCGCGCCGACGCCATCCCGTGCCCGCACGGCTGCGACTGCGCGCTGGACCGTGCGCCGATTACCGCCCTCGACAAGCGCGATGCAATTGGGCGGGTGCTACCGCACGAGATGGCTTGCGATTAGCCGCCGGAAAGCCCCGAGGGCTCGGCCTCGCTCATGATCGCCAACCTCGCATTGCCGCAACAAACGCGGACCCGTCGGGACGGACGGCGGAGGCGGGAGCGGGGCGTACTGCCTCGGGGCGAATGACGCCCATATATGCGCCCGCAGCCGCGCTGTCAACCCCGGTTCGCGCCACGGACACAAAACGGCGCCCGCACGGGGCGCGCAAACAGGCGGGATAACCCCTCGGGGGCCGGCCCGGCGGGAGCCGAACCGGCAAGTCCCGAGGGGACCAAGTGCGCCCACGGTACCGGCGCCGCCGGGGCCGGTCAAGCCCGATTCGCATCGCGGGCGAAAAAAACCGCGGCGAGCGCGCGCTCGCCGCGGAGCGAGCCTGTCAGTCCATCAGGATGTGCAGCTCGACGGGGCCGAAGACCTCGCTTTCGCGGCGGCCCGGCAGTTCGGGGTATTCCGCCCAAACGCGGTCCTGGTATTCCGCCGGGAGCTCGGCGGCCGCGTCGGCGTACTGCGCGCGCAGCTTGAAGCGCAGCTGGCTCATCGACTTCGGGTCGTCGGTGTTGATGCAGGTGGGGCCGTGGCCGCCGAACTCGGCGCCCCCTTCGGTGACGCACCATTCGGGCTGCGGGCTGGCGGCGCTGCTGACCGTGAGCAGGAAGATGGCGCTCTGCCCCGCCTCGGGGCCGCCGTGGACGTCGAGCACCGCGTAATGCGCCTTCTCGATCCAGCCGTCATCCATATCCTCCGGGATGCCCGTCAGGAACAGCGAATAGCTGGGGTAGAGGCCGCCGAAATAGAGGCGGGCCTCTTCGGACCTGATGGTCATGGTTTCTTCGGCGCAGGCGGCGGCCGCGCCGAAGCCGATCGCGCCCGCGAGTGCGGCGGACGCCATATGACGCGCAAGTCGCATCGTCTTCTCCTTGTGTCGGTCGGGGCGTAGTCGAACGGGTAGCGAGCCTTGCCGGCCCTGCCCGTCCGGGCGCCGCAAAGGGCGGCGCCCGGACGGGGGTAGGCGGGCTCCCGATGCGGGCGCCTAGGCGCGGCGGACGTATCCGTAGCGCTTGTTGCTCGGGCCGTCGCCGGTTTCGCGGAAGTCGGCGGCGAGCTTGCCGATGCGGTCTTCCGAGAAATCCGGGAGCTTCGGCATGTTGGTCGCGCCTTCCATGTCGAGGCCGTAGATGCGCGCCGAGTTGAGGCCGAAGATCGCCTGCTTGGTGAGGCTGTCCGGTCCGCCGAGCGACGGCAGGTCGTATTTCTCCTGCATGTCCTCGGGCACTTCGAGCCGGCGCATGGCCTCGATCTGCCATTGCGGCGAGCCGTACCAAACGGTGTCGCTGCCCCAGACCACGTGGTCGGCGCCGAGGCCCTTGACGAGCGAGCCGACGAACGCCGCCGAGAAGCGCGGATGCGCGACCGCGGAGTTGGCGAAGGTGGTGCCGAGCTCGCCATAGACGTTGCTCACCCCGAACTCTTCCGGGATGCGGACGAGCTCGTCGGTCCACTTCATCTCGCCGGTGGCCTCGAACTCGGCCCACATCTGGTCGGGCAGCTCGAGGAACGCGCGCAACGCCGAGTGGTATATGACGAAGTTCATCTCCGGCCAGTCCTGCGCCGCCTTGCCGACATCCCAGCACGTGGCGTATTCCCACACGCCCCGGAACGACTGCTCGTAGTCCGGCGGGAGCAGGCCCTTGTGGATGCAGATGGTGTTGATGCCCGCCTTCAGCGATTTCTCGTAGAAGGGGTACATCACCTCTTCATCGTCGAGCCGCCACGGGTATTTCGACGGGGCGAGCGGGTCGCCGATCGTGTAGGACTTCCACGAGTTGGGCTTCAGCTCGGCCATCGCGCGCTCGGCTTCCTCCATCCAGCCGGGCTGGCCGGGGGTAATGACCGAGTGGCCGAGCATGCGCCGCGAGCCCGCGAAATCGTTGATCATGTCGCGCGCGCGCACGATCTGGTCGTTCGACAGCAGCCACCACGTGGGGTCGTCGAACGGCGCGCCCGACAGCAGCGACATCTTGGTGTCGCTGTTGTACCACAGCTCGCGGATGTAGTTCTCGAACTTGTAGCGTTCGAGGGTGACGCCTTCTTCCTTGAGCTTGGGGTTCCAGTGTTCGGCGGCGAACTCGCCGAGGCCGAGAATCGCCTCGTGCGCGAAATCGTCGCGCAGGAAGTGCGTCTGGTCGTCGAAGATGAACTGGCCGGCCAGCGCGTTGGCGCGTTCGAGCATCATCTCCGGGTCGCGCGCCTCGGCGTCGGCGACGCGGAAGGCGTCGGTGCCGTAAATTTCCTTCATCGCGAGGAAGGCGGCGGCCATGCCGCAGCTGGTCTGCAGGAACTGGCGCCGCGACAGGCCGAGATATTTCGCGTTCTCCTCGGCGAGCTCCTTGATGCGGGCCTCGACCTGCTTCTGCTTCGCCGACTGTTGCGGCGGCAGGTATTCTCCGTTCGAAACGATCTGGGTCGGCACCGGGGAATCGAACTCGAGATTCTCGGCGCCCTCGACGAGTCGCTGCTCGCGTTCGCTGAGCCATGACGACATCGTTGGGTCCTCCCGTTTTCCGTTGCGTTGCGTGCGCGGGGTTGCGCGCGCCGCACAATGGCGCGCCCCCGCAGCTGAGTCAAACGCCGCCGCGGCGCCCGGCGCGGCGGTTGACAGGATTCGGGCGGCGCGGCCAACGTGCGGGCATGAGCGACGATTCGCGCCGGTTGACCGACGAGGAGCGGCTCGACTGGCTGCGGCTGTGGCGCAGCGAGCATATCGGGCCGCGCGCCTTTGCCGACCTGTTGCGCCTGTGCGGCGGCGCCGGCGCGGCGCTGGAGCGCCTGCCGGAACTGGCCCGGCGCGGCGGCCTGCGGCGGCGCGCGCGCGTTTGTCCGCGCGCCGACGCCGAACGCGAGCGCGACGCGCTGGCCGCCGCCGGCGGGCGCTTCGTCGCGGCGTGCGAGCCCGGCTATCCGCGCGCGCTGGCGGAGATCGACGACCCGCCGCCCATCGTCGCCGTCCTGGGGCGGCTCTCGCTGTTCGAGCGCGAGGCGGTAGCGGTGGTCGGCGCGCGCAACGCGTCGGCCGCCGGCGGGCGTTTCGCGCGCGGGCTGGCGGCGGAACTCGGCGCGGCGGGTTACGCGGTCGTATCCGGCCTGGCGCGCGGGATCGACGCGCAGGCGCATCTCGGCGCCCTCGAGACCGGCACCGCGGCGGTCGTCGCCGGCGGCGCCGACGTCGTCTATCCGCCGGAAAACGCGGATTTGTATGCGCGCATCGTCGAGTCCGGCGCGGTGCTCTCCGAGCAGCCCTTCGGCGCGATCGCCACGGCGCGGCATTTTCCGCGCCGCAACCGCATCGTATCGGGCCTGTGCGCCGGCGTGGCGGTGGTGGAGGCGACGCCGCGGTCGGGGAGCTTGATCACGGCGCGGCTGGCGGCGGAACAGGGGCGCGAGGTGTTCGCCGTGCCCGGCTCGCCGCTCGACCCGCGCCATCGCGGCACGAACGGCCTGATTCGCGACGGCGCGACGCTGATCGAGTCCGCCGACGATGCGATCGCGGCGTTGAACGGCCTGCGCCACGACCGCACCGCGCGCCGGGGCTTCGGGGCCGCCGAGCCTTTCGCGTGCGGGGAGTCGATCGCGCCGGCGGAGGGCGCCCCCGCGGATGCGGCGCGGCGCGCGGTTCTCGACGCGCTGGACGCCGCGCCCATCGGTGTTGACGAACTGGTCCGCCAGTGTCACTTACCCGCTTCGGCGGTCATGACGGCGGTGCTCGAACTCGAGCTCGCGGGCCGCGTTGCGCGCCACGGGCCCGGGCGGGTCTCGGCGGCGGGCTGAACGCGCGGCGCGCCGCCGCGCAAACGGAGGATGCGCGCATTGGACGTTGTTGTCGTCGAGTCGCCGGCCAAGGCCAGAACCATCGAAAAATATCTCGGGCCGGATTTCGCCGTGGTGGCGACCTATGGCCATGTCCGCGACCTGCCGCCGCGCGACGGCTCGGTGCGCCCCGACGAAGATTTCGCCATGGACTACCAGGTCGAGTCGAACTCGACGAAGCATCTCAACGCGATCGCTGAGGCGGCGCGCAAGGCCGACCGGATGCTGCTCGCCACCGACCCCGATCGCGAGGGCGAGGCGATCTCGTGGCATGTGCGGGAATACGTGCGCGGCCTCCGCGGCCTGCGCCGGCTCGACGTGCGCCGCGTCGTGTTTCACGAGGTGACGCGCTCGGCGGTCGGCGAGGCGGTGGGCAGCCCGCGCGACATCGACATGGACCTCGTCAACGCACAGCAGGCGCGCCGCGCGCTCGATTACCTGGTGGGCTTCACGCTCTCGCCGGTGCTGTGGCGCAAGGTTCCGGGCAGCCGCTCGGCCGGCCGCGTGCAGTCGGTGGCGCTGCGGCTGATCGTCGAGCGCGAAATGGAGATCGAGGCGTTCCGCCCGCGCGAATACTGGACCGTTTCCGCCGCGCTCGAGACCGCGTCCGGGGAGCGGCTGACAGCGCGTCTGGCGAGCCTGGAGGGCCGTGCGCTCGGCAAGTTCGATCTCCCGTCGCGCGCCGACGCCGAACGCGCGGCGGAGGCGGTGCGCGCGCGGCGCTTCGCCGCCGCCGAGGTCGAGCGCAAGCAGGTGCGGCGCTCCCCCGCCCCGCCCTTCACCACCTCGACCCTGCAACAGGAGGCGTCGCGCAAGCTCGGCTTCGCCGCGCGCCACACCATGCGCGTGGCGCAGCGCCTGTACGAAGGGATCGACATCGGCGGCGAGGCGGTGGGGCTCATTACGTACATGCGCACCGATTCGGTGGCGCTGGCGAAGGAGGCGGTCGGCGCGCTGCGGCGCGCCGCGGGCGCGCGCTTCGGCGCCGGGCGCGTGGCCCCGAAACCGCGCGCGTTCCGCAACCGCGCAAAGAACGCGCAGGAAGCGCACGAGGCGATCCGCCCCACCGACCCCGCGCGCCTGCCGGCCGCACTGCCCTTGGGCGCGGACGAGAAGAAACTCTACGAACTGATTTGGCGCCGCGCCGTGGCCTGCCAGATGGCCGACGCGAAAATCGACCGCGTGCGAATCGATTTCGCCTCGCCCGACGGCGCCGCCGTGTTGCGCGCCACCGGGTCGACCGTGGCGTTCGACGGCTTTCTCGCCGCCTACGCCGAGGGCCGCGACGACCCGGCGGACGACGACGACGAAGGGAAGCGCCTGCCGAAGGTCGCGAAGGGCGAGGCCGCGGAACTCGGCGAGGTCGCGCCCGCGCAGCATTTTACCGAGCCGCCGCCCCGCTACAGCGAGGCCTCGCTGGTACGCAGGATGGAAGAGCTGGGAATCGGCCGCCCCTCCACTTACGCGAGCATTATCTCGGTGCTGCAGGACCGCGACTATGTAACGCTGGAGCGCAAGCGCTTCGTGCCCGAGGATCGCGGGCGGCTCGTAACGGCGTTTCTCGCCAATTTCTTCGAGACCTATGTCCGCTACGATTTCACGGCGGACCTGGAGGATCGCCTCGACCGCATCTCGCGCGGGGAACTGGAGTGGAAGGCGGCGCTGCGCGAGTTCTGGACCGGCTTTTCCGCCGCCGTGGAGGATATCGGCGAGCTGCGCGTGCGCGATGTTCTCGAGCGGCTCGACGAAGTTCTGGGGCCGCATATTTTCCGCGAAGCCGAGCCGGACGCCGACCCGCGCGCCTGCCCCCGCTGCGGGAACGGGCGCCTGGGCCTGAAACTCAGCCGCCACGGCGCGTTCATCGGCTGCGCGAACTACCCGGAATGCCGCTATACGCGGCAGCTCGCGGGCGACCGCGCCGACGACGAAGGCCCGCGCGTCCTGGGCATGGACGATGAGGGGCGGGAGATCGCCCTGCGCAAGGGGCCTTACGGCCATTACATCCAGCGCGGCGAGGCGAAGCCCGGCGAAAAAAAGCCCCAACGGGTCTCCATCCCCAAGGGGTTCGACCCGGCGGATCTGGCGCTGGAGACCGCGCTCGGCCTGCTCTCCCTGCCGCGCGAGGTGGGCGCGCATCCCGAGACCGGCAAGGCGATTGCGGCGGGCATCGGCCGCTACGGCCCGTATCTGCGCCACGACGGCGCCTACAGGTCTTTGCCCGAGGGCGACGACGCGCTGACGATCGGCCTCAACCGCGCGGTGGCGCTGCTGGCGGAGCCCGCCCGCGGCCGCCGCCGCGCCGCGCCCGAACCGCTGCGGACGCTCGGCAAACACCCCGACGACGGCGTCGAAGTGGCGGTGTTCGAGGGCCGCTACGGCCCCTACGCCAAACACGGCCGCGTATTCGCCGGCTTGCCCGGCGACGCCAGCCCCGAGAGCGTGACGCTCGAAACCATGCTGCCGCTGCTGGCGGAAAAGGCCGCGAAAGGCGCAGGCGCGCGGCGCAAACGAACCGCCGCCAAGACCGCGAAAACGGCAAAAACCGCGAAGGCCGCCAAACCCGCGAAGACTTCGAAGACCGCGAAAAGCGCGGCTTCGGCGGCGAAGGCGAAGAAGACCGCCGGGCGCGCGAAACCCGCGGCGAAGAAGGACGCGCGCGCGGGCGCCGCGCGCGGCGCTTCGGAAAAACGCGAGACCGGCGCAAGCGCGGGCGGATGACCCCGCCGCGCGGCGCCGGCGGCCTGCCGCCGGTATTCGTCGCCGAGATCGCCGGCCTCGACGAGAGCGGCTTGCCCCTCGCCGCCCCCGTGCGCTGGAGCGGCGACGGGCCGCGTCCGCGTTTCGCGGTGTCGGAGCCGCGCCGCGGCCGGTCGCGCGCGCCCGGCGACGGCGACCGCGTTCTGGTGCGCCGCAAGGGCGGCGGAAGCGTCGAAATCCTCCACAACATGGGCTCGCGCCCGCGCCGCATCGTCGGCGTGTGGGAGCCCGCGCGCGACGGCGGCGGCGGAGGCTTCGTGCGCACGGCGGAGCGCGGGCGGCGCGGCGGCGTCCGCGTCGCGCCCGGCGCGGAAGGCGGCGCGCGGCCCGGAGATCTGGCGGTCGCGGAACTGCCCCGCGGCGCGCCGCCGGGCCGTGTGATCGAAGTCATCGGCCCGCCCGACAGCCCCGGCGCGGTCGCCCGCGTCGCGCTCGAGCGCCACGGGATTCCGCGCGTATTCCCGCCGGATGCGCTGGCCGAGGCCGGCGCGGCCCGGCCCGCGGCGCCGGAGGGCCGCGAGGACCTGCGCTGCCTGCCGTTCGTCACCGTGGACGACGAGGACGCGCGCGATTTCGACGACGCCGTCTGGGCCGAACCCGCGCCGGAGGGATGGCGAATCGTCGTCGCCATCGCCGACGTCGCGCACTATGTGCGGCCCGGAAGCGCGCTCGACCGCGAGGCGCGCCGGCGCGGCAACTCGGTCTATCTTCCCGACCGCGCGGTTCCGATGCTGCCCGAGGCGCTGTCCGGCGACCTGTGCTCGCTGCGTCCGGGCGCGGATCGCCCATGCCTTGCTGCGCATATACGGATCGGGCCCGACGGCGCGCCGCGGCAATGGCGTTTCGCGCGCGCCGCGATTCGCTCCGCCGCGCGGCTGACTTATCGCGAAGCGCAGGAGCGCGGGCCGGACGACCCGGCGCTGGCCGCGCTGTTCGGCGCATTCGCGGCGCTGCGCCAGGCGCGCCGGGCGCGGCGCGCGCTGGATTTCGACCTGCCCGAACGGCGCGTTCTCTTCGATTCCGCCGGCGCGGCGCGCGCTGTCGAACCGCGGCCGCGCTACGACAGCCACCGGCTGATCGAGGAGTTCATGATCGCCGCGAATGTCGCGGCGGCGGAAACGCTGGCTGAGCGCGGCGCGGGCGTGTTGTTCCGCGTTCACGACCGCCCGCCGCGGGACAAGGCGGAGTCGCTGCGGATAGTCCTGACCGGGCTGGGCTATCCGGCGCCGCCGCGCGGGCGGCCGCTCGCGCCGGAAAGTATCGAGGCCATCGTCGCGCGATCGCGCGGGCGGCCGGAAGAAACCGCCATCGCCGCCGCGCTGTTGCGCGCGCAGTCGCGCGCCGAGTACAGCCCGCGCAATATCGGGCATTTCGGCCTCGGCCTGCGCCGCTACGCGCATTTCACGTCGCCGATTCGCCGCTATGCGGATCTCGTCGTGCATCGCGCGCTGATCGCCGCGCTCGGGCTGGGCGCGGGCGGCGCGGCGGCGGAAGAGGACGCCGCGCTGGCGGATCTCGGCGCGGCGCTGTCCGACGCCGAGCGCCGCGCCGCGACCGCCGAGCGCGGCGCGATCGACTGTTTCGCGGCGCGTCTCCTGGCGCCGCGCGTCGGCGAGGAGTTCGAGGCGCGCGTCGTCGGCATCGTGCGATTCGGCGCGTTCGCCGCGCTGGAAGGGACCGGCGCGGAAGGCTTGGTCCCCGCGCGCGCGTTCGGCGAGCGCATGCGTTTCGACGCCGCGCGCGCGCGGCTCGTCGGCCAGCGGAGCGGCGCGGAGCTCGGCGTCGGCGCGCCGCTGCGCGTAACGCTGGCGGAAGCCGACCCCGTGGCGGGAACGCTCCGCTTCGACCTCCCCGACCCGCGGGCGCCGTGGCGCTGAGCACGCTTCGCGGCCTCGCCGCCGCGATCTTCTGTGCCGCGCTGCTCGGCATGACCATCGGCCTGGCCATGCCGCTGATCGCCGTGACCCTCGAGCGCCGCGAGTTCGGCTCCACGCTTATCGGCCTGAACGCCGCCGCGCAGTTCCTCGGCATCATGGCCGGCGCGCCCTTGGCGCCGCGGCTGATACCGCGCTTCGGGCTGTTGCCGTCGATGGCGGCCGCGCTGGCGGCGTGCGCGCTGGCGCTCGCGGTCATGCCGTTTATCGGCGCCTACGCGGCGTGGATCGCCTTGCGTTTCGCGTTCGGCGCGGCGGAAGGGCTGATGTTCGTCGCCACCGAAACGTGGGTCAACGAGGCGGTGGGCGACGCCGTGCGCGGGCGCGCCGTGGCGATCTATACGACCGCGCTGGCGTCGGGCTTCGCGCTCGGCCCGCTGCTGATCGCGCTGACCGGAGCCGATGGCGCTCTGCCGTTCTTCATCGGCGCGGCGGTCGCGGCGTCGGGTCTCGCCGTCCTGGGCCTGGCGGCGGGGACCGCGCCGCGCATCGGCGGCGCGTTGTCGTTCGGTATTTTCGGCTACATGGCGGCGCTGCCGGTCGCGGTGGGCGCCGCGGGCCTGTTCGGGCTCGCCGACGGCGGCCTCATCGCCATGCTCGCGGTTTACGGGATCGGCATCGGGCTGGACGCCTCGGAAGCCGCGAGCCTGGTAACGGCGCTGGTCGCCGGCGGGATCGCCCTCATGATGCCCATGGGCTGGGCGGTCGATCGCTACGACCGGCGGCGCATCGTCGCGGTCTGCGCCGCCGCGTCGGCGCTCGCCATCGCGGCGATTCCTTCGGTATCCGCATCGCTGCCGGCGCTCTATGCGCTGTTGTTCGCGCTCGGCGGCCTGTTGGGAACGCTATGGCTGGTGGCGATGGCGTTGCTCGGCGAGCGTTTCCGCGGAACCGACCTCGCGGCCGCGAATGTGGGCCTCACCTTCGCCTACGGCGTGGGCAGCATAGCGGGGCCCGCCATCGCCGGCGCCGCGCTGGAGGCATGGCCGCCGCACGGCATGATGCCCGCCATCGCCGCCTGCGTCGCGATTTTCGCGCTGTGGGCCGCGCTTTCCGCGCGGCGCTACCCGGGGGCGCGTGCGCCGCGCCCGCACCCGTGACGCGCCCGGCAACGAAGGTTTCATGCGCTGGCGCGCGGATACGATATACTGCGGCCATGCGCTTTTTCAACACCACGGGCCCGGTCGTCGTCGGCGAGCATTACAACATCCCGCCGCTGAGCCGGGTGGATCTCGACGGCATGCTGCGCCTGATTCGCACGCGCCGCTATTTCGTGCTGCACGCGCCGCGGCAGACGGGCAAGACCTCGGTGCTGCTGGCGCTTCAGGACATGTTGAACGCCGGCGGCGAATACCGCTGCGTGTACGGCAATGTCGAGATCGGCCAGACGGCGCGCGAGGATGTGGGCAGGGGCATGCGCGCGATACTCGGCGAATTGGCGGGCCGCGCTTCGTTCGTGCTCGGCGACGAATTCCTGGAAGGCGTCCGGGCGGAAATGCTGGACAGTTACGGCCCGGACGGCGCGCTGCGGCAGGCGCTGAGCCTTTGGGCGGCGGCGGACCCGCGCCCGCTGGTGTTGCTCATCGACGAGATCGACGCGCTGGTGGGGGATACGCTGCTTGCCGTTCTGCGCCAGTTGCGGGCGGGCTACCCGATGCGTCCGGCGGCGTTTCCGCAGAGCGTGGTGTTGTGCGGCGTGCGCGACGTGCATGACTACCGCATCCGCTCGACCGACGGGAAGACCGTGGTGGCGGGGGGCAGCGCGTTCAATATCAAGGCGAAATCGCTGCGGCTGGGCGACTTTTCGCGCGCCGAAACGCTGGCGCTTGCAGCGCAGCACACCGGGGATACGGGGCAGGCGTTCGCGCCCGGCGCGGTCGAGCGCCTGTGGACGCAATCCCTCGGGCAGCCTTGGCTGGTCAACGCGCTGGCGGCGGAAGCGTGCTTCGAGACCGTGCGCGGGCGCGACCGGTCGCGGGCGGTAACCGAAGCGGACATCATCGACGCGCAGGAGCAGCTGATTCTGCGCCGCGAGACGCATCTCGACCAGCTGGCGGACAAGCTTCAGGAGCCGCGCGTGCGGCGGGTCGTCGAGCCGCTGTTGAGCGGCGGCGAGGCCGACGCGGAAGCTTCCGCGCGCGACATCGCGTATGTGCGGGATTTGGGGTTGATCGCGCGCGATGCGCCGGTGCGCATCGCCAATCCGGTTTACGCCGAGGTCGTGCCGCGCGAGCTCGCGGCCTATGCGCAGGAGACGCTGCCGCAGGAAACCGCGTGGTATGTGAACGCCGACAACAGCTTGGATGTCGTGAAGCTGCTTGCGGCGTTTCAGTCGTTTTTCCGCGAGCATTCGGAGCATTGGATTGGGCGCTTTGCGTATCGGGAGGCGGGGCCGCAGTTGCTGCTTCAGGCGTTTCTGCAACGCATCGTCAATGGCGGGGGCCGCATTGAGCGCGAATACGGCCTGGGGCGGAAGCTGACCGACCTGCTCGTGATATGGCCGTGGGGCGCCGGCGGCGGCGCGTCGGAAGCTCGCAAATACGTTGTGGAGTGCAAGATATTGCGCGGCGGTCTGGAGAAGACGGTGCGCGACGGGATTGTGCAGACGGAGGAGTATATGACCCGCTGCGCGGCGGCGGAGGGCCACCTGGTGGTGTTCGACCGCGGCGACCGCGACTGGGCCGACAAGGTTTTTCACCGCGTCGAATGCGCGAAACGCGCGCCCATCCACATCTGGGGCATGTAGCGCTTGCTCGGGGCCGCCGGCGCCCCGCCGGCATGTTTGCGCCGCGCGGCGGGTTGACACGGGCGGCGGCGGCGGGTTAAACGGCGCCGGGTTCGGCATCCGGCGCCGGGCGGGACGCATTGTCGGGAACGCTGCGTGGACGATGAAACCGGCGGCGGCCGCGGCGCGCTGCGGAATCTGAAGGCGCGGCTGCGGCGCGCGCGGGAGACGAGCCGCATCGCGCCGCTTCCGGCGCGCGGCGGTCCGCCCCCCGCGGGTCTCGGCATGGCGCTCAGGATCGGCGTGGAAATGGTCGCCGGCGTCGGCGTCGGCGCGGCGATCGGATACGGGCTCGACCGTTGGCTGGCCACCGCGCCGGTCATGACGATCGTGTTTTTCTTTCTCGGCGCCGGCGCGGGCGCCCTCAACACTTGGCGCGCCATCGCCGGAGCCGGTTTCGGCGCTGGCTTCGGAAACGACCCCGGCCCGCCATCCGGCGCGGCCGGACCGGCAAGACGAAACGGAGAGCCTTGAGACGTGGCGGCGGAAACCCAGTCCGGCGCGGCGGGCCACGGCCCGCTGGCCCAGTTCGAAATCCGCGAACTGGCGCCGATCGAGATCGGCGGCCTCAACCTGAGCTATACCAATTCGGCGCTGTGGATGACTTTCGCGGTCGCCCTCGTCGCGCTGCTGTTCGCGGCGGGAACGCGCGGGCGCGCGATGGCGCCGGGGCGGCTGCAATCGGTCGTCGAGCTGTCCTACGAGTTCGTCGCCAACATGGTGCGCGACAACGCGGGGGCCGACGCCCGGCCCTATTTTCCCTTTATCTTCACGCTGTTCGTGTTCATTCTGTTCGGCAATCTGCTGGGGATGATTCCTTACGGCTTCACCTTCACCAGCCACATAATCGTGACGTTCGCGATGGCGGCGGTCGTGTTCGTCGGCGTGACGATTATCGGCTTTGCGCGGCACGGCGCGGGGTTTCTGCGCTTTTTCGTTCCCGCCGGGGTTCCGGCGCCGCTGCTGGCGATACTCGTGCCGATCGAGGTTCTGTCGTATTTCGTGCGCCCGGTGAGCCTGAGCCTGCGGCTGTTCGCCAACATGATGGCGGGTCACACCATGCTCAAGGTGTTCGGCGGGTTCGTCGTGGCGCTGGGCTTTATCGGCGGCTGGGCGCCGCTGGCGCTGATCGTCGCACTGACGGGGCTGGAGATCGGCATCGCGCTCTTGCAGGCCTACGTTTTCGCGGTGCTGTCGTGCCTGTATCTGAACGACGCGCTGCACATGCACCACTGACCTCTCGACGAACGGAAAGGACTCGTCATGGAACTGGAAGCGGCAAGGATGATCGGGGCCGGCCTCGCCACCATCGCGCTGGCCGGGGTCGGCATCGGCATCGGCACCATCTTCGGCAATTTCGTCGCCGCGGCGGCGCGCAATCCGGCCGCCGCGCCCAAGGTGTTCGGCAACGTGCTTCTCGGCTTCGCCCTTACCGAGGCGATCGCCCTGTTCGCGTTGCTGATCGCGTTTCTGATACTGTTTCTGTAGCGGCGGAGCGGTCCGATGCCGCAACTCGATCCCGCGGCCTTCGCGCCGCAGCTGTTCTGGCTCGCGATCTGTTTCGGAGTTCTCTACCTGATCGTGTCGCGCGTGGCGCTGCCGCGGGTCGGGGAGATACTCCAGGCGCGCCGCGAGCGCATCGAAGCCGATCTGTCGCGCGCCGAGGCCTTGCGCGAGGAGGCCGAGGCCGCGCTCGCGGCGCATGAGCGCGCGATGGCCAGGGCGCGCGCCGAGGCGCGCGGGATACTCGCCGCCGCGGCGGCGAAAGCCGCGGCCGAGGTCGAGCTCATGCATTCGGCGCTGGGCGCGCGGCTGGAGGCCGAAGCCGGCCGCGCCGAACGCCGAATCGCCGAGGCCGCCGCCGTCGCGCTGGAAGATTTGCGCGGCGGCGCGGACTCCGTCGTGCGCGAGGCCGCCTTGCGCGCGGCGGGAACGGCGCCATCGGACGAGGCCATCGCCGCCGCGCTCGAACGCGCGAGGGCCGCGTGATGTTCGACGAATCGTTTTGGGTCGCGGTCGCGTTCGTCCTGTTTTGCGCGCTGTTCGGCCGCCGGTTGTGGACGTTCGCGACCGGGCGCCTCGACCGCCGCGGCGAAGCGGTGCGCGCCGAGCTCGAACAGGCCGTGCAGCTGCGCGAGGAAGCGCAGAACCTGCTCGCCGCGCACCGGCGGCGCGAGCGCGAAACCGCCCGCGAGGCCGGGGAGATCGTGTCGCGCGCCCGCGACGAGGCGAAGCGAATCGTTTCCGCCGCGCAGGTGCGCGCTGCGCAAGAGGTGGTCCGGCGCACCCGCGCCGCCGACGTCCGTATCGCCCGCATGCAGACCCGCGCCGCCGCCGATGCGCGGGCGGCCGCGGCCGAACTCGTGGCCGCCGCCGCCGCGCGCGCCATCGCCGCGGATATGGACGAAGCCGCCGACATGGCCCTTGTCGACGGCGCCATCGCCGAGATCGAAACCCGCCTTTCCGGGTGAGGCCGCGGCCATAACCGGCCGCGCCGCGCGGAACGGCCGCACCGTGCAGGTTCCCATGGATGCAATACCGGCCGCTATCGGTATCGCCCGGCATTGCGCTGGCGCGCCGGCGCCCGGCCCGCGCGTCTCCGCCCTGGGCGCCGCGAAACCGTACGCGCGCTTGACACGGGCGCCGCGGGCGCCGAAGGTTCGGCGCCGCTTCCCTCCGGGGCCGACTATCCGTGCATAGCTATATCGCGCGCCGCTTCGTCTTCGGGGCGCTCACGATTCTGGGCGTCTCGGTGGTGGTGTTTCTCATCATGCGCGTCATGCCCGGAGATCCGCTCACCGCGATCTTCGGACCGGAAGGCATGACGCGGCTGAGCGAGGAGCAGCGCGCAAATTACATGCGCGAGCTCGGCTTGGCGGACCCGCTCGCCGTGCAATACGTCCGCTGGCTCGGCGACATCGTGCGCGGCGATTTCGGGCGCTCGTTCTTCCGCGCCGAGAGCGTCGGCGAGATGGTCGCCCGCCGCGGCCCGCTCACGGCGCAGATCGCCATCCTCTCGGTTATCCTTTCGTGGATATTCGGCGTGCCCGTGGCGCTGATCAGCGTGCTGCGGCCCAACGGGCTGGCCGACGCCGCGGCGCGCATCCTCTCGATAACCTGTCTCGCCGTGCCGGGCTTCTGGCTCGGCATGTTGATCGTTCTGGCGCTGGTGCTCGGTTTCGGCTACCGCGCGCCGCTCACCGCCTCGGGCGCGTCGCTGTTCGAGGCGCCCTGGACCACCTTTCAGATCGTGATCGGCCCGGCCTTCGTGCTCGCGCTGGGCCAAGCCGCGTATATTGCGCGCATGACGCGCTCCAGCCTGCTCGAGGTCATCCGCGAGGACTATGTGCGCACCGCGCGCGCCAAGGGGCTGAGCGGGCGGCTCGTGGTGGGGCTGCACGCGCTGCCGAACGCGCTCCTGCCGGTCATCACGCTTTCGGGCATTCTGCTCGGCTTCGTGCTCGCGGGGTCGATACCGGTCGAGCGCGCGTTCGGCGCGCCCGGGCTGGGCTACGCCATGTTCACCGCGGTCAGCGAACGCGACATTTTCGTCATGCAGAACCTGGTGTTTCTCTATTCGGTGGTGTTCGTGGTCCTGAACATCGCGGTCGATATCGCCATCGCGTGGATCGATCCGCGGATTCGCTACCGATGAGCGCCGCCGCCCGTTCGGCCGCGCGCAAGGCGGCTTCGGCCGCGCGCACAGCGGCGCGCGGCGGCCGCGGCGTGTTGACGTTCGCGCGGCGATCGCCGCTTTCCGCCTTTTGGGGGCTGGTCGCGGCGGCGATCGTGGCGCTGGCGTTCGCGGCGCCCGCGGCGGCCCCGTTCGACCCGCTGGGGTCGGATTTCCAGCGCATGCAGGTTCCGCCCGATTCGACCAATTGGTTCGGCACCGACCAAATCGGGCGCGACACACTGAGCCGCGTCATCCACGGCAGCCGCGTTTCGCTGACGGTGGCGTTTTTCGCCGTGCTGATCGGCACCACGCTCGGCTGTTTCTGGGGGTTGGCGAGCGGCTATTTCGGCGGCTGGTTCGATATCGCGAGCCAGCGCGCAATCGAGTTTCTGCAGGCCTTCCCCGACCTCATCCTGGCGATGGCGATCGCGATGGCGCTCGGCTCGGGGACCGGCACGGTGATCGTCGCCATCGCGATCACGCGCATACCGTTCGGCGGGCGCGTGATCCGCTCGGTGGTGCTGTCGCTGAAGGAAATGGCCTATGTGGAGGCGGCGCGCGGCATCGGCGCATCGCACGCGCGCATCATGCTGCGCCACATCCTGCCGCAATGCATCGCGCCGTATCTGATACTGGCGACCACGCATCTGGGGGTGGCGATCATCATCGAGGCGTCGCTGGGCTTTCTCGGCGTCGGCATTCCGCCGCCGACGCCCACTTGGGGCAACATGCTGGCGGATGCGCTGAATTCCGGCCTCGAGCCGCGCTGGTGGCTTTATGTGTTCCCGGGCCTGGCGATCACGATCGCCGTCCTGGCGTTCAACCTGCTCGGCGACGGCATCCGCGACCTTCTCGACCCGCGCCTGCGCGGCTCGGTGTAGCCCCCCGGGGCGCCCCGCGGTTGCCGGACCGGGTCGTCGACCTTGGGGCGCCGGGGACGGGCGGCGCCCGGACGGCATCGCGGGTCTTCGTGCAATTGTCTCTTTTCGGCGCAAACGCACTGTTGACAACCGGCGCGCCCGGTGGTACCGACTCGCGAAGGGAGGCAACGCGGCCGCCGCGAGGCGCCGCAAACCGGGGAAGGACGGAGCATGAGCCGGCAGTCGATACCGAAGAAGACCCCCACGCTCGACGACATGCGTATCGGAGAGGAGTGGGCCGGAAAGTTCGCGGCGAGTTACCGGAGCGACGCGGAGCTGCGCCGACGCTGCGAAAGCGGCGAAACGACGCTGGTCGTGGCGGAGCACGGCATGACCGTCCCGCCGGGCCTGGAGGCGCGGGTCGTGGAGGACACCGACGAGGTCATGCACATGGTGTTCCCGGCGGATCCGAATACCGAGCTGGACGACGACATCTTGGCCGACGTGTCCGGCGGCGCGGCGCAACCGGCGACGTGCGCCGCCACGGCAGGCACGCTCGGCAGCCTTCCGAGCACCGTGTTCACCGTCAGCAGCGCCAGCACGATCTGCCCGGAAACGTGACGCCGCGCCGTACCGCGCCGTTCGTCCCGTAGCCGGGCGCAAGCCTCCGGGAGTTGTGCGTCTTCGTCGTGCAATTGTCTTTTTTCATGGCGGCGCAAACGCACTGTTGACAATCGAAGCCCCCGGGGGTATCGACTCGCGCAAAGGGGGCGCAACGCGGCCGCCGCGAGGCGCCGCATATCGGGGAAGGACGACACATGAACCGGCAATCGGTACCGAAGAAGGCTCCCACACTCGACGGCATGCATATCGGAGAGGCGTGGGCCGGGAAGTTCGCGGTGCGTTACCGGAGCGACGCGGAACTGCGCCGGCGCTGCGAAAGCGGCGAAACGGCCCGGGTCATGGCGGAGCACGGCATGACCGTTCCGCCGGGCCTGGAGGCGCGGATCGTGGAGGACACCGACGGCGTCATGCACGTGGTGTTCCCGACGGATCCCAATACCGAACTCGACGACGACATCTTGGCCGACGTGTCCGGCGGGTTCACCGCGCCCGACGTGACGTGCGCCAGCTCGGCAAGCACCGTCGGCACCGTTCCGAGCACCGTTTTCAGCCTCGGAAGCGCCAGCACGGCCTGCCCGAGCGGGAACTGACGCCGCCGTTCGGGGACTCGTTCCGGGAGCGCCGGCGCCTCGCCGGCGTCTTCTTTGCGCCGCGTCGCGCGTATGCCGGCGAGGCGTCGGCGCTCCCCGGGGAAAACCGATCGACGCCGACCGCCTTGGGTATTAATCCGGGCTTGCCGCTCCGGCCGCGCCCGGGTATCCCGCCCTTGCGCCGCGGTTGCGCGCGATTTGCCGATCGAGCTTGGCCCGGCAATCGGTGCAATTTACTCATTACTTTGCGCCGCTGGCGGGAAAACACTTGACTCGGCGGAAAACTTGCGGTATGAACAGGCCAAGCAAGGCGGGCGGACCGGCCCGCGCAGGCAATGGAGGATACGCTATGAGCGCACAGACTTGGGAACCGAAGACGCCGACCCGCGAGGACGTGATCGATGGGCGGGCTTGGGTGGCGGGGTTCGCGGAACGCTACCGGGCCGATGAGGCGATCCGTCGGCGCTGCGAAAGCGGAGAGACGGCGGAGGTCGTCCTCGAGCAAGGCAAGCGGTTGCCGCCGGGCGTCGAGGCGCGGGTCGTCGAGGATACCCACGACGTGGTTCACATGGTCTTTCCGCAGGACCCGAACATGGACCTGGCCGACGACGTGCTGGTCGATGTCGCCGGAGGCACGACGACCGGCGCGCCCGACCCCTCGACCGCCTCCTCGGTGAGCTCGCTCTCGAGCGCGCCGAGCTGCATCAGCAGCGGCGGAAGCGCCAGCAGCGCCTGCTGACAACCCCGGAATCGAACGCGGCCGCCCCGCCCGCCCGGCGCGACCCGGGCGGGGCGGCCGCCGATTGACGTCCCGCTATCGCGGCGGCTCGTTCGCCTTTTCGACAACGGCGCGCAGCAGGACCCCGGCGCCCAGGGCGGCGTGATCGGCGGCCATCGACTCGGCCTCGTTGTGGCTGACGCCGCCGAGGCAGGGAACGAAGATCATGGCGGCGGGGCAGACGCGGGCGAGGCAGCCGGCGTCGTGCCCCGCCCCCGAGACGATGCGGCGGCTCGCCGCGCCGAGCGAAGCGGCGGCGCGGCGCACCGCGTCCATGCAATCGGCATCGAACGCGATGGGCGGCGAGCGCCATATTTCGGTCATGCGCGCGCAAAGGCCGCGGTCGCGCCGCAGCGCGGCAACCTCGGCCTCCAACTCCGCGGCCATCGCATCGAGCATCGCGTCGTCGGGGTGACGCAGATCGATCCCCAGCGCGGCGCGGCCGGGGATCGTATTGCGCGAATTCGGAAAGACGCGGAACTCGCCGACGGTCGCGCGGCCGTCCGGCCCCCGCGCGCGGGCGATGCGCTCCGCCGCCGCGACGATGCGCGCCGCGCCGGCGAGCGCGTCCTTGCGCGCCTCCATCGGCGTCGTGCCCGCGTGGCTTTCGGCGCCAGGGATTTCGCAATCGAGCCAGCGGATGCCCTGGATGCCGGTCACGACGCCGATGGGAATGCTCTCGGCTTCCAGCACCGGCCCCTGCTCGATATGCGCCTCGAAATACGCATGGAAGTCGCGCCCGCCCGGCGCCGCGCCGCCGGCGCGGCCGATGGCGGCGAGCGCTTCCCCAACCGTTTCCCCGCCGCCCGCTTCGGACTGCGCGAGCGCGGCGTCCAACCCCAACAGGCCCGCGTGGACGGCGGACCCCATCATCGCCGGCGGGAACCGCGCGCCTTCTTCATTGGTCCAGTTCGCGACCTCTACGGGGCGGAGCGTTTCCGCGTTGGCGTCGTTCAGGGCGCGCACGACTTCGAGCGCGGCCAGAACGCCGTAGGCGCCATCGTATTTGCCGCCCGTGGGCTGGCTGTCGAGATGGCTGCCCACCGCTACGGGCGCGAGCGAATCGTCGCGCCCCGGACGGCGGGCAAACATGTTGCCGATGGCGTCGGTCGCGACCGCGCAGCCGGCGGCCCCGGCCCAGCGCGCGAAGGTTTCGCGGGCGCGGCGGTCTTCTTCCGTGAGGGCGAGGCGGCGCACGCCGCCTTTCGGCGTCGCGCCGATTTGCGCGAGTTCGGCCAGCGAACGCCAAAGGCGATCGCCATCGACGGCGGGGGCGCGGGAGACGTTCATCCGTAACTCCGTTCCGGCTCGGCAACGCCTCGCGGCGCGCGGGCGCGCCGGCATCCTGTACCGGGGGTCATCGATGTCGACCGTTCCGGGACTGCCTCCCGGGATGCGGTTCCCGACCGGTCCGCGCCGGTAACCCCCGGCGCCTGGGCGCTCGCGTTTCCAGGTCGCCGCGCCGGGAACGCGGTCGTCCCCGTCCGGCGGCTCGTATCAGGACTTCGGATCGGAGCGCGACGGGTCGCCGGCGCGGTTATTCGGGGCGGTGCGCTCGATTAGCGTCTCGATTCCCCGCATTGTCTCGGCGTGCCGTTCGGCGTTGGCCTTCATGGCTTCCGCGTGCCGTTCGGCGTTGGCTCTCATGGCTTCCGCGTGCCGTTCGGCGTTGGCCTTCATGGTCGCCTCGTGAGCCTTCATGGTCGCCTCATGAGCCTTCATGGTCGCCTCATGAGCCTTCATGGCCTCGGCGTGCCGTTCGGCGTGGACCTTCATGGTGTCGTTGTGCCGCCGTTCGGCGAGCATTGTCTGACGATCGCGGCCGGCGTTGGCGCGATTCATCATCCACAGGCCGACCGCCAGCAGCAGGCACTGGGTCGCCGTGAGGACCAGGGCGATGTAACGGGTCGTAAGCGTAGCGGCTTGGTATTCGTCCATCGAGAAGTTGTCTCCGGATGCGCGGCGTGCGGGCGCGATTGTCAGCGCGCGGGGCGCGCGCGTCAACGATCCCTCCGGCGCTCAGGCCTCGATGCCGCCCGTCCCGGCGGCCGCCATGCGCTCCCGGTACATGGCGATTCGCTCGATCGAGCGCGTTTTTTTCGATCCGGGGCCGTGCGCGCGCGTTGCCGCCGTCGCACGGTTACGGGCGAGACGCCCGTATGCCGGCGGGGCGGCGGCGGGCGCCGGGTTCGGCGGCTTCATGGGCGGCGCAGGCGCGCAGGACCGCCGCGTCGTCGTACATCGGGCCGATGACCTGCAGGCCCACCGGCAGGCCGGCGGCGGTGAAGCCGCACGGGACCGACGCCGCCGGGTTGCGCGCGAGGTTGATGGGGAAGGTAAACGGCGTCCAGCGCAGCGGCTCGGCGGCGTAGGATTCGTCGGGCCACGGCCGCGCCGCGGCGAAAGCCGGGATCGGCATGGTGGGGGACAGCAGCAGGTCGAAGCGCTCGAACAGGCCGGCGAGCGCGAGCCCCACCGCCGCGCGCTCCGTTTCCGCGCGCTTGACCGCCAGGCCGTCGAGCGCGCGCCCGGCCTCGGCGTATGCGCGCAGCGAGCCTTCGAGCATGGCGGATTTTTCGGGCCCGAGATCGTCCTCGAGTTTCGCGGCGCCGATGCGCCAATGGACCAGAAAGACCGCGCCGGGTTCGTGCGGCCACCGCGGCTCGACCTCCTCCACCGCGGCGCCGAGATCCTCGAAGCGGCGCGCGGCGGCGGCGGCGAGCGCCTCGACCTCGGGGTCGAGACGGACATCGGGCATGCCGAGCGTGCGGCTCCAGCCGATGGTCATGCCGCGGACGCCGCGCTCGAGGCCGCGGAGATAATCCGCGCCGTCGTGCGGCAGGGCGTACCAGTCGCGCGAATCGGGCTCGGCGATAGCGTTGAGCATCAGCGCCGCGTCGGCGACCGTGCGCGCCATCGGCCCCACATGCGAGAGCGCGGCGAACGGGCTGGGCGGCCACGACGGCACGCGGCCGAACGTGGGCTTGAGGCCGAACACGCCGGCGAACGAGGCGGGAATGCGAATCGACCCGCCGCCGTCGGTGCCGACGGCAAGCGGGCCGAGGCCGGCGGCGAGCGCCGCGCTCGCGCCGCCCGACGACCCGCCGGGGGTCTTGTCCAAATCCCACGGGTTGCGCGTAACGCCGGAAACGGGGCTGTCGGTAACGCCCTTGTGGCCGTATTCGGGCGTCGTCGTCTTGCCGAGGATCGTGGCGCCGTGCTCGCGCAGCCGCGCGGCGACGGGCGCGTCGTCGCTCCACTCGCCATCCGGATCGACGGCGGGGGAGCCGCGCAGGGTGGGCCATCCCGCGCACAACACCAGGTCCTTGACCGAGACCGGAACGCCGTCGAGGGGGCCGAGCGGCTCGCCTTTCGCCCACCGCTCCGCGGAGGCGCAGGCGTCCCGCAGCGTGCGCTCGGGATCGACATGAACGAAAGCGTTGACCGTGGGTTGCAGGCGCTCGATTCGCGCCAGCAGCGCGTCGGCCAGCTCCACGGGCGAGAGCGACCTGCCGCGGAAACGCGCGGCGGCCTCCGCGGCGGAAAGCCATGCGAGTTCGTCGGTCATGCGCGCGTTTCTCCCTGTTTCCCGCCCCGTTTCGCGGCGGCGGCGGCGGCGCCTAGGGGATAGCTGCGCGCCATGCCGGGCGCCGGGTCCATATGCGCGCCGCGGGGCGGGATGGGGTAGCGCGGGCCGGCTTTCGACAGCCCCTCCAGGCCCTCGACGGCGCGCGCGGGTTCGCCGGGCGGCAACGCGATCGGCAGTTCGTCGCCAGCCATTTCCCGCGGCGCCGCCGTGGATATGTCGTAGCCCTCGCCGTTCGCGCCCAGCATGTCTTCAATGCTCCGGCCGTTTGCATTGCGCCGCGCATACGCTACAAGGGGGCGGCTTGCGGGCGCAACCGCCCAGGGGAGGATTCGGAACATGACCGGACGATTTATCGGACGATGCGTTGCGGCGCTGGCGGCGCCGTTGCTGGCGTGGGGGGCCGCGGCGGGCGCCGGGGAGCGCGCGCTCGATCCGCTCGGTTCGCCGATATGGGCCGGCCTGGTGGAGACCGAACTCGGCGGCGGGCCGGTCGTCTATGGCGGCGGGTTGCACCTCGCCATGCCGGACACGGTGGACGACCCGTTCAGCGTTCCGGTGATGATCAAGCTCACGCGCGGCTTCGGCAAGGTCGCGGAGCTCGTGCTGTTCGCCGAAAACAACCCCATACAGACGGCGGTGCGAATCGTCCCGCACCGTTTCATCCAAGCGGTGGGCTTCGATATCCGGCTCGAGGGGTCGGGGCCGGTGCGCGCCGCGGCGATGGACGCCGAGGGCGTATGGCATGTCGTTCACAAGCGCGTAAGCGTCCTCACGCCGGGCGGATGCTCGGCGCCCGGCGGCGCGACCGCCGGCAATATCGGCGAGATCGCGGTACGCCAGTTCGACCGCGCCGGCGGCGCAAGCCGCGTCAAGCTCAGGATCAACCACCCGATGGACACCGGCCTGGTCGTCGCCGACAACGGAGACGCCGTGCCCGCCTATTACATCGAACGGGTAGAGCTGGCGGACGAGAGCGGCGCGATCGCGACGCTGGCGACGCGCGCGGCGCTGGCGAGCGACCCGGTCTTTCTCTTCGACCTCCCGGAGGGAAGGCGCGAGGTCCGCGTCTTGGCGGAAGACAGCGCGGGCCTGCGTTTCGAGACCGCATTCGCCGAGCCCGCTACGTAACCGGCGCGGCGCCGGCGGTCCCGGGAGCGTCGGCGGCGCCAACCTTGAGGAGACAGCGAACGATGTTGCGAATTTTCGTTTTCGCGGCCGCGGCGGCCTGGATCGCCGCCGGGCCCGCCGGCGCGGCCGACCGCGACCCTCTCGATTCGCCCATCTGGGCCGATATCGTGGAAACCGAACTGGCGGGCGCGCCGGTCGTGTACGACGACGCGGTGCGGCTCGCGATGCCGGACTGGGTGGAGGAGCCGCACAGCGTTCCGCTGGTGGTCAAACTGCGCGGCGGCGGCGCCGGGTTCGAGGAAATCGCGGTGTTCGCGGAAGACAACCCGATTCGCGCCGCGGCGCGCATCGTCCCCTTCCGCCCCATCGAGGCGGTGGGCATGAACATCCGCCTCGAGCGCTCGACCGCCGTCCGCGCCGCCGCGCTCGACCGCGACGGCGTCTGGCATGTCGCGCAAACCGAGGTGACGGTCAACAGCCCCGGCGGCTGCTCGACCCTGCCCGGCGGCGCGGCCTCGGCGCTGGGCGACATCGCGCTCAAGCGGTTCGACCGCGCCGGCGGCGCGAGCCGGCTCCGAATGCGCATATCCCATCCCATGCATACGGGGTTCGCAACCGACGACGCCGGCGAGATTATCGCCGCATATCATGTCGAGAGCGTGGAAGTGGAGGACGAGCGCGGCGCGCTGGCCGAGATCGCCGCCTGGGCCGCGCTGTCGCACGATCCGGTGTTCCAGTTCGACCTCGCGGAGCGGCCCGAGGCGGTGCGCGTGACCGCGCGCGACACGGCGGGGCTGATCTTCGAGGGGGCGGTTCCGGCGCCTTCGATGTAGCGCGCCCAACGCGGGCGGCGGCGCGGAAGCCCGGAACCGTGCGCGCCGCGCGCGCCCTCATGGGTCTCGCCCTGGCGGCGCCCGGCGCGGCGGCGCAATCCTACGGCCTCCAGCCCGAGGAGATCGCCCCCGGCGTCTTCGTCATGTGGGGCGCGCAAGAAGAAGTCTCGCCGCGCAACGGCGCGAATATCGCCAATATCGGCTTTATCGCCGGCCAAAACAGCGTGCTGGCGGTGGATACCGGCCCGACGCGGATTTACGCCGAGGAAATGCTCGCCGCGATCGCGCGCGCTGCCGGCAAACCCGTGAGCCACGCGGCGATCACGCACCACCATTTCGACCATGCGTTCGGCATTCCCGTCTTTCGCGCCGCGGGGGCCGAGGTTGTCATGCATGCCCGCGCGGCGCCGTGGCTGGCGCGCGAAGGCGCCGCCGTGCTCGAGAACATCGCGGCGCTTGCCGGGCCGGAGTGGACGGAGGGAACGGAGCCCGGCCCGCCGGACCGTCTCGTGAGCGCCGGCATGGAAGTGGACCTCGGCGGCCGCGTCGTGAAGATCGAGGCGTTCGAGAACGGCCACACAGCGGGCGATCTGGCCGTATTCGACCGCGCGACGGGGGTCCTGTTCGCGGGCGATCTCGTATTCCACGGGCGCGCGCCGTCGCTGCCGCATGCCGACGCCGCGGCCTGGCAGGCGCAGCTTGCGGCGCTTGCGGCGCGCGACTGGCGCATTCTCGTCCCGGGCCACGGGCCGGCGATTCGCGGCCCCGGGCCGCTCGAGCGCATGGCGGCGTATTTGGGTTTCGTCCACCGCCACGCCTCATGCGCGTGGGCGCGCGGCGACAGCCGCGCCGAGGCGCTGGAGGTCGAGCTGCCCGAGGCGCATGAGGGGCTCGCGCTGGTGCAGCGCGAGTTCCAGCGCTCCGTATTTCAGCTGTGGCGCAAATTCGAGACGCGCGAACCGCCGCCCTGCGATTGAGGTTCGCGCCCCGGTAGCGCTCGCCCCGGACATCCCGGCCGTCGCGCCGAAGGCGCGAAAGGGGCGGAAGCCGCGCCGTTCCGCGCGCGGGCGGCGCGGCTTCCGTGTTTTCCCCGGTGTCTGTACCGAAATGCTTGCCCCGCCGAAGGCGGGGCCCGGGACCGCGGGCATCCTGCCCGCACGTTCCCGCAAGGCGCGATGTCGGCAGGGAAGCGCAAGCGGACAAGACGCCCGCCGGTCCCTGCCGAACCGATAACCGCCGAATTCCGGTACAGATTCTCAGGCGGCGGGGGCGGAGGCCCCGTCGCCGCCCGTGTTGTCCGTTTCCGCCGCCGCGCTCCCGCTCTCCGGTTGCGGGCCGGCGTCGGTGGCGTACCACAGGAAGCCCTCGCGGCGAATCATCCCTTCCTTGCCGAGCGTCCACAGCGCGGTGCTGGCGGAATGGGAAGCGATTTCGCGCCCGAAGCGCTTCTCGGCGGCGCGCCGCAGTTCCGCGGATTTTACCCCCTCCTGCCCGTAGGACTGGATGGTTTGGTAAAGCGCGTCCTTGGCGGAGATTTTCGCGCGTTGGCGGCGTTCCCGCGACGCGGCTTCCTCCGCCGGCGGCGGCGCGACCATGGGCGGCGCGACCGCGACCGGCGCCGAAGCGGCCTGCAGCGGCGCGGCCTCCGCGGGAGCGGCGGGCGCCGGCGCCGCGTCGTCGGCCGTGTACCACATGAAGCCGTCGCGGCGCACCAGCCCCTCCTTGCCGAGCGTCCACAGCGCGGTGCTGGCGGAATGCGAGGCGATTTCGCGCCCGAACTTCTTTTCCGCCGCGCGGCGCAACTCCGCCGATTTCACCCCTTGTTGCCCGAAGTTCTCCCGCAGCGTCCGGTACAGCGCGTCGCGGGCCGAGATCTTGCCGCCCGGCCCGCGCCGCCGGCGCGGCGCCGCGGGCGCGGCCGGCGCGGGGGCGGTTTCGGCCGGGACGGGAGCGGGCGCCGGCGCCGGCGCGGCTTCCGCTTCCGGCGGCGTTCCGTCGGCGTACCAGAGGAACCCCTGGCGGCGCACCAGCCCCTCCTTGCCGAGCGACCACAGCGCCGTGCTGGTCGAATGCGAAGCGATTTCGCGCCCGAATTTCTTCTCGGCCGCCTGGCGCAGATCCGCCGATTTCACGCCCTGCTGCCCGAAATCCTCATGCAGAGTCCGGTACAGCGCGTCGCGGGCGGAGATCTTGCCGCCCGGGCCGCGCCGCCGGCGCCGCGGCGCGGCGGGAGCGGGCGGCGCGGCGGCCGGCCGCGGAGCGGGCGCGGGCGCCGCAACCGCCGCCGGCCCGGACGCGGCCGGCGCGGGCGCCGGGGCCGGTCGGGGCGCGGCGGCCGGCGCCGGGGCGGGCTCGGGCGCCGCGGCGGCGGCCGGCGGCGCGGTCTCGGGGGCGGGAGCCCGCCCCGCGAGAGCCCGGTTCACCTCCTCCCGGGCCGCGGCCAGCCCCCCGAGGGCGGTATCCAGCCAGGAGAGTTTCTCCTCGACGGCATCCAGTTCGCTGCGGAGGGCTTGCCGACGCTGCTCGACGCGGGCGCGCTCGCTCTCCATCTTCTCGATTGCGACATTCACGCTCATGGCGGGTTCCCCACTTCGGAAACGGTTAACCGGAACGATAGCGTGTCCGGCGGCTCCTGGCAAAGAAAATTTTCGCGAGGCTCCGAATTTTCGCGCCGCGCCGATTGCGGCGAAAAACGGAAACGCGGCGGATGTGCGCGGGATTCCGCGCGGTCAATGAAGCGCGGAGGCGGGAGCGCCGCCGCCGCCGTTGCGCCGCCCGCGCCGGGAACCGCGGAACAGCGCGCCGAAATCGACAGGGTCGAGCGCGGGCCGGGGGAATCCGCCGTCGCACACGCAATCCGACACGATGCGCCGCGCGAACGGGAACAGAAACCGCGGGCATTCGACCATCGCCGCCGCCCGCGCGTCGGAACCGGGCGGCGCGGCAATGCGGAATATCCCGGCATAGGCGAGCTCGACAACGTACACCGGGATTTCGCCGCTGACGCCGCGCACCTTGAGCTTCAACTCCACCTCGTGCGCGTTGGGTCCCGCGTCGCGCCGGTTGACCGTGAACGTGTAATCGGTGCGGGGCGCCGCGCCGGAGGCGGCGCCCGGCGCGCCGGGGCTCTTGAACGACAGATGCTTGAGGTATTGCGCGACCGTCTTGAAGGGCGCGCGTCCGGCCGCTTTCGCGCCGGCGCCGCGTTCGTCGTTGTCCATCCCGGCCCCTTGCCGCTGGGTTCGCGCGCCGTTTGGCGCGGCGGCGCCCCGGCAACAACGCCTCCCGCCGGAGAGCGCAGGGCGATTCAATGAAGCGAACCGATTCGAGAAACGCCGCGGCGGGGGTTGCCGAACCGCCCCGGCGCCTGTCGAAACCGTTCTTCGCGCCGCCATGAACCGCCTTGTGGCGGGCGCCGCCAATACGCCGCGACGAACAGGCCCGGCGTCGTGTGCCGATTGGCCAACCGTTCGGTCGCGGGCGGCGCCCTGCCCGACCGTGGCGGACTCCAGCGACCGCCACGGTCGGGACAGAGACTAATCGGTCCGAAAACCGAGTGCCGCGGCCTGTCGACGATGCGTGTCCATCATGGAGATAGACTCAAGCAAAGCCGCGTGGCTGATCCCGCCGACGACCGTTTCCATTTGTTCGTCGGACAGTTCGGCGTTGGGGTCCGTCAACGCGACGTGCGTGGTCTCCGGCGTATCCTCGACCGCCTCGACCTTCTCGAAGGGCAGTTCGACCCCCTCCTCCGCCAGCGCCGCCTTCGGGTCCGCCATGACGCGCGACCGCAACTCCGGATCCCGCGAGCACGCATCCACGACCGCCCGCACCGTCTTCATCGCCAGATCTCTCAGGACCATCGTCGTCCTCCTCTCGTTGCAACCGATTCGCAAAACGCCGCGGCGGGGGTTGCCGAACCGCCCCGGCGGAAGGCGCCGCGCCGGGCACCTGTCGAACTCGTTCTTCGCGCTGTCGCGACCCGTCTTGCGGCGGCTACAACCAAATATCGTCGACGATCGGGGCCAGCGTCAATTGCTGATCGTCCGTCCATTCGGTCGCGCCGAAGCCCGGCTCGACCATGGTGGACATGGGTTGCACCAGCTGCTGGACGTCGGTTTCGTCGAGGCGCCGCCCATCGCTCAGGCCGAAATCGAGCGTGTTGCCGGCGCCGTTGTACCAATCCTCGATAACCACGCTGTCGTTCGTCCCGACGATCGAGACCTTCAGGTCCCGCCGCGCCACGCCCGTCTGTTCGAACCACAGCTGATCGGCGTCGATGCCGGCGCCGAACGGCGCCAGGTCGTCCGACGCGCCCTCGCCGCGGTTGTCGATGGTGTCGGAGCCCCCGCCGCGCCCGAACTTGTAGGTGTCGTCGCCGCCGCCGCCGATCGGTTCGTCGTCGCCGGCGCCGCCGTCGAGGATGTCGTTATCGACGCCGTCGTTGTCGTCGTAGTCGCCGTCGCCGTAGATCGTATCGTTGCCGCCGCCGCCCTCGATGGTGTCGGAGCCGCCCGCGCCGCGGAAGGCGTTCGCGATGGCGTCGCCGATCAGCCGGTCGGCGTATTCGGAGCCGAACAGGTTTTCGATGTCCCGGTAGCGGTCGCCCTGCGCCTCGCCCGTATTGGTGGAGGGGTTCGACAGGTCGGCGCGCACGGCGCCGGGGGCGTCGTAATACGCCGCCGTGTCGCTGCCCGGGCCGCCTTTCAGCGCGTCGGCGCCGGCGCGGAACACGTAAAACGACGAGCGATCGGCGCTATTGCCGGGCGAATCGGCATGACGCACGCCATCGCCCCCGCCGCCCTCAAGCGCGCCGCCGTTGTCGCCGCCAATGAGCATATCGCCGCCGCCGCCCTCCGGTGTGTCTACGCCGCTACTTACCGCACGCCGCCATCGAGTGTCAACGTATTTCGCTCAATTCGTGGATTTTCCGTACATGGGCCGCACTTTTCACTCGGCGGCCTGGGCGCCAGGCGTCCCCGCCCGCGCGTCTCGACGCCGGGGGACTGGGGAGGGGCGGCGGGCGCGCTTTCCCGCCGGCGCCGCGCGTGGCGCAAACGTGCGGGCAGGATGCCCGCGGTCCCGGGCCCCGCCTTCGGCGGGGTTGGCATTTCGGTACAGGCGCTCAGCATTGCTGCCGTTTCGGTTGTTCGGGGCGGGCGGGGCGGCGGCGGGCGGGGCTTCGGCGGTCGCGGGGCGGTCGGGCCCGGCGGTTGCGGGGGGCGGTTGCGGGGCATTGCGGGGATCCGCCGGGCCCGGGGCGGGCGGGCGCGCCTTCCCCGCCGGCATCGCGCTCTGCGGGAACGTGCGGGCGGGAGGCCCGCGCACCCAGGAAGTTCGCGCCTTCCCTGCCGGCATCGCGCGTTGCGGGAACGTGCGGGCGGGACGCCCGCGGTCCCGGGCAGTTCGCGCCTTCGGCGGCGTTGCGGGGCATTGCGGGGCTCCGCGGGGCTCGGGGGCGTTGGGCGGTTTCGGGGTCGTACGCGGGTTCGTATTCGCGTTCGGCCTCGCGGCGTTCGCGTTCGGCTTCGCGGGCCTTGCGTTCGCCCTCCTGGATGTGTCTGTCGTACTCCAGCCAGTCCCGGTCGGTCCACGGGCGGCGGGGCGGCTTGGGGGGGCCGGGGTTGGCGGCGGCCTGGGCGTCGGCGTCCCACGTGTTCGGGGGCGGGAGCGAGGGCAGGCGGGGGTCGTCGATGGAACCGGGCGCGCCGCGGCGGGGGCCGGCCTGGGCGGCGGCGGTTTTCCGCGCGGCTTCGGCGGCGGCGAGGTCGCGGATGGCGCGCACCATGCGGGCTACGCCGCGGGTGTTGTCGGCGGCATCGGGGGCGGCGGGGTCGATGCGCGCGGCGATGGCGAAGGCGGCGACGCGGAGCATTTCGGCGAGGGCTTCGTGGGTTCCGCCTTCGCTCCAGAGGGCGGCGGCGTCGCGGATTTCGGACCATTGGGCGAGGCTGTCGGCGGCGGCTTTCCGGAAGCGGTATATGGCGGATCGGGATACGGGGTATCCGCGCGCGCGGAGGGTTTCGGCGATGGCGTTGTCGGGGGTTCCGGCGCGGATTTCGCGGCAGATATCGGCGCGGACGGTGTTGGGGAGGTCGGCGATTGTGGATCGGTTTCCGCGGTTGTGGCGGAGGGGGTCGCCGGGGGGTTGGGGTTGGGTTTCGGGTTCGGTGGGCGCGGCGGCGGCGGGGTTGGGCGCGGCGGTCGCGTGCGGCTCGCCGTCGGCGGGGACGGCGGCGGTGTGTGCTTCGGTCATGCGGATATTAAAGCGATTTGGGGCGGGGTGCGGGAGAGGACCATGGTCCTCCCCTGCGGGGGCTTGCGCGGCGGGGCTATCTGTCGGTTATGGCGGGGGTTATGGCTGCCGGGTCGTTCGGGGGCGGGGGCTGTGGGCGCGCCTCCCCGCCAACATCGCGGCTTGCGGGAACGTGCGGGCGGGGACGCCCGCGCACCCAGGAAGTCCGCGCCTTCGGCGCGATCTTCGGGGGAAGCGCAACCCCGCCGAAGGCGGGGCCCGGGACCGCGGGCATCCCTGCCCGCACGTCGGCGACCCGCACAACTGTCGGCAAGCCGGGCGCGGCGCGCTGCCCGGGCGCCAGGCGTCTCGCCCGCACGTCTCGACGCTACGGGCGGCGGCCGCGCTTCCCCGCCAACGCCGCGCCTGCCGCAAACGTGCGGGCGGGGACGCCTGGCGCCCAGGCCCCGCCTTCGGCGGGGTTGGCGTATGCGCGGGCGTCTCGACGCTGCGGGCGCCGGTGATCGGGGCGCGGCGGCCGCGCTTCTCCGCCGGCGCCGCGCCTGCCGCAAACGTGCGGGCGGGGACGCCCGCGATCCCGGGAACCGGTTGATACCGGCCGCCGCCGGCATAATTGAGCGGTTGCGAACCGATTGCGTAGAGGGAGAACGAAACATGGGGTTTATCGATGGCCGCGGCCGGTCCCGGTGACGCCGCCGGCTCCGGGGCGGGCGGCGCGGGGGCGGACACGGGGATACGGTGTCTGGCGATCGTGTCGCGTTTCCTCGGGGTGGCGGTGGATCCGGCGCACCTTGCGCACAAGTACGCGCCGGAATCGGGCGAAATCGATTTCTCGGGTATGACGCTGGCGGCGCGGGAGATCGGCTTCAAGGCGGGCGTCCGGCAGGTCGACCCGGACCGTCTCGACCGTGCGGCGCTGCCGGCGATAGCCGAGGCGAAGGACGGCAGCTTTTTCGTTCTCGCCAAGGCCGACGGCGAGGCGGCGCTGATCCAGCGTCCGGGCGCACAACCCGAAACTCTGGCCCGCGCCGAGCTGGTCGACCGGTGGACGGGCCGCGCGCTGTTCGTGACGCGGCGCGCGCGCCTGGCGGGCGAGAAGCGGCGGTTCGGCGTCTCGTGGTTCGCCCCCGCGCTTGTCCGCCACCGCGGCGTTCTCGGCGACGTGCTTTTGGCGTCGGCCGTCGTCCAGCTGTTCGGCTTGGCGATGCCGCTGTTCTTTCAGGTGATCGTCGACAAGGTGCTGGTCCACCACGGGCTGACGACGCTCGGCGTGGTGGGGATAGCCATGATCGCGCTGGCGGGTTTCGAGGCGCTTCTGGGCGGGGTGCGGGCGGGAATGCTGGCGCACACGGCGAGCCGGGTGGACGCGGAGCTGGGCGGGCGCCTGGTGCGCCATCTCCTGTCGCTGCCGCTGGGGTATTTCGAGACGCGGCCGGTGGGGCAGACCGTGGCGCGGGCGCGGGAACTGGAGAACGTGCGCGCCTTCCTCACCGGATCGGGGCTGACGGCGGCGCTGGATTTCGTGTTCGCCGCGGTGTTCCTGCTGGTGATGTACGCCTATTCGCCGCTGCTGACGGCGGTGGTGCTTGCGTCGCTGCCGTTATACGCAATCCTGTCGCTGGCGATTACGCCCGCCTTGCGGCGGCGGATCGAGGAGCGGTTCCGGCGCGGGGCGGCAAACCATGCCTTTCTCGTCGAAACGGTGTCGGGTATCGAGACCGTGAAGGCGAGCGCGGTGGAGCCGCGGATGCAGCAGCAATGGGACGAACAATTGGCGGCCTATGTGAAGGCGTCGTACCGCGCGGCGATACTGGCGACCATCGGCGGGCAGGCGGCGATGCTTATCAACCGGGTGACGATGGCCGCGGTGCTGTGGCTCGGCGCGAAGGCGGTGCTGGCGGGGGACCTGACGGTGGGGATGCTGGTGGCGTTCAACATGTTGGCCTCGCAGGTGAGCCAGCCGATCCTTCGCATGGCGCAATTATGGCAGGACCTGCAACAGTTCCGCGTTTCGATGGACAAGCTGGGCGACGTGCTCGACGCGCCGGCGGAGCCCGCGCGCCGGACCGGGCGGGCGGATCTCCCGGCGCTGAAAGGCGAGGTGCGGTTCGAGCGCGTGACCTTCCGCTACCGCCCCGACGCGCCGGAAGCGCTGCGCGACGTGTCGCTGCGCATCGAGCCGGGCTCGGTGGTGGGCATAGTGGGCCGTTCGGGTTCCGGAAAATCCACCCTGGTGAAGTTGGTCCAGCGGTTCTATGCCCCCGAACGCGGGCGGGTCTCGATGGACGGGATGGACCTGGCGCTGGCCGACCCGGCGTGGCTGCGCACCCAGATCGGCGTCGTGTTGCAGGAAGCCACGCTGTTCAACCGGTCGGTGCGCGACAACATCGCGCTGGCGGCCCCGGCGATGCCGATCGAGCGGGTGATGGAAGCGGCGCGCCTGGCCGGGGCGCACGAGTTCGTCCTGGCGCTGCCCGAAGGATACGACACGGTGCTCGGGGAGCACGGGGCGTCGCTCTCGGGCGGGCAGCGCCAGCGCGTGGCGATCGCGCGGGCGCTGGCGATGAATCCGCGGATCCTGATCCTCGACGAGGCGACATCGGCGCTGGATTACGAGGCGGAGCGCGCGATCCAGGACAACATGCGGGCAATGGCGCGGGGGCGGACGGTGCTGACCATCGCGCACCGGCTGTCGACCGTGCGAACGGCCGACCGCATCCTGGTGCTCGACGAGGGCCGGATAGTGGAAGACGGCGCGCACGCGCAGTTGCTGCGGAGCGGCGGCCTCTACGCCGCGCTGCACCGCTACCAGGCCGGGACGGGCTGACGCCGTGGCGCGGGACAAGCGGCGCCCGCCGGCGGCGCGGCGCGCGGAGCGGCGGCGCGCAAGGGCGCTGACGCCGGCCGAGACGGAGTTCCTGCCCGCGGCGGTGGAGATACAGGAGCGGCCTCCCTCTCCCGCCGGACGCTGGCTGGCGCGGCTCATTTGCGCGCTCGCGGCGTGCATCGTCGCGTGGGGGTGGTTCGGGCGCATCGACACGGTGGCGGTGGCGCACGGCAAGCTGGTCGCCGGCGGACGCGCGAAGGCGGTCCAGACCCTCGAGCTCGGAACGGTGCGCGCCATCCTCGTCCGCGACGGGCAGAGCGTCGCCGCGGGCGAGGTCCTCGTCGAACTCGACGCCACCGAGAGCGCGGCCGACCGCGCGCGGCTGGAGAACGACCTTGCGGCGGCGCGCCTCGACGCGGCGCGTTTCGCCGCGCTGGCGGAGGCCCCGCACGACCCGCTGCCGGCGTTCGCCCCGCCCGCCGGCGCCGACCCCGCCCTGGTCGCCGCGACGCGCGCGGAGCTGCTGGCGGAGGCGGCCGTGCATGGCGCGGCGCTCGCCGTCCTCGACGCCGAAATCCGCCAGCGCGAGGCCGAAGCGCGCACCGCCGAGGCCACCGCGGCGGTGTACCGCGATTCGCTCCCGTTCATCCGCCGCAATTACGACGCGCTGCTCGCGCTGGCGGAAAAGGGCCACACCAGCGAACTGCGCGTCGCCGAGGCCGAGGAGAGCCTCGTCGTCCGCGAACGCTCGCTCGAGGCGGAGCTCCGCCGCGGCGACGAGACCCGCGCCGCCATCGCCGCTATCGAACACCGCAAGGAGGCGCGGACAGCGACCCTCGCCGCCCGCGCCGGCGCCGGCCTCGCCGAGGCCCTGCGCCGCGCCGCAAGCCTCGAACATGAACTCGCGAAAGCGCGCGAACGCGAACGCAACCGCACGCTCCGCGCGCCCGTCGCCGGAACCGTCCACGACGTTGCGGTAAACACCATCGGCGGCGTGGTCGCCCCCGCGCAGCGCCTCATGAGCATCGTCCCCGCCGACGCGCCCCTCGAGGTTCAGGCCAGCCTGCTCAACCGCGACGTCGGGTTCGTGCGCCCCGGACAAACCGCCGCGATCAAGATCGAGAGCTTCCCGTTTACGCGCTACGGCTTTATCCCCGGCGCCATCGTCCGCGTCTCCGCCGACGCCATCGACGACCCCGCGCGCGGCCTCGTCTATCCCCTGCGCGCCAGCCTCGACGACAAGCGCATCCTCGTCGGCGACCAATGGATTCCCCTTGCCCCCGGCATGGCCGCCACCGTCGAGGTCTCTACCGGAACGCGCCGCGCAATCGACTTCTTCCTCTCCCCGCTCCGCAGATACACCGACGAAGCCCTCCGCGAACGCTGACGGCCGCACACACGCCAACCCCGCCAAAGGCGGGGCCCGGGACCGCGGGCATCCTGCCCGCACGTTTGCGCCACGCGCGTCGTCGGCGGGGAAGTGCGGGGCCGCCCCCCCCCCGCTTCCCGGCGCCCGTAGCGTCGAGACGTGCGGGCGAGACGCCTGGCGCCCGGGAAGCGCGCCACGCCCCGCTCGCCAGCAGTTGTGCGGGTCGCCGGCGTACGGGCAGGATGCCCGCGGTCCCGGCGGGCCCCGCCTTCGGCGGAGTTGCGCTTCCCCCCGGAGATCGCGCCGAAGGCGCGGTCACGCATTGGAGGCGTCGCGGATACAGACGAACCGCCAATCGAGCCTTCGCGAACCGCCCCGGCGGAAGGCGCCGCTCCCGCCGACGAGGCGGGACAGAGACTAATCAGTCGGAATTGACACCGAAGGCCCTATCGTGTCGGTCTGACATTTCCCACACCTGCAGGTAACGTGCCCAAATACCCGAGGCGCCACCGACCCCGCCGACGACCGCTTCCATTTGTTCGTCGGACAGTTCGGCGTTGGGGTCCGTCAGCGCGACGTGCGTGGTCTCGGGGGTATCCTCGACCGCCTCCACCTTGTCGAAGGGCAGGTCCACCCCCTCTTCCGCCAGCGCCGCCTTCGGGTCCGCCATGACGCGCGACCGCAACTCCGGGTCCCGCGCGCATGCATCCATGATCGCCCACATCGTCTGCCTCGCCAAGTCTGCCGAGATCATCATTCTCCTCCTCTTGCGACGACTCCTGCTTCACCACCGCCGCATATGCGAGAACGCCTGCTGTTGGGCCTGAGTGGCCACCCAGTCATTCCAATCCGAAGGCGCATCGCTGGGCCGGCTCAACCCGCCGACGACCGCTTCCATTTGTTCGTCGGAGAGGTCGGCGTTGGGGTCCGTCAACGCGACGTGCGTGGTCTCGGGCGTATCCTCGACCGCCTCGACCTTGTCGAAGGGCAGGTCCACCCCCTCTTCCGCCAGCGCCGCCTTCGGGTCCGCCATGACGCGCGACCGCAACTCCGGATCCCGCGAGCACGCATCCACGATCGCCCGCACCGTCTGCCTCGCCAAGTCCGCCAAGCTCATCGCCGTTCTCCTCTCGCGCAACCGATTCGCGAAACGCCGCGGCGGGGGTTGCATAACCGCCCCGGCAAAAGGCGGCGGGCGCCCGGCCCGCCGCGCGTTGAAACGTTCTTTTCGCGGTCACGAACCGCCTTGCGGCGGGTGCCGCCAATACGCCGCGACCAGCGGGTCCAGCGTCGTGTGCTGATCGGCCGACCATTCGGTCGCGTCGGCGCCGGGCTCGACCATGGTGGACATCGCATGCACCAGCCGCTGGACGTCGGTCTCGACCAGCCGCCGCCCGTCGCTCAGGCCGAAATCGAGCGTGTTGCCGGCGCCGTTGTACCAATCCTCGACAACCACGCTGTCGTCGGTTCCGACGATCGAGACCTCGAGGTCCCGCCACGCCACGCCCGTCTGTTCGAACCACAACTGATCGGCGTCGATGCCGGCGCCGAACTGCACCAGGTCGTCCGACGCGCCCTCGCCGCGGTTGTCGATGGTGTCGGAGCCCCCGCCGCGCCCGAACTTGTAGATGTCGTCGCCGCCGCCGCCGATCAGTTCGTCGTCGCCGGCGCCGCCGTCGAGGATGTCGTTATCGACGCCGTCGTTGTCGTCGTAGTCGCCGTCGCCGTAGAGCGTGTCGTTGCCGCCGCCGCCCTCGATGGTGTCGGAGCCGCCCGCGCCGCGGAAGGCGTTCGCGATGGCGTCGCCGATCAACCGGTCGGCGTATTCGGAGCCGAACAGGTTTTCAATATCCCGGTAGCGGTCGCCCTGCGCCTCGCCCGTATTGGTGGAGGGGTTCGACAGATCGGCGCGCACCGCGCCGGGGGCGCGGTAATAACCCGCCGTGTCGCTGCCCGGGCCGCCCTTCAGCGCGTCGGCGCCGGCGCGGAACACGTAAACCGACGAGCGATCGGCGCTATTGCCGGGCGAATCGGCATGAAGCACGCCATCGCCCCCGCCGCCCTCAAGCGCGCCGCCGTTGTCGCCGCCAATGAGCATATCGCTGCTGCCGCCCTCCGGTGTGTCTACGCCGCTACTTACCGCACGCCGCCATCGAGTGTCAACGTATTTCGCTCAATTCGTGGATTTTCCGTACATGGGCCGCACTTTTCGCCCGGCGGCCTGGGCGCCAGGCGTCCCCGCCCGCGCGTCTCGACGCCGGGGGGCTGGGGAGGGGCGGCGGGCGCGCTTTCCCGCCGGCGCCGCGCGTGGCGCAAACGTGCGGGCAGGATGCCCGCGCACCCAGGCCCCGCCTTCGGCGGGGTTGGCGTGTGCGTCTCGCGCGCGCGTCTCGATGCCGCGGGCGCTGGGAGTGGGGGGCGGCGGGCGCGCTTTCCCGCCGGCGCCGCGCGTGGCGCAAACGTGCGGGCAGGATGCCCGCGGTCCCGGGCCCCGCCTTCGGCGGGGTTGGCATTTCGGTACAGGCGCTCAGCATTGCTGCCGTTTCGGTTGTTCGGGGCGGGCGGGGCGGCGGCGGGCGGGGCTTCGGCGGTCGCGGGGCGGTCGGGCCCGGCGGTTCCGGGGGGCGGTTGCGGGGCATTGCGGGGATCCGCCGGGCCCGGGGCGGGCGGGCGCGCCTTCCTTGCCGGCATCGCGCTCTGCGGGAACGTGCGGGCGGGAGGCCCGCGGTCCCGGGCAGTTCGCGCCTTCGGCGGCGTTGCGGGGCATTGCGGGGCTCCGCGGGGCTCGGGAGGCTTCGGCGGCGGGGCGTTCGGCGGTTTCGGGGGCGTGCGCGGGTTCGTATTCGCGTTCGGCCTCGCGGCGTTCGCGGTCGGCTTCGCGGGCCTTGCGTTCGCCCTCTTGGATGCGTCTGTCGTACTCCAGCCAGTCCCGGTCGGTCCACGGGCGGCGGGGCGGCTTGGGGGGGCCGGGGTTGGCGGCGGCCTGGGCGTCGGCGTCCCACGTGTTCGGGGGCGGGAGCGAGGGCAGGCGGGGGTCGTCGATGGAACCGGGCGCGCCGCGGCGGGGGCCGGCCTGGGCGGCGGCGGTTTTCTGCGCGGCTTCGGCGGCGGCGAGGTCGCGGATGGCGCGCACCATGCGGGCTACGCCGCGGGTGTTGTCGGCGGCATCGGGGGCGTCGGGGTCGATGCGCGCGGCGATGGCGAAGGCGGCGACGCGGAGCATTTCGGCGAGGGCTTCGTGGGTTCCGCCTTCGCTCCAGAGGGCGGCTGCGTCGCGGATTTCGGACCATTGGGCGAGGCTGTCGGCGGCGGCTTTTCGGAAGCGGTATATGGCGGATCGGGATACGGGGTATCCGCGCGCGCGGAGGTTTTCGGCGATGGCGTTGTCGGGGGTTCCGGCGCGGATTTCGCGGCAGATATCGGCGCGGACGGTGTTGGGGAGGTCGGCGATTGTGGACCGGTTACCGCGGTTGTGGCGGAGGGGGTCGCCGGGGGGTTGGGGTTGGGTGTAGTGTTCGGTGGGCGCGGCTGCGGCGGGGTTGGGCGCGGCGGCTGCGCGCGGCTCGCCGTCGGCGGGGACGGCGGCGGTGTGTGCTTCGGTCATGCGGGTATTAAAGCGTTTTGGGGCGGGGTGCGGCAGAAGGACCATGGTCCTCCCCTGCGGGGGCTTGCGCGGCGGGGCTATCGGTTGGTTATGGCGGGGGTTATGACTGTCGGGTCGTTCGGCGGTGGGCGCCGCGACCGCGCCTCTCCCGCCATCATCGCGGCTTGCGGGAACAGGCGGGCGAGACGCCCGCGCACCCAGGAAGTCCGCGCCTTCGGCGCGATCTTCGGGGGAAGCGCAACCCCGCCGAAGGCGGGGCCCGGGACCGCGGGCATCCCTGCCCGCACGTCAGCGACCCGCACAACTGTCGGCAAGCCGGGCGCGGCGCGCTGCCTGGGCGCCAGGCGTCTCGCCCGCACGTCTCGATGCTGTGGGCGGCGGGGAGCGGGAGGCGGCCGCGTTTCCTCGCGCCGGCGTTGCGCGTGGCGCGAACGTGCGGGCAGGATGCCCGCGGTCCCGGGCCCCGCCTTCGGCGGGGTTGGCGTCTCGCCCGCATGTCTCGACGCTGTGGGCGGCGGGGAGCGGGGGGCGGGGCGGCCGCGCTTCCCCGCCGGCGTTGCGCGTGGCGCGAACGTGCGGGCAGGATGCCCGCGGTCCCGGGCCCCGCCTTCGGCGGGGTTGGCGTGTGCGCGAGCGTCCCGCCCGCGGTCGGGGCGATTCAAGGCCATCGCGGCCGCAAAATACGGCGTTCTTCGAATTGCCCCGCCGGAGAGCGGCCCGCCGGCGCCGCCGAAAACGGCCTTGCCAGCGGCGCGGGCGTGAAGTACAGCGGTAACCGGGGGAGGCGCGCGCCGCGCGCCGCCGGCATCGTGGAGGATCGCCGTCATGGACGCAAAGGTCGTCTGGCTGTTCGTTTTCGTGCTTCTGTATTGGGCCTATTGCATCTTCTGGGGGGTGAAGGGCGCGATTAGCGCGCGCACGGCGAGCGACTATTTCATCGCCGGGCGCGGCATATCGATCTGGGTATTCGTGCTTGCGGCGACCGCGACGTCGTTTTCCGGCTGGACCTTCATGGGGCATCCCGGCCTGATTTACCGCGACGGCCTGCCTTACGCCTACGCCTCGTTCTACGCCATCGCCATACCGTTTACCGGCGTGCTGTTCCTCAAGCGGCAGTGGATGATCGGCAAGCGCTTCGGCTTCGTCACGCCGGGGGAAATGCTGTCGGACTATTTCCGCTCCGACAGCATCCGCATCCTGGTGGTGATCGTCGCGCTGGTGTTTTCGGTGCCGTATCTGGGCGTGCAGCTGCGCGCCTCGGGCTTCCTCTTCAACGTGCTCACCGACGGCATGCTCGACGTCAATTTCGGCATGTGGCTCCTGTCGGCGGTGGTGATTATCTATGTCGCGTCGGGCGGCCTGCGCGCGGTGGCCTATGTGGACACCATGCAGTGCATCCTGCTGGCGGGCGGCATCATCGCCATCGGCATCATCGCCCTGGCGCAGGTGGGCGGCATGGGCCGCATGATAGAGGGCATCGGCGCGCTGGCCGAGGAGGACCGGCGAATCGGCGCCGAAGCGGTCGCCGCGCTCGACGCCCGGGGCCTGTCCTATGCCGGGGCGCTGGCCGTTATCGACGCCGCGGCCGCCGCCCCCGCCGACGAAGACCTCGCCGCGCGCGCGGCCGAGCTCGAGCCCCTGGTCGCGGCGGCGAAGCGCGTCACGCCCGACGGCCACAGCCACTACATCGCCATCCCCGGCGTCATTCAATACGTGGACGCCGGGGGCAAGGCGCAGGGCGGCGCGTGGACCGGCGTCATGGTGCTCGCCTACATGTTCGCGCTGATGGGGATCCAGTCGGCGCCCGCCTTCACCATGTGGGCGTTTTCCAACCGCAGCCCGCGGCCCTTCGCGCCGCAACAGGTGTGGGCGTCGTCGTTCGGCATCGGCCTCATCCTGTTCGCCTTTACCGCGTTCCAGGGCATGGGCGCGCATTTCCTGGGCACTGACCTCGACTTCTACAGGGCGCACCCCGGCAAGACCGCGGCGGCGGCGCCCGAAATGCAGCGCAACATCGTCGAATCGGCCTATCGCGAGAACGTTACCGAGGCGCTGAGCCAGGAGCAGCTCGACGCCGCGGTAGAGGCCGCGCTCGCCGCCTGGCTCGCCGGCGGCGCAATCCCCACATTCGGGGAGCTGGCCGCCGGCGAGGGCGCCGGCGCGGAAGCGGCGGCGGCCCTGATCGCGCACCACGAAGGCGCGGGCGCGGCGGAGCCTTTCGACGCCGCGGCGGCGCCCGCGCTTGTCGATCTCATGAACTCCGCCGGCAAGCAGGGCATGCTGGTGCCGCAACTCATTAACCTGATTGCGGACGCGGCGCCCTGGCTCGTGGGCCTGCTCTCGGTCTGCGCGCTGGCCGCCATGCAATCCACCGGCGCGGCCTACATGTCCACCGCCGGCGGCATGCTCACGCGCGATTTGCTCAAGCACTATCTCATGCCCGCGGCGACGCACGCGCAACAGAAACTGTTCGGGCGCATCGGCGTGGTGGCCATCGTGCTCGCGGCGCTCGTAGTGGCGACCGTCTCGTCCGACGCGCTGGTGCTGCTCGGCGGCCTCGCGGTGGCCTATGGGTTCCAGATGTGGCCGGCGCTGATTGCGGTCTGCTGGTGGCCGTGGCTCACCCGCGCCGGCGTCACCCTCGGCCTGATCGCGGGGCTGGCCGCCGTCACGCTGACCGAGACCATCGGCCAGCAGCTCGGCGTCGCCGCATGGGGGCGCTGGCCGCTCACCATCCACTCCGCCGGCTGGGGCATCCTGTTCAACCTCGGCGTCGCCATGGCGGTCTCGGCGGTGACGCAAAACGGGGAGGACAGCAAACGCAAGATGGTCTTCCACAACTTCCTGCGCGAACACGCGGCGCTGCCCGAGAGCAAGCGTCCGCTGGTTCCCGTGGCCTGGGCGGTCGCGCTGCTGTGGTTCCTGATGGCGATCGGGCCGGGCGCGGTCATCGGCAACACGATATTCGGAGATCCCGGAGACCCCGCCAGCTGGACCTTCGGCATCCCGTCGATATGGGCATGGCAGATCCTGTGGTGGGCGATCGGCGTGTTCATGATGTGGCTGCTCGCCTACAGGATGGAGCTCTCCACCGTGCCGGCGCGCGAGGTGGAGGCGTTGGCTGAGGATATCGGCGACGCCCGGCTTGCGCGCGGCCGCGCGGCGGCATGAGCGCGCAAGGCTACGCGCTGTGGACGCTGGCCCTGGCGGCGGCGCTGTGGTGGCCCGTCTCGCGCCTGGTGTGGGTGTTGAGCGTGCGCCGGCTCGAGCGGCGCCTGCAACGGGAGTCGAGCGCCGCGGAGCGCGCCGGGCAGCGCCGCCGCGCCTGGGTACTGGGGGCGCCGATCGCGCTGGGTTTCGCCGCGCTGTTCAACCTGCGCCTGCTCGATGCGGCGTGACGTGAAGTGAAGTGACGGAGCGCGTCTGGCGCCGGCTGGCGGCCGCGCTGGCGGCGGCGGCGGCGGCGTGGTTCCTCTACGACACGCTGGTCGCGCAGCGCGACCCGGCGCTCGACGCCCAGGCGGCGGCCGACCGCGCCTTCGAGGACGGCGACTACGAGCGCGCGCTGGCGCTCTACCGCGAACGCGCCGCGTTGCAGCCCGGCAACGGCTTCGCGCTGCGCGGCATTGCGCTAAGCCTCATGCAACTGGGCGACGGCGCGGCGGCGCTGGCGGCGTTCGACCGCGCCATTGCCGCGGAGCCCGGCATGGCCTTCGCCTGGGCCAACCGCGGCATTCTCAACGACCGCATGGGCCGCTACGAAGCGGCCGCGGCCGATTACGAGCGCGCATTGGCGCTCGACCCCGCCGTCGCCGACGGCCCGCACTGGCTGACGCGCTTTCTGCGCAACCAGCCCGAGCGCCCGCCCACCATCGCCGCCCGCCTCGCCTATCTCAGGCGCGAGCTCGCCAAGCCCCCCGAGCGCCGCCTCCTGAGCGTGCCCGAGGAAGACGCCGCACAGCGCCCATACCAGCAATAGCGCCGCGCCTTCGGTGTCTGTACCGAAATGCTTGCCCCGCCGAAGGCGGGGCCCGGGACCGCGGGCATCCTGCCCGCACGTTTGCAGCAGGCGCGGCGCCGGCGGGGAAGCGCAAGCGGACAAGACCCCCACCTGTCCCCGCCGTACCGATAACCGCCGAATTCCGGCACGGACACTCAGATTACGCCGAGCACGTCGACAAGCAGCACGCGGAGGAAGAACAGCAGCGCGATGCAGCCGAACAACTGGCGCACGCCATCGGCCTTGCCCTCGGCGTTGCGCCAGGTCAGCGCGTGCCACGCCACCGCCCCGGTGGCGCCGAGAAACACAATGTCGATGAACTCCGGCATCGCGGCCGATTATACCGACGGCCATGGCGCAATCGGCGAATCGTCCGTACCCGCGGCGCGCCGAAGGCGCGGCGGCTTGACCGGCGCGGCGCGTTCGGTCATGGTTCGAACTCCGCCGGCCGCAATGGCGGCGGCGAACGGGCCTCCGTCGCGGGGCGCCCCTTGTCGAGAGCGTCCCGATATGCCGCCGTCCGTTCGTCCGTCTCCGCGCAGCGTGTTCGATTCGCCCCACGGCGGCGCGGAGCCCGGGCTGGCGCCCCTCGGCGGCGCGGAGATTGCGGAGCGGCGGAAAGGCGCGGCGCCCGATTCGCCGAACGGCCCCGCGCGCGGGGCCTTGCTGCGGCGCTTCGCCGACCGGATCGTCGTGCGCCGCGATCTGAGCCGCCGCGTCGTCTCGTGGCAGGGGAACAAGACGCAGCCGGGCTTGCGCTGGTTCAAATACAAGGAAGGATTCTCGGCCGACCTCGTTCGCGGCGCGCTCGGCGCCGCCGACGGCCCCGTGCTCGACCCGTTCGCCGGCGCCGGCACGGCGCCGCTGGCGGCCGCCGCGATGGGGCGCCGCGCCACGGGTATCGAAATCATGCCCGTGGGCGCGCGCGCCGCGCGCGTCGTCTCGTGGATCGCCGGCGGCGCGTGCGTCGGCGCGGTCGAGGCCGCGGCGGCGGATCTGCTGCGCGCGGTAACGGGCGCCGCCGGGGGCAGGTCCGACTCCGCCTTCCGGTTTCCGCACGTACCCATCACGAAGCATGCGTTTCCGCGCGGCGCCGAGGAGGCGATCGCCCGGGCCCGCGCGTATTTGGCCGGCGTTCGCGGCGCGCGCATCCGCGCCGTTCTCGATTTCGCATGCATGAGCGTGCTCGAGGAGGTCAGCTACACGCGCAAGGACGGCCAGTATCTGCGCTGGGACACGCGCTGCGGGAGGGCGCTGCGCGGCGGCATGGACAAGGGGCGCATCCCGTCGTTCGCCGAGGCGCTGGAGCGGCGCATCGGCGAGATATTGCGCGACGCGCCCCTGCTGGCCGAGCGCGGCGGCGGGCCGGCGCCGGAGATCGTGGAAGGCTCCGCCCTGCGCGAACTGCCGCGCCTGCCCGACGATTCGGTGGGGCTGACCGTTACCTCGCCGCCCTACGCCAACCGTTACGACTACACGCGCACCTACGCGCTGGAACTGGCGTGGCTGGGCTACGACCGCGCTGCGTTCGGCGCGCTGCGCCAGGCGCTCCTCAGCGCCACGGTGGAGAACCGGTCGAAGGCGGCGGAGCTGAGCCGCGCCTACCCGCGCCCCGGCGTGCTGGCGCGGGCGCGCGCCGCCGCCGCCTCCCAGGCCGCGCTGGCCGAAACGCTCGGCGCCCTGCGGCGGCGCCGGACGGAGCTCGGCAACCCGCACGTCATCCGCCTGGTCGAAAACTATTTCGCGGAAATGGCGGTGATTATCGCCGAACTGGCACGGGTTACGCGGCCCGGCGGCGCGGTCGTCATGGCGAATGACAACGTGCAGTATCACGGCGAGGAAGCCCCGGTGGACCTGATTCTCTCGGCCATCGCCGAGGCGTGCGGCTTTGTGTGCGAGGAGATCGGCGCGCTGCCGCGCGGCAAGGGCAATGCAAGCCAGCAAATGGGCCGCTTCGGCCGCCGCGAATTGCGAAAATGCGTCTATCGCTGGCGCATGCCGGCGTAACCGGGCGCGGTCGGGACCGGGTCGCCTCGGCGGCGGGATGCCTGGGCGCCTTCGGCGCGGGCAGCCGAGCCGAAATTGCGACCCACGCACTGACGATTCGCGAACCCGGCGACGGCCATCGACTGGCGCCGTACCGTCGGCGTTCATGCGTTGTAGTCGAGGCCGAGGTCGCTGTAGCGGGCGGGGTCTTCCGGCCAGTCCTTGCGGACCTTGACGCGGATGAAGAGATGGACGCGGCGGGCGAATATCCGCTCCAGCTCGGCGCGCGCGGCGGCGCCGATCGCCTTGATCCGCCGGCCGCCCTTGCCGAGCACGATGGCCTTCTGGCTGCCGCGGCGCACATGAACGGCCTGATCGATGCGCACGCCGCCGTCGGCGCGCCCGGTCCACGCCTCGGTTTCCACCGCCGCGTCGTAGGGCAGCTCCCGCTGCAATTGCAGGAACAGTTTCTCGCGCACGATTTCCGCCGCCAGCAGGCGCTCGGGCATGTCCGCCGCCTGGTCGGCGGGGTAATGCCAGGGCCCGGGCGGCATGGCGGCGGCGAGCGCCGCGCGCAGTTCCGCCACGCCATCGCCGGTCAGCGCCGAGATCATGAAGACATCGCCGATCAGGGGCCGGCCGTTGGCGGCGCGGCGGTCGGCAAAAGCCGCCGCCAGGCCGAGGAGCGCGCGGCGGTCGATCAGGTCGATCTTGTTCAGCGCCAGCGTCAGCGTGCGGTTCATCCGCGCGGCGCCGGCGGCGATGCGCTCCGCGTCGGCGTCGTCCCCGCGCCGCGAATCGACGACGAACACCGTGGCGTCGGCGCCGCGCGCGCCGTCCCAGGCGGCGCGCACCATCGCCCGGCCGAACCGCGTGCGCGCGCCGAACACGCCCGGCGTGTCCACGAAGACGATCTGCGCCGGCTCCGCCATGGCGATGCCGAGCACGCGGCCGCGCGTTGTCTGCGCTTTCGGCGTGACGATCGAGACCTTGGCCCCGACCATGCGGTTCAGCAGGGTGGATTTGCCCGCATTGGGAGCGCCGACAAGCGCGGCGAAGCCGCAGCGCGGCTCACTCTCCGGCATCGCCGCCGCCGAGGCGCGCGAGCAGCCGCGCCGCGGCGGCCTGCTCCGCCGCGCGCTTGCCGGCGCCCCGGGCCTGCGCGCCGCGGCCGTCGGCGAGCGCCACGGCCACGCTGAAGGTGGGCTTGTGGTCCGGCCCCTCGACCGCGGCGACGCGATAGGCGGGCAGGCCCATGCCGCGCGCCTGGGTCCATTCCTGCAAGGCGGTCTTGGGGTCGATCGGCGGCTCGGTTTGCGCCGCCATGAGCCCGTTCCAATGGCGATCTATGAAGGCGGCGGCGGCGGGCAGCCCGCCGTCGAGATAGAGCGCGCCGATCAGCGCCTCGCAGGCGTTGGCGAGGTTGCCGGCCTTTTCGCGCCCGCCGTTCGCCGCTTCCGACGCGCTCATCTCCAGGCGGTCTCCCAGGCCGATGCGGGCGGCGACGCCGGCCAGCGCCGGCGCGCTCACCAGGGCGGCGAAGCGGCGCGCAAGCGCGCCTTCGTCCTCGTCGCGCCGCGCGGCCATCAGGCGCTCGGCGACGACGAGGCCGAGCACGCGATCGCCGAGAAACTCAAGCCTTTCGTTGCTCGCCGCGCCGCCCACGCTGCGATGGGTCAGCGCCTCCGAGAGCAGTTCCGGCGCGCGGAACGACACGCCCAGCGCGGCGGCGGAAGCGGCGGGCGCGCCGCGGCGGCGCGTCACAGCGAACGGAAAAAACGGCCGAGACGCCAGTTCCAAACCTCCCAGAACCGGCCGTCCACCGAGATGAACGTAACCTCGGCGCGGCCGATCAGGTTTTCCCGCGGGATGAACCCGACCTCGTTCAGCGCGCGGCTGTCCTGCGAATTGTCGCGGTTGTCGCCCATCGCGAAGAAATGCCGTTCGGGCACCGTATAGATGCGCGTGTCATCGCCGCGGCCGTTCTCGGTGACGTCGAGCACCCGGTAGCTGACCCCGTTGGGCAGCGTCTCTACGTATTGCCTCCCGGCGTAGCGGCGCCCGCGGCTGTCTTCGTAGATATAGTCGTCGATGCGCGTGCGCGTCACCGCGCTGCCGTTGAGGTAGAGCGCGCCGCCGCGCATCTGTATGCGGTCGCCCGGCAGGCCGATGATCCGCTTTATGTAATCGACCCCCGGGTCGCTGGGCTTGCGGAAAACGGCGATATCGCCGCGGCGCGGCGAATCGTACCAAAAGCGCCCCTCGCTCAGCCCGGCGCCGAACGGGAAGGAGTAGCGGCTGTAGCCGTAGGACGCCTTGGATACGAAGAGGAAATCGCCCACCAGCAGGGTCGGCGCCATGGAGCCCGAGGGAATATGAAACGGCTCGTAGGCGAAAGTGCGCACCGCCACGGCGATGGTTATCGCCCAGGCGACGGTCTTGAAGGTGTCCCACCAGCCCGCAAGCCATGACAGCGCCCAGCCGCGCGCGCGCCGGGCCCGCCCCATCCGGTCGTTCGGCGGCGGCATCCCGGTTACGCCCGGTTCCGCGGCGCGGCGGGCGCCGGCAGCGCCGTGATGAGAACGATGGCGTAGGCGAGGCCGCGGTCGTCGGTAAGCGAGACGTCGATCTGCGCGGTCGCGCCGCGCGGCGTGAGCGCCTCGAGCCGCGCGCGCGCGCCGCCGGCCAGGGTAAGCACGGGTTTCCCGCCGGGGAGGTTTTCCACGCCGATGTCGCGCAAATGCACGCCGCGGCGAAAGCCCGTCCCCAGCGCCTTCGCGCAGGCTTCCTTGGCGGCGAAGCGGCGGGCGTAGGAATCGGCGCGGCGGGCGCGCCGATCGCAGCGCGCGCGCTCCGCCGCCGTAAACGCGCGGCGGGTGAAGCGCTCCCCGAAGCGCTCGAGCGTGCGCGCGATGCGCCGGCTGTCGCAGACATCGTGGCCGAGGCCGATCACCCGCGCCGGCGCGGACGCGCCATTCGTTCCGACCGTCGTTCCGACTGTCATTCCGCCGCCTCGGGCGCCCGCGCCGCGTCGATCAGCGCGCGCATGCGCCGGATGCTGTTCTCCAGCCCGCCGAAAATCGCCTCGCCCACGAGAAAATGACCGATATTGAGTTCGGCGATCTCCGGGATCGCGGCGACCGGCCCCACGGTGTCGTAGCTCAGGCCGTGGCCCGCGTGGCACTCGAGCCCGCGCGCGGCGGCCTCGCGCGCGGCGCGGCGCAGGCGCTCGAGCTCGGCTTCGCGCTCCGCCCCGCGCGCCTCGCAATAGGCGCCGGTGTGCAGCTCCACGCGGTCCGCGCCGAGCGCCTCGGCGACGGCGATCTGCACGCGGTCGGGGTCGATGAACAGCGACACCCTGACGCCGCCGCCGCGGAGGCGGGCGACGACCCCCGCCAGATGCGCATGCCCGGCGGCGGCGTCGAGGCCGCCCTCCGTGGTCAGCTCGGCGCGGCGTTCGGGCACCAGGCAGGCCTGATCGGGACCTGTGGCGAGAGCGATGTCGATCATCTCCGGCGTCGCCGCCATTTCGAGATTGAGCGGCAGCGAAACGCCGGTCTTGAGCCTGCGGATGTCGTCGTCGGAAATATGGCGGCGGTCCTCGCGGAGATGGGCGACAATGCCGTCGGCGCCGGCGCGGGCGGCGGCGAGCGCCGCGCGCACCGGATCCGGATGCGCGCCGCCGCGCGCGTTGCGGATGGTCGCGACGTGATCGATGTTGACGCCGAGTCTCGCCGCGCCGTCCATGCCTCAGCCTCCGTCCGGCGGCGCGGCGGCGGGCGCGGCGCGGCGCGCGCCCTGCCGACGCTCGATCCGCGCCCTGCGCAGGCTCTGATAGCGCGTCACGGCGCGCCGGACAAGCCAGAACGAAACCGGCCACGCCGCCGCCGCCATCGCCGTTCCGCCCACCGCCATGGGCAGAAGCACGGTCCGCGGGTCGGCGACGATGGCCGACATGGAGAGCGGCTCCGGCAGGGGCGCGGCGGAAGCGCCGAGCGCCCACGCGCCGGCGCTGTAGGCGCAATACCAAATGAACGGAAATGTCCACGGGTTGCCGATCGCGGTCCCGATCGCCGAGGCGAGCACATTGCCGCCGGTGGCCCAGGCGAGTATCGCCGCCAGCGCGAAATGAAAGCCGATCAGCGGCGTGAACGACACCGCGACGCCCCAGGCGGCGCCCACGGCGATGCTGTGCGGCGAGCCCGGAAGGCGCCGCACGCGGTGGCCGAAATAGACGCCGAGGCGGCGCCACCCGCCGCGCGGCCACACGACGGCGCGCAGCCGCGCCGTCCACGACCGCCGCCGCCGGCCGAACACGCGCGCCGGCGCCTCAGCCGCGGACGCGCTCCACCCGGAAAATGGCCGGGCTGGCGCGCAGCGCGGTCACGATGTCGGTCAACTGCCGCACGTCGGCGACCTCGACATCGACCGCGAACTCGAAGAAATCGGGCGACCGGTCGGTGTTCTGCAAATTGACGATATTCGCGCCGGCGCGCGCGATGACCTCGGTGAGCGCGTTGAGGCTTCCGGGCACGTTGCTCATCGTCGCGCAGAGCCGCCCCACCTGAACGCGCGGCTCGGCGCCCCACGACAGATCGAGCCAGCGTTCGGGCGCGTCGATAAACCCCTCGAGAGCGCCGCAGTCGATGGTATGCACCGTCGCGCCGCGCCCCTCGGTCGCGATGCCGACAATGCGATCGCCGCAAAGCGGATGGCAGCATTCCGCCATATGCACGGCGATGCCCGGGGTCAGCCCCTCGATCGAGACGGCCGCGCCCTCGCCGGCGGCGCCGCGGACGCGCGCGCGCCGGCGCGCCGCCTCCACATCGGTGCGCAGATCGGGGTGGATGGCGCACAGCACCTCGCCCGCCTCGATTTCCCGCCGCCCGACGGCGGCGCATATGTCCGCCGGGCCGGCGCGCCCGAAGCGATCGAGCGCGGCGGCAAGCATCTCGGCGGAAAACGGCAGACCGTGGTCGGCGAAGGTCTTGCGCAATATCTCGCGGCCGAGCTCGGCCTGCTCCTTCTCGGCATGCTGCCGGACGAAGCGGCGGATGCGCGCCCGCGCCTTGCCCGTGACGACGAACGATTGCCAGTTCGGGTCGGGCGCCGGCACGCTCGACCGCAGGATTTCGACCTGATCGCCGTTTTCCAGAATCGTCCGCAGCGGCGCGACGCGGCCGTTGATTTTGGCCCCGACGCAACTGTCTCCGACGTCGGAATGGACGGCGTAGGCGAGATCGACCGGGGTCGCCCCGCCGGGCAGCGCCACCAAATCGCCCTTCGGCGTGAAGCAGAACACCCGGTCGGCGTACATTTGCAGTTTCGTATGCTCCAGGAGCTCCTCGGGGTCGGAGGCGTGCTCCACGATGTCGCGGAGCTCCGAGAGCCAGCGCCAGCGCCGCCCTTCGCGCGGCGGCGGCTTGCTCCCCTGCTTGTAGAGCCAATGGGCGGCGACGCCGAACTCGGCCACGTCGTGCATTTCGCGCGTGCGGATCTGCACCTCCACGCGCCGCCGCTCGGGGCCGATCACCGCCGTGTGCAGCGAACGGTAATCGTTCGGCTTCGGCGTCGAGATATAGTCCTTGAAACGGCCGGGGATCATCGGATAGGCGCCATGCACCGCGCCCAGGGCGCGGTAGCAGTCGGCCGTCCCGCCGACGACGGCGCGGAACGCGATTACGTCGACGATCTGCTCGAACGGCACATGCTTGTTTTCCATCTTGCGCCAAATGGAATAGGGCTGCTTGGCGCGCCCCTCGACGGCGGCGTCGATGCCGGCGGCGGCCAGCGTCCGGCGCAGCTCGCCGGCGATCTTCGGGACCAGCTCGCCCTCGGTATCGTGCAGGAATTGCAGCCTCTTGCGCAGCGATCCGCGGGTTTGCGGATCGATCTCGGCGAACGCCAAATCCTCGAGCTCGTCCTTGAGCCGGTGCATGCCGATGCGCTCGGCCAGCGGCGCGTAGATCTCCATCGTTTCGAGCGCGATGCGGCGGCGCTTCGCGGCGTTGCCGAGATAACCGAGGGTGCGCATGTTGTGCAGCCGGTCGGCCAGCTTGACCAGCAGCACGCGGATGTCCTCCGACATCGCGACGAGGAACTTCTGGAAATTCTCGGCCTGGCGGCGGCTGTGCGATTGCAGGGCGAACTTGCCGAGCTTGGTGACGCCGTCCACCAGCCGGCCGATCTCGGCGCCGAACAGCGATTCGATCTCGCCGAGACGCGCGACGCCGTCCTCCACCGTGTCGTGCAGAAGCCCGGCGATGACCGACGCGGCGTCAAGCCTGAGGTCGGCCAGTATCGCCGCCACCGCGATCGGGTGCGAGGCGTAGGCGTCGCCCGAGGCGCGGGTCTGGCCGCTGTGGCGCGCGACGGTAAACGCCCAGGCGCGGCCGATGGCGCCGTCGTCGGCGCCGGGCTCGGCGGCGAAAACGCGGGCGGCGAGGTCCTTCCAGCACGCCGCGCCGGGGGCTTCCGGCGCCGCGCGCGCCGCCGGCGCGGCGCCTATGCGGACGGCGGGCGGCTGTATCGGCCCGCGCCGCCGGTCTCCGCGGCGGCCTCCGCCTGCGCATCGGCGGCGCCCGGCGCGCCGCCGGCGTCCTCGGCCCCGGCCGCGCCGGGAGTTTCGTCCGCGGCCGTATCCGCCCGCTCTTCGGCCCCGGCGGCGCCGGCGTCTTCCCCGGGCCCGTCGGCGCCCGCGCCGGCCTCTTCCGCGGCGCCGGCTTCCGCGTTCCCGACCGCGGCCAGCGGCGCGCCGTCGCCGGCGTCATCGTCGTTGGCCGCCGTTTCGCTTTCCGCGGCGGGCAGCTGCAGGGGGTCGTCGTCGGGCTCGTCATCGATCTCCGCGTAGCGCTGCAAGCCGCGCACCAGCGAATCGGCGAGCTCCTCGGGCGAGATGGTTTCGTCGGCGATCTCGCGCAGCGCGATGACGGGGTCCTTGTCGTTGTCATCGTCCACGGTCGCGCGCGCGCCGGCGGAAATGTCCCGCGCGCGCTGCGCCGCGAGCATCACCAGCTCGAACCGGTTGGGTATCTTGGTAACGCAATCTTCAACGGTTACGCGCGCCATCGCCGCCTCGCCTCGCTTGCCTGAACAGGGAACGCCGCCGCGGCCCGCGGCCGCGCGCGGCGCGTACCTGTCTAAAGCCGCGCCGGCGCCGAATCAACCGCCGCAAGCGCCGCGCGCCGGAAAACGCGCCGCGTATCTCAGTGCCCGTACCGAAATGCTTGCCCCGTCGCGGGCGGGGCCCGGGACCGCGGGCATCCTGCCCGCACGTTCCCGCAAGCCGCGATGATGGCGAGGAGGCGCGAGCGGACAAGACGCCCACCGCTCCCCGCCGTACCGGCAACCGCCGAATTCCGGTACAGCCTCTCAACCGGCGATGCGGACGATGCGCTGCCCGGCGGGAAGCGCCGCGGCGAGCTCCGCCGCCGAGCGTCCGTCGCGCGGATGGCGCCAGCCCGGCGCGATCTCGGCCAGCGGGACCAGCGCGAACGCGCGCTCGGCCAGCCGCGGGTGCGGCACGGTCAGGCCCGGCTCGTCGAGGGTCAGGGCGCCGCACGCCAGCAGATCGAGATCGAGCGCGCGGGCCGCCCAGCGGGCGCCGCGCGCGCGCCCGAAGCGCCGCTCCACCGCAAGCAGCAGCGCGAGCAGCGCGCGCGGCGGCACGGTTGCGGGGAAACGCGCCACGGCGTTGACGAACCACGGCTGATCGCTCGGCGGCACGGGCGCGCTGCGATACCACGACGACACCGCCGGGCGCCGGTCGAGCGCCGCCGCCAGCGCGGCAAGCGCGCGGCGGCAGGTCGCGAGCGGCGGCGCGCCGTCGGGCGCGGGCAGATTCGCGCCGACGCCGACGAAAACGCCGCCCGCCGCCCCTTGAGAAATCCCGCCGTCCGGCGCATTATGAAGCGCCGGGCGCGCGCCCGGCGCATCGGACAACAACCAGGGAAATCGCACGATGACACTCGACCCCGAAAACTACGTGCCGCTTTACTCCGACGAACGGATTGCCGTCTTCATCGACGGCGCCAACCTCTACAACGCCGCGCGCTCCCTTGGATTCGATATCGACTACAAGAAGCTGCTCAGGCTGTTTTCGGAAAAGGGCCGCCTCGTGCGCGCCTTCTACTATACGGCGCTGATGGAAGATCAGGAATACTCCCCCATCCGCCCGCTCGTCGATTGGCTCGACTACAACGGCTACACCATGGTGACCAAGCCCGCCAAGGAGTTCACCGACTCGCTGGGCCGCCGCAAGATCAAGGGCAACATGGACATCGAACTCGCCATCGACGTCATGGACATGGCCGCGCATGTCGATCATATCGTCCTGCTGTCGGGCGACGGCGATTTCCGCCGCCTCGTCGAGGCCGTGCAGCGCAAGGGCGTGCGCGTCTCGGTGGTCTCGACCACGCGCTCGCAGCCGCCGATGGTCGCCGACGAACTGCGCCGCCAGGCCGACAATTTCATCGAGCTGGAAGACCTCCGGCAGATTGTCATGCGCGACCCCACGATCCGCCAGCAGCGCGAGGCGGCGTGGCGCGCCCACCGCGACGAGACGAACGACGATGGCTACGGCGGAGAGAACGAGGAAGCGCTCGCGCCCGGCGCCGCCGCATCGGGCGCCTCGGGCGCATAACCGCCGCCGCCGGAGAAAACGCGCGGCGCGATCGGAGAAACGCAAGGCATGACGATACGAAGCAACGACCTCGCCGCGCTGATCGCGGCCGTCTTCGGCAACGCGGGCAGCAGCGAGCAAGAGGCGGAAACGATCGCGCGCCGCCTGGTCGAGGCGAATCTCGCCGGGCACGACAGCCACGGCGCGATCCGCGTCCCCGCCTACGTGGAATGGGTAGAGGCCGGAACGCTGATCCCGAACCAATCGATCTCGACGGTGTTCGAGAACGACGCGGCGGCCGTCGTCGACGGCAATTTCGGCTTCGGCCAGGTCGTGGGCGAACAGGCGGTGGCGCTGGGGATCGAGAAATGCGCCGCGTTCGGCCTCTCGATGGTGGGCCTGCGCAATGCGGGCCATGTCGGGCGCGTGGGCGACTGGGCGATACAGGCCGCCGGCGCCGGACTGCTGTCGATGCACTTCGTCAACACGTCCGGCGGCGGCATACTGGTCGCCCCGTGGGGCGGGACGGACCGGCGCCTGTCGGCGAACCCCATCGCCGCCGGCATTCCCGCGCCGGGGCGCGCGCCGCTGATCGTCGATATGTCCACATGCGTCATCGCCGAGGGCAAGATCCGCGTCGCCCGCAACAAGGGCGCCCCCGTGCCGGAAGGCGCCATCCTCGACGGCGCCGGCCGGCCCACGACCGACCCCGAACGCTTCTACGCCGACCCGCCCGGCGCCATCCTGCCCATCGCCGGGCACAAGGGATACGTTCTCTCGGTTCTCGTCGAGGCGCTGGCGGGAGCGCTGACCGGCGGCGGCTCCAGCCATCCCGGCAACCCCGCGGCGGACCGGGTGAGCAACGGCATGTTGTCGATCTTCATCGACCCCGCCACGGTGGCCGGCGAGGCGTTCGGCAACGACATCGAACGCCTCGTCGCATGGACGAAAACCGCCCGGAAAGCCGAGGGCGTAACCGAAATCCTCATGCCGGGCGACCCGGAGAACCGTATGCGCGCCGAGCGCCTGGCCAACGGCATTCCGCTCGACGACACAACGCTGGAACAGCTCGCCGGCGCGGCCCGCAAGGTCGGCGTGCCGGAAGAAACGATCGCCCGTCTGACCGCGCGGGCGGCGGCGCCGGAGGCCGCGCAATGAACGCGGCGCCCGCGCCGCTGCGCGCCCTCGTCGCCGATATTTTCGCCGCCGCGGGCTGCGGCGCCGACGAGGCGAAGCGCATCGCCCGCCATCTCGTCGCCGCCGATCTCGTCGGCCATCCCAGCCACGGCGTCATTCGCGTCGTGCGCTATCTGGACTGGATGGACCGCGGCTGGGTGCATCCGGGGCGGTCGATCTCCATCGTGCGGGACGCGCCGGCCTTCGCCATTGTCGACGGCAATTTCGGCTTCGGCCAAACCGTGGGCGAACAGGCGGTCGATCTCGGCGTGGAAAAGGCCCGCGCCAACGGTGTCTCGGCGATAGGCCTGCGCAACGCCAGCCATCTGGGGCGCATCGGCGACTGGCCCGAGCGCGCGGCGGCGGCCGGCATGGCGTCGGTCCACTTCGTCAACGCCTCGGGCACGGTCGCGGCGGTCGCCCCGTTCGGCGGCATCGACAGGCGCATGTCCACCAACCCCTTCGCCGCCGGCATGCCCAACGGAGACGAGCCGATAATCCTGGATTTCGCGACGTCGATCGTCGCCGAGGGCAAGGTGCTGGTGGCGGTAAACGGCGGCAAGCCGCTGCCCGGCGGCGCGCTGATCGACGGCGATGGAAACCTGTCGTCGGACCCGGAGGCGCTTTACGGCCCCATCTCAGACAAGTCGAAGGTCAACGCGCGCGACGGGCGCGGCGCCATCCGCGCCATGGGCGAGCACAAGGGCTCGGGCCTCTCGATGATCTGCGAGCTCCTCGCCGGCGCGCTCGCCGGCAACCGCTGCTCGAGCCCGGAAACGAGCAAACTCGCCAACGGCATGTTGTCGATCTACATCGACGCGGGCGCGGTGGGCGCGGACGGCTTCGCGCGCGAGACGGCGGATTTTATCGCCTGGGCGCGGAGCGCGCGCCCCATCGACCCCGCCGCCCCCGTCCTCGCCCCCGGCGACCCCGAACGCAGCCGCCGCCGCGACCGCGAGGCGCACGGCATCCCGCTGGAAGACGACACGCACCGCTCGCTGCTCGACATCGCCGCGCGCTACGGCCTTCGCGTCCCGGACGCCCTCGCCGCCTGAGCGCCGCCATTGCGCGCCGCGTCTTCGCACTGTATAACCGCACCGTCGGCGCGTTCCGCGCCGCAATGAACGAGGGCCGGAAACATGTTGACGTTGCATGAGTTCTACAATCGGTACGAGCGCGGCGGCCGGCGGCGGCCCAGCTTGTGGCAGGCGTTTCTGCGCGGGTTCGGCGCGATGTACGCTATCGGGCCGCGAGATTACGAGCTGCCGCGTTATCCGCGGGACGCGCTGTACACCGACCTCGTGCGTATCGGCGACGATATGCGCGCCGTGATGGGATATTGGGACCGTGACGTCGAATCCGGCGAGTCCCGAGCTCCCTGAGCGCGGCGCCCCCGCGGCTCAATCGTTGCCCGATGGCGGCGAGGCGCTGCCGGGACACAGTATCTCCATTGAATACCGCGGGCCTCTCCCGCCGCCGGGGGCGTTCGAAGCATACGAAAGAACGCAGCCGGGCGCCGCTGACCGCATCCTGAAAATGGTGGAGGAAGAACAACGCCAACGCATTGCGTGGGAAAAGAAAACGCTCGATACGGCGACAGGCGACGAACGGCGCATGTTGTACCTGGGCGCGGTATTGACTTTCTTCTGCCTCGGCGGCGCTGTGTATCTGGCCGCGAACGGCAACCAGATCGTTGCCTGCATCATGGCGGGGTTCACGGCGCTCGGTCTCGTTGGAACAGCCTGGATTCGGCGCCCCATCGGGGGCGAACGCGGGCTACCCTCGGGAAGGGGCCTTTCCCGCATCCGCGACCGTTCCGAACGGTCGTAAGATCGCCTTCGGCGCGCCCGGCGCCGCCGAGGCGGATCGATTCGCCGTCAGCCCGCGAGTTCGGGAACTACCCACAGAGGCGGCTCGCCGCGGGCGACGCGCTGGACATTGTCGAACGCGTTGCGCACGCGCGCGCGGTGGCTCTCCACGGTGGGGCCGGCCAGGTGCCCGGTGAGCGTTACGTTATCCAGCGCGAACAGCGGGTTCTCCGGGTCCGGCGGCTCGCGTTCGAAGACGTCGAGGCCGGCGGCGGCGATCGCGCGGTTCGCAAGCGCGTCGCATAGCGCCGCCTCGTCCACGACCTCGCCGCGGCTGGTGTTGACGAGGATCGAGGCCGGCTTCATCGACGCCAGTTCGTCCGCGCCGATCATGCGCCGCGTCGAGTCGTCCAGCGGAACATGCAGCGTCACGATGTCGGCTTCGCGGAGCAGCTCGCCCAACAGGCGGAAGCGAACGCCAAGCGCTTCTTCCTCGTTCGGCGCCGGCCGCGCGACGTCGTAATAGACGATGTTCATGCCGAAAGCGGCGGCCAGGCGCGCCGTCCGCCGCCCGATATTCCCCAGCCCGACGACGCCCAGGGTCTTGCCGTGCAGTTCGGCGAGCCGCGGGAGTTCGTTTCCGCGCCAGCGCCCATGCGCCACATTCGCGTGCAGGCGAACCAGCTGGCGCGACGCGGCGAGCATGAGCATGAGCGCGTGTTCGGAAACGGCGACCGAATTGGAGCCGCCATTGTTGGCGACCGGAACACCGGCGCGGCGCGCGGCGGAGAGATCGGCGCGGTCGTAGCCCGCGCTCAGCAACTGGATCAGGCGCAGTTTCGGCGCGCGGCGGAAGAGCGATTCGTCGACAAGCCCATCGACGAAACCGACGAGATACTCCGCGCCGCGCAGCGCGTCGTCGCGTTCCGGCCCCGCCGGCGGAGCGACCGTGTCGAAGCCCGCCGGAAGCAGCTCGGCGGCGGCGTCCGCCGCGCCGGGAAAATCGGCCACGAAGACGATTTTCGGATTCACGCCGATCCTCCCCTTGCGTATTGCGGCCCGCCCATGCGGTTACTGGCGGTTACAGGTCGAAGACGTTGCCTTCGTAAACCCGCACGTTCCCTTCGCCCGCCATCGAGCCGCCCGACACGCGCTTCCACGCGACGGCGCCGTCGCCCGTATGTTCGAAGGTCAGGCAGCTGTTCGCCCGATCCGTCGTGTTCCACACATAGCAGAACACGCCGCCGGCGATGACCGACCACCGTCCCGCGGATTCCGACCGTTCGCCGCCGCAGATCGATTCGGCCCGCGCCGCGCCCCCGGCTTCCCGGAAAATGTGGAGCTCGCAATCGCCATCCGACGCGACGGCCGTGGTGCCCGCCGTCCAGGCCTCGATATCGGCGACCGGGGAAACGCCGCTCGCCATCGCGCCTTCGGGCGCCGCAGGCGCGGGCTGGACGTCCGCGACAAGCAGGATGGGCCGCATCTGCCCCGCGTCCGCCCCGTCCGGCATCGCCATGCCGGAACCGTCCATCTGTTGGCATCCCCACAATGCGGCGACCGCCGCGGCGGCAGCCATCGTCCGTATCCAAGCCATGATACTCCTCCGGGTTTCCGTTTCCGCGTCGGCCGTGCGCCGCGCGGTCGCTACAGTATCGCCGCGAATCGGCGCCGTCAACGCCGCCGCGTACTTCCTGGGTGCGCGGGCGTCCCCGCCCGCACGTTCCTGCGCGCCGCGGCGCTGGCAGGGAGGCGCGCCCCTCACGACAGCCGTCGGCGCGGCGGCGATATGCGGGCGGGAAGCCCCCCGCATCCTGCCCTTGAGACGCCGATCGCATAAATGGCGATGGCCCCCGGGAAGCGGCGGCCGGACGGCCTTGCGAAGCGCCGGCGCCTTGCGGTAGTCTTGCGCGCATGACGGCTCCCGCGCGCATCGCTCCCCCCGGTTACCCGCGGCTCGGCGCCTTGCGCCGCCCGCGCGTCGCGCTGTTCGCCGCGCTGTGCCTCGTGTCCGGGTGGCTGCATGTATGGCAGCATCATTCCGCGCACGAGGAACACGGCCCGGGCGGCGCGCGCGCCGCGCTCGCGCAGGCGCACGCGCTGGCCCACGAGCATCGCGCCCATGAACACCGCGCGCCGGCCCACGAACATGGCGAGGACTGCGCGCCCGGCGAGCCGCGCCGGACGCATGACGGCGGGCACTTCGATTCGGAGACGAGCGATCTATGCCAGCTAGCCGACAACCCGTGGGTCGATTTGCCGCCGCCGCCCGACGCGGCCTGGACGCCGTGGGCGTCGCGCGCCGCGCCGCCGCCGTCCGGCGCCGCGGTCGCGCGGCAGGCAATCGTTCCGCCCATTCGCGGCCCTCCTTCCGCCTGACCCCAAGAAGCCTTCTTCCCAAGCTGAGGCGCGGCCGCCGATTGCCGGCGGCCGCGCCGTTGCGCGCATATCGCGCGGCTCGCGGCCGGTCCCTGCGCCGGCCCGCCGTCGCGGGCGCGTCGGTCACGGCGACTTTCAGAGGAGTGACGCGATGCATCCCATCGCCAGACTTGCCCGGGCCGCGATCGCGGCGCCGGCGTTGGCCCTTGCGCTTCCCGCGGCGGCCCAAACCGAAACCGCGCCTTCGGCGGCGGAACTGGCCGCCGAAATCGAGGCGCTGAAATCCGAATACGAAACCCGCATCCAGGCGCTCGAATCGCAGCTCGGCGATCTGGAGGCGAAATCCGAAGCGGAAGCCGCGGCCCCGCCGCCGGCCCAAGCGCCGGCGCCTGCATCGCGCACCGCGTCGGACAACGCGTTCAACCCCGCCATCGGCGTCGTCCTCGACGGCCGCCTCGCCGACTACTCCGAGGACGAAGCCGGCGAAATCCCCGGTTTCCAGGTCGGCCATCACGGCGAACGCGGCGACGACGGGTTTGTTCTCGGCCACAGCGAGATCGTGATGTCGAGCAACGTGGACGACAAGTTCTTCGGGAATCTCACCCTCGGCCTGGGCTCGCACGACGGCGCGACCGAGCTCGAAATCGAGGAAGCGTTCATCCAGACCCTGCCCGGCTCGGGGCTGCCCGACGGGCTGCGCATCAAGGCCGGACGGGCGCTGTGGACCTTCGGCTATCTGAACGAACTGCACGCGCATGCCGACGATTTCGCCGATCGCCCGCTTCCGTACCGGACCTATCTCGACGGCCATTACAACGACGATGGCGCCGAATTCGCCTGGGTGCTGCCGAGCGACCTCTATGCCGAGATCGGCGGCGGCGCGTTCCGCGGCGGCGATACGCCGTTCGCCGGCGCCCCCCGGACGGCCTGGTCGGCGTGGGCGCGCCTCGGCGGCGATATCGGCCGCAACTCGTCGTGGCGAATCGGCGGATACGTGCTGACCGGCGAAGCCAACGAGCGCGGCGGCGGCCATGCGGGCCATGCGCACGAAGAAGACGAGCACGAAGGCGAGGACGATCAAGAGGGCGAGCACGACCACGAAGGCGAGGACGACCACGAGGGCGAGGACGACCACGAGGGCGAGGACGACCACGAGGGCGAGGACGACCACGAAGGCGAGGACGACCACGAAGGCGAGGGCGACCACGAAGGCCATGATCACGGCGACGATTTCGCCGAGATCTTTTCCGGGGGCACCTTCACCGGCGACACGCGGCTCTGGGGCGTCGATTTCCGCTGGATCTGGGCGCCGACGGGCAACGCGCGCGAAAGCGAGCTGATCCTGCAAGGCGAGTACTTCCGGAGCGACGAAGACGGAACGTACCTGCTGGGCGAGGACGCCCACCGCCTCGACGGTTCGAGCTCGGGCTGGTACGCGCAGGCCGTTTACCGGTTCATGCCCCGGTGGCGGGTCGGCGCGCGCTATGCGCGGCTGCATCCGCCGAGCGCCGCAAGGCTCGGTCACGACCCGTGGGCGGCGTCGCTCATGGCCGACTGGACGAACAGCGAGTTCGGACGCATCCGCCTGCAATACAACCGCGAGGAGCTGAGCGGGGGCGCGACCGACAACCAGTTCCTCCTGCAATACGTCATGAGCCTGGGCGCCCACGCGGCGCATACCTATTGAGGAGGAAGCGATGAAACTCATCCCGGCGGCGGCCCTCGCGGCCGCCGCGGGCCTTGCGTGGGCGGCGGTCGCGCCGCCCGCGGCGGCCCAGGTGCGGATTTTCGCGTGCGAACCCGAATGGGCCGCGCTCGCCGAAGAGATCGCCGGCGAAGACGCCGACGTCTGGTCGGCCACGCACGGACGCGAGGACGCGCACTACGTGCGCGCCCGCCCGAGCCTGCTCGCGCGCGTCCGCCGCGCCGACCTCCTGATCTGCGCCGGCGCCGACCTGGAAGCGGGCTGGCTGCCCGTGCTGTTGCAGCGCGGCGCGCCGGCCGGCGTCCAGCCCGGGCAGCCGGGCCATTTGATGGCGGCGGATCATGTCGAGGTTCTGGATCGGCCGGAAACGCTCGACCGCGCCCAGGGCGACCTGCACCCCGGCGGCAACCCGCATGTCCATCTGGATCCGCGCAACATCCCCCTCATCGCCGCCGAACTGACGGCCCGCCTGGCGCGCATCGATCCGGCGGGCGCCGAGGGTTACCGCGCGCGGCTGGCGGCGTTTCGCGACCGCTGGGCCGCCGCCCTCGACCGCTGGAGCGCCCGCGCCGCGCGCCTCGCGGGCATGACGGCGGTCGTTCACCACGAGGCGTGGATCTACCTGTTCGACTGGGCGGGCGTCGTCCGGGCGGCGGCGCTCGAACCGCTCCCCAGCGTGCCGCCGACGCCGGGCCATTTGCGCACTGTTCTCCAGCGCATGGAGCAATCCCCGGCGGACGTCATCGTCCGGTCGCCGCTGGCCCCCACGGACGCGGCGGAATGGCTGTCGGGGAAAACCGGGATTCCCGTCGTCGAACTGCCTTTCACCGTCGGCGGAAGCGAGGAGGCAAGCGATCTGTTTTCGCTGTTCGACTCCACCCTCGCACTGCTGGAAGGGGTCCGTGGAAGCCCTTGAACTTGTCGATATCGTTGCCCCCGCGGTCGCGGCGGCGTTCGTCGTCACGGCGGTTCATGCGCCGCTCGGCATCGAGGTACTGAAGCGCGGCATCGTCTTTATCGATCTCGCCACGGCGCAGATCGTCGGCCTTGCCGTAATTCTCCTCGGTCTCGGGCTCGAGGAGCCGCCGTGGCCGGCGCGCCAGGCGGCGGCGTTCGCCGCCGCCATCGCCGGCGCGCTGTTCTTCCGCTGGATCGAACGCAAGGCGCCCGGGGAGCAGGAGGCGGTCATCGGCAGCGCTTTCATCGTCGCGGCGTCGGTGGCGCTGTTGGCGATCGTCGGCGATCCGCATGGCGGCGAGGCGCTGCGGCGCGTCCTGTCGGGCGAGATCCTGTTCGTCACGTGGGGCGGCCTGGCGGCGTTTCTGCCGGTCTATGCGGCGGCCGCCGCGCTGTGGTTCGGCGTTCCCGCCATGCGGCGCGGCGCGGGGTTTTTCATAACCTTCGCGCTGGCCGTAACGGCCTCGGTGCAGCTCGTGGGCGTCTATGTGGTGTTCGCGAGCCTGATCCTGCCCGCGCTCGCCGCGCGCGCCGGCGGGGGCTACGACCTGCGGCGGGCGCTGGCGAGCGGCGCCGCGGCCGTCGCCGCCGGCGTCGCGATCTCGGTCGGCGCGGACCTCCCCGCCGGCCCGGTGCTTGTCGCATGCTTCGCCCTCTCGGCGGCCGCGGCCCGCACCCTCTTCGCCGCCCGCCCCGCCCCGCGCGCCTGTACGATGTAAGTGTCTGTACCGAAATGCTTACCCCGCCGAAGGCGGGGCCTGGGTGCGCGGGCGTCCCCGCCCGCACGTTTCCACAAGGCGCAATGCTGCCGGGGAGGCATGATCGTCTGGCCTCGCTTGCCGGCGTTCGCGGTTTTCGAGAGACGTGCGGGCGGGGACGCCCGCGCACCCGGGCCCCGCCTGCGGCGGGGAGACGCTACCGAGGTAGCGGCGGCGGCGCGGGAAGTGCTACACGCGCGGCATGGCGCAATCGATACTGGCCAGCGAAGCGGCGGCCCGGCGCGACGCGCGGAGCCTCGGCGCGGCCGAGCTGCTCGCCTTCGTCGGCATGGCGCTCGGCATGTTCCTCGCCGTGCTCAACATCCAGATTGTCGGCAGCTCGTTCGACGAAATCCGCGCCGGACTGGCCGCCAGCCCCGAGGAAGTGAGCTGGGTGCTTACCGCGGCGCTGATCGCCGAGGTCATCATGATCCCGCTGTCGGGCTGGCTGTCGCGCCTGTTTTCCACGCGCGGGCTGTTCGTCGCCTGCTCGCTCGGCTTCGCCGCCGCCAGCGCGGGCTGCGCCGCCGCCGGCGACATCGAGACGATGATCGTTTTCCGCGCGTTGCAGGGGTTTTGCGGCGGGGCCATCGCGCCGATGGTGCTCGCGACCATCTATGCGTCGTTCCCCGCGCGCTATCAGAACATACTCACATCCATCGTCTCGCTGCTCGGCACCAGCGCCGTGGCGCTCGGCCCCAGCCTCGGCGGCTGGATCAGCGAGACGCTCTCATGGCCGTGGCTGTTTCTGTTCAACCTGCCGCTCGCGCTCGTCGCCACGGTCCTCGTCGCCGTCTTCCACGATTTCGACAGCCCCGACTGGAGCATGGCGCGGCGCATCGATCTGCCGGGGATTACGCTGCTCGCGGTGTTCTTCATGTCGCTGCTGGTCGTCCTCGAGCGCGGCCGCCGCGAGGACTGGCTCGAATCCCCGATGATCCTCACCCTGTCGGCGGTCGCCGCGGTCACGGGCGTCCTGCTTCTGTGGCGCGAGCTCGCGGCGAAGCATCCCTTTGTCGATCTGCGCATATTCGCCAACCGCAATTTCGCCGTCGGCGCGACCTATGTGGCGATTTTCGGCGCCGGGTTGTTCGTTCCGCTCTATCTGCTGCCGCTGTTTCTGGCGCGGGTCATTGGCCTGAACACCCTGCAGATCGGAACATGGCTGTTCGTTCTCGGCGTGTCGATGATGGCCACGGGCTTCGCGATGCCCATGCTCGTGAAGCATTTCCGCCTGCGGACCCTTGCATTCGCCGGTTTCGGCCTCCTGGCGCTCGGCACGTGGCTTCAGGCGCGGCTGGGCGTCGAGACGAGTTTCGAGAGCCTTCTGGCGCCGCAGATCATCCGCGGCATGGCGACGCAGCTGTGCTTTCTCTCGATGGTGCGGCTCGCCCTCGGCCGGCTTCCGGTGGACAAGGTCAAGGACGGCACGGCGATGTTCCAGCTCACCATGCGTCTCGGCGCCGCGGTGGCGGTGGCCGTCGCCAACGCCTTTCTCGTCGTCCGCGCCGAGGTTCACTATCACCGGCTGCGGGAGGCGACCGGCGAAACCTGGGCCTGGGCCGGCGACCTGCTCGGCGTTTTCGGCGGCCGCCTCGGGCCGGACATCGGCAACCGCGTCGAAACCGGCATAGCGTCCATGCAGATGGTCGCGCGCATGGCCCTCCAGGAAGCGCAAATCCAGGCGTTCAACGAAATCACGACCGTGTTCGCGATAGGCCTGGCGCTGTCGCTGCTGGGCCTGCCGCTGGTGCGCGGCGTGCGCGGCTACGTCCCGGAGTAGCGCGGCGCCCCCCAAGGGGCGCCGCGGCCGGCTTGCGCGGTCAGTTCTTTTCCTTGTCGACCAGCGCGTTTTCGGCAATCCAGGGCATCATGGCGCGCAGGCGGGCGCCGACCTCCTCGATGGGGTGCTCGGCCGCCAGGCGGCGCATCGCCTTGAAGCTCGGCTGGTTGACGCGGCACTCGCCCATCCATTCGCCGGCGAAGCGGCCGGACTGGATATCGGCCAGCACCTTCTTCATCGACCGCTTGACGTGGGAATCCACAATGCGCGGGCCGCGCGTGTAGTCGCCGTACTCGGCCGTGTTCGAGATCGAGTAGCGCATGTTGGCGATGCCGCCCTCGTACATCAGATCGACGATCAGCTTCACCTCGTGCAGGCACTCGAAATAGGCCATTTCCGGCGCGTATCCGGCCTCCACAAGCGTCTCGAAGCCGGCGGTCACCAGCGCGGTCACGCCGCCGCACAGCACCGCCTGCTCGCCGAACAGGTCGGTTTCGCATTCTTCCTTGAACGTGGTCTCGATGACGCCGGCGCGCCCGCCGCCGATGGCGGACGCATAGGACAGCGCAATCTCGAGCGCGTTGCCCGACGGGTTTTGCGCCACCGCGACCAGGCAGGGCACGCCGCCGCCGCGCACATATTCCGAGCGCACCGTGTGGCCGGGCCCCTTGGGCGCGATCATGAAGATATCGAGGTCGGCGCGCGGTTCGACAAGGCCGAAATGGATATTGAGGCCGTGGGCGAACGCCAGCGCGGCGCCGTCCTTCATGTTCGGCGCCAGATGCCGGTCGTAAATTTCGGCCTGGAGCTCGTCCGGCGTCGCCATCATGGAGACATCGGCCCACCGCGCGGCCTCGGCGACGCTCATGACCGCGAAGCCCGCCGCCTCGGCCTTTTTCGCCGAGGCCGAGCCTTCGCGCAGCGCGACCGCGACATCGGCGACGCCGGAATCGCGCATGTTGGCCGCGTGCGCGTGGCCCTGGCTTCCATAGCCGATTACCGCGACCTTCCGGCCCTTGATGAGGTTCGCGTCGGCGTCGCGATCGTAATAGACACGCATGGCTAGTCTCCGTCGGTGTGTGGGTTGGCGCCGTCGAGGGCGCGGGCGCCGCGGCCGATCGCCGCCGCGCCGGTGCGCGACACCTCGATCAGCCCGAGCGGGCGCATGAGGGCGATGAAAGCGTCGATCTTGTCGGACGCGCCGGTGAGCTCGAAGACGAACGACCCGATCGTGCTGTCGACCACGCGGGCGCGGAAGACATCGGCGATACGCAGCGATTCGACGCGCGAATCGCCGCGCCCGCGCACCTTGACGAGCACGAGCTCGCGGCTCACATGCGGCCCCGCCAGCGTCAGATCCGCCACCGTATGCACCGGCACCAGCCGCCCGAGCTGCGCCTTGATCTGCTCGATCACCATCGGCGTTCCCGAGGTAATGAGCGTGATGCGCGAGAGCCGGGCGTCGGGATCGACCTCGGCGACCGTAAGGCTCTCGATATTGTAGCCGCGGCCCGAAAACAGCCCGACGACGCGCGCCAGCACCCCGAACTCGTTATCGACGATGCAGGCGATCGTGTGCTTCCCGACGATGGCGTTCACGGCAAGGGAGCTCCCCGGCGGCGCGGCGGAACGGCGCGGCGATTGCGCCCCGCCCAGCGAGGCGCGCGCAGCATAACCCCCCGCCGCCGGTTGTAAACGGCGCGCGTTCGGCGGCGGCGCGCCGCGTGCTGCCGCGAAGGCGTTTCGGGCGCGGCCGGCCGCGTTGTATAGTGGCGCCGCGCCTGCGGGCGCGGGAAAAAAACGGAGGCGGAGGCATGGCGGTCAAGAGCGCGGGCGAGATGGTCGCCGAGGCCAACGCGGCGGTGGAAACGCTGTCGGTCGAACAGGCCATGAAGGCGGCGGACGATGCGGACACGGTGTTTCTTGACGTCCGCGAGACGGCGGAACACGGGGCGGGAACGATCCCCGGCGCCGTTCACGCGCCGCGCGGGCTGCTCGAGTTTATCGCCGACCCGCAATCGCCGATGCACAAGCCGGAGCTGGCGCCGGGCCGCCGCCTGATCGTGTTCTGCGCCAGCGGCGGGCGGTCGGCGCTCGCCGCGAAAACGCTGCGGGACATGGGAATCGGCGGCACCGCCAACATGCTCGGCGGGTTCGCCGCGTGGCGCGAGCGCGGCGGCCCGGTCGCCTGACCCGCCGCTCCGCCGCCGGAGCGCTGAAACCCTGTTGGCCGCGCCGCGAGCCGACGGCGAAGGACCGCCGCGCGACGAAGCGCATTGCCGAGCTCGCCGCCGGCGCGCCGGCGCGCAAGCGCGACCCGGACGAAATCGCCGCGTTCGTTTTCCGCCGCGCCGCCGTAACCGAAATCAGCTAGCCGCGGGCCGGAAACCGGAGCCGAGGCGCCGCGCGAACAACGCGAACATGCGCTCCCAATGCCGCTCCGCCGCCGCCTTGCGATACGCCGCGCGCGCGGGAAACGCGAAACCGTGCCCGGCGCCGGGGTAGATTTCGATGCGGTGCGCAACCCCCGCCGCGGTCAGTATCCCGGGCAATCGATCGAGCGTCTCTTGCGGCACGAACGGGTCGTCGGAGGCGAAGGCGAGATAGAGCTCGCCGGCGATCGCGCCCGCGCGCAAATGCGCCGAGTCGTCTGCGTCCGTCACGATGCCGACGCCGTAGTACGAAGCGATGGCGGCGAAATCCCGCGGATAGGCGGCAGCGGCGGCCACGACGAACCGCCCGCTCATGCAATACCCCACGCAGCCCGCCGGCCCCGGCGCCGCCGCCTCGGCGCCGCGGACAAACGCCAGCAGCGGCCCCGTATCCGCCACGACCCGCGCGTTGGTCAGCGTGTTCATGACGTCGAACATCTTGCGCCGGTCCGGCCCGTCGGCCCGCGTGCGCGCCATGTCGAACCCGTAATTGCCCTCGCGCCCCGTGCGGTAATAGAGGTTGGGCAGCGCGACGAAGTAGCCCGCCGTGCCGATACGCCGCGCCATGTCGCGCAGCTCCTCGCGGATCCCCGGCGCGTCCATGTACATGACGACCGCCGGAAACGGCCCGCCCTCTTCCGGATGGCAGACGAACGCATCGAGCGTTCCGTCCGCGGTGGCGATCTCGGTCTCGAACTCGCGCATGGCCGGCCCCTTCCTGCGGTTTGCCGCAAGACGCGATACGCGCATATGCGCAAGCGCGGCGCGTTCGGTTGCGTATCCGCCATCGTGCCGCCGCCGCGCACTGCCGTCAACCGGCCGCGCTTGCGTCGGCGGGGCGCCCGGCCGCTTCGCCTCATTGACTCCGGTCCGCCCGCCCGCCTACCGTCCTTCACGGAGGCGCAAGGCATCGGCCCCCGGGGCCTTCGCCGATTCGCCGCGCCGGCCCGGGTCGCCGCCGGGAGGCCGTCACGGGAATTGCACGCGGCAAGCGCATGACGAAACGCAAGCTTCCCATCGGCATTCAGACCTTTCGCGCGATTCGCGAGGACGGCTATTACTACGTGGACAAGACGGATTATGCCCGCCGCCTCGCCGAAGAGGGCGCGCGCTACTTCCTGTCGCGCCCGCGGCGCTTCGGCAAGAGCCTGTTCGTGGATACGCTGAAGGAGCTGTTCGAGGGCAACAGGCCCCTGTTCGAGGGGCTGGAGGTTTACGACCGCTGGGACTGGTCCGTTCGCCGGCCCGTCGTGCGGCTGGATTTCAGCGCCGGCGACTTCAACGAGCCCGGATGGCTGCGGGAAGACGCGGCGGCGCAGCTCGACGCGGCCGCGGAAGAGGCCGGCGTCGCGCCCGGCTCCGGCGCGCCGCCGGCCCGTCGCCTCCGCGGCCTGCTCGCCGCCCTGCACAAGCGCGCCGGACGGCGCGCGGTCGTGCTGATCGACGAATACGACAAGCCAATCCTCGACGCGCTCGCGGCGCCCAAGCGGGCGCGCGCCAACCGCGAGTTTCTCCGGGGGCTGTACTCCGCGGTAAAGGCGAGCGACGCGCATGTGAAGTTTGCGTTCCTGACGGGCGTGAGCCGGTTCTCGCGCGCCGGCCTGTTTTCCGGCCTGAACAACCTGAAGGACATCACGCTGGACCCGCGCTACGCGGGCGTTTGCGGCTATACCGAGGCGGACCTTGACGCCGTGTTCGCGCCCGAGCTCTCCGGCGTCGATCGGGACGCCGTTCGCGACTGGTACAGCGGCTACAATTGGCTCGGCGCCGACACGCTCTACAACCCGTTCGACATTCTGCTGTTTCTCGACACGCGCCGATTCGCGGCCTGGCGGTTCGAGACGGGAACGCCGAAGTTCCTTGTCGACACGCTGTTGCGCCGCCGCGTGACGTCTCCGGATCTCGAGCGCATGAGCGGCGCCGCCGCGCTGCTCTCGGCTTTCGACGTGGACGACATGTCCACCGAGGCGCTCCTGTTTCAAACGGGCTATTTGACGATCCGCGGCGCGGAGGAGCGCAACGGGAGCGCGTTGTATCGGCTGGGCTACCCGAACCGCGAAGTACGCCAGAGCCTGAACGAATCGCTGTTGAGCGCCTTGCTGCCCGAAGCGGCGCGGCGGGCGGCGCAAGACGGCCCCTTGCGCGAACTGCTTGCCGCCGGCGATTTTGCCGGGCTCGAGGCGCTGTTCCGGGCCGTTTTCGCGGGCATTCCGTACCAGTGGCATGTTCGCAACGACATCGCGCGTTACGAGGGCTACTACGCCAGCGTGTTTTACTCGTGCTTCGCGGCGCAGGGGTTCGATCTCGTCGCGGAGGATAGCGGAAGCCGGGGCCGCGCCGACATGGCGCTGCGTTTCGGCGGGCGCGTCTATGTCTTCGAGTTCAAGACGGTCGGGAAGGACGGGCCGCGCGGCGCCGCGTCGGCCCAGCTCCGGGAGAAGGGGTACGCCGACAAGTATCGCCGTTTCGGCGAGCCCGTCTGGCTCGTCGGCGTGGAGTTCGGCCGCGAAGACCGCAACATCGCCGCCCTGACCGCCGAACGCGCCTGAGTTCCGGCGCGCGCCGCGCGCCCGGGCCATCCCCGCGCGGGCGGGGAACGCCTCGTCGAGCAGACTCAGAGCCTGTACCGGAATTCGGCGGCTATCGGTACGGCAGGGATCGGTGGGCATCTTGTCCGCTTGCGCTTCCGCGCCGGCATCGCGCCGCGCGGAAATGTGCGGGCGACGGCGGCGGCGGTCGCGGGCCCGCCTTTGGCGGGGCAGGCATTTCGGTACAGGCGCTCAGCATTGCTGCCGTTTCGGTTGTTCGGGGCGGTTGGGGGGCGCTTGTGTGCGGGATCATCCGTATGGCGGCGGGGCTTCGGCGGTTCCGGGGGGCGGCTGCGGGGCATTGCGGGGCTCCGCCGGGCCCGGGGCGGGCGCGTCTTCCCTGCCGACATCGCGCTCTGCGGAAACGTGCGGGCGAGACGCCCGCGCACCCAGGCCCCGCCTTCGGCGGGGTTGGCGTGTGCGTCTCGCGCGCGCGTCTCGATGCCGCGGACGCCGGGGAGCGGGGGGCGGCGGGCGTGCTTCCCCGCCGGCGTTGCGTGTGGCGGAAACGTGCGGGCAGGATGCCCGCGGTCCCGGGCCCCGCCTTCGGCGGGGTTGGCGTTTCGGTACAGGCGTTCAGCATTGCTGCCGTTTCGGTTGTTCGGGGTGGGCGGGGCGGCGGCGGGTGGGGCTTCGGCGGTCGCGGGGCGGTCGGGCCCGGCGGTTGCGGGGGGCGGTTGCGGGGCATTGCGGGGATCCGCCGGGCCCGGGGCGGGCGGGCGCGCTTTCTCCGCCGGCATCGCGCGTTGCGGGAACGTGCGGGCGGGGACGCCCGCGCACCCAGGAAGTTCGCGCCTTCTTTGCCGGCATCGCGCGTTGCGGGAACGTGCGGGCGGGAGGCCCGCGGGCCCGGGCAGTTCGCGCCTTCGGCGGGGTTGCGGGGCATTGCGGGGCTCCGCGGGGCTCGGGGGGCTTCGGCGGCGGGTCGTTCGGCGGTTTCGGGGTCGTACGCGGGTTCGTATTCGCGTTCGGCCTCGCGGCGTTCGCGTTCGGCTTCGCGGGCCTTGCGTTCGCCCTCCTGGATGTGTCTGTCGTACTCCAGCCAGTCCCGGTCGGTCCACGGGCGGCGGGGCGGCTTGGGGGGGCCGGGGTTGGCGGCGGCTTGGGCGTCGGCGTCCCACGTGTTCGGGGGCGGGAGCGAGGGCAGGCGGGGGTCGTCGATGGAACCGGGCGCGCCGCGGCGGGTGCCGGCCTGGGCGGCGGCGGTTTTCTGCGCGGCTCCGGCGGCGGCGAGGTCGCGGATGGCGCGCACCATGCGGGCGATGCCGCGGGTGTTGTCGGCGGCATCGGGGGCGGCGGGGTCGATGCGGGCGGCGATGGCGAAGGCGGCGACGCGGAGCATTTCGGCGAGGGCTTCGTGGGTTCCGCCTTCGCTCCAGAGTGCGGCTGCGTCGCGGATTTCGGACCATTGGGCGAGGCTGTCGGCGGCGGCTTTTCGGAAGCGGTATATGGCGGATCGGGATACGGGGTATCCGCGCGCGCGGAGGTTTTCGGCGATGGCGTTGTCGGGGGTTCCGGCGCGGATTTGGCGGCAGATATCGGCGCGGATGGGGTTGGGGAGGTCGGCGATTGTGGATCGGCTTCCGCGGTTGTGGCGGAGGGGGTCGCCGGGGGGTTGGGTTTCGGGTTGGGGTTCGGTGGGCGCGGCTGCGGCGGGGTCGGGCGCGGCGGCTGCGCGCGGCTCGCCGTCGGCGGGGACGGCGGCGGTGTGTGCTTCGGTCATGTGGATATTAAAGCGGTTTGGGGCGGGGTGCGGGAGAGGACCATGGTCCTCCCCTGCGGGGGCTTGCGCGGCGGGGCTATCGGTCGGTTATGGCGGGGGTAATGGCTGCTGGGTCGTTCGGGGGGCGCGGCGGACGCGCTTTCCCGCCGACGCCGCGGCGCGTGGAAACGTGCGGGCGGGGACGCCCGCGCACCCAGGCCCCGCCTTCGGCGGGGTAAGCATTTCGCGCTTTCCCGCCGGCGCCACGCCTGCCGCAAACGTGCGGGCAGGATGCCCGCGGTCCCGGGCCCCGCCTTCGGCGGGGTTGCGCCTCTCCCGGCGGCGCCGTCCGGGTCGCCGCCGTGCGGGCGGGGACGCCCGCGGTCCCAAGCCTCGCCTTCAGCGGGGCAGGCATTTCGGTACAGACACTCAGCAGCGGTTGCAAACCGGGCCATCCCCGCGTGGGCGGGGAACGCCGCCGAAACGCCTCAATTGCCGCCGCGCCGGCAAACCTGTTTGCAGAGCGCCGCTCGACGACGAATGGGCGCAAATCACCGCCGCGCTGCTGACCGCTGCGCTGCGCCCGGACTGAGGCGCGCCGCACTTCCCGGCGCCCCGAGCACCCCCGCCCGCCCTGAAGGCCCTCGCGAGACGACGTGCGTCGCTTGCGTTACACAGACGTATATGCCATATAGTCGGTCGTTCCGAACTTGGATTGAAACTGCGTAACGCAGGCGACCGGCCCGAAGCGCCGCCCCCGGTTCCCGAACCGGGGGCGCGGATTCCGTCGCGAATACAAGGAACAAGGAGCCCGACACATGTCGAAACGTCCTGCTGGCGAAGGCGCGTCGGATCGCCGGGCGTCCGCTGCCGGCTCCGAACGAATCGGTCGGGGCCGCCCCGTGAAATTTCGCGATGTACAGCGAGTGCTGCGCGAAGGCGGATTCGAACTCGTCCGGCAACGCGGCAGTCACCGGCATTTCAAGGCGGTAGTCGACGGGACGCGCCGAACGGTGACGCTTGCCGGAAAGGCAAACGACGATGTCACGAAAGGCACGCTGGCGGCGATCAGGCGGCAGTCCGGCCTGCCTGCGCAGCTGTTTCGTCCATGAAGCCGGGCACAGCGGGCGTGAGAGCGAACCGCCGCGCCGCCCCCTCGCCGCCGCGTATGGCGCCGAGCCATGCTTCCGCGGCAAGCCGCAACCGCACCGGCCACGGAGTGCGGCGGGCGAGAAAACGGCGCCGCTCGTCGGCCGGATATTCCGACAAGGCCTCGAGATGCATTTCGACGGCCGTCGCCAGCGATTCCTCGGCCTCGCGCGGCGAATCGCCGTCGACGGCAACATCGATATCGACGCAGATCGCGTGCCAACGCCCGTCGCTCGGGCATACGTAACAGTGGAACGCTCGGTTCATGTCATACTCCCCGTCGGCCCGCGCCGGTAGCGACGGCGCCAGCGTATCGCGATATAATGCATTCGCGTCCCGAATTTCGAGCGACACGCCCGCGCGAGCGGCGCGGCAACGAGGCATCCTGTGGCATACGGCGTCAAACTGCATGTATGGGGCGATTACGCCTGCTTCACGCGGCCCGAGATGAAGGTCGAGCGCGTATCGTACGATGCGATGACTCCGTCCGCCGCGCGCGGCGTGCTCGAGGCGGTACACTGGAAGCCGGCGATTCGCTGGATAGTGGACCGTATCCACGTGTTGAAGCCGATTCGCTTCGAGAACGTGCGCCGCAACGAACTCGGAGGCAAGATACCGGAACGCACGGCCCGCCAGGCGATGAAGCGCGGCGCGACCGCCGGGCTTGCCATCGCCGTCGAAGACGACCGCCAGCAGCGCGCCGCGACCGTGTTGCGCGATGTCGCCTATGTCATCGAGGCCCATTTCGCCCTGACGAACCGCGCCGCGCCGGACGACACCGAGGCCAAGCACTTGGCGATGTTCGATCGGCGCGCCGCGCGCGGGCAATGCTTTCACCGTCCCTATCTCGGCACGCGCGAATTCGCCGCCGATTTCGCCCCGGTCGAAGGCGCCATGCCGCCTTCGCGCTTGCCGAACGACCAGCGCAGCCTCGACCTGGGCTGGATGCTTCATGACCTCGATTACGCCGACGGAATGACTCCCCGCTTTTTCCGCGCCAGGCTGCGCGATGGCGCGATCGACATCCCGGCGCTCGGTTCGGGCGAGGTGAAGGCATGACCGTCCTGCAAGCACTGACGAGCCATTACGAACGCCTTCGCGAGGAGGGCCGCGCGGCGCCGGCAGGCTACTCGATGGAGCGCATTTCGTACGCCGTCGTGCTGTCGCGCGCCGGCGAAGCGGTAGACGTTGCATCGCTGCTCGACACATCGGGATCGAAGCCGAGGCCAAGCCTGCGCGCGGCGCCGCAACCGCCGTCGGGGCGCGTGGCGATCGCGCCGAATTTCCTGTGGGACAAGACGGCCTACGCTTTCGGCGTGAAGCGCGCTCCCGGCGCCGCGCAACGCGCGCCGGCGCCCAGGGAGCACGCCGCGTTCAAGGCGTTTCACGAGGATATGCTCGCCGGCACATGCGACGAGGGGCTGTTGGCCCTGCTGTCTTTCCTGAGGAACTGGAAGCCGGAACATTACGACGGGCTTCGATACTCCGAGCCGATGCTGGATGAAAACGTCGTGTTTCGCCTGGACGGCGATCGCCAGTTCCTTCACGACCGGGAAGCCGCCATGGCTATCTGGAACGACCGCCCCAAGCCGGAGAACCTCGTGGAGGGCTGGTGTCTCGTAAGCGGAAAACGCGAACCCCTCGCGCGCGTGCATCCGAAGGTGAAGGGAGTAGCAGGCGCGCATACATCCGGCGCATCCATCGTCGCTTTCAACAAAGAAAACAATGCGTTCGAATCGTTCGGGAAGAAGCAGGGCGCGAACGCGCCGATCTCCGGGCAGGCCGCCTATGCCTACACGTTCGCTCTGAACAGCTTGTTGACATACGACAACCGGCGGCGCATCCGGATCGGCGGCACTACGGCCGTGTTTTGGGCCGAGACGCCCAGGGCAGAGGAGATCGTTGCCGCTTGCCTGGAGCCGCCCGACGATGACTCGGAAAACGCTCAGCTTCGCGACGCCATGGAAAAATTGCGGCGCGGCGTTCCCGTCGAAAAAGCGGATCCCGATCTCGACCCACGCTCGCGCTACTACATCCTTGGCCTTGCGCCGAACGCCGCGCGCATTTCCGTGCGGTTTTGGCATACGGGTACGCTCGGCGAATTCGGCAAACGCCTGCGCGAACACTGGGCCGACCTGCGTATCGATCCCGAGCCCGCCAAGCCGTTTCCCGCCGCCCTCGATCTGGTTAACGAAACGGCGGCGGTCGTCAAGCGGCAGGGCCGGAGAGAAAAAAAGTTCGACACCGTGCCGCCGCGCTTGACCGGCGAGACGCTGCAGGCCATACTCACAGGCGGCCGTTACCCGCGCACGTTGTTGACGGCTATCGTCATGCGTGTCCGGGCCGACTGCGAAATCGGGCCGATGCGCGCCGCCGTTCTCCGCGCGTGTGTGGTCCGCGACCTGCGTATCGCCGGTCGCTTGCCGAAAGAGGAGTATATCGTGAGTCTCGATCGTGACGAATCGAACACGGCGTACCGGCTCGGCCGGTTGTTCGCTGTTATGGAGGACGCGCAGAGCGCCGCCATTAACCCCACGGCGACCGTGCGAGACCGTTATTACGGCGCGGCGTCGGCCGGGCCGGCGGCGGTCTTCCCGATGATCCTGCGAATGTATACGCATCACGTCGCCAGCTTGCGCAAGGCCCGCGGCGCCGACAGGGCAAAAAAGAGATGGATTGCCAGACGGTGCGACGAGGAAATCGACCAAATTTTCGATGGCATCGGCGGTCGATTCCCCGCGACATTGAGCATCGAGGATCAGGGCCGCTTCGCGATCGGTTACTACCACCAACGCCACCAACGCTTCACGAAACGGGCCGATACGCCCGAAGACGCCGCCCAACCCGCTGAAGACGATACGAACGACAACGAGGAATGAACCATGCCCGCTACCGCCATCCGCAACCGGTACGATTTCGTCTATCTGTTCGATGTCGCCAACGGCAACCCGAACGGCGACCCGGACGCAGGCAACATGCCGCGCCTCGACCCGGAAACCGGCCGGGGCCTTGTCACCGACGTGTGCCTGAAACGCAAGGTGCGCAACTACGTTGCGCTGACGCAAGCCGACGAGCCGGGCCACGAGATATACGTGGCCGAACGCGCCATACTGAATAACCAGCAGGCGCGGGCTTGGAAGGATGTGCTGCCCGGTGAGAAGCCGGGAAAGAAGCTGCCCGCCGACCAGGCGAAGGCCCGGGCGCTTACCGCGTGGATGTGCAAGAACTTTTTCGACGTTCGAACCTTCGGGGCGGTGATGACGACGGGCGTAAATTGCGGCCAGGTGCGCGGTCCCGTGCAGTTTGCCTTCGCACGCTCGGTCGAGCCGATCCTGCCGCAAGAAATTTCGGTGACGCGCATGGCCGCCACCACCGAGGCCGACGCCGAATCCAAGGGCGACGTGCGCACGATGGGGCGCAAGCACATCGTGCCCTACGGTCTGTATCGCGCGCACGGTTATGTGTCCGCATGCCTTGCGGGCGACGAAACCAAGGGAACCGGCTTCTCGGAAGACGATCTCGAACTGCTTTGGACAGCGCTCGAAAGCATGTTCGAGCATGATCGCTCGGCCGCGCGCGGCGAGATGGCCGCCCGGAAGCTCGTGCTGTTCAAGCACGGGAGCGCGCTCGGGAACGCGCCCGCGCACAAGCTGTTCGAGCTCGTCGAGGTCAAGCGTGCGTTCCGGGGCGAAGAATACGAACCCGGATCGGAGACGACCGGCAACTTGCCGCCGGCGCGCGCATTCGACGATTACAAGGTGTATGTGGACCAAGGCGGGAGGCTGCCCCCGGGTGTCGAAATCGTGGAAAGGATTTGATTGGCGCTGATGATCCCGGCTTCCGAGAGAATCGCCGAAAGCGATTGCGTTCCGATATCCGCCTTGTCGCACTTGCTCTATTGCCCGCGGCGGTGCGCGCTCGTTCACGTCGAGCGGCAATGGGTCGAGAACCGCTTTACCGCGGAGGGCCGCGTTCTGCACGAACGCGCCGACTCCGGGGTCGGCGAGACCCGGCGCGGCGTGAGGATAGAGCGGCGCGTACCGTTGCGATCCCTGCGGATCGGCGTATTCGGCTTCGCCGATGTCGTGGAGATCCGCGAAGGCAACCGCCCTTATCCGGTCGAATACAAACGCGGCCGCCCCAAGCCGTACCGGGCAGACGAAGTACAATTGTGCGCCCAGGCGATATGCCTTGAAGAGATGCTGGGCGTGGATATAGTCGAGGGTGCCCTGTTCCATGGCGGCGCCCGCCGGCGCAAGACCGTCGCGTTCGACCCGGAACTCCGTGCGCTGACCGAGCGCGTCGCCGGCGAAGCGCGGCGGCTGATCGCCGAAGGCCGGACGCCTTCGCCGACATATGCCGCGCGGAAATGCGAGCCCTGCTCCATGAACGCGATTTGCCGGCCCAGGCAAATCGGTGACGCACCCTCGGTCGAGCGCTGGCTGACGGCGGCGTTGACCGCCTGAATGGACCGCCGTGCGCCGCCATCTCAACACGCTGTACGTTACCGTGGAAAACGCCTGGCTGCATAAGGACGGCGAAAACGTCGTCGTTCGGGCCGAAAGCGCCGAACGCGGTCGCGTCCCGGTACATTTGCTCGGCGGCATAGTGTGCTTCGGCGTGCAAGGCGCGACCCCTCCGCTGCTGGGCCACTGCGCCGAACGCGGCGTCTGTGTTTCATTCATGAGCCGGGCGGGGCGGTTCCTTGCCCGCGTCGAAGGCCCCGTATCGGGCAACGTCCTGTTGCGCCGAACGCAGTACCGCAGCGCCGACGAACCGGAGGAAAGCGCCGCCCTGGCCCGCAACATTGTCGTTGGCAAGGCGCTCAACCAACGCACGGTGGTCCGCCGCGCCCTGCGCGATCACGGCGCCGCCATGACGCCGGAAGCGCGCGAGCGCCTCGAAAGCGCCGAGAAGCGCTTGGGCGACGCCGCCCGGCGGTGCGCGCGCGCGACCGCGACCGATTCCGTTCGCGGCGTCGAGGGCGAGGCCGCTCGGGTCTATTACGACGTGTTCCAACATCTTGTGCGAAACGAGGATCCCGCTTATGCGTTTGGCAAACGCTCCCGCCGCCCGCCGCTGAATCCGGTTAACGCGCTGCTGTCGTTTCTCTACACGCTCCTGGTCCACGATTGCCGATCGGCCCTGGAAACCACGGGTCTCGATCCCGCTGTGGGCTTTCTGCACCGGGAGCGTCCGGGCCGGCCCAGCCTCGCGCTCGACATGATGGAAGAACTCCGCCCGGTCCTCGCCGACCGCTTGGCACTGTCGCTGATCAACCGCCGCCAACTGTCGCCGAACGATTTCGAGACCGCGACGGGCGGAGCTGTATCGTTGCGCGCGAAACCGCGTAAAGCCGTGCTCGTTGCCTGGCAGGATCGCAAGAAAGACGAACTCGTGCATCCCTTCCTCAAGGAGCGCACTACGTTCGGCCTTGTGCCGTTCCTTCAAGCTGCATTGTTGGCGAGGCGCCTTCGCGGAGATCTCGACGGCTACCCGCCCTTTCTTTGGCGATAGACCGCCGATGTTGATGCTCGTCGCCTATGACGTATCTACCGTCGATTCGGCCGGGAAGCGGCGGTTGCGCCGCGTCGCGCGCCTGTGTGGCGACTATGGACAGCGGGTGCAGTATTCGTTGTTCGAATGCCAGGTCGACCCGGCGCAGTGGACCGCGCTGCGCGAGCGTCTCGTCGCCGAAATCGATATCGAAAGGGACAGCCTGCGATTCTACCGGCTCGGCGCGAATTGGCGCGGGCGAGTCGAACACGTCGGAGCCAAGCAGACCTACGATCCCGACGGCCCGCTGGTTATTTGACCCGCGCGAACCGGAAGCGACCGCACGGGCGTCAGCAGGTTCGCGCACTTGCAACCCGCTGATTTTCCGTAATACTGGCCGCGCGCCCCGAGATCGGGGCGGCATCGGCGCCGCTGGACCCGACGATTCGCGGAAATCGGCCGATTGCCCGGTGTTTAACAATCGAATATACTATCGCCGCCGCCCCCCCGCGCGGGGGGCGCGGATTGAAACTTTCCGTCGCGGATCTGTTGCGCGGCGGCGCGCGCGCCGCCCCCCCGCGCGGGGGGCGCGGATTGAAACCAGCGCACGGGCGGCGGCGCCCCCCGGGGAGAGGGCCGCCCCCCCGCGCGGGGGGCGCGGATTGAAACCCTGCAGCTGGGCGTTGCAGCGGATGGCGCCGGCGCCGCCCCCCCGCGCGGGGGGCGCGGATTGAAACTCTTCTTCACTCGAGATCGCGCCCGGGCGCGGGGGCCGCCCCCCCGCGCGGGGGGCGCGGATTGAAACCCTCTCGAGCCCCTCCACGTCTCCGTGTTCGTCGGGCCGCCCCCCCGCGCGGGGGGCGCGGATTGAAACTGGATCGCGCGGAGGCGCGGAAAGCGGCTTTCCCGGCCGCCCCCCCGCGCGGGGGGCGCGGATTGAAACGCGGTGGATCGGGCGTACGTCCAGGAGATGACGGCGCCGCCCCCCCGCGCGGGGGGCGCGGATTGAAACCGGGTGCCGGCGTGGTCATCGCGCATTCGCCGGGCCGCCCCCCCGCGCGGGGGGCGCGGATTGAAACCGCGCCCAGTCCGCGCGCGGCACGGGGCGCCCGTGCCGCCCCCCCGCGCGGGGGGCGCGGATTGAAACAGGCGGTGCGTGCGCCGCGCCATGACGCGGGGCAGCCGCCCCCCCGCGCGGGGGGCGCGGATTGAAACTCGCCCCGGGTTCGCGGCTACGCCGCGGCCGGCGGCCGCCCCCCCGCGCGGGGGGCGCGGATTGAAACCGGCCCCGCGCTCGACATGCTGCGCGTGTTTATCGCCGCCCCCCCGCGCGGGGGGCGCGGATTGAAACATCAAAAGGCGGCGGAAGCGGGATTGCAGGCGAGGCCGCCCCCCCGCGCGGGGGGCGCGGATTGAAACTGGTGGTTATGCGGTCGATTCGGAACGACGGCGGCCGCCCCCCCGCGCGGGGGGCGCGGATTGAAACACGTTCCGGTCACAGTTAGTGATATAGATTCCCGGGGCCGCCCCCCCGCGCGGGGGGCGCGGATTGAAACCACGTAGCCGCCGCAACTGCTGGCGCGGGTGCCGGCCGCCCCCCCGCGCGGGGGGCGCGGATTGAAACATTTTTTTCTCCTCGGTTGGGGCGGCGGCCCATCGCCGCCCCCCCGCGCGGGGGGCGCGGATTGAAACACCTACGTCGATCGCGCCGATGGGTGGCGGCGGCGCCGCCCCCCCGCGCGGGGGGCGCGGATTGAAACGCACGACCTGGCCGGCGGGGGGGTCACGGGGCGGCGCCGCCCCCCCGCGCGGGGGGCGCGGATTGAAACCACGTACCGCGAGCGATAACGCATTCGATTTCGGGCCGCCCCCCCGCGCGGGGGGCGCGGATTGAAACGCATATCGGAACAATTAGACCGAAGCGGCCGCCGGGGCCGCCCCCCCGCGCGGGGGGCGCGGATTGAAACGTGATGGTCGTCACCAGGCTGCTCCGCCGCGGCGGCCGCCCCCCCGCGCGGGGGGCGCGGATTGAAACAGCTTCTCAACCAACCGGGCGCAGCGCGCTCCGGGGGGCCGCCCCCCCGCGCGGGGGGCGCGGATTGAAACGCCCGCAGCAGGTCCTGAACGGTGACGGTCACACCGGCCGCCCCCCCGCGCGGGGGGCGCGGATTGAAACGTGCGCGCCACGCCCACTTCCCAGTCGGCCGCCCCGCCGCCCCCCCGCGCGGGGGGCGCGGATTGAAACCCGCTATCGGAGAGGTACAGCGGGAGCGGCCCGTTGCCGCCCCCCCGCGCGGGGGGCGCGGATTGAAACATTTCGTTTCTCCGGCGGCGCGGCGGGCGGCTGGCCGCCCCCCCGCGCGGGGGGCGCGGATTGAAACGAGCGCGAGTTCCGCCGCCGTGGAGCCCGCCGCCAGCGCCGCCCCCCCGCGCGGGGGGCGCGGATTGAAACATTTCCGCGATCGATCTGCAGCCGGTGGCGGCGAGCCGCCCCCCCGCGCGGGGGGCGCGGATTGAAACTTTGCGCAATGGCTTTTGCGAACGAAGGACGGTGCCGCCCCCCCGCGCGGGGGGCGCGGATTGAAACATGTTGAGAAAGGAGATGGCGTTGTCGGTATCAGGCCGCCCCCCCGCGCGGGGGGCGCGGATTGAAACCCCGGAAACCCTGATGGTTTCCATTCGCGATAAACTGCCGCCCCCCCGCGCGGGGGGCGCGGATTGAAACGCTTCCCGACAGGGAAATTCGGCTGTCGCAAAGGGCCGCCCCCCCGCGCGGGGGGCGCGGATTGAAACACGAACAGCTGGAAACGGCGGTCGGCGGGTTCGGCCGCCCCCCCGCGCGGGGGGCGCGGATTGAAACCAGTCGTCGGGCAGTGCGAGATCGAAGGCGAGATTGCCGCCCCCCCGCGCGGGGGGCGCGGATTGAAACTGGAAAGTGAAGGATTTTCTTACGAAATCCGGGCCGCCCCCCCGCGCGGGGGGCGCGGATTGAAACGTTACCTGTTCCCCGCACACGCGGGGATAGACCGGGAGCCGCCCCCCCGCGCGGGGGGCGCGGATTGAAACATTATCTTCTTCTTTCCAAAGACGAAAGCGATAATGCCGCCCCCCCGCGCGGGGGGCGCGGATTGAAACACCGCCCGCGGCGGCAGCTGTCTCGGCGGCGCGGGCCGCCCCCCCGCGCGGGGGGCGCGGATTGAAACCAGATACGACTGCGGCGCGGGCCGGCGCACCAGGCCGCCCCCCCGCGCGGGGGGCGCGGATTGAAACGCTTCGAGGCGCGAATTCGCGGTCGGAAGCGATATGCCGCCCCCCCGCGCGGGGGGCGCGGATTGAAACATTTCGCGGCGTGCTGATGAAGTACGGCGCCATCGGGCCGCCCCCCCGCGCGGGGGGCGCGGATTGAAACTCGGACCCGGCCGGCAACGCCAAACTCGCCAAGGGGCCGCCCCCCCGCGCGGGGGGCGCGGATTGAAACGGTGGCGCCGCGCGCCTCGAGCCGCGCCGCCGCCGGCCGCCCCCCCGCGCGGGGGGCGCGGATTGAAACGGTGGCGCCGCGCGCCTCGAGCCGCGCCGCCGCCGGCCGCCCCCCCGCGCGGGGGGCGCGGATTGAAACGCCTGCGCTTCCGGGCGGCGCCCCGCCCTGTATTGCCGCCCCCCCGCGCGGGGGGCGCGGATTGAAACCTTTTCCGCTACCATCTCGTTCATGTTAGCGGCGTGCCGCCCCCCCCCCCCCCGCGCGGGGGGCGCGGATTGAAACCATAAACGGCCTAAATGGGCGCGTGACGCGCGTCGGCCGCCCCCCCGCGCGGGGGGCGCGGATTGAAACATGAGAAAGAACAGGAAGCGAACGAATGCCAGGCGGGCCGCCCCCCCGCGCGGGGGGCGCGGATTGAAACCGTATTACCGAAGGCGCAGTTACCCACCGGCGCATGCCGCCCCCCCGCGCGGGGGGCGCGGATTGAAACCGTATTACCGAAGGCGCAGTTACCCACCGGCGCATGCCGCCCCCCCCCGCGCGGGGGGCGCGGATTGAAACTCGCCGTCGATCGCCGCGCCCTCGGCCTTCGCGGCGCGCCGCCCCCCCGCGCGGGGGGCGCGGATTGAAACAGCGCGGTCGAGGGGTACTGCCGTGTCTCGGCGCGCCGCCCCCCCGCGCGGGGGGCGCGGATTGAAACCGCGTGAAGAAAGACCGTTGGGAAGGCGCGCACCGGCCGCCCCCCCCCCCCGCGCGGGGGGCGCGGATTGAAACGAGCAGGTCGATGAAAATCTCGCCGGCGCCCAGGGCCGCCCAGGGCCGCCCAGGGCCGCCCCCCCCCCCCCCCCCGCGCGGGGGAGGGGGCACCAGCTCTAAACGACCAACGATTCCGAGTCGAGAAACACCGGTCGGTCCCACGTCAGGCCAGTGTCGGGACGGTAGAGATCGAGACTGCGCAGTACGGCGAACTGCCGTCCAAATTTCTTTTCGTTCACGAATTCGACGGCGCCGGATTCGACGAGCGCGTTTTGCACACGCCGCGGGACGGGCACGGTATAGGGCTGCAGGCGCCGCGCGACTCCGCCCGGCCTCTCGACCGATTGCAGTTTGCCGAGTAAGCGTTCGGCCTCGCTTCCGCGCTCCATAGGGCCGCGGTAAGGCACGATCACCGGAATCATGTCGGTTTCGATCATCCGGAACTTCGCCGCCACGGATTCGAACGGGAAGTCGAGTTTCCGCAATCTTTCGGCAATCGTCCGGAGTATCCGCTTGGCGTCGAGTTCGTCTGCCTTGGTCCAATACAGTTCGCCAAAGTAATCGCGAATCGCCTCAGGCGAATCCAGCGCGGAGCAACGGCGCATGACGGCCCGGGCCGCATCGGCGAACTGCGCTACCTCGGGCGGCGGTTTGCGGCCCGCGCTTTCGCCCGGGTCGAATACGAAGACCTCGCCCGCAAGGGCGCGGCCTTCGCGGTTGCAGCGCCCGGCAGCCTGTACGATCGATTCCAGGCCGGCCCAGGCGCGCCAAACGACCGGAAAATCCACGTCGACTCCGGCCTCGATCAATGACGTTGCAACGAGCCGTACCGGCGCCCCGTTTTTCAGATCGATGCGCACGGCGTCCAGCGCGTCGCGTCGATGGGCGGCGCACATGCATGTCGTCAGGTGCCGGGCGCCTTCGGCCTCCCGGATGAGTTCGTAGAGTTCGCGCGCGTGACGGCGCGTGTTGACGATGCAAAGGACCTGCGAGGCAGCGCGCAATTGCGCCGACAGCTCGTCGTCGTCCACTCTGCCCCGGTCGCTTATCGCGACGCGCTTGAGCGTTCGGTACAGGCGTTCGGGTTCGGGCGCGATTTCGCGCATGTCGGCGAAGCCGCCGGTAAAACCGTCCGCCTTGCCCAAGGCGGGTTGCGTGGCGGTGCAGAGAACGACGGTGGTTCGCCAGTTGCGCGCCAGCTCGTCGAGCGCGGCGACGCACGGCCGCAACAGTTTCAGGGGCAACGTTTGCGCCTCGTCGAGAATGACCACGCTGTTCGCAATGTTGTGCAACTTCCGGCAGCGCGACGGGCGGTTGGCGAACAGGCTTTCGAAGAACTGTACGGCGGTCGTGACGACGACCGGCGCATCCCAGTTCTCCATCGCCAACCGCAGCTTGTCCCTCGCTTCGCGCCTGCCGATACGGTCTTCGTCGAACGCGCTGTGGTGCTCGATTACAAAGTCGGTTTCCGCGCCCTCGCCGAGCGCCTCGCGAAACGCCGCGGCGGTTTGCTCGACGATGCTCGTGAACGGGATGACGTAGATGACGCGCTCCATGCCGTGGCGCGCGGCGTGGCGCAGCGCGAACGCCAGCGACGAAAGCGTCTTGCCGCCGCCGGTCGGAACGGTGAGCGTGAACAAGCCCGGCGCGGCCGCTGCCTTCTCCCATGCATGCTTCAGCACCTCGGCGCGGGCGGCATTCACCGCACCGGGTTCGGCGCCGGCCGCAAGCTCGCGAAGATACGCGTTGAGCCGCGCCGCCAATTCTTCGATGGGCGGATGGCTCCCGCGCATCGGATCATCGCCGTCAAGCCGGGCGAAATAGGCTTCTGTGTCGAGATAGTCGGCGTCCACAAGGGCGGAAAACACCATGCGCGTGAGAAAAGCCGCGCCGAAGGCCCCGCCTTCCCGGTCGCGGGGTTTCATGAGCGGCATTTTCGGTTCCGGCAGCGCGATCTCGCGCCGCCACGCGGGGTCGGGTTTCGGAACCCGCTTCGAAAGACGATCCTCCAGAGCGGCGATTCGGCCTTTTCCGCCGGATACGCCGTCGGCGAGGCCCGCGTGGTGGCCCGCCACGCAAAACGCCAGGATTTTTCCGATCCGCCCGCCGTAGCGCTCCATCGCGATTTGCGCCCCGGCGGTCGAGTGATCGACACGACCGGGGTTGCCGGCGAGCCGCTTCCTGAATTCGGCCGTGTATTTTCCGACGTCGTGCAACAGGCCTGCCGCGCGCCCGAAATCGGCGCAGCCGGCCGATTCGAGAAAGGCGGCGGCCCGCTTGCCTGTTTCTTCGAGATGAGCGGACAGGATATGCCAGTCCCGACGATCATCGCCGCCGCTGCTATGCGCGTACCAAGTACTCATTGGCGCCCGGCGGCGCGGGCGTCGTTCGAAAGGTCCATGGCATCCCGCCCGTATCCATGCCGTGCTTGGCCACGAGGGTACGATGGTCGAGTGTTGTTGTCTAATACCGTTGGCTATCGATACCGACGGGTAGCCGTCGGCATGGACTGGGCAGTTGTCTCCGGGGCGCGATCCGGACGCCGCGGGCATCCTGCCCGCGCACTCTCGCCAGTCTCGCCGCCGATGTGCGGTCGGGGCGCCCGCGGTCCCGGGCGGCGGCGCCGGCGCGGCGGGCGGTTGCCAAGGGGCGGGGGGATGGTGTGTATTGGGGCCGCGGCAGTCACCGGGGAGGCGGGGCGATGATGGGAATGGCGCGGTTGGCGGCGGGGGCGTGGGCGGCGCTGGCGGCGGTGCTCGCGGGCGCGGCGGGGGGCGCGGGGGCGCAGGACGGGGCGGTCTTGCGCATCGTTCCGCACGCCGACCTCAAGAACCTCGACCCCATATGGACCACCGCCTATATCAGCCGCAACCACGGCTACATGATCTACGACACGCTGTTCGCGCTCGACGAAAACCTCCGGCCCCGGCCCCAGATGGTCGAGGACTGGACCGTCAGCGCCGACGGCCTCGCGTGGACCTTCCGCCTGCGCGAGGGCCTCGCGTGGCACGACGGCGCGCCGGTGACCGCCGCCGATTGCGTCGCCTCCATCCGCCGCTGGGGCGCCCGCGACGGCATGGGCCAAAAGCTCATGGACGCAACCGAAAGCCTCGCCGTCATCGACGACCGCACATTCGCGCTCACGCTGGCGGCGCCTTACGGGCTGGTGCTGCAATCGCTCGGCAAGATTTCGTCCAACGTGCCGTTCATGATGCCCGAACGGCTGGCGGCGACGGACCCGTTCGAGCAGGTTCCCGAAACCGTGGGTTCGGGGCCGTTTATGTTCGCCGCCGACGAGTGGGTTCCGGGGGCGCGGGCGGTGTATGTGCGCAACCCGGCCTATGTTCCGCGGGCCGAGCCGCCTTCGTTCGCGGCCGGGGGCAAGGTCGCGAAGGTCGAGCGCGTGGAATGGCACTACATCCCCGACGCGGCGACGGCGATGAACGCGCTGATCGGGGGGGAGATCGATTATTTCGAGCTCCCGCCGCACGATCTTCTGCCGGTCATGGAGGCGTCTCCGGGCGTTTCGGTGCGGACGCTGGACCGGCTGGGCACTCAGGGCTGGGTGCGCCTGAACCACCGCCTGCCGCCGTTCGACGATGCGCGGGCGCGGCGGGCGGTTTTGTGGGCCTTGGATCAGACCGAGTATTTGCAGGCGACGGTGGGCAACCCGGCGTATTACCGGGCCTGCGCGGCGTATTTCGGCTGCGGGACGCCGCTCGAGAGCGCCGCGGGTTCGGAGGCGCTGGCGGCGCGGGACCTCGATCGCGCGCGGGCGCTGGTGGCGGAGTCGGGATACGCCGGCCACCGCGTGGTCGTGTTGCAGGCGACGGACATCGCGATCAACAGCGGGGCGGCGCTGGTGACGGCGCGCCTGTTGCGGGAGATCGGCTTCGAGGCGGAGCTTCAGGCGATGGACTGGAGCACGCTCACCTCGCGCCGCGCCGTCAGCGACCCCGTCGAACAGGGCGGCTGGAACGTATTCATCACATGGTGGATCGGCGCCGACATTCTCAACCCCGTCGCGAATATCGGGGTTTCCGGGGGTTGTCTCGAGCGCGCGTGGTTCGGGTGGCCTTGCGACCCGGAGATCGAGGCGTTGCGCGACCGTTTCGCGCGGGCGGCGGGGCCGGACGAGCGGCGCGCGCTGGCGGAGGCGGTGCAGCGGCGCGCCTACGAAATCGTTACTTACGGCAATTTCGGCCAATGGTTCAATCCCATAGCCTACCGCGACGAGCTCGCCGGGATGATCGAATCCCCCGTTCCCTTCTTCTGGAACATAGAAAAACGCTAGCGGCCGCGCGGGAGCGGCGCGGTGTTCGCTTTCGTCCTGCGCCGCGTGCTGGCGACGATTCCCGTCATGGGCATCGTCGCGGTCTTCGTGTTCCTGCTGCTGCATCTCAGCCCGGGCGACCCCGCCACGGTCATCGCGGGCGACTATGCGAGCCCGGAAGACATAGAGCGCATCCGCGCCCGGCTCGGTCTCGACCGGCCCCTGCACGTCCAGTTCGCGTCGTGGATCGGGCGGATCGCGCAAGGCGACCTGGGAACCTCGATCTTCTCCAACCTGCCGGTGTCGCGGCTGATCGCGCAGCGCCTGGAGCCGACGCTGTCGCTCGCGCTGCTCACGCTGGCCTTCACGGTGGCGGTCGCGGTGCCGCTCGGCACGGTGGCGGCGTGGCGCGCGGGGACGTGGATCGACCGCGCGGTCATGGCGTTCGCCGTGGTGGGCTTTTCCGTTCCGGTGTTCGTGCTCGGCTATATCCTGATCCAGGTCTTCGCGATCGGCGCGGGGTGGTTTCCGGTACAGGGCTACGCGCCGCTGTCGGAAGGCGCCGGGCCGTTTCTCCACCGGCTGATCCTGCCCGCGCTGGCGCTGAGCGCGGTGTATATCGCGCTGATCGCGCGTATCGCCCGCGCCAGCGTGCTGGAGGCGCTGGCCGAAGACCACGTGCGCACCGCGCGCGCGAAAGGCCTGCCGGAGCGCCTGGTGCTGCTGCGCCACGCGCTGGCCAACGCCGCCGCGCCGATCGTCACGGTCATCGGCATCGGCTTCTCGCTGCTGATCGGCGGCGTGGTCGTGACCGAAAGCGTGTTCAACATTCCCGGCCTCGGCCGGCTGACCGTCGATGCGGTGCTGCGGCGCGACTACCCGGTAATCCAGGGCATCGTGCTGGTGTTCTCGGCGGCCTGCGTGGCGGTGAACCTCCTGGTCGATCTGCTCTATACGGCGTTCGACCCGAGAATCCGCTACTGAGGGCGGCGCGCGCGTGATTTCGGCGTTCAAGACGGTCGCATGGGACCCGGCGGGGCGGCGCGCGGGGGCCATGCGGCCGGGCCGCCATCCGGGCGTTCTGTGCGGCGCGGCCATCGTCGCCGCGCTGGCGGCCGCGGCCGTGTTCGCGCCCTGGCTGTGGACGGGCGACCCCGCCGCGCTCGATCCCGCCGCGCGGCTGGCGCGGCCCGGCGGCGCGCACTGGTTCGGGACCGACATGTACGGGCGCGACCTGTGGACGCGCACGATCCACGGCGCGCGCATCTCGCTGATCGTCGGCGCGTGCGTCACCGCGCTGGCGGTCGCGGCGGGGCTGGCGATCGGCCTGACGGCGGGCTATGTGCGCTGGATCGACGCCATCGCCATGCGCGTCATGGACGGCGTGATGGCAATCCCCGGCATTCTGCTCGCCATCGCGACGATCGCGCTGGCGGGCGCCAATCTCGCGACCGTGGTGGCCGCCATCGCCGTGCCCGAGGTTCCGCGCGTGGCGCGGCTGGTGCGCGGCGTCGTGCTCTCGATCCGCGAGGAGCCCTATGTGGAGGCCGCGGTGGCGATGGGCGCGCGGCTGCCGAAACTCCTGCTGCGCCATGTGCTGCCCAACGCCGTGGCGCCGCTGGCGGTCCAGGGCACCTATGTGTGCGCATCGGCCATCGTCACCGAGGCGCTGCTGTCGTTTCTCGGCGCCGGCATCCCGCCGGAGCGCCCGACCTGGGGCAACATCATGGCCGAGGGGCGGGCGCTGTTTCAGGTCGCGCCGTGGATCGTGTTCTTTCCGGGGCTGTTTCTCGCGCTCGCGGTGCTGGCCATCAACATCCTGGGCGACGGGCTGCGCGACACGCTCGACCCGCGCATCGCGCGGCGGCTGCGCGCATGACGGCGGTGTTGGCGGTCGAGGGGCTGACCGTGCGCCTGCCCCCCGGCGCCGACCGCGAGCTCGCCGTCGCGGGCGTCGGCCTGTCGGTCGCGGCGAACGAAACCCTCTGCGTCGTGGGCGAGTCGGGTTCCGGGAAGACTGTGGTCGCGCAATCGGCGATGGGCCTGTTGCCGCCGCGCCAGCTGGAGGTAACCGCGGGCGGCATCGCGCTGCTCGGCGAGGATTTGCGCGCCGCCTCGCCGGCGCGGCTGCGGGCGCTGCGCGGCGCGCGCATGGCGATGATCTTCCAGGAGCCCATGACCGCGCTCAACCCCGTGATGTCCGTCGGGCGGCAGATCGAGGAGACGCTGCGCACGCACACGCAAATGCCCGCGCCGCGCCGCGCCGCGCGCGTGCTCGCGACCATGCGCGAGGTGGACCTGCCGGAGCCGGAGCGGTTGCGCGGGGCCTATCCGCACCAGCTGTCGGGCGGCCAGCGCCAGCGCGTCATGATCGCGATGGCGCTGGCGCTCGAGCCCGCGCTGCTTATCGCCGACGAGCCGACGACCGCGCTCGACGTGACCACGCAGGCGCGCATCCTGGCGCTCATCAAGCGCCTGCAACGCGAACGCGGCATGGCGGTGCTGTTCATCACCCACGATTTCGGCGTCGTCGCCGAGATCGCCGACCGCGTGGCGGTGATGCGCGCGGGCGAAATCGTGGAGGCCGGGCCGGCGGAGCGCGTCCTGTCCGCGCCGCGCCACGCCTATACGCGGCGGCTGATGGCGGCGGTGCCGAGCCTGCGCCCGCCGGCGCGCGAGCCGCGCGACGCCGCGGCGGCGGCGCTGGAGCTCCGCGGCCTCTCGAAAACGTGGCCCGGCGGCGGCTGGCTGCGCCGCCGCCGCGCCGTGCGCGCCGCCAGCGACGTCTCGTTCGTGCTGCGGCGCGGCGAAACGCTGGGCCTGGTCGGCGAATCCGGGTCGGGGAAAACCACCGTCGCGCGGTGCGCGCTGCGGCTGGTGGAGCCCACGGCGGGCGCGGTGCTGCTCGGCGGCGCCGACCTGGCGCGGCTCGGCCGCCGCGCGCTCAGGCCCCACCGGCGGCGGATACAGATCGTGTTCCAGGATCCCTACCGCTCGCTCAACCCGCGCCGCCCGGTGGGCGACTCGATCGTCGAGGGGCCGGTCAACTACGGCGTCGCGCTCGAGGAGGCGCGCCGCCGCGCCGCCGCGCTGCTCGAACTCGTGGGCCTCGACGCCGCGGCGGCGGGGCGCTATCCGCACGAATTCTCGGGCGGCCAGCGCCAGCGCATCTGCATCGCGCGCGCGCTGGCGATGGAGCCGGAAGTGCTGGTCGCCGACGAACCGGTCTCGGCCCTCGACGTCTCGGTGCAGGCGCAGGTGCTGGCGCTGCTCGACAGCGTGCGCGCGCGGTTCGACCTCGCCATGCTGTTCATCACCCACGATTTGCGCGTCGCCGCGCAGGTGTGCGACCGCGTCGCCGTGATGTACCGCGGCGAAATCGTCGAGACCGGCGCGACCGCCGCGCTGTTCGCCGCGCCGCGGCACGACTATACCAAGCGCCTGTTCGCCGCCGTCCCCGGCCGCGACCGCGATTTCGCGCTCGCCGCGCGGTGAGGCGGAAAGCGCGCCCGCGTCCTGCGCCGTGAGCCTGCGCCTCGTCTTCATGGGCACGCCGGCGTTCGCCTTGCCGGCGTTCGAGGCGCTGCGCGCCGCCGGCCACCGCATCGCGCGCGCCTATACGCAGCCGCCGCGGCCCGCGGGACGCGGACGGCGCGCGCGGCCCGGCGCGGTCGCGCGCGCGGCCCATGCGGCGGGCGTCGAAACCCGCTGGCCGGAAAGCCTGAAAGACGAAACCCTGCCGCCCGGCCTTGACGCGGCGGTGGTGTGCGCCTACGGCCTCATGCTGCCGGAGCGCGTTCTCGCGGCGCCGCGGCGGGGCTGCCTCAATATCCACGCCTCGCTGCTGCCGCGCTGGCGCGGCGCGGCGCCCATCGCGCGCGCCGTCATGGCCGGCGACGCCGAGACCGGCATAACGATCGTGCGCATGGACGCCGGCCTCGACACCGGGCCCATGCTGCTGCGGCGCGCCGTTCCCGCCGCGGGCGCCGACGCGGGCGCGCTGCACGACCGCCTGGCGGCGCTCGGCGCGGAGGCCATTATCGAAGCGCTCGCCGGAGACTATGCGGAAACGCCGCAGCCCGCCGCGGGCGCGACCTACGCCCGCAAGCTCGAACGCGCCGACTTGCTTATCGACTGGCGCCGCCCCGCCGCGGAAATCGCGCGGCAGGCGCGCGCGCTCGCGCCGCGCCCCGGCGCGCGGTTTGCGCTCGACGGCGAGGAGTGGAAACTGCTCGCCGCGGAAGAAGTAGAGGCCGCCGGGGCCGACGTCGCGCCGGGCGCGACCCTCGACGCCGCGCTGACCGTGGCGTGCGGCGCCGGCGCGCTGCGCGCCCTGCGCGTCCAGCGCCCCGGCCGCAAACCCATGAGCGCCGCCGCGACCCTGCGCGGCCGCCCCGTCCCGCCCGGAACGCGCCTGCTCTGAGCGATGCCGCGCTACCGCCTGACGGTCGAATACGACGGAACCGGCTATGCCGGCTGGCAGCGGCAGGACAACGCGCCGTCGATCCAGGCGGCGCTCGAGGCCGCCGTGCATGCGTTCTGCGCCGAAAACGCGACGGTTTACGGCGCGGGACGCACCGACGCCGGCGTCCACGCGCGCGGGCAGGTCTGCCATCTCGATCTCGAAAGGCGCGTTTCCGCCGCCACGTTGTGCAACGCGCTAAACGCGCATTTGCGCCCCGCGCCCGTCGCCGTGCTCGCCGCGGCGGAGGCGCCGCCCGGTTTCCACGCGCGCTTCTCGGCCACCGAGCGGGAGTACCGCTACCGCATCCTGAACCGCCGCGCCCCGCCGGCGGTCGATCGCGGCCGCGTATGGCATGTCGCCGCGCCGCTCGACGCCGCGGCGATGGCCGCCGCCGCCGCGCATCTTGTCGGGCGCCACGATTTCAGCAGTTTCCGCGCGGCGGCGTGCCAGGCGAAATCCCCCGTCAAGACGCTGGACGCGCTGGACGTCGCGCGCCGCGGCGCCGAAATCGCGATAACCGCGCGCGCGCGTTCGTTCCTGCACCATCAGGTGCGCGTCATGGCCGGCACGCTGGCCCGCGTCGGCCTGGGCAAGACGCCCCCCGCCGCGATCCCCGCCATACTGGCCGCCCGCGCCCGCCCCGCCGCCGGCCCGACGGCCCCGCCCGGCGGCCTGTGCCTGGTCGCCGTGCGCTACGGCGCGTAACGCCGGACGGAAGGGCCGCCGCGGGCGTTGACCACAATCCCGTTGTCAACAAATCTGTTGACAACGGGATTGTGGTGCGCTACCCCAAGTTTACCGCTGTATTTGGCGAGTTGTTATGCATCGGCGTGTTACGCTGGTTTTGGCGCGCGAGCGGCGCTACATTCAGGCGGTGTATTTTTGCGTTCCTCCGGGTTGTGGGTCGATGCCGAGCGCGGCGTGGATTTCGTTCTGTTCGCCTCCGGGCATGGCGGCTTTTCGCACATGGAGGGCGCGTCCGTCGGTCTGTCGGAAGGTTGCGGTCACGCGTTGCTGTCCTTCGAGGATTTTGCTCAGGGTATTCCAGCTGTGGCGGAGTCCGTGTCGGCGCAGTTGCTTTCGTATGGTTTGGACGAGTCGGCATGCGATGACGGATATGAAGAGATGGCCTTCGGCGCGTTCCGGTTTGCGGCGATATACGGGGCGCGGGCCGAGTTCGGATTCGAGGGATCGGAAGACGGCTTCGAGATCTGTGAGCGTGGCGTATGTTCTCCGGAGGGTTTCTTCGTCCCATTCGGTTATGTTGCCGCGCAGGCAATAGACGCCGGGATGTGTGGCCATGGAGCCTTCGAGGGGTTTGCGGGTCCACGTTACGGCTGTGGCTTTTTCTCCGCTTTCGTCGTCGGCGACGCGAATGCTGTAGCGTTGGGCGGCTCCCCGGCTTTTTCCTTCAATCGTCCGATGCGCTTCCACACGGCGTCGATGCGTTTGCGCGTCCGGGACCGGGACAGGCCCTGGTGGAGTTGGGCGCGCGCGGTTTCGAAGCGCGTTGCGAAGCGTTCGACGATGGCGCGCTCTGGGTATGGGCGACTCGCGGATCGGGCGTTGCCGTTCGGGCGCGCGCGCCGTATGTATGGTCGCGTAGTGTGTCGCCGGTGCGCTCGGGCAGCGCGGCCGCCGGCGCGTTTCCGCACGCGGGAGCGGAGAGGAGGAGACGGCATGAATGCAGCGGGCGCGAAAGGGCCGCGGGTGCGCTTGCGCGCATGGGCGGCGGCGCTGTTCGTGTCGGCGGCGTGGGCGTTCGGCGCAACCGCGGCCGCGGACTACGCCAACCCGAACGGCGTGGCGGTCATCGTGGGCAACCGGAACTACGGACACCGGGACGTGCATGAGGTGTCCTACGCGCACCGCGATGCGGAGGCGTTCCGGCTCTACGTGCTGGACGTACTCGGCTTCGATCCGGAGAACATCATCGATCTGCGCGACGCGAGCCAGGCGGCGCTCGAGACGGCGTTCGGCAACGAGCGCAGTCCCAACGGGATGCTGTGGCGTTATCTCGACCCCGAGGGCGGTTCCGACGTCGTCGTTTTTTATTCCGGGCACGGTGTTCCGGGCCTGAGCGACGAGCGGGGCTACCTGCTGCCGGCGGACGCCGATCCGAACACGGCGGAGATCAACGGTTACCCGATAGACGTGTTGTACGCGAACCTCGGTAAGCTCAAGGAGGCGCGTTCGGTTCGGGTATTTCTGGATGCGTGTTTTTCGGGGGGCAGCGACCGGGGGATGCTTGTGCGTTCGGCGTCTCCGGTGTTCGCGGAGGCGGAACTGCCATCGGCGTCGCGCGCGCTCACGGTCTTGACCGCCGCGTCGGGGGATCAGGTTGCGTCGTGGGACGAGGCCGCGGGCCACGGGCTGTTTACGCACCATCTTCTGGATGCGCTGTACGGGGCGGGGGACGCCGACGGCGATGGGTCGGTGACGGCGCTGGAGGCGAAGGCGTATCTCGACCGGTACATGACGCGCGCGGCGCGGCGCGCGCTCGGGCGTCTGCAAAACGCCGGTCTTCGCGGCGATGCGGCGGCGGTTTTGGCGGCGGCGGCGGGCGGTTCGTTTCCGGAGCGCCCGGTTATCGACGCGGCGGCGGATTCGGCGCCGACGCGCCCCCCTGCCGCGGCTCCCGCGGCGGCGGCGGCGGCGGCGGCGCTTGGGTTGGACCGCGCGTCGCGTGCGCTGGTTCAGCGGGGGTTGGCTTCGTTGGCGTTCGATCCGGGTCCTGTCGATGGCGCGTTCGGACCGCGGACCCGTTCGGCTCTGGGGGCGTGGCAAACGGCGAAAGGGTACGAGGCGACGGGCCGGTTGACGCGCGAGCAGGCGGAAGCGCTGGTCGCGATGGGCCGCGATGCCGAGAGCGCGGACCGCGCCGAGCGCGAGCGCGAGGCGGAAGCGGCGGAGCAGGAGCGTCTTGCACGCGCCGATGACGACGCGTTTGCCTCCGCGCTCGGCTCCGCCCCGGAGCCGTCGCGCGACATGGCCGCGATAGGGGACTATGGCGGCACGCTGCTTCAGCTGCTGAACCGCAACGCCGCCCTCAGCTACCCCCGCGTCTCCATGCAGAAAGGCGAGGAAGGCTCCGTGCCCCTCCTGCTGCGCATCGCCCCCGACGGCGACCTGCTGGAAGTGCGTGTCCTCGACGACTCGCAAGCCTCGCGCACCTTGGTCAGCGCCGCCGTCCGCGCCGTCCAGCGCTCCTCCCCCTTCAGCGACTTCGCCACCGGCATGGGCAACGACCCCATCGAGTTCCCGATCACAGTTAACTATCGCCTGCGATGACTCCGACCGGCCCGTTGCCGACGACATCTGACTCGAACACGCGATCGCCGTCGGCTCGATCCCGCCGGAACTGCGCGACGTGTGGAATCGACTCGAAAACGAAGGGATCGCGGTCGCGCGTCTCGAACGCGGCGCGCCGCATGGGCGAGAACAAGAGGCGGACCGGATGCCCGGACGCAACGGCTTCAGCGAACGGCTCCTACGCCCACATACGCGTGTACGACCCGGCGATCCAGACGCTGTCGGAGTTGGCCGACATACAGGCCGACCGCGCGACCGGCGAACCGCGCATGGTGCGCACCATCGTGCCCGACAAGATGACCGCGCTGATCGCGCGCGAACGCACCGGCGAAGGCCGGCACGTCCGCTTGGCGATGCTCGACGCCACGATCTCCTGTCTGTGGCCCGAAGGCATGTCGGCGCTCTCATGGGCGGACCGCGAGGCCGACCCCGCGCGCGGGCAGATGGGCCTCGACCTCGTGTTCAAGACCGCCGACGGCCATATCACCGCCGGCGCGGTGACCGACGCCGAATGGGCCGGCCTCTGCCGCGCGCTGCGGCGCGAAGATCTGCTGGCCGACCCGCGTTTCGAAACCCCGGCGCTGCGCTTCGCCAATGTCGCCGAGCGCCGCGCGATCATGAGCGCCGAAATCGCGAAATGGCCGTCGGCGGAGATCCTCGCGCGCCTCGACGCCGAACAGGCGCCGTCGGCGCCGGCGCTGCGGCGCCGCGAACCGCCCGGCGACCCCCAAGTGGTGGAGAACGGCATCGTGGAGCTTCATGACGACCCCGTGCTTGGCCCGGTGCGCCAGCCGCGCCCCGCCGCGCGTTTCGACCGCACGCCCGCCGGGGGCGCGCTGGCCCCCTTCCCTGGCGCGCATGACGCCGATATACTGGCCGAACTCGGCTACGGCCGCGCCGCCATCGCCGCCTTCGCGGCGCGCGGCGTAACCGCCGCGCAGGAGCAAACGCCATGACCGCAACCGAACCCACCCCCGCCGCCGCGCCCTGTTCGGGGCCGAAGGCCCTGCCGAACGACGGGCGGCATTTCGACAGCGTGACGATTCGCCGTTTCCGGGGGCTCGAGGACCTCGAGCTCGACGGCTTGGGTGCGTTCAACCTGTTCGTCGGCGCGAACGACGTCGGCAAGACGTCGGTGCTTGAAGCCGTATTCCTGTTGTGCGCTACACATCCGATGGCGCTGGTGCATATGCAGAACCACCGGCTTCTTGCCGTCTCAGGATTCGACGATCTCGCCATAGCGTTTCATGGCCTGAACGTCGATGAGAATATCGAATTGATCGCAAAATCGCGCGAGGAACACCGCAATGTTTCCTTCTCGTCGGCCGATACATGGGCGCCGGGACAGCGCATGCAGGCGCTCAAGGGAATGCAAACCACGAATTTGGCTGGTAAAAAAAAGATTGTGGATATATCGACATCGTTCGGAGCCGATGCAGAACGAGTTATGCAATGGAAAAGCGAAGTGTTCACCGAGGCCGGTGACGCCCCGCTATCCGCCGAGGCCCAGTTTCGGTTTTTAGAAGATGAACCGAAGTTCGATCCCGGCGCTTCACCTGCTAATTTTAAAGAAATTATCGATCGCACGCGAATTCGGGGCCAATTGATCAGCACAGGCAGGGGATACGAACCCGGACCCATCGCCGAGATCATAACAAAAAAAAGAAAGAAGGATTTGTTGATGTCTTTGGAAGGCATCGACCCGCAGATCCAGGATGTTACAGTCCGAGGAGACACTATCTATCTGGATACCGGTGTGAAAGAAATGCTCCCGTTGAACATGTTCGGCAATGGCGTCGGTCTTGCAACGAACATTGTGGCGCAATGTGTCTTGCGCGACTTCCGGAGCATTATGATAGATGAAATTGAAAACGGTCTCCATTATACGGCCATCCGTCAAGTGCTCGAATCGATTTTACGCTTGGCTGTTTCCCATGGGATTCAGGTATATGCGACCGCCCATAGCATCGATGTCTTGACATGTTTTCGAGAAGTTTTACTTGGAGAGGAATTCGAGGCATATCGATCAATGATAGCATGCTATGTTTTGGCTAGAGATCGGAAAGATCGTGTGCGTTCATACAGATACGGCTATGAGCAGTTCGATCACTGCATCAAGCACGGAATCGAGATCCGGTGATGTCCATCGAATTTGCACTATTCGTTGAGGGAGTCAACGAAGAGCTTCTGTTCTGTGTCCTTCTTCATCGCCTCGGTCTTTCGAAGTTCACGATAGAAAAGATCGACGGAGGCGTTTCGAAACTGGCCTCGGCGAAGCCGCGTATGGATCGGCGTCGGAATGAAGGGAAACGAATCGCAGTCGTTCTCGACGCAGATCAGGATGCGCAGGCAACCTTGAACGAGTTCGAGGCCGAAAAGAAGCGGCTCGATCTTCCCGTGGACCGGGTATTTCTTGTCCCTGACAACCGGAGCCCGGGAAGTATCGAGACCATTCTGGAAGCGATGGCGCCCGAACGGCATCGGCGGATACACGAATGCTTCACTCAATACCGGGAGTGTCTGAAGGAAATATCGCCGGAGTACGTTCTTCCGAAACCGAAGGCCCGGATTTTCGCTTACTGCGAAGCTGTCGGCAACGGACCGAAGGAACGCAACAGGGATTTCAGAGTCGCCGCACACTGGAACCTCGACGCGCCCGCTCTCAGTCCGTTGAAGGCCTTTCTACGCGAGTGCGCCAACACTGACCCGATCGACGAAACCGCGTGACGACCGAACACAGGAGGATGATCATGATCGTCAAGCAGCTCTACACCGGGAACGCCTACCGCAACTTCAACTACCTGATCGCCTGCCCCGAGACGGGCGAGGCGCTGGCGGTGGACCCGCTGGACCATCGGCGGTGTTTGGCGGCCGCGAAAGCGGAAGGGTGGGAGATAACCCAGATACTCAACACCCATGAGCATGGCGACCACACGGGGGGCAACGCCGCCATGATCGCCGCTACCGGCGCGAAACTGCTCGCCCATGCGGGCGCGAAGGATCGCATCCCCGGCATCGACGTCGGGCTGGCGGCAGGCGATGTCGTGAAGGTGGGGCGCGCGGTCGCGCTCGAGGCGCTCGACACGCCGGGGCATACGATGAGCCATGTATGCCTGCTGTCGCGCACCGACGCCCCGGCGCTGTTCTGCGGCGACACGCTGTTCAACGCCGGCGCGGGCAACTGCCACAATGGCGGCCACCCGGCGGAACTGTACGACACATTCGCCGGCCAGCTGGCGCAACTGCCCGGCGACACGCTGGTGTATCCCGGCCACGACTATATCGCGCATAATCTGGCGTTCACGCTCGACCGCGAGCCGGACAACGCCGGCGCGCGCGCCCTCGCCGACGAGGTGGCGGAGCAGGACCCGCATGCGGCGAAGGTCACCACGCTGGCGCTGGAGAAAGAGGTCAACGCCTTCTTCCGCCTGCGCAGCCCGAGCGTGATCGCCCGCCTGCGCGAGGCCTTCCCCGACCTGCCCGACGAGCCCTCGCCCCGCGACGTGTTCCTCAAGCTCCGCGAATTGCGAAACAGCTGGTAGGGATGCATGGTATCGTGCCCGGCCCGTTCATCGGAGAATCGCCTCGGCCGGCATGGGAAAGCGGATGCAGAAGGATCGACATCGACGGCCTCCGGTATGACGCACAAAATCGACTTGCCTGTCGACATATCCGGCTCCGTTGGATACCCCCCTGTACATCTCGCGCCCCGGGGCCGCCGGCCGGCCCCGGCGACCGCCGCAAGCAACCCACGCTGAATCGCTCCTTTGCGACAGAGAAGCAAAGCCATGCGCTCGATTCGCATATCGTCCGTATGTGGATCGCAACTTTCGCGGGGCTGCCCGGGACCGCGGGCGTCCCCGCCCACATGTTTCCGCGCGGCGCGGCACTGGCGGGGCGCTACGCTCGGCGCGCCGCTCCCGACGGATTTCGGCGCCGCGCAAACCCACGGGCGCGGCGCCCGCGCTCACGGGAAGCGCTTGCGCGCCGGAGCCGTCAACAGCCCAGTTTCGCAGCGAGGTCCTCGAGGTCGTCCGCCACGACGTCCCAGTCGTCGTCCGGGGCCAGGTCCGTCGTTTGGCGCGGGCCGTATTCGGCGGGGCGGGCGATAAACGCGGTCTTCATGCCGCGGGCGCGGGCGGCGCGGAGGTCGTCGTTGTGCGCCGCGACCATCGCCGCCTGTTCCGGCGCCAGGCCGAGCATGGCCACCGTTGTGTCGTACACTTCCGGGCGGGGCTTGTATTGCCGCGCCATTTCCGCGCCCAGCGGCGCGTCCCACGGCAGGCCCGCGCGGCGCGCCATGTTCACTATCAGCGCCACGTGGCCGTTCGAGAGCGCGGCGAGGATGTAGCGCTTGCGAAGCCGCGCGAGGCCGCCGCGCGCGTCGGGCCAGCCGTCGAGGCGATGCCACACGCGGTTGAGATGCGCGGTTTCCGCCTCGCTCAGCGCATCGAGGCCGAAGCGCCCGGCGATGCCATCCAGTATCTCGCGGTGCAGCGTATCGAGCGCGGCCCACGGGCGCGCCCCCGCGCGCACCGGCTCCATGGCGGGCTGGTAGCCTGCGCGCCATGCGTCGGCGAACGCCGCCCAGTCGGCGTCGATTCCCTTTGCCGCGCCCAGCGCTTCGCCCTCGCGGATTATCGAGCCGCGCCAATCGACAACGGTCCCGAACACGTCGAAGCACAGCGCCCGGATTCCGCCGGCGCCTCCATCGGCGATCATGTTTCGCCTCCCTTTGCTTTCGCTTCCCGGACGGCGCGCCAGATCCGTTCGGGGGTCAGGGGCATTTCGAGATGGCGCACGCCGAGCGGCGCCAGCGCATCGACGACGGCGTTGACGAAAGCCGGCGGCGCGCCCGCCGCGCCGGCCTCGCCGCAGCCCTTGAACCCCGCCGGGTTCGACGGGCACGGCGTCTCGACGCGCGTAAACGAAATCGCCGGCAGCGAATCCGCGCGCGGCAGGCAATAGTCCATGAACGAGCCCGAAAGCAGCTGCCCGGATTCGTCGTACACGACAGATTCGAACGCCGCCTGTCCGAGCCCCTGCGCCGCGCCGCCGTGGATTTGCCCCGCCAGCAGCGCCGGGTTGAGCGCGCGCCCGAAATCGTGGACCGCCGTGAAGCGCGCGATTTCCGCCGCCCCGGTTTCCGGGTCGACCTCCGCCTCGCATACGTGGCAGCCGTTGGGATAGGTGTGGTTCTGCGGGTCGAAGCGCCCGGTCGCGGCGAGCGCGGCGCCGCGTTCGGCCGCCGCGGCGGCGACATCGGCCCAACCCGCGGCGCGGTCCGTGCCGACGATACGGAAGGCGCCGTCGGAAAACGCGATATCCTGCGCGGCGGCCTCGAGCAGTTCGGCGGCGAGCGGCGCCGCGGCTTCCACGATCTCGCGCGCCGCGGCGGCCAGGCATGCGCCGCCGAGCGGTATCGAGCGCGACCCGCCCGTGCCCTGGCCCTCGGCCACCCGGTCGGTATCGCCCTGGACCACCGTCACCCGCTCGGGGTCGATGCCGAGAAAATCTCCCGCGATCTGCGCGAGCGCGGTTTCGTGGCCTTGTCCGTTGGCCATCGCGCCCGAGAGCACGACGGCGGAGCCGTCGGCCTCGATGCGGAGCTCGGCGCTGTCGGAAACGCCGTGGCCGCAGCGTTCGACGAAATTGGCGAGGCCGAAGCCGCGCAGCCGTCCGCGCCGCCCGGCTTCCGCGCGCCGCGCCGCGAAACCCGGCCAGTCGGCCTCCGCCAGCCCGCGCTCCAGCATCGCCGGGTAGTCCCCGCTGTCGTAGTTCAGGCCGAGCGGCGTGCGGAACGGCAGTTCGGACGGCGCGACGGTGTTGCGGCGGCGCAGCTCGAAACGATCGACGCCCAGCTCCCGCGCCGCCGCGTCCACGAGGCGTTCGAGCAGGTGGAGATTCTCCGGCCGCCCCGCGCCGCGGTACACTTCGGTGGGAACCGCGTTCGTGAACGCGCCCCGCGCGCGGACGCGGATGGCCGGCGTGCGGTAGGCGCCGGAAAACGACGCCGAGTTCAGCGTCGGCGGGATCGCCCCCCGCGCGCTGGGGTGCGCGCCGAGATCGGCGACGATATCCACGTCGAGGGCGAGAAAGCTGCCTTCCGAGTCGAGCGCCAAAACGGCGTCCGTCACGCGCCCGCGGCCCTGGTAGTCGGTAAGAAACGCGTCGGCGCGCGCGCCGCTCCACTGCACCGGGCGCTCCAGCGCGCGCGCCGCCCAAAGCAGCAGCGGCAGCTCGCGGTAGATCGAGTTCTTCACGCCGAAGCCGCCGCCCACGTCCTCGATAATCACGCGGAAGCGTTCTTCCGGCAGGCCGAACGCGCGCGCGAGTTCGGCGCGCAGCGGATGCGGCATTTGCGATGCGCAGCGCAGCGTCCACCGACCGGCGGCGCCGTCCCACGAGCCGACCGCCGCGCGGGTCTCCAGCGCGCAAACCGCGACGCGCGGGTTGGCGGCGCGCAGTCTCACCTTGTGCGCGGCCCGCTCCATCGCCGCGCCGACCGCCCCGGCGTCGCCTGTCTCCCACGCGAAGCACAGATTGCCGGGCGCGGAGTCCCACAGGCGGGGCGCGCCGGGGGCCAGCGCCGCGACGGGATCGACGACCGCCGGGCGCGGCGCGATGTCGCACGTCACCAGTTCCGCCGCCGCCTGCGCCGCGGCCTCGGTTTCCGCGACGACCATCGCGACCGTGTCGCCGACGAAACGCACCCGGTCGGTCGCGAGCATGGGCTGCTCCGGAACGACCGCGGGCGGGCCGCCGTTGCGCGGCGGCAGCGACGTCACCGGCATCGGCCCGAGCGCGCCGGCGATATCGTCCGCCGCGTAGGCGCCGAGAACGCCCGGCGCGGCGCGCGCGGCCGCGCAATCGACCGCGCGCAAATCCCCGTGCGCAACCTGCGAGCGCACGAACCATGCATGCGCGGCCTCCGGCGGCGCGGCGTTCGCGACGAACCGCCCGGCGCCGGTAAGGAGGCGGAAATCCTCCTTGCGCCGCAGCGGTTGCCCGATCCCGAAGCGGTTCACGGGTTGCCCCGCGCCGCGACGGGCCAAATATCGACCAGCGTATCGCCCCGCACGCAGTGATAGGCGTCGTACAGGTTCACGGTGGGGTCGCAGTGCGGGACTTGCAGGGTTACAACGTCGCCGACCGCGAGGCGGGCGTTCGCCGGGCCGTAATCCGCCGCGCCGTGTTCGTCGCCGAGATAGCGGTACGCCGCGCCCCTGGGCGCGCCGCCCGATGCGCCGCCCCCGGGCGCGCCGCCGCGGAAGACCGGCGCCGGCCCGTCGGTCGCGAAACTCTTGAGCCCGGCGTCAAGCACCGCGTGGCTGTCGTGGACGTCGTTAACCACGGTCGCCTGGACGAACAGCGCCGGCGCGAACGGGCGCGGCGCTTCCGCCGTCAGCGCGCAGGCGTCGTATTGCACGTCGGTAAAGACGTAGGAACCCGCTTGGAGCTCGTTCAGCGCGCCCTCGCGCCAGTCTATGTCGTGCGTGCCCGTGCCGCCGCCGGTGATGAGACCGGGCGGCAGGCCGGCCGCCGCCAGCGCGGCGGCGGTCTCGCGGATCCGCGCGGTTTGCGCGCCGGCGGCGGCGCGGCGCGCCCCGAAATCCTCGATGTGCTGCACATGGCCGTAATAGGCCTGCAGGCCGGCGAAGGCGAGGCCGGGCGCGGCGGCGACCGCGCGCGCCAGCGCGACCGCCTCCGCCGCGCCGCTGACTCCGGTGCGCCGGAGGCCGACATCGAGATCGACGACGACGCGCAACGGCGGCGCGGCGCCCCGCGCGGCCTCCGCGAGCGCCGCCGCATGGGCCGGCGTGTCGGTTACGACCGTCAGGTCGGGCGCCCGGGCGCGGAGCGCCATGACGCGGGCGATCTTGGCGGCGCCGGCGGGCGGCGAGGTTATCGCCAGGCCGCCGATGCCGGCCGCGGCAAGCGCCTCGGCCTCGCGAATCGTCGCGCAGCATTGCCCCGCGGCGCCGGCGGCGATTTGCAGGCGCGCGATGTCGGGCGACTTGTGGCTCTTGGCATGCGGCCGCAACGCCTGCCCGGCGCGCCGGCAATGCGCGGCCATCGCCTCGATGTTGCATTCGAGAGCGTCGAGGTCCAGCGCAAGCGCCGGCGTATTCATCCGCCAGCGCCCGCCGGGAACCCCGACGAGATGCGCGTTCGGCGACAATTCCGCCATACCCGGGCCTCCTTTCGCGCCGCGCGGGCGCAAATCGCGCGCGCGGGCTGTTGCGCGCGGGTATTATATGCGATACGTTGCGTCCCCGCGCGGGGCGCGCACGAGCGAGGGGGGAGACCCGCCGTATGGACTGGACTGACGATGCCTGCGACATACTTCGGAAGATGTGGAGCGACGGGCGCAGCGCGCGCGAAGTCGCCGGGAGGCTGGGCGTGACGCGCAACGCGGTAATCGGCAAGGCGAATCGCATGGGCCTGTCGCATAACTCCAACGCCATGCGCGAGGCGGAGAGAGCGGCGCGCCCGTCGAGCCCCCTCGATCTCACCGAGCGCATGTGCCGTTGGCCGATCGGCCACCCCGGCGAGCCGGACTTCCACTTCTGCGGCGTCCAGCGCGAGCCCGGCCGCCCCTATTGCGGCGAACATTGCGCCTTGGCCTATCGCGGCCGCAGCAACGTCGAAGCCGCCTGACCCGCGATCTCCCGGCGCCGCCGCCGTCTCGATCCGGGTGCGCCGGCATGCGAGCGTTTTGCCGGCCCCGCCGTGGAGGCCGGCCCCGAAAGGATCCCTTGCCCGCCCCGGCGTTACGGCCTGGCGAGGCCCGCCGCGCGGTCGGCGAGCCGGGCGAGCAGGCGGCCTTTCGCGGCCAGCGTGAGCGCGCCGCCGCCGGGCAGCGCCGCGCTGTCGGTCAGCACGCCCGCCTCGCGCAGGAGCAGCGCGCCGATCCCCGGCGCCGCCTTCGGCTCGGCGCCGGCGAAACCGTCGAAACGCCCGGCCGCCACCCAAGCGATGTCCAGCGCCGCGCAGCCCGTCACGCGAACGGCCGCCGGGCTCGCCGCGGCCGTCAGACGCGCCTGCGAAAGTCCCTCCGGCGGCGCCAGCGCGATGACGGCGGCGTCCAGGTCGGCGGGATCGGCGCCGCGGATGCGCCGCCGGTCGACATAGGCGCCGACGCCCGCCTCGGCCCAGTAGAGCTCGTTGCGGAAGGGGTCGAACACCACGGCCGCCGCCAGCCTGACGGCGCCGTCGCCGACCCGCGCGCGCGCGCCGAGCGCCACGGCCGCATGCGGTATCCCGTGGGCCAAATTGGCCAGCCCGTCGAGCGGCGCCACCAGCCAGGCGGGGCCCCCGGGGTCGTCGTCCTCCGGCGCAAGCACGCGGTAGTCGCCCCGCGCCCGCGCGAGCTCCCTCGCGATGCCGTCCCGCACCCGCGCGGCGGCGTGGGCGGCGAACGCGCCGGCGCCTTCGCGGCTCGCGAGGAGATTCTCGATCTCGCCGAAATCGCGCTGCAACGGGCGCGACGCGCGCACCGCCGCCCGCGCCATCAGGTTCGTGAGCGCCGACCGCGCGGCCGACTGCGCAACCGCCGGGCGCATGGCGCTCAATCTTTCGCGCGTTCGGCGTAGCTGCCGTCGGAGGTGTTGACCACGACGCGCGCGCCCGTCTCGATATGCGGCGGGACCATGATGCGCTCGCCGTTCTCCAGTATCGCGGGCTTGAAACTCGAAGCCGCGGTCTGCCCCTTTACCACCGGCTCGGTCTCGGCCACCGCCATCGCAACCGTATCGGCGACGCGGACGGCGATGGCCGCGTCCTCGAACGATTCGACCTCGACTTCCATGCCTTCCTGCAGGAACGCCCGCCCGGATGCGACAAGGGCCGCGTCCACATCGATCTGTTCGTAGGTCTCGCCGTCCATCAGCGTAAGCACCTCGCCGTTGGCGTAGAGATACTGGTAGCGCTTTTGCTCAAGCCACGCGCGCTCGACCGACTCGGCGGCGCGGAAGCGCTCGTTCAGCTTCGTGCCGTCGCGCAAATGCTTCAGCTCGACCTGGTTGTACGCGCCGCCCTTGCCGGGCTGCGTGGCCTGGTTGCGCACGACGCGCCACAACGCGCCCTTGTGCTCGATAACCATGCCGGGGCGGACGGCGTTGCCGTTGATCTTCATGAGCGGATTCCGGGTTTGCGCCGCGCTGCGGCCTCGCAACGCGCGATTTTACCCGCGCCGCCGCCCCAACGCAATTGCCGCGCGCGCCTCCCGCAACTCCCGCCGAAGGCGGGGCCTGGGCGCCCGATCAGAAGCGGACGGTCAGGGTGGCGCTGCCGGTGAAGTCGCGGTTGCCGTGGCGGGCGGCGGCGTAGTTGGCGTTGGCGCGGAGGGCCATGCGGCCGTCGGCCCATTCGTGGGCGGCGCCGAGGCCCAAGCGGGCCCATGTCGCTTCCGCTTCGGCCTTGAAGGGCGGCCTGTCCGCCGCGGTGGTTTCCATTGCGCCGGACAGTTCGCGCTCCAGGTCCAGCGTTGCGAACATGGCGCCGGCGCCGCCGGGGAGGGCGGCGGACTCGGCGCGCACGCCGGCGCGGGCGGTAATGCGCCGGCCCGCGTCAAGCGACACGCGCTCGTTCACGGAGTCCGTGAACGACGACATCTCCACCATCGACCAATCGGCGCCCGCGCGCGGGGTCAGCGTTACGCGGCCCAGCTCGAGGCGCCGCCCGATCTCCACGCCGGCAGCGTAGCCGCGGCCCGAAAGATCGCGCGCAAGCGCGCCCTCGAGCGCCGCGTCCGAATCGAGGTCGGCCTCGTACAGCGTAGCCGCGGCCTGAGCGCTCACATAGATATTCTCGGCGGGCAGCCACGCGCCCGATATGCGGGCGCCCGTGCCGGTTATCTCGACACGGCCGCCGCCCGCCTCGGTGTCCGCGTCCGTGTCCACATCGGCGCGGCCGCGCACATGATGGACGGAGATCGCGAACACGCCGCGTTCGCCCGCCGCGCCCTCGATCCCGGCCTCGAACCCGAAGCGGCGGTAATCGTGATGCGCCTGGGCTGTCGAGGACGCCGGATGGCGGTCGCCGCCGGCGGCGTCGAGGCGCGCGAACGCGCCGCGCGGCGCGCCCGCCGAAGCGAAACGGTCGCCATGGGCGGGGAGCGCGTTCAGCGCCAGCAGCACCGAAGGCAGAGCTTCGTACACGCGGTGGCGCGGCGCCGGACCGACCTCGATGCGGCCGTCGGCGGTTATCCGGGGCATCGAGTCGGCGCGGCCCTCGCGCTTGAGGACGACGGCAGCGCCGCTGCTGTCGATGCGCCCGCCGCCGACGCGTTGCGCTGCCTCCTCGTCCGATTCGCCCGCGGCGGCCGTTATCGTCACCCTCTCGGCGCGGGCGACGGGCTCCTCGATGCGCCCGTTGGCGCCCACCGTCACCGCGCCGCGGGGTACGTCGACGCTTTGCACCGCGCCGTTCACCTCGACCGCGCTGCCGGTTCCCGCCAGCGTAACCCTGCCGTCGATTTCGCCGCCGGCGCCGACCGTCACGGTCGAAGCCGCGCCGGCGTCGCGCGCCTCCACGGCGCCCTGCACCATGCCATCGACCGTCATGCTCAGCGCGCCGGTTTCGGCCAGGACCGCAACGCGGCGGCCCTCCGCGTTCTCCGCGCCCACAAGCGCGCCGCCCGCGGCAACCTCGACCGCGCCGCCGGCGGGAACATGCAACATGCCTTCCGCATCCCCGCCCACGGCGATGAACTCGACGCCACGGACATTCCCCCTGAACTCCGCGCCGGACGCCACCGTCAGACGGTGCATGCCCCCGCCGCCGCCGATGACGTCGCCCGTCAGCGCGTTCGCGACCGCAACCGTCAGCGCCCCGGGGCCCAGGTCCTCGATATTGCCCACGACATTGCCGTTCACCGTCACCGTCAGGTCGCCGGACGCGCTGCGCACCGCCGCCCGCCCGTCGAGGTTCGATAGCCGCCCCCCGGCGTTTACCGCGACCGTTCCGCCGCGGTCGAACAGCACGCTCCGGGCGGAGCCATCGACCGTCACCGCGCTGGCGGCCAGATGGATGAGACCCTCGACCGAGCCGCCGGACTTCACATGAACGTCATGCTCGCCGCCGCCGCGGCCGAATATCCCGCCCTCGACCTTGCCGCTCACATCTACTTTCAGATCGCCGTCGCCCTCGCCGCGAATGTCGCCCGTCACGGTCGCCCGCGCCGCAACGTCCACCGTCAGGTCGCCCGCCGCGCCGCGGATCGCCTCGGTCGTTCCATCGCTCTCGACGCCTGTTACCGAGCCGCCGCTGGCGACCGTTACCGAACCGCCATTGTCGTAGAGCACCCGCCCAACGCGGCCCGCAATCGTCATCGCGCTTGCCGGAAGATGCACCGTGCCCGTCACCGCGCCGCCGGCCATCACCGCAACCGTGTGCGAACCCGCGCCCATGCCGCGAATGCCGCCGGTCACCGTGCCCGTCACCGTCGCCGTCAAATCCCCCGCGCCGCGCTCCTCGATGTCGCCCGTCACGCGGCCCGCAACCGTCGCGGTCAAGTCGCCCGCGCCGCGCTCCTCGATGTCGCCCGTCATGCGGCCCGCGACCGACGCGACCAGGTCGCCGGCATCCAGATCCACGATATCGCCCGTCACCATGCCGCCGGACGCGACCGTGACTTCGTGCTTGCCGGCGCCCTTGCCGTGGATGGCGCCCGTCACCGCGCCGCTCACATTCACGGTCATGGCCCCCGCGCCGCGCCCCTCGATGCGGCCCGTCACCATGCCGCCGGACGCAACCGTGACATCGAGAGCGCCCGCGTCGGCGCGAATCGCCTCGCCGCCGATGCCGGCGATGCGGCCCGTCGCCGCAACCATCAGCGCGCCGCCGTTGTCGAACAGAACGCGCCCCGCAGCGCCGCGGATCGTCGTCCCGCTCTTCGGGTTATGCACCGTGCCCAACACCCGCGCCTTCTCCGCGATCTCGACGGTATGCACGCCGCCGCCGCGACCGAAGATCTCCCCGTTAATCGTTCCGGTCTCCGACACCGTAACCGTCAGGTCGCCATCGCCGCGCGCCTCGATATTGCCCGCGACCATGCCGTGAACAGTCACCGCCAAATTGCCCGCGTCGCCGCGGATCGCCTCCTTCGTTCCGTCGATATCGAGGCCCGTAATCTCGCCGCTGGCGTTGACCGTTACCGCGCCTCCGTTGTCGTAGTGGACGCGCCCGACATCGCCCGAGACCGTCAGCGCCGCGCCCGCGGGCAGGCGGACCGTTCCGGCAACGGCGCCCGAGGACGCCACCGTAACCGTGTGTTCGCCGGCGCCTTCGCCGACAACGCCGCCCGTCACCGTTCCGGCGACCGAAACCTCCAGATCGCCCGCGCCGCGCTCGGCGATGTCGCCTGTTACCGCGCCGGCGACGTCGACCTCGAGATCGCCGGCGCCGCGGCCCTCGACGAGGCCCGTGACCGCGCCATTGGCCATAACCGTGACGTCGAGATCGCCCGCGTCGGCGCGAATCGCCTCGGTCGTTCCATCGTTATCGACGCCCGTGACGGCGCCGCCGCCGGCGACCGTCACCGTTCCGCCGTCGGCGTAGAGAATGCGCCCGACGCTGCCGCCCACGGTCATCGCCGCGGGGTTGCGTATCGTGCCCGTCACCGCGCCGCCGGCCTCGACGGTCGCCATCAGCGTCCCGCCCGACTCGATGTCGCCCTCGACGCGCCCTTCGTCCCGGACCGTGACCGTCAGCGCGCCCATCGTGCTCTCGGCGGCTGTGCCTTCGACGCCGGTCAGTTTCCCGCCGCCGGCGACCGTTACCATCCCGCCCGAGGCATACAGAACGCGCCCGACGCTGCCCGAAAACGTGAACGACGCTTGCGGGTTGTGTATCGTGCCCGTCACGACGCCGCCGGCCTCGACGGTCGCCGTCAGCGTCCCGCCCGACTCGACGTCGCCCTCGACGCGGCCTTCGTCGTTCACCGTGACGGTCAGCGCGCCGGCCGTGCTCTCGGCGGCTGTGCCTTCGACGCCGGTCAACTTCCCGCCGCCGGACACCGTCACCGTCCCGCCCGAGGCGTAGAGAACGCGCCCGATACTCGCCCCGCTCCCGACCGTGAACGACGCCTGCGGGTCCCGTATCGTCCCCGTCACGACGCCGCCGGCCTCGACGGTCGCCGTCAGCGTCCCGCCCGATTTGACATCGCCCTCGACGCGGATCCCGTCGTTCACCGTGACCGTCAGCGCGCCGGCCGTGCTCTCGATGGCCACGCCCTCGACGCCGGTCAGCGTCCCGCTCCCGGACACCGTCACCGTCCCGCCGCTGGCGTAAAGAATGCGCCCGATGCTGCCCGCGACCGCAAGCGCGGTCTGCGGGTCGTGTATCGTGCCCGTCACAACGCCGCCGGCCATGACATTCGCCGTCAACGAGCCGCCGCCATCGACGCGGATATCGCCCGTCACTGTTCCCGAAACGGTCGCCGTCAGAGCTCCGCCGCCGTCGCCGAGGATGGCGACGCCCGACGCCGCGCCCACTTCGCCGCCCGCGCCCACGGTCACCGCGCCGCCGCCGAACAGATGCACGCCCGCGCCGGTTCCGCCCATCGCGGCGCCGTGTACCGTCACCGTCTGATTGCGCACGCCCGCCGTGACGCCCGCGCCGCGGACATAAATGCCCTTCGCCCCGCCCGTCACACGCGCGCCCGCGGAAACCGTGACCGCGATGGCGCCGTTGCTGTCGTGCGGAACGACGTAAAGCGCCTCCACGCCGTTCCCCTCGGCGTCGATGGCGCCGCCGGTCACGTCCACATGGATGTCGCCGGCGTTGTAGGTCAGCGCGTGTTGCCGGACCGTGTTCTTCCACGCGGCGTCGTAGTCGGCGTCGGGAAGGGCGGTCAGCGCCGTCGTCAGTCCGCTGCTGTCGCCCGACAACACGGCTGTCAGCGCCGCGCGCTCCGCGGCCGAGAGAGCATCGCCGGCGCGGACACGATCGGCGATCGCCGTGTGGGACAGCGCCATGGCGCGGACGCCGGCGCGCGACAGACCCAGTATTTCCTCCGCCGCCGCGTGCGCCAGCGGGCCGTCGCCGGTCGGCGCGGCGGTCGCCGCGGCGCGCTTGCGCCGGAGATCCTCCGCTGCCGCCTTCCACGCGGCGTCGTAGTCGTCGGCCGGAAGCGCCGCCAGCGCCGTCGTCAGCGCGGCCGAATCGTTATCCGTTATCGCCGCAAGCACAGCCTGTTCCGCCGCCGACAGCGTCTCGTCGGCGCCCGCGATCCGGCCCCGGATGAAAGCCTCCCTCACCGGCGCGCCCACCGTGACCGTTCCGCTCGACGTAACGTGGATCATGGGCATGGTCCGCGCCGCGTCGTCCGCTGTTGTCGCGCCCACGCCCATCGTGTGGCCGCTCGACCGCCGCGCCCAGGCGACAACGCCGGCCTCCGGCGCCTCGACCGCGCCCGCATGCGTCACAAGGATGCGCCCCGCCGCGCTGTCGTCGTTCGTAAGCCGCCCCTCCATGCCGATGGCGAACGGCGCCGCGACTTCCGCCGCCGCGCCCGTCGTCATCTCGATGGAGCCGAGGCCGTCATGGCGTACCCAGAGACCCCGCGCGTTCAGGCCTTCCGCGGAGACGGCGCCGCCCGTCATCTCGACGGAGCCCTTTCCGGGCGACCCCGACTTGTAAACATGCAGCCCGTTGGCGTTGTCGCCCGCCGTCTCGACCGAGCCCCCCGTCATGCGCGCGGAGGCGGAGCCGCTCCCCCCGCTGCGCTCGGCGTAAACCCCGTGGGAATGGATGATATTGACATAGCTCCCGCCCCGCGTGCGGATCGCGCCGCCTTCCATGACGACGGCCACGTTCGAGACGCCCGCCCCCCGATATCCGGACCAGCCCCTGAGACCTATGGCCCCCGCCCCCGTCGTCTCGATCAGGCCGTCGGTCATGGTAACCGTGACGTCGCCCTGCCCTCTCTCGGAGCCGGAGACGCCGTAGGCGCTGTGGCCCTCTGTCTTGACGACGGTGTCGCTGCCCGAGAGGGTGACGGCAACGGCGCCCGTCGAGGAGGCGTTGCTCCGCGCGCCGGCGACGCCCGCGGAGGAGGCTCCTTTCGTCGAGACGGAGCCGCTCACGCTAACGGTTACGTTGCCCGTCCCGGCGTGGGCGCCGCTGACGCCGGTGGCGCTCGCCCCCTGCGTCGCGATGGAGCCGCCGCTCATGCTGACGGTTATGTTGCCCGACGCGCCGGAGGCGATGGAAGCCGTCAAGCCGCTACCGTCTCCCCCCTGGCTCGAGAGGGAGCCGCCGGTCATGTAGATGCCGATGTCGCCCGCCCCGGCGAGGCGGTTGACATAAAGGAGACGGGAGCTCGGCTCCCTCGTCTCGACGGAGCCGCCGCTCATGCGGATGATCGCGCTTCCGGTCCCGCGGCGCTGGATCCGCAGGCCCTCCGCCTGGTCCCCCAAGGTTACGACCCTGCCGGCCGTCATGCGAATCTCGGCGTTGCCGGAACCGTCGTGATCGACCCTGATGCCCCGGTTGTTGGCGGTGTAACCGGTAATGTTGACGCTACCCGGGTCGACGAGGATGTCGGCCGCGCTACTGCCGCCTTCGATGCAGACGATGATCCCGCCGCCGGTGTGCGGCCCGCCGCGGCACACGTTCTGCGCCGCCGCCTCCCCGGCTCCCAGCGCGAGCGCAAGCAGCAGCCCCGCCGCAAACGCCCGCGCGCTCACGCCGCGCTCCCCGGCTGCCGCGGGGGGGGGGGGGGGGGGGGGGGTACGTTTATTTGCACGGCAAGCGCGGGCGCAAACCCTCGGTACGGACGGGGCATTGTCATGACGGAGCGCTCCTCGGCGGAAATGGGTACCACGCGGATGTCGTCAATATACCACACACGGCGCGCGGGCGCAAACGCCTCGGGGCGGGGGGCGATGACCGCGACTCTCCCCGGCGGGATCGCGGCGCGCGGGAACGTGCGGGCTGGAAGCCCGCGGTCCCGGGCCCCGCCTTCGGCGGGGTTGCGCCTCCCCCGGCGGCATCGCGGCGGGCGGAAACGTGCGGGCGAGACGCCCGCGCACCCAAGAAGCTCGCGCGGGCGCCGTTGCGGGGCATTGCGGGGATCCGCGGGGCTCGGGGCTGTCGAGACGCCCGCAGTCCCGGGAAGCGCGCGCCGCCCGCAAACGCGCCGCAGGCGCTGACCGCCCGGGTGCGCGGGCGTCTCGCCCGCACGTCTCGACAGTTTCGATCGTTGGCGGGAGGGGCGTAACGACTGCGCCCTTCCCGGCAATGCCGCGGCGCGCGAGAACGTGCGGGCAGGATGCCCGCGGTCCCGGGCCCCGCCTTCGGCGGGGTTGCGCCTTCCCCGGCGGGCGCCGCGCGGGTCGCCAACGTGCGGGCGAGACGCCCGCGCACCCAGGAAGCGCGCGGTCAGTGGCGGCGGGCGATCTCCTCCGCGCGCGCCAGCAGCGCGTCGCCGCTCGCGCACACGATCACCGCATCGCCGACCTCCTCGAGCCGGTCCGGATCGTCCACGCCCGCTACCGCCGCCGCCAGACGCGAAGCCGCCTCCGCCCCGAACTTGCGGCCCGCCTGCCGCGCCAGAAGCGCACGCTCGCGCTCAAGGCCGCGCGCCCGTTCGCGCGATGCGCCTCGCTCAAGACCACGCGCCTCGCCAAGCTCAAGCCCACGCGCCTCGCCAAGCGCTTCGCTGCGCTCCGCGCGCTCGGCAAGCAAACTGTCGAGCCGTTCCGCAAACAACGATTCCATGGCCCCCAAATCCTCCAAATCCCCGACCCGCCTCAAACGCGCAGCCAGCGCGCCGTCCGAAGCCCCGAACCGGTTCGCCTCGAGCATGTGCCGAAGCGTCGCCCCGAACGCGCGGCGCAAACTCGCATGCTCCGGACCCGAAAGCAACCGACGCAACGCCGCGACAACCGCCGGCACAGACTCCGGATCCCCGTGCTCAAGCGCAAAACGCGCCGACACAACGTTGCCCGCGGGCAAATCCTCCGGACGCAGACGATGAACATCGAGCAGCAGGTAACCCTGCCGGGGCTGAAAACGCTCCAGCGCAGCCCCCGCCGGCGCTATCTCGTCGCGAACCTCCCGCGACGCAGACCAACGCGCACGCCCGTTGTAAACGACAATCGGCAAGACCGGCGGAAGCGGACCCGCGCGCCGGTTCTTCCGGTCGTCCCGGCGAAGCCGCGAATACAACTGAGCCGTGTACGCATACACGCGCACCGCCATGTCCAGGTCGACCTGCGACTGAAACTCCAGCATGACCAGCAGATACACCCAGCCGGTCGTGCCGTCGGCGGCGCGGTAGCGCAGCCGCCACACGCGGTCGCCCCGCGTCTGCCGCAGATCCTCGTCCACGTACTCCGCCGGCGCCGGTTCGAGGCTGGCGAGGTCGAGGCGGGAGACATCGAACTCCGGGCCCAGCGCCTGCCGCATGAACCCCCCGAGCAGGTCGGCGACCGCCCGCTCATGCTCGAAAAACAGTTTAAAGCTTGCATCGTGTATCTCGCGCATGGCGGTCATTATAGCACATGGCGCCGAACGAAGCGCCCCCCGAGGATCGCCGGCATCGCGCGGGGCGCCGACGTGCGGGGCATTGCGGGGCTCCGCGGGGCTCGCGCGGCTGCGGGGCTCCGCGGCTTGGCGCTCGCGCCCTCCTGCCGACGCCGCGGCGGGCGGGAACGCGCGGGCAGGATGCCCGCGGTCCCGGGCCCCGCCTTCGGCGGGGTTGCGGCTTCTTCCGCGGTCAGAAGCGCACGGTGAGTGCGGCGCTGCCGCTGAAGTCGCGGTTGCCGTGGCGGGCGGCGGCGTAGGCGGCGTTGGCGCGGAGGGCTATGCGGCCGTCGGCCCATTCGTGGGCGGCGCCGAGGCCGAGGCGCGCCCATGTCGCTTCCGCTTCGGTCTCGAAGGGGCGGTCTGCCGCTGTTGTTTCCATCGCGCCGGACAGTTCGCGCTCCAGGTCCAGCGTTGCGAACATGGCGCCGGCGCCGCCGGGGAGGGCGTCGGACTCGGCGCGCACGCCGGCGCGGGCCGTTATGCGCCGGCCCGCGTCAAGCGATACGCGCTCGTTCACGGAGTCCGTGAACGACGACATCTCCACCATCGACCAATCGGCGCCCGCGCGCGGGGTCAGCGTCACGCGGCCCAAGTCGAGGCGCCGCCCGATCTCCACGCCGGCGGCGTAGCCGCGGCCCGAAAGATCCCGCGCAAGGGCGCCCTCGAGCGCCACGTCCGAATCGAGGTCGGTCTCGTAAAGCGTCGCCGACGCCTGACCGCTCACATAGACGTTCTCCGCCGGCAGCCACGCGCCCGACAGGCGGGCGCCCGTGCCGGTTATCTCGACACGGCCGCCGCCCGCCTCCGCATCCATCTCCGCGTCTGTCTCCACATCGGCGCGCCCGCGCACATGATGAACGGAGACCGCGAACACGCCGCGTTCGCCCGCCGCGCCCTCGAACCCCGCCTCGAACCCGAAGCGGCGGTAGTCGTGATGCGCCTGCGCGGTCGAGGAGGCCGGATGGCGGTCGCCGCCGCCAGCGTCGAGGTGCGCGAACGCGCCGCGCGGCGCGCCCGCGGCGGCGAAGCGGTCGCCGTGGGCGGGCAGCGCGTTCAGCGCCAGCAGCACCGAAGGCAGTGCCTCGTACACGCGGTGCCGCGCCGCCGGCCCGACCTCGATACGGCCATCGGCGGTTATCCGAACCTGCGAATCGACACGGCCCTCGCGCTTGAGGGTAATCGTGGCGCCTGCGGCGTCGATGCGACCGCCGCCGACGCGCAGCGCCGCCTCCTCGTCGGTTTCGCCCGCGGCCGCACGTATCGTTACCGTCTCGGCGCCGATGACGGGGTCCTCGATGCGCCCGTTCTCGCCCACCGTCACCGCGCCGCGGGGCACATCGACGCTCTGCGCCGCGCCATCGACCGTGATCTTGCTGTCGGCGCCCGCCAGCGTGACCTTGCCGTCGATTTCGCCGCCGGCGCCGACCTTCACGGTCGAAGCCGCGCCGGCGTCGCGCGCCTCGACGGCGCCCTGCACCGCGCCATCGACTGTCATGTCCAGGGCGCCGGTTTCGGCGACGACCGCCACGCGGCGGCCTTGCGCGTCCTCCGCGCCCACGAGCATGCCGTCCGCGGGGACCGTCACCTCGTTGCCCGCGGGCACATCCAGCGTTCCCTCCGCGCGCCCGGCCACGAGTATGGACTCCACGCCCTCGACATTTCCCTTGAAGACGCCGCCGGGCTGCACCGTCAGCCGATGCATGCCTCCGCCGCCGCCGATGACGTCGCCCGTCAGCTCGTTCGCAACCGTAACCGCGAGGTTTCCGGGGCCGGTGTCGGAGACGCTGCCCATGACGACGCCGTTCACCGTCACCGTCAGGTCATCGGCCGCGCTGTAAACCGCGCGGCCGTCGAGGCCCGTTATCCGTCCTTCGGAACCGACCTCGACCGCGCCGCCGCGATCGAACCGGATGCTCCGTGCGGAGCCGTCGACCGTCACCGTGCTGGCGGCCAAGTGGATGAGACCCTCGACCGAGCCGCCGGATTTCACATGAACGTCGTGCTCGCCGCCGCCGAGGCCGAATATCCGGCCCTCGACCTTGCCGCTCACATCCACCTTCAAATCGCCATCGCCCGCGCCGCGAATGTCTCCCGTTACGGTCCCCATCGCCGCCACGTCCACCGTCAGATCGCCCGCCGCGCTGCGGATCGCCTCCCGCACCCCATCGGTCTCGACGCCGGCAATGGTCCCCGACGCCGCGATGGTTACCGAACCGCCATTGTCGTACAGCACGCGCGCCGCGCGGCCCGCGACCGTCGCCGCGTGCGAACCCGCGCCGACGCCGCGGATGGCGCCCGCAACCGAACCCCCGGACGCAACCGTAACCCGGTGCATGCCCGCGCCCATGCCGCGGATATCGCCGGCAACCGAGCCCGCAACCGTTACCGTCAGGTCACCCGCGCCGCGCTCCTCGACGGCGCCCGCAACCGAACCGCCGGACGCAATCGCGACCCGATGCGCGCCGGCGCCCATGCCGCGGATATCGCCGGAAACCGCGCCCGCAACCGTTACCGTCAGGTCGCCCGCGCCGCGCTCCTCGATCGAACCCGTCACCGAACCCGCAACCGTCGCGACCAGGTCGCCCGCGTCCATATCGACAATGTTACCCGTCACCGAGCCGCCGGAGGCGACCGTAACCTCGTGCCTGCCGGCGCCCTTGCCGAGGATGGCGCCCGTTACCTTGCCGCCCGCGTTCACGGTCATGCCGCCCGCGCCGCGCTCCTCGATGACGCCCGCGACGGCGCCGCCGGACGCGATCGCCACCGTCAGGTCTCCCGCGTCGGAACGGATCGCTTCCCGGACGCCCTCTATCTCGAGACCGGCAATCCGGCCCCGCGCGCCGACCTTCACGGCGCCGCCACGGTCCAGCAACACGCGCCCGGCCGCGCCGTGCTCCACATCCACCTCGCTCGCCGCCAGGCGCACCGTTCCCGTGACCATGCCGCCGCCGCGCACCGCGACCGTGTGTTCGCCGGCGCCGAGACCCAGTATGTCGCCCTCGACCGTGCCGGTTACCGTCGCCGCCAGAGCGCCGCCGCGGCTCTCCACATTTCCGGTCGCCTCGCCGGCGACCGTAACCTCCAGGTCGCCCGCGGCGCTGCGGATCGCCTCGCCGCCGATGCCCGAGACGCGCCCGCTCGCGGCGATGGTCAGCGCGCCGCCGTTGTCGAACAGAACGCGCCCGACGGCGCCGCTTATGGTTGTCCCGCGCTTCGGGTTATGCACCGTGCCTGCAACCGTCGCCTTCTCCGCGATTTCGATGGTGTGCGTCCCGCCGCCGCGGCCGAATATCTCCCCCATAATCGTCCCGGTTTCCGACACCGTGACCGTCAGATCGCCGTCGCCGCGCGCTTCGATATTGCCCGTCACCTCGCCGTGAACGGTGACCGTCAAATCCCCCGCGTCGCCGCGGATCGCCTCCCGCGCGCCCTCGATTTCGACGCCCGTAATCTCGCCGTTCGCATTGACCGTGACGGCGCCGCCGTTGTCGTAATAAATGCGTCCGACCTTGCCCGCGACGGTCATCGCGCCTGTCGGCAAACGCACCGTCCCCGTGACGGCGCCCGCGGATTCTATCGCGACCGTGTGCTCGCCGGCGTCCTCGCCGCGAATATCGCCGGCGACCGTGTTCGACACCGTGACGTCCAGGTTGCCGGCGCCGCGTTCGGCAATGTCGCCCGTTACCTCGCCGGAAACCGCGACTTTCAGATTGCCGGCGCCGCGGCCCTCGATGTTTCCCGCAACCTCGCCGTCGGCGGCCACCGTGACGGTCAAATCCCCCGCGCCGGCGCGGATCGCTTCCCGCGTTCCCTCGATTTCGACGCCCGTAATCCGGCCGCCGCCGGCGACCGTTACCGTTCCGCCGTTGTCGTAGAGTATGCGCCCGATGCGCACCTCGTCCGCAACCGCGAACGGGCTCCGGGGGTTGTGTATCGTGCCTGTAACCGCGCCGCCGGACATGATATTCGCCGTCAGCGCGCCGGCGTCGACGATGCGGATATCGCCTTCGATCCTGCCTCCGCTCTCCACCGTGACGGCGAGATCGGTTTCCGGCGCTTCGTAGTCTTCGCCGGGTTCCGCGGGCGGCGCGTATCCGGCCTCGATCGCCAAGCCCGAGCCTGCCTTGACGACGCCCGTGCGGCCGACCGTTACGGCGCCGCCGCGCCGCATCCGGATGGCGGCGTCCCGCGCGCTCGCGCCGATCGTCTCGACGGTTCCGTTCACGATTACGCGGTCCTCCACGCCGGCGCCGGCGGGGGGCCCAGTTATCACGATGGCGTGCATTACGGGTTCGAGGAGGTTCGCGGTCGTGGTCTCGCCGTCGGCGCCGGGCCGCTCCGCCTCGACGGTCCGCCACCCATAGACATGCGTCGGGTATATGTACCGGTTTCCGTTGGCGCCGAGCTGTTCTTGCGTAATCGCGCCGTTTTCGTAGTCCTCTTCCGTCAGCGCCTGGGCGCGCACGGTTGCGCCCTCGGCCACCCGGACGGTAAACGCGGCGCCGGCGGTTCGCGGCAGGGCGTAGATGGCGGTACCGCCGCGGGTCTCCACCGATCCGCCCGTGACGTCGACGATGTGCCCTTCGATCGTGTCGGTCGTTTCGGGATCGTCGGTCAGATCGTTCGCCGCGTTGAGTACCTGCGCGTCGATGGCGAGGCCCTGCACGGTCGCTATCGTGCCCGACGACACGACGCGGACGCGGCCCAAGCCGGAGTTCCGGGCGTTGATGCCCGAGCCCTGCCGGGTGCTCCAGGTCGGGCTGCGCCGGACCGCGGCCCGGATCGTGCCGCCGGCGTTGACGATGACGTCGCCCGACTGATAGGTGTCGCCGTCGGCGTCGGGGGCCGAGTCCCTGGCGAAATTGCTGCCGGGAAGAAGCCACGCCCAGATGGCCCTGCCGCCCTCGGCGGAGACGTCGAGCAGCGATCCCGGTCTGAGGTCGATGACGATATCGCCGTCCTCGCCATTCTGCTCGACATACATGCCGTTGCCGCCCGCCGACCCCTCGACGTTCCGGACGATGCTGTTAGCTCCCATTACGATATTGACGTCGAAATTCTTTCTTCCCTCGGAGATGGGGACGTAATCGGTCAGATGGACCCATATCGCGGAGCCGTTGCCGGCCCAATGGCCGATGCTCCCGCCGAACCGGGGGTTGAGATCGACGTTGCCGTTAAGCGTGAGCGCTATGGGCGCCCACCCGCTGCCGCTCATATGGATGCCGCTGTGGGAGTTCGTGGCCTCCCTCGCGGACGAGTAGTACAGCTCGGTACCGTCGGATGGGCGATTCGGGTCGTCCGCCGGCCAATACGACGGCGTCCGGCTGAACTCGATCGTGGCGCCCTCCTCGACGATCAAGGTCGGGCCGCCGTGCGTCTTCAACTTGAGAGCGCCGTCGACCCAGAAGCCGCGCATGTCGGCGAGGCCGGTCGCCGCGATCCTGACGCCCGTCTTGACGGTGATTTCCACATTGTTCTCACGGGTGTTTTCGCCCACTATCTGATCGGCGGGATCCGTGTAGTAGGTTCCCCGGCGATGGTCCCAGTACCTCACGCCGTTCCGCGTGCGCCCGCCTCCGTACTGGTCCCAGTGGACGGCTCCCCAGTCGGCCTCGCCCGCCGGCTTGTTCGCCCTCGCGGCGCAGACCGCGGCGGTTGTGTACTGCTGGTTATGCGGGCTTCGCAGGCCATAGCCCGCGCGCACGTCCGGGGCTGTCATGGCGCATATTACGGGGGCCTGAAACGGCGCCAGCTGCGCCTGCGCCGGGGCGGCGAACATCGCCAGGCCGACCGCGCAGAAGACGGCGGCGGCGCGCATCGCGGTTCCGGGGAAGCTCCGTGCGATCATGGTTGTCCTCATGGGGTCGGGGCGCGCCGGCCTGCCGCGGGGGGGGGGGGGGGGGTACGTTAATTTGCCCGCCGCCGCCGCGGGCAGGCGCAAACCCATTGCGTGGAACGGGTATCGTCATGACGGGGCCCTCCTGGGCGGGAACGGACAACGCGCGGATGCCGCGAGCGGCGGGATGGTACGCCATGCCGCGCGCGGGGGGCAACCGTTTTGTGCGGGGGGACTCGCGGCGGCTTCCTGGGCGCGCGGGCGGGGCGGCGGGGATCCGCGGGGCTCTGCGGGGCTCGCGCGGCCTGGCGCTCGCGTTTTCCTGCCGACGCCGCGGTGGGCGGGGACGTGCGGGCAGGATGCCCGCGGTCCCGGGCCCCGCCTTCGGCGGGGTTGCGCGGTGGCGGGAAACGGCGCGCCCTCCCCGCCGACGCCGCGGCGGGTGGGAACGTGCGGGCGGGGACGCCCGCGCACCCAGGAAGTTCGCGCCTTCGGCGCGGGTGGGGCGGCGGGGATCCGCGGGGCTCTGCGGGGCTCGCGCGGTTGCGGGGCTCTGCGGCCTGGCGCTCGCGGCTTCCTGCCGACGCTGCGGTGGGCGGGAATGTGCGGGCAGGATGCCCGCGGTCCCGGGCCCCGCCTTCGGCGGGGTTGCGCGGTGGCGGGCAACGGCGCGCCCTCCCCGCCGACGCCGCGGCGGGCGGGAACGTGCGGGCGGGGACGCCCGCGCACCCAGGAAGTTCGCGCCTTCGGCGCGGGTGGGGCGGCGGGGATCCGCGGGGCTCTGCGGGGCTCGCGCGGTTGCGGAGCTCTCGGCCTGGCGCTCGCGGCTTCCTGCCGACGCTGCGGTGGGCGGGAACGTGCGGGCAGGATGCCCGCGGTCCCGGGCCCCGCCTTCGGCGGGGGTGCGAATCGGCGGGCGGTCTCATTTTATGTAGAGGCGCACCTCGGGGGCGGCGGCTTCGGGGGCGGTGGCGAAGGCCAGATCGATCCGTTCGGCCGGCATGTTCATGGCAAGCAGCGAGGCGAGGACGCGCTCGGCGTTGCGGCCCGCGGCCTCCGCCGCGCCGCCGGGCGGGGACGCCGCCAATATCTCGAAGCGCGCGCCCGGACGCCGCGCCAGCGCCGCGCTCACCGCCTCGTAAAGCGCGTCTTCGTAATCCGGCGCCCCGTTGTCGAAACGGATGGTGAGCAGCGCGGGCGCGCGCCCGGACGCGGCCGGGGGCGGCGGCGGCGCGGGAACCGGCGGCGCGACCGCGGCGAGAGCCGGCGGCGGCGCCGCGGCGTCCGGTTCGGGCGCCGCATCGGTCATGCGCGCGGTCGCGCCGTCGCGGAAACCCGCTTGCGCGCCGTCCACATAGGCGGCGTAGCGGCCGAGAATCTCGCTCACATCCGCCAGCAGGCGGTCGTTCTCGCCGACCACGCGGGTTACGCCGCTTTCCACGCCCGAGATCTCGCCGCCATCGACGCCGAGCGCGTCGCGCACCGACCGCGCCGCGCGGGTCGACTCGGACAAATAGGCCGCCATGCCGCGATTTTCGGCCACGCGCGCGCTCAACTCGCGCAGGCGCGTCGAATAGGCGGAGGCGACCGCGCGCAGCGCGCTTTGCGCCGATCTCCACTGGCTGATGAGCAGCGGGTCGTCGGGCGGCGCGCCCTCGCCCCAGCGCTGGTCGACCGCTTCCGCCGCCGCGGCGTACAGCGTGGCCGACTCGGCCACGCCGTCGGCCAGCGCTCGCAGTTCCGCGCGCTGGCTGTCGATCAGCCCCGACAACCCCGCCAGTTCGTTGGAGAGCGCGGCCGCGTGCAGGCGCATGAACGCCGCGGGCGCGCCGGCGGCCACGCTCCTCTCCCCGAGCGCGGGCGGCGCGTCCGGCGCCGGCCCCGGCGCCGATGGCGGCTGGAGCGGCGGCGCTTCCGCCGCGGGCGGGGGGGGCGGGGGCGGCGCGAGCGGCGGGGCTTCCGCTACAAGCGCCGGCGGCGGCGCGAGGGCGGGCGGCGGGAGCGGCTCCGGCTCGGGCCGCGCCTCGGGCTCCGGCGGCGGCAAGGGCGCCGCGACCGGCGCCGCCGCGACCGGCGGAAGCGCATCCGGCGGCGCGAGCAGATCGGTCGCGTCGGGCGTCAGCCCGAAGCCGTCGAACGAACAGGCGCCGAGTATGCCGGCCGCCAGGCCCAGCGCGGCCCGCCGCAGAACCTTCGTCATGAACGCACCCCTCGGCCCGCCGCGCCGCGCGCGGGCAAAACCCCCACCGCCGGTCCGCCGGTCACGGGACCGAGTATATACCGGCGCGCGGGGATCCGCAACGCGCCTTCCGGGCGCGCAGGCGCGGCGCGGAAACGTGCGGGCGGGGACGGGGCGGGCGCCCAGGAAGCGCGCCGCGCACTCCCCGCAAACGCCGCGCTGCTTGCCGACGTGCGGGCAGGATGCCCGCGGTCCCGGGCCCCGCCTTCGGCGGGGCAAGCATTTCGGTACAGACACCGAGGGCGCGCCGCCATGCGCTTCCTCGCTAACGCCGCGCCGCACGGGAACGTGCGGGCGAGACGCCCGGGCGCCCAGGAAGCGCGCCGCGCACTCCCCGCAAACGCCGCGCTGCTTGCCGACGTGCGGACAGGATGCCCGCGGTCCCGGGCCCCGCCTTCGGCGGGGCAAGCATTTCGGTACAGACACCGAGGGCGCGGTCAAGAGAACGTCAGCGCCATCCACCGCACTTCGCCCACCGTTTCGGCGTCGTCGGGCCAGGGAACGGCGGGGTATTCGGGCGCCGGGTTGTCGCTTACCAGCCGCCAGCGCCGGTCCGCGCCCTGCCCCGCGCGCTTGATCACCAGCCCGTCGCCGGTGCGCAGCACATACAGCTTGCCCGCGCGGCGGCGGCGCGCGGCGCGGTTGACCAGCACGCGCGACCCGTCGGGCAGCGTGGGCTCCATCGACGCGCCGCGCACGCGCATGACCATGCACTGCGTGGGGTCGAGGCCGTTGGCGTCGAGCCAGTCGCGGCGGAACGACAGCGCGCTGACGGCGCGTTCATCGTCGGCCTCGGCGCCGCCGCCCGCCGCGGCGGCCACTTCGACCACCTCCACCTGCCGCGTCGCGGCGGGCGCCGCGTTCCCGCCGCCGCGGGAGTCAGGGGCCGGCGCGGGCGCGCCCGCGCGCGGCGCGATGCGCAGTTCCAGCCCCAGCGCGCCGCAGATTTCCGCCGCCCGATCGACCGAGGGGGCCTGTTTGCGTTTGGGGTCGAGCAGGCCGCGCAGCGTCCACGGTCGCAGGCCGCGCGCGCGTTCGAACCGCCGCGCGCCCATCGCGGCGCCGTCCAGCGCCTCGCGCACCGCGTCGCGGATTCGCTCGCTGGGGGGGCGCACGGCGCGCCGCGGCTCAGGGCGCCTCGGTGCCGCCGACCGTGAGCCCGTCGACGAGCAGGGTCGGCTGCCCCACGCCCACGGGCACGCCCTGGCCGTTCTTGCCGCAGGTTCCGATGCCGGGGTCGAGGCGCATGTCGGCGCCGATCGCGCGCACGTTTTTCAGCACTTCGTGGCCTGTCCCGATCAGCGTCGCGCCCTTGACCGGCGCGCCCACGCGCCCGTCCTCGATGCGGTAGGCCTCGGAGGCGGAAAACACGAACTTGCCGGATGTGATGTCCACCTGCCCGCCGCCGAAATTCACCGCGTACAGGCCGTTGGGGACGCTCCGGATAATGTCCTCGGGGTCCTCCGCGCCCGCCTGCATGATTGTGTTGCGCATGCGCGGCATGGGTTGGTGCGCGAAACTCTGGCGGCGCCCGTTGCCGGTGGAGGCGGCGCCGGTCAGCCGCGCGTTGAGACGGTCGTGCATGTAGCCCACCAGTATCCCGTCGTCGATCAGCGTCGTGGACTGCGTGGGCGTGCCTTCGTCATCGACGGTGAGCGAGCCGCGGCGGTCGGGCAGCGTGCCGTCGTCGATCACCGTCACCCCGGGGGCGGCGACGCGTTCGCCCATCAGGTCCGAGAACACGCTGGTCTTCTTGCGGTTGAAATCGCCCTCCAGCCCGTGGCCGATCGCCTCGTGGAGCAGGATGCCGGGCCAGCCGGGGCCGAGAACGACCTGCATTTCGCCCGCCGGGGCGGCCTTCGCCTCGAGCAGCGTCAGCGCCTGGCGCAGCGCCTCGTCCACGTGGCCGCGCCAGCGCGCCGGCGCCAGCAGCGGCGCATAGCCGTGGCGCCCGCCCGAACCGTAGCTGCCGGTTTCGCGCACGCCGCCTTCCTCGACGACCACCGAGACATTGAGACGCAGCAGCGGGCGGATGTCGTCGGCGCGCGCGCCGTCGGCGCGGCGGATCGAGACCGCCTGCCAGCTGCCGGTCAGCGACGCCATGACCTGCCGCACGCGCGTATCGGCGGCGCGCGCATGGGCGTCGATCTCCTGCAGCAGATGCACCTTGCTGGCGAACGGGACCGCGTCGAGCGGGTTGCCGGGCGCGTAGAGCTGGCGGTTGGTCTTGCCCGGCGCGGCGCCGGGCGCGCCCGCGCGGCCCGAGCGCACCGCGCGCACGGTCTCGGCCGCGCGCCGGATCGCCGCCTCGCTCAGCTCGGAGGCGTGCGCATAGCCCGTCGCCTCGCCCGACACCGCGCGCAGGCCGAACCCCTGCGCGGTGTCGAAACTCGCCGCCTTCAGCTTGCCGTCCTCGAACGAAAACGATTCCGATTGCCGGTATTCGAGGAAGAGCTCGCCGTCGTCGGCGCCGCGCAGCGCCTCGCCGACCAGCGAATCGACGCGCCCGGGGTCCATCCCGGTGCGCGCAAAAAACAGTTCGTCCAACGCCGCCGTGTCCGTCATCGCCTGTCCTCCCGTGCCCGAAGCGCCCCAACGTAATACGGCGCGCGCAACGTTCCAACCCGCGCGTCCGCCGCTGAGAGTCTGTACCGGAATTCGGCAGCTATCGGTTCGGCAGGGACCGGTGGGCGTCTTGTCCGCTTGCGCTTCCCTGCCGACATCGCGCCTTGCGGGAACGTGCGGGCAGGATGCCCGCGGTCCCGGGCCCCGCCTTCGGCGGGGCAAGCATTTCGGTACAGACACTCACGGCGCGCCGGCGCCCGGGCGGGCGGCGGGTGGCGCCGGCGGGCCGCGCGCGGTAGGCTTCGCGCCCCCCCCCCCCCCCCCCCCCCGCGCCGATTTGCGTCCGCGCGATTCGCAAGGAAGCCACGGAGTCCGTCATGCGTTGGATCGAAGCCGGCCCCGCGCTCGCCGTCCTGCTCGCCCTGGCCGCCTGCGAAACGGACGAGCCCTCCGGCGGCGCCGAGGCCGGCGACGGCGCCGCATCGGAAGCCTACGAAGCCGCCGTCGCCGCCTGGGAGGGCGGGGATTCCGCGGCCGCCGCCGCCGGTTTCCGCGCGCTCGCCGACGCCGGCGACCCGGCGGCGCAAACCGCGCTGGCCACACTCTACGCCAACGGCGAGGGCGTGGCGCGCGACGACGCCGAAGCCGCCGCGTGGTTTCGCCGCGCCGCCGAACAAGACGGGGTCGTCGCCCAATACTATCTCGGCGTCATGTACGACAGCGGGCGCGGAGTGGACGAAGACGCGGCAACGGCGGCCGCATGGTTTCGCCGCGCGGCCGAGGCCGGACACGCCAAGGCGCAGTTCGACCTCGGCGCCATGTACGACGCCGGACGCGGCGTCGCGCAAGACGACGCGCAAGCCGCCGCCTGGTACCGCCGCGCGGCGGAGGCCGGACTTCCGGCCGCGCAATTCAACGCGGCAGTCTTGTACGACACCGGCCGCGGCGTGGAGCAGGACGCGGCGGAGGCCGCCGCGTGGTACCGCCGCGCGGCCGAAGCCGGACACCCCGCCGCCCAGCTGGCCGTCGGCATGATGCACGACCTCGGCCGCGGCGCCGCGCAAGACGATGCGCAAGCCGCCATCTGGTATCTCCGCGCGGCGGAACAGGACCACCCCGCCGCGCAGTTCAACATCGGCGCCATGTACGACGCCGGACGCGGCGTGGAGCAGGACGACGCGGAAGCGGCGGCGTGGTACCGCCGCGCGGCCGAAGCCGGACACCCCGCCGCCCGGTTCAATCTCGCCCTCATGCGCGAGCAGGGCCGCGGGGTCGAGCGGGATTATGTGCGCGCCCACATGTGGTTCGCGCTCGCCGCCGCCGGGTTCGCGCCGCCGGAGGCCGGGGAAGAGGATTTGCGCGCCGTCGCGGAGCGCAACCGCGATCGCGTCGCGGAGCGACTCTCGGCCGGGGAGCTCGAACGCGCCCGCGCCCTCGCGCGCGACTGGCGCCCCGCCGGCGATGCCCGGTAACGCCGGCGGAAGCCTCGCCATCGGCTCCCGACCGCGCGAACGGAACGCCGCTTGCTTGCGGGCGCGGCCGTCCCGCGCGGCTCACGGGCGCGCGGGGGCGTGCGGATGCCGGCGCTCCCGGATTGCGGGCGCGCGGGCATGCGCAGGGTATTGTCTCCCCCGCGCGGGGCGGCTATGGTGCGGCGGACGCGGCGCGGGGGACGCGCCGGAGCGGTCGGGCGCGCTCTGCGCGCCGGCGACGGTCTTCAGCGAGGAGCGGGGCTAAACACATGAGAATTTTCGCTATTGCCGCCGGGCTCGCGGCGGCGGCGGCGTCCGGCGCGGCCTGGGCCGAGGGCGCGGAAACGGGCGGCGCGCCGCAGCCGTGGCAGATGAACTTTCCGGAGCCGGCCACGCCGGTCATGGCGGAAATCGTCGGCCTGCACGATATCCTGCTCGTCGTCATCGTGGCGATCGCGGTGTTCGTCACCGCGCTGATGGGCTACGCCATGTACCGCTTCCGCGCGTCGGCCAACCCGACGCCGAGCCGGCGGACGCACAACGCCGCGCTGGAAATTACGTGGACCGTGATTCCGACGCTCATCCTCATCGCCATCGCCGTCCCGAGCTTCCGGCTGCTCTATTACGCGGAGACGCACCCGGAGCCCGACCTGGTCGTCAAGGCGACCGGGGCGAGCTGGTACTGGATGTACGAATATGTGGACGACGGCATCGAGCTCTATTCGATGATGGTCGATGAAGACGACCTCGAGGAGGGCCAGCCGCGCCTGCTGGCCACCGACGCGCCGCTCGTGGTTCCGGCCGACAAGGTGGTCAAGATTCAGGTCACATCGTCCGACGTCATCCATGCCTGGGCGATGCCGGCGTTCGGCGTCAAGGTCGACGCCGTGCCGGGCCGCCTGAACGAAATCTGGTTTATCGCCGAGAAGACCGGAACCTTCTACGGCCAGTGCTCGGAGCTCTGCGGAACCAACCACGCCTTCATGCCCATCGAGCTGAAGGTGGTGACGCAAGAGGAATTCGACGAATGGCGGGCGCTTAACGTCGCCGCGGCGGCCGCCCGCTCCGCGCCGGCGGCGCAGAACGGATAGGGAGTAGTCCATCATGGCATACGCGGACGCGGCCGACGCCCACGCCCACGGCGAGCCCAGGGGGCTCGCGCGCTGGCTGTTCTCCACCAATCACAAGGACATCGGCACGCTCTACCTGATCTTCGCGGCCATCGCGGGGCTGGTGGGGCTGCTCTTCTCGGTGATGATGCGGCTCGAGCTCGCCGCGCCGGGAATGCAGTATTTCGCCGACGACCCGCACCGGTTCAACGTGCTCGTCACCGGCCACGGGCTGATCATGGTGTTTTTCCTGATCATGCCCGCACTGATCGGCGGCTTCGGCAACTGGTTCGTGCCGATCATGATCGGGGCGCCCGACATGGCGTTTCCGCGCATGAACAATATCAGCTTTTGGCTGATCGTTCCGGCGTTCATCCTGCTCGTCGGCTCGGTATTCGTGGACGGAGGCTACGGCTCGGGCGCGGGAACGGGGTGGACGGTCTATCCGCCGCTGTCGAGCGCCGACTACCACAGCGGCCCCGCGGTCGATATGGCCATCTTCTCGCTGCACCTGGCGGGCGCGTCGTCGATCCTCGGCGCCATCAATTTCATCACGACCATCTTCAACATGCGCGCGCCGGGCATGACGCTGCACAAGATGCCGCTGTTCGTGTGGTCGATTCTGGTCACGGTGTTCCTGCTGCTGCTGGCCCTGCCGGTGCTGGCCGGCGCCATCACCATGCTGCTCACCGACCGCAATTTCGGCACCGCCTTCTTCATCGCCGAGGGCGGCGGCGACCCGATCCTGTTCCAGCACCTGTTCTGGTTTTTCGGCCACCCGGAGGTCTATATCCTCATCCTGCCGGGTTTCGGCATCGTGAGCCAAATCGTCGCGACCTTCTCGCGCAAGCCCGTGTTCGGCTATCTCGGCATGGCCTACGCGATGGTCGCCATCGGCTTCGTCGGCTTCATCGTGTGGGCGCACCACATGTACACGGTCGGCATGGATGTCGATACGCGCGCCTACTTCATGGCCGCCACGATGGTTATCGCCGTGCCCACGGGCATCAAGATCTTCAGCTGGATCGCCACCATGTGGGACGGGTCGATCACCTTCGAGACGCCCATGCTGTTCGCGCTCGGCATGATCTTCCTGTTCGTGATCGGCGGCGTGACCGGCGTCGTGCTCGCCAACGCCGGCATCGATATCGCCCTGCACGACACGTATTACGTGGTGGGGCATTTCCACTACACCATGTCGATGGGCGCGCTGTTCTCGATCTTCGCCGGTTTCTACTACTGGATCGGCAAGATGTCGGGCCGCAACTACGACGAGACGCTGGGCAAGATCCAGTTCTGGACGCTGTTCGCCGGCGTCAACCTCACCTTCTTCCCCATGCACTTCTCCGGGCTGGCGGGCATGCCGCGGCGCTATGTGGACTACCCGGACGCCTTTGCCGGCTGGAACATGGTGTCGTCGTGGGGCGCCTACCTGTCGGCCGCGTCGGCGGTTCTGTTCCTGTGGATCGTCTTCCGCATCTTCACGGCGGGCGAGAAATGCGCCGACAACCCGTGGGGCGAGGGCGCGACCACGCTGGAATGGAAATGCGCCTCGCCGCCGCCGTTCCATACCTACGAGGAGCTGCCGCAGGTCGCGAGCGAGGGACCGACGATCACCGCCAGCCCCCGCTTCCACTCCTACGGGGCGCCGCCGCGGGCGCACTAGCGGGAAGCCGGACCGGGAGCGCGGCGCGTTGCGGGCGGGCGAAACGGGCGCCGCGCCGGCGCTGGCGGCGGAAGCGTGCGCCGCCGGAGCGGCGGATTATTTCGCGCTGCTCAAGCCGCGCGTGATGTCGCTCGTGTGCTTTACCGGCCTCGTGGGCATGTGGCTCGCGCCCGGCGCGCCGCACCCCACCATCGCGTTCACGGCGATGCTCTGCATCGCCGTGGGCGCGGGGGCCGCCGGTGCGCTCAACATGTGGTGCGACCGCGACATCGACGCGCTCATGCGCCGCACGCGCAACCGGCCCATCCCGGCGGGGCGCGTGACGCCGGAGTCGGCGCTCGGCTTCGGCGCCGTGCTGGCGGTCGGCGCGGTCGCCGTCATGGCGCTCGCCGTCAACTGGCTCGCCGCGGCGCTGCTTGCGCTCACGGTCGCGTTCTACGTCTTCGTCTATACGCTCGGGCTGAAACGGCGCACGCCCAACAATATCGTCATCGGCGGGGCCGCGGGCGCGCTGCCGCCGGTCATCGGCTGGGCCGCCGCCAGCGGCGAGACCGCGCTCCTGCCGTGGGCGCTTTTCGCCGTTATCTTCATGTGGACCCCGCCGCATTTTTGGGCGCTGTGCCTGTACAGCGCCGGGGATTACGCGCGCGCGGGGATACCCATGCTGCCGGTGACGGCCGGCCGCCGCGAGACCCGCCGGCAAATCGTGCTCTACAGCGTTGCGCTGGCGGCCGCCGGGCTGGCCCCCGCGGCGTTCGGCGCGGGGTGGCTCTATCTCGCCGGCGCCGCGGCGCTCGGCGCCGGCTTCGTCTGGCGCGCCGCCGCCCTGTGGCGCAGCGACTCCGATGGCGACGCGAAACGCCTCTTCGGCTACTCGATCGCCTATCTGTTCCTGATCTTCGCGCTGCTGCCGGCCGACCGGCTGCTCGCGGGCGCCTGAGCGCCGTGCCGCCGCACCCGCTGCATCGCCGGAGACGCGCGCGCAACATAGCGCTCGCCGCGAGCCTGTTCGCGCTCGTCGCGCTGTTCTTTCTCATCACCCTCGCCAAGATGGGCGGCGCGCCGTGAACGCGCGCAAGAACCGCCGCGTGGCGTTCGCGTTCGCCGCGCTGGTCTGCGGCATGATCGCGCTCGCCTTCGCCTCGGCGCCGCTCTACCGCGCGTTCTGCCAGGTCACGGGCTACGGCGGCGCGACGCGGACGGCCGAGGCGGCCCCCGGCGCGCGCGGCGACAGCGCCATCACGGTGCGCTTCAACGCCGACACGGCCCCCGCGCTGCCCTGGAGGTTCGAGCCGCTCGAACGCAAGATGCGCGTGCGCCCGGGCGAGCCGGCGCTCGCCTTCTACCGCGCCGTCAATACCGGCCCGGCCGGCGTCGGCACGGCGACGTTCAATGTCGCGCCGTTCGCCGCCGGGCCGTATTTCAGCAAGGTCGAATGCTTCTGTTTCGAGGAGCAGTATCTCGCGGCCGGCGAAAGCGCCGAGTTCGCGGTATCGTTCTTCATCGACCCCGCCATCGCCGACGACCCCGACACGGCCGGCATCGGCACGGTGACGCTTTCCTACACCATGTTCGACGCCGGGGAGGAGGCGCTGGCGCGCCACGCCTCCGTTTCCGCCGGCGCCGTTCCCGCCGCCAACCCCGCCAAGCGAGGCATGACGCAATGACGACCGACGCCCAAGCCAAGCACCACCCCTATCATCTCGTGGACCCGAGCCCGTGGCCGCTGATGGGCGCCTTCGCCGCGCTGCTGCTTACCTTCGGCGCGGTGGTCTATATGCACGACGCGACCGGCGGGCCGTGGATCGCCATCGCCGGCGCGATACTCGTCGCCGCGACCATGGTCGTCTGGTGGCGCGACGTGGTGCGCGAGGCCACGTTCGAGAACCATCACACGCCCGTCGTGCAGCTCGGCCTGCGCTACGGCATGGCGCTGTTCATCGCGTCGGAGGTCATGTTTTTCGCCGCGTGGTTCTGGGCCTTTTTCGACGCCTCGATCTTCGCCGACGAGGCCATCCAGTTCGGCCGCGTCGAGGCCAATGGCGGCCAGTGGCCCCCCGCGGGCATCGAGGTGTTCGACCCGTGGCATCTGCCCCTGCTCAACACGGTCATATTGTTGACGTCGGGCGCCACCGCCACGTGGGCGCACCACGCCCTGCGCGAGGGCAACAGGAAGCATCTCCTTCTCGGCCTGTGGTGTACCGTCGCCCTGGGCGCGCTGTTCACCGCCGTGCAAGCCTACGAATACGCGCACGCCCCCTTCGGCTTCTCCGACGGCATCTACCCCTCGACCTTCTTCATGGCCACCGGCTTCCACGGCGCGCACGTAATCATCGGCACGGTCTTCCTGATCGTCTGCCTCGCCCGCGCCTACAAGGATCACTTCAAGCCCGACCATCACTTCGGCTTCGAAGCGGCCGCCTGGTACTGGCACTTCGTCGACGTGGTGTGGCTGTTCCTGTTCTTCTGCATCTACGTCTGGGGCGCGGGGTAACCCGGTCGCCGGCGCGGCAGCGAACCGACCGATGGATCTCGACGGCGCCGAGGCCGCGTCGCTGGGCGCCCGCGGTTTCGTCGTCCGTGCGGGGCATAAAGCGGCGCTCCGGGCTCGCGCCGACGGCGTCCGCGCGCGCCGTTGCAACAAGCCTGACCGTACGATAGCGTTCGGCGCATGGTCCCCGATTCGCCCGTAAAGGACAGCATTCCGCGGCTGCAACAGCTGCTGCCGCACATGCGCGCGCAGCTCGTCGGGTTGCGTGGCGGCTCGACATTCGAGCAAGCGCGGCGGCGTTACGACGCCACGGTTCAGGCGCTCGTCGCGCACGGCCGCGGGCGAGCGGCCAGCCGGATGACGGGCGCGGATCGATACTGGGCGCCGACGCGCGACCTGCTCGACGAAACAATGCGACTGAACTTCGTGGAAAGGCAAAAACTGCCGTCGACGCGCAAGCACATGGATGCGTACCGCGGTTGCCGTTACAAGCTCACCCCTGTCGGCGAGCGTGTGGCCGCCGAAGCGCGCGAGAACGTTGCCGCCTTCTCCGATACGCTCGCCGACGCCATCTACAACGCGCACCCGCACTTCCGGACTTTCGTCAGCATTCTCGAGAACGGCCCGGTCTTCTACCCGCAAATCACCGAAGGCGAGGTCGAGCGGTCGCGCCGCCGAGACGACGGTACCGAGCGTTGGGTCGATTACGCCGCCGACGGGCTGAGGCGCTGTGCGCTGACCGAGAGCGAAACCGCGATTGTCCGCGAAACCGTAATCTCCGTTGTGCGGCGCAGGTTCGGCCGCCGCCGCGGCAAACAGCCGACAAGCAAGGAGCTCGCGGACACCTTGAATGACGCTTTCGAGCAAGCCGCGATGCGGCTTCGCGGTCTGTCAATCGGCGCGACCGGGTTTAATATACTGCGAAGTTGGGGTTCGCAACTCAGGCTGCTCGACCAATCCCGTTACGTTTCACGCTACGAAGGGCGTAACATCGTATGGCTGGCCGCCGATATATGTAACAGCAATGGTTTTCGTATCCGACGCCGCACACTCGACGGATACCGGCGCAAGGCGTCGAAGGCCGTGATAACGGCCTACCGCGCATTGGCCGCGGCGTCGGACAGCACTCTGAATGCGCCTTACATCCCGATTTACCGCATTCGAGCGGATGCCGCATTTCTCTGCCGGGTGACCCGCGCTCTCGTGGATCTCGTGATCGAACGTCTCACGGCAGAGAACGCACCCGATCTCGGGTTCGATATATATCTCCATCTTGGCCACACCTTGCAACCGTCATCCGAACCCGTGTATCGGCGCGGCGGCCAGCGCCATTACGAAATGACGATGCAACCGAGAAATCGCCTGGGAGGACGACATGCCGCATGATCCCTTCGACCATATGGAGGAAGCCTGGGGCCTGGATGGCAACCCCTTCCCGTCGGAAGCTGTAAATGCTCCGGATCAGCCGTATAGCCCGAATGTGTTCGATAACGAGCTCGACGAATTTCGGCGAAAGCTCGTTCGCGGCTGCATTGGCGGCAGTGCGAACATCGGTTTTCTGTGGTCGCAGGGCATCCGCGCGGATACCGGGTTCGGCAAGACTACGTTGATGCGCCAGATCGCCAAGGAGATAAATCGCGACTTCGGCGCCGGTACGCTTGCGAAGGCCGGTGTACAGCCCGGCAAGCTGGCGCCTGTCGCCGCAGCTTACTCCAACCTGGATACCATGGACGCCACGGGGCTCTATCCCGTCTTGTTCAACGCTGTCGTCGATCTCGCTCAAGCGCCCTCCGGCGAGCTGGATGTGCTGGACAAGGCGAGGGAACGTATAGCGCGGACGCTTGGAGCGGACGACGGCGGAGCGCTCGACAGTCATATCAGGGATACGTGGTTGCGCATCGCAGGAACTGCGGGGCCGCTTCGACCCGAACTCACAACCGCGTTCGCCGGCGGCGGCATGCAAAAGCTTCGCGAAGTTTTGAGTACTGCTTCGGTGGCGCGGCGGGTGCGGTCGGGTCATCAGTACTTCCAATTCGCGTTATGCATTTTGGCGGCGGCCGGGATCGATCATCTCTACTTGATGATCGATCAGCTTGAGGATCTTGCGACGAACAAGTCTATCTCATCGGCAAAGCGATCCCGTGAAATAGGGCGTATTCGCGATATGCTGGAGGGGCCGCCTTACGCGAACAGAGTCCATTTTATTTTCACGTTTCATAATGAGGCAGCGCGGGTGCTTGCAAATTACTGGACCCAAAACCGACTGCCTTCGTTCGAGATTTCCCCCGGCAATACGGCGTCTGTCGTGGTGTTGCGCGGTCTCAAAGACGATGAACAGGTGCGCCAGCTGCTTCGCGTGTATCTTGAGGATCATCGCGACGACAATAGCCGCGACAGCGAGCTAACGCCCTTTGAACCTGAAGCGTTAGGCGTTCTGAAGAGCGTATCCGATGGCCGGGTCGGAGTTTTGTTGAATCGCGCACACGTTTTGATTCATTCCGCAGCAGAACGAGGCCTGCCTCGTATAACCGGCGAATTCGCACAACGATTTTTCGATGGCGCCGTTCAGGATAACTACGACGAGCAAGCAACAGAGGGCGAGACCGATGAACCGGGCAATATCGACGATCTGCTGCTGGGCGAGCGATAGGCGATGATCGAATCCGGAGTCTCCAAGATACTTGCCGAGTGCGCTCTTGATATATATGTTCTTGCACAGGCAACGCAACGATTCCCGGACGCGCTCGTGAACGGCCGGGTTTGGGAACGAGTTGTCGGCGAATCTGTCCGACGCCCGGGCTTGGGCAAATACACGCAAGCGGCCGGTAAAACCACACTGTTCAATTATTCTTCGGCGTCGGGAGCAGAACACGAGCTGGATGCTGTGGCCGCGGGTTCGAGGGACGCTGTCATACTCGAGTGCAAGTCGCAGGCGACCGGGCCGACGAAGGCCGACGCGGCGCTTTCCCATGAGAAAGTAATGGACTTCTATTGCGAACGCGCGGAAGCCGTCGCAGGCGAGCGATGGCAGAGACTGATGGTATCGTCCACTCCCGTTTCCGAACCTGTTCGTCGGTTCTGCGTACATCTCGGAATAATTTTATGCGATCCAAGCCTCCTGCCGTTGCCGGTCGTGGTATGGGTTGCCAGCCAGCCGAGCGCCGATCGACAATTACGGGATCCACTCCTTCAGGAAGCCGTACGTATGGGAGAGCCGGCATTATCATCCATGCAGGAACGCTGGATGTACGATCCTGCCGCGCAAGAGATCCGGTTTCGCCCGAGGATCTTGACTGCCGGCGAGATCGACGACCTGTTGTGGCTTCAAAGCGAGCTCGGACAGGATATCCTTGAACTTTACGAGCGTGCCCGGCCGGGCTGGCTGGCAAGGAAAACGATGGAAGCATATAACAAACTGGTAAAATTTTCCTGAGTATGCTACGTGGCCTGAAATACCCGCAGTAAAGTAACGGTTCCGCCGCGCAACCGGGGGGCGAAGACGGTAACCCCTGTATACCGATCGGCGCTGGAGACGAAGCCCATTTTGGGATAGTGTGCCTGAGAAGCGGCTGGCGAATCAAGCAGAGTCCCGATTGAAATAGCTGTAGAACCGGTCGACGGATCATGAACAGTTATCGTTTGTCTCAGGCAGTTCGCTGACGATATCGTCGCCTTTCAACCATTCGGCAACCGTTTCCAGCGTATCGGCGATTCGCGTTTTCGATGTCGTCCTGACGGCGCACTCCCGTAATGCGAGTACGCGCCGGCTCAGCTCCTTCAATCTGGATATGTCTCGATCATCCATTCCCCGGTTTTCGGAGATCTTTTCCGGCGGAAAATCCGGTCGGCTCGCGGGTTACCAGAAAACGTGGCAATCGTGACCGTGCCAAAACAACCATGGACCGGTATGACGGCGCGACGGCACGGAAATACAAGATTGGGAGCCTCCGGAAGCGAACGGTTGTGAAACCGGTAACGCAAGCCCTTCGCATGGCGAAAGCGGCGCACCTGCAATTTCGGCATCGTACTCTTTCCGTTGAAGACGGCCATCAAGCGACGGCGGGGCGCCCTGCGCAAGCGTCCGGTTATGGGGCTTTGGGCTGTTATGGTGGGGGTTTGTGTTTCCAGTTCCACGGCATGAGTTCATAACCCGCGTGCGCAAAGGCCTCCACACGGTCGTTGAGGAAGACGCCGCAGGCAGCGGGCGGGTCGGCGGCGGCCGTAGCGGCGGCTGCGCGCTCGACGATCAAGCAGCGGCGGAAGCAGCGCGCGCGGCGGAGCGCCGCCGGGGCGCCGGCGGTCCCGGGGCCTTGAACGCCGGGAGCGGGCGGGGCAGACTATGTTCATGAAGGCGATATGGCATCATCCGGCGGGCGGGTGGCTGCGCGAGCGCCTGGCGGGGCTGGAGGCCGCGCACGGTTTGTCGGTGGAGGTCGTTCCGCCCGGCGAGGACGCGCGTCTCGCCGCCGCGCTGGCCGGGGCCGAGGCGGTGTGGCATGTGCTGGAGCCCTTCCGCGCCGAATATCTCGCCGCCGCGCCGCGCCTGCGGCTGATCCAGAAAATCGGCGTGGGCGTCAACACCATCGCCGTTGAGGCGGCCTCCGCGCGCGGCGTGGCGGTGTGCAACATGCCGGGGACGAACAGCCGCGCCGTGGCGGAGCTGGCGCTGGCGCTCATGCTGGCCTGCCTCAGGCGGCTGTTGGAGCTGCACGGCCGCACCCGCGCCGGCGCGGGCTGGCGCCTGCCGCCCGACATGCCCGAAGGCCTCGGCGAAATCGGCGGGCGGACGGTGGGGCTGGTGGGCTACGGCGCGGTTCCGCGCGTGCTGGCGCCCGTGCTGCGGCTCATGGGCGCGCGCATCCTCTATACCGCGACCGCGCCGAAGCCCGACGCCGCCGGCGAATGGCGGACGCTCGACCCCCTGCTCGCCGAGAGCGACATCGTATCGCTGCACGTTCCGCTGACGCCGGAGACGGAAGGCATGATGGACGCGGAACGGATCGCGCGCATGAAAACCGGCGCGATCCTGATCAACACCGCGCGCGGCGGGCTGACGGATCAAGACGCGCTGTGCGCCGCGCTGGCGGAGGGCCGCCTCGCGGCCGCCGGCCTCGACGTCTTTGCCGAAGAGCCGCCGCCGGCCGGCGCGCCGATACTCGAACTGCCCAATGTCGTGCTGGCGCCGCACGTGGCGTGGCAGACGCGCGAGACGCTGGAGCGCAGCCTCGCCGCGGCGGCGGAAAACTGCCGCCGGCTCGCGAGCGGCGAGCCGCTGCTGCACCGCGTTAATTGACGCGCGCCGACACGGCCGCGCGGCTTGCGTTCCGGCGGCGCCCGCGGTAGCGTAACCCCCGTGCCGGGCGCCGGACGAATTCGCCGCCGGGCCGAGGGAAAGGAAACGGGCGCATGGGCATAGCCGTTCCGGGGCGGCGGGTCGAACTGCTCTCGATGGACCCGCATTTCCGCGACATAACCGTTGCGCTGTATTGGCAGGCGGGCCCGGCGAGCTATCTCGTGCATTCGTTCAGCGGCCTTTCGGGCGCCGATGGGCGCGTCGCCGGGATCGCCGCCTCAATGCGCGCGCTGGGCGGCATGGAGGCGGCCGGCGCGCCCGGCGCCGTGCGCTTCTCGTGCGGCGATCCCCACACGCTCGCCGCGCGGCGGCTGTTCATCGAGGCCTGCAAGATCGCGCCCGGCGGCGCGGTCGAGCCGCGCCCCATGCAGGCGGAGGACAAGAAGTCGGGCCAGACAATCCGCGCCGCTTCGCTCGGCGGCGGGCGCTACCGCGTCTCCTCCGCCGGCAGCGATACACGGCGCGTTCTCGCGGTCGCGCGCGGGCTGACGCGGCTGGCCGAGATGCGCGCGGTCGAGGGCGCCGGCGACGAAGTGGAGTTCGCCTGCGGGCGCGCCCACGACCCGCTGATCGGCCTGCTTATGGTGCGCGCCTTGAATCTGCGCGCCGTGATGCGCGAGATCGAGATGCAGGCGGCGCGCGGCGTGCTTGCCGCGCCGAGCGCGCAGAACTGACCCGCGAGACATTTTTTTCGCGCAACCGGGGAGCTCCGATCATGACCGAACCCGTCCCTGCGATGACTTCGCGCGAGCGCGTACTGGCCGCGCTGGCGCGCCGGCCGGTCGACCGCACGCCGGCGTGCAACCCGACCTCCGTGGCCACGGTCGAGTTGATGGACCTGGTGGAGGCGCATTTTCCCGCCGCCAACCGCGAGGCGGAGGCCATGGCGCGCCTCGCCGCCACGGGCTACACCGAGCTCGGCTTCGACTCGATCATGCCCGTGTTTTCCATCATCCAGGAGTCCTCGGCTCTCGGCTGCAAGATGCAGTGGGAGCAGAAGGACAACTGGCCCACCGTGCGCATGCGCGAGCCGATCTGGCGAGACGCCGACGACATCGTCATCCCGAACGACCTGCTTACCCACCCCGACACCGCCTGCGTGATCGAGGCGATCCGCATTCTCCGCCGCGAATACGGCGACGAGGCGGCGATTATCGGCAAGACGATGGGGCCGTGGTCGCTCGGCTACCACTGCTTCGGCGTCGAGCCCTTCCTGCTGCTGTCGCTCGACGATCCCGGACGCACGAAACTCGTTCTCGACCGGCTGAAGGAGGCCACGGTCCAGTTCGGCCTGGCGCAGATCGACGCCGGCGCCGACGCGCTTACCCTGCCCGATCACGCCACCGGCGACCTGGTGAGCGGCGAGTACTACGAACGCTACCTGAAGGAGCTCCACGCCGAGTTCGCCGAGCGCCTGCCGATCCCGCTGATCCTGCATATCTGCGGGCGCACGGTCGATCGGATGCCCTTCATCGCCGAGACCGGCATGGCCGCGTTCCATTACGATTCGAAAAACAAGCCGCGCGAGTCGATGGACGCGGTGAACGGCGGCATCGCCCTGGTGGGCAACATCAACAACCCCGAGACGCTGTTCGCGCGCGGGCCGGAGGAAGTGCGCGCCGAGGTGTTCGCCAACCTCGACGCCGGCGTGCAGATGGTGGGGCCGGAATGCGCCGTGCCGCTTCAGGCGCCGCTCGAGAACCTGATGGAAATCCCCCGCGCCGTGCGCGACTGGAGCGCCGCGCGCGCGCCGGTCCACTGACCGCGGAACGGGAGGCGCCGCATGGCCGGGCTCGCCGATATCGCGAACGGGATCGTTCGCGAGGAAATCGAGGAGTATCTCGAACGACCCGAGGAAATTGCGCGCAATATCGAGCTGTTCGCGCGCGCCCGCCCGCTCATGCAGGACATCGCCGCCGGCATTATCGAGGGCGACGACGGCGAGGTCGATGCGCTCACCCGCCGCGCCCTCGACGAAGGCGTCGAGGCGCTCGAAATCATGGACGACGGGCTGATCGCCGGCATGGGCATCGTCGGCATCAAGTTCCGCGAGAATTTCATCTTCGTCCCCGAGGTGCTCGCCTGCGCGCGCGCCATGAAAGCGGGCATGGCGCATATCGAACCCATCCTTTCGGCGTCGGGGATAGAGCCTGTCGGCACGGTGGTGATGGGAACGGTGAAGGGCGACCTCCACGACATCGGCAAGAACCTGTGCATCATGATGCTGCGCGGGGCCGGTTTCGTCGTCCACGATCTGGGCGTCGATACTTCCGAGGACGAGTTCATCGAGGCGGTGGAGCGCCACGGCGCGCCGGTGCTCGGCATGTCCGCCTTGCTCACCACCACCATGCCCAACATGGGCAAGACCATCGAGGCGTTTATCGACGCCGACCTGCGCGACGATGTGCGCATCATGGTCGGCGGCGCGCCGGTGACGCAGGAGTTTGCCGACGACATGGGCGCCGACGGCTACGGCAAGGACGCGCTCGCCTGCGTCGCGCTCGCCCGGGAACTCGTAAGCGCCGACGCCTGACTGCCCATGCCCCCCCCGGACAAGGACGAACTCCAGAAACGGCTCGACCGCATCGGCGAAATCTTCGGCGCGATGGTGACGCACGCCGACGCGCAGGCGAAAACCCGCTGCCCCTACCGCGACAAGCGCGATCTCTGCACGGCGCATATCCGCTGCCGCCACCAGCTGCCGCTCGACGCCGGCGAGGCCCGCCTTATGTGTACCCACGACGGGAACTTCGATTACCGTCTCGCGTGGGAAACCCGGCCCGACAGCCGCGAACGCGCCAAACGGCGCATCGAGGCGATCCGCGAACGCGCGGCCGCGCGGCGCAAGACCGGCGGCGCGTGAGCCGGGTCCGCCACGGCGGCGAGGCGCGCGACGCCGTTGTCGGGCGCAGCGTCTTCGATTACGCCGACGAACTCGCGGTCGAGGTCGCCACGTCGTGCGGCCGCACCGGCCGCTGCCGCGAATGTGTCGTCGAAATCCACAGCGGCCTCGAGGCGCTGACGCCGCGCGGCGAGGCGGAAGCGTTCCTCCGCGACCCCTACCGCCTCGCCTGCCAGGCGCGCCTCGCCGCCGACGATACGGAGATCCTCTTTGCGCCGCTGCGCCGCCGTCCGCGCATCGTGACCCTCGGCGCCGCGCGCGCGCCGGTCGAACGCGCCCCGATGGCGGTCCGGCGCGGCGGCGAAGTCCTGTACGACGGCGCGCCCATCGACAATTACCGCGGGCGCATCCTCGGCGTCGCCGTCGATCTCGGCACCACCACCGTAGTCATGGACATCGTGGACCTGGAAACCGGCGCGTCGGTGGAGACGGTGGCGTTCGAGAACCCGCAGCGCTTCGGCGGCAGCGACGTCATGAGCCGCATCTCCTACGAAGCCGACGCGGGCCGCGGTCCCTTGCGCGAGGCCGCCGTCTCCGCGCTCAATCGCGAAATCCGCAACGCCGCCCGCCGCCGCGGCTTCGCCCGCCGCGCCATCTACGAAATCGTCGTCGCCGGCAACTCCACCATGCGCGACATCCTCTTCGGCTACGACGTGCAGTCCATCGGGCAGAAACCCTACAAGTCGCTGACGGAGCATGAGTGGCGCGCGGGCAAGCGCGACGGCACGGCGCTTTCCGTCGAGGCGTGGGACCTCGGCCTGCGCGTCAACCGCCGCGCCCGCGCCTGCGGGCTGCCGCTGATCGCCAGCCATGTGGGCGCCGACACCGCCGCCTGCCTTCTCGCCATCGACCTGGCGCATGGCGGCAAGCCCGTCATGCTCGTCGATATGGGCACCAATACCGAGGTAGTGGCCGCGGCGGGCGGTCGTATCGTCGCCGCGTCCTGCCCCGCCGGCCCGGCTTTCGAGGGCGGGCTGGTGGAGTTCGGGATGCCGGCGGCGGACGGCGCCATCGAGTCGATCCGCCGCGGCGCCGACGGGCGCTTCGCCTGGCGCACGGTCGGCGGCGCGCCGCCGGAGGGCCTGTGCGGCTCGGGCCTTATCGATCTCCTCGCCGAGCTGCGCCGCGGCGGCGTCATGACCGCCAAGGGCGTCTTCGCCGCCGACCGCAAGCGCTTCGCCATCCCGGTCGTCGAGGAGCGCGGCATCCGCTTTTCGAAGCGCGACGCCAGCAACCTGGCCCAAGCCAAGGCCGCCAACTATTGCGGCCAATATATCGTTTTGCGCGCGCTCGGCGTCGACCCGCCAGCGCTCGACACGCTCTATCTGGCGGGCGGCTTCGCCAGTTATGTCGATCCGGCGAACGCGGTCGGGATCGGCCTTCTGGCGCCCGTTCCGGCGGAGCGCGTGGCCAAGGTCGGCAACGCGGCCATCGCCGGCGCGCGCGCGGCGCTGCTTTCCGCCCCCGCGCGGCGGCGGCTCGAAAGCCTCGTGAAGACCATCGAGCACATCGAGCTCGAATCCACGCCGGACTTCTTCGACCTGTTCGTCGATGGATGCCAGTTCAAGCCCATGCCCGCGCGCCTTGCCGGGCCGGCGCAGTTACGGAGAACCGCATGAAACTCGACGCCGCGCCGAACGGCGAGTTCATCGTTATCGGCGAGAACATGCACACCACCCGCGTCGTCATGAAACGCGGCGCGCGCTTCGTCTCCGAAGCCGACGGCGGCCCCGCCGTGCGCTACGAAGACGAAAACGGCGAGCCGCGGCTTCTCCCCGTGCCGGACTGGGCCGCGCGCACGCAGGACTACGACGAGGGGCGCGTGAAGCATGTGGCCATCGCCGTGCGCGGCGCGATGGAAGGAGACGCCGAATGCGTCCGCTACCTGCGCGCCATCGTCCGCGCCCAGGAGGCCGCGGGAGCGGATTTCCTCGACGTCAACGTCGATGAGATTTCGGTCAGGTTCGAGGAGCAGACGGCGGCGCTGCGCTGGCTCGTTTCTTTCGTACAGGAGATGACCGAGCTGCCGCTTTCGGTCGATTCGTCCAACGTCGATATCATCGCCGCCGGTCTCGAGGCGTGCGCGCCGGACGGGCCGCGGCCGCTGCTCAATTCGGCCTCGCTCGAACGCCGCGACGCTCTCGATCTCGCGCGCCGCCGCAACGCCGAGGCCGTCGTTACCGCCGCCGGCGAATCGGGGATGCCCGACGGCCCTCAAGAGCGCATCGACAACGCCTCGCGCATGGTCGAGGCGGCGCTCGGCATGGGGTTCGCCGAACGCGAAATCTACATCGACCCGCTGTATTTCCCCATCTCCGTCGATGGCGCGTTCGGCGGCCACGGGCTCGACGCCATTCGCGGCCTGCGCGCGCGCTTCGGCCCCGGCGTTCGTATCACCGGCGGGTTCTCGAACGTCTCGTTCGGCATTCCCGCGCGCAAAATCATCAACGACGTATTCACGATCATGGCGGTGGAAGCCGGCGCCGACAGCGGCATCGTCAATCCCGTCGCCAGCCCGCTCGCCGAGGTGTTCGCCGCCGACCGCGAGTCGGAAGCCTTCCGCCTGGCCGTCGACGTTCTCACCGGACGCGACGAACACTGCCGGGCGTGGATCGAGGCCTGGCGGCGCGGACGCCGGAAGCGGCGCTGAAACGGCTCCGCGGCCATGCGCGCGGCGGCTTTGTTCGGATTTCTCGGCGCCGGCAAGACCAGCGTGTTGTCGCATTGGCTAAGCGCCGCCGGGCCGCCCGACGCGCTTATCGTCAACGAGTTCGGCGCGCTGGGGATCGACGGCCCGCGCCTCGCCCGCGTCGGCGTGGAAACCGTGGAGCTCAGCGGCGGCTGCATATGCTGCGAACTCGTGGGGCCACTCGGCGACGCGGTGGACGCGCTGGCGGACCAAGGCGCCGAGACGCTGTGGATCGAAGCGAGCGGCCTGGCCAGCCCGCGCGGGGCGGTCGAAGCGCTCGCCGGACGCTGCGCGCTCGAGGCTGCGGTCGCCGTCGTGGACGCCGCGCGTTTCTCCGTTCTGCGCCGCCGGCTCGGGAGCTTCTATGCCGACCAGGTTCGCGGCGCGAACGCCATAGTCCTGAACAAGGTCGATCTGGCGACGGCGGCGGCGCTCGATTCCGCCCGCGCCGACGCGGCCGCGCTCAATCCCGGCGCGCCGATACTGCTCGCCGAGCGCGGACGGGTGGACCCCGCCATCGTCGGCGCCCTCGCCGCGCCCCGCATCGATGGACCGGAACACCGCCACGTACACGCCGATTCGTGCATTATCGAGGCCCCGGCGCCGCTGTCGCGCGCCGGGGCCGAAAGCATCTTCGGCGGTCTTCCCGAATCGGTCTGGCGCGCCAAGGGCAGCATGATCGTCGATGGCGCGCCCGCCTGGGTCGATTACGCCGCGGGCCGGCTCGATATTGCGCCGGCGCCGGAAGCGCCCGAACCGCGCGCCGTCGCGTTTATCGGCGCCGCGCTCGACCCCGCCGCCCTGTCGCGCGCGTTCGGCGGCGCTCAGGCGAGCGCGGCGGCCGCGAACCCGGCGAGCGATTCGAAACGCGCGTCGTAGCGCGCGCCCTCGGGCGGGGCGAGCGCCGCCCCGCCCGCCCGCCCGGCGCGGCGGTCGATCCACACGCTCCGCAAACCCGCCGCCTGCGCCGGGGCGTGGTCGTGATACAAGCTCTGCGCCACATGCAAAACCGCCGTGTGGCCGATTGCCTTCGTGGACAGTTTTTGGATCATGAACTCGAAGTTGCGCGGATCGGGTTTGAAGGAGCCGATCTCCTGCGCGATGTACGCGAAGTCGAAGGAAACGCCCAGCCGCTTGGCCGAACGCGCGAAATTTCCCGCATCGACGTTGGAAAGTACGCACAGCATGTATTTCCGGCGCAGGGCCGCGAGCGCCTCCGCGCTGTCGGGAAACGGCGGCCACGAGCCGGGAGACAGGCCGAACGCCGCGCATTCCGCGTCCGACGCCGGCGCGCCGAACTCCCGCGAAATTTCCCGCAGAACCGCCTCGAGAACGCTTGTGTAGAGCGCGCCGGGCCGCGCTTTCTGCGTCGCCGCCTCGTGGCGGCCGAACGCGGCCAGCAGCGCCTCGTCGCCGGCGTCCACGCCGCAACGCTCGCGCCACGGGCGGAGGGACGCAAGCAAGCCGGTCTCCCAGTCGATCAGCGTCCCGTAGCAGTCGAACGACAACACGCGAAAATCGCCGTATTGCAGCATCCTTTACCTCCCTTGTGCGTCCGCGAACCTGCGCAACGCGCCGAACGGACCGGCGTCGTTAATCACGCGCGGAACCTTGTTCTGACCGCCGAACTTCCCGCGCGACCGCATCCAGGCCGCGAACCCGCCCGGCGGCATGATCGTAACGCGCGGCGCATCCAGGCCGAAGCCGCCGGCGCGGTGGGCGGCGTAATCCTCGTTGAGCGCGGCCAGCACGGAATCGAGCGCGCCCGCGAACCGCTCCAGCCGCGCGCCGCCGACCCCCGCCTCGGCGAACTCGACGACGTAAAGATGCCCGCCGCGTGCGCCGGGGCGATCGGAAAACAGGCTGCCGACGGCGAAATCGTTGACCGTCGCGCCGATCTTCGCCGCCGCGTCGGCCACCGCGCGCTCCAGCTCGCTGCCGATGACATGCTCCCCGAACGCGGAAAGCATATGGCTTGTGCGCCCCGTGACGAGAACCCGCAGCGGGTCGCGCGAAACCAGTTTCACCGTATCCCCTACCGCGTAGCGCCACAAGCCCGCGCATGTGGTGACAACCAGCGCGTAATCGACGCCAGGCTCCGCGTCGCCCGCCCAATGGCTTGTCGGCTCCGTGCTGCCGAGTTCGCCCGCCGGCACGAACTCGTAAAAGACGCCGTTGTCGATAAGCAGCCGCAGCCCGGCGCCGTCCGCGCCGTCGGCTATGCCGAAAAATCCCTCGCTCGCCGGATAGACCTCGCGGGTTTCGGCGCGGCTGCCTTCGAGCAGCGCCGCAAAGCGCGCGCGGTAGGGCGCCCACGCGACACCGCCATGCGCCAAAAGCTCCAGATCGGGATAGACGTCCGCGATGCGCCCGCCGCGCGCGCCGGCAATTTCCGCCGCGCGGTCGAAATAGATCAGCAGCCAGCTCGGCGTCCCCGCGATCGCCCGGATATCCGCGCGCAGCGAACGCTTGGCGGCGCGCTCGATCTTCTCTTCCCAATCGGCGAGAGCCTCGAGCTCGCGCGGCGGAAAGGCGCGCCATCGCGCCCAGGCCGGCGCCGTCGCCGCGGCGATGCCGCTCAGATCGCCGCTATGCACGCCCGACGCGCGCCTGACCAACCCGGTGGAGCCGCCGAGCATGAACATGCGCCCGGCGAGTATCCGGCTGCCGGGCCGCGCCGCCGCGTGATGCACAAGCAGATCCGCCGCGGCCCGCGTATTCGCCGCGCCCATCTCGCGGCTGACCGGAATGAACTTGCTCGCGCCCCGCGTAGTGCCCGACGACACGGCGAACCACGGAATGCGCCCGCGCCACGTGCAATCGACCAGGCGCGGGAACGGCGCCCGCCAATACTCGTCCCAAAACGCTTCGTAGCCGCGGATCGGCGTGCGCGCGCGGTAATCCGCCAGCGACCGCACGCCGTCGAACCCGTGGTCGCGCCCGAACCGCGTCTCGCGCCCCCGCCCCACCAGCGCGAGCAGCACGCCCAGCTGCGTCTCCGCCGCGCTCAGCCGCGCCAGCCGCCGCAACCGCCGCCGCGCATAGGCGCGTAGTAGCCATGTTGCGTTGTACACCGGCGTACCTCGCCTGTCTGTCCCTGAACGCGTAGCAGTCCGCCGAAATTAGCGCGCCGTACAGACACTTCTGCGCAATAGAGCCCGTTTCTTGTCGCCGAATTTGCCGCTGATACCGGTCGTGAAAACTTTGCCCCTCGGTTTTTTTATGAGACTCGGATTCTTGAAGTCTTTTTGCAACGCAGCGTCATTCGTGTACAGTAGCCGGGCGCCGCTCACCTGCGCCAGAGCGACAACGTGATGGTCGTCCGTCGATTTGCATGTTTCGTTTTCCCGCAAATACCGGGTTCGCTGGTCCACGTCGTTATCGTCCGCTCTGATGAGCCGTCCCGCCCGTTCAGCTTGGGGTAGCCATTCACGGCACTTCGTTCTTTCGAGCTCGCGCAACAGCTTGCCGCCGACGACCAATATCCCGTCGCCCGTGGCAAGCCAGTTGAAGAACCCGCGTCCGGCTGCCGTGCGGTCTTGGCCGAACACGTCGCTGGCCGCGTTCGCATCCACAATTGCGCACATATTAAAGCCCCAGCTGTCGTTTGGTTTCTTCCATAAAGAACGCCCGGTAACTGCGCGGAGCGTCCCGTATGTTACCCTGCTCGTCGATCCGTATGGAATGAATATGCACGTCCAAGTCCCCACGCTCAAAATACAGCATCGAGATCTCATGCGGTTTCAGCACCGTCTTGCCGTCCCGAACGTCCATGCGCACCCGATCCATCAGATGATCGCTATGCGTTTCCACGACCAACTGCCGCTTCTCTCCAGCGATCTTGCATAGCAGGCTGCCCAACGCCGCCTGCGCGCTCGGGTGAAGATGTACTTCGGGCTGCTGTAATAAAGCAATCGATGGCGGGTCGTCACGAAGCAACTCGGTAACGACAGGCAATGCTTGGCTGACTCCGTAACCGACATCTATAAGGTTTCGCCAAGGCCCCTTGGCTCTTCTTCCTGTCTTTCTAATATATATCTGAAATGGATCCCCTTCTTTGCTGCCGAGTAGTCTTACGGATATGCCGTCGAACAAGCCCGAATCGCGTCCGTAATCCTCAAGCGCAGACTTGAGTGTATTCCACTGCTTTGTGTATTGAGAATAAAGATTGGCCAAATACATAGGAACATAATTACCCTCCGGATCCCCGGTCGGGCGCGAAGGATCGTATGTCCTTCGAGGCTTCGATCTGACGGGAGCGCTGGCGTACAACCTCCCGTCGCGGTTACCGAGGATATGCGGCATGAATTGCGAAAGTTTGGCGAGCATTTCCCGATCTTTATCGATTAGGAGAACGCTATCACCAGACGCGGGATTCGCGCGCTCGGCTGCTTGTACAAGTGCTTGTACAAGATCAAAACTGAGATGAAATGGCATAAACGTATCCTCGGGATAATTCCATAGCGGGAAGGGTACAGCCCATTCCCAATCGCCGGTTGAGGTTCCCGCGCGCAACTTTGGAGCGTCTTTTTCGAGAAGATCGTATTCCATCCAAACCGATCCGTTAGCAGTCGATAATCGCATGATTCTCGGAACAGGAGATGTTCCTTTTTTTGTGAAACTAGCGTCGAATCGCCCGGGCAACGCGGCGGCCCGGCCTCGCCCTGGACGGGAAAACTCGAAACCAGCCTCGAAACTGCGCGCGCGACCGCCTCGACCGCCACGAAAATGGGCTATATCGTCGAAACTGCCCATGTCGTACGGCTCTTCCTTGAAATCGGGAATCCGGCGCTTGTACGCGGCATTCCACAGCGCGCGAATCATCGCCAGAAACGACGTCTTTCCCGTACTGTTCTCACCCACCAGCAGGGTAAGCGGCGTCAGCCGGGCGGACTGCTCCTCCCGAAAACAGCGAAAATTCTTCAGCCTGATACTGTTCATGAACATGGCGTCGCCCCGCGTCGGTTGGCGGCAGCTTACCGCGACGCGCCGGCGCGCGCAAGCGCGGCGGGACGTTGCCGCCGGCCCCGCCGCCGCGCTATATTGCGGCGCAATACGGGTTTGCCGCGGTGCGGCACAAGCGGGAGGCAACCATGCGCGACGGCGATATCGAGGCGGTGTTGGCCGCGGAACTCGACGGGCACTATTTCGAGGATCTCGAGGTCGGCATGACCGAGGTCTATAGCCGCACGATCACCGAGAGCGACATCGTGCTGTTCTGCGGCATATCGGGCGATACCAACCCGCTGCATCTGAACCGCGAATACGCGGCGCGGACGCGGTTCGGCGGCCCGATCGCCCACGGCATGTTGTCGGCGTCGCTCATATCGACCGTGCTCGGCACCAAACTGCCGGGGCCGGGCGCGATCTATGTCAGCCAGAACTGTCGTTTCCGCGCCCCGGTGCGCGCCGGAGACACGGTGGTCGCGCGCGCCACGGTCACGGAGTTGTTTCCCGGGCGCCGCCGCGTTCGCATGGCCACCACGTGCAGCGTGGGCGGGACCACGGTTATCGACGGCGAGGCGACCATGCTGGTGCCGGCGCGCGCCTGAGCGCCGCGGCCGGTTGCCGGGCGCGGACATATCGGCTACACGCCCGCGCCATGCGCATCTGCCGGGACTATGCGTGCCCGCCGCCGGAGGCGCGCGGCGCCGTCGTCGCGATCGGCAATTTCGACGGCGTTCACTTGGGCCACCGCGGAGTGATCGGCCGCGCCGCCAACGCGGCGCGCGAGATCGCCGCGCCGCTCGGCGTGCTGGCGTTCGAGCCGCACCCGGCGCGCGTGCTGCGGCCCGGCGCCGCGCCCGGCCGCCTCACGCCGTTCCGCGCGAAAGTGCGGCGGTTGCGCGAGTGCGGCGCGGATTATTTTTTCTGCCCGCGCTTCACGCCGCGCTTCGCGCGCAAACCGCCCGGCGCGTTCGTGGACGAAGTGCTGCGGGCCGGCCTCGGCGTGCGCCATGTAGTCGTGGGCCACGACTACCGCTACGGCCACCGGCGCGCGGGCGACAGCGCGGCGCTCGCCGCCGCCGGCGCGGCGCGCGGTTTCGGCGTCAGCGTGGTTCCGGCCATCGGCAACGCGGGGGAGATCTATTCGTCCACCCGCGTGCGGCAATATCTCAAGCGCGGCGAGCCGCGCCTGGCGGCGGCCATTCTCGGCCACCCTTGGGAGGTGGAGGCGCGCGTGGCGCATGGCGACAAGCGCGGGCGCGAGCTCGGTTTTCCCACCGCCAATTTGCGGTTCGGCGAGTCGGCGGCGCCGGCGTTCGGCATCTACGCAGTGTGGGCCGGGATCGTCGAGGACGAACGCACGCATTGGCGCCCGGCGGTGGCGAGTTGCGGCGTGCGCCCCACCTTCGGCGGCGGCGAGCCGCTGCTCGAAGTGCATATTTTCGACTTCGCCGAGGCGCTGTACGGCAGCTATCTGCGCGTCGCCTTCGTGAGCTGGCTGCGCGCCGAGCGGCGGTTCGATTCGGCCGGCGCCTTGGTGCGCCAAATGCGCGAAGACGGCTATAATGCGCGCTTCCAGCTGGCCGGCTCGCGGCCGCCGCGCGACATGGGCCGCACCGCCTTCAATCAATGAGACCCGCCGTGACCGTCGATTACCGCTCGACCCTGTTTCTGCCGCGCACCGATTTTCCCATGAGGGCCGGGCTGCCCGCGCGCGAGCCCCGGCTGCTCGCGCGATGGCGGGAGATCGACCTGTGGGGCCGCCTGCGCGCCGCCGCGGCCGGGCGCGAGAAGTTCATCCTGCACGACGGCCCGCCCTACGCCAACGGCCCCATCCATATCGGCCACGCGCTCAACAAGATACTCAAGGACACGATCAACCGCGCCGCTCAGATGGGCGGCCGCGACGCGCACTACATCCCGGGGTGGGACTGCCACGGCCTGCCGATCGAATGGCAGATCGAGGTGGAGTACCGCAAGAAGGGCGTCGACAAGGATTCGATCCCCGTGGCCGAGTTCCGCCGCGAGTGCCGCGCTTTCGCCGACCGCTGGATCGACGCGCAGATGGAGGAGTTCATCCGCCTCGGCGTGCTGGGGGACTGGGACCGCCGCTATCTCACCATGTCGTATGCCGCGGAAGCGCAGATCGTGCGCGAGATGGGCAAGTTTCTCATGTCGGGCGCGCTTTACCGCGGCGACAAGCCCGTCATGTGGTCGCCGGTCGAGCAAACGGCGCTTGCCGAGGCCGAGGTCGAGTATCGCGACATCGATTCCGACGCCGTGTTCGCGCGTTTTCCCGTCGTCTCGAGCCCCGAACCGGCCCTGCGCGGCGCCGACATAGCGATTTGGACCACCACGCCGTGGACGCTTCCCGGCAACCGCGCCGTCGCCTACGGGCCGGACATCGCCTATCTCGTCTGCGAGGTCGCCGAGACCGGCGAGGGCGCGCTGGCGAAGCCCGGCGACCGCCTCGTTTTCGCCGCCGAACGCGCCGCCGAGGTCCGCGCCAGGGCGGCGATAACCGGTTGCCGCACCCTCGCCGCGCTGCCGGGCAAGCGGCTCGCCGGAACGGTGGCGCGCCATCCCCTGGCGGGCGCGCATTACCGTTTCGACGTCCCGCTTCTGCCCGGCGCGTTCGTGGATACCGAACAAGGCACCGGATTCGTGCATATCGCGCCCGGCCACGGCGCCGACGATTTCGCCCTCGGCCGCGCGCACGGCCTGGAGACGCCGTCCACGGTCGAGGATGGCGGCCGCTATACCGAAAACGTGCCCCTGTTCGCCGGCCTGCACGTCTACAAGGCCGACCCGGCGGTGGCCGCGGCGCTGGAGGCGGCGGGAACACTGCTCGCGCGCGAACGCTATCGCCACAGCTACCCGCACAGCTGGCGCTCCAAAAAGCCCGTGATCTTCCGCAACACGCCGCAGTGGTTCATCGACATGGAGAAAACGGGCCTGCGCCGCGCCGCGCTGGCCGCCATCGACGCCACGCGCTTCGTGCCGGCGGCCGGGCAGGCGCGCCTGAAAGCGATGATCGAGAGCCGGCCCGACTGGTGCGTTTCGCGCCAGCGCGCCTGGGGCGTGCCCATTGCCGTGTTCGTGGACCGGCGGACCGGCGAGCCGCTCCGCGACCAGGGGGTTATCGACCGCATTGCCGATGCGGTCGCCGAGCACGGCGCCGATGTGTGGTTCGCCGCGGACCCGGCCGCGTTCCTCGGACCCGGCCGCGACCCCGCCGATTACGAGCAGGTTCAGGACATATTGGACGTGTGGTTCGATTCGGGCGCTTCGCACGCCTATGTGCTGGAGAACGACCCCACCCAGACATGGCCGGCGGCGCTGTATCTGGAGGGCTCCGACCAGCACCGCGGCTGGTTCCACTCGTCGCTGCTGGAGGCATGCGGCACGCGCGGGCGCGCGCCCTACGAGGCCGTGTTGACGCACGGCTTCGCGCTCGACGGGCAGGGGCGCAAGATGTCGAAGTCGCTCGGCAATGTCGTCGCGCCGCATCGGATCGTGAAGGACCGCGGCGCCGACGTGCTCAGGCTTTGGGTCGCCTCGGTGGACTATACCGACGACCTCCGGATCGGCCCCGAGATCGTCAAGGGCCTTGTCGAAACCTACCGCCGCCTGCGCAACACCTTGCGCTACCTGCTCGGCAATCTCGCGGGCTTCGGCGCGGCCGAGCGCGTGGAGGCGGCGGCCATGCCCGAGCTCGAGCGCTGGGCGCTGCATCGCCTCGCGGAGCTCGAGGAGCTGCGGCGGCGCAGCTTCGCCGGCTACGAATACCACCGCTTCTACGGCCCGCTGCACGCATTCTGCGCGACCGAACTGTCGGCGTTCTACTTCGATATCCGCAAGGATTCGCTCTATTGCGACGCGCTCGCGGACCCGCGCAGGCGGGCGGCGCGCACCGTTCTCGACATCCTGTTCGACACGCTGACCGCGTGGCTGGCGCCGGTTCTCGTTTTCACCGCCGAGGAAGCGTGGCTGAGCCGCCGCCCGAGCGCCGACGGAAGCGTCCACCTGCGCGCCATGCCAGGCATTCCCGCCGCGTGGCGCGACGACGCGCTGGCCGCGAAATGGCGGCGCTTGCGCGCCATCCGCCGAGCCGTCACCGGCGCCCTCGAGGTGGAGCGCGGCGCGAAGCGAATCGGCTCGGGCCTGCAGGCGTCCGCGCGCGTCCATGTATCGCCCGGCGACGCCGCGTTGCTCGAGGGCGTCGATCTCGCCGAGCTCGCGATCACGTCCGAAGTCTCGGTTTCGACCGCGCCGGCGCCCGCCGAAGCCTTCGCCATCGACGAGGCGCCCGGAGTCGGCGTGATCGTCGGCCTGGCGAGCGGCGAGAAGTGCCCCCGCTGCTGGCGCGTCCTGCCCGAAGTGGCGGAAGCCGGGCTGTGCCGGCGCTGCGCGCGGGCCGTCGACGCCGCCGTCGCGGCGGCCGCCTGATCCGCCCCATGCCGCGCCTCGGATTTTCGGTCGCCGTCGCGGTCGCGGTCCTCGATCAGGGATCGAAGGCGATCATGATGTCGCTGCTGCCCGATCCGGGGAGCCGCTGGCCCATCGCCCAGTTCTTCAACTTGGTCCATGTGCGCAACAAGGGCGTGAGTTTCGGCATGATGCCCGGGGTCGGCCCGTGGATTCTCGGCGGCTTCGCCCTCGTCGTCGCCGCCGTCCTGGCGGTATGGCTGTGGCGCGCCGAAACCCGCCCCATCGCCGCCGCGCTCGGCCTGATCATCGGCGGCGCAGTGGGCAACGTCATCGATCGCGCGCGCCTGGGCGCCGTGTTCGACTTTCTCGACTTCCACGCATTCGGTTATCATTGGCCGGCGTTCAACGTCGCCGACGCGGCGATTACGCTCGGCGTTATCGGGCTGCTGCTGTGCGGGTTTCGCGATCCGCGGCGGCCGCGCGCGGCGCGAGGCGGCAAGCGGGGGTTCCGACAAGGATGAATACGGTGCGGTTTTTCATTTTCCCGGCGGGTCCGCTCGCCGCCGCCGGCGCGGCGCTGCTGCTCGCCGGGTGCAGCGATTCGCTCAAGCAGTCGTTCGGCCTCGGCAAGCGGGCGCCCGACGAAACGCGGGTGGTCGAGCAGGCGCCGCTCGAGCTGCCGCCCGATTTCAACCTGCGCCCGCCCTCTCCCGGCGCGACGCGGCCGCAGACGGTCGCGGCGCCCGAACAGGCGGTGGCGGCGCTCGGCCTCGGCGCGGCGGACCGACGCCCGGAAAACACGCCGGGAGAAAGCGCGTTCCTGGGCGCCGCCGGCGCAAACGAGGCCGATCCCGCGATTCGCGCCCTTCTCAACCGCGAATCGACCATCATCGTCGCCGAGGACCCGGGCTTCGTCGAACGGCTGATGTTCTGGCGGGAAGACGCGCCGCAAGGCGTGACGATCGACCCGGCGCGCGAGGCCGAGCGCCTGCGCGAGAACGAAGCCGCAGGGCGCCCCGCGACCGAGGGGGACACGCCGGTCATTGTCCCCCGCGAACGGGCGCCGCTCGAAGGATTGAACCCATTTTGACCGCGGCGGAGGCCTTGGCATGAGTCTCGAAGGGCATTTCGCGCCGATGGCGCTGTGCGGCGCGGCGGCGGTCGCCGCCGCCGTCGCCGCCGGCCCGGCGCGCGCCGCCTCCCCCATCTCCGGGCCGGGGCCGACCTTCGGATCGGAAACGTTCACGCTCGAAAACGGTATGCAGGCGGTGGTTATCCCGAACCGGCGCGCGCCGCTGGTTCACCACGCCGTGTGGTACAAGACCGGCGCCGCCGACGAGCCGCCCGGCAAGTCCGGCATCGCGCACATGCTCGAACACCTGATGTTCAAGGGCACGGCCGAGACGCCCGGCGAGGGCTTCTCCGAAACCGTCGCGCGCAACGGCGGCAACGACAACGCTTTCACCGGACAGGACTACACCGGCTACTACCAGAACATTGCCGTCGATCGGCTCGAGCTCGTCATGCGCCTCGAGGCCGACCGTATGGTCAACCTGACGTTCGACGAAACGGAGTTCGAACTCGAGCGCGAGGTGGTGCTCGAGGAGCGCCGCAGCCGCGTCGAAAACCGGCCCGGCTCGCTGTTCCGCGAACAGGTCGCGGCGGCTCAATATCTGAGCCATCCCTACGGCGCGCCCACCATCGGCTGGGAGCATGAGATCCGCGCCTTCGCGCCCGAAGACGCGATGGCGTTCTACCGCGCCCATTATGCGCCCAACAACGCCGTGCTCGTGGTCGCCGGCGACATCGACGCGGAAACGCTCAGGCCGCTGGCGGAGGAGATTTACGGACGCATCCCCGCGCGTCCGCTCGCGCCGCGCGCGCGGCCCGCCGAGCCGCCGCAGCGCGCCGCGCGGCGGGTCGAGATGAGCGACCCGCGCGTCCCCGCGCGCGAGTGGTCGCGCAGCTATCTCGCGCCCAGCCTGTCCGCCGACGCGGACGGCGTGGCCGTCGCGCTCGAACTGTTCGCCACCGTGTTGGGCGGAGGAACGACGGGACGGCTGTATCGCGCGCTGGTCGTGGAGCGCGAAATCGCCAACGAAGCGGGCGCGTGGTATTCCGGCGTCGGCCTCGACTACGCGCGTCTCGGCATACATGTCTCGCCTGTCCCCGGCGTCGCGATCGCCGAGATCGAAGACGCCGTCGACGCCGAGATCGCCCGCCTGCTCGACGAAGGCATCGCCGAAGACGAACTGGAGCGTGCGAAATTCGGCGTGCGCGCCTTCTCCGTTTATTCGCGCGACAGCCTGCAAACGCTGGCGCGCCTGTTCGGATCGGCGCTCACGACGGGGCTGACGGTCGAGGACGTGGAGCGCTGGCCGGCGGCCGCGGCGGCCGTCACCGCGGAACAGGCGGTGGCGGCGGGCCGCGCCGTTCTCGCGCCCGAACGCTCCGTCACGGCGCTTCTCTCCCCCGCCGGGCCGGAGGCGGCGCGGTGAGGGCCGCCGCTCCGCTCGCCCTGGCCGCGGCGCTGGCCGCCGCCGCGCCGGCCGGCGCCGTGGACATCCGGCGCGTCGTCAGCCCCGGCGGAATCGAGGCGTGGCTCGTCGAGGAGCGCACGGTCCCCATGATGTCGCTGCGGTTCGCGTTTCGCGGCGGCAGCGCCCTCGACCCACCCGGCAAGGAGGGCCTCGCCCAGCTCGTCTCGGGAATGCTCAACGAAGGCGCCGGCGAGCTCGATTCCCACGCCTACCAAAAGGCCATCGACGACAACGCCGTGCGCCTGGGCTTCGACGCCGGACTCGATGAGTTCTCCGGTTCGATCCAGACGCTCACCGAACGGCGGGAGGTTGCATTCGAACTGCTCGCCCTCGCCCTCGCCGATCCGCGCTTCGACGAAGACGCGCTCGAGCGCGTGCGCGCCCAGCTCATGCGCGGCCTCGAACGCGAAGCGCAAAACGCGAACGCCATCGCGCGCCGCACGTGGTACCGCGAAGCGTTCGGCGACCACCCCTATGCGCGCCCGCCGGGAGGAACGCTCGACGGCGTCCGCGCGCTCGCCCGCGCCGACCTCGCCGCGTTCGCGCGCGGGCATTTCGCGCGCGACCGCCTCATCGTCGGCGCGGCCGGCGATATCGACGCCGAGACCCTGGGCGCGCTTCTCGATTCGACCTTCGGCGCCCTGCCCGCGGCCGGCCCGCCCTTTGCCGTCGCCGACGCCGCCCCACCGGAAAACGGGCGCGTCGTCGTCGAGCCGTTGGCGCAACCGCAAAGCGTTATCGTCTGGGGCCAGCGCGGCCTGAAGCGCGACCACCCGGACTATTACGCCGCCTATGTCATGAACAGGATACTCGGCGGCGGCGGGTTTTCGTCGCGCCTGTACCGCGAGGTGCGCACGCGGCGCGGGCTGGCCTATGCCGTGTACAGCTATCTCGCGCCTTTCGACCGCGCCGGCCTGTACCTGGGCGGGGTGGCCACGCGCAACGAGCGCGCGGCGGAAACGCTGGCGGTCGTCCGCGGCGAATTCGCGCGCATGCGCGACGAAGGCGTGACCGAAACCGAACTCGCCGACGCCAAGACCTACATCAACGGATCGTTTCCCCTGCGCCTCGATTCCAACGCCGAAGTGGCGGGCATTCTCGTGGCCATGCAGGCTTCCGGACTCGGCATCGACTATCTCGACAGGCGCGCCGGCCTGATCGACGCCGTGACGCGCGAAGATATCGCCCGCGTCGCGCGCGCGCTCATCGACCCCGAGTCGTTTACCGTGGTCGCCGTCGGCGAGCCCGCCGGTCTCGGCGACTAAACAAACTGCAAACCGCGCCTGCCCGTGTTCTATCGCGCCGGAGAGCCGCACGGGCTGCGGCACAACCCGTTCAACGCGCTGGTGGTGCCCCGCCCGATCGGCTGGATTTCGTCGCTCGGCGCGGCGGGCGAGGTCAATCTCGCGCCCTACTCCTTCTTCAACGGCGTCGCCTACCGCCCGCCGCAGGTCATGTTTTCCACCACCGGCCCCAAACCGCGCGGCGGCTTCAAGGATACCGTCTCCAACATCGAGGCCACCGGCGAGTTCGTCGTCAACATGGCGACATGGGCGCTGCGCGAGGCGATGAACGCCTGCGCCGCGCATGCGCCGCCGGATGTCGATGAATTCGCTCTCGCCGGGCTGACGCCCGAACCCTCCGTGACGGTGCGCCCCCCGCGCGTGGCGGAAAGCCCCGTCCATCTCGAATGCATGCTGACGGCCCGCATCGCGCTCCCCAGCCGCGACGTCGAATGCCCCAACACCGTCGTGTTCGGCGAGGTCAAGGGAATCCATATCGCCGACTCGGCGATCGAGGACGGCATGGTGCGCTACGACCGGCTGGGCGTCATCGGCCGCCTCGGCTACCAGGACTACGCGCGCGTCGATACCGTATTCTCCATGGTCCGGCCCGACTGGCCCTGAGGGCGCGCCCATCGCCGCCATCTCCGAACTCGCGGGGGCCGGGCTCGCCTGCCGGCGCGGCGAGCGCACCGTGTTTGCCGGCGTCGATTTCATCGTCCGGCAAGGCGGCGCGCTGATACTTCGCGGCCCCAACGGAAGCGGCAAGACGAGCTTTCTGCGCATGGTCGCGGGCCTGCCGCCGCCCGCCGCGGGAACGCTGCGCTGGCGCGGGCGCGAAATCCGCGAGGACCTCGAATCGTGGCGCCGCGCACTGCGCCTTGCCGGCCATGCCGACGCCGTGAAACCCTTGTTGACCGTGGCGGAAAACCTGCGCTTTTGGGCCCGCTTCCACGGCGCCGGCGCGGCGCGCGTGGGCGCCGCGCTCGAGGCGTTCGGCCTCTCCGAACTCGCGGACGCACCCGCCCGCTTCCTCTCCGCCGGACAAAGGCGGCGCCTGTGTCTCGCGCGCCCGCTCGCCGCGCCCGCGCCCGTATGGCTGCTCGACGAGCCCGCATCGAACCTCGACGCCGCCGGCGCCGGCGCCCTCCGCGCCGCCATCGCCGAACACCGCGCCGCCGGCGGCCTCGTCATCGCCGCCACGCACGTCGATCTCGGCCTCTCCGCCGCCGATACCCTGACATTCGGCGCATAGTACCGGGGGCCGTCGATGTCGACTCGTTTCCCCGCCCCACAACTCCGCCGAAGGCGGGGCCCGGGACCGCGGGCGTCCCCGCCCGCACGTCTCCAACGCTACGAGCGCCGCCGGGCAGGGCGCGATGATCGCTGCTCCCCGGCAATATCGCGTCCCGCGGAAACGTGCGGGCAGGATGCCCGCGGTCCCGGGCCCCGCCTTCGGCGGGGTTGCGGCTCTTCCCGCTATCGGAACCGCACGGTCAGGCTTGCGCTGCCGCTGAAGTCCCGGTTGCCGTGGCGGGCGGCGGCGTAGTCGGTGGCGGCGCGGAGGGCGATCCCGCATTTCTCATACGGGCGGTTGTCGTGCGGTTTGTGAGGCGTCGGTTGGCGTGTGGGCGTGTTTTCGTGGTCGGGGGGCTTGGCGGGCGTTTTCGGGGCGCGTCGGGGCGGCCCGCCGTTTGGCGGCAGGCCGCGTTCCGGGCTGTTCCTGCGTTGTCGAGGGGAAGGGCGAGAGGGGCCGCGTTACGCCGCGGCGGCGGATAATCGCTCGCAGGCGATACGGAACTCGCGCTGGAAGGGATGCGCGGCGTTCATGGCGGTCTTGCGCGGCGCACCGCGCACAGCAACGCACAAGCCATGTACGCGAACCGCAGGCGCCGCCGGTTGGCCCGCATGACCCGTGTCGACATGCGGTTGGCGAACAAATCGAGTTGGCATTCCTCGATCCGGTTCTCCATCCCGCCAGGCGCCGGGCGCGGACCCGATGGGCTGCAATCGAAGCGACGACGAAGCGCGGGTTGGCCTTGCCGTGGGTCCACTCGGCCTTGGCGGCGACGCGGCGCGCGCAGCTCCAGATGCCGCGCGTCCTCTACATGAAGTCCTTGGAGCGGCGCTGCGGCTTGCCCCAACCCTCGCTGTGCGCTTGCGCCGCCGCCGGTTCGGCGGCTCGTTCGCCATGCGCCGGCGGGGAACCGATGCGATTGCCCCGCCTGCCGGCCGCAAGGCGGAAGGCCGTTTCCGCAGCGCCCGCGCCCGAACTACGGCTTGCCATCGGCGCGCAATGCGCTACGCTGCGCGGCGGCAGCATCGAAAGGCGCCGTCATGGATTACCGGGCCCATTTCGCGCGGGCGCTCGACTCGTTGAAGGCCGAGGACCGCTACCGCGTCTTCGCCGATCTTGCGCGCCGCGCCGGCGATTTCCCGCGCGCGACGTGGTTCGACGGCGAGGCCGAGCGCACGGTCACGGTCTGGTGCTCGAACGACTATCTGGGCATGAGCCGCCGCCCCGAGGTCATCGAGGCCATGTGCGCGGCGGCGCGCGAGACCGGCGTGGGCTCCGGCGGCACGCGCAACATTTCCGGCACCGCGCACGGCCACGTGCTGCTCGAGCGCGAACTGGCCGATCTCCACGGCAAGGAGGCGGCGCTGCTTTTCACCTCGGGCTACATATCGAACGAGGCCACGCTTTCGACCCTGGGCAGGCTGCTGCCCGGCTGCGTTATCCTGTCGGACGAGCTCAACCATGCCTCGATGATCCAGGGCGTGCGCAATTCGCGCGCGCCGAAGCGCATTTTCCGCCACAACGACGTCGGCCACCTCGAGGCGCTGCTGGCGAAGCTCGACCCCGCCGCGCCGAAGATCGTGGCGTTCGAGTCGGTCTATTCGATGGACGGCGACATCGCCCCGATCGGCGAGATCTGCGACGCCGCGCAACGCCACGGCGCCCTCGCCTATCTCGACGAGGTACACGCGGTGGGCATGTACGGCCCGCGCGGCGGCGGCGTGGCGGAGCGCGACGGCCACATGGACCGCGTCGACGTCATCGAGGGCACGCTCGCCAAGGCGTTCGGCGCGATGGGCGGCTATATCGCCGCCTCCGCCGCGCTGTGCGACGCGGTGCGCTCGTTCGCGCCGGGGTTCATCTTTACCACCTCGCTGCCGCCGCCCGTGGCGGCCGCCGCGCTCGCTTCGGTGCGCCACCTGAAGGCGAGCGGCGCCGAGCGCGCGCGCCACCGCGAGCGCGCAAAAACCCTCAAGCGCCGGCTGGCGGAAGCAGGCATCCCCGTTCTCGACAATCCGAGCCATATCGTCCCGGCGATGGTCGGCGACGCCGCGCTGTGCAAGCGCGCGAGCGACATGCTGCTGCGCGAGTTCGCCATATATATCCAGCCGATCAACTACCCGACCGTGCCCCGCGGAACGGAGCGCCTGCGTATCGCGCCGACGCCGCTGCACGACGACGCGGCGATGGACGCGCTGGTCGCGGCGCTGCGCTCGGTGTGGTCGCGGCTCCGGATCCGGCGCGCGGCGGCGTGAGCGCGCGCGGCGGCCCGGCCGCCGCGTTCCGGCGCACGGACAGACACGCGGAAGGCGGGGGCGCATGGCCTATTTCCTCGAACAGCTGATCAACGGCGTCACGCTCGGCAGCATGTACGGGCTGATCGCCATCGGCTACACGATGGTGTACGGCATCATCGGCATGATCAATTTCGCCCACGGCGAGATCTACATGATCGGCGCGTTCGTGGCGGTGCTGGCCTTCACCATCCTCGGCGCCGCGGGGGTGACCTGGGTGCCGCTCGCCCTGCTCGTCGTGCTCATCGTCGCCATGCTCTTTACCTCGGCCTACGGCTGGACCGTGGAGCGCGTCGCCTACCGCCCGCTGCGCGGCGCGCAGCGGCTGGCCGCGCTCATCAGCGCCATCGGCATGTCGCTGGCCTTGCAAAACTACGTGCTCATCAGCCAGGGCGCGGGGGTGAAGGCGCTGAGCCCCGTCATCGCCGGCGGCTTCACGGTGTACGAAACGCCGGATTTCGCCGTGCGGCTCAGCTATGTGCAGATACTGATCGTCGCGCTGACGGTGACGCTGATGTCGGTGTTCGCGGGGGTTATCGGCGGCACCGCGCTCGGCCGCGCCCAGCGCGCCTGCGAGCAAGACCGCGGCATGGCCATGCTGAGCGGCGTCGATGTCGATCGCACCATCTCGCTCACCTTCGTGATGGGCGCCGCGCTGGCCGCCGTCGCCGGCGTCATGGCCTCGCTCTATTACGGCGTGGTGGATTTCTTCATGGGGTTCATCGCCGGGCTCAAGGCGTTCACGGCCGCCGTGCTCGGCGGCATCGGGTCGCTGCCGGGGGCCATGCTCGGCGGCTTGCTGCTCGGCATGGTCGAGGCGTTCTTCTCGGGCTACTTCTCGGTCGAATACAAGGATGTAGCGACCTTCGGCATACTCGTCCTGGTGCTGATCTTCCGCCCCACCGGCCTGCTCGGCCGCCCGGAAATCGAAAAGGTCTGACATGCCGCGGCGCGCGCTGCCCAGCCTGTTGCGCGACGCCACGCTCGCGGCGCTCGTCGCGTGCGTGCTCGGCGTCCCGCTGATCGGCTTGCGCGCCTCGCCCGCGGGCGCCGGCGCGCTCGACATCGATACGCGCTGGACGGCGCTGGCGATCGGCGTCGCGGCGGTGTTTTTCGGGCGCATCGCCCTGAGCCTCGCCGGCTGGGCGAAGCCCGCGGCCGCGCTGCTCGCCGCCGCCGCGCCGGCGTTGCCGCGCGGGCTCGGGCGGCCGCTTGCCATCGCCGGCGTCGCCGCGGCCGCCGCGCTGCCCTTCATGCCGTTTTCCGACCGCTATTTCGTCGATATCGCCACGCTGGTGCTGATCTACGTCATGCTCGGGTGGGGGCTGAACATTGTGGTCGGCCTGGCGGGTTTGCTCGACCTGGGCTATGTGGCGTTTTACGCCGTCGGCGCCTACAGTTTCGCGCTGCTGGCGACGACATACGGCTGGTCGTTTTGGGCCTGCCTGCCGCTGGCGGGCATGTTCGCCGCCGGGTTCGGCATCCTGCTCGGCTACCCCGTGCTGCGCCTGCGCGGCGACTATCTCGCCATCGTCACACTGGGCTTCGGCGAGATCATCCGCATCGTGCTGATGAACTGGGTGGAGTTTTCCGGCGGGCCCAACGGCATCGGCAAGATACCGCGCCCCACGCTGTTCGGCCTCGAGTTCGGCCGGCGCGCGCCGGAGGACCGGAGTTTCCACAGTTATTTCGATATCGAGTTCGCCAGCGAGCATCGCGTAATCTTTCTGTATTTCATCATTCTCGGCTTGGCGCTGCTGACCAATCTGTTCGTGCTGCGGGTGCGCAAACTGCCGCTCGGGCGGGCGTGGGAAGCCTTGCGCGAGGATGAGATCGCATGCCGGTCGCTCGGCCTCAACCCCGTCAACATAAAACTGTCGGCGTTCGCGCTCGGCGCCATGTTCGGCGGCTTCGCGGGGTCGTTCTTCGCCGCCCGCGCGGGCTTCGTCAGCCCGGAGAGCTTCACCTTCGTGGAGTCGGCGATCATCCTGGCGATCGTGGTGCTCGGCGGCATGGGCAGCCAGATCGGCGTCGTGCTGGCCGCGTGCGCCATCGTGCTGCTGCCCGAGGCGCTGCGCGAGTTTTCCGAATACCGGATGCTCGCGTTCGGACTGGCGATGGTGCTCATCATGATCTGGCGCCCGCGCGGGCTGTTGGCGGTGCGCGAACCCACCATGCGGCTTGCGGGCCGGCCCGCCGCCCAACGGGCCGCCCCGTGAACGCGCTGCTCGACGTCCGGCATCTGACCATGCGCTTCGGCGGGCTGGTCGCCGTGGACGACTTGTCGTTCGCCGCCTCGCACAACGAGATTACCGCAATCATCGGCCCCAACGGCGCCGGCAAGACCACCGTGTTCAACTGCCTCACGGGGTTTTACAAGCCCGATGTCGGCAGCCTCGCGCTGGCGGGGCGCGGCGGCGCGGCCCATGCACTCGAGCGCATGCAGGAGTTCCGCATCGCCCGCGCCGGCGTCGCGCGCACCTTTCAGAACATCCGCCTGTTCGCCGACATGACGGCGCTGGAGAATCTGGTCGTCGCGCAGCACAATGCGCTCATGCAGGCGTCGGCGTTCACCGTCGCCGGGCTGTTCGGCCTGCCGCGCTACCGGCGCGCCGAGGCCGAGGCGGTGGAGCGCGCGCGCTTTTGGCTCGACCGCTTCGGCCTTTCCGGCGACGGCGACCGCAACGCGGGCGAACTGCCCTACGGCGCGCAGAGGCGGCTCGAAATCGCCCGCGCCATGTGTACCGACCCGCTGCTGCTGTGCCTCGACGAGCCGGCGGCGGGGTTGAACCGTCGCGAGACCGCCGAACTGAGCGCGCTGCTCGTGGAAATCCGCGAGCGCTTCCATATCGGCCTGCTGCTTATCGAGCACGACATGAGCCTGGTCATGGACATATCCGACCGCATCGTCGTGCTCGACTACGGGCGCAAGATCGCCGACGACGCGCCCGAGCGCGTGCGCCGCGACCCGGCGGTCGTCCGCGCCTATCTGGGCGAGGCGGAAGAATGAGCGCCATGCTCTCGATCAAGGGCGTCCACGCCTATTACGGCCCGGTGCAGGCGTTGCGCGGCGTCGATCTCGAGGTCGGGCGCGGCGAAATCGTCACCCTGATCGGCGCCAACGGCGCCGGCAAATCGACCCTGCTGATGACGATTTGCGGCAATCCCCGCGCCGCGCGCGGCGAAATCGTTTTCGACGACGAGGATATCACCGCCCTGCCCACCTTCCGCATCGTGCGCCGCGGCATTGCCCACGCGCCCGAGGGGCGGCGGATATTTCCGCGCATGACCGTTTTGGAAAACCTCCAGATGGGCGCGACCGCCGCCGAAGAGGAACATTTCGCCGAAGACCTGGAGCGCGCGTTCGAGATTTTCCCGATACTGGGCGAACGCCGCGGTCAGCGCGGCGGCACGCTCTCGGGCGGCGAGCAGCAAATGCTCGCCATCGCGCGCGCGCTGATGAGCCGCCCGCGGCTCTTGCTGTTCGACGAGCCCTCGCTCGGCCTCGCGCCGCTCGTCGTCAGGCGGATTTTCGACGTCATCCGCGGCATCAACGCCGATATGGGCATGACGATCCTGCTTGTGGAGCAAAACGCCTGGCAGGCGCTGCGTCTCGCCCACCGCGGCTACGTCATGGCCAACGGCCGAATCGTGCTGAGCGGCTCCGCCCGCGAGCTGCTGGCCAGCGAGGAAGTGCGCGCGGCCTATCTGGAAGGGGGCGCGTGAGGCCGATGGTTCCGTGGTCCGAACTTCCTGCGGCGGTGTTCATCGGCCTGACGGTCGTTATCGGCGGCGGCGCGGCGATCATGACCGGGCGCGCGCTGGCGGGGGCGTGGCGCCCCTTGCATCAGGTCGCCGCCGCCTGCCTGGGCCTCGGCGCCGCCGAGCGCTTTCTCGCCTATGCGTTGTTCGACGGGCCGCTGTTTTCGCTCCCCGGCTATCTGCTCGACACGGCCGTCATCTCCGCCATCGGCATCGCCGCCTGGCGCCTGGCGTGGGTCGCCAACACCGTCCGCCAATACCCGTGGCGCTACGAACGCGCCGCCCCTTGGCGCTACCGCGAAAAACAGTAGCGCCGGGGTCGCCGCCGCTCACCCCGCCAAGGGCCGGAAATCCGCCCCCGACATCGGTTCGTGCTTTTCCCACCGCCCGCGCAGCTCGATCAACAGGCGCTGGCGCGACGGCGTGGGCACGGGGTTTAACCGCACGACGCGCGCCTCGTATTCGGGATGTTCGGTCATCGCCGCGGCGAGGTCTTCCGCCAGGAAACAGGGTGTCCAGCCGATCGCGTACCGGTCCGTTGTCTGGACTTGCACGGCCAGGCCCGTCGCCGGGTTGGCCAGTTCGAGCGCCAGGTTCAGCGGTTCGCCCTCCTTCAGGATGTCGATCCGCGCTTGGGCGGGCGCCGGCATGTATCGCCAGCCATGCATGAAGAAGCGGCATACGAAGCGGCCGTCCCGTTCCTTCCGCAGCCGCGGGAAAACCTGGTATGCGTCCGTGATCTTGCGTCCGCCGTTTACCGACAGAATCTCGATCGGATCGGCGTCGTCCGGAAGGTCGAGCGCGCGCAGATACTCGCCCCGGTCCGGCCGCCCGCGTGCGATAACCCGGTTGCGGAATACGGCAAAGAGGCGGTCGGAATCGTAGTTGTCGTCCAGGCGGGGGAATTCGATCAGCGGGGCGAACCCCGCCTCGGCGCGCGCACGCTCCGCTCCGTGGATGTAGCGAAAGCGGTACCGTGGCGGCTCCCCGCCCACGTCCAGCTTGCCGACCGGAAACCACGACCGGCGGTCGGGATCCTGCCAGGCCAGAAACAATGTCGTCTCGGTCATCGGTTCAGCTCCCTCATTCGTTCGAGACCGTGCCGCATGGATGCGGCCGCGAATTCCCGCGCCGGCCGACTCATCCAGCTGTCCGGCACGCGCGCGACGATGTTCTCGATGACGTTTTCATCCAGCCTCTTCAGCCGCTCAAGCGCGGGCCGGAAGAGGTCCGGATATTTCCCGGCGGCCCACCGCACGAGATTCAGCGGGCTCGGGCCGCGCCGCTCGTTCTCCGACCGGTATATCCCGCCGCGTCCGCGGTCGATATAGTTCGCTACTCGCCCTTCCGCCAGTAAACGGGTGCGGCGCGCGTCCGCGAGCTCCCGGCCCAGCGACGATGCGTGGTCGAACGACGGCGCGACGAATACCGGGCAGCCGCCGGACCTTACCACGCCCCAATTTTCGTGGTGGCGGTCTGTGTTGCCGATGAGCGCGTCGAGAACCGCGTACCGCGCGATGCGGCATCGCGCCTCGGTCGCGGCCCGTTCGGCGGGGAAAACCTTGTCCATCGCCCGGAATACATTATCGAGCGTATGGCCGGATTGCCCGTACGCCTTGCCCGGATCGTAGTTCCCGACCGCCGTTTCCAGAATCTGGTTGCCGAGATACAACGACTCGCCGGCGCCAAGAAACGATTCGGTTGTCGAGCCGCGCGCGCCGTCGTAGAGCGCAAGCTCGACCTTGGCGTGCTCGACGCCAAGCGCGGCGGCGGCTTCCGCGGCGATCTTTTCCGCCCAATGCTCGCCCGTTCCCTCCCTCGGCAGCTTGAAGAGCCAGCGTTTACCCGTGCCGCCCGGCGCCCGATACCAGAACTTGTTCTTCGTCCCCAGTTCCTCCGGCCCCATACGCCACTCCGGCTCGACTTCGACGACGGCGTACGGTTCCGGCATAACAGGCTTTCTCGCGTGTCGAGCATTCGGCGTCTCGCCGGAGCATACGCCTTGCGCGCGGCATCGCGAAACGCGGGCCGCCGCCAAGGGATACGAATCGCGACTCGCGATACCGCGCCGCTCAGTTCGCGAATCGTCCGTACATGGGCCGCGTTTTTCGCTCGGCGCCTTAATTCCCGCGCCGCGCGAGGCGGGCCGCCAGGCGGTCGCGGGCGGGGGGGAGCGGGCCGGCGGCGGCGCCGTGGCGGCTCAGGAAATGGCCGGTCAACCGGAGGCCGGCGCATACCGCCCCCGCGTCCGCCGCGCCCGCGCCGACGAGAAAACCGGGAAGCGGCAGCAGACGCCGCGCATAAGCCGCGCCCGCCGCGCGCGACACTGCCCGGCCCGTGCGCGGCGAAACCCAGCGCAAATCGCCGCGCCCGCCCGTCACCGCGCAACGTTCGAGATCGAGCGCGAAGCCGAGCTCCGCCAACAGGCCGACTTCCCACCGCACATAGACGGCCGGCCAGGCGCCGCCGGACTCCGGCGCCTCCAGCGCGCTCAGCAGCGCGCCGAGCGCGCGGAACAGCGCCGGGTGCGGCTCGCGTTCGGGCAGCAGCGCGTCGCAAAGCGCGCAGGCCGCGCTCAGCGCCGCCAGCCGCCCCGCATCGCCGAACAGGGCGGGCGCGTGGGCGTGAACGGCCTCGCCGGAGAATGTCCCCAACTGCCCGGAAAGCCGCCCGCGCCAGCGGCAGCGCACGCGGTTGCCGGGTTCCCACGCCGACCGCCGCCGCCCCGCCCCGCCCGGCGCCAACCCGGCGTGGCGCCCGTGCTCCGCCGTCAGCGCATGAACGACCAGCCCGGACTCCCCGTGCCGCCGCCCCGACAGCACGATTGCGTCGTCTCGCCACTCCATGGACGCAAGGTTACAGCGGGCCGGCCCGCTTCGGGGGGCCTTGCCCGCGGCCCCGGGGAGTCATATGCGCGCGGACTTGATGCGGTGGCGCTGGGCGGACGACGGGATATCGAGCGATTCGCGGTATTTCGCGATGGTGCGCCGGGCGATGTCGATGCCCGATTCGCGCAGCAGCGCGGCGAGGCGGCTGTCGGACAGCACGCGCGACGCGGGCTCGGCGTCCACGAGATCGCGAATGCGCTGGCGCACCGCTTTCGCCGAATGGCCGCCGCCGCCCGCCGTCGCCGGTATCGCCGCCGAAAAAAAATAGCGCAGTTCGAATATCCCGCGCGGAGTCGCTATGTACTTGTCGCGCGCGACGCGCCCGATGGTGCTCTCGTGCATCGACACCGCGTCGGCCACTTCGCGCAGGGTGAGCGGCCTGAGATAGCGGACGCCGTGGTCGAGAAACGCTTCCTGGAAGCGGACGAGCGCGCCGGCGACGCGGAGAATCGTATCCGCCCGGCGCTCGAGCGCGCGCAGCAGCCAGTCGGCGGATTGCCGCCGTTCGCGCAGCCACGCCTTGTCGGCCGCGCTCCGCGCTCCGCCGCCGAGCGCCGCGCGGTAGCGCCGCGCCGCGAGCGGCCGCGGCAGCGCGTCGGCGTTCAGCGCGACCTCCCAGCCGCCGCCGGGGCGCGAGCGCACGAATATGTCGGGTTCGATCGCCGGCGCCGGCGCGCCGTCGAAAGCCGCGCCGGGCTTGGGGTTCAGGGCGCGGATCGCCGCGACGCGCTCAGCCGCGTCGTCTTCGCCGATCCCGCAGCGCGCCGCGAGGCCGGCCAGGTCGCGCCGGGCGAGCAGGTCGAGATTGTCGAGCAGGCGCTCCATCGGCGCGTCGAGCGCGCCGCGCGCCGCCAGTTGCAGCGCCAGGCACTCGCGCAAGCTGCGCGCGCCGACGCCCGCCGGTTCGCACGCCTGGATACGCGCCAGCGCGCGCTCGACCCGCTCCGGCGCGCACCCCAGCCGCTCGGCGGCGAGCGCGGCGTCGCCCGCGAAATAGCCCGCGTCGTCGATCCACTCGACCAAATGCAGGCAGATCGCGCGTTCGACCGGGTCTGCGGCGTCCGCGCCGATCTGCATTTCCAGGCGTCGGCGCAGGGTCTCGGGCGCGGCGAGCGTCGCCTCGATCGCGTCGAACCCGCCGCCGCCGCCGCGCCCCGAAACGCGCCAGACGGCCCCGCCGTATTCGTCGTCGAAAACCCCGCCGGGTTCGGCGAACGGCTCGTCCTGAAACGCGAACTCGCCGTCTTCGCCGCCGCCGTCGTCCGCTTCCGGGCCGTCCGAATCGTCCGCGCCTCCGGGCGCCTCGCAGCGGTCTTCCGCCTCCTCAAGGAGCGGGTTGCTTTCGAGCTCGCGCGCGACATAGGCGCGCAGTTCGAGGTTCGAGAGTTGCAGCAGACCGATGGCCTGGCCCAGCTGCTGCGTTATCCGCGCCGATTGGCCGAGGCGCTGCCGCAGCCCGAGGCCGGGCGCCGCGGCCATGGCCGCTAAAGCCTGAACCCGGCGCCGAGATAGACCTCGCGGACCCTGTCGTGCGAGACGATCTCGTCCGGCGCCCCCTCCATCAGCAGGCGGCCGTCGTGCAGGATGTAGGCGCGATCGACCATGCCGAGCGCCTCGCGCACATTGTGGTCGGTAATCAGCACGCCGATCCCGCGGGCCTTGAGCCGCGCCACGAGCTTCTGGATGTCGTCGACGGCGACCGGATCGATGCCCGAGAGCGGCTCGTCGAGCAGCATGAATTGCGGGCGCGAGGCGAGGGTGCGCGCGATCTCCACGCGCCGCCGCTCCCCGCCCGACAGGGCCAGCGCGGGCGTGTGGCGCAGATGCTCGATCGAAAACTCCGCCAGCAGCTCGTCCAGCGCCGTTTCGCGGCGCTCGCGAACCGGCTCCGCCAGCTCGAGCACAAGGCGGATGTTGTTCTCCACCGTCAGGCCGCGAAAGAACGACGCCTCTTGCGGCAGATAGCCCACGCCGAGGCGCGCGCGCCGATACATGGGCAGATCGGTGACGTCGTGGCCGTCGATCGACACCGTTCCCGTATCCGCCGCCAGCATCCCGGTCATCAGGTAGAAGCAGGTGGTCTTGCCGGCGCCGTTGGGGCCGAGCAGCCCCACCGTCTCGCCGCGTTTTACCGAGACCGACACGTCGCGCAGCACGGGCCGGCGGCGGAAGCTCTTGCCGAGGCGGCGCCCGGCAAGCCCGGGAAGATCGGGTACCGGGCGCGGCCCGCGCGGCTCGTTCCGGCCGGCGCGCGTCACTCGCCGGAATCCTCCGCTTCGCCGGCGCCGTCCGCGTCGGCGGTTTCGCCGCCGCCGGGGGCGAGGATCGCCGTCACGCGCCCGCCGGCCGCTTCCGCGGCGGTCAGGCGGCTGACGCCGGTGGCGAGGTCCATGTCGAGGCGGTCGCCGCGCGCCACGCTTTCGCCCTGGGTCAGCACCACCGCGCCGGTCAGCACGACCGCGCCGTTTTCCACGTCATAGACGCCTTCCGTTCCGGTCGCGACCTCGTCGGGCGTGACGAACCGCACATTGCCGTCGGCTTCGATCAGGCGCACCTCCCCCGCCGTTCCGCCGTCCGCGCCGTCTTCCTCCGCGCTGCGTTCGTAGAGGTGCGCGGTCAGCACGTCGGCGAACAGGCGGTAGCGGCCCTGGATGGCGTCGGCGTCGCCGCGGGCGACCGCGACGCGCTCCTCTTCCTTCCACTCCATGCTGTCGGCGGTGATCTCGATGGGGGCATCCGAATCGGCTTCGAACTGCGCGGCGGCGCCGTTGCCGGCCGCCCACGCCGCGGCCGCCAGCGCCGCTCCGATCGCCAGGTTTCTCATCGCTCCGCTCCTTCCGCCGCGTCCGGCTCCAGTATCAGCGTCGGGCGCCCGCCGCAGCGCAGCACGCCGCCCTCCGATTCCCAGGAGCAGCCCGTGGCGTCGATGCGCCCCCAGGGGCCGCTTCCGGCGACGGGGTCGTCGGTGACGGCCGAGCCCGCGCGCAGGTCGATGCGCGCCGAGTCGGTGTACAACTCCATGCCCGATTCCGTGTGTACGGAAACCTCGCCCGACAATTCCAGGATTTCGCCGCCGCGGTCGAGCACGCCCTCGAGCGCCGCCACGGCGACCCAGCCTTCGCCGGTCGCCTCGATCCGCGCCACGGGCCGGTTCAGGAATATACGGTTTTCGTCGTCGGAATCGTGCCACGCCGAGACCGCGTCCACCGTGTAGGGGCGCTCCGACGAATCGACGCTCTCGAACCGCGGCTGCGCGGCGCGGTTGCGGCCCGCGTCCGCGAGCTCCGCGTCGAGCGTCTCCATGTCGAACAGCTCCTGCCCGCCGCGCAGCACCGGCCATGCGACCAGCGCCGCCAGCAGGCCGAACGCGGCGATCGGAAACAGCGCGCGCATCAGGCCGACGCGCCAGCGCCAGCGCGCCTCGGCGCGCAGCGCCGCCGGTATGTCGCCGCCGCGGCGCGGGCCGGCGGAGCGCGCGTTCATTCGCCCCGGCTCAGCCCCGCGCGGAGGCAATCGTGCGAATGCAGAATGCCCGCCGGCTTGCCGCCGCGCACCGCGAACAGCGCCGTGATCTTGCGCGCGCTCATCTCGAACAGCGCTTCCGACGCCAGGCGCTCGGGCGCGATGGTTACGGGGTTCGGCGTCATCGTCTCGGCGACGGCGCGCGACAGCAGATCGGGCGCCATGTGGCGGCGCAGATCGCCGTCGGTAACGATCCCCGCCAGCCGGCCGCTTTCGTCCACCGCGCCGACGCAGCCGAAACTCTTGGCCGTCATCTCCACCACCGCGTCGCCCATGCGCGCGCCGAGGCCGATAAGCGGCATCGCGCCGCCTTCGTGCATCAGGTCCGCCACCGTGGCCAGCCGCGCCGCCAGGCTGCCGCCGGGGTGCAGGCGGCGGAACGCCGAGCCCGTAAAGCCCGCGCGCTCCATCAGCGCGACCGCCAGCGCGTCGCCCAGCGCCAGCGCCATCGTTGTCGAGGTGGTGGGCGCGAGGCCGTTGGGGCAGGCCTCGGGCGCGTCGATCAGCGTCAGCGCCACGTCGGCGCGGCGCGCCAGCGTGCTGTCCGCCCGCCCGGCAATGGCGACGAGCGGAATGCCGCGGCGGCCCGCGTGATCGACGATGTCGTTCAGCTCCGCCGTCTCGCCCGAGTTCGACAGCGCCAGCACGGCGTCGCCGGGCACGATGGCGCCGAGATCGCCGTGGCTCGCCTCCGCCGGGTGGACATAGCCCGCCGGCGCGCCGGTGGAAGCCAGCGTGGCGGCGATCTTGCGCCCCACATGCCCCGATTTGCCCATGCCGGTAACCATTATCCGCCCGCGCGCCGCCGCCAGCGCGTCGACGGCGGCGGCGAAACGCCCGTCGAGCGCGCGCGCCAACCCGCGCAGCGCCTCGGCTTCGATCTCGATAACGCGGCGCCCGGCGGAGACCGCCCCGGCCGAGCCGGGCCGGTCGTCCGCCGGGACCCGGCGCGGTAATGCGCTGTTCACTTGTCGTGCGGCCCCGATCCCGCTCTTCCCGCGGCCCCGATTATGGCCCCGCGCGGGCCGGAAGGCAACGCTGTGCGTCCGCCCGCTCAGTGCGCGAAAATATCCTCGTCGGCCCAGCCGGCCAGGTCGAGCGCCGCCCGCGCGGGTACGAACGAAAAGCACGCCTCCGCGAGCGCCGTCCGGCCCTCGCGCGCGAGCATGGCGTCGAGCCGCTCGCGCAGCCGATGCAGATACAGCACGTCCGCCGCCGCGTAGGCCTGCTGCGCCTCCGTGAGTTCGGGCGCCGCCCAGTCCGAGCGTTGCTGCTCCTTCGACAGCGTCACCCCCAACAGCTCGCGCGCGAGGTCTTCCAGCCCGTGGCGATCGGTATAGGTGCGCGCCAGCCGCGACGCGATCTTCGTGCAATAGACCGGGCGGCACACGATGCCGAAGGCGTGCTCCAGCGCGGCGACGTCGAACCGCGCGAAGTGGAATATCTTGGCGCGCGAGGAGTCGGCGAGCAGGCGGCGCAGATTCGGCGCCGCGTAATCGGGCTCGGGGAAATGCACGAGATGGGCGCCGCCGCCGCCGTCCGAAAGCTGCACGACGCAAAGCCGGTCGCGCGCATGGCGCAGCCCCCGCGTTTCGGTATCGACCGCGATGTCGCCCGCGAAACGGACGTCCGCCGGAAGATCCCCCCGATGCAGGCGGACAGTCACGCCGCCGCGCGCCCCCGCGCCCAAGAGAAGGTCCGGTTTGGCGCCCCGGAGAAGATACGGTTCGGCGCCCAAGCGAAGATTCGGGTTGGCGCCCAAGAGAAGATACGGTTTGGTGCCCAGGAGAAGATTCGAACTTCCACGACCTTGCGGTCACTGGCGCCTGAAGCCAGCGCGTCTGCCAATTCCGCCACCTGGGCCCCCCGCGAGTCTCGCGCCCGCCACGGCGGGCGCACGCGAATATGCGCCCGCCCGCGCGCCGTGTCAACATGGCGCTCTTTCCCGGAACCGCCCGCGCCGCCCCTTGCTCGCCGGCGCCCTATCGTCGAGACGTGCGGGCGGGGACGCCCGCGGTCCCGGGCCCCGCCTTGCGGCGGAGGTTGCGCGGCGCGCCCGCTACGCCCGGCGCGCGCCCGCGGCGCGGAGGCCGCGGCGCGCCGCGGCGTCGAAAAAGCCGCACGCCCGGTCGAGCGGCGCCCGCGCGCGCCGGAGGCGCATGACCCCGGCGATGCGGCGCTCGACAAACGCCCGCGTTTCCGCGCCGTCCTCGCTCGCGTCGCCGAGCCAGCAGAGCAGCGATGCGCCGTAAACGGCGGCGAGCGTCGCGCGCTTCGTGTAGTAGTCGAACCCCGTGGCGGAATCGCCCGCGAGGCGCCAGATCGCATCGACCGTGCGCAGCCGCGCGCGCCAGGCGCAACGCGCGGCGTCGGCCGCCGCCAACCGCCGCGCCGCCGCGCGCCGCGGCGCCATGACGGCGAGGCGCGCGAACGTCAGCGCGGCGATTCTCTCTCGCACCGGAAGCGCGCCGAGCGCTTCGCCCTCGGCGCGCTCTGCCGCCAGGCGGTCGAACAACTCATGTACCGCGTCGAGCGCCTCGCCGCGCCCGCGCGGAAAACACGCGAGCGCCAGCGCCCGGTCGTGGCCGCAATCTTCCGCCGCGCGCTCGAAACAGCGCCATGTCCAGCCTTCGGCGCCCGCGCGCGCCAGCGCCGCGCGCAGGATGGAGTCGCGTTCCGGCGGCGGCGTCATTCCGCGCCGGGCGCGCCGCGCCAGCGCGGGTTGCGCCCGATTTCCGACACGAAATGGAGGCTCGAGATGTCCGCCATGCGCATGGGATAGAGGATGCCGTCGAGATGGTCGCATTCGTGCTGCACGACCCGCGCGTGGAACCCGGTCGCCTCGCGCTCGATCGTCTCGCCCTCCGGCCCCAGCGCGCGGTAGCGGACGCGCGCCGGGCGCCGCACCGCGCCGCGCAGGCCCGGCACCGAGAGGCAGCCTTCCCAGTCGGTTTCCTTTTCCGCGCCCAGCGTCTCGATCTCCGGGTCGATCAGCGCGGCAATCCCGGCCGCGGCGGCGTCCTCGCCGCCGCGCTCCGCCGGCGCCTCGAAGATAACGACCCGCAACGGCGCGTGAACCTGCGGCGCCGCGAGGCCCGCGCCGCCGATATCCGCCAGCGTGTCCTTCATGTCGGCGATCAGGCGCCGGATCTCCGGGCGGCGCGGATCCCCCACCGGCTCCGCGCGCCGCTGCAGGACGGGATGCCCCATGCGGGCGATCTTGAGTATGGCCACGGCCCGCTCCCCTATGCGCGCCCGCGCCGCGGAGCCGCCGGCGCTCCCGGAAACGCGCTCACCGGAACGAGAACGAGACTTCGCCGAGACTGTCGAAGCGGGCGGAGATCGAATCGCCGGCCTCGGCGAAAACGACCCTGGCGCAGACCGAACCCGTGGTCACGACCTCGCCCGCCGCGAGGCCGGCGCCGCGCGCCGCGCGCGCGTTCGCCAGCCACACAAGCGACTCGAGCGGGTCGCCGAGCACGTTGGCGCCGCTGCCCTCGGTCGCCTTTTCGCCGTTTACCCGCAGTTCGGCGCGCAGGCCGGGCAGATCGAGATCGCGCCAGTCATCGACGCCGCCGCCGAGCAGAAACGCGCCGTGCGCGCCGTTGTCGGCGATGAGCGCGAGGACGCCGGCCTGCAAACCCGCCGCGAAGCGCGAATCGACGATCTCCACCGCCGGGTGAACGGCGGCCACGGCGTCGGCGACCGAAGCGCGCGTCCACGGCCCGCCCGGCGCCGGCAGGCCGCGCCCGAGGCGGAACGCGAACTCCACCTCGACGCCGCGGCGGAACAGCGTGTCGGCCGCGATCGGCGACCGGTTTTCGTATGTCGTGCCGGCGAGCAGGCGGCCGTAGAACGGCTCGGATGCCCCGAGCATGGTCTGGGCGGCGGCGTTGGTTGCGCCGACCTTCCAGCCGATGACGTTGCGGCCGCCGCCGAGCGCGTCGATATGCGCGTCCTGTATGGCGTAGGCGGCGGCCGCGTCGGCCGGGCGCAGGTCTTCCGGCAGAGATTCGAGCGGCTTGCGGTCGCGGCGCGCGGCGGCGAGCAGCGCCGCGGCGCGGGCGGCGGCGTCTTCGGGCATTATGCTGTATCTCCCGGTTTCGGCGGCGGGGCGCCATTCAACAGCAACGGGCGCCGCGCCGCAAATGCGCTTCCCGGGAGCGCGGGCCGGAAAATTCGCGGTGGCGCCGCGCGGCAAAAACGCTTATGTAATCCGGCGCGGGCGGCCTCCGTATCCGCGCCCCCGTTTCGCACGGTCCCGGAGCGCGCCGGAGTCGCCTCGCGTCCATCGCCCCTTGTCAAGCAACATGGCAACGCGCGCCGCCGCGGCCCGGGCGCCCCGCCGCGCGCCGCGGGCGGCGCGCCGAAACAGTACAACGGCATCATGGCACTCAGCCTCGCACGCAAGACGGAAACCCCCGCCGCTCCTCCGCCGCACGCGGAAGACGACGCCCTCGAATCCGCGACGATCCGCTTCGCCGGCGATTCCGGCGACGGGATGCAGCTCACCGGCAGCCAGTTCACCCTCGCCACGGCGATGCAGGGCAACGACCTCGCTACCTTCCCGGATTTCCCGGCGGAAATCCGGGCGCCGGCGGGCACGACCTTCGGCGTTTCGGCGTTCCAGATCAATTTCTCGTCGCGGCGCGTCGCGACGGCGGGCGACGCGCCCGACGTGCTGGTGGCGATGAACCCGGCGGCGCTGAAAACCAACCTGCCCGATCTGCCGCCCGGCGGCGTGTTGATCGTCGATACCGGCGCGTTCACCGCGCGCAACCTGCGCAAGGCGGGGTTCGACGGCGACCCGCGCGCTGACGGCGGCCTCGCCGGATACCGCCTCATCGAGGTGGACATGTCGCAGAACACGCTCAACGCGGCGGCGGCGTTCGGCCTGGGGCGAAAGGAGGGCCTGCGCTGCAAGAACATGTGGGCGCTCGGCCTGGTCATGTGGCTGTTCGACCGCGACCGCGGCCCCACCGTGCGCTGGCTGCGGTCGAAATTCGCCGGGCGCCCCGGCGTCGCCGACGCCAATATCGCCGCCCTGAACGCCGGCCATGCGTTCGGCGAAACGGCCGAACTGCCGCACGGGCTGGCGCGGCGCGCCGTGCCGCCGGCCGCCATCGCGCCGGGGGAATACCGCGCCGTCACCGGCGGCGAGGCGCTGGCGTGGGGCCTCGCCCTCGGCGCCGAGCTCGCGGGGCTGAAACTCGTCTTCGGCTCCTATCCGATCACCCCCGCCTCGACGCTGCTGCATATCCTTGCCGGCCTCGGGAACCGCGGCGTGACGACCTTCCAGGCCGAGGACGAAATCGCCGCCGCGTGCTCGGCGATCGGCGCGTCGTGGGCCGGCGCGCTCGGAGCCACCTCCAGCTCCGGCCCCGGCATCGCCCTCAAGATGGAGGCGATCGGGCTGGCGGTCACCGCCGAACTGCCGCTTGTGGTCGTCAATTCCCAGCGCGCCGGCCCGTCCACCGGAATGCCCACCAAGACCGAGCAGTCCGACCTGTTGCAAGCGGTGTGGGGGCGCAACGCCGACGCGCCGGTCCCCGTTCTCGCCGCGTATTCGCCCTCCAGCTGCTTCGACCTGGCCATCGAGGCGGCGCGCATCGCCACGCGCTACATGACGCCGGTCATGCTGCTCACCGACGGCTATCTCGCCAACGCGTCGGAGCCGTGGCGTATCCCCGATGTCGATGCGCTGGAGCGCTTTCCGGTCGCGTTCCGCACCGACCCGGAGGGCTTCCACCCCTATCTGCGCGACCCGGAGACCGGCGCGCGCCCGTGGGCGATACCCGGCGCGCCGGGGCTCGAACACCGCATCGGCGGCCTCGAAAAGGATTTCGACACCGGCAACATCTCCTACGACCCCGCCAACCATCGACGCATGACCGATGCGCGCGCCGCCAAGGTCGCCGGCATCGCCCGCGGCGTCCCCGCGCAGGAGGTCGCTTGCGGCGCGCCGGGGGGCGCGCTCGCCGTCGTCGGCTGGGGCTCCACATGGGGGCCGATCGGCGAGGCCGTGCGCCGCGCCCGCGCCGCCGGGCGCGACGCCGCCCATATCCATATCTCCTGTCTCAACCCGTTTCCCGCCAATCTCGGCGCGCTGCTCTCGGCCTATGGGCGCATACTCGTGCCGGAGATGAACAACGGCCAGCTGCTGCGCATGTTGCGCGCGGCCTTCCTGCTGCCGGCCGAAGGGCTGAACAAGGTCGCCGGCCAGCCCTTCAAGGTGAGCGAAATCGCGGCCGCCATCGACGCCGCGCTGGAGGCTTGACATGACCGCCGCAACGACGCGCGAGAAACTCCGCCCCGCCGATTACGCTTCCGATCAGGAGGTGCGCTGGTGCCCCGGCTGCGGCGACTACGCCATCCTCAAATGCGTGCGGAAGACGCTGGCCGACATCGGCGCGCGGCGCGAAAACACCGTGTTCGTCTCGGGCATCGGCTGTTCGTCGCGGCTGCCCTATTACATGTCCACCTATGGTTTCCACACCATCCACGGGCGCGCGCCGGCGTTCGCCACCGGCGTCAAGCTCGCCAACCCGGCGCTCGACGTGTGGCTCGTCACCGGCGACGGCGACGGGCTGAGCATCGGCGGCAACCATCTGCTGCATGCGCTGCGGCGCAATGTCGATATGCAGATATTGCTGTTCAACAACGAGATCTACGGGCTGACGAAAGGGCAGTTCTCGCCCACTTCGCGGCTGGGCACGCGCTCGCCTTCTACGCCCGGCGGCTCGATCGACGCGCCGCTTTCGCCGTGCGCCTTCGCCCTGGGCGCCGGGGCCCGTTTCGTCGCCCGCGGCGTGGATACGGCGATCGGGCCGCTGGCGGGCGTGCTGGCCGCGGCGCACGCCAACAGGGGCGCGTCTTTCGTCGAAATTTACCAGAACTGCATCGTCTATAACGACGACGTGTTCGCCGATTTCACCGCCCGCCCGGTCGCGGACGAACGCCAGCTGCACGTGGAGCACGGCAAGCCGTTGCTCTTCGGCAAGGCGCGCGACAAGGGGCTGGCGCTCGATATCGATGCGATGGCGCTCGAGGTCGTCGAATTGGGCGAGGGCGGCGCCGGCGCCGAAGACGCCGGCGTGCTGGTTCACAATTGCGCCAACCGCGCGCTCGCGACGCTGCTCGCGACGATGGACGGGCCCGAGTTCCCCGTGGCGCTGGGCGTGCTCTACGCCGCCCCGGCCCCGACTTACGAGGCCGCCGTGGCCGGGCGCGCCGCCGCCGCCGCGTCCGACGAAGCCGGCTGGAACGAGATACTCCGCCGCGGCCACACCTGGCGCATAGAAGACGCCCCCGCCGCCCGCTGACCGCCGCCCCCCGCCCGGACCCGCCGGCGCGGGCGGCAACTCTTGGCGTTACCGCTCCTTGACATAGGGGATGCCGCTGGCTTTCGGCGCGACGGCCTTGCCGACGAAGCCGGCGAGAAGCAGTACCGTCAGCAGATAGGGCAGGGCCTGGACGGCCTGCGCGGGGATAACGCCGACCCCCGGTATGTCGGCGCCTTGGAGCCGCGCCTGCGCGGCGTCGGCGAACGCGAACAGGAGGCAGGCCAGCAGCGTCGGAACGGGGCGCCATTTGCCGAAGATCAGCGCGGCGAGCGCCAGGTAGCCCATGCCCGCGGTCATGTCGCGCACGAACAGCGCGTTTTGCGCGATCGACAGCGACGCGCCCGCCGCGCCGCACAACACGCCGCATACCGCCATCGCCCGATAGCGCATGCCGGCGACCGAAACGCCCGCGGCGTCCGCCGCCTCGGGCGCCTCGCCCACCGCGCGCAGGCGCAGCCCGAAGCGCGTGCGGAACAGGACCCACCACGCAACCGGAACCGCCGCCAGCGCCGCATAGACGACGATATTGTGCCCGCTCGCGATTTCCGCATAGAGCGCGCCGAGAACGGGGACATCGCCCAGGCGGTCGGCAAACGGAAAATGTATCGGCCGGAAACGCGCGCCGTCGGCCAGCAGGGGCGTTTGGCCGCCTTGCCCGAACCATGCGAGCGCCAGCGCGGGCGCCAGTCCGGATACGAGAATGTTCAGCGCCATGCCCGAAACCACCTGATCGCCGCGATGCGTCACGCAGGCGAAGGCGTGGACCATCGCCAGCGCCGTCGAGGCCGCTATCGCCGCGAGAAGGCCGACCCACGGCGATCCGGTCGCGTAAGCCGCCGCGGCCGCGGCGAACGCCGCGCCGAGCATCTTGCCCTCGAGCCCGATGTCGATTGTCCCCGAGCGCTCGGCGAACATGCCCGCGAAGGCCGCGAGTATCAGCGGCGTCGAGACGCGCAGCGTCGCGTCGAGGAGCAGAACGCCGCCGAACGCTATCTCCACGCGCCCCGCTCCCCGTCTTCTCCGCCGCCCGCGCGGCGCGCGAACAGCGCCTCCAGGCGCGGCCGGAACATGTGCTCGAGCGCGCCGGAAAACAGAATGACGAGCCCCTGCAGGACCACCACCATGTCGCGCCCCACGCCCGGCATGTCGAACGCCAGCTCCGTGCCGCCCTGATAGAGCGCGCCGAAAAGCAGCGCCGCAAACAATATGCCGATCGGATGGTTGCGCCCCATCAGCGCCACCGCGATGCCCACGAAACCGTAACCCGCCGTGAACCCCAGCAGCAGGCGATGGTGGACGCCGAGTATCTCGTTCACGCCCACCAGCCCGGCGAGCGCGCCCGAGATCGCCATCGCCGCCACGATGGCGCGCCCCGGCGAAATGCCGGCATAGACCGCGGCGGCCTCGCCGCGGCCCACCGCGCGGATCTCGTATCCCTGCCGCGTGCGCCAGATCAGCGCCCAAAAGGCCGCGAGGCAGACCGGCGCCAGCAAAACGCTCATGTTCAGCGACGAACGCCCGATCTCGACGCCGACCGCGGCCAGCGCGTCGTGCATGAACGGCATCCATGCGCCGCGCGCGAACGTCCGGCTTTCCGCCGCCTGCTGCCCCGGCGCGATGAGAATATCGACCATGAGCCACGTCATCAGCGCCGCGGCGAGAAAGTTGAACATGATCGTGACGATCACGATGTGGCTGCCGCGCCGCGCGCGGAGCCAGCCGGGCACGAACGCCCAGGCGGCGCCGAACAGCATCGCCGCGCCGATGGCGAGGGCGATCGCGGCCGGCGCCGGCCAGTGGCCGAACGCCAGCGCCGCCAGCCCCGCGCCCAGCCCGCCGAGATACGCCTGGCCCTCGCCGCCGATGTTGAACTGCCCGCAATGGAACGCGACCGCCACGGCCAGCCCGGTAAAGACGAAGTTCGTCGCGTAATAGAGCGTGTAGCAGATCGCCTCGGGGTAGCCCGCGGCGCCGCGCGCCAGCAGGACGAGCGCGGCGAGCGGGTCCTCGCCGATCGCCGCCACCACGGCGCCGGCTATCGCCAGCGCAAACGCCACGTTAACGAGCGGAACCAGCCCCCATCCGACCCAGGCGGGCGCCCGCGCCGGCGCGCCGTCGGCGCTCACGCGCGCGTCCCGCCGCCCGCCGCGCCCGCCATCGCCGCGCCGAGCGCGCGCAAATCCGCCTCCGCGCGCGCCGCCTCATAGACGATGGCGCCGTTGTACATCGCCAGGACGCGGTCCGACAGCGCCAGTATCTCCTCCAGCTCGACGGAAACGAGGAGTATCGCCCCGCCGCGGCCGCGCATGTCCGCCAGCTGCCGATGGATAAACGCCGCGGCGCCGACATCCATCCCGCGCGTGGGCTGGCCGGCGAGAAGCACGTCGGGCGCGCGCCCGAGTTCGCGCCCGACAACGAGCTTCTGGCGGTTGCCGCCCGAGAAGTGCGCCATGCGCAGGCGCGGCAGGGCGGGCCGGACGTCGAAGCGCGCCATCGCGCGCCGCGCCGCGTCCAGCGCGGCGCGGCGGCTCAGCCACGGTCCGCGCCCGTAGCGCGGGTCGCGGTGATAGCCCAGTATCGTGTTTTCCGAAGCGTCGAAATCGCCGATCGAGCCGGCGCGCAAACTGTCTTCGGGCAGATGCGCAAGCCCCGCCTCGCGGCGCGCCCGCGCCGATGCGGCGCGCCCGTCGAGCGGCAGCGCCGCGCCCTTGAGGCGAACCTCCCCGCCCTGCGCGGGCAGGCTGCCGGCGATGGCCTCAAGCAGTTCCGACTGGCCGTTGCCCGCCACGCCCGCGATGCCGACGATCTCCCCCGCGCGCACGGCCAGGCTCGCGCCGCGCACCCGGGGCGCGCCGCTCCGGTCGCGCGCCTCGAGGCGCGAAACCTCCAGCACGGCGGCGCCCGCCGCCGCCGCGGCGCGCGCCGCGGGCGCCGGCGCGGCGCGCCCGATGGTCAATTCCGCCAGGCGCCCGCGGTCGGTTTCGGCGGTGTTCAGCGTCGCGACCGAGCGCCCGCCGCGCATGACCGTCACCCGGTCGGTAAGCGCCAGGATTTCGCGCAATTTGTGCGTGATGAGGACGATGGCGCGCCCCTCGCGGCGCAACGCGCGCAGGATGCCGAACAGTTCCTCCGCCTCGCCCGGCGTAAGCACCGCCGTCGGCTCGTCGAGAATGAGTATCCGCGCGCCGCGGTAGAGCGCTTTCGCTATCTCGACCCGCTGGCGCGGCCCCACCGAAAGATCGCCGGCGATGGCGTCCGGATCGATCGCCAGGCCGCGGTCGCGCGCGAGCCGCTCGAGCGCGCGCCGCGCCCGCGCCAGCCCCCGCCGCAGCGCGAAGCCGCCCTCCGACCCCAGCACGACGTTTTCCAGCACGGTAAACGCATCCGCCAGCGTGAAATGCTGATGCACCATGCCGACGCCGAGCGCGATGGCGTCTTGCGGGCCGCGCATCGCCGCGCGCCGGCCGTCGATGCGGATCTCCCCGCTGTCGGGCCGGTAATAACCGTAGAGGATATTCATCAGGGTCGTCTTGCCGGCGCCGTTCTCGCCGACGATGCCGTGGATCGACCCATGCGCGATTGTCAGCGACACCGCGCGGTTGGCGCGCACGGCGCCGAACCGCTTGCTTATGCCGGCAAGCTCGACCGCGGCGGCCATGCGCGGGCGGGCGCGCCGCGGCGCCGGCCCTATTGTGCGGTGTAGTCGGTCACCCGGATCGCGCCGGAGAGAATGCCGCGCCGCGCTTCTTCGACGGCGGCCTCCATCTCGGGCGTCACGAGGGCGCGGTTGTATTCGTCGAGCGCCCAGCCCACGCCGTCTTCCGCCAGGCCGAGATCGCGCGTTCCGGCCCGCCACGAGCCGTCGCGCGCGCCGGCGAAAGCGTCGTAAACCGCTACGTCCACGCGCTTGACCATCGAGGTGAGCATGGTTCCCGGATGCAGGTGGTTCTGGTTGCTGTCGACGCCGATGGCGAGCTTGCCGGCGTCGCGCGCCGCCTGATAGACGCCGAGGCCCGTGCCTCCGGCGGCGGCGTACACAACGTCGGCGCCGCGGTCGAACTGGCTGCGCGCGAGCTCGCCGCCGCGCGTCGGGTCGTTCCACGCCGCCGGCGTCGCTCCGGTCATGTTCTCGAATATCTCGATATCGGGGTCGGCGTACCGCGCGCCCTCGGCATAGCCCAGCCCGAACTTGCGGATGAGCGGGATGTCCATGCCGCCGATAAAACCGATGCGCCCGGTGCGCGACGCCATGGCCGCCGCGACGCCGACGAGAAACGAGCCCTCGTGCTCCTTGAACACCACCGATTGCACGTTCGGCAGATCGACGACCATGTCGATGAGCGTGAAGCGCGTGCCGGGGAACTCTTGGGCGACGATTTCCACCGCCGCGGCCTGGGCGAACCCCATCGCGATGACAATCGAGGCGCCGCGCCGCGCCATGTTGCGGATCGCCTGCTCGCGCATGGCGGGGTTGGTCACCTCGAACTCGCGGTAGGCGATGCCGGTGTCGGCGCGAAAGCGCTCCGCGCCGTTATACGCGGCCTCGTTGAACGACTTGTCGAACTTGCCGCCCATGTCGTACACGATGGCCGGCAGAAACTCCTGCGCCGCCGCCGCGTTCCCGCCCAGGGCCGCGGCGGCCCACACCGGCGCCGCCAGCGCGGCGCATTTCCATCGTCTCACGGTTCCGTACCTCCTTGTGCGGTTGCGCGCCGTCCGTTTTCGGACCGCCTGCCGTCGCTCTCCCTTATTCGGCCCGATCGGGCGCGGAGTCAAACGCCCGCCGCCGGCGCGGGGTTGCGGCGCGCGGCGGGCGGGCGCAGAATGCGGCTTCCACGTTAACCGGAACCGCCCGCCATGACCGTCCGCGCCCTGTCCTGCGACCGCTACCGCATCCCGCTGCCCGAAACGCTCTCGGACTCGACCCACGGCGAGATGACGGCGTTCGACCTCATCGCCGTGCGCATTGCCGATGGCGACGGTTGCGAGGGGGTGGGCTACACCTATTCCGTGGGCGGCGCGGGCGCGGGCGCCATCCGCGCGCACATCGCCGAAGACTTCTTGCCGCTGCTCGAAGGCGCCGACGAAACCCGCGTCGAGGCGCTGTGGCGGAGCATGTGGCAAGCAGTGCATTTCGCCGGGCGCGGCGGCGCGGCCTCGTTCGCGATGGCGGCGGTGGATATCGCGCTGTGGGACCTCAAGGCGCGGCGGGCGAACATGCCGCTCTGGCGGCTGCTGGGCGGCTGCGACCCGCGCGTGCGCGCCTACGCCGGCGGCATCGACCTGCAGTTCCCGCTCGAACGGCTGCTGGAGCGAACGCGCGAAAACCTCGCCAGGGGCTTCCGCGCCATCAAGATGAAAGTGGGGCGCGACCGGCTGGCGGAGGATGTCGAGCGCGTCGGCGCCATGCGGGACCTGCTCGGCGGCGGCTTCCCGCTCATGGCCGACGCCAACATGCGCTGGAGCGCCGACGAGGCGCTCCGGGCCGCGCTCGCGCTGGCCGACGCGCGCCTCGTATGGCTCGAGGAACCGATGGCGCCGGAAGACATCGCCGGTCACGCGCGCCTGCGCCGCATGGCGCCCGTTCCCATCGCCGCCGGAGAAAACCTGCACACGCTCGCGGAGTTCCGCGCCTACATGGAAGCGCAGGCGGTCTCGTTCCCCGAACCCGACGTCGCGACATGCGGCGGGGTCACGCCGTGGATGAAGATCGCGAAACTCGCCGAGGCTTTCGACCTGCCGGTGACGTCGCACGGCGTCCACGACCTGCATGTCCACCTTCTCGCCGCGGTCCCCAACGCCTCGTATCTCGAGGTCCACGGTTTCGGCCTGGAGAATTTCATGGCCGAGCCGCTGACGGTGAGCGAGGGCTACGCGACCGCGCCCGATCGCCCCGGCCACGGCGTCTCCTCGACTGGAAGGGCCTCGAGGCGCTGCGCGCCTGACGCGCCATGAAGAAACCCCGCCGCCATGCCCGGCCCAACCCCGTAGCCCGCGCGCTGCGCGCCCCGGGCAGCGCGTTCCGTAAGCGCGCCGAGCATTTGCGTAAAAAATACCGTCGGCGATCGAAACATCCCGCAAATGCCGCGGGGCAGGAGGAGGGAGAGCCGTCCCGGCGACGGCCGGCGCGCGTCGCAAACCCCGTCGAAGGCGGGGCCCGGGACCGCGGGCATCCTGCCCGCACGTCGTCAACCCGCGCGAACGCTGCCGGTTGAGGCGCGTACACCGGCGGCATATAGATGAGTGGCGACGTGCGGGCGAGACGCCCGCGATACCAAAGAGTGGGGGGGGCCCGCGCCTTCCCGGCGGCGCCGCGCCTTGCGGAAACGTGCGGGCAGGGATGCCCGCGGTCCCGGGCCCCGCCTTCGGCGGGGTTGCGCTTCTCCCCGTAATCAGAAGCGCACGGTCAGTGCGGCGCTGCCGCTGAAATCGCGGTTGCCGTTGCGGGCGGCGGCGTAGTCGGCGGCGGCGCGCAGGGCTATGCGGCCATCGGCCCATTCGTGGGCGCCGCCGAGGCCCAGGCGCAACCATGTCGCCTCCGCGTCGGCCTCGAAACGCCGGTCCGCCGCCGTTGCGCGCATTGCGCCCGACAGTTCGCGCTCCACGTCCGCGGTCGCGAACACGCGGCCCGCAAAGACGCCGGTCTCCGCGCGCAGCCCGGCCCGCGCCGCAACCCGCCGGCCCGCGTCCAGCGAAACCCGCTCGTTCACGGAGTCCGTGAACGACGACATCTCCACCATCGACCAATCCGCGCCCGCGCGCGGCGTCAGCGCCACGCGGCCCAGCTCCAGGCGCCGCCCGGCCTCCACGCCGGCGGCGTAGCCGCGGCCCGAAAGATCTCGCGCAAGGGCGCCCTCAAGCGCCGAATCCAGGTCAGCCTCGTACAACGTCGCCGCGGCCTGAGCGCTCACGTAGTAGTCTTCGGCAGGGAGCCACGCGCCCGATACGCGCGCGCCCGTGCCGGTTATCTCGACGCGGCCGCCATCCGTTTCCACATCCGCGCGGCCGCGCACATGATGGACGGAGACGGCGAACACGCCGCGCTCGCCGGCCGCGCCCTCTATCCCCGCCTCGAACGCGAAGCGGCGGTAGTCGTGGCGCGATGCCGCCGTCGAGGACGCCGGGCGGCGGTCGCCGCCGCCGGCGTCGAAGCGCGCGAACGCCCCGCGCGGCGCGCCCGCCGCGGCGAAACGGTCGCCGTGGGCGGGCAGCGCGTTCAGCGCCAACAACACCGAAGGCAGAGCTTCGTACACGCGATGGCGCGGGTACACGCGATGGCTCGGCGGCGGCGGCGGCGGCGGCTCCCGGTCGAACGCCAAGCGGCCGTCGGCGTCGATATCGAGGCATATCTCGTCCTCGCCGACGCGCCGGAGGCAGACCGCGATCCCCCGGCCGATGCGCCCGACGCGCGCCCTGACGGCCTCGTTCGATTCGTCCGCGGCGGACCTTATCGTCATCGCGCCTCTGCCGGAAGTTTCGTCCTCGATGCGTCCGTTCTCGCCCACCGTCACCATGCCGCCGGTTATGTCGATGCTGTGGGCTTCGCCATCGACCGCGACCGTGCTTCCGGCGCCCGCCAGCGCGACTTTGCCGTCGATTTCGCCGCCGGCGCCCACCGTCACGGTCGAAGCGGCGCCGGCGTCGCGGGCTTCGACATCGCCCTCGACCATGCCTTCGACAGTCATGCTCAGCGCGCCGGTTTCGGCGACGACAGCCAGGCGCCCGCTCTGCCCGTCCGCCGCGCCCACGAGCACGCCGCCCGCGGGAACCGTCGCCTCGCCGCCCGCGGGCATGTCCAGCGTTCCTTCCGCGCGCCCGGCCACGCGAACGAGCTCCACGCCCTTGACATTCCCCTTGAAAACCGCGTCCGGCAGCACCGTCAGACGATGCATGCCCCCGCCGCCCCCGGCGACGTCGCCCGTCAGCGCGTTCGCGACCGTAACCGCAAGGTTCCCGGGGCCGATATCGGAAACGCTGCCCGTGACGACGCCGTTTACGTCCACCGTCAGGTCTCCGGCCACGCTGTGTACCGCGCGGCCGTCGAGGCCCGACAGCCGCCCTCCGGAACCTACATCGACCGCGCCGCCGCGATCGAACAGCACGCTTGCGGCGGCGCCATCGACCGTGACCGTGCTGGCCTCCAGGTGGATGAGACCCTCCACCGCGCCGCCGGATTTCACATGAACATTGTGCTCGCCGCCGCCGAGGCCGAATATCCCGCCCTTGACCGTTCCGCTCACATCCACGTCCAGGTCGCCGTCGCCGTCGCCGCGGATATCCCCCGCCACGGTCCCCATCGCCGCGACTTCCACCGTCAGGTCGCCCGCCGCGCTGCGGATCGCCTCGCGACCGCCGTCCGAAGTCTCGACGCCGGCTACGGTCCCCGACGCCGCGACCGTTACCGAACCGCCGTTGTCGTAAAGTACGCGCCCCACGCGGCCGGCAACCGTCATCGCGCCGGAGGACAGACGCACCGCGCCCGCCACCGCGCCGCCGTCCATCACCGCAACCGTGTGCGAACCCGCGCCCTGGCCGCGAATGCCGCCCGTTACCGTCCCTGTCACCGTCGCCGTCAAATCCCCCGCGCCGCGCTCCTCGATGTCGCCCGTCACGCGGCCCGCAACCGACGCGACCAGGTCGCCCGCGTCCAGATCGACAATGTCGCCCGTCACCGCGCCGCCGGACGCGACCGCGATCTCGTGCTTGCCGGCGCCCTTGCTGTGGATGGCGCCCGTCACCGCGCCGCTCACATTCAAGGTCATGGCGCCCGCGCCGCGGCCCTCGATGCGGCCCGCGACCGCGCCGCCGGACGCGACCGCGACCTCGAGATTACCGGCGTCGGCGCGTATCGCCTCGCCGTCGATACCCGCGATACGGCCCGTCGCCGCGATGGTCAGCGCGCCGCCGTTGTCGAACAGAACGCGCCCCGCCGCGCCGCTGACCGTCGTCCCGCTCTTCGGGTTATGCACCGTCCCCAGAACCTTCGCCTTCTCCGCGATCTCGATGGTATGCACGCCGCCGCCGCGACCGAATATCTCCCCCGCGACCGTACCGGTCCCCGACACCTTCACGGTCAGGTCGCCATCGCCGCGCGCGTCGATATTGCCCGTGACCGTGCCGTGAACGGTAACCGCCAAATCGCCCGCGTCGGCCCGTATCGCCTCCCGCGCGCCATCGATTTCGAGGCCCGCAATCTCGCCGCTGGCGTTGACCGTCACCGCGCCTCCGTTGTCGTAACGAACGCGCCCGACCTTGCCCGCAACGGTCGTCTCCGCGCCGGCATGCAGGCGCACCGTGCCTGTCACCGCGCCGGCGGACTCCACCGCAACCTTGTGCGCGCCCGCGCCTTCGCCGAGGACGCCGCCCGTGACCGTTCCGGACACCGTGACGTCCAGGCCGCCCGCGCCGCGCTCGGCAATGCCGCCCGTGACCGCGCCGGAAACAGAGACCTTCAGATTGCCCGCGCCGCGATCCTCGATGCGTCCCGTGACCTCCCCATTGGCCGCGACCGTGACGTCGAGATTGCCCGCGTCGCTGCGAATCGCCTCCCTCGTTCCCTCGTTATCGACGCCCGTTACCGCGCCGCCGCCGGCGACCGTCACCGTCCCGCCGTTGTCGTAGAGAATGCGCCCGACGCTGCCGCTCACGACCATCGGGCTCGCGGGGTTGTGTATCGTGCCCGTCACCGCGCCGCCGGCCTTGACGTCCGCCGTCAGCGCGCCGCCGCCATCGGCGCGGATATCGCCCGCTACCCTGCCCGCCACCGTCACGCGCGAATCCCACGCGCCGTCGGCGAGGACGCCAACGCCGGAGGCCGCGCCCACCTCGCCGTTCGCGCCGACCGTCAACATGCCGCCGCCGGCCATATGCACGCCCGCGCCGGTTCCGCCCATCGCCGCGCCGTCCACCGTCACGCTCTGGGCGCGGAAATTCCCCGCCCCGGCGCCCGCGCCGCGGACGTGGACGCCGTGCCGGCTGCCTGTAACGCGCGCGCCCTCGGCCACCGTTACCGCGATGGCGCCGTTGCGGTCATGCGGAACGGCGTAAAACGCCTCCACGCCGTTCCCCTCGGCGGCGATGGAGCCCGCGGTCACGTCCACCCGGATGCCGCCGGCGTTGTAGCTCGCCGCGTGCCGCCGGACCCCGTCCTTCCAGGCGTCCGTGTAGGCGGCGGGAAGGGCGGCCAGCGCGGCCGTCAAATCGCCGCCCGTCAAGATGGCCGCCAGCACCGTTCGCTCGTCGGCCGAGAGCTTCTCCTGCTCCGCCAGCGCCGCCCTCTGCTGCGGCGTTCGATCCTCCGCCGCGGCGGCGAGGATCGCCGGGTCGCGGTCGCCCTGGCGGACGAAGGCGGCGATACTGTGGTGGGACAGCGCCGCGGCGCGGATGCCGGCGCGGGAAAGGCCCAATATATCGTCGGCCGCCCGGTCCGCCGCAACGGCGGCGCTCGGCTCGGCCGCGAGCTTCGCCAGAAGATTCCGCGCCTCCGCTTTCCAGGCGGCGTCGTAGGCGGCGGGAAGCGCCGCGAGCGCCGTGTCCAGCGCGTCCGAATCCCCCGCCGCGACGGCGTCGAGGACCGCGCTCTCGGCGGCCGACAACGTCTCGTCGGCGCCCGCGATCCTGTCCCGGACGAAGGCGTCCGTCACCGAGGCGCCGACCGAGACGGTTCCGCTCGAGACGACGGCGATCATCGGTTCGGTCCGGGCCGCGCCGTCCGCCGTCTGCGCGCCGGCGCCGAATGTGTGGCCGCTCGACTGGATGGCCCACGCCCGAAGGCCGATATTCCGCGCCTCGACCGCGCCCCCGTGCGCGATGACGAGGCGCCCCGCCGCGTTCTCGGCGTTCGCCAGCCGGCCGGCCGCGCCGATGGAAAACGGCGCCTTGACCTTGGCCTGCGCGCCCGTCGTCAACGAGGCGGAGCCGAGACCGTTGTGAGCTCCGTATGCGCCGTAACCGAAGAGACCCTCCCCCACGACGGTTCCGCCCGTCACGTCGATGGCGACCGCCGCCTCGCTCTCGGCATTGAAGATATAACCGAAGATGCCGTAGGCGCGCCCGCCCGCCACCGTGACGGAGCCGCCCGTCATGTCGAGGGCGATTCCGCCCCGGCCCAAGTGAACGCCATAGATGCCGTGGCTGTTCGAGCCCGATGTATCGACGGAGCCCCGCGTCATGCCGATAGCGATCGCCGCCGCGTTCGCGGCATTCCCGATCCACGCGATGATGCCGCGGGAGCTTGCGCCGGTCGTCGCGATGGAGCCGCCCCTCATGGCGATGTCGATTCCGCCCGCGCCCGTGTGATAACCTTCGATGCCGTGGGCGCGCCCGCCTGTCGTGGAGATCGAGCCGCTCGTCATATCGATGCCGATTCGGCCCGCGCCTGCGTGAACGCCATGGATGCCGTGACCGTGCAAGCCCGATGTATCGACGGAGGCCCGCGTCATGCCGATAGCGATCGCCGCCTCGTTCGCGGCATTAGGGATCCACGCGATGATACCTTGGGATCTTGCGCCCTTCGTCGCGATGGAGCCGCCCGTCACGTCGATGTCGATTCCGCCCGTGCCCGTATGAATGCCGTAAACGCCGTCGGCCCTTTCGCCGGTCGCCATGACGGAGCCGCCCCTCATGTCGATGTCGACTCCGCCTGCGCCCCTGTGATAACCTTCGATGCCGTGGGCGCGCTCGCCCGTCGTGGAGATCGATCCGCTCGTCATGTCGATGGCGATTCTGCCCGTGCCTGTGTGAACGCCATAGATGCCGCGGCTGCGCAAGCCCGACGTATTGACGGAGCCCCGCGTCATGCCGATAGCGATCGCCGCCCCGTTCGCGGATTGATTGATATAGCCCGAGATGCTGCTGGAGCGCTCGCCCGTCGTCGCGATGGAGCCGCCCGTCATGCCGATGGATATCGCGCCGCTTCCTCGTTGATAGGCATAGACGCCGAGTTGGTCGTCCCCCGACGTCGCGATGGCCCGGTTCGTGAGGTCGATGCCGATGTCGATGTTGGTGAAGACGGCGCGCGCGCAATAGATCCTGTCGTTCGGCCCCGGGGTATCGCTGCATACCACGGCGGCCCGCGCCTCTCCGGCGCCGAGCGCAAGGAGCGCCGCCAAGACGAAGCGCCGCGCGGCCGTCCGCGCCCGGACGCTCATGACGCGCTCCCTGACGCGGGGGGGGGGGGGGGGGGCGAACGGCCGGTTGCTGCATGGGCCTTCTCCTTGCGCGATGGCGCCCGCGGGCCGCGAGGCCGGCGACGACTCCGACACTTGTGCGCCCTCGAACGACAGCCGTCAACCTGCCCGGCGCCTCGATCGAGCGTGCGTTGGCGCGGCGCAGCGCGGAAGCGCGAGCGGCTGAGCGAAAACCGCTGGCGCAAACGACGACCCCGCCGGAGGCGGGGCTTTGGGCGCTCGGCCTTCCAAGCCGCACATCTCGACCCACGCGAACGCTTCCCGGGAAGGGCGCACCCGCATGCGCCCGCCGGTACGACATTGTCTCGAAACTACCGCGCGCCATTCCGACGCAGTAGCCGTCTCACGCCCGACGCACCGAAAGCTCTTCCGTCGATGAATCGTAGGTCGCCGACACGACGACGCCTTCGTCAGGGTCGCTAATCGCATCTCTGGCGAATACCGGCATGTTCGTACCCCCGGCGCGGCGGGCCGAGGGCGTCAGCAAACCCTTCAGACCGGTCGCCACGGCTTCCGCGCCCAACGCGTTGCAGAATTCGTAGTCTTCATCGACCAGTTCCGGCCATTCGTCGATCTTCGGCCTGAGATCTTTATATTTTCCCTCAAAACAGCATGAGAACAGGCGGAAGTACGCTGTCCGCGATCCGCTGGATTTTCCGATATCCCGGCGAAACCAGTGCAACCGCTCCGCCTTTGCCGTTGCGGCTTCGATCGCACTGTAAAACACCGGAAAACTGCCGTCGGAAAACCTCGTCCTGTGGCCCCTTCTCCTCAATTGCGGTTTGCGCCGGAACGGCGAGTCGCAGAGATCTTGCATATTGTCGGCGATACCGCGAGATTTCAGCAGCGTGTTCATATCGTCTATATGCATCCGATCCAGACCCTGCCGGCGCAAAAAGCCATCGTCGGCAATCTGCGCCATCCGAAACACCCGCATTTCCGCGGTTTCGGCAGTTATCGATTTCAGCATGGTTTCCTCGCTCGCGCGGTCATCTACCCGCTATTTCTTCGACATACTCTTTCACGAGCAACAGGCTTTCCATACTGCCTTCGCGCAAGAGTTCCATAGGGGTACGTTCGCCCAGCAAGGCGCGAGGTTCTCTCAACCATTCGTTCTCGACATCTTCATTCCTGAACAGGGCCGACAGCGTGCTTCGAATCCGATAAAGATACGCTATGCGATCTTTCGCATCGCGGCCGACCAGCGGCGCGCTCCCGCTCAATATCCGCTCTACGACCGCGCTGTCGGGTTGCTCGAATCCGAGGAGGAACACGGCCGCGCTGCGATCGAGCTTCCACGACTCAAGAAGCCCGATAACGAACATAACCGGCCCCGTCAAGCGGCCGCGATACGGTCTGCGTGCATGAAATGTTTCGCGCCGATCCGGCGTCCGGTACGCGATATCGGGCTGCGGCGCGGCAACCGGGCGCCGTTGCCCGCGCGCTGCGCCGCGTTCGCGGTACGGCGATTGCCGCTCCGCAGTCGCCAGCTGTCGCGGCGCACGTTGCTCAGGCACGCGGAATCCGTTCCCATGCCTCATGCGGGGCGAAGTTCGATCGATCTTCGCGCTGCCGAACACGTTGTCGTGAATAGTGGGAACCATAATAGCTATCCTTCATTAGAGTTCAGGGAGAATCCCGACAAATTAATTTTTACGCCGCATAACGCCGAATCTGCAAAACGCTTAAGCCGATCTACAAGATAATCCGGTTTCCTCTTCCCTTCGCAGGATACAGACACAGATACAAAAAAAGTAAATCGATCACTTCGCAACTTTCGGATGTCGAACGATCCTCTCCATCTTTCCGAAGTGCTTTCGATATCCAAGTGTATCCCCGGCGTCTGGATTGCTTCCGCAAATTCCGAAAGGTCGAGGCGAAGCGACGGCCCAACCGTTTTTTCAAGATGGTCGGCCGCACTTCGAGATCGGTCGTTCGCATCCAACGTACCGACCATGCGTATCGTTGTCGAACGGAAATCGAGAGACGGAAATGCTACGTCAACCGCCTCGGCGGCCGATGTAATGCATCGGACGACCATATCGAGATCGTGCGTATTCCGTAAATTACGGCAGGCTACCGACAGACTATCGGCTGTAACGTCGATGGATGCATAGCCGCTGAACATGTCGATATGGATCCGCACGTCCGAGACCGCCGTACCGCTGTACACATGCATATCCGCACTGCCGATCGAGAAACGGCGACCGACGGTATCGTGGAGAGATTTAAGCACAACCAGAGGTTGCCCCAACACGTCGAATGCTGGAGATTCAAAATTGGCCTCGTAAGTAAGGTCCAGTTCATTTACGGAAACGTCCATCGATACCCCTCCGGCAATCTGGTTGCAGGATGCCGCGCCGTTCACCCCGCCCGGCTCTGCATGAAGCCGAGGGTGGAGAGGGGGGCGATGGCTACGGCGCGGTCGCGGAAGTTCGTCCAGCTTTCGTAGATGCGGCGGTTGATGCCGGCGCCGGTCCCGGCGTCGGCGACTACCTCGGCGCTGGCCTCGAACCAGCGGCGCAGTACGTCATCGGGCAGGGCGCGGAAATTCACGCCGTATCCGGTCTCGAGCTCGCGCATGGCGATGGCGTTCATGGCGGTGAACTCGCTCAGCAGGCGCGAGTTCTCGACCTCGGCGGCGACGCGCACGGCGGTTTGCAGGTCGGGCGGCAGCGCGTCGAAGCGCTCGCGGTTGACCATCAGCGAGTTCATGGCGCCGGGCTCATGCACGCCGGGGCCGTAGCAGTAGTTCGCGATCTTGTGGAAGCCGAACGCAAGGTCCATCCACGGCCCGCCCCATTCGGCGGCGTCGATGACGCCCGCTTGCAGCGCCGGCATCACCTCGCCGCCGGGCAGGTTGACCGTCGTGGCGCCGAGGCGGTTGAACACCTCGGCGTGCAGGCCCGCCATGCGGATTTTCAGGCCCTGGAGGTCGGGCAGCGAATCGATGGGCTTTTTGAACCAGCCGATCATCTGCATGCCGGCGTTGCCCGCCGGCCACGCGCGCAGGCCGAACTCGCCGTAGAGCTCGTCCCACAGCTGCTGGCCTCCGCCGTAGTTGACCCAGCCCATCTGTTCCCACGGCGTCAGCCCGCCCGGCACCGTGCAGAAAAATGCACAGGCCTTTTGCTTGGCGACCCAGTAATAGGGCGCGTCGTGGCCCATTTCCGCCTTGCCCTCGCGCACCGCGTCGAACAGCTCGAAAGCGGGCACGAATTCGCCGGCGGCGAAGAGTTTGACCTCCATGCGCCCTCCCGACAGTTCGCCGATGGTGTCGGCGATGCGCTGCGCGGCGATGCCGAGGCCGGGGAAATTTTTCGGCCACGTCGTCAGCAGGCGCCAGCGCACGCGGCCCTGCGAGATCGCCGGCGCGGGAAACGCCGCCGCGGCGCCGCCCGCGGCGGCGGCGGCGAGAAAGGCGCGGCGGCCGGTCTTGCCGCGTGTCGTTCCTCGGGTCATTGCGTTTCTCCGGTCGATTCGGCCCCGGCCTGCGCGGCGCGTTCGGCGCGCAGGGCGGCGATATAGGCCACCACGTCGGCCGCGTCGCCGCGCGACACGCGCCGCTGCCCCCAATGCGGCCGCTTCACCGATTCGGCAAGAATCTCGAGCGTATAGGCCGTGTCATCATCGGCGAGCGCGGCGAAAGCGGGCGCGACGCGCACGGGCTCGCCGCCCGGCACTTCGTGGCAGCCCGCGCAGCGTTCGAGGGCGAATTCCAGCCCGCGGGCGGCGTCGCCGGCGCTGAACGCCCACGCCGCCGCCGGGCCGAGCGCCGCCGCGGCCAGCGCAAGCGCCCCAGCGCATAAGCGGGCGAAAGCGTTTCCGGTCATGGCGTTTCCTCCTCGCCGCGCGGGCGAACGGCGCCGTGGTTGCGCTGCGTCATGTTACACCGATTGCGCGGCGCATGCACGTCCGCGCGAGCCGCCGCGCCGTGTTTCCCTCGCCGGCGAACGGCGCTATAGTGTAGCGATTCGCCCCGGGCGGCCGCGCGCCGCGCCGGGGCGGCAACCGAACGGGAGGAACCCAATGCACGGACGATTCGCAGCATTCGCCGGCGCGGCCCTTGCGCTGGCGGCGGCCCCGGCCCTTGCCGGCGGCCATCTCGAGGGCGAGGCCGGCTTTCCGCCGCCCGTGGGCGACCCGAGCATCGTGCCGCCGGGAAGCGCGCTGGTGAAGGTCTTCGACGGCGGATGCATTCTCACCGAAGGCGTCGCCGCCGGCCACGACGGCTACATGTACTTCAGCGACATCACCTTCTCCGCCTTCTGCAAGGACGAGAGCGGCCTCTATCCGCAGGCGGGCAACATCTGGCGCCACGACCCGAAGACCGGCGAGACCGTCGTCTGGCGGTCGCCCTCGGGCATGTCGAACGGCATCAAGTTCGACCGCGACGGCAACATGATCGCCGCGCTCGGCGCCGACTACGGCGGCCGCATGCTGGTCAAGACCGACATGTCCACCGGCAAGACCTACGTGCTCACCGGCCTCTACAACGGCCGGCCCTACAATGCGCTCAACGACATCTCGATCGACGAGCAGGGCCGCATCTACTTCTCCGACCCGCGCTATCTCGGCCACGAGCCGGTGATGCAGCCGGGCTTCGCGGTCTATCGCCTCGACCCCGACGGCACGGTCGACCGCATCATCACCAACGGCGGCAAGACCAACGGCGTGCTGGTGTCGCCCGATCAGAAAACCTTCTATCTGGTCAGCAACGACAACGGCTGGCTCGGCTTCATGCAGCTCGACGACACCGACCAGGCGCCCACCGTCGGCCTCCACCTGCTTCAGGCCTACGACCTCCACGAAGACGGCACGGCGAGCAACCGGCGCGTGCTCGTCGATTACGCCACCGCCTACGACACGCCGTGCAGCGGGCCGGACGGGCTGATCGCCGACTCCGAGGGCAACATCTACGTCACCTCGCGCTGCGAACACCGCCCCGGCGTCGTGGTCTATTCGCCGGAAGGCGAGGAAATCGCCTACATCTCCACCGGCGAGGAACTGCCGACCAATGTGGGCTTCGGCCGCGGCGACGAGAGCAACGTGCTCTACCTCACCTCGGGCAAGAGCCTCTACAAGATCACGCTCGGCAAGGAAGGCTACCAGCTGCCGTAAGGCGGGCCGCGCACGCCGTCCCGCCGCAAGGCGGGCGGCGCGAAACCATCACGGGCGCGGGCGGCTCCGGCCGCCCGCGCATCCCGCTCTCGGAACGACGGGGAGGTCAAGGCATGGCGAGCCACGCGACCGGAGACGGCGGCATCCCGCCGCGGGACGCGGCGAAACGCGGCCTCAAGCGCGTCATGACACTGGGCGGCGCCTACGGCACGCGCAACTACACCGTCCACGACCTGCGCGCCTGCAAGGGGAAGCGCGTGCTGGCGGAAACGCTGCCGTTTTCGCCCGAGGAAGCCGCCGCGGCCGAAGAAGCCGGCATCGATGTCATGAAGGCGCGCTTCGACCCCCGGCGCCCCGATTTGGCGGCGGCGGTGCGCGCCGCGGCGCCCAACACATTCATGGCGTTTTCCGTTCCGCTCGTGGCCGCCGCCAGCGCGACCGAGGCGGTGCGGCTGGCCTACGACGCCATGGCGCTCGGCGCCGACGCGATCATGTGCCAGTGGAGTCCGCGCTTCGTCGCGGCGGCGGCCGAAGCCAGCGTCCCGGTCCAGGGCCATGCCGGCCTGGTGCCGCGCAAAAGCACATGGACGGGCGGCCTTCGCGCGGTCGGCAAAACCCTCGACGAAGCCATGCAGGTCTATCGCGACATCAAGGCGCTCGAGAACGCCGGCGCCTACGCGGTCGAGGTCGAGGTGATCCCCGACGCGCTGCTGGCCGAAATTACCCGCCGCACGACGCTGCTCACATCGTCGATCGGCGGCGGCGGCGGCGGCGACATACAGTTCCTGTTCGCCGACGATATTCTCGGCAACAACCCGCCGCCCTGGCCGCGCCACTCGAAGCAGTACCGCCAGCTCTACCTCATGAAGGAGGCGATGCAGAAAGAGCGCGTGGCGGCGTTTCGCGAGTTCGCCGACGAAGCGCGGCGGGGCGCGTTTCCCGGCCCGGAGCACGTTATCGGGGCCCCCGAGGGGCTGGCGGACGCGTTCGCCAAGGCGGCGGACGCCGAAGGCTGACGCTTCCGGCGCTTCCCGGCGGCGGCTATTGCGGGCGCTCGCCTTCGAGCAGCGTGCGCAGATGGATGCGCGGCTCGCCGACCGGGTAATCCACGTTCACCGAGTGAATGAGGCACCGGTTGTCCCACAGCAGGATATCGCCCACGCGCCATTCGTGGTCGTAGCGGTATTCCGGCCGCGTCATGCGTTCGTGGATCGAGTCGAGCAACGCGTCGCTTTCCGCGCGCTCCATGCCGACCACGCGGTCGGTGCGGTTTGAGTTGAAGAACAGCGATTTCTTCCCCGTCTCGTCGTGCGTGCGCACCAGCGGATGCACGACGTCGGGGGTATCGGCGATTTCCTCCGGCGTGCGCGGCTTCGCGCGCGCCGGCGCCCGCATCGTGTCGTAGCAGTGGACCGCCTCAAGCCCCTCGAGCCGCGCCTTCGTCTCGTCGGGCAGGTCTTCCCAGGCACTGCGTGCGTTGCAGAACCGCGTATGGCCCCCGCGCGACGGGATTTCGAGCGCGTGCAGCAGCGTCGCCTTGGCCGGAACCTCCTTGAACGAGTGGTCGGTGTGCCAGCCCGAGCGGCGGTTCAGCCGCGGGTCGGCGGGTTTGTCTTCCGGCGCCTTGTAGGTGCTGTCGAGGCGCGATATCTCGGGCGCGTCCTCGACCCAGTGGCTGCGCGTCACCTCCGCCCAAGGCTCGCCGAAACAACGCGCGACCTCATAGAACGCCCGCGGCGCCAGCGGCGCCCCGCGCAGACACAGCAGATGGCGGTCGAGAAACGCGCGCTTTATTTCGGCGACCGTCCCGGCCTCAAGGGGCTCCGAGAAATCGGCGCCGACGACCTCCGCGCCGAGGGCGGCGCTCAAGGGGCGGATTTCGATACTCATGGCTCCTCCTCCCACCGCGTTCCGATCCGGCGCCCGCCTCGCCTCGGCGCGCCGGACGGCGCCGAACATAACCCCGCGGCCGCCCGCCCGCAACAAGCTTCCGCGCGGGGGTTTGCGCCCCCGCGCCCCGCGCGGCTATCCTGCGGCGGCGCGTCAAGCGCCCGGAACGGGCAAGGGAGAGGGCAGGAGCGGTGTATCGCGTTACCGTTCGCAACGTTGCGCGGACCATAGAGGTCGAGGCCGGCGAAACGATTCTCGACGCGGCGATTCTCGCCGGCATCGATTACCCGTGCAGCTGCCAGTCGGGCCTGTGCGGCAGCTGCAAGTCCGACCTGTTCTCGGGCGAGGTCGAAACGATGCCCTACGCCGAGTTTCTGCTGCCGGAGGAAGAACGCGCCGCCGGCGCGATACTCGCCTGCCGCGCCATGCCTCGCTCCGACTGCACGGTGGGATGGCAAGAGCCCGACGAGGCCGCCGACCACCCCCGCCGTACCTTGTCATGCCTCGTGGCGGATACCGAGCGGGCGGCGGCCGACGTTTGCCGGCTGCGCCTCGACGAAACCGGCGCCAAGCGCTTCATGTTCTCGGCCGGGCAGTACGCCAGCCTGACCTTCGACGGCTTTCCGCCGCGCGATTTTTCCATGGCCAACCGCCCCCTCGCGCCGCAGCTCGAGTTCCACATCCGCCGCATCGACGGCGGGCGGGTGAGCGCCCACGCGGCGGAAACGCTGAAGCCCGGCGACAGGGTGAGCGTGGAAGGGCCGTTCGGGACCGCCTATCTGCGCCGCAAACACAAGGGACCGATACTCGCCATCGCCGGCTCCACCGGCCTCGCGCCGATCCTGTCCATCGTCGAGACCGCGCTCCACAGCGGCATGACGCAGCCGATACGCCTGTATTTCGGCGCGCGCGGCCCGCGCCATCTGTATGCGGCGGACCGGCTGGCGGCGCTGGCGCGCGCGCACGGCAACCTGACCGTGAACACGGTCCTGACGGAAGGCGCCCGCGCGGGCGAGCGGAGCGGCCTCGTGACCGATGCGGTGGCCGCCGACGAACCCGGCCTTGCCGGCGCCAAGGCCTATGTCGCCGGGCCCCCGGCAATGGTGGACGCCGCGCTCGACCTGCTGATCTCGCGCGGCCTGCCGCGGCGCGATTGCCACGCCGACGCATTCTTTACCGAGGCCGAGAAAGCGGCCGTCGAGGCCGCGCGCCCCGCCGCGGCGAACCGAGGCGAGGAACGACCATGCCCCACGCGAACGTAAACGGCGTAAAATTGTGGTACACGGACACGGTTGGCGAATCGGCGAACGAATCCGCCGCGCCCATCGTGTTCGTCCACGAATTCGCGGGCGATCATCGCAGCTGGGAGGCGCAGATCCGTTTCTTCGCGCGCCGGCGGCGCTGCATCGCCTACAACGCGCGCGGCTATCCGCCCTCGGACGTACCCGCCGACCCTGCGTCCTACTCCCAGGAAATCGTCGCCGACGACATTGTGGGCGTCATGGATTGCCTCGGCATCGAGCGCGCGCATCTCGTCGGCCTCTCGATGGGCGGGTTTGCCGTTCTCCACGCGGGTCTGCGCAACCCGCGCCGCGCGCATTCTCTGGTCGTCGCCGGCTGCGGCTATGGCAGCGAACGCGGCTGGCGCGCCGAGTTCCACGAGACCGTGGAGGCGATGGCGCGCGCGCTCGACGATGGCGGCATGGGCGCGGCGGCGGACGACTACGCGCGCAGCGGAACGCGCATCCAGTTCCGCAACAAGGACCCGCGCGGCTGGGCCGAGTTCCGCGACCGGTTGCGCGCGCATTCCGCCGCGGGCGCCGCCGCCACCTTGCGCGGCTACCTGAAGACGCGCCCTTCGCTCTACGAACTCGAGGACGCGCTGGCCGCGCTCGACGTTCCCGCGTTGATCGTCACCGGCGACGAGGACGAACCCTGCCTGGAGCCGAGCCTGTTTCTCAAGCGGTCGATCCCCGCAGCCGGGTTATGGGTCATTCCGCGCGCGGGGCACACGATCAATCTCGAGGAGCCCGATCCGTTCAATCGCGGCGTGGCCGGGTTCATAGCCGCGGTGGAGGCGGGCGCGTGGAAGCCGCGCGACCCGCGCTCGCGCGGTCCCGCCATGCGCGTCCCCGGCCGCCGGCCGCCGCCCGCCTCCGACAGATCGACAAGTTAATCGGGCGTTTCCGCGCGCATCGGGTCGGCGGGGTAGGCGCCGAGCACGCGCACGGAGCGCGAGAAAAACTCGAGCTCGTCGAATGCGCGGCGGATGGCGGGATCGTGCGCGTGGCCGGCGATGTCGCAATAGAACTGCGCGGCGGTGAACGAACCGTCGAGAATGTAGCTCTCGAGCTTCAGCATGTTCACGCCGTTGGTGGCGAAGCCGCCGAGCGCCTTGTAGAGCGCCGCCGGGATGTTGCGCACGCGGAACACGAAACTGAGAATCGCCGGCGCGTTCGCATCGGGCGCAACGGGCTCGGTCGCCATGACGACGAAACGCGTGGTGTTGTGCGCCGCGTCCTCGATGTCGGGCACGAGAACCTCCAGCCCGCAGGCTTCGGCCGCCAGCGTCGATGCGATCGCCGCGCGGCTCCGGTCGCCGCGCCTGGCGACCTCGGCGGCGGCGCCCGCGGTGTCGGCCTCCGTCACCGGCGTCAGCCCGCGCGCGCGGATCGCCTTGCGGCATTGCGCCAGCGCGTGGACGTGGCTGTGGACGCTGCGCAGATCCCGGAGCCGCGCGCCCGGAACGCCCAGCAGTTGATGACGCACGCGCTGAAACGTTTCCGCGACGATGTGCAGCCCCGAATCGGGAAGCAGATGGTGGATGTCGGCGACGCGGCCGGCCAGCGAGTTCTCGATGGGTATCATCGCCAGCGCGGCGCGGCCGTCTTTCACCGCCGCGAAGGCGTCCTCGAACGTCGCGCAGGCCAGCGGCTCATGGCCGGGGTAGCGATCGCGGCACGCCATGTTGGAATAGGCGCCGCGCACGCCCTGGAACGCGATCGCCGGGCGGCTCACGGGCCGCCCTCGCGCGCCAGCGCGGCGCGCGCGCGTTCGAGGTCCGCCGCGGTATCGACGCCGAGCGGAATCGTATCCGCCAGCGCCGCCTCGATGCGCATCCCGGCCTCGAGCGCGCGCAGCTGCTCAAGGCGCTCGCGCGTCTCCAGCACGCTCGGCGGCAGGGAGACGAACCGTTCGAGCGCCGCCCGCCGCCAGGCATAGAGGCCGATATGGTGGTAGAGCGGCCCGTCGCCGGCGGGCGCGGCGGCGCGCGTGAAATACAGCGCCCGCGCCCGCCGCGCGCCCGGCCCGAACCCGGCGACAAGCTTGACGACATTCGGGTCGGCGCGCTCGGCGGGGTCGCGGATTTCCGCGCAAACCGTCGCCAGGTCCGCGTCCGTCCCGGCCAGCGCCGTCAGCGCCGCGCGCACCGTCGCCGGGTCGATGGTCGGCAGGTCGCCTTGCAGGTTGACGACATATTCGTAGCGCCGCCCGGGATCGAGCGCCGCCAGCGCCTCACATATGCGGTCGGACCCGGACGGATGGCCGGGCCGCGTGAGCGCCGCGCGCCCCCCCGCCGCCTCGACGGTGCGCGCGATCTCCGGCTCCGCCGCCGCCACAACGACATCGCCGACATCGGCCTCGACGGCGCGCCTCTGCACATGGACGATCATCGGCGCGCCGCCGATATCGGCCAGAACCTTGTCGGGCAGCCGGGTCGAGGCCCGCCGCGCGGGGATGAGAACGACGGTCGCCTCGCGGTCCATGACGCGCGAAACTACAGCCGCGCACGCGCCCCGCGCAAAGCTCTCGGCGCGGCGCGAACGCGCGCTCAGTCTTCGGAGGGCGGCGGGCGCTCGGGGTCGGGAGGCGCCTCCCGGACGGGGAGAGACAGCCTGCCTTCGATGCGGCTCAGGCGCTCGAGGACGCTGCCCAGGGCGGCGCGCAGCTCCCTGACGTCGCGCTCAAGGCTCGTCATGCGCGCGCCGAGCTGCTCGGCGACAAGTTTCTGGTTGTTTTCGAGGCTCTCCATGCGGGCGCCGATTTGCTCGGCAAGCAGTTCGATTTGCCGTGCCGTGTTGGCGCTGTGGTATTGGAACCATGCCACGAGAACGCCCGCGAGAATGAGAACGCCGGTGTTGCTGCGTATCCAGGTCAGGATGCCGTTGGCTCGGGGGGCGGCGGGCGCGTCGTCGGGCATGGGGCGGCTCCGTTGCGTTGGCTGCGGAGGGAATAATAGCGCGGGCGCGCGGCGGCGCGCAACGGGGGCGCGCGCGGCGGCGCGAACTTTCGGCTGCCCGGCGCGGCGATTGCGCCTATAGTGGCGTTTCCCGCCAGCCGCGCCGCCATGGAGGCCGCCATGCAAACCGCCGATGCTCTCGCCCGCATTCTTCGCGCCGAAGGAGTCGGGCAAGCCTTCTGCTATCCGTTCAGCCCGATCATGGACGCCTTGTCGCGCGCCGGCGTCAAGCCCATCGTCACGCGCCAGGAGCGTGTGGCCGGCAACATGGCCGACGGCGTTTCGCGCTCGACCGACGGCAAGACGCTCGGCGTCGTCACCGTGCAGGCGTTGGCGGGTTCGGAAAACGCCTTCGCCGGGATCGCCCATGCGCACACCGATTCGACCCCCGTGCTGTTTTTGCCCGGGCATCCGGGCACGAAGTTCGTCGGCACCGACCCCACCTTCGACAGCGCGCGCAATTACCGGGGGGTGACGAAGTGGCTGCAAACGCTTCTCGTGCCCGGCGAGCTGGAGGCGCAAATGCGCCGCGCGTTCACGGCGCTGCGCAGCGGACGGCCGCGGCCGGCGATGCTCGAACTGCCGTCCGATGTCTGCGCCGCCGAACATAACGGCGAGATCCGCTGGACTCCGGTCGCGCCGCTGCGCGGCGGGCCGGACGAAGGCGCGGTGAAGGAAGCCGCGGAACGCCTGCTCGCCGCCGAAACGCCGCTGATTTGGGCCGGCTCGGGCGTGCTCTACGCGGGCGCGAGCGCCGAACTCGCCGAAACGGCGGAACTCCTCGGCGCGCCGGTCATGACCACGCTGCAAGGCAAAAGCGCGATCCCCGAAACCCACCCGCTCGCCGCCGGCGTCGGCGCGCTGGTCGCGACCGGGCCGGTCGTACATTACCTGGATGCCTGCGACGTCCTGCTCGCGGTGGGTTCGAGCCTCAGCGTCGCGCCGTTCACCCGTGTCGTCCCCGAGGGCAAGGCGATTATCCACGTCACGAACGACGCGGTGGACATCAACAAGGACTACCCCGCCGCGGTCGGCGCGATCAGCGACGCGAAACTGTTTCTCGCGGCGCTTGCCGAGGAGCTGAAGCGCCGCGCCGGCGCCGGCGGGCGCGCGGAACGCCGCGCGGCGACCGAAGCCGAACTGGCCCGCCTCAAGCGCGAATGGCTCGCCGAATTCGAGCCGCTGTTCGCCGACGATTCGAAGCCGATAAACGGCTACCGCATGTTCCGCGAGTTATGGAACGCCGTCGATCCCGACACGACGATGATCACGCACGAAGCCGGAGCGTCGCGCGATATCCAGTGCGTGTTCTACCAATCCACGCTTCCGCGCAGCTATCTGGGCTGGGGGCAGTCTTCGCAGCTGGGCTTTTCGCTCGGCCTCGCGATGGGCGCGAAGCTGGCCAATCCGGACAAGCTCGTGGTCAACGTCATGGGCGACGGGGCGGTGGGCATGACGGCGATGGACCTGGAAACCGCCGCGCGCAACGGCATCGGCACGCTCACCGTGATCAAGCACGATTCGGTGTTTTCGGGCTACGATCGCAACATTCCCGACTCGATCGAGCGCTACGACGCCGCAAGGCAGACGGGCGATTACGCTGTGCTGGCTACCGCGCTCGGCTGCCACGCCGAGCGCGTGGAGGAGCCGGCGGCGCTGCCCGGCGCCTACGCCCGCGCCATCGCCGCGACGCGCGAGGGCCGGCCCGCGGTCGTCGACGTCGTTACCGCCGAAACGCGCAAGCTCTCGCACCACAAGTGAGCGCGCGGCGGGGACGACGGCGATGATCGAGTCCACGGTCGGCATCGCCACGCCCGACGGGCGGATGGAGACCTTCGCCTGCCGCCCCGAACGCGGCAAGGCGCCCCGCCCGGCGTTCCTCCTCATGGACGCGCCGGGGATACGCGAAGAACTGCGCAACATGGCGCGCCGGCTGGCGACGGTCGGCTACGCCGTGTTGCTGCCGGACCTGTATTACCGCGCCGGAGGAAACACACGGTTCGGCCCGGAAGTACTGGAGGAAGGCAGCGCGGAACACAAGCGCATGCGCGCGATCCGCACGAAGATGACCATCCCGCCGGTCATGCGCGACGTGGGCGCCATGATCGCGTGGTGCGACGCGGAGTTCGGTTCCGGCGGCCCGGTCGGTTGCCACGGCTATTGCATGAGCGGCCCCTACGCGCTGGCGGCGGCGGCGCGCTACCCGGGCCGCGTCGCCGCGGCGGCCTCGATATACGGCACACGGTTGGTGAGCGACGCCGAGGAGAGCCCGCATCTTACCCTGGGGCGCGGCGCGGCCGAGCGTTACATAGCCTGCGCCGAGCACGACGATTTGGCGCCGTCGGCCATGGTGCAGGAGCTGCGCTTCCGGTTCGAGAGCGCCCGCGCGCACGGCGAAATCGAGGTTTATCCCGGCGCTCATCACGGTTTCGCGTTTCCCGAGCGCCGCGTTTACGATCTTCCCTCCGCCGAGCGCCACTGGGAGCGCCTCATCGCCCTCTACCGCCGAAGACTGGGTTGACGCCGGCGCCCCCGCGCCGCGCCTATGCGGCGTCGCGCTGTTTGCGATTCATGACAACGTCGCGGATAATTTCCAGCATGCCCTCGACGTGCGACAGTTCCCGGTTAGCCTCGTCCTGCCCCTTTTCCAGCCGGTCCATACGCGCGCCCAAGTCGCTCTTGACCTCGTCGATGCGGGCGTTCGTAGCCTTCGCCGCTTCATCGATACGGGCATTCGTAGCCTTCGTCGCCTCGCCGATGCGGGCGTTCGTATCGTCGATGCGGGCATGCGTAGCCTTCGCCGCCTCCTCGATGCGGGCGTTCGTAGCCTTCGTCGCCTCCTCGATGCGGGCGTTCGTATCCTCGATGCGGGCGTTCGTATCGTCGATGCGGGCATGCGTAGCCTTCGCCGCTTCGTCGATACGGGCATTCGTAGCCTTCGCCGCCTCCTCGATGCGGGCGTTCGTATCGTCGATGCGGGCATTCGTAGCCTTCGCCGCCTCCTCGATGCGGGCGTTCGTATCGTCGATGCGGGCGTTCGTAGCCTTCGTCGCCTCCTCGATGCGGGCGTTCGTATCGTCGATGCGGGCATGCGTAGCCTTCGTCGCCTCGTCGATACGGGCGTTCGTATCGTCGATGCGGGCGTTCATGACCTTCGCCGCCTCGTCGATGCGGGCGTTCGTATCCTTTTTCGCCTCCTCGATGCGGGCGTTCGTATCCTTTTTCGCCTCGTCGATGCGGGCGTTCGTATCGTGTTTCGCCTCGTCGATGCGGGCGTTCAGCCGCGCTTCCATGCGCGCCATATCGGCGCGCATCCACACGAACAGCGCGATTATCAGTACGGCGAGGCTGACGGCGGTCGCGATGTCCATTGTCGAGGAAACTCCATCCCGGCGTTGCGAATCCCGCGATGTACGGCGCGCCCGCAAGGCGGGGAAGCGCCGCAACGGCCGGCGGCGGGCCGTTCGCGCTGCGCCGACGTACCGAATCTATGCCGGGCGGCGGCGCCCGTCAATGCGCCGATTCGGTTACCTTGCCCGGTCCGTGCGGCGCAGGTCGGCGAGCGGAACTTCGGGCGGATCCGTGCCGGCGCGGTATTCGGCCAGCCAAGCGGGGCCGCGCGACGCGAAGGCCGCTTCAACGAGTTCGTAATACCGCCGAGCGATGACGGCTTTCCCCGCCGCGGCGGCCTTGTCGTAGCGGGCGCGCGCGGCCGGCGCGCCGCGATAGACCCACACGCGGCCGCCCAATGCGCGGTCGATCGATTCCGCCGCATCGATGCGATCGTAGTTGCCTTCGCGGATATCGAGGCGGTCGCGCCCGGCGCGGGTTACGCGGAACGCGAGGCCGTTCACGCTCTCGCCGGGCGCCGGGCGGATGTTTACGAAGACGACGAAAAGTCTCGCGCGCGCGCCGCTCCCGGCATGGACGTAGAAGGGCCTGCCGCCGGATTCGGCGGCGTTGTCGCGGGCCACATTCCATATGCGCCGGTAGCCGAGCAGCCGGCAGCGGACCGCTTCGCCCGGCGCGAAAGGCGGGCGGCCGAGCCACGCCGCCAGCGCCTCCGCGTCCGCCAGCGAGCCGTAACCGAACGCCCATTCGGCCATGCCGCCGCCGCGCCCGCGCCGTTCCGCCCCGCGCGCCCGGCGCTCACGCGGCCGGCTGCCGTGCGCCGGTTCGGACCGCGGCGAGCGCTGTTTCGGCCCAGCGGGCCCAGGCGAGCAGGCTTGCGTCGGCGCCGCGGCGGGCGATCAGCTGCACGCCAAGCGGCAGGCCGGCGGGGCCGGCGCCGAGCGGCAGGGTCACGCAGGGCGTTCCCAACACCGTCCACGGGCGGTTGAACGCGGGGTCGCCGGTGACGGCGCGCAGCGGCGCCTCGCCGGGGGCGGACGCGCCGAGCAGGATATCCGCGCCGGCGAACAGTTCCGCTTCGCGCGCCCGGCATTCCGCGGCGCGGTCGCGCGCTTTCGCCAGCCGCGCGGGCGCGAGCGCGGCGCCTTCGTCGAGCATTTTCCGCAGGCCCGCGCTCAGCATGCCGCCGTGCGCGGCGCGTTCCCACGCCAGCGACTCGGCGGCCTCGGCGTTCATGATGTCGGTTTGCGCCTCGTTCAGGCGGTTGAACGGCGCGGCCATCTCGACCTCGAACGTTTCCGCGCCGGCGGCGGCGAAAGCGGCGAGGGCGCGGTCGAGCGCCGCGCGGGCGGCCGCTCCGGCGCGGTCCCACTCGCGCGTCCGGCACAGGGCGACGCGCGGCGCCGGCCCCGCCGGCGCCTCGTCGATCCCGAAGACCGCCGCCAGCCGCGCGGCGCCGGCGACCGAGCGCGCGAACCAGCCGAGCGTGTCGAGGCTCGGCGCCAGCGCCTTCACGCCGTCCATGGAGACCGAGCCATAGCTGGGCTTGAAGCCCACGACGCCGCAAAACGCCGCCGGACGGATGACCGAACCCGCCGTTTGCGTTCCCAGCGCGAGCGGCGCCATGCCCGCCGCGACCGCGGCCGCCGAACCCGAGGACGAACCGCCCGGCGTGCGCTCCCGGTTGTGCGGGTTGGTCGTGACCGGCGGCTTCCAGGTCGCGAATTCGGTCGTCACCGTCTTGCCGAGGATGATCGCGCCGGCCGCGCGCAGCCGCGCGACGCAGGCGGCGTCGCGCCCGGGGACGCGCCCGGCATAAATCGGCGAGCCGCGCGCGCAGGGCATGCCCGCGACGTCGACGATGTCCTTCACGCCGACCGGAACGCCGGCCAAGGCGCCGCCCGCCCGCGACGGCGCGGCGCCGCGATCGACATGCTCCCACGCGCGGACCGCCGCTTCGCGCGCCGCGATCGCCGCGAGGCAGGCCGCCAGCCCGCCGTCCGGCGCGGCTTCCGTCCCCGCCACGGCCTTTCCCCCCTTGCCTCTTGCGCGCTGTCCCCTCTCGCGGGGCGCGCCCACGGTACCGCGCCGCGCCCCGGCCGGCAACGCGCAACGAGGGCTTGCCTTGGCGCGGCGGCGCTGTCGTACTGCGCGGCGTTCCGCGCGCCGCGCGCAATCGTTCAGGGAGGCGGGCCGTGACCCGAGCCGGAAGACTCGTTTTGAAGCGCGTGCGGGCGCGCGCCGTGCTGGTTCCTCTCAACCGGCCCGTGATCTCGAAGATCGGGTTGTTCGAGCGGTGGCCGCTGATCCTGATCGACGCGGAGACCGAGCAGGGAATCGCGGGGCGCGCCTATCTCGAACCCTATGTGGCCAAGGCGGCGCGGTATCTGGTTTCGGCGCTCGAAGACCTGGGCGAGGCGCTGGCCGGAAAGCCGCTCGCGCCGCTCGACGCCTATGCGTCGGGCCGCCGCATGTTCGGCCCCATCGGCCACGAGGGCGCGGCGATGATCGCCATCGCGGGCCTCGACATGGCGATTTGGGACGCGCTGGCGCAAGCGGCGGAAATGCCGCTCGCGGTCATGCTGGGGGGGTCGCTCGCGCCGGTTCCGGCGTATAATTCGAACGGGCTGTGGCTGAGCCCGCTCGAGGGCCACGAACGCGAGGCCGAGGCGCTGGCGGCGGAAGGCGGGTTCGGCGCGGTGAAACTGCGCCTGGGCCGCGAAGCGCTCGCCGACGACCTCGAGGCCATCGCCGCCGTGCGCCGCGCGCTCGGCGGCGGCGCGACGATCATGACCGACTTCAACCAAGGGCAGACATACGGCGGCGCGCTGGAGCGCTGCCGCGCGCTCGACGATCGGGGCTTGGCGTGGTTCGAGGAGCCCATCGCCTGCGACGACATCGCGGGCCATGCGCGGCTGGCGGCGGATTTGAAGACTCCCGTCCAGCTCGGCGAGAATTTCTACGGCCCGCGCGCTCTGCACGAGGCGCTAATGGCGCGCGCCGGCGATTACGTCATGCCCGATCTCATGCGCATCGGCGGCGTGACCGGCTGGCTGCGCGCCGCCGCCATTGCCGGCGGTTTCGGCATCCAGCTTTCGAGCCATCTCTATCCCGAGTTCTCGGCTCACCTTTTGCGGGTTTCCGAGACCGCGCACTGGCTGGAGTGGCAGGACTGGGCCTGGCCCGTTCTTCGCGACCCCTATCCGGTGCGCGGCGGCGCCGTGCATATACCCGGCGGCCCCGGCGTCGGCCTCGCCTGGGACGAAGCGGCGGCGGCGCGTTACGCGATGTGACCGGGCGGCGGCGTTTTCGGCGCATGTCGTTGACGTCGTTGCGCGCGGCGTTGACTCGGCGCCGCGGCGCAACATAATGCGGCGTCGCGGCCGCGCCCGCGGCCGCCTTCCCGCCCCCGCCCGGTTACGGAGCCGCCTCCGATGAAAGTACTCGTCGCGGTCAAGCGCGTCATCGACTACAACGTCAAGATCAGGGTCAAGAGCGACAAGACCGGCGTCGAAACCGCCAACGTCAAGATGTCGATGAACCCGTTCGACGAGATCGCGGTCGAGGAAGCGGTCAGGATGAAGGAGGCGGGCGTGGCGACCGGGATCGTCGCGGCGTCGATCGGGCCGCGGCAATGCCAAGAGACGCTGCGCGCGGCGTTCGCGCTCGGCGCCGATCGCGGCGTGCTGGTGGAGCATGAAGGGCCGCTGGAGCCGCTCGCCGTCGCCAGGATACTCAAGGGCGTCGTGGAGGCCGAGGCGCCCGATCTCGTCATACTGGGCAAGCAGGCGATCGACGATGACTGCAACCAGACGGGGCAGATGCTCGCCGCGTTGCTCGACTGGCCGCAAGGCGCGTTCGCGTCGAAGATCGCGTTCTCCGGCGGAACGGCGGAAGTGACGCGGGAGGTCGATGGCGGCCTCGAGACCGTGGCGCTGACCCTGCCCGCGGTGATCACGACCGACCTGCGGCTCAACGAACCGCGCTACGCCTCGCTGCCCAACATCATGCGCGCGAAACGCAAGCCCATCGACGTCAAGGCGCCGGCGGATTACGGCGTCGATCCCGCGCCGCGGCTGGCGGTGCTGAAGGTGGAAGAGCCGCCGGGCCGCAAGGCGGGCGTCATGGTCGCCGGCGTGGAAGAGCTGGTCGGCAAATTGAACGACGCGGGGGTGCTCCGATGACCGTTCTCGTAATCGGCGAACACGACGACGCCGAACTGAAGCCCGCAACGTGGAATACGGCGGGCGCGGCGGCGGAGATCGGCGGCGGAATCGACGTGTTGATCGCCGGCGCGGAGTGCGGCGCGGCCGCCGACGCGGCGGCCGAGATTTCCGGCGTCGCCCGCGTGCGCGTCGCCGACGCCCCCGTGTTCGCGCATCGGCTGGCCGAGACGATGGCGCCGCTTGTCGCGCGGCTGGCGCGCGAATACAGCCATGTGCTGGCGCCCGCGGGCACGTTCGGCAAGAACCTCGTGCCGCGCGCGGCGGCGCTGCTCGACGTGCAGCCGATTTCCGACATTGTGGGCGTGGCGGCGCCGGATACGTTCGAGCGGCCGATCTATGCCGGCAACGCCATCGCCACGGTGCGGTCGGGCGAGACGCCGATACTCGCAACCGTGCGCGGCGCGGCGTTCGCGGCCGCCGGGGCGGGCGGCGGCGCGGAGATCGAACCCGTGGCCGACGCGGCGGCGCATGCCGAATCGGGCGCCGCGGCGCGTTCGCGGTTCATCGGGCGGGCGCTGTCGGAATCCGCGCGCCCCGAACTGACCTCGGCGCGGGTCGTGGTGTCGGGCGGGCGCGGCATGGGCTCGGGCGACAATTTCGCGCTGCTCGAGGCGCTGGCCGACAAGCTGGGGGCCGCGGTGGGCGCGTCGCGCGCCGCGGTCGACGCCGGATACGTTCCCAACGACTACCAGGTGGGGCAGACGGGCAAGATCGTCGCGCCCGAGCTCTACATCGCGGTGGGGATTTCCGGCGCCATCCAGCATCTCGCCGGGATGAAGGAGTCGAAGGTCATCGTCGCGATCAACAAGGACGCCGAGGCGCCTATCTTCCAGATCGCCGATTACGGCCTTGCGGGCGATCTGTTCGAGATCGTGCCCGCGTTGACCGAGGCGTTGCCGTAGGGGGGCCGCAGACCATGTTCCAGACCATCGCCGTGATCGGCGCGGGCCAAATGGGTTCGGGCATTGCGCATGTCTGCGCCCTGACGGGCCGCGACATCGTGTTGATCGACACCGGGCCGGAGCCGCTGAAGCGGGCGCTCGACAGCATCGCGCGCAATATGGGCCGCCAGATCGCAAAAGGCGCGATCGCCGAGGGCGACCGGGCGGCGGCGCTCGCGCGCATCCGCACCGCGACGTCGCTGGAGGCCGCCGCCGCCGCCGACCTGGCGATCGAGGCGGCGGTCGAGGACGAAGCGGTGAAGAAAGCGATATTCCACGAGCTGTGCCCGCTTCTCGACCGCCCGGAAACGCCGATCGCGAGCAACACCTCGTCGATCTCGATCACGCGGCTGGCGGCCTCGACCGATCGGCCGGGGCGTTTCATCGGCATGCATTTCATGAACCCCGTGCCGATGATGCAGCTGGTGGAGCTGATCCGCGGGATCGGCACCGACGAAAAGACCTATGAAGCGGCGCGCGAACTGGTTTTCGAACTCGGCAAGACGCCGGTGAGCGCGGAAGATTTCCCCGCTTTCATCGTCAACCGCATTCTGCTGCCGATGATCAACGAGGCGATCTACACGCTTTACGAAGGCGTGGGCTCGGTGGAGGCGATCGACGCGGCCATGCGCCTGGGCGCGAACCACCCGATGGGGCCGCTGCAACTGGCGGATTTCATCGGCCTCGACGTCTGCCTCGCGGTAATGCAGGTGCTGCACGACGGGCTGGCCGACACGAAATACCGCCCCTGCCCGCTGTTGGTGAAGTATGTGGAAGCGGGCTGGCTCGGGCGCAAGACGGACCGCGGGTTTTACGACTACTCGGGCGAGGCCCCCGTCCCGACGCGCTGATCCGCGCGGTCTTCATTCCGGGAGCGCGCAACCCCGCCGCAGGCGGGGCCCGGGACCGCGGGCATCCTGCCCGCACGTCTCCATACACACGAGCGCTGGCCGGAGAGGGGCGGCGGCCGTGACGTCTTGGCAACATCGCGCTTGGCGGAAACATGCGGGCGAGACGCCCGCGCACCCGGGAAGCCCGCCGCGGTCCTGTATCCGGCATCGCCGACTCATGGCCGGCGGGTCGGGCGGCCTGCCCCCTCCCGCGCCGAAGGCGCGGACTGCTTGGGTTGTCTAATTCCGGCTACTCGATCAACCCCCCTCCGTGTGTCCGTTCGCCGCCTTCCGTTCCGCCGGGAGCATGGTTGTCTGCGAAGTCATCGCCGTGCTTTCGAGTGGCGCGCTTCATGATGGCGTTCGTCAGCGTTGGCGTCCCGATGTGCGCGTCGCACTCCCGGACCGGTCGTAAGCGTCCGGTTATGGGGCTATTGGGTTTTTACGGTGGTGTTTTGTGTTTCCAGTTCCACGGCATGAGTTCGTGGATTCGGTTTGTTTTGTAGTCCTGGATACGATTGAGTGTGTCTGCGATCCATGCTCGTGGGTCGACGCCGTTTAGTTTTGCGGTTTCGATGAGCGTGTATGCGGTTGCGGCGGTTGCGCCGCCGGCTTCGGAGCCGACGAAGAGCCAGTTTTTGCGTCCGAGGGCGACGCCGCGGATGGCGCGTTCGGCAGTATTGTTGTCGAGTTCGAGCGTTCCGTTGTCGAGCCATGGGCGCAGGCGGGCCAGTCGCGCGCGTGCATAGCGGATGGCGCCGGCCAGCGGCGTCCTGGCGGGTATGTTCGGGCTCTGTCGGGCGAGCCATGTTTCGAGGTCGTCGAAGAGGGGCCTGGCCCTGGCCTGGCGGATACGGACGCGCTCTTCGGGCGTTTGCCCGCGAGCTTCGGCCTCGACGGCGTACAAGGCGGCGATGCGCTCGACGGCTTCCCTGGCGACCGGCGCGCCCCGATTGTGCGCGAGGTCGACGAACTTGCGCCGGACATGGGCCATGCAGGGGGCTTCGCGGATGCGGCCTGTGCGGTAGAGTTCCGCGAACCCGGCATAGCCGTCGGCGTGCATCCAGCCCTTGAAGCCGGCGAGGTGTCGGCGCGGATTCTCGCCCTTGCGGTTGGCGCTGAAGCGGTAGCAGGCGGCCGGCGGCGCGGTTCCGCGCCACGGTCGTTCGTCGCGGGCATAGACCCATAGCCGTGCAGTGCGGGTCTTGCCCCTGGCGCCTTCGCCGCGCGGGGTTTGCAGGCGCACCGTGGTATCGTCGGCGAAGATGGCGCCGCCAGCGCGCACATGGTTGCCGATCCCGTTGGCGACCGGCTCCAGCAAGGCGGCGCTCTTGCCGACCCATTCGGCCAGTGTCGAGCGGTCGAGGTCGATGCCGTCGCGGGCGAACATTTGCGCTTGGCGGTAGAGCGGGAGATGGTCGGCATATTTGCTCACCAGAACATGGGCAAGCAGGCCGGGTCCGGGGCGTCCGCGCTCGATGGGGCGCGGCGGCAGCGGCGCCTGGCAAAAGCGTGCGCAGGCGCGGCAGACCGTGCGCGGTCTCACGATGCGGTTGACTACGAAACGACCGGGTATGTACTCCAGTTCCTCGGTGACATCCGCGCCGACGGTCTTGAGCGCGCCGCCGCAGGCCCCGCAGGGGCTTGCGGGTTCCAGCACCGTCTCGCGGCGCGGCAGACGGTCCGGCAACGGGCGGCGCTTGCGCCGCGGCGCGCGGGCGGCGGCGGGTTCGGGTTGCGGGGGCGGGCTTGCGGCGCGGACGATCTCTTCGTTCTCCAGCGCCAGTTGCAACTGCGCCAAGGCTTCCGAGCGCGCCCCGAAACGATGCCGGCGCATCCCCGCCAACTCGTGACGCAACTTCTCAATCAGGATATCGCGCGCCTTCAACGCCTCCGCGCGCGACCGCAGCGCTTCCTCGCGAGCCTGCAACTCGGCCGCCAGGGACGCCACCATGTCCTTCAGGCGGGCGGGATCGTCGGGGAGAGGCGCGGCGCGGTCAAGCATGAACGAACAATACCGACCCCAACCCCACAAGGCAAGCGCAAAATAGGAAATATCGAAAAAATATTTCCTCCCTGTGCCTCCCTCCCAAACGCTATCCTGCCACCGCAAGCCGCCGCGTTCGAACCGGCCACCGCCAATCGACGCACTCATGCAGCAGCGACAACCGTGCAGGCATCGAAACAAGACCCCCATACGAAGCCGACAGCCAAACAAAACGACCCCCGAAATACCGAAACCCATAAACATAACCGACAATGACCAAGCGGGATAACCGGACGCTTACGACCGGTCTTGCCCTTTCGGGCGGGGGCTGCGGTCCGACTTGCATTCCAGACAGCGGGATCGCCTCCGCTACCGTCCCGGCGGGGACGGAGGTTTCCGTACGGGCCGGCTATCGCCTGGCGAAACGGCGGCCTTCGGCTGTGCGGCGGGCGAAGGCGCGGCGCCGCAGAGGGCGCAGTGGGGGCCGGCGAGTTGGGCGGCGGGCGGGGCGCAGCGGCGGGGGATCTCGCCGGCGCGATCCGCCGCCGCGTACACGAACATCCCCGGCGGGAAAGCGCGGTCGAACGCCGGGCGGCACGAATCGCATACGACCACGCCGAACTGCCCGCTGCCCGAATGCCGGAACCACGGGGCCGCGAGCTGAACCATCGCGAAACCGAAACCCCGCGCCACGGTCAGAACTGCCGCACCGCGCGCAACTCCGCGCGGTTGCGCCGGTAACTCACCGCCTGCGCGTTGGAGCGCAGCGTCTCGCCGATGACCGCAAGCTGCGGGCTGAACCCGAACAGCGTCGCCGCGCGGTTGAGAACGGTCGCGCGCAGGATGCGCATGCGGTCCTCGCGCCCGCCGCCGTCCATCGTCAGATGAACATCGCCGCCGCCCTCGTAATCGGTGCGCCGCCATTCGCCGCTCGCGCCCACCGTGAAGCCCAGCGGCAGAAAGACCGACGCGCTCACCCGGCCCCATCTGGACGCGCTGCGCCAGTCGCGCGCTTTCGGGCGCTCGCGCGCATAGCCCGCGCTCAGGCCCGCGCGCACAATCGGCGTTGCCGCCCACCCCGCGTCGAGCGCCAGGTCGGCCACCGGCCCGTCGAGCGCATCGCCGCGGCGGTAATCGCGGCGGCGCAGGCCCAGCGTCGCGCCCACGCCCAGGCGCCGCGAGAGCGTGCGGTACGCCTCCAGCCGCGCGCCGATCTCGTCGCTCAGCGGAACGCTGCCCGTCCACTGGCGGCGCGCGTCGGCGAGCAGGCTGAACTCGGTCGCTTCCCCGGCCAGCCAGCGCGGGCCGAGATGCGCTGCGCCGAAGGTGCGGTCGAATGCGCCGCCCTTGTAGTCGAGCCGCGCCGCGTCGGCGCCCGCGCGCAGGCGCAGCCGCTCGCCGAGCGGCAGCTGGTATTCCCCGCCCGCCCAGATGGAAACCCCGACCCCCGACCGCGAGAACGATTCCGCGTTGCGGCGGAAGGCCAAGCGTCCGAAGGCGGTGTCGATCCAGACGATTTCGGTGTCGGAGGCGCGGTTGACATTGCTGTCGGGGGCGACCGAGAAGCCGAAATAGCCCGTCCAGCGCTTGCGCGCGCGCATGGCGGCCAGGTAGCGCCGGACATTGGCGACGACCGCCGCCGGCGGGTCGCCCGCCAGCACCTGCTCGAAATGCCGACGCGACAGGCTGTCTTCCCCCTTGAGGAAAAACGCGCGCGCGAGTTCGAGCCGCACGCGCACCAGTTCGGGCCGGTCGATGAGTATGGCGCGAAACGCGGCGATGGCTTCGTCGAGCAGCGCCGCGCGTTCGTCTTCGGCAAGGCCCTCGCGCCCGGCGGCCGCGACCGCCGCCAGGCCGGTCTCGAACAGGACCGCCGTGCGGTCGCCGCCTTCGCCGGGCAGGCCGCGCAGCAGTTCCAGCGCGTCTTCGGGCGCGCCCGCCTCGGTTTTCGCGCGGGCCTCGGCGACCGCGGCGTCCACCGCGTCGTCATCCGCCGGTATCGCCGGCAAGGCGAGAAGGAAGAACGCGGCGCCCGCGAACAAGGCGCGCAGAGCCGAATGCATCGTCATGTCCAAGTGGGTTCCCGCGTCGGAACGGAAAAAAGGCGCTGCTTGGGATCGCGGGCGTCTCGCCCGCACGTTTCCGCGTGGCGCAGCTTCGGAGGGGAGGCGCGAGCGGCCCGCCGCGCCCCACTCCGCATCGTTCTGTGTAGTGGAGACGTGCGGGCGAGACGCCCGCGATCCCAAGCAGCGTCTTGAGAAGCCCCCGGGGCGCTTGCGTCCCGGGGGCCCAAACAAGGCGTCGTCGACCCGCCGCGTCAGTCGGTCGGCGTCGGGTCACTCCCGACCCTTGATGCGCCGAACGCTCCGAGGATGTGCAGCGCGTTCAGGTCTTGCGGGCTGTTCTCGTCTCGGGTCGATGCGCTGAATATCCCGGCCGCGTAGCCAGGGTGCGCATGCATATCGGGCGCGGTATCGGCCTCGTTGTAACCGCTCTTGAAGAACTCCGCGCCCCACTGGCCGGACAGTATCCGTCCGTCAGCCTCTCCGGTGACCGATCCTGTCAATAACACCGCGTCGTCGCCGGGTGCCGCCTCGTCGAGCTGCACGCTCCAATCGCCGAGGGAAATGCCGTTCTCCTTAAAGGCGCCCACGGATCCCGTCATCGACGGCGCGTCGTCGGCGTCGCCGAAATTGGCTGTCAGCTTCGTGGTCGCGTCGAACGAGCCGACTTGCGCGCTTGCGACGGGCGGGTTGCCCTCGCGCCCCGCCGCAGACCCGGTGGGCCGCGCATAAACGCCGCGCGCATAGACGCCTGTGGCCGGACCTTCGTACTTCGCCTCGCCCGTGAGCGCGTTGAGCGCGTCGCGATCACCGAATGAAACGCTGCCGTTCGCGAAAGCGCCCACGTCGAACCTGCCGTCCGCGATCTCTGGCAACGACATCCACACGCCGAGGGTCAGGTAGCGGTTGTCTTTTTTTGGGGGAACGGGAGTGATATCTTCCAAGGCCACGTTCCAAGTCCCGGTGATCGTCCCGTCGTCCTTCACCTCGCACTGGTTGCCTACCCCCGCTCTGCATTGTAGCACCAGCTTTTCGTTGGTATTGACGGGGGCCAACCTGTCCTCGGGTGGCCCCTCACCGGGCTGCACCTGCCGTCGCGTAGCTGTGACGATGCCCTCAATGTGCTTGAACGTCGTGCGGTCCCCGAAGCTTGCCGTCAGCTGATAGTTATGTTGTGTTGTGTCTGGCTCTCGTCCTTCGGCGGGCTTCTCGGACAGGCGAGCGATGAACGTCAGTTCGCCCCCAACCAGATTAAACGCTACGCGGTCGGAGTGGCGATCATCGGGTGTCCCGAACGTCAAAGGATGCGAGACCGACTCGTGCTGTACCTGATCCTCACCGCCCGGCGTGCCCTTCTCGATATCGGAGTAGATCACGGCATAGACTTCCGTCCCGCCAGCGTTTTCTCCCCGGTATTCGGCTTCAGGCCTCAAGACGACGCCGTTCCATTTCCAATCGGTACGGCTGAGTTCATGCACCGGCGCCCTCTCGCCCGCTACCTTTTCGTGGATCTGCACGGGATTTGGCAGAGTTTGCTTGAATGAACCGAACGCTTCCCGTCCCAACGTCATGCGCAACGTCGGCGTTTCGCCGCCAGTCCACTCCTCGGTTGTCGCGACCGTAGGTTCTTCGTCCGGCCGTGCGACGGTACTCTGCATTATTGCGCCTTTTCTGGCTACGGCATCGTGAAGACCGCCTCTGGATGAAACGGTAGTCCCGATCCGCGTGACGAGGCCCACGGCGTGTCCGCCGTCGGAGTTCATCTCGCGGTTGGGGCCGCTGTTGGCCGCCAGGATCATCTCGTTCGTCATGACCGTCGGCGTCCCGCCGGTCGCCTTGTATGTGACCGCGCCGTCGTCGCCCACCGCAATCGAGCACATGGCGCCGGCCGGGCACTCGAGATGCACGCCGCGCGGGCCGTAATGCGGCGCGCCCGCGGCGATCTCCACCGAAGTCAGACCGTGGCCGGCGGGCGCCTTGGGCTTGCGTTCGCCGTCGACAAAGGGGTCCCAAGCCGCCGCCGCCGTGGGCGCGCCGCCCTTCGGGAGGTATTTCGCGCTGCCGCCGTCGCTCGCGACGTAAACCACGCAATCCCGTCCGCCGGCGGGGCACGTAATGTTTATATTCGACTCCTCCGGCCGCACCGAAGCGCCGGCCCGGACCGGGATCCTGGCGCCCTTCGTCAAGCCGTGATTGCCCGTCGGCAGCGCAAGATCCATTCCGAGCCGCGTTATCACGGGCATGCCGCCCGTTGCTTCGTAACCGACGCCGCCGACGCCCGCCGCGTTGATGACGTGAATCACGCAGGCCGCGCCGCTGGCGGGGCCGGGGCACGAGATATCCACATTGCCGCGGGTCTCTTTATCGCCCGCCGCTATCGTAATCGGGGCGCCGCCTGACGTATCCAGCCCGTGGTCGTCGCTGACGGCCAGCCGCTCGAGCGCGGCGGTCAGAACGGGCACGCCGCCCGTCGTCAGATATTTCACCTTGCCGTCTTCCACGACCACCGTGCAGCTCGCGCCGCCGGCCGGGCAGGCTATGTCCACATTGCCCTTGCGCACCGCGGCGCCGGCGGAGACCATCTCCCTGCCCGTCACGCCATGATTGTCCGGCGCGGTTACGTCGCCGCGGGCCGCGGTCAGAACCGGCGCGCCGCCGGTCGCCAGATACTTCACCGCGCCGCCTTCCACGACCACCGTGCAGGCCATGCTCCCGGCATGGCAGGCGATGTTCACATTGCCGCGGGTCGCCGTGGCGCCGGCGGAGACCGTCACCGGGTCCGTCAAGCCGTGATTGCCCGGCGCGGGAAGAATGTCCTCGCGGGCCGCCAGCGCCTCGACCTTGCCGCCCGTGCCTTCGTAGGCAGCGGTGCGGGTGCTATCGTCGCCGGCCGCGCTCATGATCTTGACGACGCAGGCCTCTCCGCCCGCGGCGCACATGAACTCGACATTGCCGCGGCGCACCGTGGCGCCGGCCGCGATCTCCAGCGGGGCGTCGCCGGTGGGCACGAGGCCGAGCTCGCCGTCCGGCAGGTCGAACGCAACCGGCGGGGGCGGGGGCGGCGAGGGTTCCGGGGCGGGCGCCGAGCCGGAGCCGCCGCCGCAACCGGCGATCAGGAGCATCCCCGCAACGGAAGCGAGGGGAAGGTATCTGGTGGAGACGGTCATGGTTACGAGGTCCCTCCTCATCGTGAAGGGCCCCGTGAAGGGCCCCGTGAAGGGCCCCGTGAAGGGCCCCGTGAAGGGCCCCGTGAAGGGCCCCGTGAAGGGCCCCGTGAAGGGCCCCGTGAAGGGCCCCGTGAAGGGCCCCGTGAAGGGCCCCGTGAAGTTACGTCGCCAGCGTAACATGCCGCCGCGAAACGCGCAAACGGGAACGCAAGAGGCACAGGGAAGTTTTTTTCGTCGTCAAGGCCGGATATTCGCGGTGCGTTCCGCAATTCGGGCGCCGCGCGCCGCCGCGCGGCCCCGCCGGCCCGCGAATCGAACGCGCCCGCCGAATCGGCGGCGCAACCCCGCCGAAGGCGGGGCCCGGGACCGCGGCGCGCTTCCCGGGTGCGCGGGCGTCTCGCCCGCACGCCGCAACCGCCGCGAACGCCGGAGGGCGGGGCGCAATGACCGCGCTTCTCCCGGCCACGCCGCGCCGCGCGCAAACGTGCGGGCAGGATGCCCGCGGTCCCGGGAAGCGCGCCGCGGCCCTGTATCCGGCGCCGCCGACTCATGGCCGGCGGGTCGGGCGGCCTGCCCGCTCCCGCGCCGGAGGCGCGGACTTCCCGGGTGCGCGGGCGTCTCGCCCGCACGTTGCAACCGCCGCGAACGCCGGCGGGCGGGGCGCAATGACCGCGCTTCTCCCGGCAATATCGCGCCCTGCGGAAACGTGCGGGCAGGATGCCCGCGGTCCCGGGCCCCGCCTTCGGCGGGGTTGCGCCGCATCCGGAGACCGTGTGCCCGGGCTATCGCGGCGGCGCGGCGGATTCGGAGAGCGATTGCGCGAGGCGGACCAGGCGCACGAACTCGGCGCGGTAGCCGAAGGGGTCGGCGCCCCTGGCGCCGTCCGCCAGCGCGGCGGCGTCTTCGTAGCCGTAATCCTCCATGTAGCGCCCGCCGCGCAGCAGCTGGGCGAACGCGGCCGCGGCGGCGGCGAAACGCGCGTCGGCGGGCGCAGCGGCGAGCGTCGCGTACTCGTCGGCGCGCGTCGCCGCGCGGGCGATCTCGGCGCTCGCGCCGCCCGCCGGCGGCTTGTAGCGGATACGTACGTAGGCGTACTCGTCGGCGTATTCGCCGGCGGACGGTTCGGCGCGCGCGCCCTCCGCCGGGGGCGGGCCGTCCCGCCGATAGCGCAGCGGGCCGAGGCGCCCCGCCCCGGAGCCCGCGGGCGTTATTTCGTAGAGCGCCGTCACGGCGTGGCCCGCGCCGATCTCGCCGGCGTCGACCTTGTCGTTCGTGAAGTCCTCGCGGCGCAGGGCGCGCGTTTCGTAGCCGATGAGCCGGTATTCGCTCACCGCCGCCGGGTTGAACTCCACCTGTATCTTGACGTCGCGCGCGATGGGAAACAGCGCGGCGGACGCTTCCTCGACCAGCGCCTTGCGCGCTTCGGGCAGGCTGTCGATATAGACCGCCGCGCCGTTGCCGTTTTGCGCCAGCCGCTGCATGAGCTCGTCGTTGTAGTTGCCCATGCCGAAGCCGAGCACCGAGAGGAACACGCCGCTCTCGCGCTTGCCGGCGATGAACGCCTCCAGCGCGGCGGGGTCGGACATGCCGACGTTGAAATCGCCGTCGGTCGCCAGCATCACGCGGTTCACGGCGCCGGGGTCGAATCGGGCCTCGGCGAGGCGGTAGGCGAGGCGCAGGCCCTCGCCGCCCGCCGTCGAGCCGCCCGCCCGCAGCCCCTCCAGCGCCGCCAGTATCGCGGCGCGCTCGGCGACCGGCGTCGGCGGCAGAACCTCGCCCGCTGAGCCGGCATAGGCGGCGATGGCCACCGTATCTTCGGGCGCCAGCGCGCCGAGCAGCAGTTTGAGCGACGCGGCGAGCAGGGGCAGCTTGTTGGGCTCGTCCATCGACCCCGACGTGTCGATCAGGAACACGAGATTGGCGCGCGGCGCGGCGGCGCGCGGCAGATGCCCCTTGACGCCGATGCGCAACAACCGCGCGGCGGGATTCCACGGCGCCGGCATGAGCGCGGCGTCGATGGCGAAGGGCGGGTCGAGGCCCTCCGGCGCCGCGTAGTCGTAGGGGAAATAGTTGACGATCTCCTCGACGCGCACCGCGTCCGCCGGGGGCAGCGCGCCGTTGCGCAGCGCCGCCCGCACGAAAGCGTACGAGGCCGTATCGACGTCGATGGAGAAGGTCGAAACCGGCGCCTCGGCGACCGGTACGACCGCGTTGCCGCCCGCTTGCGGAAACCGGTCGCCGCCGGCGGGGCCGAACGCGAAGGGCGCCTCCCCGGCCGGCAGCGACCGCGGGACCGAGGCCGTCGTGGACCCGAGGGCCAGGAGCCGGGCGATTTCGAGCGCCTCGGCAACGGTCGGGGGGGCGGACTCCGCCGCCGGCGGCGCGGCGCGCTCCGCCGTCTCCGCAAGAGGCCGCGGCGGCGGCGCGGCGGCGGGGGCAACGCTATCGACCTCCGCGACCGGCGCGGGCCGGGGCGGAAACTCCGGATATATCCGGTAGGCGACGATGCCGGCGAGCGCCAACAGGGCGGCGCTCGCGGCGATCGAAACGAGAGGGCGAGACAGGGGCATGACGGATCTCCGAAACCGGGGCGCGCCGGCGCGCGGCGCTCGCCGGGTACGACGCGCGCCGGCCGCGTTTCCTTGGCGCGGGCGATCGAATTCCGCCAGCGCCGCCGCGATCGCGCGTTTCCGCGCTTCCGGGCGCGGCCGCGGCGCGGCGGCGCGCAGCGCGCGGGCCAGCCTGTCGAGTTCGTCGTTCATCGCGCGGCCTCCGTGTCCGCCTCCCCGTCCGCCTCCGCCAAGGCGCGCAAGTGAGCGCGGATTTCCGATAAATGCCACGACACCGTGCCTTCGGCCATGCCGAGGGCGGCGGCGGCCTCGGCGTGGGCGAACCCTTCCCCGACAACGAGCAGCGCGACCGCGCGCCGGGGTTCGGGCAGCGCGCCGAGCGCGCGCGCGAGCCACGCCCGCTCTTCCGCCGCGCCGCCGCCGCACGCTTCGAGCGCCCGCAGTTCGGAAAATTCCCGTTCGTTGCGCGCGCGGGCGGCGCCGCGCCGCCGCGCGCCGCGCGCCGCGTTGGCCGCCACGCGGCAGAGCCAGGCGGCGAACGGCGCCGCCTCGCCGCGCGCGTTTTCGCCGCGCCACGAGGCGATGCTCCGGGCCAGCCCGATGCAAACCTCCTGCGCCGCGTCTTCCGCGTCGTGCGGGTTGCCGAGTATGCGCGCGGCGATGCGATAGATGCGGTCGTAATGGCGTTCGAGCAGCGCGGCGAACGCCGCGCGGTCGCCCGCGGCGGCGCGCCGGGCGAGCGCCTCGTCGCTATCCATGCGCGCGGCTCCCGCGGCCGGTCGCGAAGCGGCTCTTCATGTACGTACCGACGCGCGCCGCGGGGCAACGCCTTGGCGCGCCGTGCCGCGGCGCGTGCGGCAATGGATTATTTGCCAAAACATCCATTGCCAACAGATCCGTTGCCAACGGTTTCGTTGCGATGGCGCGCCGGCGGTCGCGGAGCGGAACGCGCCTCAGCCGCCGCGCCACTCCTTTTCGGCGGCGTCCCAGGCGGCCAGCGCCTGGGTGTCGGGGACCCGGGCGAGGCCGGAGCGCGCGTCGGAGGAGACGGCGTCCGGCGTCGCCTCGACATCGAGCAGCGCCGGCGCGCGGGCGAAGGCGCGGTCGAGCGCGGCGGGAAGCGCCTCCGGGTCGGTAACGCGCTCGGCGTGCAGGCCGAACCCGCGCGCCATCGCCGCGTGATCGGCGAATTGCAGGCGCGTCCCCACGACCCGGCCCCAGCGCTCCGTCTGATCGTGCGCCTCGATCTGCCATGCGCCGTTATTGGCCACGACGAACACGACGCGGGCGTTGTGACGCGCGGCGGTGTCGATATCGATGGCGTTGAAACCGAACGCGCCGTCGCCGGCGGCCACTACTACCTGCCGGTCCGGGCGCGCGAGCGCCGCCGCGATCCCGTAGGGCACGCCGACGCCGATGCAGCCGAACGGGCCGGGGTCGAGCATTGTCGGCGCCGTCAGCGCCACGCGCGCGAAACTGAGAAAATCGCCGCCATCGACGACGACGATGGCGTCGTCGTCGAGGCGCGCGCGCAACGCGCCGAGCAGCCGCAGGGGGTGCATCCGCCCGTCGGCGCCGGCGGGCGCCGCGTCCAGCGTGCGGCGCAGTTTTTCCGCGCGCTCGCGATGGCCCCGGCGCAGGCGGGCGATCCATTCGCCATCGACCGCGGGCGGGCGGTTGCCGGCGGCCGCGGCAATGGCGGCCAGCGCGGGCGCGGCGGCGGCGAAAACCTCCGCCGCGCCGCGGCGGTTGTCGCGCAACTCGCCCGCCGTGTCGGCAATGCGCACGAAACGCGCCGCGCCGAACGCCGCCGGCGACCCGTAGGCCAGCTGGAAATCGAGCCGGCGGCCGACCGTGACGACCAAGTCGGCCTCGCGCATCGCCGCGCCGCGCATGGCCGCCACCGACGACGGGTGGCCGTCGGGAACCAGCCCGCGGCTCTCGCCGGTATCCAGATAGGCGCCGCCGAGCTTGTCGAGCAGGGCCAGGAGTTCCGGCCCCGCGCCGCGCGCGCCGCGGCCGGAGATAACGAGCGGGCGCCGCGCCGCCCAAATGGCGTCGGCGGCGCGCCGCGCCGCCTCAGGGTCAGGGTGCGGCGCCGGGCGCGGCTTCGGCTCGATATATTCCGCCCCGCGCGCCGCTTCCGGCGCCGCGGCGCGCAGCGTGTCGGTGGGGAACTGGATAAACGCCGGCCCCGGCTCGCCGCCCTCGCCGAGCGCGCGCGCCCACGCCTCGTCGAGCTCGCGCGCCGCGTGGGCGGGGTCGCGCACCGTGCGCGCATAGCGCGTCACCGGGCGCATCAGGGCGACGTGGTCCAGGTCCTGAAGCGCGCCGCGGTTTTCCTGCGGCGCCGGCGGGGTTCCGGAGATAACGAGCGCCGGGGCGCGCGAAACATGCGCGTTGGCGACGCCGGTCATGGCGTTCGTCACGCCGGGGCCGGCGGTGACCAGAGCGACGCCCGGATCGCCTGTTATTTCCGCGTGCGCCTGCGCCATGTGGACGGCGGAACGCTCGTCGCGCACATCGACGATGGCGATTCCCGCCGCGTCCGCCGCCATCCACACCGGCATGACATGGCCGCCGCACAGGCCGAAAACGCGCCGGACCCCGCGCGCGGCGAGCAGCGCGGCGATGGTTTCCGCGACCGTCATGCCGCCGGCGGCGCGACTTCGGAGGCAAAGGCGTCGATGCGCGCGAGGCTTTCCGCGAGATCGTCGCTTTCGAACCCGACGAGCAGGTGGCGCACGCCCGCGTCGCGCCAGGCGCGCGCGTCGGCGGCGATTTCCGCGGCGCTTCCGGTGAAGGGGCGCGTTCGCTCGCCGCCCAGCCGGTACCACGGGACGAACAGGCCCGTGTCGAGCGCCGCGGGGTCGCGCCCGGCCTCCGCCGCGTATCCGCGCGTCTCCCCGAGCGCGGCCGCGTACGCCTCCGGCGTATCGAGCGGCGCGCGCGGATTCGCGATAACCGGATACCAGCCGTCGCCGAGCGCGCCGGCGCGCCGTTTCGCCGCCCGGCTCTCGCCGCCGACCCAGATGGGCGGGTGCGGCCGCTGAACCGGGCGCGGCGCAAACAGAAGGTTCTCGAAAGAAACGAACTCGCCGTCGAAACGCGGGCGCTCCCCGGTCCACAGCGCGCGGAACGCCGCGATATATTCCTCCGACGCTTGCGCTCGCCGTTCGTAGGGCGGGGATTGCAGCGCCGCCATTTCCTCGGCCATCCAGCCGATGCCGACGCCGACGGTAAGCCGCCCGGCGGACAACACATCGGCGGTGGCCAGCATTTTCGCGGCCAGCACCGGCGCGCGATGCGGCAGCACCATCACCGAAGTGAGCAGGCGGATGCGCCGGGTGAGCGCCGCGACATGGGCGATGGTCATTAACTGTTCGAGGCACGCGCCGGTGTCCGCCGCCGGCCAGCGGCCCGTTTCGCTGTAGGGGTAGCGCGACTCGACAGCGCCGGCGACGATTACGTGGTCGTTGAAGCCGAGCCAGGCGAGGCCGGCGTCCTCGGCGCGGCGCGCAATGGCGCGCAAGCCCTCGGGCGTCCCGGCGGCGCCCCGCGTCCCGACATGCAACCCGAAATCCATTCGCGTTTCCTCCTTGAACCCCGAACGCCTCGATCCGGGTGCGCCGGCCTCTTCTCGACCCGCGCGCCCGGACCGAGCCGCATCACCGGTTGCCGCCCGGCCGCCACAGTACGTCGGCCCGGCCGTTGTCGTTGCATCGGCGCGCCAGCACGAAGAGATGATCCGAAAGCCGGTTGAGATACACCAGCGCCAGCGGTTCGGTCTCCTGTTGCGCGGCCAGGGCGGCGACGCGGCGCTCGGCGCGCCGCGCGACGGTGCGGGCGACATGCAGCGCCGCCGCGGCCGCCGTTCCGCCCGGCAGGACGAAAGACTCCAGCGGCTCGAGGTCGGCGTTTATCGCGTCGATCTCGGCCTCCAGGCGCGCCGCCTGCGATTGCGCGATGCGGAGCGCGCCCGCGCCGCGCCGCCCGCCCGGCGGCACGCACAAATCGGCGCCCAGGTCGAACAGGTCGTTCTGGATGCGCGCGAGCATGGCGTCGGCCTCGCCCTGGGTATGGCGCCGCGCGGCGCCCACGGCGGCGTTCGCCTCATCGACCGCGCCGCACGCCTCGATGCGCGGATCGTCCTTGGCGACGCGCGCGCCGTCGCCCAGCGACGTCATCCCCGAATCGCCGCCGCCGGTACGGATCCTGTCGAGCCTGACCATGCGCGCGCCCCTATCGCGGCCGGGGGCGATGCATCGGCGCGACATAGGGGCCTTCGGGGACGAACGCGACATGCGGATCGTTCGCCGCCGCGACCGAATCGGCGATCGCATCGCCGAGCGAATCGACGCACCGGACGCCCGTGAGCGCGCGTTCGTCCGCCGACAGCCCGTCGGTGTGAAGCAGTATCTCGCCGCGCCGCATGGGCTTGAGCTGCATTTCGGTTTGCCATTCGTCGATGTCGGCGCGGGTCTTGGCGAGCAGGCTGTCGCGGAAGGCGCGCGGGCCGAGCGCGGCGAGCCGCCGCTGCGCGTCGGCGAACTCCGGCGAGCCGAGCCCTTCCGAACAGGCGGAAACCACGATCAGCCGCCCGCCGGGCTCGAGAATGTCGAGCGGCCCCACCATGCCCTTGACCGTCTGGTAAAAGGTGGCGTCGAGCGGATAGCCGGCGGCGCTCGCGACCACCGTCGGGAAGCGGCGCGGAACGGGAACCTCGACATGGCGGCGGGCGAACGCAACCGCCTCCAGGTGGCTCGAAACGATCTCGCCGCAATTGACGAACGCCAGGCGCCGCTCCTCGTCGATGACCGTATTGACCGCGAACGCGCCGCCGAGCATGCCGACGATCTCCAGCTGGTCGGCGTGGAGCGGGTTGCCGTCAAGCACGCAATTGGCGGCGCATGGGTCTTCCATGTAGCGCGCCGAATGCAGCGTCGCGATGGTCTCGGCGTGCGCCAGCCCGGGGCAGATAACCTTTCGCCCGCCGGAATAGCCCGCCATGAAATGCGGCTCCACGAGCCCGGTCGCGATGCGCAGGTCGGCGCGCGCGAAGCGCCGGTCGAGACGGACCGCCGCGCCGCGGCTCGTGGTTCCCATGTAGTCGTGGGCGGCGTCGTCGCGGGCGAAATGGTTGACGACGCGAACCGTCTCCAGCACCCACGGGTCGCCCGCCAGTTCGCGCAGTTCGGCGCCTTCGTTGGGGCGGTGCAGGCCGGTGGCGACGACAACCGTAATCGCCTCGGCGGGCAGGCCGGCGCCGAGCAGCGCGCGCACGAGCGCGGGCAGGATAACGCCGTTCGGCACGGGCCGCGTGATGTCGCAAATGGCGATGCAGGCGGATTTCGCCGCCGCCGCGCGCGCCGCCAGGTCCGACCGCGCCAGCGCCTCGGCAACCGCCGCGCGCGGGTCCGCCAGCAGCGGCATAGCCGGCTTGCGAACGACGGTCGCCCGCCACCCGTCCGCCACCGGCGCCGCCAGCTCCCCGCGCCCATAGCGCAGCCCGACCGTCGTCGGCTCCGTCATCGCATTGCCTCCCCGCCTTTCGCGCGCCGCCGGCCTCGCGGATCTATCGCCCGTTGCCGGTCGCCGCCGGAACGGGCGGGTCGAGCGCAACCGCCCGCGACGCGGTTGCTTCCCGGGACCGCGGGCGTCTCGCCCGCACGTCTTCACCGCGCCGAACGCCGCCGGGGAGGGCGCTCATTTATCCCGGCAGTTGCGCAGCCGTCTGAAGCAGTCGTCGATATACGCCGGAAGCTCGCCGTTCCACGGACCGCTTCCGCTCACTCGTTCCTCATCGCCGAGCGTGCAGACGAAAACAATGCGGCCAGTCGGGCCGACGCTAATCGTGAGCATGGCGTCGCATGGCGCCGCCCAGTCGAAGTCCACTTCGCCCTGCGGCGTGGCCGAAACGTCAGGATCCAATTCGGGCGCCAAGACATATGCCGGCAGCTCCGCGAGCACCGACTTCGCGATTTCCACGGTCCGGGGCGCCACCGCCCGCGCGCCTTCGCCGTCCCAATCGTCCGCGCCGGCGCTTTCCGGTATTTCGTCCAGCATCCGCCGGAGCGACTTCCGCATCGCGTGCGCCGGCCGTTCAAGGCGATGGACAGCGCCGGCCTCCGCTTCCCTCGTCATCGCCGCGCCTCCCCCGCGCCCGGCGCCAATCGTCGATACCTACCGCGCCCGCGCACGCGCCGCAACCGCTCGACGCGGCGCCCGAATTCGACACAATGGCGGCCATGCGCAAGCTTGAGGCCGCCGGCATCGACCGCAAACACGCCCGGGCGCACACCGAAGCGTTGCGCGGCAATCGGGCGCGCCTTGCTGCCGGGGCCGACATCCGCCGAATCGAAGAGAAGATGGCGACCAAGACCGACCTCGCCCGCCTCGAGGCCCGTATGTATGGCGTGTTCGTCGCGCTCGCTGCTGTGGTTATCGCCGCCGGCAAGTATCTGTAGCGCCCGGCGGCCCGGAAGCGCGGCCTGGCGGATGGGGTGGGATTCGAACCCACGAGACGCTTGCGCGCCCACCGGTTTTCAAGACCGGCGCCTTCAGCCGCTCGGCCACCCATCCGGCGCGCCGCGGGCGCCGATTATGGCGCGGCGGCGGCGCGAGTCACGCGCGCTTGTCCGTAGCCCGCGGCGGCGAGTTCGCTCTCGATAACGGCGCGCGCCTCCCGCCACGATCTCACGCAGCGGTGGCGGGAGGAGACGGCGCCGGGGAGGGCGGCGAGGCGGGGGTGGGCCAGCATGTGCAGGCGCACGACCCGGGCCGCGCATTCGCCCACCGAATCGTGGTGGTACTTCGAATCGTCGATGAAAAACACGGGCGCGCGCACGCGGCGGGCCAGCGCGCGCACGGCGGGGCCCTTGGGGCCGACGGAGTTCGACACCAGGGGGTAGTCCATGCCGTGGCGCGCCAGCGCGGCGCGGCGGTCGGCGTGGCGGTCGTGCGGGATGTTGCTGAGCACGACGATTTGCGCGCGGCGGCGCAGCGCGGCGAGCGACTCCGCCGCGCCGGGGACCGCGGCCATGTTGCCGGCCGCGTCGGCGAAGAAGCGCTCCAGAAGCGCGCTCACCTCGGGGTCGCTCGCGGGCGCGTCGTCGGCGCGGCGGCGGACATTGCCGAACAAGGCGTAAGACGCCCAATTGTAGTAGTAGCCGTTGGCCCGCAGCCAGCGCTCCAGCGACGCCATGAACGCAAACAGCACCTCGTCGGCGTCGGTCACGATCAGCGGGCGATCGGGCGCCAGCGCGATGAACTCGATCTGATGGAAGGCCGTCAGCTCGGGAGCGGCCGGCCGGGCCCCCGGGCCGGCGCGCAACGGACCGCGCATCGCCGCCGCCCGCCGATCAGAAATCCTTGACGAAAAACAGTACGCTCGCAAGCGCAAGCAGCCAGATCGCGGGATGGACCTCGCCGGGCTTTCCGGCGGTGGTTTTCGCCGCCGCATACGCGATGAAAGCAATGGCGATGCCGTTGGCGATGCTGAAGGTAAACGGCATGACGAGCGCCGCGAGTATCGCCGGCCCATAGTCCGTAATGTCGTCCCAGTCGATGTCCTTCAGGCTGCTCGCGAAGGCGATGGCGACGAACACGAGCGCGGGCGCCGTGGCCCAACCCGGCACCGTTTTCGCGAACGGGGCCAGGAACAGGCACAGCAGGAACAGCGCGGCGCATACGATGGCGGTCAGGCCCGTGCGCCCGCCCTCGCGGATGCCGGCGCCGCTTTCGATGTAGCTGGTGGCGGTGCTGGTTCCGAGCAGGCTGCCCGCCGTGGTGGCGACCGAATCCGCGAACACCGCGCGCCCGACGCCGTCGATGGCGCCGTCTTCCCGCGTCTTGCCGGTCAGGCCGGCGACGCCGGTGAGCGTTCCCGCGGTGTCGAAAAAGTCCACGAACAGGAAGGTCAGCACGACGGCGATCAGGCCGAGTTCGAACACGGCGCCGATATCGAGCGCCAGGAATGTGGGCGCGAGGCTCGGCGGCGCCCACGCGCCGCCGGCCCACTTGGTCTCCCCCGTGGCGAGACCGATGAGCGTAAGCCCGACAATGCCGATAACGATGGCGCCCGGCGCGCGGCGCGCGTCGAGCATGACGATGGCCATGAAGCCGAGGCACGCGAGCGCCGCCGTCGCGGAGGTCAGATCGCCGAGCGCGACCAGCGTCGCCGGGTTGTCGACGACGATGCCGGCGTTGCGCAGGCCGATGATGGCGAGGAAGAAACCCACCCCGGCCGCGATGCCGAGGCGCAGGTTTTTCGGCACCGCCTGAAGCAGCCATGTACGCAGCCCGCTGGCGCTGAGCGCGATGAACAGGACGCCGGAGCAGAACACCGCGCCGAGCGCCGTCTGCCACGGATGGCCCATGCCGATGACGACGCCGTAGGCGAAGAAGGCGTTGAGGCCCATGCCCGGCGCGATGGCGACCGGCCAGTTCGCCCACAGCCCCATGATGGCGCAGCCGATGGCCGCCGCCAGTATGGTCGCCGTAAACGCCGCGCCGAAATCCATGCCCGCCTCCGAGAGTATGGCCGGGTTGACGACGACGATGTAGGCCATGGTGAGAAACGTGGCCGCGCCGGCGACGATCTCGCGCCGGATCGTGGTCTCGTTCTCACGAAGCTTGAACAGGCGGTCGAGCAGTTCCATTGCCTCCTCCCCGCGAAGGCCCGTTTGCCAGCGCGTCATAATACCGTAACCGGCCGCCGCGCGCGCCGCACGTCTAGACGCGGATATCGGCCCAGCGGCCGCGCTGCCACAAGGCGACGAACAGCGCCGCCTGCGCGACGCGCCACGCGGCGTGGCATATCCATATGCCGAGCAGGCCGAAGCCGAGCCCCGGGCCCGCCGCCCACGTCGCGGGCAGGAACAGCAGCCACTGCACGGCGATCGAGACCTTCATAACCGTCCGCGTGGCGCCGGCGCCGTTCAGCGCGTTCATGAGCACCATGCCCACCGCGTCGCAGACGATGACCGCGCCGGTGATGCGCAGCGGCGCGTCCGCCAGCGCAAGGGGCTCGGGCTCGTGCAGAAAGACCCCGAGGAAAACGCCGGGCGCGAGGATCATCGGCGCGCCGAGGACGGCCATCGCCGCCGCCGTTACCTTGACCGTGTCCCACGCCCACAGGCGCGCGGCCTCGCGCTCTCCGCGCCCGAGCGCCTGCCCCACCAGCGACGCCGCGGCCAGCCCCATCCCCATGCCGGGCAGGATGGCCACCAGAAGGATATTGACGATGACGTTGGCCGCCGCGAGCTCCGCCGTGCCCACCTGGCCGACGATGCCCATGACCGCCGTGTATCCGGTGGCGAAGAAAAACTGTTGAATCGAGGCGGGAAGCGAAACGCGCGTCATGACCGCGAGCGTGCGCCGCCCGGGCAGGCGGGAGAGAAAGCCGTTCCCGCGCGCGCTTCGCCACGCATGGGCGGCGTACATGAGGCTGCCCGCCCATCCGGCGGCGGCCGTCCCGATGCCCGACCCGAGCGCGCCCAGCGCCGGCGCGCCGAACGCGCCGAAGATCAGGATGTAGTTCAGAACGACGTTGATCGCCTGCATGGCCAGCAGCGTGCGCAGATAGACTATCGACCGGCCGACGCCGTTCCAGTAGCCGCGAAACGCGAAATTGACGCCGACGGCGGCCATGCCGGCGAGCCGCGCCTGCAGGTAGGGCCCGCCGTGGGCCAGCACGGCGGGGTCGCCGTTGAGCAACGCGAGCAGTTCGGGCGCAAACAGCGCAAGCGCGGCGGAAAGCGGAAGCCCGGCGGCGAGCGCCAGCGCGAGGCCGCCGTTCAGGGGGATCGCCGTCTCGTTGTCGCGCCCCTCGCCCTTGCGCCGCGCGGCCATCGCCTGGACGCCGGCCGACACGCCCATGATCGGGGCGGCGCACGCGAAGCCGGCGAACCCCGCGATGCCCACCGCGGCGAGCGCGTCGGAGCCGAGCCGCCCCACCATCGCCGTGTCCACCAAGTTGAACGCAATCTGCGACGACATGCCGCCGACAATGGGCAGGCCCAGCCCGAGGATGACGCGCAAACGGCTGCCGCGCGTTTCGCGGCCGTGGCCGACGGGCGCCTGCGGGCGGGGAACTGAGCGGCGCCGGGCCATGAGCGGGTCTCGGTGTCTGTACCGGAATGCTTGCCCCGCCGAAGGCGGGGCCTGGGCGCGCGGGCGCCCCCGCCCGCACGTTTCCGCGCGGCGCAATGTCGGCGGGGAAGCGCGAGCGGACAAGACGCCCGCCGGTGCCCACCGTACCGATAACCGCCGAATTCCGGTACAGGCTCATGGAGTCGATACCGGAACCGAGCCCGCAATACTACGGCGCGCCGCCTCTGCCGGCCATAACCCGCGGGCGCGCCCGTCCGCTTGCGGCGCCGACGCCAATTGAATATACTGACCTCGGATAACCGACGAGGGAGGCGGCAAGGCAATGAACGAATCGAAGCGCGAACCGGACGCGCTGGATCGCGAGATCGAGGCGTTCGAGCGGATGCGGCCGTCGCTTGAGGAGCACCACATGGGGAAATGGGTGCTCATCCGCGACGGCAAGCTCATCGGCGCGTTCGACAATGTCGACAACGTCGCGAGAGAAGCCATCCGCCGTTTCGGGCGCGGCCCCTATCTGATTCGCGAGGTGGGCGCCGGCCCCTTCCGGCTTCCGGCTTCGGTGCAGTATCGACGGGTCCATGCCGCTGCTTGACGCCGGATTTCCCGACGACAACGGCGTAACCGGCGGCGAGTGGCTGGTCCGGCACGGTCCGACAATCTGGATCGATATCGGTTTCGATCCGGGTTTCGACCCAGGTTCGGGAGCCAAGCCCGAGCCGGCGGTTACCGGCGTTCCGGCTCTGATCGACACCGGCGCGCTGGAGAGCTGCATCGACAAGACGCTGGCTGCGCAGCTGGGCTTGCCGCCGGTCGATCGCACGACGATAGCCGGAGTCTCCGGACCGCAGGAAGTCGACGTCTTCGTGTGTCAATTCCACTGTCCGGCGCTACGGTTTACCCAGTACGGCACGTTTGCAGGTGTCGATTTGGAGGGTGGCGGCCAAGTCCACAAGGCGCTGATCGGCCGCACTTTCCTCAAAAACGCCATCATGATCTACGACGGAGCGCGGGGCCAGGCGACCGTGGCCCGCTGAACGAGCCGCAATGGCGGATTCGACGGCTTGCCCCTGTGCCCGAACCGCGTCGCGGCGCCTTGCATCGCGGCGGAAAGCGGCCATGATGGCGGCCCTCGATTCCACTCGGCGGCGGGAGGAAGGGCGCATGGAACCGAACGGACGCATTCGCGGGGCCGCGCCGTGACCGGCGTTCCCGCGCCGCCGGCGCCCGAGACGCTCGAGGCGCTGCGCCGGGTCTCGACGGCGACCGTTTCGACGCAGCTGCTCAAGCGCGGGGTGCGCACGCACTACATGAGGGGCGTCCTGCCCCTGAACGCCGGCAGCGCCCGGTTCGCCGCGCCGGCGTTCACGCTGCGGCACATTCCGGCGCGCGAAGACAAGGCCGTGCCGGCCGTGTGGACCGACCGCGCCTACCCGCAGCGGCGCGCGATCGAGACCATGCCCGAAGGCTGGGCGCTGTGCATCGACGCGATGGGCGACCTCCGCGGCGGCGCGCTGGGCGACATTCTCGCATTGCGCCTGATGAAGCGCGGCGTCGCGGCGCTGGTCACCGACGGCGCGCTGCGCGACACGCCCGTGCTGGCGAAGATGGACTTCCCCGCCTTTTGCGCGGGCGCGGCCGCGCCGGCCAGCGTCGTGGCGCTGTTCGCCGCCGACCTGCAATGCCCCATCGGCTGCGGCGGCGCGGCGGTGTTCCCCGGCGACATACTGGTCGGCGACGCCGAGGGCGTGGTCGTCGCGCCGCGCGCGCTGGCCGAAGAAGTGGCGAAAGACGCCGTGGAGCAGGAGCGCCTCGAACGCTTCGTGACGACGCGCATCGAGGCCGGGCATTCCTCCTTCGGCAACTACCCGCCGGGCGGCGAGGCGCTGGCGGCATACGCCGAATGGAGCGGGGAGGACTGAACCATGCGCACGCGCCGCTTGGGCCGCACCGAACTTGCCGTATCGGAACTCGCCTTCGGCGGCGGATGGGTCGGCGGCATCCTCGTCCACGCCGCGGAAGACGTGCGCCGCGACGCGCTCGTCCGCGCGTTCGACGCGGGCATGAACTTCATCGACACCGCGCCCTCCTACGGCGGCGGCGAATCGGAAGCGGCGCTCGGCCGGTTGCTGCCGGATATCGGCGCGCCGCACATTTTGGCGACCAAGGTGCGGCTCGACGCCGCCGGGCTGCGCGACATCGCCGGGCAGGTCGAGCGCGGCATGGCGGAGAGCCTGCGGCGGCTGCGGCGCGATTCGGTCGATATCTTTCAGCTCCACAACCCCATCGGCGCGGCGACGGATTCGTTCCATCTCGCCGCCGACGCGGTTATGGGCGAAGTCGCCGACGCGCTCGACCGCCTTCGCGCGCAGGGGCTCGCGCGTTTTATCGGCATTACCGCCCTCGGCCAGGCGCCGGCCGTTTGCCGCGTCGTCGAGAGCGGGCGCTTCGACACCGCGCAGGTCTATTACAACCTGCTCAACCCGAGCGCCGGCATGGCGATGCCCCCGGCGTGGCGCGGGCATGATTTTTCCGGAGTGCTCGCGGCCTGCCGCGCGGCTGACGTGGGCGCGATTAACATTCGCGCGTTCGCCGGCGGCGCGATCGCCAGCGACCGCCGCCACGGACGCGAAATCCCGATAACGGACGACGCCGGCATCGAAACCGAGGCGCGGCGCGCGGCGGCCGCCTTGCGCGCGCTCGGCGGCGCCTACGGAACGCGCGCGCAGACCGCCGTCCGGTTTGCGCTGGCCAACGCCGATATCGGCGCGGTCGCGGTGGGCCTGGCCGAGCCGCGCCACCTCGACGAAGCGGTCGCGGCGGCGGAGCTGGGCCCGCTGCCCGAATCGGCGATGGAGACGCTGCGCGGAGTGTACGCCGAAAACTTCGGACTCGGTTGAGCCGCAAGCGGTTTCGGCGCCGCCGGGGCCGCGGGGCCGGCGAATCGGCGCGGCGGAAACAGGAGCCGATTCGGCCCCCGGCGCGCCGCCCGGGCGCGAACGGCAGCCGGCAACCCCTTTCGAATTCAACGGGATGCAAGGGGGTTGCGCGATTGGAACGAAACGGATACCATCCGTCCGCCGCGGCAATCCGCCGCGCACGGAACGAAAGGACAGCGCCATGGCGCAACCGAACTTCCACGTCGTCGGGAAGGACATGACCGACAGGCAAAAGGCGCTCGACGCCGCACTGAGCCAAATCGAACGGGCCTTCGGCAAGGGCTCGATCATGAAACTGGGGCAGGGCGGCGCCGGCGTCGAAGTCGAAACCATCTCGACCGGCTCCCTCGGCCTCGATATCGCGCTCGGGATCGGCGGCCTGCCGCGCGGGCGAATCGTCGAGATCTACGGGCCGGAAAGCTCCGGCAAGACCACGCTCGCCCTGCACGCGGTGGCGGAGGCGCAGCAGCTCGGCGGCGCCTGCGCGTTCGTCGACGCCGAGCACGCGCTCGACCCCGTCTATGCGCGCAAGCTCGGCGTCGATGTGGACGAACTGCTGATCTCGCAGCCCGACACCGGCGAACAGGCGCTCGAAATCGCCGACACGCTGGTCCGCTCGGGCGCCATCGATGTTCTGGTGGTCGACAGCGTCGCCGCGCTCACCCCGCGCGCCGAGCTCGAGGGCGAAATGGGCGATTCGCACGTCGGCCTTCACGCGCGCCTGATGAGCCAGGCCCTGCGCAAACTCACCGGATCGATCTCGCGGTCGCGCGCGCTCGTCGTCTTCATCAACCAGATCCGCATGAAGATCGGCGTCATGTACGGCAGCCCGGAAACCACTACCGGCGGCAACGCGCTGAAATTCTACGCCTCGGTGCGCCTCGACATTCGCCGCATCGGCGCAGTCAAGCGGCACGACGAGGCGATCGGCAACCAGACGCGCGTGAAGGTCGTGAAGAACAAGCTCGCGCCGCCGTTCAAGATGGTCGAGTTCGACATCATGTACGGCGAGGGCGTGTCGAAACTCGGCGAGATACTCGATCTCGGCTGCAAGGCCGGCGTCGTCGAGAAAGCGGGATCGTGGTATTCGTTCGACGGCCAGCGCATCGGCCAGGGCCGCGAGAACGCCAAACAGTTCCTGCGCGACAACGCCGACGTCGCCGGCGCGGTCGAGCGCGCCGTGCGCCAAAGCGTCGGCCTCGACGCCGCGCAGGCGGGCTGAACCGCCGCCGCCGCGCCCGGAGCCGCCGATGAGCCTCCGCACGCTGCCGTCGGCGCCGGATACCGTCGGCGGCGAAGGCGGGGTTGCGCTCGCATGCGAAGACAACCTCGCCTTCATGGCGCGGCTTCCCGACCGCGCCGTGAAGCTCGTCGTCACGTCGCCGCCCTACAATCTGGGCAAGGATTACGAGGCGAAAACCTCGCTCGACGCCTGGCTCGGCGAGCAGGAGCGCGTCCTGTCGGAATGCGCGCGCGTTCTGCATCCCCGGGGATCGATCTGCTGGCAGGTCGGAAACTACGTCCGCGACGGCGAAATCGTCCCTCTCGACGCGCTGCTCTACCCGGCGTTCCGCGCGCGGGGGCTCAAGCTGCGCAACCGGATCGTGTGGCATTTCGGACACGGCCTGCATTGCCGGAAGCGCCTTTCGGGCCGGTACGAAACGATCAACTGGTGGACGGCCGGCGACGATTACACGTGGCGTCTGGACCCCATCCGGGAGCCGTCGAAATATCCCGGCAAACGCCATTTCAAGGGGCCGAACGCCGGCAAGCTCTCGGGCAACCCGAAGGGCAAGAACCCGAGCGACGTCTGGATATTCCCGAACGTCAAAAACAACCACCCGGAGAAAACGATCCACCCGTGCCAGTTTCCGGTGGAGCTCGTGGAGCGTCTCGTCCTGTCGATGACGGATCCGGGCGATAGCGTGTTCGACCCGTATATGGGCGTCGGTTCGGCCGCTATCGCCGCGCTCATGCATGGCCGCCTGGCGCTCGGTTGCGATATCGTCCCCGAATACGTCGCTATCGCCCGCGACCGGGTGCGGCGGCTGCGAGCCGGCCGACTTCGCACCCGGCCGATGGGCAAGCCCGTGTACGATCCGAACCTGCCCTACGGCGGACACCGATGAAAATCGCGGCGCGGTACTCGCACTTGAATGGCGAGGAATATCTGCTCGTGCATCTGCCGGAAATATGGCGGGAGGTTCGGGAGGTTATTGCCGGAGTCGATGCGGAAATATGCCGTAACAAGATATCGAAGGAACGCGGCCGTGTCGGCAAACGCTTGTACTCCCCGGTGGAAATGAACCGGTCGTTCAAGGCGGGGCTGGAAGGCCGGGGCTGGAGCGAGCGGCGCAGCGCGTTTTGGGTGACTGACAACGAAAAGCTCATGCGCGCCATACACGACCGGCCGGAGAACGAACAGAGGCGCGCCATTGAGACCGCCGGCCGGGAGCCGATCATGACATACAACCAGACCGATTTCGTGAAAGAACGCGTTGCGGTCGAAGTACAGTTCGGCAAATACGCTTTCGTGGCGCACGACCTGTTCGTGAAACACCTGAGCTTTTACGTAACCGACGTTATCGACGTCGGCATTGAGATATTGCCGATGAAGAGTCTCGAGCGCGAGATGTCGTCCGGGGTCCCGTATTACGAGCGGGATTTGATGAATGTACTGCGTCAGGGCCGCGGTGTGCCGGCGGTTCCGCTCGTCCTCGTCGGCGTCGCGCCGTGACGACGGGCCGAACGCCGTTTCTCCGGCCTTGCCCACTCCCAAGCCGTCCCCACCGCCCCTCGGCGCGCCAGGCGAGCAGAAGGCTGCCCAGGACAGCGAGCAATAGCGCCCATGCGGGAGCGAGGGGCGTTCGCTCCAGGCCGATGGTGTCGAAACCCCGGCGGTCGATCGGGCCGATCCAGCCGCCGCCGAACAACCCCGAGCCCCGCGGAGCCCCGCAATGCCCCGCAACGCCGCCCGCCCCCGCGCGGGCCGCGCAGGGGAAGAGCGAAATGGCCGAACGGGATAGCGGCGCGGGCGCCGGCAAACGGCGCGGCCGGTTGGCGCCGAACGGCGGCGTTGCCGCCGTCATCGCCGTGGCCGCCACCGTTATCGGTTTCAGTTCGGCATGATCGTTTACGGGTTTGAGCAGCTGAACGCGCGCATGGACAGCCTTGAAGCCGGGCTGCGCGAAACCAACGCGGCGGTGCGCGAGTTCAACGCTGAGTTGCGCAGTCTCAACACGCGCGTCGGCCGGATCGAAGGCGTATTGGGCGTTATCGGCCCGTCCGCGAGCGCCGCGACCGAATCGACCGGGCCGCAGGCGCGCGCCGCGCTGCGACCGGACGGAAAATTCCCGGACCCGATCGGGAAGCGCCGCCCGTTGACGCCCGCGCCGGCGCGCGGGATACTATCGGAGCGCCGCATCGCGCGGGGCCCTGCAATGGAGGCGCGAAATGGCCGAGAGAAACAGCGGCGTCGGCGAGCGACGCGGCTGGCTGGCGTCCAACGGCGGCACGGTTGCCATTGTCACCGTGGCCGCTACCGTTATCGGCCTTCAGTTCGCCATGATCGTTTACGGGTTCGAACAGCTGAACGCGCGCATGGACAGCCTTGAAGCCGGGTTGCGCGAAACCAACGCGGCGGTGCGCGAAACCAATGCGGCGGTGCGCGATCTCTACGCGGCGCAGCGCGAGTTCAACGCTGAGTTGCGCCATCTCAACACGCGCGTCGGCCGGATCGAAGGCGTGTTGAGCATCGTCGGCCCATCCGCGAGCGCCGCGACCGAACCGACCGGGCCGTAGGCGCACGCCGCACGGCGGCGCCGAGCCTTGCGACGGAGGAGCGAAATGGCTGAGAGAAACAGCGGCGTCGGCGAGCGACGCGGCTGGCTGGCGTCCAACGGCGGCACGGTCGCCATTGTCACCGTGGCCGCTACCGTGATCGGCCTTCAGTTCGCCACGATCGTTTACGGGTTCGAACAGCTGAACGCGCGCATGGACAGCCTTGAGGCTGGGCAACGCGAAACCAACGCGGCGGTGCGCGATCTCTACGCGGCGCAGCGCGAGTTCAACGCTGAGTTGCGCCATCTCAACACGCGCGTCGGCCGGATCGAAGGCGTGTTGGGCATCGTCGGCCCATCCGCGAGTGCCGCGACCGAATCGGCCGACCCGTAGGCGCGCGCCGCGCCGACGCCCGCCGCGCCTGGACCGGGTAGAAAGATTCCCGGACCCGACCGGGAAGCCGCCGCGGCCCGCGGCGCCCGGAGGGAAGAATGCCGGCGTCCTGTGCGCGCGTCTCGGCGGCCGCGAAGGGGCCCCGCACGCACTTCCCCGTCAATATCGCGCGGCGCGCAGACGTGCGGGCGAGACGCCCGCGCACCCGGGAAGTCAGCGCCTTCGGCGCGGGCGGTCGAGCGAGAATTGCGCCCGAATACATACCGTTCGCCGATTGAGCGATGCCGATAGCCGCCGACATAACCCCGCGCCTTGCGCCCGGAACGCCGATCGTGCAGGGCTATGGCGGCGGCGGATTTCGCGTGGCGGGCGCGCGCTACGAAGGCGCGATCCTCATTGTCGGCGAGCGGGTAACCGCGTGGCCGGCGGCGGCGCTGCCGGACACGGTCTCGCCGAGCCTGGAGCCGGTGTTCGCGGCGTCGCCGCCGGTGGAGCTGGTGCTGTTCGGCTGCGGCGCGCGGACGGCGCCGCTGCCCGGGGCGCTGCGGGCCGCGCTCGCGCGGCGCGGCGCGGCCGCGGAATCGATGTCCACCGGCGCCGCGTGCCGCACCTTCAATGTGCTGGCGGCCGAAGGCCGCCGCATTGCCGCGGCGCTGCTTCCCGTGGCGTGACGGCCGCCGGCGCGCCCGACAACCAGCGGTCCAGCGCCGCCAGCGCCCGCCGCGACAGGGCGCGCTTGCGGTCGCGCTTGCCGGCCCGCTCCGCCAGCGGCGGAAACAGCCCGAAATTGACGTTCATCGGCTGAAACGTCTCCGCGTCGCCGCCGCCGGTAATGTGCGCAAGCAGCGCGCCGAGCGCCGTCTCCGGCGGCGGCGCGGCCGCCGCGCCGGCGGCGAACCGTCCGGCCAGCAGCCCGATGGCCGCGCTTTCGACATAACCCTCCACCCCCGTAATCTGCCCCGCAAAGCGCAGCCGGGGCATGGCCCTCAGGCGCAGTTCGCCATCCAGAAGGCGCGGGCTGTTCAGAAACGTGTTGCGGTGCGCCCCGCCGAGACGCGCGAAGCGCGCGTTCTCCAGGCCGCGCAGGGTGCGGAACAGGCGCGTCTGCTCGCCGTGTTTCAGCCGCGTCTGAAACCCCACCACGTTGAAGAGCGTGCCGAGCGCGTTGTCTTGCCGGAGCTGAACCACCGCGCAGGGCCGCTCGCCGGGTGCGCGCGGATCGGTCAAACCCACCGGCTTCATGGGGCCGAAGCGCAGGGTCTCGCGCCCGCGCCGCGCCATTTCCTCCACCGGCAGGCAACCCTCGAAATACGGCGTATCGCGCTCCCAGTCGCGGAACGGAACGGTCTCGGCGCGCAGCAGGCCATCGATGAACGCATCGTATTCGGCGCGGTTCAGCGGGCAGTTGATATAGGCGGCCGAATCGCCGCCGGGCCCGGCCTTGTCGTAGCGCGACTGCCGCCACGCGCGGCTCATGTCGATCGAATCGGCATGGACGATGGGCGCGATGGCGTCGAAGAACGCCAAGCTTTCCGCGCCCGTGAGCGCGCGAATCGCCTCCGCCAGCCCGGGCGCGGTAAGCGGCCCGGTCGCGACGATCGCGGTGTCCCATTCCGCGGGCGGTAGGCCGCAAACCTCGCCGCGCTCGATCTCGACGCGCGGCTCGGCCTCCAGCGCCGCCTCCACCGCGGCCGAAAAGCGCTCGCGATCGACCGCGAGCGCCCCGCCCGCGGGAACGCCGCTCGCATCCGCGGCGGCCATGATCAGCGACCCGCAGCGCCGCATTTCCTCGTGCAACAGGCCCACCGCATTGTTTTCCGCGTCGTCGGAGCGGAACGAATTGGAGCAGACCAGTTCCGCCAGCCCCGCCGTGCGGTGCGCGGGCGTGGAGCGCAGCGGGCGCATTTCGTGCAGTGCGACGCGGGCGCCGGCGCGCGCGGCCTGCCACGCCGCTTCGCAGCCGGCCAGCCCGCCGCCGATAATGTGTACAAGGCGCGCGGTCACGATGCGCGCCGCGCCGCGCCTTCCCCGGGCGGCGCCGCCGGTTCGCCGCCGATGGCGCCGTCGGCGCGCAGGGCGGCGATTTCGGCGCGCGACAGGCCCAGTTCGGCGAGTACCTCGCCGGTATCCGCGCCGAGCGCCGGCGCGGCGCGCGGAACGCCCACGGGAGTCCCCTCGAAGCGCGCGGCCGAGCGCGCCTGCCGCAGCCGCCCCGCCGCCGGGTGGTCGTACTCGATCAGGCACTCCGCCGCTTCGATCTGCGGATGGCGGACGGCCTCGTTGCGGGTCAGCGCGGGCGCGCAAGGCACGTCGTGCGCGCGCAGAACCTCGAGCCAATGCGCCGCGGGCGCGGCCTGCAAATGCTCCTGCACGAGCTCAAGGCGCGCGTCGATATTGCGCTGGCGCGCCGCCGGCGTGGCGAAGCGCGGGTCGCCGATCAGTTCCGGCCGGCCGATGGCGCGGCAGACTCCCGCCCATTCCTTGTTCGTGTTCGCGCCCAGCGTGATGTAGCCGTCTTGCGCGCGGTAGATCAGGTCGATCCGGCTGGCCGGCCGCTGCGGCGCGGGCGGGCGGTCGGCGAAGGTCTGTCCGCCCATGTCGGAAGCCCACAGGAACTGCATGACCGCGTCGAGCATGGAGAGCCTGACATGCTGGCCCTTGCCGGTTTTCTCGCGCGCATACAGCGCGGCGGCGATCGCCTGCGCGGCGGTCATCGCCGTGAGCTTGTCGGGCAGCACGGTGCGCACCAGCCGGGGCCGCGCCTCGTCGGCGCCCGCCTGCACGCTGGCGAGGCCCGACAGGCACTGGATGACGGGGTCGTAAACCCGCTGGCCCGCGTATGGGCCCTTCTCGCCGAAGCCGCTGATCGACACATAAACGATATCGGGCCGCGCCGCGCGCGCCGCCTCGTATCCCACGCCCAGGCGCTCGACCGTGCCGGGGCGGAAATTCTGCACCGCCGCGTCGGCCGTTTCGAACAGCGACAGCAGCAGCGCGCGTCCGCGCGGATGCTTGAGGTCGAGCGTTACCGACCGTTTCGAGCGGTTGAGGTTGAGAAAGGCGGCGGAGAACGCGCCCGGCTCCTGCGCCCGCGTGTGGTCGCCCGCGCCGGGCGCCTCGACCTTGATGACGTCGGCGCCTTGATCGCCGAGGATCATGGTCGCCCACGGCCCCGCCAGCATGGCGGTCATATCGACGATGCGCGCGCCAGCGAGAGGTCCGCGTGCTTCGGTCATTCGTGCGCTTCCCGGCGGCGGCGGGGGTGGTCGGAGTGAGTGGATTCGAACCACCGGCCCCCGCCTCCCGAAGACGGTGCTCTACCAGGCTGAGCTACACTCCGACGCCCGCCAATATGGCGCGCTCCGCCGCGGCAATCAACCCTCCGCTTCGCGGGCGCGCCCCGCGACCGCCCTCCTCCGGGGGCGCCGGCGCCCCCGGAGGAGGGGCGCGCACTATTTCGCGTCGAAGAACGGCGCCGGCACGAGGATTTTCGACTCCATCTTCTCGAGCAGCGGCCGCACCTTCGGAACGAACTCCTGCCATTGCGGCTCCCGGAACAGCGCCGCGCGCCGCGCGACGCGGTCGTCGAGGCTGTCGTAGCCCCACATGTGGACGATCTCGTTCAGCGGTCCGTGTTCGGTGTGGTAATAGCCCACCATGTTGCCGAGCACGCACTTCTGCGTCTCCATGCCGTGCTTGGCGTAGTGTTCGTACCACTCGGCGTGGCCTCCGGGCCGCAACCGGTAGGTTCGCATCTCCACATATTCGCTCATCGCGTCGCCTCCCTGGGCAATGGCGCCGCGGCGCCCCGCGCGCCGCCTGCCCCATTATACCGCCCCGCCCCGCCGGGCGCCTTCCGGGCGCGCGCGGCCCTTGACATCGGCGGGCGCTTCGCCCAAACCGCGCGCGACGCCTGCGCCGCGCGGCGGCGCCCCAACCGTTCGAGGCAACGATGGCCAAGCCCGCTACGCTGAAAATCCGCCTGAACTCCAGCGCCGGAACCGGGCATTTCTACGTGACCCGGAAGAACCCCCGCAACATGACCGGCAAGTTCGAGATCAGGAAGTTCGATCCGATCGCCCGCAAGCACGTGCTCTACAAGGAAGGCAAGATCAAATAGGCCTTTCGCCCGGGCCGCGCCGGTTCACGAACGCGCGTAGTCCGGCATGCGCTCGGCGATGCCGGCGGGGTCCTGGTGGACGATGACCTCGGCGCCGGGGAACGCGGCGACGATGGCGGCCTCCACCCGGTCCGAGACGATATGCGCGTCGAGCAGCGTCATCGCGCCCTCGAGCTCCAGGTGCAGCTGCACGAAGGGCTGCGCGCCCGAACGGCGCGTGCGCAGGTCGTGAACGCCCTTGACCTGCTCGTGCGCCTCGGCGATGGCGACGATGCGCGCGCGATCGGCGTCGGAAAACTCGCGGTCCATTAGCCCGTCCAGCGCTTGCCGCGCGATCGCGCGCACGCTGTGCAGGATGTAGGCGGCCACGGCGATGGCGGCGACCGGGTCGATCCATGCCCATCCCAGCCGCGCGCTGAGCAGAAGCGCCGCCACGATCGCCAAATTGACCGCGAGATCGGCGCGGTAATGCAGCGAATCGGCGCCGATGGCGGTCGAGCCCGTGCGCCGCACGACATGGGCCTGGTAGCGCACGAGGCAAAACGTAAGCGCGGCCGAAAACAGGATCGCCGCAACGCCCGCGTTCCCGTAGGCGATGGGACGCGGCTCGACGAGCCGCGCGACCGATTCGACGATGAGAAACAGCGCCGATCCGGCGACGAAGGCCGACTGGCAAAGGCCGGCGATCGGCTCCGCCTTGCCGTGGCCGAAACGATGCTCGCGGTCGGGCGGCGTCAGCGCGTAACGCACCGCGAACAAGGTGACGAGCGAGGCGAGCGCGTCAAGCGCCGAATCGATCAGCGACGACAGCACCGCCACCGAATCGGTGGCGACCCACGCCGCGAACTTCACGACGATGAGGGTCCCCGCGACCGCGACCGAGGCGCGGGTTGCGTTGCGCATCAGCCGCGCGCGCTCTTCCGGCGCGAGCGGCGGCGCGGGGGCGCTCACGGATACAGTCTCCGCGCCGACCACGGCGCGCCGGGCGCCGCGCGCGCGAAGACCGCGCGATCATGCAGCCGGAACGCGCCGTCGCGCCAGAACTCGATGGATACCGGCGCGAGCCGAAAGCCCGACCAAAACGGCGGCCGCGGGACGCCCGACGCGAACCGCGCGGCAAAGCGCGCGGCGCGCGCCTCCAGCGCAAAGCGGCCCGGCAGCGTCTCCGATTGCCGGCTGGCCCACGCGCCGATGCGGCTTTGCCGGCTTCGGGTCGCGAAATAGGCGTCGGCCTCGGCGTCGGACACGGGCGAAACCGCGCCCTCGACGCGCACCTGCCGGCGCAGGCTCTTCCAGTGGCAGCAGAGCGCGGCGCGCGGGTTGCCGGCCAGTTCCGCGGCCTTGCGGCTGCCGAGATTGGTGTAGAACACGAAGCCGCCGGCGTCGGCGGACTTGATCAGCACCATGCGCGCCGAGGGCGCGCCGCCGCGACTCGCCGTGGCGAGGCAGGCGGCGGTCGGATCGTTGGGTTCGCGCGCCGCCGCCTCCTCGAGCCAGGAGCCGAACAGCGCTATCGGGTCTCCGTCGAGCGGAATCGCCATGTATCGAGCCGCCCAGCCGTTGCGCCGCGGATAACGTTCCCTGTATTATAGCGGTCCGCGCCGCGGCAAGCGGGGCGGGCAGTATCGACCTGAGAAGATGGGGACAGTGCAATGAGAGCGTTCAGACTGGCGGCGACGGCGGCGGCAATGCTGGCCCTTGGCGGCTGCGTTTCCGGCGGCCAGAAGGAAATCGCGGGCACGCTGCTCGGCGCCGTGGGCGGCGGCCTTGCCGGCTCGCAGGTCGGCAAGGGGAGCGGCCAGCTCGCGGCGGTCGGCGTGGGCACGCTGCTCGGGGCCATGATCGGCGGCGAAATCGGCCGCTCGCTCGACAAGGCGGACAAGCTCTATGCCGCGCAGACCGCCCAGGCGACGCTGGAAACCGCGCCGACGGGCGCGACCAACGAGTGGGTCAACCCGGACAGCGGCCACAGCGGAACCTACACGCCGACGAACACCTACCAGACGGCGAGCGGCCAGTATTGCCGCGAGTTCCAGCAGACCATCACCATTGGCGGCCAAACCGAGGAGGCCTACGGGCGCGCCTGCCGCCAGGAAGACGGCAGCTGGCAGATCGTGGACGGGTAAAGCCGGACCGGCGCCCCGCCGGCGGCCGCGCGCCGCGACGGGCGGGGCGCTATTTGCCGCCGCGGCGTTCGGCGCGCGGCCGGCCGAGGCGCCGGCAGCGGCCGCGCGCGTCTTTCGCGGGGCGGCGGGGCGGTGTAACATGCGCGTGTTTCGCTTCCCGAGGCGCTTGCGCCGCCATTTCCCCGGTTCGTCGTTTCCATGCCCGACCGCGAACTCTCCGCGCCGCTGCTCGCGGGCCGCAAGGGCCTTGTCATGGGCGTGGCCAACGACCGCTCGCTTGCGTGGGGCATCGCCCGCGCGGCGGCGGCGCACGGCGCGGAGCTCGCGTTCACCTATCAGGGCGGCGCGCTTGAAAAGCGCGTGCGCCCGCTTGCCGAATCGGTCGGATCCTCCGTGGTCCTGCCCTGCGACGTGGCCGAGGAAGAGTCGCTCGACCGGGTGTTCGGCGACCTGGGCGAACGCTGGGGCGCGCTGGATTTCGCCGTACACGCCATCGCCTGGTCCGACAAGGAGGCGCTGAAGGGCCGCTATATCGATACGTCGCGCGAGAATTTCGCGCGCACGCTGGATATTTCCTGCTACTCCTTCACCGCCGTCTGCGCCCGCGCCCGCCCGCTGATGGTCCGCGGCGGCAGCCTGCTCACACTCACCTATTACGGCGCCGAGCGGGTCATGCCGCACTACAACGTCATGGGCGTGGCCAAGGCGGCGCTGGAGGCCAGCGTGCGCTACCTGGCGGTCGATCTGGGGCGCGAGAACATCCGCGTCAACGCCATCTCCGCCGGCCCCATCCGAACGCTGGCGGCGAGCGGCATCGGCGATTTCCGCTACATCCTCAAGTGGAACGAATACAACGCGCCGCTCCGGCGCAATGTGACCATCGGCGACGTCGGCGGCGCGGCGGCCTTTCTGCTCGGCCCGCTCGGGGCCGGCGTCACCGGCGAAGTCCTGCACGTCGATGCGGGCTACCACGTCGTCGGCATGAAAGCCGTGGACGCGCCCGACATCGCGACGGTCCGATGACGGGAAATGCGTTCGGCCGCACCTTCCGTTTCACAACGTGGGGCGAAAGCCACGGCCCGGCGATCGGCTGCGTAATCGACGGCGCGCCGCCGCGGCTGCCGTTGACCGAGGCCGACATCCAGCCGTGGCTCGACCGCCGCCGCCCCGGGCAATCGCGCTATACCAGCCAGCGCCGCGAACCCGACCGCGCACGCATCCTCTCGGGAACCTTCGAGGGGCTGACCACCGGAACCCCGATCGCCATAGTCGTCGAGAACGTGGACCAGCGATCGCGCGATTACGGCGATATTGCCGACAAGTTCCGCCCTTCGCACGCCGATTACGCGTATTGGCGCAAGTACGGCATTCGCGACTACCGCGGCGGCGGGCGGGCAAGCGCGCGCGAAACCGCGATGCGCGTCGCCGCCGGCGCCGTGGCGCGCAAGGTTCTCGGCGCCGGGATCGCGATCCGCGCCGTGCTGACGCAGATCGGCGCGCGCGCCATCGACCGCTCGCGCTGGAGCCGGGACGCAGTCGACGAAAACCCCTTTCGGTGCCCCGACGCGGAAACCGCGGCGTTGTGGGCGGAAGACATCGCGGCGCTCCGCAAGGCCGGCGATTCGACCGGCGCGGTTATCGAGGTTGTCGCCCAAGGCGTTCCGGCGGGCCTCGGCGCGCCCGTGTACGACAGGCTCGACGCCGACATCGCCAAGGCGCTCATGAGCATCAACGCGGTCAAGGGGGTCGAGATCGGCGCCGGATTCGCCGCCGCCGCCATGACCGGCGCGGCCCATGCGGACGAAATGCGCGCCGGCGCGGACGGGCCGGCGTTCCTGTCGAACAACGCCGGCGGGATACTCGGCGGAATCTCCACGGGGCAAGACATCGTGGCGCGCTTCGCGGTCAAGCCCACCAGTTCGATCCTGTCGCCCAAGCGCACGATCGACACAAGCGGGCGCGAGACCGAAATCGTTACCCGCGGCCGCCACGACCCGTGCGTCGGCATCCGCGCCGCGCCGGTGGGCGAGGCGATGATGGCTTGCGTGCTTGCCGACCATCTGCTGCGGCATCGCGCGCAGACCGGCGCGCGGGTCTGAAGGGCGCCGCGCCGTGGCCGAATCGTCGGCCGGGTCCGGAGACGGCCCGAACCCATCGGCGCACGGCTTCGCCGCGATCCGGCAGCTGTTCGCGCAACGCGACTTCCGCCGCTTCACGGTCGGCAATTCGGTGTCGCTCGTCGGTACGTGGGTACAGCGGGTCGCGCTCGGCTGGTTGACGTGGGAGCTTACCGAATCCGGGACATGGCTCGGCATCGTCGCCGCGGCGGACCTGCTTCCCGCGGCCGTCGTCGGGCCGATCGGCGGCGTCCTCGCCGACCGCCTGCCGCGCCTGACCGTCATCTTCGTCGCCCAGTCGCTGCTGCTGGTTCAGGCGGCGGCGCTGTTCCTGCTGACCGCGACCGGGCTCGCGACGATCTGGGGCGTGTTCGCGCTGGCTTTGTTCGGCGGCATCGTCGTGGGGTTCAACCAGCCGGCGCGGATGGCGCTCACGCCGAGCCTTGTGCCGCGGCGGGACCTGCCGGCCGCGGTCGCCATCAATTCGGCGGTGTTCAACGTGGCCCGCTTCATCGGCCCGGGGATCGCCGGCGCGCTCATCGTCGGCGTCGGGCTGGCGGCGGCGTTCGCGCTGAATGCGCTGAGTTTCTGCGCTTTTCTCGTCGCGCTTCGCGGCCTGACGCCCGACGCCGAGGCGACGATGGCGCGTTCGAGCGGCGGGCAGTCGATCGCCGCCGCCATAGGCGACGCCTTGCGCTACGTCGCCGGGCATCCGGGCATCGGCGTGTTGTTCGCGCTCATGCTCGCCGGCTCCGTTTTGGTCCGACCGGTCACGGAGCTTCTGCCGGGCTTCGCCGCCGCGGTGTTCGACGGCGGCGCGGAGCTGCTCGCCGCGTTCAACGCCGCGTTCGGCGCGGGCGCGACGATAGGCGCGCTTGCGCTCGCCATGCGCGCCGGCGACCGGAGCGGGCTGCCGCGGGTATGCCTTCTCGCCACCGGCGTGTCGGCGGCGGCGCTGCTGGGCTTCGCGGTGGCGGATTCGCTGCTGGCGGCGCTGCCCGCCATCGCCTTGTGCGGCTGCGCGCTTGTGGTCAGCGGCGTGAGCGGCCTGACGCTGATCCAGCTGTCGGTGGAGGGCGCGCTGCGCGGGCGGGTGCTGAGCCTCTACGGCATGTTGTTCCGCGCCGGCCCCGCGGCCGGCGCCGTGGCGATGGGCGCGATCTCGGATTTCACGGGCCTGCGCTGGCCCCTGGCCGTCGCCGGGGCCGTCATGCTCATGCTGCTCCTGTGGTCCACGGGCCGCCTCCCCCGCCTCGTCACCGCGTTCGAATCGCCGGGGTAGCGCGGCCCGGTCAAGCAGGTCTGGCCGACGTTGACAGCGAGAACGGCGCTGTCTATAAGCGACAGGCTAGCGGCAAGCAGCGGCGCCGCCGTGCGCGCGCGCCGCTTCATGAGCAAGCCAGAGCGAATCCACTGCGGGAGATGCAGGCATGGAACAGAACATAGACAGATTCGGCAACCGTGTTGTCGTCCGAGGAGAAGTGCATCCTGTTGGGTTGCGCATGTTGTGCGCGATGGTGTATCAAGTCGTGTTCGACTCTGGATACAGTGACGTTGTTCTGGACTTTTCGATGTGCAACGGCGTTGCAGAATCGACAATGCTGCCGCTGATGCCGATCGTTACCGAGCATCGCCGGACGGGCGTTGAGTTCGATTTGGTTCTACCCGCGCATGGCGATCTGGAGCGATTGTTTCATAATACGAATTGGGCGCACCACATATGTCCGGCGAAATACTTGCCGACGACACACGAGGGAGGGCACGTGCCGGCGCTTCGGTTCGGCGAGAAGGGCCCGGAATACGAGGATGAGCTGGAGTTGAACGAACGGGTTATAGACATGATCTTGCGCGCGCTCGAGACCGATCGCGGCACATTGAAGGCGGTGGAGTGGTCGCTCTGGGAGATCATGGACAATGTCTCAAGCCATGCAAAGTCGTCGGTGGGCGGATTCGTCCAGGCTACCGCCTTCAAACAGCAAAACAGTGTCGAGTTCGTCGTTGCGGATGCGGGCATTGGCATATCTGAAAGTATGGGAACTTCCGATCCTGAGCAAGCTATGCGGGAAGCGATCTCGGAGGGCGTTACCAGCGACGCGACCATGAATGCCGGGAACGGGCTTTATGGAAGTTATCGCGTCGCCGCGCTGTCGGGAGGGATATTCGAGATAAATTCCATGTATGGGCATCTGTATTGCCGGGAGGATGTCACTGCAAGGAGAATGCGCATACCGTATTCCGGAACAGCGGTGCGATGCCGAATAAATATCGGCGATTCTACCTTGCTTGAGAACGCGCTTCGCTTCAAGGGAAGACCTCACGATCCGCCGTTCGACTACATTGAGAAGAAATTCGAGACCGACGAGGGAGAGTTGATCTTCAATCTCAAAAGCGAAGCGCGGCGTGATTTCGGATCCCGATCGGGGGGTATCCGCGTTCGCGGCGTGATCGAGAATCTGATGCGCGACCGGCGGATGATCGTTATCGATTTCGACGGTGTGGGCGTCTTTACCAGCAGCTTCGCCGACGAAGTATTCGGGCGGCTGTTCATGAAACTTGGCCCTTGGGATTTCATGTCTCGAGTCCACATGCGCAACGTCGATCCGACGGTGAGAGGGCTGATCGATCGCGCCATACTCCAGCGAACAAGGCTCGGCAACGGAGAAGAATAATGGTTGCCGAACAGTCGGATGTCTCCGGTCTGCGCGTGTTTCTCGCATTGTGGTATCTTGCGATACGAGCATGCAGTCCGCCGAGTAGCGACCGAGTAGCGCGCGCGAGTGAGCGACCGAGTAGCGCGCGGCGGCTTTCACGCTTTGGCGAGAGCCTGTGTTCTGCGGCAGCGCGCCGGTGTTGCGACGCTCGATTCGCCACCGGGACTGCCGCCGTGGCAGGGACGGCAAGAAGCGCGTTGCGCATCGCACCTGTCCGGAGTTGATAGGAAGACGCTGTGAACGAACAAATATTCGAAACCGGAGTCGTTGAAGACGAGCACTTGACCCGCTGGTTGATTGCGGCCGCGAAGGGGTGAAAAACGCTCACCTACGGAGAAGCGGCCCGCCGGCTGGGGCGCCTTCGGGCGGATCCGCGGAATGTAATGGGACGCATCGCAGACAGTTCCATGGACAAAGTTCTTGGCGTCGACACGACCGCGCCGTTACTGGTATCGCTTCTTGTGCAGATGGAAACGGACCTGCCCGGTCCCGGTTTCCATAAATATCTGTCTCGTCGCCACGAGGCGCTCGCGGCGCCGGGCGTGGGCGGGCGGTGTTGCGGTGCTTGGAAGGCAGCGGCGAAGCAAGAACAGGAACGCGTTTATGTCTACCGGTTTTGGGGCGATCTTTACGAGCTGGCTTGCGCCGCGGAAAGCGAGCCCGGGCGAGACGTCGCTTGCCGGGGCGGCGCCACGATTCGCGTCATGTCGAAGTACCGCAAGCCATTGATCCCCAACGATGCAACGGTCGCGGCCATGGAGGCGGTTCGGCGCAGGGAGTTTGCCGGGACCGGCAGCTTCGACGACATGACGGCAGATCTTAATACGGACGATTAAATGGACATCGGCCTTCAAACGCGACTACCGGCGCGAGAAGAGGTGCCGTTTCGTGGACGTTCTCGACGGGGAGATCAAGGAAGTCACGGCGTCCCTGACGGCCGATAACCCGCTGCCGCCGCCCCGCCGCGACCATGCGCTGGCCGGACAATGGCGAGACCATCGGGGCTGCCATCTGCGGCCCGACCTCGTACTCATTTACCGCAAACCGGAGTAAGCGTCCGGTTATGGGGCTATTGGGCTTTTACAGCGGGGTTTTGTGTTCCCGGTTCCACGGCCCGATACCAAGGGCTATTGATGTTGACTCGTTACTATTGTCTGTTCGGCGGCGATATGGTTTGGTTATGTTCTTGTGCGGCCACCCAAAGGGGGTAGTGCGATGACGATAGCGTTGCGAACGGACTACGACGCGGTTCGGGTTCGCGCGGCGGCTCGGGCGGCGGGGGATAGCGCCGCGGCGCAGTTGGCGGATCTGGCTGAGCTCGTCGAGACCGGTCCCGATCCGCAGACCGATGGCGTGGCGCCCCGGCGTCGGGTTGACCTGCGGGCGGAGATCGAGCGCCGGTTCGGGGTGGAGTATCATGAGCGCTCGGTGTCGCGGCTTCTCCACGAGCTGGGGTTTTCGCACATGAGCGCGCGTCCGCGGCATCCGAAGCAGGATGCGGAGGTCGTTGACGCATATAAAAAAAGTCTTCCCCCCAAGCCGTGAGCGCGCGGGTTGCCGAACTGCCCGAAGGGACCGGGTTCGAGATATGGCGGCGGGATGAGATGCGGCTCGGCCATAAGAACGGGCTGGCGCCGCAATGGGCGCACACGGGCGCGCGACCGCGCCAGTTGCGCGGCCTGCGCTACGGTAGCGCGTATCCGTTCGGCGCCATCTGCCCGGCGCGCGGCGCCGGCGCCGCGGTCGTCATGCCCATGGCGAACACCGAGGCAATGCAACACCATATCGATGAGATTGCGCGCATCGTCCGCCCCGGCGCTCATGCCATTCTCCTGCTCGACGGCGCTGCCTGGCACACCGCCGACGCGCTCGAATGGCCGCGCAACATCGGCCCCTTGCTGCTGCCGCCATACGCGCCCGAACTCAACCCGGTTGAGCACGTCTGGCAATATCTGCGCCAGACGCGGCTATCCAACCGCGTCTTCGAGAGCTACGGCGACATTGTCGATGCCGCCTGCGACGCTTGGAGCCGCCTGATCGCCATGCCGGAGAAAATCGCATCCATCGGCACGCGAAAATGGGCACAGAAGGGTCAACATCAATAGCCGTTGGTATAACCGCTTGGAATCGCCGCCAATATTCCTTGGGACGCGGGCGTTGCCGCCCGCATTTTTGCGGCAGGCGCAGCGGTAGCGGGGAAGCGCGGCCGCCGCTCCTTGCCCGCCGGCGCCCCCTGCTCTCCGACGCCCGTGGCGTCGAGACGTGCGGGCAGGATGCCCGCGCACCCAAGCCCCGCCTTCGGCGGGGTTGCGCTTTCCCCGGAGTTCGCGCCGAAGGCGCGGACTTTCTGGGTGCGCGGGCGTCTCGCCCGCACGTTTGCGGCAGGCGCAGCGTTGGCGAGGAAGCGCGGCCCGCCGCCCTGCGCCCGCAGCGTCGAGACGTGCGGGCGAGACGCCCGCGCGCTCAAGAAGCGCGCCGCGTCGCGCCGAACGCGCGGACTGCCCGGGCGCGCGGCGCGCGCGGGGTGGACAGGCGCGGTTTGCGGCGGCACAGTGCGCCGCCGAAGGGAGCGTGGAAGGAGGCGGCGATGCGACCGTGGAGACTTGCGCGGGTTCTCGCGGTCGGGGCGGCGGCGGCGGTCGCGGCTTCGGCGGCGCGGGCCGATTGGGCTACGTTCGAGATGCGCGCGCCGTCGGGCGCCGTCGCCACGGTGGAGGCGGTGGACAGTTGGTTTACCACGCTGGCGACGCTTGTATTCGACGCGGTGGCGTTGCCATCCGGCGCCTATGCGGTGACGCTGCTCGAACAGGCGGATTGCGAGCGCGCCGGGGCCGGCAGCGTCTATCGCCGCGACGGCGACCCCGCCGAAGCTCTGATCGGCGCGCTCGGAGAGATCGTCGTCGCGCCCGACGGAACGGCGACGCGCACACTGACCGTCAAGCCGCCGCGCCTCGACGCCGGGGCCGAAAAACTCACCGTGACGGAAATGCGCGGCCACGCGCTGGTGCTCCGGGCTTCGGCGTCCGGCGTCGCCGCGTGCGGCGTCATCCCCGCGCTTCCCGCCGAACAGTGACAACGCCGGCGCGCGCGGATTAAGCGCGGCGCGGGAGGAGCGCGGGCCATGGCGCCGCCGGAGTGGATCGAACACTCGACCTCGCCCTTACCAAGGGCGCGCTCTACCACTGAGCTACGGCGGCGCACGGGGGACGAGTTTATGCCACGCGGCGGCGGCGCGCGCAAGCCGCCGCCCACGCGCGCAGTAGCGGACAATGACCGGTGACAATGGCGGATAAGGCCGCGCCGCGCCCGCCGCGCGGCGGCGAGCCCGGCGATTCGCGCGCCGACCGTTTCGCGCGGCGGGCGCGCGCCCTGCGCGAAAACCTGCGCTGCCGCAAGCGGCAGGCCCGCGAACGCGCCGCCCGCGCCGAAGATAATCGCGCAGAAGACAACGAGGACAACGGGCGGCGATAGCGCGAAGCCGCGTCTGCCGGCGACGCCCGATTGGCGAGCTCTGGGGGTATTCGCACAGGCCGGGACGTGCGGGCAGGATGCCCGCGGTCCCGGGCCCCGCCTTTGGCGGGGGCGTCAGCGGCCGGCGGCTGCGCCCTCGCGGCGGGGGTCGGCGCCGGCGCGCAGGACGGCGCCGCCGGAGGCGCGCTCGACCGCGACGATGTGGAGGCCGCTGTTCATGTCGCTGACCGCGACCTCGTGGCCAAGTGCCTTGAGCGCCGGGGCCAGCGCGGCGAGCGGGGTTTCGGCCTCCAGCTCGGTCGCGCCGTTGCGGTTGCACCAATGCGGCGCCGCGGCGGCGGCTTGCGGATCGAGGCCCCGGTCGATAACGGCAATCAACGTTGTCGCCACGTAACAGATAATGCGCGAGCCGCCGGGGGAGCCGAGAACGAGCGACAGGCGGCCGGCGGGGTCGAATACCATCGTCGGCGCCATCGAGCTGCGCGGGCGCTTGCCGGGCGCGGCGCGGTTGGCGACCGGCGCGCCGCCGCGTTCGGGCATGAACGCGAAATCCGTGAGCTGGTTGTTCAGCAGAAAACCGCGCGTCATGAGCGCGGATCCGAACGCGAATTCCACGCTCGAGGTCATCGAGACCGTGTTGCCCCAACGGTCCACGACGCCGAGGTGGGTCGTCGACGGCCGCTCCGCGTCCGGCGGGGGGCGCGGCGGCGCGGCGGCGCTTCCGGGGGGCGCGCCGGCCGCGCGCGGGCCGCCGGCGCGCCGCAAGTCGATCTCCGACGCGCGCGCCGCGAGATAAACCGGATCGAGCAGACCGTTCGTCGGCACGGCGGCGAAATCGGGGTCGGCTATGTAGCGGTCGCGGTCGGCATAGGCCAAGCGCATCGCTTCGGCGACGAGATGGACGGCCTCGACCGACCCCGCGGGCGGCATCGGCGCGCCCGCCAACATGCCGAGTATCTGCAGGACGGTAACGCCGCCCGAACTCGGCGGCCCCATGCCGCACACACGGTAGCCGCGATAGACCAGGCAGACCGGCGCGCGCTCCCTCGCCGCGTAGGACGCCAGATCCGGCAGTTCCAGCAGGCCCGGGTTGCGCGCCGCGCCCTGTACCGCGGCGACGATGCCGCGCGCGATCGGCCCTTCGTAAAAGGCGTCCGCGCCGCCGCGCGCGACCAGGCGCAGGGTGTCGGCGAAGGCGGGGTTGCGCAGAACCGTTCCGGCGGGTTTGGGCGCGCCGTCGGCCGCAAGGAAATACGCCGCGGTTTCGGGAAATACGCTCAAGGTCGGGACCCGCTCCGCCAATGCGCGGAGGCGCGGACCGATGGAGAAGCCGGCTTCCGACAGCGCGATGGCGGGCGCGAACAGCGCGCTCCACGGAAGCCGCCCATACGCGGCGTGGGCGCGCTCGAGCATGCGCAGGAGGCCCGGCGCGCCGACCGAACGCCCGCCGACGAGCGCTTCGATATATCCCGGCGCCGAGCCGTCGGGCTTCAGGAACAGGTCGGCGCGGGCGCGCGCCGGCGCGGTTTCGCGCCCGTCCCACGAGGTCAGCGCGCCGCTCGCCGCTTCGTAATGCAGCATGAAGCCGCCGCCGCCGATGCCGGAGGATTGCGGCTCGACGAGGTTCAGAACCATCTGTGCGGCGATGGCGGCGTCGACCGCGCCGCCGCCATCCGCGAGGATGTCGGCGCCGGCCTGCGCCGCCAGCGGATGCGCCGCAACGGCGATTTCGCTCCGCGCCGAAAACGGCGCCGGGTCGGCGATTCCGGTACCCGTTTCCGGCGCCGCGGGGTCTGCCGCGCGCGCCGCCGGGGCGGCGAGCGCCGCGACGGCCGCCGCCGCGAAAATCCGTATTGCCGTCTTGCGGTTTCGTGTCATTCCGGCCTGCGGGGTTCGTCGTTCGTCATCGCCGGTCGGCGGCGCTGCCGAACAGAATTTCGCGAAGCGGGCCGGGGGTCAGGATGGCGAACGGGTTGGCGGTCACCGTCGGCTCCGCGATGGCGCCGGCCACGCGATACGGCGCGGCGAAAATTCCCGAGCCCGTCCCCCCGGTCAATAACTCGCCGACCAGCGGCAGCGCGCCGACCGCGCGGTCGATCATGTTGAACGGCACGACATTGCCCTCGACATCGAGCGCGGCGGCGCGGAAATCGACCGTTCCCTCCATCGACAGGCCGAGCGCGGGGCCGGACGCGAGGCCGCGCTCCAGCGTCAGCGCGCCAGCTTCGTACACGTATGGCAGTTCGAGCAGGTCGAACGCGATTCCCTCGCCGCGGAGATAGTCGATAGCGCCGACGACGCTCGTTATGTTCAGCAATTGCGCGAGAAGCGGCGCATCGGTCATGCGGAATTCGGCCACTTTCAAAACCCCGCGCACCGGCCGCGCCGCGGCGCCGTCGTCGATCTCGCCCGTCAGATCCAGCTTGCCGCCGGCCATGTTCGGCGTGACGCCCGCGGCGGCGAACAGCTGGCCCGCATCGTTCGTCTCGATCGTCAGCATGCGCGCGCCGCCGCTCGGGGCGCGCCGCAGACGCGCCGCAAGGGGCGCGCCGCCGGGGAGAACGCCCGCGATCTCCGCGCGATCGACCAGCTGTCCGTCGTAGGACAGATCGACCGTGGCGTCCGTCAGCGTCAGCCCGCCGTCGAGACGCAGCGTTTCGACCTCGGCGGAAAGCGAGAACGGCATTGCCCCCGCGCCGGCGCCGCCGTCGAAGCGCCCCTCGGTCGTCAGATCCAGAGCGGAGCCGCGCAGCGTAGCGGCCGCCGCGCCGCCGGCGAGCTCGAGCGCGCCGGACACGTCGGTGTCTCCCGACGCGAGGCGGTCGAAGCGCACAAGCCAATCCCCGTCTTCCGACCGCGTCGCCGATCCGGCGGCGGCCAGCCCGCCGGCGTCGATGTCGAAGCGCCGTATCCCGGCGACCGCGCCATCGCGGACGGTCAGCGCGGCGCTGGCGGCGGCGGGCGCGCCGGCGGGTTTCCGCCACCGCAGCGCGGGCGCGTCCAGCGCCGCTTCAGCGGCGTCGATGTCGATGGCGACCGCCAGCGCCCCGTCGCCGCCGCTCGCGACCGCGCCCTCGACCGTGACGGGCCCCGCGAGCCCGTCGAAGGCAAGCCCGAGGGTTTCGCGCGCCGCGGCGTCGAGAACGGCGGCAAGATCGACCTCGCGGCGCGGGGCGCCGGGCGCGGGCCGGAAGCGCTCCCGCCAGTGAAAGCGCGCCGGCGCGCCGTCGATGGACCCGCTCCCGGACAGGTCGAAACTGTTTTCGTCGAGCGACAGCACGGCCTCTCCGCCATCGAGCCGGCGGACTCCCAGCGGGGCCCCTGCGGCGTCGAGCGCAACTGCGACGCCGCGCAGCTCCACCGCGCCGGACACGCCTGTCCGCTCGGGTTCCAAGGGCTCCGCAAGCGGCAGGCGCAAGCTCAGATCGCCTTCCGCGGCGCCGGAAAACCATGCGGGCTCGATTCCCAGGGCGCTCGGGAATCCCAGCGGGGGACGGTCGAGAACCGTCAGCGCCGCGCGCAGTTCGGCGGAGAAGTTCGCGGCCACGACCGCCCTCGCCTCGCCGTCCGGCCCGTCGCGGATGTCCACCGAGCCGCCGTGGATGGCGGCAGGGCCGGCGGCGCCGGAAGCGATGTCGACCGCCATGCCCGCGGCGTCGAATTGCGCGGCCGCATCGACGCCGAGCGCCGGCGGCAGTTCGTCGTGGTAGCGGACGGTCGCGCCGCTGGCCGTCCAGCTGCCGGCGACGCGGTCGGCGGGAAGATCTTCCCCTTCCCAGTCGTCGCCGGACAAGTTCAGGCGAATCGCCAGTTCGTCGAGCGCGCCGTCGGCCAGGCGCGCGACTGCCCACTGCCGCGCGCGCGGCAGCACCTCATGCGGCCAGTAGAGATCGAGCTCGTCGAGGGGCACGCCGCGCGCCGCGATGTCGAGAACCGCGTGGGGCGGCTCTCCGCCGCCGCCGCGAACGGTTCCGGACAGCGCCAGCGAAGGGCCGGGAAAATCCACCTCCGCGCGGTCGAGCGACAGCCGGCCTTGCGCATTGTCGAAACTGCCGGCGACGCGCAGGCCGCGCACGACGAAGCGCGCGCCCGGCGCATAGAGCGCCGGCGCGGTCAGCGTCCCGGCGCCGCCGGCAAGGTCGAACGCGATCGGCCCGATCTCCCCGCCCGGACCGCCCGCCAGCGTCGCCTCGCCGCTCAAGGGAACGTCTATCATCTCCGCGCCGCCGCCGAGGCCGCCGACCAGCCGCGCGAGGCGCGCCGGAACGAGCCCGGCGACGGTCGCGCGCGCGGCGATGGCGCCGTCGCGCGTGTCGTAGCTCGCGGTCGCGGCGGCCGATTGGGTTTCGCCGCCGGACTCGACGGCGAACTCCGCCGCCGCGACGATCTCGGCGCCGCGCCGCTCGACGACGAGGCTCGGGATCGACCACGAGGATTCGGGCGCCGAATCGGCGTCGTGCAAAACCAGCAGTGCGTCGGATACCGAGACGCGGCGCAGGGAGCCGCTCAGCGGCGCGGCCCCGCCCTGCGCCCGCGCCGCGCGCCACAACCCGCGGAGCGTCTCCGCAGCGTCTCCGGCGTCTTCGGCATCTCCGGCGGGCCGGAACACGCTCACCGTCGGCGCGACGATGTCGATGCTCCGCGGCGCCGCGGCGCCGCGCGCGAGCGCCCACAGGCTCAGGGCGATTCCCATTTCCGGCGCGTGCGCCGCGGCGGAGCCGTCGCGCAGGCGCGCCCCGACGGCGAACGCGCGCAGGCCGGCGATCCGGGCGCCGTCCCACGCAACCGCCAGATCGCCGATATCGACCTCGGCTTGCGGGTACTCCTCCGCCAGCGCGTCTTCCAGGTACGGCGCGAGCATGCCGAGGGCGATGGGGCCTTGCGACAGGCGCCACGCGCCGACCGCAAGCCCGATCGCGGCCACGGCGGTCGCGGCGCCGGCCAGGTTCAGCAAAAGCCTTGTCGAGCGTGCGATCATGCGCGGCCCGGTTTCCCCGCCCCCAAGCGGTTATCCTTGTTGTAGGATTATCCCAGTGTAGTGTGCCGCGGCCTCTCGTTCGAGGGGCTTCGGCAGCGCCCACCGACCGGAGAGGGATTAGGGATTGTGGTCTCGACATCGCTCCTGAGCGCCGGGGCGCGGCTGCCGCGCCCCGGCGACGCCGAAGCCGCCGCGCGCGGCATCGCCGACTGGACCGCGGCGGCCGGCGAAGGCGCCGCGCCCCCGTCCGGCGCCGAGCGCGCCTTGCTGGAAGCGCTGTTCGGCAACGCGCCGTTTCTCGCCCACTGCGCTCTCGACCGGCCGGCGACCCTGCGGACGGCTATCGAACGCGGCCCCGAAGCCGCCCTCGCCGACGCCCTGGAGACGCTCGACGCCGACATGCGCGCGGCGGCGGGCGACCGCGGCGCGGCGGGGCGCGCGTTGCGGCTGGCGCGCCGGCGCGCGGCGCTGACATGCGCCGCCGCCGACGTGGCGGGGGCGTGGGACGCGAAGGAAACGACCGCCGCGCTCAGCCGCTTCGCCGACGCGGCGATTGCGCATGCGGTCGCCTGCCTGCTGCGCGAATCGAGCGACCGCGGCGAATTGGCGCTCGCGAACCCCGACGACCCGCACGAGGGATCCGGGCTGATCGTGCTCGCGCTGGGCAAGCTCGGCGGCGGCGAGCTGAACTTTTCCAGCGACGTCGATCTCATCGTGCTGTACGACGCCGAGGCCGCGCCGCTGGCCGGCCGCGCCAAGGCGCAAAACGTGTTCGTAAAACTCGCGCAACGCCTGGGCCAGCTGCTCGAGGAGAGGACCGGCGACGGCTACGTCTTCCGGTGCGATTTTCGCCTGCGCCCCGACCCGTCGGCAACGCCCGCGGCCGTCTCGGTCGAGGCGGCGGAAACCTATTACGCCAGTCTGGGGCAGAACTGGGAGCGCGGCGCGATGATCAAGGCGCGCCCGGTGGCCGGCGACGCGGCGGCGGCGGCGGCGTTTCTGCGCGCGATTCGCTCTTTCGTATGGCGCCGGCATCTCGATTTCGCCGCCATCCGCGACATCCAGTCGATAAAGCGGCAGATCCGCCGGCATCGCGGCGGCGGCGGCGAGATCGCCGTCGCCGGTCATAACGTCAAGCTCGGGCGCGGCGGCATCCGCGACATCGAGTATTTCGTCCAGACACAGCAACTCATATGGGGTGGGCGCGAGCCGTCGCTGCGGGTGCGCGGCACCGAAGCGGCGCTGCGGGCGTTGGCCGAAGCCGGCCGGGTCGAACCCTCGACCGCCGCCGAACTGATCGAAGCCTACTGGTCCCTGCGCCGCGTCGAGCACCGGCTGCAAATGATCGACGACAAGCAAACCCACAGCCTCCCCGCCGACGCGGCGGAGCTGGCGCGGCTTGCCGTTTTCCTGGGCCACGACGGACCGGAGGCGTTCGCCGGCGAATTGCGCGCATGCCTGGGCCGCGTCACGGCGCATTGCGAGGGGCTGTTCGCCGACGCGGAGCCGCTGGGCGCCGACACGCCCGAAGGCGGCAACCTGGCGTTTACCGGCGCCGACCCCGACCCCGAAACGCTCGTCACACTGGAGCGCATGGGGTTTCGGGAACCGCTGACCGTATCGAATATCGTCAGCGCGTGGCATCGCGGCCGCTTCGCCGCTACGCGCGGCGCCCGCGCGCGGGAGCTGCTTACCGAGCTGGTTCCCGGCCTGCTGCGCGCGCTCGCCGACGCGGCGAATCCGGATCAGGCGCTGGTGCGCTTCGACGCCTTCCTGCGCGGACTGCCGGCGGGGGTGCAGCTGTTTTCGCTGTTCGTGGCGCGGCCGCAGCTGCTGGGCTTGGTGGCGGAAATCGTCGGCGCCGCGCCGCGCATCGCGAACTATCTGAGCGCGCATCCGGCGGCGATCGACGCGGTGCTGACACAGGGGTTTTTCGACGAGCTCCCCGACCGCGAGGAATGCCGCCGGTCGCTCGCCGCGGAGCTGACCTTCGCCGACGATTTGCAGGACCGGCTGGAAATCGCGCGCAAATGGGCCGCCGACGCCAAATTCCGCGTGAGCGTCCAGCAATTGCTGGGCACATGCGGCGCGGCCGAGGCCGGCCCCGCGCTGAGCGGCATCGCCGACGTGCTCATCGAGGCGATGCTCGACGCGGCGACGGAAGAGTTCGCGCGCCGCCACGGGCGCATCGCCGGCGCCGGCCTCGCCGTGATGGGGTTCGGCAAACTCGGCGCCCGCGTGCTGTCGCGCGGCTCCGACCTCGATCTCGTCTTCGTTTACGAGAGCCCGGGCGCGGCGGCGGCGTCGGACGGCCGGCGCGCCTTGAACGCCTCCGCCTACTATGCGCGGCTGGGCCAGCGGCTGATCACCGCGCTGTCGGCGCGCACGGGCGAGGGGCTGCTGTTCGAAATCGACATGCGGCTGCGGCCGATGGGGGAGGACGGGCCGCTCGCCAGCGATGTCGGCGCCTATGAGCGCTACTACACGAACGACGCGTGGACATGGGAGCTGATGGCCCTGAGCCGCGCGCGGGTCGTTCTTGCGCCGCCCGGCCTGAAGGCGCGAATCGAGGCGCTGATGGAAGCGGCTCTGGCGCGCCCGCGCGAGCCGGGGAAGCTGGCGCACGAAGTGGCGGACATGCGCCGCCGAATCGCCGCCGAGCACGGCTCCGACGATCCGCTGGCGGTCAAGCATGTCGCCGGCGGCGTCGTGGACGCCGAGTTCATCGCGCAGTTCCTGACGCTGCGCGACGCCGCGCGCCATCCGGAAATCCTGCGCGGCAGCGGGTTCGGCGTTTTCGACCGCTTGCGCGACGCGGGGGCGCTGACCGCCGCCGCCGCCGCGACGTTGACCGCCGCCGCCGATCTGTACTATAATGTGCAGGCGATGCAGCGGCTGAGTCTGAGCGGCCCGCTGACCGCCGATGGCGCGCCGGAAGGCTTGCGGCGCGCCTTGGCGCGCGCCGGCGGCGCCGTCGATTTCGCCGGGCTGACCGCGAAATTGCGGGAAACCCAGGCCCGCGTGCGCGCGCTATTCGAATCGATAGTTGTTGCCGCCGCGGCCGAACCGAACGAAGGAGCCCAACCGTGAGCGACCCCCTCGACGCCGGCGACCCGGCGCCCGATTTCGACCTCCCCGCCGACGGCGGCGGCGCGCTTTCGTTGCGGTCGCTGCGCGGGCGCGGCGTGGTTCTCTACTTCTACCCGAAGGACGACACGCCGGGCTGCACGCGCGAAGCGATCGGGTTTACCGAGCGCATCGCCGATTTCGAGGCGGCGGGCGTGGCGGTCGTCGGCGCGTCGAAGGATTCCCCCGCCAAACACGACAAGTTCGTCGCCAAGCACGGCCTGAAGGTCCGGCTCGTGTCCGACGCCGACGGCAGCCTGTGCGAGAACTACGGCACGTGGGTGGAAAAGAACAGGTACGGGCGCAAATACATGGGCATCGACCGCGCCACTTTCCTCATCGACGCCGACGGCGTCGTGCGCCGCGCCTGGCGCAAGGTCAAGGTGCCCGGCCACGTGGACAAGGTGCTGGCCGCCGCGCGGGAACTCCGGCAGGCGCCCGCGGCGGATACGGACGGCGGGGGTTGACGCCATGCGCCGGCTGAATTCGCTTCATGCGCCCGCGCCGGCACGTCTCCACCGCGCGGAAGGCCGCCATGAGAGGCTGAGGGGCGCACCGCTCGCGCCTCCCCGCCAACGCCGCGCCGCGCGCAAACGTGCGGGCGAGACGCCCGCGCACCCGAGCAGTACGCGCCTTCGGCGCGACAGCGCCCGGGCGCCGCGCCTTGGGGGCGCCGCACAGCCGGCTTCGGCCGGACGGAGGTATCCAGCGCCATGACAAAACGCTATTTGTTCGGCTTCGGCTTGCCGACGCCGCTCACCTCCCGGCGAGTCGAACGGCTTCTGTCGCTCGCGCGCGGCCAAATCAAGGAATTGCGCGGCGCGCTGGACGACGACGACACCGCGGCGTGGAGACGCAGCGCCGGGGCCGACAACTTTTACGGGCGCATCCGCCGCCTGCTTCGCACGGCGGAGGGCCGGCGGGTCTATGCGGGCGCGCGGCTCGTTTTCGAGACCGCCAAGACCAAGAGAAAGGACCGCGCAAACGTCTTTCTCCGATCCGTCAGGGACTGCCTTCCGGCGCCCGACGTCGATCCGGATCCCCTGCCCCTGTCGATAAACGCCGACAGTTACGACTCTTTTGTCGCACACTCGGCGCGTACGCAGCCGAACGAACGAACGGCCGAATTGGCGTGGTCGTATGCCATGCTTCTCGACAGCCCCGGCAAACTGCTTGAAGCGATCCGCAAGTATCCGGATATCGGTTCGTTTCTGGAAGAGCCGGTATCCGGCCTTGTGCCGATCCTGGGCCCGGGGGAAGGCGCCGTCGGCGCCCTGTCGTCGGCGATCGACGCCATAGATCCGTCGTATCTGACCGAAGCTGACGTCGAGGCTCTCGACGCGATCGCCAAGCGCCTCGGTCGAACGATAAAGAACGGCCGCACCGCGCTGGAACGACTGTCGAAGCGGCTCGACGAGTGGCAAGCGCGTCACGGCGACAGGCTGAGCGCCGACCCGGAATTGATCGGGCGATTCTCCCAATTGCAGGAACAAGCCGCGACAAGAAGCATCGACGACGCGCGCTTGACCGAGGCGCTCGCCCGGTTCGACAGGATCGTTGCAAAGGACAAGGAGCTTGCCGTCACCCAAACCGCCCTGGAAACGCTTTCTCACAAGTTCGAGGAGGCGCGGAACGCGAGAAAGAACCTGTTTCTGGAAGTCGACGAACTTGTGGACAAACCGGCGCCCGGCGGCGACCCCGCCGCCGCTGTCGTTGCCGGCACAGAGCAGGCCGCCCCGGATCCGGACCGCGATACGGTTGCGGATTCCGAAGCGCCCGGCCCCGCGGACGACGATGACGGGAATGACGGCGATGAAGCCGAATCGGCGGACCGTGAGGATGCAATATCGAAACGGCCGTCGTCCGACCCGGCGGACGAGCCGGCCGATGGCGGCGCGTCCGCATCCGGCGATGACGCAGAGTCGAAACGCCCGCTGTCCGATCCCGGAAGCGAACCGGTCGATGAGAGCGCCGGCACGGCGGCCGGGCCGTCGAAGCCCGGCGCCGAAGATCGCGGCGGCGGCGCGTCCGATCCGCGCCCCGATCCCGCGCGGCAAATCGACGAAGGAATCATGGCGGCGATGGAGCGGCGGCGTTTCGGAATCGCGTATCATCTCGCGTTGACCGAATCCGGATCGGTTCTCAGCGCGGACGTCATAAAATTGATAGCAAGCAATTTTGCGGCGGACGCCGGCGAATTCGCCGCGACCGGTATCGCTGCCGTTGCAGAAAATGTAAAGGGCGAATTCGACGCGTCGGCCGAGGCCGGCGAAGACGGCGCCGACCATGCGGCGCTGGTGGCGGCGGCGGCGTTGGCTCCGGCCCTGCTGGCGCCGGGCGGGCCGATCGAGCAGCTGTTGTCGGCCGTCGCGCCCCGCCTCTCCCGCGCGCCGTCGCTCAAAAGCCTTGCCTCGGCCGCGGCCGACGTGTCGCGCACGGGCGTGTCTCTCCCGCCCGAAAGCCTGGACGCAGGGAACCCGCTCGAGCAGTGGCGTAAAACCTTGGCGGATATTACCGGCGAAGCGACCGCGTGGCTCGAGAGCGAGCGCCAGGTAACGATCCTGTACCAGGCCGCTACGCGCGTATGGCGTAGAATGCTGGAGGATTGGGGCGACGGCGGCCAGCGCATGTCGATCGGCCGCATGATGAACGGGCTGCTCGGCGCCGGCCCGCGGTCCGACGCCGCCCCGATCACGGCGGCGGCCCAACATTGGCGAACCGCCGGAGACGAAGAAATCGATCGCATCGATCGCGGTCTTCGCGGAAAAACCGGTATCGTCGGTCGTGCGCGTCAGGTTATCCTTCACAAGACAGAGAGCGCGGTTGCGCTCGTCGATCGTTGGAGCGCGCACATGGCCGCGCGGCCGAAACAGCGTCCTGACTTCATCGCACGGCAAGCGAACGCGCTCCGCGACGCGGTGAGCCGCTACGCCGAACCGGCGCGCGGCGAACTCGGGAAACTCGGAACGCCGAAAGCACGTTGCGCTGAGACCGTGCTGCGCCGCTATACGGCCAAATTCGACGGAGCCGGGTCCGCCGTCTCCGCGCCCGCCCTTACCGTGTCGCAGTTATTGCACAGCGATCTTCTGGCGATTCCGGATATATCGTTCGACGACGACGGACTCCCCGTCTCCTCTCTTGTCGAACCGGGCGTCCTGCTCCCGTTCGCCGATCTCGATCGCATCGACTTTGCGGCCGCCGCGAACGAGCGCGCCAGGCGCCGCGATTTCACCGGTGCGCGCATGACTCTCGAATTGGCGTCGCGAAATTCCGGTATCGGCGGAACGGCTCGATCCGGCCGCGAAAACGACAGCCCGACGGCGGATACGTAATCTCGTTCGGCGGCGCGCCGCCATCGCCGGCTTCGCGCCCGCGCCGCGGGCGGGGGCGCGGATCGGCTGGCAAGCCGGTCCGCTTCGGGGTATATATAATGCGCTCATATGCATGCGCCCGCGCAGAGGGGCTAGCAAAGAGTACAGGGTACAAGGGAGGCAAGGCCGATGACGATTGACGTAACGCCGGTGGAAGGCGCGACGCTCGGCGCGGTTGTGCGCGGCGTGGCGCTCTCCGGCGCTATCGACGCCGCCGCGCTCGACGCCATCGTCGAGGCGTGGCACGAATACGCCGTGCTGCTGTTCCCCGAACAGCATCTCGACGACGCGCGGCAGGCGGCGTTCAGCCGCCGCCTCGGACCGCTGGAGAACGTGGCCATCTTCCGCCCCGACAGCGAGCAGGCGATCAACGGCGCGCGCGCAAGCGCGGCCGAACCGCAGGAGTTCGCATACCTCACCAACGAAAAGAAAGACGGGGGGCTGGTGGCGCGCGACAGCAAGCGCGACCTGCTGCTCAAGGGCAACTCCTATTGGCATACCGATTCGTCGTTCAAGCTCGTGCCGTCGAAAGCGTCGCTGCTTTCCGCGCGCGCCGTGCCCGAGACGGGCGGCGAAACCGAATGGGCCGACATGCGCGCCGCATACGACGCGCTGGCCCCCGATATGCAGGAGTGGCTCGAAGACAAGACCGCCGTCCACCACTACGCCTGGAGCCAGGGCCTTGTGGGCGGCGAAGACCTGATCCTCGACGAGCGGTTGCCGCCGGTGGAGCACCCCGCGATCCGCATCCACCCGGCCACCGGGCGCAAGGTTCTGTATATCGGCCGCCACGCCAGCCGTATCCTCGGCGAGGACGTGGAGGAAAGCCGCGCGCTGCTGCGCCGGCTGTGCGACGAGGCGTGCCGGCCGCCGCGCACATGGAAGCACCGCTGGGCCGAGGGCGACCTCGTCATGTGGGACAACCGCGCGGTTCTGCACCGCGGCCACGCCTACCCGGCCGGCTCCCTGCGCCGCATGGTGCGCACCACGGTGGCCGGCGACGCGCGGCCCAATCCGTGGCTGTTCGACACGGAGGCGTCCGCGCGGCTGGCGGTCTGATCGCGGCGGCGGCGGCGGGAAAGCGCGGCGATGGATTTTTCCGCCGGGCTGGAGCGCGCGGCCGCCAATTTCGCGCCGCTCACGCCGCTCTCGTTCCTCTACCGCGCCGAGGCGGTTTGGCCCGAACGCACGGCGTGGATACACGGCGAGACGCGGGCGAACTACCGCGCGTTCGGCGAGCGTTGCCGGCGGCTGGCCTCGGCGCTCGCCGCGCGCGGCGTCGGGCCGGGCGACACGGTCGCCGTCATGGCCCCCAACACGCCGTGCCTGCTCGAGGCGCATTACGGCGCCGCGATGGCGGGCGCCGTGCTGTGCGCGCTGAACACGCGGCTCGACGCCGCCGCGGTGCGCCACATACTGCGCCACGGCGAGGCCAGGGCGCTGATCGTCGATCGCGAGTTCGCGCCCGTGGCCGCCGCCGCGCTGGAGGGCCTCGCGCCGGCCCCCTTCGTCGTCGATAGCGACGACCCGGCATGGCGCGGCCCCGGCGCGCGCATCGGCGCGATCGAATACGAAGCGCTGCTCGCCGCCGGCGACCCCGCCTTCGCGCCGCGCCCCGTGGCCGACGAATGGGACGCCATATCCCTGAACTATACGTCGGGAACCACGGGCGACCCGAAAGGCGTGGTGTATCACCACCGCGGCGCGTGGCTGAACGCCGTCGGCAACCAGCTGGCGTGGGGCATGGCGCCGCATCCGGTGTATCTGTGGACACTGCCGATGTTCCACTGCAACGGCTGGTGCTTCCCGTGGACCGTGGCGGCGCTCGGCGGAACGCAGGTATGCCTGCGCCGCGTGGAGGCGCGGGCGATCTACGCCGCCATCGCGCGGCGCGGCGTCACGCATTTGTGCGGCGCGCCCATTGTGCTCAACCTCATCGCGAACGCGCCGGAGGCGGAGCGCGCGCCGTTTTCCCACACTGTGCGCGTCATGACCGCCGCCGCGCCGCCGCCGCCCACGACCATTGCCGCAATCGAGCGCGCCGGTTTCGACGTCACCCATGTCTATGGGCTGACCGAATGCTACGGCCCCGGCGTAGTGTGCGCGTGGCGGGAGGAATGGGACGCGCTGCCGCCCGCCGAGCGCGCGGCGCTCAAGGCGCGCCAGGGCGTGCGCTACCCCGTGCTGGAGAGCCTCGAGACAATCGACCCGCAAACCGGCGCGCCCGTGCCCGCCGACGGCGAGACGCTCGGCGAAGTGACCATGCGCGGCAATATCGTCATGAAAGGCTACCTCAAGGACCGGGAGGCCACGGCGGCGGCGTTCGCCGGCGGCCGGTTGCGCACCGGCGACCTCGGCGTGGTGCATCCCGACGGCTACCTGGAGCTCAGGGACCGCGCGAAGGACATCATCATTTCGGGTGGGGAGAACATCTCGTCGATCGAGATCGAGCGCGCGCTCTACCGCCATCCCGCGGTTCTGGAGGCCGCGGTGGTCGCGCGTCCTGACGAGAAATGGGGGGAGACGCCCTGCGCGTTCGTGGAGTTGCGCGCCGGCGCCGGGCCCGTGGACTCCGAGGCGCTGATCGCGTTCTGTCGCGCCCGGATGGCCCGCTTCAAGGCGCCCCGCGCCGTCGTCTTCGGCCCCCTGCCCAAGACCTCCACCGGCAAGGTGCGCAAAACCGAGCTGCGCGCCCGCGCCCGCGCCCTGCCGCCCCGGTAACGGCGCTTGTCCGGGTGCGCCGGCGCGCTACTGGCGCAGGGTCAGCGTGCCGCCGCTGAGTTCGAAACCGGACAGGCGGTTGATGAAGCTCATGCCGAGCAGCGAGGTGCCGAGGTCGGAATCGGTTATGGCGCCGCGAACATTCGCCACGCGCACGCCGCCGACCGCAATCTCGCGCAGGCGGATCGGCGCGGCGAACACGGGGCCGTTGGCGGTCGCGTAGCGCCGCGTATAGCGGAGCGTGTCGAGATCGAAGCCGACGCGGCGCGCATCCGCGCGGCTCAGCACCACATCGGACGCGCCGGTATCGACCAGAAACGCCACCGGCACGCCATCGACGCGGGCGCGCGCGACGAAATCTCCCCGCCGGTTCGCGCGGATGACCGCGGCGCCCGAACCTTGCGCCGACGGCGCCCACCCGGTCGGCGCGGTCGCCGGAGACGCGGCGCGGTAGTCCGCTTGCCGCCACAGCGAATACCCCGCCGCCAGCAGCCCGAACATCACGACCCACACAAGCAGATTACGCAAATTCCGCGACAAGCGGCCGTAAAACAGCATTGGCAGGAACACGCACAGCATGACCGCGAGCGCAACCAGGCGTATCTGCCCGTCCCCGCCGGGCCAGGCGGCGGCGATGCTGTCGCCGAACGCCAGCGCCAGCCCCGCGGCCGCCGCGACCAGCGCGAGAACCCACAGGCCCGCGCCGCGCGGGCGGCGGCTCCGGCGCGGCGGACGCGGAAAGACGGGTTCGGGAGCCGGCACGCGCGGGCTACAGAACGGAGAGCGCGTTTTCAGGCGGCCGCCCCGGCGCGGCGCGCTCGCGCGGCAGCGCCAAGGTCCGCCGCGATTTGCCGCAGCGCGGGTTGCGGTAGATCGTGACCTGCATATCCGCCTCCGCCGCGCAGCCCGCCGACGGGCGGCCGGCTATTCGACTTCCCGGCGGACGAAGGTCAGGTCTCCGAACGGGTCGGAGCCTTGCAATCGCCTGCGCGCGTCTTCGTCGTTTTTCAGGTAGCGGTCGAAAACGGCCCGCGCATACCAGTCGCGGACGAGATGGGGCATGTAAACCGCGCCGGCATCGCCCGCTTCGGCCCAGTCGAGCCGGTCGTAAGGCGCGCCGGAGAAACCCTGCTCGCGGATCTCGCCGCCCACCGCCTTGCGCCGGCCCGCAGGCGACAGGCCGAACGGCAGGGCGCCTTTCCCGAACTCCGGCCACGGAAACATCCGCCCGAAATTGTCCACCAACAGCCCGTGATCGACATCCCGAACGATTACGAGGACACGGTCGGACGTCTGCCTCAACCAGGCGCTGAGAGCGACCGGCTGCGGGTTGGTCCGGCGCTCCGGCGCGGCGCGTTCGGGCGCAAGGGGAAACGCGGTTTCCGGATCCCCGCCGGCGGCGGCCAATGCGTTCTGGAACAGGTCGAGGAACACCTGCTGCACGAAATCGTCCTCGTCGCCGATCAACTGCGCCGCCGGTTTGCGGCTGCCCACGGGCAATCCGTCGGGGGTCAGCCCTCCGCCGAAGAACTCCTCCGGCGTCCAGGAGAAGGGCGCGCCGTTGTTGATGCCGAGGGCCGCGGCGACGCCGGGTATGTGGCTCGCGCCCATCTGCGCGGTCATCGAGCCGAGGGAATGGCCGGCCAGCCCGACCGTGTCGCCGACCCGGCCGGCAAGCAGGCCGCACAGCGCGCGCGCGGCCGAAGTCGCCCCCATCGAGTTCAGCCCCGCCGCGCATTCGGCCCGCTCCGCGCCCAGCAGCTTCATCGTGTGGATCAACAGCCCCACGTCGGCTACCCGCTGGCGGAACAGGTTCTGCATCATCGTCGTGGCGCGCCGCGCGCCGCCCGGAACGGCTTTCGCCCGCGCCGGATCGAAGGCGCCCGCGGACCCGGCGCCGAACATCAAGCGGAGAAAGTTCGGGATGACCTTCCGCTCCCCCATGATCAGCTCGTACGCCTCCCGCTTTTCGTCTGCCGAGGCCTGGCCGGCAAACGCGGAGTCGGGGTCGTGGAATACGAGCGGAACCCCGCTGTCGGAGACAAAGCTGGGGGCGGCGGCGACATAGCCGTGCGAGGCCAGGAACTCGCCGAGGAAATTCCACAGGCTGTAATTGTCGCCGAGCCCGTGCGACAGAACGACGATCGGGAATCCGTCCGGCGCCGACGCCGGCGGCGCGCCGATATACGCGCCGCGGAGCGCGGCGAAATAGCGCTTTCCGACGGCTTCGAACGCCTCCTGCATGGCCTCGCCCGACAAGTCCGCGAGGACGCCCCCATCCCTGAAATGCAAACGCCCGTAGGAATCCGGGAACAACACCGACGAGCGCAGAACGGGGCCCGTGAACGTTTCGTCCCGGAAGAAATAGTCCCCCATCTTCGCGCGTTCGCCGGAAACGGCCGGCCAAGGCGAGCGCGGCCCGGCCAGCCGGCCGGCCGAGCGGTCGGCCTCGGCCGGATACCACAGGTGAAAGATTACCGTGCGCGGCTGGCCCGAGGCTTCCACCTTGCGCAGCATGGCCCGGTAGGCGTCGCTGGCATAGGCGGTGTTCCACGGATCGAAGCGCTGCCGGTTGTCCACGGCGAAGCCGATCTCCGCGCCGACGGCATAGTCGCCGTAAGCCGTGCTCGGCGGGAGCGCCTCGAGCCGCGCCGCCGTTTCGGCGGCGCCCGCCCCGGCGAGGCCCAAGGCGCCGTAAGCCGCAAGCGCCGCCGCGGCGAGGAACTTCCCGATCCTGCGAGCGGTAGATGTCATGTTTCGCTTCTCCACATTGAATGAATCGGACAACGCCAAGGTCCGCCGCGATTCGCTACGGCGCGGGCCGCGGTAGATCGCGACGCGCATCTCCGGCCTCCGCCGCATCGGTCGCGCCGCGCCATCGTAGCACATCCGGCCCCGCGACCGCCGCCCACACGGCGAGGAGCGCGATGGCGGCGGTTTCGGCGCGTAGCGCGAGCGGCCCGAGCGATGCCGGCCGCGCGCCCTCCCGCGCCGCCAGCGCGCGCAATTCGTCGTCTTCGAAACCGCCTTCGGGGCCGACCAGCAGGGTCGGGCCGCCGGGCGCGGCGGCGAGCGCCGGCGCCGCCAGCGCGCGCGCCGCCGGCGGACCGGCGGGGTCGCCCCACACCACGGGGCCGGGGCGGGCGAGCAGCTCCGCCAGCGACACGGTGTCGGCGATTGCGGGGACGTCGAGACGGCCGCATTGCTCCGCGGCTTCGACAGCGTGCGCGCGCAGCCGTTCGGGCCGCGCCCGCGCGCCGCGCGCGCGCCGGAGCGTCACCGGGCGCAGTATGCGCGCGCCCAGTTCCGTGGCTTTCTCCGTCAGCAGCTCGGTGCGCGCCGGGCGCAGCGGCGCGAACGCCAATACCGGCCCCGCCGCGGGCGGTTGCGGGCGCAGGCGCGCCACCGCCTCCGCCGCGCAGCCCCGGCGCCCGGAGGGCGCAATCCGCGCCGCCCACTCGCCGTCGCGCCCGTTGAACAGCGCTATCTCCGCCCCCGCGCCGAGCCGCATGACGCGGCGCACATGCCGCGCCTGGCTTTCCGTCAGCGCAGCCCGCGCCCCCGCCGCCAACGGCGGCTCGACAAACAAGCGAACGCGGGGCCGAGTCATGCATCCCGCGTAACGCCGCGCGCCGCCGGTCAGGCCGCCGGCTCGCCGGCGGCTTCAGGCTCGGCTCGCTCGTTCGGTACATGTTTTCGTTCGATAAACCGCCATGTCTTCTCGGGCAGCCAGCCCTGCTTGTTGCGGTGGATCTCGGCGATCAGGAAACGGCCCTTGCGCCCGCTGTACTCCCGGATCTTGCCCGCCAGCTGTTCCGCGTCGAGTTCGGACACCAGATAGAACGCGTGCTGCATATCGAAGCGCCAGTTCAGGATTTCCGGGACGCCATCGATGTATTCCTTCAGCTCCTCACGGCTTCCTACCTCGTCGTTGTAAGTAAATATGTATGCTTTTCTGCTCATTGCCTGCCTCCCTCGCCGCCGGTTGACTTCGTGAACTCCGTATCGGATGGTTTTACCCCTTCTTTTATGCTGTCTTCTTCGGATTCTCCCTTCTCTTGATCCATTTTTACTTCCTGTTGACGCAACCGAAACGGCTCCGACTGAAATTTTTCGCGGTCGAAGAAGAGCAAAACGAAATAACCGACCGCAGCCATTAATATGGGAACAGCCGCGATGACAAGCAATACGATGGCGATCGGCGACGACGGCTCATGGCCCCCGAACGTCGCCAATACAAGGCATGGCATCGTCACGAAAGCGCAAAGGCGCAAAGCCGGAGTCATCGGGTTCTGCGCACGATAACGCCCTATCGCTTCCGCGAATCCCTGTCCGAACAGATCCTTAACCGACATTGCCGTTATCCTGCGCGCCGGCCCGTCACGATACTTTCGCCGATTCGATCATCGCCCGCTTGATGGCGGAGGCGTTGGCGGCGGGGGCGCGGGCGGCGGCGAGGATCACGGCCTCGCGGCGCGCGACCAGCGCGGCGGCGTCCGCCACCGCCCGCGCCTGCCCGGCCGGAACGACAACCGCGCCGTGGCGGTCGGCGTGGATCAGATCGCCCGACTCCACCGCCATGCCCGCGATCCGGACCGGGCAGCCGAACTCCTCGAGATGGATGTATCCGTGGCTCGGCGCGACGACCGCGCACAGGATCTGGAAGCCCTCCGCCAATACATCGAGGTCGCGCGCGCTGCCGTCGGTGATCGTTCCCAAGCAGCCGAGCGCCTTGTGGACGTTGCTGTTGACCTCGCCCCAGAACGAGCCGAAGCCCGCCTCGCCGCCGTCGAGGTCCTGCACGACGCTCACCGTCGGCCCCGGCCCCGATTCGAGATAATCGAGATAGGCGAAGCGTTTTTCGCGCACCGCCCCGGGCGGGGCGGCGGCGGGCTCCTTCGCGCGCACGGTCGCGGTGCGCGCGTATCCCACCATCGCGCCGAGCGACGGGCGGACGCAGTGCAGCGTTCGCGTCGTGAAGCCGCGCGCGCGCCGTTCGGGCGCCACGAGCTCGATGGCGTTGCACACCGACGGCGTGTCGAGCGCGCGCAGCGCCTCGAGGTCGGCGGCGGTGTCCGCGGGATTGTTCATTCCGGGGTATCCTTTCGCTGGCGCGAGCGATGGCGCGCCGTTACCAGACCTCGCCGAACGGCCGCAACTCCACGTCGAACGACCACGCGGAGCGGTCCTGATGCGCGACGTGGAACATTTCGTCGGCGATGGCTTCGGGCTTGACAAAGAAATCGTCGGGCTTGCCGGCCGCGAGGCGCGGGCGCGTCCACGGCGTGTCGATCAGCGCATCGACCGTCACATAGGCGACGTGAACGCCTTTCGGGCCGAAATCGCGCGCCAGCGACTGGCAGAGAATGCGCTGCGCGGCCTTGGTCGGCGCGAATATCGGCGTGTGCGGCTTGCCGCGATGCGCCGATGTGTTGCCGGTGACCAAAACGGCGCCGCCGCCGCCCTTGAGCATGTCGGGGATAGCCGCGCGGCAAAGATGAAACAGCGCCGTGACGTTGATGCGGAAATTGCGTTCGAGCAGCGCCGGGTCGGCGTCGAGAAACGGGATCCAGCCGCCGCCCACCGCGTTGTGCAGCACGACCCGCGGCGGCCCCATCTCATCCTTGACCCGGGCCAGAACGGCGGCGAGGCGGTCGAGGTCGGCCACGTCGCATTCGTAGCCGCGCGCCCCCGGCAGTTCCGCCTCGAAGCGCCGCAGGCGCTCCGCCGTGCGCGCCAGCATGGCGACGCGGTAGCCGCCGCGCGCGAATCGCCGCGCGGCCGCGCCGCCCGTGCCTTCGCCCAACCCGGTTACGAGAAAGACCGGTTTTGCGTTTTCGTTCATGGCGCCGCCTCAGCGCCCGTGGAAGACCGGGGCGCGCTTGGCCACGAACGCCGCCGCCGCTTCCTTGTGGTCGTCGGTCATGCCGCAGCGCGTGTGGTGAAGCGCCTCCTGGTCGAGGCACGCGGCCAGCGGCAGATGCTCCGCCGCGTTCATGTTGCGCTTCATGTAGCCCAGCGCGATCGCCGGGCCGTTGGCGAGCGCGTTCGCGGTTTCGCGCACGACCGCGTCGAACTCCGCCTCCGGCGCGGCGCGGTTGACGACCCCCGCCGCCGCCGCCTCGGCGCCCGTCATGATCGGCGCCAGATAGTAGAGCTCGCGCGCCTTCGCCGTGCCCACGATTTTCGACAGGAACCAGCTGCCGCCGAAATCCCCCGAATAGGCGACGCGGGCGAACGCGGTGGTAATCTTCGCCGTTTCCAACGCGATGCGCAGGTCGCAGGCCAGCGCGAGCGACAGCCCCGCCCCGGCCGCCGCGCCGGGTATCGCGGCCAGCGTGGGCTTCGGCATCTCGTGCAGCAGGCGCGCCGTCTCCATGCTCCGGCGCAGCGCGCGCGTTTTGCCCTCCAGTCCGGTCTCGGAGAACTCGGTTCCCTCGGCCATCGCCTTGACGTCGCCGCCGGCGCAAAACGCGCCGCCCGCGCCGGTGAGCACGACCGCGCCGATCGCCGAATCGTCGGCCGCGTTGCCGAGCGCCTCGAGCATCGCGTCGAGCATTGCCGGCGACAGCGCGTTGCGGCGGTCGGGCCGGTTCATCGTCAGGGTCGCGACCCGGTTTTCGACCGAGACCAGCAGATCCTGCGTCATTGCGTATGTCTCCCTCGCTCCAGTCGTTGTCGGCGCCGCGAGCGCCCGCGGACGCGCCGCCGGCGCGCTCTGGCCCGCGGCGGCGCTCTTCTATACACTGCGCGGCGCCGGCGGGCGACCCGACGCGCCGCGGCCGGCCCGCAGCATGTGGAGGATGCCGATCATGGACGGCGACGCGGCGGCGCGCATCGCGCTCGACGACAAATACACGCTCGACAAGGGCCGGGTGTTCATCTCCGGCGTGCAGGCCTTGGTGCGCCTGCCGATCGCGCAGCGCAAGCGCGACCGCGCGGCGGGGCTGAACACGGCGGGCTTCATCTCGGGCTACCGCGGCTCGCCGGTCGGCAGCTACGACGCCGCGCTGTGGCGCGCGGCGGCGCATTTGCAGGCCAACGACATCCTGTTCCGCTCCGGCCTCAACGAAGACCTGGCGATGGCCGCCGTGTGGGGCACGCAGCAGCTGGATTTTTTGCCGGGCCGCAAGGTCGATGGCGTCTTCGCCGTATGGTACGGCAAGGGCCCCGGCGTCGATCGCTCCGGCGACGCGCTGAAACACGCCAACTTCGCCGGCACGCACCCCAACGGCGGCGTACTCGTCGTGTGCGGAGACGACCACAACGGCAAATCGTCGTCGCTCGGCCATCAGTCCGACCAGGCGATGATCGCCGCCAACATCCCGCTGCTTTATCCCTCCAGCGTGCAGGACTATCTCGATCTCGGCCTGCACGGCTTCGCCATGTCGCGTTTTTCCGGCGCGCTGACGGGCTTCAAGACGGTAAACGAAACCATTACCGCGACGGCCACGGCGGAGGTCGATCCCGCCCGCGTTTCCGTCGTCCTCCCCGCCGACGCGCCGGAGGCGCCCGGGGGCGTCCATATCCGCCCGGAATACGACCCGCAGGGGCAGGACAACCGGGTGGCGCGCTACAAGCTGCCGCGCGCGCGGGCCTATGTCCGCGCCAACCGGCTCGATCGCCCGGTCTTCGGCGCCGCGCGCCCCGGGCGCCTCGGCATCGTGTCGGCCGGCAAGGCCCTGCTCGATACGCTGGCGGCCCTGCGTATTCTGGGCATCGACGAGAAGGCGGCGCGCGCCTTGGGCGTCGGCGTGTACAAGGCGGCGATGGTTTGGCCGCTGGAGCCCGAGGGGCTGGCCGAGTTCGCCGCGCGCGGCCCCGAGCTCCTGTTCGTCGAGGAAAAACGCCCGGTCATGGAAGACCAGGCGAAAGCGCTGTTCTACGGCCGCGAGCCGCGCCCGGCGATCGTCGGCAAGAGCGACGGCGAGGGGCGGATGCTGCTTCCGTCCGACGAGCCCATCGAGGCCGCCGGGGTCGCGGCCGCCATCGGCGCGCGGCTCGAGGCCGCCGGCGCGCTCGATTCGGCGCTCGGCGAACGCCTCGCCGCGCTGCGCGCCCGCGTCGGCCGCAACCTGCCGCCGCTGTCGGGCGGCGTCGCGCGTTCGGCGTATTTCTGCTCCGGCTGCCCCCACAACACATCCACCAGGGTGCCGGACGGCTCGGCCGCGCTGGCGGGCATCGGCTGTCACGGCATGGCGCTCATGATGCCTGAGCGCAACACGCTGTCGCTGCCGCACATGGGCGCCGAGGGCGCGCCGTGGACGGGCCTCGCGCCGTTCACGGAAACGCCCCACGTCTTCCAGAATCTCGGCGACGGCACCTATGTCCATTCGGGGTCGCTCGGCGTCCGCGCCGCCGTTCAGTCCGGCGCCAACGTCACGTTCAAGATCCTCTACAACGACGCCGTGGCGATGACCGGCGGCCAGCCCGTGGAAGGGTCGCTCGGCGTCGGCGCCATCGCGCGCCAGCTGCTCGACGAAGGCGTGCGCAGGGTCGCCGTCGTGTCCGACGATCCTGAGAAGTTCCAGGGCCTCTCCGACATCCCCGCCGGCGTGCGCGTGCATGGGCGCGAGGCGCTCGACGCCGTCCAGCGCGACATGCGCCTCGCGCAGGGCGTCACCGCCATCGTGTACGAACAGACCTGCGCCGCGGAAAAACGCCGGCGGCGCAAGCGCGGCGCGTTCGCCGACCCCGCGAAGCGCGTCTTCATCAACCCGCTGGTCTGCGAAGGCTGCGGCGACTGTTCCGACGAAGCCAATTGCGTGTCCATCCACCCGCTCGAAACCGAGTTCGGGCGCAAGCGGCGAATCGACCAGTCGAGCTGCAACAAGGACTATTCCTGCGTGCGCGGCTTCTGCCCCAGTTTCGTCACCGTGCTCGGCGGCGCGCCGCGCAAGCCCGCTCCCGCGGCGCTGCCGGCCGAGGCGTTTGCGAACCTGCCGGAGCCCGCGCTTCCCTCCGCCGATCCCGAATGGGACGTGCTGATCGCCGGCGTCGGCGGAACGGGCGTCATCACCGTCGGCGCGGTGCTCGGCATGGCCGCGCATATCGAGGGCAAGGGCGCCTCGGTGTTCGACATGACCGGCGTGAGCCAAAAGAACGGCGCCGTCTATAGCCACCTGAAGATCGTCGCCGATCCCGCGGCGTCCCCGGCCGCCGGCATCGGGCTCGGCGAGGCCGACCTGCTGCTCGGCTGCGACATCGTGGCGGCCACCGCGCCCGCCGCGGTGCGCGCCCTCGACCCCGGCCGCACCCGCGCCGTGCTCAACACCACCATGACCCCGCCGCCGGGCTTCCAGCGCGACGCCGACATGAAACTCGACGGCGGTTTTCTCGCGCGCGGGCTGGCCGCGCACCTGGGCGCCGAACGCGCCCACCTGACGGAGGCCACGCGCATTGCCCTGGCGCTGACCGGCGACGCCATCGGCGCCAACATGCTCGCGGTCGGCTACGCATATCAGTGCGGCGGGCTGCCGCTCTCGGCGGCGGCGATCGAGCGCGCGATCGAACTCAACGGCGTCGCCGCCGCGTTCAACATCCGCGCCTTCCGGCTCGGGCGGCTCGCCGCGCACGACCCGGACGCGGTGCGCGCCGCCATGCCCCGCCCCGCCGCGGAAGACGTCGCCGCGACGCTCGACGAGGCGATCGAAAAACGCGCGGCGTTCCTGGCGGAATACCGGAACGGCGCCTATGCGGAGCGCTACCGCGCCATCGCCGCGGCGGCGCGCGCGGCGGAGGCGCGGCTCGGGCGCGGCGACGCGTTCGCGCAAGCGGTCGCGCGCGGCGCGTTCAAGCTCATGGCCTACAAGGACGAATACGAGGTCGCGCGGCTCTACGCGAACGGCGAGTTCGCGCGCGCGATCGGCGCGGCGTTCGAGGGCGATTACAAGCTTCGCGTCCACTTGGCGCCGCCGCTGTTCGCCGCCCGCGATGCGCGCACGGGCCGCCTGAAAAAGCGCGAATACGGCGCGTGGGTCTTGTGGGCCTTCCGCGCGCTGGCGCGTCTCAAGGGCCTGCGCGAAACGCCGTGGGACCCGTTCGGCCGCACCCGCGAACGCCGCGAGGAGAGGCGGATCCGCGACGAATACCTCGCCGACATCGCGCGCCTGACGGAAGATCTGTCGGCGGAAACCCTGCCCGTCGCCGCGCAAATCGCCGCGCTGCCCGAGCGCATTCGCGGCTTCGGCCACGTCAAGGAAAAGGCGATCGCCGAAGCGCAAAAGGAACGCGCCCGCCTGTTCGAGGCCCTCGCCGCCGCCGCGCCCCGCCGCCGGGCAGCCTGAGCCGGAACGCTTGCCCGCGCCGGAGGCGCGAACTTCCCGGGTGCGCGGGCGTCCCCGCCCGCACGTTTCCGCGCGGCGCGGCGTTGGCGGGAAGGCGCGGGCGCGCCCCTCATGTCGACCTTCGGTACGGTGGAGACGCGCCGGCAAACCCGCCGCGCGCCGCGACCCCGTACAAGACCTTGCGCCGCGCCGCGCCCGCGGCTATAACGCCGCGGCGAAGCGGTACGGCGGGGCGCGGCGGTGAGCGAAGAACGGCGCGGCGGCGAGTTCGAGGACATCGCGGCGATGACCTTCGAGCAGGCGATGGCCGAGCTCGAGGACATCGTCCAGCGCCTCGAACGCGGCGAGATCGGCCTTGAGGAAGCCATCGCCGCCTATGCGCGCGGCGCCGCGCTCAAGCGCCACTGCGACGGCAAGCTCCGCCTCGCCGAACAGCGCGTGAGCCGCATCGCCATCGCCGACGATGGCGCGGTCTCCGGCGAGCCGCTCGACGACCCGGCCGGGACGTCTTGTTGACTGCGCTCGGCCCGGCGCTGGAAGCCGCCGCCGGCGCCGTCGAAACCACCCTCGCCGCGCTGCTCGCAAGCGCGCCCGGCGGCCCGGCGGAGCGCCTGCGGCGCGCCATGCGTCACGCCTGCCTCGGCGGCGGCAAGCGCCTGCGGCCTTTCCTCGCCCTGCAATGCGCGGCGCTGTTCGGCGCGCGCGGCGCCGGCCCCCTGCGCGCCGCCGCCGCGGTCGAACTCGTACATTGCTACTCGCTGGCGCACGACGATCTGCCGGCGATGGACGACGACGACCGCCGCCGCGGCCGCCCCGCCGCCCACATCGCCTTCGACGAGGCGACGGCGATTCTCGCCGGCGACGCGCTGCTGACACTGGCGTTCGAAACGCTGGCGGCGCCGGAAACCCACCCCGACGCCGGCGTCCGCGCCGCGCTTGTGCTCGCGCTGGCGCGCGCCGCCGGCGCCGACGGCATGGCCGGCGGCCAGTCGATGGACCTGGAGGCCGAGGGCCGCGCGCTGGCGCCGGGCGATCTCGCGCGCGTCCAGCGCATGAAAACCGGCGCGCTGATCGGCGCCGCGTGCGAAACCGGCGCGTTGCTCGCCGGGGCCGGAGACGCCGACCGCGGCGCGCTGCGCGCCTATGCCGCGGCGTTCGGCCTCGCCTTCCAGATCGCCGACGACCTGCTCGACGCCGGCGGCGACGCGCGCGAGGCCGGCAAGGCGGTGCGCAAGGACGCGCGCGCCGGCAAGGCCACCTTCGTCGCGCTGCTCGGCGCGCCGGCGGCGCGGGCCCGCGCCGGGGCGCTGGCGGAGGACGCCATCGCCGCGCTCGCGCGCTTCGATTCCCGCGCCGACCCGTTGCGCGAGGCGGCGCGCTTCGCCGTCGCCCGGCGGCGCTGAACGCGAGGCGGCATGGCGCGCGCGGCGCGGCAAAGGCTCGACGCGCTGCTGGTCGCGCGCGGACTCGCCGAAAGCCGCGCACGCGCGCAGGCGCTTGTCATGGCCGGCGCCGTGTACAGCGGCGACCGCCGCCTCGACAAGCCGGGACGGCAAATCGCGGCCGGCGCCCCGCTGGCGGTGCGCCGGCGCGGCTGCCCCTGGGTCTCGCGCGGCGGCGTGAAACTCGCGCATGCGCTCAAGGCGTTCGGCCTGTCGCCGCGCGGGCGGATCTGCCTCGACATCGGCGCCTCCGCCGGCGGCTTCACCGACGTGCTGCTGGCGAACGGCGCCGCGCGCGTCCACGCGGTCGACGTCGGGCGCGGCCAGCTGGCGTGGCGCCTGCGCAACGACCCGCGCGTCGCCGTGCTCGAACGCACGAACGCGCGCTATCTGGGCCGCGACCGCGTGCCCGAACCCATCGGCGCCTTGACGTGCGACGCCAGTTTCATCGGCCTGGCGACCGTGCTGCCGGCGCCGCTGGCGCTGTGCGCCCCCGGCGCGTGGGCGATCGCGCTGATCAAGCCGCAGTTCGAGGCCGGGCGGGAAGCGGTCGGCCGCGGCGGCGTCGTGCGCGACCCCGCCGTCCGCCGCGCGGCATGCGAACGGGCAGCCGCATGGTTCGCCGCCCGCCCCGGCTGGCGCGTGCGCGGCCTGACCGAAAGCCCCATAGCCGGCCCAGCCGGCAATATCGAATACCTGATCGCCGCCGACCGGCCCGCGTAACGCGCTATCGCGCCGAAGGCGCGGACTTCTTGGGTGCGCGGGCGTCCCCGCCCGCACGTCTCCGCGCCGCGTTTGTACCGGAATGCTCGACCCCGCCGAAGGCGGGGCCCGGGACCGCGGGCATCCTGCCCGCACGTTTCCGCCCGCGCGGCGTTGCGCCCGGTTGCGCGCCAGCTTATGCTTGCGTCATGGACGCTCACGACAAAATGCCGAAATTCGACGCCTTGGCTTACGCGCAAAGGCTCCAGGCCGCCGGCGTCGAAACGGCCCAGGCCGCGGCGCACGCGGAAGCGATGCGCGACAGCCGCGCCGATCCTGCGACCAAGGCAATTCTCGCCCAACTCCGCTCCGACATGCGCGCCGACCTCCACCGCGCCTTGTGGATACAGGGCGCCGGCCTGGTCGCCGTAATGGCCGGCCTCAAGATATTCGGGTAGCCGCCCTCCGGGAGCGCAACCCCGCCTTCGGCGCGGGCCGCGCGTCGTCATTTCCATATCGGGCGGCCGCTGCCGGGAAGGCCGTAATCGGCCCAGTTGCGGGTTACGGCTTCCACAACCTCATCGCTCATGCGGATGCGGCGGCCCCATTCGCGCGTCGTTTCGGGCGGTATCTTGTTCGTCGCGTCGAACCCGATCTTGCCGCCGAGCCCCGGCTCCGGACTCGCGAAATCGAGATAGTCGATAGGCGTGCGCTCGATAACCGTAACGTCGCGCGCCGGGTCCATGCGCGTCGCCACCGCCCACATGACGTCGCGCCAGTCGCGCGCGTCGATGTCGTCATCGACCACGATGACGATCTTGGTGTAGAGAAACTGCCGCAGATACGACCATACCGCCATCATCGCGCGCTTCGCGTGGCCGGGATACGCCTTGCGGATCGACACCACGGCTATGCGGTAGCTGCACCCCTCCGGCGGCAGCCAGAAATCGACGATTTCCGGGAACTGCTGGCGGATCAGCGGGATAAACAGCTCGTTCAGCGCCTCGCCGAGCACGCTCGGCTCGTCGGGCGGGCGGCCGGTGAAGGTGGAGAGATAGATCGGCCTGGCGCGGCGCGCGATGGCGCGCACGCGGAAGCGCGGGAACCGCTCCACCGCGTTGTAATACCCCGTGTGGTCGCCGAACGGCCCCTCGTCGCCGTAATCGTCGAGCGCAACCTCGCCTTCGAGCACGATCTCCGCGTGCGCGGGAACCTTGAGCGGAATCGTGACGCAATCGGCGAGCTCCACGCGCGCGCCGCGCAACAGCCCGGCGAAGCGGTATTCCGACAGCGTTTCCGGAACCGGCGCGACGGCGGCGAGAATGGTTGCCGGGTCGGCGCCGATGACCGCGGCCGCCGGCAGCGCGCGCTTCTTTTCCGCCCGCCAGCGCGCGTGGTGGCCGGCGCCGCCGCGATGGCGCAGCCAGCGCATCAGCGTCCGGTCGCGCCCCGTCACCTGCATCCGGTATATGCCCAGGTTGCAGCGGTCGGCGGGGCTGTCGCCCGGGCCCTCGGTAACCACCATCGCCCAGGTTATCAGCGGCGCCGGCTCGCCGGGCCAACAGGTTTGGACGGGCAGCGCCGACAGGTCGATATCGTCTCCTTGCAGCACGACTTCCTGAACCGGGGCGCGGCGCACCGTCCGCGGGCGCATGGCGAGCGCCGCCCTGAGCAGCGGCGCCATCGCGGCCGCCTCGCGCCAGCCGCCGGGCGGTTCGGGCTGGCGCAGGAACGCCAGCATCTCGCCGACTTCGCGCAGTTCCTCCGGCCCCCGGTCCATGCCCAGCGCCACGCGCTCCGCCGTGCCGAACAGATTGACCAAAACGGGCGTGTCGAAACGCCGGCCGCCGGCGCCCACGGGGTTCTCGAACAACACGGCCGGCCCCGCTTCCGCCAGCAGGCGCGTCTGGATCTCGGTCATTTCGAGCGCCGGGGAAACCGGCCGCGAAACCCGGACCAGCTGCCCGCCACGCTCCAGCCGGGCCATGAAATCGCGCAGGCTCCGATACGGCATGGCGCCAACGATAGCCCCGCGCCGCCGCGCGCGCTATAACGCGCCCCGGCGCGCGCCCGCGCCGGAACCGGCGAGGCCGCCCCCCGCGATGAATGTGCAAGACGCCCTGAATTTCGACGATCTGCGCGCGATGGCGAAACGCTACCTGCCGCGCATCGTGTTCGACTACATCGAGGGCGGGGTCGAGGACGAAGAGGGGCTGGCGCGTAACACGGAGGCGTTTCGCCGCCGCGCCCTGGTTCCGCGCTACCTCGTCGATATCTCCGATCGCACGCAGGAGACGCGGCTTTTCGGGCGCGACTACGCGGCGCCGTTCGGCATCGCGCCGACGGGGCTCGCCGGGATGGCGCGCCGCGGCGCCGACCTCATGCTCGCGCGCGCGGCGGCGGCGGCCAATATCCCGTTCGTCCTGTCCGGCGCCGGCAACGCCTCCATCGAGGAGGTCGCCGCCGCCGCGCCGGAGCACGGATGGTTCCAGCTCTACGCCGCGCGCGACAAGGCGATCTCCGAAGACATGGTGCGCCGCGCGGCGGACGCCGGCATGCCCGTGCTTGTGCTCACCGTCGATGTGCCCACGCACGTCAAGCGCGAGCGCAACCGGCGCAACGGCCTCGGCCGCCCGCTGCGCCTGCCGCTGCGCACGCGGCTCGACGCGCTGCGCCATCCCGGCTGGCTCGCCTCGTGGCTGCGCCGCGGGATGCCGTCGTTCGCCGCCTGGGCGCCGTATGCCGACGAAGGCGCCGGCGCCGACAAGGTGGCCGATTTCATTGCCTCGCAAACGGCCGCGCCGCTGAGCTGGAAAGACGCCGAGACGTTCCGCCGCCTGTGGCCGCGCGCGTTCGTGCTGAAAGGGATATTGCATCCCGCCGACGCGGCGCGCGCCGCCGAACTCGGCGCGGACGGCGTCATCGTCTCGAACCACGGGGCGCGCCAGCTCGACCGCGCCCCCGCCGCGCTCGACGCCCTGCCCGCCGTGAAAGCCGCCGCCGGCGACCGCATGACGGTGATGTACGACAGCGGAATCCGCCGCGGCTCCGACGTGTTGACGGCGCTGTGCCTGGGCGCGGAGTTCGCGTTTATCGGCCGCCCGGCGCTGTACGGCGCGGCCGCCGGCGGCGAGGCCGGCGCGCGCCGCGCCATCGATATGCTGAGCGGCGAAATCCACGACACGATGGGCCAGCTCGGCCTGACCTCCCTGAGCGATCTCGGCCCCGACTTCATCTTCGACCCCGGCGACCGCCACAACGCCCCCGGCTTCTGACCCGCGTTCCTCATACGCATTCGCTCGATTCGCGAATCGCCCGCCCCCGCCGAACGCGCGAACTCCCCGGGACCGCGGGCATCCTGCCCGCACGTCTCCACCCCGCCGAAGGCGGGGCCCGGGACCGCGGGCATCCTGCCCGCACGTCTCCACCCCGCCGAAGGCGGGGCCCGGGACCGCGGGCATCCTGCCCGCACGTCTCCACCCCGCCGAAGGCGGGGCCCGGGACCGCGGGCGTCCCCGCCCGCACGTCGGCGCAAGGCGCGGCGTTGGCGGAGAGCCGCGGGCGCCTGTCCCGAACAGATCCGGCGCCCGTCCCGCGCCCGCCGTGTCCCGGGCGCCGTCACATGCCCCACGCTTCCACCGCCGCGCCCGCTTCCGAGCACAGCCGGCGGCGGAATATCTTGTCGTCCCAACTCCGGTTCTCGCGCCGGTCGAACACCACCAGATGCCCCGCCTCCGCGCCGCAGCGGTCCATGTAGCGCGCCGTTTGCTCGACCCCCTCCGCCAGCGCGCGCTCGAGCCCGCCGCCATCGCGCACAACCTTGCACTCGATGGCGTATTCCCGAACCCGTCCGCCTTGCGGCCACACGATGAGAAGGTCCACCCGCTCGCGCCCCAACCCGTATTCGCGCTCGATACGCCCGCCGCCGTTCACCACCCGCTGCAAAAACGCCTGCAACAGCAACTGCGGCCACGCCTCGGGATACGCGAAGCGGTTGCGCCAATGCTCCGAGTGCCGGCGGAAAAAATCCTGGAACGCCGTCAGCAGCTTCTCGACGTTCAGGCTGTCGTCGGCCTCGACGTACCACGCGGTTTTCTCATCCAGCACCTCCTGCGCCACCCACGCGAGTTCGCGCGGCACGACCGCGGCGTATATGGGATTGGCGACGCGCACCGGCGCATCGCGCGCGATCAGGCCGAGATCGCGGACATATTCGAGATCGCGGTCGGAAAACGTATCGCCGTGTTCGCCCGCAAGCATGGGCGCGATGACGCGCCGCACGCGCTCTTCCTTCAGCTTGTCGGCCAGCTGGTCCAGATGCGTCGTGCGGCTCAGGATGAGCCGCTCGCGCGCGGCGTCGATATCGCCGGCCGTCACGGCCCGCGCGCGGTCGCGGCCGGCTTCGTTCTTGAAGCAGGCGTCCCGCGCCAGCGCGTTGACCAGCCACGGCTGGCCCCGGGTCTGATCCCACACCGCGTCCAGCGCTTCGGGCGCGAACGCCTGCCCGGTGTCCGCCGTGTGCTGGCCGAGCAGCGCCGCCGTCTCCTCGCGCGTGAAATCGCCGAGCCGCACCGATTCCGCCGCGATGTTGAACGGGCTGGTCCCCGTGCGAATGCGGTAGTCGCGCATGTCGCGCAGCCCGCACAGCGCCACGCTCTGCGGGAAGTCCCTGGGCCGCTCGGTATAGCCGGCGCGGAGTTGCGCCAGCACCGACAACAGCGAATCGCCTTCCAGCGCGTCGATCTCGTCGATAAGCAGAACGAGCGGCTTTGCATCGGCCGCCGCCCAAGCGGCCATCGCCCGCTGTAGCGCGCGATTCGGGCCGTACCGCTCAAGCATCCCGGGCCAGGCATCGTCGAGAAACCCGTCGCCCAGCGTCGTTTCCGCCTCCGCCGCCAGGCTGTCGAGCACCACGCGCACCGCCTCGCGGATGTCGTCGCGGGTCGTGCGCGCGCCCTCGATGCTGGCGTACACGCAGCGGTAGCCCCGCTCGTTCAGCAGGTCGCGCAGCGCCAGCAAAGACGACGTCTTGCCCGTCTGCCGCGGCGCGTGCAGCACGAAATAGCTATGCGTGCGAACGAGTTCGAGCGCCGCCTCCGCGTCCAGCCGTTCGAGCGGCGAAATGCAGTAATGCATTTCCGCCTTGACCGGCCCCGCCGTGTTGAAAAACCGCATCGTCCGGCCCTCCCGGGACCGCCGGCGCCCCGCCGGCATCCCTGTTTTCATGCGGCGCCCATCCCGGGATGGGCGCCGTCACATGCCCCACGCTTCCACCGCCGCGCCCGCTTCCGAGCACAGCCGGCGGCGGAATATCTTGTCGTCCCAACTCCGGTTCTCGCGCCGGTCGAACACCACCAGATGCCCCGCCTCCGCGCCGCAGCGGTCCATGTAGCGCGCCGTTTGCTCGACCCCCTCCGCCAGCGCGCGCTCGAGCCCGCCGCCATCGCGCACAACCTTGCACTCGATGGCGTATTCCCGAACCCGTCCGCCTTGCGGCCACACGATGAGAAGGTCCACCCGCCCGCGCCCCAGCCCGTATTCGCGCTCGATCCGCCCGCCGCCGTTCACCACCCGCTGCAGGAACGCCTGCAACAGCAACTGCGGCCAAGCCTCGGGATACGCGAAACGGTCGCGCCAATGCTCCGAATGCCGGCGGAAAAAATCCTGAAACGCCGTCAGCAGTTTCTCGACGTCCAGGCCGCCGTCGGCCCCGACGTACCACGCGGTCTCCGCTTCCAGCTCTTCTGCCAGATCTTCCTGCACGCCCCATGCGAGTTCGCGCGGCACGACCTCGGCGTATATGGGGTTGGCGACGCGCACCGGCGCATCGCGCGCGATCAGGCCGAGATCGCGGAGATATTCGAGGTCGCGGTCGGAAGAGGCGCGGCGGCGCCCGCCCACGAGCATGGGCGCGATGACGCGCCGCACGCGCTCTTCCTTCAGCTTGTCGGCCAGCTGGTCCAGGTGCGTCGTGCGGCTCAGGATGAGCCGCTCGCGCGCGGTGTCGATATCGGCGGCGGTCACGGCCCGCGAGCGGTCGCGGCCGGCTTCGTTCTTGAAGCAGGCGTCCCGCGCCAGCGCGTTGACCAGCCACGGCTGGCCCCGGGTCTGCGTCCACACCGCGTCCAGCGCTTCGGGCGCGAACGCCTGCCCGGTGTCCGCCGTGTGCTGGCCGAGCAGCGCCGCCGTCTCCTCGCGCGTGAAATCGCCGAGCCGCACCGATTCCGCCGCGATGTTGAACGGGCTGGTCCCTGTGTGGATGCGGTAGTCGCGGATGTCGCGCAGCCCGCACAGCGCCACGCTCTGCGGAAAGCCCTCGGGCCGCGCGGTATAGCCGGCGCGGAGCTGCGCCAGCACCGACAGCAGCGAATCGCCCTCCAGCGCGTCGATCTCGTCGATAAGCAGAACGAGCGGCTTCGCATCGGCCGCCGCCCAGCGCGACAACGCCTCCCGGAACGCGTAGCTGGGGCTGAAATCCGAGAGCAAACCCGCCCGCGCCCGCAGCAAAAAATCGTCGTTCAGCGTCTTCGACGCCTCCGACGCCAGGATGTCGAGCACCACGCGCACCGCCTCGCGGGTATCGTCGCGGGTCGTGCGCGCGTCCTCGATGCTGGCGTACACGCAGCGGTAGCCGCGCTCGTTCAGCAGGTCGCGCAGCGCCAGCAACGACGACGTCTTGCCCGTCTGCCGCGGCGCGTGCAGCACGAAATAGCTATGCGTGCGAACGAGTTCGAGCGCCGCCTCCGCGTCCAGCCGTTCGAGCGGCGGAATGCAGTAATGCATTTCCGCCTTGACCGGCCCCGCCGTGTTGAAAAACCGCATCGTCCGGCCCTCCCGGGACCGCCGGCGCCCCGCCGGCATCCCTTGATTTCCGCGCGCCGCGCCCGCCGCGTCCCGGAACCGCAGGCGTCGTTCGCCCCGACGCCCGGTTGCGCGCCCCCGCCGCTTCCCGCGACCGCGCCGCAATACGATACCACAAACCGCACTCCCTTGCCCGCACGTCTCAGCCCCCATCCGGGTGCGCCGGCGTCCACGCCGGCATCGGGCGCCCCCGCCCGCACGCCTCAGTGTCTGTACCGAAATGCTTACCCCGCCGAAGGCGGGGCCCGGGACCGCGGGCATCCTGCCCGCACGTTTGCAGCAGGCGCGGCGCCGGCGGGGAAGCGCGAGCGGACAAGATGCCCCACCGATCTCTACCGTACCGATAGCTGCCGAATTCCGGTACAGACACTCAACCCCATCCGGGTGCGCCGGCGTCCACGCCGGCATCGGGCGTCCCCGCCCCCACGCCCGCCGCCGGAAAGGCCGCGGCAGCCGCACCCCCCGCCGGCCCCGCCGCCGTGCCCGGGCGCCTCCCTGCCAATACCGCCGCGCCTGTTCGAAGATGCCGGCGAAGCCGCCGGCGGTCCCGGGCAGGCTCGGGCCCCGCGCAGCGCCGCGGAGCCCCGCCCGCCGCCGAAAAAATTCCGCCGCGCCCGAAATTTCCCGTTGACGCGCAGTCACGGCCGCGTTACACACCGCGCCGCGCGATTCGCGCCAACGCCTGCCCGGAAGGAGTCCCGACCATGAAAACGCAGTCGCTCTTCGCTCGTTCCATCGTTCTCGCCGCCCTTTGCGCGGCCTTGGCCCTTCCGGCGCCCATCGGCGCGGTGGCGGAAGACGAAGGCGACGCCTTCGAGCTCGGCGACATTTTCGTGGTGGGCACCCGCCGCCCGGTGCGCTCGACCGCCGACACCCCGGCCCCGATCGACCTGATCGGCGGCGAAGACTTCACCGACCAAGGCACCACGAACCTCACCGACGCCATGCGCACCTTGGTGCCGTCGTACAACGTCAACCCGCAGCCCATCAGCGACGAGGCCACCTTTATCCGGCCCGCCAACCTGCGCGGGCTGGCGCCCGACCAAACCCTTGTGTTCGTGAACGGCAAGCGCCGCCACCGCGCCGCCGTGATCAGCTTCCTGGGCAACGGCGTCTCCGACGGCGCCCAGGGCCCCGACATCGGCGTCATCCCGGCGATCGCGCTCGAGCGCGTCGAGGTGCTGCGCGACACCGCCTCGGCGCAGTACGGCTCCGACGCCATCGCCGGCGTGATCAACTTCGTGCTCAAGAGCCGCCCCGACGGCGGCGCCATCGAAACCCAATGGGGCCGGACATACGAGAACGACGGCGAATCGTACCGGGTAGCCACGAATGTCGGCGTTCCGATTTCCGAAAGCGGTTTCGCCAACCTGAGCGCGCAATGGCACGAGTCGGAACCCACCGTGCGCAGCGTGCAGCGCGGCGACGCGGCGGGCCTGATCGCCGGCGGCAACACACACGTCCGCCAACCCTACGCCCAAATCTGGGGCGCACCCGATATCCGCGACGACTATACCGTGTTCGTGAACTCCGGAATGGACGTGAGCGAAATGGCCGAGATCTACGCTTTCGGCAATATCTCCGGGCGCGAGACCGAAGGCGGATTCTTCTTCCGCAATCCTAATACGCGAGGCGGCATTTTCGAGGACCGTCTCGTTGGCGATTTGAGGCCGGACGACGGCACGGAATGCCCGGCGATCGACAGCCCGGCGGATGCCCGCTGGACGGGGGGCGATGACTACTTCAGCGCCCAAGAGGCGCGGGCCTACATGGATGCAAACGAAGGCTGCTTCGTCTTCAACGAACTTTTCCCCGGCGGATTCACGCCGTCGTTCAGGGGAACGGTAGCCGATTCCGCCGGGGCGGCGGGCGTTCGCGGGGACCTCGATTCCGGCGTGACTTGGGATCTCAGCTACTCTCACGGTCGAAGCAGCATCGACTATTTCATACGCAACACCATCAACCCGAGCATGGGCCCCAATACGCCTACGGAATTCGAACTCGGAACAGCCACGCAGACCGAGCAGGTCGTAAACCTCGACGTCACCTACGAGATCGATGTGGCGGGCTTCGACTCGCCCCTGCACACGGCAGCCGGACTTGAGTGGCGTAAGGAGGAGTTCAAAATCGACGCCGGCGAGCCGCCGTCGTGGAGCGCCGGCCCGCAGGTCGACCCCGACGATCCGCCCGGGCCTTTGGCAAGCCAGGGCTTCGGCGTTGGTGCCAACGGATTTGCCGGATTTCATCCGGGTACCGCGGGTACGTGGAGTCGGAACAATACCGCGGCGTACGTCGATCTTGAAGCGGACGTGCGTCGGAACGTTACCCTCGCGGCCATGGGGCGCGCCGAGCGGTACGACGACTTCGGAACGACAACGGACTTCAAGCTCGGCGCCCGCGTCCAGATGAATGACCGAATAGCCGTGCGCGGTTCGGCCAGCACCGGTTTCCGCGCGCCGACCGTAGGCCAGTCGCGGTTTTCGAAAGTCACCACGGAATTCGGCGAGCTGCCCACTGGCGGCTTCGGGCTGAGGCAATCGGGCACGGTTGCTCCCGGTTGCTCCGAAGCCGTGGAGTTCGGCGCCAAGCCGCTGACGCCCGAAGAATCGGTAACGTTTACCGCCGGCGTGATAGCGGAATCCGGCCCGCTTTCGCTAACCGCCGACATCTACAACATCGATGTGGACGACAGGCTGGCGTTGTCGAAGGATTATACGATAGAAGACGAGGCAACGAAGGACAGGATACTGAGACGCGGCAACGCCTGCTTTGAGGCTCTCGACGTGCGTGAAGTGAAGTTCTTCGGAAACAGCCTCGACACGCGCACGCGCGGCGTGGATGTCGTAGCCAGCGTGGACCTATCGGAAGCCGCGCCGATCCCCGGAGACGGCGAAACGGAATTCGTCGTCGTCGGTAGTTACGTGAGCACCCAAGTCAAGAAGTTTGGGGCAGAGTTCCTCGATGAAAAGCGGGTGAACCAGCTCGAAAAGGCGCTCCCGAAATTCCGTTTCAACGCGACCCTGCGTCACGAACAGGCGCGATGGAGCGGGTTTGCGCGCCTCAACTATTACGGCGCCTACGAGGAGTATCACGCGGATGTGGTGGCTTGGCTTTATGAGGCGGGGCGCGAATTTACCCTCGACGCAGAAGTCGCCTACGTTCCCGTCGAGGGTCTCCGGTTGAGTATCGGGGCGGAGAACATCCTCAACAACTTCCCGGACGAGAACCCGTTTGCGAAGAATTTGGGGTCGCTGTATCCCGAATCGTCGCCGATGGGCTTTGCCGGAGGCTTCTACTACGCCCGCGCCCGCTACGTCTTCTAGCGGCTGAAAGATCGGACCGGAGGCCGGGCGGGCAGGCGAACTCGCCCGGCCGAATGCGAAGCCCGTGACCGGGGAGTACCAGGTCGCGTCGCTTGCACTGTGCGAGTGGGCGGTCTGGGCAGCGGCGGCGAACACTGTTCGCGGTGGCGGTCGGGACCTGTCGAAACGTGTCGGCGGAGTGGTGTCGCGCCCACCCGAAATCTGTACAAAGGGTTGACATCGGCTGGCGGCGGCGCCATTCTCAAGCGGGCGATTCGTAATCGCAGGGGATATGGGCGGTCATGGCGCAGAAACCGCCGGGAAATACGAGCGCGCAAGCCGAAGCTGGCGAGAACGGCCTGATCGAACGCGCGCGGAAAGCGGCGGGCGAGTGGCATTGCGTTCCCGAGTACGCATGGGCGCTCCGGTTTTTGCCGCTTGGCGCGAGTCGTGGCGGCGAGCGCTTCGAAATCCGCCGCGTGCGGGCCGAGCCGCCGGAAAGCGAATACGAGCAATATCTGTACACGCCGGGCCGGCACGACCTCGCGGTTTCGCGGGGCGGAGCGGTTTGGCATTGCGACCTGTCGGCGAGCGAGCTCCCCGACTGCGCGAAGGCGCTGGCGGAGGCGGTCAAGCGTTCGTTGCGCGAGCGGCCGCCGGCCCGGGGCTGGAGGCGCTTCGCAGATGCGTTCGGTTGGCTGGCGCCGGATTTCTTCGCTCCGCATCCGGAGTTGAGCGGCGGGGGTCGGTTCGCCTACGCGTTCGCGGGAAGCGTTACGTTTTTCGGTATGTTGGCCTTGTTTATACTGGTAAGAATTCCCCAAGAGCTTGGCTTGTCCTGGTTCGGCGGCGCGGGGCCCGGCGGCGAATCGCCGTTTACGACGCCTGAAAACGTATTCGTGATAGTCTCTTTTCTACTAACCTTGTTTTTTTGCGTTTATTTGCAGCCGGAACGAACGCTCGCACAGCCCTGTTCGCGTGTATCTGTTCGCCTATTTGCTTCCCCTCATAGTCTGGATTTTGGCTTCGCAGATCGGCGTATCGGGATTATTGGTCCCGTTATCGGACAATGGAGGAGGATCATGAGGGCCATGTTTGTTATCGTTTCCCTGTCGCTGCTCGCGAGCATTGCGCACGCGCAGGAAGGAGCGCCGAAGCCGGGCGGGACGGCGGCCGTCGCCGAAACGCCGGAGTACGACCGCCCGGTACTCGCCCGCAGCTACGCCAACGGCTTCGGGCGGCGTCTCGCCAATACGATCCTGCTGCTCATCGATCAGAGGACAGTATTGCGCAATCTGCCGCTTCTCGGCTACGGGCTCGGTAACGTGCGGAACGCGTGCGAAAGCGGCCCGGCGCCCGGCCCGATGATCGACGGCGAGGTCGCGCTTGTCCACGAGGCGTATAAGGAGGGCAGATACTTCGGACCGAAATTCGATTTCGCCGCCTCGAAGGTCCGGTGGGACGCCGTTTGCGACTGGTTGGACAATCCCGGCGAAATTTTCGAGCGATCCGGCCTGTATGTGTTCGATATCATGGGGCGGCGCGGCATATGGCGGGAATTCGCGAACGAGAAGGCGCCGCCGGAGGATTGGCGGCCTTTCGTGGCGGGCCGAGTGCAACAACCCAAGCCGGCCGGTGCGCGCGGGGATTTCGTGCGGTGGACGGTCGAGCCCAACAACACGGGGGCAGGCGACCGATGGACGCTGGTATGGAACGCTCCGGGAGCGGATTCCGACGCGCCGACGCAGGCCGCAGTCGGTCCGACGCAGTGGTGGCGATACTGGCACGAAACGGATGCCCCGCCTGTGATGGCGCTCAGGGCGGCGGAGGAGGTACTCGCCGGGAAATTGCTGGCGGCGGAAAAGCCCTTGCCGGCAGCGGCGAAAAAGCCCTTCCCGGCAGTCGATTCTCTCAGCGCAAACGGCGAACAGTCGTCCCTATCGGCGACGCGGTACTATATGTCGTATTCCGCGCCAGAGTCCGAATTTGGGAGTAGCATGATTTCGACGTGCGGAATCGGCTTAGCGGGCGACGTGCCTTGCTCAATAAACTGGAATCGGGCGCCCGTCCCCGACCCGGGGAGGGAGAGCGGCGACCTAGCTTTCTCCCTGTGGTACTATGTCGGCGAACCCGACGCCAGCCCGCAAGCAGAGGTCCGCTCGAATTGGTACCTCCTTGCCGGGGAGCCGCTGTCGGCGGTGCGCGCCGACATATGGGTGGAGCGCTCGGCCTTCAGGTAGGCGGCGGCGCGCGCCGCCGGGCGGGTATTCTCCGCGCCGCGATCTTGCCGAAACGGCGCGGCCGTAACAGGCGAGCGTGTGTTTCCGCTGCGCCCGCGCCCGCGGCGTCTTCTGGCGGCGATATCGAGCGCCGCCATGCCGAAGCGATGCGCGAACTGGAAGCACGGCGGTTACGAACGACCGGCGAAAGCGCCGAGGGCCGCCGCCTTGACCGGCAATCCCTGAACCGGCAATAGTCGGCTCCGGACGGAAGCGCCCGCCGGTTATGGAGCTCACGATGACGGAATACGAAATCGCCTCGCTCGGTCTGCGCGAGGCGGCCGTCTGGGTAGCGGTCGCGCAGGCGGTTATTTCGCTCGGCGTCGGCGGCGTGCAATGCGTTCTGATCTGGCGCGGCCTGTACTTCATGCGGCAGTCCGCGGAATCGCGCGACAAGGGGCTGGAGCGGCAGGGAAAGGCCGACGAGAAGCGCCACAAGGAGAGGCCATACAGGCCGACGAGAAGCGCCACAACGAGGCCATGAAGGCGCTGGCCGACCGTCACGCCGCGACCATGAAGGCCGAGGCCGATCGCCATGCCGAGGTCATGCAGGCGTTCGAGAGGCAGGAGCGCGAATCCGACCGGCGCCATACCGAGGCGATGGAGGCGGCGGAACGCCGGGAGCGCGAATCGCTGCGGCGCCATGAGGAAACGATGTTGGCTTTCGAGCGGCAGCGCGGCGACGCCGAGAAGCGGCACGCGGAGAGCATGGCCGTGCTGGATACGCAACGGCAGGCGATGGAAACCCTGATCGAGCGAACCGCGCCGACGGGCGCTCGAGGTTAGGGACGGCGCGCGAACGGGTTATGGAGATTGCGATGACGGAATACGAAGCCGCCACGCTGGCGACGCGCTACGCGGCCCTTGTCATTGCGGCGGTACTCGGTTCGACGCAATGCGTTCTGATATGGATCGGCCTTCGCTTCATGCGGCGCGCTGCCGAATCGCGCGACAAGGGATTGGAGCAGCAGGGAAAGGCCGACGATAAGCGCCACAAGGAGGCGATGAAGGCGCTGGCCGACCGTCACGCCGCGACCATGAAGGCCGAGGCCGACCGCCATGCCGAGGTCATGCAGGCGTTCGAGAGGCAGGAGCGCGAATCCGACCGGCGCCATACCGAGGCGATGGAGGCGGCGGAACGCCGGGAGCGCGAATCGCTGCGGCGCCATGAGGAAACGATGTTGGCTTTCGAGCGGCAGCGCGGCGACGCCGAGAAGCGGCACGCGGAGAGCATGGCCGTGCTGGATACGCAACGGCAGGCGATGGAAACCCTGATCGAGCGAACCGCGCCGGCGGGCGCTCGAGGTTAGGGACGGCGCGCGAACGGGTTATGGAGATTGCGATGACGGAATACGAAGCCGCCACGCTGGCGACGCGCTACGCGGCCCTTGTCATTGCGGCGGTACTCGGTTCGACGCAATGCGTTCTGATATGGATCGGCCTTCGCTTCATGCGGCGCGCTGCCGAATCGCGCGACAAGGGATTGGAGCAGCAGGGAAAGGCCGACGATAAGCGCCACAAGGAGGCGATGAAGGCGCTGGCCGACCGTCACGCCGCGACCATGAAGGCCGAGGCCGACCGCCATGCCGAGGTCATGCAGGCGTTCGAGAGGCAGGAGCGCGAATCCGACCGGCGCCATACCGCCGTAATGGCGGCGCACGCCGCGACGATGGAGGCGGCGGAACGCCGGGAGCGCGAATCTATGCGGCGCCACGAGGAAACGATGGAGGCTTTCGAGCGGCAGCGCGGCGACGCCGAAAAGCGGCACGCGGAGAGCATGGCCGTGCTGGATACGCAACGGCAGGCGATGGAAACCCTGATCGAGCGAACCGCGCCGGCGGGCGCTCGAGGTTAGGGACGGCGCGCGCGAACGGGTTATGGAGATTGCGATGACGGAATACGAAGCCGCCACGCTGGCGACGCGCTACGCGGCCCTTGTTATTGCGGCGGTACTCGGTTCGACGCAATGCGTTCTGATATGGATCGGCCTTCGCTTCATGCGGCGCGCTGCCGAATCGCGCGACAAGGGATTGGAGCAGCAGGGAAAGGCCGACGATAAGCGCCACAAGGAGGCGATGAAGGCGCTGGCCGACCGTCACGCCGCAACCATGAAGGCCGAGGCCGACCGCCATGCCGAGGTCATGCAGGCGTTCGAGAGGCAGGAGCGCGAATCGGACCGGCGCCATACCGAGGCGATGGAGGCGGCGGAACGCCGGGAGCGCGAATCTTTGCGGCGCCACGAAGAAACCATGGCCGCGCTGGACGCACAGCGCAGGGGCATGGAAACCCTGATAGAACGCACCGCGCCGGCGCCCTCGCGCGCGTGAGCGGCGCCGGCCGATTGCGGCCGGGAGGCTTGCAATACGGGGCGAATCCCGCCACCGTCGCGCGACCGTCGTCCGCCCCGCGCCGGGAGATGATCGTGACGGAATACGAAATCGCCATCGCCACGCTTGAGCTGCGCGAGGCTGCAATTTGGGTAGCCGTCGCGCAGGCGGCTATCGCTCTCGGCGTCGGCGGCGCGCAGTGCGTTCTGATATGGCGCGGCCTGTATTTCATGCGGCGCTCCGCCGAGTCGCGCGACGAAGGCCTCAAGCTTCAGGGGGAGGCCGACGAGCGGCGCCACAACGAAGCCATACAGGCCGATGAGCGGCGCCACAAGGAGGCCATACAGGCCGACGAGAAGCGCCACAACGAGGCCATGAAGGCGCTGGCCGACCGTCACGCCGCAACCATGAAGGCCGAGGCCGACCGCCATGCCGAGGCCATGCAGGCGTTCGAGAGGCAGGAGCGCGAATCGGACCGGCGCCATACCGAGGCGATGGAGGCGGCGGAACGCCGGGAGCGCGAATCTTTGCGGCGCCACGAAGAAACCATGGCCGCGCTGGACGCGCAGCGCAGGGGCATGGAAACCCTGATAGAACGCACTGCGCCGGCGGGCGCTCAAGGTTAGCCCGCATTTCTCATACGGGTGGTTGTCGTGCGGTTTGTGCGTCGTTGGTTATCGTGCGTGCGTGTTTTCGTGGTCGGGGGGCTTGGCGGGCATTTTCGGGGCGCGTTGGGGCGGTCCGCCGTTTGGCGGTGGGCCGCGTTCCGGGCTGTTCCTGCGTTGTTGAGGGGAAGGGCGAGAGTGGCCGCGTTACGCCGCGGCGGCGGATAATCGTTGGCAGGCGATACGGAACTCGCGCTGGAAGGGATGCGCGGCGTTCATGGCGATCTTGACGCGGCGCACGGTGACGCGGACCCAAGCGCCGATCTTGAGCAGTTTCAGGCGCAGGCTCCCGCATGTGGCGACCGCCAGTTCGGTGTAGTCGAGGCCGATGCGGCGCAGTGCGCACAGCAACACATAAGCCATGGACGCGAACCACAGGCGCAGCTGGTTGGCCCGCATGGCCCGCGTCGACGTGCGGTCGGCGAACAAGTCGAGTTGGCACTCCTTGATCCGGTTCTCCATCTCGCCGCGTTGGCAGTAAAGCCGCTCGTAGAGATGCCGGGCGCGGACCCGATGGGTTGCAATCGAGGTGACGACGAAACGCGGGTTGGCCTTGCCGTGGGTCCACTCGGCCTTGGCGACGACGCGGCGCGCGCAGCTCCAGCTGTCGCGCGTCCTCCACATGAAGTCCTTGAAGCGGCGTTGCGGCTTGCCCGAACCCGCGCTGTGCGCTTGCGCCGCCGCCAGTTCGGTCTCGACTTCCGCCGCCAGACAGGGGTTCCGCGCCAAGCCCAACAGGTAATCGACGCCGTTGGCCTCGCACCACGCCATCAGCGCCTCGCGGGCGAACCCCGAATCGGCGCGCACCATTATCCGCACGCGGGGCCAATGCCGCCGCAACCGCGACACAATCCGCTCAACAGTCTCCACGGCCCCGGCCGCCCCATCCTCATTCGCCGGGCGCAACCGCGCCGCCAAAAGATGACGACCGCAAGTCGCATAAAGCGGAAGATAGCAATAGCCGCCGTAGTAGCCGTGGAAAAAACGACCCTCCTGGCGACCGTGAAGCCGATCGTCCGTGGCGTCGAGATCGATAACCAAGCGAGCCGGGGGCCGCTTGTGCGCCTCCACAAACAGTGTCAGGAACAAATCCTCAATCGCCGAGCCGTCATGCGCGATCCGGCAATACCGCGACGGCCCCGCGCCCCCCAACTCAAGGCGGTTCAGCGTCGATTTGCCCGCAAGCGGCGCACAGTCCGAACGACGCGACGCCAACTTCCCCGCCAACACGGCCATGACCGGATCGTGACGCAACGCATCGTGGTCGTTCAGGTCCTCATATCCCAATGCGATCCCGAACACGCGCTGCATGACCAGCGTCCGAACATCGTGCTCGACAAGATGACGCGCACGCCCATCGGTGAAACAGGCCGCAAACCGATCGACCAGACCCACCGCCGCATCCGCCCGGCCAGGCAACAATGCCCCCGCGTCCGACGTCACCGTCCCGCCGTCGAACGCCGCCACAACCGCGCGACCGTCGACCGGTTGAAAACCGCCCAGCGCCGTGCTACACTCCGTCTGCATCGGGGAACACCTCCGTGCCGCGATATGTGCATACTCAACAACACTATATCGCACACAGAGCCCCGATGCCCCAAACCCGTATGAGAAATGCGGGTTAGGGGCGGCGCCGGCCGATTGCGGCCGGGAGGCTTGCAACGCAGCGCAAATCCTGCCACCGTCGCGACCGTTGGCCGCCCCGCGCCGGGAGATGATCGTGACGGAATACGAAATCGCCATCGCCACGCTTGAGCTGCGCGAGGCTGCAATTTGGGTAGCCGTCGCGCAGGCGGCTATCGCTCTCGGCGTCGGCGGCGCGCAGTGCGTTCTGATATGGCGCGGCCTGTATTTCATGCGGCGCTCCGCCGAGTCGCGCGACGAAGGCCTCAAGCTTCAGGGGGAGGCCGACGAGCGGCGCCACAACGAAGCCATACAGGCCGATGAGCGGCGCCACAAGGAGGCCATACAGGCCGACGAGAAGCGCCACAACGAGGCCATGAAGGCGCTGGCCGACCGTCACGCCGCAACCATGAAGGCCGAGGCCGACCGCCATGCCGAGGCCATGCAGGCGTTCGAGAGGCAGGAGCGCGAATCGGACCGGCGCCATACCGAGGCGATGGAGGCGCACGCCGCGACAATGGAGGCGGCGGAACGCCGGGAGCGCGAATCTTTGCGGCGCCACGAAGAAACCATGGCCGCGCTGGACGCGCAGCGCAGGGGCATGGAAACCCTGATAGAACGCACTGCGCCGGCGAGCGCTCAAGGTTAGGGGCGGCGCCGGCCGATTGCGGCCGGGAGGCTTGCAACGCAGCGCAAATCCTGCCACCGTCGCGACCGTTGGCCGCCCCGCGCCGGGAGATGATCGTGACGGAATACGAAATCGCCATCGCCACGCTTGAGCTGCGCGAGGCTGCAATTTGGGTAGCCGTTGCGCAGGCGGCCATCGCTCTCGGCGTCGGCGGCGCGCAGTGCGTTCCGATATGGCGCGGCCTCCGGCTCATGGAGCAGGATCTCGAGCGCCGCCGCCGCTGGTGGGACGAATGGAGCCGCGAGCACGACCGCCGCCATGCCGAAACGATGCGCGAGCTGGAGGCGAAACGATTGCGGACGATGGCGGCGGGAACGGCGACCGCGGCCGGCGGCCCGAAACCGGCGATACCGGCCCCGCAACGGCATGGCGCCGGTCGCGGGCAAGAGGACGAATCCGGCCATCGGGAAACGGGGTAGGGATACGGAGGGCGTTCGTTCGGCAAATGCCGAACGCTCAATTCGCGAATCGCATGTACCCGCGGCGCCTCGGGGGCGGGATGCTTGGGGCGGCGCCGCGCCTGCCGCAAACGTGCGGGCGGGGACGCCCGCGCACCCAAGCCCTTCGGCGGGGTTGCCGCGGAGTCGATATCGATGGCGCTTGGTATCGGTAACCCTTGGCGCTACCCGCCGGGGCCGGTTTGCGGGGGCTTGAGGAGGGTTACGTGGCCCATCTTGCGGCCGGGGCGGGTTTCCGCCTTGCCGTAGATGTGGAGTTTGGCCAGCGAGTCGGCAAGCCAGCGGGGCCAGTCTTCGACGTCGGCGCCCAAGAGGTTATGCATCTCGGCGTCGGCAAGCCGCGCGGTCGAGCCGAGCGGCAGGCCGCAGGCGGCGCGCACCGCCTGTTCGAACTGGCCCGTGGCGCAGGCGTCCAGCGTCCAGTGGCCCGAATTGTGCGGCCGCGGCGCGATCTCGTTGACCGGCACGCCGCCGTCGCGCGCCACGAACATTTCCACCGCGAGCAGGCCCACGATATCCAGCGCCTCGGCAATGCGCCCGGCCGCGGCGCGCGCCGCCGCGGCCGCCGCGGCGGAAATCCGCGCCGGAACGCGCGTCGTGCGGAGAACGCCATCGACATGGAGGTTTTCCGCCGCCTCCCAGGCGGCGATGCGCCCGTCGAGGCCGCGCGCGACGATCACGGAGATCTCGCACGCGAAATCCACGCGCGCCTCCAGTATCGCCGCGCCGGGGGCGCCGATGGCGGCCCACGCGGCTGCGGGATCGGTATCGGCGTTCACGGGCGCCTGACCCTTGCCGTCGTATCCCATCCGCGCGGTCTTGAGGATGCAGTCGCCGCCCAGGCTTGCGCGGACGCGGGCGATGTCTTCCGGCCCCCCGACGGGCGCCCAAGCGGCGGTCGGCGCGCCGATTTCCGCCATCAGGCGTTTCTCGGCCCGCCGGTCCTGCGCGGCGGCGAGCGCGCGCGGCCCCGGGCGCACGGGCGCGGCGGCCGCCAGCCGCTCCGCCGCCGCGAGCGGTACGTTCTCGAACTCCAGTGTGACGACGTCGACGGCGGCGGCGAAACGGTCGAGCGCGGCCGCGTCGCCGTAGTCGGCCACGGTGGCCTCGGCGGCGACGCCGAGCGCCGGTGCGTCGGGCTCGGGGCAAAACACATGCGCGCGATAGCCCAGCCGTGCGGCCGCCAGCGCAAGCATGCGCCCGAGCTGCCCGCCGCCGAGTATCCCGATCGCCGCGCCGGGCGGTATCGGCGCGTCGCGGCTTCGCCCCGCGCGCGTCATGCCGTTTCGCTTGGCAATGCGCGCGGCGATTCGGAGACGGCGGCGGTCTGCTTGCGGCGCCATTCGGCGAGCGCCGCCGCCGCCGCCGGATCGCCGAGGCCGACGATGGAGGCGGCGAGGAGCGCCGCGTTCACCGCGCCCGCGCGGCCGATCGCCAGCGCGCCGACGGGAACCCCGGCGGGCATCTGCACGATCGACAGCAGGCTGTCGAGGCCGTTGAGATGCTCCGACCGCATGGGCACGCCGAGCACGGGAAGCGTTGTCTTGGCCGCCAGCATGCCCGGCAGGTGGGCCGCGCCGCCGGCGCCGGCGACAATGACCTTCAGCCCGCGCGCCGCCGCTTCTTCCGCGTAGCGGAACAGGCGATCGGGCGTGCGATGGGCCGACACGATTCGCGTTTCGGCCGCGACGCCGAGTTCGGCGAGGGTTTCGGCGGCGCGGCGCATGGTCTCCCAGTCGGACCGGGAGCCCATGACGACGCCGACGCGCGGAGTTGCGCCCATGCGCGCGCGGCGCGGGTCAGGCGGCGGCTTCGGGCGCCAGCTGGCTTTCGAGCCGGTTTATTTCGTCCTTGATCGCCAGTTTGCGCTTCTTCAATCGCAGGATTTGCACGTCGTCGTAAACGCCTCCGTTCGTCATCTCGCGGATCTGCTCGTCCAGAACCGAATGCTCCGCGCGCAGTCTTTCCAACTGCTCGGCCATGGTTTCCTGATTCATCGGCGCCAGCGGCTCCCTGTGTATCGTGCGTTCCGGCGGCGCCGCCGCACCGGCGGCCCGCGCGCGCAACGCAATAGCACGAATCGCCGCGCAAGGGAACGGGGCGCCGCAAGGCGGGCGCGGGCGCATATGCCGGGCTACGATGCGCGCCATGCCGAACGCGCAGTCCCCGCCCCGGTTTCCGTCGCTCGCCATTGTCATCCCGACGCTGAACGCGGCGGAGACCTTGCCGGCGGTCTTGCGGGCGGTCGCCGGCGCGGCGGGCGACACGGCGGTAGCCGACGGCGGCTCGACCGACGCCACGCACGCGGTCGCGCGCGCCGCGGGGGCGCGCGTTATCGCCGCGCCGCGCGGGCGCGGAACGCAGCTCGCCGCCGGGGCGGCGGAAGCGGCGGGCGACTGGCTGCTCTTCCTGCACGCCGATTCGCGCCCGCTTCCGGGCTGGGCCGAGGCCGCCGGCGCGTTCATGGCGCGCCCCGGCGCGGCGGAGCGGGCGGCGGCTTTCCGCTTCGCGATCGATCTGCCGGGGCCGGCGGCGCGGCGGCTCGAACGCGCGGTCGCCTGGCGCTCCCGCGCGCTCGGCCTGCCCTGGGGCGACCAGGGCCTGCTCATCCCGCGCGCGCTGTACGACCGCGTCGGCGGGTTCGCGCCGATCCCGCTGATGGAAGACGTGGACATGGCGCGGCGCCTCGGCCGGCGGCGGATCGCGCTGCTCGACGCCGCGGTCCTGACCTCGGGGCGGCGCTACCGGCGCGGCGTCGCGCGGCGGGCGGCGTTCAACCTGTGCTGTCTCGCGCTGTACTTTCTCGGCGTCCCGCCGCGGCGGATCGCGCGCCTCTACGGTTGACCGGCGGATGCTCCGCCCGCATCGGCGCGTTCTCGCGATTTTCGTCAAGGCGCCGCGGCGCGGGGCGGTCAAGACCCGGCTGGCGCGCGGCATCGGCGCGGCGGCCGCCTGGCGTTTCTACCGCGAATGCGCGCGCGGAACGGTTCGCCGGCTGGCGCGCGGCGGGCGCTGGCGCTGCATCCTCGCGGTGACGCCCGATCGCTTCCGCCGCAAGGGGCGCTTTTGGCCTGCCGGCGTCGAGCGCGCCCCGCAGGGCGGGGGCGATCTCGGCGAGCGCATGGCGCGCGCCGCGCGCGCCGCGGCGCCGGGGCCGGTCGTCATCGTCGGCTCCGACATTCCCGAGCTCGCGCCGCGCCACGCCGAGGCCGCGTTCCGCGCGCTGGAGACATGCGACGCCGTGTTCGGCCCGGCTTCCGACGGGGGGTATTGGCTGGTCGGCCTGCGGGGCCGCGCGGCGCGGCGGCCGCCGTTCCGGGGCGTCGCGTGGTCGAGCCCGCGCGCGCTCGCCGACACGGCGGCGAATCTGCCGCCCGGCGCGCGCATCCGGTTTCTCGAAACGCTCGACGATATCGACGACGGCGCGGCGTGGCGCCGCATGCGCGCCGCCGTTAACCCTCGGCTTCGCGCAAACGCGGCATGAGCTCGACGAAATTGCAGGGCCTGAAGCGGTAGTCGAGCTGGTGAACCAGTATCTCGTCCCAGGCGTCGCAACAGGCGCCGGGCGAACCGGGAAGCGCGAACAGATAGGTTCCGCCCGCGACGCCCGCGGTGGCGCGCGACTGGATCGTCGAGGTTCCGATCTTGCGGAACGAATTCGCGCGGAACAGCTCGCCGAAGCCGGGTATCGGCTTGTCGTAAAAACTCTCGAAGGTTTCCGGCGTGACGTCGCGCCCGGTCACGCCGGTGCCGCCGGTAGCGATCGCGGCGTCGATGGCGGGATCGGCGATCCACGTCTTCAGCGCCGCGCCGATGGCCGCGCGGTCGTCGCGCACGATGACGCGCGCGGCGAGCCTGTGCCCCGCGGCGCGCACCCGCTCAGCGAGAACCGCGCCGGATTTGTCGTCGGCTTCCGCGCGCGTGTCCGACACCGTCATGACGGCGATGTTTACCGCCAGGAAGGGCCGCTTTTCGTCGATCCCCGGCATGGCTACGGCGCCGCGGCGGCCAGTTGCGCGAATGCGTCCGTATCGCCGGGGGCGGGGAGAACCGGCCAGCGCCCGGCCGCCAGCTCGGCGAGCGAAAGCGCGGGTTGACCCAAGCGATCGCGGTATATCCACAGATTCGCCAGCACGCTCCGCACGAACCGGCGCGTCTCCGGGGCTGGCATGCTCTCCACGAACAGCATCGGGTCGTCGACATCGAAGCGCTCGAGCCAGTCGCGCAGGCGCGTCGGGCCGGCGTTGTAGGCGGCCAGCAGATAGATCAGGTTGCTGGATATGTGGCTCCGCCGGGCCAGATACGCCATGTAGCGCTGGCCGAGGTCGAGATTGCGCGCCGGCGCGTAGAGTTCGGCGCGGATGGCGCGCGCGTCGGAATCGCCGATCACATACGCCGCCGTTTCCGGCATCAGCTGCATCAAGCCGCGCGCGCCGGCGCGGCTTTCCGCGTGGGTCTCGAACACCGATTCGCGGCGGATCAGCGCGAACACCAGCGCGCGGTCGAAGCGGAAACCGCCCTCCGGCCGCCACGAGGGCAGCGGATAGAGCGCGCGGTCGAAGCGGTCGCCCCCGACGGCTGCGATCTGGCTGCCGACGCGAAGCGCCAGGCCGGGCAGGTTCAGGCGCTCGGCGAGCAACAGAAGCGCGGCTGCGTCTTCCCGCGCGAGGTCGGGATACAGGCCGCGCAATTCGGCTTCCGCCAGGTCGGGCCGCCCGGCCTCGGCCAGCGCGGCCGCCCGCCGCGCCGCGCCGCCGCGCGCCATGAGCCGCGCCGCGGCCGCGTCGGCGCGCGGCGGGTCCCATGAAAATTCCGGCGCGCCGCCCAGCTGGCGCAACGCCAGCAAGCCGTATGCCGAATACGAATGCCGGGCGCCCAGGCGCCTCATGCGTTCGGCGCGGGACGCGCCGCCGAGCGCGTCGTAGGCGCGGGCGGCCCAATACGCGCCGCCGGCCGCGAGCTCCCCGGCGCCCGCGCCGGCCTCGGCGAGGACGGCGAAATGCCGCGCCGCGGTTTCGCGGTCGCCCAGCCGCCACGCCGCCAGCCCGGCGGTCCATTGCGCTTCCGGCGCGGCGGCGCCCAAGTTGGCCGCCGCGGCTTGCGCCAGCCGCGCCGCGGCCTCGTCGTTGCCGGCGGCGAAATGCATGCGCGCGATGCGCGCCGCGAGCGAATCGCGCTCCGCCTCGCTCAGCCACCGCCGCGCGCGCGGCTCGTCGAGTATCGACTCGGCCCGGCCCAAATTGCCGCGCGCCACCGCGGCGGTGAAATCTCGCCGCGCCGAAGCCGCCGCCTCGCGCGCCAATCCCCCCGCTTCCTCCTCCGGCGCCAGGGACGGAAACGGAGACGGCGGAACGACGAGCACCTCGCCGTATCCGGCCAGCGCGCCGCCGCCCTCGGGCCGCGCCGGCGCCGGCGCGCCCGCCGGGCGGCGGCGCAGCGCCAGCCGGTAGATGCGTTTCGCGCCGGGATGGTCGGCATAAGCCTCGAGCCACGCCGCCAGTTCGTCGAAACGCGAGCGGTAGGCGGTCGGGTGCATGTAGCGCTGGAACAGCGCATGCCCCATCAACAGCCGGTCGTCGAGGGCGGCGATGAGCGCATCCGCGCGCGCCCAGTCGCCGGCCTCCTGGACCGCGAACAGCTCGCGGTAGCGCCGCGCGTCGGCCGGGCTCAACACGAGCGCGGCCCATGCCGGCGCGCCGGCGCGCGCGCCCAGCGCCCCGTGCGCGCCGGCGAACGGGGCGGTCAAGGCGTCCGGCGCGCCGATCTCCGCGCGCGCCGAGGCGCAGACGGCCAAGCCTCCGATCAAGCCGATGGCGAATACGAAACGTCGCACTCGCTACCCCCCCCCCTTGGCAATGCGGTTTCAGCGCGGTCTGCCTGTGTACATAGGCGCTGGCGCCGCTCCTGGCCAGCGGCGCGGGGGCGGGCGGCGCGTCAGGCGCCTCCGTCGAGCCGCGCGCGTATCTCCAGGAGGTCGCTCCACGCCTGCCGCTTGTGGCTCGGCTGGCGCAGCAGATAGGCGGGATGAAACAGCGCGGTAGCGTCGATCGCGCCGCCCCCCTCGCCGGGCGAAAAGCGGTACCAGCGCCCGCGCAGGCGCGTGATGCCCGCGCTCTGTTGCAACAGGCTCTTGGCGGCAATGCCGCCGACGCACACCAGCACGCGCGGGCGAACCAGCGCGATGTGCCGATCGACAAACGGGCGGCAGAGCGCGATTTCGTCGCTCGACGGCGTGCGGTTCCCCGGCGGACGCCAAAACAGGACGTTGCTTATGTAAGCGCTCGAACGATCGCGCCCGATAGCCGCCAGCATGAGATCGAGAAGCCGCCCGGCGGGGCCGACGAACGGCAGGCCGCGGCGGTCCTCTTCCGCGCCGGGGGCCTCGCCGACGAGCATCAGGTCGGCGGCGGGGTTGCCGTCGGCGAAAACCGTGTTTTTCGCCGTGCGCTTGAGCGCGCAGCCCTCGAACGCGCCGACGGCCCGCGCCAGCGCGGCGACGTCGGGCGCGGCCGCGGCCGCGGCGCGCGCGTCTTCGATCAGGCGGCGGGTGGGCGCGACGGCGAAGGGCGCGCGGGCGGGCGCCGCTACAGGCGCAGGCGCCGCGGCAAGCGCGGGCGCCGACGGCCGGGGTTGCGTAGCCGGCGCTGGCGCGCGCGCCGGCGCGGCGAAGCGGTTGCGGGCTTCTTCCCCGACCGCCTCGTCGGCGCCCATCTCGGCGAGCCAGCGCAGCGCCGCCAGCGCCTCCGCCCGCGCGGAAGCCGGCGCCGGCGCGGTCATCCGAGCTGGCGATACGGTATCGGCTTGCCCGCGGCGTCCTTGATCAGCGCGCCGGATTCGTCCTGCGCGGCGACATAGCGCCCATGCCCGACCAGCGAGCCGACATACAGCACGGGCTTGACTTCCCTGCCTTCGACTTCCTTCTTGTTCGACGCCCCGGCGCGGCGCGCCGGGTTGTTCTTGCTCGTCATGCCGCCTCCTCCCGGCAATGGCCCCGCGCGCAATATCGCGCCCCGCCCCCGCGCGGTCAACCGCCGGCGGCGCGGGGCGCGCGGGAGCCGACGGCCGTTCGCTACGTCAGGCGCGGATCGGCGTCGGCGCTTCGCGTATTCATCCCGCCCCGGTCAGCTGCCGCAACCCGCGCTGCGCGGCAAAAAACAGGCCGCCGCCACCGAGCGCGGCAAAAAACAGGCCCAGAAGCCGTTGCGCCCGGTCCGCCTGTTCGTCCGACCCGAAAAAGAACATCGCGAAGGCCGCCAAAAACACAAGGACGATCGCCGCAGCTATGCCAACCGCGATATACGCCGCCAACGACAGGTGCGCCCTGGCGATCCGCTCATTCGATTCGAGCTGCTTGACACGGTAATCGTTCTCCCGCTTGTCGGCGGCGTCGGCGACATCGATCATGCGCAACACGACCTCCGCCCGCCGATTCCGGAGATCGAAATGCCGCCGGTCGATTTCCCCGGCCTCGGACAGCGCGGCGCCATCCGGATCGTCGCCGTCGGGAAACGGCTCGCCCGTCGGTTCGCCGCTCACGGCCGCCGATCGCCCCAGTCCGTTTTGGGCAACCCGAATCGGCTGCTCACGGCCCCCGCGAGAGGCATATCGAGCAGAATATCCACCAGCAGCTCCGCGGGCATCGAATAGACCCGCCAGCTGCCGTAGCCCGTGCGCTCGCAACGGACCAGCATCGGCTCGTTCGTCGGCTGCAACTTCCGGCGATGCACTTCCTTGCGGGCTTCGTCTTCGGTATCGAAGTATGCATCGGTCAGGGTCGGCAGCATCGCCGCTTTGTAGGGCATGGTCATTCCTCCGTGGCGTTCGCGCCGCCGAAACGGAACCGCGAAGCGCATGTTCGGGCCATTATATGGCAGCCCCCGCGAGCGCCGCAACCTTCCCGAACGCCGCGAACCCGTCGGGGCGCTTTCGCGGCGGCGGAGAAGGCGGTACACTCCGGCGCTTTCGAAACTTGGCGGCTTCCTCGATGCGGCAGGCAACCGTTCGGCGCGAGACGCGCGAGACGCGGATTACGGCGACGGTCGATATCGACGGCGCCGGCCGCTACAGCGTGGCGACCGGCATCGGCTTTCTCGACCACATGCTCGAGCAACTCTCGCGGCACAGCCTGATCGACCTCGAGGTCGCGGCCGAGGGCGACCTGCACGTGGATTTTCACCATACCACCGAGGATACGGGCATCGCGGTGGGAACGGCGGTGGCGCGCGCGCTCGGCGACCGGCGCGGCATCCGCCGCTACGGCCACGCGCTGATCCCCATGGACGAAACCCTCACCCGCGTCGCCGTCGATCTGTCGAACCGGCCGTGGCTGGTGTGGAAGGTCGAGTTCGGGCGGCCCAAACTCGGCGCCATGGACACCGAACTGTTCCGCGAATGGTTTCAGGCCTTCGCCCAGGCCGCCGGCGCCACGCTGCACGTCGAGAACCTCTACGGCGAGAACAACCATCACATCGCCGAATCCTGCTACAAGGGGCTGGCGCGGGCGCTGCGCGCGGCGGCGGAGATCGACCCGCGCGCGCCGGGCGAAGTCCCTTCCACCAAGGGCCGGCTCGGCGAGGCGTAAGCGCCGTGCGCATATACGCATTCTACATGAAGCCCGGCCGCACGGCGCTCGCCGACGCGGTGGCGGTGCGCGAGGGATTCTCGTGGGGCGCGCTCTGTTTCGGCTTCCTGTGGGCGCTGTATCGCCGCCTGTGGGGGGAGGCGTTCTTCATGGCCGCGCTCCCGGCGCTTGCGATCTTCATCGCGCTGTCGGAGCCGCACGCGCCGCCGGAGCTCGCGGCCGCGCTGGTCGCAATGCTCGCCGTGTTCAACGCCTGCTGCGCCAACGAATGGCGCTGCTCGGTGCTGGAGCGCCGGGGCCACGTCCTGGCCGGGATTGCCGTCGGCGCAACGCGCGCCGAGGCGGAGCGGCGCTTTTTCGAACGCGCCGCCGCGCGCCTTTCGCCGCCGCCCGCGCCGTGACGGTCGTCGTCGTCGATTACGGTTCCGGCAATTTGCGCTCGGCGGCCAAGTCGCTCGAGCGCGTCCTCGGCGGCGAAGAGGCGGTGGCGGTGACGTCGGACCCCGACCGGGTCGCCGCCGCCGACCGCATCGTGCTGCCGGGCGTGGGCGCGTTCGCCGACTGCATGGCGGGAATATGCGCCATCGCCGGGCTGCGCGCGGCGCTCGAACGCGCGGCGCTCGAACGCGCCCGGCCGCTGCTCGGCATCTGCGTCGGCATGCAGCTGATGGCGGCGGAAAGCCGGGAACACGGCCGCCACCGGGGCTTCGGCTGGCTCGACGCCGCGGTGGAGCGCCTGGCGCCGCGCGACCCGGCGCTGAAAATCCCGCATATGGGGTGGAACGCGCTGATCCCGCGCCGCGCGCACCCGCTGCTGGAGGGCCTACCCGCGGGCGCGCACGGCTATTTCGTCCACAGCTACGGCCTCGCGCCGCGCGACCCGGCCGACCTGCTGGCGCATGCCGACTACGGGGGGCCGGTAACGGCGGCCGTCGCCCGCGGCAACCTGGCCGGAACGCAGTTCCACCCTGAGAAGAGCCAGCGCACGGGGCTGCGCATACTCGCCAATTTCGTGCGCTGGCGCCCCTGATGCCCGCACTCGCGGTGGAACGGGCGGAGCGCCTCGGCGACGCCGATCTCGCCGATCTGACGCGCGCCGCCGTCGAGGCGATCGAGGGCGGCATCGGGTTCGGATGGATCGAGCCGCCGCCGCGCTGGCGGCTCTCGGCCTATTGGCGCGGCGTGCTTCTGGTGCCGGAGCGCGAGCTCTGGCTCGGACGGCTCGACGGGCGCGCGGTGGGGTCGGTCCAGCTGGTCAAACCCCCGCCGGCCAACGAAGCGGGCGATTTCGCCGCGTCGATCGATACGCATTTCGTCGCCCCGTCGGCGCGCGGCCACGGGTTGGCGCGCATGTTGCTCGACGCGGCCGAGGCCGCGGCGCGCAAACAGGGCTTCAGCGTCATGCGCCTCGACGTCCGCGAGACGCAGGAGCGCGCCATCCGCCTCTACGAAAGCCGCGGCTACGAACGTTGGGGCACCCTCGACCGCTACCACCGCGTCGCCGGGGCCATGGTCGCCGGGCATTTTTACGTCAAGGACCTGGCGTGAACGGCTTCACGCTGTATCCCGCCATCGACCTCAAGGACGGCGCGTGCGTGCGCCTGCTGCGGGGCGACATGGCGCGCGCAACGATCTATTCGCGAGACCCGCCGGCGCAGGCGCGTGCGTTCGAGGCCGCGGGCGCGCGCTGGCTCCATGTCGTCGATCTCGACGGCGCGTTCGCGGGGCGCGCGGTCAACGGCGGCGCGGTGGCGCGCATCGCCGCCGAAACCGGCCTGTCGATACAGTTCGGCGGCGGGGTACGGACGCTCGCATCGGTCGAGGAGTGGCTCGAACGCGGCGTGGCGCGCGTCGTGCTCGGCACCGCGGCGGCGCGCGACCCCGCGCTCGTCCGCGAGGCCTGTCGGCGTTTTCCCGGCCGCGTCGCGCTGGGGATAGATGCGCGCGGCGGCCGCGTCGCCGTGGCGGGCTGGGCGGAAGATACCGACATCGCGGCCTCCGAACTCGCGCGCGCCTATGAGGATTCGGGCGCCGCCGCCATTGTCCACACCGACATCGCCCGCGACGGCGCGCTCGGCGGGGTCGATGCCGAAGCCTGCGCTGCGTTCGCCGCCCCGCTCTCGACCCCGGTCATCGCGTCCGGCGGCGCGGCGCGTCTCGACGACCTGCTGGCGCTCGAGCGGCAATCCGCCGCCGGCGTGGCCGGCGCGATTTGCGGGCGCGCGCTCTACGACGGGCGCATCGATCTCGCGCAAGCGCTGGCCGCGCTCGCCGCGCCATGCTGAAGACGCGCATAATCCCCTGCCTCGACGTCAAGGGCGGCAGGGTGGTCAAGGGCGTCAATTTCGTGGACTTGGTCGATGCCGGCGACCCGGTGGAGCAGGCGCGCGTGTACGACGCGGCGGGCGCGGACGAACTGTGCTTTCTCGACATAACCGCGTCGAGCGACGCCCGCGGCATTATCCTCGAGGTCGTCGCGCGAACCGCCGAACAATGCTTCATGCCGCTCACAGTTGGCGGCGGGGTGCGCGCGTCCGACGACATCCGCCGGCTGCTGCTGGCCGGCGCCGACAAGGTTTCGATCAACACCGCGGCCGTGCGCCGGCCCGAACTGGTGCGCGAGGCGGCGCGGAAATTCGGCTCGCAATGCATTACCGTGGCTATCGATGCAAAATGGGCGTCGGCCGACCGGGCGGAGATATTCACCCACGGCGGGCGGCGCCCGACGGGTATCGAAGCGGTCGGATGGGCGCGGCGCATGGCCGCATACGGCGCGGGCGAAATCCTGCTTACGTCGATGGACCGCGACGGCACGCGCCGGGGTTTCGACACGCGCCTCACCCGCGCCATCGCCGACGCCGTGCCGATCCCCACCATCGCGTCGGGCGGCGCGGGAACGCTCGACCACCTGGTAGAGGCCGCGCGCGACGGCCGCGCCGGCGCCGTGCTCGCCGCCTCGATCTTCCACTTCGGCGAGTATTCGATAGCGCAGGCCAAGGCCCACATGACCGCCGCCGGCGTCGCCGTCCGCCCGGTCGAGGGCGCTTGACCCGGTGCGGCGAACGACTCGACACGGTTGCGCGACGATGGTACACAGGCGCCAGCAGTTCGGCGGCGCGGCGCCGACGATTGCCTCGATCTATGAAGGGGGAAGCGATATGACTGCACAAAAGTACACAGGACCTGTTTGTGTGTGCGTGATCAATATGAAGGGCGGCGTGGGCAAGTCGACAGTAGCTTTTCTGCTTGGTCGGTATGCGTCCGCGCGCCTCAAGCGCAAAGTATTGGTCATCGATCTGGACCCCCAGGCCAACCTGTCTCAGGCCATTATGGGCGATCGGCGCTATCGAACGTTTCTGAGCGACCGGAAGCCGTCGATCGTGGAGGTTTTTTCCGGATATATGCCCCCTGCCGGCGGCGCATCCGCTCCCGGGCGACTCGGCGGCGTTGCGCTATCCCAAGGCGATAATTTGGAACTCATCCCTTCACGATTCGATTTCTCCACTAATCTTGTCAACGGTATGAAAACGGATGAACGCATGCTCGCGCGCTGCATCGCCGACCGATTTCAAGATAAAGATTTGGTAATCATGGACTGTTCCCCTACGGAGTCTGTTTTCACTCGTGTGGCTTATCACGCCTCCCGCTTTGTGTTGGTTCCTGTAAGACCGGAATACCTTGCTACGATAGGATTCCCGTTGCTCCGACAGTCCCTCGACAGCTTCCGGAATGAAAATCGCGGTCATGAAATCGACGTTCTGGGTATCGTAATCAACGATTCTTATTACGCAGGCAGAGGCGCGGACAGACCGGAGAAAAGAGCATCGTTGCAAGAGATCCGTACGGAATCCAAGCAGAACAATTGGCGTGTATTCGACAACGAAATACCTTTTTCTCTCGGCTTCCCCAAGTGGATGCGCGGCGATTTCACCTATTCCGGCAACGCATATAAATATGAATATTTTGCAGAAGAGTTTTTCAAACATCTCGATACGGAGGTTGCGGGCGATGGACAATAAGCTATATACGGAACTGCGTTCCATTGTTCTCCGCTACGGTTTTAAACCGGTCAATCGCGCGCTTTGCGAAGTCGGTCGCGACCTCGGTCGCGACGCGGTTGCCGACAACCCGGTTAGAGCACGGTCGTCGGTTATGGGCCGAAGGGCGCCGAAACGGCCTCGGCCGACGGTGGCGGATCGTGTCCGGAAGATGGTTCTGCCGGAAGATCGTCGGTCTGTACTCATGGAAGCGGCGGAACGATTCGATCGCAAATCGTTTGTACGGACCATAGGCGACGTGCGAAACTTTTGGGAGATTTACGGGCTTGCCGGGCCACTGCCCAAATCGCGCGCCTCTGCCGTTCCGAGACTTTTCGACTACTTGGCGTCGATGGACACAACGAATCTCAGGGAGTTGCTGGACAGCGGCCAATTCTCCGGCCCCTCGCGCCTCGGCCCCATCGCCGACGCGATTCGCGAATTGAGCCGCGAGCGTATTCGCGCCTACAACGAACGGAACGGATTGCCGGACAACCCGGAACGGGTATCCGCCGCGGGCGCGGAAGATCCGGATGGCGCGGCCGATGACCGAAGCTAGAGGCGGGAATCCGGCCGTGCAGGGCGAATCGACCGGCGCCCCCCGCGTCAATGCGTCGGTTCTCGACCGGATCGCTTTCGGGGCGGACGGGCTGGCGCCGGTCATCGCGCAGCAACACGATACGGGCGAGGTGCTGATGATGGCGTGGATGGACCGCGAGGCCGCGGCGGAAACGCTGGCGACCGGGCGCATGTGTTACCGGTCGCGCAGCCGGGGCAGGCTCTGGCGCAAGGGCGAAAGCTCCGGCCAAGTACAGCATCTCATCGCGCTGCGGCTCGATTGCGATGGCGACGCGCTGCTCGCGCTGGTCGATCAGTCCGGCGTGGCGTGCCACACCGGGCGGCGCTCGTGCTTTTTCATCGAGCTCGGCGCAAGCGGGGCGCGCGAAATCGCCGCGCCGATGACGTCGCCGGAGGCGCTCTATGGCCGGCGATAGCGCGGCTGTGCTGGCGCGCCTGTTCGCCGTAATCGAGTCGCGGCGCGGCGGCGACCCCGAGCGCTCCTATGTCGCGAGGCGGCTGGCGGGCGGGACGCCGGACATCGCCCGCAAGGTGGGCGAGGAGGCCGTCGAAACCGTTATCGCCGCGATGGAGCGCGACCCCCGCGCGCTGGCGGAGGAAAGCGCCGACTTGCTGTTTCACCTGATGATCCTGTGGGCCGATGCGGGCATTGCGCCCGAGCGCGTCTATGCCGTGCTGGCGCGCCGCGAAGGCGTCTCGGGGCACGACGAAAAACGCGCGCGGCGCGGCGGCGGCGCGGGCAAGGGAGACACGCCATGAGCTACGACGACGACAACGTGTTCGCGAAAATCCTGCGCGGGGACATCCCCGCCGACAAGGTGTACGAAAACGACCACGCGCTGGCGTTCCGCGACATCGCCCGCTTGGCGCCGACGCATGTTCTCGTCATCCCGAAGAGGAAATACATATCGCTCGACGACTTCTCCGAACGCGCAAGCGACGCCGAACTCGCCGGGTTCATGCGCGCGCTTGGCCACGTCGCGCGCGCGTGCGGCGTCGCGGAAACGGGCTTTCGCGCCGTGAGCAACAACGGCGAACACGGCGGCCAGGAAGTGCCGCACTTCCACGTCCACATCGTCGGCGGGCGCCGGCTCGGCGGCTTCGCCCGCCACGTGTAGCCGCGCAACCGCGCGCGGGCCGGTCAGGCCTGGATATATTCGCGGAGCTGGTCGGCTTCGCGTTGGGCGCTTTCGATACGGCTTTTCACTGCGTCGCCGATGCTCACGACGCCGGCGAGTTCGCCGCCCTCCAGTACGGGAAGGTGGCGAATGCGATGCGTCGTCATCAGGTTCATCACATCGTCGATCGAGGTGTCGGGCGCGCAGGAGATGACGTCGGCGGTCATCAGTTCGCGCACGCTGGCGTGCAGGCAATCCGCGCCGAGCCGGGCGGCGGCGCGGATGACGTCGCGCTCCGACACCACGCCGACCAAGCGGCCTTCCTCGGCCACAACGGCGGCGCCGATGCGGCGCTCGACCAACACTTTCAACAGCGCGGTGACGGGCTCTTCGGGACCGATCGTAAACAGGTCGGTGCCCTTGGCCTTCAGTATATCGCGCACATACATGGCGCGTTCCCTCCTCGCGGGCGCGGGTCCTGTCCCGCCGCGCGGCTGGGCCGGGAGGCTCGGCGCGGGCTTCGCCCCCGTGCGGGGCCGCGCGCCAGCGGGGCCGGGCGGCGTCTCAGTGGTCGTGGTCCCACGGGCTGTGTTTCACCTCCGGGGGCAGCCACACCTTTCGGTATTCCTGTTGCAGGACCTTTTCGCGCGCGATTTCGTCACGGTCCGAGAGCCCGGCGTAGCGGGCCTCGGTGGGGCTGCGGAAGCCGCGGCTCAGATAGGGCGCCGAGACCATGCGTTCGATCGGCGCGTCGCAGTCCGGGCAGCGGTATTCCGGCTTTTCGTTCATGCCGTGCATGGTGCGGTAGATGATCTTGCACGGTTCGCAGAGATATTCGTAGGCGGGCATGGCGCGGCCCTTCGTTGCGGACGCTTGCGGTTGCGGGGGCAAGGGATGGCCGGCGGCGCCGGCCATCCCCCGTTTGCCGGTTTCGGGCGCCTGTTCGGGCTCAGCCGAAATCGACGATGGGCGCCTCGCGGCCGCTGTCGTTCATGGCGGTCTTGAGGCCCCACATGCGCGCCGCGTTGCCGCCGAGGATCTTCGCCTTGATCTCGTCGGTCAGCTGCGGGTAGCCGTGGCCCTCGATCAGCTCGTCCGGTATCTGGAAGCGGCGGAACGCGTCGATCTGCCACTGCGGGTTGCCCCACAGGACCGAGTCGGTCCCCCACATCACATAGTCCGGGCCGAGGTCGCGCACCAGCGTGCCGAGCACATGGGCGCACTCGACGGGCCGGCTCGACACGGTGGCGGCGAAGGTGGAACCGATCTCGCAATAGAGGTTATTGCGCTGCGGCTTGAACCCCTTGAGCGCCGCGAGCTCGGCGTGATACGGCCATGCCGAGTGGAACGCGATGAAGTTGAGATCGAGGAAGTCGTCGCACGCCTTGTCGAAGTCTTCCGCGTGCGCGTAACGCGCCATGAACTGGCCGAACGGGATGCCCTTGTGGCAGCCGATGTTCTTGATGCCGAGTTCGCGGCAACGCTCCCAGATCGGGTAGGCGCGCTCCTCGTCGTCGAACCACCAGCCCTTTTCCTTCGTCGAGTCGAAGGTGTAGAGCTTGAGGCCGGAGATGTTGTAGTCGCTCACGAACATGTCGAGCCGCTCGAGGGTCTCCGACACGCCCTGGTTCGGCGTCAGCCCGCCGCCCATCATGATGGTCTGCGCCGGCCAGCGCTCCTTGACCTGGGCCTGGTACTCGATCGGCACCATGTCGCGTCCGCCGTAGTCCTCGCGGAAGCCGAACGGGTTGAACACGGCGACGTCGGTGTCGCTGCCCTCGAGGATCAGCTTGCCGAAGTTCTCGACGTTCATGTCGGAAGTGCCGTTTTCCAGGCCCATCGCCTTGCCGAGGCCGTCGAGCAGATCGACGAACCACATGCCCTGCGGGGTTGTGTTGACGCCCTCGACATAGCCCTCGGGCCGCGTGCAGACATGGCTGTGCATGTCGATGACGTAGCCCATCCGGTCCTTGATGGTGGCGGCCACCTCGTCGAGCGCGGCCATCTCCTTCGCCTCGGCGTCGGAGACGTTGAAGAACTTCATGCCGGTGGCGGCGTTGACGGCGAGCATGGCGCCGGTGAAACCGAGCGCGGACTTGAAGAACTCGCGCCGCGGCAGCTCGGAGCCGCCGGCCATCTCGTCCATGCGCTGGCGCACCTGGCGGCCGAGGCCGCCCGAGCGGAAATACGCCGTGCCGGACTCGTAGGGATCGGCGGGATTCACGCGCCCCCCTTCGAAGCCTCTGAAGGCGTTGAGGAAGTTGAACTCCATTGCTTCTCCTCCCGGGTTCGGGTGTTTCGTTGCCGGCCGGAGCCGGTTCGCGAGCCCGCGGTCGTCGCGTCAGACGAATGCCGCGGCGCGGGAAGCAGGCCATCGCCCCGCGCCGCGCGCCCCGGCGCCGCGGCCCCTCGCCGGCCGCCGCGCCCGCGGGCCGCCCCGCCGACGCGGTCATGCTAGCACGTCCGCCGCGCCCGCGCCAACACGAAAAAACCGGCATGCCGCGCGCCGGCAGGGCCGGGGGTCACTCGGCGGCGACCACCGTCAGCGTGGCCTTCATGGGCGGATGCACGCCGCAGATGTAGGGGATTTCGGCGGGCGCGTCGAAGCGCAGCAGCGCGGTGCCGCCCGGCATCATGATGCCGGTGTTGAACTCGCGCATTTCGCCGACGGCGCTATGTTCGATATTGTGGGTATTGGTGAAGTGGATGCAGTCGCCCTGACGCACCTCGACGTGCGAAGGGACGAAGGTCCAGGTGATTTCCACTCGGTGGACCTCGGCGCACTCGTCGGCGCTGCGCACATTCGTTACCCCCTCGCCGGCGAGCGCGGGCGCGGCGGCGGCGAGACACGCGGCGCACGCCGCAAGAAACGGAAGTCGGCTCATGGCGTCATGACCATCGCAGGTTCGGAACGGGGGCGGCACGCTGGCGGCCGCGCCGCGCCGAGTCAAGCGCGGCCCCGCGCGCTTGGGCCGCCGGCGGCCCGTCGGCCTCTTGGCCGCGGCGGCCCCCCGCGGGCGGCGCGCGCGCCCGCGCTCATGGCGGCGCCGGCGGCCGCGCCCGATGCGCCCATCGATCGCACGGCGGCGACCTGCCTCGCGGGGCCGGACGGGCGCGGCTGGGCGCGCTTTCCGTGGGGCGCGCCGGCGGCGGACCTTGCGGCGGCGATTCGCCGTTTCATGGCGCGCGAGAGCAGCGATGGCGGTTGAGACCGCGGAGCTGCTTGCGTTCGCCCACACGCTGGCGGACGCGGCGGGCGCGGTTGTGCGCCGCCACTTCCGCCGCGCGCCGGACATCGCGCAGAAGGACACGCCGCCGGGGCGCGGCCAGCCGGTGACGGAAGCCGACCGCGGCGCCGAGGAAGCCATGCGCGCGCGCATCGAGGCGCGCTACCCGGACCACGGCATTCTCGGCGAGGAGTGGGGCGCCGTCCGGCCCAATGCGCCGTGGCGGTGGGTTTTGGACCCCATCGACGGCACGCGGGCGTTTCTCGCGGGCTTCCCGTTGTTCGGCGCGATGATCGGCCTGACCTTCGAGGGGCGGCCGGTGCTGGGAATCGTCGATCAGCCCGTGCTTGGAGAGCGCTTCTCAGGCTCGCCGCAAGGCGCGGAGCTGAACGGCGCGCCGATAACGCGCCGGCCCTGCGCCGGTCTCGATGCGGCGGTGGCGGCGGTTACCGACCCGTCGATGTTCGCGGCGCCCGCGGAACTGGCGGCCTATGCGTATTTGCGCCGCCGCGCGGCCGCCGTGCAGCTCGGCGGCAACTGCTACGCCTATGCGATGCTCGCGGCGGGATGGCTCGACCTTGTAGTCGAGGCCGATCTCAAGCCGTGGGACGTCTGCGCGCTGGTTCCGCTGGTCGAGGCGGCGGGGGGAATCGTCGCCGGATGGGACGGCGGCGCGGCGACCGATTCGGCGAAAATCGTCGCGTGCGGCGACCGCCGCGTGTACGACGAAATCGCGCCGCTGCTCGCCGGCGCCGCCTGACGAGCGCCGCGCCGCGGCGTTCCCGGCCCGGGCGGCAGGCGCGCGCGAACTACGCGCCGACGCGGCCCAGGAAGCCTCCGAGGGCGGCGTTGAAGCGCGCGGGCTGCTCGACATTCGCCAAATGCGCGGCCTGCGAGATGACGATGAGCTCCGACGCGGCGATGCGCTCATGAATCGCCCGGTGCGCGGCGACGGGGGTCGCGGGGTCGTCCTCGCCCGCGACCAGCAGCGCGGGGGCGCGGATTTCCGACACGCGCTTGAGATAGTCGATGCCGGCGATGGCATGGCAGCAGCCGACGAACCCCTCGACCGGCGTGGCGCGGATCATGGCGCCGATGCGCGCGAGTTCCGGCCCGTCCGATTCGCGGTACCCCTCGGTGAACCACCGCGCGAGGGTGGCGTCGGCGAGCGCGGCCATGCCTTTTTCCCGCGCGCCGGCGATGCGCTCGGCCCACATGGCCTGCGCGCCTTCGGGCCATTCGGCCACCGTGTTGCACAGCGCCAGCGCGCTCACGCGGTCGCCGCGATGGATGCCGAGATGCTGACCGATCATCCCGCCCATCGAGCAGCCGCAGAAGGCGCTCTTTTCGATTCCGAGCGCGTCCCACAGCGCAAGGATGTCGGCGGCCAGCAACGCCATGTCGTAGGCCCCCGCGGGCGCCTCGGTGCGGCCGTGGCCGCGCGTGTCGTAGCGCAGCACGCGCCGGCGGTCGGAAAACGCCGCCGCCTGCGCGTCCCACATGCCCATGTTCGACGCCAGGCTGTTGGAAAAGGTAAGAACCGGCGCGTCTTCCGGCCCCTCGAGGCGGTATGCGATCTCGATGCCGTTGGCGCGCACGGCGCGGATGGCGTCGGACATGGCGTTTCTCCCCGCGCGCCGGCGAATCGGCTTCGCCGCGGGGCTGGCGCGCCGCCGCCCCGCCGCGTAATCTCACGCCCATAATAGGCGGGCGGGCGGCGCAATGGAACGCGAATCGATGGAGTTCGACGCCGCGATCGTCGGCGCCGGCCCGGCCGGGCTGGCGGCGGCGATTCGCCTGAAGCAGCGCGACCCCGCGCGCGCCGTGTGCGTCGTCGAGAAAGGCTCGGAAGTCGGCGCGCACATCATGTCGGGCGCGGTGTTCGAGTCGCGCGCGCTCGACGAGCTCCTGCCCGATTGGCGCGACCGCGGCGCGCCCGTCTCCGATCCGGTGACCGAGGAGCGCTTCCTGGCGCTGTCGGAGCGCGGCGGGTTCGCTGTGCCGCACGCGCTGCTGCCGCCGGCCATGCGCAACCGGGGCAACTACGTCATCAGTCTGGGCGCGCTGTGCCGATGGCTCGCCGCGCAGGCGGAAGAACTCGGCGTGGAGATTTACCCGGGTTTCGCCGCGACCGAGGTTCTTTACGATTCGGGCGGCGCGGTCGCCGGAATCGCCACCGGCGACATGGGCGTTACGAAGGCCGGGGAGCGCGGCGCGAATTACCAGCCGGGGGTGGAGCTCCGCGCGCGGATTACGCTGTTCGCCGAGGGCTGCCGCGGAAGCCTGGGCGGCGCGCTGATGACGCGCTTCGGCCTGCGCGCCGGCGTCCATCCGCAGACCTACGGACTCGGCCTGAAGGAACTGTGGGAGCTGGCGCCGGAGCGCCACCGCCCCGGGCTGGTCATGCATACCGTGGGCTGGCCGCTCGACCGGCGGACGTATGGCGGGTCGTTCCTCTATCATTTCGGCGAGCGGCTGGCCGCCGTGGGCTTCGTGGTGGGGCTGGATTACCGGAATCCGTGGCTCAGCCCCTACGAGGAGTTCCAGCGTTTCAAGACCCACCCGAAAATACGCGGGTTTTTCGAGGGCGGGCGGCGGATCGCCTATGGCGCGCGCGCGCTCAACGAGGGCGGCCTGCAAAGCCTGCCGAAACTCGCGTTTCCCGGCGGCGCGCTGATCGGCTGCGAGGCGGGAACACTCAACGTGCCCAAGATTAAAGGCACGCACACGGCGATGAAATCCGGAATGCTGGCGGCGGAGGCCGCATGCGGCGCGCTGGCGGCGAACGATGGCGCGGCGATCGGGATTTCCGCCTACGAGACCGCGTTCCGCGAGTCGTGGGCGGGCGCGGAGTTGCGCCGCGCGCGCAATGTGCGGCCGGGTTTCAAATGGGGGTTATGGGCCGGCGTGTTGCATGCGGGTTTCGACCAGCTCGTGCTGCGCGGGCGCGCGCCGTGGACGCTGGCGCACGGGCGCCGCGACCGCGGCGCCACACTCCCGGCCGCCGAATGCGCGCCGATCGCGTATCCCAAACCCGACGGCGAATTGACCTTCGACCGCTTGACCAATCTCGCCTATTCCGGCGTGGCGCACGAAGAGGACCAGCCCGCGCATCTGAAAGTGGCCGACGAGGCGGCGGCGATCGCGACGACGCTCGCCGTGTACGAAGCGCCGGAACAGCGCTATTGCCCCGCCGGGGTCTATGAGATCGTGCGCGGCGCCGACGGCGCGAACCCCCGCCTCCAAATCAACGCGCAGAACTGCATCCACTGCAAGACCTGCGACATCAAGGACCCGGCGAACAACATCCGCTGGACCCCCCCCGAAGGCGGCGGCGGCCCGAACTACCCGAATATGTAGGCTCAATTGGCGAATCGTGTGTACGCGGTGTTCATTGCGGCGGTCAGGCAAGTCCTCGGCGACGCGGGTGCGGCGAGTCCGATGAGGTGGAACCGCCGCAGATATCTGTCGGGATACCTTGTCGCGATGCCGCGAAAGCCGCGCAGGAAGCCCTTCAACCGGCTGTGACGGCTGTTGACGGTCTGAATGCGGAAGGGCGTCGCGCACCCGCTCGCCGGCGCTCGTGTTGAGCGCCTCGCAACGCACGCCGAGGGGGAAGCGCAACCCCGCCGCGGGCGGGGCCCGGGACCGCGGGCGTCCCCGCCCGCACGTCTCGACGCTACGGGCGCCGGAGAGCAGGGCGCGGCGCCCGTGCTTTCCCGCCAACGCAGTGCCGCGCGGCAACGTGCGGGCAGGATGCCCGCGGTCCCGGGCAGTCCGCGCCTTCGGCGCGGCGGCGCCGTCGACGCGCCGCCGCCGGACCAGTAGAAAGGCGCGCGCCCCGCAGCGGCGGCGGGACGCGCGCGGAGGGCTTCATGACCGTAACCCAGGCGACGGTGTTCGGCGCAACGGGTTTTGTCGGCCGCTACCTCGTCAAGCGACTCGCCGGGGCCGGCGCGCGCGTGATCGCGGCCGCGCGCCGGCCCGAACGCGCGGGGTTTCTCAAGCCCATGGGCGATGTGGGGCAGATACTCCCCGTCGCCGCCGACATTCGCGACCGCGCATCCGCCGCCGCTGCGGTCGCCGGGTCCGACGTCGTTGCGAACCTCGTCGGCATTCTTCACGAGTCCGGCGGCCAGCGCTTTTCCGCCGTCCACGCGCAGGGCGCGGAGAACGTCGCGCTGGCGGCGGCGGGCGCGGGCGCGGCGCGCCTGATCCACGTCTCCGCGCTGGGCGCCGGGCCGGCCGCGGCCAGCCGCTACGGGCGCAGCAAGGCCGCCGGAGAGGCCGCGGTGCGCGCGGCGTTCCCCGCCGCCGCCATCGTCCGGCCGAGCCTGGCGTTCGGCCCGGAAGACGAGTTTCTCAACCGCTTCGCGGCGCTGGCGCGGTTCGCGCCGGCGCTGCCGCTCATCGACGGCGGGCGCACGCGCTTCCAGCCGCTCCATGTACAGGACCTGGCCGAGGCGCTGGCGCGCGTGGCCCGGCGCCGCGGCGCCGAGGGCGAAACATGGGAGCTCGGCGGCCCGCGCGTGTACACATTCCGCGAACTGCTCGAGCTCGTGCTTGCGGTTACCGGCCGGCGCGCCTTTCTCGCGCCCGCGCCCCGGGCGCTGCTGGCGCTCCAGGCGCGCGTGCTGGAGCTGCTTCCGCGCCCGCCGCTGACCCGCGACCAAATCGCGATGCTGAGCGACGACAGCGTGGCGGGCGCCGACCCCGGCGCCGGGCGGATCGGCGATCTCGGCATTGCGCCCGCCGCCCTCGAGGCGATCGCCCCCGAAATACTGGCGCCGTTCCGCCGCGGCGCGCCGCGGCGGGGTTTGACACGTAACGGCGCCGAAACCTAGTGTCGCCTTGCGGGGCGCGCGCGGCCGCTCGAGCCCGGCGCGGGAGATTACGACAAGGCGGGCGAATCGCATGAACAGTCCCAACGCGCTGCTCTACAAGTGGCTGATCGTCAATTCGTTCGCCGCGCTGCTGGTCTACATCGCGTGGCTGCGGGACTGGATAGCGCTCGTGATCGAGAGCGACGCGAGCTATATCAGCCTCGTCATCGGCGTCGTGTTCCTGGTCTTCTGGGCCGTCAGCTCGTTCCATATCGTGAGCCTCAACCGCGAGATCGTGCGGTTTTCCGGGCGCGCCGAGTCCGGCCTGGCGGCGGAGTATGTGGGCAAGCTGCGCGCCAAGGCCGCCAAAACCGCCGGCGCGCCGCTCGATCAGGGCATGCTCGCCGGCGCGCTCAGGGCGCGCCTGTTCCTGCCCATCCAGATAATCGACTACGTCGCCAACGTGCTGATCCTGCTCGGTCTTATCGGAACGGTGGTGGGCTTCGTCATCGCCGTGAGCGGCCTTGGCGACAGCATCGCCGGCGGGACCAATCTCGAACGCGTACAAGGCGTGCTCGGCCAAATCGTCAACGGCATGGGCGTGGCGCTGTTCACCACCCTCGTCGGCGCGATCCTCGGCGGCCTGTGGCTGGAGATCCACTACCGGATGCTCGCCCGCGCCGCCGGCGGGCTGGCGATCGACATTGTGGAATACGCCGATGTCGAGGTCGTGCCCGGCCTCGCCGCCGCTGCGCTCGGCCGCGCGCCGGGCGCCGCGCCGCGATGAACGGCTTCGACCTCTTCGAGACCGGCGACCGCGAACCCGCCGGCATCGCCTTCCGCGATGTGCTGTTCCTCATGGTGTTCAGCCTCGTGGTGGTGATCTTCCTGCTCACATTTCTCATCAACCCGGTGCAGAAGCCCGACGAAGTGCCGCTGCGCACGCAAATCCTCATCGAGATAACGTGGCCCTCGGGCACCGCCTACGATATCGACCTGTGGGGCATGGGCCCCGACGGCGTGCCCGTCGGCTGGGGCATCTACGAGGCCGGCCCGTCGCTCAACCTGGAGCGCGACGACCGCGGCAGGATCAACGACACCTCGGAACTCAACTACGAATGGATGTCGATACGCGCGCGCGACCCCGGCGAATACACGATCAACGTGCATCTCTACAACGAATACGGCGAGGCGCTGCCCGTGCCCGTCAAGGTCCGCGTCGCCGGCAAGGGCGATCTCGGCGAAATCCACAGCGAGGAAGTGCTGCTCACGCGCCGCAAGGAAGAAATCACCGTCGTCCGCTTCACGCTCGACAACGACGGCGGGCTGGTCGAGGACAGCGTCCACGATCTCCACAAGTCCATTATCTCGCAACGCTGAAGGGGAGGCCCCGCCCGTGTCGGACGTCATGGCCGCCATCGTCTTGTACGCGCTCTACGCCGCCACGGTGGCGTTCCTGTTCGCGATGCTGTTCATTCGCGACTGGCGGCGCTGGTGGTTGCGGCTCGCCACCGTCGCCGTCGGCTGCGCCGCCGCCGCCTACCCGGTTTTCGTCGCGCGCACGACGCTCGGCTACCCCGATCCCTGGCCGGAAGACGGGCGCTACGAAATGCTCGGCTGGCAAATCGACGAACCGGAACGCGCCATATACATGTTTCTGGTAAACCCCGACGGGCCGGAGCCGCTCCACTACCGCGTGCCGTTCGATCTGCGCACGGCCATAGCGCTCCAGGACGCGGCGGCGCAAATGGGCATATACAAGGAGCGCGCGGTCATCGTCCGCCGCGACCCGGAAACCGGCGAGATCGGCTACGAACTCGCGTTCGCGAAGCGCTTCCCCGACGACGCCGAAATCGAAATCGGACAGGAGGCCCCGTAGCGATGCCCGGATTCGACCCCGATATCCACCACGCCGCGCTGCTCGCGATCCACGTCGGCTGCGTCGCGCTGATCGTGCTTGCCGTGCTCACGCGCCGGCGCGGGTTGCGCCCGCCCGCCGTCGCAGCCGGCGCGGCGGCGCTGTGGCTGCCGCTGTTCGCGCTCACCGACACGCTGGGCCGGCCCAACCCGTACCCGCCGGAGGGGGACTACAAGGTAATCGCCAGCAAGCTCGACAAGGACACAAGCAGTTTCTACATGTTCGTCGATACCCTCGGCGCCGATCCCACGCCGCGCGTCTATGCGATCCGCTTCGACCCGCACCAATACGAACGCTTCGAGCAAACCGCGTCGGATTACGAGCAGCAGGTGCTGCGGCTGACGCATGGCGGCGGGAACTACGAAGTGACGTATGTGGACTACATGCCGCCCGACCTGCTCAAGGACGGGCTGATGCGCGGCTGGCAGGCGCCGCGCGAGACCGACTGATGCGCCGGCTCGCCCTCGCGGCCGCGGCGGCCGCCGCGCTGCTGGCCGGCGCCGCGCCCGAAAGCCGCGCCGCCGACATAACGCTGCGCGATGCATGGGCTCAGACGCGCGAGGGCCGCTCCGGCGGCGCCATCGTCGTCGGCTTCACCCTCGTCAACCGCGGCGGCATGGCCATGCTCGTCGGCGCCGAGAGCAGCGCCGGCGCGACGGCGCTCATCCGCTCCGACACCGACGGGCGCCCCGGCGGCGCGACCCGCGTCGTCGATCGGATGATGATAGGCCCCGGCGCCGAGATCGAGTTCCGCCCCGGCGAATACACCGTGGTTCTCACCGATCTGCGCGGCGCCCCGCGCGAGGGAGACCGCCTTGTCCTGCGCCTGGCCTTCGCCGACGGAACCGTCGCCGAAGCCGAAATCGTCCTCGCCGCCGGCGGCGCCTGACCGCGCCGGCGCACTTGCTTCCGGGGCGCGGTTTGACCGCGCGCGCGGGCCGGGCTAATCCGGGTGCGCCGGCCTCCGGGCCGGCCCTGCGATTTGACCGCGCGCATCGGCGGGGCTACGGTAGCGGGCCGCATGAGACGCCGCGCATACGGGGACACTCGCGAAACATGCAGATATTCGTTAGCGGTAAGCAGATCGACTTGGGCGAAGCGTTGCGCAACCGGGTCGAGACCCGCCTCGCCGCGCGCGTGGCCAAGTACTTCGACCACGCGCTCGACGCCCAGGTCCAGTTCTCGAAGTCGCGCCACCTGTTTCGCAGCGACATCTCGGTACACGCCCGCCGCGGCGTGTCGGTCCAGGCGCATGGCGAGGCCGACAACATCCAGGCCGCGTTCGACGCCGCGGCGGAGCGTATCGAAAAGCGCCTGCGGCGGTTCAAGCGCCGCCTCACCGACCACCACAACCGCCGGTCGCTGGGCGACGAAGACAACGAAATCGTCCGCCAAACGATAATCGCGGCGGAAAACGAGGACGAACCCGAACCCCGCCCCGGCGGCGACGGTCCGGTCACGGTCGCCGAATCGACCGCGCCGATCCACAGCCTCACCGTCAGCGAAGCGGTGATGCGGCTGGAGCTTGCGCAACTTCCCGTGCTGATGTTCCGCAACAGCGGCAACGGGCGCCACAACGTCGTCTATCGCCGCGACGACGGCAATGTCGGCTGGCTCGACCCGGCGGAGCGCAAGCGATGACGCTCGCCGACCTGCTGTGCCGCGAGGCGGTGTTCGCGGATCTGAAGGCGACGAGCAAAAAACAGGCGCTTCAGGAAATCGCGCGCTACGCCGCCCGGCTGAGCGGGGTCGAAGAGCGCCGCATTCTCGACGCGCTGCTCGAACGCGAGCGCCTGGGCAGCACCGGCGTCGGACAGGGCATCGCCATCCCCCACGCCAAACTCGCCGAGGTCGGGCGGCTGTGGGGCCTGTTCGCGCGGCTCGAGACGGCGGTCCGCTTCGACGCCATCGACGACCGGCCCGTCGATCTGATGTTCCTGCTGCTGGCGCCCGATACCGCCGGCGCGGACCACCTCAAGGCGCTGGCGCGCATCTCGCGGCTGCTGCGCGACCGGGCCCAATGCGCGCGGCTGCGCGGCGCGAAAGGCGGCGACGCGCTCTATGCCGCGCTGATCGAACCGACCGCCAGTTCCAACGCGGCTTGACGCCTGCCGGCGCCGCGGCGGATGGCGCCGCCGGGCGCGAAACCCGCCACGCCACATGTATCGCGCTTTCGGGCCGCGGCGTTCTGCTGCGCGGGCCGCCGGGCGCGGGCAAGTCCGATCTCGCGCTGCGCCTCATCGACGGCGGCGCGCTGCTGGTCGCCGATGATCGCGTGGTCCTGCGCCGCGCGGGCGCGCGGGTTTTCGCCTCCGCGCCCGCCGCGCTGGCGGGGCTGCTCGAGGTGCGCGGCCTCGGCATCGTGCGGCTGCCGGCCCGCGAATCCGCGCCGCTGGCGCTGGTCGCCGATCTCGACCCCGCGCGCGACATCGAGCGGCTGCCCGAGGCGAAACGCTGCGTGCTGTGCGGCGTCGCGCTTCCGCTCGTGGCGGTGGCGCCGCGCCGCGCCTCGGCGGCGGCGCTGATCCGCGTCGCCCTGCGCGGCCGCATCGCCTGCCCCCGCGCCGAGGGTCTCTGACGCTTGCCGTTCGGGTGGAGGCGCAACTCCGCCGAAGTCGGGGACTTCCCGGGTGCGCGGGCGTCTCGCCCGCACGTCTCATCGCCACGGGCGGCGGGCCTCGGTACTACGTAATGTCCTCCAGCTGGGCGTCGGTGAGGTTGCCGGGGACTATGGTCAGGGGGATCGTCAGGCGCTTGGTGAGTTGGGCGGACAGGCTGCGGACCAGCTCGTTGGAGCCTTCGCCCTCGGGGGCGGCGCCCACGACCAGTATGTCGATCGAGGGGTCTTCCTCGACGAGCTTCAGGACTTCCTCGGCGCGGCGGCCCTCGCGGACCGCGACCGCGGGGCGGAAGCCGGCGAAATCATGCACTTCCGCCGCGAGCTCGTTGAGCAGGGCCTCGGCCTCGGCGCGGCGCTCTTCGGCCATCAGCTTCTCGACCGCGACCCAGTGCTGGAAGTCCTCGGGCTCGACCACATGGAGCAGCACCACATAGCCGTCGGTATTGCGCGCGCGGAGGCAGGCGAAACGCATGGCGACGCGGCAATCCTTGCTGCCATCGACACAGACGAGGAAGGTGACGCGGCCGGCCTCGCGGTTTCCGGGCCGCGGAGGGGCGCGGGTTTCGGGCATCGTTCAGCGCCTCCTGAAGATCATGCCGGCGGTCCACCCCGCCGCCAGCGCGAACATCGCGGCGAACACGCCGTAGGCGAGCGGCCGCGTGTGGGCGAATTCGTACATTTCGGCGCCGAAGCCCGTCTTGCCGATGGTCAGATCGGCGACGCGGCGCGCGGCGACGTCGCCATCGACGATGGAGAGCACCTCAGCGCGGTAGCGGCCGGTGGGCGCATCGGCGGGGAGCGCGAAAACGGCGCGGAAGAGCTTGTCCTCGACGAAGGACACCCCGTTGGGCGATTCCCGGTAATGCCCGGAGCGGGTCTTGAGGCGGACGAGGGCGTCGCGGAACGCCTCGGCCTCGGGCCCGGCGGCGGGCGGGCGCACGGCGTTGTTCACGCCCACGCCGAACCGGGCGAAGAGGCGCGCGGGCGCGATCTCCGCCCGCGGACGGCTGGTCGCCACGGCATAGTAGCCGGGGGCGTCGGGGAATTCGATCTGGCGGCGGTTGAGCCACATGCCGAAACTGCGGCGCTTGCGGCGCACCACCACGGTCTCGGGCGGGCCGCGCAGGATGGCGACGACGTCGCCGCCGCCATCGCGCACGCCGAACAACAGCACCTCGGCGCCGGTGAAACCGGTCGTGATCTCTATGCGGTGGGCGCTGAGATCGGCGATGATTTCCACTGCCGGCGCCGGCGCCGCGGCGAGCGCGGCGGCAACGGCGCAGACGGCGGCCGCGCGGCAACGCATCACGGCGCGGGGGCCACGGAATAGAGTTCGCCGGGCGTCGCGACGAGATCGATCAGCAGTTTCGCGCATACGCCGAGCACGAGCAGGGCCAGCAGGCCGCGCAGTTGTTCGCCGCGCAGATACGCGCCGGCGCGGGCGCCGAACTGCGCGCCGACCACCGCGCCCGCGAGCAGCAGCATCGCCAGCATCGTATCGACCGTGCGGTTGGTCGCCGCGTGCAGCACGGTGACAATGGCGGTAACGAAGGTGATCTGGAACAGCGATGTGCCGATCGCCATCAGCGTGGACATGCCGAGCAGGTAGATCATGGCCGGCACCATGAGAAAGCCGCCGCCGACGCCCATGATGGCGGACAGCATCCCGCCCGCGGCGCCGAGCGCGAAGGGCGCGAACACGCTGATATAGAGTTTCGATCGGCGGAACCGCATTTTCAGCGGCAGGCCGTGTACCCAGTAGTGCCGGTGCAGCCGCCGCCTTGCGCCGCGGCGGCGGCGCAATATCGCGTTGGCGCTTTCGACCGCCATCAACGCCCCCACGACGCCGAGAAAGGCCACGTAGGAGATGGAGATCGCCGCGTCGATCTGTCCGAGTGCGCGGAGCTCGCGGAAGAGCAGCACGCCGGCGACCGAGCCGACGGCGCCGCCGGCCAGCAGCACCGCGCCCATGAGATAGTCCACATTGCCGCGCCGCGCGTGGGCGAGCATGCCCGACACCGACGAGGCGGCGATCTGATTGGCCTCGCTGCCGACGGCGACGGCCGGCGGCACGCCGGCGAAAATCAGCAGCGGGGTGAGCAGAAACCCGCCGCCGATGCCGAACAGGCCCGAGAGAAACCCGACGCCGCCGCCCAGGCCAAGCAGGAGCAGCACGCTGACCGACATTTCGGCGATGGGGAGATAGACGTCCATGCCCGGCGCGCCCGGGGGGCTATGGCGCGACGAACCCCACGGCCGCTTTCGCTTCCGCCAGTGCCGGCCGGGCGAGCGCCCGCGCGCGCTCGGCGCCGGCGCGCAAAATCGCGTCGATCTGCGCAGGGTCGGCGGCGAGCCGGCGCATTTCCGCGCCGATGGGCGCGAGCTCCGCCACCGCGAGCTCGGTGAGGCGGGCCTTGAACGCGGAAAAGGCGGCGCCGGCGAACCCGGCGCAAACCTCCGCCGCCGGGCGATCGGCCAGCGCGGCGTAGATGCCGATGAGATTCGCGGCCTCGGGCCGCCCGGCCAGCCCGTCGGGCGTCTCCGGCAGCGGCTCGGGGTCGGTGCGCGCCCTGCGGATTTTCAGCGCGATGGCGTCGGCGTCGTCGGCCATGCCGATGCGCGAGTAATCGGAGGGATCGGATTTGCTCATCTTGCGCGAGCCGTCGCGCAGGCTCATCACGCGGGCCGCGGCGCCGAAGATGAGGGGCTCCGGCGCGGGAAACACCTCGCGCCCGAACATGCTGCCGAACGCCTGTGCGATGTCGCGCGCGAGCTCGAGATGCTGCTTTTGGTCCTCGCCCACCGGCACGTGCGTGGCCTTGTAGAGCAGGATATCCGCCGCCATCAGGTTGGGATAGGCGAACAGGCCGACCGTGGCGTTGTCGCGCCGCTTGCCCGCCTTTTCCTTGAACTGGGTCATGCGGTTGAGCCAACCCAGGCGGGCGACGCAGTTGAATATCCACGCGAGCTCGGCGTGCTCGGCGACCTGGCTCTGGTTGAACAGGATGTTGGCTTCGGGGTCGATGCCGGCGGCGATCAGGCCGGCGCAGACCTCGCGGGTATTGGCCGCCAGCTCCGCCGGATCCTGCGGGACGGTGATGGCGTGGAGATCGACCACGCAATAGAGGCACTCGTATTCGTGCTGGAGACGCGCCCAGTTGCGAATGGCGCCGAGATAGTTTCCGAGATGTAGATTGCCCGTGGGCTGTACGCCCGAGAATATCCGCGCCATCGCCGTCCTCCGCCTGCGCGGGGAGGATACGCCGGCGGCGCCGGCGGCGCCAGCGGTTTTTCCGGCGCGCGCCGGGACGGCGCTATCGTTCGCGGCGGGGGCGGAGGGCGCGGAGGTCGGCGGCGCGGACGGCGCCGCACAGGCGGGCGGCGAGCGCGAACAGCGCCAGGCCGAGCGCGACGATCGCCGCGAGGCCCGCCGCGCGCCCGGCCGGGCCGGAGGCGAACCACGGCGCCAGCAGCTCGACGGCAAGGGCGACGCCGGCGGCCATCGCGGCGACGGCGGCGACCGTGCGCGGAAGGCGGGACCGCAAGCGCGAATCGAGGCGCAAATGGCCGCGCCGCGCCAGCGCCAGCGCCAGCAGGCCCGCGTTGAGCCACGACGACAGCGCGCTCGCCAGCGCAATCCCCACATGCGCCAGCGGGCCGATCAGCGACAGACTCGCAACCACGTTGACGACCAGGCACAGCGTTGCGACGACCACCGGCGTGCGCGTGTCCTCGCGGGCGAAAAACCCCGGCGCCAGCACCTTGACGAGCACGAAGGCGGGCAGCCCGGCGGCGTAGGCGGCCAGCGCGCCCGCGGCGGCGGCGGCGGCGGCGGCGTCGAACGCGCCGCGCTGGAACAGCCCGGCGACCACGGGCTCCGCCGCCACCGCCAGCGCCGCCGCCGCGGGCAGGGTAAGCAACAGCGCGTATTCGAGAGCGCGGTTCTGGCTCGCTTCCGCCGCCGCGGCCTCGCCGCCGCGCAGCTGGCGCGCCAGCGTGGGCAGCAGCGCCGCGCCCATCGCGACGCCGATCACGCCCAGCGGCAACTGCACGATGCGATCGGCGTAATAGAGATACGAGATCGCGCCGGTGGGCAGCAGCGAGGCGATGATTATGTCCGCCAGCAGGTTCAGCTGCTGTACGCCGGCGCCGAGCGCCGCCGGCCCGATCAGCGCCAGCAGGCGGCGCACGCCGGGCGTGAGCCGCGGCCGCGGCAGGCCCGGCAGCAGCCCCGCGCGGCGGCAGTTCCACGCGAGCCACAGGAACTGCGCGACGCCGGCGACGGCGACCCCCGCGGCAAGCGCGTGCCCCGGCGTCGCCAGCGCGCCGCGGAACGCCACGATGGCGGCGATCAGGCAGAGATTGAGGAGGATCGGCGCCGCCGCGGCCGCCGCGAAGCGCTCCACGCCGTTCAGCACGCCGGAAAGCAGCGCCACCAGCGAGATGAACAGCAGATAGGGGAAGGTGAGCCGCGTAAGCGCGACGGCGAGGGCGAACTTGTCGGCATCGCCGGCGAAACCCGGGGCGGCGAGGCGAATCAGCCACGGCATGGCGATCTCGGCGGCGGCCACTACCGCCACCAGCGCCCAAAACAACACCGCCATCGCCTCGCCGGCGAAAACGCGCGCGGCCTCGGGCCCGTCGGTTTTCGCGCGCCCGGCGAACAGCGGTATGAACGCCAAGTTGAACGCGCCTTCGGCGAACAGGCGGCGGAACAGGTTGGGCAGTTTGAAGGCGACGAAGAAGGCGTCGCCGACCAGGCCGGCGCCCACATAGCGGGCGATGAGGATGTCGCGAAGGAAGCCGAGAACCCGCGAGGCAAGCGTCCAGCCGCCGACGGTGGCGGCGAAACGGATCAGCGCCACGGGCGGCGAATCCGGTTGCGCTCGCGCGCGGTTTTCGCGGCGCGCGAACCCCGCCGAAGACGGGACCGGGGCGCCCGCGCGTCCCCGCCCGCACGTTTCCGCGGGGCGCGGCGTTGGCGGGGAGGCGCGGTCGCCGCCCCCTCTCGAGGCTTTCGCCCGGCTTGAGACGCGCGCCCGGGCCGCGCTTGCGCGCGGTTGCGCCGGCGCTCGCGGGCGCGCGCCACGGCGGGCGGCTAGCCCGCCGCGGCCGCCGCCGCCCCGGCCGCGCCCGCCGCGCCGCCGCCGGGCGCCGCCGCGAGCAGGGTCGTTCTGATTTCGTCGATACGGCGCGGGTCGGTCGCCTTCATTCCGAAACTGTCCTTGACATAGAACACGTCGACGGCGCTTTCGCCGTAAGTGGCGACGCGCGCGCCGCTCACCGAGAGGCGCAGTTCGTTCAGCGCGCGCGCGACGTCGAACAGCAGGCCGGCGCGGTCGCGCGCGTTGAGCTCGATAACCGTATGCTCGGCCGAGGCGCGGTTGTCGATCAGCACGCGCGGCTGCACCTTGAAGACCGACATGCGGCTGGCGCGCGAGGCGCGCTCGCGCCGCGCGAGGTCGATCTGCGGCTTGAAATCGCGCGCGAGGGTTTTCTCCACGGTTGCCGACAGCCGCGCCAGCCGCTCGGCCCCCTCGACCGCGCGGCCCTTCGCGTCCTGCACGTGAAACGTGTCGAGCGCCATGCCGTCCCTGGTGGTGAAAACGCGCGCCTCGACAATGCCGGCGCCGCAAGCGGTCATGGCGCCGGCGATGCCGGCGAACAGGCCGGGATGGTCGGGCGCATAGACGATCACCTCGGTGACGGCGCGGAAGGCGTCGATGCGCGTTTCGACCGCCAGCGGCGCGGCAGCCGCGTCGCCGCGCCGCGCCAGGGCCGCGTGGCGCGCCAGCGCCTCGGTGTCGAAACTGAGCAGATGGGCGGGGTAGGCGCGGTCGAGAAAGCGCTCGACCTCGGCGGGCGGCCAGTCGGCAAGCGCCTCGCGCAAGGCGGCGCGGGCGGCGTCGATGCGCCGCGCGCGGTCCGCCAGCGCGTCGCCGCCGGTCATCGCCGCTTCGGCGCGGTAGTAAAGGCCGCGCAGCAGCTCGCCTTTCCAGCCGTTCCACACATTCGGCCCCACCGCGCGGATGTCGGCCACGGTCAGAGTCAGCAACAGGCGCAAACGCTGCGGCGAGCGCACGATCGCGATGAAATTCTCGACGGTGCGCGGATCGGAAATATCGCGGTTGAATGCGGTGGAGGAAAACAGCAGGTGGTATTTCACGAGCCAGACGACGGTCTCGGTCTCCTCCGCCGTGCAGCCGAGTCTGGGCGCCAGTTTGCGCGCGATGCGCGCGCCGATTTCCGAGTGATCGCCGCCGCGGCCCTTGCCGATGTCGTGCAGGAACAGCGCCAGATACAGCGCCCTGCGCGACAGGACCTCATGGACGATCCCGGTGGCGAGCGGGAGTTCGTCGGCCAGCGCGCCCTTCTCGATGCGCGACAGCACGCCCATGGCGAAGATCGTGTGCTCATCGACCGTATAGACGTGGTACATGTCGTGCTGCGTCTGGGCGACCACGCGCCGGAAGGGCGGAACGAACCGCCCGAGCACGCCCGCTTCGTTGAGGCGGCGCAGCGTGGTTTCCGGGTCGTTTTCGCTGACGAGCATGTCCATGAACAGGCGGTTGGCGCGCGGGTCGGCGCGCAGGCGCGCGTCGATGCGGCCCAGGTTGCGCGTGATGAGCATGAGCGCGCGCGGATGCACGTCGAGCGCGCGCGCCTGGGCGACGTGGAACAGCCGCAGCATGTCGATGGGCGCGCGCTCAAAGGCGTCGTCGCGCGCGACGCCGACGCGGCCGTGGTCGATGACGAAGCCGTCGATCTCGCGCCGCAACAGGCTCAGGCCGGGGAAGCGGAACAGCCGGCTGCGCGCCTGTTCGGCCTCGATGGCGGCGCAGAAGATGCGCGTCAGATCGCCCACCGTCTTGGCGACGAGATAGTAGTGTTTCATGAAGCGCTCGACATCGAGGCTGCCGGCGCGGTCGGTGTAGTCGAGCGCCTCCGCCGCGCGGATCTGCGTGTCGAACGTCAAGCGCTCCTCGGCGCGCCCGGCCAGGTAGTGGAGACGGAAGCGCACGGTCCACAGGAAGCGGTGGGCGCGGCGGAACATGCGGAACTCGGCCTCGGTGAGCACGCCGCGCGCCGCGAGGTCGCGCATGTCGGCGGCGCGGTAATGCGTCCTGGCGATCCAGAGGAGGGTGTGGAGATCGCGCAGCCCGCCCTTGCCGTCCTTCAGGTTGGGCTCGACGACATAGCGCGAATCGCCCATGCGGCGGTGGCGGGCGTCGCGCTCCTCGAGCTTGGCGGCCACGAAAGCGCGGGCGCCGCCGGCCAGCTCCCTGCCGAAGCGCTGCCGCAGCTCCAAGTGAAGCGCCTGATCGCCGTAAACGTAGCGCGCCTCCAGGAGCGCGGTGCGAATCGTGACGTCGCCGCGCGCGCGGGCCAGCGTCTCGTCGATCGACCGCGCCGCGTGGCCTGTCGCCAGCCCCAGGTCCCACAGGACATAAAGCATGTATTCGACAATTTGCTCGCCGCGCGGGGTGATCTTGTAGGGCGTGAGAAACAGCAGATCGATGTCGGAAAACGGCGCCAGTTCGCCGCGCCCGTATCCGCCCACGGCCACCAGCGCGAGGCGGTCCGCCGCCGTGGGGTTGGGCTCGGGGAACACGCGGCCGGCGGCGTGGTCGAACAGGACGGAGAGCAGGCGATCCATCAGCCACGCGAGGCCCGCCGCCGCCGCGGGGCCGTCGGCGACGCCGTCGAAGCGCCGCCGGATTTCCGCGCGCCCGGCGTCGAGCGCGCGCCTGAGGCAGGCGAGCGCGGCGCCGCGCCCGGCGGCGGGGTCGAGCGCCGCCATCTCGCGAACGAGCGCCCTCGGCTCGATAATCGCGCGTTTGTCGGGTATCCGCATGGCCGCCAATATAGCAGTGCGCGGGAGCGCTTTCATGCCGCCCTTGATCGCGCGCGCGGCCGCGCGGTAACTTGGCGCGCCGGTGCGGGGCCGGGCGCGCCCCGCGCCGCGGGGAAGCACCGGGGGCAAGGAGAAGCGGTTATGAAAACGCTTTTGCGGGCCGCGGCATGCGCGGCGGCGATCGGCGTTGCGAACATGGCGGGCGGCGCGGCGGCGGCCGACGCCGAGGCGGGCCGCGAGGAATATCTCGGACTTTGCATCAAGTGCCACGGGCTGCTCAAGAACGACCCGGACAGCTGGACGCCGCACAACCTGGCGTCGCCGGCCATAGCGTCGCCGCAAGGGCCGCCGCTCGTCGATGTGTTCGGCCGGCCCGCCGGCATTATCGATTTCTACCGCTATTCGCGGGCGTTCCGCGCGGCGCTCGAAAACCCGTGGGAATGGGACGCCGACGCGCTCGACTACTGGGTCGCCGACTCGCAAGCGTTTATCTCCGGAAGCACCATGTTCGTGAAGCTCCCGGACGATACGGCGCGCGCGAACCTCGTCGCGTATCTCGAGAAATACGCGCCGTGGATCCCCGACGCGGCGGAAGCGGAATAACCCGCGGGCGCAACGGAACAGCGGGAGGGCGGCGCGATGGTCCGGCGTTTCATGGTTCCCGGCCAGCCGGAGCCGGTCAGCCACTACTGCCACGCGACGCGCGCGGGCGACCGCATATGGGTGTCGGGAACGGTGGGCATCGCCGCCGACGGCTCGATCCCCGAGGATGCGGTCGATCAGTTCCGCCTTGCGCTGGCGAATCTCGACGCGGTGCTGCGGGCGGCGGGGGGCGCGCCCGAAGACGTGACGAAGGTGACGGTGTTCCTCACCGATATCGCCGACCGCGCGCGTATTAACCCGCTGCGCCAAACGTATTTCGGCGAGCACCGCCCGGCGTCGACGCTGGTGGAGGTTTCCGCCTTGGTGCTGCCCGCGCTCAAGGTCGAGATCGAGGCCGAGGCGGCGGTGGGGGGAGAGGAATGAACGTTCCCGGCGCCGTGCGGAGGCGCCGGGGGCGGCTCGCGGCGCCGGTATGCGCGCTGCTGCTCTGGGCGGCCGCGGCGCCGGCGGGCGCGGAGACCATCGACGCGGCGCGCGCCGCCTTCGCGGAAGGGCGCTTTCTTGAAGCGGCGGAAGCAGGAGCGGCGCTGGGCACAAGCGAGGGCTGGGCGCTCGCCGCGCGTTCGCTTGCGATATACGGCTTTCACCTCGCGCCGGAAGACGGGAAACAGGCGCTGTTCGTCAGCGCTATGGAGGCGGGCGGGCGCGCCGTCGCGCTCGACGCCGACAGCGCCGAGGCGCATATGCAGTCCGCCCACGCGATGGGCCGTTACGCACAGACCATCGGCTCGATGGAGGCGTTCGCCGAGGGTTTCGCCGACCGGATTCGCGCGGCGCTCGACGCCGCGCTGGCGCTCGAGCCGGACCACGTCGCGGCGCATTTGGCGCTGGCGGGCTGGCACGCCGGGATTGTCGTGGCCGCCGGCGCGATGGGGCGCATTTTCTATGGCGCGACCGGGGAAGACGCGCTCAGGCACTACGAACGCGCCTTGGCGCTGGCGCCCGATTCGCCCATCGTGCGCTACGATTTCGCCGAGAACCTGCTGGCGCTCGACGATGACTACACGGAACGCGCGCAGTCCCTCCTCCGCGGCGCCATCGCCCTCGGCCCGCAAGACGCCTACGGCGAACTCGTCCGCAAACGCGCGCAAGCGCTGCTCACGGAGCTCGAAGCCGCCGGAAACTGAGGCGGGCGCGACTGGGCATCCCGCTCTCAAGGCGCTGCGGGTACAGACGATTCGCTAATTGAGTCAACCGCGTCCGACCCCGGGGGACGGAAAGCGGAGCCCCGGGCGCATACCAAGAGGCAGAGGCGGATCCGGGGCGCACAAGGGCAACATGGCGAACAGCAGAGCAGGCGTCAAGGGCTTCTCGTGGACGAGCAGGGTTCTCGATGCGCTCAAGGCCTCAACGTGCGGGCAGGATGCCCGCGGTCCCGGGCCCCGCCTTCGGCGGGGTTGCGGCTTCTTCCGCGATCAGAAGCGGACGGTGAGTGTTGCGCTGCCGCTGAAGTCTCGGTTGCCGTGGCGGGCGGCGGCGTAGTTGGCGTTGGCGCGGAGGGCTATGCGGCCGTCGGCCCATTCGTGGGCGGCGCCGAGGCCGAGGCGGGCCCATGTCGCTTCCGCTTCGGCTTCGAAGGGGCGGTCCGCCGCCGTGGTTTCCATTGCGCCGGACAGTTCGCGCTCAAGGTCCAGCGTTGCGAACATGGCGCCGGCGCCGCCGGGGAGGGCGGCGGACTCGGCGCGCACGCCGGCGCGGGCCGTAATGCGGCGGCCCGCGTCAAGCGACACGCGCTCGTTCACGGAGTCCGTGAACGACGACATCTCCACCATCGACCAATCGGCGCCCGCGCGCGGCGTCAGCGTCACGCGGCCCAGCTCGAGGCGCCGCCCGATCTCCACGCCGGCGGCGTAGCCGCGGCCCGACAAGTCTCGCGCAAGGGCGCCCTCGAACGCCGAAGCCGAATCCAGATCGGCCTCGTACAGCGTCGCCGCGGCCTGAGCGCTCACATAGATATTCTCGGCGGGCAGCCATGCGCCCGATATGCGGGCGCCCGTGCCGGTTATCTCGACCCGGCCGCCGCCCGCCTCGGTGTCCGCGTCGGTGTCCACATCGGCGCGGCCGCGCACATGATGAACGGAGATCGCGAACACGCCGCGCTCGCCCGCCGCGCCCTCGATCCCCGCCTCGAACCCGAAGCGGCGGTAGTCGTGATGCGCCTGCGCGACAGACGACGCCGGATGGCGCTCGCCGCCGGCGGCGTCGAGGCGCGCGAACGCGCCGCGCGGCGCGCCCGCCGAAGCGAAACGGTCGCCGTGGGCGGGGAGCGCGTTCAGCGCCAGCAGCGCCGAAGGCAGAGCTTCGTACACGCGGTGGCGCGGCGCCGGACCGACCTCGATGCGACCGTCGCGGGTTATCCGGAGACGCGAATCGACGCGGCCCTGGCGCTTGAGCGTAATCGTCGCGTTGCCGGCGTCGATGCGACCGCCGCCCAGGCGCAGCGCCGCCTCCTCGTCGGTTTCGCCCGCCGCCGCACGTATCGTTACCGTCTCGGCGCCGATGACGGGCTCCGCGATGCTCCCGTTCTCGCCTACCGTAACCGCGCCCCGGGGCACATCGACGCTCTGCGCCGCGCCGTCGACCGTGACTTCGCTGCCGGCGCCCGCCAGCGCGACGCGGCCGTCGATGGCGCCGCCGGCATCGACCGTCACGGTCGAGGCGGCGGCGGCGTCGCGCGCCTCCACGGCGCCCTCCACCATGCCTTCCCCCTCGACCGTCATGTTCAGCGCGCCCGTCGCGACGGAGACCGCGACGCGGCGGCCCTGCGCGTCCTCCGCGCCCATGAGCACGCCGCCGGCCGCGACCGTCACCTCGCCGCCATCGGAAACCGTCAGCGGGCGCGCCGCTTCCGCGCGCCCGGCGATGCGAATGGCCTCCAGGCCCTCGACATGCCCCTTGAACGTCCCGCCGGACGCCACCGTCAGCCGGTGCATGCCGCCATCGCCGCCGATGACGCCGCCGGTCAGTTCGTTGGCGACCGTGACCATCAGCGCCCCGGCGCCCATGCCCTCGATATTGCCTGTGACATTGCCGTTCACCATCGCCATCAGATCGCCGGCCTCGCTGCGCACCGCCGCACGACCGTCGAGGTTCGACAGGCGCCCCCCGGCGCCGACCGACACCGTGCCGCCGCGGTCGAACAGCACGCTCCGGGCGGACCCTTCGACCGTCACCGTGCTGGCGGCCAGGTGGATGAGACCTTCGACCGAGCCGCCGGATTTCACATGAACGTCGTGCTCGCCGCCGCCGAGGCCGAATATCCCGCCCCTGACCGTGCCGCTCACATCCACATCGAGATCGCCGTCGCCCGCGCCGCGGATATCGCCCGCCACGGTCCCCATCGCCGCTACTTCCACCGCCAGGTCGCCCGCCGCGCCGCGGATCGCCTCGCGACCGCCGTCCGAAGTCTCGACGCCCAACACCGCGCCGCCGGAGGCGACCGTTACCGAACCGCCGTTCTCGTAGAGCACGCGCGCCGCGCGGCCCGCAACCGTCGCCGCGTGGGAACCCGCGCCCGCGCCGCGAATGGCGCCCGCAACCGAACCGCCGGACGCAACCGTAACCCGATGCACGCCGGCGCCCAGGCCGCGGATATCCCCCGAAACCGCGCCCGCAACCGTTACCGTCAGGTCACCCGCGCCGCGCGCCTCGATGCGGCCCTTGACGGCGCCGCCGGACGCAATCGCCACCGTCAGGTCTCCCGCGTCGGAACGGATTGCCTCCCGAACGCCCTCGACCTCGAGAGCCTTGATTTCGCCGCGCGCCCCGACCTTCACGGACCCGCCCCGGTCCAGCAGCACGCGCCCGGCCGCGCCGTGGTCCACATCCGCCTCGCCCGCCGCCAGGCGCACCGTTCCCGTGACCATGCCGCCGCCGCGAACCGCGACCGTGTGCTCGCCGGCGCCGAGACCCAGTATATCGCCCTCGACCGTGCCGGTTACCGTCGCCGCCAGCGCGCCGCCGCGGCTCTCCACATTTCCGGTCGCCTCGCCGGCAATCGCGACCTCCAGGTCGCCCGCCGCGCTGCGGATCGCCTCGCCGCCGACGCCCGAGACGCGCCCGCTCGCCGCAATCGTCAGCGCGCCGCCGTTGTCGAACAGAACGCGCCCGACGGCGCCCGAAATCGTCGTCCCCCGCTTCGGGTTATGCACCGTGCCCACAACCCGCGCCTTGTCCGCGATTTCGATCGTATGCACGCCCCCGCCGCGACCGAATATCTCCCCCGCAATCGTCCCGGTCTCCGAAACCATCACCGTCAGGTCGCCATCGCCGCGCGCCTCGATATTGCCCGTCACCGTTCCGTGAACGGTAATCGCCAAATCCCCCGCGTCGCCGCGGACCGCCTCCCGGACGCCCTCGATCTCGAGGCCCGTAATCTCGCCGTTCGCGTTGACCGTGACCGCGCCTCCGTTGTCGTAATGAACGCGCCCGACCTTGCCCGCGACCGTCGTCTCCGCGTTCCCCGGCAGGCGCACCGTGCCCGTTACCGCGCCCGCGGACTCCACCGACACCTTGTGCGCCCCCGCGCCTTCGCCGACAACGCCGCCCGTGACCGTTGCCGACACCGTGACGTCGAGATCGCCCGCCCCGCGTTCGACGATGTCGCCGGTTACGTCTCCGGAAACCGCGGCCTTCAGATTGCCCGCATCGCGGCCCTCGACGGTCCCCGTGACCGCGCCGCTGGCCGTCACCGTGACGTCCAAATTGCCCGCCTCGCGCTCGACGATGCCGCCCGTTACCGCGCCGGAAACCTCGACCTCGAGATGGCCCTCGCCGCGATCCTCGATGCGCCCCGCAACCTCCCCATCGGACGCAACCGTAACCTCGAGATTGCCCGCATCGTTGCGGATCGCCTCCCGCGTTCCCTCGACCTCGACGCCCGCGATCTCGCCGCCCGCGGCGACCGTCGCCATGCCGCCGTTGTCGTAAAGCAAGCGCGCCGCGCGGCCCGCGATGGTCGCCGCGCCGGTCGCCAAATGTACCGTCCCCGTAACCGCGCCGCCGGACGCCACCGTGACCGTGTGTTCGCCCGCGCCCTCGCCGCGAATGCCGCCCGTGACCGTTCCGGCGACCGAAACCTCGAGATCGCCCGCGGCGCGCTCGGCAATGCCGCCCGTCAACGAGCCGGCGACCGTAACCTTCAGATTGCCCGCGCCGCGGCCCTCGACGAGACCTGTAACCATGCCCCTCGCCGCAACCGTGACGTCGAGATTGCCTGCATTGCCGCGGATCGCCTCGGTTGCGCCATCGACCTCGACGCCCAACACCGCGCCGCCCCCGGCGACCGTCACCGTCCCGCCGCCGGCGCGGGCATAGAGAATGCGCCCGACGCTGCCCGAAACCGTGAGCGGGCTCTGCGGGTTGCGGAGCGTTCCGGTCACGACGCCGCCGGCCATGACGTTCGCCGTCAGCGTCCCGCCCGATTCGATGCCGCCCTCGACGCGGCCCCGGTTGCTCACCGTGACCGTCAGCGCGCCGGCCGTGCTCTCCACCGCCACGCCCGCGACGCCCGTCAGCGTCCCGCCCGCGGATACCGTCACCGCGCCGCCGCCGGCGTAAAGAACGCGACCGACGCTGCCCGAAACCGTAAACGGCGTTTGCGGGTTGTGTATCGTCCCCGTCACAACGCCGCCGGCATTGACGGTCGCCGACAGTGTGCCGCCCGACTTGACGTCGCCCTCGACGCGGCCCTCGTCGTTCACCGTGACCGTCAACGCGCTTGCCGTGCTCTCGACCGCCACGCCCTCGACCCCCGTCAGCTTCGCGCCGCCGGCAACCGTCACCGTTCCGCCGCTGGCGTAAAGAATGCGCCCGATGCTCGCCCCGCCCGCGACCGTGAACGAAGCCTGCGGGTTGTGTATCGTCCCCGTCACAACGCCGCCGTCGTTGACCGTCGCCGACAGCGTCCCGGCCGATTTGACGTCGCCCTCGACGCGGCCGTTATCGTTCACCGTGACCGTCAGCGCGCCCGCCGTGCTCTCGATGGCCGTGCCGCCGACGCCCGTCAGCTTCGCGCCGCCGGCTACCGTCACCGTTCCACCCGAGGCGTAGAGAACGCGCCCCACGCTGCCCGAAACCGTGAACGAAGCCTGCGGGTCGTGTATCGTCCCCGTAACCACGCCGCCGGCATCGACAGTCGCCGACAGCGTGCCGCCCGACTTGACGTCGCCCTCGACGCGGCCCTCGTCGTTCACCGTGACTGTCAGCGCGCCCCCCGAGTCCGTGCTCTCGGCGGCCACGCCCTCGACGCCCGTCAGCGTTCCGCCGCCGGACACCGTCACCGTCCCGCCGGCGCCGGTGGTGTAAAGAATGCGCCCGATGCGCGCCCCGCTCCCGACCGTGAACGAAGCCTGCGGATCCTCTATCGTTCCCGTAACCACGCCGCCGTCGTTGACGGTAACCATCAGCGTCCCGCCGGACTCGATGTCGGCCTCGACGCGGCCCCGGTTTTGGACCGTGACCGTCAGCGCTCCCGCCGTGCTCTCGATGGCCGTGCCGGAGACGCCCGTCAGCTTCGCGCCGCCGGCAACCGTCACCGCGCCGCCCGAAGCATAGAGAACGCGCCCGACGCTGCCCGAAACCGTGAACGAAGCCTGCGGGTCGCGTATCGTCCCCTCCACCGCGCCGCCGGCCTCGACCGTCGCGGTCAACGAACCGCTGCCGCCGACGCGGAGATCGCCCGTAACCGTGCCGCCGTCCTTGACCGTCGCCGCCAAGTCGCCGCCGCCGTTGACGCGGATGTCGCCCGTAACCGTTCCTGAAACCGTCGCCGTCAGATCGCCGCCGCCATCGCCGAGAATGCCGATGCCCGAAGACGCCGCGCCCACCGTGCCCACCTCGCCGCCGGCGCCCACGGTCACCGCGCCGCCGCCGACCGCATGCACGCCCGCGCCGGTTCCGCCCATCGCGGCCCCGTGTACCGTCACCGCCTGGTTGCGCGCGCCCGCCGTCACGCCCGCGCCGCGGACATAAATGCCCCTCGCGCCGCCCGTCACCCGCGCGCCCGCCGAAACCGTCACCGCGATGTCGCCGTTGCTGTCGTGCGGGACCGCATAGAACGCCTCCACGCCGTTCCCGTCGGCGGTAATGGAGCCGCCCGTAATGCCCACCTGAATATCGCCGGCATTGTAGGTCAACGCGTGTTGCCGGACCGTGTTCTTCCACGCCGTCGTGTACGCGGCGCCGGTAAGGGCGGTCAGCGCCGTCGTCAGTCCGCTGCTGTCGCCCGTCAGCACGGCGGTCAGCGCCGTGCGCTCCGCGGTCGAAAGCGCGTCGCTGCCGCGCACATAATCAGCGATCGCCGTGTGGGAAAGCGCCGAAGCGCGGATGCCCGCGCGCGCAAGGCCCAATATCTCCTCGGCCGCACGATGCCCCAGCACCGCGTTGTCGGTCGACGCAGTGGTTACCGCGGCGCGCTTGCGCCGGAGATCCTGCGCCTCCGCCTTCCAGGCGGCGTCGTAAGAAGCCGGAAGCGCCGCCAGCGCCGTCGTCAGCGCGCCCGAATCGTTATCCGTTATCGCCGTAAGCACGGCCTCCTCGAGCGTCGACAGTCCGCCGTCGCCCGCGATCCGCGCCCGGATGAAAGCCTCCGTCACCGGCGCGCCCACCGTGATATTCCCGCTCGACGTAACGTGGATCATCGGCGTCGTCCGCGCCGCGTCGTTCGCCGTTGTCGCGCCGGAGCCCATCGTGTGGCCGCTCGACCGCGCGGCCCAGGCGAGAACGCCGACATCCCGCGCCTCGACCGCGCCCCCATGCGTTACCACGATGCGCCCCGCCGCGCTCGTATCGCTCGTGAGACGCCCCTCCATCCCGACCGCGAACGGCGCCTCGATCTCCGCCGCCGCCCGCGTCGTTATAGTGGCGGAGCCGAGGCCCAAGTGGAATCCCGCGAGACCTCTGGCGTTCAGACCCTCCGCGGAGACGGCGCCCGCCGCGTCGATAGAAAGCCCCTCCGTGCTCGCGCCGGTTCCATACATATAGACGTAGGCGCCGCGGGCGCCGTCGCCCGCCGTCCTGACCGAGCCGCCCGTCATCTCGATGGAGCCCGCTCCCGCCGGCCCCCGCTTGAGGACGATTATCCCGTTGGCGCTTGCCTGCGCCGTCTCGACCGAGCCGCCCGTCATGCGCACCGAGACGTTGTGGCGCCCATTGTTGCTCTCGGCGTAAATCCCGTGGGCGTGGAGGATATCGAAGTAAGCCCCGCCCGACGTGCGGACCGCGCCGCCTTCCATGACGACGGAGATCGCTCCGGGGTTCGTCCCCGTATAGTTGGAATAGGCGTTGATGCCCCGGGCCCCGCCTCCGCTCGTCTCGATCAGGCCGTCTTTCACGGTGACCGCGGTGCTGCCCGCCCCGCTGTTGGAGGCGTTGACGGCGTGGCCGTTGCTGCCCGTCGTCTTGACCGTGGTGTTCGCGCCCGCGACGGTGACGGTTATGTTGCCCGCCGTGGAGCTGCTCTTCGAGGCGGTGACGCCCACGCCGCTCGTCGCGATGGAGCCGCCGGTCATGCTGACGGCGATGTTGCCCGTCCCGGAGTGGGCGCCGGCGAGGCCGCCGACGTTCGTCCCCGTCGCCGCGCCGCCGCTCATGCTGACGCTTACGTTGCCCGTCCCCCCGTGTTGGCCCAAAACGACATCGCCTGTCCCCCCCGTTCTCGACAGGGAACCGCCGGTCACGTCGATGCGGATATTGCCCGTCCCGCCCGCGCGCCTGCCCCAGATGGCAAAGGCGCCCGACCCCCGCGTCTCGATGGAGCCGCCGCTCATGCGAATGACTATGGCGCCGCCGCCGGTCGCTCCGTCGTGCCGGGCATACATGCCGTGAGTGGCGGTCCCCCTGCCTACGACGGTTCCGGCCGTCATGCGAAACTCGATGCCGCCGGTACCGCCGTGACGAGCCAGGATGCTCGCCTCGTTGTTGGTGGAATGGTCGATGCCGGCGTTCCCCGGGGCGATGAGGATGTCGGCCGCGCCGCTGGATTCGATGCATGCGATATTCCCGCTGCCCGTGGGCGGCCCGCCGCGGCACACGTTCGTCTGCGCCGGCGCATGCCCGGCCCACAAGGCGAGCGCGAGAAGCAACCCCGGCGCGAGCGCCCATGCCGCGCCCCTCCCGCCGCGGGGGGGGGGGGGGGGGGGGTACGTTTATTTGTACGGCAAGCGCGGGCGCTAACCCTCGGTACGGACGGGGCATGGTCATGACGGAGCGCTCCTCGGCGGAAATGGACGCCACACGGATGTTGTCAATATACCACACGCGGCGCGCGGGCGCAAACGCCTCGGGGCGCGGCGCGATGACCGCGACTCTCCTCGGCGGCATCGCGGCGCGCGGGAACGTGCGGGCAGGATGCCCGCGGTCCCGGGCCCCGCCTTCGGCGGGGTTGCGCCTCTCCCCGGCGGGCGCCGCGCGGGGCGGCGACGTGCGGGCGAGACGCCCGCGCACCCGGGGAGCGCGCCGTGCGGGCGGGGGCGCCGTTGCGGGGCATTGCGGGGATCCGCGGGGCTCGACAGTTCCGATCGTTGGCGGGAGGGGCGCAACGACTGCGCCCTTCCCGGCAATGCCGCGGCGTGCGGGAACGTGCGGGCAGGATGCCCGCGCTCCCGGGCCCCGCCTTCGGCGGGGTTGCGCCTCTCCTCGGCGGCATCGTGCGGGGCGGCGACGTGCGGGCGAGACGCCCGCGCACCCGGGGAGCGCGCCGGAGGGCGGGGGCGCCGTTGCGGGGCATTGCGGGGATCCGCGGGGCTCGACAGTTCCGATCGTTGGCGGGAGGGGCGTAACGACTGCGCCCTTCCCGGCAATGCCGCGGCGGGCGGGAACGTGCGGGCAGGATGCCCGCGCTCCCGGGCCCCGCCTTCGGCGGGGTTGCGCCGCTCCCGGCGAGCGCCATGCGGGTCGGCGCCGTGCGGGCGCGCGGTCAGCTACGGCGGGCGATCTCCTTGGCGCGCGCCAGCAGCGCGTCGCCGCTCACGCATACGATCACCGCGTCGCCGACCTCCTCGAGCCGGTCCGGATCGTCCACGCCCGCCACCGCGGCCGCCAGGCGCGAAGCCGCCGCCGCCCCGAACTTGCGGCCCGCCTGCCGCGCCAGAAGCGCACGCTCGCGCTCAAGGCCGCGCGCTACGCCACGCTCAAGCCCGCGCGCCTCGCCGCGCTCCTCGCCAAGCTCCAGACCGCGCGCCTCGCCAAGCTCAAGCCCACGCGCTTCGCGCTCGGCAAGCAAACTGTCGAGCCGTTCCGCAAACAACGATTCCATAGCTCCCAAATCCTCCAAATCCCCGACCCGCCTCAAACGCGCCGCCAGCGCGCCGTCCGAAGCCCCGAACCGGTTCGCCTCGAGCATGTGCCGAAGCGTCGCTCCGAACGCGCGACGCAAACTCGCATGCTCCGGACCCGAAAGCAACCGACGCAACGCCGAGACAACCGCCGGCACAGACTCCGGATCCCCATGCTCAAGCGCAAAACGCGCCGACACAACGTTGCCCGCCGGCAAATCCTCCGGACGCAGACGATGAACATCGAGCAGCAGGTAACCCTGCCGGGGCTGAAAACGCTCCAGCGCAGCCCCCGCAGGCGCTATCTCGTCGCGAACCTCCCGCGACGCAGACCAACGCGCGCGACCGTTGTAAACGACAATCGGCAAAACCGGCGGAAGCGGTCCCGCGCGCCGGTTCTTCCGGTCGTCCCGGCGAAGCCGCGAATACAACTGAGCAGTGTACGCATACACGCGCACCGCCATGTCCAGGTCGACCTGCGACTGAAACTCGAGCATGACCAGCAGATAGACCCAGCCGGTCGTGCCGTCGGCGGCGCGGTAGCGCAGCCGCCACACGCGGTCGCCCCGCGTCTGCCGCAGATCCTCGTCCACGTACTCCGCCGGCGCCGGTTCGAGGCTGGCGAGGTCGAGGCGCGAGACGTCGAACTCCGGGCCCATTGCCTGCCGCATGAAACCCCCGAGCAGGTCGGCGACCGCCCGCTCATGCTCGAAAAACAGTTTAAAGGAAGCGTCGTGTATCTCGCGCATGGCGGTCATTATAGCACATGGCGCCGAACGAAGCGCCCCCCGGGGGATCGCCGGCATCGCGCGGGGCGCCGACGTGCGGGCAGGATGCCCGCGCTCCCGGGCCCCGCCTTCGGCGGGGTTGCGCCTCTCCCCGGCGGCATTGTGCGGGGCGGCGACGTGCGGGCGGGACGCCCGCGCACCCGGGGAGCGCGCCGCGGCGGGCGGGAACGTGCGGGCAGGATGCCCGCGCTCCCGGGCCCGGCCTTCGGCGGGGTTGCGCCTCCTCCGGCGGGCGCCTGCGTTGGCGGCGGGTTAGCCGCCGACGCGGGGGCCTACCTCGGCGGAGCCCAGGGTCGAGGTCGTTCCGCCGCTGCTGGCGCAGCTCGGCAGGCACATGAGGGTGCTCGCCGTGCCGGCCGTTCCGAGCGTGTCGCCGCCCACCACCGATTGCAGCTGTTCGTCGGCCAGCGCCGCGTTCGGGTCGGGCGGCATGACGATATGCAGGACGTCGCGGGTGTCGGGCACGAAACGCAGTTCGGCGTTGGGCGGCGGTTCGACGCCGAGTTCCCTTGCGGCCGCGGCGGTGTCGCCGGCCTCGACGCGCGCGCGCAGTTCCGCGTCGTTGCGGTAGCGCTCGCCGAAATTCGCGAATTTCTCAAGGCTTTCGCGGTCGTCTTTCGCGAAGCCCGCAAACCGCGCGCCCGCGGCTCGTGTTCTCGTTTCCTCCATTGGAATTTCTCCTGCCATTCGTGCGGCGCGGTCAGCTGTTCGGGCCCAGCGATCCCGCGGTGCCCAACGAAGACGCCGACCCGATACAGCTGGGCAGGCATCCGAAGGTTCCGACCGTTCCGCCGGAGCTGGCGGTTTGCGTGCCGGCGGCGACGCCGTGCAACGCCTCGTCGCCGAGATCCATGTTGGGGTCCGGCGGCATGATCATGTGAAATACGTCGTCGGTGTCGGCGACGATTCGCGTTTCGACCGATACGGGAAGTTCGATACCCCGTTCGGCAAGCACGGCGCGCGGCTCGGTTTCGATTCGCGCGCGCAAGCCGGCGTCGGCGCGGCATGCTTCCGCCAGCGCCGCGATGGCGGCGACCTCGGGACCGAGCGCCGCGCCTGCTGCGTTGTGCATATTTCCCTCCTCCGGCCTCAATTGCGTATTGCACGTCGGTCCGGCGACGCCGCCGTGGGCGGCACGGTCAAGCCTTCTGCGCCGAACATATCAGGCGTTACCGGCGGCAGTTCGAAAAGTCAAGGGGCAGCGCCGCGATCGCGGAGAATTTATCCGCGGTGCAAACAGGTTTCGCCCAAATCGTATGCACCCGCGGCGCCCGGAGGGACGAATGGCGGTCCGCGTCTTCGGCGCGGGCTATCGAATCGCTCCGCGGCGTCTCTTGCGCCTGTTCCGCGGGCGTCGTACATGTGAGGCGACGGCGGCGCGGCGGCGCGCCCGAACGGCGAACATTTCTCTCCCCATCCGCCAAGGAGACCGCGGAATGCCTGCCGATGCGGCGCGCGGCCTCGAAATCGAGATCAAGCTGGCCGGCGCGCCGCCGGCGCTGCGCAAGGCGTTCGCCAGCCTGGGCGGCGGCGCGCCGCGCGCGGAGCCGACAGTTAGCGCCTATTACGACACGGCGGACGCGCGCCTGTGGCGGCGCGGTTTCACGTTGCGGCTGCGCGCGGCGGGCGGCGCGCACGAATTGACGCTCAAGCGTGCGTCGGGCGCGGCGCTGGCGCGCGGGGAATGGACCGCGCGGGTCGCCGAGCCCGCGCCGCATATCGGCCTTTTGCCGGCGGATTCGCCGCGCGCCGAGATCGGCGCCGTGCTGCCGGAAGAACTCGAGCGCGCCTTCGTCAGCGAGATTGCGCGCAGGAAGAAGCGGATCGAGGCCGGCGGCGCGCGCGTCGAGGCGGCGCTGGACGAAGGGCGCATCGCGGGCGGCGGCCGCGAACGCGCCGTGGCGGAGATCGAACTCGAACTGCTCGAGGGGCCGCTCGCCGGCATGCTGAAATGCGCGCGCGCGCTTCTTGCGGCGCACGAATTGCACATCGGAACCGTGTCGAAAGCCGCGCGTGGGCGCGCGCTCGTCGCCGATGCGCCGACGCCGGCGGCGAAAGCGGAACGTCCGGTCTTTTCCCGGTCCGGCCCGCTCTCGGGCGCCGTTCGCGCCATCGTTTCGCAGACCGCGGCGCATATCTTCGGGAATCTGGCGGCGGCGGCGGATGGGCGCGACACGGAGGGGGTGCATCAGCTGCGGGTGGGGCTGCGGCGGCTGCGCACGTTGCTCGCGCTATTGCCCGAGGGCGTTTTGCCGCGTCCGCCGGGGTTTGCCGGCGAGGCGAGGCGGGCGCTGCGCGCGCTGGGCCCGGCGCGCGATCTCGACGTATTCATTGCCGAAACGCTGCCGCCGGTAGCGCGCGCCAACCCGGGGACGCCGGAGCTGGCGCGCCTCGCCGCGCTGGCGGAGACGCGCGCCCGCGCGGCTTACGACGATGTGCGCGCGCTGCTGGCCGGCCGGCGCTTCAATCTGTTTCTGATCGATCTGCTGCTGCTTGCCGAGGGCGAGCCGGCGCCGGAAGGCGCGGCGGCGGAAACGGCGCCGGCCGCCCTGGCGGGGCCGTTGTTGCGCAAGCGCTACCGCAAGGTTATCCGCGCGGGGCGGGGGTTCGAGGCGCTTTCGCCGCCGGAGCGCCACGCAGCGCGCATTGCGCTCAAGAAGCTGCGTTACGCCTGCGATTATTTCCAGAGCCTGTATCCGCGCAAGGCGGCGCGCCCGTGGCTGGCGGCGATGGCGAAGCTGCAGGACGCGCTGGGCCGCCTGAACGACGCGGCGGTCGCGGAGCGGTTGGCGAACGGGATCGCGGCGGACGACACGGAGGCGCGCATCGGCGCGGCGGCGGTCAAGGGCTGGTATAGTCACCGGCTGCGGGCGGTCGATTCGCGGACGGTCGCGGCGTGGCGGGCGTTTGCCGCGGCGCGGCCGTTTTGGCGCGCCGCCGCCGGGAGCGGACGCGGATGATTTCGGTATTGGTGGCGAACGCGAAAGGCGGCTGCGGCAAGACCACGGTGGCCACCAATCTGGCGTCGGCGTTTGCGAATTCGGGGTTGCGCACGGCGCTGGCCGAGGGCGATCGGCAGCGTTCGAGCCTGCGCTGGCTGGCGCGCCGGCCGGCCGAGGCCGCGCCGATCGAGGCGCTCGACTGGCGCGGCGCGGCGGAAGGGAGGCCGCGCAAGCTCGATCGGCTGGTTATCGACGCCGGCGCGGGGCTGGGCTCGAAGCGTGTGCGGGAGTTTCTCGGGCGGGCCGATCTGCTGATCATGCCGGTGCTGCCGTCGTTTTTCGACGAGGCGGCGACGCGGCGGTTTCTCAAGCGCGTGGATCGGCTGAAGCCGATACGCAGCGGGCGCAAGCCGGTCGCGGTCGTGGCCAACCGGGTGCGCAAGGGGACGCGCGCCGCGGCCGAGCTCGAGTCTTTTCTCGCCGGCCTGGGCCACGAGGTGGCGGCGCGGCTCGCCAGCCGCGCGATCTACCAGGAGGTGGCGCGGCAGGGCCTGGGGATATTCGACGTTGCGCCCTCGCGCCGCGCCGAGGTCGTCGCCGACTGGATCTCGCTCGTGCGCCTCGTGGAGAGATCGGGGGACGAGGGGTAGTACCGAGGGGTATCGATGTTCGGCTCGGGGTGCCGGGCATTCTTGCCCGCACGTCTCGACAGCTGCCGGGAACGCCGGACTGCGTGGCGCTGTGGCCGCGCCCTCTTGGGCAGCGCCGCGGCTTGCGGGAACGTGCGGGCGAGACGCCCGCGCACCCAGGAAGTGCGGCTTGCGGGAGCGTGCGGGCGAGATGCCCGCGCACCCAGGCCCCGCCTTCGGCGGGGTTGCGGTACTTGACGGGGCGCTATGGCTACGCCCTCTTGGGCAACGCTGCGCCTTGCAGGAACGTGCGGGCAGGATGCCCGCGGTCCCAGGCCCCGCCTTCGGCGGGGTTGCGGTACTTGACGGGGCGCTATGGCCGCGCCCTCTTGGGCAACGCTGCGCCTTGCAGGAACGTGCGGGCAGGATGCCCGCGGTCCCAGGCCCCGCCTTCGGCGGGGTTGCGGTACTTGACGGGGCGCTATGGCCGCGCCCTCTTGGGCAACGCCGCGCCTTGCAGGAACGTGCGGGCAGGATGCCCGCGGTCCCAGGCCCTGCCTTCGGCGGGGTTGCGGTACTTGACGGGGCGCTATGGCCGCGCCCTCTTGGGCAACGCTGCGCTTTGCAGGAACGTGCGGGCAGGATGCCCGCGGTCCCAGGCCCCGCCTTCGGCGGGGTTGCGGTACTTGACGGGGCGCTATGGCTACGCCCTCTTGGGCAACGCTGCGCCTTGCAGGAACGTGCGGGCAGGATGCCCGCGGTCCCAGGCCCCGCCTTCGGCGGGGTTGCGGTACTTGACGGGGCGCTACGGCTGCGCCCTCTTGGGCAACGCTGCGCCTTGCGGGAACGTGCGGGCAGGATGCCCGCGGTCCCAGGCCCCGCCTTCGGCGGGGTTGCAGTACCGGGGGGGGGGGGCGCGCTTTCGGCGGGGTCAGCGTTTGGGGGCCATGAATCCGCCCATGAAGCTGGATTCGGACCCGCCGACCGACCGCGTGTGGCCGCCCAGGGTTCCGGCGGCGAGCCGGGGCTCGCCGTCGTCGAGTATGTTGGAGAACCGGCCTCCCCATGCGTTTTCCGAACTGAGGCCGGGCGTGTCGCCGACCGCCGCCTCGAACCGCGGATTCCGCAGCGTCACGCTGTTGCTTTGGAACGTTCCGTCGGGCCGGATGGCGGCCGCGCCCAGTTCGAGCTCGACGCTGGAACGGGCGAACGGGCCGTATAGACGTTCTCCGGTCTCGCCGTCCACACGCGTAACGCTGTGGATGTTCACGGGCAACACGTCGCAGCCGACGCAGCCGGAGATTGTCGGGGTTTCGCCGCCGAATTCGGCCTGCAGTTCGACCGCGCCCTCGAACGCGCCGAACTCCACGGTGCCGGGCGCCCGGTAAAAGCTTGCCGCCGGGTCGCTGAAGTCCGTTCCGTAACGCGTGAAGAACGAGCCGGCCGCCAGACCGCGATAGATCGCCGTTCCCGCGGTCGGCATCGGGTCGGGCGGCGTCCTGAGTTCCGGGCCGTCGGCGAACACGCCGGTTTCTACCCAGCCGACGTGGTCGTTGGCCAAATCGCCGGTCATGTATATCCATGCGCCGATGGCGACCCAGTCGCCGCGGTCATCGCGCGTCCATCCCGCCGATACTTGGGCGTTCAGCAACCGCGAATCGCTCAACACCCTGCTGAAAGCCATGTTTTGGGCGGTAAACCCGGCGGCCAGGTCGGCCGGGGCCGGCTGCTCGTCCTCGACCGGGACGCCGGGATCGAACGGAATGCGGTCGTCCGCGCTCAGCGTCAGCGCGTCGCGGCCGGCCGCGCGCTCGATTGCGAGGCTCAGGTCTCCGCCGGCGAACGCGGCGCCGACGCGGTCGGCCGTTGCGCCCGTCTCGTCGAGGTTGGTCGATTGGGTTATGCCGCCGCCCTCGAACCGGGGCGACGCGCTCGACGCGCGCAGGGCCGCGTTCAACACCAGCGCCGGGTTGCCGGCGCGCGCGTCTCCGTCGCCGCGCTCGGGCCGTTCGGGCGGCGCGGGCCGTTCTTCGGGCGGCGGCGCGGGATCCGCGGTTACGGCGGTCGAATTGTTGCACGCGGCGAGCGCCAGGGCCGCCGCGGCGACCGGCAATGCGTAATACTTGAGGCTCATGGATCCCTCCCGTTCGGCCGCCGGCCCGGGCGGCGGCGGCGTTCTCAATCGCACACGCCGCGGCGCGCGTCAATAGGCCTGCGGAACGTAGAGTTCGCGCGGCAGCACGCTGCGCTCGTAATCGTCGTTGAACACCCGTTCGGGCAGTTCCACGGGCCGGTGGGGCACTTCTCCGTAGGGCGCCTGGCCGAGCAGGTGGCGTATGCAGTTCAGCCGCGCGCGCTTCTTGTCGTTGCCCTCGACAATCCACCACGGCGCTTCGGGGATATTCGTGCGGTCGAACATGTCTTCCTTGGCGCGCGTGTATTCTTCCCACAGCACGCGCGACTGCAGGTCCATGTCGCTCAGCTTCCATTGTTTCATCGGGTCGTATATGCGCATGAGGAAGCGGAACTGTTGTTCGCGGTCGGTGATCGAGAACCAGTACTTGACGAGTTTTATGCCGGAGCGGACGAGCATGCGCTCGAACTCGGGCACGTCGCGGAAAAACGCCTCCACCTGGCCGGGCGCGGCGAAGTTCATGACGCGCTCGACGCCGGCGCGGTTGTACCACGAGCGATCGAACAGCACGATTTCGCCGCCCGCCGGCAGATGCGGCGCGTAGCGCTGGAAGTACCACTGGGTTTTTTCGCGTTCGGACGGCGCGCCGAGGGCGACGACGCGGCACACGCGCGGGTCGAGCCGCTGGGTAATGCGCTTGATGACGCCGCCCTTGCCGGCGGCGTCGCGCCCCTCGAAGAGAACGACGAGCTTGTAGCCCGTGGCGACGACCCAGTCCTGCAGTTTGACGAGCTCGGTTTGCAGGCGGAACAGTTCGTGGAAGTATTCGCGCCGCGGGAGCGTCGATTTGCCGCGCATCCGTTCGACCGCGCGGAGTTCGCGCGGCACGCGCCCGTCGTCGATTTCGAGTTCGAGCTCTTCGTCCAGACTGTCCTCGAGTTCGGTTTCGACCCACGACCGTTCGGCCGCGCCGCCGCGTTCGCCCATCATCGCGCCTGCCCTGTTGTCCGCGCCGCCCGCGCCACACTAGCCGACCGGCCGGCCGAACGCCAACGCGGCGCCGGCCGGCGCGGCCGCGCTTCGCCGGGGAACGGGGGCGCCGGCGGTTCGCCGTTACGAGGCGCGGGCGCGGACGTAGGTTCCGGGGGCGGGGGCCAGGGGCTCGAGGGCGCCGCCGCCGGGCTCGCGGGCGGGGACTTCGCCGCCGGCCAGCGGCGCCTGCCATGCGTCCCAGTCGGGCCACCACGACCCTTCGTTGGCGCGCGCGCCGGCGAGCCATTCATCGGGATCCGCGGGCAGCGCGTCGTTGGTCATGTGCGGGTAGCGGGCGGTTTGCGGGGAATTCGTTATGCCCGCGATGTGGCCCGACCCGGCGAGCGCGAAGCGCGCCGGCCCGCCGTAGAGCCGCGCCGAGGCGTAGCACGATTTCCACGGCGCGATGTGGTCCTCGCGCGACGCGAGGATATAGACCGGGGCGGTTACCTTCCGCAGGTCGATGGCCTCGCCGGCGAGCGTAATCCCGCCGGGGACGGCGAGCAGGTTTTCGCGGTACATGTTGCGCAGGTAAAACGAGTGCATGCGCGCCGGCATGCGCGTCGAATCGGCGTTCCAGTAGAGCAGGTCGAAGGGAACGGGCGCCTTGCCCATCAGGTAGTTGTGGACGACGAACGACCAGATCAGGTCGTTGGCGCGCAGCATGTTGAAGGTCGTGGACATTGCCGAGGCGTCGAGATAGCCGCCGGCGCGCTCCATGCGCTGTTCCAGCGCCGCGATCTGCTCGTCGTCGATGAACACGCCGAGGTCTCCGGGTTCGGAGAAATCCGCGAGGCTGTTCATGAAGGTCGCGGATGCGATGCGGTCGTCGCCGCGCGCCGCGAGCCAGCCGAGCGCGCAGGCCAGCAGCGTTCCGCCGAGGCACAGCGACGCCGCCGCGACCTCGCGCTCTCCGGTCGCGCGCTCGATGGCGTCGAGCGCGGCGATGGGGCCCTCGAGCATGTAGTCGTCGAACGTCTTGCCGCTCAGGCGCTCGCCGGGGTTGACCCACGAGATCATGAAGACCGTGTAGCCCTGGCCCACCGCCCACCGGACGAACGAGTTTTCGGGCCGCAGGTCGAGAACGTAGAACTTGTTGATCCACGGCGGGACGATCAGCAGCGGGCGGCGGCGCGCGCGCGCGGTCGCGGCGTCGTACTGGATCAGCTCCATCATGTCGTTGCGGAACACGACCTGTCCGGGCGTCGCGGCGATGTCGCGCCCGACCTCGAAGGCGCCGGTATCGGTCATGGCGATTTTCAGCGCGCCGTCTCCGGCCTCGAGGTCGCGAAGCAGGTTGTCGAGGCCGCGCACGAGGTTTTCGCCGCCGGTGGCGAGGGTTTCGCGCAACACTTCCGGGTTGGTGGCGGCGAAGTTGGTGGGCGCGATGGCGTCGACGAACTGCTGCGTGTAGAACCCGGCCTTGCGCGCCGCCTGTTCGTCGAGCCCCCCGGTTTCCGCCACGGTCTTGCGAAGCCACTCCGCGGTGAGGAGATAGGACTGCTTGATATGGTCGAACAGCGCGTTTTCCTGCCATGCCGGGTCGCGGAAGCGGCGGTCGCCGCGTTCGGGCCGGGCGATGGGCGGCGGCGGTTCGCCCTCGCCTCCGGCCATGCGCTCGGCGGTATGGCGCCAGAGGCGCGCGTGGCCGCGCCACAAGTCGGCCTGCGCGCGCGCGAGCCGCGCCGGGTCGGCCATCATGCGCCCGGTCAGGTCCATGAAGGCGCCGGCGATATTGAGCGGATCGGCGGCGGGGGCGCCTTCTCCCATGCGGCGGGCGAAGGCGCGCATAATCGCCTGGCTGCGTTCGCCGATGCGTTTCCAGGTTTCGGCGATGTCGGCGGCGCCGGCGGCGTCGCCGTTGCGGGGCGTTTCGTTCACGTTGCGCTCGTCCGTTCGTTGGCGGGGTTGCGGTCGGCGGCATGGCGCGGGCCGCGAACCTGTACCGGCGGTTGCGCGCCGCCGCGCTCCGGTGTAGTTTCATGCGGCGCGGCGGCCTCGCCGCGCCCGGCGCCGACGCCATGGAGTTCAAGGACGCCGCCGCATGACGGTTTTCCACGATATGTTACGCGGCGCGGCGCCGCAAGCGGGCGCGGGGCGCCCGCTCCCGGCGCGCGGCGCCGGCGGGGCGCCGGCGGCCCGGAGGAGAGCGATGGGCGTTTTCGCCGCCGCGCTCGCCTTGGGCGCGTGCTCCGGCGGCGGCGAAACGCAATGGTACAACCCCGCCGACTGGTACGAGATAATCGCGGGGGGCGGCGAGGAGCCTGTCGATCCGGCGCTCGCGGCGCGCGTCGCCGCCGAGCGCGCGGGGCCGATACCGGGCGCGGACGAGCCGTATCCCGCGGTCGGTACGGTTCCGGGCGCGGCGCCGGCGACGACGCGGGAGGACGAGCGGGCGCGGCTGCGGGAGAACCTGGCCGCGGCGCGCGGCGGCGCGGCGCCGGCCGCCGAGGCGCCGCCGGTCCCGCCGAGCGCGATGATCGCCGCCGCGGGCGCGGCGCCGGGCGGGCAGGTCCATGTCGCGGTCATACATTACCTGCACGGTTCGGCGCGGCTGGTTGCGGAGGATCGGACGGTTTTGCGGCGCGTGGCGGATTCGCAGCGCGCGCGCGACGCGGCCGTGCGCATCGTGGGCCACGCCAGCGGGACGGCGGGGGACGGCGGCGGCCCCCGCGAGACGGTGGCCAATTTCCGCATGGCGCTGAAGCGCGCGCGGGGCGTGGCCGACGAGCTGGCGCAGCTGGGCGTTCCGGCCGAGCGCATGCTGGTCGAATCGCGGTCGGACGCCGAGCCGGCCTTTTCGAACGCCACCGCTCTCGGCGAGGCGGCGAATCGCCGCGTGGACATCTATTTTTTGGCGCCCGTTGCTCCCCGCTGACCGCCGGGGGCCGGCGATGAACGAAGATTTCGAGCGCATCGCGCGCCTGCCGCCCTATGTTTTCGCCGAAGTAAACGAGATGAAGGCCCGCGCGCGCGCCGCCGGCCGCGACGTTATCGATTTCGGCATGGGCAACCCCGACCGCCCGACGCCCGATCATATCGTCGAGAAGCTGGTGGAGACGGTGCGCAAGCCGCGCACCCATCGGTATTCGACATCGCGCGGGATACCCGGTTTGCGGCGCGCGATGGCGGGCTATTACCGGCGCCGCTTCGGGGTCGAACTCGATCCGGAGACGGAGATCGTGGCGACGCTGGGCTCGAAGGAGGGGCTGGCCAATCTCGCCTCGGCGATTACGGCGCCCGGCGATACGGTGCTGGCGCCGAACCCGAGCTACCCTATCCATCCGTATGGGTTCGTCATCGCCGGCGCGGAGGCCGTTCCGGTGCGCTGCGGGCCGGGGGTCGACTACCTGGCCGAGCTGCGGCGCGCGGCGGGGCAAAGCCCGCGGCCGCCGAAGGCGATGGTGATCAACTTTCCCAACAACCCGACGGCGGAGACGGCCGACCGGGCGTTTTACGAAGGCGCGGCGGCGTTCGCGCGCGAGCGCGGCATCTGGATACTCTCCGACCTGGCCTACGCGGAGATCTATTTCGACGACCCGCCGCCGCCGTCGATCCTGGAGGTTCCGGGCGCGACCGACCTTGCGGTGGAGTTTACGTCGTTGAGCAAGACCTACTCGATGCCGGGCTGGCGCATCGGATTCGCGGCCGGCAACCGGCGGCTGATACAGGCGCTGGCGCGCATCAAGTCGTATTTGGACTATGGGGCGTTCACGCCGATCCAGGTGGCGGCGGCGGCGGCGCTGAACGGGCCGCAGGACTGCGTGGAGGCCATCCGCGCGCGCTACCGCGAGCGCCGCGACGTTCTGGTGGAGAGTTTCGCGCAAGCGGGGTGGGACATCCCGCGCCCGCGGGCGACGATGTTCGCCTGGGCGCCGGTTCCGCCGCAATGGCGGGCGACGGGGTCGCTGGCCTTCGCCAAGGCGCTGCTGGCGGACGCCGACGTAGCGGTGGCGCCGGGAATCGGCTTCGGCGAATACGGCGAGGGTTGGGTGCGGCTGGCGCTGGTGGAAAACCGCCAGCGCATCCGCCAGGCGGCGCGGAGCGTGAAGGCGTTTCTCGCGCGGTCGGACGAAGCCGCGGCGCCGCGGCGGGCGGCGGCGCTGTGAGCCGGCCGCTGCGCGTCGGGCTCGCCGGCCTGGGAACGGTCGGCGCCGCGGTGGCGAAACTGCTGCGCGATCGGCGCGGCGCGCTGGCGGATCGCTGCGGCCGGCCGATCGAAATCGCCGCGGTCTCGGCGCGCGACCGCCGCAAGGACCGCGGCGCGGCGCTCGACGGGGTCGAGTGGGTCGACGACGCGGCGGCGCTGGCGGACCGCGATATCGATGTCGCGGTGGAGGCGATCGGCGGCGAGGGCGGCGCGGCGCTGGCGCTGGCGCGCCGCGCGCTCGACCGCGGCGTCGATGTGGTAACGGCGAACAAGGCGCTGATCGCGCGCCACGGAACGGAACTTGCGCGGCGCGCCGAGGCGGGCGGCGCTAGCCTCGCGTTCGAGGCGGCGGTGGCGGGCGGCATTCCGGTCGTCAAGGCGCTGCGCGAGGGGCTCGCCGCCGCGCGCGTGCGGCGCGTGTTCGGCATTCTCAACGGCACCTGCAACTACGTGCTCACCGACATGCGCGAGACGGGCCGGTCGTTCGAGGCCGCGCTCGCCGAGGCCCAGGCGCTGGGTTACGCCGAGGCCGACCCCGCCTTCGACGTCGACGGCGTGGACGCCGCCCACAAACTGGCGATTCTCGCCAGTTTGGCGTTCGGAACACGGGTGGATTTCGATTCGGCGCATGTGGAAGGGATTCGCAACGTCGCGCCGGAAGACATCGCGTATGCGGAGGAGCTGGGCTATCGCATCAAGCTGCTGGGCATCGCCGAGCGCCGCGAGGACGGGCTTGCGCAGCGCGTACACCCCTGCATGGTTCCGCGCGCGGCGCCGATCGCGGCGGTCGAAGGCGTGCTGAACGCCGTGGTGTGCGACGCCGGCGAGGCGGGATCCACCGTCTATGAGGGCCCCGGCGCGGGCGCGGGGCCGACGGCGGCGGCGGTCGCGGCGGACATTGTGGATGCGGCGCGCGGGCGGCGCGCGCCGGCGTTTTCGGTTCCGGTCGCGGCGCTGGAGGCGGCGCCCGCCGCGCCGCTCGCGCGCCGCCGCGGCGCCTGGTACGTCCGTCTCTCGGTAGCGGATCGGCCCGGCGTCATCGCCGATATCGCGGCGCGCCTGCGCGACCGTTCGGTGTCGATCGAGGCGTTCGTCCAGCGCGCGCGCGGCGCGGCGCCGGTTCCCGTGGTCATGACGACGCACGAAACCGACGAAGCCTCGATGCGGGCGGCGCTGGCGGATATCGCGGCGCTCGACGCGGTCGCCGCGCCGCCGCGGTCGATCCGTATCGAAACGCTGTAAGGTAGGCGCGGGCGGCGGGGAGGCGGCCGCCGCGCCCGAAGGAGAAGCGCAATGTCCGAACGAACCACGCTCGATCGCAATTTGGCGCTGGAGGCCGCGCGCGTCACCGAGGCGGCGGCGCTGGCGTGTTCGCGCCATATCGGGCGCGGAGACGAGCGCGCGGCGGATCAGGCCGCGGTGGATGCGATGCGGCGCGCGCTCGGCGCGCTGCCCATCGACGGCACGGTGGTTATCGGCGAGGGCGAGCGCGACGAGGCGCCGATGCTCTATATCGGCGAAAAGGTGGGAAGCGGCGGGCCGAAGGTCGATATCGCGCTCGACCCGCTGGAGGGCACCACGATCTGCGCCACCGGCGGCGCCAACGCGCTGGCGACGATCGCGATGGCCGAAGACGGCGGCTTCCTCAACGCCCCCGACGTCTATATGGACAAGATCGCGGTGGGCGGCGGCCTGCCGCCGGGAGTCGTCGATCTCGACGCCGAGCCGGGAGAAAACCTCCGCAATCTCGCCGAGGCGAAAGCCGTCGCGGTGGGCGACATCGTGGCGTGCATCCTCAACCGCCCGCGCCACGAGACGCTGATCGCCGCGGTGCGCGAGGCGGGCGCGCGGATCCGCCTGATCCAGGACGGCGACGTCGCCGGGGTCATCGCCACTTCGCGCGCCGATGCGGGGGTCGATATCTATTTGGGCTCCGGCGGGGCGCCGGAAGGCGTTCTCGCCGCGGCGGCCCTGCGCTGCATCGGCGGGCAGATGATGGGGCGGCTTCTGTTCCGCAACGACCGCGAGCGCGGGCGCGCGCGCAAGCTCGGCATCGACGATTTCGATCGGAAATACACGCTCGAGGACCTGGCGCGGGGCGATGTCATGTTCGCCGCCACGGGCGTGACCGACGGGGCGATGCTGCGCGGCGTGCGGCGCGGCGCGAAAGGCGCGGAAACCGAGTCGCTGATCATGCGCTCCCGGACCGGGACGGTGCGGACGATACGCGCCTGGCACGATTTCACGCGCAAGCCGCCCGGCGACGATGGCCGCTAGCGCGCCCGCCGCCGCCGACGCGCCGGCGTTGCTCGGCGTGGAGCGCTCGGCCGAGGGCCGGCGCTGGCAGGGCCGCTGCCCGAGCGACCGCCTGGCGCTGGCGCTGGCGCAGACGCTCGACGTGCCGGAAATCGTCGCGCGCACAATGGCGGGGCGCGGCGTGACGCCCGACCGCGCGGCGTTCTACATGAACCCCACCTTGCGCGAAGCGCTGCCCGATCCTTCGTCGTTCGCCGACATGGACCGCGCCGCCGAGCGCCTTGCCGACGCGCTGGAAAAGGGCGAAACCATCGGCATTTTCGGCGATTACGATGTCGATGGCGCGACCGCCTCAGCGCTGTTGCGGCTCTATGTCGAGGCCGCCGGGGGGCGCGCCCGCGCGCATATCCCCGACCGCCGCCGCGAGGGCTACGGGCCGAACGCGCCGGCGCTCGCGCAATTGGCGCGCGACGGCGCCGGCCTGGTCGTAACGGTCGATTGCGGCACGACGGCCTTCGACGCGCTCGGCGCGGCCGCCGACGCCGGCCTCGACGTCATCGTCGTGGATCACCACCACGCCGACGCGGAACTGCCGCGCTGCCACGCGCTGGTCAACCCGAACCGGCTCGACGATCGCAGCGGACAGGGCGCGCTGGCGGCGGTGGGTCTCGCCTTCGTCCTGCTCGTGGCGGTCAACCGCTGCCTGCGCGCGCGGGGGCGTTTCGCCGAGGGCGGGGAGCCCGACCTGTTCCGGTTTCTCGATCTGGTGGCGCTCGGCACGGTGTGCGACGTGGTTCCGCTTGCCGGTCTCAACCGGGCGTTCGTGCGCCAGGGCCTGAAGGTCATGGCGCGGCGCGGCAACCCCGGCCTCGCAGCGCTTGCCGACACGGCGCGCGTCGACTCCGCGCCCAACGCCTATCACGCGGGTTTCGTGCTCGGCCCGCGGATCAACGCCGGCGGGCGGGTGGGGGAGTCTCCGCTCGGCCACCGGCTGTTGTGCGCGCGCGACCGCGAGGAGGCGCTGCCCATCGCCATGCGGCTCGAACGGCTCAACGCCGAGCGCCGGACGATCGAGAAGGACGTGCTGGCGGCGGCGGCGGAACGCGCCGAACGGGCGATGGCCGAGGCGCCCGCGGCGCTGACCGTCGCCGGCGAAGGCTGGAGCCCGGGCGTCATCGGATTGGTCGCGAGCCGGCTGGCCGAACGCTACCGCCGCCCCGTCATGGTCTTTGCCATCGACGGCGCGGAGGCGAAAGGCAGCGCGCGCTCGGTTCCGGGCTTCGACATCGGCGCGGCGGTCGCCGCGGCGCGGGAGGCGGGGCTGGCGGCGGCGGGCGGCGGCCACCCGATGGCCGCGGGCGCGACGCTCAGGGCGGAAACCGGTTCGATCGCCGAATCGGTCGCGGCGTTCGCGCGATTTCTGCAAGACCGCGCGGCGGCGAGCGGCGCGTCGCTCCGGCCCGCAGTGTTGTGGCTCGACGGCGCGCTATCGCCGGGCGGGGCGACGCCGGAACTGATGGACACGCTCGAGACCGCGGCGCCGTTCGGCGCCGGCAACCCCGAGCCGCGCTTCGCCATGCCGGCGTGCCGGGTCGAATACGCGAGCGTCGTGGGCGACGGCCATGTGCGTTGCCGCCTCGCGAGCATGGGCGGGGAGCGGCTGGCGGCGATTGCGTTTCGCGCCGCCGACCGGCCCGCGGGGCGGAGCCTGCTCGCCGCGCGCGGCGGCGCGTTGCACGTGGCGGGCCAGCTGCGGCGCGACCGCTGGCGCGGGCGCGACGGCGTGCAATTCGCGGTGGAAGACACGGCGGCGGCGCGATGAGCGCCCGCATCCGCACGGCCGTTATCCCCGTCGGCGGCCTCGGCACGCGGTTTCTGCCCGCAACCAAGGCCGTGCCGAAGGAAATGCTGCCGCTGGCCGATAAACCGCTGATCCAGTACGCGGTGGAGGAAGCGCGCGCGGCGGGGGTCGAGCGCATCGTCCTCGTCACGGCGCGGGGCAAGTCGGCCGTTGTGGATCATTTCGACGAGGCGCCGGAACTGGCGGCGGCGCTCGCCGCGGCGGGCAAGACGAACGAGGCCGCGGCGCTGGCGGCGAGCGTCGCGCCGCCGGGAACGGTGCTGGCCGTGCGCCAGCCGCGCCCGCTCGGCCTCGGCCACGCGGTGCTGTGCGCGCGCGCCGCGGTGGGGGACGAACCGTTCGCGGTCCTGCTCCCCGACGATCTGATACCGGGGCCGCGCCCCTGCCTTGCGCAAATGATCGAGGCGTGGGCGGAAACGGGCGGCATGCTTGTCGCGGCGATGCGCGTTCCGGCCGCGGAGACCGGGCGCTACGGCATCGTGGCGCCGGGCGCGCGCAAGGGGCGCCTGGTCGCGGTTTCCGGGCTGGTGGAAAAGCCGGCGCCCGGCGCCGCGCCGTCGGACCTCGCCATCGTCGGGCGCTATATCCTTGCGCCGCCGGTGTTCGCGCACCTGGAGAGCGGGCGCCGCGGCGCGGGCGGCGAAATCCAGCTGACCGACGCCATCGCCGCGGCGGCGGGCGCGGCGCCGGTCCATGCCTTCCTGTTCGAGGGCGAGCGTTTCGACTGCGGCGACAAATTGGGGTTTCTCGAAGCGTCCATCGCGTGCGCGCTCGCGCGGCCGGACATGGCGGACGGCGTGCGCGCGATGCTCGCGCGGCGCGCGCGGCGGGCATGAACGAAGCGCATCGCTTCGACCCTTCGGTCCTGCGCGCCTACGACGTGCGCGGCCAGCTGGGGCCGGCTTTCGGCGAGGCCGACGCGCGGGCGCTCGGCCGGGCGTTCGCCACGCGGCTCGGCGGCGGGCGCGCCGCGCCGCGCATATGCACGGGATACGACGGGCGCACGAGCTCGCCAGCGCTCGAGGCGGCTTTGGCGGAGGGGCTGCGCGCCAGCGGCGCCGACGTCACGCGCATCGGGCTGGGCCCGACGCCAATGCTCTATTTCGCGGTCCGCGCGCTCGACGCCGACGGCGGGGTCATGGTGACGGGCTCGCACAACCCGCCGGATCACAACGGGTTCAAGATGACCGTGCGCGCGGGGGCGTTTTACGGCGAGGACATTCAGGAACTGGGCCGCATCGCGCGCGGCGGCGGCTTTGCGTCGGGAGCGGGCGCGGCGCGCGACGAAGACGTTTCGGAAGCCTATGTCGATGCGCTGGCGGGCGCCTGGCGATCCGACCGCGAACTGCGCGTCGCGTGGGACGCCGGAAACGGCGCCGCGGGCGGGATCATGACGCGCCTCGCCGAGCGCCTCCCCGGTTTTCACATCATGCTGTGCGAAACCGTGGACGGGACATTCCCCGAGCACCACCCCGACCCGACGGTGGCGGAAAACCTGGAGTTGCTGATCGGCACGGTGCGCGGGGCCGGGTGCGATCTCGGCGTCGCGTTCGACGGCGACGGCGATCGCCTCGGCGCCGTCGACGGCCGGGGGCGTATCCTGCACGGCGACCGCCTCCTGTGCCTGCTGTGCGAACCGGTATTGGCCGAGCGGCCCGGCGCGACGGTAATAGCCGATGTCAAGGCGAGCCAAGTGCTGTTCGATCGCATTGCGGAACTGGGCGGGACGCCGCTCATGTGGCGCACCGGCCATTCGCCCATCAAGAGCAAGATGGCCGAGATCGGCGCGCCGCTCGCCGGCGAGATGAGCGGCCACATCTTTTTTGCCGACCGCTATTTCGGATACGACGACGGCCTCTACGCGGCCGTGCGCTTGCTGGACACGGTTGCGCAAAGCGGCGAGAGCGCGGCGGCGCTGCGCGATCGGCTGCCGAAAACCGCGAGCACGCCGGAAATCCGCTTTGCGTGCCCCGAGGAGCGCAAATTCGCGGTCGTCGCCGAAGTCGCCGAACGGCTGCGCCGCGACGGCGCCGAGGTCAACGAGATCGACGGCGCGCGCGTGACGGCGCCCGACGGCTGGTGGCTGCTGCGCGCCTCGAACACGCAGGCCGCGCTGGTCGCGCGCTGCGAGGCGCGCGACGCGGCCGGGCTGGCGCGGCTCAAGGCAACGCTGGCGGAGCGGCTCGCGCAAAGCGGCGTCGCGGCGCCCCCCGAACTCGACCCCTCCGGCGCTTCCATTTGAGGAGACACCCGATGCCCGACTCCATGCATCCGCAACTCGCCGCCTTGCTCGAACGGATCGCCGAAGCCGGCTACCCGGACCAAATCGCCGTTCCGGTAGAGGAAGCGCGAGACATCACGGTGGATCGCGCCGCGCGGTTTTACGGCGATCCGCAGCCCGTGGAGCGCATCGAGCCGCTGACCGTCGGCGGCGCCGACGGGCCGCTGCAGGCGAAACTCTATGCGGTGAGATCCGCGGCGCCGCTTCCCGTTGTCGTCTATTTTCACGGCGGCGGCTGGGTGCTCGGCAATATCGACAGCCACGACAAGGGCGTGCGCGCAATGACGAACGCCGCGCAATGCATGACGGTGTCGGTGAATTACCGCCGCGCGCCCGAACATCCCTTCCCCGCCGCGGCGGAGGACTGCTTCGCGGCGCTGCGCTGGGTGGCGGAGAACGCCGCGCGGTTCGGCGGCGACCCGGCGCGCATCGCGGTGGCCGGCGACAGCGCGGGCGGCAACCTGGCCGCGGTATGCGCGCTGACGGCGCGCGACGCCGGCGGCCCCGCGCTGGCGTTTCAGCTGCTGATCTACCCTGTCGTGGACTGCGATCTCGACGGCGGCACATACGCCACGCTCGGCGACGCCCCGGTGCTGAACCGGGCGCGCATGGCGTATTTCTGGGACCTCTACGTTCCCGACGCCGCGCGCCGCGCCGACTGGCGCTGCTCCCCGCTGCGCGCCGCGAGCCACGCGGGGCTGCCCCCCGCGCTGGTGATCGGCGCCGGCATCGACCCGCTCTACGGCGAGGGCGCCGCGTACGCCGAGGCGCTGCGCAAGGCCGGGGTGGAAGCCGAACATGCCGGTTTTCCGCGCATGACGCACGCTTTCTTCCAGGCCCCTGCCGTGCTCGACGACGCCCGCGCCGCGGTAGCCGCCGCCGGCGCCGCGCTGCGCCGCGCCTTCGCCGGCTGAGTGTCTGTACCGGAATGCTTACTCCGCCGAAGGCGGGGCTTGGGCGCCCGCCCGTCCCCGCCCGCACGTTTCTGCGCGGCGCGATGTCGGCGGGGAAGCGCGAGCGGACAAGATGCCCGCCGGTCCCTGCCGTACCGATAGCTGCCGAATTCCGGTACAGATTCTCAGGCCGCGACGCCGCGATGATCCGCCAATTGCCTGCACAGGTCCGCCAAGCCGCAGGCGCAAACTGTCGACGCTTTCGACCGTGCCGTTCTTGTACCACTTGATCGAATGCCGGCACATTTGCCGTACGCCGTATTCTCACCGCGCGCGATCTCCGGGCTTCCGACAGAATCCTCATCATCCAGCGGGTTCGCCGATGCGCATGGCGCGTGCTTGAGGCAGAAACTCCCAATGTTGTTGCACCGCCTTCGCAATCCAATTCAGATCGAGAAAATGCACGCCGCCGCCCGGCGGTTCCGGCCGTTCCGGCGTCAGAACAGCCGAGTACAGACGGACTCCGGGGTTGTACGGTCCGGCGTCCCCGAAATTCGGAGCATGTCGCGCGTACAATTTGGCTTGCATCAAGCCTACAAGATTGCCCTCTTCATCGCTTCCGATTCCGTCCACGCCGCCATCTCCGGTACCCCCGACGTGCCGCCATATTTCGTGTGGGTGCTCCAACTGCAGGAGCGATACCACCAGGCATTCGAACGCGTACGGAAAGAGCGTATCGACCAGGCGCCGTTTGATATCGTCGAGATCGAGCGTCCACGGGACCGGGTGGTGTTCCCCATCGACGATCGATTCGAGAACAGCATAGGCAGTGATGTTCCTATCGACAGGGTGACGGCCGAAAACACCGTAGGTTGTGCGGCCCAGCATGGTCCGGAGCATCCATCCGGGGAGCTGCGTGAGATCGATCTGCCGATACTCGTCGATAGGCCACCCCTGCGCGACGTCGGCGATATGATGATTTTCGTCGTCGTTGTGTGCATCGAGACCTTGCGTTTCCCGCAACGTCAGGTAATCCTTGGCCCAGCCCGGCGCATTCACGATATCGTAGTCCCCGGTTATCCGGGCGACGTAAACAACGCCTTCACGCGGCCGCGGGATAACGACTATCGATCCGCACGTCACTTTCTGAACCAAGTTGCGGTTCTTTGTATGTTGTGGTGTGAACTGGGGGTTAACCGCCCGCTCATGCGCCCATTCCTCATCGTCGACCGTGAGATCGACGAGACAGTGTTGCAGGTTGTTCCGGTCGTACTCGCGCCCGAACCCGAGTAGCGGATGGCCGATAAACACGCGCGCCGCCTGTTCGAAGATTGCGAACGCGTCGCAGCCTTGCGGCTTGGCTCGGCAGAAAAACGCGATAGGCATGGTCCCAGTCTCCCCCTTCTGGATACCGCCATGTCGGCGGCGCGCCGACAAGCGCGGTCCATGGCACCCAGCGAAGCCGTCGCACCGCGTCGGCACCGACGCACTATAGCAGCTCGTGCGCGCCCGCGCAACTGCCGACCGGCGGCGTTCTTGCCAGACGCTACCGTTGCCCGGTCGGCGCGCCGTGTCCGGTCCTGCGCCTCAAAAATCCGGCGCGGCGGCCCCGCTGCGCGTGCCTGCGCCGTCCGGTGCGGTCGGCGAAACGGCGGGCTGCCTTGGCCCAAGGACCGATTCGGGCGGCTGCGGAGCCTTCGTCGAGAGCGGAACGTTCGCGTCGCCGAAACCGGTTCGGGGCGACTCGTACTCGTCGGTAGCTGTGCGCCATGCGCGGGGCATGGCCTTGCGCGGCGCCGTTACAGGCAAGAGCCAGCAGGGCGCCGGCGGCCCCGGATTTGCGTTCGACGGTTCCGGGGCGCCGTTGCGGGGCATTGCGGGGATCTGCGGGGCCCCGGGGCGGGCTCGCGCGCCGGTCGGACGAAGCGCGGCAGCGCTCTCCGGCGGCGCGTTCAGCGTTGTCGCGGTCGTTCGCCCGTTCGTATTCGCGTTCGGCTTCGCAGCGTTCGCAGGCGATGCGAACGGCCCCCCGCTGGCGTCCGGCGTATTCCTTCTGCTCGATTCGCGAATCGTATGTACCGAAGACCGGGTCGCCTCCGGGGGCAGGGTGCTTGGGCGCCGTCGCGCCGAAGGCGCAGACTTCCTGGGTGCGCGGGCGTCTCGCCCGCACGTCTCCAACGCGCCGAAGTCTGCCACGACGGGCACGCTGCCGCGCGCCTCTCTGCCAACGCTGCGCCGCGTGCAAACGCGCGGGCGGGGACGCCCGCGCACCCAAGGAGTCAGAGCCTTCGGCGTGACGGCGTTCAATGCCGCCAAGCAAAATTGCGGCCCAAGTACAGACGATACGCGAATTAAGCGATTTCTTCCAATTCTGATCGGACCGCCAACGTCGAGGGACGTTATAATACCAATGCAACATAACGCGTGGAAATCTGGGGCAGTCCCATAGTTATACCAACAGCTGTTGATGTTGACCCCTCTGTGCCCACATTTTCATGCCGGTCAAGGCCACATTCCGCAGTTAGGACGAGTCAACATCAACAGCCGTTGGTATAACTCACGACCGTTCCGGTCGGTAAAATCCGCCGCCGACATACGCACCTCGATCAATCGATTTCTACCAAACCACACACCAACCCCACCAAAATCATACTATAACCGGGCGCACTTCGGAATCGTGACAATAGCGCGGCCGTTTCCAATACCATGACTATTGCGTTACTTTGCACTCGGCAAGACGTTTACATATCGTCAAGGCAACGCTTACCACGACTCTGGCATCACTTGGATCGACAGCCCGGCCTTCTTTACAATGTCGGCCATGTTCAGACGCGTAGCCCCATAGTTTCTCAACAATAATACGGAGAGGCTCCGGAATGGGAAGGTGTGGGACGAGTCGCCCTAACGTTTGGTTGGCGCGTCCGGTCACAGATCGCGCTATCGACTCGCACGCCATCATTGAATGATGAATTGCGCCTGTTACGTCGGGATTTGGATGGCGTGATATATCGGAGATTGCCTCTCGCATTTCATTCGATGCTGTAGGATATCCGGATTCAACCAGAAATCTCAACGAGGCGTCATTGTCGTTCCGATACGTGGAGTCTGTTCGATCATGGTGGGTATCGATCCACTCGGGCTTTCGAACGATATCTTCTCGGGTACGCCGATGGAAACCGATCTTTCCTTCCTCTGGCGACGACGGGATTGGGAACTTGTTACCCGGAACGAGAGCAAAGTTCGGTACTGGAGCGTGGTGCATCCGTACTGCGGCTGTTTCAAAGCGTTGAGACGTAAATTGGTCGCAGACAATGCCTTGACTGACTCCGGACGCGAATGCTTCACAGCCAGCAACCCTTGATTGATTTTCTGCCGCTATCGCGGATTTGTTCAATCCGTCCCCCCGATACAGATTTTTATGAACGACGTCCATTGATACACTTTGAACCTTGCGAATCCCTTCCTCGATCATGTACTGTTCCAAGCAACCATACACTGTCGCGCGCGCATTCCCAACGGCCTGCGACACCGCTTGGGCGAATGCATCCCTAACCTGCCGGGCAGCCATCACCCCCGCCGGTTGCTCCAAGGCCGTCGCGCGCGCACTCCCAACGGCCTGCGACACCGCTTGGGCGAATGCATCCCTAACCTGCCGGGCAGCCATCACCCCCGCCGGTTGCTCCAAGGCCGTCGCGCGCGCACTCCCAACGGCCTGCGACACCGCTTGGGCGAATGCATCCCTAACCTGCCGGGCAGCCATCACCCCCGCCGGTTGCTCCAAGGCCGTCGCGCGCGCACTCCCAACGGCCTGCGACACCGCTTGGGCGAATGCATCCCTAACCTGCCGGGCAGCCATCACCCCCGCCGGTTGCTCCAAGGCCGTCGCGCGCGCACTCCCAACGACTTGCGACGGCGACCGGGCGGTCGCATTCTCGTCCCGCAGAGATCTCTGCGGGGCGTGGGTATCCGAACGCAGCGTCAAGGTCGGGCGCATTGCCGCTCCAACGTCCGCCGGCGCTTTTCGAGCCGTGCGCGTCATCGCGGCGGCATCGTGAAAAGTATCATGCATGGCCTCCATCCCCCTCGGATGTGCTACCGGAACATTATTTCTAACGATGTTCCGCACCATAATTAACGGCAAGCCGCTCTCACGACTCGACCTCCGTATGAGAAACTACAGGCCACGCGCTCGCACGTCAAGCATGTGCTTACCGGTATTCTCGATAACAACACACGTGTCCGTTTCCAACATTAAAACAGCGGTTACACGACGGGCAAGTTCGGAAAAATATCCCAATTCTCGAAAATTTAACGGGCGGCGCAGGACTATATCCGCTCGATAGGACAACCACTTCTTGAGCACTTGGTAGCCGCCGAGCCGGTAGCGCCAGACGGCTGCCGGCACGTTGCGCCACATGGCGCGGGCGTTGATATACACGTCGAAGGTCGTGGCGCCAAGGGTGGGTGCGGCGGCGCGTTCGGCGGGGGTACGGGGGCGTTCGATGGCGCGGCCCTGGCCGGGCATGACGGCGCCGCCGGCGCCGAAATGGCCCCAGCCAGCGGTGACGGCGAAATCGTCGCCGGTCATGTTGCGGCCGTCGATGGTGGCGGGGACGGCGATGGCGGCGAGTTCGGGGCGTAGCGCGCCTTGGGTGACGCCGGATACGGGCGCATCGGGGTCGAGCAGACGCGCCAGTTCGCGGCCGCGCGCGGCCGAATCGGCGAGTGCGGCGGGCACGCCGTCGCTGGCGCCGCCGGGCCAGCCGGGGAGCGGGATGCGGGGCCACTCGGCGCGAAGCGCTCCGGCGTTGGTTTCGCGATACGCTTGGTCGTGCAGTGTGGCCAAGGCGTGGTGGAAGAGGTCCGTTACTTCCAGACCGAGACGGTCAAGGTAGCGCGACGCGGCTTTCGACAGGTTGGGGCGGTATTCGGATGTCGCGTGGTCGTCGCGAAGAAAGCATGGAAACCACGATGCGCCGCGTTCGATCATGTGTCCGGCGGCAAGATGCCGCGCGAAGGAAGCCTGCGGCTCGTCGGCGCCTTTTCGAACATGTTGCGCGCTACAAAGCCATAGGTTCCGATCGGATATATGCGGCTTGTAGTCGGCGCGTTTTTCGTCCAGCAGTTTGGTGTCCGGATCCCAATACAGCCAGCGGTTGTCGAACGGCCGGTAGGCATGGCGGACGAAGCCGTCATCGACGGGGCCGCCGCGCGCAAGCAGCGCATCGCGCACGGCGCGCGCGTCGAATCTCGCTGTCGTCTTCATGACCGCGGGATAGCGCCGGGCTATTTCTTCATGGCTCAGGGCGGGGTCGAAATAGTTGCCGACCCGCGCCTTCAGACGGTCGAGATCGATATCGACGAGAAAGGCGTCACGGCTCGTTTTGACGCCGGGAAACGATACCGGGAACAGCTCGGGCAACGACGGCCAATCGAACCAGCCGTCGCTCACGGCGGTCGGGGCGAACGGCAGGCCGAGCCGCAGCGACGGGCCGATGTCGTCGTAAAGCGCGCGCGGCTCGGCTTCGGCGGTCTCAAGCAGCGCCGCGCGCTTCCGCTCGCCCCACAAGTGGCGGAAGCCTACCGTTTCGGCGGGCGCGTGGCCGGCCTTGCGCACGAGCGTCGCCACGGCCGTCCCGACCTGGATGCCCACCGGTTCGCCCTCGGTCGAAAATACGCTCGGATCGGGGGAGCCGTCGGGCGAGACCTTGCCGGTCTTGTACTTGTCCCCGTTCAGGCAGTCGATGCGGATGGCGTCGAACGCCTCCAGGTAGCGCTCGCGCATGCCCGTGAACGACAGGCCGTCGAGCCATGAGTAGTTCGAGATGAAGCACACGACGCCGCGGCCCGTCTTCTCCACGATGCGACGCTCCGCCATGCGGAAAAAACGCACGTAAAGGTCGTTCAACCCCTGCCCTTCGGGCTTGCGCACGCGCTTCGCCGCGCGGTAGGCGTCGGCAAGCGCGCTTTCCTCGCCCACAGCCATGCCCGCGAAGCCGTTGTAGGGCGGGTTGCCCAGGATAACGAGTATCGGCGCATCGAGTTTCACGCGCTCGGCGCGGCCGCGCTCCTCCTCCAGCTCCGGGAACGGCAGCGGCGACTTGTCTTCCTCGGGCTCCCAGCCGGTGAGCGCATTGGTGAGGATGATTTGCGCGCGTTCGTCGCCGTTTTCCGCCAGCGGCGCGTCCAATGCCCGCAACGCCAGCCCCACTTGCAGATGCGCTACCACGAACGGCGCAGGCATGATCTCGAAACCGAACACGCGCGTGAGCGCCGCCGCCTTCACATGCGCGCCCGCCAATGCGCCAAGGTTGCGCTCCTTCAGATTCGCCGCGATGCGCCGCAGGACCTCCGCCAGATAGGCGCCCGTGCCGCAGCACGGGTCCAGCACATAGACGTTCTCCGCCGCCAACCCCTCGGCAATGCCCAAATCGTCCTTCAATGCGCGATCCACACGCGCCACCATGTAGCGCACCACTTCCGACGGCGTGTACCAAACCCCCAACTGCTTGCGCAGCGCGGGGTCGAAAGCCTCAAGAAACGGTTCGTAGAAATACGGAACCGCCTCGCCCTCCGAAAAGCGCGCGAAAAACGCCGCCCGATCCACGCGATCGAGCGCGGCCGCCGTCCAATCCATGACCTCCACCAAACCGAGAGGACGCACGCGACCGGGGTCCGAAAGCTGCTGGAACAGCGCCCGCAGCACCGGGGCGCGCAGATGCCACACGGCGGTGCGCCAGTCGAACGCGCCCGCGGGGGGCGGCGTCTGCCGCGCCCACAAAACCCACGCGGAGAACACGCCGTAGAACAGCGTCTGCACAAGCGTCGAGCGGAAAAAGCGTGCGCCCGCCGCGCCCTCGAACCGCGCCCCCAGCGCCTCCTCCAGCGCTTCGCGGACGGCGTCGAGCGCCGGCGCATCATCGGCAGACTCGACGCGCGCAAGCCCGTCGCGGGCGTAGGAAGCAAGCAGCCGGGCGAGGTCCTTCGGCTCCGCCACCGCGGCGCGGTGCGACAGCGCGCGGGAAAGATACTCGCCGAGCGCCGCGCCGGTTTCGCGGGCAAACGCGCGGGGCTTCTCGAGGCGCCGCGCGAAATCCGCGGCGCTTGCGGCGAGGCGCAAGGTTTCCAGTTTCGCGGGGCGTCCGTCCGGACCGGCGCCGACGAGCACGAAATCCCGCATGTTGGTGACGAGCACAAGCCGGTAACGGTCCCGATAGCGGCTGACCTGCGCGCTGTCCGCCGTAATCCAGGCGTCGTCCTCGGGCGGCTTGACCTCGACGACGCCGCGTTCGGGCGCCTGCGCTTCGCGCGGGCGGCCGCGGCGCAGCTGGGCGGCGGCGAAGAAGCCGAAATCGGGGTGGCCCGCGCCGTGGTCGGCCAGTTCGCCGATGCAGACGACCCTGGGCTTGAGCGTGGCGCCGGCGGCGTTGAGCAGGCGTTCGAGCGGGCCGTAGAGGGAGCGCTCGCCGGTAGCGGCGCCCGAGGCGCGCGCCTGCCGGAGCTCGGCGAAGTAGCGCTCGGCGGCGGCAATGGATTGCGCGTTCGTTCCGGTCATGGGCGCCTTATCGCGGAAAGCGCGGCGGCGCGCAAGGGGCGGCATTGTGCTCGCCTCCACGCGCGGCGGCGTGGGGGGCGCCGACGTGCGGGCAGGATGCCCGCGGTCCCGGGCCCCGCCTTCGGCGGGGGCTGGTATAATGGCCGCGGATGCCGAGCGTTTCGCGAACCTGACGCCGGAGGGCGGCGATGGCTGTTTCGTTCGATCATACCGACCCGGAAACGACGCGCGATCCGTATCCGGCGTTTGCGCGGCTGCGCGCGGAAGACCCGGTACATTGGTGCGAATCGCTCGGCGCGTGGATGCTTACGCGCTACGACGACACGATGGCGGCGCAACGCGACCGGCGCTTGTCCGCCGATCGGGCGACGCCGTTCGCCGAGCGGATGGAGGCGACCGCCCGCCCCGATGTTGCGCGCATGGGGCGGGTGCTTGCGCGGTGGATGGTGTTCAGCGACCCGCCGCGTCATGCCGTCCTGCGCCGGCTGACGCTGGAGGCGTTCACGCCGACCGCGGTGGCGGGGTTGCGCCGGCGCGTCGCCGCGTTCGTGGACGAACTGCTGGAGGCGATGGCCGCCGCGGGGCCGGTGCGCGACCTGATGACGGATTTCGCGCGCCCGCTGCCGGTCGCCGTGATCGCGCATGTTCTCGGCGTGCCGGAAGGCGATACGGGCCGTTTCCGCGCGTGGTCCGAGGCCATCTCCGGCGTGCTCGGCGGCGGGCCGCCGGACCGGGATCGTCTGCATCGCGGCGCGGCGGCGCTCGCCGCTCTCGATTCCTGTCTGGAAGGCGTGGTCGCCGGGCGCCGCCGCGCGGGCGCAACCGGCGCGCTGGCCGACAAGCTTATCGCCGCGCGCGACGCCGACGGCGCCATCGGCGAGGACGAGCTCGTCGCCAATTGTTCGCTGCTGCTGTTTGCCGGGCACGAGACCACAACCTACCTGATCGGGGCCGCAACCCGCCTGCTGCTCGAGCGCCCGGATCAGCTGGCGGCGCTGCGCCGCGACCCCGCGCTCGCCGCCGGCGCGGTGGAGGAAACCCTGCGTTACGCCGGCGCCGTGCAGGCCGTCTCGCGCATCGCGCGGGAGGATATGCGCCTGCGCGGCAAGACCATCCGCAAGGGCGACCGCGTGTTCCTCGCGCTCGGCGCCGCCAACCGCGACCCGGAGGCGTTCCCCGACCCCGACCGGTTCGACATCCGGCGCAAGCCCAACCGGCATGTCGCGTTCGGCTACGGCCCGCATTTCTGCGTCGGCGCGCCGCTGGCCCGCCTCGAGGGCGAGGTCGCCCTCAACCGGCTGGCGGCGCGCTTCCCCGGCATGGCGCTTGCGGAGCCGGAGCCGGCATGGCTCCCGCACTTCGTCCTGCGGGGCCTGGCGCGCCTGCCGCTGGCGCTGGAGCCCCGCGCCGCCTGACCGCCAGGGCGTCCGGTTGCCGCGGCGGGCGCGGCGCGCTATCCTGACGGCCGGATACGACGGAAGCGAGGGAACGGCGCGATGACTCCCGACGACATCCTGACCCAACCCGCGCGCGCGCTGACCCAAGCGCAGCGCGAGGCGTATTTCGCCGACGGCTACATTCTGGTCGAGGGGCTGATCGACGATGACTGGCTCGAGCGGCTGCGCGCCGTGACGGCGGAGTTCGTCGAGAAGAGCCGCGCGGTCGCGGCGTCGGACGAAACCTTCGATCTCGCGCCGGAACACTGCGCGGAGCGGCCCATCGTGCGCCGGCTGAAGGAGCCGGACGCGCGCCACCCGCTCTACTGGGAATTCGCCAACGGCGCGATCGCCGACGTCGTTGCCGACCTCGTCGGCCCCGACGTCGCGTTCCACCATTCGAAGCTGAATTTCAAGTGGCCCGGCGGCGGCGACGAAGTGCGGTGGCACCAGGACATCCAGTTCTACCCGCACACCAATTACAGCCCTTTGACGGTGGGGGCGTATCTCCATGACACGAGCGGGGACGACGGCCCGGTCGCCGTTATCCCCGGCAGCCACAACGGCCCGCTTTACGACCAATACGACGACCGCGGGCAGTGGACCGGCGCGTTGTCCGGGGCGGACGCCGCGGCGCTCGACACCGGCGGGGCGGTAACCCTCGCCGGCCCGGCGGGCTCGATCACAGTGCATAACTGCCGCACGGTTCACGGCTCGCCGCCGAGCGCCGGGGGCGGCGGGCGTCCGCTTCTGCTCAACGCCTATACGTCGGCGGACGCCTTCCCCTATACGCCCAACCCGTCGCGCACGCATCACTACCGGCATACGGTGCGCGGCGCGCCGGCGCGCTGGGCGCATCACGACCCGCGCCCCTGCCTCGTTCCGCCCGACTGGTCGGGCGGCTACACCTCGATCTACGCCGCGCAGGCGGGGGAAGACGCGGCCGGCTGAGCCGCCGCGGCCGCCATGGCGAGCGCAAGCGTCGTCTTTTTCGCTGCGTTTATCGTCTTCGTCTCCATTTCAGGTCGGAGCCCGCCGGATGGCAGGCGCATCGCCGTTACGCCGACAATCGGCGAACGGGGAATTGCGGGAAGCGCTCGTTCCATGTCTTTATATTGAAAACCATGCAGTCTTCGACGATGCTCCGTTTCCACCGCCGCTCGGAAACAGCGCGCACGGGAAGCTGGCGCTTCAATGCATTGGATCGGCGATCGAGCAGCGATTTATCGAGTCCGTCGTGCGCTACGAGGACGTAATAATAGATCCGCTTCCCGGTCATGTCTTTATCCGCCACAGCCCATTCGTACAGAAAGGAATCGCGGTATTTGTATATTAGATCCCCGTCCTTTACTCCACTGCCGAACTCGTCGATGAAGGTGTTGTCTTGCGCGCGCGGATGTTGGGGGTCCTTGAACTCAATAAAGTACGCCTCGTTTCGGTCCGGCCGATACGCGACGAGATCCACTGCTTTCATGAATCCAAGTCCGTGTTTCGATGGGTCGTCGAACTTCCTGACATCGAATTCGTCGGGAAATTCAATCGACAGATTGCGTTCGATCATGACCGTCATGCCCGGTATCCTCCCGTGCTGCGCGCGACTTCCCGATCATACATGCTATCGAATGCTTCGGCTATCGCATTCGGGTGGATTTCGAGATAATTATCGGTGGCGTGGCAACAAATATCGCCGTTCTCCCGCCCTCTATAGAGAGAGTGATAGACGATACTGTCCTCCGGTTTCGCTCGAAGATCGATCTCCTTAAGTATGCCGTAATCGTGCGTCGCGATAAAAATCTGTACACCCGCTCTTTGAAGTTTCAGCATGATGTCGATCACGGCGCCGTGGAGTTTGGGGTTCAAATTTGTCTCCGGTTCGTCCCAGAACAGGACGGCCCCCTCGGGCAGCGTTCCATTTCGAATCAAAATCCACAAAAGCCCCAGCTTCCTTATGCCTTCCGCCAGCAACGCGAACTCAAGGTAGCCGCGCGCGCCATGAAGGAAAAACTCCTCCCCTTCAGTTTTCACTTGCCCTTCCATGCTATCCTGCAGATCTTTAAGCAGATGATTTTGTCTGGCACCCGCTGGGCCGCGGGGGACGGGCCTGAATGCACGGTCCAGAATATCGGAGTAAATTTCCTCGAAATGCAGATCCAAGCGTCGATACAGAGAGCGAAAACCCGGCGCGTTCGCCAGCATTTCCTTCACCGGGATATAGACACATTCCACCGGACTCCCGCGCCATTTGTCGGCGCCCACGACCTCCGCCCTGTCGGCGGCTTTCGTCAAGTTCGAGAACGAAATGCCGACGTCAAGGCCGTCGCGGAGCACCGATACCCTGCATTTCCTGCGCCCGACTTTTCGGTTGACGAGCCGCCCGATTAGCCTGCCACTGGGCAGAAACGTGCGGACGAGCTTTTCGGAAAATTTATCGTTCGTCTTGCTCACGTCGCATGCCGCGTAGGCGACCTTCATCAGATGGGTCTTGCCCGTTCCGTTGGCGCCGATCAGCACGTTCAGCCCCGGCGACGGCTCGAAGTCGAGCGATTCGAACGCCGTGAAGCGTTCGAGCGTTATGCGTTCGATCGGCATTGTCGGGCTCCGGGGCGGCGGTTACGCCGCCGCGGGTTGCGGCGGGGTATTGGCGCGCCCGAAGGCGGCTTCCATCTCGCGGCGCGCGCGCACCGCGCCGCCGGTTTCGTCGATCGCGGCGTCGGACCATGAGAGCAGCGCGCCCTCGGGGATGTCGCGCGTGAGCGCGGCGCCGCTCGCCAGGCCCAGCGGCAGCAGGCCGCGCGCCAGCGAATCGGGCGCCGGAACCTGCTTGCCCCAGACCATGTAGCCGCCCTCGCCGTCGAGCACTTCGCCTTTCTTCAGCGGCCGCTTGGCGCACGCGGCCACGTCGGAGCGAAAGCCCGTCGGCGCGCCGGTCGGTTCGCCGCGCAGCGCCGCCGACGCCACCGACACGCCGAGTTCCAGCCCGATCATGTGGGTCGGGCGGTAGAGCGCGCCGTAGCGGTATGTGGAGTCGGGCAACATGCGGTATTCCTCGAAGCACCGGCTCACATATTCGTTGCCGGCCTCGATGGTCACGAAGGTTCCGAGCATGAGGTCGTTTTCGACCGGCGACATGTCGCGCTGGAGCGCCGACACCACCTCGGTGGTTCCGGCGTGGGAGATCGTTCCGCCGGCGGCGCGCGGCTTCAGGGTCTCGGCGAGGTCGTAGCGCGAGCAGGGCGGGAACGAGAGGCCGCCGGGCTGCGGCGTCAGCCCCGTGGCGTTGCACACCGCCGTCATCTCGATGGCGGATTTCGTGCCGTCGATGAACGAGTTGAACATTTTGGGGTTCATGCCGCCGCGCTCCGCCGTTTCGCGGCCGAAGTGGAAATTGTCCCACACCGTGTCGGGGGTCGAGCGGTGGAAATCGGGGTGGTAGCGCGTTCCCTTTCCGGCGCACACCACCGTGAAGCCGCAGGCGCGCGCCCAGTCCACATGCTCGGCGATCAGCGCGGGCTGGTCGCCCCACGCGAGGCTATAGACGACGCCCGCCTGTTCCGCGCGGCGCGCGAGCAGCGGCCCGGCGACGACGTCGGCCTCTACGTTGACCATCACCGCGTGCTTGCCGTTGGCGATGGCCGCCAGGCAGTGGCGAATGCCCGCCGCGGGGTCGCCGGTGGCCTCCACGATCACGTCGAGCGCGGGATGCGCGATCAGCGCCTCCGCGTCGTCGCCGAGATGGGTCGCGCCGCCCGCCGCCGCGGCGTCGAGATCCGCCGCGCCGACGCGCGTTTCCGTCCAGCCGGCCGAAAGGCAGTTGGCGCGCGCCCGCGCGGCGTCCAGGTCGGCGACGCCGAGCACGTGCAGGCCCGCCGTCCGCCGCGCCTGGGCGAGAAACATCGTGCCGAACTTGCCGGCGCCGATCAGCCCCGCTCGCACCGGCGCGCCCGCCTCTGCCCGCGCCGCCAGCATTCTCGAAAGGTTCATGACGAAACTCCGCAATCCGACGCCGTCGAAACTAACAGGACGGCGCGGCCGCGGGCAAGCGGCGCCCGGAATCGCGGGCGCCGCGGGCGGGCCTTGCCCGCGGCCGCGGCCGGAGCTATAACGGCGCCGTTGGACGAGGGGGGCACGCGATGGCGATGGCCGCGTATGTTTTCGACGCGCCGGCGCGGGGGCGCCAAGCCGCCGCCGCCGCGGCGCGGATGCCGTAGCGCGCGCGGCGCCCATGCATTCGTTCGAGAGTTTCCGCCGCCGCGCGGCCGGGCTCCGCGGCGGCGATGAGGCGCTGGCGGCGCTTCTGCCCGCGCCGGCGAGCGCCGACGAACTGCGCGCCCGCGGCGACGACCGCTATCTCTCGCTCATGTCGATGCGGGTGTTTTCGGCGGGCCTGAAGCAGTCGATGGTCGAGGCGAAATGGCCGGCGTTCGAGGAGGCGTTCCACGGCTTCGACCCGCACCGCGCCGCCGCCATGCCGGAGCCCGAACTCGACGCGCTGATGCGCGACAAGCGTCTGATCCGCCACTGGCCGAAGCTTTCGTCCGTGCCGCACAACGCGCGCGCGATGCTCGGGATCGCCGGGGAAGCCGGCGGTTTCGGCGCGTGGATCGCCGCTTGGCCGGCAAGCGACATCGTCGGCCTGTGGGCCGCCATCGGCAAGCGGTTCAAGCAGATGGGCGGCCGCTCCGCGCCCACGTTCTTGCGCATGGCGGGCAAGGACACTTTCATGCTGTCGCCCGACGTGGTTCGCGCGCTGCTCGAGGCCGGCGCGGTGGGGCGCGCGCCGTCCGGCAAGCGCGACCTCGCGCGCGTGCAGGAGGCCTTCAACGTCTGGGCCGCCGAATCCGGCCGGCCCCTCTGCGCCATGAGCCGCACGCTCGCGCTTGCGATGGGCTGACGCCGGCGGTCCCGGGCAGTCCGCGTCAGGCGGCGCAGCCGGGCTCCGGATCGATAACGCCCAGGCGCCCGGTTACCTCCAGCGCGCCCTCGCGGCCGCGGGCGACCGCCACGTCGAAACGGGCATGGCCGTGCCCGGCGTCGATGGTTACGGGCCCCCAGGGGCCGGGGAAGGTTACGCCCCGCAGGCCCTCCAGAATCGCCGGCGCGGAAATTTCGCCCGAGCGTTCGGCGGCGGCTGCGATGGCGGCCAGCGCGTTGCGGTGCGTCGCGGCGTAATATGTCCTGGGCGCGTCGGGGCCGGCGAGGCGGGCCATGCGCGCCTCCAGGTCCGGCGCGCCGCCGCCGCGGTCGCCGGCCACGAACGGCGACACGGTAGCTACCTGCGACACTTCGTTGGCGGGCAGTTCGCGCGCGTGGAGCTCGTTGAAGCCCACCCATCCGAAGGCGACCCGCGGCAGCAGGCCGAGCGCGCGCGCCTGATGCACGAAATGGACGCCTTCCGGGCGCGGGACGCAGAACACGACCGCGTCGGCTCCCGTGTCGGCGATCCAGCGCACGACGGCCTGGAAGCGCGTCTCGCCCACGGGCGTGAACGCCTGGCCCGCGACCGAACCCTCGAGGCCGTAGATGACCTTGAGAATCGCCTGCCGGAAACTCGACAACTGCCAGCTCGTATAGGCGCCGCAGAGGAAATACTTCCGCCCCTTGCCGCCGTCGAGCTGCTGGATCAGCGCGAAAATATCCTGCGCGGGCGCCGGCCCGACCGAGAAATAGTTGGGCGCGCAGAACCGGCCCTCGTTGTTCGACGCCGACACCAGCGGTACGCCGTGCGCGGCCAGCGCGGCGGCGGCGGTCTTGCGTCCGGCGGCAATGAACGGCCCGACGGCGGCGGCGATTCCCTCGTCGCGCACAAGCCTGTCGCAGGTTTCGGCGAGGCCCATCGGCGTGCCGGCGGCGTCGGCGTACACGATCTCCACCTTGCGCCCGAGCACGCCACCGGCGCCGGCGATCTCGTCGGCGGCGGTTTCCAGGCCCAAGCGCATTTGCGCGGCGTGCGCGTCGAGGCCGCCGGTGAGCGGCAACAGCGCGCCGACCCGCAGAACGCGGCCCTGCTGCGCCAGCGCCGGCAGCGGCGCGAGGCCCGCCGCGGCGCTCGCGGCAAGGCCCGCCAGCACGCGGCGGCGGCTCGGCCCCCCGGCATTCGCAATTGTCGGCATCGCCATGTCCTCCCCCGATTTTCGCGACCGCGCCAGTATGCCGGTTCGCGCGCCGCCGCGCCAGCCGTTGCGCCGGGGGGCGCCGGCGGTCCCGAGGGAGGGAGCGCGCCGGAGGGTCGCGCGGCGCGCGCCGATCGGCTAGTTTCGGCGCCGGCACGCAACCGGGGAGGCGAAATCGGCCATGAAGCGCAGACAATTCCTGAAAGCGGCGGGCGCCGGCGCGGCGGCGGCCGCGGGCGCGGCGAGCCTGCCCGCGCCGGCGATCGCCCAGGGGCGCGTCGAATGGCGCATGGTCACATGCTGGCCGCGCAACCTGCCCGCCATCGGCGTCGGCGCGCAGAGGGTCGCCGACGCGATCGGCGAGATGTCGGACGGCCGCCTGACGGTGCGGCTCTACGCGGCGGGCGAGCTCGTGCCCGCGTTCGAGGCGTTCGACGCGGTGCGCGACGGCATCGCCGACTGCTGCCACGACGCGCCCTATTACTGGATCGCCAAGCACGGCGCGATCCCGTTTTTCTGTTCGGTTCCCGGCGGGCTGACGCCGCCCGAGCACAACGCGTGGATACTCTACGGCGGCGGCCAGGCGCTGTGGGATGAACTGTATGAGCAGTTCGGCCTGCGCGGTTTTCTCTGCGGCACCGGCGGCCCCAACATGGGCGGCTGGTTCCGCAAGGAGATCGCCGCCGTCGACGACCTGAACGGGCTGCGGATGCGCATTCCGGGCATGGGCGCGGAGGTGCTGAACCGGCTCGGCGCGATCGCCGTGAACCTGCCGGGGGGCGAGGTTCTGCCGGCGCTTCAGACCGGCGCCATCGACGCCACCGAGTGGGCCGGCCCCTACAACGACCTGGCGATGGGGTTCTACAAGGTCGCGCCGTTCTATTACGGGCCGGGCGTTCACGAGCCCGGTCCGGCGATCTCCCTCACCGTGCGCCGCGACGCCTTCGACGCGCTGCCGGGCGACCTGCAAGCCATCGTGCGCAAGGCGGCGGGCGAGGAAAACATGCGCATGTACGCCGAGACCATGAACGGCAACGCCGCCGCGCTCGATGCGCTGGTCAACAAACACAGCGTCGATCTGCGCCATTTCCCCGAACCCGTTCTGAGCGCGATGCTCGAGCGGTCGGCGGACGTGGTCGGCGAGGCCGGCGCGGCGGGGGGCATATCGGCGCGCATCTACGAGAGCTGGGCGGCGTTTCGCGAGCGCATGGCGCTGCTCCAGCCCTACGCCGAGCTGGGTTACCTGCGCGGGCGCGCGGCGTTTCGCGGATAGGCGAAAAAAAATCGGGCCGCCCGCGCCCGGCGGGCCTTGCGGCGCCGGGAACGGGCGCCTAGAGTGCCTTGGCAAGGGCCGGCGCGGCGCGTGTGCCGCGCGGGCTCCGGAGATCGGCGCCGGCCGCGGGCCGGGGCGGACGCCTGAGCCGCCGCCCGCCGGCCCGCCCCCCGGCGCCGGAACGCAACGGGAGGGAACGACATGGGCAGCTACTTCACCGAACGCGAGTTCCGCGCGGTCGAGTCGGCGGAGAACGCGTTCGCGGCGCCGATTCCGACGCAGATCGTGTCGAACGGCGAATACAACCCGCCGCCGCAGACGGCGCAGCAGAAGCAGGTCGAGGAGCGCATCAAGGAGCTGGCGGACCGTCACGGCGCCCGCCAGGGCCTCGACCGCCGCGAGTTCCTGCGCACCAGCTCCGGGATGGCGGCCGCCTTCCTGGCCATGAACCAGATCCACGGCGGCAACGTGTTCGACGTCTCGGAAGCCGAGGCCGCCGACCGCGCGATGGCCGACGAACGCGCCGAAGCGACGAAGAACCAGTTCATCTTCGACGTGCAGACGCACTTCGTGCATGACGACTACCAGCAGGAAGGGTTCCTGGGCTTCGTCAAGACCGCGGCGGAGCTGTTCGAGAACACGGCCATCGACCCGGCCACGGTGTCGGTGTACCACCTCAAGTTCGAGAACTACGTCCGCGAGATCTACATGAACAGCGACACCAACCTGACCGTGCTGTCGGGGGCGCCGTTCGACGATTCCTCGTGGGAGTTCCTGACCAACGACGCCATCGCCGAGGCGCGCGACATGGTCAACACGACCGCCGGCTCCAAGCGCATGCTCGCCCACGCCGTCGTCCGCCCGAGCCAGCCGGGCTGGATGGAAGAGGTGGACCGGGCCATCGAGACGCGCCCGCCGGACAGCTGGAAGCTCTACACCATCGGCGATCCGCTCTCCGCCGCCACCAAGTATCCGTTCTATCTCGACGACGAAGAACTGATGTATCCGTTCTACGAGAAGGCGGACAAGGCGGGCATCCGCACCATGTGCATCCACAAGGGGCTGATGCCGGCGGACTATCGCGACAGCTGGCCGGAGGTGTGGAAGTACCAGACGCCGTTCGATCTGCGCAAGGCGGCGGCGGACTGGCCGCAGCTCAACTTCGTCATCTATCACGGCTGCCTGCGGCCGTTCATGGACATCCAGGGCGAGCCGTTCCGCGCCTTCCAGGAGAGCGGACGCATCGAGTGGGCGACCGAGCTCGGCGAAGTGGCGCAGGAAGCCGGCGTGTCGAACATCTACGCCGAGATGGGCACCAGCTTCGCCTCCTCGGCGGTGGGCGACCCGCGCTTCTGCGCCTCGGTGCTCGGCACGTGGATCAAGGGCCTCGGCGCCAGCAATGTCGTCTGGGGCACCGACTCGGTCCTCTACGGCACGCCGCAATGGCAGATCGACGCCATGCGCCGGATCGAGATCCCCGAGGAGCTGCAGAAGCAGCACGGCTTCGATCCGCTCGGCCCGGCCGACGGCGCGGTCAAGAACGCGATCTTCGGCTTCAACTCGGCGCGCCTCTACAATCTCGACCTGAGCGCCGTGAACAACCCGATGACGCACGACACCTTCGCCGAAATCAAGCGGCAATACCGCGAGTCCGGCCAGATCGAAGCGCTGCGCGGCAACAAGCGGTACGGCTACATCGCCCGCCGCGACGCGGCATAACCGCCGCATTTTCGCGCGCTTGCGGGACCGGGGCCCCGAACGGGGCCCCGGTTTTTTTTCGGACGCTCGCGCCGAAGGCGCGAACTGCTTGGGACCGCGGGCGTCCCCGCCCGCACGTTTCCGCAAGGCGTGATGTTGCGGGGGAGGCGCAAGCGGCGCGCTCCTCATGGCGGCTTTCGGCGCGGCGGAGACGTGCGGGCGGGGACGCCCGCGCACCCGGGAGGTCCGCGCCGGCGGTCCGCCCGAGCGCTTGACGCGGCGGCGGCGGCGCGGCAACCTCGCCGGCCTTGGCGCGAGGAACGCCCATGCCCCACACCGCTCCCGCCGCGACCGGAAACGCTTGCCTCAAGCCCGCCCGCTTCGCCAGCGGCGGCGGCGATCCGCAATTCGCGAGGCGCCGGGGGCGAATGCGCGCAACGAGGCGCGTTCTCGCGACCGCCTTGGCCGGCGCCGCGCTCGCGGCCGTCGCGGCGGACGGGGCGGGCGCCGCGCGAATCTTGCGCGTCACCCTGCAATTGCCGCTGAGCTCGCCGCTCGGCCAAAACCTGCTCGCGTTCGAGGAGCGCGTCGAATCCGCCAGCGGCGGCGAAATCCAGGTTGAAATCTATCCCGGCGCGCAGCTCTACACCGACCGCGAGGTGCCGGCGGCGGTGGCTTCGGGCCAGATCGAGATGGGCGTGTCGTCGCTGATGCGCTTCGCCGGAACCGTCCCCGCGGTCGATATATTCTCCGTGCCGTTCCTGTTCGACACCGAGGCGCTGGTGCGCGCCGCGACCGCGCCGGGCTCGCCGGTGCGCGCGCCGCTCGACGAAGCGATGGCGGAGAAAGGCGCGCGTCCGCTGTGGTGGCAGCCCTACGGCTTCTCGCTGATCATGATGCACGGCCCGCCCGCGCGCCTGCCCGGCGACCTCGAAGGCAAGAAAATCCGCACCTTCGGCAAGGCTCTCGAGGCGTTCGTCAACCTCCTCGGCGGCGGCGCGACCAATATCGCCGGGTCGCGGCAGTTCCTCGCCTACGAACGCGGCGCGGTCGATGGCGGCATGACCGGCCCGCTCACGGTCAAGGACCGCAAGCTCTACCAGGTGCTGGATTCGCTCACCCTCACCGACCACGGCGCGGTCGAGTTCCTGGTGCTGATCCATGAGGGGCTGTGGCGGCGCCTGGAGGACGGCGAGCGCGCGATACTCACCGCCGCCGCCCGCGCGTCGGAACGCGAATTGCGCGGCGCCTTCCCCGCGCTCGCCGCGGCCGCCATCGCCGAGGCCGAAACCGCCGGCATGGCTGTCCACCGCCTCGACGCCGCCGAGCGCGCGGCGTGGCGCGCGGCGACCGCGCCGCTGGCCGACCGCTACCTCGAGGCCGCCGGAACGCTGGGCCGCCGGCTGCTCGAGGCCGCGCGGTCGCTGTCCGGTGCGCGGGAATAGCGCGGCCGCGCTCCGCCGCGCCGCCGCCGCCGTGGGCGCCGCCAGCCGCGCCGCGGCGTGGGCGGCGGCGGCCGCCTTCGCCGTTATCGGCCTGATCGTCGCCTGGGAAGTCGTCATGCGCTACGTCTTCGGCGCGCCGACGCGGTGGGTGGAAGAAACCGCCCGCGTCCTGCAAATCTACGGCGTGTTTCTCGGCTGCGCGTGGCTCGTGGGCCAGCGCGCCCATATCCGCATACAGGCGATCGCCGGGGCGCTTCCGCCGGCCGGACGGCGCTGGGCCGATCGCTTCGCGCTCGCCGTGACCGGCGCCGCGGCGGCAGTGGGCGCGTGGTACGCGGTCGCGCTGCTGCGCTTCGCCGCGGAAACCGGGCAATACACCGATTCGACGCTGGAATTGCCGATGTGGGCGCTGCACGCGCCGGTGGCGGCGGGCCTCGGCCTCGCCGCCGCGCAGGCCGGCGCCAGCCTGGCGGAAAGTTTCGCCGCGCCGGACGAAACCGGCGGCTGACCGCGGCGCCGCATGGCCGGGGCGCTGATACTCGCGGCGCTGCTCGCGCTGCTTCTCGCCGGGGCGGACATAGCGTTCGCGCTGGCCGGCCTCGGCATGGCCCTGCTGTTCGCCGGGGGCCTGTCGGGCCTGCAAATCCCGCAGGCGCTGATGGCGAGCATGGACAATTTCATCCTGCTCGCCGTGCCGCTGTTCATCCTGATGTCGAACGTGCTGTTGCGCGGCGGCGCCGGCGAGCGCCTGTTCGCCGCGGTGCAGGCATGGGTCGGCCACTGGCCGGGCGGGCTCGCGGTCGCGACTGTGCTGTCTTGCGCGCTGTTCGCCGCCATATCGGGGTCGTCGGTGGCCACCGCCGCGACCATCGGCACGGTGGCCATACCCGAACTCGCGGCGCGCGGCTACGAACGGCGCTTCGTCTTCGGCCTGCTGGCGGCGGGCGGCACGCTCGGCATTCTTATCCCGCCGTCGATACCCATGATCGTCTATGGGTTTCTGACCGAGGAATCGATCCTCGACCTGTTCCTCGCCGGCATCGGCCCCGGCCTGCTGCTGACCGCGCTGTTCGTGGGCTACGCGATGGTCCGCGCGCGGCTGGGCGGGCAGGGCGCGCCCGCGCCGCGCGCCGGCCGCGCCGAGCGTCTGCGCCGGACCCGCGCCGCGCTGCCGACACTCGGGCTGGCGTTCGCGGTCGTCGCGGGCATCTATGCCGGCGTGTTTACGCCCACCGAGGCGGCTGGCGTCGGCTTCGTGCTTGCCTTGGTCGTCACGCTCGGCGTTCACCGCAGCCTGCGCCTGCGCGACCTGCCCGGCGTCGCGCGCGACTCCATGAAAACCACGGTAATGGTGCTGTTCATCGTCGCCGGCGCCAAATTGTTCGGCCACGCCATCGCGCTTTACCGCGTCCCGCAGGACGTCACCCAGGCCGTCGTTACGCTGTTCGCCGCGCCGGAGGGGTTCGTCGCCGCGATATGCGCGCTGCTGCTCGTCATGGGCTGCGTGCTGGAGACGCTCTCCATGATGCTGCTGATGCTGCCGATCATCGACCCCGCGCTGGAGAGTTTCGGCATCGACCCCATATGGTTCGGCGTCGTCTTCACGCTGATGATCGAATGCGCGCTGATCACGCCGCCGGTGGGGCTCAACCTGTTCGTCATCCGTGCGGTGGCGGCGCAGGCGCTGCCCGAAGACCGCGGCCCGCCCGCTTCGGTCGGCGAAGTGGTGCGCGGCGCGGCGCCGTTCGTCGCGCTGATCCTGCTCGCCGTCGCCGCCGTGGCTGTGTTCCCCGGCCTGGCGCTCTACATTCCCTTCGGTTGACGCCAAGGGCCGTCGGTATCGCTCGATTCGCGATTCGCCAGTGTGCGGGCCGCAATTATCGCTCGACCGCCCGCGCCGAAGGCGCGCGACGGCCGCCGCCCCCCCCCTTCAGTTGCCGAGGCCGATATCGGCGCAGCCGGCGGAGCTCGCGGTGCTCCTGGAGCCGAAGCAGGAGGGAGCCGAGGAGACGGTGAGCACGCTTCCGGCGCTGCTCACGGAGTTTCCGCCGCTGATGCCGACGAGGGCGGCGTCGTCGAGCGCGGCGTCAGCCACCCGCAAAGCCACTTCGAACTCCGCAAGGGAACCGAGGCGGTCGATCCGCTGAAGTACCTTGCGCCGCGCTGACGCCAAGGGCGGCGCCGGCGCCGCCCGGGCGCCCCCGCCCTCCCCGCCAACATCGCGCCTTGCGGAAACGTGCGGTCAGGATGCCCGCGGTCCCGGGCCCCGCCTTCGGCGGGGTCGCGCTCGCGGCGGGGCGCGGGCGCGGAGCCGTTCGCCGTCGATGTTCAAGTTATTGCGGGTCATTGTGCGGTACTCCCTTGATGCAGGCGCCGCGCGCCGTGTTCGTCAGGGCGCGGCGGAGCTGGCGCTGCCCAGCGTACCCAAGGTCGAAGGCGCGCAGGAGCAGCCGATGGTGCCGGCGCTGCCGGCGCTGCCGATCGAGCTGGCGCGCGCGCCGCCGGCGACGACGCCGAGCGATTCGTCTTCCAGTTCGATGTTCGGGTCCGGCGGCAGGATGAAGTGGAACGTCTCGTCGTCGTTGGCGCGCACGCTGACGCGGGCGCCGGGTGCGGGGGTGAGGCCGACATCGACCATGAGGCCGGAGATCGCGCGGTTGTCGCCGGCGTCGATGCGCGTGCGCCACGGCGCGTCGGCGCGGTAGCGTTGCGCGGCGTTTTGCCAGGCCCGCCACTCGGGAGCGCTCTCGAGGCCGGGCGCGGCCTGGGGGGTATCGGGGGATTGCATGGTTTTTCCTTTCCTGGTCCCGGCCGGGGGCGCCTAGTCTTGGCTGGCGGCCGAGCCGATGGTCGAGGCGCTGCTGGCGCTGGAGAAGGTCGAAAGCAGGCTGCTTGCGGTGCTGCTGGACCCGGCGCTGCCGGCGGTGCTTGCCCGCCCGCCCGACACCGGCGCGAGCATGTCGTCGGACAGATCCGCGTTGGGGTCGGGGGGGAAGGCGATCCAGGTGGTGTCGCCGGTGTTCGAGACGACGCGGAACTCGACGTTTTCGGGAGCGGGCGCTCCCATTTCGACGAGCGCCGCGCGCGGGTCGGCTTCGATGCGCCGGCGGAGTTCCGGGTCGGCGGCGAGCCGCGCGCCGAAGCGCAGGATCCCGTCCGTGGCCGCGCGGTCTTCGGGAGTCGATTCGTTCGTGTTCATGGTTTTTCCTCCGGCTAGCTGGAGACCGAGCCGAGGCTTCCGGCGCTGCTGGCGGTGCCCCAGCACGAAGGTATGCTGCTCGCGCAGCCGACGCTTCCGACGCTGCTGGCGGAACTCGCGCCGCCGCCCGACACCGCCGCGAGCATGTCGTCGGACAGCTCCGCGTTGGGGTCGGGCGGGAAGGCGATCCACGTGGTGTCATCGGTGTTCGAGACGACGCGAAACTCGACGTTTTCGGGAGCGGGCGCTCCCATTTCGACGAGCGCCGCGCGCGGATCCGTTTCGAGGCGCCGGCGGAGTTGCGGGTCGATGGCGAGCCGCGCGCCGGCGCGGAGGATTCCGCGTGCGAACTCGAGCGGTTCTTGTCGTTCCCGCTCTTGCGGCTTGTGGAATTCGTGCGGTTTCATGGTATTGTCTCCCGCGATGGGGTTGCCCTGTTACGGGGGTAGGGCAACGTTGCCACGGGGGGGGGGAGGGGGCTGGAGTCAAGCTCCGTACGCACGCAAACCGGAAAAAATTTCGCGGCGGCGGATTGGTGCAATTCGCTTCGAAATTGCCCGCGCCGCGGCCTTTTCGCGCGGGGCGCAGCGACCGCGCCCTCCTCTACCGGGCCGCGTTTTCCGCTCGGCGGCTATCGGTACGGCCGGTACGGTAGAGCCGGGCGGACAGGCGGCGGAGCGCGGCGCATACAGGCTGCCATCGACGACTGCGCGCGAGTCCGCCGTTCGACGCCGCCCCGTCGGCATCCTGAGCCGGACGCGCCGGCCCCCGGTTCAAGCGCCGTCCGGCCCGCCCGCCGCCGCTTCCCGCGCCGCGCGAACAAGCGCCGCCGCCGCCGCGTCGAGCGCCGCGCGATGTTCCGGCGCCTTCAATCCGCCCGCCTCGTCGAACGCGCCGCCCGCGCGCCCCAGGCCGAACTGCTCCTCGACCACGCTCACGCCGAGATTCGTCAGCAACTGGCGCGTGAGCGCGAGCGAACGCGCCGCGCCGCGCCCGCCGGGCGAAGCGCCGACCAGCCCCGCAACCAGACCCGCACAGGCCGCCGCGGGCTTCTCGCCGGCCTCCGCCCGCGACCCCCAGTCGAGCGCGTTTTTCAGCAGGGGCGTATAGCCGCCATTGTATTCCGGCGTCGCGACGAGCAGCGCGTCATGGGCGCGCAACAGCGCCTTGAACCGCCTGGCGCCGGCGGGAAGCCCCTGTTCGCGCTCCATGTCGCCGTTGTAGAACGGCAGATCGAGGCTCGCGAGATCAAGCGCGGTCACGGTGGCGCCGCGCGCCTCGAGCCGCGCCGCCGCCGCGCGCAGCAGCGCCCCGTTGAACGATTCGCGCCGCGCGCTGCCCGCGAAGGCGAGGATTCTCGGCGCGCCCGCCATGATCGCCCCCTCGTTGCCGCCGCCGCGCGTGGCGCGCCCGGGAAGATTCGAACTCCCGACCCCCAGGTTCGTAGCCTGGTGCTCTGTCCAGCTGAGCTACGGGCGCATGCCGACGCGGCGCCGGCCCCGCGCGGCCGTCCGACGCCCCCCGCATATACGCCCTCGCCCCCCGCCCCGCAACCCCCAAACGCGATTCTCGGGGCCACTGACGTCTATCGCCCGCGTCTTTCACCCAGCGTCTTCGCTCGCGAGAACAGTGCGGAACGTCAAGGACACCCGCCGTTCGCGCAGCCGCCGTACGCCCCCATCCCGCTCTCCCTCCCGTCGCGCAATGCCGTGCTGCCACCGGTTGCGCGCCTCCCCGGCTAACACCAGCGCCGAACCGGGATTGAGCAGTATGGACTCGCGCTTTCCTCTGCCCGCCCCGACCCGGCGCAGATCCATCTCCCACGCATCGCCGAGCGAAACCATCGCCACGGCGGGACCGAAGCAATGCCGATCCACATGCATGGCGATGCCCTGCCCCGGCAGATACTCGTTCACTATGGCCTGATCGGGTTCGCGGTCGAACGCCCCCGTCTCGTTGAACAACCGCTGCCCAATCGCTCGCAACCACCCCGGCAACGGCCCGATACGCATATCTGCCCCTACCCCGCGCGCCCGGTAGTCGTACCGCCAACCGTAGTGCTGTACACGCCGCTCAAGATCGTCGCGCCACGGCAAATTGTCGATGTACCGCACCGTGGCGGCCTGTTCGGCGTCGGTCAGGAAACACGGAATGTATTGCAGGCCGGGTATGTTGGGCGCCGGCGCCGGCCAGAGTCCGCCTGCGGGGCCGGTTCGGGCGCCACCGACGTCGGGTGTCGTACGATTGGTCATGCCTACACCTTGGCCCGGATTTCGCCGTACATTCCAGATTCGCCAGCGTGAAAATGCATGTCGATCGCGAAGCCGCGCCGATCGATAGCCGTTTTCAAGTCGCGACATGCTGCCTTGAATCTGGCGTCCTGGTCTCCGGAGTATGCATCCGATGCGATAATTATGCACTTCGCCGATTCGGCGACTGTGGCAATAATGCACGCGAAAGTGTCCCGTGCTGTTTTATTATCACGAGTTTGTATAAGTACATGGCCGAACGTGACTATAACAAGACCGGAAGATAACGATGCTTGCTTACTCGCAGCGATAACTTTCTCGATATCATGATAACACTTATACTTCTCTTCTACGTTGAGTCTCTTCCATATCTTGAGCGCGAGCTCGACCATGTTCGGCGCGTGGTCGTATCCATTGAAGATGGCATCCGCAACTGCATGGCGATGAAAATAATCTCTGACAACCCAAGTAAATAATCCGGGCCCACACCCCAAATCCAAGTGATATACAGATTCGCCGACAGAGCGGCCTGTCATTACCTGTTCGAATAACTTGTAATATCTATCATAGCGATAGTGTGCATTTGATCCTTTATGACCCACCATGTAATACACGGCATACTTCACGCATTCAACCATCGTCGCATCGTTGCGAATCACACATTCTGCTCGCATTTCTTTATCGGGATCGTAATTTCCGGCCAGATCACGAAGTATCTGCCGGTATTGATGCTTGATGAGGCGGGCAGTCGGCATGACAAACAACGTTTGGATAGTTGGTTTCCCCAGTACTATAGCGACAGGCCGCCCTCAACCGCCGCCGCAGCGGATAAAGAACAGCGCCCACGGCCACATGCCCTGTTCTTCCATGGTGGCGGGGCGGGCGCCGGGCGGGTCGAAGACCAGCCACAGGGGGCCGCGGTCGCCGAGGCCGAAGGGGCGGCCGTCCATCGCGGTCGCCAGTATCCAGTCGCGCGAATCGCGGTCGGCCTCCGAAATATCGGAACCGAAGCCGTCGAGCGCGAGCGTGGTCAGCGGGCCGCGGCAGCCGACCGCGCCGAGCACATCGGACAGGCGCGGGCCGGAAAACACGCGGGGCCCATTGCCGAGATCGATCTCCGCCTCGCGCGCGCCGAAGCCCGCCAGCATCGCGCGGTCGAACGCGAACGCCTTGTCGAACGCGCGCTCGTGGTATTCGAGAAAGGCGTCGCGCCCGGCGTCGAACGGCGGGCGGTTGGTCTTTCCGATGTCGCCGGCCACCGTCAGCACGACCGGGCCGGCGGGGCCTTCCGCCTCAAGAGCGGCGGCGGCGGCGGCAAGCGGGGCAAGCGCCGCCGCCGCCGAGGCGGCGAGGGCGAAAAGAACGGCTTTCATGGGCGTTTCCTCCCGATTCGGCGCGCTAATCGTTGCCCGGATCGCCGACATCGTCGGTGTCGAGCTGGCCGGAAATGCGGCGGCGGATATGCGACCACGATATGCCCACCGCCAGCACGGTCGCGGCGACGATCTCCGCCACCCAGGTCAGCGGCGTGAACTCCGCCAGATTGACGAGGCCGAGATCGGCGAGCAGCCAGACGATGGCGCCGAGAAACACCGCCACCAGCCCCGCGCCGATCGGGCCGATCGAACGCAGCGTCGCGCGCAGATAGATAATGTAGGCGATCAGCAGCCCGATCCCGACGACGACCGTCAGCGGCCCGACGCTCGCGTCCTCCGCCGTCAGCCCCTCGACCAGCCAGTGGTAATACGAATAACCCGTCGGGTTGAAGGTGCCGACCACCAGCGCCATCGCGACAAGCCAGCGAATGGCGAAATTCCTTGCGGTAAAGACGCGGGCCATGGCGCGCTCCCTCCCCGGCCCCGTGCCGCCGGAACGCGCCGTCTATAGCACGCCGCCCCGCCCCCGCGAAAGCCGCGCCGCGCCGGCGGCGTCGCATCGGCCCTTGCGCGCCGCCGCGATTCGGTCCAGACTCGCCGCATGGACGCCGCCGACACAGCATCCGGGTTCGACACGCTGGCCATCATGCGCAAGCTCGAGGCCGCCGGGGTCGACCGCAAGCAGGCCGAAGCGCACACGGAAGCGTTGCTCGACAGCCGCGCCGGCCTCGCGACCAAGGCCGATATCGTGCGCCTTGAAGAGAAGATAGCGAATATGGTGACCAAGGGCGATTTCTACCGCGCCTTGTGCATTCAGACCGGCGTCATTCTCGCTGTAGTTGCCGGCCTCAAACTGTTCGGGTAGCGCGCGCATTCACGCGTCGAACGCGCCCGCCCGCCGCCCATCGGCCCAAGAGAAACCCGATCTCGCGCCACGCGGGCGACGCGCAGGCGGAATTCGGCGAATATGCCGCCCTTGCCCGCCTCCCGCGCCTGCCGGCGGACGGCGCGCGCGCCAAGCGGCCGCCGCGGCTTCGCCGCGCCGGAAAACGGCGACGCGAAGCGCCCCGGCCGCGAGCGGCTTTCGCAGTGCTACACGAACGGCGCTGGCCCTCCGGCAGGCGCCTGCTCTACAGTAGCGTTGCGCATGCATTCGCGAACGGCGAACGACCTGCCGAATTGTCGCCATCTCACGGTATTCGCGGCCTCGAAACGAACCCGGTATCCCGACATGCCATCCGAAATGCCCATTCGCCCGATCGACGGCGCGCCCGACCTGTTGGCGCGCGCCGCCGCTCCAGGCGCCGCGCGCGCCGGGCACGATCGCGGCGCGCGCACCGACGGGAAACGCTACCGCTTCTACTGCCAATCGTCGCTCGCGATGCCGCAATGCGCCGATTCGTCGATAGCGCTGACAGTCGCCTCGCCGCCCTACTGGAACGCCATCGACTACGATATCCACGCCGCGCGCGGGCGCGAGGCATGGTACCGCGAGCGCGAATACCGCGCCTTCGGCGCCACGTTCGAGGAATATCTCGACAATGTCGCCTCCGTGTTCGGCGAGGCTCTGCGCGCTACCGTCGCGGGCGGGTTCTGCGCCATCGTTGTCGGCACCATTCTGCACCGCAGGCGCCACTACCCGGCGCCGATGCTTATCGTCGCGCGCCTGCTCGAACTGGGTTGGGAATTCCACCAGGATATTATCTGGAACAAGGTAACCGGCGGAGTAAAACGGGCCGGATCGTTTATTCAGCGCCCGAAGGCCGGCTATTACTACCCCAACATCATGACCGAGTACATCCTCATCTTCCGCAAGACCGGCGAGTTCCGAAGGGGCGCGGCGAAAGCGCTGGAAATAGACGATCTGTTCAAGCGCGATATTGCCAATAACGTGTGGCATATTGCGCCGATCCCGCCCAACGCCATCGGTCATCCGTGCCCGTTCCCCGAAGAACTGGTGCGCCGTCTGGTTGCGCTGTACTCCGAAGCCGGCGACGAGATTCTCGACCCGTTTCTGGGCAGCGGCCAAACTGCCTTGGCGGCTACGCGACTGGGCCGAAAATGCGTGGGCTACGACATCGAGCCCGACTATATCGCCATGGCGGAAAGGCTCGTTTTGGCTCCCCCGGCGCCGCGCAAGCGCCACTTGGCGGCGCGCTTCGACCGGCTGCCGGCCCGATGACCGGCCGCGCCGCATCGCCAGCGAAGCGTTCCCGCACGCGCTACACAGCCGAGCGCCGGGCGTTCGACCGCTTGAAGGCGGATTGCCCGCACGACGCCAAGCGCGAATACGAGCTGGCGATTCGAACACTGCTGAAGCGCTATAATACCAACGGCTGTCGATATTGACTCGTCTTAACTGCGGAAAAACGACCTTGATCGGCGTGAAAATGCGGGCGCATAAGGGTCGATATCAACAGCCGTTGGTATAACACGACGATATACGAAAACCGGTTCGTTGTCGGCGGAGCTGTCGAGGCGTTTACGTGCGCGCTTCTCCGGTCGGCAGGGCTCGACTGCACGCTTTACGGCTCTCAGGCGCGCGGGGGCGACATACTGTTGCCGAACGATAGAAAGATATCGGTCAAGGGAACGTTTCGCGGCGTAACTGGCATAAGGCTGCTGAATCGAATGGGGGAAGGGGAGAGAAAATGGACGACGGCTACGCTGTTCGTTGTATCGGGTGTGGGCATTGCGTTCGGGGCGCCGGATACTGTAGAGGCCGCGCACATCGAGTCGGTCGGCGATGCGATTGTGCTTAAAAAGGATGGTCTGCAAAGGATCGTCGATAATCCGGAGAACGTGTTTGCGATGGATATAGACGATAAACCGCCAACCGAAACGACGGGTTTGAGTCTGAAGGCCAGTACGGCGGTCGCTCGGCAGATTCTGTTGGATACGAGTTCCGCAGTTTTACGCCAAATGCTGAAGATCGATTAGAGTTCTGCATCGCGGATAACGATGAGATCAAGACGGCAGGCAGGAATTGCGGCGGCGGCAATGCGCAAGGCCCGTATTGCCGTGCGCGCGAACGCCGGCGCGCGTCAAGCGGAACGCCGCCGCGGCCGGGGCCGGCGCTATTCCTCCGGCCGCGGGCGCGCGGCGAGGACTTCCGCGACGCCGAGCGCGGCGCCTTCGGCGATGGCGTCCGCGACGCCGCCCCATGCGCCGTCGAGGCTGCCCGGCTCCACCTGTCCGTTTTGAACGAATGCGCCGACTTCCCCGCCGTCCGGCGCAATCACCCGCCATGCGACGGCCACATGGTCCGCGCCGCCGCCGGGAGTCACCGCCACCGCGCCGATCAGGCGCAGGGTATCGGGGCCGGGCGGCGCGAGGGCGAAACCCGCCGCGAGAAGCGCGGCGCGCGCCGCGTCGGCGAGCGCCGCGGCGCCGCCGCCCGGCGCCCCCGCCACCGGATCGACCGCGAAAGCCGGGGGCGCGCCGCTCGCCGCCGGCGCGGGAGGCGGCCCGGGCGGGGCGGCGCCGCGAATCAGCGCGGCCAGGCGCGGCGCCGCTTCGTCGACCAACGCCGCGGCCAGCGCCGCATCGCCGCGCGCCCACGCCTCGCCGCCGCCCCGAACCCGCTGGTCCATCAGCCCGACAATCAGGCCGTCAGCATCGATCAGGCGCCAGGCGACGATTCGTCCGCCGTCTTCCCCGCGCCGCGTCGCCGCCTCAAGGATATAACTGGCGCGGTTCGCCGATAGCGCGCTGGCGCTGATGTCCAGGGCCAGCAGGCGCTCCGCCAGCGCCGGACGCAGCGCCGCGTCGAGCGCCGGAGGCGCATCGTCGATCCCGTTGACGAACACCACCAGTTTGTCGGCCAGCGCGAAATCGCCGGTGTCGATCAGCCGCGACGGGTCGCGCAGCCGATCGATCGCCGGCTCGAACACGAGCGGACGCGCCTCGCATGCGGCCAATGCCAGCCCGGCGGCGAAAAGCGCCGGCGCGCGTCCTATGAAAGCACGCACGACAGCAGAAGCGCCGCGGCGAGCGCAAACAGCATCAGCGTCAGATACGGCACGGCATTCAGGGCGCGAGCGCGATCGCCGACAGCGCGCGCCCGTAGCCCGCCTCGCCGCGCCCGCGCGCGCGGCGATAGCTGAAAAACCGCTCTTCGTCGGCGCGGGTGTCGAGGCCGAGTTCCTCGACCTCGGCCACGCCGGCGCGCCGGAGGCGTTCGGCGACATATCCCGAAAGGTCGAACAGCCACTTTCCGCCGCGCGCGCCGGGGGCGAAATAGCGCAAGCCCCGCGGATCGCCGCGGCCCGCCGCGCGGCGAACCTCGTCGCCCACTTCGTAGGACGCCTGCGCGATGCAGGGGCCGACCGCCGCGCGGATGCGCTCCGGGTGGGCGCCGAGCGCCGTCATCGCCGCCACCGCGGCCTCGGCGACGCCGGCGACCGCGCCGCGCCAGCCCGCATGAACCGCCCCCGCGACTCCCGCATCCGCGTCCGCCAGCAGGACAGGCGCGCAATCGGCGGCCAGCACGCCCAGCGCGATCCCCCGCGTCGCCGTGACCAGCCCGTCGGCTTCCGGCGCCGCGCCCGCGAACGCGGCGCGGGCATGCACGACCGCGCGCCCGTGGACCTGGCGCGCCGTCAGCAGCGGCGCGCCGCCGAGCCCGAGCGCCGCGACGGCGCGCGCGCGGTTCCCGGCGACCGCGCGCGGATCGTCGCCCGAACCCGGCCCGCAATTGAGCGATTCGTATATCCCCCGCGAGACGCCGCCGCGCCGGGTAAAGAACCCGTGCGCGACCCCCGGCGCCGCGGCGAGCCCGGGCGCGGTGAGCGGCGCCGGGGTCACGCGGGGAACCCCGCCGGACGCGGGCCGCCGGGCGCGCCGAACGCGAGCGCCTGAAACAGCGTTCCCATGCCTTCCGGCGCCGTCAGGCGCGCCGCCGCGGCGTCGATCGACGCCGCGGCCTCCGGCGCCGCCCGTTTGAGCCGCGCCGCGCGAACGCCAAGGCCGAGCGCGCGGAGAAACGCCCCCTGCTCCTCGGGGCCGTAAACTTCCGCGCCGGCCTCGCGCGCCGCGCGCGCCAGCGCGTCGAAATCCACGCCCGCGGAAATGTCCGCGGCGCCAGGCGCCGCCAGCGGCGCCCATGCGCAATGGCGGCGCACGGCGCGCACGCTGTTTCCGCCTCCGCCGCCGTAATCGACGATCAGCGCCGCGCCCGGGCCGTCGGCGACGCGGCGCGCGATCTCGCCGGCGAGCGTCAGCGCGGCGAGGCTTACCTCGGCGACCGCGCCGGGCCGGGGCGCGCGCCCCAGCGCGTCGAGCGCGCGCGCGGCGGGCGTCGGCCCCGGCGCGCGGCGCAACGCCAAGCGGTCATCGCCGTCGAGCCCCACCATGCATTCGCGCCAGCCGCGCTCCGCGCCGACGAATCGATGTACCGGCAAGGCGTCGAAAAACTCGTTGGCTATCAGCAGCATCGGACCGCGCGGAACGGTGGCGGGCGTGTCGTGCCACACCGGATCGGCGGCGCCGAGCGCGGCTTTCTGCGCCTTGCGCATGGCGGGGCCGATTTCCACCAGATGCAGGCGAATCGCCGCGCGGAAACCGGGCGCCTTGCCGGCGGCGCGCAGCAGATCCGCCATCAGCGCGCCGCGCCCGGGGCCGAACTCGACCAGCATTACCGGGTCGGGCGCGCCGAGACGCCGCCACAGATCGGCGCACCACGCGCCAATCAACTCGCCGAACATTTGGCCGGTTTCCGGCGCCGTAACGAAATCGCCGCCCCGGCCGAGCGGATCGCGCGCCCGCGCGCCGCCGTAATAGCCGTGTTCCGGGTCGGCCAGCGCCAGCGTCATGTAGTGTGCGAACGAGATCGGCCCCGTATGGCGGACTATGCGGCGCAGCCGCGCTTCGAGCGGCGTCACGGCGCGGCCCCGGCGCCGCGCGCGGGGCGCCGCGCGCGCCAAATCAGCCACAGGCCGGCCGCCAGCATCGGCGCCGACAGAAGCTGCCCCATCGTGACGCCGCCCGCGAGAAAGCCGATATGCGCGTCGGGCTCGCGCAACGTTTCCACGGCGATTCGGAACACGGCGTAGCCCGCGAGAAACGCGCCCGTCGCCAACCCGCGCCGCTCCGGGCCGCGGCGGGCCAGCGCTATCCACGCCAGAATCGCAAACAGCGCCGCCCCCTCCAGCGCGGCTTCGTAGAGCTGGCTCGGGTGGCGCGGCGCCGCCCCGCCGGCCGGGAAAACCATCGCCCACGGCGCATCGGATACGCGGCCGTACAACTCGCCGTTTACGAAATTGGCGATGCGGCCGAAGAACAACCCGATAGGAACCGCGGGCGCGACCGTATCGGCCACGGCCAGCGGCGGCAGTTTCTCCTTGCGCGCGAACCACGCGAGCGCGGCCGCGACGCCAAGCAGGCCGCCGTGAAACGACATGCCGCCTTCCCAGATTCGGACGATTCGCAGCGGGTCGGAGAAAAACCCGTCGAGCCCGTAGAACAGCGTCGAGCCGACGCGCCCGCCGAGAATCGTGCCGAGCGCCGCCCAAAACAGCAGATCGTCGGCCTGGCGCCGGTCGAGCGGCGCGCCGCCGCGCGCGGCGAGAAGGCGCACGTAACGCCAGCCGAGAAGCAGCCCGGCGATATAGGCGAGCGCATACCAGCGCACCGCCAGCGGCCCGATCGAGAACGCGACCGGGTCGATGGCCGGAAAGGCGAGCGCGAACGCCGCCGTCATCGGCGCCGCGGCGGAAAAGCGGCGCGGGCGAACGCCCCGCGCGCGGCGCCGCCGGTGACCGCGTCCATCGGACCGGTCTATAAGACTGTCGGCGGAGATACAAGGAACGCTGCGATGAACAAGGAAAGCTGGCCGTTCGACGACCTGGCGCGGGTCGCCGGAGGCGCGTGGTCGTCGGCAAGCGCGCTGCGCGAGGAATTCGAGGCGCGCGTGCGCGAACGCGTCGAGCGTCTGCTCGAGGGGATGGACCTGGTGCGCCGCGATGAATTCGAGGCCGTGCGCGCGATGGCGGCCAAGGCGCGCGAGGAAAACGAGGCGCTGGCGAAACGCATCGCCGCGCTGGAAGCCGCCGCGCCCGGCGCCGCGCCGCGCGACCCCTGACCGCGGCCCCCGGGGAGAGCGGGCGAAAAACGGTTGCTCCCGCCCCCGCCATACCGTATATTGTGGCTTGGAGCGGCGCGCGCTACAATATGCGCGGCGCACGTCGCCGGGGACCGGGGGACGCCGTGGCAACCGAAATCTCGAGCATCGCAATCGCGCCGGAGCGCGAGCCGATCGACCTGGTGGAAGACCTGGTCAGCGCGCACCGCTGGGCCTATGAGCGCCGCGGCGACACCGAGCTCGCGGTGCAGATCGCCGGCCAGTGGTGCGACCTGCAAATGTGGTTCGCGTGGCGGCCCGACGCCCATTCGCTGTTCTTCACCTGCGCGCTGGATATGCGGGTGCCGCGCGGGCGCCGCCGCGAGATCTACGCGCTTCTCGCCGGCATCAACGAACGCCTCTGGGTAGGGCATTTCGAGCTGTGGTCCGCCGAAGGCTGGCCGACATTCCGCCATACGCTCGTCGGCGACCGCGGCGCGCCGGTCGCGCCCGGCGTCTTGCGCGAGGTCGTCGAGGCCGCGCGCGCGGAATGCGACCGTTACTACCCGGCGTTCCAGTTCGTGTTGTGGGGCGGCGAGAACGCCGAAAACGCCATCGCCGCGGCGGCGATGGACACCAAGGGGCGCGCCTGAGATGGGAGAGCGCATCGTGCTTGTGGGCGGCGGCCGCATGGGCGGCGCGCTGCTCGCCGGCTGGCTGGCCGAGGGGACGGTCGCGCCCGCCGACGTCGCGGTCGTGGAGCCCGCCGCCGGGGCCGCGGACGCCCTCCGCCGCGCGCACGGGGTGCGCGTCGCGGAGGGGCCGGAAGCCGCCGGCGCGTCGCCGTCGCCGGCGCTGGTGCTGTTTGCCGTCAAGCCGCAGGTCATCGGCGGCGTGCTGCCGCGTTACGCGCCGATGGCGGAGCGGGCGCCGCGCCCGGTCTTCCTGTCGATCGCCGCCGGGACGACGCTGGCGGCGCTGGCCCGGGGGCTGGGCGCGGAGGCCGCCATCGTGCGCGCGATGCCCAATACGCCGGCGGCGATAGGGCGCGGCATAACCGTGGCCTGCGCCAACGCCCGCGTCTCGCCGGCCATGACCGAACTGTGTACGCGCCTGCTCGCCGCGGTGGGCGAAGTGGCGTGGATCGACGACGAAGCGCCCATGGACGCGGTAACGGCGGTATCGGGCAGCGGGCCGGCCTATGCGTTTCTGTTGATCGAGTGCCTCGCCGACGCCGGCGTCGCCGCCGGTCTCGACCCCGCCCTGGCGCAAAGGCTCGCGCGCGCGACGGTCGCCGGCGCGGGCGCGCTCGCGAGCGGGTCGCCGGACTCCGCCGCAACCCTGCGCCGCAACGTCACCAGCCCGGGAGGGACGACGGCCGCCGCGCTGGATGTGTTGATGGGCGAAAACGGCCTGGCGCAGCTCATGACAGAGGCCGTGCGCGCCGCCGCCCGCCGCAGCAGGGAACTCTCGGGCTGAATCCTTGCGGGATCGAGCATGTTTTCACGGGTACGGGCCGCGCGGCGGGCGCGAAACGCGCCGGCGCGACCGTGAAATCGTTTCGCGGCCGGTCGAAATCGCGGCGGTCGTCCTCGTTGAAAACGATTGGCCGGCGGCGTCTCGCGGCCTTCGCGCCGCGCCGTTATAGTGCCGCCGCACACCTACCGGCTCCGCGCGCATGATACGTGTCATCCTGCTGTACGGCGGCCTGGCGGTCGCCGCCCTCCTCTATACGGGCTACTGGTTCGTAATGGCCGACCGCGCCGACCGGGTCATCGACTCCGAGGTCGCGGATCTCGACGCCCGCGGCGTCGCGGCGTCGTGGGACAAGCGGCGCATGGCGGGGTATCCCTACCGCCTGACGGCGGAGTTCACGGGGCCCGCGCTCGCCTGGTCGGGCGGCGGCTCCGAGTGGCGGTGGCGAGGCGGTTCGGCGACGGGCCATACGCAGCCGTGGAACACGCGCCAGTATATCGCTTTCCTGGAGGGCGGCCATGTTCTGCGCCGCTCGCGCGGCGGCGAGACGCAGGAATACCGCATCGCCGCCGATCCCGCGCGGACGAGCCTCGAGCTCGACGACTCGTGGCGCCCGGACCGCATCATCGCCGATCTCCACAACCTCTCCGTCCGGCGGGCGGACGGCGGCTTCGCCATCAAGGCCGACGAGGCGCTGGCGGCGGCCGAGTTCGAGGATGGCGTTATCGAGTTCATCCTGCGTGTCGCCGCCGTGACCGTCGAAGACGCCGCGGGCGCGCCGCTTGCGCCGCGCATCGACGAGTTTTTGGCCGATACCGAGTTGTCGGGGCCGCCCCCGGCGGGTTGGTCGGCGGAGGCGCTGGCGGCCTGGCGCGACGGCGGCGGCGAGTTGAAATTGCGCGGCATCGGCATCGAGGCCGGCCCCATGATCCTGCGCGGCGTGGGCAGTCTGACCCTCGATTCGGAGCTGCGCCCGCAGGGCTCCATCGCCTCCCGAATCGCCGGGTTCCCCGAGCTCGTCGATCTGCTGCTCGCCGAGGGCGCGATCGGCGACGACGCGGCGATGGCGCTGCGCGTGGCCGTGGGGCTGCTCGCCGAGGCGCCGGAAGGCGGCGGACCGCCCGAGGTCAAGGCGCCGCTGTTCCTGCGCGACGGCTTCCTGTCGATCGGCCCCGTCCCGATCGTCGAGCTGAAGCCGATCGCCGGCCCGCCCCCGGATCCGCCGCCCGAAAGCTGACCCGCGCGGTCCCGCGCGGCGCCGGGGGCGTCACGCCTGGCGGGCCTCGATCACCTCGCGCCGGACGCCGCGCGTTTCGGTGAAGACGCGCTCCAGCGCCTCGCCGTCGCCGCGGCGGATGGCGCCTTGCAGCGCCGCCAGGTCGTCCAAGAATATCCCCAGCATCTCAAGCACCGCGCCGCGGTTGTTGAGGAATATGTCGCGCCACATCGTCGGATCGGAGGCGGCGATGCGAGTGAAATCCCGAAAGCCGCTGGCGGCGTATTTTATGACCTCCGCGTGCGCGCGCTCTTCCACGTCGAACACCGTGGAGACGATCGTGTAGGCGATCAGGTGCGGAATATGCGAGGTGATGGCCAGCACGCGGTCGTGATGTTCGGCGCTCATCGTATCGACCTGGCTGCCGAGCGCGCGCCACAGGGCGGCGACGCGCTCCGCCGCCGCCGGATCCTCGCCCTCGACCGGCGTCAATATGCACCAGCGGCCCTCGAAGAGTTCGGCGAACCCGCTTGCCGGGCCGGAATGCTCCGTGCCGGCGATGGGGTGGCCGGGCGCCAGCGCCACGCCTTCGGGGAGCAGCGGGCGCACCGTGTCGATAACCGCCTGCTTGACCGAGCCGACATCGGTGACGATGGCGCCCGGCTCGAGGCCGGGCCGCATGGCTTCCACGACCGCGCGGTTGGCGCCCACCGGAACGCCCAGTATCGCCAGGTCGGCGCCCGCGACCGCGCGCGCCGGGTCGTCGTGCATCGTATCGACGATATCCAGCGCTTCGGCTTCGGCGCGGGTTTCGGCGCTGCGCGACCAGGCCGCCACCGCGCCGGCGAGGCCGCGCGCCCGCAGGCCGCGCGCGATCGAACTGTTGATCAAACCGATTCCGAGCAACGCCACGCGGCGGAACAGCGGCGCGTCAGACACGCGGCGCCTCGCCGGACAGGCGGATCGGGCGCGCATAGCTCCCCAGCGCCGCCGCTTCGCCGAAGCGCTCGGCCAGCGCCCGCAACGGCGGCGCGCCCGGCGCGAAAAACCCGTCGGCGACGATCAGATACGACGTCTGTTCGGGTTTGTCCGGGTCGCGCCAGACCGCCAGGGTTTCGGCTTTCAGGCCGCTTTCCCCGAGATCGCGCCGCAACCGGTCGCGGCTTACGTCGCCGACGCGCTCCAGCGCCGCGACGGTGGCGTCGTTCCCGGTCTCCTCCGGCGCCAGTTTCGCCACCGCCCACGCCCCTGCGGGATCGGCGCTGACGGCGTCTTCGCTCCAGAACGGCAGCCGGGCGACAATGCGCGGCGCGCGCTCTACATTCGACGCCAAAAGCCGCCACCACGCCGCCTCGGTATGGTCGCCGCCGTCGGGGACCGGTATCACGCCTACCGCGATATTGCCGCGCCAGACGTCGTGGATGACATGGCGGTTGCTCGAATACTCGCGCAGCGGCGTGGCCGAGCCGAAATGGTCGCGCGCGAGATCGCGGCAACGACCGCCGCCGCCCGCGGCGACGACCCCGACCGACATCTCGCCCTGGATCGACACCTGGCCGGCCAGCAGCTCGCGCCACATGCGCAGCAGCGCGGCAGCGGAAACGCGCCCCGGTGCCGGGCGGCCAGCCGGCGCAGTATCCGCGCCTCGCGTCCGGGGCGCAGCGCCAGCGGCCCATCGCCGCCGCGGCGCTTCAGCGCCGAAATGCGGCCGACGATCTCCGTGCGCCGCACCAGGGCGTCGTGCAGGCCATCGTCGATCGCGTCGATTTCGCGGCGCAGGTCGTCGAGAGATCGATCGTGCGTCATGACCGTGGCGATGGGCGGCGCGGCGCGCGTGGCCGCGGCAAGGATCGGAGTGCGGGAGACACTAGCCCCGAACCGCCGCCAAGGCAAAGAAGCATCGGCGCGGCGCGCCCCGGAAGCGCCCGCGGCGCCGAACCGGCATTGACGCCGCGCGCCGGTCTCCATACCTATGGCGGCCCTTGCGAAACATTGCCGCGGGCCTCCGGGAAGCGGAACGCCCGCCCGCACCGCCATGCGCGACACCGCTGAAGAAACCCCGGGGCCGGCGCCCGCGCCGCGCGCGCGCGCGGCGCACGAACCCACCGCGCGCCTGGCGGAGCGGCGCCCGCTCCGGCTCGCCTGCGGCGTCGAACTCGGCCCCATAGACGTCGCCTACCGCACTTGGGGCGCCCTCGACGCCGAGCGCGGCAACGCCATACTCGTCTGCCACGCCCTTACCGGCGACCAATACGCGGCGGGAACCAACCCGGTTACCGGCCGCGCCGGGTGGTGGGACGGCATGGTGGGCCCGGGCAAGCCGCTCGATACCGACCGCTTCTTCGTGGTGTGCGCCAATGTGCTCGGCGGCTGCATGGGAACCACGGGCCCGGGCTCCATCGACCCCGCCGCCGGCAAGCCCTGGAACATGAACTTTCCCGTCATCACCATCGGCGACATGGTGGAGGCCCAGGCGCTGCTGCTCGACCGGCTGGGGATCGGCGAGCTGCTCGCCGTGGTCGGCGGGTCGATGGGCGGGATGCAGGCGCTGGAATGGGCGCGGCGCTTTCCGCGGCGCGTGCGCGCCGCCGTGCCGATCGCCTGCGCCGCGCGGCACACGGCGCAGAACATCGCCTTTCACGAGGTCGGCCGGCAGGCGATCATGGCCGACCCCGGCTGGCGCGGCGGCGATTACGCCGCCTACGACACGCGCCCCGGCCAGGGCCTCGCGGTGGCCCGCATGGCCGCGCACATAACCTATCTGTCGGAAGAAGCGCTGCACCGCAAGTTCGGGCGCGGGCTGCAAGACCGCAACCGGCCCACTTTCGGCTTCGACGCCGATTTCCAGGTGGAAAGCTATCTGCGCCACCAAGGGCAGAGTTTCGTCGAGCGCTTCGACGCCAATTCCTATCTCTACATCACGCGCGCGATGGACTATTTCGATCTCGCCGCGCCGCACGAGGGGCAGCTGCACGCCGCCTTCGCCGGAACGCCGGTGCGCTTCTGCGTGATTTCGTTCAGCAGCGACAGGCTCTTCCCCACCGCCGAGAGCCTCGCCATCGTTCACGCGTTGAACGGCAGCGCGGCCAACGTGAGTTTCGTCGAGATCGAGACCGACAAGGGCCACGACAGTTTCCTTCTGGACGAACCGGAATTTTCCGCCATTCTCTCGGGTTTTCTCAACAGCGCCGCCGCGGCGTGCGGCGCGGCGGCGCCGTGAGCGCCCCCCGGCGCCGCCGGGCCGCCGCAAACGGCGCGCCGCCCGGCGCCGACAAGATGCGCGTCGACCTGCAAATCGTGGCGGGCATGATCGCGCCGGGCGCGCGCGTGCTCGACGTCGGCTGCGGCGACGGCGCCTTGCTGCGCCACCTGATCGCGGAAAAAGGCGTGGACGGGCGCGGGATCGAGATCGGGCGCGAAGGCGTGAAAGCCTGCATGCGCCAAGGCCTCTCGGTGGTCCAGGGCGACGCCGACGCCGACCTCAAGGACTACCCCGACGCGGCGTTCGATTACGTCGTGCTGAGCCAGACCCTGCAGGCGACGCACAACCCGCGCGAGGTGCTGCTGCAACTGCTGCGCATCGGGCGCCGCGCGATCGTGTCGTTTCCGAATTTCGGGCATTGGCGCTGCCGCGCGCAGTTGGCTCTGACCGGGCGCATGCCGGTCACGCCGACGCTCGACAACCCCTGGTTCCGCACGCCGAACATCCATTTTTGCACGATCCGCGATTTCCTCGCCCTGTGCGCCGCCGAGGGGATCGCGGTGGAGCGCGGCCATGCGCTCGCCCCCGACGGGTCACGGCGGCGCCTTCCGGGTTTCCTCGCCAACCTGCTCGGCGACAAGGGGGTCTTCATGCTGTTGCGCGCGCCGCGGCCGCCGGCCTGAACGACGCCGCGGCGGGCGCGCGGCGCGCCTCCGCGGCCAGCGGGATGGCGGCGAACGCCTCCTTCTCCGCCTCGCACAGCACCGCGCCGCCGAACGGGCGCATCCAGCGCGCGCCCAGGCGCTCCCACGCCGCCGCCAGACGGCGCCGGCTCGGCGGCGCGTGAAGCGCGAACTCGACGCGCCGCGGCGAGAACATGTGGTCGCGCAACAGCCGCGTCAACTGCGACTGGCTGAACGGCCGCCCGTGGCCGAACGGCGTTCCCTCGATGCGCGCCCACACGCCGCGGCGGTTGGGCGCGACGGCCGCGATCCGCCCGCCGTCGGCGGTGACGCGCCAGACCTCGCGCAGCATCGGGCGGAGCCGTTCGCTCGATTCGATGGCGTGAACGAGCAGAACGCGGTCGAAAAGGTTGTCGGCCAGCGGCAGCGCGGTGTCCTCGGCGAGGAGGGCCCGCGACGGCCCCGCCGCCGGCCAGCGCGCGCCGCCCTGGAGGGCGGGCATCGCCGCGACCGTGCGCTCGGCCTCGCGCAGCGCCGGCTCCAGAAACGGCGGCCCGTAGCCCAGCGCAAGCACGCGCATGCCCGAAAGATCGGGCCAAAACGCGCGCAGCCGCCGCGCTATCGACCGTTGCGCGAACTCGCCCAGCGGCGACGCATAAAACGCGCGCAGATCGGAAATGTCCTGCCACATGCCGCGCCCACGATATACCGGCCGGCCGCCGGTCAGAACAACGCCGGCTGCGCGCCCGGCGCCGGGGGCGGCGCGAAAGCGCTCGTGTCGAGCGCCTCCAGGCGTCTGGCGAGGTCGAAACGCCTGCATGCCGCCGCGAACCGCTGGGCGATCATGTCGGCATAGGCGCCGGTCCCGCGCTGACGGACATGAAAACGCGAATCGTAGCGCTTGCCCCCGTGCATGCCGCGCACCAGCGCCATCGTGCGGGCGGCCTTGAGCGGCGCGTGCGCGGCCAGCCATTCCTCGAACAGGTCCGCCACCTCGCCGGGCAGGCGCAGCACGACATAAGCCGCCTCGGTGGCCCCCGCCGCCGCCGCGGCGCGCAGTATCGCCTCGAGCTCGGCGTCGTTGAGACCCGGGATCATGGGCGCGGCCATGACGCGCGTGGGGATGCCGGCGGCGGAAAGCGCGCGAATCGCCGCCAGACGCCGTTCCGGCGCGCTGGCGCGCGGCTCGAGCCGGTTGGCGAGGCGGCGGTCGAGCGTGGTCACGGAAATGGCGGCCCTGGCCAGCCGCCGTTCGGCCATCGGCGCCAGGATGTCGATGTCGCGCGCGATCAGCGCCGATTTCGTGACGATGGTCAGCGGATGGTTGCATTCCGCCAGCACCTCCAGAATGGCGCGCGTAATCCGCCGCTCGCGCTCGATCGGCTGGTAGGGGTCGGTATTGGTCCCCAGCGCAATGGGCGCGCAGCGATAGCCGAGCCGCGCCAGTTCCGCGCGCAGCCGCGCGGCGGCGTCGGGCTTTGCGAACAGCCGCGATTCGAAATCCTGCCCCGGCGACAGGCCCAGGTAAGCGTGCGACGGGCGCGCATAGCAATAGGCGCAACCGTGTTCGCAGCCGCGATAGGGGTTGATCGAGCGGTCGAACCCCAAGTCGGGCGATTCGTTGCGCGCGATCACCGTGCGGGCCGAATCCACGCCCACGGTCGTCGCGAGCGGCGGCAGCGGCTCGTCGAGCCCGCCCCAGCCGTCATCCTCGGCCGCGCGCGCCGCGGCCTCGTACCGCCCCGCGCGGTTCGTGACCGCCCCCCGCCCCTTGCGCAGCTCCCGCATCGCGTTCCCGGACATGCCGCCATCGTACCCCCTTCCGCGGAACGCTTCAAGCACGATAATCTCGCCGCGCGCATGTTGCGGCGCACCGCGGCCGCCGAACGATCGCGAGAGCCGCGGCAAGGCGCGGTATGCGACCGGAACGCGGCGCCTCGGCCGGATGCACTGCGCGGCCATCCGGCCGGTTCGAGACTTGCGCGGGCCGCGGCGTCGGGGCAATATCGCGCGCGCGCGAGTTGCCGCGACGCCATTCGGCGAGCCGTTCGGCATTGGCGGCGCAATCGGCGCGAGGAACCGGTACATGACAAACTATCTGTATTTCGGCGACTGCCTTGAAGTCCTGAGGGAAGAGGTCGGCGACGAGTCCGTGAACCTCATATATCTCGATCCTCCTTTCAACTCCAAACGCCTGTACAATGCCTTTATCGGCGGCGCACAATGGGTTGCATTCAACGATACGTGGCGTTGGCACGAGGCGGTCGACGACTTCCACGAGGTCGCCGGCGACAATCGCACTGCCGGCCCGATGGAAGGCTTGCGCCGCGTTCTCGGCGAGGGGCCGGAACTGGCCTATCTCGCCTATATGGCAAGGCGGCTGATTGAGTGCCGGCGTGTCCTGGCGCCAACCGGGTCCATCTATCTGCATTGCGACCCGACCATGAGCCATTACCTGAAAGTGGCGATGGATGGAGTGTTCGGACGCGCCAACTTTCGTAACGAAGTGATATGGAGATACGGCCTGGGAGGTTCGTCGCCGAGGCTTTGGTCGAGAAAACACGATATCCTGCTGTTTTATACGAAGACCGGCAAGTGGCATTTCGACAAACCGACGGAGCCGGCCACCTCGAACATGATGGCGGGCGAATCGAAAGGCATGCGCGATGTATGGGTCGATATTCCAACCATCAACAACATGGCCGCGGAACGGATGGGATATCCGACGCAGAAGCCGCTCGCGCTGCTGGAGAGGGTTGTGGAAGCAAGCAGCAGGGAGGGCGATCTCGTGCTCGATCCCTTCTGCGGCTGCGGCACTACCATTCACGCCGCGCAGAACCTGCGGCGCCGGTGGATAGGCATCGACATATGCGTTAACGCCTGCAAGGTAATCGAGAAACGTTTGAGAAGTAAATTCGACCACATATGGGATGACGTAGAATTCATCGGCATGCCGAAAACCGGCGAAGATGCGAAAACCCTTGCGAAGATCGACAAATTTCGCTTTGAGCGGTGGGCGGCCGCGCTGGTGGACGGCATGGAAGCGAACGCAAGGCAGCGCGGAGACAAGGGAATCGACGGGCGCGGGCGGATTGCGATTCGAAAAGGAAAATTTGTGGATATCGTATCGCAAGTGAAAGGAGGAAAAACAGGGCCGGGCGACGTGCAGGCGTTCAACGGAGCGCGGCAACAGGCCGGCGCCGATATGGGAATCTTCATTTGCTTCGAGGACCGAGTGACGCGGGGAATGCGCAACGCAGCCGCCGGCGCCGGTCGGTTCATGGGCGTCCCGACCATACAGATATACACGATAGAAGATTTTTTCGCCGGACGAGCGCCCGCCGCGCCCAATATCCGCAAGGGTAGATGACCGGGCCGTCGCAGCCGAGTTCCGACTAACTTGTATTATCGGTTCCGGATTTTCTGTCTATGCTGCGTATCAATTCGAGAATACGCGAACCGCCTTGCTTATCGGATACGTGTTTGCCGATGAAACCGCTTGGAACATTTTCGTAAACGGCGCGGGCGGCTTCGAGAACGACCGCATCCTTGGACACTTCATCGGAAGCCGCTTGCCGGAACGCTTGCAGGGTTTGTAAACTGATGGCTCTGTGTTTGTTTACATTTGCCAAATGCATGTTGGCGAGGGAGATACGCCCGGACCATATCGCCGCGTAGAACAGCACGGAAATCGTGATCAGGCGACCGCCAAGTCGATACACGGCTTCGTAAATACTCTTGGGCTCCTCAATCGACACGCCCAACATCAACGATCCGGACAGAATCAAGGCAAGCGCCGCAAAAACGCCCGCCGGCCAAAGCCACGTCTTGCTTCTTTTTTCGACAACGGCTGCTTCCTGGCGAAATTCATGTGTAAACTCAGCGGCCCCTGCCTTGCCGGCCGCCGCTCTTGCGGCCTCGACGGCGGCTTCTATATCTTTCAATCCTTTTTCGCTCACCTGTTTGGTATCTTGAAGTATCTTGGTAGCCTCTCCGCCGATACGCTTCATGACGGCGGACCAGTTCTCCATTTGCCCGGACTGAAGCGCCAATAACGGCAGCCAAAGCCCGATGTAGGAGACGATTTGGTGGTACGTGTTTCGGAAATTATTGGCTATAGAATCGCGGGCCGACGTAGGATCCCCCACCAGGCTAAAGGCTTCGATTTGTCCGAAAATCTCTCTGATATTTACCATACAGCTCGTTGCATTGGAAACGGCGTCATCCGGAACTATGCGTACCGAGGCGGTCCGCAGTTCGCCAGCCAGCCAGAAAACACCGTCTATTTCGCTCTCGATCTGGCGAAAATCGATCTCTCCCCAACTCTGCCGCGATATAAATCGATCCCTCTGTTCAGATATCGCGGTAATGTTATCGCACGCTTCCTCGAAATTTTTCCTCAATGCCGATGCCTGGTCATCCATTTTACTGTCTCCTCGTCATGTTGCGCCCCGATCGCGGGTTTGCGGCGCCGGTTGCCTCTGTTCGGCAGCGCCGCCACGGTAAAGGTAGTGTGTGGCGCGCGGCGGCGCAAGGGGGCCGTTCCCACTCTGCCAAATTTTTTTTCGGGGGGGGGGGGAGCGTGAGCCCCGTTGCGCCGAACAGATGGGGCGGCGCAACGGGCGCCGCCGGTCCGGGCGCATGCGGCGGGGCGCACATGGGCGCCAAGGCAAGGCGTCCACATGCATCGGAACCGAGGGCGCGCCGGTCACGAACAGGCAGCCAGTGGGCGCGGCGGCGATTTCGCTCGCCGGCGCACGCCTGCCGACCGTGGCGCGTTCGTGTCGCGAACTCGGATGGCGACCCGCCGCGCAGGGCGGAACGGCGTCGTTCGGCGCCAGCCCGGCGATAGGCGGTAATCGGCGGCGAAGAGTTCCGGGCGGCTGTCGAGGAGGCCGGATTCGCGGAGGGCGGAGAGCCCGCGCCCGGGGCTTTAATTAATGCCAAGGGTCGCTGACGTGGGCCGTTCGGGGAGCGCCGCCCGGGAGCGTAACCCGGCCGAAAGCGGGGCTTGGGCGCCGGGCATCCTGCCCGCGCGTTTCCGCGGGGCGCGCTGTTGCCGGGGAGCCGCGGTCATCGCGCCTTGCCGGCCACTGTTCGCGATCATCCGGGCGTGCGGGCGAGACGCCCGCGCGCCCAAGCCCCGCCTTCGGCCGGGTTGCCGCGAGTCGACATCGATAGCCCTCGGTATAAATCGGGCTGTTGCGGCGGCTTCCGCGAAAGCGCACACATGCCGAAGAGACGCCTTGCCGCCGTTTCGTACGCCGAAGCGGACGCGGCGGTCGAGGCGGCCCGCGCCTTCGGCGCCGGCGGTGTTTATGGCGCTCTTGCCCCGGTTTATCGGTTTTCGATCAACCGGGGCAAGCGCGCCATAAGCGGGCGTTGGCGGCGGTTGCCGGGGGCGGCGGGGGCGCGTAGGATGGGGCGCGTTTCCGGCCGTCCGCCGACGGCGCAGACAGCGGAGCTCCGCGGCATGACCCAAGCGCCCCTTGCGCGGCTTTCGCGCTATTTTTTGCCGACGCTGAAGGAAGACCCCGCCGAGGCGCAGACCGCGTCGCATCGGCTGATGCTGCGCGCGGGGATGATCCGGCAGTCCAGCGCGGGCATATACAGCTGGCTGCCGTTCGGCCATGCCGCGCTGCGCAATGTCGAGGCCATTGTGCGCGACGAGATGAACGCGGCGGGGTGCCAGGAAATCCTCATGCCGGCGATCCAGCCCGCCGAACTGTGGCGCGAAAGCGGGCGCTACGACGATTACGGGCGTGAAATGCTGCGCATAACCGACCGCCACGGGCGCGACATGCTGTTCGGCCCCACACACGAGGAGGTGGTGACCGACATCTTCCGCCGCACCGTGCATAGCTACCGCGACCTGCCGCGGAACCTTTACCAGATACAGTGGAAGTTCCGCGACGAGGCGCGTCCGCGCTTCGGCGCGATGCGCGGGCGGGAGTTCCTGATGAAGGACAACTATTCGTTCGATCTCGATCGCGCGGGGGCGCGGCGCTCGTACAACCGCATGTTCGTGGCGTATTTGCGCACGTTCGCGCGGCTCGGCCTGAAGGCGGTTCCGGTGCGCGCCGACGCCGGCCCCATCGGCGGCGACATGAGCCACGAGTTCTCGATTTTGGCGGAGACCGGCGAGAGCGCGATCCGCTGCGATTCGCGCCTGCTCGATCTCGAGGTCGGCGACGCGGACTACGATTCCGATCTCCAGCCCACGGTCGATCGCTACACGGCGCTCTACGCCGCCACCGACGAACGCCACGACGCCGAAGCCTTTGCGGCGCTGCCGCCGGAGCGCCGCATCGAGGCGCGCGGCATCGAGGTCGGCCACATTTTCTACTTCGGAACGAAGTATTCCGAGGCGCTCGGCGCGCATGTGGCGGGGCCGGACGGGCGCCCCGCCGCCGTGGAAATGGGTTCCTACGGCATCGGCGTGTCGCGCCTTGTCGGCGCGATCATCGAGGCGTCGCACGACAAGGCGGGGATCGTGTGGCCCGAGAGCGTGGCGCCGTTCCGCGCCTGCGTCATCGATCTCAAGCCCTCGGACCCGGCCTGCGCCGAGGCGTCGGAGCGGCTGGCGCGGCAGCTGGCCGCGGCCGGGGTTTCGGTTCTGCTCGACGATCGCGGCGAGCGGGCGGGCGTGAAGTTCGCGACGGCGGAGCTGATCGGCTTGCCGTGGCAGCTGGTCGTCGGCCCGCGCGGCCTTGGCGCGGGGGAGGTGGAGTTGCGCCGCCGCGGGGGCGGCGCGCCGCCGCGGAGCCTGCCCCTCGACTCCGCCGCGGCGTTCGTGGCCGGTTGACCGCGGCGCGCGCGCGTTCCGCCGGCGCCGGCCGTGTTTTCCGCTTTCGAGCGCTGGGTCGCGTGGCGCTATTTGCGCGCGCGGCGGCGCGAGGGGTTCATCTCGGTCGTCGCGGGGTTTTCGCTGATCGGCATCGCGCTCGGCGTCGGCGTGCTGATTACCGTGATGTCGGTGATGAACGGGTTTCGCGTCGAGCTGCTGGGCCGGCTGCTCGGCATTAACGGCCATGTGACCGTGCAGGCGGCGCGGCCCGGCGAGGGCATCCCCGCCTACGGCGCGCTGGCCGGCGAGATACTCGCGCTGGAGGGCGTTACGCAGGTTACGCCGCTGATCGAGTCTCCGGTGATGATTACGGCCGCGCGCGCGGCGGGGGGCGCGCTGGCGCGCGGCATCTCGAAAGCCGGCTTGGAGGCGCGCGCGGCGCTGGCGGAGGGCATAGACCAGCCCGGCGCGCGGGCGCAGTTCGGCGAGCGCGACGGCGTTCTGCTCGGGCGCCGCCTGGCGCGGCAGATCGGCGCCGAGCCGGGCGGCTCGGTGACGCTTGTCGCGCCGCAAAGCCGCGCCACGGTGGTGGGGCACGTCCCGCGCGCGCGCGCCTATCCGGTGCTCGGCACGTTCAGCCTCGACATGTCGGAATACGACCGTCTGCTGGTGCTGATGCCGCTCGATCGCGCGCAGACGCATTTCCGGCTGCCCGGCCGCGCCAGCCAGATCGAGGTATTCGTGGACGACGCGGAGGCCGCCGATCTCGCGGCGCTGGAGATCGGCGCGGTCGCCGGCGATCGCGGGCGCGCCTCGCCGTGGCAGGCGCGGTTCAGCCACCTCAGCAACGCGCTGGCGGTGGAGCGCAACGTGATGTTTCTGATTCTGACGCTGATCATTCTCATCGCGGCGTTCAATATCGTCGCCAGCTTGGTGATGCTGGTCCACGACAAGGGCCGGGGGATCGCCATCCTGCGCACGATGGGCGCGCCGCGCGCGGCGGTCATGCGCATATTCGTGCTGGCGGGCGCGGCCATCGGCGCGGCGGGCACGGCCGCCGGGCTGGCGCTCGGGCTGGCGTTCACGCTGAACATCCAGGCGATCCAGGAGTTCGTGGAGCGCGTGTTGGGCGCGGAAACCTTCGCGCCGGAAATCTACTATCTCACGCGGCTGCCGGCGGTTGTGGACCCGGGCGAGGTGGTCACGATCGGCGCGATGAGCCTGGCGCTGTCGTTCGCCGCGACCGTGTATCCCGCGTGGCGCGCGGCGCGCCTGGACCCGGTCGAGGCGCTGCGGCATGAGTGACGCGGGCGCGGCGCCGTGAACGGGGCGCCGGCGCTGCGGCTCGCGGGGGTGGAACGGACGTTCGTCCAGGGCGGGCGGCGGCTGGACATTCTCCGCGGCGCGGCGCTGGAGCTGGCGCATGGCGAGCTGGTTTCGCTGGTCGGCCCGTCGGGCTCGGGCAAATCCACCCTGCTGCATATCGCCGGCCTGCTGGAGCGGCCCGACGGCGGCGAGGTGGAAATTTCCGGCCGGCCGTGCGGCGCGCTGGCCGATGCGGAGCGCACGGCGATCCGCCGCGCCGAGCTCGGCTTCGTGTATCAGTTCCACCACTTGCTGCCTGAGTTTTCGGCGCGGGAGAACGTCATGTTGCCGCAGATGGCGGCGCGGCGCGGCCGCCGCGAAGCGGGCGCGCGCGCCGACGAGTTGCTTGCGCGCGTCGGGCTGGCGGAGCGCGGCGGCCATCGTCCGGGCCAGTTGTCGGGCGGCGAGCAACAGCGGGTGGCGCTGGCGCGGGCGCTCGCCAACCGCCCGCGGCTCCTGCTCGCCGACGAGCCGACGGGCAATCTCGACCCGGAGACGGCGGAGCGGATATTCGCGCTGCTTCTGGAGCTGGTGCGGGAAGACGGGCTGGCGGCGCTGATCGTGACGCATAACGCCGACATCGCCCGCCGCGCGGAGCGCGCCCTGACGCTGCGCAACGGCCGCGCCGCGCCGGCGGAGCCGTAGAAGGCGCCGCCCCGGGGGGCGGGGCGGCGCCTTCGCGGTGGGGAGGGCGGCCGTGTTCAGGCCGCCTGTCGATCGATGACCGTCGCGCGCGGCGCGGCGGCGCCGATGGGGATCTTGCGGGGCCGGAGCTCTTCCGGAACCAGTCGCACCAGGTCGAGGTGCAGCAGCCCGTGCTCCAGCCGCGCGCCGGTCACGTCGATATGGTCGGCCAGCTGGAACCGGCGCTCGAACGCGCGGGTCGCGATGCCGCGGTAGATGAACCGGCTCTCGTCCTGCTCGCCCTGCTCGATGCGCCCGCGCACCGTCAGCACGTTGTCGCTGACGGAAACGTCGAGGTCCTTCTCCCGGAAGCCGGCCACCGCCATGCCGATGCGGTAGGAGTCCTCGCCGAGCTTCTCGATGTTGTAGGGCGGGAAGCCCGGGGCGGTATCCCGGTTCAGGGCCTCGTCGAACAGCCGGTTCAGACGCTCGAACCCGACGCTGGTCCGATACAGGGGGGTAAGGTCGAACGCTCGCATGTCATATCCTCCTTCTGAGCGATATGCGTTCCGGGCCCGCCGAAGCGCGGCCCCTGGGTTTGCGCCGCCGAACCCGCTTTCGGCATCCGGCGACACGGCCCATATGGGCGCCGCGGCGGGCGTTTCAAGGGGCGGCCGGGCGCGAATTCGCGGCGCGCCCGGCGCGCGGCTTGACACGGCGGCCCGCATGCGGCAGGTTCGGGCGCGTGAACGCCGCCGCCGACACGAACGCGCGCGGGGCGCGCCGCGCATGAGCGCGCTGCGCGATCTCACGCCGCTTCTCAAGCCGCGCTCGGTGGCGGTCATCGGCGCCACGCGCGACGCCAACCGCATCGGCGGCCGCCCGTTTTATTTCCTGCGCCGCTTCGGCTTCCCCGGCCCGGTGTGGCCGGTAAACCCGCGTTACGACGAAATCGACGGCGTGCGCTGCTATGCGCGGGCGCGGGACATCCCCGAACCGCCCGACATGGCGGTGATCGCCATCCCCGCCGCCGGCGTGCTCGACGCGGTGCGCGATTGCCAGGCGGCGGGCGTCCGCGCCATCGTGCTTTACACGAGCGGGTTTCGGGAAACCGGCGAGGCGGGGCGCGCGCTGGAGGCCGAGCTGACGGCGCTCGCCGAGTCGAAAGGCACGCTGCTTTGCGGCCCCAATTGCCAGGGCGCCGCCAACCTGCTCGACCGCATGCAGGCGAATTTCAGCTCGGCGCTCATGGACAGCGGCATGCCCGCCGGGCCGGTGGGGTTCGTGAGCCAGAGCGGCCTGTTTACCGGCATTCTCGCGGCCGAGTGCCACGCGCGCGGCGTCGGCCTCGGCTACCTGGTCAGCACCGGCAACGAAGCGGTGGTGGACTTTTCCGACGTGCTCGCCTTCATGGCGCGCGACGAGCGCATTCGCGTGGTCGCGGGCTACCTGGAGGGCGTGCGCGACGGGCGCAAGCTCGGCGCGGCCATCGGCGCGGCGCGCGAGCGCGGCAAGCCCGTGGTGCTGCTCAAGGTGGGGCGCACGGCGGAAAGCGCCGCCGCCGCCGCGTCGCATACCGGGGCGATGGCCGGCGCCTACGACGTCTATCGCGCCGCGCTCGCGCAATGGGGCGCGATCGAGGTGGATACGATCGGCGAGTTGTTCGACGCCGTGGAAACCTTCGCTGTGAGCGGCAAGACCGCGCGCGGCGACCGCATCGGCATACTCACCAATTCGGGCGGCCTCGGCGTGTTCGGCGCCGACCGGGCGCGCGCGCACGGCATGCGCCTGGCGGCGCTGGGCCCGGAAACCATCGCCGCGATACGCGCGCGGTCGTTCGATTTCGCCTCGGCGTCGAATCCGGTGGATTTCACCCTGCAGGGGCTGAGCGACCCGGCGGCGGTGGGGTCGCATCTCGCGCATATCGCGCAAGACGAAAACGTGGACGTCACGCTGGCGTTTTTCGGCGTGCAGAAGCTTCATGTCGACGCCATGATCGACGGGATCGACGCGGCGAACCGGCTGAACGGCAAGCCGCTTATCGTCGCCTGGATGCTCGGCGACCCGGATGCGCCGCGGCGCCTGCGCGAGAAGGGGATACCGTGCCTGGCGGGGCCGGCGGAGGCGGTGGCCGCCGCGCGCGCGACGGTTGCGCAGGGCGCGGCCGCGCGGCGGGCGGGAGAGGCGCGGCCGCCGCGCCCGCTGCCGAAAGCCGCCGCGCGGGCCGCGGCGGCGCCGGAGGGAACGCTGTCGGAGTGGGAGTCGCGCGCCATCGTCGAGGCGGCGGAACTGCCGCTGGCCCGCGGCGCGCTGGCGCGCAGCGCCGACGAAGCGGCGGCGGCGGCCGAGGCGATCGGCTATCCGGCGGTCCTCAAGGTCGATTCGGCGGATGTCGCGCACAAGACCGACGTCGGCGGCGTCGCCGTCGGGCTGCGCAACGGGGCCGCCGTCCGCGCCGCGTGGGCCGATATCCTGCGCAATGTCCGCGCCGGGGCGCCGGACGCGGAAATCGCCGGCTGCGGCGTCTATGCGATGGCGCCGAACGGGGCCGACCTTATCGCCGGCATTGCCCGCGACCCCGTGTTCGGCCCGGCGGTTCTGGTGGGCGTGGGCGGCGTTTTCGCCGAGGCGCTGAGCGACACGGCGGTCGGCATCCCGCCGCTGACGGCCGACGACGCGCGGCGCATGCTCGAATCGCTGCGCGGCTACCGGCTGTTGACGGGGTTGCGCGGGCGGCGCGGCGCCGACATCGCCGGGACGATCGAGGTTTTGCTGGCGCTGTCGGACCTGTCGCTGGCCTGCCCGCGCATCGCCGAGCTCGACATCAACCCGCTGCGCGCGGCGCCCGACGGGCCGCTGGGCCTCGACGCGCTGGTCAGGATTTCCGCTCCCGCCGGGTAGCGAAAAAGCGCGCCATGACCGCTTGCGGCTCGCCGCTCTCATAGGCTGCGCGCTGCAGCTCCAGCGCCGCGTGGAAAGCGGAATCGAACGCCGCCTGGGTCATGTCGCGCAGCCGCCGCTTCGACAGGCGAAACGCGCCGGGCGGGCGGGCGGCGAGAAACCGCGCCGCCTCGCGCGCCTCGTCCATGAGCGCGTCGGCGGCAACGACCCGGTTGAGAAGGCCCATCGCCAGCGCCTCTTCGGCCCCGGCCAGGCGGCCCGACAGCGCGAGGTCCTGCGTGCGCGCGTGGCCGATCGCCAGTTCCATCAGCTGCACGCCGATCACGCTGGCAAGGCCCACATTGATCTCCGGCTGGCCGATGCGGCTCGCCGGGCAGCCGATGCGCAGGTCGCACAACAGCGCGATTTGCAGGCCCGCGCCGGCGGCGACGCCGTTGACCGCCGCCACGCAGGGCTTGTCGAGATCGCGGATCGCGCGGTGGTGCAGGCGCAGGGCCTCGACCCACGCGCCGCTGGCGGCCGCGGTCAGCGCGCGGGTTTCCGCCAAATCGTTGCCGGCGCAAAACGCCTTGCCGCCGGCGCCGGTAATCACGACGGCGCGGATGGCGGGGTCGTCGTTGACGGGCGCGAGCGCGGCGCGGATTTCCGCGCGCATCGCCGCGTGCGCCGCGTTGAGCGCCTCGGGCCGGTTCAGCGTAATCGTCCGCACGCCTTCGCGATCCGCAACCTCGATGAACGCCATGGGCCGTTCTCCTTCCCCCCGGTTTCGCTCGGTTCGCGAATCGTCTGTACGTGTGTCGCAATTCCGGTTCGCCCGACCGCGCCGAAGGCGCTGACTTCCCGGGTGGGCGGGCGTCTCGCCCGCACGTTTCCGCGCGACGCAGCGTTGGCGGGGAAGCGCGGGCGGCGCGCCCCTCGTCGCGGCCGTCGGCGCGGTGGAGACGTGCGGGCGGGGACGCCCGCGCACCCGGGAAGTCCGCGCCTTCGGCGCGTTATTTTACACGCCTTGGGCGCCGCGTTGACACGGCGGCGGCGGGGGCGTATGCGAAGCGCGTATGGCGCGGCGCGGCTGGCGCGGCCGCGCGCGACGGAGGACGAGCCCGTGAAGCGGACCTACCAACCCAGCGTAATTGTGCGCAAGCGGCGCCACGGTTTTCGCGCCCGCATGTCCGGCGTCGGCGGCAAGCGGGTGCTGTCGCGGCGCCGGGCCCGGGGGCGCAAGCGCCTCTCCGCCTGAGCCCCGCCCGCATTCCATGCCCAGGCCCTTGCCGCGTCTGAAGCGGCGCGGCGATTTCGTGCGCCTCGCGCGCGCCGGAAAGAGCGCGGCCGCGCCGGGGCTGGTGCTGCAATGCGCGCCGCGCCCGGCCGCTTTGCCGCCCGGCCCGCCGCGCGTGGGGTTTACCGCCAGCCGCAAGGTCGGCGGCGCGGTGGCGCGCAACCGCGCGCGGCGGCGCCTGCGCGCGCTCGCCGACGCCGCGCTCCCGGCCCAGGCGGCCGCCGGCATGGACTATGTGCTGGTCGCGCGCCGCGCCACGCCGCATCGTCCGTTCGCCGCGCTCGAGGCCGACATCGCGCGCGCGCTCGCCCGCGCCGGCGCGCTGAGGCCCGCGTGAACGCCGCCGGCCTTCCGGCGCGCGGCCTGCAACTGGCGGTGCATGCCTACCGCGCGGCGGTGTCGCCGTGGCTTCCGGCGAGCTGCCGCTTCGCGCCCACATGTTCGGCCTATGCGCTGGAGGCGCTGGAGCGCCGCGGCGCGCTGCGCGGCGGGTGGCTGGCGCTGCGCCGCTTCGCGCGCTGCCATCCCTGGGGCGGGTTCGGCTACGACCCGGTCCCCGGCGCGCCCGAACCGCGCGCGGCGGAGCGCGCCGCCCGGCGGCGCTGACCGGTGCAGGACCAGCGCAACCTGCTGCTGGCGATCGTTCTGTCGGTAGCGATTCTTCTCGGTTTCCAGGCGCTGTTTCCGCCGCCGCCGCCGCCTGCGCAACAGGAGGCCGCGCCCGGCGCGGGGCCGGACGGCGCGGGCGGGGCGCCGCCGGCGCCGAGCGCCGCGCCCGCGCCCCAGGGCGCGCCGCCGCCCGCCGCCGCGGGGGCGGTATCCTCGCCGCGCCTGCCGGTCGGCGGGCGGCCGGGCAACCGCCTGCAAGGCTCGATCGCGCTCGCCGGCGCGCGCTTCGACGACCTCGTTCTGGCCGATTACCGCGAAACGCTCGACCCCGACAGCGGCAACATCGCGCTGTTTTCCCCCGCCGGCGCGGAGGCCCCCTATTACGCCGAGTTCGGCTGGACGGGAGCGGACGCGGAAACCTCGCGCCTGGCGCCGCCGCCCGATGCGCTGTGGCGCGCGAACCGCCCCGCGCTGCTGCCGGGCGCGCCGGTCACGCTGTCGTGGGACGGCGGCGGGCCGCTGCGCTTCGAACAGACGCTCGAGCTCGACGACGACTACATGTTCACCGTCACGCAGCGCGTCTTTAACGACGGCGCCGCGCCGGTCGCGCTCTATCCCTACGGCCTGATCGCCCGCACCGACGAGCCGGAGACGCTGGGCTTCTTCATCCTTCACGAAGGGCCGCTGGGCGTGCTCGACGGCGCGCTCGAGGAAGTCGATTACGGCGATCTGCGCGACGGCGGCCCGGTGCGGCGCAAGAGCGCCGGCGGCTGGATCGGCATCACCGACAAATACTGGCTCGCCGCGCTGGTCCCCGACGCGGCGCGGGAGGGCGACGCGCGGTTCCTCCATACGCGGCGCGGCGGGCGCGACCGCTTCCAGGTGGACTATCTGCTGCCGGCGGTGACGGTCCCGGCGGGCGGCGACGCCGAGATATCGAACCGGCTGTTCGCCGGCGCCAAGGAGGTGATGCTGCTCGACCGCTACCGCGACGAACTGGGCGTCGCGCGCTTCGATCTGGCGGTGGATTTCGGCTGGTTCTACTTCCTCACCAAGCCGTTCTTCTATGTGCTGCACGCCTTCAACGGGTGGCTCGGCAATTTCGGCCTGGCGATCCTGCTGTTCACGGTTCTGATGCGCATCGTGTTCTTTCCGCTGGCCAACAAGTCGTTCAAGGCGATGCGCAAGCTGAAGGACCTGCAGCCCAAGATGATGGAGCTGCGCGAGAAATACGCCGACGACCGGCAGAAAATGAACCAGGAGGTGATGGCGCTCTACAAGCGCGAGAAGGCGAACCCGATGGCGGGGTGCCTGCCCATTGTCGTGCAGATACCGGTGTTTTTCGCGCTCTACAAGGTGCTGTTCGTCTCGATCGAAATGCGTCAGGCGCCGTTTTACGGCTGGGTGCGCGACCTGTCGGAGCGCGACCCGACGAGTATCTTCAACCTGTTCGGCCTGTTTCCGTGGACGCCGCCGGAGTTTTTGGGCATCGGCGTCTGGCCGCTGCTGATGGGCCTGACGATGTTCCTGCAGCAAAAGCTCAACCCGGCGCCGCCCGACCCGATACAGGCGCGGGTGCTGGCGATGCTGCCCATCGTCTTCACCTTTTTGTTCGCCGCCTTCCCGGCGGGGCTGGTGATCTACTGGACATGGAACAACATCCTGTCGATCGCGCAGCAATGGGTCATCATGCGCCGCGCCGACAAGGCGAAGCCCGCGCCGGCGGCGAAAACGGAATGAGCGCCGCCCCGCCCGGCGCCCCCGCCGACGCGCTTGAGGCGGGCCGGCGGCTGTTTACGCGCGCATGGGCCTTTGCGGCGGCGGCGGCGCGGGCGGAGCAGCTGCCGCCGCCCGACGGCGTCGAGGCGGCGTTCGCCGGGCGCTCCAATGTGGGCAAGTCCAGCCTCGTCAACGCGCTCACCGGGCGCAAGGCGCTGGCGCGCGCCTCGAACGCGCCGGGCCGGACGCGCCAGATTATCTTCTTTGCGCTCGAGGGCAGCGCGCTGCGCCTCGTCGATCTGCCGGGCTACGGCTATGCGCGCGCGGCGAAACGCGAAATCGCCGCGTGGACGGGGCTGGTGGACGCCTACCTGCGCGGGCGGCCCAACCTGCGCCGCGCGCTGCTGCTGATCGACGCGCGCCGCGGCGCCGGGCCGCCCGATCTCCGCGTCATGGACGCGCTCGACCGCGCCGCGGTCGCCTATCAGGCGGTGCTGACCAAGGCGGACAAGCTTGCGCCGCCGGCGCTTGCCGGCCGCGTGCGCGAGACCGAAACCCTGTTGCGCGCGCGGACCGCGGCGCACCCCGCCGTGCTGGCGACGAGCGCGCGCGACGGCGCGGGCATCCCCGCCCTGCGCGCCGCGCTCGCGGCGCTGGCGGCCGCGGCCCCGGCGGCGTGACGGCCATGCCGGCGCCCGATCGCGCGCAGCTCGCCAAGGCGGCGACGCTGTCGGAGGCGCTGCCGTTCATGCGGCGCTTCGCGGGCGAGACCTTCGTGGTGAAGTTCGGCGGCGGCGCGATGGCCGAGCCGGCGCTTTCGCAACTGTTCGCCCGCGATGTGGCGCTGCTCAAGCAGGTCGGCATAAACCCGGTGGTGGTGCATGGCGGCGGCCCGCAAATCGGCGCCATGCTCGCGCGGCTGAATATCGAGACGGGGTTCGAACAAGGCCTGCGCATCACCGACCGCGCGACCGTGGAGATCGTCGAGATGGTGCTCGCCGGCGCGCTCAACAAGCGGATCGCCGCCGCGATCTGCGACGCCGGCGGCACGGCGATCGGCATGTCGGGCAAGGACGGCGGCCTGATCCGCGCGCGCAAGCTTGCGCGCCGCGTGCGCGACCCGGGCTCGAACATCGAGCGCATTCTCGATCTCGGTTTCGTCGGCGAACCGGCGGCGGTCGATACGCGCGTGCTCGACGCGCTCGCCGGCTCCGACATCGTGCCGGTGATAGCCCCGGTCGCCGCGGGGGAAGACGGCGAGACCTACAACATCAACGCCGACACGGCCGCCGGCGCGATCGCCGAGGCGCTGGCGGCGAGCAAACTGCTGATGCTGACCGACGTGCCCGGCGTGCTCGACGCTTCCGGCGCGCTGATCGAAAGCCTGGACCCGGAGGCGGCGCGCGCGCTGATCGCCGATGGCGCGGTGAGCGGCGGCATGGCGCCGAAAGTGGAGACCTGCGCCGCCGCCGCCGCCGGCCGCGTGCGGTCGGCCCACATCCTCGACGGCCGCGTCCCCCACGCGATGCTTCTCGAGATCTTCACCGAGCACGGCGTCGGCACGATGATCGCCGCCGCCCCGCCGCCGTAGCCCGGCGCGAAACCCGCCGGCGGGGGGCTACGGGGTTTTCTCCATCTCCCTCTCGATCCGCGCGGAGGCGGCGCTGAAGCCGTCCAGCGAGCCCTCGAGGCGGAAGGGGTCGCCGCCGGCCGAGGGGTCGGCCTCCACGTGCAGAACCAGGCCGGCGCGGAACGCCTCCAGCGCCGCCGCGTTCAGCGTCCCGCGCGCAAGGCAGCCTTCGGGAAAGCACGTTTCGAACCCCAGGATCGCCGTCTCGCTGTCATCGGCCCGCAGGCGCAGGCCGTTGGTCAACAGCAGGCCGAACGGCGCCAGCGCGGCGGCCTCCGTGCCGCCGTCTCCGGTCGGCGTCAGCGTCACGGTCAGCAATTGCCGCGTCTGGCCCGTATCCTCGTCGCGCCACACGAAGCGCTGCTCCATCGCGCATCGGCGCTCGCGCGCGCCGTCGCCCGCGTCCTCGAGGCCGCAGATCACCGTCCACGTCCCGTAGGTTTCCGTGAACGCGCTCGGCGCCGGTTCGGGCGCCTGCGTCGCCAACGGCGCGCTCCACATCAGCGCCGCGAACGCCGCGCCCGCGGCCATGCCCGCATTCCTCGACAGCCTTGCTTTCACCTCGCGATACCTCCCGCGTTTACGTCGATCGGCGCCCGGACGGCGGCGCGCCGGGATCGCAGCGCCCGCATCGATAGCACCCGGATACCGGAACCGCAAGACGGCGTACGGGCGCGCGGCATTCGGGGCGGGAAGCGCTCATGCCTGCCGTTGCTTGTTGAGCGCGAGCAATTCCGCGAGCGCGGCCTCGTCGTCGATATCCGTATCCCAACCGTAGGCCGCGGCTACGGCGGCGTCGAGGTTTGCGTGCGCGTCGGCGAGCCATTGGGGGCGGGCGTTGTAGAGGGCGGTTAATGTGCGGTTTTGCAGGGCCCTGGCCGCGGCCTCGCCGCGCGGGACGGGGCGTTGGGGGTAGCCGGGGACGGGCTCGTCGGTCCATTCCACCCATTCGGGCGGGTTCAGCCAGCGGTCGCGCAGCGCGGCCAGATGGCGCGCGGCGTCGGCGATGGCGATGGCGCGTGGGTCGTCGGCGTAGGCGGCGGCAGGGATGTCGGGCGTCAGGCCCTCGGGGAAGGGGAAGGTCTCGAAGGTCGTCGTCGGGGTGTAGCGCGGGCGATCTTCCAGAGTCGAACCCAAGCGCAACGACCATGCCTCATGGAAGCGGCTGTGCAGAATGCCGAAGGTCGTGTCGTCGCTGCGGGCGATGGCAATTATTGCGCTGTCGGGGCAAACAGCACTGTCGAGCCATACGAACAGACGGTGCTTGGCGACGCGCGGCGTTGCGATGTAGCGCGGCAAACCGTCGAGGGCGCGCCACATGCCCGGTCGCGGCGCCTCGTGGAGCCACCAGAACTCGCGAACCTTCGCCGCGCGGTTTTTCTCACGGACCGGCTTCACATGCTCGGCAATCCATGAAAAGGGCGCTTCGTATAACGCCGCATCGGTTTTGCTCATGGAAACGCCGAAATCGACGATCCATTTGCCCGCCGGGCGGCGCGTCATGTCCATGCCGTTGACCCACGGTTTGAGGATGTCGGAATTGGGCCGCCCGTTGGGGTTCGCGGGCAGGCGCAGCCACTCGCGCGCCAAATCGCCCTGGACGTCGAATGCGCCGTTCTTGGTGTCGCCCATGAAGGCGCAGCCGGCATTGCGGGCGAGTTTTCGCGCCCGTGTGAGGTCGACCGTTCCGGCCGTCAGATCGGCGGCGATTCGCGAGACGCTTGCGCCATCGAGCCGTGTATGGGGGCTTGCAGTCTTCGGACCGAAGCATACGAGCGACACCCGTACGGCCGCGCCCTCGATAGTCCATTCTTCGTCGGACCAAGCGTCGAAAATCGCGCCGTTCTCGACGATACGGCCCAACGCCGAGCGGTTGCGTCCGCCGCGAATGGAGTTCGTGGCGACCAACCCGGCGCGAGCGAGACGGCCCCCGGCGACCGACCGCCCCGCCTTGTCGAACCAGTGGCAGACCAAGTCCGCTTCGCCGTGAAGCCGCGCGCCATAGATGCGGCGTAAGCCCTCCGCATAATCGCCGCCAAGCTCGGAGCGCAGGCGTTTGCCGCCCAGAAACGGCGGGTTGCCGATGACGACGTCGGCGTCCGGCCATTCGGGCTCGCCACCATCGGGCGCCAGAATGGCGTCGCGGCATTCGATGGTCTCCAGCGGCTTCAGTATCGGGTCGCGGCCCTCGGTGAAGCCGTTGCGGCGCATCCACTGGATCTCGCCGATCCATACCGACACGCGCGCCAACTCCGCCGCATAGGCGTTCAGCTCGATGCCCTTCACATTCGCCGGCCCCACGGCGGGGAAGCCGCGTTGCAGGCCCAGCGCCTCGGCCTCGAGACGAACGCGGTGCTCGATGTCCTTCAACGTATGAAGCGCCACATACAGGAAGTTGCCCGAACCGCACGCCGGGTCGAGAACCGTGAAACGGCGCAGGCGTTCGAGAAACTCCGCCAGCACGCGCTCCGCCTCGGCGCGGCGGCGCGTTCGCGCGGCGGCGGCGCGCGCGGACTCCGCCTTCGCCAGGCTCTCGGCGATGCGCACCTTCGCCGCTTCCCATTCCGCAAGCCACGGGCGCGCAATCACGGGCTCCACGATGCGCATGATCTTGTCGCGGTCGGTGTAGTGCGCGCCGAGCTGCGAACGCTTGCCCGGGTCCAGACCGCGCTCGAACAGCGTGCCCAGAATCGACGGATCGATCTCAGACCAATCCAGCGCCGACGCCCGCAACGCGATATCGATCTCCCCCGCCGCCAGCGGCAAGGCCGTGTCGTCGTCGAACAAACCGCCGTTGAACCACGCCACGGTCTCGAAACCGACGCGCCCGCCGCCGGACATGGCGCGGAACAGGTCGCGCGCCAGCGCGGCGAACTCGCCGGGCCGCGTGCGCGCGTGTTCGAGCATGCGCGTGAACATGGCGCCGGGGAGCAGGCCGGCGTCTTCGGCGAACATGCAGAACACGAGGCGGTTGACGAACTGCGCCACCGCGCGGGGGTCGAAGCCCCGGTCGCGCAGCGATTGCGCCAGCGCCGCAAACGCCGCCGCCGCGCGCTCGGTCGCCGCCTGCCGCGTCTCGCCCGGACGCAGGCGTTCGGGCTCCGCCATCGCCCATTTCAGCTTCGCCCGCACATCCGCGCGGGCCAGGTCCTCCAGCGCGAACTCGTGGGTTTCGCTGACGCTGTTGGTCCAGTTGGTGCGGATGCGGAACCGCGCCATGTCGGAAACGATGAGCAGGGGCGGGTTTTCGAGCGCCAGGGCGTATTGGCGGAGCTGGTTGAAGGCGGCGTCGAGATCGGCGCGGCGGCCCTTGTATTCCCACGCGAAGCAGTGGCGCTTCCAGACGTCGGCCCATCCCTCGCCGCCGGCGTCCTTGCGGGCGCCGCGTTCGAAGCAATAGCGCTCGCCCGCGGGGTCGGCCTCGGCGGGCGTGGGTTCGCCGAGCATGCGGCAGAGATCGATGAAGTGCTCCTGGGCGGCGGAGCGCTCTTTCAGTTCGGCTGCGCGCCACTTGGCTATGAAGTCGGCGGGGGTCATTGGGGGCGTGCGGGGGTGGGGGTCATGGCGTCGGTGGGGGTTCCGGGGGGCGGGTTTGCGGGGATCCGCGGGGCTCTGCGGGCTCTGCGGCTTGGCGTTCGCGTCTTCCTGCCGACGCCGCGGCGGGCGGCGACGTGCGGGCGGGGACGCCCGCGCACCCAGGAAGTTCGCGCCTTCGGCGCGGGTGGGTTTGCGGGGATTCGCGGGGCTCTGCGGGGCTCGTGCGGTTGGCGCCGACGTGCGGGCGAGACGCCCGCGCACCCAGGCCCCGCCTTCGGCGGGGTTGCGCGGCGGCAAAAGACGCCGCTCGCGTCTTCCCGCCGACGCCGCGCTTGGCGGCGACGTGCGGGCAGGATGCCCGCGCACCCAGGAAGTTCGCGCCTTCGGCGCGGGTGGGGTTGCGGGGATTCGCGGGGCTCTGCGGAGCTCGTGCGCTTGGCGGCGACGTGCGGGCAGGATGCCCGCGGTCCCGGGCCCCGCCTTCGGCGGGGTTGCGGTTCGATGCGGCATGGTCGAACATTATAGCAACTTGTGGGCGGTTCGGCCAAGGGGTTCGACTGTGCGTCAGTGGCTTTCCCGGCAGCTGTGTGCAGCTCGGCGACGTGCGGGCGGTTCGCGTCTTCGGCGGGGTTGGGCGGCTATGCGAACGCCTGGCGGAGGGCTTCGGCGGACTGCGCGAGGGCTTCTTCGGCGTGGGGGAGGACCTTGCCCATGCCCATGAAGCCATGCACCGTGCCTTCGAAGCAGCGGTATGTCGTGGGCACGCCGGCGCGGGCGAGACGCTCGGCGTAAGCCGCGCCCTCGTCGCGCAGCGGGTCGAGGCCGGCGGTCAGGATCGTCGCCGGGGCGAGGCCGGACAGGTTTTTCGCCAGGCCCGGCGCGGCGCGCGGCTCGCCGATGCGCGCGCCGTCGCCGTAATAGTGCTTGTAGAACCACGCGATGGTCGCCTTGTCGATGGGGAAGACATCGGCGAAGGCGGCGGTCGATTCGTTGCGCGCGCCGGGGTCGAGCGCGGGATAGATCAGTATCTGCGCGCGCAGTTCGGGCGCGCCGGCGTCCCGCGCATGTTGCGCGGCGAGGGCGGCCAGGTTGCCGCCCGCGCTGTCGCCCGCCACGGCCATGCGGGCGGGGTCGCCGCCGAGCGCCGCGGCGTTCGCGGCCGCCCATTCCAGCGCCGCCGCGGCGTCGTCCGCCGCCGCTGGGTAGGGGTGCTCGGGCGCCAGCCGGTAATCGACCGACAACACCAGGCAACCGGCGCGGTTGGCGAGGCGGCGGCAGAGCGAATCGTGGCTTTCGAGATTACCTATGACAAAGCCGCCGCCGTGGAAATAGAGCGCGAGCGGCCGCGGCGCCGCGCCGCCCGCCGGCGTATAGAGCCGCGCGGGGATCGCTCCCGCCGCGGAGTCGATGGCGATATCGCGCGTTTCCGCCACCGGTTCGGGCGCCAGCTCCACGCGTTCGCGGCGTTCGTCGAACGCGCGCCTCGCCTCTTGCGGGCTCATGCCGTGGAGCGGCGGCGGGTTGGATTCCTCGACCCATTCGAGAAGCGCGCGGGTGGGGGCGTCGGCTTCGCCGGGTATGCGGCAGGGCATGGGGGGCCTTTCTGCGTTTCGGGCGCGCGCGGCCGCGGTCAGGCGGGGGGCCGCGCCCATCCGGCGCAGCGCTTGCTCATTTCCGGCGCCGGGCGCCACGGCCGCGGGCCGCTGACGGTGGCGCCCTGCGCGATGTTCAGGCGGTGGTGAACGATGGTCGCGCTCACGATCGCCGTGCTCGCCACATTGACCGTGAACGCCTCGACGCGGCCGCGCACGCTGCCGGCGATGTCGATGGTATAGGCTTTCAGCGTCGCATCGACGGCGGCGGACGGGCCGATCGCGATGGTGCGGCCGCGCGCTTCGCCGATGAGGTCGCCGCCGATTCTGAGATCGACATGGCCTTCGAGCGTTCCCTGGAAGCGCGCGCCGGCGCCGATGACCGAATCGCCGCCTTCGGGCGGCGGCGCGGCGCCCTCGGCGTCCTGTTTGCGCCGGCGGCGCAGGAACATCGCCGCCGGCGCCGCCTCAGGCCTTGGCGCGCGCGGCGGGTTTCGCCGCCGCGCCGCCCGTGTCCGCCCGCGTCCCGGACCCGGCGCCCGTTCCCGCGGGCCTGGCCGCGCGCGCGGATGCGGCGCCGGAGTCGATCATGCCGACGTTTCCGTCGATGCGCGCGCCTTCCTCGATCGCCATGGTTTCGTAGCGGATATCGCCCGACACCTCGCCGGTGGCGGCGATACGGATCGAGCGCGTGCGAATCTCGCCCTCGACGCGCCCGCGTATGGTCGCCGCGCCCACGGCGAGCGCGCCCTTTACCCTGGCGCCTTCGCCGACCGTGAGGCTGGCGCTGGCGATGTCGCCCTCCACCGTGCCGGCGACCACGATATCGCCGTCGCTCTCCATATTGCCGATCACCTTCAGGCCGCTGTTGACGACCGACGCTTCGGTGGCGGCGGCGGGCGGCGGCGGCGCCGGAGCCGGCGCGGGGGCCGGCGCGGGCGCGGGCCGCGGCGCGGGATTCGGCGACGGCGCGCCCTCGTTTCGATTCGCGTCGATGCCGTTCTTGCCGAACACTTTCATGATCCTCTCCCCGTGGGTTGGCGCGCCTTCGATACACCGCGGCGCGCGCGGCGGCAAGGCGCCCGCGGGGCCGCGCGCCGTGAAATCGCCGCGCGGGGCGGCTATAACTTGCGCCGCCGCGCCATTCTCAGGGAGGGAACGATGGCCGAGTTTCGCGTCGTGGGCACGAACCACACCAGTTTCACCGTCTCCGATCTCGACCGGTCGGTGGCGTTCTTCACCGAGGCGATGGGTTTCGCGCTTCTGCATCGCGGGCCGCGCGACCCGGAAACCATTGCCCGCGTGGTCGGCGTTCCGGGCGCCGACATCGACGTCGCCTATGTCCAGGCGCCGGGCCATCGCCTGGAGTTGATCCAGTACAAGGGGCCGGCGGACCGCGGCCGCGTCGAATCGCGCCCGTGCGACACGGGGTTCGCGCACATCGCGTTCGACGTGGACGATATCGACGCCGCGCTCGCCGCCGCGGCGCCGCACGGCGTGGAGCCCGTCAACCCGCCGCAGGACCTGCGCCACGGGCCCAACACCGGCGGGCGCGCGGTCTATACGCGCGACCCCGACGGCGTGACCATCGAGTTCATCCAGCGGCCGGGCGCCTGAATGACGGAGCGCATTAACCTCATCGGGCTGGCGCGCGCGTTGATCCGCTGCCCGAGCGTGACGCCGTCGGACGCCGGCGCGCTCGACATTCTCGAGCGCGCGCTCGAGTCGCTGGGCTTCGTCTGCCGCCGCCTCCGCTTTGCCGAACCGGGCAGCGAGCCGGTCGACAATCTCTATGCGCGGCGCGGCGCGGAAGCGCCGAACTTCTGCTTCGCCGGGCATACCGACGTTGTGCCCGCGGGCGACGAAAGCGCCTGGTCGCACCCGCCCTTCGCGGCCGCGCTCGCGGATCGGGCGATCTACGGCCGCGGCGCGGCGGACATGAAAGGCGCGATCGCCGCGTTCGCGAGCGCCGTCGAGATATTCGTCGCCGGCGGCGGCGGCAAGCGCGGCTCGATCTCGATGCTGATTACCGGCGACGAGGAAGGCCCCGCCATCAACGGCACGCGCAAGGTGCTGGAATGGATGGCGGAGCGCGGCGAAACCATCGACGCCTGCGTGGTCGGCGAACCCACGAGCGCAGAGATTGCGGGCGACACGATCAAGATCGGCCGCCGCGGCAGCCTGACCTGTACGGTCGAGATCGAGGGCACGCAGGGCCATGTGGCCTATCCGCATCTCGCCGACAACCCGGCCGCGCGGCTGGCGCGCGCGATGGCCGCGCTCGCGGATCTGCGGCTCGACGACGGAACGGAGAACTTCCCGCCGAGCAACCTGGAGATTACGACTCTCGACGTCGGCAACCCGGCGCCGAACGTTGTGCCGGGGCGCGCCCGCGCGGCGTTCGCCGTCCGCTTCAACGATCTCCACACGGGGGAAAGCCTGGCGGCGCGGCTGCGCGAGACGCTGGAGGCGGCGGGCGGCGCGGGCCTGCGCTACCGCCTGGACTGCCGCGTGAGCGGCGAGGCGTTTCTTGCGCCGCCGGGGGGCTTGCGCGATCTTGCCGCCGACGCCGCCGAGGCGGCGACGGGCCGCCGCCCGGCGTTCTCCACCGCCGGCGGGACGTCCGACGCGCGCTTCATCAAGGACGTCTGCCCGGTCGTCGAGCTCGGCCTGCCGGGGCCGACCATGCACAAGATCGACGAACGCGCGGCGACCGCCGACCTGCATCGTCTGACGGCTATCTATCGCTCAGTGCTGATGCACTATTTCCCGCCATGAGCCGCCGCCGGGAGAAGAGAGGCCCGCTGCGGGAGCTCGTGTTCTCGCTTTACGGCGTCTGGCGCATCGCGGCCGGCGACGAGTTCGCGCTCGGGTTTTTCGACCTGAGCCTGCGGGGGCTGTGGCGCTCGTTCTATGTGGCGGCGCTCGCGTTTCCGCTCTTCATGCTCGAGTGGGCGACCGCCGACGCCATCGTGGCGCGGTTCGACCCCACGGAAGACCGCACGCCGTTTGTCGTCGACCTGGCGATCTATCTGCTCGCGTGGCCGGCCGGGGCGCTGATCATCGTCGCCTGCTCATGGCTGGTGCGCCGCACGGAGCGCTTCTTCGTGCTGGTTATCGTCATGAACTGGATGTATCTCTATGTGATACTTGCGCTGTTCGTTACCGAGGTCGTGATACTGGCGGGGCCCGATTTCTTCCTGATGTTCCTGTTCACGATCCACGCGCTGATCGTGTGCATCGAGTATCGCGTCGTGCGCATCGCGCTCGACGTCCGGCTCGTTCCGGCACTGGCCGTGCTGCTGATTATCAATCTGAGCGCCAATGTGTTTCCGCAACTGGCGGAACGCGCGTTGGCGATGTAGGCGCGGGGAAGGGGGCGCAACGCATGATCGCTTTCGGAATTCGCGGAATTCGCCTGGCGGCGCCGCTGGCGCTGGCCTGGTGCCTTGCCGCGGGCGGCCCCGCCGCCGCGCAGGCGGCGGCGGCCGCGCCGGACGCGGCCGGGATCGTCGCCGAGCGCCAGGACCGCATGGCGCGCATGCTCGGCTCGGTGAACCGGATCGCGCCGCGCCTGGGCGCCGGAACGGCGGCGGTCAACCCCGCGCACTGGCCATCGATTCGCGACACCGTGGGCGGCGTCGCGGCGCTGCTGCGCGAAAGCCGCGCGATGTGGCCGGCGCGGAGCAATCTCGGCTGGGGCTCGCCGTCGCGCGCCCTGCCCGGCCTGTGGGCGCTGCCGGAGGCCTTTGCGCGCCACTACGACGCGGCGGAGGCGGCGCTGCCGCAATTGCGCGAAGCGGCGGAAGCGGAAGACGCGGCCGGCGCCCGGCGCGAGTTCTGCCGCCTCGTCGCGGCCTGCGGCGCGTGCCACGCCGCGTTCCGCAAGATCGATTACGCCAGCCTCTACCGCGAGGGGCCGCACTGGCTGGGCCGCTATCCCGGCTGCGCCGGGCCCGAGTAGAGTCCGTACCGGAATTCGGCGGTTATCGGTACGGCGGGAACCAGCTGGCATCTTGTCGGTTCGCGCTTCCCCGCCGACATCGCGCCCCGCGGGAACGTGCGGGCGGGGACGCCCGCGTTCCCAAGCCCCGCCTTCGGCGGGGGCAAGCGTTCCGGTACAGGCGCTCACTCGATCTCCACGCTCCAGGTTTCGATAACGGGGTTGGCGAGCAGGCGCGCGCACATGGCGTCGATGCGTTCCGCGGCGCGGTCGCGGTCGTCTTCGTCGAGCGTCAGCACGATCGACTTGCCCTGGCGCACGCCGCTCACGCCTGCGAAGCCCATCCGGGCGAGCGCGGTTTCGATCGCCTTGCCTTGGGGGTCATGCACCCCGGGTTTGGGCGCGATGGCGATTCGGGCCCTGATCACGGCGGCGCGCCTATTGAACGGTGGTCGGCCCCTTCAGGTCGCGCGGGCCGCTTTCGGGCAGGATGCCCAGCCGCCGCGCCACTTCCTGATAGCCTTCCTCCACCCGGCCCATGTCGCGCCGGAAGCGGTCCTTGTCGAGCGGTTCGTTGGTCTTGAGGTCCCACAGGCGGCAATTGTCCGGGCTGATCTCGTCGGCCAGCACGACGCGCATGTCGTCGCCCTCCCACAGGCGCCCGTACTCGACCTTGAAATCGACGAGCCGGATGCCGAGCGCGAAAAACAGCCCGCCCAAGAAGTCGTTCACGCGCAGGGTCATCGAGAGCATCTCGTCGATCTCGGGCGGCGTCGCCCAGCCGAACGCGGTGACGTGCTCCTCGGTGATCATCGGGTCGTTCAGCTCGTCGGACTTGTAGTAGTACTCGACGACCGAGCGCGGCAGCGCGGCGCCTTCGTCCATGCCGAAGCGCTTGGCGAACGAACCCGCCGCCACATTGCGCGCCACCACCTCGATGGGGATGATCTCCACCTCCTTGATGAGCTGCTCGCGCATGTTCAGCCGGCGCACGAAATGCGTCGGTATGCCGATCTCGCTCAGCCGCGTCATCAGGTATTCGCTGATGCGGTTGTTGAGCACGCCCTTGCCGGCGATGGCGCCCTGCTTGCGGTTGTTGAACGCGGTGGCGTCGTCCTTGAAGTACTGCACCAGGGTGCCGGGCTCCGGCCCCTCGAACAGCACCTTGGCCTTGCCTTCGTAAACCTGTCTGCGGCGGGACATGGGGCAACCCTTTCAGGGCAGGGGGGCGAGGCGGCGGCCGGCGGGAATCGGAAAGCGGCCCCCGCGCGCGGGCGAGGGCCGCTTCCGCCGCCCTGCATACCCCGCCGGGCGCCGCCGCGCAACCGCGGCGGCGGCGGCGGTTCTATTCGGCCGCGGCCGCTTCCGCCGCCGCGTTGAGCTGTTCGCGGTAGATGACGAAATCCTCGTCGGCGTAAGGCAGGTGGCACGCGCGGCAGGTCGCGCTCCCGTTCTCGACCGGTTTCGGCGCGCCGCCGGGCGTGAAGAACGCATACTCCCAGTCGCCGTTGCGCTCCTCGGGCGGGTATTCGTCGCCCCAGCCGGCGCGTTTTTCCATCGCGGCGATCAGCACGAGCGTATCGGGCATCATCTGCCCGTCGGCGTCGAGTATGGGCTCGCCGCCGGCATCGACCTTGGCGGCATAGACTTCCATCGCGAACGCCGATCCGTCGGGCAGCTCGGCCTGCGCGGCCGCGGCGCCGAAGGCGAGGTCGTTGGCCCACAGATAGCGCACCTGGTTGTTGTCGAAGCGCTCGCTGGTCATCCAGTAGGAGAACGCGGTCTTGTAGTCGGCGGGGAAGGCTATGTTCTCGGGGCCGGCATGCGCGGCGGCCGCGAACAGGCCGCTCAGCGCGGCGGCGCCCGCCGCGCGAACGAGCCGGGGGATTCGGATTCGTGCCATGAGGTACCTCCGTCGTTGGGCCCCGTCCCGGCGGGGCCGCGGCCATCATACACCACCGCGGAGGGGGCGCCAGGGCGCGCGGCCGGGCGGGCCGGCGGCGAACAGCCAAACCGGGGCGGCGCCCGCCCGGCCCGCCGCGGGCAACGCGATGAGCGAACTCGAGACCGTGCCGAAGCCGCCGGCGGCGCGGATCGCGAGCGCCTCGCCTTCGGGTTCGGTTTCCGCGAGCAGCGCCTTCCAGGCGTCCCAGTCCCCGGCGCCTGGGTCGGGCGCGGGCGCGGCGCGCAGCCGCGGCAGCTGCCGCGCCATGCGCGGGCAGGCGGGGTCGTTCAGGTCGCGCGATGTGAGCATCGAGAGGCCCTCGCCGATCGGGCGCCGCTCGACCGCGCCGCCGTCTTCGCCGAGTTTCAGCCACCAGGCTTCGCGATTGTCGGCGATGGCGAGGTTGAACGGGCGGTATGCGCGCCCGTCGATACGATGGAGCGCCGCGGCCGCGCCGGCGGCGTCGGCATGGTCGAGCGCCTCGAGCACGAGCTCGCCGCGGCTGCGCTTGCCCGCTTGCGGGCCGAGCGCGCCGGGCCGGTTGAGAACCCCGGCGACGACGCCAGCGTCGTTCATGCCGAGCCAGCTGCCGCCCGCCTCCAGGTCGAGACCGGCGGTTACGTCTTCGCGGTCCGCCCAGTGCCGGGCCGGCGCCCGCCAGGGCCGGCTCGCCATTTCGTCGCGGTTGGCGGCGATCGACGCCGGCCACGCATGCCCCGGCCGCCGCAGGATAATCAGCGTACACACGCGCCGAACGTGCCCCGCCCGCCCCGCCCGCGCAACGCGGCGGGCTACATGCCCCAGACGTGGATGGGCGCGCCGTCCTTCCGTTCGACGCGGTGGAATATCTTGTTCGCCCAGTCGCCGTCCCCGCGATCGAACACCACCAGGTGGCCCTCCGCGGCGGCGCAGCGGCTCATATACGCCTTCGTTTGCGCAACCCCGTCGCGCACCGTCTTCTCGAGCCCGCCGCGCAGGATCTTGCACTCCACGACGTATTTGCGCGTCTCCGGCGCCTTCTCGCCCCACGGCCACAGGATGAGCAGATCGACGCGCCCGCGGCCCAGGCCGTATTCGCGTTCGATGCGGCCCCCGCCGTTGACGATGCGTTGCAGAAACGCCTGAAGCAGCAGTTGCGGGCCGGCCTCCCGGTATTCGAAGCGCCGTGTCCAGTGCTCGGAATGCTCGCGGAAAAACGACTGAAAGGCTTCCAGCAGTTTCACGACATTCAGAGTATTGCCGGGGTCGACGTACCATGCGGTTTCCTGCGGCAGCGTTTCCTGGGCATAGGCCGTCAGTTCGCGCGGCACCACCTCGGCGTAGATGGGGTTGGCCATGCGCACCGGCGCGTCGCGCGCGATCAGGCCCAGGTCGCGCACATACGCGATGTCGCGCGTGGAAGCCTCCTCGTCCGCCTCGCCGCCGCTCAACAGCGGCTCGACGACCCGTTGCACGCGCGGCTCTTGCAGCTTGTCGGCCAGCTGGTCGAGATGCGTCTCGCGGCGCAGGATGAGCTGCTCCTGCGCATCGATGATGTCGGCTTCGGTTATCGCCCGCGCGCGGTCGCGGCCGCGCTTGTCGCGGAAGCACGCTTCCGCCGCCAACGCGTTGACCAGCCAAGGCTGGCCTTGCGATTGCGTCCATATGCGCCCGGCCGCGCCGGGGGCGAAAGCCTGGCCTGTCTCCTCGGTGTGCTGCGCCAGAAGCGCCATCGTTTCGTTGCGCGAGAAATCGCCGAGGCGCAGCGATTCGGCCTTGATGTTGAAGGCGCTTCCGCCCGTCACGAGCGCCTTGCCGTCGGGGGAGCGGATGCGGTAGTCGCGCACGTCGCGCACGCCGCACAGGACCGCGCTCTGAGGGAACCCCCGCGGGCGGAGGTGATAGCCGCCGCGCAGCTGGCGCAGGATCGAGACCAGCGTATCGCCGACCAGCGAGTCGATTTCGTCGATGAGCAGCACGAGCGGCCGCGGGTCGGCTTGCGCCCAGCGGCTCAACGCCTCCGCGAACGCGCCGCCGGGGCCGGCGCGCTCCAGCGTTTCCCGCAGAATGCCGTAGAGGAATTCGTCGCCGAGCATGACCCGCGCGTTCAAGGCGAACTGGTGAAGAACGGCGTGCGTGGCCTCGGCAACGTTCTCGCGCATCGCCTGGCCGGCCTCGATATTGGCGTACACGCAGCGGTATTCGCCGCCGGCGTTCAACAGATCGCACAGCGCCAGCAGCACCGAGGTCTTGCCGGTCTGCCGCGGCGCGTGCAGCACGAAATAGCGCCTGGCGTCGATCAGGCGCAGCACATCGTCGAGGTCGATGCGGCTCAGCGGCGAGACGCCGTAGTGCTCGCCGGCAACGATCGGGCCGGTGGTGTTGAAGAAGCGCATGGCGTCACCATACCGCACCCGCGCGCGGCGCGCCCCCCCCCCCCAATCCGGGTGCGCCGGCGTCCACGCCGGCATACCGCATCCGCGCGGGGCGCGCCCCATGCCGGCCCGGAGGCCGGCGCGCCCGGATTCGTACCGCGGCGTTGCCGCGCCTGCGAATTCGACAACCGTCGGGGGATGGGCTATCGGAAGGCAACCGGTTCCGGAGGGGGCGCGTGGCGGACACTCTGGGCATCGTCGTTCATGGCGCGACGGGGCGGATGGGCTCGGCGCAGCACCTGGCGCGGTCGCTGCTCGCCATTCGCGCCCAAGGCGGCGCCGCGCTGGCGGACGGGCGGCGCGTCATGCCCGAATTGCTGCTGGCGGGGCGCGATGCGGGCAAGCTCGCGGCGCTTGCCGGCAAGCACGGCGTCGCGGGCTGGACGACCGATATCGACGCCGCGCTTTCCGGCCCGCACGAGGTGTTTTTCGACGCCGCGCTCACGCTGGGGCGCGCGGGGCTGCTGGCGCGCGCGCTGGAGGCGGGCAAGCATGTCTATTGCGAGAAGCCCGCGGCGGCGACCGCGGCGGACGCCTTCGCCCTGGCGCGGCAGGCCCGCGAGGCCGGCCTCGCCAACGGCGTCGTGCAGGACAAATTGTGGCTGCCGGGAATCCGCAAGCTGAAAACGCTGCTCGATTCGGGATTTTTCGGCCGCGTGCTGTCGGTGCGCGGCGAGTTCGGGTACTGGGTATTTCCCGGCGACCTCCAGCCCGCGCAGCGGCCCTCGTGGAACTACCGCGCCGACCGCGGCGGCGGCATCGTGCTCGACATGACGCCGCACTGGAACTACCTGCTCGAAACCCTTTTCGGCCGCGTCGCGGCGGTAAGTTGCCGCGCCGAAACCCACATCCGCCGGCGATGGGACGAAACCGGGGCGCCCTACGACGCCGACGCGGCCGACGCCGCCTACGCCACGTTCGAACTCGAGGACGGCGTTGTGGCCCATTTCAACAGCTCGTGGTGCGTGCGCGTGCGCCGCAACGACCTGCTTGCGATCCAGGTGGACGGAACGCGCGGCTCCGCCGTCGCCGGGCTGCGCGAATGCCGCGTCCAGCCCGGCGCCGCCACGCCGCGCCCGGTGTGGAACCCCGATGTCCCGCCCGCCGTCGATTACGCCGAGGGCTGGCTCCGCGTCCCCGACGCCGAGGCATACGGCAATGCGTTCAAGGCGCAGTGGGAGGCGTTCGTGCGCCATGTGTGCGAAGGCGCGCCCTTCCCGTGGGATTTGCGTTCGGGCGCGCGCGGCGTGCGCCTCGCCGAGGCCGCGCAGCGCAGCTCCGACGAGCGCCGCTGGGTCGCCTTGCCGCCGGACGACGAATGACGGCGCCGCCCCCCGCGGGGCGGCGCGCCGCGGCAACGACCGAAGGTACGCCATGCCCACGCTGACCCTTCCCGCCGCCGATGGCGGTCTTGCGCCCTGGCGGATGGGCGCGCCGCGCGCGTGGCCGGCGCGCTCCAACCGCCCGTTCGACCGCGTCGCGTTCGCCGCCGCCCATGTGGTCGCGGACGCCCGCGCCGACAACGACCCCTGGCTCGCGCCCGCGCTCGATTGGGAGCGCACGCTGGCCTTTCGCCGCCGCCTGTGGGACCTCGGCCTGGGCGTCGCCGAGGCGATGGACACGGCGCAGCGCGGCGCCGGGCTCGACTGGCCCACGAGCCGCGAACTCATCCGCCGCACCCTCGAGGCCGCGCGCGGCGTTCCCGGCGCCCGCACGGCGTGCGGCGCCGGAACGGACCATCTCGACCCCGCCGCGCCCGGCGGCGTCGACGCCGTTATCGCCGCCTACGAAGAGCAGATCGGCTATGTCGAGGGGCTGGGCGGGCAGGCCATCGTCATGGCGTCGCGCGCTCTCGCCGCCCGCGCCGCCGGGCCGGACGATTATGCGCGCGTTTACGACCGCATCCTCGGCCAGGCGTCGCGTCCGGTGTTGATCCATTGGCTCGGCGACATGTTCGACCCCGCGCTTGCGGGCTATTGGGGCCGCGCCGACCCCGGCGCCGCCATGGAGGTTTGCCTCGACGTCATCGCCGCCCATGCGCCGAAGGTCGATGGCGTGAAGATCTCGTTGCTCGACAAGGACCGCGAGATCGCCATGCGCCGCCGCCTGCCGCCCGGCGTGCGCATGTACACGGGCGACGATTTCAATTACGCGGAGCTCATCGCCGGCGACGCGGCGGGCCATTCCGATGCGCTGCTCGGCATTTTCGACCCCATCGCCCGCGCGGCCTCGGCGGCGCTCGACGCCTTGTCGGGGGGCGGGCGCGCGCGGTTCCACGAAATTCTCGCGCCCACCGTTCCGCTCTCGCGCGCCATGTTCCGCGCGCCCACGCGCTTCTACAAGACGGGCGTGGTGTTCATGGCGTGGCTCAACGGCCTGCAGGACCATTTCGTCATGGCGGGGGGCCAGCAAAGCGCGCGCTCGATCGCGCATTTGGCCGAACTGTTCCGCCTCGCCGACGCCGCCGGCCTTATCGAGGACCCGGACGCCGCCGCCGCGCGCATGGGCCATCTTCTGGCCGTCCACGGCATCGCCGCGTGACCGGCGCGCCCCGCCTTTCGCTCGCCGAGGCGGCCCTTTTCGAGCGTCCGGTCGCGTTGCGCATGCCCTTCCGCTTCGGCGCCGCGACGCTGACCGAGGCGCGGCAGGCGTTCGTCCGCGTGCGCATTCGCCTCGCCGACGGACGCGAAGGCGCGGGCGCCGCGGCCGAACTCCTGGCCCCCAAGTGGTTCGACAAGAACCCCGCGCTGTCCGACGAAGACAACGCCTGGCAGCTGCGCGATTCGCTCGCGACCGCGATCCATCTCTACGCCGCCGCCGGCCCCGCTGCGGCGTTCGGCTTGTGGCGCGCGACGTACCGCGACCAGCAAGCCTGCTGCGCGGCGGCGGGCCTGAATCCGCTGGCGGCGGGATTCGGCCCGGCGCTGCTGGACAAGGCGATTCTCGACGCGCTGTGCCGCCTCGGCGGCGCCTCGGTTTTCGCCGCCATGCGCGAAAACGCCGCCGGCATCGAGGCGGGCGGCCCCGCTCCCGATCTCGAAGGCTTCGACCTCGCCGCGTTTCTGCGCGACCGCGCGCGCGCGCCGGCGCCCGCCATCGCCGCGCGCCACACCATCGGCGGCGTCGATCCGCTGTCGGGCGCCGGAACCCTCGCCGACGGGCTGCCGGAGACCCTCGAACAGGCCATCGCCGCCTACGGGTTGCGCTATTTCAAGATCAAGGCGGGGGGCGAGGTTGCGGCCGACTTGGAAAGACTCCGCGCCATCGCCGCCGTGCTGGACCGCATCGCCGAGCCGTGGTTCGTCACGCTCGACGGCAACGAGCGCTACGCCGCGCCCGAAGCCCTGGAGGCGCTTCTGCGCGCCCTCGGCGAAGATCCCGCGCTGCGCCGTCTCCGCGAGGCCATCCTGTTCGTCGAACAGCCTTTCCCGCGCGCGATGACGCTGGATACCGACGTCTCGCGCCTCGCCCTCGGCAAGCCGCTGCTGATCGACGAGGCCGACGGAACGGCGGACGCCTTCCCGCGCGCCCGCGCGCTCGGCTATGCCGGCGTGTCGTCGAAATCCTGCAAGGGCCTTTACAAGTCGATCCTGAACGCCGCCCGGTGCCGGCGCTGGAACGACGCCGAAGGCGCGCGGCGTCACTTCATGTCGGCGGAAGACCTGATGACGCAGCCCGGCCTCGCCCTGCAACAGGACCTGGCCCTCGCCAGCCTGATCGGCTGCGCGCATGTCGAGCGCAACGGCCACCATTACGCGAACGGCATGGCCGGCGCGCCGCCCGCCGAGCGCGAGGCTTTCGCCGCCGCCCACGCCGATCTCTACCGCCGCGCCGGCGGAACGGCGCGCCTGCGGATCGAGCGCGGCGCCATCGCTCTCGGCTCGCTCTCGGCCTGCCCGGGGTTCGCGAGCGCCGCGCTGCCCGATTTCGCGGCCATGCAGCCCATGCCGGAAAGGGACTGACCGATGGCGGACCTTGCGCGCCTGTCGTGGAACCTGGCCACGACGCGGAAAAAGTGGGACCTGGCGCAGGCCGCGCGCGGGCTCGCGGAAGCCGGCGTGCGCGCGATGGCGCCGTGGCGCGAAATGCTCGACGCCGCAGGGATGAAGGAGGCCCGCCGCGCGATCGCCGGCAACGGCCTCGCCGTGTCGTCGCTCTGCCGCGCCGGCATGTTTCCGGCCAACGGAAACATCGCGCGCGCCGCCGCCATCGACGACAACCGCCGCGCCATCGACCGGGCGGCGGAAGCCGGCGCTCCCGTGCTTGTGCTCATCGCGGGCGGCCTGCCCGAAGGCTCGCGCGATCTCGCCGCCGCGCAACGCATGGCGGAGGACGGCATTGCCGCCATTCTGCCCCACGCCCGCGCCGCCGGCGTCAAGCTCGCCATCGAGCCGCTTCACCCCATGTACGCCGCCGACCGCGCGTGCATAAACTCGCTCGCCCACGCGCTGGACATATGCGACCGCCTGGCCGACGACATGCTGGGCGTCGCGGTGGACGTCTATCACGTGTGGTGGGACCCGGCCCTCGAGGCGCAGATCGCCCGCGCCGGCGCCGCGCGCCTGTTCGGCTTCCATGTCTGCGACTGGCTGGTGCCGACGCGCGACCTGCTTCTGGATCGCGGCATGATGGGCGACGGCGTCATCGACTTGGCCCGCATTCGCCGCTGCATGGACCGCGCGGGCTATGCCGGCCCCATCGAGGTCGAAATCTTCTCCGCCGAAAACTGGTGGCGCCGCGACCCCGCCGAAGTCGTCGCGATAGCCAAACAGCGCTTTGCCGAGCTGGTCTGACCCGCCCCGTCCCGCCCGGCCCGCGAACGTACGATCTCAACGGCTATGGCTATCGATTCACTGCCCGGCACCACCAGCGCCTCGCCGGCGTCTTATACCAACGGCTGTCGATATTGACTCGTCTTAACTGCGGAAAAACGACCTTGATCGGCGTGAAAACGCGGGCGCATAAGGGTCGATATCAACAGCCGTTGGTATTACGAGGCGGGCGCAGCGGCTGCATGCCGGCGAGGCGCCGACGGTACCGGAGAAGCGGTCCCCGAACGATCGATGTCGGTAACGCCCGTGTCGCTTCGGGAATTTTCATATCCGCCTGTATTCCCTCGCGGAACGCGCGACAGCGCTGTCCCGCGCGGGTAATATATGTCGCCGCGCGCGTCGCCGCAACCGACGGGCGCGGCGGCGCCGGCAACCTCGCTATCGCCTCCGCAGCGACGCCAGCGTTTCCACCCATAGTTTCAGGTTGCGCTCCGCTGCGGCGCGGTCGGTCAATGCACGGTCGGGGTGGGCGACATGGCGGTTGCGGAAATCGTTGACGGCGGTCATGCGCTCCAGCAGATCGCGTGCGGCGGCGCCGGCGAAGGCTTCGCGCACGGCCGCGAACACGCCGCCGAGCGCGGTCTCGTCGTTCAGTGCGAAATCCAGGCATGAGCGCAGCAGGCCGATGACCGAGACCGGGTTGCCGAACACCAGGCCGCGCTTCAGGTTTCCGGCCATCCGCCGGTAACGGGCGCGGGCGCGCGGGGCGGCGCCGGCAAGATGAGGGTCGAACCAATAGTCCTGTTCGGCCCGCGCCGCGGGGACCTTGTCGCGCAGCGCAGTCAGGATGACAGCTTTCGACGCCTCGTCCATCGGCCCGAACAGGGCGGCGAACGCCGGCGCGAAGTTCGGCGCATCGGACTTGCGCTCGAAAAAGCGATACAGATCGAGCGCGTCGCGCGCCGCTTTCTTGCCGCGTTCGGGCAGCGCGTCGAAAACCGCCCTGGAATAAAACCCTTCCGCGTCGTTATCTTCCGGCGCGCCGGCGAGCGGCAGTTCGGGCGCGTCGCCGATTTCGCTCAGCAGGTTTTCGAGCGCCGGCGCGCAGGCGCGCGCGAGATCGGCGAAGCGGTTGCCGGTCAGGCTTTCCACGACGGCTTGCGGCGCGAACACGTAGCGCCATGACGCGCCCGCTTCCGAGGCCGAGCGGCGCCATTCCTCCGCTGCGGCCGCCTTGTGCGCGGCGTCCCGGTCCTCGCGCCCCTTGGTTTCCACCAGTGCGCACGCGCCGTCAACGGCGCGCACAAGGAAATCCGGGCGATAATATGCGAGCCGCCGGTCCGCCGTCAGATAGTCGATGCGCAACGCTTGCGGCCCCGCGTTTTTCGCGAACGCCGCCACGTCAGGCGCGCGGTCGAGGAAAGCGGCCATGGCGACCTCGAGCGCGTTGTCGCACGGCGCGAGATTGAACAGCGTTTTGGCCGCCGGCCGGGCGGGCCGCCGCTCGGTGCTTGTCGCCTGAAACGGCTTCCAGTTGCGCAGCGCCTCCGCGGCGCCCGCCGCGCCGCGCGTTTTCGTCGTGACCGTGCGGTCGCGTATCGGGGGCACGAACACCGCCCGGATATGCTGGCGCACGTCGGCGTCGGCGAGCCGCGCCGTCAACCGCGGGTCGTTCAGACGCACGCGTTCGCCGAACAGCATTTCCTCGAGAAAATCCTGCAACCGCGGCGCGAGCACACTGAACGCGCCGCGCACCTTGCATGCTTCCTCGAGCTCGCGAACGTAAAACGACAATGCCGACACGCCGTTTCGCAGCAGCGGCAGCCTGACGTTCATGCGCTCGACGATTTCGTCGGTAAACAGGTGGCGGCCTTCGTAATCGATATCGCCCGCGCTCTTGCCCGCCAAGGGCAGCGGCTTGAATTTGCGGAACGCTTCCCGCACCGCTTCGAGGGGCATCTCGTCGAGCGCCGCCCGGACGCTGTATCCCGCGCCGAGCGCGGGGACGGCTATATCGAGCGCTTTCGTATCCTTGCGCGGGTCGGGGAAGATCGAAACCGTCGTGGAGCCGATCTCGCCGGTGTCCGTAACTTCGACGAACAACCCCTCCTGCTCCAGCTCTTGCCGGTACAGGTTGGTAAACGCGGGGTGCTCCACCACGGCGACGAGTTCGTGCGCACCGCCCGGCGCCGTCATGCGGCGCAGGCCGCGGCCGAGCGTCTGCTCGGGCAGGATATTGGCCTTCGCGCTGTAGGGCCGCAGCGGCACGATGGTCGTGACGTTGCGGACGTCCCATCCCTCGCGGAGCATCAACACCGAGACGATGCAGCGATACGGGCTGGCGTCGCTGTCGAGCTGGCGGCTGATGCGGCGAATCGCCTTGAGGTCCTCGTCCTTGATTGCCGTTTCGCTTTCCTCGAAAACCTCTATCGTCTGCCCGCCGATTTTCCGGCGCTTGATCCTGCCTTTCAGGTTGGTGTGCAAGTTGACGGTCTTGCCGTTGAGTTCCGCGAATATCCGGTCGCCGTTCAGCCGGCGCGCGATGGCGTCGGCCGCGTCGGTGTCGGCGCACATGACGAACAGAAGCGGCGTGCGTCCGCTTCCCGCCCATTCGCCGCGGCTCCGCAGCCAGCGCTCGTAACCGAGCCGCAGATGGCTTTCGTACCGATACGACGCGTCGTCGTGCGGCAGTTCGACCAAGCGGCCGGTGCGCCCGATGATGGGCGTCTTGACGATGCCGGCGTCCACCGCCTCGCCGAGCGGCGTGTCGCACACCACGTGCCGGAAAACGCGGCCGCTATTGTTTTTCGGCGTCGCGGAGAAATCGAGCTGCGCGGTCAGCCCGGCGCCGCCGCGCTTCGCCGAATTCTCGTGAAGCTCCCGGACCGCCCGCGCCCACGCCGAGCCGGGGTCCCAAACGTGATGCGCTTCGTCGTTGAGGACCATGACGCGCCGGTGCGCCGCGATGCGCTCGCGCAGTTCGGCGCCGGTATCGCGTATCGCGCTTCGCGCAACCGGCGGGCCGGCCCAGTCCCACGTCTCCGCGGCCTTGCGCCGCCTTCGCTTCGCGTCGAACAGGCGATGGATATTGGTCAGGTAAAGCGCGCCGCCGGAGGCCGCGCCGCCCGCCTCGTCCTGCAGAACTACCGACAGGCTCCAGTCGCCCCGCCATTCGGGCGGTATCAGCGGGTCTTTGGCGAAAATGTCGGGTCCGCCGCCCTCGGGGCGGAAATCCTCCTTGAGCCGTTCGAACACCGTCAGGTTCGGCGCGATGACGACAAAGTGCCGCGCCATGTCGGATTCGCTTTCGCGCAGCGCGTGGAAATAGCTCCACGCGATGGCGAGGCTCATGCATTTCGTCTTGCCCGCGCCGGTGGCGAGCTTGAAAGCATAGCGCGGCCATTCGTCGTCTTCGGGCTCGATCCCGAGCGCCTCGGTTTCCGCGTCCGGCCCGCCGAATTCGGCGATCAGCGCCGACAGCGCGCGCAGCCGCCGCGCCTCGATCAGGAAGACGAACGTCTCCACCGCCTCGCGCTGGCAGAAATAGTACCGGAACTCCTGCTCGCCGCCGCGCCCGTCGGAAACGCGGTGCGGGCGCAGGAACCAGTGGCCGAACAATTCCCGCGTCGTGTCGCTCGCGCCGTAATAGTTCGCGTCGCGCCACTGCCGCACAGCGGCGCGGAGCGCGTTCGCCAGCGCGATCGGCGACGGGCGGCGGAAATTCCTGACCGTCGGCGGGGCGCCCTCCGCGCCGCGCGCGCGATGCTTGTCGGGCTCCGCCCACGGCGCATAGAGCGGCTCCAGCGCCGCCGCGTTGACGACGGACGTAACGGCGGAGCCGGCGCTGCTCATGTCTTCACCTCCACGGCGATGCTCGTGTCGTTGCCGAACACGTCCACCGCCTTGACGCACGCCGTCCGCTTGCCCGCTTCGGCGTAACGGAACGCCGCCGCGCTCACCGTTTTCAACGCCCGCTTGCCGCGCGTGCGGTAGTCCTGCCAATGGTGGTTGAACGGCCGGCCCGGCGTCCAGTCGAAATCCACCGCCCAAAAATCCAGGAAATCGAAGCCGTTATCGAATGCGCGCTCCACGAGCTCGAGTTCCTTCGCCGGAACTTCGGACAGTTCGGGCACGAAGCGGACCAGCGCGATATCGACGGTCGCACGCCCGTTCGCGCGCCGCACGACCGGCCTGGCTTCCAGTGTCGCCATTTCGAAGAAAGGCGGCGGTTCGGTCAGATTCTTCTCCATGATCTCGCGCGGGATGCGGTGGAGGCGGAACCGGACGCCGAACTCGGCCTCCAGCGCCGCGGCCGACTGCCGGATGTCCATCTCGAAATCCCACGCCAGGCAATGCACGGTTTGCGCCTGCGCCGCGGCCGCTGCCTGCGCCACCCCGTGCGCCTCCTCGCGCGTGAATATGCTGTCGATCCCGTCGACATGAACGAACGCCGCGCCCTTGCGGCCGTGCAGCGCCGGCGCCGGCGGACGGGCGAGTATTTCCGCGCCGAAGAATCCGAGCACGACGGCGCGATGCGCTTCGTCGGCGCCGCGCAGAGCCTCGCGCTGCCACCATTGCCGTTCGTAGCGCCCGAGATTGTACACGTCGAACGAACGATACGGCTTCTCCGCTTCGTGGAGATCGCGCTGGACGCCGATCAGCCGCTTGCGGGCGGTGTGTATGGCGAAGCGCCCGAGATCCGCCATGATCCACCGCCGTCCGAGTCGCTCCGCCACCGCGCCCGTCGTGCCCGCGCCGCAAAAGAAATCCGCGACCGGCGAGCCCTCGTCGGACGACGCCGAGATAATGCGCTCCAGCAGCCCCTCGGGCTTCTCGGTCGGATAGGTCTTTCTCACCGACCCGCTGATGTCGGTCCACACGTCGCGGCAACGAACGCCTTCGCCCATATATAACTTGCGGCCGGGAACGCGGCCTGCTTTTACGATCAGCGTTCCTTCGCGAAGCCATCGCAACGCGGTTTCCTTGGGCATCCGATACCCTCCAGCCGGCGGGATCTCGCCAAACCCGAGATCGTATCGCTGGCCCCCGCCGCCCGGATTGTCCACCGGCCCAATTCTGTATCGACCCTGCTCGTCCTTATGCTTGTATAGCTTCTCGCTGGCTTTGCTATAACCTTGAAAGACGTCATTCCACAAAACCGCTTCGGTCTTGCGATACGACAGAATAGTGTCGTGCGACTTGATGAACTTGCGGTTTTTCGCCGACGTATCGCCCACGGCGCTTTGCCAGACGATCTCGTTCTGGAAATTGTCCGCGCCGAACGTGTCGTCGAGCAATGTGCGCAATTTCGCCGCCATGCGCCAGTCGCAATGCACGTACAGGCTTCCGCGCTCGCTCAGCAGATCGCGCATGAGCGCGAGCCGCTCATACATCATGGCCAGGTAGGATTCGGCGCCGCGGCCCCATGTGTCGCGATACGCGACCATCTCCAGCGCCGACGGCGCCTTCGCTATCGTGCCGTTCCCGCCGCCGATCGGCGCCTGAAGCGTGAAATCCGCGCCCACATCGAACGGCGGGTCGATATAAATCAGGTCGATCGCGCCCTTGAACTCCGCCATGATCGAGGCCATGACCAGTCGATTGTCGCCCCAGATCAGCCGGTTGCGGAAATCGTCGCGATGGGCGCGGCGCTCGTCGAACAGCGCCCCGCTGCCCTCCGCCCGGGAGCGCGGCTCGTCGATGGTCTCGATCTTCTGCAACGGCATGGCCAGCCCGGCGGCGTCCGGCTCGCGCCGCCGGCCGAACTCGTCGTACTTCCCCTCCCACACCATCTCGTTGCGCATCAGCGACAACGGATGCGGATTGTGCGGTCCATACTCCATGTCGCGCCCCCCTTCCCGCGCGGCCCTCGCAGCCCCTGCCCGAAACGGCGCAGGCGGCGCAACGTAACAGAAACCCGAAGCGCGCACAACCGAACCCGCCGAACCGTCGCGCTCTCGGCCCGAAACGCCGGCGCGTTGCCCCGCGCCGGCCGGCGCGATATGGTACATGCGGTACATGCGGTACATGTGGTACATGTGGTACATGTGCGATATGACGCATGTGCGACATTCGACCGAACCGCAAGGAGCGCGAAATGCCGAATCGCCGCAAACGCCATGCATGTCGCGCGCGCCGCCGGCCCCCGCCGACACGCCGCGCAAGCGGCGGCCGCGATGGCCCGTAGCGACCTCCTGCTGTCTCTGGTTCGCGCCGGCGCCGCCGGCGACCGGCGCGCGCTCGCGCGCGCCGTCGAGGCCATCGTCGCCGAGGAACGCGCCAAGCAGCACCATATTCTCGCCGACCGCCTCGCGCGCGCCCTGCGGGTCAACGGCTCCGCCGCCGCCGCGCACGCGGCCCCGGCGCCCGAAGCGCGGACGCGCCTGCGCGACAGCGTGGTCGAACTCACGCCGCGCAAACGGCTCGACGACCTGTTCCTGCCCGCCGACTGCGAACGCGCCTGCCGCGATCTGGTCGAGGAACAACAACGCGCCTCGCTATTACGCGCCCACAGCCTCGAGCCGCGCCACCGCGCACTGCTCGTCGGCCCGCCGGGCAACGGCAAGACATCGTTGGCCGAGGCCATAGCCGAGGCGCTCGCCGTCCCCCTCTTCGTGGTGCGCTACGACGCCGTCATCGGCAGTTTCCTCGGCGAAACCGCGACCCGCCTGCGGCGCGTGTTCGACTACGCCCGCACCACCCCGTGCGTGCTGTTCTTCGATGAATTCGACGCGGTGGGCAAGGAACGCGGCGACCTGCACGAAACCGGCGAAATCAAGCGCGTCGTGACCTCGCTCCTGATGCAGATCGACGACCTGCCCAGCTATACCGTCGCCGCCGCCGCGTCCAACCACCCGGAGCTCCTCGACCGCGCCGTCTGGCGCCGCTTCCAGCTCCGCCTCGAGCTCCCCGCCCCCACCCGCGCCCAAATCCGGCGCTACATCGAACGCTTCGCAGATACATTCGACGAGCCTTTGGGCGCAAGCGCCGACGAAATAGCCGCCGCCCTCGGCAAGACCAGCTACGCCGAGGTCGAAGAATTCTGCGTTGGCATCCGCCGAACCCATGTGCTATCCATGGGCGAGCAACCCTTGAGCGATATTGTAGCCAACAGCCTGAAACAATGGCGCGCAAAAGCGCGCCAGCGATCCGCCTGACTGCCTATGACCGATTACCCCCTACTGCCCATGCCGCGCGGCGAGCGGAGCACTCCGCCGCGGAGCTATCTCGGCCCGCCCAAAATCGGTACGCCGTCAAAGGAGCGACAGGTCGCGCTGCTCGGCCCTCGATTCGCACGCCTTCAAAACGCCTTGAAATCCGAGGCGACGACATTGGAACTTCGCACGGATCCTTCGAGTATCGCGCCCGAACGCGCGCTGGTTTTCGAGGTTGCCGGATCGATATCCGATTTTCGCGCGCTGACGTTGAAAACGCCAGGGTTAGAGTTTCTTGGCGATGAGGACTTATTATTCGACGCCGACGACGATTTCCATTATATAGATTCCCGGAAAGGGAAAGAGGGCGATGCCCGTATGGACAAGCCGGTCGGCGGCAGGCTGTATATGGCTATGCCGGACGTCCGCGCACTACAGGACCTGGTATCCTTGTGGAACCGATGGGAGGACGGCCAGACGCTGGACCGAGGATTTGCGCAGTGGGGCGGTATTTTTTCTAGGCTTCGTAAAATCCGACCGTGGGGTTCTCTCGACCGCTTAACGGACGAATCTCTAAACCGGTTGCGGAACGACATGAGCGATGTTTCGTCGGACTATCTTCGTATCGAGATCGATCTATGGTTTCGTAAAAACCTCGAAGACAGAGAAAGAGCGTATCGCGATCTGGCCGACGCGATTTCCGAATCGGGGGGCGCCATCGTCCACCGTTCGGTAATTAGCGATATCGGTTATCACGGAGTGTTGGCAGACGTGCCGACAATCGAAATTGCGCGTCTCGTAGAGCGCGATGAAGTGCGGCTTGCCGTTTGCGATAGCGTAATGTACATAAGGCCGCAAACGTCGTTGGATGTTGTATCGCCATCGATCGGAAGGGGGATGGCGGGCTTGGCCCCGGATTCGCCGGGCACTGGAACGCTGCCCCCGATTGCCGCTCTGCTCGATGGCATTCCAATAGAGAATCACAGGTTATTGCAAGACCGTATCGATGTGGACGATCCCGACGATCTGGGCGCCCATACGGTCGTGCAAAAACGCCAACACGGTACGGCCATGGCGTCGCTGTTATTGCACGGAGACAGGAACGAATCGCAAGAATCTCTGTCTCGTCGTCTCTATGTCCGACCGGTTCTGTCCGCGCCCGGAGACTCCGCTCGCGAGCGAGCGCAGCGGGATCGTCTGTTTATCGACACCATCCACAAGGCCGTCGTGCGGATGAAGGAAGGCGAGAGCGGCGAGCAACCGACAGCGCCCGAAGTGTTTCTTGTCAATTTTTCCGTGGGCATCGAGAGTCGCCCGTTCACAGGCACAGTAACGCCTCTTGCTCGGTTGATCGATTTTCTTTCTTATAAGTACGGGATTCTGTTTCTCGTCAGTGCCGGGAATGTCGGCGATCCGCTACCGGTTAGCGGCTTTGCGACATGGACGGAATTCGAAGATGCAACGCCGCAAACCAGACAAGATGCCGTTCTTATGTCGCTTTTCGAACAGAAAGCGCGCCGGACGTTGCTGTCTCCCGGAGAAACGTTGAATGGCATAACAGTCGGCGCCAAACACGACGGATCGGCGACGCCTGCCGGGGCGCATCTCGTGGATCCTTACGAAACCGGAAATCTTCCGAATATCACGAGCGCCTTGGGTCTTGGTTACCGAAAGATCGTGAAGCCGGAAATTTATATGGCGGGAGGTCGGGAGCTTGTAACATTCGCGGAGAGCGACAGCACGCTTTCCTTGCGCGCGGGGAAGCGTTACGGCTTGATGACGGCGGTTCCGGATCCTGACGATGCAGGCAACGTCGATCGGGAGAATCTTATTCAAGGGACGAGCGCCGCTACCGCGCTCGCCACCAGATCGTGCCATTTTATATTCGATGCATTGATGCATGAATCGACGGAATACATCAACCGCCGGCTGGATCGTGAATTTTACGCGGTGGTAATTAAGGCCATGCTTGTGCATCGGTCCGCTTGGGCGGCCGATGTGGAGTACCTGGAAGATCTGTATGGACCTCACGGTAAGGGGAAGTATGTCGAGCGACGAGACAATGTCGCGCGCGTTTTGGGTTATGGGAGTCCGAATATCGATAATGTCTTGTCCTGCGCATACAATCGCGCAACACTGGTCGGATGGGGGAAAATTGACACTGGCGTGGCCAAGGTTCATCCTATTCCGCTTCCCGCCGGTCTTGAGAATGTTACTGAACCGAGAACGGTTACGGTTACGGTAGCGTGGTTTTCGCCCATCGATGCTCAAAGCCGCGAATACAGGCTGGCGCGGCTCGACGTCGACTATGTTACAGATATGGCCGAGGCGGCCGGCGTGAAAAGGCATCCGAAACAACCGTCCGATAGATCGACGCCCCGCGGGACGGTATTCCACACCAAGTATCGCGGCGAGATGGCGGTTCCGTTTGTTGACAACGGGCATATCCGCTTGCGCGTGAGCTGTCGTGGCGCTCAGGGCCGCGGCATCGATCGCGCCGTGCGTTACGGAATGGCAGTGACCGTGGAGGCGGATGGAAATATCGCCGTTTACGATGAAATCCGCAGCCGACTCGGCTTGGCCGTTCGGATTCCGGCTCCATAGGCGATTCGGTGGAGCAAGCGTTGGCGGTTGAAAACGCCGCTCGGAGTCGGCGCAGTACCGCATAGATTTCCGCACAGAGCCTCTTCCGGCGTAAAAGCTGCGGCAGCGCGTTCGATGAGCGTGTATGCGGTTGCGGCGGTTGCGCCGCCGGCTTCGGAGCCTGCGAATAACCGGTTCTTGCGTCCGAGGGCGATGCCGCGGATGGCGCGTTCGGCGGTGTTGTTGTCGAGTTCGAGCGTTCCGTTGTCGAGCCACGGGCGCAGGCGGGCCAGTCGGGCGCGGGCGTAGCGGATGGCGCCGGCCAGCGGCGTCCTGGCGGATATGTTCGGGCTCTGTCGGGCGAGCCATGTTTCGAGGTCGTCGAAGAGGGGCCTGGCCCTGGCCTGGCGGATACGGACGCGCTCTTCGGGTGTCTGCCCGCAGGCTTCGGCCTCGACGGCGTACAAGGCGGCGATGCGCTCGACGGCTTCCCTGGCGACCGGCGCGCCCCGATTGTGCGCGAGGTCGACGAACTTGCGCCGGACATGGGCCATGCAGGGGGCCTCGCGGATGCGGCCCGCGCGGTAGAGTTCCGCGAACCCGGCATAGCCGTCGGCATGCATCCAGCCCTTGAAGCCGGCCAGGCAGCGACGCGGGTTCTCGCCCTTGCGGTTGGCGCTGAAGCGGTAGCAGGCGGCCGGCGGCGCGGTTCCGCGCCACGGTCGTTCGTCGCGGGCATAGACCCATAGCCGCGCCATGCGGGTCTTACCCCTGGCGCCTGCGCCGCGCGGGGTTTGCAGGCGCACCGTGGTATCGTCGGCGAAGATGGCGCCGCCGGCGCGCACATGGTTGCCGATCCCGTTGGCGACCGGCCCCGGCAAGGCGGCGCTCTTGCCGACCCATTCGGTCAGTGTCGAGCGGTCGAGGTCGATGCCGTCGCGGGCGAACATTTGCGTTTGGCGGTAGAGCGGGAGATGGTCGGCGTACTTGCTCACCAGCACATGGGCAAGCAGGCCGGGTCCGGGGCGTCCGCGCTCGATGGGGCGCGGCGGCAGCGGCGCCTGGCGGAAGCGTGCGCAGGCGCGGCAGACCGTGCGCGGTCTCACGATGCGGTTGACCGTGAAACGACCGGGTATGTACTCCGGTTCCTCGGTGACATCCGCGCCGACGGTCTTGACCGCGCCGCCGCAGGCCCCGCAGGGGCTGCCGGGTTCCAGCACCGTCTCGCGGCGCGGCAGCCGGTCCGGCAAGGGGCGGCGCTTGCGCCGCGGCGCGCGTGCGGCGGCACATTCGGGCTGCGGGGGCGGGCTTGCGGCGCGGGCGATCTCCTCGTTCTCCAGCACCGGTTGCAACTGCGCCAAGGCTTCCGAGCGCGCCCCGAAGCGATGCCGGCGGCTATCGATGTCGGCTCGTCGTAACCGCAGAGAAACGCCTTTGACCGACACGGAACATGCGGGTACGGAACGGTCGGTATCGAGAGCCGCCGGTATTGGACAATCGAGACTCCGCCTTCGGCGGGGTTGCGTTCGCAAGCGGCGCTCCGCGCGCATGCCGGCGTTGGGCGCTGCCGCGCCTGCGGCGCGACGGCGCGGGCCGCTATTTTCCCGCGGCCCAGTCGGGCAGCACGCCGAGCTCGACGCCGAACGCCAGGTTCACGGCGGTGTAGGCGACCAGCGTGGCGGCCGCGATGCCGGCGAAATTTACCCACACGCCGCCGCGAATCAGCTGCGCCACCGTGATGTGGCCGCTGGCGAAAACCACCGCGTTGGGCGGCGTCGCCACCGGCATCATGAACGCGCAATTCGCCGCCAGAACCAGCGGGAAGACGAGAAGGAAGGGATTCTCGCCGATGCCGACGGCGATGCCGGCGACGATGGGCAGGAATGTGGCGGTGGTCGCCGTGTTGCTGGTCAGCTCGGTCAGAAACACGATCAGCGTGACGACCGAGAGCATGACCGCCAGCGTCGGCAGGGCGGCGATGCCGGAGGTTTCGGCGCCGATCCAGTCGGCCAGGCCGGAGCTCCTGATGCCCGCCGCGAGCGACAGCCCGCCGCCGAACAGGATCACCACGCCCCACGGTATTTTCGCCGCCCACTCGCCGCTCATGACGAAAACGCCCTTGCGCGGCTCCACCGGAATAACGAACAGCGCCACCGCCGCGATCATGGCGATGCTTGTGTCGTTGAGCGCGATGCCGGGCAGGAAATCGGCGATCAGCGGACGAAACACCCAGAAAAACGCGGCGACGGCGACCACGGAGGCGACCAGGCGCTCGCCGCGCGACATCGGCCCCATCTCCGCGAGCTGCCCGCGGATGAGCTCCGCGTGGCCCGGAAGCGCCGGCATGCGCATCGGAAACGCCGCCCGCGTCAGGATGAGCCACGCCGCCGGCAGCATGATCGCGACCATGGGGACGCCCACCATCATCCACTGCCCGAAGCCGATCTCGACGCCGTAGGTCTCGCTCATGAACCCGGCGAGCACGGCGTTCGGCGCCGTGCCGATCAGCGTGCCGCTGCCGCCGATGGTCGCCGCGTAGGCGATGCCGATCATCAGCGCGGCGGCGAAGTTGCGCCGCGCGGTTTCGTGTTCCGGGCGCGCCTGCCCGGCGGAGCCCAGCAGTTCGATCACCGACAGCCCGATCGGCAGCATCATGATGGTGGTGGTGGTGTTGAACACCCACATGCTCACCAGGCCGCAGGCGAGCATGAAGCCGCCGACGACGTTTTCCGGCCGGCTGCCGACCTGGGCGACGATGAGCAGCGCAATGCGGCGGTGCAGGCCCCAGCGCTGCATCGCCAGCGCGATGATGAACCCGCCGAGCAGCAGCATGACCACCTGATGCGCATAGGGCGCGGCGGTTTCCCTCAGCGGCAGCACGCCGAGAACGGGAAACAGCGCCACCGGCAACAGCGCGGTCGCCGAAAGCGGTATCGCCTCCGTGACCCACCAGATGGCGATCAGCAGGGCGACCGCCGCGCAATGCCAACCCGCGGCGGGCAGGCCTTGCGGCGCGGGCAGCGCCTCCATGACGATAAAAACGGCGGCGCCGAGTACAAGCCCGATTCGCCGCTTGGTCGTGAGCGCCGGCGCGTCGGCGGCGGCCGCGGCCGTGGAATCGGTCATGTCGCCCCCCGTTTGCCCGGCCCGCGGGCGCGGCGCCGGATTATCCGGTCTCGTCGAACAGTTCGCGCCCGATCAGCATACGGCGGATTTCCGACGTGCCGGCGCCGATTTCGTAGAGTTTCGCGTCGCGCAGCAGGCGCCCGGTCGCGGTCTCGTTGACGTACCCCGCGCCGCCCAGGCACTGGATCGCCTCCAGCGCCAGCTGCGTCGCCCGCTCGGCGCAGTATAGGATCGCGCCGGCGGCGTCCTTGCGCGTAACCTGCCCGCGGTCGCAGGCGCGCGCCACCGCATAGGCATAGGCGCGGCAGGCGTTCGTCGTCGTGTACATGTCGGCGAGCTTGCCCTGCATGAGCTGGAACGTCCCGATGGGGCGGCCGAACTGCTCGCGCTCATGGACGAACGGGATGACGATGTCGAGGCACGCCTGCATCACGCCGAGGGGGCCGCCGGCGAGTACCGCGCGTTCGTAGTCGAGGCCGCTCATGAGCACCGCCGCGCCGTCGCCGGGCGCGCCGATGAGGTTTTCCTCCGGCACTTCGCAATCCGAGAACACGAGCTCGCCGGTGTTGGAGCCGCGCATGCCCAGCTTGTCGAGCTTGGGCGAGGTCGAAAACCCCTTGAAGCCCTTTTCCACGATGAAGGCGCTCAGCCCGCGGCTGCCCGCGCTTGCGCCGGTGCGCGCATAGACGACGATGACGTCGGCGTCGGGGCCGTTGGTGATCCACATTTTCGCGCCGTTGAGCACCCAGCGGTCGCCGCGTTTTTCCGCGCGCGCCGCCATGCCCATGACGTCGGACCCGGCGCCGGCCTCCGACATGGCGAGCGCGCCGACATGCTCTCCCGACACGAGCCGGGGCAGATAGCGCGCCTTCTGCTCCGCGTTGCCGCGGCGGTTTATCCGGTCGACGCACAGGTTGGAGTGCGCGCCGTAGGACAGGCCGACCGCCGCCGAGCCGCGGCTGATTTCCTCGACCGCCACCGCGTGGTCGAGATAGCCCATGCCGGCGCCGCCCCATTCCTCGCCGGCGGTGATGCCGAGCAGGCCGAGCGCGCCCATCTTGCGCCACAGATCGGCGGGGAAATCGTTGACGCGATCTATCGCCGCGGCGCGCGGCGCGATTTCGTCAGCCGTGAAGCGCATGACCGAATCGCGCAGCGCGTCGGTGCTTTCGCCGAGGCCGAAATCGAACGGCGGGGGGCGGTTGGGTATCATGCGGCGCCTCCGGGCGGGCGGGGTTTACGTGCTTTCGAGCACGCTGTCCCAATACAGGTAGTCGCTCCAGCTCGCGTGGAGGTAGTCCGGCGGGAAGCGGCGCCCGTTCTCCTGCAGTTCGCGCGCCGTGGGCCGGCGCGGCGCGCGGCGCGGTTTCATCCCGCACTCGTCGGCGCTGCGCGCGCCCTTGCGCACATTGCACGCCGAACAGGCGGTCACGACATTGGTCCACGAGGTCCCGCCGCCCCGCGAGCGCGGCGTCACATGGTCGAAGGTCAGGTCTTCGGCCCGCGGCTTCGCCAGGCAGTACTGGCAGCGGAACCCGTCGCGCAGAAACACGTTGAAGCGCGTAAACGCCGGCCGCTCCGCCTGGGGCATGTAGGCCTTGAGCGACACGACGCTCGGCAGGCGCATGCGCAACGAGGGCGACCGCACCTCGCGCTCGTACTCGGCGACGATATCGACGCGGTCGAGAAACACCGCCTTGACCGTTTCCTGCCACGGCCACACCGACAGCGGGAAATAGCTCAGCGGGCGGTAGTCGGCGTTCAACACCAGCGCCGGGGAGCGATCGAGCGGGAGGGTCATGGCGGCGAAAGGCCCGTCCGGTTCAAACGGCCGCGGCGCGGCGGCGACGCAGCATAACACGCCGCCCCGCCGCCCGCCATACCGCTCCCGCGCCGAAGGCAAGGGGCATGTTGCGGGCGCCGGCGGAAGTGCGGTAACCTGCGCGCGAGCGGCGGCGGCGCGGGTTGCGAGCCTCGCGCGCGCGCAAGCCGCCGCAACGAAGAACCCGGAGGAAACGACGCCATGACCGATCTTTTGTACGCCCCCCCCCCCCCCCGCGCGACCGGGGCCTGAGCGCCGCATCGCGGTAACCTTTCTCGTCTTTCTCGCCCTTGCCGGCCTTGCGTTCGGGCCGGCGCATGCGGTTACGCTGGGGAACGGCGCCGACGATACCGTTACCGTTCCGGCCTTCGCCGACGTGGCGGCCTACAACGCCGACAGCGACAGGGCCGCGTACAAGTGGGTAACCATCGGGTCGCACACTCTGCCGAACTGGCGTATCGGCGAGTTCTTCGACAGCGAGGCCGTTACCGCCGACAAGCTGATCGCGACCTACAGCAACGCAGCGGCCTATCTGGCGGATGCCGGCCGCGCGAACAGACTGTTCGCCGTCATCGGCGGCAGCGTCTATTCCGTCCGGGTGCTGGAAGCCGCCAACAACAACCGGGCGCTGACGGATTCCAATCTGCCGGCTGTCGTCGAGGCGCCGGAGACTACGACGGCGCTGGGCGACAACGCCAAGGCTACGGGAGATTCGACGACCGCCGTCGGCGGCGCCGCCGAAGCCACGGGGACAGCGGCTGTCGCCGTCGGCAATTTCGCGCGCGCCCCGGGGAACAGGACGGTGGCGATCGGCGAGTGGTCGCGGGCATACAACGACCGGTCCATCGCCATCGGGGATTTCTCCGCTGCGTCCGCCCTGGAGTCCACAGCGGTGGGCGTGAGCGCGACCGGCTTCGGGAGGCAAGCCACCGCGTTGGGGCATGGCGCTACCGCCGTAGGCGACTGGAACACGGCCCTGGGCCATAGCGCGGCGGCGGCGAACTGGGGCGCCGACAACCGATGGGAAGCGAGCCGGCTGGTCCGTTGCGCGCAAGAACCGGGTTATGTAACCAACGGCCAGTGGTTCGTGGACGAGTGCTCCCGGCACCTGACCCAAGCGGAAAGGGAGCATGCGAATCTGGTTCCGAACGACAATGACGGGCAAGCGTATCGCCGCGCGATCCAGACCCGCCTGCGGCAACGGATCGAATCGTGGGCGGTGCAAAACGCCACCGCCGTCGGGCATTTTGCGCAGGCGACCGGCAACTCGGCCGCCGCGGTAGGCGCCAACAGCGCCGCCGGCGGCAGCTTGCCGGAATACGAGAACTTCGGGGCGTACCTCGAGGCCGCGAACCGGCCCTCGGGATGGGTCCGCGTAAACGACCGCGTGTATCCGGCGTGGGAGATCGACGCTTTCTTCGGCTTCGGCGCCCGCGACTTCGCCGCCGCCGATATCATGGCGGAATATGCCGACGCCGCGGCGTATCTTGCCGACGGCGAACGCGCGAACCGCCCCTTCGCGGTTGTCGGCGGCGTTCTCTACCGCACTCAGGCGCTGGAGGCGGCGCGGGCTTCCGGGCGCCTGGGCCGGGGCGAGTTGCCGAACCCCGTCTGGCAGGCGCCCGGCGGATACAAGACCACGGCCCTGGGCGCCGACGCCCGTGCGACGGGAATCTTCGCAACCGCGCTCGGCGGCGACGCGCGCGCGGCGGCAGTGGGCTCGCTCGCCGTCGGCGCCGGCGCCGGTTTCGGCGGCATCGGAGAATGGTCCACCGCCGTCGGCCCGTGGGCCGAGGCGCCGGGCGAGAGCGCCGCTGCATTGGGCAACAGCGCCGGCGCCTACGGCGAATCGTCCACCGCGGTGGGTTCGGTCGCCAATGCCGCGGGAGAGCACGGCACGGCAGTGGGCTCGGCGGCGCAGACCGGCGCCGCGGCCGACGCCACCGCGATCGGCGAGGCCGCCGTGGCGTTCGGCGCCGGGACCGTCGCGCTCGGACGCGCCGCCGTGGCGGGCGCCGAGGTCCATGACATCGTTCCGCAAAACGGACGCTTGTGGGAACTCGTCCAATGCGCCGAGGATGCGGGGCGGTATGCGGGCCGCGCGACGGACTTCGAGGACGAGTGCATCGAGTATCTCACCGCCGAGGAGCAGGCGAACGCCGACATGTTCGCTGCGACGGAGGCCGGCGAGACGGCGCGCCGCGCGGTTCAGGCGCGGCTCAAGACGAGCCTGGGCGGCTTGTCCGCCGATCGCGCCACGGCCGTCGGCGCCTACGCTCATGCGTCTGGGGCCGGCAGCATCGCGCTGGGCCGCGGCGCGGAGGCGGCGGGGGCGAACGCCATCGCCATCGGCGCCGGGGTTGCCGCCGCCGCCAACGAAGCGGTCATCGGCGCCGCGGGGCACAGTTACCGTCTTCCGGGCTTCGCGGCGGAAGAGGGGGCAGCGCGGCTCCTGGGCGTGGATTCGCAGGGCCGGCTGGTGGCCGGCGCGGCCAGCTTCGGACCCGGCGCGCCCGAACTCGGCGTCCGCGTCGCCACGCTGGAGCTCGGCGCGCGCTCGGTAGGCAGCCGCGTCGGGACCCTCGAGACGACGACGAAAACGATCGAGGACGAAGTCACCGGCGTGAGCGTCCGCCTGGGCCAAGGCAATCAGACGCCGCACGAGGACGGCCGCGGCGAGGGCACGGCCTTCCAGCGCATCGCGGCGCTGGACGCCGACATGGGCGCACCCGACGACGACGGCCGCCGCGGCGAAGACGCCAGCGCTTTCCAGCGCATCGCCGCGCTCGACACGATTATCGACGCCCTGGACAGCGAGGACGAGGCGGCCATCATCGCCAAACGCGCCGAACAGAAGGTGGAGGAGGCCACGCAGGAACTCGCGGTCAGCACCGACGACGACGGCTATGTGCAAACCGGGGAGGGCGATGGCGGCAACGTCCAGACCATCGTCGCGGAGACCGACCGGGGATCGACGGATCGCGTCGAGACCGTGAAAATCCGCACGGGAACCGGCGATGATCGCGTGGTGGTCACCCTCAAGGGCGCGACCAACGAGCAGATCATGACGCTGGTCGCGCTGCTCAGCAACAGCGAACTCTCGAACCGGCCGGTAACGGGCGCCGATGGCGAACCCGTCGGCACGACGATGGAAGAGTTCCTGGAGCTGGACAAGAACAAGGCGCTGGCGGAGGCCGACGCCGCGGACGCGAGCGAGGCGCAACGGGCGGCGAACGCCGTGTCGGCTACCGAGCGCCTCGCCTATCTGTTCCAGGCGCTCTACGGCAAGCCCTACGGAGACACCGGCGTCGCGGACGGGGCCACAGACAGCGACGCCCCGGACCCCCGGAGCATTGCCGGGCGGGCGGCGATCATCGAGCTCGACGACCGCAAGGCGCTCCGGAAACTGGATGACGCCGGCGCTATCGACGAAGTGGTGGTGCAGGAGATCGGCCCCGGCGGGGGCCGTCTGCGCACACTGCCCATGAGCCGGTTCGACGGCGCGGAAGCGCTCGCGCAAGTCAACGCGCTGACGGGCCGCGTCGACGGCGTTCGGCGCGATCTGAGCGACCTTTCGGAGCGCGTGGACGGTTCCGCGGCGATGGCTTCGGCGCTCACCGCGCTGCCGAACGTCGTTCCGGGCGGCGGCCGGGTCTATGTCGGGGCCGGGGCGGGTAACTATCGCGGCGAACAGGCGCTGGCGCTGGGCCTCAGCGCCCGGCTGGACCGCGAGTCCAACATCTTCGTCAACATCGGCGCGGCGATAAGCACCGGGGGCGAAGTGGTCTCGCGTATCGGCGCCGGCGTCGTCTGGTAGCGCAACCCTGGCGGCGGCGCATCCTCCCGCGCCGCCGCCGCTTCGCCTGGGAGCGCGGGCGGGGCGGCGTTGGCGCGAGAGGCGCGCCTCTCCCGGCGGGGTTCGGGGCGGTTGCCGGCGTGCGGGCAGGATGCCCGCGGTCCCGGGCCCCGCCTTCGGCGGGGTTGCGCCAGCAACCCCCGGCGTTACCGGACGTCGTCGCCGGCCAGGGCGTGGACGACGCCGCGCATCATGCGCACTTCGCTTTCGCTCGGCTGCGCGCGCTGGAGCAGGGCGCGCAGCTTGCGCGTCGTATGCGGGCGCCGTTGCGGCGGGCGGAAAAAGCCGCGCGCGTCGAGCGCGCCCTCGAGATGCTCGAACAACCCCAGCAATTGCGCCTTGTCGGCGGCCCTGCCGGCGCGCGCGGGCGGCCCGGGCGCGGCGGATGCGGGCGCGGCGCCCGCCGCGGCGGGGCGTTCGCCCGCGCGGCGCCATTCGTAGGCGAGAAGCAGCACCGCCATCGCCAGGTTGAGCGACGTAAAGGCGGGGTCGCACGGCGCCGTGACGATCGCGTCGGCCAGCGCCACCGCGTCGTTGCCGAGCCCCGTGCTTTCCTTCCCGAACACGATGGCGCCGTGCTCGCCCCGGCGCGCCGCCTCGCGGAGCATGGCGGCCGCGGTTTCGGGGTCGACCGCGCGAATGGCCATATCGCGCCGGCGCGCGGTGGCCGCCAGCGCCAGGCGGCGGTCGGCCAGCGCGGCCTCGAGACTGTCGAACGCCGCCGCGCGATCCACCACGCTGGCGGCGCCGGCGGCGTTGGCGCGCGCGGCGGGGTTCGGCCAGCCATCGCGCGGCCGCACAAGGCGCAGTTCGTCGAGGCCGAAATTGAGCATCGCGCGCGCCGCCGCGCCGATGTTCTCGCCCAGCTGCGGCTCGACAAGCACGATGGCCGGGCGCGGCTCTGCGCCGGCGGTCATCGCGCGCGGCGCCACTCGGTCTTGCCGCCGGGCCGGTCCTCCAGCGCCACGCCGTCGGCGGCGAGGGCGGCGCGTATGCGGTCGGCGGCGGCGAAATCGCGCGCCGCGCGCGCCGCCTGCCGCTCGGCGATCAGCGCCTCGATGCGCGCGGCAGGCGGCGCGGCGGCGGCGGCCGCGCCCGGCGCGGCGCTCGATTCGCGCACCCATTCCGCGGGGTCGGCGGCGAGCACGCCGAGCGCCTCTCCCGCCGCGCGCAGCTCCTGCGCGGCGTCGGCGCTGTCCTCGCGGGCGGCGCGGGCGGCGAGCGCGCGCATCGCCGCCAGCGCCCTGGGCGTGTTGAGGTCGTCGGCCAGCGCCGCCTCCACCGCTTGCGGAACCGGCGCGGCGGGCGCGCCGGGCCGCGCGCGCCCGCGCAGGGCGCGGTAGAAGCGGTCGAGATCGGCCTTCGCGGCCGCCAGCGCCGCGGCGCTCCAGTCGAGCGGATGGCGGTAGTGGGTCTTCAGCAGCGCAAGGCGGACCGCCTCGCCCGGCGCGCGCTCGAGCGCGTCGGCAACGGTGACGAAATTGCCTTCGCTTTTCGCCATCTTCCGCCCCTCGACGCCCACATGGCCGTTATGCATCCAGTAGCGGACGAACGGCTTGCCGTGCGCGCATTCGCTTTGCGCGCGCTCGTTCTCGTGGTGGGGAAAGATGAGGTCCCGGCCGCCGCCGTGGATGTCGAACGTCTCGCCGAGCAGGCGCGCGCTCATCGCCGAGCATTCGATATGCCAGCCCGGGCGGCCGCGGCCCCACGGCGAATCCCAACCCGGCGCCTCGGGCGCGGACGGCTTCCACAGCACGAAATCCGCCGGATCGCGCTTCCAGGGCGCAACCTCGACGCGCGCGCCGGCGAGCATGTCGCCCCGCGACCGGCCCGACAACGCGCCGTAGCCCGGCCACGACGGCGCGTGGAACAGCACATGCCCGGCCTCGACGTAGGCGAAGCCGCGCTCCACGAGGCGCGCGGCCATGGCGATCATGGCGTCGATATGTCCGGTGGCGCGCGGCTCGGCCGTCGGCGGCAGCGCGCCGAGCGCCGCCATGTCGGCGTGGAACGCGGCGATCGTGCGCTCGGTCAGCGCGTCGATGGGCTCCCCGCGCGCCGCCGCCGCGGCCACGATCTTGTCGTCCACGTCGGTGATGTTGCGCACATACGAGACCTTCGGGTAGCGGCGCCGCAAGAGCCGGTAGAGCGTGTCGAACACCGCCACCGGGCGCGCATTGCCGATATGCGCGCGATCGTAAACCGTCGGCCCGCACACATACATGCGCACATGGCGGGGATCCAGCGGCTCGAAAATCTCGCGTTCGCCGCTTGCGCTGTTGTGGAGGCGGAGCGCCGGAAGCGGCGGCGCGGCCGCCGCGTCCGTCATCGCGGCGGCCCCGGGGACGGCAAGCCCCCGGCCTCGGGCGCGGCGCGGCGCCCGGCGGCGCGCGCGGCGAGCCACGCCAGCATGAGCGCGAAACAGGCAAGCACGAAGACCTTGTTGACGAACCAGCCCGCCGTCCACATCGTCCATTCGGGCGCGCTCAGGAACAGCGCGAATTTCACCGACACGATGGCGACCTCCGCGGCAGCGACGCACGCCGCCAGCGCCGCCGCGTACCGGGTTTCGCGCAGCAGCGCCCAGCCCAGCCAGATATGCGCGGCCCACCAGAAATCCCACATGACATGGGCGCCCGGCGCCGCGCCCTCGGCGAGCGCGAACGCGACCGGAAAGACGAATTTGAGAAACAGCGTCCATGCCGCGAGCACGAACAGGAAGTGCGCGAGGAAAACCCTCATCCGAGCCGCGCCGCCGCGCGCGTCAGTATCGGGATCTCGAGGCCGTGCGGGCACGCGGCGCGGCAGGGCTGCGCGCCGCACGACAGGCACGGCGAGGCGTCGAGGCCGGCAAGGCCGGCAAATGCGTATTCCGCGCGCGCCAGCGCTTCGTCGCCGTAATCCGCCGCATACATGCGCGCGCGCAGGACCTCGGCGATCTCCACCCCGTGCGGGCAGGCGTTTTCGCACGCGCCGCAGGCCGGGCGGCAATAGCGCTCGCCGTTGCGCGCCAGGTAGCGGCGGAGCAGCGAGCGGTCGGCGCCCGTCGGCGCGCCGGCGCCCGACGCCGCGACGTATTCGTCGATGCGGCGCCGGCTCGTCATCGAGACGACCAGCCCGTCGACGCGCGGGTCCGACAGCACCCAGCGGAAGGCCGCCTGGGCGAAGGTTTCGCCGGGGCGCTCGAACGCGCGCAGGTCGTTCAGCCGCGCCCCGGCGAGGGTCTTCATGGCGACGACGCCGATGTTTTTCTCCTTCGCGCGCTCGAGCCGCGCCGGCAGTTCGGGCTGTTGCGCCACGAAGCCGAAGAACGAGCGCAAATCGTCGAAGAAATCCGGCGATTGCGTGAAATTGTACGCGACGAGAATAACGTCGGCGAGGTCGCGTTCGATGGCGATGTCGAGGCACTCCGCCAGGCGGCTCCCGTGCCCCGACATTCCGCGGAAGCGTATCTTGCCCTGCGCGCGGGCGCGCTCGGTGAACTCGGCCCATTCGGGGTTGGCGATGCGCGCCGGGTCGTTGACCGAGTGCAGATAGTAGATGTCGAGATAGTCGGTGCGCAGGCGGCGCAGGCTGCCTTCGAGCGCGGCCATCATGGAGTCGCGGCGATCATCGGCGCGCGCCTTGGTTTTCGACGCCAGCACGACGCTGCCGCGGCGGCCCGCGAGCGCCGCGCCGAGCGCCTCCTCGGCGGCGCCGAAGCGGTAGCTTTCCGCCGTGTCGAAAAAGGTCACGCCGCGGTCGAGCGCATGCAGCGCAAGGCCCGGATCGGCCGAGCCCGACGAGCCGAACGAGATATCCGACACTTCCAGCCCCGTGCGGCCGAGCGTAACCGAGCGCCGGATACGCGCCGGCGCCTCTTGCTCCCGCGCCCGCGCCGGCAAAGCCGCCACCCCCGCCGCCGCCGCGCCGAAAGCCATGATGTCCCGCCGCGTCCGCATGGCCGCACGATAGCCGTCCCGCCCCCGCGCTTCAACGCGCATCGCGCCGCCGCGGCGGCGCGCTCATGCCCTGTGCGCGGGCGCGCCCTGTATGCGCTGCGCAAGCAGACCGTCGAACCAGTGTTCGGCATCGTCAAGGCGGCCCCCGGCTTCACCCCCTTCTCCCTGCGCGGCCTCGACAAGGTCGACGGCGAATGGCGCCTGACGGCGCTGGCCTGCAACTGCAAACGGTTGCACAACCTTCGCACGGCGGCGCGACCATGACCCAAAGCCGCCCCTCATGCCCCGAACGCCCGCCACAAAGCCCAAACGCGACCCCGCTGCCCCGCCCCGCGCAACCCACCGCTCGAACCAGCCCCGAATCGGAACCGCGAAGACCATCGCCGACCGGCAGAAACAAAAAACAACCCCCAAGCCCGACAGTCTGCTGGCGGTTTTTCCACGTTCGAACGGCGGCAGGGGTGGAGGTATCGGACACTTGCGATATATCGGTGTTGTGCGAATCTATACCGCACTCCGCCGCAGTCCGGCGATAAAACCTTCAAGGGATTCCAAATACGGCCGTACGGAAGGCGCGTATCTTCGAAAAATCGGCGCCGGAACAACGAGTTGAACCTTCGCGTCCTGCATTTCGCGAAACTGCGCCTCCGATATTCCTTCCTGAAGAGTGAGAAGATGCTTGCGCTCGATCCGGTCGGCTTCGCGCAGGATCTGTCTCCAGCGATCCTTGCACGTGGTTTTGACAGCCAGCATCCTCAATCGTTCGTCCGGCGCCGTCCCTTCGCGATAGTCGCGCACCGACGGAAACAGAAAATCGGGCCGCCTGCCGTGCTCGGATACTTCGTTATGCGAGAAATCCCGGCCCTCCCGCAATCCCTCCTCGGTCAGGATGGCGCGAACATGCAATTCGAGCGATCGGCCCGATCGGTTTTTCCTGCGCTGCAATACCGACTGGGCCAGATCGATAAAGTCCTCCATCGCCGCGAAACCGCGGCGGATTTGCGGCAGAATCGTCGCCTCCTCAACACTGCGGAAGAGTTCGTACTCGCAATCCCTGCGTCGAACCAGCCGATTGTCCGCGCGTTCTCCGGCCAACGGTCGTAACTGCACCGCCTTGTCGATCAAAACGGCAGGGGACGGAAACTCGGACAGCCAGGATTGCGGCAACTCGCCGGGCGTCATCCAGCAGCCGGTCGAGCCGGGGGCCGGCGCCGGCGAGAGTGCATCGGGCCGACGCCAAACGAACCCGTTCCCGGGCTCGACCGGGCCGATTCGGTCTTCCACGAAATTCTCTTCGAACTCGTCCCGGCAAAGCCAGACACGGCAAATTTCTTCTCCCTCCCGGGCGTCGCGCCGAAATGCAAATATGCACAATGCGCCCGTATTCGCCGGATCGAGCAACGCCGAGCCCTGGCCGCCGAGCCGGGTTATCCGGCTTTCGTCCCGTGTTCCGCCGTTATACCAAACCGCCCGGGCACGGCGATGGGCGGAATGCGAGTCGACGCAAAGGCAAAACTCTACGTCCGGGTTGCGTTCGCCCGGCCGGTCAAGCCCCGGCAAGACACGGAGCAGAAGGGACTTCGGAATATACGGACCGGCCTGGTGAGCTCCGTTCGCCAAGGTATCGTTGCCCGAGAGTCGCTTGGCGAACCACACGAAGTCCCGATTGAAGCAGTTGTCGAACCAGTTCGACAGATCACGATCCGTCATCGTTCGTCTCCCGCAGTTCGCTGAAAGTCTCATCGCCATTCAACCACTCGACAACCGCTTCCAGCGTATCGACGACCCGCGTTTTCGGCGCTGTCTTGACGGCGCACTCCCATATTATGAGTACGCGCCAGCCCAGGTTCTTCAATCTACATATGTCTCGTTTGTCTCTCTCCCGGTTGTCGGAGATCTTTTCGCGCCAAAATTCCGGTCGGGTAGCGGGCCATTTGAAAAATCGGCAATCGTGCCCGTGCCAAAAACAGCCGTGAACCAGTATGACGGCGTGGCGACGGGGAAATACAAGATCGGGACGCCCCGGAAGCGATCGGTCATGCAACCGGTAACGAAAGCCTTTCGCATGGAGAAAGCGGCGCACCTGCAATTCCGGCATCGTATTCTTTCCCTTGATGCCGGCCATCATGCGGCTGCGGGTCGCCGTGTCAACGACATCCGGCGGCATTACCATAATCTTTTCGGTTGGAGTCGGCGGAAACATCGGTCGGCGCCCCGAGCCACGGCGCCATATGACGAGCCACGGCCCTGGCGCACGGAACGGCTACCGCATTTCCGAACTGCTTATATGCTTGGGTGTCGGATACGGGAATGACAAACGGTTCATCGTTCGGCTCGTCGAAACCCATGAGACGGGCGCATTCGCGGGGCGTCAGGCGGCGCGGATTTCGATCTTTTTGCTTGACAAGTATTTCGGACCCGTCCTTGTAATAGCGTGCCGACAATGTGCGCGATACGCTGTCCGGGCCGACCAGGCCGAAGCCGAATCCGTTGCCGGCGGCCCTGTGCTTTTCGGCATACGACTGGAGATAGTTCCACAGATGATCCGATAGCGTGTAGGCGGCGGAGACTCGGGCCCGTTCCCCGCGCGTATATGGCGGTTCTTCGGCTTCGCTTCCATCCTCCGGATGCAGGACGGTCCGGAGGCGGGGACCGTTGCGCGAATCCGGCAACGTCATGTCATCGAAAGAAAAGCCGTTGGTTTCGCGAAAGCCGGCGATAAAAATACGTTCCCGATGTTGCGGCGCCCAGGCCTTGGCGTCCAGTATTTTCCAATGTACCCGATAACCCAGTTCATCGACAAGCGTCGTGCGAATGATCTCGAAGGTCCTGCCCTTGTCGTGATTGACAAGGTTTTTCACGTTTTCAAGCAGAAAAGCCTTCGGCCGGTGTTCGTCGAGGATTCGCGCCACGTCGAAAAACAGCGTGCCCTGCGCCTGACAACGGAATCCGTGCGGCATGTTCAGGGCGTTCTTTTTCGATACGCCGGCAATCGAAAACGGTTGGCACGGGAAACCGGCGACCAGCAAATCGTGCCCCGGAATATCGATAGCCGATACCCGGCGGATGTCCCCGGCGATCTCGCGGTCGCAACGATAGTTTGCCGAGTATGTCTGTCGGGCATGACGATCCCTTTCCGATGTATAAACGCATTCGCCGCCCACGGATTCGAACGCTCGCCGGAATCCGCCGATGCCGGCGAACAGGTCGATAAACCGGAAGAACGAACCCGCGCCGCGCGCCGCGGGTCGATCCCGCCACAGCCCGCCGCGACGGCGCAACGCACGCGCCGGGCGCCGCTCGCGACCCGGCGCCCGGCTCCGCACCGCACCGACCCGATGCCCGGCTGCCAGCTCGACTTCGGCAACCGACACGCCGGCGCGCGTTCCGGCCCCGGCAAATACCGGTAAGCCCGCCACTCCGGGCGAGGCCGCCACGATGTGCCGGGGCGGTCGCGGCGAGTTCGGCAATCGGTCAGTCATGACAATCGTCCAGCCCCTTCGACTTCGAGTCGGCATCGGATAGCATCGTTCCCTTCCGGCAATCCCGCGCCGATCTGTCGGTCGCCTTCGGCCTCGCCGTCCCCATGGCGCATACCCGATACCGCCGCCGTCGCGCGGCGCTCCGCAGCCAGTCGCGGTCGGGGGCCGCACGATTCGGCAAGATTGCCGCCGGCGGCGCGCGCCGTCAACGATTTATCCACTGTTCGCCCGCATGTAAACGCCGGAGTGGCGCTGTCAATGTGCGTGCGACAGTTCTTGCTTGCCCACGACGCCCGTGTGTCGCCGCCACAGCCGGCCTCGCGCCCGGCGTACTCTCGCCTCGGCGGCAACCCCGCGATTTCCGTCAATGCCATGGAACGCTTTCGCCTCGTCCATGCATCGCTCGGCGGCGCGTGCGCGGACCGCAGCAAGGCTTCGCGCGCGGGCGTGCGGCTCATGCCCGGTCGGCGGGCGAGCGTGTTTTCCGGGATCGCTGCTCCCGGTGCGAGGAGAAAAAACGGGTGCATGCCGCCGGCGGCGTCGCTACAGCGCGCTCGCATGACAGCGGGGCGGTGGGGGTCGGCGGCGGCGAGTGCCGGCGCCGCAATCTGCCGCAGGCTTCGCGGACGCGCGTGCGCGAAGCCTGCGGGGTCAGGATCGCCCCCGGCGGGGCCGCAGGAGGTGGGCGTGGCCGGGGTCGTAGAGGGCGCTGTCGGCGAACGTTTCCTGGGCCAAGGCGCGGCCGATCAGTATCAGGGCGGTGCGCGTGATGCGGGCGGCGCGGACGCGGGCGCGGATGGTGGCCAGCGTGCCGCGCACGATCCGCTGGTCGGGCCAGCTCGCGCGATAGACGACCGCCGCCGGGCAATCGGCGCCGTAGATCGGGATGAGCGCCCGCTCCACCGCGCGCAGGTTGCGCACCGACAAATGCAGCGCCAGCGTCGCGCCGGACGCGCCCAAGGTTTCCAGGTCCTCGCGCGGCGGCATGTCCGACGCCTTGCCCGCCGTTCGCGTCAATATCACCGTTTGGCTCACGCCGGGCAGGGTCAGCTCGACGCCGAGAGCGGCGGCGGCGGCGGCGAAGGCGGGCGCCCCCGGCGTGATGTCCCAAGCGACCCCCAGCGCGTCGAGGCGGCGTATCTGCTCGGCGATCGCGCCGTAGAGCGACGGGTCGCCCGAATGCACCCGCGCCACATCGAGGCCTTGCGCGTCGGCCGCGCGCATTTCCTCCACGATGCGGTCGAGCGTCAGCGGCGCGGTGTCGATGGCGCGCGCGTCCGGCGGCGCCAGCGCGACGATCTCCGGCGGGACCAGCGAGCCGGCATAGAGGCATACCGGGCAGCGCGCGATCAGGTCGCGGCCGCGCACGGTAATCAGGTCCGCCGCGCCCGGCCCCGCGCCGATAAAGTGGACTGTCACCGGCCCGCGCCGTAGCCGCGCGGCGTGTACAGCCACTCCGTTCCCGCCGCCAGGCGCGTGGAGCGCGCGCCCACCAGAACCAGCGTCAGCATGTCGGCATCGTCGGCGCGGAGGGCGCCGAGCGCGGCGCGGCGCACCGTTTCTCCGCCGCGGCCGAGATTGCGCGCAAGCACCACCGGCGTTTCCGGCGCGCGGGCCGAGAGCAATATGTCGCGCGCCCGTTCGAGCCCGCCGCGCCGCCGCGCCGAGGCCGGGTTGTAAAGCGCAACGACGAAATCCGCGTCCGCAGCCGCCCGCAGCCGCTTCTCGATCGCGTCCCACGGCGTGAGCAGATCCGACAGCGAGATGGCGCAGAAATCGTGGCCCAGCGGCGCGCCGGCGCGCGCGGCCGCCGCCTGCAGCGCCGAAATCCCCGGCGCGACGGCGATGGCGATCCGCCGCCAGTCGGCGCGGTCTTCGCGGTCGAGGCATTCGAACACGAGCGACGCCATCGCATAGACGCCCGGGTCGCCCGACGAAACGAGCGCCGCGGCGCGTCCGCCCGCCGCCAGATCGAGCGCCCGGCGCGCCCGCGCTTCCTCCGCGCCGATCGGGAACGGATGCCGGCGCTGCCCCGGCGGCGGCGGGCCGAGAAGGTCGAGATACCCCGCATACCCCACGACATCGTCGGCGCCGGCGAGCGCCGCGTCGGCTTCCGGCGTGCGCCACGCCGCCGCGCCGGGGCCGAGGCCGACGATGGCAAGCCGGCCGCGCGGCGCGCCGACGGCGCGGGCGTCGATAACCCCCGGCGCGCGCGCCAGCGCCGCCGTGACGCGCCCGGCCACGCGCTTGGCGACCGCGAGCGCGCCGCCGGCGCCGGCGGCCGCCAGCGCCGCCGCTTCCGCCACGCCGTGACAGCCGACGGCGCGGAACACCGCCCGCGAAGGCGAGGCGAGGCGAGGCGTTTCGGCCTCCAGGCGCGCGGCGGGGAAAAACCGCGCCGGCGCGCCGAGGCGCTCCGCCACGGCGTGGACCGCCGGTTCGTCGGACTTCAAATCGAGCGAGACCGCGCAGGCGACCGCCGCGGCGTCCGCCCCCGCTTCGGCAAGCACAGATTCAGCCAGCGCGACCGCGGCTTCCGGCGGCGCGCCGCGTTCGCAGCCGACGCCGAGCGCCAGCCGGCGCGGGATATAGACCAGCCGGCGCGGCCCCGGCGCCGCGCAACGCTCGGCGACCGCGATTTCCAGCGCCCCGTTCTCGGCGAACGGCAGCGCGGTTTTCGCCAGCCACGGCGGCGGGTCGGCGCAACGGATGCGCGCCCCCGCCAGCAGTTCCGCCATGAACGCCCTGGCGTCTCCGGGGTTGGCGAGGGTCCACCCCGGCGGCGGTTCGTCGAGGGCGGCGCCGAAGCGGACGTCGCCCGCAGTCGTGATCGCCGCGCTCCCGCCGAGCGCCGCCGCCAGCCGCGCCGCCAGCCGGTTGCCGCCGCGATGCCCGCCCAGCAGCGGCACGGCGAACGCGCCGTCGTCCGACACCGCGACGACCGGCGGCTCGGCGGTCTTGTCGGCGAGAAGCGGCGCCAGCGCGCGGATGAGAATGCCGGCGGCGCAGACGCCCACAATCGGCGTCCCGGCGCGGAACAGCGCCGCCAGCGCGCCGGCGGGCGCGTCGAAGCGCGCGTCGGCGCCGTCGCATCCCGCCCGTCCGGCGGGCGCGTGGATGCGCGCGCCCTCCAGCGCCGCCGCCGCCCGCCGCGCCGTCGCCATGCCGCGCGCGCCGAGCGCGACGACTACCGGCGCGCCCGGCGCCACGCCGCCCCGCGCCGGTGCGCCAGCACCATCGAGAAATAGGGCGCGCGCGCCGTGTCCGCCTCCGCGAAGGACGATATGCGCTCGTTCGCCATGGTTCCGTGTTCGATGTAACGCGCGTGCGCGGTCAGGCCGAGCGCATCGAGGGCGCGGCGCACCTTGGCGGCGTGGCGGCCGAGCTTGACGATGGCGACGGCGTCGGCGGCGGCGACCCGGCGCGCGAGGTCGTCCTCGTCCAGCCCGGCGGGGATCACGCTCAGCACGTCGTTGCTCGCCGCCAGCGGCGCGCCCGCGCGCGCCGCGCACGCCGTCACCGACGACACCCCCGGCACGACCTCCACCCGGACCCGCCCCGCCAGGCGCGCGAACAGATACATGAACGACCCGTACAGAAACGGGTCGCCTTCGCACAGCACCGCGACATCGCCGCCGGCGCCGGCGCGCGCCGCGATCCGGTCCGCCGCCCGGTCGTACACATCGGCGGGAAACCGCGCCGCCGTCACCGGTATGCGCACCGCCATTTCCTCGCGCCCCGGTTCGAGATGCGGCGCGACGATGGCGCGCGTCAGGCTCTCCCCCGTTTCCGGCGCGGGCCAGACGACCAGCGCCGCCGCGCGCAGCAGCCGCAGCGCCTTGAGGGTGATGAGTTCAGGGTCGCCCGGGCCGACGCCCAGCGCATAAACCGTTCCCGTCACGGCGCGCTCTGCGCGAGTTGCGTCACCGGGCGGAGAGCCCGCCAGGCGAGGCCGCCGCCGCCGATGGGCTCGGCGCGCGCAACCGCGATCCGCGTCAGCGTTCCGCCCGCCCGCGCGCGTTCGGCCAGCAGGCGCGCCTCGCCCGCCACCGTAACCGCGTTCGCCACCAGCCGCCCGCCGGGGCGCAGAGCCGCGCGGACGGCGTCCCAGATCGCGCCGTCGGCCGCGCCGCCGCCGATGAACGCCGCGTCGGGCGCCTCCAGCCCCGCGAGCGCCGCGGGCGCGGCGCCGACCGCGACCTTCAGGCGCGGCGCGCCCAGCGCCCCGGCGTTGCGGCGGATGCGCGCGGCGCGCCTCGGGTCGCGCTCGATCGCCACGGCGCGGCAGTGCCGGTGCGCGCGCAGCCACTCGATGGCGACCGAGCCGGCTCCCGCGCCGATGTCCCAGAGCAGCGCGCCCGGCGCCGGCGCCAGCGCGGCCAGCGTCGCCGCGCGCGTCTCGCGTTTCGTGAGCTGCCCGTCGTGTTCGTAGGCCTCGTCGGCCAAGCCGGGCGCGCAGGGCAGCCCCTCCGCGCCCGCGCACTCCACCGCCACGGTGTTGAGATCGGCGAACGGCCCGCGCGGCCCGTCGGCGGCGCGGAACGACGAAATCCGCTCCCGCGCGCCGCCCATACGTTCGAGCGCCGTGACCGCGCTGGCGCCGAACCCGCGCGCGGAGAGATAGCGCGCGACCGCGCCCGGCGTCGTCCCGTCGCGGCTCAGCGCGAGAATCCGCGCGCCGGGATGGAGATACGCGCCGATCGCCTCCACGGCGCGTTCGGGCGCCGCGCCATGCAGGCTCAGCGTTTCCGTTTCCGCGCGCGGCCAGCCGAGCGCGGCGCAGGCCAGCGCGAAGGCGTCCGGCGCGGGTACCGCGACCATCTCGCCGCGCGGAACCCGCCGCGCCAGCGCCGCCCCGATCCCGTAATGCATGGGGTCGCCCGTGGCCAGCACGCACACCGCGCGCGGCTTCATGCCGAGTATCGTCCCGACAAGAGCCTCGGGCGGGCGCGGCCACGCGAGGCGCGGGCGCCCGTCATCGGGTACCGCCGCCAAGTGCCGCGGCGCGCCCGCCAGCGTTTCGGCGGCGTCGAGCAGCCCGCGCGCCCGGCGTCCGAGGCCCTCGAGCCCGTCCTCGCCCAGGCCAACGACAGCGAGCCACGCGCTCACGGGCCGTCCGCGCTCACGGCGTTGATGGCGGCGGCGGCCAGCGCGCTTCCGCCGCGGCGGCCGCGCAGCGTCAGATACGGCGCGCGGAACGGCGCGTCGCACAGCGCCTGTTTCGCTTCCGCCGCGCCCACGAAGCCCACGGGAAACGCGAAAATCGCCGCCGGGCGCGCCGGCTCTTCCGCCAGCAGCTCCAGCAGGCGGAACAGCGCCGTCGGCGCCGAGCCGATCGCCACGACCGCGCCCGCGAGCCGAGGCCGCCACAGATCGACCGCCGCCGCCGACCGCGCGACCCCGCCCCCGCACGGCGCCTCGTCGAGCGTGCAGATAACCGCGTTGTCCGCCGGCAGCCGGCGGCGCGCGATGCCCGCCGCGGTCATGCGCCCATCGACCAGGATCGGCGCGCCGGCGGCCAGCGCCGCGCGCGCCGCCGCCGCCGCGTCTCCGTCCCACGCCAAGTCCGCCGTAATGTCTGGCATGCCGCAGGCGTGAACCAGCCGCTCCGCCGCCGCCGCCAGGGAAGGCGGCAGCGCGCGGAAATCGGCTTCCGCCCGCACGATCGCGAACGAACGGCGGTAGATTTCCGCCGGGTCGCGCAGCCAGCTCATCTCATCGCCCGTTTTCGCGCGCCGCCGCCGCGCCCGCCGGGCCCAGCGGATGCGCGCGGTGCGGGTAGGGGTGGTGGGTATGCGCATGCGCGCCGGCCTGCGCGCCGCCCGCGCCCACGCCTTCGACATGATGGTGATGGCCCGCCTGCGGCAGCCCGACTTCGTCCTCGAACCCCACCATGCGCTCGCGATACTTGCACAACCGGCAGTTCATGGCGTTGAAGCCGTCGGCGATTTCCAGCGCACGCTCGGCGAAGACGTCCAGCACCGCGGGATGGTCGTTGAGATACGGCGCCTTGACGAACTCGATCTCCGGATGGCGCGCCGCCGCCGCGTCCGCCGCCGCGTAAATCCGCTTGACCAAAACGCCCGTGAACAGGAAATACGGGAACACGACCACGCGCCGGTAGCCCAGCTGCGCCACGTGCTCCAGCGCCGGCCCGACGACCGGAAAGGTCACGCCGGAATAGGCCGTCTCGCCCCATCCCAGGCCCAGGCCTTCCCAGATCAGCCGCATGACCTTGGCGATATTGGCGTTCGCGTCCGGGTCCGAGGCGCCGCGCCCGACGACCACGAGCGCAGTGTCGCCGCGCGAGACCCCGTTTCCGGCGGCCGCCAGCGCGCTTTCGACGCGCTCCGCCGCGGCGCGGATCAGTTTGAGATCGAAGCCCAGTTCGCGCGCATATTCCACCGGCGGCCCGTCATGCTCCGCCGCCCAGGCGTTCAGCGCCGAGGGGATGTCGTTTTTCGCATGGCCGGCGGCAAACAACATGCCGGGAACCGCGAAAATGCGCGCCGCCCCCGCGCGGCGCAGCGCGTCGAGCCCGTCGCGGATAATCGGCCGGGCGAATTCGAGATATCCGGATTCGACCGGGCAATCGGGAAGCCGCTTCGCAACCCCCCGCGCAACCGCCGCGAACTCCGCGACCGCTTGGGCGTCGCGGCTTCCGTGACCGCAGATCATTACGCCGGTCTTGCCGCCCGCCGCCCCGTGCTTCATGGTCTCGCTCCGCGCCCGCGCCGGCCCCGCGCGCCGACAAGGGGCTTCTAGCACGGCCGCGCGCCGCGCGCGCCAACGCAATCGCTTTCCAGGCGTCGCGGCAGACTTCCGCGCGCCGCGAAACGATGGCCCGCGCCCGAACCGAATTGTCTGGGCAACACCCTGTTTTCTCTCTATAATGTTCGCATGACAGTCGTTCTTCCCGCCGCGCGTGCCGGCCGCGCCGCGAACGCGGCCCGCCCACCGGGGGGCGAGCTCGGCAGATCCCCGCGAAACCCCGCAGATCCCGGCAAACCGCTCCCGCCCGGCCGTCGCCGAGCCGCGGTCGGGAACGCCCCGAAAAGCGATCGCCCGCCGCGCGCGGCGCCGCATGGCGCGCAGGGCCCGCCATGCTACGATGGGCGCCGCGGCACGCGCCCGTTCGCCCGGCGGCGCGGGGAAGCGGTTGACGCCGCCGCCCGCCGCGCGTAAGAACGAATTGAGAATTCGATTCGCCCGCCGCGCGGCGAAACCTGCAACTCGCGAGGCGGTCCCGGTCATGGCCCAATTCGTCCACGAGATCAGGGACCCGATCCATGCGTTTATCCGCCTCGACAACGACGAGCGCCGGGTACTGGACTCGCGCCCGCTCCAGCGGCTGCGCCACATTCACCAGCTCGCCATGACATGGCTCGTCTATCCGGGCGCCACGCATCGCCGATTCGAGCATTCGCTCGGCGTCATGGAGCTCGCGGGCCGCGTGTACGACGTCGTTACGGATCCGCTGAACGTCAGCGACGATATGCGGCGCGTGCTGGAGCCCCTTTCCGATCGCGCCGGCCACGTCTATTGGCGGCGCGCGGTGCGCATGGCCGCGCTCTGCCACGACATCGGCCACCTGCCGTTTTCGCATGCGGCCGAGAAAGAACTCCTGCCCGAAGGTTGGGACCACGAACGATTGACGCGCTGCCTCATCTCAAGCCGCGAGATGAACGACATCTGGAAATCGATGAAACCGCCTCTTGTCGATACCGACATATTGAAGCTTGCGGTGGGTCCGGATAAAGCGGAAGATATGGAATTTACGAACTGGGAAGAGCTCATGGCCGAAATTATTGTCGGCGACGCTTTCGGGGTGGACCGCATGGACTATCTGTTGCGCGATTCGCATCACGCGGGCGTTGCATACGGGCAGTTCGACCGTTACAGGCTTATCGACACGTTACGCATTCTCCCGGCAGTACAGGAGGGAAAAAAGACAGACTTCAGGAAGCCGACCATGGGCATGGAAGAAGGCGGCATACAGTCTGCCGAAGCTCTGGCCCTAGCCAGATACTTCATGTACTCGCAGGTCTATTTTCATCATGTGCGCAGAATGTACGATATTCACCTGAAGGATTTTCTGAATGTTTCGCTGCCCGGCGGCCGCTTCCCGACGGATACGGAACGACATCTGCAAACGACCGACAGCGGAATCGCCGACGCCCTGTGGCGCGCGGCCTTCGACAAGGACCGGGCAGGCCATATTCATGCGCGCAGAATTGTAAGGCGAGAGCATTTCCAACTCGTTTACCAGAGAAATTCGGAGGATATAAAAATAAACCCCGAGCCCGGTGCGTCTGCATACAAAAAATTGGCCGAAGAATACGGAACGGAATCGGTGCGGCACGACTTTTACAAACAAGCGAATCGCGTCGCCAACTTTCCCGTAAGATTGCGCGACGGCGCGATCGTCTCGTCTCTCGGCATGTCCGAGACCCTGCGCAACGTACCCGCGGTGACAATCGACCGAATTTTCGCCGATCGAGGCATCGCCGCCAAGACGCGCGATCGTGTAAACCGCGATCGCGCCGAACTCATAAAGCCGGAAAAGGAGGAGGACGATGGATAGCTTGCGACGGATGGCGCTGCTCACGCGGCTGATCGGCGAGCTGAGAGAAAACGGCAGCTGGTGCGGCGAAACCCACGTGCAAAAGGCGGCCTATTTCGCGAAAGCCGTCGCGCGGGTCGATATGGGCCACGACTTCGTTCTGTACATGTACGGACCGTTCTCGTTCGATCTGCGAGCCGACCTGACGGCGTTGCGGGCGGACGGAATAACCGAGTTCGAAATCGTGTACCCATACGGTCCCCGGATCGCCACGACAAGCCAGGCCGAATACATCCAGGGCCTGTACCCGAAGACCGTCGCGAAATACGAGAGCGGACTGGCGTTCGTCGCAAAAAAACTCGGCGGCAAGGACGTGGCCGAGCTGGAGCGCGTCGGAACCGGCTTGTTTCTCTCCCGGAAGATGGAAACCGGCGCCAAGGCCGTGGACGTCGCCGACCGAATGACGAAGCTGAAGCCGCACATAACGTCGTCGGAGGCAATGGCAGGCGTTCGCGAAGCGCGCGCCATCGAGGCCGACGCCCGCATGGCGTTCCCCTCGTGAGCGCGCGCGGCCTGCGGCGCGGGCTCACCCATTACGGCGACGCCGGCTTCGCGTGGTTCCTGCGCAAGAGCTTCGCGCTGTCGATGGGTTACTCGGAAGAGGCGCTCGACCGCCCGGTCGTCGGCATCGCGAACACGGCAAGCGGCTTCAACAACTGCCACCGCACCGTGCCCGCGCTTGTCGAGGCCGCGAGCCGCGGCGTCGCGATGGCCGGCGGCCTGCCGGTTCCGTTCCCCACCGTGTCGCTCGGCGAGCCCTGGCTTGCGCCCACCAGCATGTTGTTCCGCAACCTCATGGCCATCGACACCGAGGAGATGGTCCGCGCCCAGCCCATGGACGCGGTCGTGCTCGTCGGCGGCTGCGACAAGACCGTGCCCGCCCAGCTGATGGCCGCCGCCAGTGCCAATGTGCCCGCCATCCAGCTCGTTACCGGCCCGATGATGACCGGCAGCTGGCGCGGCGAGCGCCTCGGCGCGTGTACCGACTGCCGCCGCCAATGGGCGCGCTACCGCGCCGGCGAGCTCGACGACGCCGAAATCGCCGGCGCCGGCGCCGAGCTTTCGACCACGGCGGGAACCTGCATGGTCATGGGCACCGCCAGCACCATGGCGCTCGCCTGCGAGGCCCTCGGCATGATGCCGCTCGGCGGCGCCGCCGCGCCCGCCGTTCACGCCGCGCGCCTGCGCATTGCCGAGCGCGCCGGCGCGCGCGCCGTTGCCCTCGCGCATGAAGGCCCCGCGCCCGACCGCGTCATGACGCCGGCGGCGTTCGCCAATGCGTTGCGCGTGCTGCTCGCCACCGGCGGCTCGACCAACGGGCTCGTGCATCTTGCGGCCATCGCCGGGCGGCGCGGCATCGCGCTCGATCTCGACCGTTTCGACGCCATGAGCCGCGAGACCCCGGTGCTCGTCGATCTCAAGCCTTCGGGCGCGCATTACATGGAGGACCTGCACAAGGCCGGCGGCCTGGCGCCGATCCTGCGCGAGCTCGCGCCCCTGCTCGATCTCGATTGCCTCACCGTCACCGGGCGCACGCTGGGCGAGGAGCTGGACGCCGCGCCCGCGCCCTGGCCGCAAGATATCGTGCGCACGCGCGCCGCGCCCCTTTCCGAACAGGGGGGCCTCGCCGTGCTGCGCGGCAATCTCGCGCCCGGCGGCGCCATCGTCAAGCAGTCCGCCGCCGCGCCCGCATTGCTGAAGCACGAGGGCCGCGCGGTGGTCTTCGACGGGCTGGAGGACATGGCCGCGCGCATCGACGCGCCCGATCTCGACGCCGGCCCGGAGGACGTTCTGGTGCTGCGCAACGCGGGGCCGAAGGGCGCGCCGGGCATGCCCGAATCCGGCTATGTGCCCATCCCGCGCAAGCTCGCCCGCGCCGGCGTGAAGGACATGGTCCGCATTTCCGACGCCCGCATGAGCGGGACCGCTTTCGGCGCCGTCGTGCTGCACGTCACGCCCGAGGCCGCGGTCGGCGGTCCGCTGGCGCTGGCGGAAACCGGCGACCGCATCCGTCTGGACGTAGCGGCCCGCCGCCTCGACCTCGCGGTCGACGAGAAAACCCTGGCCGCCCGCCGCGCCGCGTGGACCCCGCCGCCGCCCCTTCCCGGCAGCGACCGCGGCTGGCTCAAGCTCTACCTCGCCGAGGTCGAACAGGCCGACAAGGGCTGCGATCTCGCGTTCCTGAAACCCCCGCAAACCGCGGCGGCGCCGTGATCCGGGCGCCATGACCGCCGCGCCCGCGCGCGCTATGTTGCGCGCCCAACGGCGGTAGTTTCGGGGAGGCGCACATGTTGATCGCGGTCGGACTCGGGCTGGCGGAGTTTCCGTTCGTCGGCGCGGAGGGGTATTGGCGCTGGGTGGCGCTGTGCGAAGAGGGCGGCGTCGATTCGCTGTGGCAGACCGACCGCATCGTTTCGCGCCATCCCGTGCTGGAGTGCATGACCGCGCTCGCGGCGCTCGCCGGGGCCACCAGGCGGCTCAAATTCGGCATGAACGTGGCCTCGGTGGCGCTGCGCGACCCGGTCTTGCTCGCCAAGCAGTGCGCGACCGTCGACGCGCTGAGCGGCGGGCGGATGCTTCCCGCGTTCGGCATCGGCACGGCGCGCGCGCCCGACTGGGCCGCCACCGGCCGGCCCACCCGCGGGCGCGGCAAGCGCACCGACGAGGGGCTGGAGATTATCTCGCGGCTGTGGACCGGCGATCCGGTGGATTTCGAGGGCGAGTTTTTCCGTTGCGCCGGCGCGCAGATCGCGCCGAAGCCCGTGCAGAAAACCCTGCCGATGTGGATCGGCGGGTCGAGCGAGGCGGCGATCCGCCGCACCGCGCGCTTCGGAACCGGCTGGCAGGGCGCGTTCGAGACGCCCAACGAAACCGCCCGCGTTGTCGGGGCGATCAAGCGCGCCGCGGCGGCGGCGGGGCGCCGCATACCCGACGATCATTACGGCGCCGCGTTCGCCTTTCGCTTCGGCGCGTGGAGCGACGAACCCGTGGCGCGCGCCGCCCGCGCGGTCCGCGAGCGTCTCGGGCGCGACCCGTCGCGCGCCATCGTCTGCGGCGGCGCCGGCGACATTATGCGCCGCATCGAAGCCTACGCCGCCGCCGGCGTCTCGAAGTTCATCCTCCGCCCCATCGGCGCCGGTGACGACGACGTCATCGCCCAAACCCGCCGCCTGATCGACGAAGCGCTGCCCGAAGTCGCAAGGATGAACCGCCCGCCCGACGAGTCGCGGCGCGCGGCGGAAAACGGCTGACCTGCGGGACAGCGGCGCCATCGGCGAAGTGGAATGGGGTATCCCGTAACCATGTACGAGCTTGTCATACCGTTATGCATACTGGCGATCGCCATGATCGCCGTAATCGCCGGCACGGTTGCAATCGTGAAGCAACCGGGCGCGGCGACGAACGATCCAAGCGACGCCGGCCTCTCGATTCGCGGAGTCGCCAAGGGCCGGGTTCGCGGCCCGACAGGCCTGCTTCTGGCGTTCGGCGGCCTTGCATTGGCGACCGTCGTCGCCTACATGTGGCTGGCCGAGCGCTTTGGCGAACAGGCGACGGTGAGCGGTACAGTCGCGTTGACGGACGCCGCCCGGGAGACCGGAGGGCATTTGGTTGTCGTGCTGGCGCAAACCGGGCATACGCGGCATTATGGAGGCATGTTGCCGGACAGTGAGGAAAAAGTTGAGTTCATGGTGGCAACGTCCGGGCAATACTACGCATTCGCCTTCAACATCGTCGATATCGTGGCGAACGGTCAGGCATTGTACCATGGAACGCACAAGCCGGTGACCGTATCCGACGGAAAAGGCGTGTTTTCTCTGGAACTGGGGAGCAGGTGATGTACGCGATGATCATGGCCGCGTGCCTGATGGCGGCGGCGTTCGGCATGCCTGCCCACACGGCGGACGCGGAGGAGATCGAAACGGCGGCGGCCGGCGCGGCGATGCCGGTGGGCAACCCGATACGGGGCCGGCTGGTGTTGCCATCGGGAGTTCCCGTTCAGGGCTTCCCCGTACTTCTGCGCGACGAGCAGGGCAGCGACACGGCCGCCATTTCCGATGACGACGGCGTTTTCGTAAGCCCCCTCATGCAGCCCGGCGAGTACACGATCATACCCGCGAACCGTTGGGGGCCTGAAAGAACGGCCGTCGTGCCGGAATCGAAACGCAGCTGGTGGCGCCGGTTGTTCGGCCGCGGCGATTCGGCGCCCCCCGCCGATATTGGCGTCATAGAGATCGTGCCGCCGCGCTTGGCGAATGCGCCTCCCGGCAACGCCGCGGCGCCCGGAACGCCCTTCGCCGCCAACGCTGTCGAGAACGAAACGCGTTAAAGCCGATCCGGGCCGGGCGCCGCGGCCTTCGGGAGGGGCCGCCGGCGCGCCCGGCCGCATGACCGACCGCTCGCGCGGCGGCGCTCACGCCTTGCCGGCGCCCTCCGCGCCGCGCGGCGGCGGGAACACGAAGCGCCGATAGAGATAGCCGATCCCGATCAGCGACAGGCCCAGGCCGAGGAACGACGCCACGCGGTAGAGCCCCTCCAGCGCCGCCATGTCGAACAGGAACAATTTGGCGGTTGTCAGCGCGAGCAGAACGAGCGACGCGCGGCGCGGGCCGGCGGCGCGGCGGCGCATGCCGAACGCGAGCAGCACGCCCGCGTAAGCGAGCCACGCCATCGTCCAGGCATACGCTTCCGCGTCTCCCACGCCGCCTTCCGACAGCACGCCGCCGTGAAACGCGCGGCGCACTTCCAGCGTCAGCCACACGAACGCGAGAGCCAGCGCGAGCGGGCCGGCGATGGCCGCCACCACGCGGTCGTCGCCGCGCCCGCGCGCCCGCGCGACGCGCAGAAAGCCCGCGGCGAACAGCGCCGGCAAGCCGTAGGCGAGCAGAAGCAGGTTCAGCACGGGATATGCGCCGACATCGAACGGGCGCGTCAACGGTCCGTCGAACACCGTTTGGACCGCGACGACCCATAGCGCCGCGCCGCCCGCGAGCAATCGCCAGCCCCAGCCCAGCACGTCGCGCCGGGGCCCCTCCGCGCGGCGGAACAGCGCCCACGCGATGCCGAGCCACACGGCGGCGTGCAGGGCGCGTTCGGAAAACGCGAACGACGGGGAAGCGACATCTCCCGCCATCCAGGCGCGCGCCTGCCAGAACGCCAGCGCCACGCCGAACGCCAGCGCGCCCGCTTCCAGCACGCGCACGAGCGCGCCGCGGCCGTGCGCGCCGAAGCGCCGGGCCGCCCACCAGAACGCCGCCAGCGGAACGCCGTAGCCGTACAGCGCCCAGTCCAGCCCCGGCAGGCCGCCGTCGGGATATTCGAGGACCCGAACATTAAACAGCAGGCGGACGATGACGACCGCCGCGGCGGCCAGCGCGACATGGCGCAAGCCCGCCAGCGGCAGGCGGTCGTGGATCGCCGCCAGCGCGGGGACGAAAAGCGACAACGCAACGGTGAGCCACGCGGTCTCGAGCAGCGCCGCCAGGCCGAGGCCGAGGGCCGCGGCCGCGCCCGCGGCATAAGCCGCCAGCGCGCCCTCCATCCCTTGCCTGTCCCGATGGCGCGCCAGGCGCTCGGCCGCCAGCACCGCGGCGGCGGCCGTCGCGACCGCCGCCCCGGCCCACGCGCCATCGGTCTGGAAGCCCGCGATTCGCCAATACGCGATGGCGAGCAGACCGACCGGCGCGGCGGCGGAGAGCGCCGCCCACAGCCAGCGCCGCCGCGCGCCCCACAGCGCCGCGAAACCCGCCGCGGCGAACAACGCGGCGAACGCGGCGCAGAACGACAGGAACGGGACCGACGCCGGCGCCGCCGCGCGCCGCCCGAGGTCGTAACGCCAGCCCTCGACGCCGAGCGCCCTGCCCGCCGCGTCCGTTACCTGCCCGATATGGAATGTCGCGGCCAGCGCGAAGACGAGCGCCAGCGCGGCGCCGCCGAGCCAGTCGAGGCGCGCGTCGCGGCGCCCCGCCTCCATGTATGCGGCGCATACGAGCGCCAGCGCGGCGAGCGAAACGCCGTAGCCATCGACGCGAACCAGCGCGAAAACCAGCGGCGCGAAGACGCAGGCCGCCGCCGCGGGCGGCGCCGCCGGCCCGCGCCGCCCGCCGGCGCCGGGCAACGGAAACAGGAAGAGGAAAACGGCGGCCGCCAGATAGGCGCCGACGACCGCGGCGTCGTTCCCGCGCCACGCGGCGGCGAGCCACAGGGCGGGCCACAGCGCGGCGCCGCCGAGCGCCATCCACGGGAGGAACCGCCAGCCGCGCTTCCGCGCGAGCCACGCCGCGACGGCGGTGAGCGCCGCCAGGAACATGAACAGCGCCGCCGCCGACGGCGCGTCGCTCGATACCGCCAGCGGAAGCAGATAGCCGCCGCCGACGCCGAGCGCGGCGACGGTCGGCCCGTGGCGCAGCGCGAGCGCGCAAGCCGCCGCCGACACCGCCGCCAGGGCCGCGAACGCCGGCGCGGCGGGCAGCAGGCCGTAGAGCGCGTGGGCGGCATACACGCTGCCGTAGAGCACCGCGACGCCGGCGGCGGTCAGCGCCGCTTCCGGAGCGCGCGCGGCGCCGGCGCGGCGCGGCCCCCGCCGCCGCAACCGTTCTCCGGCGAGCACCGCGGCGAGTCCGCCCGCGGCGGCCAGCGCGCAACGCGCCGCGGGGCCGAGCCACCCTTGGCTCATCGAGTATTCGACGAGAAAGGCGCCGGCGAGCGCGAGCGCCGCCGCGCCGACCCACGCCGTCCAGCGTCCGGTGAGCGCGCGCTCGAAACCCTCGGACGCGCCGGCCGCCGCGGGCGCAGGCGCGGGCGCGGCGGCTTGCGCGAGCGGCGGCGGCGGCTCCGGTTCGAGAGGCGGCGGCCGCGGCGCCGCGGCGGGCGCCTCGCCGACGGCTTCCGCGGCGGTTTCGGCGGCGGCTTCCCGCCCGGCGCCGCGCTCCAGCCGATCGAGCCGCCGGCCCAGCGCCCGCGTGCGAAAGAACCCGACCCAGCCCAGGACGATGCCGCCGACAACGCCCACGGCAACGGCGAAAGCCGCCGCCGGCGCAAGCGTGTCGAGAAGGTTTATGCCCGCCCCGCGCGGCCGCGCGGATCAGGTCCGCGCCGCCGCCGCCGGCGCGCCGCGTATCGCTTCGAACATCGCGCGGTACCCCGATGGATCCACCGCCGCGTCGATCACCGTGGGGCCGGCATACGCGGCCGCGGCGGCGAAAGCCGCCTCGAGCCCGTTCGCGTCGGCGGCGCGCGCGGCGCGGCAACCCAGGCCTTCCGCCGCCGCCGCGAAATCCAGCGCCGGAAAGCGCATGCCGCGCGGCGCGAACCCGCGCTGCTCCTGCTTCGCATCGATCAGCGCCAGCCGCGCGTCGTTGAAAACGACGACGGCGATGGGGAGAGCGTGGCGCGCCGCCGTGGCCAGCTCGCCCAGGCACATGGCCAGCCCGCCGTCGCCGGTGAAAGCGATGACGCGGCGCCCCGGCTCGGCGAGCGCGGTCGCGATGGCCGCCGGCAGCGCGAAGCCCATCGTGGAAAGCCCGTTCGAGATTTGCGCGTCGAACGGCCGCTTCGCCGGCCACAGGCTCATCGGCGCGAGCATGTGGGCGCCGGCGTCGACGGTAATGCGCGCGTCGGGCATTGCCGCGATGGCCGCGCGGACCGGCGCCGGCGGCGGCAGCGCGCCGTTCGCGGTTTCGGGCGGCGCGGATTCGGACGGCGGCGCGGGGCGCGGCGCGATGGACCGATTCGCCGGACGCGCCGCCGGCGCCAGCGCGCGCGCCAGCCCCGCCAGGCCGCCCGTCAGCGAAACCGCGATGCCGGTGTAATGCGGCCGCACGGCGGCCCGCGCGATCTCCATGACCGGCATGGCGTAGGGCCAGGGCGAGGCCACCAGCTCGACCGGATCGACGCCGTAGAGGATCAGCAGGTCGCACTCGCGCAGCCACGGCGCTTCGGCCGCGCCGCCGGTAAACAATCCCGCGTGGCGCGGGCCGTCGTGCGGATAGACCCCCTTGCCCTTGTAGGTGGTCATGACCGGGCAGGCGAGCGCGTCGGCGAGCGCGGCGAGCGCCGCCGCCGCGTCGTTGGCGCGCGCCTGAACGCCGGCGATCAGCACGGGCCGGCGGGCGGCGGCAAGTTGCGCGCGGGCCGCGTTTATATCGCCTTCCGCGGCCGCCTCCGTGTCCGCCGCGGCCGCGCCCGGCGCGGCGTCCGCGGCGGGCATGGCCGCGTCGATGGCGGAAAGATCGCAGTGGACCGGCCCGCCGGGCGGCGCCGCGGCCGCGCGCAGCAGCCGCGCGACGAGCGCGCCGCAATTGTCCGCCGCCGCGCGCCCGCTTGCCTTGACGAGCGGCGCGAACAGCGCCGCGTGGTCGATCCGCTGATGCGTTATGCGGTCGTGGTCGCCGGGGCGGTAGGAGTCCGTTATCGCGAGCACGGGGGCGCGGTCGAGCGCGGCGTAGGCGAGGCCGTTCGCCGCCGCCGCCGCGCCCGGCCCCAGTCCGGTGACGACGACCCCCGGCGCGCCGCCGAGCTCGCCCGTGGCCGCCGCCATGATCGCGGCCCCCGTTTCCGTGTGCGCCAGCACGAAATCGACGCCGCGCGCGGCGCAGGCGTCGATGATCTCGAGGTTCGAGCCGCCGCCCGGAACCCCGAATATGCGTTTCACGCCATGGGCGGCCAGGACATCGGCGATCGTTTCGGCGACCGTCGCGCGGCCGCCGCCGCTAGCCATCGCCGGCATGGGTCACGCGGTAAACGGCGTCGGCCTGGTCATCGGAAATCAGCAGCGCGCCGTCCGGGGCGACGAGTACGTCCGCCGGCCGCCCCCAGTGGCTCTGGCCCCGCAGCCAGCCGGTAACGAAGGGCCGGTAATCCACCGCGGCGCCGGTGTCGTCCAGAACCACGCGCGTGACGCGGTAGCCGATCTTGGCGCTGCGGTTCCACGAACCGTGCTCGGCGATGAAGATATCGCCGCGATAGCGTTCGGGGAACGCGGCGCCGTCGTAGAACGCCAGTCCGAGCGGCGCGACATGCGGCCCCAGCGGTTGCGCGGGCGCGGCGAACTCCGCGCAATCGCGGTCGCGGCCGAAATTCGGGTCGCGCACGAACCCCGCATGGCAATAGGGGAAGCCGAAATGCAGCCCCGCCCGCGGCGCGCGGTTCAGCTCGCAGGGCGGCGAATCGTCGCCCAGGTGGTCGCGTCCGTTGTCGGTAAACCACAACTCGCCGGTTTGCGGATGGAACGCGAGGCCCACCGAATTGCGCACGCCGTGGGCGAAGACCTCGCGTTCGGCGCCGTCGGCGTTCATGCGCAATATCGTTCCGTAGGGCGCGGACCGTTCGCATACATTGCACGGCGCGCCGACGGAGACGTACAGCTTTCCGCCGGGGCCGAAGGCGATGGTGCGCAGTCCGTGATGGCGGTCGGTCGGGAATCCGTCCGCCGCGACGACCGGGTCGGGCGGGTCGTCGAGCCGGCTCTCGATCGCGTCGTAGCGCAGGATGCGCGCCCTCGCGCCGACATAGAGCGCGCCGCCGCGGAACGCCACGCCGGCGGGCGCGGGCAGGCCCTTGGCGACGAGGCGGCGCTCCTCGGCGCGCCCGTCGCCGTCGCGGTCGGTCAGCGCGTACACATTGCCGGCGCCGCGCGAGCCGACGAACACCGTTCCGTCCGCGCCGAGCGCCATCGCCCGCGCGTTGGGCACGCCGGCCGCGAACACCTCCACCGCGAAGCCCGGCGGCGCCGTCAGCCGTTCGACGGGCGCCTCGTCCGCCCGCGCCCCGGGCGCGACCGACAGGCAGAGACACGACAAGGACAACAGCGCGCGGCGGATCATGGCCGACCTCCGATGACAGAACGGGAAGGCCGCAAGTTTACCACGACCCCGCCGCCCCGCGCACCCCGCCGAAGGCGGGGTGCGCGCCCGCGTCAGAACCGCACGGTGAGGCTGGCGCTGCCGCCGAAGTCGCGGTTGCCGTTGCGGGCGGCGGCGTAGTTGGCGTCGCCGCGCAGGACGAAGCGCCCATCGGCCCATTCGTGCGCCCCGCCCAGGCCGAGGCGCAACCATGTCGCCTCCGCTTCCGCCTCCAGAACTTCCCTCGCCGCCGTGGCGCGCATCGAACCCGACAGTTCGCGCTCCACGTCCAGCGTCGCGAACAGGCCGCCGGCCAGGGCCGCCGTATCGACCCGGACGCCGGCCCGCGCCTTGATGCTCCGGCCGTCCAGCGACACCCGTTCGCCCGCCGCGTCGGTGAACGGCGACATGTCGATGCGCGACCAGTCGATGCGCGCGCGCGGCGTAACGGCCATGCCGGCCCGGTCGAACCGCCGTCCGGCCTCGACGCCGACCGTGTAGCCGCGGCCCGAAACATCGCGTTTCAGAACGCCGCGCTCCGCGCGCCGATCGGCCGAGTTCAGGTCCGCCTCGTACAGCGTCGCCGCGGCCTGACCGCCCACATAGTAGCCCTCGGCGGGGAACCAGGCCCCCGCCACGCGCGCGCCCGTTCCCGACACTTCCGCGCCGCCGCTTTCCGGGCCCTCCATGTTTGCCTCGCCGCGCACATGATGAACGGAGGCCGAGACCAGGGCGTTGTCGCCGGCGGCGCCTTCCATCCCCGCTTCGAAGGCATAGCGGCGGAGGTCGTGCGCGCCGCCCGCGACGGAGGAGGCGGGACGGCGGTCGCCGCCGCCCGCATGCAGGCGCGCCCAGGCCCCGCGCCGCCCGTCCGCCGCCCGGGCAACCGCCATGTCTCCGTTGGCGGCCAGCTCGTAGCGCGCCGCCGCCCCCGCGCGCGCCGAAGCCAGGGCGCCGCCGAACTCGGGGAGCGCGTTCAGCGCCAGCAACACCGACGGCAGCCCCTCGTAAACGCGATGCCGCGGCTCGGGCCCGACCCGGATGCGGCCGTCGGCGGCTACCGTGAGCGGCCTGCCGGCCTGGCCCTCGCGCTCGAGGGTGACCGCGGCGCCGCCGCCGACGCGGCCGTCGCCGACGCGCTGCACGGCCTCCTCGTCGGATTCGTCCGGGGCGGCTTTCACCGTCACCTCGACCGCGCCGATGACGGGCTCCTCGATGCGCCCGTTCTCGCCCACCGTCACCGCGCCGCGGGGCACATCGACGCTCCGCGCCGTGCCGTCGACCTCGATCTTGCTGCCGGCGCCCGCCAGCGTGACCTTGCCGTCGATGGCGCCATCGCCGCCCACCGCCACCGTCGAAGCGGCGTCGGCGTCGGTGGCGTCCACGGCGCCTTCCACCTTGCCGTCCACGTTCAGGTTCAGCGGACCCGTTTCGACAACGATCGCCACGCGCCGGCCCTGTTCGTCTTCCCCGCCCACAAGCTCGCCGGAAATATCGACGTCGTTGCGGCCGGGAAGATTCAGCATGCCCGCCGCGCGCCCGGCGATGCGGACAATCTCCACGCCCTCGGTAACGCCCTGGAAAAACCCGTCCGATTGCACCGTCAGGCGATCCATGGCCCCGTCGCCGGCAACGACGCTGCCCATGACGTTGCCGTTTACCGTCATCGTCAGGTCGCCGGCGGCGCTATGCACCGCGCTGCCGGCGAGACCCGTTATCCGCCCCCCGGAACCCACCGCGACCGTTCCGCCGCGGTCGAACAGCACTCTCCCGGCGGAGCCGTCGACCGTCACACTGCTGGCCTCCAGGTGGATGAGACCCTCGACCGCGCCGCCGGACTTCACATGAACGTCGTGCTCGCCGCCGCCGCGGCCGAATACGCCGCCCTTGACCGTGCCGCTCACATCCACGTCCAGGTCGCCGCCGCCATCGCCGCGGATATCGCCCGTCACGGTCGCCATCGCCGCCACGTCCACCGTCAAGTCGCCCGCCGCGCTGCGTATCGCCTCGCGACCGCCGCCTTCCGTCTCGACGCCGGCAATGCTCCCCGTCGCCGCGACCGAGATCGAACCGCCGTTGTCGTAAAGCACGCGCCCCACGCGGCCGGCGATCATCATCGCGCTTGTCGGAAGATGCACGGTCCCCGTCACCGCGCCGCCGTTCATCACCGCAACGGTGTGCAAACCCGCGCCCATGCCGCGGATATCGCCGGTAACCGCGCCCGTCACCGTCGCGGTCAAATCTCCCGCGCCGCGCTCCTCGATGGAGCCCGTCACGCGGCCCGCCACCGACGCGATCAGGTCGCCCGCGTCCATATCGACGATGTCGCCGGTCACCGCGCCGCCGGACGCGACCGTAACCTCATGCTTGCCGGCGCCCTTGCCGTGGATGGCGCCCGTCACCGCGCCGCTCACATTCACGGTCATGGCGCCGGCGCCGCGGCCCTCGATGCGGCCCGCGACCGCGCCGCCGGACGCGACCGACACGGTCAGGTCTCCCGCGTCGGCGCGGATCGCCTCGGCGGCGCCCTCGTTATCGAGACCCGATATCCGGCCCCGCGCCCCGACCTTCACTTCGCCGCCCTTGTCCAGCAACACGCGCCCGGCCGCGCCGTGCTCCACATTCACTTCGCTGGCGGCCAGGCGCACGGTTCCCGTGACCATGCCGCCGCCGCGAACCGCGACCGTGTGTTCGCCGGCGCCGAGACCCAAAACGTCGCCCTCGACCGTGCCGGTTACCGTCGCCGCCAGCGCGCCGCCGCGGCTTTCCACGCGCCCCGCCGCCTTGCCGGCGACCGTCACCGTCAGGTCGCCCGCGGCGCTGCGGATCGCCTCGCCCTCGATGCCCGCGACGCTGCCGCTCGCGGCGATGGTCAACGCGCCCCCGTTGTCGAGCAGAACGCGCCCGACGCGGCCCGATATCGTCGTCCCGCTCCTCGGGTTATGCACCGTGCCGAGCACGGTCGCCTTGTCCGCGATCGCGATGGTATGCACGCCGCCGCCGCGACCGAAGATTTCCCCCGCGATCGTACCCGACTCCGATACCGTCACGGTCAGATCGCCGTCGCCGCGGCCTTCGATATTGCCGGTGACCGTCCCGTGAACGGTGACCGCCAGGTCGCCCGCGTCGCTGCGGATCGCCTCGCGCGTTCCATCGATTACGATGCCCGTAATCTCGCCGTTGGCGTTGACCGTCACGGCGCCCCCGTTGTCGTAGTGGACGCGCCCGGCCTTGCCCGCGATGGTCGTCTCGGCGTTCGCCGGCAGGCGCACCGTGCCCGTGACCGCGCCGGCGGACTCCACCGCGACCTTGTATTCATCCTCGCCCGCGCCTTCGCCGGCAACGCCGCCCGCGACCGTTCCGGACACGGTGACGTCCAAATTGCCCGCGCCGCGCTCGGCGATGTTGCCCGTGACCGTTCCGGCGACCGAAACCTTCAGATTGCCCGCGCCGCGGCCTTCGACAGGCCCGTAACCGCCCCGTTCGCCGCGACCGTGACGTCGAGATTGCCCGCGTCGGCGCGGATCGCCTCGGTCGTGTCCTCGACCTCCAGACCCGTTACCGCGCCGTCGACCGTCACGGTCCCGCCGCCGGCGTAAAGAATGCGTCCGACGCTGCCGCCCACGGTCATCGGACTCCCGGGGTTGCGGAGAGTCCCGGTCACGACGCCGCCGGCCTTGACGTCCGCCGTCAACATGCCGCCCGACAGGATGTCGCCCTCGACGCGGCCCTCGTCGTTCACCGTAACCGTCAGCGCGCCCGCCGCGCTCTCGACCGCCTTGCCATCGACGCCGGTCAGCGTCCCGCCGCCGGACACCGTTACCGCCCCGCCCGAAGCGTAGAGAATGCGCCCGATGCGCGCCCCTTCCGCGACCGTGAACGAGGCCTGCGGGTTGTGGAGCGTACCGGTCACGACGCCGCCGTCCATGACGGTCGCCATCAGGGTCCCGCCCGACTTGACGTCGCCCTCGACCCGGCCCTCGTCGTTCACCGCGACGGTCAGCGCGCCCGCCGTGCTTTCGGCGGCCACGCCCTCGACGCCGGTCAGCGCCCCGCCGCCGGACACCGTTACCGCCCCGCCCGAAGCGTAGAGAATGCGCCCGATGCGCGCGCCCTCCGCGACCGTGAACGAGGCCTGCGGGTTGCGTATCGTTCCCGTCGCGACGCCGCCGTCCATGACGGTCGCCGTCAACGCGGCGCCCGCCAGGATGTCGCCCTCGACCCGGCCTCCGTCTTGTACCGTGACGGCCAACGTCGCCGCGGCGTCCGTGCTCGCGCTCTCGACGGCCTTGCCTTCGACGCCGGTCAGTGTCCCGCCATCGGCGACCGTCACCGTTGCCGCGCTGTCTCCGGTCCAGAGAAGCCGCCCGATGCTCGCCCTGTTCCCGACCGTGAACGGGGTCTGCGGGTTGCGTATCGTGGCCGTCACGACGCCGCCGGCCTCGACGGTCGCCGTCAACGCGGCGCCCGCCAGGATGTCGCCCTCGACCCGGCCTCCGTCTTGTACCGTGACGGCCAACGTCGCCGCGGCGTCCGTGCTCGCGCTCTCGACGGCCTTGCCGCCGGCGCCGGTCAATTTGCCGCCGCCGGCGACCGTCACCGTTATCGGGTCGTCTCCGGTCCAGAGGAGCCGCCCGATGCTCGCGCCCTCCGCGACCGTGAACGGATTCTGCGGGTTGTGCAGCGTGCCCGTCACGACGCCGCCGTCGGCGACGGTCGCCGTGAGCGCGCCGCGCAGGGCGCGGATGTCGCCCTCGACCCGGCCCGCCACATCGACGGCGAGATCCTCGCTCCGCGTGTAAGTGCAAAGCCGATAGGGAGTCAGCGAGTCGTTGGGCAATGCCTGCCACAAGGCCTTGGTATTGACGGCCGCCATGATGCGCGCGTCGCACCCGCTTGCGATCGCCAAGCCCGAGCTGGCCTTGATGACGCCGGTCGAACCGACCGTCAACGCGCCGCCGCGCTCCATCCATATGGCGGGGTCGTATTCGCTTGCGCCGACCGTCTCGACCGTTCCATTCACGATTACATGGTCCCTGACCCCGGAGGAGGGGGAGGAGCTCGAGAAGTTGCGCACGGCGATGGCGGTGAGGATGGGTTCGATGCGGGTCACTGTCGTTGGCGGGCCGTCGTCGTCTTGCGTGAGCCGAACCGACCGGTATCCGTAATAATGTATGTTCGCCGTTGTGAAGTAGCCGTCCCCGTGTTCTCCCAGTTGCTCCTGGGTAATCGCGCCGTTGTCGTAGTCCTCCTGCGTGAGCGCCTGCGCGCGCACGGTCGCGCCCTCGCCTACCCGAACGGTGAAGGCCGATTCGGTTCCGCCCGTGGAGGCGTATATGGCGGTATTCCCGCGGGTCTCGACCGTCCCGCCGGCGATGTCCACCAGATGCCCCTCGATCGCGGGCGTGGAGGCGTCGTCGCGCTTGCTGTTTTGTGTGCCGCTGAAGGCCCGCGCGTCGATGGCGACGCGCTGGCGCGTCTCTATCGTGCCGGACGACGCGACGCGGACGCGGCCCGCCGAGGCGTGTACGGCGGTGATGCCCGTGCCCTGCCTGACGTTGACGGTCGGGTTCTGCTTTACCGCGGCCTTGATCGTTCCCTGGGCGTTTACGATGACGTCGCCGGCCACGTACTTGTTGTTGCTGGCGTCGGCGGCCGTGTTCGTGGCGGAGTTGGCGAAAAAGCCGGCGCGGGCATAGAGGCCGTAGCCGCCCTCGCCGGTGACGTCGATCAGCGAGCCTTCGGCGAGGTTTATCGTGAGGTCGCCGTCCTCGAGGGTCTGCTCCGCATAGATGCCGTTGCCGCCGTCGGAGCCTTCGACATGCCGGATGACGCCCGTGGCTCCCAGCTCGACGAGAATGTCGTGGTCGCGCCTCGTGGCGTCGGAGGTCGTGTCGGGGTTCTGGACGTAAATGGCGCTGCTGTTGCTGTAGTAACCGCGCCACTCTCCCCGGTTCCGGACATTGAAGTTTATGACGCCGTTGTGCCTGACCGTGATGTCGCCGTTATCCCTCCGCACGTCGATGGCGCCCTGATGGTTCAACGGCTCCTGCCAGCTCGGGTACCAGTTCTGGGTGCCGTCGGTCGGAATATCCGAACTGGTCGTCCGCCAATGACCCGGCGTCCGGTTGATGTTGAGTATGGCGCCGTCCTCGATGACCACGGTCGCGTCGCCGCCGGCTATCAGCCTGACGGCGCCGTCCACGACGAACGAGCGCATGTCCACCATGCCGTCGGCGTCGAACACGACGCCGCTCTGGACGGTCAGATGCACGTGGTTGCCGGCCGCGTTGTTGGCCGGCGTGCCCGTGCCCCTGCGGGTCTCGTCGTATTGGGCCCCGGTTCCGTACACGACCGCCCAGCGCCCCGTTCCGCCCTGGTTCCAGTGGATATGCCGCCAGTCGGCCTCGCCCTCCGCCTTGCCCGCCCTGGGGCCGCAAACCACCGTCGTCGTGTACACGCCGTTGGCGTCGGCCATGGCGCTCACCGTCGGCGTCGGGTCGCAGAGCGGCGCGCTCGTTTGCGCAAGCGCGCCCTCGGGCGCCAACGCCGCGAACGACGCCAGGCCGGCCGCGCAAACCGCGGCGATAGCGGCGCGAATCGAGGCTTCGGGAAACCGTGCGGTCATGATTGTCCTCCAGGGGCAGGGGGGCGCGCGCCGCGGCGGCGCGGGGCTACGGGCAGCGGGCGTCGAAGCGGCGGAACGCGCCGCCGCGCATCGAGCGTCGAATTTCGATGAGTGGGCCGGGGCGCGCGGGCTTCCGGCGCGCCCGTCTCAAGCCCCCGGCGAGAGCGCGGCGCACGGAACCGCGCGGCCTGAAAAGCCTGGCGCCCCGGCCGCGCCTGCGGCCGGGTCACGCCTCCCCCCGCGGATGCGCGGGGGTCGCCAATGTGCGGGTCGGGCGGGGGCTTGGCCCCCCGGAACGGCCGGCGCTCCCGGAGGATCGGTTGCGCTTGGGTTCTAGCCTGCCGCGGGGGGGGGGGGGGGGGGGGGGGGGTACGTTTTCGCGCGGCGGGCGCGAATCGGTCGGCGCCGCGGCCGCGATGCGCCCGCGCGATCCCGCCGCCGCGAGCGGCGGCAAGCCCCCAATACAGCGTGGCAATTGTCACGAAGGGACGTCCCTCGGCCGATACCGTGCGCCGCGCCGGTCCGGCGGGCGGCGGATCGGTACTATATACCATGCGGCGCGCGGGCGCAAGCGCCTTGTACCGAGGTTCGCCGGCGCCGACCGTTCGGAGACGGCCTTTCCGAAAGGCTTGGCGCCCCGGCCGGGTCACGCCTCCCCCCGCGGATGCGCGGGGGTCGCCAATGTGCGGGTCGGGCGGGGGCTTGGCCCCCCGGAACGGCCGGCGCTCCCGGAGGATCGGTTGCGCTTGGGTTCTAGCCTGCCGCGGGGGGGGGGGGGGGGGGGGGGGGGGGTACGTTTTCGCGCGGCGGCGCTCGTTACCGGCGCGGCGGGCGCGAATCGGTCGGCGCCGCGGCCGCGATGCGCCCGCGCGATCCCGTCGCCGCGAGCGGCGGCAAGCCCCCAATACAGCGTGGCAATTGTCACGAAGGGAAGTCCCTCGGCCGATACCGTGCGCCGCGCCGGTCCGGCGGGCGGCGGATCGCTATCATATACCATGCGGCGCGCGGGCGCAAGCCTGTGCGATGCGATCCTCGTTTTCCTCCTGCCGCTTGACAAGCAGGGGGGTGACGCCGAACTCCCCGGCAATCGAATCCGTGTCCAGGCCGTCTGCCCGCATCGACGCTATTTCGTCTATGGGCGCGAGAAATTCGGCTGCAAAGGCGCGCCCGCACGCCTGGCGCGACGCTTCATGAAGATCGTTGACAACCGAACGCCCGGCGGGCGGGTTGGCCACGGCATCGCCGATCGCCCGCGCGAACGCGAACAGGCGGCTCGCGGGCTTGCCGGCTTTTCGCAGGTGAATCCGCGTGCCGCCGTCGGACTGGACGAGTGCGGAAATGCCGCGAACCGGCGGCGCGGAGCGAAAACCCGGCGCGCCCAGCTGTTTCGCCAGCCTGGAAACCGAGCGGAAACGAACGTTGGAGGCCGCGTCGAGCCTCCGCCGAAAGGCGCGCGCCTGTCGGTAGCCGCGCGCCCACGGCTTTTCCGCGCCGGCGTGCGGGGTGTCCGGCGCCGGCGCGCCGGCGTCTTCGAGCGCCGGGATGCGCGAGTGGTAGCGCGGGCGGCTCTCGACCGCCGATACCCAGTCCAGGGCCTCGGGAACGGCTTCGGCGCGGCTCATGCCGGCCAGAAATTCCCTCAGCGGTTCGCCGTCGAACACGCCATGCGATCTCATTATGACATCCGCGTCGGCGTCGGTAATATCGTAGGGATCGAGGCCCAGCGCGCCGGCGGCCTCGCAAAACGCGGATTCGTCGGCGTTCCGCCTCGACGCTTGGACGAAATCCCACCGGAGTTGAACGCACGAATCCGTCACTCCGCGCGCAGCCAGCCGTTCGCATACGGTGTCGAGAAACTCGCCCAGCTCGCGTTCGGCTTTGGCGCGGCCGATTCGTTCGGTTCCGGCGTTGGGGAACGACAGGGGAGGATTTTCGTAACGGTACGGGTGGCAGGCAACCTCGACCTCGGCGCCGTCGAAGCGCACGCGCAGGTCGGGTATCGCGTAGCCGCCGCGGCTCCATATCAGGCGATGCTGTACGTCGCGCGCGCCGAACAAACGCCACCACGCGGCGGAAATGCCCTCCGCCAAGGGGCAGACCGAGACGGGCAGGCCGTGCGAAACGCGGTCGGAATCCGCCGCCCCGTTGTCACAGACATCGACGCCGTCGACCTCGATGCGCAAGTTGCCGACCGCGTGCAGATCGACATCCACGGCGTCGCGGTCGCCGTCGTTCCAGCCATCAACGAAAAATTTCACGACGTTCTTCCTCGTCTATCGGCCAGCCCTTGTATTCGCCCCTGGCCCGATTCAGGCATCGACCGTACCACACTTGGCCATCGCTATCCCGTAGCCAGACATGTTTGGGAAAATCGCGGTCGCCGTCGACGAACCTGTACTGGCCGGCCGTTATGGCTTGCCGGACCCAACCCGTTGCCCGCGCGCGCTCGGCACTCGTGACGAGTGGGCAGATCGTTGTCTTTGTCTTCCCGTCAGCCGCCAATCGCGATCCCGACTTCGGCAGCCCAAGCCACGAGCGTCGTTTCTTGTGTTCCGCGCTCCCAAGATATGCCGCGCGCGCCGCAACGCCGGCGGGCACGGTCGGCGAAAGCGGTCTCGATGCGGCGTTGCGCGTCGGCCTTCTCATGACTCCTCCGTCGCGCGCGCGGGCGGATGCATGCCAGTCTGTCGGCGCGCGAAGGTCAAGCGGCGCGGCCGGACCGACGTCCGGGGGGTAAAGCGCAACCCCGCCGAAGGCGGGGCCCGGGACCGCGGGCATCCCTGCCCGCACGCCGGCGACCCGCACGGATGCAGGCGAGCGGGGCGCGGCGCGCTTCCCGGGCGCCAGGCGTCTCGCCCGCATGTCTCGACGCTACGGGCGCCGGGGAGCGGGGGGCAGCGGTCGCGCTTCATTTCCGGCGACGCGCCTGCCGCAAACGTGCGGGCAGGATGCCCGCGGTCCCGGGCCCCGCCTTCGGCGGGGTTGGCGTGCGCGTCTCGCGCGCGCGTCTCGATGCTGCGGGGGCCGGGTGGCGGCGGCGGCGCTTCCCCGCGCCGGCGACGCGCGTGGCGCAAACGTGCGGGCAGGATGCCCGCGGTCCCGGGTCCCGCCTTCGGCGGGGTTGGCGTGTGCGTCTCGCCCGCGCGCCCGTAGAGGACGTGCGTCCGGTATCAGAAGCGCACCGTCAGGGTGGCGCTGCCGCTGAAGTCGCGGTTGCCGCGGCGGGCGGCGGCGTAGTTGGCGGCGGCGCGGAGGGCGACGCGGCCGCCGGCCCACTCGTGGGCGGCGCCGAGGCCGAAGCGCGCCCATGTCGCCTCCGCGTCCGTCTCGAAAGCCCGCTTCGCGGCCGTCGCGCGCATCGCGCCCGACAGTTCGCGCTCCACATCCAGGGTTGCGAACACGCCGCCGCCGTCGGCAAAAACGCCCGACTCCGCGCGCACGCCGGCGCGCGCCGCAATCCGCCGCCCCGCGTCCAGGGACACGCGCTCATCCAGCGAATCGGTGAACGACGACAACTCCACCATCGACCAATCCGCCCCCGCGCGCGGCGTCAGCGTCACGCGGCCCAGCTCCAGCCGCCGCCCGACCTCGACGCCGGCGGCGTAGCCGCGGCCCGAAACATCGCGCGCAAGCGCGCCGTCGCGCGTCGAATCGAGGTCGGCCTCGTACAGCGTCGCCACCGCCTGGGCGCCCACACGGTAGCCGCCGCCAAGGAACCACGCGCCCGATATGCGCGCGCCCGTGCCCGCAATCTCGACGCGGCCGCCGTTATCCGTCCCGACATCCGTCTCCACATCCGCGCGGCCGCGCACATGATGCACGGAGACCGCGAACACGCCGCGCTCGCCGACCGCGCCCTCCATCCCCGCCTCGAACACGAAGCGGCGATAGTCGTGGCGCGTCTCCGCGGTCACGGGCTCCGGGCGGCGGTCGCCGACGCCGGCGTCGATGCGCGCGAACGCCCCGCGCGGCGCCGACGCCCGGCGGCCGCCGTGCGCGGGAAGCGCGTTCAGCGCCAGCAACGCCGAAGGCAGAGCCGCGTAAACACGATGATGCGGCTCCAGCCTCGCGAATATCGGGCGGCCGTCCGGACCGATCGCGACCAGCGGACGGCCGTCCGGGCCGACCAGCGGCTGGCCGTCCGGACCGACCAGCGGCTGGCCGTCCGGACCGACCAGCGGCTGGCCGTCCGGACCGACCAAAGGCTGGCCGTCCGGACCGACCGGAGGCTGACCGTCCGGACCGACCGGAGGCTGGCCGTCCGGACCGACCGGAGGCTGGCCGTCCGGACCGACCGGCTGCCGGCCGTTCCCGCCGTCCGGGCCGCCGCCATTCCCGCCGCCCGGGCTCCGGAAGCAAATCCCCTCCTCGCCCGGGCGCCGGATGCAAACCACGATCCGCTCGCCGATGCGCGCTACGCGGCCCAACGCCTCCGTGTCCGATTCGTCCGCGGTGGACCGTATCGTCATCCTGCCGTGGCCGGAGGTCTCGACCTCGATGCGTCCGTCCTCGCCCACGGTCACCGTGCCGCCGGCTATATCGATGCTCTCCGCCTTGCCGTCGACCCCGACCCTGCTGCCGGCGCCCGCCAGCGCGACCCTGCCGGCGATATCGCCATCGCCGCCCACCGTCACCGTCGAGGCGGCGTCGGTGTCGCGCGCTTCGACCGCTCCCGCCACCGCGCCGTTCGCGATCAGGCGCAGCGCGCCGGTTTCGGCGATGATCGCGACGCGCCGGCCCTGCGCGTCCTCCGCGCCGATCAGCCTGCCCCCCTCGGGGATCGTAACCTCGTTGCCCCGGGGCACATTCAGCGTTCCCTCGGCGCGCCCGGCCACGCGGATGAACTCCACGCCCCGGACATTTCCCTTGAGGACCGCGCCGGGCCGCACCGTCAGCCGATGCACGCCGCCGCCGCCGCCGACGATGTCGCCCGTCAGCGCGTTCGCAATCGCAACGGTCAGGTTTCCGGCGCCGGCGCCGGAGACGCTGCCCATGACGACGCCGTTCACCTCCACCGTCAGATTGCCGGCGGCGCTATGCACCGCGCGGCCCTCGAGGCCCGATATCCGCCCCGCGGAGCCGACGGCGACCGTTCCCCCGCGGTCGAACCGGACGCTCGCGGCGGCGCCATCGACCGTAACGTCGCTCGCGGCCAGGTGAATGAGACCTTCGACCGAGCCGCCGGATTTCACATGAACGTCGTGCGCGCCGACGCCGAGGCCGAATATGCCGCCCTTGACCGTTCCGCTCACATCGACGTCGAGAGCGCCGCCGCCGCGGATGTCCCCCGTTACGGTCCCCATCGCCGCCACGTCCACCGTCAGGCCGCCCTCCGCGCTCCGGATCGCCTCGCGGCCGCCGTCCGGCGTCTCGACCCCCGTCACCGCGCCGCCGGCCGCAATCGCGATCGTGTGCCTGCCCGCGCCCATGCCGCGGATACCGCCGGACACCTCGCCCGCAACGGTCGCCGTCAAATCCCCCGCGCCGCGCTCCTCGATGCGGCCCGCGACCGCGCCGCCGGACGCAACCGCAACCTCGAGATTGCCCGCGTCGGCGCGGATCGCCTCTCTGGCGCCCTCGATTTCGAGGCCCGCGATCCGGCCCCGCGCCCCGACCTTCACGGAGCCGCCGCGGTCCAGCAACACGCGCCCGGCCGCGCCGTGGTCCACATCCACCTCGCTCGCCGCCAGGCGCACCGTTCCCGTGACCATGCCGCCATCGCGAATCGCAACCGTGTGTTCGCCGTCGCCGAGCCCCAGAATGTCGCCCTCGACCGTGCCCGTTACCGTCGCCGCCAAAGCGCCGCCGCGGCTTTCCACGCGCCCCGTCGCCTTGCCGGCGACCGCGACCTCGAGATCGCCCGCCCTGCTCAGGATCGCCTCGCCGCCGATGCCGGCGATGCGGCCCGTCGCGGCGATGGTCAGCGCGCCGCCGTTGTCGAACAGAACGCGCCCCGCGACGCCGTGTATCGTCGTCCCTCTCTTCGGGTTATGCACCGTGCCCAGCACCGTCGCCTCGTCGGCGATGTCGATGGTATGCACGCCGCCGCCGCGCCCGACGATCTCGCCCGTTACCGTGCCGGCAGGCGATACCGTCACGGTCAAATCGCCGTCGCCGCGCCCGTCGATATTGCCCGTGACCGTGCCGGCCGGCGATACCGTCACGGTCAAATCGCCATCGCCGCGCCCGTCGATATTGCCCTTGACCGCGCCGTGAACGGCGACGGTCAAATCCCCCGCGTCGCTGCGTATGGCCTCCCGCGCTCCGTCGATCTCGATGCCTGTAATCTCGCCGTTGGCGTCGACCGTAACCGCGCCTCCGTTGTCGTAACGAACGCGCCCCACGCGGCCCTTGACCGTCACCGCTCCGTTCTCCGGCAGGCGCACCGTTCCCGTAACCGTGCCCGCGGACTCCACCTCGACCTCGTGCGCGCCCGCGCCCTCGGCCCGAATATCGCCCGTGACCGTTCCGGTCACCGCGACCTCCAGGTCGCCCGCGCCGCGTTCGACGATGTCGCCCGTCATCTCTCCGGCGACCGCGACGTCGAGATTGCCCGCGCCGCGATCCTCGATGTTTCCCGTCACGTCTCCGTCGGCCGCGATGTCGACGTCGAGATTGCCGGCGTCGCCGCGGATCGCCTCGGTCGCGCCCCCGTGTTCGGCGCCCGCCGCCGCGCGGCCCGCGCCGGCCGCGGCCTCCGTTTCGACGCCCGTAATCTCGCCGTGGACCGTAACCCTGCCGCCGTTGTCGTAACGCACGCTCCCGATGCTGCTGTCGCCCAGTACGGTCAACGCGCCCGTCGGCAGATGCACCGCGCCCGTCACCGCGCCGCCGGCCGCCACCTCGACCGTGTGATCGCCCCCGCCTTCGCCGCGAACGCCGCCCGTAACCGTTCCGGTCACCCGGACATCGAGGTCGCCGGCGCCGCGTTCGGCGATGCTGCCCGTTAACTCTCCGGCGACCGTGACGTCGAGATTGCCCGCGCCGCGGCCCTCGATGTTGCCCGTCGCCTCGCCGCCGGCCGCGATCGTGACGTCGAGATTGCCCGCTTCGCCGCGGATCGCCTCGACCGCGCCGTCGATTTCCACGCCCGTCAGCTTGCCGCCGCGGGCGACCGTCACGGTGGCCCCTCCGCTGTAGAGAAGGCGTCCGATACCGACCCTGTCTCCGATCTCGAACGGGGTTTGCGGGTCGTGAAGCGTGCCCGTCACGGCGCCGCCGGCCATGATCGCGATCGTCAAATCGCCGGCGTCCACGATGCGGATGACGCCCTCGATCCTGCCTCCGCCTTCCACCGTGACGTCGAGGTCGCTCTCCGGCGCCGTGTAGCCCGGGCGGGGCTGCGCGGGCGGCGCAACCCCGGCCAGTATCGCCAGGCCCGAGGCCGCCCTGACGACGCCGTTCGAACCGACCGTCACGGCCCCGCCGCGCTCCATCCGTATGGCGGGGTCGTCTTCGCTTCCGACAACCCATACGGTGTCGTCGCTTTCGCTGTCGTCGATCGTCTCGACCGTCCCTTCGACGATCACGCGGTCGGTCACGCCGGCGGCGGGGGCGCCGGCTCTCGTCACCACGATGGCGCTCACGACGGGTTCCCAGCGGGCCGCCAACCCCGCCGGCCTGCCGTTTTCGTCGCGCCGCACTATCCAGACGTTCCGCCACCCATAGACTTCGGCATGTCCGGGACGGACATAACGGTGGCCGTCGGTCCCCAGTCGTTCCCGGGTAATCGCGCCGTTGTCGTAGTCCTCCTGCGTCAGCGCCCGCGCGCGCACGGTCGCGTCCTCGGCGACCCGGACTACGAGCGAGGCGTTGGCGCTGCGCGTGCGCGTGTAGATGGCCGTGCCGCCGCGGGTTTCGACCCTCCCGTCGCCGGTTATGTCCACCGCGTGCCCCTCGATCGCCGGCGTCGAGGTATCGTCGGTATGCGTGTTGACCGCGCCGTCGGGCCTCATGTCGATGCCGGTGGCCTGCACGGTCTCCACGACGCCCGGCACTACGACGCGGACGGTACCGGTCGAGCCGCTCCTGGCGACGATGCCGGTCCCCTGGTGATTGTTGATGAGCGAGACGCCCCGGACGGCGGCCTTGACCGTTCCGCCGGCGTTTATGGAGAGGTTGCCGGTCACGCGCCTGTTGCCGTCGACGTCGCGGGTGTACGTGCTGTGGGGGGCGCGCACGTGGGCGTAAACGCCTCTGCCGCCCTCGCCGGAGACGTCGATCAGGGAGCCTTCGGCGAGGTCGATCGCGATGTGTCCTTGCTCGTTATCCTGTTGCGCCTTGATGCCGTTGCCGCCGTGGGAGCCGGCGACATGCTGGATGACGCCCGTGGCTTTCAGCTCGATGAGAATGTCCCAGTGTCTCACCCCGGGGGCGGAGGCGAAGGTATCGATCATGTGGACATTGATGGCGTTGCCGTTGCTGATGCCGCCCGTGTAGCGCCCCCGTTTCCGGATGTTGAAGTTTATGACGCCGCCGTGCGTGACCGTGATATCGCCGTACTGCCCCCGCGAGACGATGGCGCTCTGGTCGATCAGCGAGTCCCACCACGCCGGGTACCAGTTTTCCGTGCCGTCGTTCGGACGGCCCGAATCGGTCGCCGACCAATACGCCGGCGTCCGATTGACGTTGAGGACGGCGCCGTTCTCGATGACCACGGTCGCGTGTGTGCCGGATATCAACCTGACGGCGCCGTCAACGTTGAAGCTGCGCATGTCCACCATCCCGTCGGCGTCGAACACGACGCCGCTACGGACGGTCAGATGCACGGTGTTGGTCGCTTCGTTGTTGGCCGGCGTACGCTTGCCTCTGGCGGCCTCGGTGTACGTGGTTCCGCCCACGACGCGCGAGCCGCCGCGCTGGTTCCAGTGGATATGCCGGTAGTCGGCCTCGCCGGCCGCCTTCCCCGTCCTGGGGCCGCAAACCACCGTCGTCGTGTAGATGCCGTCGGGGGCGGGCGTGGCGCTCACCGTCAACGACGAGGGCGCGGTCGGTGTGCAGAGCGGCGCGCTCGTTTGCGCGAGCGCGCCGGCGGGCGCCAGGGCGGCGAAGGCCGCCAGCGCCGCCGCCCTCAGCCTGCCGCGGGGGGGGGGGGGGGGGGGGGGCGGTACATTTTCGCACGACGGCGCTCTTTACCGGCGCGGAGGCAAACACTCGATACAGCGGGGCAATTGTCACGAAGAGGAGTTCCTCGGGTAATTCCGTGCGCCGCGCCGGTCCGGCGGGCAGCGGATCGATACCGTACACCATGCGGCGCGCGGGCGCAACAACCCTGTACCGGGGTTCGCCGGCGCCGACCGTTCGGAGCCGGCCTTCCGGGAGCGGCGGCGCGCTTCGCCGGGATCGCGGGCGTCCCCGCCCGCGCGTCGGCGACCCGCGCGAATGCCGGCGAGCAGGGCGCGGCGCGCTTCCTGGGCGCCAGGCGTCTCGCCCGCACGTTTCGACGCCGCGGGCGCCGGGGAGCGGGGCGCGGCGGCCGCGCTTCCCTGCCGGCGCCGCGCCTGCCGCGAACGTGCGGGCAGGATGCCCGCGGTCCCGGGCCCCGCCTTCGGCGGGGTTGGCGTGTGCGTCTCGCGCGCGCGTTTCGATGCTGCATGCACTGGGGAGCATGGGGCGGCGGTCGCGCTTCCCCGCCGGCGCCGCGCGTGGCGCGAACGTGCGGGCGAGACGCCCGCGCACCCGGGAAGTCCGCGCCTTCGGCGCGACCTCCGGGGGAAGCGCAACCCCGCCGAAGGCGGGGCCTGGGAGCGCGGGCATCCTGCCCGCACGTCAGCGACCCGCGCGAATGCCGGGGAGCGGGGGGCGGCGGCGGCGCTTCATCGCCGGCGCCGCGCGTGGCGCGAACGTGCGGGCAGGATGCCCGCGCTCCCAGGCCCCGCCTTCGGCGGGGTTGGCGTGTGCGTCTCGCGCGCGCGTTTCGATGCTGCATGCACTGGGGAGCATGGGGCGGCGGTCGCGCTTCCCCGCCGGCGCCGCCGCGCGTGGCGCGAACGTGCGGGCGGGGACGCCCGCGCACCCGGGAAGTCCGCGCCTTCGGCGCGACCTCCGGGGGGTGAAGCGCAACCCCGCCGAAGGCGGGGCCCGGGAGCGCGGGCATCCTGCCCGCACGTCAGCGACCCGCGCGAATGCCGGGGAGCGGGGAGCGGCGGCGGCGCTTCCCTGCCGGCGCCGCGCGTGGCGCGAACGTGCGGGCAGGATGCCCGCGGTCCCGGGCCCCGCCTTCGGCGGGGTTGGCGTGTGCGTCTCGCGCGCGCGTTTCGATGCTGCATGCACTGGGGAGCATGGGGCGGCGGGCGCGCTTCCCCGCCGGCGCCGCCGCGCGTGGCGCGAACGTGCGGGCGAGACGCCCGCGCACCCGGGAAGTCCGCGCCTTCGGCGCGACCTCCGTGGTGAGGCGCAACCCCGCCGAAGGCGGGGCCCGGGAGCGCGGGCATCCTGCCCGCACGTCAGCGACCCGCGCGAATGCCGGGGAGCGGGGAGCGGCGGCGGCGCTTCCCTGCCGGCGACGCGCCTGCCGCGAACGTGCGGGCAGGATGCCCGCGCTCCCAGGCCCCGCCTTCGGCGGGGTTGGCGTGTGCGTCTCGCGCGCGCGTTTCGATGCTGCATGCACTGGGGAGCATGGGGCAGCCGGCGCGCCTTCCCCGCCGGCGCCGCGCGTGGCGCGAACGTGCGGGCGAGACGCCCGCGCACCCGGGAAGTCCGCGCCTTCGGCGCGACCTCCGGGGGGGAAGCGCAACCCCGCCGAAGGCGGGGCCCGGGAGCGCGGGCATCCTGCCCGCACGTCGGCGACCCGCGCGAATGCCGGGGAGCGGGGGGCGGCGGCGGCGCTTCATCGCCGGCGCCGCGCGTGGCGCGAACGTGCGGGCGAGACGCCCGCGCTCCCAGGCCCCGCCTTCGGCGGGGTTGGCGTGTGCGTCTCGCGCGCGCGTTTCGATGCCGCGGGGGCCGGGGAGCCGTGCTTCCCCGCCGACGACGCGCGTGGCGCGAACGTGCGGGCAGGATGCCCGCGGTCCCGGGCCCTGCCTTCGGCGGGGTTGGCGTTTCGGTACAGGCGCTCAACATTGCTGCCGTTTCGCCCGTTCGGGGCGGGCGGGGCGGCGGCGGGTGGGGCATCGGCGGTCGCGGGGCGGCCGGGCCCGGCGGTTCCGGGGGGCGGTTGCGGGGCATTGCGGGGATCCGCCGGGCCCGGGGCGGGCGGGCGCGCCTTCCCTGCCGGCATCGCGCGTTGCGGGAACGTGCGGGCGAGACGCCCGCGGTTCCGGGCAGTTCGCGCCTTTGGCGGCGTTGCGGGGCATTGCGGGGCTCCGCGGGGCTCGGGGGGCTTCGGCGGCGGGGCGTTCGGCGGTTTCGGGGTCGTGCGCGGGTTCGTATTCGCGTTCGGCCTCGCGGCGTTCGCGTTCGGCTTCGCGGGCCTTGCGTTCGCCCTCCTGGATGTGTCTGTCGTATTCCAGCCAGTCTTGGTCGGTCCACGGGCGGCGGGGCGGCTTGGGGGGGCCGGGGTTGGCGGCGGCCTGGGCGTCGGCGTCCCACGTGTTCGGGGGCGGGAGCGAGGGCAGGCGGGGGTCGTCGATGGAACCGGGCGCGCCGCGGCGGGGGCCGGCCTGGGCGGCGGCGGTTTTCTGCGCGGCTTCGGCGGCGGCGAGGTCGCGGATGGCGCGGACGATGCGGGCGACGCCGCGGGTGTTGTCGGCGGCATCGGGGGCGGCGGGGTCGATGCGCGCGGCGATGGCGAAGGCGGCGACGCGGAGCATTTCGGCGAGGGCTTCGTGGGTTCCGCCTTCGCTCCATAGGGCGGCTGCGTCGCGGATTTCGGACCATTGTGCGAGGCTGTCGGCGGCGGCTTTTCGGAAGCGGTATATGGCGGATCGGGATACGGGGTATCCGCGCGCGCGGAGGGTTTCGGCGATGGCGGTGTCGGGGGTTCCGGCGCGGATTTCGCGGCAGATATCGGCTCGGACGGTGTTGGGGAGGTCGGCGATTGTGGATCGGTTTCCGCGGTTGTGGCGGAGGGGGTCGCCGGGGGTTTGGGTTTGGGTTTGGGGTTCGGCGGGCGCGGCTGCGGCGGGGTCGGGCGCGGCGGCTGCGCGTGGCTCGCCGTCGGCGGGGACGGCGGCGGTGTGTGCGTCGGTCATGCGGATATTAAAGCGTTTTGGGGCGGGGGGCGGGAGAGGACCATGGTCCTCCCCTGCGGGGGCTTGCGCGGCGGGGCTATCGGTCGGTTATGGCGGGGGTAATGGCTGCCGGGTCGTTCGGCGGGCGCGGCGGACGCGCTTTCCCGCCGGCGCCGCGCCTGCCGCAAACGTGCGGGCAGGATGCCCGCGGTCCCGGGCCCCGCCTTCGGCGGGTTGGGGGGGCGCCGCCCTCCCGCGGGCCGATTGCATTGGCCGCGGCGCGGGCGGATAGTGGGGGCATGGCGAGCGTCGCGACAGCCTTGCCGGCGCCGGCGGAAGCCGCCCCGTTCCGGCTGGCCTCGGAGTTCCGGCCCGCCGGCGATCAGCCGCGGGCGATAGGGGAGCTCGTCTCGGGCCTCCGCCAGGGCGAGCGCGACCAGGTTCTGCTCGGCGTCACCGGCTCGGGCAAGACCTACACGATGGCGCAGGTCATCCAGACGCTGGCGCGGCCGAGCCTCGTCCTCGCCCCGAACAAGACGCTGGCGGCGCAGCTCTACGGGGAGATGCGCGCGTTCTTTCCCGACAATTCGGTCAACTACTTCGTCAGCTATTACGACTACTACCAGCCCGAAGCCTATGTGCCGCGCACCGACACCTATATCGAGAAAGACGCCTCGATCAACGAGCAGATCGATCGCATGCGCCACGCCGCCACGCGCGCCCTGCTCGAACAGGAAGACGTCATCATCGTCGCCAGCGTGTCGTGCATATTCGGCATCGGCTCGGTCGAGACCTATTCGCAAATGACCATCGACCTCGAGACGGGCGGCGAGATCGACCGCGACGTTCTGCTGCGGCGGCTGGTGGAGCTGCAATACCGCCGCAACGACACGAATTTCACGCGCGGCGCGTTCCGCGTGCGCGGCGACGCCGTCGAGATATTCCCCGCGCATTACGAGGACCGCGCCTGGCGGCTCTCGCTGTTCGGCGACGAGATCGAGGAGATCGTCGAGATCGACCCGCTGACCGGCGAGATCGCCGATCGCCTCGCGGGGGTGCGCGTGTACGCCAACAGCCACTATGTGGTGCCGCGCCCGACCGTGCGGCAGGCGCTCGCCGGCATCCGCGCCGAGCTCGAGGAGCGGCTGGCGGAGCTCTCGGCCCAGGGCCGGCTGCTCGAGGCGCAGCGGCTGGAGCAGCGCACCCGCTTCGACCTCGAAACCATCGCGGCGTGCGGCAGCTGCGCGGGCATCGAGAACTATTCGCGCTACCTGACGGGGCGCGCGCCGGGCGAGCCGCCGCCGACGCTGTTCGAATACCTGCCCGAAAACGCGCTGCTGATCGTCGATGAGAGCCACGTCGCCGTGCCGCAGCTCGGCGGCATGTACCGCGGCGACTACAAGCGCAAATCCACCCTGGCGGAACACGGCTTTCGCCTGCCCTCATGCGTGGACAACCGCCCGCTCAAGTTCGAGGAATGGGAAGCGATGCGGCCGCAGACGATCTATGTCTCGGCCACGCCGGGGCCGTGGGAGCTCGAGCGCACGGGCGGCGTCTTCGCCGAACAGGTGATCCGCCCCACCGGCCTGATCGACCCGGTGTGCATCGTGCGGCCCGCGTCGTCGCAGGTGGACGACCTGTTGGCCGAATGCCGCGCCGCCGCGGAAAAGGCGCAGCGCGTGCTCGTCACCACGCTGACGAAGCGCATGGCGGAAGACCTGACGGAGTATCTCGGCGAAGCGGGCCTGCGGGTGCGCTATCTCCACTCCGACATCGATACGCTGGAGCGCATCGAGATCGTGCGCGACCTGCGCCTCGGCGCGTTCGACATACTGATCGGCATCAACCTGCTGCGCGAGGGCCTCGACATTCCCGAATGCGCGCTGGTGGCCATTCTCGACGCCGACAAGGAAGGGTTCCTGCGCTCGCAGACGTCGTTGATCCAGACCATCGGGCGCGCGGCGCGCAACGCCGAGGGGCGCTGCATCCTCTATGCCGACCGGATGACCGGCTCGCTCGAGGCCGCCATCGGCGAAACCGACCGCCGGCGCGAGAAACAACAGGCCTACAACGCCGCCAACGGCATTACCCCGGAATCGGTGAAGAAGGGAATCGGCGACATTCTGGAAGGCGTCTGCGAAAGCGATTACGTCACCGTGGATACCGGCGGCGACGAAACCGCCCGCCTCATCGGGCACAATCTCAAGGCGCATATCGCCGACATCGAGCGCCGGATGCGCGAGCACGCCGGCAATCTGGAGTTCGAGGAAGCGGCGCGTTTGCGCGACGAAATCCGGCGCCTCGAAACGGCGGAACTCGGCGCGGCTCCGCGCGGAGCGCGCGCGGCGCCCAAAGCCGCGCGAAAGCGCGCCGGAAACCGCATTGACCCGTAACCGCCGCGCAATACAATCGGGGCCTTGCCGCCTTGGCGGCCGCGCCGGCGCGCGGCCCGGGGCGGGGGAACCAACGGGGAGGAGGAAACGATGACGTTACGAATGCTCGGGGCCGTCCTGGCGCTGCTCGCCGCGGCGGGGTGCCGGCAACCGGATATGGGCCAGCCGGCGGGGAGCGACGCCCTGTTTTCGGGCCTGGATTTCGCGCCGATGGCCGTGCAGGACGATATCGCGATGGGGGTCACGGATCCGGCCGCTATCGAGACCCATGCGGTCAACACCACGGTCGTGGCGTTCATGCCGGACGGCTGCGAACGCCACCAGTACCGGACCATCGGCGGCCGGGTTTCCGCGGAGACAATCTGCGACGGCATGAGATACATGTCGCAGGGGCGATACACGGTGCGCGGCGACGGCTCGTACTGCGTGGAGTGGGAAAACCCGAACTGGGACGATTCCTGCGACGCCTGGGAGTACCTGGGCAACGGGCGCTTCCGCGCCGGCGACGTCGAGAGCGTTACCTACGTAGGCAACATTTTCGGCCTCTAGGCGTCCGGGCGGCCCCGGCGCCGCGTGCCGGAGCTTCCGCCCGGGACGGCGCTGGTTACCGGCGCGGCGAACCGCATCGGCCGGGCCATGGCGCTCGCCCTGGCGCCGACGCACGCGGTGGCCGTCCACTACCGCGCGTCGCGCGCCGCGGCGCACGACGCGGTTGCGCGCATTGTCGGCGGCGGGGGCTCCGCCGCCGCTCTGCGCGCCGATCTGAGCGACGAGGGCGCGGCGGCGGGCCTCGCGGCGGCGGCGGCCGACGCTCTCGGCCCGGTGACCGTTTTGGTCAACAACGCCTCGATTTTCGAGCGCGACACGGTCGCCGGCGCCACCGCCGGGAGCTGGAGCCGGCACATGGCGGTCAACCTGCGCGCGCCGTTCGTCCTGTCGCAGGCCGTGGCCGCCGCCCTGCCGGCGGATCGGCGCGGAAATATCGTCAACCTGGTCGATCAGCGCGTGTGGAACCTGACGCCGCATTTCGTGTCGTACACGCTGAGCAAGGCGGGCCTTTGGACGTTGACGCAGACGCTGGCGCTGGCGCTGGCGCCGCGCATCCGCGTCAACGCCATCGGCCCGGGGCCGACCCTGCCGAGCCCGCGGCAATCGGCGGAGCAGTTCGCCGCTCAGGCGCGGCGCCTGCCGCTCGGCGCGCCGATCGCCGCGGCCGATATCGCCGCCGCCGTGCGTTTCATCCTCGAAACGCCTTCCATGACCGGCCAGATGATCGCTCTCGACGGCGGCCAGCACCTGGGCTGGCAGCACGCCGACCCCGCGGCCGCGCCCGCGGAATGACCGCGCCGCGAACCGTGCGGCGGACGCTGTTCGTCCGCGACCTCGAGCTCGAATGCGCGATCGGCGTCCACCCGCACGAACGGGGCCGCCGCCAGCGCGTGATCGTCAACGTCGCCCTGACCCTCGCCGAACCCGGCGCCGAGCACCGCGACAGCATCGCCGCGGTCGTCTCCTACGAACGCATCGTGGAGGGCATCGAGCGGCTGGCGGGCGGCGGCCACGTCGACCTGGTGGAAACGCTCGCCGAGCGCATCGCCGCCCTGTGTTTGCGCGACCGCAGGGTCCGGCGCGCGCGGGTCCGCGTGGACAAGCCCGATGTGTACGAACGCGCTTCTTCGGTGGGAGTGGAAGTGGAGCAAGGCTACCGCGAATAGCCTTTGCTTTGCCGTATCGCGGAAATTCGTTCACAGTGCTTGCCTTGCCTTGCCGCGATACGCGGCGCGCCGTTCCGCTTGTTGGCGTCATGTCGGGGATAACCGGAGCGTAATACATTACGCCAGTAATTTCAATCGGTTGCCGGAATTCGGCCGATTCGGCGCGCAAACCCCGGGAATTCCGCAACCCGCGCCGCCCCGCCGCATTCCGCGCGTTATGCACCGGGTTTTCCACACCCCGCCAAGGGCGCCGGGAAAACGCCTCCGGGGCCGGGCGCGCCCGGCCCGCGGCGCTTCCCCGCCGGCGGTTTTTCTTGCCCGATACCGCGGGTTGCCGCCGTCGGAGAGCGCGAGCGGCGCGCCCCTCATGGCGGCTCTCGGCGCGGCGGGACGCGCGGGCGAGACGCCCGCGCACATGGGATAATTCCGGTCGGCCGCTCTCCCGGGTCTATCATGCGGGGCTGCGCACGCAGGGTTGTGCGCCCCACTCACGGACCCAACAGGGAGAGCGACCATGGCGGAGTATGTCGGTTTCGACGTGTCGAAGGAAGAGACGGCGTTTTGCGTCAAGAACGATGCGGGTGCGACGGTTGTCGCGGGCAAGGTTGCGACGGATCCGGCGGCGTTGTTTGCGGCGGTGCGCGAGCACTGCCCGTCGCCGGCGCGCGTGGTCATGGAGACGGGGACGTATTCGGGCTGGCTGGCGCGCGAGATGGAGGCGTTGGGGCAGGCCGTGGATGTGGTGGACGCTCGGCGCGTTCACGCGGTGCTTCGCCTTCGGACGAACAAGACGGATGCGAAGGACGCGGCGTTGCCGGCGGATATCGCGCGCACGAAGTTCTGCCCCCCGGTTTCGGTGAAGCGGGCTTGGGACGCGAATACGCAGGCGCTGTTGCGCGCGCGGGGGCTTATGGTGCGCCAGCGCCGCGACGCGGAGAACACGGTCCGGGGCATCCTGGGTTCGGCGGGGATTCGGCTTTCGAAGGGTTCGGGCCGGTTTTCGGCGCGGGTTCGCGAGGCGGTCATGGATACGCCGCTGCAGGAAGCGGTGGAGCCGTTGCTGGTTTCGCTGGCGCAGACGCTGCATTCGCTCAAGGCGCTCACCAGGCAGGTGGAGGCGCGGGCGCGGGCCAGCAAGGCCTGCCGGCTGTCGATGACGGCTCCGGCCGTGGGGCCGATGACGGCTGTGGCGCTGGTTGCGAACCTGGGCGATGCGGCGCGGTTTGCCGATTCGCGATCTGTGGGCGCGTATGTGGGGCTTGTGCCGCGTCGGCGTCAATCGGGGGAGATGGACTGGACGGGGCGCATATCGCGCCACGGCGATCCCGGCGTGCGGTCGCTGCTGTACGAGTGCGCGGCTTGCCTGCTGACGCGGGTCAAGCGCGGTCATCCGCTCAAGGACTGGGCGCGGCGGTTGCGCAAGCGAAGCGGTTTCAAGAAGGCGTGCGTGGCCTTGGCGCGGCGGCTGGCGGTCATCCTGCATCGCATGCTGGTGAGCGGCGAGCCCTTCCGCTGGCCGGACGCGGCGGAAGCGGCGTAGGCCGCCGGCGCCGCGCCGGGCAGGCAAGGGGCAGCGCGCGTGACAGCGCCCGCCACGCCCGCACGGCGCGGGTTGCGCGTTCGGGGCGCGCGGCGGCGGCGCTGCGCTGCGTTTCTCGGTGGACTACACGCAGCGCCGCCGCCGCGCGCCCCGAACGCGCCCGGAGGCAGCTGAACAACGAACAGGAGACAACACGGTTCCGCTTCGGCGGAAAGCCCCGTCCCCGCCGGGACGGTAGCGGAGGCGATCCCGCTGCCTGGAATGCAAGTCGGACCGCGCCCCCGCCCGAAAGGGCAAGGCCGGTCCGGGAGTGCGACGCGCACATTGGGACGCCAACGCCGACGAACGCCATCATGAAGCGCGCCACTCGAAAGCACGGCGATGACTTCGCAGACAACCATGCTCCCGGCGGAACGGAAGGCAGCGAACGGACCCGGAGGAGGGTTGACCGAGTAGCCGGAATTATACCAACGGCTATTGATGTTGACCTTTCTGTGCCCATTTTCGCGTGCCGATGGATGTGATTTTCTCCGGCATGGCGATCAGGCGGTTCCAAGCGTCGCAGGCGGCATCGACAATGTCGCCGTAGCTCTCGAAGACGCGGTTGGATAGCCACGTCTGGCGCAGATACTGCCATATGTTCTCGACCGGGTTGAGTTCGGGCGCGTATGGCGGCAGCAGCAAGGGGCTGATATTGCGCGGCCATTCGAGCGCGTCGGCGGTGTGCCAAGCAGCGCCGTCGAGCAGGAGAATGGCATGAGCGCCGGGCCGGACGATGCGCGCAATCTCGTCGATGTGGTGTTGCATTGCCTCGGTGTTCGCCATGGGCATGACGACCGCGGCGCCGGCGCCGCGCGCCGGGCAGATGGCGCCGAACAGATACGCGCTACCGTAGCGCAGGTCACGCAACTGGCGCGGTCGCGTGCCCGTGTGCGCCCATTGACGCACCAGCCCGTTCTTTTGGCCGAGCCGCATCTCGTCCTGCCACCATATCTCGAACCCGGTCCCTTCGGGCAGTTCGGCAACCCGCGCGCTCACGGCTTGGGGGAAGACTTTTTTTATATGCGTCAACGACCTCCGCATCCTGCTTCGGATGCCGCGGACGCGCGCTCATGTGCGAAAACCCCAGCTCGTGGAGAAGCCGCGACACCGAGCGCTCATGATACTCCACCCCGAACCGGCGCTCGATCTCCGCCCGCAGGTCAACGCGACGCCGGGGCGCCACGCCGTCGGTCTGCGGATCGGGGCCGGTCTCGACGAGCTCAGCCAGCTCCGCCAACTGCTCCGCGCTCAACCGCCGACGCGCCCCCGGAGCCTTGCGGCTCGCAAGGCCGTCCGGACCCTCGGCGTTGAAGCGACGCACCCAGTCCCGAAGCGTTTGACGGCTCATCCCGCCCAACAACGCAGCCTCGGCGCGTGACTTCCCCTCGTACACCGCCGCAATCGACAAGAGCCGACACGCCTGGGCGCTATCCCCCGCCGCCCGAGCCGCCGCACGAACCCGAACCGCGTCAAAGTCCGTTCGCAACGCTATCGTCATCGCACTACCCCCTTTGGGTGGCCGAACAAGAACATAACCAAATCATATCGCCGTCAAACAGACAATATTAACGAGTCAACATCAATAGCCCTTGGTATTAGACAACCCAGGCGGTCCGTGTTGTTGCGCCTACGGCGCGCCGAGCCAGGCGGCGCGCACGGCGGGGGCGGCGATGACGCGCGCGAAATCGCCGCGCGCGACGATGCGCCCGCCGGCCAGCGCCGCCACCGGGCAATCCAGCGCGGCGACGAACCGCATGTCGTGCGCGACCGCGATGACCGCCGTCTTGCCGGCGAGGCCGCGCACGATCTCCGCCGCGCGGTCCGCCTCCGCGGCGGTCAATCCCGCCGTGGGCTCGTCGAGCAGCGCCAGCCGCGGGCGCGCCGCGAGGACGGCGGCGAGCTCGGCCATCTGCCGTTCGCCGTGCGACAGGCGCGCCGCCGGAATGCCGGCGCGGTCCGCCAGCCCGACGCGCTCGAGCCACGCCGCGCCCGCGGCGCCGCGCGCGGCCAGCCGGCAATGCTCCGCCGGCGCAAGCGCTTCGAACAGGCTCGGCGTTTGGGTTTTCAGGCCGAGTCCCGCCGCCGCCATCGCGTGCGGCGGCCGCCCGGTTACGTCGGCGCCGTCGAGGCGGATGCGCCCCGCCGACGGGCGCAGCCGGCCGGCGAGGCATTTCAGCAGCGTGCTCTTGCCCGCGCCGTTGGTGCCGATCAGGCAGAGCAGCGCGCCGGGGGCGAGCGCGAGGTCCAGCCCGTCGAGCGCCGCGACGCCGCCGAACCGTACCGCGAGCCCGGAAACCTCGAGCAGCGGCGTCACCGCGCCGCGCGCGCCGCCGCGGCCGCCGCGCGCCGCAGCAGCGGCCACAGCCCTTTCGGCGCCGCGAGCACCGCCGCGATCAGCACCGCGCCGAGCACGGCGTGCGAATCCACGCGCGACAGCGCCGGGTGGACGGCGCCGAGCGCGCCCGCCTGCATTGTCAGATACTGGATGCCCACCGCGCCGAGTATCGGGCCGATCAGCGTGCCCAGCCCGCCGGCCACGACCCACACCAGCAGCTGCGCCGCGGCGCCCAGCCCGAACATGGCCGGCGTCACCAGCGAGGTGCTGGCGAACAACAGGCCCGCCACGCCCGCCATCGCCGCCGAAATGGCGAACAACGCCGTCCGCCGCCAGCGGATGTCGTAGCCCAGGAGTTCGGCGCGCAGGGGATTTTCGCGTATCGCGACCGCGACGCGCCCGAACGGCGCGTTCAACAGCGCCACGCACGCCGCGTAGCACAGCACGAGCGCGATCATGGCGGCGCGGAACGCCGCTTCCGGCCCCAGCGGCGCGGAGGGGTCGAACGGCGCGTTGAGCGGCGGCGCGGAAGGCATTCCGTTTGCGCCGCCGAGGCGCGCCGCGCCGATCGCCGCGCCGGGCCCGGCCGCGCCGTTGGCCAGTTTGAACAGGATCAGCGTGACCGTCAGCGTGACGACGCCCACATAGACGTCGCCGATCCGCCCGTAGAACATGAACCAGCCCAGGGCGAGGGCGAAAGCTGCCGGAACCAGCACCGCGACCGGCGCCGCGAGCGTCGAATCGCCGAAATTGATCGCCGCCACCGCATAGGCGTAGCCGCCGAGGCCGAAAAACGCCGTGTGGCCGAAACACACGATCCCGCCGAACCCCCAGGCGAGGCCCAGGCTCAGCGCCAGTATCGCCATGACGACGAAATCGGTCGCGTTCACGACCGCGAACAGCGATAGCGTTTCCGGGAGGACGGCGGCGAGCGCGAGCCCGGCCGCGATCGCGCCCGCGTGGCCCCAGCCCGCCGCCGTCACGCCCCGCCCCCCGCGAACCGCCCCTGGAGCCGCCCGGCGAGGCCGCGCGGCCATATGCGCACGATGACGATGGCCGCCGCCAGCAGCGCGACTTCGCCCATGACCGGGCCGGACGCGAACTCGACGGCCGCGCCGACCGTTCCCAACAGCGCCGAGGCCGCGGCCGCGCCGCCCACGGCGGCCATGCCCCCCGCGATGACGGTCACGAACGCCTTGGCGACATAGGCGAGCCCGATGGTCGGGACGACGCCCGACACGGGGGCGAGCAGCGCGCCGGCGAGGCCGCTCAGCGCCGCGCCGGCGGCGAAGGCCGCGGCGCGGACGCGCGCGGTATCCACGCCGTGCGCGGCCGCCAGCGCCGGGTCCTGCATCGCCGCCCGCGCGCGCAGCCCCGCCCGCGTGCGCCGCAGCGTGAAATGCGCGCCGGCATAAACGCCGATCGCCGCCGCGATCAAAACCGGATCGTAGGCGCTGACGGTGAAATCGCCGATGCCGAACGCGCCGAGCGGCGCCGAAACCCCGCGCACCGTGTTGCCGAACGCCATCGCGACCGCGCCCGACAGCAGGAGCCCGAGCCCCCATGTCGCCAGCAGCGTATCGGTCATGCGCCCGTAGAGGCGGCGTATCAACAGGCGCTCCGCCGCCAGCCCCAGCGCGCCCACCGCGAGCGGCGCGATAACGAACATGGCGATCCACAGGTTTACGCCGCCCGCCTCCGCCAGGATCGCCGCGTAGCCGCCGAGCATCAGGAACTCGCCGTGCGCGAGGTTGATGACCCGCATCGCGCCGAAAATAACCGCCAGCCCGATGGCGAGCAGCGCAAGAACGGCGACGCCGGCGAGGACGCGCAGAACCGCGACCGCCACGAAATCCATCGCCGCGCCCCGCGCCGGCGCGTCAGCGCATCGTGCGCGGGGCCGCGGCGTTCGCCGTCGATACGGGCGCCGCGGGCCGCAGACCGCGCGGCCCGGCGCTACGCATCGACGTCGATTTCGTACATGGCCGTATCGTGCGGGTTCGCCTTCAGGTCGCACACCGCCGCGGTATCGGCCGGCGGCTGCGCCGGAAACCCGGCGAACACGCGGAACGCGCCGTTCTCGACCTCCGCCAGGTACACCGATTGCACGATGTGGTGGGTCGCGGGGTCGATGGCGACGCGGCCGCTCGGGCCGTCGATCGCGAGGCCGTCCTCCAGCGCCTCGATGACCGCCATGCGGTCGAGTGCGCCGGCGCGCCGCACCGCCTCGGCCCACAGCATGAAGCCTTCCCACGACCGCGCGGCGAGCTCGTTGACCGCCGGCGCGCGGTCGCCGTAGGCCGCCGCGAGGCGCGCGAGAAAGGCCTTGTTGGCCGCGCTGCCGAGCTCGGCGAAATAGCCGTAGCACGCGACGATTCCCTCGCTCTCCTCGGGCGCGAGCGCATGGTGTTCGTTGCCGACGCCGAAGGTGGTGGAGGCCATCGGGATGCGGCTTTTCATCCCCGCCGCGGCCCATTGGCGGTAGAACGACATGTGCGCGCCGCCGACCAGCACCGAAACGACGATGTCGGGCGCGGCGGCCTGGATATTGCCGATGGCGGCGCGGAAATCGGTGACGTCGAGCGGGAAATACTCCGTATCCACCACTTCGCCGCCGCTCTCGCGCGCATACCGCGCCACCCAGCGGGCGGTGATCTGGCCGTAGTTGTAGTCGGCGGCGAGAACGTAGATGCGCTTGCCCCAGCGCCGCACGATTTCCGGCGTCAATTTCGCCACCGTCTGCGCCGGGGTCGAGCCCGTGCAGAAGATATTGCGGTCGCAGACGCCGCCCTCGTATTGCGTGTTGTAGAAATAGAGCGTTTCGTAGCGCCGCAGGATGGGGCGGATCGCCTCGCGCGACGCGCTGGTTATGCCCGCCTGAACCACCGCCGCGCGGTCGCGCAGCGCCGCCCGGTTGGCGTATTGCCGGTAGAGTTGCAGGTCCGATTGCGCGTCGTAGAGCAGCAGGTCCACCGGGCGGCCGAGCAGCCCGCCGGCGGCGTTGGTCTCGTCGGCGGCCAGCCGCGCGCAGTCGATCATCGGGCGGCCGTAGATATCGAGCACGCCCGAGCCGTCGAGTATGGCGGCGACGGGGATTGCGTCGTTCTCGCCCGCCGCGCCGCGCGCGCCGAGGCCCGCCGCCAGCGCCCCCGCGCCGGCCAGCCCGGTCATGAAACGTCTGCGCGTTACCGTCATGGCGTCCTCGCTTGTGCGCGCCGCCGCGCCGCGGTCAATCCGCGCCCGGCGCGCCGGGAAGCGGAAACGGCGCGTCGAGATCGGGCGCGGCCGCGCTCGCCGCCACAATGACGATGACGGCGATCAGGGCCGCGATCAGGCCGTATTCGAGCGCCGTCGCGCCGTCGGTTTTCGCCAGTAGCGCGCGCAGGCGCGAAAGGGGTTTCATCGCGTCTCCCGTTCCCCGCGCCGCGCGCGGGCGTCGGCCGCGACCCTACCCCCCGCGCGCCCCGCGCGCAACCGGGGAGACCGGGGACGTTGCCTGCCCTCCGGCGCCGCAAGGCGCCCCCGACTTGCGAAAGAAGCGCCGCCGCCCCGCGCCGTCGTCCGCCAGGTGCAGGTCGATATCCGGGTAGTTGCAGCTGTCCTCCGCTCCGCGGCGCGTCCCGACTTCGATGTATGCCGCCTCGGCTTCGCTCCGGTTGACGAGATGATGGCCGTCGGCCGCGCTGGCGCGGAACGCCGCCCCCATGCCCGGCCGCAGCGTCGCCTCGCCCGCATCGCTGACCAGCGTCAGCTCGCCGGAAACGACCCATACGAACTCGTCTTCATGGCTGTGCCAGTGCCGTTGCGACGACCACGCGCCGGGCGCCAGCGTGACGAGGTTGACGCCGAACTGCGTAAGTCCCCCCGCGTTGCCGAGCGCGACGCGGCGCGCGCCGCGGCACTCGGCGTCGTAGGGCTTCGGATACCGGCTTCCTTCCCGCACGGGCAGCCCCGCCGGCTCGACAATCGTAACGCCTTGTTCGCTCACGCGCTCCCCCCCTCCTTGGGGTTTTCCGCCGCCCGCGCCCGTACACTAGCCCCGCCCCGCGCGCCGCGCAACCTCGCGCTTCGTGGGGGTGGCGCGCGCGCTTCCCTGCCGACGCCGCGCCGCGCGGGAACGTGCGGGCAGGATGCCCGCGGTCCCGGGCCCCGCCTTCGGCGGGGTTGGCGTTTCGGTACGGGCGCTCAGCATTGCTGCCGTTTCGCCTGTTCGAGGCGGGCGGGGCTTCGGCGGTCGCGGGGCGGTCGGGCCCGGCGGTTGCGGGGGGCGGTTGCGGGGCATTGCGGGGCTCGGCCGGGCCCGGGGCGGGCGGGCGCGCCTCCTTGCCATCATCGCGGCTTGCGGGAACGTGCGGGCGAGACGCCCGCGCACCCAGGCGGTCCGCGCCTTCGGCGCGACGGCGCAGGAAGCGCGCCTTGCGCCGCGCGCGCCGCGGCGTTATGAACGGCAGCGGCGGCAACACGGAAAGGGGCGCCGGCATGGCGTGGACGGTTCGCGAAGCGAGAGCCCGGTTCGGCGCGTTGCTTGACGCGAGCATCAGCGAAGGACCGCAAATCGTAACCCGGCGCGGCGTGGAAACCGCCGTGCTCGCGCCCATCGGCGAATGGCGGCGGCTACGCGAAGAAACGCCCCTCACGCTGAAGGAGTTGCTGCTCGCGCCGGAACCCCGGACGGAGACCCTCGCGCCGCCGCGCAAAGAGCGCCGCTACCGCCCGCCTCCCGTGTTCGACTAGGCAGGCGTATGCCGCCGCAACCCCGCCGAAGGCGGGGCCCGGGACCGCGGCCTTCCAGGCCGCACGTCTCCACAATCCCGGCCTCGGGCGAGCGGGGGGCGGGGGGCGTGCTTGCTCGCCGGCGCCGCGCATGGCGCAAACGTGCGGGCAGGATGCCCGCGGTCCCGGGCCCCGCCTTCGGCGGGGTTGGCGTGTGCGTCTTGCGCGCGCGTCTCGATGCCGCGGGGGCCGGGGAGCGGCGGGCGGCGGGGTCGGCATTTCGGTACAGATACCCAAGGAGTAGCGCGCGATGGCGGGGAAGGAGGGGCTCGCGGTGCTTGGGGAGCGGCCGTTCAATGCCGAGACGCCGCCGCATCTGCTCGACGATGATGTAACGCCCGTATCGCGGCACTTCGTTCGCAACAACGGGCTCGCGCCCGAGGATACGAGCGCGGACACCTGGCGGCTGCGGGTCGACGGGCTGGTCGATGCGCCCCTGAGCCTCGGCGTCGGCGAGCTGGCGCGGCGGTTCGAGGTCGTGACGCGGCGGCTCGTTATCGAGTGCGCCGGCAACGGCCGCGCGTTCTTCGACCCGCCGACGCACGGCGCGCAGTGGACGCACGGCGCGGTCGCGTGCGCCGAGTGGACCGGCGTCCGCCTGGCCGATGTTCTCCGCGCCGCGGGCGCGAGGAGCGGCGCCGCCTGGACCGCGCACGAAGGCGCCGACGCCGCCGTATCGGGCGCGGACGGCAAGCCGCCGCTCTCGCGCGGCGTTCCGATCGGCAAGGCGATGGACCCGAACAACCTGATCGCCTTCGGCATGAACGGCGCGCCGCTGCCCCCGCCGCACGGCGCGCCGCTGCGGCTGGTTATCGCCGGCTGGCCGGGCTCGTGCTCGCAGAAATGGCTGCGCCGCATCCGGCTGCGCGGCGATGTGCATGACGGCCCGGGGATGACCGGCGGCTCTTACCGCGTTCCCGCCCGGCCCGTCGCGCCCGGCGAACGGGTCCCGGACAGCGCGATGACGATACTCGGGGCCATGCCGGTGAAATCGCTGATTACGACGCCGGAGACGGGGCTATCGATGCGCGGGCGCGCGCTGACGGTGGCGGGCCACGCGTGGGCGGGGGATGGCGCGGTCGCGCGCGTCGACGTCTCCGCCGATTGCGGCGCGACGTGGCGCCGCGCCGCCCTGGCGCCGCCGCCCAATCCCGGCGCCTGGCAGCGGTGGTCGGCGGATTTGTCGTTCCCCGGAACGGGGTATTACGAGATATTGGCGCGCGCGACCGATGACCGCGGCGTCGGCCAGCCGTTTTCGGCCCCGTGGAACCCCGGGGGGTATGTCAACAACGCCATGCACCGAATCGCCGTGCGGGTCGTGTGACGGCGCGCGCGTCAGGCGGAGGCGGCGCGCAGGGTGATGCGGGTCATCGTTCCCTGGCCGGGGAGCGAGTTGACGCGGATGCCGCCGTCGTACTTTTTCGCCAGATGCTCGGCCAGCGTCAGGCCGACGCCGATGGCGTCGTTGCGCGACGAGAAAAACGGCCTGAAGATGCTTTTCCGCCGCTCCTGCGTAATTCCGACGCCGTTATCGATGACGGTAATGAGGATGGCCTCGTCCCGGGCGGCGGTGTCGATGCGGATCGTGCCTTCGCGGTCGCCGGCGTCCTCCACCGCGCGCAGGGCGTTTTCAAGGACTTTCGTCAGCAGCAGGCGGATTTCGGTTTTCGAGGCGAACGCCTCGGGGAGTTCGCCGCGCGTGCGGACCACCGAGGCGGCGTTTTCGGCGCCGAGCGCGGCGACCGCTTCGTCGATGCATTCGTCGATGTCGATTATCGCGCCGTCGCGTGCGCCGTCGACGGTTTGCGCCAGTATGGAGAGGCGTTTCGCCATGTCGGCGAGGCTGCCGGCTTCGCGCAGCATTCCGGCCGCGATGGCCGCGGCTTCCGTGTTCTCGCCGGTATCGGCGGCGCGCAGCCTTTCGACGCCGGCGGAGATGCGTTCGGCGGATTGCGCCAGGGCGCTGGCCGCGCATTCGACCGCAAAGCCGTATTCGAGCGCCTTTTCGACGCTCGGCGCCGCGCCGGCGGCGGGCGCGGCGGCGGCCAAGGCGGGCGCCGCCGGAGTTTTGGGTTGGGCCTTGCGTTCGGCCGCGGGTCCGGCCGCGGATTCGGCTGCCATTTCAGGCGCGGGCGCGGGCGCGATTTCGGGTTCGGCCGCCGCCACGGTTTCGGGGGTTTCGCCGCCGTCCGGCGCGGGCGCCGCTTCGGGGGCCTCGGGGGCCTCGGCGGGCCGCACCGGCACGCCGCGATAGTAGAGCATCGGCTCCGTCTCCTCGGTTGTAGTTGTGTCGGGCGTTTCCGCGGCCGCCGCCGCCGCCGCGGCCGCGGCGGCGTCCGCCGTCCGCTCGCCGGACCGTTGCCGCCGGAACGCCAGTACGGCCCACAACAGCGCCAGCGCGCCGACGATGGCCAGCACGCCGCGCTCGTACCGCATGACGAGCTCTTGCCGCATGACGAGTTCGAAGTCCAGATAGCCGACGAGCCGGTCCGACAGGTCGGAAATCTCGCTCGAGGTGGCGGCGCGGAACATCGCCTCGGTCGGCCCGTGGCGCGTCAGCAGCACCTCGGCGTGGTCGAGCATGTTCGCCAGCGCGCCGGCCACCGGCGGCGGATGCCGGGCGCTGTCGCCGCGCAATCTCCCGACCGCGGCGCCCAGGCGGGCCTCGGCGGCGGGGGTCGGCGCGGCGAGGTACGCTTCGATGCCCGCCGCCAGCGCGTCGACGGCGACGGGCAGATCGGCGGCGCCGGCGCGGCGGCTGCGCTCGATGACGTTGTCGGCGGCGAGCGACAGGTAGCGCGCGGAGTTGCGCACCACCGCGTATCCGGTTTTGAAGCGCTCGATGCGCTCTTCCTTTGCATCGACCGAGCTGAGATAGGCGGCGATCTCGCCGGCCAGGCGGTCGGGCAGATCGGGGGCGCTCCGCGCCGCGCTCCGCAGATCGGCCTTGAGGCCGTCCATGCGGGGGATAAAGGCCGCGAGCGAGTCGAAATCCGACATCGGGTTGGATCTGACGCGGGTCAGATCGACGCTCCAGTCGGAAGACAGCAGCTGGATGCGCTGCACGAGCGCGATCGCCTCGCGGTAGTTGCGCTCGCCTTCGCCGCCGAGTCTTGCGTAGAGCACGATCGCCGCGCCGATCAGTACCGCCGAAACGGCCAGGCCGATATGGGTGGCTCCGAGTCGCGGCGGCCAACCCGGCGACCGCGCCGCCGAAACGGCGCGGCCGATACGGGCCGCGCCGAGCCGCCGCGGCCGTTCCGCCGAGCGCATCGCCGAAACGACCAGGCCGATACGGGCCGCCGCCGCTTTCAATATACTGTTTCCCCCTTGCCGCCCCTTCCGCGGCGGAGGCGGAGGGGGGGCGATCGAACGCAGCGGATTAATCGGAGGCATCGAGTGCGTGCGCGCGCAGGGTAATGCGGGTCATCGTTCCCTGTCCGGGGAGCGAATTGACCCGTATGCGGCCGTCGTATTTTTTCGCCAGGTGCTCGGCCAGCGTCAGCCCGACGCCCATCGCGCCCTCGCGCGAAGTGTAAAACGGCCTGAATATCTTTTTCCGCCGGTCCTGCGTAATCCCCACCCCGTTGTCGATGATCGTGACGAGGATATCGTTGTCCCTGGCGGAGGTGTCGATGCGGATGGCGCCTTCGCGGTCGCCCGCGGCCTCCACGGCGCCCATGGCGTTCTCGATGATTTTCGCGAGAAGCAGGCGGATTTCGGCCCGCGAGGCGAAAATCTCGGGCAGGGAGCCCAGGTTTTTCGTCACCGCGGCGACCGCGTCGACGCCCAGTTCCGCGACCGTTTCCTCGACGCAGCGGTTGACGTCGACGGCGGCGCGGTCGAAGCCGCCCGGCGTTCGCGAGAAGGAGGCCATGCGCCGCGCGAGTTCGGCGAGGCCCTCGGCTTCGCGCCACGAGTTGGCGGCGAGGGAGGCGGCGGTCTCGAGTTCGTTGTCCACGTCGCCGCCGCCGTCGACGGGCTCGACGAGTCCCTCGGTTTCCTGCAGGGCGCCGCGCACCTTGTCGTGCGCCTGCTGCAGGCGGCGCATGTCGCTGGCGATGCGGTCGGTGGATTCGGAGAACGCGCCGGCGACGCTTTCGGCGACGAACCCTTGTTCGAGCGCGCGCCGGGGGTCGGCCGCGGTGGCGTGGGCCGCGAACTCGCCGGGCGCCGGGGCCGCGGCGCGCCGGCGGCCGAACGCGGGCGCGGCGGGGCGCGCGGGCTCCGCTTCGCGTTCCGGCTCGGTCGCCGCGGGGGCCGGGGCCGCCGCCGCGGGGACCGGCGCCGCGCGCCGCCCGCTCTGATGGAAGGCGAGCCCCACCCAGAACAGCGCCAGCAGGCCGACGACGCCGAACATCCCCTGTTCGTAGCGCTCCGCCAGGTTCTCCCGGCCCACGAGCGCGGCCTCCAGATTGCGCGCCAGCCGGTTCGACATCCCCGAGATTTCGTTCGACGTCGCGGCGCGGAACAGCTCTTCCGTCGGCTCCAGCCGGTTGAGCAGAACGTCGGCGTGGCCGAGCATGTTCATCAGCGCGTTGGTCAACAGCGGCGGATACGGAGAGGCGACAGCGGTGCGGCGGGCGCCGTCGGTGGGCCGCGGCCACGGCTCCTGTCCTTCGGTCCGCGACGTCACCGTCAAGAAGCCGCGCACGGCGCGGACCGCCGCCGCCGCGGTCCCGGCGGCCGTTTCGCCGGGTTCGATGAGCCACGCTTCGAGCTCTGCGGCGAGGTGCGCGACCACCCCCGCGAGCGCGTCGTCGTCGGCCTCGCGCGCCGCCGCTTCGGCGGTGGCCGCGACGACGGGCATGTGGCGCAGGGAGTTGCGCAACACCGCGTAGTCGGTCTTGTAGCGCTCGATGCGCTTTTCCTTCTCGGATACGGCGTCGGCGTAGGCGGCGATTTCGCTCTCCAGCGGCGCCGGCAGGTCGGATATCGAGCGCGTCGAGTAGGCGAGCTCGGCTTTCAGGTCCGCGACCACCGGAACGAACGCGGCGAGGCCGTCGAAATCGGCGAACGGATTCGCATGCACGCGCGCGAGCTCGATGCTCCAGTCGGCCGAGACCGCCTGGATTTTCTGCACCGCCGACACCGCGCGGCGGAACCCGCGCGCGCTTTCATCGGCCGGGTTGGCGTACAGATAGCCCGCCGCGGCCAGCAGCAGGGCCGAGACCATGAAGCCGACAAGAAGGGCCCGGAGTTTCATGGCGCCAACTCCGGCGACTCGCCCGCCAGCGTCTCGATGAAGGCGACGATGTCGTCCTTGTCTTGGTCGGGCGCTTCGCGCCCGAGCTGGAACTCGAACATGGCGTCCACCGCGTCGCGCAGGGTCGCTGCCGTGCCGTCGTGGAGATACGGCGCCGTATGCGCCGCCAGACGCAGGCTCGGCACCTTGAACGAGTGGCGGTCCTCTTCGTTGCCGGTAACGTTGAAGCGGCCGAGATCGGCCTCGGTGATGTTGCCTCGCTGCCTGAAATAGCGTTTGAGAACGCCGAACACCTGGAACATGTTGCCGCCGGCGTTAACCCCCTGGTGACACGAGACGCAGCCGTAGTTCTTGAACAGTTCGTAGCCGCGCTTCTCCTGTTCATTTAGGGCGTTTTCGTCGCCTTCCAGCCACCGGTCGAAACGTCCGTTCGGCGTCGTCAGCGAGCGCATGAACTCGGCGATGGCGTTTTTGACCGTGGCGCGGCTTATGCCTTCGTCTCCGTAGATCGCGCGGAAGCGCGCGCGGTAGTCGTCGTCGCGGTAGAACTTGGCGACCGCGTCGGGCCACAGGCTTCCCATTTCGACGGCCGACTGCACCGGGCCGTCGATTTGGTCTTCGAGCGTGTCGGCGCGCCCGTCCCAGAACTGCTTGAAATTGAGGCCGGCGTTGAACACGGTCGGCGCGTTGATCCGGCCCTCGCGGCCGTCCACGCCGACCGAGACGCGGCGGCCGTCGTCGCCGCCCGACGCCAGGTCGTGGCACGAGGCGCACGAGACGGTGTCGTCCTTCGACAGGCGCGGGTCGTGGAACAGGTCGCGGCCGAGCGCGGCTTTTTCCGGGTCGATATCCGCGATCTCGGGGATCGGGCGGATGGGCTCGCCGTCCTGCGCCGCGGCGGGCCATGGCGCGAGCGTCAGCGCGAGCGCGAGCGCGGCGCATACGCGCCGGCCCGGAGACCGCGGCGCCCGGATTTTTGCGTTTGGCATCATTGCGTCAGCCGCCTCCGATCGCGTCGAGCGATCCCATTGCCGAGAGGAACGCCGGTCCGGCCACCAGGATCATCGTGCCCGGCAGCACGAACAGCAGCATCGGCAGGCTCATCAGCACCGGCAGGCGTTCGGCGCGCGCGGCTATGCGCGTCGCGCGCTGCTCGCGCTCCGCAGCGGCGATATTGCGCATCGACTGGGTGAGCGGCGTGCCGTAGCGGTCGGCCTGGAGCAGCGTCGTCGCCAGGTCGCGCAGTCCTTCGACCTCGGTGCGGCCCTGGAACTCCGTCAGCACCTCGCGTCGGCTCGAGCCGACGCGCAGTTCCGCCTCCATCAGGCGGAGTTCGCGCGCCAGGTTCGCCTCGACGGGGCCGAGTTCCTCGGCGACCGTCGCCAGCGCGCGTTCGAAGGTCAGGCCGGATTCGAGGCACATGCTCATGAGGTCGAGCGCGTCGGGCAGCGCCGCGCCCATGCGGCGCTCGCGCGCCGTCATGCGCGCGCGCAGCGCGTATTCCGGCGCGACGCCGCCGATGACGAATCCCGCGACGGCCGCCAGCGCGCCGCCGTATGCGCCGAACGCCCCCGCTTGCGCCATCGCCAGCCCGCCCGCCGCCGCGCACAGCGCCGCCGCCGCGAGCTTGACGCAGAGGAAGATCGAAAGGGCGTCGCCTTGTTCGAACCCCGCGCGGCGCAGCACGGCGGTGAGTTTCTCGCGCTCGCCGGCGCCGACGGGCGCCAGCATCGAGCCGGCGCGCAGCAGCGTGAGTCCGAACAGGCGCAATTCGCGCCCGCCGCCGCCGTCGCGCCGCTCCGCCGTTGGCGCGAAGGCGCGCATCTGTCCGCGCGGCACGGCCAGGCGGCGGTCGAGGGCGCGCGTCAGTTGCGTTTCGCGCCAAATCAGCACGGCGAGGATGGCGAGGCACCACACGAGCGTCGCCACTGCGGAGGTCCAAAAAGCGAAAGACGGCGGCATCGGCGTCTCCCGGGTTTCGCGCGCGGGGCGGGCGCCTAGTCGCCCGCCCGCCGCGCGATGTTGCGCGCAATCAGCAAGCCGGCAACGATCAGCGCCACGCCCCAGCGCATCAGCGTCGCGCCCCGGTCGGTATTCAGCAGCGCGTCGACCGATTGCGGGGCGAGAACGCTCTGTCCGACCAGCACCGCCACAGGCATAAGCGCCAGCAGCAGCAAGGTCAAGCGCGTTTGCGCGGTCGAGGAGTGCGCCTTGAGGGCGGTCTTGCGGCGCTCGCGCAGGGTCTCCGACAGGTTCGAAAACGCATTCGAGATACCGCCGCCCGACCGCCGCTGCAGGCGGATCGTCGCGGCGAACATGGTGAATTCGGGGATGCGCACGCGCTCGGCGACCGTGCGCAGCGCGACGCTCGAATCGAGGCCGGCGGTCAGCGCCTCGCGGATTTCGAGAAGCACGGGCTTGACCGATCCCGGCGCGTCCTCGGCGACGGCGCCCACGGCCTCGAGCGGCGGCACGCCGGTGCCCGACAGCCGCACGATCTGATCGACGACCTCGGGGAAATCGCGGATGAACGCCGTCACGCTCCGCGCGTGCAGCTGGCCGAGGGCGTAGCGCGCCGTCAGGGCGCCCGCCGCCGCCGAGGCGGCGAGCGCGAGCGCGCCGCCCGGAACCTTGAGCACTATCAGCGCGACATGGACGATGGCGGCGCCGGCGAGGCCGGCGAGCAGCGCTTTCGCCGTCGCCGCGGGGGCGTCGAGCAGCGGGAAGCGCGTCTCGATGCGGTCCCACAGCAGGCGCCGCAGGGCCGAGCGCTTGCGCTGCGTGCGGAACACGCTTTCGGCGCCGGCGTCGTCGCCCGCGCCGGCGGGGGCGCCGGAAAACGCCGCCGCCGCGAGCGCCAGCCGCCGCCGCAGATCGCGCGATTCGACGCGCCGCCACACCAGCATCGCCGCGCCGACGACCGCCAGCCACGCCGCGCACCCCGCCGCTATCAGCAGCATCATCGCGCTGTTACTTCACGTAACCGCGCCGTAGGCGCGGCCCGGGACCGCGGGCATCCTGCCCGCACGTCTCCAGCCTGCGCGGGCGTCGGCGGGAAGGGCGCGAACGCCACGCCTCCACGGCAAACATCGCGCCCGGCGCAAACGTGCGGGCAGGATGCCCGCGGTCCCGGGCCCCGCCTTCGGCGGGGTTGCGCACGGCGCGCTTCCTGGGTGCGCGGGCGTCCCCGCCCGCAAACCGCGCGCCAGCGCGGCCTGGGTGCGCGGGCATCCTGCCCGCACGTTTCCACCCGCGCGAACGCCGGCGGGAAGGGCGCGAACGCCACGCCTCCTTGGCAAACATCGCGCCCGGCACGAACGTGCGGGCAGGATGCCCGCGGTCCCAGGCCCCGCCTTCGGCGGGGTTGCGCACGGCGCGCTTCCTGGGTGCGCGGGCGTCTCGCCCGCACGTCTCCATACCCGCGAACGCCGCAAAGAAGGGCGCGAACGCCACGCCTTCACGGCAAACATCGCGCTCGGCGCAAACGTGCGGGCAGGATGCCCGCGGTCCCAGGCCCCGCCTTCGGCGGGGTTACGCACGGCGCGCTTCCTGGGCGCCCGCGCGTCTCGCCCGCACGTCTCCAGCCCGCGCGGGCGTTGGCGGGAAGGGCGCGAACGCCACGCCTCCACGGCAAACATCGCGCCCGGCGCAAACGTGCGGGCAGGATGCCCGCGGTCCCGGGCCCCGCCTTCGGCGGGGTTTGCGGGCGGGACGTGCGGGCGCCCAGGCAGCTCGCGCCTTCGGCGCGGTCCCGGGCGCGCCGTCACTGCGCGCTCTCGGCGATGCGGCGGTCGCCTTTCAGCGCGGAGAGGAGGGCGCCGCGGAGGCCGGCGGCTTCGGCGGCGGGCATCCATGAGGGCTGCCGGCCCGAGGTTTCGAAAACGACGCTCTCGCCCGCGCGGCGCGCGCGCCACATTTCCTCGGTGGTCACGATGTCGTTCTCGATTCCCACCACGTTGGTGACGCTGGTGACGCAGCGATGGCCCGAGCGGTGGCGCGCGAGTTGCACCACCAGGTCGATGCTCGATGCGATCTGGCGCCGCAGCGCCGGCAGCGGCAGGTCGCCGCCGGCCATCGTCATCATGTTCTCGATGCGGATCAGCGCGTCGCGCGGCGTGTTGGCGTGCAGCGTACACATCGAGCCCGGGTGGCCGGTGTTCATCGCCTGGAGCATCTCCGAGGCCTCGGCGCCGCGCACCTCGCCCACGATGATGCGATCGGGCCGCATGCGCAGGCTGTTGATGAGCAGATCGCGGACCGTCACCTCGCCCGTGCCTTCCGCGCTCCGGTTGCGCGTCTCGAGGCGGATGACGTGCGGCTGCTGGAGCTGCAGTTCGGCGGCGTCCTCGATGGTCACGAGCCGCTCGCCGTCGTCGATCTCGCGCGACAGCGTGTTCATGAAGGTGGTCTTGCCCGCGCCCGTGCCGCCGCTGATGAGGATGTTCACGCGCGCGCGCACCGCGACGCGGAACAGTTCCGCCATCGCCGGAGACAGAACCTTCTGCTCGGTCATCGACTCGAGGCTCGAGCCCGGCATGGTGAAGCGCCGGATCGAGATCGCCGCGCCGTCGATCGCCAGCGGCGGGACGACGACGTTGACGCGCGAGCCGTCGGGCAGGCGCGCATCGACCATCGGGCTGGATTCATCGACGCGCCGGCCCACCGAGCCGGCGATGCGCTGCGCGATGTGCAACAGGTGGCGTTCGTCGCGGAAGCGCGTCGGCACGCGCTCAAGGCGCCCGCGCCGTTCGACATAGACCGATTTCACGCCGTTGACGAGGATGTCGGAGATTTCCGCATCCTGCAGCAGGGGCTCCAGCGGCCCCAGCCCCTTTATGTCGTGGACCAGCCCGGTGACGATGCGCTGGCGGTCGAGGGGGCCGAACTCGACCGCGCCGGCCTCGTCGGTTTCGAGGAACGCGAGCAGCTGCGCCGCCAGCGCCGCGCTGTCGAGCTTCGCCACCTTCGCGATGTCCATCGACTTGACGACCACGGGGTGGATTTTCGCGATGGCGTCGGCGATGGCGGCGTCCTGGGCCGCGTGGCGGCGCGGCGCGGCGCGCGGCGGCGCGGGCGCCGGCGCGGCGGGCGCCGAGGGTTGTTGCGCCTCGCGCCGCGGCGCGGCGGGCGCGGGCCGCGCGCGGCGGCCGAAAGCGCGGGCCACGGCGCGCGCCCCTAGGCCGCGGCGGCGCCGGCGGGCGCCGCGAGGCGATCGAGCAGCGCGCCGACGGGCTTGCGCAGGCTCGCGGGCAGCCGCCCGCCGGGCCAGCCGCGATCGGCAAGCGGCGGTATCGCGCTGTCGAACGGCACGGCGACGTCGGGCGCCGCCTTCAGCCCCGCCGCTTCCAGCGCCCGCCGCGCCGCGCGGCGGGCGATCGGGCGCGTGCGGTTGAGCGCGAATATCGCCGGCGCGCCGTCGAGCAGCGACAGCGCGCGCGCCCCGCGCCGCGCGCCCTCCGCCGTCGGCTCCACCGCCAGCACGCGCGTGTCGAACCCCGCCGCCGCGGTCAGCCGCGCCTCGGGGTCGCCGATGCCGTCCACCAGCACCAGGTGCGAGCGCCGCCGCAGCTGCGCGACCAGGCGGCGCACGGCCGACGGGCGCGGCGGCGGCGGGATTTCGGCGCCCCAGCGGTAGGCGTACACGGCGATGCGGTCGGAGCGCTCGGCGCGCACGCCGTCGATCAGGTCGGCGTCGGGCTCGGCGCCGCCCGCCGTGTCGAGCAGCTGGTCGAGGCCCGGCGCGGGCTCCACGTCGAGAACGAACGGCAACGCGGGGAACAGCCGGTTGAGGTCGAGCACCGAGACGTAGCGTCCGCGTTCGGCGGCGAGCAGCGCGGCGGCGGCGGCCAGCGTCGTGGCGCCGCTGCCGCCGACGCCGGCGAACGCCGCGGCGCGCCCGCCCGTATCGTCGGCAGGCGCCAGCGCCGCCGCCGCGGCGCTGGCGATTTCCTCGGGCAGGACGGGCTTGACGAGGTAGTCGCTTACGCCGGCGAGCAGCGCTTCGCGCGCGAACCGCGCCGTGTAGTCGGAGCCGAGCGCGACCACCGTGGCGCCCACTTCGCACACCGCCGCCAGTTCGTGCAGTGCGCCGGCGGGGTAGGGCGTTTCGTCGAGATCGACGAATATGAGTTTGGGCGCCGGGTCGCCGGCGCGCGCGAGCGCCAGCGTGGCCGAGCGCAGCGCGCCGCGCCACACCTGCGCGTCGCGCAGGTCCTCCAGCCCCTCGCGCAGCGCCGCCTCGGTCTCGGCGTCGGTGGCGAATCCGAACGCGACGGCGTCGGCGGCGCCGGTCACGCGCCCGCTCCGCTTGCGCGGCGGCGGGGGGGCGCGTAATCTCCGCCGTCGAAACTCCGCCCCCGGAGCCGCGGCATGGCCCCCGTTGCACGAATCGACAGGCGCAATAGCGATCCGGGAGACCGGGGCGGCAAGATCGACGGCGAACAGGCGAAACGAATCGACACCAAGCCGGACGCGCTCATACTCAGGATCGATCGGGACATGGTAACCAAGGCCGATCTTGCCGCGGCCGAAGCGCGCATATACCGCACGCTTTTGCAGATCGGCGCATGCATAATCGTGGCGGCGCACATCGTCGGCGGAATCGTCGCAGCTATCGTCATACGGTTCGCCGGCTCAGGCTGACCCGGCGCGATGGGCGCGGCGTTGGCGGGAGGGGCGCCCCACCCGGCGGCGTTCGTGCGGGTGGAGACGTGCGGGCGGGACGCCCGCGCACCCGGGCAGTCCGCGCCTTCGGCGCGATGGGCGCGGCATTGGCGGGAGGGGCGCCCCGCTCGGCGGCGTTCGCGTGGGTGGAGACGTGCGGGCAGGATGCCCGCGGTCCCGGGCCGCGCTGGCGCGCGGTTGTTTCCGGGAAGTCCGCGCCGTGCGCAACCCCGCCGAAGGCGGGGCCTGGGACCGCGGGCATCCTGCCCGCACGTTTGCGCGCGTCGCGGCGCTGGCGGGGGAGGGGCGCGCCACTCGGCGGCGTTCGTGCGGGTGGAGACGTGCGGGCGGGACGCCCGCGCACCCGGGCAGTCCGCGCCTTCGGCGCGATGGGCGCGGCGTTGGCGGGGATGCGCGACCCGCTCGGCGGCGTTCGCGTGTATGGAGACGTGCGGGCAGGGATGCCCGCGGTCCCGGGCCGCGCTGGCGCGCGGTTTGCGCCCCCGCAAGGAACGACGCGGCATTGGCAAGCCCCGGCGTCATGCCGGGGGGCGGGCGGGCTTGAGGCGGATGGCGGGCAGGCGGTTCAGCCGGCCATTGAGGGGATCGATCTCGATCCCCGCGGATTCGAGGGCGGTAACCCCAAGCAGGGGCTCGGCGTCGTCGTTGCCGAACAGGATGGTCCCGCCGACGGTGTCGCCCATGAACTCGATGTCGGCGGTGGTTATGTCCACCTCGATGCGGCGGCCGTCCGCCGTTTCGTAAACGCGGCGTCTCTTCGGCCGGAGGCCGATCGCCTTGAGATGCGACCCCGGAACCATGGAGTCCGTGGCGCCGGTCCCGACGAGAAACAGGCCCTCCCAGAACCTCTCGGGTTCGGCCGGGTTTCGTACGGTCGCGGTAACACAGGTTGCGCCCATGGCGCGCCTCCCCTTGTGCGCGGGATTCGGGGAGAGTATATAGCGCGGCTCGATGCGCGGGGGCAAGCCCGGCGGCGCCGGTCATGCGCCCGCCCCGCTTGCGCGGCGGCGGGGGGGCGCGTAATCTCCGCCGTCGAAACCCCGCCCCCGGAGCCGCGGCATGGCCCCTGTTGCTTTCGATACGCTGAACACCGCCCGCGAGCTCGAGTCCGCCGGCTTCAACGCGCAGCAGGCCGAAGCCATCACGGCGGTCATGCGCGACGCCGTGTCCGAGGGCATTTCCACCAAGGCCGACATCCAAGCCGTCAGAAACGACATCGCGACCGCGAAAACCGCCCTGCGGGACGAGATCGGAGAGGCGAAAACCGCCCTGCAGGACGAGATCGGAGAGGCGAAAACCGCCCTGCGGGACGAGATCGGAGAGGCGAAAGCCGGGCTCGGGGATCGGATCGATCAGGGCGAAGTCGCCTTGGGCGGCAAGATCGACGGCGCCGAAGCACGCCTCGCCGAACGCGATAACGAACTCGCCGCCAATCTGGGCGGCAAGATCGATGGCGTCGAAACACGCCTCGCCGAACGCGATAACGAACTCGGCGCCAGCTTGGGCGGCAAGATCGATGGCGTCGAAACACGCCTCGCCGAACGCGATAACGAACTCGCCGCCAATCTGGGCGACAAGATCGATGGCGTCGAAACACGCCTCGCCAAGCGCAACGACGAACTCGCCGCCAGTCTGGGCGACAAGATAGATAGCGCCGAAGCACGCCTCGCCGAACGCGATAACGAACTCGGCGCCAGCTTGGGCGACAAGATCGACGGCGTCGAAACACGCCTCGCCAAGCGAGACGATGAACTCGGCGACAAGATCGATGGCGTCGAAGCACGCCTTGCCAAGCGAGACGATGAGCACAGCGCCAGTCTGAGCGACAAGATCGACGGCGTCGAAATACGCCTCGCCAAGCGAGACGATGAGCACAGCGCCAGTCTGAGCGACAAGATCGACGGCGTCGAAACACGCCTCGCCAAGCGAATCGACGACCTCGGCGCGCGAATCGACAAACTCGGCGCCGACCTCGGCGCCCGGGTCGGCAAGCTCGAAACCGGCCTCGCCGAGGTCAAGGCCGACGTGGCGACGCTCAAAGTCAAGATCGATCGGGACGTGGCAACCAAGGCCGACCTTGCCGTGGTCAATGAGCGCTTGTACCGCATGCTTTGGTGGCTCAGCGGAGGCATGATCGCGACGCTGGTCGGCATCGGGGGGGTGGTGGCGGCTCTCGTCACGCTGTTCGCCGGCTCAGGCTGAGCCGGCGCGATCGGGCGCGGCGCCGGCGGGGGGGGGGCGGCTTGCGCGGCGGCGTTCGCGCGGTTCGATGCGCGGGGGCAAGCCCGGCGCGCGCGCGGGTCAGTTGGCGTCGGTGTCGGCCTGCACGGGGCCGACATTGTTAACGCCGAACGCGCTTATGTCGCCGCCGATATTCGCGCCGATGGCGGTCTGGAGGTCGTCGCTGAAGGCCACCGCGGCGGCGGCGGCTCCGATCGCCATCAGGCCGACGAGCATGGCGTATTCCAGCGTCGATACGGCGTCCCCGGCGCGGAGGAAACGCCGCAAGCGCGAGACGAGCGGGCTTGCCTTCATTCCGGCGGTCCCCCTCGCGCGCGGCCGGCGCCGGGAGACGGACGGCGGAAAGCGCCGCCCGCTCCCAACGGCTCCGGACACGCGATCAGTTCGCGTTGGCGTCGGCGCCCGGATTGGCCACGCCGGTGATGGTGACGTCGTCCACCTGATCGCCGATGTTGGCGATCGCCTGCTGCACGTCATCGCTGAACGTGACGATGGCGGCGCCGACGGCGGTGGCCACGAGGCCGACCATCATCGCGTATTCCAGCGTGGACACGCCCTGGTCGGCCTTCAGGAAGCGGCGGATGCGCCGCGGGATCTGCTTCATGGTCATGCTGCCTTCTGCCTCCCGGTTCCGGCCGCAGCCGGTATGCCAACGCGCCCCGTTGGCGGGGTTTCCGCTCCGCCTTGCGCGGCGGAAGCGGGAAAGGGGTTCCGCGCGAACGCGCGGGGATGCGGTTTCCGACCCGCGGGCCGGCCGTATGCATGTAGCATAATTCGGTTCGGCGGCGCCACGGTCCGCTATCCTAATGCGTGCGGCGCAGCGCGACGAGCTGGCGCCCGACGCGGCGGAACGACTCGAGCAGCGCCGCCGAGTCGCTGTTGTTGAGGAAGGCGTACTCGCCATCCGGGTCCTCGGACTCGCTCGAGCATTCGGTGAGCCGCTCGGCGGTGTATTCGTAGTCCTTGTCGGAGGCGTTCGTCGCGCCGATGACGTAGATGCGGATGCCCTGGGCCTTGGCGGCGTCGCAGACGCGCGTGCGCTCGGCGTCGGCGTCGGCGCTGCTCTTGTGCGTGTCCTCGCCGTCGGTGAGCAGCACGATGACCTTCATCACGTTGCCGCTGTCGCCGGCGCCGGGGGCCATGGGGTGCGCGCCGCCGCCCCATACGGCGTTCCACGACGGCGCGAGCAGCCGCGCCGCCCACTCCAGCCCCTCGACGGAATAGGTCGCGCCCAACCCGGGCATGTGGGCGGCGTTCAGCGCGCCGAGCCAGGTCCGCGCGGCGCCGATGTCGGCGCGGAGCGGCGCGACGGCCGCCGGGTCCGTGCCGGAACAGGGCTGCTGCGGCCGCAGCCGATACCGGAACGGATGGGTCGATTGCGCGCCCGCCACGGGCTTGAAGCAAAAGCGCTGCCGCGCCGACCGGCACTCGTACCCGAGCGAGCGCTCGTTCGGAAACCGCTCCCAGCCGCGGTCGATCTGCGCGGAATAATAGAACTTGCGGAAGGGCGAATCTCCCGGCAGGGCGAGCACGCCGGGGGCCGTTCCGCCGTCCGCCGCCTCGCGCCGGTCGAGGCACCCCACCCACGCCTCGGGCTGAGTAGCGGGCAGCGTTTCGGTCGTACTGCGCCGCTCCTCCCCGTCCATGTACGCGAACGGATAGACGCGCTCGCCGGCGGGGTAGGCCGCCCAGCCGTTGGCCTCCCACCGCGTGCGCTCGGCGGCGCCCAGCCGCACGCGGTAGTGCCACGGAACGAAGCCGACCGCCACGGGCAGGGGATCGGCCGCGGCCTCGGCTTCGGCATCGTCGTCGGCGTCATCCGCTTCGTCCGCATCGGCGCCGGCATCGTCGCCGGCGGCGGCGTCATCTTCCGCGCCGCCTTCGGTTTCGGTCTCGTCCTCGTCGTCGGCGTTCGCGCCCGCGCCGGTCGCGATGCGGTCGAGCACGTTCAGGATTTCCCCGGCGCCGCATTTCACGATCGCCATGCGGCTCGCGTTTTCGGGCGGCGGGCATGCGCTTGCGTTGGTCAGCCCCTGCCCGCCGGAGATCGTTTTCCGCATCGACGGCGTGACGTCGATGGCGAACACCAGTTCGATCGCCGCCAGCTGGAGGGCCTCGACGCCCGATCCGACCTTGATGACGCCGTCCCAAATGTCGTCGTCGTCATCGCTTGCGGAGTCATCGCCATCATCGCTGTCGCCATCGCCATCATCGCCGCCGCCGCCGGACGAGGAGGGGAGCAGCCGCGCGAGCAGCGTGCCGCCCATGTCGGCCTCGGCCGTCACGCTCACCGTGCCCGCGGCGCGGTTGGCCGCGGCGTTTACGGCGAGGGTATCCTGCGCCTCCTGGCGCGCGCCCTGCGGCAGGTTGGGCAGCAGGTTGAGCAGCACATACCGGCGCGCGAGAGCATCCAGCGCGGTATCGACGTCGGCGTCGGACATTGTGTCGGGCAGCGCGCCGAGCCTTTGCGTCGCCGCCATCGCGGCGGATTCGGAGGCCGCCTTGAGGAGGTCGCGCTTGCCGACGATCCAGACGTGATCGCCGATCAGGGCCACTCCGCCGACGACTCCGACCGCGAGCAGCGCCGCCGTAACCGCCGTCGCGCCGCCGCGCGCGGAGCTCAGGAACATCCGGGCGCGCCGGCCTCTCCGCGCGGCCGCGCGCGCGGATTGCAGGAACCGCGGCAACATCACGCGCCGGCCCCCGGCCCGCCGCCGGAGACGCTTCCCCCGCCGCCCGCCGTATTGCCGGGAGCGTTGCCGCCGCCCGCCGTATTGCCGCCGCCGCCCGAGGCCTCGCCCCCGCCGCCCGGCGTATTGCCCCCGCCGCCGCCGCTTGGGGCGGCGGGGCGCGCCGGCTGCGCGGGCCCCGCATGGGGGGCGCGCGCCGGCAGCGCGTACAGCCCGTATATGCCGCCCTCGTAGATCCCGCCGTCGAGGAGGCGCTGCGACAGCGCGCCCTCGGCGTCGAGCCGCGCGCAAACTTCCACGGCGACGAGGAGGTCGCCCGACGCGAGCGTCGCGGCGCCCGTATTGCCGGCGCCGCCGGTAAACTCGTCGGGCAGCGTGGCGGCCGCGCCCGCGGCGCCGAAGCGGTCGCACCATGGCGTGGCCAGGAGCGCGGTCGTTACGTCGGCGTCGCCGAAGCGGATGGTATCGGCCCACTCCACCGTCGCCGCGGGCAGCGGGTCGCCGGCGGCCTGGCGAATCGCCTTGACCACGAACACGACATCGGCGGAACGCTTGAGCTCGGCGTCGCGCAGGTATTCGCCCAGCGCGTCCATCTGCGCGCCGTCGGGGGCGGTTTCGCCGGAGACGTAGTCGGCCATGGCGGCGGCCATGCGCATGGCCGCCGTTCCCGCGTCGATACGCACATACAGGTCGAACCCCGCGGTCGCTATCGAGAGCAGGGCGACCGTGCCGAGCGCGAGTTCGATGCCCGCCGCGCCGCGCCGTTGGCGCGCGAACGCCCGCAGGCGGCGCCATGCGGCCCCGCCCGCGCGGCGCCGCGGGGCGCGATGTCGGCGGGCAGGCGCGGTCATCGTCATCGCGCGTTGCCCGCCGGCGTTTGCGGGGATTGAGACGTGCGGGCGAGACGCGCGGGCGCCCAGGAAGTCGCGCCTGCGGGCCGGGGCATCAGATGCGCTCGTTGCGGGCGATGCCGACGGCTACGAAGGCGCCCGAATCGGCGGCCTCCGGCGTTTCCGCGGCGTCCGCGTCCGCATTGTCCGAATCGGCGCTCGAATCGGCGGGGTCCGGGGTTTCCGGCGTGTCGGCCGCGTTCGCGTTCGCGTTGTCCGAATCGACGCTCGAATCGGCGTCGGCATCGCCGGCATCGGGCTCCGGGTCGGCGGCGGCGGCGCGCGCGAGCCACGAGAACACGGGCGGCGTCCACGAAATCTTCACCGCCACGATGTCGCCGTCCTCGCCGCCGATGGTTCCGCCCGCGGCGCGCGGCGTCTCGTCGCGCAGGGCGGCGGGGTTCTCGTAAGTCTCTATCGCGACGGTCCAGGCGCCTGTGCAGGTTTCGCCGGCGCCGAGCGCCAGTTCGCGGCGAATCGCGTTGCACGCCACCGTATCGAGCGCCGCCGCGCTCGCCGGGGCCGACGGCAAAAGCGCGATCGCGCGGGCCGCGGCGCGCGCCGCGCGCTCCAGCCGATCGGCCTGAAACGCCGTCGAAACGATCTGCATCAGCGCGGCGAAAAACAACGCGGCGAAGGTAATCGAGATCGCCGCCTCGAGCGCGGCCACGGCGCGCGCTCCGCCCGCGAAACGGCCGGCGGCGCGCGCAATGCCGCTTCCGAACGCCCCCCCGCCGGGCCTCGCTCCATGCCTCGCCGCGTCGAACATGACGGTTCGATTACCTTGCCGGAATGCCGTACACTAGCGGCCGGGAATTATAGTGTATATAAATCACGAAAACGTGATGACAGCACGGGGGGGGGGGGGCTGTGGGGTTCGACGCCGATCTCTGGCTGCACCGGGGCGACCGGCTGAAGCAGCTGCGCGCGTTTTGCTACTCGGCGGAGCTGAGCAGCATGTCGAAAGCCGCCGACAGGCTGGCGCTCAGCCAGCCCGCCGTATCGCAACAGATACGCGCGCTGGAGACCGACGTCGCCGACAAGCTGTTCGAACGGCGCGGGCCGAAAATCGCGCTGACCCCGGCGGGCGAAAGCCTCTACAAGGTCGCCATGCCGCTGGTGCGGGGCATCGACGGGCTGCCCAACGCCTTCGTCGAGGAGCTTACCCACGCCGAGACCGGGGAAATCCACGTCGCGGCGGGGATGACCGCCACCGTGTTCATCCTGCCCGAACGCCTGCGGGCGTATCGCGAGAAGCACCCCGGGGTGACCGTGCGCGTCACCTCGTGCGAACCGGGCAAGGGGCTGGCGCTGATCCGGTCGCGCGAGGCGGATCTCGGGATCGGCGCCATGTCGGCCGTGCCCGACGACCTCGCGTTCCACGCATTCGTCTCGAGCCGGCTGGTCTGCATCGCGCCCACCGACCACCCGCTGGCGAACGCCGAGACGATGACGGCGGCGGATGTGTCGCGGCACCCCGTCGTGCTGCCGGCGCGCGGCAGCCACTCGCGAACGACCATCGAGATGGCCGCGCGGCATTTCGGCTGCACGCTCGAGGCGGCGGTGGAGGTCAACGGCTGGAGCGTGATCAAGCGCTATGTGGAGGCCGGGCTGGGCATGGCGTTCGTGCCCGACATGTGCCTCGCGCCGTTCGACCGCGTTCGCACAATCCCGTTCGAGACGCGCATATCGGAGTGGATCCGCAACCGCGACTACGGGCTCATCGTCCGGCGCGGGCGCCCCCTCTCCCGCGCCGCCCGCCGCTTCGCGCAGTCCCTGGCGCCGGGCTTCCGCCCCGACGAATGACGGCGCGCCGGTATCGATTCGTTTCCCCGGCGCGCGGCGCCGTGTGCTAAGATGACGGCCATGCGCGAGATACACGACGCCACGTTTAAGCGCCTGTTCGACCACGGGCGGGCGGTCGTGGACCTGCTCACGGGGTTCGTGCGGCTGGCGCTGGGGCCGGCGTTCGATGTCTCCCGCCTCGACTTCGCCAGCCTCGAACCGGCGCCGGCGGAGTACGTGGACGAGGATCTGCGGCAGACACGGGGCGACCGCGTGTGGCGCCTGCGCTACCGCGCCGCCGACGGCACGACCGGCTGGGTGTATCTGCTGGTCATGCTCGAGTTTCAGTCGTCGGTCGATACCGACATGGCGCTGCGGGTGCATGGCTATACGGGCCAGCTGTATGCGCGGCTTCGGCGGGAGGACCGCAAGGGGCCGCTTCCGCCGGTTCTGCCGATTGTCATATACAACGGTCGTGCGCATTGGTCTGCGGCGCGGAACATTCGCGATGCGATAGCGCCCGCGGGGGCCGCGCTGGAGCGTTTCCAGCCCCGGCAGGACTATTTGCTGCTTGACGTTCATCGCCTGCAACCGGAGGATTTGCCCGAGGACAACGTTGTGTCGGCGCGGGTTGCGCTCGAGCATGGCGATCCGGAGGCTGTGTTGGGCGTTGTCGAGTCGTTGCGGCGCGCGCTTGCGGGTCCCGAGCATGCGGAGTTGCGGCGCGCGTTCGGGGCGACGCTCCGTCACATGCTGGAGGCGAACCGCTTCGGGGCTTCGGACGGCGCGCTGGCGGAGCGTTTGAGGCGGGTCGGGGATTTGGAGGATTTGGGCGCGATGGAAACATTGTTTGCGGAACGGCTTGACGAGTGGATGGCCGAGCGCGAGGCGCGCGGTCTTGAGCGCGGCGCATCGCGCGAGCGGACGCTCGGTCTTGAGCGCGAGCGCGCGCTTCTGGCGCGGCAGGCGGGCCGCAAGTTCGGGGCGGACGCGGCTTCGCGCCTGTCGGCCGCGGTCGCGGGCGTGGAGGATCCGGATCGGCTCGAGGAGGTCGGCGACGCGGTGATCGTGTGCGCGACCGGCGCCGAGTTCCTGGCGCGCGCCGAGGAAATCGCCCGGCGCCGCTGACCGCGCGCCAAGGCGCGCGGCGCCGTGCGGTATGGTGACGGCCATGCGCGAAATACACGACGCCACCTTTAAGCGCCTGTTCGACCACGGGCGGGCGGTCGTGGACCTGCTCACGGGGTTCGTGCGGCTGGCGTTTGGGCCGGCGTTCAATGTCTCCCGCCTCGACTTCGCCAGCCTCGAACCGGCGCCGGCGGAGTACGTGGACGAGGATCTGCGGCAGACACCGGGGCGACCGCGTGTGGCGCCTGCGCTACCGCGCCGCCGACGGCTCGACCGGCTGGGTGTATCTGCTGGTCATGCTGGAGTTTCAGTCGTCGGTCGATACCGACATGGCGTTGCGCGTGCATGGCTACACGGGCCAGCTGTATGCGCGGCTTCGGCGGGAGGACCGCAAGGGGCCGTTTCCGCCGGTTCTGCCGATTGTCATATACAACGGTCGTGCGCATTGGTCTGCGGCGCGGAACATTCGCGATGCGATAGCGCCCGCGGGGGCCGCGCTGGAGTGTTTTCAGCCCAAGCAGGGTTATTTGCTGCTTGACGTTCATCGTCTGCGGCCGGCAGATTTGCCCGAGGACAACGTGGTGTCGGCGCGGGTTGCGCTTGAGCACGGCGATCCGGAGGCTGTGTTGGGCGTTGTCGAGGCGTTGCGGCGCGCGCTTGCGGGGCCGGAGCATGCGGAGTTGCGGCGCGCGTTCGGGACGACGCTTCGTCACATGCTGGAGGCGAACCGCTTCGGGGCTTCGGACGGCGCGTTGGCGGAGCGTTTGAGGCGGGTCGGGGATTTGGAGGATTTGGGCGCGATGGAAACATTGTTTGCGGAACGGCTCGACGAGTGGATGGCCGAACGCGAGGCGCGCGGTCTTGAGCGCGGCGCATCGCGCGAGCGGACGCTCGGTCTTGAGCGCGAGCGCGCGCTTCTGGCGCGGCAGGCGGGCCGCAAGTTCGGGGCGGACGCGGCTTCGCGCCTTTCGGCCGCGGTCGCGGGCGTGGAGGATCCGGATCGGCTCGAGGAGGTCGGCGACGCGGTGATCGTGTGCGCGACCGGCGCCGAGTTCCTGGCGCGCGCCGAGGAAATCGCCCGGCGCCGCTGACCGCGCGCCAAGGCGCGCGGCGCCGTGCGGTATGGTGACGGCCATGCGCGAGATACACGATGCCACGTTCAAGCGCCTGTTCGACCACGGGCGGGCGGTCGTGGACCTGCTCACGGGGTTCGTGCGGCTGGCGCTGGGGCCGGCGTTCGATGTCTCCCGCCTCGACTTCGCCAGCCTCGAACCGGCGCCGGCGGAGTATGTGGACGAGGATCTGCGGCAGACGCGGGGCGACCGCGTGTGGCGCCTGCGCTACCGCGCCGCCGACGGCTCGACCGGCTGGGTGTATCTGCTGGTCATGCTGGAGTTTCAGTCGTCGGTCGATACCGACATGGCGTTGCGCGTGCATGGCTACACGGGCCAGCTGTATGCGCGGCTTCGGCGAGAGGACCGCAAGGGGCCGTTTCCGCCGGTTCTGCCGATTGTCATATACAACGGTCGTGCGCATTGGTCGGCGGCGCAGAACATTCGCGATGCGATAGCGCCCGCGGGAGCCGCGCTGGAGCGTTTCCAGCCCCGGCAGGACTATTTGCTGCTTGACGTTCATCGTCTGCAACCGGAGGATTTGCCCGAGGACAACGTGGTGTCGGCGCGGGTTGCGCTTGAGCACGGCGATCCCGAGGCTGTGTTGGGCGTTGTCGAGGCGTTGCGGCGCGCGCTTGCGGGTCCGGAGCATGCGGAGTTGCGGCGCGCGTTCGGGGCGACGCTTCGTCACATGCTTGAGGCGAACCGATTCGGGGCTTCGGACGGCGCGCTGGCGGAGCAGTTGAGGCGGGTTGGGGATTTGGAGGATTTGGGCGCCATGGAAACATTGTTTGCGGAACGGCTCGACGAGTGGATGGCCGAGCGCGAGGCGCGCGTCGAAGCGCGTGTGGAGGCACAGGTCGAGGCGCGTGAGCGGACGCTCGGTCTTGAGCGCGAGCGTGCGCTTCTGGCGCGGCTTGCGGGCCGCAAGTTCGGGGCGGACGCGGCTTCGCGCCTGTCGGCCGCGGTGGCGGGCGTGGAGGATCCGGACCGGCTCGAGGAGGTGGGCGACGCGGTGATCGTGTGCGCGACCGGCGCCGAGTTCCTGGCGCGCGCGGAGGAAATCGCCCGCCGCTGCTGACCGCGCGCCAAGGCGCGCGGCGCCGTGCGGTATGGTGACGGCCATGCGCGAGATACACGACGCCACCTTTAAGCGCCTGTTCGACCACGGGCGGGCGGTCGTGGACCTGCTCACGGGGTTCGTGCGGCTGGCGCTGGGGCCGGCGTTCGATGTCTCCCGCCTCGACTTCGCCAGCCTCGAACCGGCGCCGGCCGAATACGTGGACGAGGATCTGCGGCAGACGCGGGGCGACCGCGTGTGGCGGCTGCGCTACCGCACCGCCGACGGCTCGACCGGCTGGGTGTATCTGCTGGTCATGCTCGAGTTTCAGTCGTCGGTCGATACCGACATGGCGTTGCGGGTGCATGGCTACACGGGCCAGCTGTATGCGCGGCTTCGGCGGGAGGACCACGTGGGGCCGCTTCCGCCGGTTCTGCCGATTGTCATATACAACGGTCGTGCGCATTGGTCGGCGGCGCGGAACATTCGCGATGCGATAGCGCCCGCGGGAGCCGCGCTGGAGCGTTTCCAGCCCCGGCAGGACTATTTGCTGCTTGACGTTCATCGTCTGCAACCGGCAGATTTACCCGAGGACAACGTTGTGTCGGCGCGCGTCGCGCTCGAGCACGGCGATCCTGAGGCCGTGTTGGGCGTTGTCGAGTCGTTGCGGCGCGCGCTTGCGGGTCCCGAGCATGCGGAGTTGCGGCGCGCGTTCGGGGCGACGCTCCGTCACATGCTGGAGGCGAACCGCTTCGGCGCATCGGACGGCGCGCTGGCGGAGCGTTTGAGGCGGGTCGGGGATTTGGAGGATTTGGGCGCGATGGAAACATTGTTTGCGGAACGGCTCGACGAGTGGATGGCCGAGCGCGAGGCGCGCGTCGAAGCGCGTGTGGAGGCGCAAGTCGAAGCGCGTGTGGAGGCGCAGGTCGAAGCGCGTGTGGAGGCGCAGGTCGAGGCGCGTGAGCGGACGCTCGGTCTTGAGCGCGAGCGCGCACTTCTGGTGCGGCTTGCGGACCGCAAGTTCGGGGCGGACGCGGCTTCGCGCCTGTCGGCCGCGGTGGCGGGCGTGGAGGATCCGGACCGACTCGAGGAGGTCGGCGACGCGGTGATCGTGTGCGCGAGCGGCGCCGAGTTTCTGGCGCGTGCGGAGGAGATCGCCCGGCGCCGCTGACCGCGCTTGCCGCAGGCGTGCTGCCTGGGCGCCCGCGCGTTTCCGCAAGGCGCAATGTCGGCAGGGAGGACCCGCGGCGTCTGCGCTCTTCCGGCCAGCGTCGGCCGATTGCAACGTGCGGGCAGGATGCCCGCGGTCCCGGGCCCCGCCGGGGGCGTCAGATCGCTTCCACGGTCAGTTCTATCGCGCGGCGGAGGGCGGCGCGGTAGGCCTTGCCGCCGAGCGCGCCGCCGCCGCGGGGGCCCTCGGCCAGCGCGGGGTCGAAGGGAAGCGCCAGGTCGGGGCGGCGATCTGCCAGCGCATAGCGGATTTGCGCGCGCGACAGGGCGCTGGCGCGCATGCGCGGGCGGCTCTCGGCCAATATGGCGGGACGCTCCTTGCCGAGCAGCGCCAGGGTGCGCGCGGCGAACACGATGCTCGGCAAGGTCGGCTCGAAAAGCACGATGCGCGAATCGGCGCCCTCGAGCACTTCCAGGCGCGTTTCCGGCCCCTTCATGCCCACGGCGAACACGGTATGCGCGCGGTTGGCGAAACGGTCGAGCAGCGCCCGCGCGGCGGCCGCGCGCGCCGGAGGCGGCGGCCCGGCGGCGGTATAGGCGACCAGTGACACGCCATCCCCCGCCGGCGCGCACAGCGCGTCGAGGCGCGCGCCGAGGTCTTCTTCCTCGTCGTCTTCGTCGCCGTCGCCGGGCGCGCCGCGCGCGAGCGTCGACAGCGCCACCGCCAGGCCGGGCGCCGGCGCGGCGCCGAACAGCGCCGGCAACTTGCCCGAGAGCGGATCGAAATCCACCGCCGCCGCCTCGAGGCCGCGCGCAGCGACCGTCCGCGCCATCGCCGCCGCAAGGGTCGAGGAGCCGCAGCCCGCGCTGCCGCAAATGGCCAGCACGCGCCCGGCGTAAGCGCGTTCGGGCGCCTCCTCCAGCGCGGCGGCGGCGGCCTCGCGCGCAGCGGCGGCCGTGACGGGCTTGACGAGATAATCCGCCACGCCGCCGGCGAGCAGGGCGCGCGCGAAATGCCCCGCGTCCTCGCGGCCGATGGCGACAATCGCCGTGCCCGGCGCGCAAACCGAGGCGATCCCCGCCGCCGCGGCGTCGGGGTCGGAAACGCCGTCGATATCGACCGCGACGAGCGCCGCGGCGGGCTCGGCCGCCAGCGCGCGCAACGCGGCCGCATAGCGCGCGCGCCGCACCCGCGCGTCGCGATTCGCGAATCCCGCGCGCAGAGCGCGCTCGGTCGCGGCGTCGCGCGCGAAAGCCAATACGCGGTTGCCGGGCGCCGACGCCATCGCCGCCTGCCGCGCGGAGCGGCGCCGCTACTCGCCGGCCGCGCCGGCGGCGGTGGCCGACAGCGCCGGCAGCTGGCGGACGGCGTCTCCGGCCCAGCGGCGATAGGCGTTCGACCCCGCGCCGTGCGCGCCCGGCGCCGCGCCCGGCGGCGGGCAAACCCGCGCGCCGCCGGGGCCGGACGGGCCGGGCGGGGCGGCGGCCGCGGGCGGCGGCGGAGCGTAAGGGCACTCCCACCGCGCCGCCTGCAGCGCGCGGTGGCGCTGTACGAACGCGCGCGTCTCTTCCTCGACGCGGGCAACCTCGCCCGCCGGCGGCGCGAACCATCCGTCGCGCACCGCGAGCGGCCCCGAACACGCCGCCAGCGGCGCAAGCGCCAGGGCGGCGAGCAGCGCGCGGAGGCGGCGCCGGGGGGCGGCGGAGAAACGGTCGTTTGCGGTATCGGTCGGCATGGCGGGCCTCAATAATAGTAGCCCTCGATGCGGGGGGGCGCGGCGTCGGGGGCGGAAGCGCCGCGGGGGGCGGAGGGGCCGGTCAGGCGCGCCGTCACGACGACGATCAGCTCCAGCTCGTTGGCGCGCGTGGACGTATGCCCGAACAGCGCGCCGACGCCGGGAACGTCCTTCAGCACCGGAACGCCGGTCTCCACCGTGTTGGTCGCGTTGCGGAACAGGCCGGCGATAACGATGGATTCGCCGTCGGACACCTCCACCGTGGTCTCGGCGCGGCGCACATTGATCACCGGCACGTCGACGCCGACCATGCGCACCGCCTGGTTGCGCGAGGGCTCCGAGACCTCGGGCCGCACCGTAAGCACGATGCGCCCCGTATCCAGCACCGTCGGCACGAAGTCCAGCAACACGCCGTATTTCTTGTATTCGAAAACGATGACGCCGTCCTCGAACCCCGTGGGCAGCGGATATTCGCCGCCGGAGAAGAACGACGCGGTCTCGCCCGTCACCGCGGTAAGGCTGGGCCGCGCCAGCACGTTCGCCAGCCCGGCGGTCGCCAGCGCGTCGATCATGCCGGCGACGCGCACCGGTTTGCCGCCGGCGTTGAAGGTGCGGTCGAAAGCCAGCGACGGCGCGATGGTTCCGTCGAACTGCGCGACGATGGGCGCGTCTCCCGACGAGAAAATGCGCCCGACGCGAAACTGCATGGCGGTATTGGCCAATTCGCCGAAAGCGGTCCAGTTCACGCCGAGGTCCTCGGTTACCGAGCGGCTGACCTCGGCGATCTGCACCTCCAGGTTCACCTGCTGCGGCGCGGCGACGCGGAGGCGGTTGTCGATCTGCGCGCCGTCGGGCAGCGCGGCGGCCGCGAGCCGGGCGGCGCGGTCGGCGGCCTCCGGCGACGGCGCCTCGCCGACGAGCGCGACGCCGCGGCTCGCGGGCTCGGCGCGCACGTCAGCCAGTTCGGGGTCGGCGGCCAGCGCGGCCGCCAGCGGCGCGATGTCGAGCACTACCGAAACCGTGCGCTCGGAGGCGGTGTTGTCGTCGGCCAGCACCGCGACCGTGGTGCGGCCGATGCTCTTGCCGATGACATAGAGCGCGTTGGGGGCCAGCAATTGGACGTCGGCGATCTCGGGCGCGGCCACGGCCACCGCCGCCGCCGCGCGCGCGAGCGGCATCCGCCGCCCCTGCCCGACCGGCAGCGTCAGGTCGCCGGGCGCGGCGCCCGGAAGCGCCGGGAGCGCCAGCGCGCCGCCGGCATCGGGCGCCCGCGCCGCGCCCGACCCCAGCGGAACGCCCGGCGCCGGCGCTCCCTCGGGGGGCGCGCTCGCGTCGGCGCTCGCGCGAAACACGGGCGGCGCCTCCGCCGCCGGCCAGTCCGCCAGCCGCAGCAGAACCGCGGATTCCGCAAGGCGCGGGCGCGCCGGCGCTCCGCCCGGCGGCGCGGCGCGCGCGGACGGCGGGAGAAACCGCGCGAGCCGCAGCGCCAGCCCGGGCCGGAAGCCCGGCGGCGCCTGCGCGCCGCGCATGAGCCGCGCCCTGGCGATAACCGCCGCCAGCGCGGCGGCGTCGCCGTCGAGCCAATACGATTCGTCGTGCATGGCGAACGCCCGCGCGGCTTCCTCGGGCCGCCCGGCGGCCGCCAGCATGCGGACACGGTTCGCGGCGATGCGCGGATGGCCGCCGGACAGGCGCAGCGCCCGGTCCAGGGCGGCTTCGGCCGCGCGCCAGTCGCCCTCCAGGGTCGCGGCGACGGCGAGACCGTTGGCGATCCACGCCGCCGCCGCTTCCCCCCCGGCGTCTCCGGCTGTCGTGAAATGGGCGCGCGCGCGGCCGGGCGCGCCGCGGGCGAGCGCCGCGCGGCCGGCGCCGAGCAGCGCCTCGGCGCGCGTTTCCGCCGCGCCGGGCGCGGCGCCGGCGCGCTCGGCGGCCTGCAGGAAGCTCTCCTCGGCGGCTTCCGCGTCGCCCTCGCGCAGCGCCGCCCAGGCCAAGCCGAGGCGCGGCTCCGGCGCGTCGGAAAAATGCTCGGCGAGGGTTCCGTAGAGCCGCCGCGCGGCGGCCGTCTGCCCCGCGTTCAGCGCCGCGCCGGCGATGGGAAGCGCGTCGCGCAGCGCGGCGCGGCTCTCGGGGCCGCCGCCGCCGGGCGCGCCCGCGCAAGCCGCGAGCGCCGCCGCGAGCAGCGCCGCGGCCGCCCGCCGGAAACGGGCGCGGGTGCGGGAGATGGGCGGCGGGTTGTGGGTCACGGGCGCTCCGGGGCGGGTCGGCACGGAGTCATTTAGGGCGCGGGGCTATGGATTCGAACGCGGCGGCGCGCTATTAGCGTGGGGCGGCCCGCCTCCGGGCGGGCGCGTTGCGGGAGAGCGGCGATGACGCAAGCGGCGGTTTGGGCGGCGTGCCTCCTGTTCGTTCTCGCGATGGCGTGGGACGTGCGGCGGCGGCGCATCCCCAACGCCATACCGCTTGCGCTGGCGGCGCTGTTCGGCGCCTGTGCGCTGGCGGGCGGGGCCGCGCCGGCGCCGCTGTGGGCGCATCTCGCAACCGGCGGCGCGCTGCTCGCGGCGGGCTTCGCGCTGTATCTCGGCGCGGATCTCGGCCCCGGCGACGGCAAGCTGCTCGCCGCCGCCGGCCTGTGGGTGGGGCCGCGCGACCTCGGCGTCTTCCTGGCGGGGATGGGCGCCTGCGCGCTGCTGCTGTGCCTGTTCGCGCTGTTGCCTTTTCCGGCGGCGCGGCGCATGAGGGCGGAACTGCCGTTCGCCGCCGCCATCGCGCCGCCGGCGGCGGCCGTGCTTGCGCCGCGCGCGCTGGCCTAGGCGCCCCACCGACGGGAGGTCCGGTTTGCAACGCTACCGCATTGTCATCGTGATGGCGTTGTTCGGCTTGGCGCCGGTGGCCGCCACGCTCTATTTCGCGCTCACGTTCTTCGTGCAGGAGCAGCCCGCGCCGCCGGTCGCCTCGACGCCGGCCTCGGCGCCCGCGGAGGCCGCGCCGCCGCCCCCGCCGCCGCCCCCGCCGAAACAAAAGGTGTGGGCGGCCGCGCGCGCCCTGCCCATCGGCGCGTTGCTCGGCGGCGAAGACCTCGCCGAGCTGGAAATCGAGCCCGGCGACTACCGCGAGGACCGGCATTTTCCCTTCGTGGACGAGGCCCAGGGGCCGCACGGCTACGCGATGCGCGCGGCGCTCGCGGCCGGCGCGCCGCTCGACCGCGCCTCGGTGGTGGGGCCGGGGCAAAGGGGCTTCCTGGCGGCGGCGCTCGCCCCCGGCAAGCGCGCGGTCACGGTCGAGGTAGGGGCGGCCACCGCCCACGCCGCGCTCATCGACCCCGGCGACCGGGTCGACGTTATCCTGACGGCCGCGCTCGGCGCCGCGGCATCGGAGTTCGCCGGCGACGCTTTCGCGCAGGGCGGCGCGCTGGCGCGCACCATCGTGGAAGACGTGCGCGTGGTCGCGGTGGACCGCCGCACGGCCCCGTCGGACGACCGAAGCGGCGAGCGGGCGGGGCTCGTCACGGCGACGCTGGAAGTGTCGCCGGAACAAGGCGACCGGCTCGTGCTCGGCGAGCGCGAGGGGCAGATTTCGCTCGCGGTGCGCCCGCTGGCCGTTGCGGCCGAGGCCGCGCCGCGCAGCCCGGTGACGCTGGTAAACCTGCTCCTGCCGCCGGCCCCCGAGGCGCCGCCCGTCGAAGCGCCGTCGCTGGTCGAGACATGGGCGGCCGCGCGGCCCCTGGAGGCGGGGATGCTGATCGGCGAGGACGACGTCGCCCAAATCCGGATCGACCTGGCGCTGTTCCGCGAAGACCGGCATTTCGTCGGCGGCGTGGGCGGCGAGGCGCCGCACGGCTACGCGGTGCGCGCGGCGCTGCCGACGGGCGCGCTTCTCGATCGCGCCGCGGTGGTGGCGCCCGGACGGCGGGGCTTTCTCGCCACGGTGCTCGCCCCCGACATGCGCGCCGTCACCGTTGCGGTGGGGCCGGCCACCGGCCACGCCGCACTGGTCGCGCCGGGCGACCGCGTCGACGTCATCCTTATCGCCACGCTCCCCGCGGCGGACGCGGCGGCCGGCGCCGGGGGGGCCGAGGGCGGCGCGCTGGCCCGCGCCATCGTGGAAGACGTGCGCGTCGTCGCGGTGGACCGGCGCACGGCGGAAGCGCCGCGCGAGGGCGGCGACAACGGCGCCGGCGGCGCGCCCGCCGCGATGGTCACCGCCACGCTGGAGGTGTCGCCCGAACAGGGCGACCGCCTGGCGCTGGCTTCGCACGAGGGGCAGATTTCGCTCGCGGTGCGGCCGCTGACGGCGGCGGCGTCCGGGCCGCGCCGCGCCGTCGCGCTCGGCAACCTGCTCCTGCCGCGGCGCCCCGAGGCGCCGCCGCCCGCCGCCCCGCCCCCGACCGAGGTGCGCGTGTTCCGCGGCAGCGAACCCCCCGGCACGCTGCAATTCGAGGAAGAGGCCGAATAGCGGGCCCGGGCGGACTGCCCGGGACCGCCTTCGGCGGGGGTGGACTTCGGGGCCGGGGCCTGCTACGAATCCTGTCCCGCCGTTCGATGGGCGCATAGCTCAGTCGGTAGAGCAGCTGACTCTTAATCAGCGGGTCCAAGGTTCGAGTCCTTGTGCGCCCACCATCGAATCGCGCGAAAAATCGGGGACATGCGGAAGCCGCGCCGATTCCCGCCGCCGGCGCGGCGTGCTATCGTGGCGGCGGATCGCGAATCGGCTTGGGAGAGGGGCTTGCGGCATGTTTCGGCTGGAACCGCTCGGCGGCCCGTTCGGGCGCGCCGTCCACGGCATCGACCTCGGCGGCGGCGTCGATGACAACACGTTCCGCGCCCTGAGCGCGGCGCTGTACGAGCACCGGCTGCTGGTGCTCAAGGGCCAGACCTGCGGCGAGGACGCCTACCTGGCCTTCGGCCGCAAATGGGGCGCGCCGATCCCGCATGTGCAGGACCGGGCGCGCATGCCGGGCTATCCGGAAATGCTCGAAGTCGGCAACGACACGCGGCGCGGGCGGGAAGACGACCTGGCGCGCAACAGCGCCGCCTTTTGGCACACCGACCAATCCTACGAGGCCGATGTGGCCACCGCCACCATGCTGTACGCCCGCAGGGTTCCCGATACCGGCGGCGAAACGCGCATCGCCGACCAAAAGGCGGCCTACGACGACCTGGACGCCGAGACGCGCGCGCGCATCGACGGGCTGCGCGCGATCCACTTCTACGGCGCAACCTCGGGCCGCGACGGCGAGCGCGCGACGAAGCCGCTGACGGAAGCGCAGGCCGCGCGCGTGCCGCCGGTTCCGCACCGCCTCGTTCGCCGGCACACCGTCACCGGAGACAAGGCGCTCTACGCGGTGGCCGGAACGGCGTACAAGGTGGAGGGCCTGGACGACGCCGAGGGCGAAGCGCTGATCGCCGGCCTCAAGGCGCACGCGACGCAGGCGAAATACGTCTATGCGCATCGCTACGAAGTCGGCGATGTGGCGATCTGGGACACGCAGACGACCCTGCACAGCGCGACGCCCATCGGCCCGCCGACGCATCCCGGCGCCCAGCGGCTGCTGTGGCGCATCAGCGTGCGCGGCGCCCCGTCCATCTACATGTAGGCCCGGGCGGCGAACGCACGTCCGACGGAAACCACGGGAGGCAGCGATGGCCCGCGGCGCGCACAAGCTGGAATACGAGGTTCTGGAAGGCTGGGAACGACTGCCCGAAGGCTGGTCGTTCGTCGAGGTCGCCGGCGTCGCCGTCGATAGCCGCGACCGCGTCTATGTGTTCAACCGCGGCGACCATCCGGTGATCGTCTTCGACAAGGAGGGCAGGTTCCTCGACGCATGGGGCGAGGGCGTGTTCGCCAACGCCCACGGCATTTTCATCGACCGCAACGACCATGTGTATTGCGCCGACAACCACGACCACACGGTGCGCAAGTTCACGACCGGCGGCGAGCTGCTGATGACCCTCGGCGAGGCGGGCGCGGCGGCCGACACCGGTTTCGAGATCGGGAAGAGCCCGGTGCGGCGCGCCGGCGGCCCGTTCAACATGGTCACCAACGTCGCGGTGGCCGGCAACGGCGACATGTACATTTCCGACGGCTACGGCAATGCGCGCGTCCACCGCTATACCGCCGAGGGCAAACTCGTGAGCTCGTGGGGCGCGCCCGGCGGCGGGCCGGGCGAGTTCAACCTGCCGCACTCCATCGCCGTCGATCGGTCGGGCCGGGTGTTCGTCGCCGACCGCGAGAACTCGCGCATCCAGATTTTCAGCGGCGACGGCGAGCTGCTCGAAATCTGGGACTGGGTGAACCGGCCCGACGACCTGTTCATCGACGAGAACGAAAACCTGTTTATCGCCGAGCTCGGCTGGGTGCTGCCGATGGACGGGCGGCCGCACTACAACCTCATGCAGGCGCCGCCGCTGGGCCACGCGCCCATCGCGCGGGTGACGATTTGCGATCTCGACGGCGCGGTACAGCGCCAAATCGGCGGCTGGAACCCGATTCTGCCCGGCAATTTCATCGCGCCGCACGGCATCTGGGCCGATTCGCGCGGCGATATCTATGTCGGCGAGGTTATCAAGGCGGCGGGGGCGATCGAGCATTTCGCGCCGCTGGCGCCGCAGTCGTTCCAGAAGTTCGTCCGCTCGGGCTGACGCGCGCAATGCTCGAAGGCAAGCGCGTCCTGCTGATCGTCGCCGGCGGCGTCGCGGCCTACAAGAGCCTGGAGGTGGTGCGCCTGCTGCGCGCGCGCGGGGCCGCCGTGCGCTGCGTCGTGACCCGCGCCGCGGCGGAGTTCGTCGCGCCGCTGTCGTTCGCCGCGCTCAGCGGCAACAAGGTCTATGGCGACCTGTTTTCGCTCACCGACGAAAGCGAGATGGGCCACATACGCCTCACGCGCGAGGCCGACGCGGTGGTCGCGGCGCCCGCCACCGCCGATCTCATCGCGCGCATGGCGGGCGGGCGGGCGAACGACCTCGCCGCGGCCGCGCTGCTCGCTTCCGACAAGCCCGTTTTGGTCGCGCCGGCGATGAACGCGCGCATGTGGGCGCACCCCGCCGTCCGGCGCAACATGGCGCTGCTTGAAAGCGACGGCGCGCGCCGCGTCGGCCCCGCAGAGGGCGACCTGGCCTGCGGCGAGACCGGCCCCGGACGCATGGCCGAACCGGAGGAGATTATCGCCGCGATCGAGCGGCTTCTGCCCGCCGCCGGGCCGCTCGCGGGCGTGCGCGCGCTCGTCACCAGCGGCCCGACGCACGAGCCCATCGACCCGGTGCGCTATATCGCCAACCGCTCGTCGGGCAAGCAGGGGCACGCGATCGCGCGCGCGCTGTGCGACGGCGGCGCCGAGGTGACGCTGGCGATGGGGCCGACCGCCGAGCCCGCCCCGGCGCGCGCGAAAACCGTCCGGGCCGACACCGCCGAGCGCATGCTGGCGGCGTGCCGCGCGGCGCTGCCCGTCGACGTCGCGGTATGCGTCGCTGCGGTGGGAGACTGGCGCGCGGCGGCGCCGTCGGATCGCAAGCTCAAGCGCAACGGCGCCGCCGCGCGAAGCCTGGAGCTGGCCGCCAACCCCGACATTTTGGCGGCGCTGAGCGCGCCCGGCCGCCGCCGCCCCGCGCTGGTCGTGGGCTTCGCGGCGGAAACCGAAAACACGGTCGCCAACGCCGCCGCCAAGCGCGCCGCCAAGGGGTGCGACTGGATCGTGGCCAACGACGTCTCGGGCGGCGGCGTGTTCGGCGGAGACCGCAACCGCGTCCACGTCATCGACGCCGCGGGCGTCGAGACGTGGGAGAGCGCGACCAAGGCCGAGGTGGCGCGGCGGCTGGCGGCGCGCATCGCCGCCGCGCGCCCGGGCAGCGGGGCGCCGGCGATCCCGGCGGGCGGATAACGGGAGCGCGGCGCCATGAAGATCGTATCGGGCAACAGCAACCGGCCGCTCGCCGAGGCGGTCGCGGAGTTCTGCGAGCTGCCGCTGGTGCATGCCAGCATCCGCCGCTTCTCCGATCAGGAAGTGTTCGTGGAAATCCACGAAAACGTCCGCGGCGAGGACATGTTCCTCGTGCAGTCCACCTCGTATCCGGCGAACGACAATCTGATGGAGCTGCTGGTGACGATCGACGCGCTGCGGCGCGCGTCGGCGCGGCGCATCACCGCGGTCGTCCCCTATTTCGGCTATGCGCGGCAGGACCGCAAGCCCGGCCCGCGCACGCCGATTTCCGCCAAGCTCGTCGCCAACCTGATCGACACGGCGGGCGCCGACCGGATGCTCACCATGGACCTGCACGCGGGGCAGATACAGGGGTTTTTCGACATCCCGGTCGATAACCTGTATGCCGCGCCCGCGATGGTGGACGACATGTCGCGATACTACCGCGGCGACGGCGCGGTGGTGGTGTCGCCCGACGTCGGCGGGGTGATCCGCGCGCGCGCGCTGGCGCGGCAGATCGACGCCGGCCTCGCCATCGTGGACAAGAGGCGCGAGCGCGTCGGCATGTCGGAGGTCATGAATATCGTCGGCGACGTTGCCGGCCGGCGGTGTATAATCGTGGACGATATCGTCGATTCGGCGGGGACGCTGTGCAACGCCGCGGTCGCGCTCAAACGCGAAGGCGCAACCTCGGTCGACGCCTACGTAACCCACGGCGTGCTTTCGGGCGCGGCGGTGGCGCGCGTGGCGTCGTCGGAACTCGGCCAGCTCGTCATTACCGACACGATCGAGGCGACGCAGGCGATGCGCGAGGCCGGCAAGCTGCGCGTGCTGTCGATCTCCGGCCTGCTCGGCGAGGCGATGCGGCGTATCAGCGAGGAGCGCTCGGTGTCGAGCCTGTTCGACCAGGCGGGCGCGCAAGCGGACAGGAGCGAATGAAACGATGCCCGAAACGGTAACATTGAGCGCCGCCCCGCGCGCGGCGCGCGGCAAGGGCGGCGCGCGCGCGGAGCGCCGCGCGGGCCGCATTCCCGCCATCGTCTATGGCGGCGGCGCCGAGCCGATGGCGATCTCGGTCGACAGGCGCGAACTGTTGCGCGAATACGGACGCGGCGGCTTTTTCGCCCGGCCCTGCGAACTCGGCCTGGCCGGCGGCCCCGTCCGCGTGCTCGCCCGCGACGTGCAGCTGCATCCCGTCACCGACACGCCGTTGCACGTAGATTTTCTGCGCCTCGCGGCCGGGCTGCGCATCGACGTCGAGGTGGCGGTGATCTTCGCGAACGAAGAGGAAGCCCCCGGGCTGCGCCGCGGCGGCGTGCTCAACATCGTGCGCCGCGCCGTGGCGCTCAACTGCCGCGCCGACGCGATACCGGAAGCGATTACCGTCGATCTCGCCGATCTCGAAATCGGCGATTCGGTGCATATCTCCAGCGTGCGGTTGCCCGACGGCGTCGCCCCGACCATTCGCGACCGCGATTTCACCATCGCCACCATCGCCGCGCCCACGGTGATAGCCACGCCGGCGGAGGCGGAAGAAGAAGCCGCGGAGGCGGAGGAGGAGGGCGAAACCGCAACCGGCGGCGAAAGCGCCTGAGCCGCGCCGTTCGTGCATCTCTTCGTCGGCCTGGGCAACCCCGGCGCGAAACATGCGCGCAACCGGCACAATGCCGGCTTCATGGCGCTCGACGCCATCGCGCAAGCCCATGGGTTTCCGGCGTGGCGCAAGCGGTTCCGCGGCGCCGCGGCGCTGGGGCTTATCGACGGCGAACGCACGCTCGCGCTCAAGCCCGCGACCTATATGAACCGGTCGGGCTTGGCCGTCGGCGAGGCCGCCCGCTTCTACAAGATCCCGCCGGCGCGCGTCGCGGTAATCCATGACGAGGTCGATCTCGCGCCGGGCCGGATCCGCGTCAAAACCGGCGGCGGCAGCGCGGGGCACAACGGAATCGAGGATATCGACCGCCATTTCGGCAAGGCCTACCGCCGCCTGCGCATCGGCGTCGGCCACCCCGGAGACGCGCGGCAGGTTCCGTCTTTCGTGCTCCGCGACTTCGACGCCGCCGACCGCGCATGGCTCGACGAGCTGTTGCCGGCGATCGCCGAGGCGGCGCCGCTGCTGGCGCGCGGCGACGACGCGGGATTTACCAACCGCGTCGCGCTGTTGCGCGGCCGGGCCGCGCGCGGCGGCGGCGATGGGGTTTAGGTGCGGCATCGTCGGTTTGCCGAATGTCGGCAAATCGACGCTGTTCAACGCCTTGGCCGGCGCGGCGGCGGCGCGGGCCTCCAACTTTCCGTTCTGCACCATCGATCCCAATATCGGGCGCATTCCCGTCCCCGACGCGCGGCTCGAGCGCGTGGCGCGCGCCGCCGCCTCCCCGCGCGTCGTTCCGGCGCAGCTCGATTTCGTGGACATAGCCGGGCTTGCCGAGGGCGCGAGCCGCGGCGAGGGGCTGGGCAACGCGTTTCTCGGACATATCCGCGAAGTGGACGCCATCGTCCACGTGTTGCGCTGCTTCGACGGCGAGGATGTAAGCCACGTCAACGGCCGCGTCGATCCGCTTTCCGACGCCGCCATCGTCGAGACCGAGCTCATGCTCGCCGATCTGGAGAGCCTGGAGCGCCGCGCGCAAGGCTGGACGAAACGCGCGCGCGGCGGCGACCGCGAGGCGCGCGAGACGCTCGCGCTTGCGGAGCCCGCGCTGGCGTTGCTGCGCGAGGGCCGCCCCGCGCGCGAGGCGCGCGTCCCCGCCGAACGCGCCGCCGCCTGGCGCGCGCTGCGCCTGCTCACCGCCAAGCCTGTCTTGTATGCGGCGAACGTCGATGAGGATTCGGCGGCGGGCGGCAACGCGCCGGCGCGCGCCGTGGGCGCCATGGCCGCCGCGTCCGGGGCGCGCCATGTCGTCGTCGCGGCGGCCATCGAGGCCGAAATCGCCGCGCTCGCGGACCCGGGCGAGCGCGCGGAGTTCCTCGCCGGCCTGGGGCTGGAGCGGCCCGGCCTCGACCGGCTGATTCGCGAGGGCTACGCCTTGCTCGGCCTGATCGATTTCTTCACCGCCGGGCCGAAGGAAGCGCGCGCGTGGACGATTCCCGACGGAACGCCCGCGGCGGCGGCGGCGGGCGCGATTCACAGCGATTTCGCGCGCGGGTTCATTTGCGCCGAAACCATCGCCTGGGACCGCTTCGCGGCGCTCGGCGGCGAACAGGCCGCGCGCGCCGCAGGCGCCATCCGCCAGGAGGGCCGCGCCTACCGCGTGCGCGACGGCGACGTCATCCGCTTCCGCTTCAACGTGTAACGCCGCCCGCCCCGGAGGCGCGATTGAAATTACTCCCATTCGATCGTGCCCGGGGGCTTGGAGGTTATGTCGTAAACGACGCGGTTGATGCCCGGGGTTTCGTTGACGATGCGGGAGGCGGCGCGGGCGAGGAAGGCGTGCTCGAAAGGGTAGGTGTCGGCGGTCATGCCGTCGGTGGAGGTTACGGCGCGGAGGGCGCAGGCGCGGTCGTAGGTGCGGCGGTCGCCCATGACGCCGACCGTGCGCACCGGGAGCAGCACGGCGAAAGCCTGCCAGATCTCGTCGTAGAGGCCGGCGGCGCGGATTTCCTCGATGAATATGCGGTCGGCGCGGCGCAACAGCGCCAATTCGGCGGCGGTCACTTCGCCGGGGATGCGCACCGCGAGCCCCGGGCCGGGGAAGGGGTGGCGGCCGGCAATACCGGGCGGCAGGCCGAGTTCGCGGCCCAGGGCGCGAACCTCGTCCTTGAACAGGGCGCGCAGGGGCTCCGCGAGCGCGAGGTTCATGCGTTCGGGCAGGCCGCCCACATTGTGGTGCGACTTGATCGTGACGCTCGGGCCGCCGTCGAACGAGACCGACTCGATGACGTCGGGGTAGAGCGTTCCCTGGACCAGGAAATCGGCGCCGCCGAGCGCGCGCGCCCGGGCCTCGAACACGTCTATGAAAGCGGCGCCGATGCGCTTGCGTTTCTCCTCCGGGCCGGCGACCCCCGCCAGCGCCGCCAGGAATCGTTCGGCGGCCCGGACCCGGTGGAAGCGGCCCGCGAAGCGGTCGCGGAACAGCGCCTCGATTTCGTCGCCCTCGCCTTCGCGCAGCAGGCCGGTATCGACGAAGACGCAATCGAGGCGGTCGCCGATGGCCTCATGCACGAGCAGCGCGGCCACCGCGGAATCGACGCCGCCCGACAAGCCGCAAATCGCGCGCGCGCCGCCCACCCGGTCGCGGAGGCGCGCAACCTCCGCGGCGCGGAACGCGGCCATGGTCCAGTCTCCCGCGCAGCCCGCTATGCGGTGGGTGAAGTTGCGCAGTATCGCGGCGCCGGCGGGGGTATGCGCGACCTCCGGATGGAATTGCACGCCGTAGAAGCGCCGGCCGGGGTGTTCGACCGCCGCGTGCGGCGCGCCGGGGGATTCCGCGCACACGCGGAAGCCCTCGGGGAGGCGCGCAACGCTGTCGCCGTGGCTCATCCAGACCGGGATGGCGTCGCCCACCCCGGCCACGCCGTCGAACAACGCGCCGGGGCAAACGACGGTCAGATCGGCGCGTCCGAACTCGCGCCGTTCGCCGGCGGCGACCGCGCCGCCGAGCTGCTCCATCATGGTTTGATGGCCGTAGCAGATGCCGAGGACGGGCACGCCGAGCGCGAAAATCCCGGCCGGCGCGCGGGGGGCGCGCGCGCGCATTGCCGAGTCCGGCCCGCCCGAGAGGATTATCGCTTTCGGCGCGGCGGCGGCGATGGCTTCGCGCGCGCGCTGGATGGGCACGACCTCGGCATAGACGCCGGATTCGCGCACCCGGCGCGCGATCAGCTGCGTGACCTGCGATCCGAAATCGACGATCGCGACGGTTTCCGTCACGGCGCCGCGGCGATTCCCGTTTCGGCTTCGGCTTCGGTTTCCATGTCTTCGTCGTCGTCCTCATCCGGGTCCAGGTCCGTTCCGGCGCCGCCGTTCGCGTCTTCGGCGTCGGGCACGGCGGAGCGGCGCGGCAGCTGGACGATCATCTCGGTGTATTCGCCCGGTTCGGACTTGACCTCGATGATGCCGCCGTGCTGGCGAACGATGTCGCTGGAGAGGGCGAGGCCGAGGCCGGTTCCCTGGTCGGTCGGCTTGGTGGTGAAGAACGGGTTGAATATCTTGTCGATGACTTCGGGCGGTATGCCCGTTCCGTTGTCGCGCAGCCTGATTTCGACGCTGTCTTCCATGCCCCGCGTCGTAAGGCGGAGTACGGGGTCGAAGCGCGGCCCGCCTTCGGCCTCGACGGCGCGGCGCCTTGCGTCGGTCGCGTGGCAGGCGTTGCCGACCATGTTGAGGAATACGCGCCCGAGGTCGGCGCGGACGGCGTCGATCTGTCCGGCGTTCGGGTCGAAATCCTGTTCGATTTCCATGCGGAAGTTGGTGTCGGTGGCGCGCGCGCTGTGATAGGCGAGGCGCGCGTGTTCGTCGATCATCTCGTTGACATCGGTCTCCATGCGTTCGCCGGCGTCGCGGCCCATCATGAGCATGCTTTCGACGATGCGGTCGGCGCGCGCGCCGTGCTCGATGATGCGCTTGAGGTTGTCGGTTACGTCGCCGGCGATCTCGTCGATCAGCTCCTGCTGTTCCTTGTCGGCGTCCTCGCCGGCCTTGCCTATGGCGTCGCGCATTTCCTCAAGCATCTCGTCGATGAGCTCGACCGAGCTTTCGGAGAAGTTCTTCACGAAATTCAATGGGTTGCGGATTTCGTGCGCGACGCCGGCGGTGAGTTCGCCGAGCGCCGCGAGTTTCTCCTGCGTGACGATCTGGTCTTGCGCCTTGTTCAGATCGGAGAGCGTATCCTCGAGCTGGCTGTTCTTGTCCTGGAGTTCTCCGGCGAGTTTCTCGACAAGATTGAGGCGCTGCACCTCGAGTGCGTGGCGGCGGAAAACCTCGAGCGCGGAGGCCATGTCGGCTACTTCGTCGCGGCCCTCCATCTCCACCTGTTCCTCGAGATCGCCGTCGGCCATGCGGCGCATGCGTTCCGACAGATGCTGGAGCCGGCTCACGACCACCCGGCCCACATAGAGCCAGGCGATCAGCACGGCGCCGACGATGCTGATTATGCTCAGGCCGAACAGGAGGTTTTGGCCGGTGAGTATGGCGCGCGCGGAGGCCAGCGTCGCTTCGCGCGCGCTTTCCGACGCGGCGCCGACCAGCCCTTCGGCTTCGGCGACGAGGCTGAGGGCCAGGTCGCGGTTGCGCGCCAGCAGCTCCCGTTGATTTCCCTCGAGCTCGAGCTCCTGCGCGCGCAGTTCGAACAGGGTGCGCTCCATGCCGATACCGAGATCGATCAGCCGCGCGAAACGGGGGCGCAGCTCGACCTCGAGTTCGGGGTCGCCGAGCATGTTCAGGTGACGGTTAATTCCGCGCGCATTCGCCTCGAATCGTTCCCGCAGGGGCTCGAGCAGGCTGGCGTCCTCGGTGTTGAGCATTGTCTCCAGAATGCCGGCGCCGGCGGTCGCGTCGGCCAGCAGCTCCGACTCGCGGCGGTAGCGCGTGAACTCCCTCTCGGAGAAGTGGATTTCGCGCGGCGCCGGCGCGGCGTCGAGGCTGCGATAGCCCGTCATGGCGAAGAACAGTTGATTGTCGATGGCGGGGACGAGGATTCCCGTGAGCTCCGCGACCAGGCCGGAGAGTTCGGCGCGCAGTTCCTCGCGCAGATTGGTCAGCGCGAAGCGCTGGAGCACCGCGCCGAGCACTTCCTGGATGTTGGCGCTCAGGGCGGCGCCCAATTCGCCGAGACGCTCCGACCGGTCGTCGTCTCCATCCTCGCCGCGGCGCGCGAGCTCCGCCAGTTGGGTTTCGAACGTCCTCCGGTCGCGCACGATTCTGCCGGTAATCTGCGCCAGTTCGCGCGGGTTCGAGGCCGCGACGACGCGCGGCGCGGCGGCGACCAGCGCGCCGCTTTGCTGCGCGACGCCGAACGCCGCGGCGAGCGCCGGCACGCTCCCTTCGTTGACGCGGTTCTGGATCCTTCCCACCTCGCCGAACGAAAACCACCCCACCAGGCTGGCGACGAAGGTAACCGACACGGCGCAGGCGATGCCCAGATACAGCCGCGTCGAGATACGGAACCGCGAGGCGTAGAGACGTTTCAGGAGGCCGGTCACGGCAGCGCCTCTTCCTTGAAGGATTCGACCGGATGGAAGCGGCTGTCGGGGCCGATGGCCGTAAGGAACACGGCGTCGGAGCCTTGGTTGTCGCCATCGCCGAACGACAGGGCGACTCCATCGAGATCGACTGCCTCCATGCCGCGGAAGGCGTCCATGAAGCAGGCGCGGCCCGGCGCGCCGCACCGTTCGAGCGCGAGAATCGCGAGGCGTCCGGCGAGATAGCCTTCGAACGAGACGAAACCGGGCGCGGCGCCGGGCGCATGGGCGGCCAGCGCGGCGCGGTAGGCCGCCACCGCCGGCGGCGTGCCGGCGGTCGGGGCCGGAACCACCTGGGTGACGTACACGCCGGCGCCGGCGGGGCCGAGATCTTCCACCAGCGCATTGCTGCCGACAAACGATATGGTGGCGAACACCGGCTCGAATCCGGTATGCCGCGCCCAGGAAATAAACGCGGCCACCGGCCGGTATGCGCCGACCACGACCACCGCGCCGGGGTTCGCGCCGCGGATGTCGAGCAGGGCGGTCTTGACCACCGTGGTGTTGCGCGGATAGACGCCGACCGCGACCGGCGCCATGTCGCGCCGCTCGAGCGCGCGCCGCACGCCCTCGTATCCCGCCCGCCCGAACGAATCGTCCTGGAACAGGACGGCTATGCGCTCGATGCCGCGATCGCGGATGAGCCGATCGACGATGGTTTCGGTTTCCTGGAAGTACGAGGCGCGCAGGTTGATGACATGCCGCTGTTCCGGCGCGCGCAGGAACTCGGCGCCGGTGAACGGCGCGATATAGGGAAGCCCCGCGTCGGCGGCGACGGGGACTGCCGCGCGCGAGGTGGGCGTGCCCACGCCGCCGATCAGCGCGAACGCCTTTTCTTCCGTGGCGAGCTGCCGCGTGTTGGCTATCGCCGCTTCCGGTTCGTAGGCGTCGTCGAGCGTCACCAGCTCCAGGCGGCGGCCGAGTACGCCGCCGCGCGCGTTCGCCTCGGCGAACGCGGCGAGGATCCCGAGCCGCATGTCCACGCCGAGGCCTTGCGCCGGGCCGCTCAGCGCGGCCGATTGCCCGAAGACGATGCGGTCGTCGAAGACGCCGGCGCTATCGTCGTCGTCCTGGGCGCCGGCGGCCGCCGCGCCGAGCGCCGCGCACAGACACAACGCCGAGGCGACGGCGCGCTTGCGGGTCATTCTTCCGTTCTCCGCTTGACGAGGGTCAGGCGGTTGTAGCCGTTCTCGTGGCGGTAGTCGGTTTCGTCCATCATCGTCTTGACCAGATGCACGCCCAGGCCGCCGACGGGGCGGTCTTCGATCGGCGAATCGAGGTCGGGCGCCGGCGCGTCCTGCAGCGGGTCGAACGGGCGGCCGTCGTCCACGATCCGGACGGTCACCGCAACCGGGTCCGACACGATCTCGATCTCGGCGCCGCGCGACGTTGCGCGGTTCGCGTCGTCGTATCCGTAATTGACGATGTTGAGCGCAAGTTCCTCAAGCGCGAGCTGTATCTGGTAGGCCAGCGTGGCGGGCCAGTCCTGCGCGCGCGCGAATTCCTCGATCGCCTCGGCGAGGCGCGGCAGGTCGTCGGTCCGCGACTTTACGACGACCGAAAGCGTTGCGCTCACGAGTCCGTTCCGCGGTGGAGTACGAGGCAGGTGATGTCGTCGAACTGCGGGGCGTCGCCGGCGAACCCCCGCACCGCCTTGAAGATCGTCGAGTTGGCGCCGTGTGCGTCGGCGGGCGGCGACTCGGCCATGACGCCGCGCAGGCGCTCCATGCCGAACTGTTCCTGCCTGGCGTTTTCCGCCTCGGTCACGCCGTCGGTATAGAGCACGGCCGTGTCGCCCGGCGCCAGCACGATGCTGCTCATTTCGTAGTCGAAGTCAGGTACCATGCCCAAGGCGATGCCGGAGCTGTGCGGTATCTCGGTCGAGGAGCCGTCGGCGTGAACGACGATGGGCGGGTTGTGCCCGCCGTTGGCATAGACCATCTCGCCGGTCTTGGGGTCGTAAACCGCAAAGAAAACCGTAACGAACATTGCCGTTTCGTTGTTTTCGTACAAGAGCTGGTTGACTTCGCGCAAGACTTCGTGCGGTTTCGACCTTCCGATCGCGGCGCCTTTGAGCAGTGTGCGGCTCGACATCATGAACAGCGCCGCCGGCACGCCCTTGCCGGATACGTCGGCCACGGCGACGCCGATCTTGTTGTCGACCAGGTTGAGCACGTCGTAGAAGTCGCCGCCGACGTCCTGCGCCGGCTCCATGCTGGCGAACACCTGATAGCCGTCGCGCGCCGGGAACTCGGTCGGCAGGATCGATTGCTGCATGTTGCGGGCGAGCTCGAGCTCGTTTTGCAGCGCGACCAGCTTGTCGCGCGATTCGAGCGCTTCGCGCAACATTTCCAGGTGGTGCAACGTGCGTTCGATGGTCAGGCGCAAGTCGTTGAAATCGATGGGCTTGGTCACGAAATCGAACGCGCCCTTGTTCATCGCCTGGCGAATGTTCTTCATGTCGCCGTAGGCCGAGACGATGACGCAGCGAATGCGCGGATCGACCGACGCGACCTGCTCGAGCAGGGTCAGCCCGTCCATCTCCGGCATGTTGATGTCGGAGATCACCATGTCGATGTCGGGCTGTTCGTTCAGCCGGTCGAGCGCCTCGACGCCGTTGCCGGCAAAGACGAAGTTGTAGGTGCCGGAGCGGATCTCGCGGCGCATGCGCTGCCGCACCAGGCGCTCGAAATCGGGTTCGTCGTCCACCGCCAGTATCTTGCGCGGCTTTTTCTCGTTATCCGTCATTGTCTTCTCCGGCATGTTCGTGTCCGCGTCCGTCGCGCCGCGGCCGGCGCCGGCACGGGCTCGGCGCGCGCCACGGTAACGCTTGCGCCGTGTTCGTCAACGGGGCGCCGCCGCGGGGCGCTCATGCGGCGGCCGCGTCCATGAGCGCGTCGCAGCGGCGCGCGGCGCCGTTCGCCGTCTCGCGCATCGAATCGACCAGCGCCTCGAAGGCGAGCCGGCCGCACGAGCGGCCCACGACGTTCTTGAGCGCGGCGGTGGCTTCCGCCTCGACGAACTCGCCGCCGACCGCGAGGCGCAGGATGCCTTGCAGATTGCGCCACAGCCCCCCCGCTTCGGCCAGTTCGCGCGCGATTTCAGGGTCGGCGAGCCCGCGCGCGCCGGCGGCCTCGAAAACCGAAACGGCGTCGCCGGCGAGTATCTCGGGGACGCGCTCGGCGTGCAGCAGCTGGAGGAACTGCGCCGCGAACTGCACGTCGAGGAGACCGCCGCTCATGCGTTCGATCGACCAGACGCCGCCGCCTTCGGCGCCGTCGCCGCGCGCGCTTTCGCGCATGGCGGCGATGGCGGCCGCCAGCGCCGCGCGGTCGCGCGGCCGCGCCAGCGCCGCGCGTTGCGCCGCCGCGAACCGCTCGCCCAGGTCGCCTTCGGCATAGACCGCGCGGGCGCGGGTCAGCGCCCGGTGGTCCTCCACGCGGTCGGGGGAATCGTGGTAGCGCACGAACGCGGCCATCGAGCATGCGATGGGGCCGGCGGCGCCGGACGCGCGGCGGCGCATGTCCACCCCGTAAAGCCGGCCCTCGGCGGTCGGCGCGGCGAGCGCGGCGATCAGGCGGCGGAACAGGCGCGCGTAATAGTCGCCGGGCGCCAGCGGCCGCGGGCCGTCGGACGGCCCGGCGCCGGGCGCGTGGTCGTAGAGAAACATCAGGTCGAGTTCGGAGCCCAGGGTCATCTCGCGGCTGCCGAGCTCGCCGAACGCAACCACCGCCGCCGCGCCGCCGGCGACGCGCCCGTGGCGCGCGGCGAAGGCTTCCGTCAGCGGCGGCATCAGCGCGCCGATACAGGCGTCGGCGATATCCGACAGCGGGCGCGCGGCGTCGACCGGCGACAACAGGCCGCGCAGCACATGGACCCCGATCTGGAACGTTCGGTCGTTGGCCCAGCGCCGCAGGGCGCCGAGAAGATCCTGGACGTCGCCCGCCTGCGCGGCGGCCTCGGCCAGCTGCGCGCGCATTTCCGACACGCGGAACTCGCGCGCATAGAACAGGCGCACGAGGCCGCGGCGCGCGGCGTCGGCCACGTCCGGCCCGCGGCCCACATCGTCGGGCACCTCGAGGTCGGCGTAGTCGCGGCTCAACATGCTGTCGAGCAGGTCGGGATGTTGCGTGAGGCGCCTCGCCAGCCGCGGCGCGGCGCCCATGATCTCGGCGATGGGCTCCACGAGCCGCGGATTCGCCGACAACAGCGAGAACAGGCGGACGCCGGCGGGAACGCGCGCGAGAAAGGCGTCGAACCGCGCCAGCGCCATGTCGGGCTCGGGCGTGGCGGCGAAGGCCGCGAGCACGGTGGGGGCCAGTCCGGCGAGCAGCGTTCGCGCGCGCTCGCTGCGCGTGGCGCCGTGGCGCCCCGCAAGCCAGCCGCGAATCGACGCCGACACGCGCTCGGGGCGGGCGAACCCCATCGCCGACAGCGTTTCGAGCGTGTCGGAACCGGTCTCATCGCCGGAAAAATCCAGCGGGCCGGGCACGGCCGCCGGACGATCCTCGAACAGCGCCGTGTAGCGGTCGGCCACAACGCGCAGCCGCGACGCGACGGCCGCGGAAAACGCCTCCACGGACTCGTATCCCGCGAACGCGGCGATGCGCGCCATGCCCTCGTCGTCGTTCGGCAGTTCCTGGGTCTGCGCGTCGTTTATCATTTGCAGCCGGTGCTCGAGGCCGCGGTGGAATTCGTAGGCCGAGGCCAGTTCGCCGGCCGTCCGCCGGGTCGTATGCCCCGCGGCGACGAGCGCGTCGAGCGCCTCGAGCGTGCCGCGCGCGCGCAGATCGCGGTTGCGCCCGCCCCACGCGAGTTGCTGCGCCTGGGCGAAGAACTCGATCTCGCGGATGCCGCCGCGCCCGAGCTTGACGTTGTGGCCGGCGACCGAATCGCCGCCGCCGCCGCGCGTCAGATCGATGCGGTGCTTGATAGCCTGCATGTCCTGCAGGGCAGCGAAATCCAGGCCCTGGCGCCAGATAAACGGCGCCAGCGCTTCCAGGAACGCCTCTCCGGCGGCGGTGTCGCCGGCCACCGGGCGCGCCTTGATCATCGCCGCGCGCTCCCAGTTCCGGCCCGCGCTCTCGTAATAGAGATGCGCGGCGCGAATCGACATTGCCGGCGGCGTCGAGGAGGGGTCGGGGCGCAGCCGCAGATCGGTGCGGAACACATAGCCGTCGGCGGTGCGCTCGTCCATGATTCGGACCAGGCGGCGGGTCACGCGGTTGAAGACTTGCTGCGGCCCGGCGCCGCCGGCGCAGGGCGCGGCGTCCTGGTCGAACAGCACGATGAGATCGATGTCGCTGGAATAGTTCAGCTCGTGCGCGCCGAACTTGCCCATGCCGAGTATGAAAAGGCCGGAGCCCGTTTCGGGGTCGGCGAGGTCGGGCAGCGCGAGCCGCCCGGAGGCGTGCGCGGCGCGCAACAGGTGGCGGCACGTCGCGCGCAGCGCCGCCTCGGCGAGGGCCGACAGCGCGCCGGTAACGCGCGCCAGCGGCCAGGCGGCAGCGATATCGGCGACGCCGATGGCGAGCGCGCCGCGGCGCTTGGCCTGGCGCAGGCGCTTCATCAGCGCCGCCTCGCGCTCGCCCTCGATGTCGGTTTCCGCCTCCTCGAGGGCGGCGTCGAAGGCGGCGGCGGGGCCGCTTTCCAGCAACAGGCGCGCGAACGGCGGATCGGCGATCAGGCCGCGGCTGAGATAGGGGCTGTTGCCGAAGACGGCCGCCAGCAGCGCCTGGGCGGCGGGAGACTCCGCGCCGCCGCCGCGGGCCTCCGCCGTTTCGCGCCAGCGGTCGTTATGGGTTTCGAGCGCTTGCGGATCGCCGACCGACGGAAGCGGCGCGGCGCCGTCGAGCCACGGCGCGGTCATGCCGGCGGGCGCGGGCCGGCGGGCGCGGAGGGACGCATCTCAGTGCGGCGTCTGGGTCATGGCGATCATGATCGATCGCTCGATTTCGGCGATGGCGCCGCCCATTTCGCGCCCGATCAGGTCCATCTTGCGCAGTTGCTCGACGCGCGGCCCCACGCGCTCGATCTCGCGGCTGGAAAATATGTAGGGCAGGATGTTGCAGGCGTCCACAAGGCCGATCAGCGCGACGTCCTTCGGGTCCGGCAGGTCGTCGGAAAGCAGCACGCCGGTGATGCGCAGTTTGACCTCGCGCTCCTCGCGGTCGTCGATAACGGGGTAGCGCCGCGACTGGAATACCCACAGGAACGACTCGTCGCGCCGCTCCAGCACGCCGCGCTTGACCAGGCGATCGAGCGCCATTTCGCGAATGGCCTTCGCGTCGTGGCGGGCGAGCGTTTCCATCCACGCGCCGGGGCTCCGGGCCTCCGCGGAGCCGGTTATGCGCGTCAGCGCCAGGTCGAGCATCGGGTCTTCGGTAGGCGTGGCGTCGAGAACCGTCAGGCGTTGCGGGTCGGTGTCGATGCGGTCGGCGAACGCCAGGTCCATCATGGCGGCGCCGGCGACCACGTACTCCATCGTGGTCTCGCGGATCGGCAGCACCGAGCCGTCGTCGTCGAGCATCAGCAGCACGATTTCTTCGACGAAGGTCAGCATGGCGCCGGCCCTATCCGGCTTCGGTCTGGGCGGCGACCGCTTCTTCGCGCGTGTCGTACGATTTCACGATGGCCAGGAAGCCGCTCACCTCGAACACCGTCTTGCAGTCCGGCTGCAACGCGCAGAGCGTGAGCGCGCCGCCGTTCTGCTTGCACGTTCTGGCGCCGATCAGCACCGTGCGCAGCCCGGCGCTGGAGATGTAGTCCATTTTCCCGCAGTCGAGCAGCACGTTGTGCTCGCCGCGTTCGGCGAGTTCCGCGAGCCGCCGGTCGAGATCGGGCGCGCCGACGCCGTCGACGCGTCCGACCGGCGAGACAATGACGACCGATCCCTGCTTTTCCTCTTCGATTTCCATGGCGTTGCCCCAAGCCTGAAAGCGGCGCGCCCGGCCGCGACGATGGAGAGTAGATAAGACGCGCGCGCGCCCGCGTCAACGCGCGCGGCGCGCCGCGTCGGCGAAAGCCGCCGCGGCGGCGTCGAACGGCAGCATAACGCATTCGTGGCGGCTTTTGTGCGCGGCGACGGGCCGGAAATGCGCAAGCGCCTCCCACGGCGCGCCGAACGCCGCCGCGCCGCCGCCGAGCATGACGCGCAGCGCGGCGCGCGCCGCCTCCAGCGCGGCGGCGTCGAGCCCGGGCAGCGCGCCGCCGAGCGCGGCGGCGGCGGCGCGGCACGGAATGCAGCCCCGAACGGCGTGCGCGGCGCGCGAAACCCGCCCGCCGCACAGCGCGATTTCCACCCGCACGCGGTCGCCGCACAACAGGTTGCTCAGGGACGCGGCGCCGTCGGGCGCGTCGAGCGCCTCGGGCGCGCCGCCGCGCGCCAGCGTCTTGATGGCCTCGCTGTAGATGCCGTTGTTCACGTCGTTGTTCGCGCCGCCGCTCGCGGCGCCGCCGGGCGGAGTTCGCGAATCGCCTCGTCGAGGCCGTCGAGCAGCGCGTCGACGTCGGCGTCGTCGTTATACACGGCGAGGCTCGCCCGCGTCGTTCCGGCGAGGCCGAAGCGGTCCATGAGCGGCTGCGCGCAATGGTGCCCGCCGCGCGCCGCCACGCCGCGGCGGTCGAGCATTGCGCATACGTCGTGGGGGTGGACGCCTTCGACGTCGAACGAGATCACCGGGCCGCGCGCGCGCAGGTCCGGCGGGCCGACGACGCGCACGCCGTCGCGCGCGGCGAGGCCGGCGAGCAGGCGTCCGGCAAGCGCGCGCAGATGCGCGTCGGCGGCGGCGCGGTCGAGGCGGCCCGCCCATTCGAGCGCCGCGCCCATGCCGACGGCCTGCGCGATCGGCGGCGTGCCGGCCTCGAACCTGTGCGGCGGCGGCGCCCACGCCGAACGCTCCAGCGTCACCTCGCGGATCATCTCGCCGCCGCCCATGAACGGCGGCATCGCCTCCAGCAGTTCGCGGCGCCCCCACAGCGCGCCGATTCCGTTGGGGCCGAACGCCTTGTGGCCGGAAAAAGCGTAGAAATCGACGCCGAGCCGCGCGACGCTCACGCCGCCGTGCGGAACCGCCTGGGCGCCGTCGAGCAGCACGCGCGCGCCGCAGCGCCGCGCCGCCGCCGCGGCCGCCGCCGCGTCGCAGACCGCGCCGGTGACGTTCGACATGTGGGCCAGCGCGATCAGCCGCGTGCGCGGGCCGGCGAGCGAATCGAGGCGCGCCATGTCGATTCGCCCCTCTTCGGTGACGGGCAGGGCCTTGAGCGCCACGCCGGCGCGGTCGCGCAACAGCTGCCACGGCACGATGTTGGAATGGTGCTCAAGGCCCGAGATCAGGATTTCGTCGCCGGGCCGCAAGCCCGCGCCGAAGGCATGCGCAACCAGGTTGATCGACGCGGTGGTCCCGCCGGTGAACACGATCTCGCCGGGGTCTTCCGCGCCGATGGCGCGCGCGACGCGCCGGCGCGCCTGGGCATAGGCCTCGGTGGCGCGCTCCGCGAGGCGATGCACGCCGCGCAGAACATTGGCGCGCGACGCAGTCTCGTGTTCCTCGACCGCCTCCAGCACCGCGCGCGGCGTCTGGCTCGTGGCGCCGCTGTCGAGATAATGCAACGGCCCGGCGCGCTCGAAAATCGGGAACTCGGCGCGGACCGCGGCGACGTCGAACGTCACGTTATCGAATCTCCATCGGAGTCCGTACTGGAATTCGGTTATTTTCCGGTGCGTTGCGTATGCCGCTCGCGGCGCGGCAGGCCAACGGGGGGCGCGCCCGCAGTATGCGCGCACGCGCTTGCGCCGCGCAAGCGCCGCCGCCGCCGATGGCGGGCAGCGCCCGGTCGCGCCCGACAAGCGGCGCGCGCTCCCCGGGGGGCGGTTGCCGGGCATTGCGGGGATCCGCCGGGCCCGGAGCGGGCGGGCGCGCCCCGAACGGTCGGCGTCGGTAACCCTTGGTATTACACCAAGCCGAACAAACGCATGACTACCGCGAGCACGAATGCCGAATTGAAACCGAGTATCCACTTCATTGCGTGAATTTCGGTCTTGAGATTCGCGATTTCGGCCTTGACGCCCCTTATGTCCGCTTTCGTCGCGACGCTCTCGGCGAGAGCGTCCCGCACCGCCTCGGCGTGCGCTTCGGCCTGAGCGTCGGGAACCCCGGCGTCTTTCGGTTTGCGCGCGTAAACCAGTGTGTCGAAAGCTACAGCTGTATCCATCATGGCGCGCATGCTATCCCGTTTCCCGCGCCGCGCGCAAGGCCCCGGCGTCTTGCGCGGGCGTCTCGATGCTGCGGGCGGCGGGGAGCAGGGGGCGGCGGCCGCGCTTTCCCGCCGGCGTTGCGGCTGCCGCGAACGTGCGGGCAGGATGCCCGCGGTCCCGGGCCCCGCCTTCGGCGGGGTTGGCGGAGAAGCGCGGTCGCCGTTGCGGGGCATGGCGGCGGCGGAGGGAGGACCGCGGTCCTCCGCTTTTACGGCGGGCCGGCGGTCTCCGTGGCCGCGCCGCGCCAGGCGGCCAGCGCGGCGGCGGTGTCGATATCGGCGAGAACGCCGTCGCCGACCTCGACCTCGCAAACCCATTCCGCGTTTTCGCCGATCAGGTGGCGGGCGCCGACATCGCCGGAGACGGCGGCCATCTGCGCGAAGAAACGCGCGCCCCAGAGAACCGGGTTGCCGCGCTTGCCGCGGCAGGTCGGCGCGACGATGGCGCGGCCCTCGAGCGGGTCGAACGCGGCGATCGTGCGGTCGATATCGGCGGCGCGCACGCCGGGCATGTCGGCCAGGCAGACCAGCGCGCCGTCGCAAGCGCCGAGCGCGGCAAGGCCGCGGCGCAGACTGGCGCTGAGACCGTCGGCGTAGTCCGGGTTGTGGACGAAACCGACATCGAGGCCGTCGAGGGCGGCGCGCACCCGCGCCGCCTCGTGGCCGGTCACGACGAGCGGCCGCAACGCCTTCGACGCCAGCAGCGCCCGCGCGGCGCGGCGCGCCATCGGCTCGCCGCCGACATCGGCGAGAAGCTTGTTGACCGGCCCCATGCGGCGCGACTGCCCGGCCGCCAGCAGCAGCGCGGCGATCCGCGGCATGCGCGCCGCGGCGGGGCCGGCGGCCCGCGGGCGGGCGCGGTCGCGGGGCTGCGGCCGCGCGGGGATTTCCTTCAACAAGCCGCCGGCGCCCATGCGGATTACGTCCTCGCGGCGCACCTCCAGATCGGCGGCCAGGCGTTCGAGAACCCAGTCGAAACCGTTGAGTTTCGGCGAGCGCGCGCAGCCCGGCATGCCTATCGCCGGCACGCGCCCGCGCGGCGTTTCGAGCGCGCCCAGCAACAGCAGGTTGCCGGGGTCCACCGGCATGCCGAAATGCTCGATGCGCCCGCCCGCGCGTTCGATGGCGGCGGGCACGACGTCGCGGCGATCGACCACCGCCGAGGCGCCGCTCGCCAGCACGATGTCGGCGCCGTCGGCGACAAGCGCGGCGATGGCCTCCGCCAGCGCCGCCTCGTCGTGCGCGACGCGGCGGTCCTCAAGCACGCGCGCGCCCACGCGCGCCGCGCGCTCGCGCACCGTGCGGCGGGTATTGTCGAGCACCGATTCGCGGGTTCCGGGCAGGCGCGACATCGCCAGCCCGATTGTTTTCGGCGAAAACGGCGCGACGCGCGCCAGCGGGCCGCCCTCGGCGGCGGCGCGCGCGGCCGCCGCCACCGCGCGGCGCGGCGCGGCGAACGGAATGATCTTGATCGTGGCCAGCATCCGCCGCGCCTCGACCGCCGCATAAGGCGCCACGGTGGCGACCGTTACCGATTCGTCGATACGGTTGACGGCTTCGACCCGCGCCGCGTCGACAAGCGCCACGCCCGCGCGTTCGGCATACAGGTTGGCGCGTCCGGCGAACGGCGCCGATGCGGAAACGCCCGGCCCGCGCGCGGCGGCGGCGATCTCGGCGGCGGCTTCGTCCTCCGGCGCGTCGCCATCCTCGAGCCGCGCGGCGACCACCGTTTCCAGCCCCGCCGCGGCGAGCGCGGATATGTCGGCGGCGGACAGCGCCCGCCCCTTTTTCAGCGCGCCCGACGGCGCGCGCACGCTGTGGGCGAGTATCGCCCCCTCGGCCTCGCCGAGGGCCATGCGGGCGAAAATCACGCCGCGGCTTTCGCGCCCGCGCGGCCGAGGCGGCGCGCGGCGACGACCTGGGCGAGGATCGCCACGGCGATTTCCGCCGGCGAGCGCGCGCCGATCGGCAGCCCGATCGGGCCGTGTATGCGCTCCGCCGCCGCCGCGCGATCCGCGCCGGACGCGGCAAGCCGCTCCAGGCGCCGCGCATGGGTGCGCCGGCTCCCGAGCGCGCCGATATAGAACGCGTCGGAGCGCAGCGCCGCGGTGAGCGCCGGGTCGTCGATCTTCGGGTCGTGGGTGAGCGCGGCCACGGCGCAATGCGCGTCGAGGCCGGCGTCGTCGAACGCTTCGTCGGGCCAGTCGCGCGACAACTCGACGCCGGGGAAGCGCTCGGCGGACGCGAACGCGCCGCGCGGATCGACAACGAGGACGCGGTATCCGGCGGCCGCGGCCATCGGCGCCAGCGCCTGGGCGATATGCACCGCGCCGACGACCATCATGCGCCACGGCGGCGTATGGACCTGGACGAATACGTCCTCGCCGCCGATTTCGAGGTTGCGGCTTTCGTCGGCGGCGAGCGCGGCGCGGGCGGCCGCGGCGATCTCCGGCGGCGCGCCGTCCGCGCCGGACCCGACCAGCCATTGCGCGCCGTCGCCCAAGCGCGTCGCGAGCGCCATCGGGCGCCCGGCGGCGCGGCCGGCGACCAGCGCGTCGAGAACGGCGCGCTTCACGGCTCGACGCGCTCGACGAACACGGCGACCTCGCCGCCGCAGGCGAGGCCGGCTTCCCAGGCTTCTTCGTCGCTGACGCCGAAGCGGAGCCGGCGCGGGCGGCCATCGGCGATGGCGTCGAGCGCCTCGCGCACGACCGCGCCCTCGATGCAGCCGCCCGACACCGAGCCGCGCATGGCGCCGTTTTCGTCGACGGCCATCTGGCTGCCCACGGGGCGCGGGCTGGAGCCCCACGTGGCGACAACCGTCGCCAGCGCCGCGCCGCGCCCTTCCGCCGCCCATTTCGCCGCCGCCTCCAGCACGCCGCCGCCCGAATCGTCGTTCATCGCCGCCTCCGCAATCCGCCCCGCGCCGCCATGATAATCCGAATCGCGCCGCAATGCGCTCCCGGGGCGCACGTCCCCGGGGACGGTCGGCGCCGGCAACCCTCGGGACTACCGTTCCGCGGCTCTCCGCGGGCCGGCGAGTTCGCGCCACTCGGCCTCGGCGAGCGTTTTCACGCCGAGCTCGCGCGCCTTCGAGAGTTTCGACCCCGCATCGGCGCCGGCGACTATGTAATCGGTCTTCTTCGATACCGAGCCGACGACCTTGGCGCCGGCGGCCTGGGCCATGGCCTTGGCCTCGGCGCGTCCCATCGTTTCCAGCTTGCCGGTAAACACAACCGTCTTGCCGGCCAGGGACCCCGATGCGGCCGGCGTTTCCGGCGCCTCGACCTCGACTTCGCGCGCGAGCGCGGCGACGGCGGCGGCGTTGCGGCGCTCGGCGAAGAACCCGACGAGATCGGCGGCGGCTTTCGGGCCGATGCCGTCGATGGCCGTCAGGCCGCGCCACGCTTCGCTTTCGCTGTCGCGCGCGGCGCCGGCGGCGGCGCACAGGGCGTCGAGCGAGCCGTAGTGCCGCGCAAGCAGGCGGGCGGTCGCCCGGCCGATCCTCGGTATGCCGAGCGCGAAGACGAAACGTTCGAGAGGAATGCGCCGCCGCGCCTCGATGGCCTCCATCAGGTTGCGCGCCGAGGTTTCGCCCCATCCCTCGCGCTTTGCGATGTCGCCGGCGCGGTCCTTCAGGCGGAACAGATCGGCGGGCTCGCGCACCAGCGCATCGCGCCAAAAGGCCTCGATCTGGCGCATCCCCAACCCCTCCATGTCGAAGGCGTCGCGGGCGACGAAATGGCGCAGGCGCTCGACCGCCTGCGCGCCGCAGGTAAGGCCGCCGACGCAGCGGCGGACGACGCCGCCCTCCTCGCGCGCCGCGCGCGCGCCGCAGACCGGGCAGCGGTCGGGAAACGCAAACGGCTTCGAGCCGCCGGGCCGCTTGTCCTTGTCGACCGAGACGACTTGGGGGATGACGTCGCCGGCGCGGCGCACGACCACCGTGTCGCCTTCGCGGATGTCCTTGCGGGCGATTTCGTCTTCGTTGTGCAGCGTTGCGCGCGCGACGGTGACGCCGCCGACGGCGATGGGCGCGAGGCGGGCCACGGGCGTGAGCGCGCCGGTGCGCCCCACCTGGACGGTTATCGCCTCCAGTATCGTGACGGCTTCCTCGGCCTTGAACTTGTGCGCGACGGCCCAGCGCGGGCTGCGGCTCACGGCGCCGAGCCGCGCCTGCCAATCCAGTCGATCGACCTTGTACACCACCCCGTCGGTCTCGAAGTCGAAGCCCGCGCGGCCGGCCTCGATGCGGGCGTGGAAAGCGGTCGCCTCGGCGATGGTTTCGCAGCGCCGGGCGGGCGCGTTGAGGACGAAACCGAACGCCGCCAGGCGCGCGCGCGCCTCCATCAGCGTTTCGCCCAGCGCTTCCGACGCCTCGCCCCATGCGTAGCCGAAGAACCGCAGGCGCCGCGCGGCCGCGGCCGCTGGGTCGAGCTGACGCAGGCCGCCTGCGGCCGCGTTGCGCGGGTTGGCGTAAGGCGCCTCCCCGGCCTCCTCCCGCGCCGCGTTGAGCGCCGCGAAATCGCTCCGGGTCATATAGACCTCGCCGCGCACTTCGAGCACGGCGGGCGGCGCGCCCGCAAGTCGCGCCGGGACGCCGGCGACGGTGCGCAGGTTCGCGGTCACGTCCTCGCCCTCGACGCCGTCGCCGCGGGTGACGCCAACCGCCAGCGCGCCGTCTTCGTAGCGGAGCGACGCCGACAGGCCGTCGATCTTCGGCTCGGCGACAAGCGCGACCGGCGCCTCGGCGGGGAGATCCAGAAAGCGGCGAATTCGAGCGGCGAATTCCCGCACGTCGGCTTCGTCGAAGGCGTTGGCGAGCGACAGCATCGGCGCGGAATGGCGGACCTTGCGGAAGCCGCCCGCGACCGGCGCGCCGACGCGCTCCGACGGGCTGTCGGCGCGCTTGAGCTCCGGGAAGCGCCACTCGATCGCCTCGTTGCGGCGGCGCAGCGCGTCGTAGGCGGCGTCGTCGATCTCGGGCGCGCCGCGATTGTGGTAGAGATCGTCGTGATGGGCGATTTCGCGTTGCAGGCGGGCGAGCTCGGCCCGCGCGCCCGCGGCGTCGAGCGCTTCGACCGCGGCTTCGGCGGCGCCCGAGGGCGGCGCGTCGTTCACGGGGCGGCGGCGCCGGCGAGCAGGCTGTCGGCGGCGGCGCGCGCGGCGTCGGTGATCCGCGCCCCCGACAACATGCGGGCGATCTCCTCGCGCCGCGCCCGGGGCGCGAGCCGCTCGGCCGCGGTCGCCGCGCGCCCGCCGACGGCCGTCTTGACGATGCGGTAGTGGCGGCTGGCGAGCGCGGCCACCTGCGGGTGGTGCGTGACAACGAGAACCTGCGCGTGAGCCGCCAGCCGCGCGATGCGCGCGCCGACGGCGTGCGCCACGGCGCCGCCGACGCCGGCGTCGATTTCGTCGAAGACCAGGCTCGGCGTCTGCTGCTTGCCGGCGAGCGCGACGCACAGCGCGAGCATGAAACGCGAGAGTTCGCCCCCCGACGCGACGCGCTCCAGCAATCCGCCCTGGGCGCCGGGCAGCGTGGCGGCGCGGAAGCGTACGCGCTCGGCGCCGTTCGGCCCCGCCGCGCTTTCGCCGAGCGGCGCCAGATCGATCGCGAAGCGCGCCTCGCCCATGCGCAGGGCGGCGAGCTCGCCGTTTATCGCCGCGGCGAGGCCGCGCGCGGCGCGGCGCCGCCCGGCGGTCAGCTGCGCGGCGCAGCGCTCGTATTCCGCCCGCGCCGCCTCGGCGGCGGCGCGCAGCGCATCGGCGCCGCGCTCGCGGCTGTCCATCGACGCGAGGCGCGCGGCGATGGCGCCGGCAAGCGCCGGCAGGCGGTCGGCGTCGGCGCGGTGCTTGCGGGCGACGCCGCGCAGGGCGAACAGGCGCTCTTCCACGGATTCGAGGCGATCGCGGTCGAGATCGATGTCCGCGGCGGCGGCGTCGAGGCCGGCGCGCGCCTCGGCGGCCTCGATAACCGCGCGGTCGAGAGCATCGGCCAGCGCGTCAAGCCGCCCGCACGCGGCGCCGGCGGCCTTGCGCGCGGCGGCGGCGGCGCGGGCGAGCGCCCGTTCCGGCGGCGGGTCGCCGGACAGCTCGGCGGCGGCTTCCGCCAGCGCCTCGGCAACGCGCTGGCCCGCCATCAGGCGCCGCCGCTCGGCGTCGAGGCGCGCGGCTTCGCCGTCCTCGGGCGCGAGCGCCTCGAGCTCGCCGGCATGGGCTTGCAGCAGTTCGCGTTCGGCGGCGTCGCCGCGCGCCGCGTCCGCGGCCTCGGCGAGCGCGGCCGCGGCGGCGCGGCGCGCATCGTGCGCGCGCGCGACGGCGCCGACGGCGGCTTCCAGCCCCCCGTATGCGTCGAGCGCGCCGCGGCGGCGCGCGGGGTCCAGTATGTCGGGCCGCGCTTCCTGGCCGTGGATTTCGAGCAATCGTTCGCCGAGCGCGGCGAGCGCGGAGACGGTCACGGGCCGGTCGTTGACGAAGGCGCGGCTGCGCCCATCGGCGCCGACGCCGCGGCGCAGTATCGCGGTCGCGGCATCGCTGCCGGGGCCGCGCTCCGCCAGGCCGCGCTCGGCGAGCCACGAAGCGGCGGGGCCGCCGTCGGGCACGGCGAACTCCGCGGCCGCCTCGGCGCGCGCGGCGCCGCCGCGGACCATGCCCGCGCCCGCGCGGCGGCCGAGCGCAAGGCCCAGGCCGTCGATGAGTATCGACTTGCCGGCGCCGGTCTCGCCGGTCAGGGCGCAGAGGCCGGGGCCGAACTCGAGGGCCATCGACTCGATCGCCGCCAGGCCGCGAATCGACAGGCGCCGCAGCATCGCGCGGGCAGCGGGGCCGCGCCGGCGGAGCCTAGAACAGCCAGCCGAACCACCCGCCCCCGCCGGCGTCGGGCGCGGCCGGCTCCGCTTGGCGCAGCATCGCGTAGGCGTCGGCATACCACGCGCTGCCGGGGAAATTATGGCCGAGCACGGCCGCCGAGGCCTCGGCCTCGGGCAGCACGCCGAGCGCGAGCCAGCACTCGACGAGACGCATCAGCGCCTCGGGCACGTGCGACGTGGTCTCGTATTCGTTCACCACATTGCGGAAGCGGTTTATGGCGGCGACATAGAGCCGGAGGCCCTGGTAGGTGCGCCCCACCTCCATCTCCTTGCCCGCCAGATGGTCGCGCACAAGCGCGAGCTTGAGCCCCGCGTCGCGCGCGTAGCGCGTTCCCGGATAGCGCCGCCGCACTTCGTCGAAAGCGTCGTGCGCCAGTTCGGTCATGCGCTGGTCGCGGCCCACATCGCTGATGCGTTCGTAATACGCGACGCCGATGAGGTAGTGCGCATAGGCCGCGTCGGAATGGCCGGGATGCAGTTCGACGAAGCGCTCGGCGGCGAGGACGGCCCCGTCGTAATCGTTGTCCTGGTAGTGGGCGTAGGCGGCCATCAGCTGCGCTTTCGTCGCCCACACGGAATAGGGGTGCTGGCGCTCGACCTCCTCGAACGCGGCGGCGGCCGGTTCGTAGTCGCCGTCGAGCAGCAGGTCCATCGCGTCGTTGTAGAGGTCCTCGACCGGCTGTTCGACGTAGGCTTCCTCATCGCCGCCGCAGGCGGCGAGCAGGGCCATCGCGGCGGCGATGATCGGGGCGGCGGCGCGGGGCCGGCGCGCCGGGCGGAGCAATGCGTGCATGGGCGGCGCCCCTGTCGGTTTGCGCATCGTTTGCGGGCGCGGGAGCATAGCACGCGGCGCGCGGCCGCGAAAACGCGCGGACGAGGGTTGACAAGCGCGCGGCCGGCGCCGTTTATGTAATCGGCGGCGGCCGCTGGCGGTCTCCGCCGACGCACACACCATGGGAGGAAGGTCATGAAGACGCTCAACATGCTGGCCCTCGCCGGCGCGTTCGGCGCGGCGTTCGCCGTCGCCGGCGGCGCGGCGGCGCAGGACTGCACCGTCGACAATCTCGACGGCTGCATCGGCAAGCCGTGGGTCGACGGCGACACGATGGAGACGCCCCTCGGCGCCAAGTGGTGGCCGCACCCGATGTGGGGCGAAGGCGACCAGGCCGGCTCGACCAACTGGTACACGAAGCCGGAAGTCGTCATGCGCGCGATCGCCCAGATCAAGAAGGGCATGACGATGAAACTCGGCCACGAGTACACCGGCTCGATGCCCCTGTTCGGCGAGCGCAAGTTCTCGCTGCGCATCCCCGGCACCCCGACCGGCGGCCCGTTCGGCCCCAACAAGATCATGTGGAACGACGAGTTCCTCTCGACCGAAATCGGGCAGGTCGGAACGCAGTTCGACGGCCTCGGCCATATCGGCGTGCAGGTCGGCGCCGACGGCGACAAGAACGAAATGCGCTGGTACAACGGCTTCACCGCCGCCGAGATGGGCAACCCCTACGGCCTCAACAAGCTCGGCACGGAGCACCTGAAGCCGATCATCGCGCGCGGCATCCTGATCGACGTGGCCGGCTACCGCGGCGTCGACGCGATGGCCAAGGGCGAAGAAATCACCATGGACGACGTCAACGGCGCGCTGGCCCGCCAGGGCATGGCCGACTACGCGCCGGCCGGCGGCGACGCGATCATCTTCCGCAGCGGCTGGGAGATGCACTGGGGCGACCCCGTCACCTATAACGACGGCTGCCCCGGCATCGGCATGGAGGTCGCCCGCTGGGTCGCCGAGGTCGTCCAGGCCGGCGTGACCGGCGGCGACACGTGGCCCGTCGACGCCGTGCCGAACCCCGATCCGGCGTGCGCGTTCTGCGTGCATCAGTACCTGCAGACCCGCCACGGCATCGTCAACCAGGAGAACATGAAACTCGCCGAGGCCGCGGGCGCCGGCGTGTATCGGTTCGCCTACTTCTACAGCCCGGTGCCGGTGAAGGGCGCCACGGGCTCCATCGGCGCCCCGGTCGCGATCTACTAGAGACCGCGGCGAAACGCCGAAGAGACCGAACGGGCGGCGGGGCGCGCCGGGCGGCGCGCCCCGCTTCCTCTCCCCGTTTCCTTTGCGTAAAGCGCAATCGCGGCAAGCCGCCGGCGCGATGGACGCCTTGTTCGACCGCGAGCTGGATTTCGAATACGGCGCGGTCGCGCAACTCAGCCCTCTGGTGCGGCGCGTCATCGCGCGCAACCCGAGCCCGTTCACCTTCCACGGCACCGGCGTTTATATCGTCGGGCGCGGAACGGTGGCGGTCATCGATCCCGGGCCCGCGCTGCCCGGCCACGTCGAGACGCTGCTGGCGGCGCTCGACGGCGAAACCGTCGGCCATATCCTCGTCACGCACACGCATCTGGATCATTCGCCGGCGGCGGCGGCGCTGAAGGAGGCGACCGGCGCGCCGACCTGCGGGTTCGGCCCCCACGGCGGGGGGCGCGGCGAGCCGGCGGAAGAAGGCGCCGATTTCGAATTCGCGCCCGACCGCGCGATGGCCGACGGCGACGCGGCGTCCGGCCCCGGCTGGACCCTGGAAGCGGTCCACACGCCGGGGCATACCTCGAATCACCTGTGTTTCGCGCTCGCCGAGGAGCGCGCGCTGTTTTCCGGCGACCACGTCATGGGGTGGTCCACAACGGTGGTGTCGCCGCCCGACGGCGACATGGGCGCATACATGGCGTCGCTGGAGAAGCTGCGCCGCCGCGGCGATGCGCGCTATTACCCCACCCACGGGGCGCCGATCGACGAGCCGGCGGCGTATGTCAGGGCGCTGGCGGGCCACCGCCGCCGCCGCGAGGCGCAAATTCTGCGCTGCCTGGCGCGCGGCGTCGGCACGATCCCGGACCTGGTGGGCGCGCTCTATGCGGGGCTGGACCCGCGGCTGCGCGGCGCGGCCGGGCGATCCGTGCTGGCGCACCTGGCGCTCCTGGTCGAGACCGGACGCGCCGAATGCGACGGCGCGCCGGATATTTCCGCGCGCTACCGCCTGCCCGGCGCGCGATGACCGGCGGCGGCGCTCTTGCGGCGCGCTCCCGCCGGGGCCGCGGGGCCGGCGCCGCGGGCCTGTGGATCGGCCTCGCCGCGTTCGCGGCCCTGCTGGCCTTTCCGGTCGATCCCGCCAACCTTCCGGCGAGCCGCATGGCCGCGGTCGCGGCGCTCATGGCCATCTGGTGGATGACCGAGGCGCTGCCGCTGTTCGCGACCGCGCTGGCGCCGCTCGTGCTGTTTCCGCTGCTCGGCATCATGGGCGGGCGCGCGACCGCGCCGAACTATCTGAGCAGCGTTATCGTGCTGTTCATCGGCGGGTTCATGATCGCCCTGACGATGGAGCGCTGGCGCCTGCACCGCCGCATCGCGCTCAATATCGTCCATTTCGTCGGCGGCGGCCCCGCGCGCATCGTGCTCGGGTTCATGCTCGCGTCGGCGTTCCTGTCGATGTGGATATCGAACACGGCGACCGCGGTGACGATGGTCCCGATCGGCCTCGCCATCGTCTTGCAGATCGAAGAGCAGCTGGGCGACCGCGCCCATGCGTTTACCGTCGGCCTGATGCTCGGCATTGCCTACGGTTGTTCGATCGGCGGCATGACGACGCTTGTGGGCACGCCGCCCAATCTCTCCCTTGTGCGCATCCACGAGCTCATGTTTCCGGGCGCCCCGGAGATCGCGTTCGGGCAGTGGCTCGCCACGGCGTTTCCCGTCGGCGCGGTCATGCTGGCCGCCGCGTGGCTGCTGATCGCGAAAGTCCTTTACCGCGCGCCGGCGGACGCCGCGCCGGATCGCGCCATCATCGAGCGCGAACGCGCGGGTCTCGGGCCGATGTCGTTCGAGGAGCGCGCGGTTCTCGCCGTCTTCGCGGCCACGGCGCTGTTGTGGGTGTTCCGCGTCGATCTGAACCTCGGCGCGCTGACAATACCGGGGTGGTCGCAGCTCCTGCCGTGGCCGAAATACGTCGATGACGGCACGGTGGCCATCGCGATGGCGTCGCTGCTGTTCTTCATTCCCGCGCGCGGCGCCGACGGCCGCAAGACGCGCCTCATGGGCGCCGAAATCGTCCCCCGCCTGCCGTGGAACGTAGTGCTGCTGATCGGCGGCGGGCTTGCGCTCGCCAAGGGGTTTCAGGCCACCGGGCTGGCGGCGCTTGTCGGCGGACAGTTCGACGCCGCGGGGGCGCTGCCGGCCTTCGTTCTCATCCTTCTGGTGTGCCTCGCCATCACATTTCTCACCGAGCTGACGAGCAATACCGCGACGACCGAGACGATTCTGCCGATTTTGGCCGGCGTCGCCGTCGCGTCGGGCACGCATCCGCTGCTGCTCATGGTCCCCGCCGCCATGTCGGCTTCGTGCGCCTTCATGATGCCGGTCGCGACGCCGCCGAACGCCATCGCGTTCGGCAGCAACCGCCTGTCGATCGCGGAAATGGCCCGCGCCGGACTGGCGCTGAACCTGCTCGGCGCGCTCGTCATCGCGGTCGCCGTCTATACGCTCGGTCTGACCGTGTTCGGCATCGACTCCTCCGTCATGCCCGACTGGGCCGCCTCCATGGCCGCTGGCGACCCCCCGCCGGAATAGCCGCGCGCGGCCGCCGCGCCCCGCTCGCCGGCGCTTGTGCGGGCGGCGACGTGCGGGCAGGATGCCCGCGGTCCCGGGCCCCGCCTTCGGCGGGGCAGGCATTTCGGTACAGACACTCAGATGCGCAACGCGGCCAGGAAGGCTTCCTGCGGGATTTCCACGTTGCCGACCTGGCGCATGCGCTTTTTGCCGCGCTTTTGTTTTTCCAGCAATTTGCGCTTGCGCGTGGCGTCTCCGCCGTAGCATTTCGCGGTGACGTCCTTGCGCAGGGCGCTCACGGTTTCGCGCGCCACCACGCGCCCGCCGATCGCCGCCTGGATGGCGATCCTGAACAATTGCCGCGGAATCAGCGTTTTGAGTTTTTCGCACAGCGCCCGGCCGCGCGATTCGGCGCGCTCGCGCGAGCTCATGAAGGCCAGGCTGTCGACCGGCTCGCCGTTGACGAGAATCGTCACCTTGACCAGGTCTCCCTCGGCGTAGCCGTCGAGTTCGTAGTCGAAACTGGCGTAGCCGCGGCTTATGGATTTCAACCGGTCGTAGAAATCGAACACTGTCTCGTTCAGCGGCAGGCGATAGACGGCCATCGCGCGGCCCGACGCCCAGTTGAGGTCGATCTGCGCGCCGCGCCGGTCGGTACATAATTTCAGCACGCCGCCGAGAAAGCGGTCGGGGACGAAAACGGTCGCGCGAATCCACGGCTCCTCGATCCGCGCGATGCGCGACGGGTCGGGCAGATCGGCGGGATTGTGCATCTCCATGACGCCGCCGCCGGCCGCATGCACGCGATAGACGACGCTCGGCGCGGTGGTTACGAGATCGAGGCCGAACTCGCGTTCGAGCCGCTCCTGCACGATTTCGAGATGCAACAGCCCGAGAAACCCGCAGCGGAAGCCCAGTCCCAGCGCCGCCGAGGTTTCCGCTTCCCACGAGAAACTGGCGTCGTTGAGCTGGAGCTTCGCCAGGCTTTCGCGCAGGCGCCGGTAATCCGCGTGCTCCACCGGATAGAGGCCGCAAAACACCACCGGCAGGCCGGGCTGGAAGCCCGGCAGCGGCGCCGCGGCGGGGCGGCGCGAATCGGTAACGGTGTCGCCGACCCGCGTATCGGCCACGGTCTTGATGGCGGCGGTGATGAACCCCACCTCGCCGGGGCCGAGCGCGCCGGTCGGCGTCGGCTTCGGCGTAAACACGCCCACGCGGTCGATGCGGTGCGTCGTGCCGGCCGCCATGAACCGCACTTCCGCGCCCTTGCGCAGTTCGCCGTCGTGAACGCGCACCAGCACGACGACGCCGAGATAGGAGTCGTACCAGCTGTCCACAAGCAGCGCCTTGAGCGGCGCGGCGCGATCGCCCGCGGGCGGCGGCAGGCGCCGCACGAGCGCTTCCAGCACATCCTCGACGCCCTGGCCGGTTTTCGCGGAGATTTCGAGCGCGTCGCCCGCGTCCAGCCCGACCGTATCGGATATCTCCCGGCGCACCCGTTCCGGCTCCGCGGCGGGCAGGTCGATCTTGTTGAGCGCGATGACGATTTCGTGGTTCTGTTCGAGCGCCTTGTAGACGTTGGCAAGCGTTTGCGCCTCCACCCCCTGGCTCGCATCGACCACCAGAAGCGAGCCTTCGCACGCCGCCAGGCTCCGGCTCACCTCGTAGGAAAAATCCACGTGGCCCGGCGTGTCGATCAGGTTGAGCGTCCACGTTTCGCCGCCGCGGGCGCGCCATGTCAGGCGCACGGTCTGCGCCTTGACGGTGATGCCGCGTTCGCGCTCGATATCCATGGAATCGAGCACCTGCTCGGCCATTTCGCGCGCGTCGAGCCCGCCGCAGCGCTCGATCAGGCGGTCGGCCAGTGTGGATTTGCCGTGATCGACGTGGGCGACGATGGCGAAGTTTCGGATATGTCCGGTCATGGCGCGGGGCAATGCGGCGGGGCGATCATTCTGTCAAGACGCCGCGGGCCCGGCGTCGCGGCGCAGATGCGGACACGCCGTCGAGTCGGGCGCGCGGCGCGTGTTCGCCGCAAGCAGCCGGCGGCGCGCGATTTCGTTTTCGTCGAGCATGGCGCTATCGCAACCTCCGCGATGCCGCGCGGCCCGGCGGCGAGGATATCGGGACGCCGGTTCTATACTTCCAGCCACTCCCTGCGCACCTGCTCGTCGGCGCGAAACTCGCTTACCGTTCCCTCGAACACGATGCGGCCGTGGCCCATTGCGTATATGCGGTGCGAAATATCGAGCGCGATGGCCAGCTTCTGCTCGACGAGCAGGATGGAGACCCCGCGCCGCGCGATTTCGGCGAGGAGGCCCGACACCTGCTCCACCAGTTTCGGCGCCAGGCCCTCGGTCGGTTCGTCGATCATGATCAGGTCCGGGTCGCCCATCAGCGTGCGGCAGACGGTGAGCATTTGCTGCTCGCCGCCGGAGATGACCGAGCCCAGCGCGTCGGCCCGCTCGCGCAGGTTCGGGAACATATCGTACATGTCGTCGATCGACCAGCGCCCGCGGGCGCGCATGTTCTTGATGCCCAATACCAGGTTTTGGCGCACCGTGAGGGTCGGGAAGATGTTCCGGTTTTCCGGCACGTAGCCGACGCCGCGGCGGGCGATTTCGTGCATCTTGCGTCCGGCTATTTCCTCTCCCTTGAAGACGATGGAGCCGACCGGCGCCACTTCGCCCATGATCGCCTTGAGCACGGTCGAGCGGCCGACCCCGTTGCGCCCCAGCAGGCTCACGATTTCGCCTTCGCCGACGCGGAAGTTCACGCCTTGCAGGATATGGCTCTTGCCGTAAAAGGCGTGCAGGCCGCGTACCTCGAGCATCACGCCGCCTCCGAGCCGAGATAGGCTTCGCGCACCGCCGCGGAGGCGCGTATTTCCGCCGGCGCGCCGGTCGCGATGATCCGGCCGTACACGAGCACCGAGATACGGTCGGCGATATCGAACACCACGCCCATGTCGTGCTCGACGATGACGAGGGTCTTGCCCTGCGACACGCGGCGGATCAGCGCGACGGCCTGTTCGGATTCCGACCGGCTCATGCCCGCGGTCGGTTCGTCGAGCAGGACGACCTCGGCCCCGCCGGCGATGGCGACGCCGAGCTCCAGCGCGCGCTGGTCGGCGTAGGAGAGGAGCCCCGCCGGCATGGCGCGTTTTTCCCACAACCCGATCTCGCGCAGGATGCTCTCGGCGCGCGCGGTTACGTCGCGCAGCATTCCCACCGTCTTCCACCAGGCGTAGCGGTGGCCGAGCGCGAACAGCATCCCGCAGCGGATATTGTCGTGTACGCTCATGCGCGCGAAGATATTGGTGACCTGGAACGACCGCGTCAGGCCCAGCCGGTTGATCGCGAACGGGGTCATGCCCGTTATGTCGGTATCGAACAGATGCACGCTCCCCGCGGACGGCGGGAAGCGGCCGCTGACCAAATTGTAGAGGGTCGATTTCCCGGCGCCGTTGGGGCCGATAATCGCGTGGCGCTCGCCGTCGGCGATCTCCAGATCGACGCCGCGAATAATCTCCGCCTTGCCGAAGCTCTTGCGCAGGCCCGACAGCCTGAGGGCGGTCATCATGGGCCGGGCCGCGCGCGCGCTTCGGCGAGCGCCGCGTTCCACGCGGCGGCGGCGGCCGGCCAGGTCTTGCGCGCGCCGAAGGCGCCCGCCGCCGCCGCGGCGGCGAACGCAACCCACGCCGCCGGGCCGCCCGGATCGACGACGACGCCGAAAACGGAAAGCTCCGTTTCCGTGCTGAGGCGCGAGCTCAGATAGTAGAGCATCTCGACGATCCCGATGGCGCCGAGGACCGCCGCGAGAAGGGCCGCCGAAAACGCCGCGTAGGGCGCCGCGAGCGGCGCCATGAAGCGGAGCCCCGCCCGCCAGATCGGCCGGTGCATGACGATCAGCCCGGCGAGGCCGCCCGGGAAAAACAGGATCACGGCCACGAACAGCACGCCGAGATAGAGCAGCCACGCCTCGGTCACGCCGGTAAGCGTGCTCTGGAGGAAGTAAAGCAGCGTGGCGCCGATAATCGGGCCGGCGAAATTGCCGGCCCCGCCGATATACACCATGAACAGCACCAGGCCCGACTGGATGATGCTCACCTGTTCGAAGCCCACATGCTCGATATTTATCGCGTGGAGCGCGCCGGCTATGCCCGCGAAGAACGACGACAGCGAGAACGCCAGCCAGCGCACGCGCTGGCTCGAATAGCCGATGAACTCCACCCGCTCGGGATTGTCGCGCACGGCGTTGGACATGCGCCCGAACGGCGTGCGCGTGAGCATGAACATCGCCGCCACGCAGAGGAAGCACCAGCACGCGACCAGGTAATAGACCTCGACGGACGGCCCGAAAGTGGCGCCGAAAATATCGCCGCCGATGACGCGATCGGTCTGGATTCCGTCCTCGCCGTTGAATATCGCCACGAGCACCAGCGTCAGCGCCGTGACCAACTCGCCGAAACCGAGGGAGATCATCGCGAAGGCGGTCCCCGCGCGCCGCGTCGAGACATACCCGACGAGTACGCCGAAAAACAGCCCGGCCAGCCCGCCGAGAAGCGGCATCAGCGACACGGGCACCCAGGGCGCGTCGCCCTCGTACACGAAATTCAGGTAGTGAACGGTGAAATAGCCCGCGAGCCCGAAATAGATCGCGTGCCCGAACGACAGCATTCCGCCTTGCCCGAGCAGCATGTTGTAGGCCAGCGCGAACACGATCAGCAGGCCGATCTGGCTCATCGTCACGGTCGCGAAGCCCGACGTAAACACTTGCGGCAACAGCGCCAGCAGCAGCGCGAAGCCGGCCCACGGCGCCAGTCCGGCGAGACGCGCGCTCATACGTCGCGGGTCCCGAACAGGCCGCGCGGCTTGAAGATCAGCATCAGCACGAGCATCAGATAGGGAAGCACGGGCGCGACCTGCGCCGTCGTGATGCGCGCGAAGTCGCGCATGAAACCGGCGGGGTCGATCTCGGCGCCCAGGGCCGCGAGCGCGCCGCCGACGCCGTAGTCGTAGAAGATCGCCAGCCGCGTGACGACGCCGATGAGCAGCGCCGCCGCCAGCGCGCCGCCCAGCGAGCCCAGCCCGCCGATGACGATGACCACGAACACGATCGGGCCCAGCTGGATGGCCATCGCCGGCTCGGTGCCCAGCACATTGCCGCCGACCACCCCCGCCACCCCCGCCAGCGCGCAGCCGAACCCGAAGGTCCACATGAAGATGCGCGGCACGTCATGGCCCAGCGTCGCCACATGCGTCGGGTCGGAAACCGCGGCGCGGACGATGAGTCCGATGCGCGTGTATGCAAGCAACGCGAACAGGGCGGCGAAAATGGCCGTCGAGACCGCGAGCATGAAGACGCGGTAGATCGAGTAGTCGAAACCCTGCCACGAGAAGAGCGGACCGCTCATCGACTCGGGAATTTCGTAGGGCACCGGCACCCGCCCCCACACCATCTGCACCAGTTCCTCGATGACGTAGGCGATGCCGAAGGTGAAGAGCAGTTCCGCCACGTGGCCGAAGCGGTGGACCGGGCGCAGCCCCCACCGCTCGACCGCGGCGCCGACGACGCCCACGGCGACCGGCGCGGCGACAAGCGCCCACCAGAACGACAGCTCGGCGGTGACCTGATAGGCGAAATACGCGCCCAGCATGAAGAAACTGGCGTGCGCGAAATTCAGCACGCCCATCATGCTGAAGATCAGGGTGAGCCCGCTCGCCAGCAGGAACAACAGCATGCCGTAGAGCACGCCGTTGAAGAGCGCGAATACGAAACTTTCCACTTGCCCCCCGCGCCGCCCGGCCGCCGGCCGGGCCCTCCGGCGCGGCGGCCGGAGAGCCCGCTTGCCCGGCTAGGCCGGACGGTTCATCTCGCAGGTAGTGGGCAGATCGAGATCGCCCGCGGCGACCCATCCGTCGGTCTCGAAGCCGACTTCGTAATCGTCGCCGCCGTAGATCATGCTGCGCGCCGCGTCTTGCGACATGGTGCTGACGACCATCGGGAAGATGATTTGATGGTCGGCGGCGCGCATGGTCAGCGGCCCCGCCGGTCCGTCGAGCGTCATGCCTTCGAGCGCGAGCGCGACTTGCGCGGGGTCGTCCGTTCCCGCCTTGTCGAGCGCCGCGGCGAAAAATTCGATCGTCCACGTCATGCGGTCGGAATAGACGAACTTGCCGCTCTGTTGGCGCCAGCGCTCGTACATGTCGAGGATTTCCGCCGGTTGCCGCTCGTAGAGCGGGTCGTTCTCGTGCATTTCCGTGATCTGCTTGAGGCTCACGGCCAGCGCGTCCTTGGCGCCGATTCCCGCGACCGAACTCGGGATCCCGCCGTAGATCGTATAGAACGGCGTGTCGAGATTGGCCTCCGCGGCGGCCTTCACGAAGCGCACCAGGTCCGGCCCCCAATTGCCGGTCAGCACGGTGTCGGCGCCGGCGGCCTTGATTTTCGCGACATACGGCGTGAAGTCCAGCACCTTGCCGAACGGCACGATCAGCTCGTCGCCGACGACCTCCACGTCCGGGGCGCGCTCCGCCAGCATCCGCCGCGCCGCGCCCTGAAACGACTGCCCGTAGGCGTAGTTCTGGTTGAGCATGTAGAGCCGCGAGACCGCCGGGTCGCGGCCGATATGCGTCGCGAGCGCCGCCACCTTCATATCGACATTGGCGTCGAAGCGGAAATGCCAAAACGAGCACAGTTCGTTGGTGAACGCCGTCGTCACCGCCGAATGGTTCAGGAACAGCACCGCCTGTTCGGGGTTGCGCCGGTTGTGCCGGCCGAGGAACTTGATGATGTTCAGCGCGTGGTTGGAGCCGACGCCCTGGCTGACGAAGCGGATGCCGTCGTCGATCGCCTTGCGCAGCTGCTGTGTCGTCTTCTCGGCGTTCATGGCGTTGTCGAGCGGCACGATCTCGATATGCCGGCCGCCGAGCACGCCGCCGCGCGCGTTGACCTCGCCGGCGAAGAACTCGAATATCTCCAGCGTATCGCGGCCCACGGCCGCTATGGGGCCCGAGAACGGCTCGATCAGCGCCAGTTTCACCGTATCGTCGCCCCGCGCCGCCAGGGCGGCGAGCAGCAGCGCCGCCGCGGCCGCCGCGGCCCGCGCGAATCCGAACAGCCTCATGGTCTTCCCTCCCGTGCAAGCGTGGCCGGCCCGCGCGAGGGCCCCCGCGCGGGCAAGCCGTAACAAACCACATGCCGGCGCCGCCCGCAAGCCGCGCGGACGCGCTTCCTCGCCAACGCCGCGCCTGCCGCAAACGTGCGGGCGGGGACGCCCGCGCACATGGGATAATTCCGGTCGGCCGCTCTCCCGGGTCTATCATGCGGGGCTGCGCACGCAGGGTTGTGCGCCCCACTCACGGACCCAACAGGGAGAGCGACCATGGCGGAGTATGTCGGTTTCGACGTGTCGAAGGAAGAGACGGCGTTTTGCGTCAAGAACGATGCGGGTGCGACGGTTGTCGCGGGCAAGGTTGCGACGGATCCGGCGGCGTTGTTTGCGGCGGTGCGCGAGCACTGCCCGTCGCCGGCGCGCGTGGTCATGGAGACGGGGACGTATTCGGGCTGGCTGGCGCGCGAGATGGAGGCGTTGGGGCAGGCCGTGGATGTGGTGGACGCTCGGCGCGTTCACGCGGTGCTTCGCCTTCAGACGAACAAGACGGATGCGAAGGACGCGGCGTTGCTGGCGGATATCGCGCGCACGAAGTTCTGCCCCCCGGTTTCGGTGAAGCGGGCTTGGGACGCGAATACGCAGGCGCTGTTGCGCGCGCGGGGGCTTATGGTGCGCCAGCGCCGCGACGCGGAGAACACGGTCCGGGGCATCCTGGGTTCGGCGGGGATTCGGCTTTCGAAGGGTTCGGGCCGGTTTTCGGCGCGGGTTCGCGAGGCGGTCATGGATACGCCGCTGCAGGAAGCGGTGGAGCCGTTGCTGGTTTCGCTGGCGCAGACGCTGCATTCGCTCAAGGCGCTCACCAGGCAGGTGGAGGCGCGGGCGCGGGCCAGCAAGGCCTGCCGGCTGTCGATGACGGCTCCGGCCGTGGGGCCGATGACGGCTGTGGCGCTGGTTGCGAACCTGGGCGATGCGAAGCGGTTTGCCGATTCGCGATCTGTGGGCGCGTATGTGGGGCTTGTGCCGCGTCGGCGTCAATCGGGGGAGATGGACTGGACGGGGCGCATATCGCGCCACGGCGATCCCGGCGTGCGGTCGCTGCTGTACGAGTGCGCGGCTTGCCTGCTGACGCGGGTCAAGCGCGGTCATCCGCTCAAGGACTGGGCGCGGCGGTTGCGCAAGCGAAGCGGTTTCAAGAAGGCGTGCGTGGCCTTGGCTCGGCGGCTGGCGGTCATCCTGCATCGCATGCTGGTGAGCGGCGAGCCCTTCCGCTGGCCGGACGCGGCGGAAGCGGCGTAGGCCGCCGGCGCCGCGCCGGGCAGGCAAGGGGCAGCGCGCGTGACAGCGCCCGCCACGCCCGCACGGCGCGGGTTGCGCGTTCGGGGCGCGCGGCGGCGGCGCTGCGCTGCGTTTCTCGGTGGACTACACGCAGCGCCGCCGCCGCGCGCCCCGAACGCGCCCGGAGGCAGCTGAACAACGAACAGGAGACAACACGGTTCCGCTTCGGCGGAAAGCCCCGTCCCCGCCGGGACGGTAGCGGAGGCGATCCCGCTGCCTGGAATGCAAGTCGGACCGCGCCCCCGCCCGAAAGGGCAAGGCCGGTCCGGGAGTGCGACGCGCACATTGGGACGCCAACGCTGACGAACGCCATCATGAAGCGCGCCACTCGAAAGCACGGCGATGACTTCGCAGACAACCATGCTCCCGGCGGAACGGAAGGCAGCGAACGGACCCGGAGGAGGGTTGACCGAGTAGCCGGAATTAGACAACCTAGGAAGTCCGCGCCTTCGGCGCGATCTTCGGGGAAAGCGCAACCCCGCCGAAGGCGGGGCCCGGGACCGCGGGCATCCTGCCCGCACGTAGGCGACCCGCACGAATGCCGGCGATCGGGGCGCAGCGCGCTCCCCGGGGGCGCGGGCGTCTCGCCCGCACGTCTCGACGCTACGGGCGGCGGAGAGCAGGGGGCGGCGATCGCGCCTTCCCGCCGGCGTTGCGCCTGCCGCGAACGTGCGGGCGGGGACGCCCGCGCACCCAGGCCCCGCCTTCGGCGGGGTTGGCGTCTCGCCCGCACGTCTCGATGCTACGGGCGGCGGGGGAGCAGGGGGCGGCGGCCGCGCTTTCCCGCCGGCGTTGCGCGTGGCGGGAACGTGCGGGCAGGATGCCCGCGGTCCCGGGCCCCGCCTTCGGCGGGGTTGGCGTCTCGCCCGCGCGTCTCGATGCTACGGGCGGCGGGGGAGCAGGGGGCGGCGGAAACGTGCGGGCGAGACGCCCGCGCACCCGGGAAGTGCGCGCCTGCGGCGCGACCTCCGGGGGGACGCAACCCCGCCGAAAGCCGCCTCGAGGCCATCGCGGCCGTCCAATACGGCGTTTTTCGAATTGCGCCGCGCGATCGCGTCACAAGCCCATCGCGCAACCGTCCTTGCGCGGGTCGGACCCGCCGGTGAGCACGCCGCTGTCCCAATCGATGGCGATCGCCTGCCCGCCGCCGAGCGGCGTATCCGCCTCGACGACCGTGTGGCCCAGCGCCGCCAGCGACGCGCGCGTCGAGGTCGGGACGCCGCGCTCGACCTGGAGCGCTCCGCCGAACGCGAACGCCCGCGGGCAGTCGAGCGCCTCCTGCACGCTCATCCCGTAGTCCGCCATGTTGGTCAGGAAATGCACATGGCCCACGGGCTGGTAATGCCCGCCCATCACGCCGAACGGCATCGCCGCCCGCCCGTCCTTCATGGCCATGCCGGGAATGATGGTGTGCATCGGCCGCTTGCCGGGCGCTATGCAGTTCGGGTGCGCCGGATCGAGCGCAAAGCTCGCGCCGCGGCAGTGGAACATGACGCCGGTGCGCTCGCTCATCAGGCCCGCGCCATAGGACGCGAACAGCGAATTGATGAACGAGATCGCGTTGCGCTCGCCATCGACGACGGCGAGATACACCGTGTCGCGATGCTCCGCCGCGCCGGGCGGCGGCAGGCTTTCCATGGCGCGGTCGCGGCGCATCGGCGCGCGCATGGCCTCGGCGTACTCCGCCGACAGCAACCGCTCCACGGGCACGTCGACGTGCGCGGGGTCGCCGATCAGGGCGTCGCGGTCGCGATAGGCGAGCCGCGCCGCTTCCGCCTCGAGGTGCAGGCGCCCGGCGCCCAGCGGATCCAGCGCCGCCAGGTCGAACCCCGCCAGTATATTGAGCATGAGGAGCGCCACGACGCCCTGGCCGTTCGGCGGGCATTCGTAAATATCCAGGCCGCCGTAGCGCGTTTTTATCGGCTCGACGTATTCGGCCTCCGCGGCGGCGAAATCCTCCGCCGCGTGCAGCCCGCCGAGCGCGTTGAGCGACGCCGTCATGTCGGCCGCGACCGGCCCGGTATAGAAAGCGTCGCGGCCGCCCTCGGCGATCGCGTCCAGGGTTTCGGCCAGGGCGGGCTGGCGATGGACCTCGCCGGCGCGAAGCGGGCGCCCGCGCGGCAGGAACACCGCCCGCGCCGCCGCGTTCGCCGCGAGTTTCTCCGCCTCGCGCGCCCACACATCGGCCACGACCTCGTGGACGACGCAGCCGTTGCGCGCCAGCGCGATGGCGGGCGCCAGCGCCGCGCGCAGGCCGAGCCGCCCGTGGTCTTGCGCGAGCAGGCTCCACGCCGCCACCGCGCCGGGAACGGTGACCGCGTGCGGCGAGCGGAAGCCGATCTCCGATATGCCGTTTTCCGCATACCACGCCGCCGCGGCGGCGGCGGGCGCGCGCCCGGATCCGTTGACCGCTATCGGCGCGGGAGCGCCGCGCGGCGCGTAGAGCGCGAAAACGTCGCCGCCGATTCCCGTCGAATGGGGCTCCGCGACCGCCAGCGCCGCCGCCGCCGCTATCGCCGCGTCGACCGCGTTGCCGCCGGCGCGCAGCAGATCGAGCGCCGCCCGCGTCGCCGCCGGGTGCGACGTCGCCGCCATGCCGCCCATCGCATGAACCGCCGACCGCCCCGGCATGTGAAGATCGCGCATCGCCTCGCCTCCCCGCTCGCCGCGCCGATTATACACGATCCGCCGCCCCGGGGCCCGCTTGGCGCGCGCCGGGCGGGCGGCTAGAGTCGGCGCGCGAACCGAACGGGGGAGAGCGGGCAATGAAGAGCAGAGCCGCCGTCGCGCATCGCGCGGGCGAACCGCTGATCGTCGAGGAGGTCGATCTCGAAGGGCCGCGCGAAGGCGAATGCCTCGTCGAAATCAAGGCCACCGGGGTTTGCCACACCGACGAGTTCACCTTGTCGGGCGCCGACCCGGAGGGCCTGTTCCCCGCCATCCTCGGCCACGAGGGCGCGGGGTCGTGGTCGAGACCGGCCCCGGCGTGACCGGCCTCGCCCCGGGGGACCGCGTCATCCCCCTCTACACGCCGGAATGCCGGCAGTGCGAATACTGCCTCTCGGGCAAGACCAATCTGTGCCAGGCTATCCGCGTCACGCAGGGCCGGGGCGTCATGCCCGACGGCACGAGCCGCTTCTCGCTGCGCGGCGAAACGGTGTTCCACTACATGGGGACCTCGACCTTCTCCAACTTCACGGTCGCGCCGGAGATCGCGCTGGCGAAAATCCGCCCCGACGCGCCGTTCGACAAGGTCTGCTATATCGGCTGCGGCGTCACCACGGGCCTCGGCGCGGTAATGAACACCGCGAAGGTCGAGCCCGGCGCCAATTGCGTGGTGTTCGGCCTCGGCGGCATCGGCCTGAATGTTATCCAGGGCCTGCGCCTCGTCGGCGCCGACACGATCGTGGGGGTGGACACCAACCCCGCCAAGCGCCCGCTGGCCGCGAAATTCGGCATGACGGACTTCGTAAACCCGAACGACGTCGAGGGCGGCCTGGCCGCGCATTTGGTCGATCTGACGAATGGCGGCGCCGACTATTCGTTCGAATGCATCGGCAACGTAGACATCATGCGCGTCGCCCTCGAATGCGCGCACAAGGGTTGGGGCGAATCGATCATCATCGGCGTCGCGGGCGCCGGGCAGGAAATCCGCACCCGCCCGTTCCAGCTCGTCACCGGCCGCGTCTGGCGCGGAACCGCCTTCGGCGGCGCGAAGGGCCGCACCGACGTCCCGCGCATCGTCGATTGGTACATGAACGGCAAGATCGACATCGACAGCCTGATCACCCACACCATGCCGCTCGACGACATAAACAAGGCGTTCGACCTCATGCATGCCGGCGAATCGATTCGCAGCGTCGTTACCTTCTGACAGGCGCCGGGGCGCCGAACGGACACAGGAGGGACCGCCGAACCATGCGCGAGATATGCCGCGGCCTGGAGTTCCCCGAAGGGCCCATCGCCATGCCCGACGGCTCCGTCGTTCTGGTGGAAATCCGCGCCGGCCGCCTCTCGCGCGTGCGCCCCGACGGCGCGCGCGAGACCGTGGCCGAATGCGGCGGCGGCCCCAACGGCGCCGCCGTCGGCCCCGACGGGCGCGTCTATATCTGCAACAACGGCGGCTTCGCATGGATCCGCGACGGCGCCATCCGGCGCCCGGGGGACGTCACGCCCGACGACTACCGCGGCGGCTCGATCCAGGCCGTCGATCCCGAAACCGGGGCGGTGGAAACGCTTTATACCGAGTGCGGCGGCAATCCGCTGAACGGCCCGAACGACATCGTGTTCGACGCGCAGGGCGGCTTCTATTTCACCGACCTGGGCCGGCGCCGCGGCCGCCGCATGGACCGCGGCGCGGTGTATTACGCCCCGCCCGGCGGCGGCGCGCTTTCCGAGGCCGTGTTCCCCATCGACACGCCCAACGGCATCGGCCTGTCGGCCGACGAAAAGACGCTTTACGTCGCCGAAACCGCCGGCGCCCGCATCTGGGCATGGGACGTCGAGGCCCCCGGCGTCCTCGGGCCGGCGCCGCACTCGATGTTTCCCGGCCGCCTGCACTACCGCGCCGCGGGCTACGAACGTTTCGATTCGCTGGCCCTCGACAGCGAAGGCAATGTCGTTGTCGCGACGCTGGGAACCGGCTGCGTCACGGCCGTGTCTCCCGAAGGCAGGGTCCGCGCGGTCGTCCCCGTCCCCGAGTTCGACATCATGGTCACCAATGTCTGTTTCGGCGGCCCGGATCTTCGCACCGCGTATATCTCGTCCTCCGGCCTGGGCATCCTTTACGCGACCGAATGGCATTGCCCGGGCCAGCCGCTCAATTTTCTCAACCGGTAACCCTCCGTCCCGGGAGGCGCCCGCGGGAATCCCCCCGCCCGCGCGCCCCGCGACCGATTCGCGAATCGGCCGCGTTTTCCCGTTTTCGCGGCCCGCCGGCGGCGCTTTCCGCCGCCGGGCGGCGCCCGCGCGCCCGAAAACGCCGGGGGCGGCGCCGAATTTCGGCCATCGCGCCGTTCTTTCCCTTGACCGGATACGTCCGGCGGCCCAATGTTCTCTCGTTCGGCGGACAGACAGGCGCGGCCGGCGTCCGCCGGATGAGGGGGGCCGCACGGCAAAGCGGAAATGGAGACGATGACAAAAACCGGTCCGGCGCGTTTCGCGCGCCTTTGTCTGTGCCTGTGCCTGTGCGCGGCGGCGTCCTTGGCGCCGCACGCGGCGGCGAATATCGACGCGGTCGTGGAGTCGCCGCCGACAGCGGAGTTCGCCGCCGACGCCATTGTCGTGCATGACGCCGTTGTCGCCGAGGGCCAGACCCTGAACCGAATTCTCATGGCCGCCGGCGCGTCGCGCGCCGACGCCTTGTTCGCCTCTCTCGCGCTCGGCAAGGTAACGGATTTGCGCCGGATGCAGCCCGGACAGGAACTGGCGATCTACTTCACGCCGCTCGGGGCGGGCGGAAACCGCCTGGCCGGGATGGCGCTCGCGTTGCGCGGCGGCGGCGCGGCGGTCGCCTACCGGACCTTCAGCGAACGATTCGAGGCGCGGCGGATGCCCCGCGCCGACGCCGCGGAACTCCTGGGCTCGATCCTCGACGCGCCCGACGGCGCCATGACCCGCGACCTCGCGATTCCCCGCGGCGGAAGCCTCGGTCAATTGCTGCTCGACAACGGCGCCGCTCCGGAGGACGTCAGCGCGGCCGCGCTCGCGCTTTCCGAAACGGTCGATCTCGCGCGTCTGCCCGCCGGCCAGACGGTCGCCGCGACCTTCGACCGCCCCGGCGGCGGGCGGCCGGCCCGCCTCGCGGCGGTCGCGCTCGCAACGCGCGACGGCGCGAGTCATTTCGCGGAGCGCGGCGAAGACGGCGCGTGGCGCGGCGCGGCGCCCGACGACTCCGCCCCGGCCGCGCCGCCGCTCATCGAAACGCCCCCGGCGGCGGCCGGCGCAGAGACCGGCGCCGAGACCCGCCGATTGCAGTTCGCGCCGGGAGAGACCCTGGGCAAACTGCTCGCGCGGGCCGGGGCGCGCGGCGCGGACATCGAGGCGGCGGCGCGCGGCCTTCGCGGCGCCTACGACGTCCGGCGAATCCCCCCGGGAAGCACGCTGTCGGTCGCCATCGACCGCTCAACGGGCGCTCCCCGCCTTCTCTCCGCCGTCCTCGACGCCGGGCGCGGCGGCGGTTTCGTTCTCGAACGCGCGCCCGGCGGCGGCTTTCGCGCGGTCGGCGCGGGCGCCGCGCCGTCCGCCGGCGCCGGAAACGCGCCGCCGGCGGCCTCGCTCGAAGCCCGCATCGGCGCCGCATCCGCCGCGGCGCCGGCGGAATCGGGCTTTTCCGAAATGACCGTCCGCAGGGGCGACACGCTTGTCGGGATCCTGCGCCGCGCCGGTTTTTCCGGAGCGGACTCCCGCGCCGCCGCGCGAGCGGCCGACGCGGTTTACGACATGCGGAAGCTCCGCGCCGGCGGAGAGATCGAATATCGCGCGGCGGCCGGGCCCGCCGGGCCGCCGCCGCTCGGCGCGGTGCGCGTCCATATCGACGCCGCCTCGCGCGTGGACGTTGTCCGCCTCGAGGACGGAAACTACATCGCCGGCATTGTCGAGAAGCGTCTCGTCCGCGCGCTGCGGCGCGTCGAGGGCGTCGTGGACGACGACAATTTCCATGACGCCTTGTCGGCCGCCGGCGCGCCCGCGGGGATTATTTCCGCCGCCGCCCGCATCCTCGGCTACAGCGTGGATTTCCAGCGCGACGTCCGGACCGGCGACGCATTCTGCCTTGTCTTCGAAAGTTTTTTGGACGAAGACGGCGAAGAGGCCATGTTCGGCAATATCGAGTACGCCGCGATGACCCTGTCGGACAAGCCCCTTACCCTTTACCGCTACGAGTTTCCCGACGGACGCCACGACTATTTCGACGAGAACGGGCGCAGCGGCCGCAAGGCGTTGATGCGCACGCCGATAGACGGCGCGCGGCTCACATCGCGTTTCGGCTCCCGCCGCCATCCCGTATCGGGCTTTACTGCAATGCATCGCGGAGTGGACTTCGGCGCCCCGACCGGCACGCCGATCTACGCGGCCGGCGATGGAACGGTCGAACGCGCCGGCCGCAACGGCGGATACGGACGCTATATCCGCATCCGCCACAACGGCATGTACAAGACCGTCTATGCCCATCTGAGCCGCTTCGCGAGCGGCCTCCGCGTCGGAAAGCGCGTGGTTCAGGGAGAAACCATCGGCTATGTCGGGTCGAGCGGCCTCTCCACCGGGCCGCATCTGCATTACGAGGTCGTCTTCGACGGCAAACAGGTGAATCCCCTGAGCATTGCGCTGCCGTCGGGGGAGCCGCTCGACGATTCCGAACTCGCCGTTTTCACGCCCTACCGCCGCATGCTCGACCGGTTGAGCCGCGAACTCCCCCTGGGAACGGCGGTCGCGTTCCGCGACCGCCGCCCCGGGATTACCCTCTTCGCCTCCGACTCGGTGCGGTAGCCGCCGCGCCGGCGGTTGCCGGTTACGCTCAGGCAGCGCGCTCCGCCGCGCGGCTCACCGTCAGCTCGCCGCCCGCGACCTCCACCGACACCGTGTCGCCGTCGCCGATCGATCCCGCCAGCAGCTGCTCCGCCAGCGCGTTTTCCAGCGCCCGCCGTATCGCGCGCTTGAGCGGCCGCGCGCCGTACACCGGGTCGTAGCCCGCGTTCGCCAGCCACGTCCGGGCCCGCGCGTCAAGCTCCAAGGCAATGTTCCGGTCCGCAAGGCGGCGGCGCAAGCGATCGATCTGGATATCCACGACCGCGGCCATCCGTTCGCGGTCCAGGCGGTGGAAGAGGATGATCTCGTCGAGCCGGTTGAGAAACTCGGGCCGGAACGCCGCGCGCGTCAGCGCCATGACCTCGCCGCGCGCCGACTCCGCGTCGGCGCCGTCGGGCAGCGCCGCCAGAATTTCCGCGCCCAAATTGGACGTGAGCACGATCGACGCGTTGCGGAAATCCACCGTGCGTCCGTGGCTGTCGGTAAGCCGTCCGTCGTCGAGCACCTGCAACAGCACGTTGAAGACGTCCGGATGCGCCTTCTCCACCTCGTCGAACAGCACCACCCGGTAGGGCCGCCGCCGCACCGCCTCCGACAGCGCGCCGCCTTCGTCGTAGCCCACATAGCCCGGCGGCGCGCCGATCAGCCGCGCCACGGCGTGCTTCTCCATGTACTCCGACATGTCGATGCGCAGCAGCGCGTTTTCGTCGTCGAACAGGAACTCCGCCAGGGCCCGCGTCAGCTCGGTCTTGCCCACCCCGGTGGGGCCGAGAAACAGGAACGAGCCGACGGGGCGGTCGGGGTCCTGCAGCCCGGCGCGCGCGCGCCGCACCGCCTGGCTCACGGCGGCGATCGCCTCGTCCTGGCCCACTACCCGCCTGTGCAGCGCCGTTTCCATGCCCATGAGTTTCTCGCGCTCTCCGGCCATCATGCGCTCGACGGGTATTCCGGTCGCGCGCGAGACCACGGCGGCGATTTCGGCGGCGCCGATCTTTTCGGTCGCCGCCGGCGCGGCGGCGGCGCCGCTCCCCGGCAGCGCGGCTTCGAGTTCGGGTATGACCTTGTGCGCGAGCTCGCCCGCGCGTTCGTAGTCGCCGTCGCGCGCCGCGCGTTCGAGTTCGGCGCGCGCGGCCTCGAGCCGTCCCTTGGCGTCGCGGGCGTCGTGCAGTTGCGCCTTTTCGCGCTCCCACCGCGCGGTCATCGCGGCCGACCGGCTTTCGAGATCGGCGAGTTCGGATTCGAGCTTGCCAAGCCGCTCGCGCGACGCGGGGTCGTTTTCCTTGACCAGCGCCTCGCGCTCGATGCGCAGCTGGACCAGCCGCCGGTCGAGCTCGTCGAGCTGTTCGGGCTTGCTGTCGACTTCCATGCGCTTGCGGCTGGCCGCCTCGTCGATCAGGTCGATCGCCTTGTCGGGCAGGAAGCGGTCGCCGATATACCGGTCCGACATCGCGGCCGCCGCGACGATTGCGCCGTCGGAGATCGCCACGCCGTGATGCGCTTCGTATTTCTCCTTGAGCCCGCGCAGGATCGAGACGGTATCCTCCACGCTGGGCTCGGCCACGAACAGCGCCTGGAAACGCCGCGCGAGCGCCGCGTCCTTCTCGATATGCTTGCGGTATTCGTCGAGTGTCGTCGCGCCGACGCAGTGCAGGTCTCCGCGCGCCAGGGCGGGCTTGAGCAGATTCGAGGCGTCCATCGCGCCTTCCGCCGCGCCGGCGCCCACGAGCATGTGCAGCTCGTCGATAAACAGGACGATGTCGCCTTCCGCGGCCGCGATCTCGGCCAGCACCGCCTTGAGCCGCTCTTCGAACTCGCCGCGATATTTCGCGCCCGCCACCAGCGCGCCCAGGTCCAGCGCCGCCAGGCGCTTGCCGCGCAGCGACTCCGGAACGTCGCCCGCGACGATGCGGTTCGCGAGGCCCTCGACGATCGCCGTCTTGCCGACGCCGGGCTCGCCGATCAGAACGGGGTTGTTCTTGGTGCGCCGCGACAGCACCTGGATCGTGCGGCGGATCTCCTCGTCGCGTCCGATGACGGGATCGAGCCTGCCCGCGCGGGCCAGTTCCGTGACGTCGCGCGCATACCGCTTGAGCGCGCCGTAGGCGTCCTCGGCGGAGGCCGAATCGGCCGTTCGTCCCTTGCGCAGGCGGTCGATGGCGGCGGCGAGCGCCGCCGGCGCCGCTCCCGCCTCGGCGAGCGCGCGGGCGGCGTCGGTTCCCTTCGCTTTCGCCAGCGCCAGCAGCAACCGCTCCGCCGCGACGAAGCGGTCGCCGGCGCGGCGCGCGAGGTCTTCCGCCGCCTGGAGCGCGCGCGCCAGCGGCTGGGCGGTTTGCGGAACGCCCGCGCCGGGGCCTTCCACGCGCGGCAGTTTGTCCAAGCTCCGCTCGACGGCCCCGCGCGCGGCGTCCGGGTCGGCGCCGGCGGCCTGAAGCAACCCCGAGGCGAGGCCCTCCGGGTCTTCGAGCAACTCCCTCAGCAGGTGCTCGCACGTCAGCTGCGGATGCCCGGCGGCGGCGGCGCGCGCCTGCGCCGATTGCACGAACCCGCGGCTGCGGTCCGTATAGACTTCCGGATTCATCGCCGGCCACCCCCTCGTTGCCCGCCGCCTCGCGCGATGGCTACGTATGTGGGTGTTGCAAATTTACAACACAAGGGGGCGGCGGAACGCGCGCGTTATTTTTTTCGCGCGGCCCCGCGGCTCAGAGGGAAGCGGTTTCGGCCGGCGCGCCGCCGTCGAGGGCCCCGTCGCCGTAGGGCTGCTCCTGCGCCGCGCGCGGCCGCGCGCGGCGCGACGGCCGGCGCTCGCCGTCCTCTCCGCCGCGCGGCTGGCGTTCGCCGCCGTCGCGCGGCGCGCGCGCGCCGTTGGCCTCGTTCTGCGCCGCCGTCTGGGCGTTGAGCAGCCGCTGGTAGTGTTCGGCGTGCTGCATGTAGTTTTCCGAGGCGATGCGGTCGCCCGACGCCAGCGCGTCGCGCGACAGCGTCATGTATCGGTCATGCACCTGCGCCGCGTTGCCCCGGACCTTCACATCGGGGCCGTTGCTTTCGTAGTTCGACGGGAAGCCGTACTGGTGGTGGCGCCGGCCGTTCGGCCGTCCGCCACGAAAGCGCTTCGGATTCGAGGTCGGTTTCATGAGCCTCTGCTTCGCAATGGGCTTCGGGAAAGGCCCCGCCCGGCCGCGGGCCCGGCCGCGGGCGCTGCGGGATCCGGCCCGCGGGCGCCGCCGAGGCGCCGCGCGGCCGCTCGCGGCCGGCGGGGCTTCGTTGCCCCCGGGCCGCCATGTACAGCCAAGACTAGCGCCCCGGCCGCATACATCAACATGTATTTCCGTAAACTACGTTTTTTTTCGGGAACGCCGCCGCCGCCGCGGCGCGGCCGGCGCCGGATCGTATTTCGACTCCGCGGCGCCGCCGTAGCTGCACAGGTACTCGATCTCCCGCGACATACAGGGCTTCATGAAATCCCGGTGGTTAAACGTCAAAATTCCGTGGAACGGCCGGGCGTTGTCGTCAATCATCGCCAAGAGGATTCTGTCGGCCAGACTCGGCGCCGAATCCTTGGGCCGCCGCTTTTGCCGCGCCGCTTCGCGCACCGAGCGAAGCGCATCGCACCTGTACCTGCTATCGTCGATTGTCTCGAATCGCCGAGCGGCCTTCTCGAACCCGGCCATCCAATCCGGGCGCCTGACCATGCGCGTGTTCAGCGTTTCGTACAGTATAGGCCAAGGTACGACAAGCCTGTATCTGTCCAAATACTCCTGTTTATTCTTGGCCTCCTCATGGCGATTATCCCGTTTATCCCATAACGCAATAAAGAAGGACGTGTCCACGAGGACAGATTTACTAATCGTCGTCATCGTTTACGTCGTCTTCGCTTGTGTCGGCCGCCGCGTACCCTTCCCACGGCGCTCTCTTTCTTTTTCCCACCACGAACCCCGCTCTTATCCTGCCGCGACGCGAGCAGAACACATATATTCGCGACCTCGTGGAAAGCTCGACCGCCTCTTCCAGGCCGTCGCGAAGCAATGCGAATATGTCGTCGCCGTCGCCGATATCGAGCGTGAAGAACGCCGTGCTGTCTGCGCATTCCATGGCGCCCAGACCATCGAGCCACGTATAGAGGCCCGTGTAATCGCCCTGGACGCCAAGGTCGTAGTTCATCCACACATGCGTTGTCGTCATGACCTGCTCCTGTCGCCAATGCGCACGGTTACGGCGTCAGCACCGCGCGGCCGACGATTTCGCCCGCGCGCAGTGCGTCGAGCACGCTGTTCGCCTCGGCCAGCGGCCGGGTTTGCACGGGAATCGGCGCCACCCGGCCGGTCCGTACGATCGCCATCATCTCGTCGAACGCGCCCGGCGCGCCCACCAGCGATCCGGTTACCGTCAGCGCGCGCAGCGGGAACATCGGCAGGGGCATCGACATGCGCCCGCCTATCAGGCCCACCACGACGATACGCGCGCCGCGCCCCGCTATCGCGTCGGCGAACGCGAACGAAGAGTCAGAGCCGACGAAATCCACGATTCCCGCCACGCCGCCGGTCGCCCTGCGCGCCGCCTTCGCCGCCGCGCGGTCCGCGCTGTCGATCGCCTCCGCCGCGCCGGCCTCCAGCGCCGCCGCCCGCTTCGCCGGGTCGATGTCCGCCGCCAGTATGCGCGCGGCGGGAAACAGCGCTTTCGCGAAAGCAAGCCCGGCCATGCCGACGCCGCCCATCCCGACGATGGCGATGGTCTCGCCCGGCGCGGGCGGCGCGAGTTTCGTCAACGCGCCGTAGGCCGTGATCCCCGAACACGCATAGGTCGCCGCCAGCGCCGGGTCAGCGTCCCCGTATGAAAACAGGTATTTCGCATCCGGGACCAGGACGTGGTCCGCGTATCCGCCATGCAGGTTGACGCCGAGATTGCGCGGGCGGGCGCACAGGTTTTCGTCGCCCCGCCCGCAAACCCCGCATTCGCCGCAACCGATCCACGGATAGACTACCGCCCGGTCGCCGACCTGCGCGCCCTCGGCTTCCGGCCCCAGAGCGGCGACTTCGCCCTCGATCTCGTGACCGAGCGTGAACGGCAGCGGCCGGCCCGAGGATATGTCGAGCTGCGCGCCGCCGCCGAGCGCGAAATGTCCGTCCTGAAGGTGAATATCGCTGTGGCACACGCCGCAATGGCGCACGCGGACCAGCGCCTCGCGCCCCCGGGGCTCGGGCAGCGGCCGCCGTCCGGCGGAAAGCGGCGCGCCGTAGGCCGTAATCTCCCGGCACGAGATCTCCCGGCGCGCGCCGGCGGCGTCGGCGTGCATGACCGGCGCGCCTATTCCGCCGCCCCGCCGAGGGCCAGCGCGCCCTCCCGCGGCGCCGGCGCGTGCTTCGGAACGAGAATCGAGAGCAGCGCCGGAATGATCAGCAGCGTCAGCATCGCCGACAGCGACAGGCCCCCGACGACCACCGAGCCCAGCCCGCGGTAGAGCTCGGAACCCGCGCCGGGAACCAGCACCAGCGGCATCATCCCGAACACGCTCGTCAGCGTGGACATGAATATCGGCCGCAGGCGGTTGCGCGTCGCCTCGAGGATTGCGTCGTCGGCCGTCATGCCCTCTTCGCGGATATGCTTCAGCGTTTGATCCACGAGGAGGATGGCGTTGTTCACCACGATGCCCACCAGGATGATGAAGCCCAGCATCGTCAGCATGTCGAGCGGCTGGAGCTTGCCCGACACCGATAGATAGAGGTTGAGCACGAACAGCCCGAGCATCCCGCCCGCCGTCGCCAGCGGCACCGACAGCATGATGATGAACGGATAGAGGAAGCTTTCGAACAGCACCGCCATCAGCAGATAGACGATGACGATGGCGACCACCAGATTGGCCACCATTGCGTCGAACGTCACGTTGAGCTGCGCCGCCGAGCCCGACATTCGCAGCCTCACGCCCGGCGGCAGCCCGCCCGTCTCGAGCTTGTCGATGACCTGGCTTTGCACGATGGCGATCGCTTCCTCGAGCGAGATTTCGGGCGACGGGCCGATCACCAGCGTGATGGTGCGCTCGCGCTCGAGATGGCGGATCTCCGTCGGCCCCGACGTCATCTCGATATCCGCCAGCATTTGCACGGGCAGAACGCGGCCGCTCGCCGTGAGCACCGGCAGGTTGTCGATCCCCTGCGTGCGGTCGACCTTGTCTTCCGGTCCGCGCAGCATGAGGTCGGTCCGCCGGCCCTCCACCGTGATTTCATCGATCCGCAGGCCGTCGTTGAAAGCGTCGATGCTGAGCCCCAGCGATCGCGCCGACACCCCGTTGTCGGCCAGCCGCACGCGATCGGGAACCACGCGCACTTCGGGCGAGCCGAGCTCGATGCCGGGCACCGGGCGCACCTGGTTGCCCTGCGCCGGCGGCAGCGCCGCCATCGTCATCCCGAACGCGCTTTGCGCCGTCAGCACCACCTCCTCGAGGTCGGGCCGGAAATATCCAGCTTGATCGAGCGCCCGCCCGTGATGTCGCGGTCGAACAGGCTCGGCTGCGTGAAGAACCCGATGGTGCCGGGCTCCCCGGCCAGCGAGCTCTGAAGTACGGGTATCAGCTCCGAGACCCGCCCCGCCGTCTCCTCATAGGTGCCGGCGCCGAAGAACGTGCGATTCGGGAACGCGACGAAGAAGTAGTTGCGTATTTTCGGCGGTCCGCCGGGCTCGGGCTCGGGCCCCGTTTCGCTGCCCCAGAGATGGCGCACGCGGTTTTCCACCCGCTCGCCGATCTCGGTCATCGTGTCGAGATTGTAGCCCGGCGGCGGTATCATGATGCCGAAAATCAGGTTGCGGTTGCCCGCCGGCAGATACTCCAGCTTCGGCAGAAACTGCCAGCTCGCGTAGCCGGCCGCCACGAGCAGCGCGCAAACCGACGCCGCCGCCGCGGTCCGCGAGCGGATCACGAGCCGCGCATAGCCCATGACGAACGAGGCGACCGCCCGCGCCGCGTGGTCGATGACCGGAAGCCGGATGCGCGATTCCGAAACCACCGCCCGCTTCAGCATTTCCTTCGACAGCGCCGGGATCACCGTGATCGAAACCATGAGCGACGCCAGAACCGCGATCGAAATCGCCACGGCGATGTCGCGGAACAGCTGGCCCGCCTCCAGCTCCATGATCAGGATGGGAACGAACACCAAGACCGTCGTCAGCGCGGAGACCATGACCGCGCTCCACACCTGCCGCGCGCCCTTGTAGGCGGCCTCGACCGGGCGCAGCCCCAGTTCGCGGTGGCGGTATATGTTTTCAAGCACCACGATGGCCGCATCGACGACCATGCCGACCGCGAACGCGATTCCGGCCAGCGAAATCACATTGATCGAGCGGCCCATCGCCGCCATCGCCACGAACGCCGCCACCACCGAAATCGGTATCGCCATCGAGACGATCAGCGTCGCCCGCACCGAACGCAGGAAGATCAACAGGACCATCGCCGCCAGCGTGCCGCCGATCCAGATGTTCTGCCGCACCAGCGCGATCGACGATTTGATATAGACCGTTTCGTCGTAAACCTGGTTCATGACGAGCCCGGCTTCGGGCAGCGCGGTCTCGCTCAGCTCCCGGACCGCGCCGGCGATACCGTCCATCGTCTCGATGACGTTGGCGCCGTTGCTGCGCACCGCGTTTACCGCCAGCGACTCTTCCGCGAGGAAGCGGATGCTTGCGCGCGGCTCCTTGTATTCGAAGCGCACGTCGGCGATGTCGCCCACCGTCACGCGCCCGATCCGCCCCGTCGTCGCGCTCGCATCGCTCGTCAGCACCACCCGCTTGACGTGCTCCACGGTCTCGAACTCGCCTTCGGCGCGGACCACGTAGCGGCGCTTGCCCTCTTCGACGTCGCCGGCGGAAATCGAGGCGTTCGCCGCGCGCAGCGCGGCCACCACGTCGCCCACGGTCAGGCCGTATTGCGCCATCAGGTCGGGGTCCATCACGACGCGCATTTCGCGCGCGCTGCCGCCGTACAGATTCGTCGCGGCCACGCCTTTCACGCGTTCCAGGCGCTCCTGCACGACGTCTTCCATGAAGTCGCCGTAGGTTTCGATCGGGCGGTCGTTGCCCGGGGTGCGCTTGACGATGAACCACGCGATGGGGTTGTCGCCCAGTCCGGTGGTCGAAATCGTCGGACGCAGCGCTTCTTCGGGGTATTCCTCGACCTGGTCGAGGCGGTTGGCGACGAGCAGCACCGCCCGGTCCATGTTGGTCCCGATCGCGAAGCGCAGGGTGATCTCGGCGCGGCCGTCCTGCGCCGAGCCCTCGGTCTCGACCAGCCCTTCGATCCCTTTCAGTTTTTCTTCCTGCCGGTTGAGTATCTCGCGCTCGACCTCGTAGGGCGAACCGCCGGGCCAGTTCGTCCGCACCGTGATCACGGGCTTGTTTACGTCGGGCGCCAGCTGGATCGGGATGCGCTGCAAGGCCAGCAGGCCGAAGATGATCGTCATCAGCACCGCCGCGAGAACGGCGATGGGGCGCTCGATCGAGCCGCGGATCAGATTCATGAGTCTTCGCCCTCCGTTCGCTCTTCGCCGGCGCCGCCCGCTCCCGCGGCGTCGACGTCGCCGATCCGCACCGTCTGGCCGGGCCGCAGGCGCTCATTGCCGCGCACCACCACCCGTTCGCCCGCCGTCACGCCGTGCAGAACCTCGAAACGCGGCCCGATCGCCTCGCCGAGCTCCACCGGGCGGATCTCCGCCGCGCTGTCGGCGTTAACCGCATACACCAGCGACAGGCCCTGGCGCTTCAATATCGCGTCCTTGTGAACGGTCACGACCTGCCGCGGCGCGCCGAGCGGCAGATTCACCGACACCGACTCGCCCACGGCGTTGGCCACCGCGGCGCCCTCCACGCGAGGCGCGAAACGCACCTGCCGCGTGTGGGTCATGGCGTTTTCTTCCGCGCCCACCGCGCGCACGGTCGCCGCGTGCGGCGAGCCGTCGGCCAGCACGACCGTTACCTGCGTTCCCGGCGCAAGGCCCGAGATCCGGTTGTAGGGAACGTCGACCTCGATCTCCAGGTCGCTCTCGTTGAGCAGCGTCACGACGGGCTGGCCCACGCCGACATAGGCGCCGACCTCGGTGTGGCGCATCGTCACCACGCCGTCGTAGGGAGCGGAAACCTCGCCGTCGGCGAGCTCGTCCTCGGCTATGCGCAGGCTTGCGCGCGCGCGCGCCAGCCCCGCCTTCGCCGCCGCCAGGGCCGCTTCCGCGGCCGCCGCGTCCTGCACCGCGTCGTCGTAGCGCGCCTGGCTGAACGCCGCCGATTCGCGGATGCCCCCCAGCCGCTCCAGCGCCTGGCGCCGCTTCGCCAGCAACGCTTCCGCCGACTCCGCCTGCGCCGCCATCTCGCGCCGGGTCGCCGCGGCCAGGTCGCGCCGCAGCCGCAGCCGGTCGAGGTCCAGCACCGCCAGAACGTCGCCCGCGGCGACCCGGTCGCCCACCTCGACGCGCATCCCCGTGACCGCCCCCGCCGTGCGCGCCGCCACCTCGCCGCCCTGCCGCGCCACGAAGCGGCCCAGCACCGGCTGCGTCTGCGCCAGCGGCTCGTGGCGCACTTCATCGACCCCCACCAGCGACGGCTGCTGCGCCGCCGCCGCGAAAGCCGCCGCGAACGCCAGCGCCGCGCCGCCCGCCGCCCATAGCCGCATCCATATCCGCATCGAACCCGCCCCGCTGGCCCAAACCCGAACGCCCCGCCCGTATAGCAACCCCGCCCGCAAAGCGCGAGTCCGGCGCGCGGGGGGATCGTTGACGCGCGCGCCCGGCGCGCCGACAATCGCGCCCGCACGCCGCGCATCCGGAGACAGCTCCTCGATGGACGAATACCAAGCCGCCACGCTCACCACCCGCTACATCGCCCTGGCCCTCACGGCGACCCAGTGCCTGCTGCTGGCGATCGGGCTGTGGATGATGAACCGCGCCAACGCCGGCCGCGACCGTCAGACGATGCTCGCCGAACGGCGGCACAACGACGCCATGAAGGTCCACGCCGAACGACACGCCGAGGCCATGAAGGCCAACGCCGAACGACATGCGGAGGCCATGAAGGCTCATGAAACGGCCATGAAGGCTCATGAGGCGCAACACGCAGAGGTCATGAGCGCTCATGCCGAGGCCATGAAGGCCCATGAGGCGACCATGAAGGCCCATGAGGCGACCGTGAAGGCCCATGAGGCGACCATGAAGGCCAACGCGGAACGGCACGCGGAGACGATGCGGGGAATCGAGGCGCTGATCGAGCGCACCGCCGCGGCGAACCGTGCCGGCGGCCCGCCGCCTCCCGATCCGAAAGCCTGATACGAGCCGCCGGACGGGGGGCCCGCATTCCCGAGACGGGGGCCTGGAAACGCGGACGTCTCAAGAGCCGGTACCGGAATGAAATCGCGTGGATTTCGGTCTGTTATGCGTGTCGATTGCGGCGGCGCGGCACTCGGGCCGAAATCGCGCGCGCGGCCGGTGCGCAGGGGGCGGCGCCGGGAGGACGGGACCGCCCCGCCGACAACGCGCTGCACGCCAACTCGCGGGCAAGGAGGTCTGCGGTCCCGGCCCCGCCTTCGACGGGGTCGAGCGTTCCGGCGCCGACGCTCGGCATCGCAGTCGGTTCGCCTGTTCGGGGCGGGCGGGGCGCCCGCGGTCGGGGAGCGCGGCGCGTTGTCAGTAGCGGGCGATGGAGGCCGCGAGGTTGGCCAGCAGCACCTGGCGGATGAAGACGATGGCTATCAGCGCCACCAATGGCGACAGGTCGAGCCCGCCCAGCGGCGGCACGACGCGCCGGATGCGCCCGAGCACGGGTTCGGTGATGCGGTACAGCGCCTCGCCCACCGAATCGACCAGCGGGTTGCGCCGATTGACGACGTCGAACGCGACCAGCCAGCTCAGGATCGCGTTGCCGATGACGATCCACATATAGAGCGCGAACAGCCAATCGACGAAGCCGATGAGTTGCAGCATGGGCGGCGGCGGCCTTGTGCGGCGGAGAGGGTTGGACAAGCGGCGCGACGGCGCCATATTACAGGAGCGCGCGGCGCCCGGTCGAGGGGGCCGCGGCGCAAGGCGGGGCCGTAGCTCAGTCGGGAGAGCGCGACGTTCGCAATGTCGAGGTCAGGGGTTCGATTCCCCTCGGCTCCACCACCCGCCCGCGCCGTACCGGACCCGCGATCGCGCGGGCGGGCGGCGCCCATCGACGAAACTTCCGGTATTCGCCATCGACTTCGCGTCCGGGTCGGCGCCGCCCCGGGCGGCGGGCGGGCGCGGGTACGCGGCCGATTCGCGCTCGCGGGCGCCGGGATCCGCGCCGGCGATTCGCCCGGCGCCGGCGGCAAAGCGGGCGGGGCGGCTCAAAACGGGTGGCCCGCGGCGGGCGGCGGCCTAAATGCAAACGGGCGCCGTTCGACCGACCCGCTTGCCCGCGAGGCCTCATGTTCGCACGTTCCGCCGGCCGCGCCGCCGCCGTTTCGCTCCTTCTGTTCCATCTGCTTTCGGCGTCCGCGGGGCACGCGGCGGAGCGCGGGGCGAGCGGCCTGCCGCTGCCGCGTTTCGCGAGCCTCGCCGCGGGCAAGGTCAATCTGCGCGCCGGGCCGGGGTTTCGCTATCCGGTCGCGTGGGTATTCACGCGCCGGTCGATGCCGGTGGAGATCGTCGGCGAGTTCGAACAATGGCGGCGGATTCGCGACAGCGAAGGCGCCGAGGGCTGGATACACAAGGTGCTGCTGTCGGGCCGGCGCACGGCGGTCGTGACCGGCGGCGAACGCGCCCTGCGGCGCGATCCCGACGTCGGCGCCGCCCCGCTTGCGCGCGCCGAGCCCGGCGTGCAGGGCCGCCTCTTCGGCTGCGAAGAGGGCTGGTGCGAAGTGAAACTCGCCTCCTATCGCGGCTGGATGCCCCTCGCCCACCTCTGGGGCGCCTATCCCGGCGAACGCTTCGACTGATGCCGAGGGTCATCGTTATTGACCGTTCCGGTACGGGAAATGCGGGCTATACGCGGCGCAGCCTGTCGGTGGCGGCTACGAGGCGGCTGCGGATGCCGGGCTCCATTGCGGAGTGGCCGGCGTCCTCGACGATGGCGAGGTCGGCTTCGGGCCATGCCGCCGCCAGATCGAAGGCCGTGACGGCGGGGCAGACCATGTCGTAGCGGCCCTGCACGATGACTCCGGGGATGCGGCGTACGCGGTCGATGTTCTCGAGCAAGGCGTTTTCCGGCATGAAGATGCGGTTGGCGAAGTAGTGCGCCTCGATGCGCGCGAGGCCGAGGGCCATGTCGTCGCGTTCGAACTCGGCCACGGTTCCGGCGCTCGGCAGCAGCGTGGAGCAGGCGCCTTCGTAGCGGCTCCATGCGCGCGCGGCGGGCATGTGGACGCGCGGGTCCGGGTCGGTCAGCCGCGCCCGGTAGGCGGCGAGGAGATCGGCGCGTTCGGCTTCCGGAACGCCGGCGGCGAACTCGCGCCAATGGTCAGGGAAAAACCGGCCCATGCCGTAGAGGAACCAGTCGATCTCGCGCGGGCGGCAGAGGAATACGCCGCGCAGCGCGAGGGCGCGGCAGCGCTTGGGATGCGCCTCCGCGTAAGCCAGGGCCAGCGTGGAGCCCCATGAGCCGCCGAACACGATCCAGCGCTCGATCCCCAGCGTTTCGCGCAAGCGTTCGATATCGGCGATCAGGTGCGGCGTGGCGTTGTTTTCGAGCGCGCCGAGGGGGCGCGACCGGCCGGCCCCGCGCTGGTCGAAGATCACGATGCGGTAATGCGCGGGGTCGAAGAAGCGGCGGTTGTCGGCGGTCGCGCCGGCGCCCGGCCCGCCGTGCAGGAACACGACCGGCGCGCCGTCGGGCCGCCCGCTTTGCTCCCAGTACATGACGTGCGCGTCGTCGAGCCGGAGCCGCCCGGTCTCGTAAGGGCTTATTTCGGGGTAGAGCTCAGGATACGGGCCGCTTTCAGTCATCGCCGGCCCGTGGGCGCGGCGACGTGGAGCGGGGCGCCGGTCGCGATGCGCGCGGCTTCGCCGTAGAGTTCGCCGAAGGTGGGATGGGCGTGGACGGTGAGCGCGAGATCCTCGACCGTCGCGCCCATCTCGATGGCCAGCACGCCTTCCCCGATCAGGTCGGAGGCGTGCGGCGCGGCGATGTGGACGCCGAGCACGCGCCCGTCGGCCTTGTCGGAAACGATGCGCAGGAAGCCGTCGCGGGCGTCGAGTGTGCGCGCGCGGCCCGACGCCGCCAGCGGGAAGCTCGCGGCGCGGGCGTCGATACCATCGGCTTCTGCCTCGGCGAGCGTCATGCCGGCGCTGGCGATTTCGGGGTCGGAGAACACCACGGCGGGGATGGCTTGCGGCGCGAATTCGGCCTTGCGTCCGCACAGGGCCTCGGCGGCGACGGCCGCTTCGGCGGCGGCCTTGTGGGCGAGCGCCGGCCCCGGCGCGATGTCGCCGATGGCGGCGACATGCGGCGCGAGGCGGCGGTCGGCGGCGACCTCGAGCAGCCCGCCCGCGCCGGGTTTCAGTCCGGCGGCGGCGAGCTCCAAATCGTCGGTGTTGGGGCGGCGGCCCACGGCGACGACGACGCGCTCCGCCTCGACGGCGGTTTCGCCGCCCCGCCCATCCCTGAGCGCGAGGCGCCCGTCGGCATAGCCGACCGCGCGGGCGCCGGTGTGGACGGCGGCGCCGAGCGCGGCAAGGGTTTTCGCGACCGGGCGCGCGAGCTCCGCGTCCATCGCCGGCAGGATGCGCGCCTCGGCCTCGACGATGGAGACGCGCGCGCCGAGTTTGGCGAAGGCGATGCCGATTTCGAGGCCTATATAGCCCGCGCCGACGATGGCGAGGGTTTCGGGGAGTCTGTCGAGCGCCAGCGCGCCGGCGGAGTCGAGCACGCGCTCGCCGTCGAAGGGGAGGCTCTGGAGCGCGGCCGGGCGCGACCCGGCGGCGAGCACGATGTCGGCAAACTCGACGAAGCGCGCGCCGCCCGACGGCGGCGCGATCACGCCTTTTCCCGGCGCGGTGAAGCGGAAGGCGCCGTGGGCGATCTCGACGCCGGCGGCGGCCAGCAGGCCGCGGACGCCGCCGGTCAGGCCCGAGATAATGCCGTCTTTCCACTGCTGGAAACGGGCCATGTCGGGCGGCGCGGCGGCGGCCAGGCCCGCGCGCGCGGCGCCGCGCGCGCGATGCGCCAGGTCGGCGACCTCGATCAGCGCCTTGCTGGGGATGCAGCCCACGCGCAGGCAGACGCCGCCCGCGCCTTCCTCGCCGTCGCGATCCACAAGCACGACCTTGCGGCCCAGCTGCGCGGCGCGCAGCGCGGCGGCGTAGCCCCCCGGGCCGGCCCCGACAACGATAAAATCGACCGGCTCGGGGACCTCGCCGACGACCATCAGATGCGCCCCAGCAGCCGCGCGGGTTCGCGCAGGTAACCGGCGATGGCGCCGGCGAACGCGCCGAGATGCTCGCCGTCGTTGAGGCGGTGGTCGGCGGAGACGGCAAGCGGCAGCGACGGGCGCACCGCCGGCGCGCCATCGACGGCGGCGACCGTATCGCGGATGGCGCCGACGCCGAGGATCGCGACCTCCGGCGGGCGGATTATCGGCGTGCCGAAATGGCCTCCATAGCTGCCGTAGTTCGAGACTGTGAAGGTCCCGCCGCGCAGCTGCGCCACGCCGATCTTCCGCGCGCGCGCCGCCTCGGCGAGCTCCGCTATCTCGCGGGCGAGCGCGAGGATGCTCTTGCGATCGACGTCATGGACCACGGGCACGATCAGGCCGTCGGCGGTCGCGGTCGCGAAGCCGATATTGACGCGCCCGCGATAGACGATTTCTTCGGCCTCCATGTTCAGCGCGGCGTTGAAGCGCGGGTAGCGCCGCAGCGCGGCGGCGCACGCCTTCATGACGATGGGAAGATAGCTCGGGCGGACGCCCTCGGGCTCGAATTCGGCGGCGAGCGCGCGGCGCGCGGCGACGAGCTGCGTTGCGTCGATCTCGTGGAACGTCAATATGTGCGGGATTTCGCGCCACGCCGCCTGCATGGTTTGCGCGATTTGCCGGCGCAGGCCGCGCAACGGCTCCACGCGGTCGGCGGCGGCGGACGCGGGCTCGGGCTCGATTCCGGGCGCGGTTTGCGGCGCAGCGCGCGGCGCGCTTGCGGGCGGGGTTTCGGGCGCGCTTTCCGGCTTCGGGGCCGCCGCGGCGGCGGCCTGTTCGGGCGGCGCCTGCGGGGCGGCGGCGGCGCGCTCGACATCGGCGCGCGTCACCTGTCCGCGGGCGCCGCTCCCGGAAATCGACGCGAGATCGACGCCGAGATCCAGCGCGCGCTTGCGGGTCGCCGGGCTGGCGAGGACGCGCCCGCGCCGGCGCGGCGGCGCGCTTTCGGGCGCCGAGGGCGCGGGCGCGGCGGCGGCCGGCGCGGAGCTTGCGGCTGGGCGCGGGGTTTCCGCGGCGATGATCGCCAGCATGGCGCCGACGGGTACGGTCGCGCCGACCGCGCCGCCGAGCGCCTTGATCGTGCCGGCCACGGGCGACGGGATTTCCACCACCGCCTTGTCGGTCTGAACGTCGACGATGACCTGGTCGGCCTTGACCGCATCGCCTTCGGCGACGTGCCAGTGGACGATCTCGCCCTCGCCGAGCCCCTCGCCGACGTCGGGGAGGTCGAAACGGTAGTCGCTCATCGGTCGGCCATGGTTTCTTCGATGGCGCGGACCACGCGCGCGGCGTCGGGAACGAAAGCGTCCTCGACCCCCGGCATGGGATAGGGCGCGTCGGGCGCCGCGACCCGCCGCACGGGCGCCTCGAGGGAGAAGAAAGCGTGCTCCTGCACGAACGCGGCGACCTCGGCGCCGAATCCCGCGGTCGCCTGCGATTCGTGGACGACGACGCAGCGTCCGGTGCGCTCGACGGCTTTCACGAGACCGGCTTCGTCAAGCGGCACGAGGGTGCGGAGATCCGCAAGGTGGACGCCGATGCCTTTTTCGGCGGCCATGCCGGCGGCTTTCTCCGCGACCGGAACCGTCTGGCTCCACGCGATCAGCGTTACGTCATCGCCCTCGCGCAGCACGTTCAGCTCGCCGAACGGAACCGTGTAGGGCTCCGACGGAACCTCCCCCGACAGCAGGCGGTAGCCGCGCAGGGGTTCGAGAAACAGCACCGGGTCCGGGTCGCGGATCGCCTCCGCCAGCATGCCCTTGGCGTCGTAGGGGTTGGCCGGCATGACAATCTTGAGGCCCGATGACTGTGCGAAGGTGTGCTCCATCGAATCGGAGTGGAACTCCGGCGTGCGCACGCCGCCGCCGAAAGGCGAGCGGATGACGAGGGGCGCTGTATGCGAGCCGCGCGTGCGGAAGCGGATGCGGCTGATCTGCTGGTTTATCTGGTGGAAGCACTGCTGGGCGAAGCCGAGGAACTGGATTTCGACGATCGGCCGCCAGCCCGCGACCGCCAGGCCGAGCGCGGCGCCGGCGATGACGCTTTCGGCGAGCGGCGTGTCGATCACGCGGTTCGGGCCGAAGAACTGCCGCAGGCCGTCGGTGGCGCGGAACACGCCGCCGAGCTGGCCCACATCCTCACCCATCAGCATGACGGCCGCGTCGCGCTCCATCTCCTGCCGGAGACCGGCGCGGATGGCCTCGACCATGTTCATGCGCGGCATTTTCGCGGCTCCCTTGTCCCGGCGGCTGTCGATATCGCTTTTCGCGCGGTCGCGAACCGCCTTGCGGCGGGCGCCGCCAATACGCCGCGAGCGTGTCCTGCGTTGTGTGCCGGTCGCCCGTCCATTCGGTCGCGCCGGCGCCCGGTCACGGCGGCCCGCAAGCCGCCGGTGCGCACGGTACCGCGCGTCAACCGGATCCCCAAAGCGGCCCAACGCAAAGCGCGCCGCCTTGTACCGCACGCCGCCGCCGCGCGTCAACGGGTTTCTCCGCCCGGTTCGCGAATCGTCCGTACACGGGCCGCGATTTTCGCTTGGCCGCTTTGGGCGCCATGGAGGCGCGCGGCTATCCCGGCCGCCCGCGCCGCAGGCGCGGCGCGCTTCCCGGGTGCGCGGACGTCTCGCCCGCACGTCTCGACGCTGCGGGCGACGGGGGAGGGGGCGCGAAAGGCCTTGCTTCCACGGCAACATCGCGCGCCTTGCGGAAACGTGCGGGCGGGGACGCCCGCGCACCCAAGCCCCGCCTTCGGCGGGGTTGGCGTGTGCGTCTCGCGCGCGCGTCTCAATGCTGCGGGCGACGGGGAGCGCTTCCATGCCGGCGTCGCTCCTGCGGCGAATGTGCGGGCAGGATGCCCGCGGTCCCGGGGCCTGCCCGCGGCGGGGGCAGGCGTTCCGCTGTAGATGCTTACGCTTGGCGCGGGTGCGCGGCGCGCTGGCGCGCGAGGGTGGGCGTGGGTGCGGCGAAGACGTGTTCGTAGATCGCGGCAGGGTCGGGCGGGGGGTGGGCGTCGGCGGCGGCGAATACGTCCTCTACCTCGGCCTCCACTTCGGCCTCCCAGGCTTCGCGGTCGCCGGCATAGGGCGCGCCGGCCGCGGCAAGGTATTTCCATACGCGGTCGATGGGGTCCTTTCGCTTCCAGCGCGCGAGCTCGTCGGCGTCGATATAGCGGGTGGGGTCGTCGGCGGTGGTGTGCATGCCCATGCGGTAGGTGTGCGCCTCGACGAGCGTGGCGCCGCCGCCGGCGCGGCCGCGGGCGACCGCGTCCGCCGCCGCCGCGTACATCGCGAACAGGTCGTTGCCGTCGACCGATACGCCGGGGAAGCCGTAGGCCGGCGCGCGGGAGGCGAAATCGGCGCCGGCGCTCTGGATGGCGCGCGGCGTGGAGATCGCCCACTGGTTGTTTTGCAGCACGAACACCACCGGCGCGCCGACGACGCCGGCGAGGTTGCACGATTCGTGGAAGTCTCCCTCGGACGAGGCGCCGTCGCCGAAGAACACGGCCGCCACGCCGTTTTCGCCTTTCATCTTCATGCCCCAGGCCAGCCCGACGCGTGCGGCAGCTGGGCCGCCAGCGAGACCTGGGTCGCGAACATGCGCACGCCTTCAGGGATGACGCCGCCGTCGGGATGGCCGCGGCGGTAGAGCGCGACGTTCAACAGCGGCACGCCCTGGCGGATTTGCACGGGGAGTTCGCGGTATTGCGGCACGGCCCAGTCGCGTTTCGGATCGACCGCCATCGCCGCGCCGACGAGGGTCGCCTCCTGCCCGAAGATGGGGGCGAAGGTGCCGAGGCGGCCCTGGCGCTGGAGGCTCAGGCATTTGCGGTCGAACGCGCGGCCGAGCATCATCAGGCGCAGCGCCTCGCGGATTTGCGCGGCGTCCATCGGCGGCTCGGCGCCGTCGCGCAGGGCGCCGTCGGCGCCGAGAATCGACAGGGGCTCGGCGGCGGGCGCGCCGGCCGGATATTGCGGGGAGAAACGGCTCGGCATGACGCGGCCTACGGCATGGGAATCGGGTCGCCGCGCGGCGGGACATTGTAGCCGCGTTGTACCGCGTCCCGCATGGCGATGGCCTCGTACCAGCGCTTGAGGTTGGGGTAGGTGCGCAAGTCCATCCCCTGCCACTCGAAGCGCGAGATCCACGGCCACGTGGCGAGATCGGCGATGGAGATCTCGCCCGCCAGATATTCGCGGCGGCCCAGCTGCCGGTCGAGCACGTTGTATATGCGGGCGGTTTCGCGCGCATAGCGCTCTTCGGCGTATGGCGCCTTGCCCTTGTTGAAACGCACGAAGTGGTGCGTTTGGCCGAGCATCGGCCCGACCGAGCCCATCTGCATCATGAGCCACTGGAGCGCGTCGTAGCGGCGCGCGGGTTCGGCGGGCCAGAGCGGGCTGCCGGTCTTTTCGCCCAGATAGATCATGATCGCCGCCGACTCCATGAGCCGCGTTCCGGTCTCGCGGTCGACGATGGCGGGGATCTTGTTGTTCGGGCTTGTTTCCAGGAAGTCCGGATCGAACTGTTCGTCTTTCGTTATGTCGATCGGGTGGGTTTCGTAGGGCGTTCCGGTCTCTTCGAGCATGATCGAGACCTTCCGCCCGTTGGGCGTGCTCCAAGTGTACAGATCGATCATTCCGCGCCTCTCCCCGCGCCGTTCTTGCCGGGCCGCACCATAGCGTATCGCCGCCGCCGGGCAAAGGGCCTGTACGGGGTTGCGGCGCCCGGCGGGCGGCGAGACGGCCTCGCCAACGCCGCGCGGCGCGGAAACGTGCGGGCGAGACGCCCACACACCCACGCGATCCGCGCCTGTCGAATCGCTCCGGGGAAACGCTGACGCGCGGGCGCGCAAGCGCTACATTCGGGCCTTCCCCCCTTTCCCCGGCCCCGTGGAATTCCCGCGATGCGAAATCGAACGCCGATCCAGGCCGCTCTTCGCCGGGCGGCGCGGGGCCTTGCGCCGGCCGGGCCGGAGCGAGGGCGGTGAGTCTGCTCGAGATCGACCGGCTGCAAGTGCGGTTTCGCGTCGAGGACCGCGATATCGAGGCGGTGCGCGGGGCCTCGCTGCACGTGGAGCGCGGAGAGACCGTGGCGCTGGTCGGCGAATCGGGGTCGGGGAAATCGGTCACCGCGCTTTCGGTGTTGCAGCTCCTGCCCTATCCGCGCGCCAGCCATCCCGGCGGCAGCATCCGTTTCGACGGGCGGGAGCTGATCGGCGCGCCGCGCGCGGCGCTCGGCGAGATCCGCGGCAACCGCATCGCGATGGTGTTCCAGGAGCCGATGACGTCGCTCAACCCGCTGCACACGGTGGAGAAGCAGATCGTCGAAACGCTCATGCTCCACAAGGGGCTTGCGCCGGCGCGGGCGCGGGCGCGCTGTATCGAACTGCTGGAGCTTGTGCGCCTCGACGACGCCGGGCGGCGGCTGAAAGCGTGGCCGCACCAGCTGTCGGGCGGTCAGCGCCAGCGCGTCATGATCGCCATGGCGCTGGCGAACGAGCCCGATCTGCTGATCGCCGACGAACCCACCACGGCGCTCGACGTGACCGTGCAAGCGCAGATCTTGGAGCTGCTCGCCGGTTTGCAGCGCGATCTCGGCATGGCGATTTTGCTGATCACGCACGACCTGACCATCGTGCGGAACTTCGCCCGCCGCGTTCATGTCATGACCGCGGGCGAAGTCGTCGAGCATGGCGAGACCGCAGCCGTCTATGCGGCGCCGCGCCACCCTTACACGCGCAAGCTGCTGGCCGCGCAACCGGCGGCGCGGCCGCCGCCGGCCGACGACAACGCGCCGGAAATCGCCGCCGCCGAGAATCTCCGCGTTTGGTTCCCCATCCGCCGCGGCGTGCTGCGCCGCACGGTCGGCCACGTCAAGGCGGTCGATGGGGTTTCGCTGACCCTGCGCGCGGGGCAGACGGTGGGGGTCGTCGGCGAGTCGGGCTCCGGCAAGACCACGCTCGGCATGGCGATGCTGCGGCTGGTGTCGAGCGCGGGGGGGATCCGGTTCGCCGGCGCGAACATCGCGGGGGCCGGAAGCCGCGCGCTGCGCCCGTTGCGGCGCGAAATGCAGGTTGTGTTTCAGGACCCGTTCTCGTCGCTCAGTCCGCGGCTCGCGGTTTGGCAGATCGTCGAGGAGGGCATGCGCGTTCACGGCATCGGCGGCGGCGTGGACGAGCGCCGCGCGCTGGTGGCGCAGGCGCTGGCGGAGGTCGGCATCGACCCGCTCGACATGGACCGTTTCCCGCACGAGTTTTCCGGCGGGCAACGGCAGCGCATCGCCATCGCCCGCGCGCTCGCGCTCAAGCCGCGGTTTTTGGTGCTCGACGAGCCGACGAGCGCGCTCGACATGACGGTGCAGGCGCAGATCGTCGATTTGCTGCGCGACCTGCAGCGCGCCCACAACCTGGCCTATCTGTTCATCAGCCACGACCTGCGCGTGGTGCGCGCGCTGGCCAACCGCATCGTGGTTATGCGCGCGGGCAGGGCGGTCGAGCAGGGCCCGGCGCAGGAGGTCTTCGACGCGCCGCGGAGCGCCTACACACGCGCGTTGATGGCGGCGGCGTTCGAGATCCGCGCGGTACAGGGATAGCGGCGGGCGGCGCGCGCCGCCCGCCGTTTGCGCCCGGCGCGGTTTGCGCGGGCCGGCCTATTCCACCGTCACCAGGACGCGCCGGTTGCCGGGTTCGAAGACCTCATCGCCGGTCGGCACGGCCAGGTCGGATTCGCCCACCCCTGTTTCCGTCACGCGCGCCGGGGCGATGCCGCCGTCGCGCAGCGCCTGTCCGACCGCCGCTGCGCGCCGCTCCGACAAGCCTTGGTTGTAGCTTTCCGGGCCCGCCGTGTCGGCGTGGCCGATCGCCGCGATCGCGCCCTCGCGGCCGCCCCAATCGCCGACGATGCCGTCGATGACGGCGCGCGCCGCGCCGTCGAGCGCCGAACTGTCGAAAGCGAAGAAGATCGTATAGGCGCGGTCGGGCTCCGCCACGGGCTCGGGAGGCGGCGGGGGCGGAGGCGGCGCAAGCGCGGCGTCGATCTCGTCCATCGCCGCCATGAACCCGGCGCGGCAGGCCTCGATGTGGCCGGACTGGAGGTTTTCCTCCTGCTCCTGCATCCAGCAGTCGAACATGATCTGGGCGCGCGCGGCCGTTTCCGGCGCGGCGCCCACGGCGTCGGCGCCGAGCGCCTCGACCAGGCGCCCGCGCGCCTCGGTCAGCGCGGCGGCCGAGTCTCCCGGCAGGCGGCGCGCGCCGATGTCTTCCGGCCCCGGCGCGGCGCCGGCGGCGACGGCCATGGCGCGATTCGCGAACGTGTCGGAATCCAGATAGTCGGCCTCGTCGTATTCGGCCTGCGCGAGGTCGATATAGCCGCCGTGCAGGCCGCCCTCGAACGCCGAGTCCGGCGCCGAGGTTTTCAGCGCGCTCTCGAGCTGGAGGCCGCACCCTCCCAAGGCCAAGGCGCCCGCGATGAGCGCCGGCAGGGAAAACAGCCGTTCGACGGAGATGGACATCTTCATACCTCCCAAGTCGGGTTCGCGCATTCGATAATACGGCGCCGGCGCGGTGTCAACCCGTTATGCGCCCCGGCGCGCGATTTCGGCCTGCGGCGGCGCGGGCCGCTTGCGCCACGCGCCGGAGGCGTCCTGGGTCCACCAGGCAAGCGGATGCCCCTTGCCTTCCAGACGCCGCCAGCGCGCGCGCGCCGCGCCCGCGGCGTCGGGGTCGGCGCCGTCGAAGAGATCGAGGCAGCGGGAAAACCCCGTCAGGTCGCCGGCTTCCGTCCCGTCGATCAGAATCAGCACGTGCGCGGCGTTCGGGTTGCCGCCGTCGGCGGCGAGCCAGATGGGCTGCTCCGCCGCGCGCGCGTCGCCGGGGCCGCCATGCGCGAGGAAGCTGCCGGGGCTGTAGGTCCACAGCGCGCCGTTGAGCGCCTCGGCGCGCGCGGCGGAGCCGCACCGCACGAGCGCGCGCAGATCTTGTTGGCGCGCGCGTTCGAGCAGGCGCGGCAGCGCGCGTTCGAGCGGCGATCGCGTCAAGGCGTAAAACGCCGCCGGACAGGGCGCGGCGCCGTCCATCGCGGGCGCTCACGTCCCTTCGTAATGCTCGGCGATCAGCCGTTCGAGCAAGCGCACGCCGTAGCCCGTTCCGCCTTTCGGCGTCAGCGCGGTCGCCTGGCCCGTCCAGGTGACGCCGGCGATATCGAGATGCGCCCACGGCGACTTGTTTACGAAACGCTGGAGGAATTTGGCCGCCGTCACGCTGCCGGCATACCGGCCGCCGATGTTCTTGACGTCGGCGATTTGGGAATCGATCAGCTTGTCGTATTCGTCGTCGAGCGGCATGGGCCATACGGGCTCGGCGACCGCCTTGCCCGCCGCGACGAGCCGCTCCCCCAAGGCGTCGTCGTTGCAGAACAGGCCCGCCTGGTGCATGCCCAGGCTCACGAGTATGGCGCCGGTGAGCGTCGCCAGGTCGATGGTTATGCGCGGCTTGAAGCGCTCCTGCGCATACCACAGCGCGTCGGCGAGCACAAGGCGGCCCTCGGCGTCGGTGTTGAGGATCTCGATGGTCTTGCCGGAATACGACTTCACCACGTCGCCGGGGCGCTGCGCCGTTCCCGAGGGCATGTTCTCGACGAGCCCGACCACGCCGACGGCGTTGACGCGGGCCTTGCGGCGCGCCAGCGCGCGCATGAGGCCGACGACGACGCCGGAGCCGCCCATGTCCCATTTCATGTCTTCCATGCCGCTGGAGGGCTTGATGGAGATGCCGCCGGTATCGAAGGTGACGCCCTTGCCGACGATGGCGACCGGCGCCCCGGTCATGCCCCTGCCGGCGCCGTTCCACTGAATAACCCCCAGATAGGCGCCGTATTGGCTGCCGGCGGCGACGCCGACAATGGCGCCCATGCCCATTTCGACCAGGCGCTTGTTGTCGAACACCTCCACTTCCAGGCCGTCGTCGGCGAGCTTCCGCACTTCGTCGGCATAAGCCGCCGGGCTCAGCACGTTGGGGGGCTCCGACACCAGGTCGCGCGTGAGGAACACGCCGTCGGCGAGCGCGTCGAGCGGCCGGTGCGCCGAGCGCGCCTTGCCGGGCGTGTCGCACATGACGATAACCCGCGACAGCGAGGTTTTTTCCTTTTCCTTCAGGGTCGTGCGGTATTTGCCGAAGCGGTATCCGCGCAGCCGGGCGCCGTGGGCCATCCAGGCGGCGCAGGCGGCGGCGCTCAACTCCGCGCCTTCGGGCGGCTCGGCAAGTATGCGCGCGGTCGTTTCTCCCGAGCCGAGCAGGTGCGCGACCGCGCCGCCGCCGACCCGCGAGGCGGCGAGGGCGTCGAACTTTTCGGGCGGCCCCAGACCGGCGAGGGTCACGCGGCCGGCCGGCAGGCCCGCCGGCGCCAACACGGAGAGGAACTGCCCGCCCTTGCCCTCGAAGCGCGAATGCTCGATGGCGCGCGACAAGGCGCCGCCGGCGCGCTCGTCGACTTCGCGCGCGCCGGCGCACAGCGCGCCGCCCTCCGCCGCGCCGACCACAAGGGCCGCGGGTTTCGCCAGGTCGGGTTTGCCGATGGTGATTTTCATGCCGATCCTCCGGTGACGTTCGACGGCGGCGCGGCGGCGCGCCCGCCCGCGCCAGTCTAGCGGCGGTTTCCCGCAAGGCAATCGCGCGCGGGGCCGCCGGGCGCGCCCCCCCCCCCCGGCGGGGCGGCTTTCCCGCGCCGCGGGGTTGTTTTACGGTGGCGGCGGGATGAAGCGACGCTTCCGTTATATCGCCGTTCGGCTCGCCGGGCCGTTCGCCGTCGTCGCCGCCTGCGTAACGGCCGTGGCGTGGCTTACGCAGTCGCTCCGTTTCATCGATCTGATCGTCAACCACGGGCTGCCGATACCGACGTTTTTCGCGCTGACGACGCTGATGCTGCCGTCGCTGCTTGCGATTGTCATGCCGGCGGCGTTGTTCATCGCCGCGCTCCATGTTTATGCGCGCATGGCGGCGGATTCGGAGCTGGCGGCGCTGCGCGCGACGGGTTCGTCGAACGCGGCGCTCGCCGCGCCGGCGGCGGCGCTCGGCGCGCTCGCCGCCATCGCCGTGCTGGCGATCAACCTCTGGTTCATGCCGGCGAGCCTGCGCGCGTTCAAGGACCGCCAGCACGAGCTGCGGCAGTCGCTCGCCAGCACGATGCTGGAGGAAGGCGTATTCGACATGGCGAACGACGGGCTTACGTTCTATGTCCGCGACCGCGCTTCCGACGGCGCGCTGCTCGGCGTGCTGATACACGACAGCCGCGATCGCTCGGCGCCGGCGACGACGGTCATCGCCGAACGCGGCGCCATCGCCGGAACGCCCGGCGGGCCGCGCTTCATGCTCGAGAACGGAAGCCGCCAGCAGCGCGACGAGACGGGGCGCGTGTCGTACCTGCATTTCGAGCGCTACGCATTCGACCTGGCGGCGGCGCCCGCGTTTCCCGAGGGCCGGTTTCGCAAGGCCGGCGAGCGCTACCTGGGCGAGCTCCTGAACCCCGGCGCGGAGACCGGCGCGCGCGAGCGCAACGAGTTTTTGGCCGAGGCGTATTTCCGGCTGACAAGCCCGCTCCACGCGGTTGTGCTGGCGCTGATCGCCGCCGCGGCGGTTTTGGCCGGCGATTTCGACCGCCGCGGCTCGCTGCGGCGGGTGCTCGCGGGTTCGTGCGCCGGCGCGGCGTTTATCGCCGGGGCGTTCGCGCTGCGCCACGCGATCGCCGCCGATCCGCGAATCGGTCCGTTCTACTGCCTCGCGGTCGCCGTATGCGGCGCGGCGGCCCTGTTCGCGCTGTCGGGCCGCCGGCGCCGGCGCGCGCGCCCGGCCGCGGCGGGCGCGGGGTAGCGCCGATGCTCGCGCCGCCGAACCTCACCGCCTATGTCGCGCGCCGGATGCTCGTGGGCGTCGGGACGGCGTTCGCCGCCATCGCGGCGCTGATATTCCTGCTCGACGCGGTCGAGCTCGCCCGCCGGGTCTCGCGCGACGACGACGGATCCTTCGCGCTGGTCGTCGGCATGGCGGCGCTTCATCTGCCGCATCTGGCGCAGCGCGCCATCCCCTATGTGGTGCTGGTCGGCGCGTTGCTGACGCTTGCGCGGCTGAGCCGCGACAACGAGGCGGCGGCGATATCCGCCGCCGGCGCCTCGACGCCGCAATTGCTGTTTCCGTGCCTGCTGGTCGCGGTGTCGATCGGCGCGGTTTCCGTGACCGCGTTCGGCCCGCTGGCGAGCGGCGCGCTGGCGCGGTTTTACGAGCTCGACAACAAGTATCTGCGCGAGCGGGCGTCGGGCTTCGCGACGCCGCGCAACGGGCTGTGGCTGCGCGAGCCCGGCGAAACCGGCGCGTGGCTCGTCCACGCCGCCGGGGTCGATCCGCGCGGCGCGAGGCTGCGCGATCTGTTCATCCTGCGCTACCGCCATCCGGACCGCTTCGAAGAACGCATCGACGCCGCGGCGGCGGACATCCGCGCCGGCCACTGGCTGTTGCGCGACGCAAGCGTCAGCGGGCCGGGGCGCCGCCCGGAGCGCCACGACACGCTCCGCCTCGACACGGATCTGACCGTGAGCCGGATACAGGACAGTTTCGCCGCGCCGGAAACGCAATCGTTCTGGGATATTCCCGAGTTCGTCGCCACGCTCGACCGGGCGGGGTTTTCGTCGCTGCGCCACCGCCTGCACTGGCACGCCGCGCTGGCCTCGCCGCTGGCGCTGGCGGGCATGGTGCTGATCGCGGCGCTGTTCGGTCTGCGCCCCGCGCGGGCGCGGGGAACGGGGCCGCTGCTCGCCGTCGGCGCCGCGTGCGGCTTCGCCTACTACATCTTTTCCGACGTCGTGACCGCCTACGGGCTGAACGGGCGGATTCCCTATATCCTCGCGGCGTGGGCGCCCGCGGCGACCGTCGCGCTCCTCGGCAGCGGCCTGCTGCTGCACGGACGCCGGAGCTGACGATGCGCGGGGCGCCGGGCGGGCGGGCGCGCCGGCTGCTGGCCGCCGCCTGGGCGGCGGCGGCGCTGCCGGCCGCGGACGCGCCGGCCCAGGACGACGCGGAAGCCGGCGCGCTGCTCATTGCCGACGAGGTTATCCATAACGAGGAGGCCGATACGGTAACGGCGGCGGGCAGCGTGGAGGTCTCGCGCGGCGGGCGCATCCTGCGCGCCGACAGCGTGACGTACCGCGCCGCCGCCGACCGCTTTGTTGCCGCGGGCAATGTCGCGCTGATCGAGCCGTCGGGCGAGGTCATGTTCGCCGGCAGCGCCGATTTCGCCGGCGACCTGAAGAGCGGCGCCGCGCGCGATGCGGGCATGTTGTTTACCGACCGGTCGCGCCTCGCCGCGGCGGGCGGGCGCCGCACCGCCGACGGCGCGAGCGAACTCGCCAAGGCCGTGTACAGCCCCTGCGAACCCTGCGCCGACGACCCGGAGCGCGCGCCGCTGTGGCGCATGAAAGCCGAGCGCGTCGTCCACGACCCGCGCGGCAAGACCATCGACTACCACGACGCCACGCTCGACGCTTTCGGCGTTCCGATCTTCTACCTGCCGTATTTCAGCCAGGCGGACCCGACGGTGCGCCGCAAGACAGGCCTCCTGGCGCCCTCCATCGGGCAAAACTCCACTTTCGGCTTTACATGGACGCAGCCGTTTTTCCTCGTCCTGTCGCCGCACGACGATTTCACCTTCGCCCCGGTTTATCTCTCCCGGGGCCTGCCGATTCTCGCCGGGCAGTATCGGCGGGCGATGCGCGCGGGCGCCCTGCTGTTCGAGGGCAGCGTCACGCGCGAGCGGCTGCTGCCGCCGGAAGCGGAGCAAGCCGGGCGCGTCCGCGGCCACCTCAACCTGAAGGGCGATTTCAGCCTCGGCTCCCATTGGCGCTACGGCTTCGGGATCGAGCACGCGACCGACGCCACCTATCTTCGACGCTACGGCCTGGGCGGCGACGCCGAGGAGCCCGACCGGCAGGGGCTGGCCCCCATCGTGCAGAGAACGGGCTCGACCGACGTGTTCGCCTTCGCCGCGGGCCGGCCGTTCCTGACGCGCAACCTGTATCTGCGCGGCGCCCGGGGAAGCCGCGAAATCGCGCTCGACGCCTGGGCGTTCCAGAGCCTGGACCCCAACGCCGATACGGGCCGGTCGCCGATCGTCGCGCCGGTGGCGGATTTCCGCTACCGGAGCGACCCCGGCTTCGCGTCGGGCGTGTGGACGCTCGACGCCAACGCGCGCCTGTTGTTCCGCCGCGAGGGCCCCGACAGCGCGCGCCTGTCGGCGACGGCCGGCTGGGAACTGCCGTTCTCCACGGCGCTGGGCGACCGCTACAGGCTCCGCGCGTCGATGCGCGCCGACGGCTACCGGATTCGGACGCCGGACGACCCGGAGGCCCCGCAAGACGCCGACCGCCCGCCCGGCGCCCGATTCGTGGGCCGCGCCTTGCCGCAGGCCGCGCTCGACTGGCGCTGGCCGTGGGCGCGCATCGGCAAATCGTGGAATTTCGTCGTCGAGCCCCTGGCCAAGGCCATCGTCGCGCCGCGCGCGCGCAACCCGGAGGAGATCCCCAACGACGACAGCCTCGCGTTCGAGTTCGACGAGATCAACCTGTTCGGCGACAACCGCTTTCCCGGCCTCGACCGCGTGGAGGGCGGCGTCCGCGCGGGATACGCGCTGCGCGTCGGCGCGTTCGCCCGCGATGGCGCCGGGTCGGAGCTGCTGGTCGGGCAGGCGTGGCGCGCGCGGGCCGACGACGCCTTCGACGAGGGCACGGGGGTCGCGGGCCGTTTCTCCGACATCGTGGGCCGCCTGTCGGTGCGGCCCGTCCCGTTTCTCGAGATAACGTCGCGTTTCCGCATCGACCGCGACGAATTCGCCGTGCGGCGCGGTTCGCTGACGGTTTCGGCGGGGCCGTCATGGCTGCGCGGCAGGGTGTCGTATGTCGCCTTGTCGCCGCGGCAGCCGACTGCGGCGGTGCCGTCGGACGCCAAACAGGCGGACGCATCCGCGACGCTGCGGCTGGGCCGCTACTGGAGCATCGGCGCCCGCCACTCCCACGATCTGGCGGGAGAGGCGGGCGCGTTGTCGTCGGGGGTCGGCCTGAGCTACCGCGACGAGTGCCTGTTCGCGAGCATCGACGCGAACCGCCGCTACAGCGGCCAGCGCGACGTCGAGGACACGACCGAGTTCTACTTCCAGATCAAGCTCCGCAATTTCGATTGACGCGCCCCGGTAGCGCCGGCCGGGCGGACTGCCCGGGCGCGCGGGCGTCTCGCCCGCACGTTTGCGGCAGGCGCAACGCCGGCGGGAAAGCGCGGCGGCGGCCTCCGCGCCCCGGCGCCCGCGGCATCGAGACGTGCGGACGAGACGCCAACCCCGCCGAAGGCGGGGCCCGGGACCGCGGGCATCCTGCCCGCACGTTTCCGCAAGGCGCGCGATGTTGCCGTGGAAGCAAGGCCTTTCGCGCCCCCTCTCCGGCGCCCGTGGCGATGAGACGTGCGGGCGAGACGCCCGCGCACCCGGGAAGCGCGCAGCGCCCGGGCCCCGCCTTCGGCGGGGCGGTTGCGGCGGGCGGGCGCGGCGGGTATGGTGGCGGCCATGAATCGGCGCGTTTACCGCGGTTGCCGGAGGGCCTTGCCGTTGCTTCGATGGATATTGCCGTTCGCCGCGTTGTGGCTCGCGGCGCTTCCGGCGGGTTCACAGGACGCCATGCGCATCGCGGCCGTGGTCAACGGGCGCGCGATTTCGGTGTTCGACCTCGAAATGCGCATCGATGTGGCGATCTACAGCGCGAATCTGGCGCCGACCGACGAAATGCGCCGCCGCCTGGCCGGAACGGTGCTGCGCAACCTTATCGACGAGGCCCTGCAACTGGAGGAGGCGGAAAGCCGCGGCATACGGGTGTCGGAGGCGGACATCGCCGCCGCGGTCGCCCAAATCGAGGACGGCAACGGCGTCCCGCGCGGCGAGCTCGAGGGGTTCCTCGCGCAGCGCGGGATCGCCATCGGCGCGGTGGTCGACCGCCTGCGCGCGCAGATCGCGTGGAGCAAATATGTCGGCCAGCGCATCCGCCCCATCGTCGCGGTCGGCGAAGACGAAATCGACGAGGAGATCGCGCGCCTCGAGGCGGCGCGCGGCACGCCGGAGTATCTGGTCTCGGAAATCGCGCTTTACGGGGATTCCGCCGCGAGCGCCGACGAGCTGCGCGCGACGGCGGAAAGCATCGTTGCGCAGCTGCGCGCCGGCGCCGATTTCGCCGCCGCGGCCGCGCAGTTCAGCCAGGGCTCGCTTGCGGACGACGGCGGCGACCTGGGCTGGATACAGGAGGGGCGCGGCCGGCCCGCGATCGAGCGCGCCCTGGCGGACATGGCCGTGGGCGCGATATCCGATCCCATACGGTCGCTCGACGGCTGGCACATCGTGTATTTGCGCGGCAAACGCGAGGTGACGCCGGAGCCCGAGGTCCCGGTGGAGCTCTTCCTGTCGCAGATCGTGCTTCCGGCGGAAGCCGGGGAAGCGCCGGCGGCCGCGGAGCGCCGCCTCGCTTCGGCGCGGGAGATCTCCGCCGGCACAAGCGGTTGCGAAGCCCTGCGCGACCGCGGCGATGCGCTGGAAGAGTCGCTGTCGGGCGACTTGGGCTGGGTGCGGCTCGACGACCTGCCGGAGCGCTTCCGCGACGCGGTGCGCGGCCTTGAGCCCGGCGCGGCCAGCGCGCCGCTGGAGACGGAAAACGGCGTTCACATTCTGATGGTGTGCGAACGCAACGATCCCGGCGCGGAAACCGACATCCGCGACACGGTGTACGACGCCATAGCACGGCGCCGCATGGCGGTGCTGGAGCGCCGCCTGATGCGTGACCTGCGCCGCACCGCATTCGTCGATCTGCGTATCTGACGCCAAGGGCTATCTCCCGATAACCGTCGATACGATACGCCCCGATCTTTCCGGTTTGCCGCCGCTGCGGGCGGCGATCGCGGGGCGCCGGATCTCGGCGCGCAAGGCGCTGGGGCAGAATTTTCTGCTCGATCTCAATCTCACGCGGCGCATCGCGCGGGCGGCCGGGCCGCTGGACGGCGCCGGCGTCATCGAGATCGGCGCCGGCCCCGGGGGCCTGACGCGCGCGCTGCTGGAAGCCGGCGCGAAGGTCGTTGCGGTCGAGCGCGATCGGCGCTTCGCGGCGGCGCTTGCCGAGCTGCAACGCGCCGCGCCGGGCCGCCTGCGGCTCGTGGAGGCGGACGCGCGCGCGCTCGACCTTCGCGGCCTGGCGCCGGCGCCGCGCCGCGTCGTCGCCAACCTGCCCTACGGCGCGGCCTCCGCCCTGCTCGGAAAGTGGCTCGACGCGCTGGCGGAAGATCCGGCGTTCGCCGCGGGCTTCACGCTGATGTTCCAGAAGGAGGTCGCGCGGCGCATAACGGCGGCGCCGGGCGGCTCGGCGTGGGGCCGGCTCGGCGTGTATGCGCAATGGCTGTGCGAAACGTCGATGCTGTTCGACGTCTCGCCGCGCGCGTTCTCGCCGCCGCCGAAAGTGACGTCGACCGTGGTCAGGCTGGCTCCGCGCCCGGCGCCGTTGTTTGCGGCCGACGCGCGCGCGCTGCGCCGCGCGGCGGCGGCGGCGTTCGGCCAGCGCCGCAAGATGCTGCGCTCGAGCCTGAAGACGCTGGGCGCCGGTGTGGATGTAACGGAACTGCTCGCGGCGGCGGAGGTGGATGGGAGCGCGCGCGCGGAAACGCTGGGGATCGCCGGATATTGCCGGCTGGCGAACGCGCTCGTCCGGATCGAGGCCCGGCGGCGAGCCGCCCCGCCGCATCCGTAACGCGGAAACCGGGCGCCGCGTCCTCGGGGCCGGCATCTTTCGGTTGCGGGCGCAACAGTCGCATGCCGGCCTGGAGGCCGTGGCGCCCGGATTAGCCGGATTGAAGCCCGGCGACGAAGCGGCTCATGCCCACGTAGCGCGCCCGGCGCAGACGTTCGGCCGCGAGAATAGCCGTAACGTCGGCGACCGCGCGCTCGATCCCATCGTTGACGATAATGTAGTCGTATTCCGCCCAGTGGGTCATTTCGCCCGCCGCCTTGGCGATGCGTCCGGCGACCGCTTCCTCGCTGTCCTGCGCGCGCTTGCGCAGGCGCGCCTCGAGCGCGCCGGGCGACGGCGGCAGGATGAAAACCTTGACGACGGCGTCGCGCGCGGTCTCCGTCAGCTGCTGCGCGCCTTGCCAGTCGATGTCGAACAATACGTCGCGCCCCTCGCCGATCGCGCGTTCGACCGGCAGGCGCGGTGTGCCGTAATCGCGGCCGAACACGCGCGCATGCTCCATCAGCTCGCCCGCCGCGACCATCGCGTCGAACTCCGCCTGCTTGACGAAACGGTAATCGACGCCGGGCTTCTCATCGGGCCGGGGCGACCGGGTGGTCACCGATACCGACATGCGCAGGTTCTTGTCGGCGGCGAGCAGGCGGCGCGCGATGGTCGTCTTGCCCGCCCCCGACGGCGACGAGACAATGAGCATCAGCCCGCGCCGCGCCGGCCCGGGAAACGCGGCGATCATGCCGGGCGCCGTTCGGGCGGGAGCGCCCGCGGGGCGCCGCGATCATGGGGGAATCGGGTCACGGGCGGCCTCGTTCGGCTGGCGCGCCGGTTGGATGGCGAGCGGAAACCCTGTATGCTCCCGCGCGCCGCGAAAATCCAGTGGGGCCGGAATCGTGAACGAACGGCAGGGGGCGAACGGCGCTCCGGGCGCGGAGGTCCGGCACGACTGGACGCCGGAAGCGGCGCTGGCGCTGCTCGACCTCCCCTTCAACGAACTGATTTACCGGGCGCAGACCGTTCACCGGCGCTATTTCGACCCCGCGCGCGTGCAGATGTCCACGCTGCTGTCGATAAAAACCGGCGGCTGCCCGGAAGACTGCGCCTACTGCCCGCAAAGCGCGCATTTCGACGCCGGGGTCGAAGCGTCGAAACTCATGGACGCGGAAGCGGTGACGGCCTCCGCGCGGCGCGCGCGCGACGCCGGCGCCAGCCGCTATTGCATGGGCGCGGCGTGGCGCGGCCCGAAGGACCGCGACCTCGACCGCGTGTGCGCCATGGTCGCGGCGGTGAAGGCGCTGGGCATGGAGACCTGCGTTACGCTCGGCATGCTCGCCGAGGGCCAGGCGGAGCGGCTGAAGCGCGCGGGGCTCGACTATTACAATCACAACATCGATACGTCGCCGGAATTCTACGGCGAGATCGTGACGACGCGCACGTTCGGGGATCGGCTGGAAACCCTCGAGCGCGTCCGCGCCGCCGGCATCGCCGTGTGCTGCGGCGGGATTGTCGGCATGGGCGAGAGCCGCCGCGACCGCGCGGGGATGCTGGCCGCGCTCGCCTCCCTGCCGCGCCATCCGGAGAGCGTTCCCGTCAACATGCTGGTTCGCGTGCCCGGCACGCCGCTCGGCGGCGCCGAGCCGCTCGACAGTTTCGAGTTCGTGCGCACGGTCGCCGCGGCGCGCATTGCAATGCCGCGCTCGGTCGTGCGGCTGTCGGCCGGGCGCGAGACCATGAACGACGAGACGCAGGCGCTGGCGTTCCTGGCCGGCGCCAATTCGATCTTCATCGGCGACAAGCTGCTGACCACGCCCAACCCGCAACGCGAACGCGACAAGCGTCTGTGGGAGCGCCTGGGCGTTTTGCCCATGCCCGCCGGCGCCGCGGCCGCGTAGGGGGCGGGGCGCCTCGGCCACCGTTCGGGCGGGGCGGGGCAGGGCGCGCCGGGCGCAAACGTGCGGGCGAGACGCCCGCGCACACAGGAAGCGCGCGCCTTCGGCGCGGGCGTTACGGATAGGCGCCGGTTTCCCAGCGGACGGTTTTGCCGCGGGCGGCGGCGCGGGCGCCGAAAACTGTTCCGGGGTGGGTCTCGGCAACAGCGGCGTAAGCGGCGGCGATGTCCGCCAGGTCGCGCCCGCGGGAGGCGTCGTCGCGCGCGCGGGCTTCGCTCCACGCGCGCCACGCGGCGTATTCGGCGGCGAACTCCGGGCCGGCGGCGTAGGTTTCCGCCGCCTCGGCCATCGCCTTGAGCGCGCGGGCCTCGGCGCCGCCCGGCTCCGCGGCGCCCCATTGCGCCGCCAGCGCTTGCAGCGCCGCGTTTTCGGCATGGCGCTCGATGCCGCTTCCCAACCGATCCCAGGCGGCGATGCGGTTCGCGAGACGCCATCGATAGACATCGGACAGCGCGGGGTCGAAGGGCCGCGCGGCGAGCGCCTTTTCCAGCACCCAGTCGAGCGCCCGCGCGAATGTGTCCGCCGGCGCCCATTCGTGGCCGCCGTCGAAAATCTCGATCGACCGCGCCACGCCGCCGGCCAGGAACAGGCGCATGCGCCTGGCGTGATGGAAGTTGAAATCGAGCGTCCCGAAGGTTCCGAAGATGACCATGTTCCCGTTGCCCGGCGTCATGAAGCCGCGTCCGCCCCACGGCCCGGCGGATTGCAGGATCATGCCGCGAAACCCGGGCCGCAGCGCGGGATATGCGCTGCATACGCGCGCCGCGCCCGACAGGCCCGAGCAGAACAGGGCGCCGGGATGCGCGCGCGTCCGCGCCAGCAGGTCGTCGTAGGCGCACTCGAAATTGGGCAGCCAGTCGGGCGTTCCGTTGCGCGACTCCACGAGCATGGCGACGATCCAGCGGTCGCGCGTCAGCGGGCCGGCCATCGCGCCCATTTCCGCGTCGCCGTCGGGCGCGGCGAGGAACATGGCGGGGTAGCGCCGTTCGTGCGCCCCGTAATCGTCGGGCAGGCGCAAATCGTAGGAATAGGTCTCGCGCACGTGCTCCGAATCGGTGTCCATATGCTCGCCGGTACGGCAGACGATGCGGACCGTTTCGCCCGGCGGCAGGTACGCATCCGGGGGAGTCGGCTCCGCGGCGCCGGCGGCGGCGGCAAGACACGCGGGCGCGGCGGCGGCGAGGATGAGCGCCGCCGCCCCGGCCCCGGCGGAGGGCCGGCGGCCCCGCGCGCGCGCCATCTAGTTGTAGCGGCGCAGTTCGAGCCGCGCGACCTGGTTGCGATGCACTTCGTCGGGGCCGTCGGCCAGGCGCAGCACGCGGGCGTGGGCGTAGGCCGAGGCGAGGCCGAAATCGCGCGTCACGCCGCCGCCGCCATGCGCCTGGATCGCCCAGTCGATCACCTGGCAGGCCATGTTCGGCGCCGCCACCTTGATCATGGCGATTTCCTTGCGCGCCTCCTTGTTGCCGACCGTGTCCATCTTGTGCGCGGCCATGAGCACGAGCAGGCGCGCCTGGTCGATCATGATGCGCGCGTCGGCGATACGCTCCTGCGTCACGGTCCGGTCGGCGACGGGCTTTCCGAAGGCGATACGCGACTTGGCGCGCTTGCACATTTTCTCCAGCGCGCGCTCGGCCTGGCCGATCAGCCTCATGCAGTGGTGGATGCGCCCCGGCCCCAGCCGCCCCTGCGCGATCTCGAACCCGCGCCCTTCGCCCAGCAGCATGTTGGCGGCCGGCACGCGCACGTCGGTAAAGGTCATCTCGGCGTGGCCGTGCGGCCCGTCGTCGTACCCGAACACCGGAAGCCAGCGCACGATCTCGACGCCCGGCGCGTCGATGGGCACGAGGATCATGGACTGCCGGCGGTGGCGATCCGGGTTGCCGGCGTCGGACTTGCCCATGAAGATCAGGATTTTGCAGCGCGGGTCCGGCGCGCCGGAGGTCCACCACTTGCGGCCGTTGACGACGTATTCGCCGCCGTCGCGCCGGATGCTCGATTCGATATTGGTGGCGTCGGACGAGGCCACGTCGGGCTCGGTCATGGCGAACGCCGAGCGGATCTCGCCGGCGAGCAGGGGCTCGAGCCATTGCTTCTTCTGCTCCGGCGTGCCGTAGCGCTCAAGCACTTCCATGTTGCCGGTGTCGGGAGCGGAGCAGTTGAACACTTCGGGCGCGTAGGGCGAGCGCCCCATGATTTCGCACAGCGGGGCGTATTCGAGGTTGGCCAGGCCGGGGCTGCGTTCGGAATCGGGCAGGAACAGGTTCCACAGCCCGGCCGCGCGCGCCTTGGGCTTCAGTTCGTCGAGGATCGGCGGCGGCGTCCAGCGCCCGCCCGCCTCGATCTGCTCCTCGAACACGCTTTCGTTCGGATAGACGTGCTCGTCCATGAACGCCGAGACGCGTTCCTGCAACGCCTTTACCTTGTCGGAATATTCGAAGTCCATGGGCCGCCCCCTTTCCGCGCCGCGCGCCGGTTTCCGTTCGGGAGCCGCACTATGGCCCGGAACGCGGCGCGGGCGCTACCCTTAATTCGCGGGCGAATTCGGCGGCGGAGCGGCCGGCGATGCGGCCGAACACGGCGCCTGCGGTCAGGCCGGTTCCGCCCGGGTAGTTGAAATAGAACAGCTCGCCCACCGTCTCGCCCGCGGCGTAGAGGCCGGGGATGGGCGCGCCTCCGGCGTCGAGAACGCGCGCGCCGGGCGTAATCGCCACGCCGCCGAAGGTGAAGGTGACGCCGCATGTCACCGCGAACGCCTTGTAGGGCGGCGTATCCAGCGGGTTGGCCCAGTTGCTTTTCGGCACGGCGAGGCCTTCCGTTCCGCGTCCGTCGAGAACGGTGGGATCGAACGGGACTTCGCGGCGCACGGCGGCGTTGAATTCGCGGACCGTGCGCAGGAAGCCCGCGGCGTTTACCCCGTCGAGGCGCGGCGCCAGTTCCTCCAGTGTGCCGGCTTCGGCGCGCGTGACCTGCCGGATACGGTATTCGTCGCGCAGCAGGCCCTCGGCCCGGGCGTCGAACACCTGCCACGCGAACTGCCCCGGTTGTTCGAGAATCGCCCGCCCGTAGCGCGCATAGGTGTAGTTGCGGAAATCGGCGCCTTCGTCCACGAAGCGCTCGCCGCGCGCGTTGACGACGATGCCGAACGGATAGCTGTGCTTCTGAAAGCCGTCGCCGACGGCGAGGTCGCCGAATTGCGGGGCGTTGCGGTCCCACGCCACGGCGTGGCAGCCGGACCAATGGCCCGCCGGCAGCGCGCCCGCCTCGAGCGCCATGCGGATGCCGTCGCCGGTGTCGAACCGCGTTCCGCGCACCTTGGCGAGGTCCCATCCCGGCCCCAGATAGCGGGCGCGCCATTCGGCGTTGGCCTGAAAGCCGCCGGCGGCGAGCACGACGGCGCGCGCCCCGATCGTCTCCTCGCGGCCGCCGGTCCGCGCGCGGACGCCGCACACCCGCCCGCCGCGCGTTTCGAGCGCCAGGGCGCGGGTTCCGTAGCGCGCCTCGACGCCGGCGCGCGCGGCGGCCGCGAACCCCGCGTCCGACAGGCCCGGGCCGCCGCCCCACGCCTCGACCGTCAGCCCGCCCCAGAAGCGGTAGCGTCCATCGACCTTGAAGGCCTGGCGCCCGTACATGGGCATGAAGCGGAAGCCCTTGCCGCGCATCCATCGCAGCGTCGGCAGGCTCTCGCACACGAGCACGTCCACGAGCTCCGGGTTGGCGCGGTATTCGGTTACGCGCGCCATGTCGTCGAAGAACCGGTCCGCCGGGTAGCTGCCGAAATCCGTATTGCGGCGCTCGGCCTCCGAAAGGTCGGGTATCAGCGCGAGGATGTCGTCGAGGCCGTTATAGGCCACGCGCATGGCGCCGGCGGTGAAGCGCGTGTTGCCGCCGCGCAGGGCCCGGGGCGCGCGTTCGAGAACGAGCGTTCGCGCGCCGCTTTCGCGCGCCGCCAGCGCCGCGCACAACCCCGCGTTGCCGGCCCCGGCGATGACGACGTCGAAATCGCCTGCGCCGCCGTTCATCCCATCCGCCCCGGGGCGCGCCCGCCCCATCGGCGCTCGAGCTCGGCGCCGCGCCCGAACGCCGCGTCGCGGTCGACCCACACCGCCATCAGCAGGCCGACGCCGCACATGGCCGTGAGCATCGCCGTGCCGCCGTAGGACAGCAGCGGCAGGGGAACGCCGACCACGGGGATCAACCCCGTCACCATCGCCACGTTGACGAAGACGTAGAGGAACAGCGTCACGGTTACGCCGAGCGCGAGCAGGCGGCCGAACTGGCTGCGCGCGCGCAGGGCGATGGCCGTGCCGTAGGCGAACAGCGCCGCGTAGAGCAGCAGCACGCCGCCGGCGCCGACCAGGCCGAACTCTTCGGCCAGCATGGTGAAGATGAAATCCGTCCGCTGTTCGGGCAGGAAGCTCAAATGGCTTTGCGTTCCGGCGAGGAAACCGCGGCCGAACAGGCCGCCCGAGCCCATCGCTATCTTCGATTGCAGGATATGGTAGCCCGCGCCCAGGGGATCGTTGGAGGGGTCGAGGAATGTGAGCACCCGGCGGCGCTGATAGTCGTGCATCGCGCTCCACGCGATCGGCGCGGCGGCGGCGGCGGCGGCGGCGGCGGCGGCGAATTTCCACCAGCGCACGCCGGCGGCGAACATGACCGCTATCCCGCCGAGCACGAGCACGGCCGCCGTGCCGAGGTCGGGCTGGCGGAGCACCAGCGCCGCCGGCGCCGCGATCAATAGCAGTGGCGCGATGAGAAACCGTATCCGCCCGACGTCTTCAAGCGTCACGCCGTGAAAATAGCGCGCGAGCGCCAACACCAGCGCGATCTTCATCGTCTCGGAGGGTTGCAGCCGGAAAACGCCGAGATCGATCCAGCGCTGGGCGCCCATGCCGACGATCCCCATCGCCTCGACCGCGACCAGCAATGCGAGCGCGAATGCATAGATCGTATAGGCGTGGCGCATCCACACGCGCAGATCGATCAGCGCCACGCCGACCATGAACGCCGCGAGCGCCGCGAAGCGGATCGCCTGCCGCTGGGTCCACGAGTCGAAGGCGCCTCCGGCGGCCGAATAGAGCATGGCGAGGCCGCAGGCGGCGAGCGCCGCGACGAGCGCCGCCGGCCCCCAGTCGATCTCGCCGAAGCGGTCGGCGAGCGTTGCGTCGCGCCGCCGCAGGTCCCGCGGCGTCATACGGTCGGCGGCAGGTCCGGGGGCATGAGGCGCTGCGCCTCGGCAAGAATGTCGCGCGCGGCGGCGGCGGCGCGCTTCGACGACCCGCCGTGCTCGATCACGACCGCGACGGCGAAACGCGGCGCGGCGCGCGGCGCATAGCCCACGAACAGCGCGTGGTCGCGCAGCTCCCACGGCAGGTCGTCGTTGGCGATGACCCCGGTCTTGCGCTCTTCCGCCGAGATGGTGCGCACCTGGCTCGTGCCCGTCTTGCCGGCCATCGCCGTCTCCGGGTCTTCGATGCGCGCTCCCCACGCGGTGCCGCGGCGGTTGTTGACGACTTCGTCCATGCCGCGGCGCACGATATCGAGCGCGGCGGCGTCGATGCCGAGGTCTTCGACCGGCGGCGGCGCGGCCGCTTCGCCGGCGCCGCCCACGCCGCGCGTGACGCGCGGCCGCACCGCGCGACCGCCATTGGCGAGGCGGGCGGTCATGACCGCCAATTGGAGCGGCGTCGCCAACATGTAGCTCTGGCCGATCCCCACGCCCGTGGTGTCGCCCACGACCCAAGGCTCGCCGACGGTCGCTTCTTTCCATCCCGGTGTCGGCATGGGCGCGGAGGTTTCGTTCGGCATGTCGATGCCGGTGCGCGCGCCGAGGCCGAGCCGCTCCGCCATCGCCGCGATCCGCTCGATGCCGGCGCGCATGGCGAGTTCGTAGAAATAGACGTCGCAGCTTTGGGCGATGGCCTGGATCATGTCGACATGGCCGTGGCCGTGGCGTTTCCAGCAATGGCGGACTTCCCGGCCGACCTTCCCGAAGCCGGGGCACCAGACGGTTTCGGCGGGGTCGACGATGCCGGCGTCGAGCGCCGCCAGCGCCACCGCGGGCTTGAACGTGGAGCCGGGCGGATAGCGGCCGGAAATCGTCTTGTTGCTGAGCGGCGCGCGCGGGTTTTCGTGCAGCGCGCGCCATTCGGCGGCCGACATCGTGCGCGTAAACAGGTGCGGGTCGTAGGCCGGCGTCGAGACCAGCGCGTTCACGCTGCCGTCGCGCGCGTCGATCAGCACAGCCGCGGCGCTGTCGTCGGGCAGCAGGCCGGCGGCGAACCGCTGCGCGTCGAGGTCGATATGCAGTTCCACGTCACTTCCCGGCGCGCCCTCGCGGCGCGACAGTTCGCGGATCACGCGCCCGTGGGCGTTGACCTCCACCTCGACCGCGCCGGCGCCGCCGCGAAGCGCCTCGTCGTGTATTTTCTCCATCCCGTTCTTGCCCACGGGAAAATCCGGCAGGGTCAGCAGCGGGTCGCCGGTCAGGTCCTTTTCTTCCGCCGCGCCGACATAGCCCAAGACGTGGACCAGCGCGTCGCGGTGCGGATAGAAGCGCGTCCGTCGCGCGTCGATGGAGACGCCGCTCAGATACGGCATGCTGACCTCGATGGCGGCCACTTCCGCCCAGTCCAGGTGCTCCTTGACCAGCAGCGGCGCGAAGGTGTCGCGGCGCGCCGCATCGCGCGCGATGCGCTCGCGATCGGCGTCGCCGAGCGCGACGTATCCACCGATTTCGTCGAGCGCGCTGTCGAGCTCCCGGGCCGCCTCGCGCGCCAGCACCAGGCAGTAGTTCCGCTCGTTGCGCGCCAGGTCGGCGCCCGCGCGATCGACGATGCGCCCGCGCGCCGGCGGGAGCAGGCGCAGGTTGATGCGGTTTTCCTCGGCCCAGACGCGGTATTTTTCGGCCTCCACCGCTTGGAGCCAGTAGAGCCGCGCGCCGAGGGCGGAGAGCAGCCCGAGCTTGCCGGCGGCCAGTATCGCCGCGCGCCGCGTAAAGGTCTTGCGGCGCAGGTTTTCCTGATGGTTCACGGCGCCCGCGCGACAGCCGGATAGAGGACGCCGCGCTGCACCCATGAGAACAGCGCGGCGGCGAACGGATAGCAGGCGATCGTCAGCGCCAGTTGCGCGAGCGCGGCGTCGGCCGGCAGCGGCGCGAACCGGTAGAGCGAACCGCCGATCCACGACAGCGCCGACGCGAAAGCGGCGAACAAGGCGAACCCGCACCACACCGCCGGCATGGCGCGCTCGGCGAAAAACCTGCGCGCGCGCCCGGCGGCGACTTGCGGCGCGAGCAGCGCGAACGCGCTCAGGCCGAGCGGCGCGCCCGTCAGGCTGTCGTGAAGAAGGCCCACGGCAAAGACCGCCGCGCGCGGCATGAGATCGGGCCGGTACACCGTCCAGTGAAACACCGCGAGAGCGGGCAGGAAAGGCATCGCCGGCCCCAAATGCGGCGGCCCCAGCGGCGCGGTCGAGAGCAGGGCGAACGCGGCGGCAAGCGCGACCGGGACCGCCATGCGCAGGCCCGACTCGACGCGCTGCCACGCGGCGTCGATCACAACGCGGGGTCCATCCCGCCGCGCGCCGCCGGGCCGCGATCCGCCCCGCCGCGCGCCGCCGGGCGGGGCGGCGCCCGGAGCGGCTCCGCGGGGGCCTCCATCGCCGGCGGCGCCCAGCCGAGAAGCTGCACATGGTCGATGCGTCCGAGATCGGCGAGGGTCCGGACGCGCACGGCCGATTCGGAAATCCCGACGATTACGCCCACCGGCAGGTCGGGCGGCAGCGCGCCGCCGTCGCCCGAAGTGACGAGGCGCTGACCGAGGGCGATCTCCGCGCCGGGCCGGAAATGAACGAGGAGCGGCGCCGCGGAATTGTCGCCGGCCAGTATGGCGCGCTCACGGGCGCCCTCGAACGCGACCGGGACGCGCGAACCGATGTCGGTCAGCAGCAATATGCGCGCCGAGCGGCGGCCGACGCCGACGACGCGGCCCGCCAGCGCGCCCCGCGCCATCGCCGCCTGATTGAGTTTCACGCCGTCGCGCGCGCCGGCGTTTACGAGCAACGTGCGCACGAACGGGCTGCCCGAGTCGCCCACCGCGCGGGCGGTGACGAACCACGGCGGCGCGGAGGCGGCGAAGCGCGTCATGCGGCGCAGCGCGGCGTTCTCGCGCTCAAGCCGCAGCGCGCGCTCGCGCCATATCTCGAGCCGCCCGACCGTCTCCCGCAGTTCCGCGTTCTCGGCGTGCAGGGCGGTTGCGCGGCGGACCTCCGCGACCGCCGCGTTCGCGGTCTCGATCGGGCGCGACACGGCGTCGAGCAGCGGCGCGGCCATGTCGGCGATGGCGGCGCGCAGGGTTCGCGCCGCCTCCAGGTCGGCGCGATCGATCGCCATCAGCGCCGCCGCCAGGCCCAGGAGGAGGATCAGGTGGAAGCGTTGCAGCAGCGCCCGCGCGGGCGCCGCCGCGCGCCCGAATCCGCCGTAGGCGCGCCTCATCGCGCCGCGCCTTTCCGGGCGTGCGGGCGCCGCGCCTTAGTAAGCGCTGTGCAGAACATGTTTCAGCGTGCGCATTTCCTCGAGCGCGCGGCCCGTTCCGAGCGCCACGCAGGTCAGCGCCTCCTCCGCCAGCGAGACCGGAAGCCCCGTCGCCTGGCGCAGGACGGAATCGAGGTTGCGCAGCAGGCCCCCGCCGCCGGTGAGCATGATCCCCTTGTCGACGATATCCGCCGCCAGTTCGGGCGGCGTGTTCTCGAGCGCCACCTTCACCGTTTCGATAATCCGCCCGACCGGCTCGGCGAGGCTTTCGGATATCTCGCGCTCGGTGATGACGATTTCCTTCGGCACGCCGTTCATCAGGTCGCGGCCCTTGATCTCGATCACGCGGCCGTCGCCGTCTTCCGGCGGCGCGGCGCAGCCTATGGTCAGCTTGATCTTCTCCGCCGAGGCCTCGCCGATGAGCAGGTTGTGGTTGCGCCGGATATAGCCCGAGATCGCTTCGTCCATCTTGTCGCCGCCGGTGCGCGTGGACTGCGCGTACACGATGCCGCCGAGCGACAGCACCGCAACCTCGGTGGTGCCGCCGCCGACATCGACGACCAGCGAGCCGGTCGCCTCGGTGACGGGAAGGCCGGCGCCGATGGCCGCCGCCATCGGCTCCTCGATGAGGAACACGCGCCGCGCGCCCGCGCTCTCGGCCGATTCCTGTATCGCGCGCTGCTCCACGGCGGTGGAGCCGGACGGCACGCACACGATGATTTGCGGGTGCGCGAAACTGCGGCGGTTATGCACCTTCTTGATGAAGTGCTTGATCATCTCCTCGGCGACCTCGAAATCGGCGATAACGCCGTCGCGCAGGGGCCGGATCGCCTCGATATTGCCGGGGGTGCGGCCCAGCATTTCCTTCGCCTCCTGGCCCACCGCCAAAACCTGCTTGCGTCCGCGGTGGTCGATGATCGCGACCACCGAGGGTTCGTTCAGCACGATGCCGCGGTTGGCGACATAGACCAAGGTGTTCGCCGTGCCCAGGTCTATGGCCATGTCCGCCGACATCATGCCCAGGATTCGTTGCAGCATGTCCCGCTCTCGTTGCTCCCCCGCCGCCCGCCCGCGCCGCCGGCCGCTATGCCGACAGCGCCGCGGGCGCGGTTTTTTCGCGCTTCACCAGCAATTTGTTGAGCGCCACCAGATAGGCCCGGGCGCTTGCGACCATCGTGTCGGTATCGGCGTCCTGCCCGATGACCGAACGGCCGTTTTCCTCGAGCCGCACCGACACCTCCGCCTGCGCGTCGGTCCCTTCGGTCACCGCCCCGATGCGGAACAATTGCAGGGTCGCGTCGTGCGGACACAGTGCGCCGATGGCCTTGAACACAGCGTCGACGGGGCCGTCGCCGTCGGCGGTCGTCGTCGCGACCTCGCCGTCGACGGCCAGCCCCAGCGTGGCCTGCGGACGCACCCCGGCGCCGCAATAGACCGATAGCGACACCAGGCGGATGCGCTCGTTGCGGTGCGACATCGCGCCGTCGACGAGCGCGACCAGGTCGTCGTCGTAGACGTCCTTTTTCTTGTCGGCCAGCTCCTTGAAGCGGCGGAAGGCGTCGTTCAGCGCGTTGTCGCCGAGCTCGTAGCCCAGTTCCTTCAGCTTGGCGCGGAAGGCGTGGCGGCCGGAATGCTTGCCCATTATCAGGGTCGATTTCGTCAGCCCCACCGATTCCGGCGTCATGATCTCATAGGTGCCGGCGTGCTTGAGCATACCGTCCTGGTGGATGCCCGCCTCGTGCGCGAAGGCGTTGGCGCCCACCACCGCCTTGTTGGGCTGTACCGTGAAGCCCGTCACCGCCGAGACCAGCCGCGACGCGCGCATGATGTTTTCCGTGCGAATGCCCGTGCGGTAGGGGAACAGGTCGTTGCGCGTGCGGATCGCCATGACGATCTCTTCCATCGAGGCGTTGCCGGCGCGCTCGCCCAGCCCGTTGACCGTGCATTCCACCTGCCGCGCGCCCGCCTTGACCGCCGCCAGCGAGTTCGCGACCGCGAGCCCGAGGTCGTTGTGGCAGTGGACCGACAGCACGGCCTTGTCGATGTTCGGCACGCGGTTGCGGAGCATGCCGATCAGCGCCGCGAACTCGTCGGGCGCGGTGTAGCCCACCGTGTCGGGGATGTTGACGGTGCCCGCGCCCGCCTTGATCGCGCTCTCCACCGTGCGGCAGAGGAAATCCGGGTCGGTGCGCGTGCCGTCCTCCGGGCTCCATTCCACATCGTCGCACAGGTTGCGCGCCAGGGTGACGCTGTCGATGACAGCCTGATGCACGTCGTCGGGCGTCATGCCCAGCTTGTGCTTCATGTGCAGCGGGCTGGTCGAGATGAAGGTGTGGATGCGCTTGCGCCGCGCGCCCGCGAGCGCCTGCGCCGCGCGCTCGATGTCTTGCCGGCCCGAACGCGCGAGCGAACACACGGTCGATTCCGCGACGACTTTCGAGATCTCCGAGATCGCCTCGAAATCGCCGTTCGAGGCGATGGCGAAGCCGGCCTCGACGATATCGACGCCCATGGTCTCGAGCAGGCGGGCGATTTCCAGCTTTTCTTCCAGCGTCATCGACGCGCCGGGCGATTGCTCGCCGTCGCGCATGGTGGTGTCGAAAATCCTGACGTATTCGCGGCCGTCGCCGCTCGTGTCGTCGGTAGCGCTCATCGGAATGTCTCCTGAAACGGGGGGCTGGGGCGGGGTCGCCGGCAATCGTCCCCTGGGCGCGCCTGGGCGGAGCGCTCAGGGGCCGGTAAGTCGCCGCCCCGCGCCGGGCGCGCCGCCCTTCTTTCCATGCCGCTTGACCATGTTCGCCCAAGCCCCTTGTTCCATGGAGATTTCGGCCAGTCTATACCGCCCGCCGCGCGGGCGCAACGCAAAAATCGATCCCGCCCGCGTTGTTCGCGCTTTCGCGCCGCCAAGGCAATGGAAATATACGCTTTTCGGCGGAATTTTTCGCGCGCGGCGCGGCGCGCGCGCGGCGGCGGCCCGTCACAACGGTAGAATCGCCGACACGATCGGCAGGCCGGACGCCGCCGGCGTCCATTCCGCGGCGCCGCTCACGCGCCAGATTTCCCCGGTGTCGGTTCCGACGACGACCCCGCCGGGCGCCTCCGGATCCGGCGCGAGGCCGTGGAAATTCGCCGCCGACGGCGAATGCGCCGCGTCGCACAGCGACCGCCAGCCGCCGCCGTCTTCGGAGCGAAACAGCATTGCCCGCGCGCCGCCTTCCTCCCCCGCGCTGGACCGGGCCGAGGGGGCGCTCGCCACCGTCAGCGCATGCGGCGCGCGCGGATCGATGCACATCGGGCGCGAATAGCGCGGCTCGACCCCCGCCCACACATAGCGCCACGAGGCGCCGTAATCGTCGGAGCGGAACACGCCGGCGGCGCCCTCGACGCGCGCGGCCTCTCCATGCGCGCGGCCGTAGCCCGTGGAGGCGAACAACGTGGCCGGGCGCGCGGGGTGGGCGAACATCATGTGCAGGTCGGGGTTGCCGCAGGGCATCCCGACCGTCCACGTCTCGCCGCCGTCTTCGGTGCGCGCCACGCCGCCGATCTCCATGCCGAGCCACAGGCGCCGCGGGTCGCTGCGGTCGATCACCAGCGCCCGCGCGCGCGCTCCCGTCGGCGGCTGGACGGGCAAGCACCAGCCGGCCGCCTCGGGCAGCCGCGTCAGCGCCTCCAGCTCGCGCCATGTCGCGCCGCCGTCCTCGCTGCGAAACAGCCCCGCGGGCTGCGTCGCCGCATAGACCGTCTCCGCGCCCGCGCCGCGCACCTGCCACACCTCGCGGTCGGCGAGGCCGGCGAGAACCCATGTCGCGCCGCCGTCGCGGGAGCGGAACAGCCCGGCGTCGGTCCCCGCGAACAGCCGCCCGCCGATGCGCGCGAGATCGCGGACGCAGCGGCTTTCGAGCAGCCGCTGCGCCTCCCCGCCGGCGACCGCGAACACCCCCTCGCCGGTTCCGGCCAATATCGTCGCCCCGTCCATCGCCGCCTCCCCCTCCGCCGCGCGCCCCGCCGATCTCCGGGAGCGCCGGCATCCGTGCGCCGGGCCGATTCGCTCATGTTGCATCCGGGCGGCCGCGGGCGGCGAACGAATCGGCGCAACGCTACTCGCCGCGCGCGGAATCGAAACGGTAAAACATGGCGAAATTACGGCCGCCGCGTTTCCGCACAGCTCGATTCGCGAATCGCCCGCATTTGCGGCGCGCCCAAGGGCAGGATGCCCGGGCGCCGTCGCGCCGAAGGCGCCGACTTCCCGGGACCGCGGGCGTCCCCGCCCGCACGTTTCCGCGCAGCGCGATGTCGGCGCGGAAGCGCGAGCGGACAAGATGCCCACCGAACCCTGCCGTACCGATAGCTGCCGAATTCCGGTACAGACCTTTATGGCGGCCTTCGGCGCGGCGGAGACGCGCGGGCAAGGCGCCCACGGTCCCGGGCGGCGCCGGCCCGCAGCTCGACCGCAGCGCCGGGACGGGTTACGGTGATTCTCGCGGGGCGAAACGGCCCGTGCAAGGAGGGGTCATGACCGAAATTTCGGCGACCGGCGAGCGCTTTCAAGAGCACGATCCGGGCCGCCGCTCCGGGCTGCCGGCTACCCAGACACTCGTTATCGCGCTCGCAACGATAGTTCTCAGCGTGATCGCGACGAGCGTGGCCGTGGGCGCTTTCCTGTGGCTGGCCACCGAAGCGCGCATGGAGGCCACCGACGCGCGCATAGAAAGCGTAGAGAATCAGGTCGAGCGGCTCGACAACCGCATGATGCGCCTGGAAGAGCGCATGACGGCCCTGGAGGTAGAGGTAAAGGGGATAAACGAGCGCCTGAAGGCCGTCGAAGAGGGGCTGCGGCGGATCGAGAACATACTTCTCTACCGCCAGGGCGCCGCGCCGGCGGCGCCCGGCGCCGGCGCGCCGTAGGCGCGGAGACCGCGCGGGCGGGCGCTCGGCGCGGCGGCGACGCGCGGGCGGGCACTGCCCGCGGTCCCGGGCGGTCCGCGCCTTCGGCGCGGGCGAAAATTGCGGCCCGCACGGCATGCGATACCGCACGATTCGCGGATCGAGCGAACGCGTTTGCAATCGCGCGCGCGGCGCGCCATGCTTCCGCGCGCCGCGTCGAAATTGTCGAGGGAGAACGAGTCATGGCGAATGGAGCCGCCGCCGCCGCAAAGCGGATTACCCTGACGGGACTGCTCTCGCTCCTGATCGGCGCCGCGGCGCCGGTCGCGCTGTATGTCGCCGCCTGGGGCTACCGCGAAGACCGCTGGGACGTCGGATTCGCGTTGCTGACGATCAGCCAGTACGCCGCCTTCGCGGGCGTCGCCGCGGTCGTGCTGGGCTTGATCGGCCTCGGCGCCACGCTGCCCGGCGGCGCGCGGCGCGGCATCGCCTTGCCGGTTATCGGCATTCTCGCCGGCGCCGCGGCGGCCGGGTTCTTCGGCCAGCAATACTACACGGTGATTACCAGCCCGTTCATTCATGACATTTCGACCGATCTCGACGATCCGCCCGCCTTCCGGGCGCTGCTCGCCCCGCGCGCCGAGGCGGGCGCGTCGAACCCCCCGGAGCATCCCGGCGCCGAGGTCGCGTTGCAGCAGCGCGCCGGATACCCCGATATCCAGCCCCTGCGCGTCGCGGCCAACCCGGCGGAAACGTTCGACAAGGCGCTCGCCGTCGCCGAGGACATGGAGTGGGAGATCGCCGCCGCCGACCGCGACGCCTTCCGTATCGAGGCGGTGGCCACCAGCCTGTTTTACGAGTTCAAGGACGATATCGTGGTCCGCGTATCGCCGGGCTCCGCCGGCGGCTCGCGGGTGGATATGCGCAGCAAGAGCCGCGTCGGCCGCTCGGACGTCGGCGTGAACGCCGCCCGCATCCGCGCCTTCATGGCGAAGCTCGGCGATTCCGCCGGCATCCTCGAGCCGCCCGCCGCCGACGCGGACGACCCGCCCGCGCGTTGACCTCCCGGTAGCGGGGGCGGCGCGCGCGGCGCCCGCCGGGGGAGGCGCACCCGCCAAAGGCGGGGCCCGGGACCGCGGGGCATCCTGCCCGCACGTTCCCGCCCGCCGCGGCGTCGGCAGGAGGGCGCGCGCTTCCCGGGACCGCAAGCGTCTCGACAGCCCCGAGCCCCGCGGATCCCCGCAATGCCCCGCAACAGCGCTCCGGCGCGCTTCCCGGGTGCGCGGGCGTCTCGCCCGCACGTCGCCGCCCCGCACGATGCCGCCGGGGAGAGGCGCAACCCCGCCGAAGGCGGGGCCCGGGACCGCGGGCATCCTGCCCGCACCTTCCCGCCCGCCGCGGCGTCGGCAGGAGGGCGCGCGCTTCCCGGGACCGTAAGCGTCTCGACAGCCCCGAGCCCCGCGGATCCCCGCAATGCCCCGCCCGTTCCGGCGCGCTTCCCGGGTGCGCGGGCGTCTCGCCCGCACGTCGCCGCCCCGCGCGGCGCCCGCCGTGGGAGGCGCAACCCCGCCGAAGGCGGGGCCCGGGACCGCGGGCATCCTGCCCGCACGTTCCCGCCCGCCGCGGCGTCGGCAGGAGGGCGCGCGCTTCCCGGGACCGCAAGCGTCTCGACAGCCCCGAGCCCCGCGGATCCCCGCAATGCCCCGCGCCGGCGCGCTTCCTGGGTTGTCTAATACCAACGGCTATTGATGTTGACCTTTCTGTGCCCATTTTCGCGTGCCGATGGATGTGATTTTCTCCGGCATGGCGATCAGGCGGTTCCAAGCGTCGCAGGCGGCATCGACAATGTCGCCGTAGCTCTCGAAGACGCGGTTGGATAGCCACGTCTGGCGCAGATACTGCCATATGTTCTCGACCGGGTTGAGTTCGGGCGCGTATGGCGGCAGCAGCAAGGGGCTGATATTGCGCGGCCATTCGAGCGCGTCGGCGGTGTGCCAGGCAGCGCCGTCGAGCAGGAGAATGGCATGAGCGCCGGGCCGGACGATGCGCGCAATCTCGTCGATGTGGTGTTGCATTGCCTCGGTGTTCGCCATGGGCATGACGACCGCGGCGCCGGCGCCGCGCGCCGGGCAGATGGCGCCGAACAGATACGCGCTACCGTAGCGCAGGTCACGCAACTGGCGCGGTCGCGTGCCCGTGTGCGCCCATTGACGCACCAGCCCGTTCTTTTGGCCGAGCCGCATCTCGTCCTGCCACCATATCTCGAACCCGGTCCCTTCGGGCAGTTCGGCAACCCGCGCGCTCACGGCTTGGGGGAAGACTTTTTTTATATGCGTCAACGACCTCCGCATCCTGCTTCGGATGCCGCGGACGCGCGCTCATGTGCGAAAACCCCAGCTCGTGGAGAAGCCGCGACACCGAGCGCTCATGATACTCCACCCCGAACCGGCGCTCGATCTCCGCCCGCAGGTCAACGCGACGCCGGGGCGCCACGCCGTCGGTCTGCGGATCGGGGCCGGTCTCGACGAGCTCAGCCAGCTCCGCCAACTGCTCCGCGCTCAACCGCCGACGCGCCCCCGGAGCCTTGCGGCTCGCAAGGCCGTCCGGACCCTCGGCGTTGAAGCGACGCACCCAGTCCCGAAGCGTTTGACGGCTCATCCCGCCCAACAACGCAGCCTCGGCGCGTGACTTCCCCTCGTACACCGCCGCAATCGACAAGAGCCGACACGCCTGGGCGCTATCCCCCGCCGCCCGAGCCGCCGCACGAACCCGAACCGCGTCAAAGTCCGTTCGCAACGCTATCGTCATCGCACTACCCCCTTTGGGTGGCCGAACAAGAACATAACCAAATCATATCGCCGTCAAACAGACAATATTAACGAGTCAACATCAATAGCCCTTGGTATAAGCCCCCGCGCGCGCAACAGCGCCTGCGTATTCGCGTCCCAAGCCCGCTTCACCGAAACCGGGGGGCAGAACTTCGTGCGCGCGATATCCGCCAGCAACGCCGCGTCCTTCGCATCCGTCTTGTTCGTCTGAAGGCGAAGCACCGCGTGAACGCGCCGAGCGTCCACCACATCCACGGCCTGCCCCAACGCCTCCATCTCGCGCGCCAGCCAGCCCGAATACGTCCCCGTCTCCATGACCACGCGCGCCGGCGACGGGCAGTGCTCGCGCACCGCCGCAAACAACGCCGCCGGATCCGTCGCAACCTTGCCCGCGACAACCGTCGCACCCGCATCGTTCTTGACGCAAAACGCCGTCTCTTCCTTCGACACGTCGAAACCGACATACTCCGCCATGGTCGCTCTCCCTGTTGGGTCCGTGAGTGGGGCGCACAACCCTGCGCGCGCAGCCCCGCATGATAGACCCGGGAGAGCGGCCGACCGGAATTATCCCATGTGCGCGGGCGTCTCGCCCGCACGTCGCCGCCGCGCCTTACGACTCGGCGTCGGCGGCGTCGGGATCGGCGTTGAGGCGGCGCAGCAGGACGATGAGGCCGTCGAGACCCTCGCGCGCGATGACGGACGCGAACTCCGAACGCTTGGTGGTGAGCATGCTCACCCCCTCGGCGGCGACGTCGATGACGCGGTATTCCGAACCGTTGCGGCGCACAAGCCAGTCGATGCGAAGCGGCGGAGCGTCGCGGCGGCGCACCTCGGTGGTCACGATGGTGTCGCGCTCGGTGCGCTCGACCGTCCCGCGCAGGGCGATCTCCTCGCCGCCATAGGCCGCCAGGCGCCCGGTGTAGATGCCGACCACGTGTTCCTCGAACGCGGCGGCGAAATCGCGGCGCTGCTCGGCGCTGGCGCCGCGCCAATAACGCCCGACCGCCAGGCGCGTCATCAGCGGCAGATCGAAATACTCGTCGAACAGCGCCCGCAGCCCGGTCTCGCGCGCGTCCGGCGCGGCGGCGTTGCCGTTCAGCACCAGCAGCGCGCGGTCGATAAGCGAAGAGACGAAAGCGCGCGCCGCAGCCTCATCGGCCTCGCCGGCGCGCGGCGCGGGCGCGGCGGCGCACAAGGCAAACGCAAGAATGCACAGCGCCAGGGCGCGGCGCGCGGCGGGAAGGCTCGGCAAGGACATGGCGGACGCCTCGGCTATTCCACGAAATCTTCCGACAGGAACTCGAACGGATCGCCGAACTCCTCGGTGGTGACCGAGAACGGCGGCGCGTGGGCGCCGCCGGCGTTGGCGACCGCCCGCTGACGAAACTGAAAATAGGCGCTGCGCACGGTGGCGTACAGATCTACCGAGCCCTTCCGCAGCGCGTCGAAGGCGTCGAGATTGGCGGCGCGGCGATCCACCGCGCGCACGCCGCCGATGGCGGGGCTGACCCATGCCGGCGCGCGGGTCAGCGCCAGCGCGTAGTTCACCGGATTGAGAAACACGTCGGCAAGGCGCCCCCCGGCGTCGCGGACGGTCGTCGGGCCGAACAGCGGCGCGACCAGATAGGGGCCGGGCTCCATCCCCCAAACCGCGAGCGTCTGGCCGAAATCCTCGTCCGCCGCCTCGAGCCCGGCGCCGGTCGCGACGTCGAACACGCCGCCGATGCCGAGCGTCGTGTTGACGGCGAAACGCCCGAGGGTGCGCGCCGAACGCTCGGCGCTTCCCTGCAGAAGGGCGTTGGCGGCATCGACCGGGAGCGTCGCGTTGGTAACGACGTTGTGGACGCCGATGCGCGCGGGTTCGGGAACGACGGCGACCCAGGCCTCGGCGACGGGCCTCAGCGCCCACCGATCGACGGCCATGTTGGCGGCGAAAAACACGCGGTTGACGCCTTCGTAAGGATCGCGCCGATCGGTCGCGGGCGCGCCGCCGGACGTATCCGCGGCGCACCCCGCCGCGGCGAGCATCGCCGCCCCGGCGGCGCACCGCCGCGCCGCGTTGGTTGCCGCGCTTGCGGACACTCGCTCTCCTCCCTTGCGTCATGCGCCGCCGCGCGCGGCGGCGCCGGCGGCTGTTGACAAGCGCATGATTTTACGGTATGGTTAATAATCCTGCAACCGGGCGCGCGGCGGCGAGACGGGAACCGCGCGCCATGAGGAGAACGCGATGAACCTTCTGCGCGAGCCTTTCCGGCCCGAGATGGAAAAACACTGCGAAATGGCGATGTACATGCACGGCGGCAGCCCGCCGTCGGATACGCGGCTCATGATCGTGCGGAATACCGACGATGTGTGGCACTTCGTGCTGCCGCCCGACCCCAACCAGAACCTGGCCGACGACGATCTGAGCGCCGTCGCCGGCGGAGCGTGCGGCGCGGCCGGCTGCCGGAGCAGCTTGGTGAGCTGCATCGGCGGCTGCTGACGCCGCTCGCCCCCGAACGCGGCAGACCGCGAGGCTACCGGGGCTACACCGTTCCGCTGTCGCGCAGGGCCGCGATCCCGGCTTCGCCGTAGCCCAGTTCGGCAAGGATTTCCGCCGTGTGGGCGCCCTTGCCGGGGGTGGGGCGCATCTCCGGGGGCCGCGGGACCTTCGACAGCGTGACCGCTTGGCCCACGACCCGCGTGGCGCCGCGTTCGGGGTGGTTCATCGGGCGCGCGATGCCCAGGTGGCGCACCTGCGGGTCGGCGAAGGTTTCGTCCACCGAATAGATCGGCCCGCACGGAACGCCGGCGGCGTTCAGCGCCTCGATCCAGTGCGCGGCGGGGCGCGCCGCGGTAATTTCGTTGAGAAGCGCGTTGAGCGCGGCGCGGTTCTCCGAACGCGCCCCGGCGGTCGCGAAACGCGGATCCGCGGCCAAGTCCGGGCGCTCGATCGCCTCCAGGAAGCGCTTCCACAGAACGCCGCCGGCGGCGGCGATGTTGAACGGGCCGTCGGCCGCCCGGAACGTACCCATCGGAATGCCGGTCGGGTGGTCGTTCCCGGCCTGCGGCGGGACTTCGCCGTCGATAAGCCAGCGCGCGGCCTGGAAATCCATCATCGCGATCTGCGCCTCGAGCAGCGAAGTGTGGACCCACTGCCCCTCGCCGGTGCGGTCGCGCTCCCGCAGCGCGAGCAGGACGCCCATCGCCAGATAGTTGCCGGCTGAGAGATCGGCGATCGGCACGCCGACGCGCACGGGGCCCTGGCCGGGCAGGCCGGTAACCGACATCAGACCGCCCATGCCCTGGGCGATCTGATCGACCCCGGCGCGCGCGCCGTAGGGGCCGTCCTGGCCGAAACCCGAAATGCTGGCGAGCACGATGCGCGGGTTGACCGCCGCCAGCGCGTCGTAATCCGCGCCCAGGCGATGCTTGACCGGCGCGCGGAAGTTCTCGACGACGACATCGGCGCGCGCCGCCATCTTCATGAATATCGCGCGGCCGCTCTCCGATTTGAGGTTCAGCGTCATGGCGCGCTTGTTGCGGTGCAGGTTGAGATAGTCGGGTCCCGCGCGCGCGCCGCCCAGGCCTTCGCCGTCGGGCTCCGACGGCGCCTCGATCTTGACGACATCGGCGCCCCAGTCGGCAAGGTGGCGCACGGCGGTGGGGCCGGCGCGCGCGCGCGTCAGATCGAGCACGCGAATGTCCGCAAGCGGCATGCGCGCGGCGTTCACGGCTACGCCTCCCCGCCCTTGAGCGCGGCGATGCCGCTCCGCAGCGCATCGCCGAGCAGCAGGATATCGATGCTGTAGCCCACGAAACGAAAGCCGCGCGCCAGCCACGCGCGCCCCCACTCCACATTCGGCGCAAGAAAGCCGGCGGGCTTGCCGTGCCTGGCGCAGGCGGCGAGGATCGCATCGATCGCCGCCTGGAAATCCGGATGGTCGAACTGGCCGGGGATGCCCATGGTGAGCGACAGGTCGAAATGGCCGACATGCGCCATGTCCACGCCCGGCACGGCCATGATGGCGTCGGCGTTTTCCACGCCTTTCGCGGTTTCGATCAACGCCATGACGAGGGTGCGCTCATCGGCGGCGGCCATCTTTTCGGTCACGTCGCCGCCGGCGTAATCGTCGTGCGCGCCCGAGAACATCGCGCCGCGGACGCCGCCGGGCGGATACCGGCAATAGGACGCGAGTTCCGCCGCTTCCCCGGCGCTTTCGACCATTTGGTACATCAACCCCATGACGCCGATATCGAGCAGGCGCGCGGTGGCGGCGTAGGTCTTGTCGGGCGGTCGGACGAGGGGGACGATATCGAGGCCCCGGCAATACGCAACCTGACGCTTGATTTCGTCGTCGGTCAGGCCGCTGTGCTCCATGTCGTAGAGCGCGAACCGGGCGCCGGCGCCGGCGAGGATGGCGGGCAGGCCGGGGCTGGCGAACTCGAAGACCATCGTGCCGAACACGGTCTCGCCGCGCGCCAGCGCGTCCTTTACGGGATTGCCGCGCATGAAAACTCTCCCTGTGTTGCGTATGTATGTATTACGTCTCGCGGAGTTCGGGGTCGCCGCCGAGCTCGCCGACGATTCGCATGAGCTCCCCCACCGCGGCGTCGAGGCGCGCGGCGTCCATGCCGCGCAGCACGAGGTTCGAGCCGTGGCGCCCCACTTGGTAGAAGGGGTAGCTGCCCATGTCGATGTCGGGGTAGCCCGCCTGAAGCTCCTTCAGCGGGCCGGCCAGCGTGCCCTCGGGCAGATAGGCGGTGACGGTGCGCGCGGCCATCGGCTTGCCGCCGGGAATGCCCGCGAGCGCCGCCTCCAGCATCGCCTGCATGATCGCCGGCACGCCGGCAAGCACGAACACGTTGTCCATGCGGAACCCCGGCGCGCCCGACACGGAGTTCTCGACCAGCACGGCGCCCTCGGGGGTGTTGGCCATGCGCAGGCGCGCCTCGTTGGGCTCGATCTTGCGCTCGCGGAACATGGCCTCGAGTATCGCGCGCGCGCGGGGGTTCTGGATCAGCGGGACGCCGAACGCCTCCGCCACGCACTCGGCGGTGATGTCGTCATGCGTGGGGCCGATGCCGCCGGTGGTGAACACATAGTCGTAGGCCGCGCGCAGTTCGTTGACCGCGAAGACGATGGCTGCCTTGTCGTCGGGCGCCACGCGCGCCTCGGCGAGGCGCACGCCGTGGTCGGCCAGCCGCTTGGCGATATGGCGCAGGTTCGCGTCGCCGGTGCGGCCGGACAGGATCTCGTTGCCGATAATGAGCGCGGAAGCGCTCGGTTGCGCGTCGATTTCGGTCATCGCGACGCCTCCCTCGCGTCGTGCCGTCGGCGGCAGCATACCCGAGAGCGGGCGCGCCGCCAAAGCGCCGCTTGCCGCCGCGCGCGCCGCCGCCTATCCATTGCGCCGATGGAGTTTCCCGATCCCCTGGTTCCGGGCCGCCTGATCGCGCGCTACAAGCGCTTTCTCGCCGATGTCGAACTGGCGGAAGGCGGCGCCGTCGTCGCGCATGTGGCGAACCCCGGCGCGATGACCGGGCTGGCCGAGCCCGGCATGGAAGTCTGGCTGGCGCCCGCGCGCAACCCGGCGCGCAAACTGCGCTGGTCGTGGGAGCTGGTCCGCGCCGGCGGCGGGCTGGTGGGCGTGAACACCGCCCGGCCCAACGCGCTGGCGGCGGAGGCGATCGCCGCCGGGACGCCGCCCGAACTGGCGGGCTACGCCGCCATGCGCCGCGAAGTGCGCTACGGCCGGAACTCGCGCATCGACCTGCTGCTGGAAGACCCCGCGCGCGGCAGCTGCCACGTGGAGGTGAAAAACGTGCATCTGAAACGCGGGCCGGCGGCGGCGTTCCCCGACGCCGTCACGAAGCGCGGCGCGAAACACATGGCCGAACTCGCCGCCGTGGCGCAAGCTGGCGGGCGCGCGGCGGTGCTCTATATCGTCCAGCGCGCCGACTGCCGCGAGTTCCGCGTGGCGCGCGATATCGACCCCGATTACGGCGCCGCGTTCGACGCCGCGCGCGCCGCCGGCGTCGAGGCGCTCTGCCGCGCGTGCCGCGTGACGACGCGCGGCATCGCGCTCGACGCGCCCCTGCCCATACGCGACTGAGCGCGCTACGATGGCGGAAACCGGCGGGCGGCGCGGGGCATGACCGAGTTCATCAAGACACACGGGCCGGAAGAATTCGCGGCCATGCGCCGCGCCGGGCGGCTGGCGGCGGAAACGCTCGACCGCATCGCGCCGATGGTCCAACCGGGCGTCACGACCGGCGAGCTCGACCGGATTTGCCACGAGTTCATCGTCGCCCGCGGCGCGGCGCCGGCGCCGCTCGACTACAAGGGCTTCCCGCGCTCGATCTGCACCTCGGTGAACCACGTAGTGTGCCACGGCATACCCGACGATACGAAGCGGCTGGCCGAGGGAGACATCGTGAATATCGACGTCACGGTCATTCTCGACGGCTGGCACGGCGACACGAGCCGCATGTTCTGGCTCGGCAAGGTGACGCGCAAGGCGCGGCGGCTCACCGACGTCGTTTACGAAGCGATGATGCGGGGAATCGAGGCGGTGCGCCCGGGCGCGACGCTGGGCGATATCGGCCACGCGATCCAGACGCACGCCGAAGCGGCGCGCTGCTCGGTGGTGCGCGAGTTTTGCGGCCACGGCATAGGACGGGTCTTTCACGACGCGCCGAGCGTGCTGCATTACGGCCGGCCGGGGGAAGGCGCCGAACTGCGCGAAGGCATGTTCTTCACCGTCGAGCCGATGCTCAATCTCGGCGGCCGCGAGGTGAAGGTCCTCGCCGACGGCTGGACGGCCGTCACCCGCGACCGGTCGCTGTCGGCGCAGTTCGAGCATACCGTCGGCGTGACCGCCGATGGCGGCGAGGTGTTTACCTTCTCGCCGGCCGGCCTGCACCGCCCGCCCTACGGCTGAGCGCCAGTGGACCGCCCGGACCGCCCGGACGACGCCGCGGGGCGCCGCGCCCGCATGCGCGCGCGGTTCCTGAAAGGCGGCGGCGACGCGCTGCACGACTACGAACTGCTCGAACTGCTGCTCTACCAGGCGGTGGGCCGCCGCGACGTCAAGCCCATCGCCCGGGAGCTGCTGCGCACTTTCGGCGGGTTCGCCGAAACCATCGGCGCCGAGCCCGAACGCCTGCGGCAGGTGGAAGGCGTGGGCGAGGCGTCGGCGGTGGCGATCAAAACGGTCGAGGCTGCCATGCACCGCGCGCTGCGCAACCGCGTCATCGACCGCCCGGCGCTCGGCAACTGGCAGGCCATACTCGATTACTGCAAGGCCCTGTTGCAGGACCGCGAGACCGAACAGTTCCACATCGTCTTTCTCGACCGCAGAAACACGGTGATCGCCGACGAACGGCAGACGGCGGGAACGATCGATCGCGCGCCGGTCTATCCGCGCGAGGTTGTGCGCCGCGCCCTCGCCCTCGGCGCCAGCGCGATCATTCTCGTGCATAACCACCCCTCCGGCGACCCAACCCCGTCGCGCCAGGACATCGCAGTCACAAAGGACGTCATCGAGGCCGGCAGGGCGCTCGGCATCGAGGTCCGCGACCACATAGTCATAGCCCGCACCGGCCACGCCTCCCTCCGCGACATGCAGCTGATCTGAGAGCCTGTACCGTAATTCGGTCACCGTGATTTGGCTTTGGCCAGTCGCCTGACGAGGAGCTGGGCGCTGGCGAGGAAGAGCCATGCGCGGGCGCTTTCGATAGCGGTTTCGAAGTCCCTGGCGAGGCGGCGGTTGCGATCGAGCCACGCCAGCGTGCGCTCGACTACCCAGCGTCTGCGCGGCAGTTCGAAGCCCGACGCGGCGTCGGAGCGCTTGACGATCCCGATTGTCCGTTGCCCGCGACTGTGCGGTGCGGTTTCGGGTTTGGGGCCGGCATGGGCGCCGTCGGCGAAGACATGCCGCAGTTCCGGCCAGGTTGCCTGCGCCGACGCCGGCAGGCCGGGCGCGCCATCGCGGTCCTGTATGTCAGCGGTCCGAACGCGCGCGGCGCGAATCGAACGCCGCACGCCATCATCGCCGCTACGCCGCCGGTCATGAATCGGGTACCATAGCGTGCTGTCACGCCGGTATTTTCCGACGCGGTTTGGGTACCGCTACCACCGCGAAGGTGGCGTGGTGTGCGCGAGCTTCCAGCCCGCACGTCGCCGAACCGCGTGACGGCGCAAGACGAGCCGCGCATACGGGGCGGCGAGGCGGGTGGGAGAATGCGGACGCCGGATACCGTGACACGCGGCCGCACCCCGTCTTCGCCGGCACGGCGGGACCGCACGCGGACGCCGATGCGGCGCTACTTCGGCAATGCCACCCGCTGCCTGCGCGCCTCGGGCCACTGACAACGCCTCGCACGCGGTGCGCGGTCAGTGTAGCATAACGGGCGTGCGACGGACGCGGGGTTCTCGGCTGTCGCGGGGGGGGGGGGGCGACCGTCGGCGGCTTCGGGCATTGGGAGGGCTTGGCAATCATGAGGGGCAAGGAATTGCGGAAGGCGCGGCAGGTTATTGAGACCGTGCTCCGCGAGCATTCAAGAGCGCGCGGTTCGACGAGGTGGCGTTGCATGGCTACGATGCTACCAATGGCAAAGAGTCTATCTTTGTGACGACGATTTTGCAGATTATTTCAGTCCTCCTTATCTTGAAATTTTAGAGAACGCATGATCGCGTCGATCTGGGAAACAGAGCTCGGAGAATTCTGAAGCATCGCGCGGAAAACTCGCCTGACGGCATTACGTTGCACATCGCTCACATCTTCCGATAACACGCTATAATGCTGGACATCAGCCGCGTCCAATTTTTCCTTAATTTCATCTAATTCGACCGGCCACCGCTCATTAGCACTTCCCCGCACCACATTCTTTTTTACTTTATCGACAACTCGCAGCGCGTACTCAACTACTCCTTTTCCATCTTCCGGGAACAACCATTCCGACGACGCCACACGATACGCGCTATCCAGATGGGCCAACGCAGCTCGAATTCTTCTTGCTCCGTTACGCTGTGCGGATGCCTTGCGACATCTTGCAACAATGTCATGAAATACAGGACCGAGACGATTCTCAAGGTTGCGAAGCTGCGGTCCCACCTCAAAATAGTCCCGCCGTCCGTTCGGTACAATATACTGATCCAGAACATGAATCTCCCCAACGCACCATTTATTAAAACGATCCTCGGTAAAAAGATGAGTGAAAACACTTTCATCTCCGATCTGTATATTACCGACACGCGCCCTAATCCCGCGGACACCGCTATCCTTCGATAGCGCTCCACGATACGACCAGTGCGCGACCCAGCCGACGGCCGCATTCTCACGTCCACCTATTGTGGGAATAGTTATCGGCTCTAACTCGCAAAAGGTTGCATTCGACTCTTGGGAATCGTCGGCACTTTGCCCGTGTGGGCGCGTGACAAATACCGACTCGTTGTCCAAGAAAACATGAAGTAGCGCACCTTGGCCCACGTCGCTTAGAATTCTCTCGATACGTCGAGCGAACGGAAATACTGGCTGCATCGGAACCGGACATACTTGGCCGATATAGTCCCGAACAGCCTCACGATTGAGCACTAATCCGGCGGCGTACCGAGCTATGTTGCCTACTTCGACCTCAAAAAAGTGCTCAGGATACCCGCTTCCGGAAACCGACTTAACGTCGACGCTTGCGAGTACGGCGTGGTCGGGGGGGTGTTCGCTCCGAATTTTCTGGCGAAGCTTGCTGCCATCCCATCGAATGCAAGTGACAGTGCTGTCGCCGCGCGATCGGGTGCGAAAAATCACCGACTCGCCGAACGCAAGCCCTGACAACCTGCCAATACCGCGAAATCCCCTGTATACTCCCCGCTCTTTCGCGCTGCGCGCTATGGGTACCAAAGATCGAATGGCCAAGGATCGGGATAGGCCGGGCCCGTTATCACGAATTACTACGTTACCACCGATTCGGTCGATCTTAACATGAACATGAGCCTCGACCATTCGTTGCGGCGAGCCCGCCGCATCCGCCGCGTCCACCGCATTCTGCAGGTACTCCCGGTACAGCGCCAACGGGTCATCGTACATTGCCGTTGCCACAAGATCAAGTATGCTGCTCCCCACGGCAGATTCCTCCACCCCGGTTATACCGCCGCCGGTCGTCCGCGAAACTTCACTCTTTCTGTTCGACAACTTTTCACTCCTCCTCTCTACGAGTTGCTTGGCCGTGCATCCCACCAAGAGCGTACTCGTGGTCAAAAAGCCCGGCGTCCTCGACAATTTCATCGTCGTTCGGAAACACCGGATCGGGATTAAGTATCGGGAGCAATGTAGGAATCGGCCAATCCTTCTTTGTGACCTTATCTTTGGTATCCAATGTATGAAATCGCAGAGCTTGGCGAACAAGAGGATCGATACTTCGGTCATCGGCATATCGTAGGTACTGAGCACCGCCTCTGACCCCGTGAGCGGTGGGCGCGGCAAGCAGTTGTATCAGCTCTTCCTCTTGACTTCGCGAAAACCGACCGCGCAACGCGGTGTACTCATCGAAAACCGATTTCCCCTCATCGTTCTCATAATGGTTCCTGTAAAAAATAAATGCATGTGGAAAGCTTAGCATGCGTAGAAATTCCCGACGGTCCGCACCGTATGCTCGCGCAAAAAAGGACGGGTTGCCGCTTATAATACCACGGGTCGCCTGCAGCATAATTTGAAATGAACGCAGATAGTATCTATTCCAATTCTTTCCTACGTGGGAGCGATCCTTGAGCGTCACCGGCTGATATCTCATAGGAAACGACCATATTCGAATGCCAAGATCCTCGTTCAGCTGTATATTCAATCTCATCCTCTCGTACAGATCGACCGGCGTATCCATAAAATTGTAAAGCATGTAGTTCGACAGCGAAAAAATACCATTGTCTGCCGCCATACGTACAGATCTTTCGTAAACTTTGCGGACACCTATATGATCGAACGCTATTCGCAAGGGGCTTACACATATGGTTGCCATCTCCCTTAAATACATCGGAGACTTCGCCAGAATGCGTGCATCTACTCCTTGGTTAAAATCCACCCGCCGCTTGGCTCGTCGCCTCCCTTTCCGTTCCATTATTGCACCCGGTACGAATCCCAAGTCGCGAATTTCTGCGATTACTTCCCGGTAACGCGCCGATGCGGTAACATTATTGTCCATTAGTATCAGATCTTTCTTCGGTCCATGTGTGGAATCTACTCCTTCGACCAGTTGCCGAATCGGAGGCATGTCACGTTGCGCGCCCTCCAAACGGGGCACACCGCAAAACGCGCATCGTCTTACGCAGCCACGGGAGGCGTATCCGAAGTACGCATCATGCACCGGATACCGATACTGAAGTTGGTCAAGTATGCCATAGTCAGGAGTGAGTTCTTCTATCGGTCGACCATGGATGTCGTCCGCGCCGAAGTCGCCGTCGGCTGCTGATAAGCCAAGTGCGTGCGCGGGCGGCCCGTCGAGCAGGCCTCTAACGAATCGAACGCCTGCCCAACGCGGCTCAGCGACGAACGCCTCATGAATCAATGACGCAGCAACACCGCCAACGAACACCCGCTCCGGCTGGTTTCCGGCTGCTTCAATGGCGAAGTCGACCGCAGCGGCGGTTCGCCGCCATTCGAAGCTGAACAGCGTGGTCACGTAAACACGGTCCCATGCGCGATCAAGCACACGGCGGTCGACGCCCTTTACGAAATTGACGCGATCGCCGCGCCCGCGAACACCGTGATACGTGGCTAACTTCATTAATCCGAGCGGAGGATACTTATTCGGGTAGCCAGGTTCGATTAGCAGGATATTCGTCATGGCTAATTTTCCCCTCTGTCGCGCATATAATCAAGGATATCGGCTATTAACCGACGGGTCTTTTTCAGCTGCTGCTCGAACGCATTTTGTTCGTTCTGCGGTTGTTTGCCTAACTCTGATTCTTGTCCGACGTCTTCAAGCCAGACCCGAAATTCGGCAACGCGCTTAGTTAAATTTCCAGCACCTTCGGCTACACGATAGGCTTCGGCGAGACTCTTGTCCCCAGAAATAAATTGGTTAAGATTTCGTCGATGCCCGTTTAGAATTTCGGGGATTTTTCTCCGTATGTCTTGCGCAGTGGCACCATCGTCTTCGTTTTTGATAATCTGGCGGAGGCGATTCTTCAGGTGAGGTGTTCGTTGACACCCCTTCACGATGTCTCTGGTGGTTAACAAGACGTTATAGGCACTCCAATGGCTTCGGTCATCGTCTCTATTATCTCTCATTTCTTGTATCGTATTGATCAACGTTCTTATTTTTCGTGTACTCAATCCTGTGTATAATTTTAGATTGTCGTGGCTCATATGGTGGTCGTGATGGCTCCGATACAGGAAATTGGCCTGTTCATAGCTCTCCCACTTTGCTTGACCGGTGAGATGGCGTTGGGCTAACAATGCGAGCAGCTCGGCATGTGTTATCTTGTCTTCAATTATTTCGCACCTGACTGTTCGCCATTTATTCGGATCGTCGTTAGCCAATCGTCGCAGCGCCGCCAGTCGACCGTTACCGTCAACGACGGTCTTGCCGTCATCTTGTTCGATCACGGTCAGCGGTACCTGCACGCCCCCTTGGCGGCGTATATCCGCGACCAACGTCTTGACATACCCTTTACGTTCCAAGGTCGCCATCAGGGCCGCCTGCGTTCGCGGCGAACCCAGCGTCTCTTCGTACACGCGCGGATTATCTACCATGAACCGTAGTTCGGTTATGGGGACGTTTTCCAATCGCATACGTTTGCTTGCGCCGAGAATCGGAAGGTAGCGAGTCATGGATGCTCTCCCCGTCGTAGAACGGCGGCCAACAGCGCGTCAAGGTCGTCGCCCGCCCGTTCACTGTATTCGGACGCGTCGATATCACGCTGCGCCACCGCCGCTGCTGCCTGCTTTAGCGATAGCAGTTTGTCGACCCATTCGTCTACCGTGTCAAGTGCGATTAGGTTCACCACGTGGCATCGCCGCGCCTGCGACAGCCGGTGTATGCGGTCTTGGGCCTGTAGATAGTCGTCGAGGCTAAACCCACGGTCGAAAAAAATGGCTCGGTTCGCGACGGTAAGCGTCAGGCCCTCCTTGGCCGATCCCGGAGTCGCGACCAGCACGCGACAGTGCGAATCGGTGCAGAAACGTTCTATGGCGCGGAGACGCGTAGTCATGCTTACCCCCCCGTGTACGCCGACAGCCCGGTAGCGAGCCAACGCGCGCAACAATATGGTAGCACCCTTCACGAAGGCGGTCCAAACGATCACCTTGTCGCCAGCATCGACTGCGTGGGCGACCAAGCGGCGGAGTACCGGCAGTTTCGCCGGTTCTTCGACGTAGCCGTCGTCAATCATGGCGGGGTTGGCGGCGCACTGTATCAGGCGGGTTAAGCGCTTCAACACCACCTCAGCGTCGTCGTATTGCGGCTTGCCGTTACGGATTATCTGGGCGCGTAGTTCGGCGCGATAGAGGTCGTATAGACGTCGCTGTTCCAAAGCTAGATTGACATACTCTGTGATTATTACTTTGTCAGGCAAAGTAATGCCCGACGATAACTTGGTTTCGCGAACAGTAAATCGGTGAATTCTCTCGAAAATACTTTCCAGATCGCGGGCATAAGCTTCCGCTGGTTCGTCTGTGCGCAGGTCGTATCGTCGGCGAAACCCAACGTAATCGGCGCCCAAGGCTTTGCCACCGTCAAGAAAGCATATCGGCGCCCATATGTCGTGCGGCCGATTCGCCACGGGCGTGCCGGTCATGATCAATCGGCGCTTGAACGCGGCTGCTAGTCGCAGAAACGTCTGCGTTAGTACGCTTGCCGGGTTCTTGATCTTGTGTGCTTCGTCGAGAACCGCCCCTACGCGTCTCGCGCGCAGAAATAATCCGAGTAGAGATTCATTGCGCACAGCCGCCTCATAGTGCATAATATACAGTAATGCCGGCCGATTGACTGCGGATCTATCTGCTGCTCTGTTCGTACCTATTATACGAGGAGTTATCCATACATGCTTATTTACTTCATTTATCCAATTATTTACTAGACTTTTCTTCGTGACAATAACAACCGAATCCACCGCATCGCTGGCAAGCCAATCGAGGGCAATATCCAGCCCGATTTTTGTTTTCCCGAGTCCCGGCTCGTGAAATACAGCGCCGTAGGGCAGGGGCGCAAGAGCGCGCGCCGCATCGAGTTGATACGGCAATGCGGTGTGCTTGGCCTCCAGAGAAGGCGCTCGATTTAGCTTTAGCGCCACGACGCCTCGCTGTGGATTGTTGCCCTGCCCACGTCGTCAAGCACGCATACGGGTACGGCGTAGTGCGTTTCGAGTAGCAGCTTGCGTGCAAGGGAACGCGCCTCGGCAGTAGCACTGCGGGGTACGCATAACACAAAAAGGCCTTGGCATTGCACAAGGCCAAGGTACCCGACGAAAGCCCTCGCTTGCGCCACGGCTCTCGCGCTTCGAAGCCCTCGTCGTGTTTTCGCCTCGCCAATAACCCTCGTAGTGACCGGCGAATCCTGAGCTAACAGGTCGGGCCGGTATCCACCGATCATGTCGACCCTCGGCGAACCGGGCTGCGTCGGCACGTCGACCAACACGCTGAAACTGTACAACGATACGTATCGCTGGCGGACCCATTCGGCCATACAACCAACGAGGTCTCGGTGCTGTATGGTTTCGGTCATCGGAAATCCGTCTATCATCGCGCATTAAAAATGCTGTCCAGCGCATCGGCAAGATGTTCCAATTCATCCAGAAGGATGGATTGTTCGCTTTCTTGGATCTCGTCGTATACTCTCGGGCTCGTCAATTTCGTTCGAAGATGCCGAGCGATGCGGTCCAACGGTATGGTTTCCAATCCGGGCTCTGGTCCTTCCCGTTTCTCCAAATGCAGCAACGCCTGTTTGGCTGTGCCGCCATCGCCAAGAAACAGATGCCGTGCTTCCGAATCGCCCAGAATTGCTGGCAAACTACGTATAGTGCCCAAAGGTTTCAATTTATCTTCATGAATCCATTGCGCAAAATCCCTTTTTGTGAATCCCGCTTTAGACAACGCCGACTCGATAGCCGGTGTCTGCAATTCGCGAAATCCACTGAATTTCTGAATGTCGAATTCGTCGTCGCTCGGGATGACGCCCCTGTAATGCGTCTCCATATCCTCGTATGCTTGAACTTGTTTCTGGATATCGGACACATTCCCACCCGCGAAATTGGTGATATCTTTCCATTTCATGTGTTGACGTTGGGAAAGGGTATGAAGATAGCGCGCTTTCGCGTAAGGCGACCAAGGCCGAGGTCCGACGAGATGAGCTTGCAAGCGAATGGCATCTACTTCACTGGCGGAGGCATTTTCAAACACTATGCATGGTATTCGCAACCAATCGCCTGGCTCGCCGTTCTCATGAAATTTTTTGTATATAGCTAATCGTGTATTTCCCTCTATACAGATCAGCTGCCCGTCGGCATTTCGCCTTACGATGATTGGGTGTATAATCCCGCCGTGAGCGCGAATCGACGACCTCAGCTTCCCGTAAGTTGTGCGTTCTGCTTGCGAGCGGTCCGGCGCGTCGTCCACGCCAACGTCGGCACCCTCATTCAACGACAGTATTATACCGTGTTCGGTATCGAGATGATGCTCCAAGTGCGCAACGCGGGGGTTGTCGCGGTCGATCAGTATATCGTGGATGCAGAGATCCACCGATGTGCTTGTCGTGCTCCGAGAAGCCATTTCTACCTCCTGCATAATGAGCTACTACGGCCGTCTTTGCGACGCGAACACGGCGGTTGCGCGCGGGGGCCGCCGGTTGTTCGGGGCGCCGAAAGCGCTGCCCGCTCCAACGACGGTGCAGCGGGAAGGGTATTACCCCCAGCCGCCGCGAACGCCCGTGGCGCATGCCACCGCTGAAACTATCCCGATTCCGGCACCGTCGCGCCGTCGCATCGAACATATACACGACGTTACCCAAACGATGCGGTCGGAAGCGTAAACGATTGCACATGCCGAGCATTTCACATCGTTCCAGCGGCCCGGGTTGCCCTTGATGGCGTGGCAGTCCCGCCGAAACGCGAATCGCCCAGCGTTCGGCGGCCCGTCGACGAGGTTCGACCGAAGCGCAGTCAATCCCGAAGCCCGGCTGTCCAGCGCCAACGACTGCGCCCGCCAGCCCGCACAACTTTGGGCGGCGATTGCGATTCGCGACAGGGCGTCGCATACCCGAATCAGGTTCGATCATTTCCGATATTCCGGCAATGGCGCTGTGCGACCGCCACAGCATGATCGCACGGTAGCGCCAAAATAGCTTGGCTACAAGTACACTGTATCATGCTTCGGACCGTCACGCATTAGCCGGCGGCGGCTTGGGGTTGGGGGCGGGCGAGGGCGGCGGCGCGGGGGGAGAGGTAGGCGCCTTGCGCCAAGAGGGCGCGCTGGACGGCGCGGGGGGCCAGCGCACGCGGGGTTGCGCCGGATTCGGCGGCGAGGGCGGCCGCCGCGCCGGCGGCCTGGCCGGAAAGCCAGCATTGCGGAATCTCGCGCAGGAACGAGTGCGAGCTGGCGTCGCAGGCGATGTGGCGTCCGGCGGCGAGCGCGCCCTCGACGCCCCGGGGCAGCAGCGCGCCATAGGGGACCGAGACGCTCGGGAACTTCGGCGACAATGAGGGCGACACGCCGATTTCGTCGTCCCAGACGGTTCCCGCGTCCCATTGCGGGCGCGTCACCATGCGGTCGGCGGTAATGCGGCGGCTGTGCCGCACGCCGATCTGCGGCGCGCCGAGCATGAGGAAGGCGGCCCCGAAACCCGGCGCATGGGCGCGGTAGAATGCGATATGCCGGTCGGCGAGCGCGCGCGAGCGCAGTTCGACTTCGGTCAGGTCTTCCACGTTGACGGCGCTGTAGCCCGACAGCCGCGGCCCCATGAACAGCGCGACGTCGTTGCGCCACGAGACGAAGGGTTTTTCGAACGGCCCCGCCGATTCGCGCCCGCGCGCCATGAAATCGGCGAAGCCTTGGCGGTCGCCGCGGCGGAAGGCGAGCCAGCGCTCCATGTCGACGCCGCCGGCGAGGAAAGCGGTGTTGACGCAATGGTGGATGTCGCCGCGGTCGATGTCGCCGGCGAGGGGCGCGCCGGCGCGGGCCATGAGGTCCGCGTCGCCGGTCGTATCGACGACGACCTCGGCGAGTATCGCCTGCCGTCCTTCCTTGCTTTCGAAGATTGCGCCGCGGATGCGGCCGTCCTCGACGATGGGCTCCGCCGCCCAGGCGTGCAGGACCAGCCGCGCGCCGGCCTCGCGCGTCATGTCGAGCGAGGCGGTCTTGAGCGCCTCGGGATCGACGGTGGGCGCCCACGTTACGATGCCGTGATAGGCGGAGGTGCGTTCGGCCCAGTAGGCGGCGGTCGCGGCGTCGCGCGATCCCCAGTCGGCGCGCGGCGGCCCCTGCACGGCGCCGCGGGGCAGGCGATCGAGGATGTCTTCCGCGAAGCCGGCGATGACGCGGCGGCCGCTCCAGTCGGTCATGCGGTCGATCCAGATGACGAGGCCGCCGGTGGAGAGGCCGCCGAGATGGTTGTAGCGCTCGACGAGGATCGTTTCCGCGCCCAAGCGGGCGGCGGTAACGGCGGCGGCGGTCCCCGCCGGCCCGCCGCCCACGACGAGCACGCCGGTCTCGGCGAATACGGGGATTTCGCGCGCGGCTTCGGCGATGGTTTTTTCCGGCCGCGCGCGCCGCGGGGGCGCTACCGCCGCCGCGCCGGCGAATATCTCGATGCCCTGCTGCGCGCCGATCGCGTTGGTGAGATTGTCGCTCATGTCCGTTCTTTCCCCCATTGCCGCCCGAAGGCCCGCACCGCGCCGTTATATACGTCTCCGGCCCGCGCGGCGCCGCCGGGAAGGGCGCGCTACGCGCGCAATGCGCGCGTCATCGCGTCGGTCATGCGGCGGGCGAAGGCGGCGGGGTCGGGCAGGGGCTCGCTTTCCACGATGCGCGCCTGATCGAGGAGCAGCTCCGCGGCCTCGCCTATGGCGGGGTCGGAAGGCGACTCCCCGGCGCGCGCCGCCAGCGCGGCGATCAGGGGGTTGCCGGGGTTGAGCTCCAGTATCTTCCGGTTTGCGGAATCGATTTGGCGGTGCTGCTTGAGCATGCGCTCCAAGTGCATGTCGGGGCCCGACGAATCGGCCACCAGGCAGACCGCGCTGTCGGTAAGCCGCGACGAGGCGCGCACGTCCTTGACCGATTTCTCCAGCGCCTGCTTGAAAGCGGCCACCAGCGTCTCCATCCCGGCGGGCGGGGGCGGCGCGTCGGCCTTTTTCTCCGCGTCTCCGCCTTCGATCTCCGACAGATCGACATCGCCGCGCGTGACCGATTGGAAGGGCTTGCCGTCGTATTCCCCGACGGCGCCGAGCCAGAAGTCGTCCACCGGGTCGTCGAACAGCAGCACCTCGACGCCGCGGGCTGCGAAGCCCTCGATTTGCGGGCTGTTGCGCAACGCCTCGGCGTTGTCGCCGGCGATGGTGTAGATCGCCTTCTGCCCCGTCTTCATGGCCCCGGCATAGTCGGCCAAGCTCACGAGCCCTTCGCCGCGCGTGGATTTCGCGCGCAGCAGGCCGAGCAGGCGCTCGCGGAACTCGGCGTCTTCGTAGAGCCCCTCTTTGAGCACGGCGCCGAAATTGTCCCAGAATTCGGCGTAGGCTTCGGGCTCCTTTCCGGCCTTGCTCTCGAGCGCGCCGAGCACGCGCTTGGTCAGCGCGGCGCGGATGCGCGCCAGGATGGGGTTGTCCTGCAGGGTTTCGCGGCTGACGTTGAGCGGCAGATCCTCCGAATCGACGATGCCGCGCACGAACCGCAGCCAGCGCGGCGCCAACCCCTCGCAATCGTCGGTGACGAATATGCGCTTGACGTAGAGTTTCACGCCGTGCTTGCGCTCGGGGTGGAACAGGTCGAACGGCGCCGAGGACGGAACGAACAGCAGGCTCGTATATTCCATCCGGCCCTCGGCCTTGTTGTGCAGGGTGAGCCACGGTTCGTCGAATGCATGGGCGACGTGGCGGTAGAACTCCGTGTACTGGTCAGCCTCGATTTCGTTTTTCGGGCGCGTCCACAGCGCCGAGGCGCGGTTGACCGTTTCGCTTTCGTCTTTCTCGCCCGCGAAGCGGATCGGCAGCGCGATGTGGTCGGAATAGGTCTTGACGATTGTGCGGAGGCGGTACTCTTCGAGGAACTCGTCGAGGCCCTCGCGGATGTGCAGCTCGACGGTCGTTCCGCGGCGCTCGCGGGGGGCGGACGCCACCGTGTAGGCGCCGGTCCCTTCCGAGCTCCAGCGCCACGCCGTGTCCTCGCCCGCGCGGCCGCTCGTCACCGCGACGCGGTCGGCGGCCATGAAGGCGGAATAGAAGCCGACGCCGAACTGGCCGATCAGCCCCGCGTTCGCGGCGGCGTCCTCGCTCATGGCGGCGAGGAACGCCTGCGTTCCCGACCGCGCCACGGAGCCGAGGTTCTCGATGAGATCGCCGCGGTTCATGCCGATGCCGTTGTCGGCGACGCGCACGAGCCGCGCGTCCTTGTCGATCTCGATGTCGATGGCGAGTTCGGGGTCGCCGGCCAGCAGTTCCGGGGCGGCGATGGCGGCGTAGCGCAGTTTGTCGCAGGCGTCGGAGGCGTTCGAGATCAACTCGCGCAGGAATATCTCCTTGCGGGAGTAGAGTGAGTTGATCATCAGGTCGAGCAGCTTGCCGACCTCGGCCTTGAACTCGTGCGTTTCGGGCGGCGCCTCGGCCGCGGCTTGCGAAGTCGCGTCCTGCGGTTCCCGGGGCGGGGCGGCGTGGTCCGGCATTGCGCGGGGTCTCCTTCCCGTGGCTCGTTCGGTCGTCGGCGACCGGCGCGGCATGTGTGTTTGCGCCGGCCCGGATTCAAGGGGCTCGAGGCGCAGCGAGGGCCGGGGGGCGCTACTCGGGCGTTGCGGTCCAGGCGCCGGCGCGGCGCGCCGCCTCGGCGATGGCGGCCTCGTCCACGAAGCCGTCGGCCTCGAGAATGTCGAGATGCGCGCGCGCGCCGGGGTGGCCGCCGCGATGCGCCAGCAGAAACCACTTGTAGGACTCGACATGGTCCATCGGCACGCCGAAGCCCTCGTCGTACAACATGCCGAGATTGGTCATGGCGTCCACGAGGCCCTGGTTGGCGGCGCGCAGATACCAGCGCGCCGCCTCGCGTTCGTCCTTGCCGACACCGAAGCCCTTGCGGTAGAGGAAGCCGAGATTGTTTTGCGCGGCGCGGTCGCCGGCTTCCGCCGCGGCGCGCCAGTATTGCGCGGCAAGGTCGTAGTCCTGCGCCTTCCAGGCAGCGTTGCCGGCGTCGCGGTCGGCCTCGGCGCCGGCGAGCGCGGCGCCCGGCGCGGCGGCGAGGCACAGCAGCGCCAGCGAGGCGAGCGTTCGGCGCGCGTCCATCGTCAATGCCCTCCGCCGCCGCCCGCGTTCATGGCGCGGTCGAGATTGCGGCACATGCGCGACGTCCCGAAAAACAGTTCGCAATCCGCCGCCACGGGCTCGTTGGGGCGGCCGGCGAAGTGGTCGAGGATAAACTGCGACACCTGCCGCACCTGGCGCGTATTCAGGATCGAGCGGGATTTGCCCGGTCGGTCCTCCGGCAGGAACTCGTCGAGCCGCATGCCCTCGTAACAGTCGTAGCCCGCGTAGGCGGCGCGGTGGTGATAGGGCATGGCCGTTCCCGGCCGGCCGCAGGCGACGACCTCGACGATTTGGTCGCGGTCGAGCCATATCTCGCGGAAGTTGACCGGCGTGCCGCCGTAGCCCGTGCCGCCCATGCCGTGCCACTTGTGGCAGGTTATGCAGCCGGCGGTCTTGTACACCGAGGCGCCGGGATGGCTTGCGGCGACCTGCGCCTGCGCGGCGCCGCACAGGACGGCGACAGCGCCGGCCAGCATTACGGCGCGGGCAAGCGCGTGCGCCGCGCGGCGGCGCGGGGCGCCGAGTATCCGAAGGACGGTCAAGCGTATCCTCCCGCCGGCATGGGCGCCGGCCCTAGCGCTGGCGGATGCGCCAGCAGCGCGAATTCTGCCGGCCGCCGCTTGTCAGGCGCTCCGGCTGGCCGCGTTCGAAGTCGCGCACCAGTTTCATGGCGTCGTAATGGCAGTGGCGCGGGATATGGTCGCGCAGCAGCAGTTCGAACCGTTCGCGCGCGCCGGACACGCCGTTGGCGTCGGCGAGCGCAAACCACGCATACGCCGAGACCACGTCGCGCTCCACGCCGACGGCGTTGGCGAGCATGGTCGCGAGTTCGAATTGCGCGCGCCCGTCGCCCGCGGCCGCCGCGGCGGTCCATGCCTCCCTTGCGGCGGCGTAGTCGCCCCGCTCCAGGGCGTCGGCGCCGGCCTCGAAATCGGCGGCGGCGGCCCCCGCAGACAGCGCGAGCGCGGCGGCGGCGGCCCGGACGAGCAGCCCGCGCGGCGCGCGCGCAAGGGCGCGCGCCGCGCGAAACCGCGACACGGCTAGCCGTGCTCCGCCATCAGCGTCATGGCTTCCTGGCGCTTGTCTCCGACGCAGGTCTTGAGCGCGGTGACGCACGCCCAGCTATCGTCGCCGGCGGCGCACATGGCCAGGTTGTCGTCGCACATCTTCACCTGTTCGGGCGAAGTCTGCTCCTCGTGCGGAATGTCTTCCGCCACGGCGGCGCCGGCGAACCCCAGCGCCGCGACCGCGGCCAGCGCGGCAATCGTCTTTCTCATTCCGGTCCTCCCCTTGTCAACGAAGCGCCCGCGGGGGCGCCGCGAATTGCCGCTCGCCGCGCGGCGGCCCGCACGCCGTCTCCCGAACGAACCGAGCGCGCACTCTTCGGACGGGGTCGGCGGCGCGGCCCGCCACGCGGCCTTGAGCGCGGGAGAGAATAACCCTAGATTCGAGCTGCGCAACCCGTCGCGCCGCTTTCTTTCCCGTCTTTTCCCGAAAGCATACGGAACCGGAAGGCAACCATGACGATACCGCGCCGCCTTGGCCGCGCGGGCGCCGCGGCGGCGCTCTGCGCCCTGGCCGCCGCGCCCTGCGCGGGCGCCGACATTCGCGAGTTTACGCCGGGCCTTGCCGTCGCCGACCTGCCGGCGGAGGGCTATGCGGGCTTTGCCTGCGGCAATAACGGCGCGCCGCCGCAAGGCGAAATCGGCGGCTGGGGCGATTTCGCCCAATGCCCGCCGGACGCCGGGGGCTTGCGCGAGGTCGCCTTCGAATACGACGACACGGGCGTCGAATACGAGGAGTTCGAGGGTACCCAGGTGGCGGGGCACGATGTGTTGATCTCGCTGTTGTTCGCGCCCGACGGAACGGTCGAGGGCATCCGCGTGTTCACGCACCCTGAGGCGCGCGCGTATCAGAAGCGCCGCGCGCGCATACTCGCCAACGCGGTGCGCGCGCGGTTCGGCGGCGCCGGCTGGCGCTGCGAGCGCCTCGAGCCCGAACCGGGCGAAGGCCCGGTCGGCGGCGTGTTCGTCAAGGAAGACTGCTACAAGGCGCTTGACGGCAAGGCAATCGACATGGAGACGCGCTTCTATCGCCGCTACGGCGACGACGGCGAGGAGATCGTCAGCCGGACCGCGTTCGAGATCCGCCGCGCTCCCGCGGAGTAACGCCCGGCCGAATCGGCGGCGCCCCGGAGCGCAACCCCGCCGAAGGCGGGCCCGGGACCGCGGGCATCCTGCCCGCACGTCTCGACAACCGCGAACGCCGGTGGGCGGGACGCGACGACCGCGCCTCTCCGGCAACACAGTATCGCACGCCTTGCGGAAACGTGCGGCCTGGAAGGCCGCGGTCCCGGGCCCCGCCTTCGGCGGGGTTGCGTTTTCCCAAGGAAAAAGGGGCGGCCCTTGCGGGCCGCCCCTTGCGCGTCCGGCGCGGATGCGCCGTTCGGTTCCGCGTTCGCCTAGAGCGAGAACACCCATAGCAGGTTGGCGTTGCGGATCTTCTCCAGCCCCGGCGAAGAGGGCGCGAAGTAGGTCGGGATGATGCCCCAGCCGCCCGACGCCACGGCAATGTACTGCTTGCCGTCGAGCGTGTAGGTCATCGTCGGCGCGTCGATGAGCGTATTCATGTGGAAGCACCACAGCTCGTCGAGCGTCTCGTCGTCGAAGGCGCAGAACTTGCCTTCGTGCTGCGCGACGAACACCAGCCCGCCGCCGGTCGAAAGCACGCCGGCGATGAGCGGATAGCGCGTATCGAGCTTCCTGACGATGCTGCCGGTGGCGATGTCCACCGCCGTCAGGCTGCCGTGCAGCCAGTCGCCGTTCAGGCTCTTGGCCGTCGTGACGTCCGGCAGGCCGCCCGAGAACCATTCGCGCAGCACATAGGTGCCGTCCGGCCCGGGGATTTCCTCCTCGTTGTTCACGAGCATGCAGCTCTCGACCGTCGGCACATAGGCCATGCCGGTGCGCGGGCTGTAGGACATCGGCATCCAGTTCTTGCCGCCGATCACGTTCGGGCAATACGTCGTGGTCTTGATCGTGCGGTTCGGCGTGAACTCGGTGACGTAGGTCTGCAGGTCGGAGTTCGGATCGTAGTCGAGCGGAACGCCGGTCACCTTGTCGAGGCCGCGGGTCCAGTTCACGTCCTTGACGAACGGCAGGCCGTAGATGAACGAGCCGTCGGTGCGGTCGACCGCGTAGAAGAAGCCGTTGCGGTCGGCGTGGATGAACGCCTTGCGATCCTGCCCGGCGATCTGCGTGTCGACCAGGATGAGCTCGTTGATGCCGTCGAAGTCGTAGGGATCGTTCGGCGTGTACTGGAAGTGGAACTCCACCTTCCCGTTGTCCGGGTTAATGGCGATCATGCCCGAGGTGTAGAGGTTGTCGCCGGGGCGGTAGTCGTGATCCCAGTCCGGTCCCGGGTTGCCGACGCCCCAATAAACGAGGTTGAGCTCGGGGTCGTAGCTGCCGGTCTGCCATGTGGAGCCGCCGCCGGTGAGCCAGGCGTCGTGATCGTCGGTCCACGTCTCGTGGCCCGGTTCGCCCGGTCCGGGAACGGTGTAGCGGCGCCAGCGCTCCTGGCCGGTGTTCAGGTCCACCGCCGCGAGCCAGCCGCGGATGCCGTATTCGGCGCCCGACACGCCGGTAATCGCGAGATCGCCGATCACCAGCGGCGCGACCGTGATGGTTTCGGCGATGGCCGGGTCGGCGAGCTGGATCTGCCAGACCTGCTCCCCGCTCTCCTTGTCGATGGCCATCATGCGCCCGTCGAGTACGCTCATGACAACCTTGTCCTGCCACAGCGCGACGCCGCGGTTGTTGATGGCGCAGCAGGCGACGTTGCCGGCCCAGTCCTTGTCCACGCCGGGGTCGTACACCCACTTGATCATGTCGGGGCCCGAGCCCGCGGCGCGGAGGTCGATGGCGCTCAGCTCCGACCACCCGTTCGGCATGTACATCATGCCGTCCTCGACGATCGGCGTGCCCTCGATATTGCCGTAGCGCCAGAAGCCGCCGCCCTCGGTGCCGCCGAGCGCCACGGTGAACGCCACCTTGAGATCGGCGACGTTCGACTTGTTAATCTGGTCGAGCGGCGAATAGCGCTGGCCGTCGTAGGTGCGATGCGTGGTCAGCCAGTCCGCCGTGTTCTCGGCCGCGTTGAGCAGCTGGTCGCTTGTCGTCATCGGCGCCGACAGCGCCGGCATGGCGGCGGCGGCCGCGAACAGGCCCGCTCCTACCGCCGCGGCGACCGCTCCGGGCCGCCTTGCGTGTCGTTGGTACATGGCTCTCAAGTTGTCCTCCCCCAAGTCGGTTCGAAAGCGCGCTCGGCGATTCGGGCATCGTAACGCCCGCGGGGCGGGGGGCAAGCGTCTTGCGCGCCGCAGCGGGATTTTTTTCGCGCCCGCGAATCGGCGCGAATCGGGGCCGACGGCGCCCCGTCAGCCGCCGCGCGGCGCGCGCGGGCCGAAAATCGCCGTACCGACGCGCACATGCGTCGCGCCATGCGCGATCGCCGTCTCGTAATCCGCCGTCATCCCCATGCTGAGATGCGCGAGGCCGTTGCGCGCGGCGATGCGGCGCAACAGGTCGAAATGCGGAGCGGGGTCCGCGCCGTGCGGCGGCAGGCACATCAGACCTTCCACCGGCAGCCCGTATTCGCGCCGGCACGCCTCGACGAAGGCGTCGGCGGCGTCCGGCAAAACGCCGGACTTCTGCGGCTCCGCGCCCGTGTTGACTTCCACGTAACACGCGCGGCGCGGGGCGCCGCGGTCGAATACGCGCGCCAGCGCCGCCGCCAGCCGCGGCCGATCCACCGTCTCGATGACGTCGAACAGCGCCGCCGCCGCGTGGACCTTGTTGGTCTGCAACGGGCCGATCATGCGCAGCTCGACGTCCGGCGCGCCCTCCTCCTTGAGGCGCGGCCATTTTTCCAGCGCTTCCTGCACGCGGTTTTCGCCGAAGATGCGCTGCCCCGCGGCGAGCGCGGGCCGCACGCGCTCCGGCCCGAAGGTCTTGGGCACGGCGACGAGGGCGACCGTATCCGGCGCGCGTCCGGCGGCCCGGGCGGCGGCCGCGGCGCGCTCGCGCACAATCGCCAGGTTGCCGGCAACGTCTATAGTCTCGCCCATGACGCGCGGCCCGCTTTCCCGCAGAACTCCCGAAGCGAGCATATTCGCGGCGCCCCGCCGCCGCAACGCATCCCGCCCAAGGGGCGCCGCGCAAGCGCCGCCCGCGGCGATTCTCGTTGTCGAGCGGAGCCGCCTGGCGGACCCGCTGGCGGCGGCGCGGCGGCTGCCGCCGGGCGCCGGCGTCCTGTTGCGCGACTACGGCGCGCCCGACCGCGAATCGTTTGCGAAAACGCTTGCCGCGCTGTGCCGGCGGCGGCGGCTGCGCTTTATCGTCGCGGGCGACTGGCGCCTCGCGGCGCGGCTCGGCGCGGGGCTGCACATGCCGGAGGCGCTGGCGCGCAAGCGGCGCGGGCGCGGCTGGCGCAGCGCCGCCGCGCACGGCCGCGCGGGGCTGGTTCGCGCCGCGCGCGCCGGCGCGGGCGCCGCGCTGCTTGCGCCGGTCTTTCCCACCGCGAGCCATCCGGGCGCGCCGGCGCTCGGCCCCGTCCGCTTCGCGGCGCTGGCGCGCGCGAGCGCCGTGCCCGTGGTTGCGCTCGGCGGCGTCGACGCCGCCCGCGCGCGGCGGCTCGCGGGGGCGGGCGCTTGCGGCTTCGCCGCCATCGGCGCGTTCGCCGCTTCGCGCGCGGCCGCTGGCTGGGGCGCCTGGATTCGAACCAGGGATCACGGGATCAAAACCCGTTGCCTTGCCGCTTGGCTACGCCCCAACCGCCGCCTTTGTTTATCGTAACCCGCGCGGCTGGCAAGCCGCCCGGCCCCGGAAAGGAGAACGCGATGGCAAGCGCGCGCATCATCGACGGCAAGGCGGTCGCGGCGGAACTGCGCGCCGGGGTCGCGCGCCGCGCGGCGCGACTCGACCCGCCCCCCGGCCTCGCCGTCGTGCTTGTCGGCGACGACCCCGCCAGCCGCGTTTACGTTCGCAACAAGACCTGCGCGGTCGCCGAGGCGGGGATGCGCGGCGTCGAGCGCCGCCTGCCCGCCGATACCGGAGAATCGGCGCTGTTGGCGACGATCGCCGAGCTCAACGCCGACCCCGGCATAAACGGCATACTCGTGCAGCTGCCGCTGCCGCCGGGGATCGATTCGGCGCGCGTTGTGGCGGCCGTCGATCCGGCCAAGGACGTCGACGGCTTCCACCCGGAAAACGCGGGGCGGCTGGTCTCCGGCGCGCCGGGCCCCGCGCCCTGCACCCCGCGCGGCGTCATGCGCCTGCTGGCCCACGCGGGCGTGGAGACGCGCGGCGCCGAGGCGCTGATAATCGGCCGCTCGGCCATCGTCGGCAAGCCCATGGCGCTGCTCCTGCTGGCCGCCGACGCCACCGTGACCGTGGCGCATTCGCGCACCCGCGATCTCGCCGCCGCCTGCCGCCGCGCCGACATCGCGGTCGCCGCCGCCGGCCGCCCCGAGATGGTGCGCGGCGACTGGATAAAGCCCGGCGCCGCCGTAATCGACGTCGGCATAAACCGCGTCCCCGCCGCCGGCGGCAAGTCCCGCCTTGTCGGCGACGTAGCGTTCGCCGAAGCGGTCGAGGTCGCCGGCGCGCTCACCCCCGTCCCCGGCGGCGTCGGCCCGATGACCGTCGCCTGCCTGCTCGAGAACACCCTGCGCGCCGCCCGCGCCCAGCGCGGACTCCCGCCCGGCGATTGACCGCGCGGGCGCTACGCCGTTCGCGCCCACTCCTCGCGGAGCAGGTCGAAGCCCTCGCGCAACAAGCGGAGCGAGGCTTCGCGCGTCATGAAGCCCGCGTGGCCGGTGAGCGTGACGTTGTCGAGGCGGCGCAGCGGGCTGTCGGGCGCGGGCGGCTCGGCGGCGAAAACGTCGAGCGCCGCGTGAGCCAGCCGCCGCGCGCGCAGGGCCGAGACAAGCGCCGCCTCGTCGATCAGCCCGCCGCGCGCCGTGTTGACGAGTATCGCCCCCGGACGCATCAGGCCGAGGCGGCGCGCGTCGAGTATTTCCGCGGTCCCGGCGGTCAGCGCCAGGTGCAGCGACACCGCGTCCGCGGCCGCCAGCACGTCGTCCAGCGGGCGCGCTTCGCACGGCAGATCGGCGGGGACGCCGCTCCGGCTCCACGCGAGAACCTTCATGCCGAGCGCGGCGCCCAGGCGCACGGTCTCGCGCCCGATGCCGCCGGCGCCGATTACGCCCAGCGTCTTGCCCGCGAGCTCGACGCCGTTGAGGGTTTCCCAGCCGCCGGCGCGGATGGCGCGGTCCATCGCCGCCACCTGCCGGGCGGCCGCTAACAACAGCGCGATCGCGTGTTCCGCCACCGAGCGGTCGCCGTAGCCCTTTATCGTGCGCACAGCGACGCCATGCTTTTCCGCCGCCGCGAGGTCGATATAGCTCGACGCCCCGGTCCCGAGAAACACGATCGACCGCAGCGCGGGCGCGCCCGCGATCAGGCCGGCGTCGATTTCCGTATGATCGACCAGCAGTACGCGGCTGTCCGCCAGCATGGCGGCGACCGCGGCGCGGTCCGGGCTCCCCGCCGAGATTTCCAGCGCCGGCGCGCGGGCGCGCAAATCCGCGTCGATGAGATCGAAGAGAAAGGCGGGGCAGTCGATAAACCGCGCCGCCGCGCCCGCCGGGGGCGGCACATCCGTCACCGGAGCGCCCTCCATGACAATCCGGGCGCCGACGCCTGCAGTCCCGGGAAGTGCGGCGCGCCGGTCAGATGCAGCGGCCGCCGTCCACCTCGAGCATGGTTCCGGTTATGAAGGCGGTTTCGTCCTCGGCGAAGAAGACGGCGGCGGCGGCAATATCGTCGGGCGTCGAGAGGCGGCCGATCGGCACGGTGGCGATGAAGCGCTCGCGTTTTTCGTCCGAGTCGGCGCCGCCCATGAAATCGGTCAGCATGGCGGTCTCGCCGGCGACCGGGCAGATGCCGTTGACGCGGATATTCTCGCGCGCGACCTCGAGGGCGAGCGCCTTGCACAACGGCACGAGCGCGCCCTTGGTGGCGTTATAGACGGCGAGATTCGGCCGCGGACGGAGCGCCGCGGTCGAGACCATCGCGACGATGGCGCCGCCGCCCTGGGCGCGCATGGCGCGCACCGCATGTTTGGCGCCCAAAAACACGCCGCGCACATTGACGCGGAAAACGCGGTCGAAGAACTCCGCTTCGGTATCGGCCAGCGGGCGCGGCCTCATGCCCAGGCCGGCGTTGAGCACGGCGATATCGACCGCGCCGAAAGCGTCGCGCGCGGCGGCGATCATCGCTTCGTTGTCGGCTTCCTCGCCCACATCGACGGCGACGAATCGGGCGGCGTCGCCGATATCGTTCGCGACCCGGCGCCCGTTTTCCCCGTCGATATCGGCGACGATGACTTTCGCGCCTTCGCGCGCGTAGCGCCGGGCGATTCCCTCGCCGAACCCCGATCCCGCGCCGGTTACGATCGCCGCCTTGCCTTCGAGCCGTCCCGCCATTGCCGTTTCCCCCCTTGTCGAATGCGCTTCGGCCCGCGCGGGGCCGGGTGGGGCGAGCGATCGGTTTCGAACCGACGACCTCCTGAGTCACAGTCAGGCGCTCTGACCGACTGAGCTACGCTCGCCGCCGGGGCGTTTCGATAAGGGTTCGGCGGCGGCGCGTCAAGCGTCGGCCTCGCCGCGCAGGCGGCCCCCCGGGGGGGCCGGCGCGCGCGGGCGCCCAAAAGACAGGCGCCGTGGCGAAAAAACAGGCCGCGCCGCGCGCCGCCGTGCTTGCGGGGATCGACGCCCGGGCCTTGGCACGGAACGTGCATGTTTATGGCAAGCGACACGCGTTCGGACGCCCCAGCCACGGAAACCGCGCTCATGAAGAAAATCGAAGCGATCATCAAGCCCTTCAAGCTCGACGAAGTGAAGGAGGCGCTTCACGAAGTAGGCCTCCAAGGCATCACCGTCACCGAGGCCAAGGGCTTCGGCCGCCAAAAGGGCCACACGGAACTATACCGCGGGGCGGAATACGTCGTCGATTTCCTGCCCAAGATCAAGCTCGAGATCGTCCTCGACGACAGCCTGCTCGAACGCGCCGTGGAAGCGATCCAGAAAGCCGCCCATACCGGGCGCATCGGCGACGGGAAGATTTTCGTCGGCACGGTCGAGGAAGCGGTGCGCATTCGCACCGGCGAGACCGGCAGCGAAGCGATCTGACCGCGCGCCGTTCGGGCGCGCTGGACTCGCGGCCGTATTTCGGGCAGAAGAGGCGCCGCCCCCCGCGCGGGGGCGCCGTTCACGCTCAGACAACCGGAAAGAAGGCCATGTCCGACCCCACCACCGTTCTGGAGAAGATCAAGGAAGACGAAGTCGTGTTCGTCGATTTCCGCTTCACCGATCCGCGAGGCAAGTGGCATCACACGGCGCAGACCGCCGACTCGGTCGACGAGGATATGCTCGAAGACGGCGTGATGTTCGACGGCTCGTCGATCGCGGGCTGGAAATCCATCCACGAGTCCGACATGAACCTGATGCCGGACCTGTCGACCGCCGTGCTCGACCCGTTTACCGCCCAGCCGACGCTCGTGCTGTTCTGCGACATTCTGGACCCGCAGACGGGCCAGCCCTACCCGCGCGACCCGCGCTCGACCGCCGGCAAGGCCGAGGCCTATCTGCGCGCGTCCGGCATCGGCGACACCGCGTATTTCGGCCCCGAGCCCGAGTTCTTCGTGTTCGACGACGTGCGCTGGAAACTGTCGCAGAACGAAACGGGCTACCGCATCGACCACGAGGAAGGCCCCTACAACAGCGGCGCCGAGGTGGAAGACGGCAATATCGGCCACCGCCCGCGCCCGAAGGGCGGATATTTCCCGGTGCCGCCGGTCGATTCGATGACGGACCTGCGCGGGGAAATGGTCACGACCATGGCCGACATGGGGCTGGCGATGGAGAAGCACCACCACGAGGTGGCGCCGAGCCAGAACGAGCTCGGCTTCGGCTTCCTGCCGCTGAAGAAATGCGCCGACGCCGTGCAGATCTACAAGTACTGTGTGCATCAGGTGGCGCACTCCTACGGCAAGACCGCCACCTTCATGCCCAAGCCCGTGGTCGAGGACAACGGCTCGGGCATGCACTGCCACCAATCGGTGTGGAAGGACGGCGCGCCGCTGTTCGCCGGGTCGGGCTACGCCGACCTTTCCGACACGGCGCTGTACTACATCGGCGGCATCATCCGGCACGCCCGGGCGCTCAACGCCTTCGCCAACCCGACGACGAACAGCTACAAGCGCGTGGTGCCCGGTTTCGAGGCGCCGGTGCTGCTCGCCTACTCCGCGCGCAACCGCTCGGCGTCGTGCCGCATTCCCTACGCGGCGAGCCCGAACGGCAAGCGCGTCGAAGTGCGCTTCCCCGACCCGTCGGCCAACCCGTATCTCGCTTTCGCGGCGATGCTCATGGCCGGCCTCGACGGCATCCAGAACCGCATCCATCCCGGCGAGGCCATCGACAAGAACCTCTACGACCTGCCGCCGGAAGAAGTCGCCGACGTGCCCACGGTGTGCCACAGCCTCCGCCACGCGCTGGACTCGCTCGCGGAAGATCGCGATTTCCTCACGCAGGGCGATGTTTTCTCCGCCGACCAGCTCGACGGCTACCTGGAGCTCAAGTGGGAGGAGGTGTACGCCTTCGAGCACGCGCCGCATCCCATCGAGTTCGATCTGTACTACTCGGTCTGACGGCGGCGGCCTTTCGCGTTCCCGAGGGGCCCGCCATCGGCGGGCCCCTCTTCGGCGTCCGCTCGATTCGCGAATCGCAAGCGCATGGACAATCTCTGGTCCGACCGCGCCGCCCGCGCCGCCGCCGCCCGGTACCGGGCGCAAGGCGTGGGCGAGGACCTCGCGCTGCGGGTCTATACCGCGCGTCTCCTGGGCAGGGAGCCGCGCCTCGTGCAGCACGGCGGCGGCAACGTATCGGTCAAGACTACCCTCCCGGACCTCGCCGGAAACGCCGTCGAGGCCATGTGCGTCAAGGGTTCGGGTTGGGACATGGCGTCGATCGAGCCGGCGGGCCTGCCGGCGATGCGCCTCGACGCGGTGCGCCCGCTCGCCGCCCTCGACGCGCTGTCGGACGAAGACATGGTCAACGCGCAGCGCCTGAGCCTGCTCGACAGCCGCGCGCCGAACCCCTCGGTCGAGGCGCTGCTCCACGCCTTTCTGCCGCACAAATACGTCGATCACACCCACGCCTGGGCGGTGCTGTCGCTGACCGGCCAAGCGGATGGCGCGGCGCTGGCCAGGGACGTCTATGGCGGGCGCGCGGCGCTCGCGCCCTACGTCATGCCGGGTTTCGCGCTGGCGAAGCGCGCGCGCGAGATCTATCTCGCCAATCCCGGCGTCGAGGGGCTGATCCTTCTCAAGCACGGGATTTTCTCGTTCGGCGACAGCGCGGAGGAATCCTATGCGCGCATGATCGATCTCGTGTCGCTGGCCGAGGCGCGCATCGCGCGCGCGCCGCGCGCCGCCGCCGCGCCGCGCAGGCCGCCCGCCCGCGCGCGGGTCGCCGAGGCCGCGCCGATCCTGCGCGGCCTCGCCGCCCGGGCGAGCGGAGACGACGAACGGCGCTGGGTGCTCGACCGCCGCTCCGGCCCCGCCGTCATGGCCTATGTCGATAACCCCGACGCCGCGCGATACAGCCAGCGGGGGCCGGTCACGCCCGACCACGCGATCCGCACCAAGGGCGTGCCCCTGCTCGCGCCGCCCCTGCCGGCCTCCGGCGGGATGCGGCGCTACCGCGACGAGGCCGCGCGCGCGTTCGCGCGGTACGCCGACGATTACCGCGCCTGTTTCGCGCGCCAGCAAGCGCGGGCGGGAACGGCGAAAACCCCGCTCGACCCCGCGCCCCGCGTCATACTGGCGCCCGGCCTCGGCCTGTTCGGAATCGGAACATCGGTCCGCGACGCGCGCATCGCCGCGGATCTCGCCGAGGCCACTGCGCATGTCGTCGCCGACGCCGAGGCGCTCGGGCGGTTCGAGAGCATCGGCGAGGACGACCTCTTCGATATCGAATACTGGTCGCTGGAGCAGGCCAAGCTCGGCAAGGCCGCGGAGCCGCCGCTTGCGGGCCGGGTCGTCGTCGTCACCGGCGGAGCGGGAACCATCGGGCGGGCCTGCGCGGCGGCGTTTTCCGCCGCCGGCGCGGCCGTCGCGGCGCTCGACCTCGACGGCGCGGCGGCGGCCGCGAGCGGCGGCGCGCTCGGCCTCGCCTGCGACGTCACCGATCCGGGCTCGGTCCGCGCCGCGTTCCATGCCGTATGCGATGCGTTCGGCGGCGTGGATATCGTCATCTCGAACGCCGGCGCCGCGTTCGAGGGCCGTATCGGCGAGGTTGGGGACGACATCCTGCGCGCCGGTTTCGAGCTCAATTTCTTCGCCCACCAGACCGTGGCGCGCAACGCGGCGCGCATCATGCGCGCGCAGGCGACCGGCGGCGCGCTGCTGTTCAACGCCTCGAAGCAGGCGGTCAGCCCCGGGCGCGATTTTGGCCCCTACGGCCTGCCGAAGGCGGCGACGCTGTTCCTCGCCCGGCAATACGCGCTCGACTACGGCGCCGAGGGCATCCGCGCCAACGCCGTCAACGCCGACCGCATCCGCGGCGGCATGCTGACCGATGAGCTGATCGCCCGCCGCGCGGCGGCGCGCGGAATCGCCGAACGCGATTACACGACCGCCAACCTGCTGCGGCGCGAGACGACGGCGGAAGACGTCGCCCGGGCGTTTCTGCACCTCGCGCTGTCGCAGGCGACCACGGGCGCGGCGCTGTCGGTGGACGGCGGCAATATCGCCGCCGCGACGGGCTGACCGATGATTCCGCGCTACACGCGGCCGGAAATGGCGGCGCTCTGGGCGCCGGAGACCAGGTTCCGCATATGGCTCGATATCGAGCGCTACGCCTGCGAGGCGCAGGAGGCGCTCGGCGCGATACCCGCCGGGACCGCCGCGGCCATCGCCGAACGCGGAACGTTCGAAATCGAGCGTATCGACGCCATCGAACGCGAGACAAAGCACGACGTCATCGCCTTTCTGACGAATGTTGCGGAACACGTGGGCGAAGAGGCGCGGTTCATGCATTCGGGCATGACCTCGTCGGACGTGCTCGACACCTGCCTCGCCGTGCAACTGACCCGCGCCGCGGACATTCTGCTCGCCGATGTCGATGCGCTGCTGGCGGCGCTGGAGCGCCGGGCGCGCGAGCACAAACTCACGCCGTGCATCGGCCGCAGCCACGGCGTCCACGCCGAGCCGACGACCTTCGGCCTCAAACTCGCGCAGGCCTGGGCGGAGTTCGCGCGCCACCGCGCACGGCTCGAGACAGCGCGGAGCGAAATCGCGACCTGCGCGATTTCCGGCGCGGTGGGAACCTTCGCCGGTGTCGATCCGGCCGTGGAGGCGCATGTCGCGCGCCGGCTGGGCCTTGCGCCCGAGCCCATCTCTACCCAGGTCATCCCGCGCGACCGGCACGCGGCGTTCTTTGCCGCGCTCGCCGGCGCGGCGTCGTCGATCGAACGCGTCGCGGTCGAGATCCGGCACCTGCAACGGACCGAGTTGCGCGAAGTCGAGGAGTTTTTCTCCCGGGGGCAGAAGGGCTCCTCCGCCATGCCGCACAAGCGCAACCCCGTCCTTGCCGAGAACCTTACGGGGCTGGCGCGGCTGGTGCGCGCGGCGGTCGTTCCGGCGCTCGAAAACGTCGCGCTCTGGCATGAACGCGACATTTCGCACTCATCCGTGGAGCGCGCCATCGCCCCCGACGCTACGGCGACGCTGGATTTCGCCTTGGCGCGCCTGACCGGTGTGCTCGACACGCTCACGGTCGATCCCGCCGCGATGCGCCGGAACATCGATCTTCTCGGCGGCCTGATCCATTCGCAGCAGGCGCTGTTGGCGCTCGCGCGGGCGGGCATGAGCCGCGAGGCGGCATACGCGGCGGTACAGCGCAACGCCATGCGCGTATGGCGCGAGGGCGGAGATTTCCGCGCCGCGCTCGCCGCCGACGCCGAGGTCGCGCGCCGCCTCGACGCCGCCGCGCTCGACGCGGCGTTCGACCTCGATCGCCATTTCGCGCATGCGGGAACGATGTTCTCGCGGGTCTTCGGCGATCCGCCCGATATAACGCCGGACGACGTGCTGAAGTTCTGGTTCGGGGAAGCCGGCCCGGAACGGTGGTTCGCGGTCGATCCGGCGTTCGACTCGGTCGTGGCGAGCCGCCTCGGCGCGGCGCACGAGCGCGCCGCCGCCGGCGCGCTGAACGCATGGCGCGAAAACGCCAAGGGATGTCTGGCGCTGATCGTTCTGCTGGACCAGGCGCCGCGCAACATGTTTCGCGGCGCGGCGCGCGCTTTCGCCAGCGACGCGGCGGCGCGCGGCGCGGCGGACCGCGCGGTGCGGCGGCGCTTCGACTGCGACCCGTCGTTCGACGACGCCCGGCGGCAGTTTTTCTACATGCCGTTCATGCATTCCGAGGACATCGCGGACCAAAACCGCTGCGTCGCCCTTGCGGAGGCGCGCCTGCCGAAAGGCGGCGCCGGCGATGCGGCGGGCCATGCCCGGCGTCACCGCGACGTCATTGCGCGATTCGGACGGTTCCCGCATCGCAACGCCGCTCTTGGGCGCGAAAGCACGGCCGAGGAGGCCGACTGGCTGGCGAACGGCGGCGAAACCTTCGAGGCGCCGCCCCGAGGCTCCGGCGCGATAGCGGATGGTGGGCGATGACGGGTTCGAACCGCCGGCCTTCTCGGTGTAAACGAGACGCTCTACCAGCTGAGCTAATCGCCCCGCGCCGCGAGAGTTAGTTTACCGCGCCCTTCGGTTTCGGACCAGGATCGAACCGCGCCCGCGGCGCCGTTCCCGCCTCGGGCGCCGGCGCGCCAAGGGCCCGGCGCGTTGACGCGGCGGGAACGCAATGTTACACGGCGGTGACGGCAACGCTGGGCGCGCGGCGCCGGGATAGGGCGCGGAGGTAACGTTGGCATGATGCTGGATACGACGAGTCTGATCGGCCTCTGCGCGGCGTGCGCCGCGGTCGGGGCCCTGTTGGCGTGGTTCGCGGCTCTCGCACTGGCGCGGCGGCGGGCGCACGCGCTCGAGGTCGCGAAGGCCGCCGTCGACGCCGCGGCGGCCCGCGTTCCGGAGCTCGAGGACGAACTCGCCGAGACGCGCGAGAAACACGCGGCGGCGGTGCGGCAGGTATCGGAAACGCGCGCGGGCCACACGGCGCGCATCCAGGAACTCGAACGCGCCAAGGCCGACGTGGAAACCCGCTTCAAGGCGCTCGCCGCCGATGCGCTCAAGAACGCAAGCGACAGTTTCCTCGCGCTGGCGGGCGAGCGGCTCGACAAGCACCGCGCGGGCGCCGCAAGCGAGCTCGACGCACGGCGCAAGGCCATCGAGACACTCATCAAGCCGCTCGGCGACGGGTTGACCGCGTTCAACGCCAAACTGGGAGACATCGAGCGCGCGCGCGAGGGCGCCTACCGCGCCGTGCTTCAGCAGGTGAGCAATCTCGCCGAGGGCCAAAGCGGCCTGCACCGGGAAACGGAGCGCCTCGTGCGCGCCCTGCGCCAACCGCAGACGCGCGGGCGGTGGGGCGAATACCAGTTGCGCAAGGTGCTCGAACTCGCGGGCATGAGCGAACATGTGGATTTCGTGGAACAGCCCGTCGCCGAACGCGATGGGCGCGCCCTGCGGCCCGACGTCGTAATCCGCATGCCGGGAGGCAAGTCGCTCGTCGTCGACGCGAAAACGCCTCTACAGGCGTATCTCGACGCGGCGGAGTCCGACGACGAGACCGAGCGCGCGCAACACATGGGGAAACACGCGAACCAGGTGCGCGAACATGTGCGTGCCTTGGCGTCGAAGGACTACTGGAAGGCGCTGCCGGCCACGCCCGATTTCGTGGTCATGTTCATCCCCGGCGAGCCGTTTTACGCCGCCGCGCTGGAGCGCGACCCGGAACTGTTCGAACGTGCGGTGGAGGACCGCGTGCTGATATGCACGCCCACGACCTTCATCGCGCTGGTCAAGGCAGTGGCCTATGGCTGGCGGCAGCACAAACTGGCGGAAAACGCGGCCCAGGTGGCGGCCTTGGGAAGCGAGTTGTTCGAACGCCTCAAGACCTTCGCGCGGCACATGGAGCGTATGGGAAAGGCGCTGCACAACGCGGTGGAGCATTACAACAGCGGCGTCGGCAATCTGGAGGCGCGCGTACTGCCGACGATCCGCAAGTTCGAGCCTCTGGGCGCGGCGCCCTCGGGCGCGGAAATCCCCGCGCTCGACCCGGCGGAAGTCGAGCCGCGCGCGCTGCAATCCCAGGAGCTCGCGGCAGCTGTCGGCACCGAAGCGCCGGAGCTCCCCGCGCTTGCGGAGGAGACGGAGGAGGCGCCCGCGGCGCAGCGCTCTTGAGGGCCGACGCCGACGTTTCGTGCGCGCGTCAGCAGTGCCGGTTGTCGGCGGCGCCGTCGGGCATGACCGTGCCGCAGCGCCGCGCACTCGTCAGCCGCGTATCGGCGAAGGCGGCGGCGCTGAAATCGGCGCCGGTCAGGTCGGCGCGCGTGAAATCCGCGCGGTCGAGCGCGGCGCCGCGCAGCGCCGCGCCCCGCAGCCGGGCGCCGTAGAAATACGCGCCGGCAAGGTCCGCTCCGGACAAGTCGAGGCCCGACAGATCGGCGTATGAAAGATTGCAGGCGGGGCAGACCGCGCGCTCGCCCGCCTCGACGGCCGCGAGAATCCGAGCCAAGGCGTCTTCGTCGAACGCCCCCGCCGGCGCGGCGGCCGCGGCCGCGGCCGCAAGCGCGGCGGCGGCAAGGCGTTTCCGCGCGTTACGGCGCATCGCCGGCCTCTTCGCGGACCGCCGCCGGCGGGCGCGCCGATGCGGGAGCCGTGCGCTCGATGAGAACTTCAAGCGCGCGCATGGACTCCTCATGGCGCCGATCCGAGTCGCGCATGGCCTTCTCATGGCGCTTGTCGGTGTCGCGCCGCTGCCCGGCCAGCGCTTCCATCGCCTCCCTGTGGCGCTGCGCGCCGACGCGCATCGCCTCGTTGTGCCGCTCTTCGGCCTCGCGCCGTTCCTGTGCGAGAGCCTCCATGGTTTCGGCGTGGCGCTTGTCGGCGTCGCGCCGCTGCTCGGCGAGCGCTTCCATCCCTTCCTTGTGGCGCTGGTCGGCCTCGCGCCGTTGTTCCGCTATCGCCTTGTCGCGCGCATCCGCTGAGCGGCGCATGAACCGCAGCCCGATCCAGATGAGAATGCATTGCGCCGCCCCCACCGCGAGAGTCGCAGCGACTTGCGCGCCCGCGATCCATGCCGTCGCCTGGCGCAGTTCGAGCGTGGCGATCTGGTATTCGTCCATCGGCGTTTTCCTGCCTTTCGGAGCGCGGCGGTCGCGGGCTTCGGCGACCCCTTGTAGCACGGAACGGCCGCGCCGGCGCGTCAGCCGCCCCGACGGCAAGCGCGACGGCGGCAATACGGCGCTGCGTTACGGCGCGCCGCCGGCCTCGTCGCCGGGCGCCGCCGCGGGCGGGCGGGCCGATTCGGGAGCCGTGCGCTCAATGAGAACTTCAAGTGCGCGCATGGCCTCCTCATGGCGCTTGTCGGCGTCGCGCCGCTGTTCGGCCAGCGCGTTCATCGCCTCCCGGTGGCGCTGCGCGCCGACGCGCATTGCTTCGTTGTGCCGCTCTTCGGCCTCGCGCCGCTCCTGTGCGAGAGCCTCCATGGACTCGGCATGTCGCTTGTCGGCATCGCGCCGCTGCTCGGCGAGCGCTTCCATCCCTTCCTTGTGGCGCTGGTCGGCCTCGCGCCTTTGTTCCGCTATCGCCTTGTCGCGCGCATCCGCCGAGCGGCGCATGAACCGCAGCCCGATCCAGATGAGAATGCATTGCGCCGCCCCCACCGCGAGAGTCGCGGCGACTTGCGCGCCCGCGATCCATGCTGTTATCTGGCGCAGTTCAAGAGTAGCGATCTGGTATTCGTCCATCGGCGGTTTCCTGCCTTTCGAAGCGCGGCGGTCGCGGGCTTCGGCGACCCCTTGTAGCACGGAACGGCCGCGCCGGCGCGTCGCCGCCCCGACGGCAAGCGAGGCGGCCGCAAGACGGCGCCGCGTTACGGCGCGCCGCCGGGCGCCGCCGCGGGCGGGCGGGCCGATTCGGGAGCCGTGCGCTCAATGAGAATTTCGAGCGCGCGCATGGACTCCTCATGGCGCCGGTCCGAGTCGCGCATGGCCTCCTCATGGCGCTTGTCGGCGCCGCGCCGCTGCCCGGCCAGCGCTTCCATCGCCTCCCTGTGGCGCTCTTCGGCGTCGCGCCGCTCTTGGCCGAGGGCCTCCATGGCTTCGGCGTGCCGCTTGTCGGCGTCGCGCCGCGCTTGGGCCAAGGCCTCCATGGACTCGGCGTGGCGCCTGTCGGCGTCGCTCCGCTGCTCGGCGAGCGCTTCCATCCCTTCCTTGTGGCGCTGATCGGCCTCGCGCCTTTGTTCCGCTATCGCCTTGTCGCGCGCATCCGCCGAGCGGCGCATGAACCGCAGTCCGATCCAGATGAGAATGCATTGCGCCGCCCCCACCGCGAGAGTCGCGGCGACTTGAGCGCCCGCGATCCACGCCGTTACCTGGCGCAGTTCGAGCGTGGCAATCTGGTATTCGTCCATCGGCGGTTTCCTGCCTTTCGGAGCGCGGAGGTCGCAGGCTTCGGCGCCCCCCATCGTATAGCACGGGAGGATGCATTGCGCCGCTCCCGCCGCGAGAGTCGCGACCGCCTGCGCGCCCGCGATCCATGATCCGGCGCAGCTTGAGCGCGGCGATCCGGTATTCGTCCATCGGCGCCCCCTTGCAGCGCGGGAAGGCGGCAAGGCGCCGGCCCTCCCGACGGCTTGACCCGCGGCGGCGGCGGGGTTACGAAAAGGGGCAGCTTCCGGGAGGATGGGCATGTACGACTTGGCAATTCGCGGCGGCGCGGTTATCGACGGGACGGGGGCGGCGGCGCGCGCGGCCGACGTTGCGGTCATGGGCGGAACGATCGCCGCGGTGGGGCCGAAACTCGGGCCGGCGCGGCGCGACGTCGATGCGCACGGCCGCCTCGTGACGCCGGGCTGGGTGGATATCCACACCCACTACGACGGACAGGCGACGTGGGACCCCGACATGACGCCCTCGTCGTGGCACGGCGTCACCACCGCCGTGTTCGGCAATTGCGGCGTGGGTTTCGCGCCGGTGCGGCCCGGCAGCGAGACGTGGCTCATCGGCCTGATGGAAGGCGTCGAGGACATCCCCGAGATCGTGCTTTCGGAAGGACTGGATTTCCGCTGGGAATCCTTCCCGGAATATATGGACGTCCTCGAGGAGACGGGCCGCACGATGGACGTGGGCGCGCAGGTTCCCCATGCCGCGCTGCGCTTCTATGTCATGGGCGAGCGCGGCGCGGACCACGCGGCGCGTCCCGCCGCCGACGAGATAGAAAGGATGGGGGCGCTGGCGGAGGACGCGCTTCGCGCCGGCGCGCTGGGCTTGTAAGCGTCCGGTTATCCCGCTTGGTCATTGTCGGTTATGTTTATGGGTTTCGGTATTTCGGGGGTCGTTTTGTTTGGCTGTCGGCTTCGTATGGGGGTCTTGTTTCGATGCCTGCACGGTTGTCGCTGCTGCATGAGTGCGTCGATTGGCGGTGGCCGGTTCGAACGCGGCGGCTTGCGGTGGCAGGATAGCGTTTGGGAGGGAGGCACAGGGAGGAAATATTTTTTCGATATTTCCTATTTTGCGCTTGCCTTGTGGGGTTGGGGTCGGTATTGTTCGTTCATGCTTGACCGCGCCGCGCCTCTCCCCGACGATCCCGCCCGCCTGAAGGACATGGTGGCGTCCCTGGCGGCCGAGTTGCAGGCTCGCGAGGAAGCGCTGCGGTCGCGCGCGGAGGCGTTGAAGGCGCGCGATATCCTGATTGAGAAGTTGCGTCACGAGTTGGCGGGGATGCGCCGGCATCGTTTCGGGGCGCGCTCGGAAGCCTTGGCGCAGTTGCAACTGGCGCTGGAGAACGAAGAGATCGTCCGCGCCGCAAGCCCGCCCCCGCAACCCGAACCCGCCGCCGCACGCGCGCCGCGGCGCAAGCGCCGCCCGTTGCCGGACCGTCTGCCGCGCCGCGAGACGGTGCTGGAACCCGCAAGCCCCTGCGGGGCCTGCGGCGGCGCGCTCAAGACCGTCGGCGCGGATGTCACCGAGGAACTGGAGTACATACCCGGTCGTTTCGTAGTCAACCGCATCGTGAGACCGCGCACGGTCTGCCGCGCCTGCGCACGCTTTTGCCAGGCGCCGCTGCCGCCGCGCCCCATCGAGCGCGGACGCCCCGGACCCGGCCTGCTTGCCCATGTTCTGGTGAGCAAATATGCCGACCATCTCCCGCTCTACCGCCAAGCGCAAATGTTCGCCCGCGACGGCATCGACCTCGACCGCTCGACACTGGCCGAATGGGTCGGCAAGAGCGCCGCCTTGCTGGAGCCGGTCGCCAACGGGATCGGCAACCATGTGCGCGCTGGCGGCGCCATCTTCGCCGACGATACCACGGTGCGCCTGCAAACCCCGCGCGGCGAAGGCGCCAGGGGCAAGACCCGCACTGCACGGCTATGGGTCTATGCCCGCGACGAACGACCGTGGCGCGGAACCGCGCCGCCGGCCGCCTGCTACCGCTTCAGCGCCAACCGCAAGGGCGAGAATCCGCGCCGACACCTCGCCGGCTTCAAGGGCTGGATGCACGCCGACGGCTATGCCGGGTTCGCGGAACTCTACCGCACAGGCCGCATCCGCGAAGCCCCCTGCATGGCCCATGTCCGGCGCAAGTTCGTCGACCTCGCGCACAATCGGGGCGCGCCGGTCGCCAGGGAAGCCGTCGAGCGCATCGCCGCCTTGTACGCCGTCGAGGCCGAAGCTCGCGGGCAAACGCCCGAAGAGCGCGTCCGTATCCGCCAGGCCAGGGCCAGGCCCCTCTTCGACGACCTCGAAACATGGCTCGCCCGACAGAGCCCGAACATACCCGCCAGGACGCCGCTGGCCGGCGCCATCCGCTATGCACGCGCGCGACTGGCCCGCCTGCGCCCATGGCTCGACAACGGAACGCTCGAACTCGACAACAATACTGCCGAACGCGCCATCCGCGGCGTCGCCCTCGGACGCAAAAACTGGCTCTTCGTCGGCTCCGAAGCCGGCGGCGCAACCGCCGCAACCGCATACACGCTCATCGAAACCGCAAAACTAAACGGCGTCGACCCACGAGCATGGATCGCAGACACACTCAATCGTATCCAGGACTACAAAACAAACCGAATCCACGAACTCATGCCGTGGAACTGGAAACACAAAACACCACCGTAAAAACCCAATAGCCCCATAACCGGACGCTTACCTGGGCTTCACCACCTCGCGCACGATAAAGCACCGCGCCGCGGATGGGCGGCATACGCCCAGCCTGTCGGCGGACGCGCCCGAACTCGCGGGCGTCGCGCGGGCCATGCGCCGCGCCGGCAAGGGGGTCATCGAGGTCAACTCCGATTTCGCCCCCGGCGAATTCGCGCTCATGCGGCAGATGGCGGAGACCGCCGGGCGGCCGCTCTCGGTCCTGCTCGTCCAGACGCAGGACGCGCCCGACCGCTGGGAGGAGACCCTCGCCGGGGTCGATCGCGCCGTCGCCGACGGGCTGGAATGCAGCGCGCAGACAGGTTCGCGCGCGGTGGGGCTGTTGTTCGGCCTCCAGGGCTCGTTGCATCCCTTTCTCCGGCATCCGGTGTGGAAGGACCTTGAGCGCTTCGGCCATGACGAACGCGTGGGCCGCCTGCGCGCAAGCGCGGAACTGCGGCGGCGCCTCGCCGAGCCGCTTCCCGACGACGTCGAAACCCGGCGCACCGTCGCGCTCATGGGCGGCGTCTTCGAGATCGGCGACCCGGTCTGCTACGAACCGGACCCTGCCGACAGCATCGCCGCGCGCGCGGCGGCGGAGGACCGCCATCCCTTCGCGCTGGCGCTCGACCTCATGCTGGAAGATGGCGGGCGCAACATGCTTCTGTACCCGTTCGAGAACTACGTTCCGGGCGATCTCGGCGTCGTGGAGCGGATGCTGCGGAACCCCAATTCGATATGCGGCGTGGCCGACGGCGGCGCGCATGTCGGGCTGATCTGCGACGCCAGCTCGCCCACGAGCCTGTTGACGCACTGGGGCCGCGACCGCACGCGCGGCCCGCGGCTTCCGCTCGAATTCCTGGTACACAAGCAGACGCGCGCCACGGCGCGGGCTTATGGCCTGCATGACCGTGGAACGGTCGCGCCGGGCTACCGCGCCGACCTTAACGTCATCGATTTCGAAGCGCTGCGGCTGCATCCGCCGCGCGTCGCGTTCGACCTGCCGGCGGGCGGCAAGCGCATCCTGCAGCGCGCCGACGGCTATTGCCACACTTTCGTGGCGGGCGCGGAGACCATGCGAGACGGCGAGTTCACCGGCGCGCGGCCCGGCCGCCTCGTGCGCGGCGCGCGATCCGCGCCGGCGGCCCGCGGCTGACGCCCGCCGCCGCCGCGCGCGCTATTCGCGCCGCGCGGCGGCCGCCCATTGCATGCGGTATTGTTCGGCCGGTTGCCGGACTCCGTGATTATGTTCGTCGATATCCGAATCGAAATTGAACGCAAGCGCCTCGACGATCGCCTTTCGGTTCTCCAGCTTCGCGCCCGAATGGTAGAAGTGGTCCCTCGTAACGATATTGAAGTTCTTCCAGTACCTCTCGACCATCTCGTTTTCCCGGTAGGCGTTTCGCATCCACGTCGATAATACGAACCTGGCGGGCGTGCGGGAGAGGGCCTCGAACAGCCGCCTTTCGTCGCCGTCGCTCCAGCCGTTGTAGTAATCGACATAACGCCCCCAATAGGGCGGATCGCAATAGATAATATCGTCTCTGCCGGCCTGGGCTATCGTTTGCTCGAATGGCGTGCGACAAAATGCCCACTCCGGCCGCATCGCCCGCGAGACATTTCTTGTCTGATTGGAGATTTTCGTGACATACGCCTTGCCGAATCGCCCCGGCTTCTTGCAGAACGGCACGTTCCATTCCCCTTTCTTGTTAAATCGCATCAGGCCGTTGAATCCCGCCCGCGACAGAAAGAGAAAATCCAGCGGGTCGTGCCCGCGATTGAACCTGTCCCGGACCTCGATATACCGGTCGTACCCGTCGTTCCCCGCGGCGCGGAGCTTCGCGCCTTCCTCCAGAAGATACGCGCGCACGCGCGCCGGCGATACCGTTCCGTTATGTACCGCGCTGTAGAAACGAATGACGTGCGGGTTCGCGTCCGCCAGCAGCGCGCGCTCGAACCCCGCGTTGAAGGCGACGACCCCGGTCCCGAGAAACGGCTCGATCCACCCGCCTCCGGTCCGCGGAGCAAGAGCAAGAATCCACGGAACCAATTTCGTCTTTATGCCTTGACTCTTGATCGGCGGTACAATGACTTTCACTTCGGTCCCGGATCGGTTTCGCGTTTCCCGGTGCCGGCGCTTCGCTAATCGCCGCGGCGCGGGGCGAGGGCGGCGAGGGTGCGCGCGGCCTCGGCGGGGTCGTCGGTCAGCGGCGCGATAATGTGGGTATGAACGCCCCCCGCCGCGGCTTCGCGCAGGCGGGCGCGGCATTCGTCCGCCGTCCCGACGATGGCTACCTCGTCGGCCAGGGCGTCGGAAATCGCGCCGACGGTGCGGTCGCGGTCGCGCGCGGCCCAGCCGGCGGCGATCTCCTCAGCGGCGTCTTCGTAGCCCGCCCAGGCGAGGAAACGGTTATAGACCGAGGTGGCGTAATAGGGCGCCATGACGCGCTTGAAGCGGGCCAGCGCCGCCGCCTTGTCGTCGGTGACCAGAACCATGAAGCGGTTGACGATCTCCACCTCCGCCGGGTCCTTCCCCGCGCGGCGGGCGCCGGCGCGCACATGCGCCATCATTTTCGGCAGGGCGCGCCGCGGCCACAGGTTGAAGACCACGCCGTCGCCGATTTCCGCCGCCATTTCGCACATCGCGGGGCGGAGCGCGGCAAGATGGATCGGAACCGGCCGCGCCGCCGGCGCCTGGCGGTAGCCGCGGCTGCGCAGCGTATCGAGCCGGAAATCGGACTTCTCGCCGCGGAGCATGGCGCGCACCATGACGGCGGTCTCGCGCACACGCGTGAGCGGCTTCTCGAACGCCACGCCGTGCCAGCCTTCCATCATGGTCGGGCTCGAGGAGCCCAGCCCCATGACGAAGCCCCCCGGCAGGAGCTGGCCGAGCGCGTCGGCCGTCGCCGCCAATACCGCCGGGGTGCGCGTATAGACCGGCGTTACCGCGCAGCCGATGCGCATGTTGCCCGCATGCGGCGCCAGCGCCGCGGCGGTCGTGAGCGAATCGGGCGCGCCGCCGTCGCCGAACCAGGCGTCGTCGTAGCCGTCGGCGGCGGCCCGGCGCACGCGAGCGATGGTGTCGGCAATGCGGGGACCCGCGGGAAGCGTGACGGCGATACGCTGGCGCGGCGGCATGGCGGCGCTCCTCGGTTTGCGTTGGAGAGGTCGGGAAAACGCGCGGCGGCCTTCAGCCGCCGGCGCGGCGGCGCATCCGTTCGATTCGCGCCGCCTCGTTCTCGATGTCCTGGGCTTGCAGCCAGCCGCGCGAGCCTTCGGCGTAGTAGCGCCCGGCGCGCTCGGCGTGGCGGGCGGCGTTTTCCGCGCTGCCCACCAGCAGCGCGTGCTCGCCCGCCGCGAGCGCGGAGCCCCCGGCGTCGCCCAGGCCGTGGCGCGCCGCCGCGAGGGTGCGCCACGCCAGCGCGTTGTCGCGGTCGCCGCGCAGCGCGGCCTCGAGGTTTTCCGCCGCCGCGGGCAACAGCGCCGGGTCTCCCGTTCCTGCCTGCGCGCGCCCGAGACCGGTGAGAATCAGCGCGTCGCCCGGCGCGAGCGCGGCGGCGCGCTCGTAATGCGGCAGCGCGCCGCGCGCATCGCCATGCTCGAAAAGGATCTGCCCCTTCAGCTCCGCGAAAAACGGGTCGTCGGGCCGCTCGGCGATCAGACTGTCGATCTCCGCCAGCGCCTTCGGCAGATCGGGCAGGCGCATATACGCGACGGCGCGCGCGTAGCGCGCCGCCAACGATACGTCGCGTTCCGGGAAATACGTGCGCAGCACGCGGCGCGGGCGTTCCAGAAAGCCGATCAGTTTCGCGCGCATCCGCGCGTGGCGCTCGATATCGAGGGGCGCCGCGTCTTCCACCGGCCGGTCCGAGTGCGCCACATGGTCGGCAATGAAGGCGATGCGTTCCGCGGTCAGCGGGTGACTGCGCACATAGGGGTCTTGCCGGTCGGAAACGAGCAGCTCCTGCCCCTCGAGCTTGCGCAGGAAATCGAGCAGGCCGCGCGCGGATTTGCCCGCGCGGTCGAGGATGTCGAGCGCGGCCCGGTCGGCCGAGCGCTCCTGCGCGCGCGTGTAGGCGAGGAATGCGCGCATCCCGGCGGACTGCCCGCCGACGATGATCGCCGCGCCCGCCTGGCCGGCGTTCGACGCGCCCGACGCCGCGCCGAGCGCGACCAGCCCCGCGCCGAGCAGCGTCGCGAACAGCCCGGTCGCCGCCGCCGCGCGCGCCGCGTCGCCGGTGCGCGCCAGGTGGCCGCCGGCGATATGCCCCGCCTCATGCGCGACCACGCCCATCGCCTGGCCCGGCGTTTCCGTCGCCGTCAACAGGCCGGTGTTGAGAAAAACGTTCTGCCCGCCGGCGACGAAAGCATTGAGGCCGGGGTCGTTGACAACGAAAATACGCACGGCGGAGGGGTCGAGCCGCGCCGCCGCGAACAGCGGCTCGCACCACCCCCGCAATATCGCTTCGATTTCCGAGTCGCGTATCAGCGGGAGGCCTTGCGCGTGGACGGCCGCCGCCGATATCTGCCACGATACCGCGCACGCCAACACGAACAGTCGAACGATGCGAAACACCGCCAGCCCCCGCCCTGCTTCCGCGCGCCGGCGCCCGCGCCGGTCCGGCCACTCTGGCGCCGCGCCGCCGCGCGGTCAACGCGCCGCGCGGGCGCGCCGGCCCCGCGGCGGCCTCTTCCGAATCGGCGCGCCGCGCCCGCGCGCCGACGGCGGCGGGACCGGGAGGCGCGCATGGCGCTGAAGGTCGCGCGGCGCGCGGCGGCGGTCGCGCCGTTTCGTGCGGTGGAAGTGTTGAGCGCGGCCAACGCCCGCGAGGCGCGCGGCGAGCGCGTGCTCCATCTCGAGGTGGGCGAGCCGGGGCGCGGCGCGCCGCCCGCGGCGCGCGCCGCCGCCCGGCGCGCCCTCGCCGAATCGCGCATCGGCTATACCGAAGCGCTGGGCGCGCCCACGCTGCGCCGCCGCATCGCGCGCCACTACGGGGAGCGCTACGGCGTTCCCGTCGATCCGGAGCGTGTGGCGGTCGCCGCCGGCGCGTCGGGCGCGTTCACGCTGAGCTTTCTCGCCGCGTTCGACCCCGGCGATCGCGTGGCGCTGGCCGAGCCGGGCTATCCCGCCTACCGCAACGTACTCGGCGCGCTCGGCGTCGAGGCGGTGGCGCTCGCCACGGGGCCCGAGCACGGCTTCCAGCCGACGCCGGCGCTTCTCGAGGCCGCGCTGCCGCTCGACGGCGTGGTCGTCGCCAGCCCCGCCAACCCCACCGGCGCGATGCTCGACTCCGGCGCGCTCGACGCTCTCGCCGCGTGGTGCGCCGCCAACGGCGCGCGGCTCATCGCCGACGAAATCTATCACGGCATCGTCTATGGGGCGGAAGAATCCACCGTTCTCGCGCACGACGTCCGCGCGGTGGCGATCAACAGTTTCTCGAAATACTACGCCATGACGGGCTGGCGGCTCGGTTGGGCGGTCTTCCCCGAGGAGCTCGTCGGCGCGGTCGAGAGGCTGGCGCAGAACTTCTACCTTTCGCCTTCCGCGCTGGCGCAAGCGGCCGCGCTGGCCGCGTTCGACTGCCGCGCCGAGCTCGACGCCTATGTGGCGTCTTACGCGCGCAACCGGAGCACGCTGCTCGAGCGGCTTCCGCTGTGCGGCTTCGGCCCGCCGGCGCCGGCCGACGGCGCGTTCTACATCTATGCGGACATCGGCGATCTGGCCGACGACTCGCAGGCGCTGTGCGCGGCGATGCTCGACGAGATCGGCGTGGCGGCGACGCCGGGAATCGATTTCGACTCCCGCCGCGGCGCGCGCTTCGTGCGTTTCTCCTTCGCCGGCCCCGAGGGCGACATCGCCGAGGCCGCGCGCCGCCTGGCCGAATGGCGGCCGGGCGCGAAGCGCCGATAGCCCGGGAGCGCCGGGCCCCGCGACCGTCGGGACGCCCCGCTGGCCGCGCCGCGGCGCCGATCTAATTCCGTCTGTACCGCACAATGCGCCGCGCCCCCGGGGCAGCGGCGACCGCAAGGAGACGGGCACAATGACCGCCATGACCACGTCGATCCGGGCGCCCTTGCCGGCGCCGGCTTTCCGCCTTCCGGCCCTCCCCGCCGCCCGGCCGCCGGGCGCGCCGCCGCCGCGCCGGCCCCCCGCGCCGCCGGCGCGCGCGCCGCGCCAGCCGGCCTACGCCAACGTATTCGCCGGCCTTCGGGGCGTTTTCGGGGTCGTATAGGCCGCCGCGCGGCGCGCCCGATTCGACGCCCGGCGCGCGCCGCTATTCGTCGCGCTGGGCGCGCTTTCGCGCCAGTTTGCGCGTGCGGCGGATGGCTTCGGCTTTTTCGCGCGCGCGCCGTTCGCTGGGTTTTTCGTAGGCGCGCCGCATTTTCATTTCGCGGAAAATGCCCTCGCGCTGCATTTTCTTCTTTAGCGCGCGCAGGGCCTGATCGACGTTGTTGTCGCGGACGAGTACTTTCAAACGCCGTGCTCCCCTCTTCCCGGTGCGGTTTCGCGGCCCCGATGGGCCGATGCCCGCAATGCTAGCATGCGGGGCGGCGCGTGCGCAAGAACGCGCAAGAAAATTTCCGCCGCGCCCGGCGCCGGGCTTGCGGACGCCCCGCCGCGGCGCCAAGGTACGCGGCAACGAGGGCGCGGCCCCGCCGCGCGCGGCGGCTGGCGCGGCCGCCGCGGCGAGAGACCCGCCCAACGACAACAGGGAGGGAACGGTCATGACCATGACCAGAATCGCGGTCTCGGCGGCGTCGGTTCTCGCGCTCGGCGCGGGCGCGGCATATGCCGACGTTACCGATAACGACCTCGCGAGGCTCGCGGGCGACGACTGGCTGCACGCCAACGGCAGCTGGGACGGGACGCGCTACAGCACGCTGACCCACATCAACACGGGCAACGCCGCCGGCCTGGGGGTCAAGTGGATCTATTCGATCGGCGGCGAAACCGACGCCCAGGCCACGCCGCTCGAGCACGACGGCATCATCTTCCTGCCGCAGGACAACGCGGTCCATGCCGTCAACGCCGCCACCGGCGCGCGCATGTGGATGTACGAGTGGGAGCTGCCGGAAGACTGGGGCGGGCAGTTCATTCCGTTCTTCACCGGCAAGCATCGCGGCCTCGCGATCTCCGGCTCCAACATCTACTTCCTGTCGAACGAATGCACGCTGATCGCGCTCAACTACCGTTCGGGCGAGGAAGTGTTCGCGCACAAGGTCGACCGGCCCTATCCGCGCGACTTCGAGATGGCCGCGGATTCGAACGGCTATTTCTGCACCGTCGGCGCGCTCGCCGTCCCCGGCCAGATCATCGTGCCCATGAACGCCACCGACACCGGCGGCCTCCAGGGCTACGTCCACGGCCACGATCCGGAAACCGGCGAGCAGCTCTGGGCGGCCAACATGATCCCCGGGCCTGACGAACCGGGCGGCGACACCTGGCCGGGCGACAGCCGCGAATACGGCGGCGCCGGCCCGTGGATCGTCGGCAGCTACGACGCCGAGCTCGGCTACTACATTACCGGCACGGCCAACGCCTATCCGTGGAACCCCTACACCGAACGCGACGGCGCCGGCGCCGGCGGCTTCGCGAACGAGGGCGCGGCGGCCATCGTCGCGGTGGATGTCGAGAGCGGCGAGGTGGCGTGGCGCTACACCGCGGTGCCCGGCGACCCGTGGGATTACGACACCCCGCAAACGCCGATTCTCGCCACCATCGACGGCGTGCGCACCGTGGTCCAGGCCAACAAGACCGGCTTCACCCACTATGTGGACGCCGCCACGGGCGAGTTCCTGCAGGCCCCCGCGCATGCCGATCGCATCAACTGGGCCAGGGGCTACAACCCCGACGGCACGCCGATGTGGGACGCCGCGATTCCGCCCGAGGGCGAAAGCGTGGTCATTTGGCCGAGCCTGCTCGGGTCGGTCAACATGTCGCCCGCCGCGTTCAACCCGATGACCGGCCTGCTCTATCTGCCGCGCCGCGAGACGAGCATGACCTACTCGTTCGAGAAGGTGCAGATCACCAGCAACGTGCGCAATCTCGGCTCCGTCTTCGAGATCGACCCCGGCGGATCGCAGGTCAACTCGGCGCACCGGGTGACCGACGGCGAAGAGACTTGGCGCATCGCGATCTCGAGGGACGGCGACGCGGGCGGCATGCTCACCACCGCCGGCAACCTCACGATCTTCGCCAGCCAGGGGGGCCTCGTCCACGTCACCGACGCGACCACCGGCGAGATCCTCTACCAGTTCGCCACGCATTCGGCGTCGCACGCCGGCGGCATGACGTATCTGGTGGGCGGACAGCAGCAGATCACCTTCGCGATGGGCGGCCTGCCGACCTTCGGCTCCGCGCCGGACGACAATCCGGTCAACCACGCCAGCGTCATGGTGACCTTCGGCCTCTGAGCGATCCCGGCGATCGATCGGAAACCGGAACCCCGGGGGTGGCGCGCACGCCGCGCCACCCCCGCATTCCCGCGACGCACAGTTCGGGAGAGACCGCAATGATCGGGAAACACTCGCGAATCGGCGGCATGGCGCTTGCGGCCGCGATGGCCGGCGCGTGGCTCGCCGCCGCCCCGCCGGCGGCCGCGGAGGGCGGCGGGTCGCCGAACCCGCTTTCCGGCGACGCCGAGGCCGAGGCGGCCGGCAGGACTCTCTACCGCGCCAACTGCGCCTATTGCCACGGCATGAGCGCCGACGGCCGCGGCCGCGGCCTGCCCAACTCGGCCGATCTCCGCAAGTTCAAGCGCGGCTATTCGCGCTTCGTCACGACGGTCAAGGAGGGCTACAAGACCATGCCGCCATGGGGCGCCATGGGCGAATTGACCGACGACGAAATAAACCGGATCGGCGCCTATCTCGAAACCCTCGCCCGGCGCGGCGCCAACTGGAACGACCCCGAAGCGCGCAACGGCGGCGCCGGGCCGGGCCCGCTCCTCATCCTCGCCGCCGCGCACGCCGAAGACGAAGCGCCGGCGGCGCCCAGGGAATACGAAGCGCATCTCGGCCATATCCTGACCGGCTGGATGGATACACCGGGCCAGGTCGGCCTCATCGCCATCCTCGAGGAAGAGGTCGATATCGCCATCGCCCACGCCGGCTACGCCGCGACCGATCTCGAGAACCTCGACAACATCCGGCTCCATACCGACCATGTGCGCCACGCGGTCGATCCGCGCGCGCTCCGTTCGGGCCAGGGCCCCGGCCGCGGCTACGGAATTATCCGCGCGGCGCAAGGCGTGCTCGACCATCTGAACTACGCGCTCGCCGCCGCGGACGCCTCCGGCAGCCTGAAACTGCACGCGGAACACGTGACCGCCTCGGCGAACAACGTCCGGTTCTGGGCCGGAAAGATACTCGACAAGGCAGGCCAGATCGTGGGCGGCGCCTCGCCCGTGGCTTCGGCCTTCTTCGCCGAGGAAATCGTCGAACATCTGCAATGGATAAAGAACGGCCGCGACGCCGACGGCGACGGCGCCGTTACCTGGCAAGAGGGCGAAGGCGGCCTCGCCCAGATGAAGGCGCATCTGGGATATATCGAGTAGCGCGCAAGCGCGGGAAGGAGAGCGCCCATGAACGTGTTCGCGCCGGCTGTCGGCGCTTTGGCCTTGGCCGCCGCCGCATGGGCGCCGGCGGCGGCCATGCAGGCCGGAGGAAACGTCCCGCCCCCCGCCGCCGAAACCGCGGAAGCGGCGGAAACGCCGGAAACGTCGCCCGGCTGGCGCGCGGAGATGAACGAAGCGGTCGCCGAGGAAAACCACTGGCGCTGGCGCCTGCGCTTCCTTGAGCGCCGCGGCGATGAGCTTGCCGTCGGCCTGAGCTACCGCAACGGCGCCGCCACCGGACGCCCCATCTATCTCGAAACCGGCCATATGGAGACCGTCGCCCTGATCGACAGGGAAAACGGCGCGCGCTTCCCGTTGCTTGCGGTCGAGGGCGTCTCCGCGAACGCCACGGCGGTCGAACGCCGGTCGTCGCAATTCGCCGAGTTCGTCTTCCGCTTTCCCGAGGGCGCGCGCGCGGTGACGTTCGCCAGCCGGTGGATCTCGATGCAGATGCAGGGCGCGGCGAAGGTCATGGAAGTCGCCTTCCCCATCGCGCTGCCGGCCGCCGGCGCCGGGCCGGGCTGAAGCCGTCCGCCGCCGCGGCTCCGTCGCCGCCCGCCGCTTCGACGATCCCCCGGCGCGGCGCATGGCGAGGACGAGCGGCGTATCGGAGGACCGGAACGCATGTCTTGGCTGTGGCGTTTTCTCGGGCGCTTTCCGCGCACGATGACGGGCCTGATCGCGGTCGCGTTCGCCGCCGGCCTGTGGGCCGCTACCGACTACGTCAAGAACGTCGTCGAGCCCCGCGAGGCCGCCGCCCGCCAGGCCCGCGTCGAGCGCGAGATCGCCCGCGCCGACGCGCTGTTCGACCGCGGCAAATACGAAACCGCCATCGCGGAATACGATTACGCGATTCGCACTTTCGCCGCCGAACTGGCGCCGGCCGAGATCGCCCGCCTGCACAACCGCGCCGGCCTCGCGCACGCCGGTCTCGCCGATTCGAAATCCGAATCCGCCGAGGCCGCCGCCGCGCAGCTCGAACGCGCGCTGGAGGCTTTCTCCCGCGCGCTGGAGATCCGCTCCGCCGCCGCCGATACGCCGGGGGAACTGGCGACCCGCCTGAATATGGGCGACGCCTGGCGCGCGCTGGCCCGCGCCCGCGGCGACGCCGGCGCGCTCGACGGCGCCGTGCAGGCCTACAGGGCCGCGCTCAAGCTTGCGGGAGAGACCGGTTCGCCGGCGCGCGCCGCGGCGTTTCGCGCCCTCGGCAACGCCTGGCGCGACCGCTTCGAGCTCGCGCGCGACCGCGCCGCGCTCGAAACCGCGTTCGCGGCCTACGACGAAGCCATGCGCGCGGCCGACCCGGCGCGCCACCCCGTGGCGCGCGGCGAAACGCTGATCGAGATCGGCCTCGCCTGGGTGCAGGAGGCGGAAAACGGCTACCGCAAGCGCAACCTGATCAAGGCGGTCGAAACCCTGGAAGACGCCAAGGCGTTCCTGACGCTGGAGACCGCGCCCGCCGCCCGCGCCCGCCTTCATCTGCATATCGGCGACACCTACCTGCTGCTGGCGCGAACGCCGCTCCCCCGGCGCTCCGAACGCGCGCGCCATCAGCAAGACGTCGTGCGCTGGCAAAACCGCGCCGAACTCGCCTACAAGGTCGCCCGCAGCTTCGGCTACCGCCCCGCCCAGGCCAACCTCGTCCCCGGCAACCCCGCCGCCGCCCGCGCCACCGCCGCCGCCGCCGGGGACGACGAGAAGAAGGAGTAGAGCCCGCTCGATTGGCGAACGCTCAATTCGCGAATCGAGCGATCCGATACGCTACCCGCGAACGGTTACTCCGCTTCATCGACGGTGAGGTTCGTTCGCTTCCCCAAGCCGCGCAACGCGGCGCGCCCCCGGTTGGGCAGGCGCCGCAAAACGCCGTTCCGCGCCCCCGCGACGGCGCGGGCAAGCATGCGCTTGGCGCGGGCATGTTCCTCCGGCTTCTCCGTCGAGAACGCAACGTTACGCTTTCGGCGGGCGGGAAGCGCCGCCGCCGCCGAGCAGCGAGCGGTCGATATCGGCGATGCGGCGGCGCCCGGCGAGGGCCATGCAGCGCCGCAGCTCGTCGCGCAACAGCGCGAGAGCGCGATCGACCCCCGCCTCGCCGCCGGCGGCCAGACCATAGACATACGCGCGGCCTGTCAGCACGGCCTTGGCGCCCAGCGCCAGCGCCTTGACGACGTGGCTGCCGCGGCGGACGCCGCTGTCGAGCAGCACCTCGAGCCGGCCGCCGACCGCATCGACGACGGCGCCGAGCTGCTCGATGGACGCCGGCGCGCCGTCGAGCTGCCGACCGCCGTGATTCGACACGACGACCGCGCTGGCGCCGATATCCGCCGCGCGCGCCGCATCGTCAGGCGTCATGACGCCCTTGACGACGAACGGCCCGTTCCACCGCTCGATCATCCACGCGGCGTCGCGCCAGTCCACCGTGGGGTCGAACTGTTCCGCGACATAGCGCATCACCGAGGCCGATGCGCCGCGCCCCGGCGGTACGCGGTGGGCGACATTCTCGATCGTAATCCGCCGACCGGCGAGAAAGCGCGCGGTCCATGCCGGATGGCGCAGCGCGTCGAGCGCGCCGCCGAGCGTAATGCGCGGCGGAACCGACGCGCCGGTATAAAGGTCGCGTTGGCGGTAGCCCGACACCGGCACGTCGATTGTCAGGCACAGCGCGTGGTAATTCGCGGCCTTGCAGCGGTCGATGAACTCCGCCGTCAGGCCGCGGTCGCGGTAGCAGTAAATCTGAAACATCTTCGGCCCGCCGGAGGCCGCCGCCGCGTCCTCCAGCCGCGTGCTCGCGCCCGACGAGAGCGTGTACAGCGTGCCCGCCCGCGCCGCCGCCCGCGCCGCCGCGCATTCCCCGCCGCGATGGAACAGCCGCGACAGCCCGGTCGGCGCGACGATAACCGGCAGGTCGAGCGGCAGCCCCAAAACCTCGGCGCGCGTGTCGATCTCGCCCACATCCACGAGATAGCGGGGCGCCAGCGTCAGATCGTCGAACGCCGCAACATTGCGCCGCAGCGTCGTCTCGTCCTCGGCCCCGCCATCGGCGAAGTGAAACACCGCGCGCGGCAGCCGCCGCCGCGCAAGCTGCCGCAGGTCGGCGATATCGTGGCAATCCGAAAGCCGCGTAACGCGGCGCGCGAAATCGGTCATCGAACCCCCGGGGACCCCAAACGCCGTGCCGCGCGCCGAAGCGCGAACGGACAAGATGCCCGCCGGTTCCCACTGTACCGATAACCGCCGAATTCCGGTACGGATTCTGAGTATCTGTACCGGAATGCTTACCCCGCCGAAGGCGGGGCCTGAGTGCGCGGACGTCCCCGCCCGCACGTTCCCGCGCGGCGCGATGTCGGCAGGAAAGCGCGAGCGGACAAGATGCCCACCGAATCCCTGTCCATACCGATAGCTGCCGAATTCCGGTACAGACTCCAAGCGAGGTTGCGCAGCTTGTCGCATACCGCGTCGGACGCGGACGGCGACGAGCCGCGGCCGCTTTCCGGAACCGCCGGCGTCTCGCCGGCACGTTCGCGTGCGGCGCGGCGTCGGAGAATGCGCGTCGGCGTCAGTGCGCGCGTCGCGCGCGAGAGTTGTCGTGGCCGGAGGCGCCGGTCGATCATGGCGGCTGCGAGCGCTGCAAGGCGCGCCATGCCGGCCGCAGCCTGCGCTATGCAACCTGCGCTGCTCGCCATGTCAACCCGCCTCGGCGGCGCGGCGGACCGCTTCCGTCGAGATGGCGGGGGCAGCCTCGGCGAAGCCGGGTTTGGGGCCGAACAGAGGGGGCGGGGGCCGTAGAGCGAGCAGGCGGCGGGGCCGGTGGAATCGCGGCCAAGGCTGGAATACAGGCGGTTCGGGGCAATGAACGCCGCCGGCATTTCGTTGCGCGTGACGGTCGCCGCGCGCCTCGGCGTCCGGTGTGTCCGGGGCCGTCGCGCAGCCCTCTCCCGACCCGCCCGGCGCCGCCGCGCGCCGCGCGCCGCCCCGCGAACGCGGGCGACCCGAACACCCGGGGGCCGAAAAAATCGCCAATTCGCGAATCGTCCGTGCCCGCCGCGTCTCCAGGGCGCGATGCCGGGGCGCGGACTGCTCAGGTGCGCGGGCGTCTTGCCTGCGCGTCTCCACCGGGCCGAACGCCGCCATGAGGGGCGCGGCGGGCGCGCTTCCCCGCCAACGCCGCGCCGCGCGCAAACGCACGGGCGACTGAGCCAAATTTACGATCCGCACACGGACGATACGCTAATTGAGCGAAAAAATTCGACCGGGGGGCAAGCCCCCCGGACCCCCCAAAGAGGTAAAGAGGTAAAGATTCATGGGGTAAGCGTCCGGGCAACACGGAAGCCGAAGAGGATGAAGCGGATCCCGGACACGCTCCAGACGCGGAACGCCGCGCGGAGGTCCCACGGACCGTTGAGCCAGGAGCCGCCGCGGAGAACGCGGCGAGAACAATTGCCGGTCTCCCATGCACTCCCATCCGACGGAGCCCCGGCGTAACTGCCGTTCCAGCAGTCCCGCGTCCATTCCCAAACATTCCCCAGCATGTCATACAAGCCCCAACCGTTCGCTTGAAAACTACCGACAGGAGCGGTCTGCCGATCATCCCACCGACTGCCGCAACCATCGCAATTCGCATTGTTGCGACCGATACCGCTCCCCCAATACCGCGCCGTTCGCGTCCCCGCGCGCGCAGCATACTCCCACTCCGACTCGCTCAACAACCGGTAAGCGCCCGAACCGGACAAACCCGACCGAACATTAAGCCATGCAACATATTCCTGCGCATCCTCCCACGAAACAAATATTACCGGCCGGCTCCCCCGGCCCCAACCCGCATCGTCCGGATCGCGGCCGCAACCGCCGGCGTCCACACAAGCATCCCATTCCGCAAACGTAACCTCGTACTTGCCCACAGCCAAGCGATACCCGATACGAACGCGATGAACCGGACCCTCGTTGTCGAAACGCCTCTCCTCCGACGAAGGCGACCCCATGTCGAACGAGCCCGAAGGCAACACGACCATCTCCGGGCACTCCGCGCAATCGCGAAATACATCCCCGACGTCCAGGGGCGCCGCGGCCGCATCGCGCAGACGCCGCGCCTCCGCGGCATGACGCCCCGATGGCCAACCCGACAGATACGACGCATACGCCGACGCAGTATCCGCCTGGCGCGCGGCGGCAAACGCATCGTCGTCCGCGCGCGCAAGACGCTCGCGCTCAACGGCCGCATCGCGCAGCCTCCGCGCATCCGCGACATGACGGCCCGTTGGCCAACCCGACAGATACGACGCATACGCCGACGCCGTATTCTCGCGTTTCGCCCGGGCGAACGCATCGTCATCGGCGCGCGCAACACGCTCGCGCTCCGCCGCTTCCGCCGCCTCGCGCGCGAGACGCTCACGCTCCGCCCGCGCTTCCGCCGCCTCGCGCTCGCGACGCTCGCGTTCGGCGCGGTCCGCGCTCTCCGCCTCGCGCCCCATCGCCATCAGCGTCTCCGCCTGCTCGCGCGTCAACCGGCCCGTCGCCTCGTATCCCTTCGCCGTTTGCCACGCGCCCAACGCCGAACGCGTCCGCGGCCCGAACGCGCCATCGACAGGACCCGGATCGAACGCCAGCGAAACCAGCCCCCGCTGAACCAGCGCCCGCGACGCGCGGTCCAACCCAAGCGCAGCCTCCGCCGCCGCCGGATCCGGCGCGGCCGGAGGCGCGGGCGCCGCGGCGGGGGGTCGCGCCGCCGCCGGCGCCGGCGCCGCCGCCGCCGAATCCGCCGACGCGTCGAGAACCGGGCGCGCCGGAAACGAACCGCCCTCCGCGGAAGCCAAAACCGTATCGGCAGGATCGCCGGTGTTAAGGTCCGCCGTCTGCTCCCGTTTGTTCAGAAGCCACGCCGCCGCCGTCATGTGCTGGTCCAGATACTTCTTCGCCTCCGCCAGCGTTACCGTCCCGTCGTTGTCCTTATCGCCCTTTCCGTACAGCGCATCCAGAAGATGGTGCGTAAACAGACCGTGACCCGCGTCCTCGTCCCACGTCGCGATCTGCGCCCCCGTCACGGCCGTCAGAACCGTCATGCCCGCGGGCGCGTCCGACGGCATCTCCGGCTCCACGAAAACCGGAGACGCCGCAATCAGCCGCCCGGCGTGGCTGCTGCCCGAATAGCAGGCGTCGAGAAACACCCGCACCGAGCGCGCGCCCCGCAGCTCGCCGAGACGCTCCAGCAACAGCGCGATGGGATAGGAATCGGCCGCGGCCCGGTGCGGCGGCGCGTCCTTCGGCAGCAGCGAAGCCGCCCCGCCATCGCCCGGGACCCCGTGGCCCGAATAGAAAAACACGACATCGGCCCCGCCGGGCGCGTCAAGAAGGTTGACTCGCGCCTGCACATCGCTCATCGCCGCGCCCCGGGCGCCAAGCGCGTCGAAAAGCTCCGTCTTCGTCGCATCCTTCATGAGAACCACGTTGCGGGGGTCGAAGCCCAGCACGTCCAGCACGTAGCGCCGGAACGCTTCCGCGTCGCGGTGCGCGAAATCCACCGGAAACACGTCCCCATGCTCGTAGTCCCGGTTGCCCACGATCAGCGCCACGCCATTGGGGTTGGCGTACTCCGCGGCAGCCGCGCCGAACGCCCACGCCGCCGACACGAACAGCGCCGCCGCCCACGCCCGCAAGCGCGCCCGCGGCCCTTTCGCCCATGCATTCATGACGCCGCCTCCCGTCCGCTCCCGCGCGCGGCCCTCCGCGGAAACACGCCGACGGCCGCGCCAGGCAGCCATACATACGGCGCGCGCCCCCGAACCGCAACGCCCGCGATTCGCGATCGCCCCTGTCCGCGGCGGCGCCAAGGCGCGGACTGCCCGGGTGCGCGGGCGTCTCGCCCGCACGTCTCCGCCGCGCCGAAGGCCGCCACAAGGGGCGCGCCGCGAGCGCTTCCCCGGCAACATCGCGCCGCACGCAAACATGCGGGGCGGAGACGCCCGCGATCCCAAGCAGCGCTGGCGCAGTCGAGGTCGCCGCCAGCGCTTTTCGAGACGCACAACCCCGCCGAAGGCGAGGCCTGGGACCGCGGGCGTCCCCGCCCGCACGTTCGCGCGCGGCGCGGATGTCGCCGGGGGGCAAGCCTCTGCCCCCCGGAAAAAGAGGTTAAGGAAGCGAGAGTTCAAGGCGCAAGCGTTCGGGCAACACGGAACCCACTGGCGTAGTCCCGGTCCTTGGAGTCGACCCAGTTGCGAGTCGCGGCGCGGAGGTTCCTCGGTACGCTGCCCCAAGAGCTGCCGCGGAGAACACGAGCGGAACAATCGCCTGCTTTCCACGCGCTCCCGTCCGACGGAGCCCCGTTGTAATCGTCGTTCCAGCAGTCCTGCGTCCACTCCCAAACATTCCCCAGCATGTCGTGCAACTTCCAGCCATTGGCCCCGAAACTCCCCACAGGAGCCGTGCGCGTATAGCCATCCGAACAACCCTCGTCCCGCCAGTCGAAAGACGTCTCCGCCGCCGCCCCGTTCGCATACCTGCATTGGCCCGGCGCCCCCGCCCCCCAATACCGCGCCGTTCGCGTCCCCGCGCGCGCAGCATACTCCCACTCCGACTCGCTCAACAACCGGTACTCATGACCGGTCTCCCGGGACAACCAGCGCGTATAGGCGACCGCATCCTCCCAACTTACGCAAACCACGGGATGATCGCCGCCCTGCGAAAAACCAGGAGAACGCCACGACGACCCCGAAAGCTCTTTCCAGTCGCCGGCGTCATGGTCCCAGACCCAGCACGAATTTCCCATCCCCCGGTTCGTCGCCCACACAAAACGCGCAAACTCCCGACGCGTAACCTCATACCTGCCGACGGCCAGACGATGCCTTATGCGCACGCGATGAACAGGACCCTCGACGTCCCAACGCCCCGCCTCCGACGAAGGCGAACCCATATCGAACGAACCCGAAGGCAAAACAACCATCTCGGGGCACTCCGCGCAATCGCGAAATACACGACCGGGCTCCCGTTCGCGCGCGCGGCGCGCGCGTTCCGCCGCCGCGCGCTCGTGGTGCTCCCGCTCTGCCGCCGCGCGCTCGCGCGCAAGACGATCACGCTCCGCCCGCGCTTCCGCCTCGCGCGCAAGGCGCTCATGCTCCGCTCGCGCTTCCGCCTCGCGCGCAAGACGCTCACGCTCGGCGCGGTCCGCGCTCTCCGCCTCGCGGCCCATCGCGACCAGCGCTTCCGCCTGCTCGCGCGTCAACCGGCCCGTCGCCTCGTACCCCTTCGCCGATTGCCACGCGCCCAAGGCCGAACGCGTCCGTGGACCGATAGACCCATCGACAGGACCCGGATCGAACGCCAGCGAAGCCAACCCCCGCTGAACCAGAGCCCGCGCCGCGCGGTCCAGCCCAAGCGCAGCCTCCGCCGCCACTGGATCCGGCGCCGCGGGAAGCGCCGCGAGCGCACCGGCGCCCTCCTGCCCCTCCGCGCCGTCCGCCGCGCCGGCGACAACCGGGCGATCGGGAAACGCGCCGCCCGCCGCCGCCGCCAAAACCGCCGCCGCATCGCCATGGAGACTCGCGTTCTGCCGCCGCCGCAGAGCGCGCCGCGCCGCCCGCGTCATGTGCCGGTCGAGATACGCCTTCGCCTCCAGCGCCGTCACCGACCCATCGCCGTCCGCATCCCCCGCCCCGTACAGCGCATCCAGAAGATGATGCGTGAACAGCCCGTGGCCCGCGGCCTCGTCCCACGACGCAACCTGATCCCCCGACGCGGCGGTCAAGACCGTGAGCGCGCGCGGCGCCGACGGCAGATCCGCATCCACAAACACCGGAGACGCCGAACGCACAAGCATCCCCCGGTCGCTGCCCCCCGAAAAACACGCATCCAGAAACACCCGAACCGAACGCGCCTCCCCGAGCTTCCCGAGGTTCGCGTACAACACGTCTATCGGGTAACCGTTGATCTCCGCAGTGTTCGGGTCGGCGTTCGCCGGCAGCAGGTAGCCCCGCCCGTCGTCCAGCCCCGGAACCCCGTGCCCGGAATAGAAAACGACGACGTCGGAACCGCCCTCGGGGTCGAGATAACTCCACAGGTCCCCTTCGAGATGGCGCTCGTTGCCGAACGCCGTCTCGAGCGCCGCCTGGCTCGCATCGCGCAGATCGATGATGTTCTCCGGGTCGAAGCCCAGTACGTCCAGCACATAGCGCCGGAACGCCGCCGCATCGCGGTGCGCGTAGGACACCTCGGGCACGTCCCGGTGTTCGTAGTTCCGGTTGCCCACGATGACCGCCACCCCGTGCGGGTTGGCGTATTCCGCGGCCGCGGCCGACGCGCACAGCGCCGCCGCGGCGGCCGCGGCCATGACGAAACGCCGCCGGAGACATCCCATCGCCCTTGCTCCCCTTCCGGCCGGCGGCGCGGCGTCAAGGCGCGACCGCCCGGACGACGCGGAAGCCGGCATCGTCGAGCCGGACCTCGGAGGCGTTCGCTCGACGGATGGCGCTCGCTCCACGGATGGCGGCGCGGAGATACCGGGGCTCGCTGTTCCATGAGCCGCCGCGGAAAACGCGGGAACGGCAATCGCCCGCTTCCCGCGCGCTCCCGTCCGACGGCGCTGCGGCGTAATCCTCGTTCCAGCAATCCCGCGTCCATTCCCATACGTTCCCGAGCATGTCACGCAATTTCCAGCCGTTTGCCGGGAAACTCCCGACAGGCGCCGTGCGGACGTGCTTGTCCTCACATCCCTCGTGCCGCCAATCGACAGACGTCTCCCCCGCCGCCCCGTTCGCGTGCGCGCACTGACCCGAAGCGTCCTCCCCCCACCAGCGCGCCGTCCGCGTCCCCGCGCGCGCCGCATACTCCCACTCCGACTCGCTCGGCAGCCGGTACTCGTGACCCGTCTCTCCGGACAGCCAGCCCGCATACGCAACCGCGTCGTCCCAACTCACGCAAACCACGGGATGATCGTCGGTCTGCCCAAAGCCCGGATTCCGCCATGTCGCCCCCGGGCGCTCCACGAACTTCTCGCCGTCCCTGGACAGGCACGAGTTCCCCGTCTCCCGGCCCGCTGCCGACACGAAGCGCGCGAATTCGCCCCGCGTTACCTCGTGAATCCCGATCGCGAACGGCTCGCCTATCCGCACCCGACGCACGGGCTCCTCCTCGCCATCGAAACGCCCCTCTTCCGATGGCGGCGATCCCATCTCGAACTCGCCGGCCGGAACGACGACCATCCGGGGGCACTCCTCGCAATCGCGGAACTCGTGCCCGGGCTCCCGCTCGCGCGCGGCGGCGTCATCGCGCAGCCGCCGCGCCTCCGCGGCATTGCGGCCCGAAGGCCACTCCGACAGATACGCCGCATATGCCGACGCGGTGTCCGCGCCGAGCGCGTCGGCAAACGCCTCGTCATCCGCGCGCGCGGCTTCGACGAGGGGGCCGAGGCCCTTCGCGAAAACATTGCGGCGGTCGGGGAGCTCGTCGTCGGTCCACGCGACCACGGACCACCCCTCGTCTTCGTGGCCGGGGGCTTCGATACGACCGACGACATGCAGTTTCTCGCCGGGCTGCAACTCCTTAACCACATCATCGGCGCGGAAGGTCGGATACTCGCGCAAAACGACGACGCGGTCCCGGGGGGTCTCGACCCATGCCTCCCGCTCGTGGAAATCGAACAGGCAGGCGCGCTCCTCCTCCGACAGCGCCGACACGGGAACCGAGGCGGACAGGCGCCGCGAACGGCCCTCCGGCAGCGCGATGTGCGCATCCACCGCCATCGTCTCCGCGCCGTCGCGGGTCTTCCAAACCATCGTCGCCTCGGGCGGCTCGACGCGGTCTCTTTCAGCCAAGTGCAAGTCGAAATCGAGATCGAAGCGGCTGAGATCTTTCTGCACCAGTTCGTGCAGGACATTGCGCAAGCCCTCCGACAGCGCGCTGCAAAAGATGCGCACGCCCCGAGGCTCGGAGGAAGCGCGCCGGAAACTCATGCGCGGGGACCCGCCGGCGCGCTGGGCCTCGCGGTGGAGTATCTCCGCCGTGTCGCGCGCCAGACTGTCCAGACAATCGCGGAGATCGCGGCACGCCCCCTGCGCGGGCGCCGCCCCCGATGCCACCGCCAACGCTATCGCAACCAGTGCTGTTGCAACCAGTGTACGCATCGCCGCCTCCCATGCGCGTGTCCGTGGCCCCCCGACCATGCGGCGCCCGCGCTCCCCGCGTCAACCCTGCCCTCCGGAATCGCCCGCGCCCAAGGCGCGGACTGCCGCGGGACGCGGCGTTGGCGGGAAGCGCGCGCCGCGCGTTGCGGCAATGGCCGCGTGCGTCCGGCGTGGCGGAAACTCACGCGGGCCGGGGCGGAGGGGCGGGGGCATAGAGGGTCACCAACTCCTCGGCGGCGGTGGGGTGGATGGCCATGGTGGCGTCGAACTGGGCCTTGGTGGCGCCGCATTTCAGGGCAATGGCCACGCCCTGGACGATCTCAGGCGAATCGGGGCCGATCATGTGGCAGCCGACCACGCGATCCGTGGCCGGATCGACCGCCAGCTTGTAGAGGCAGCGGCCGGGGTTGCCGCTCAGCGTGTTTTTCATCGGGCGGAACGACGAGCGATAGACCGCGACGCCGCCGTAGCGGGCGCGGGCCGCTTCCTCGGTCAGGCCCACCGAGCCGATGGGCGGCTGGCTGAAGACCGCGGTAGCGATGTTTTCGTAATCGACGGTTTGCGGGTTGTCGTTAAACCATGTCTCCGCAAGCGCGCGCCCCTCGGCGATGGCGACCGGCGTCAGGTTGTGGCGGTCGGTGCAGTCGCCGATGGCCCACACCGACGGGACCGTGGAGCGCAGGCTCCCGTCCACCGCGACGGCGCCGTTGCCGCGCAGCGTCACGCCGGCATCTTCCAGGCCGATTCCGCGGGTGCGGGGCGCGCGGCCGAGGGCGAAAAACATGCAGTCGGCCTCGAGCGCGGCGCCGTCGTCGAGGCGCACGGCGAGCGCGGCGCCGCCCGCCGATTCGTCGATGCGCGCGACCTTGCGCCCGCGCAGCACCGTCACGCCGCTTGCGCGCATTTCCTCTTCGAGCCGCAGGGCGATCTCGCGGTCGAAGCGGCGGAGCAGGCGATCGCCGCGAATGACGATCGTCACGCGCGCGCCGAGTTTCGCGAAAATGCCCGCGAACTCGACGGCGATATAGCCCCCGCCGGCAATGACGACGCGGCCGGGGAGCGCCTCGAGATCGAGCGCGCGGTCGGAATCGATGGCGCGCTCGACGCCGGGGACGGGCGGCATGATCGGCGCCGCGCCGACGGCGAGCAGGATGCGCCCGGCGCGGTAGCGCTCGCCGTGTACTTCCACCTCTTGCGGGCCGGCAAGGCGCGCGCGGCCGCGCAGCACCGGAACGGAGGCCTCGCCGAGCATGCGTTCGTAGATGCCGTTGAGGCGGTCGAGCTCGGCGTTCTTGTTGCGGATCAGGGTTGCCCAGTCGAACGCGGCGCGCTCGACCGTCCAGCCGTAGCCCGCGGCGTCGGCGATCTCCTCGGCCGCGTGGGCGGCATGGACGAGCAGTTTTTTCGGCACGCAGCCGCGCAGGACGCATGTGCCGCCGACGCGCACGTCCTCGCAGATCGCGACGCGCGCGCCACAGGCGCCGGCGCGGCGGGCGGCGGCGACGCCCCCCGAGCCCGCGCCGATAACGATGAGGTCGAACGCGTTCACACGGCGGGGGCGTCAGCGATCGACCGCGCCCATGAGCATGTATTTGGTTTCGAGGAACTCCTCGAGGCCCTGACGGGCGCCCTCGCGGCCGATGCCCGATTCCTTCATGCCTCCGAACGGCGCGACCTCGGTGGACAGAATGCCCTCGTTGATGCCGACCATTCCGTATTCGAGCGCCTCGGCGACGCGCCAGCAGCGGCCGACATCGCGGCTGAAGAAATAGGCCGCGAGGCCGAACGGCGTGTCGTTCGCCATGGAAATCGCCTCCGCCTCGTCGCCGAAGCGGAACAGCGGCGCGACGGGGCCGAAGGTTTCCTCGTGGGCGATCTTCATCTCCGCGGTGACGCCGGTCAGCACGGTGGGCTGGAAGAACTGGCCGCCGAGTTCGTGGCGCGCGCCGCCGGCGGCCACGCTCGCGCCCTTTTCCACGGCGTCGGAAATGTGCTCCTCGACCTTGGCGACGGCGGCCATGTCGATGAGCGGCCCCTGCTGAACATCGCCGCGCCCGTCGCCGACCTCGAGTTTCGCGACCTCGGCGCGGAAGCGCTCGGCGAACTCGTCATGGACGCCGTTCTGCACCAGGATGCGGTTGGCGCACACGCAGGTCTGGCCGGTGTTGCGGTATTTCGAGGCCATCGCGCCGGCCACGGCCCGGTCGAGATCGGCGTCGTCGAAGACGATGAGCGGGGCGTTGCCGCCGAGCTCGAGGGAGATTTTCTTCACCGTGCCGGCGCACTGGGCCATCAGCGCCTTCCCGACCTCGGTCGAGCCGGTAAACGACAGTTTGCGCACGGTGGGGTTGGCGGTCATCTCGCCGCCGATGGCTTGGGCGGAGCCCGTGATGACGTTGACGATGCCTTTCGGGAAGCCCGCGCGCTCCGCCAGCTCGGCCAGGGCGAGCGCCGAAAACGGCGTCGCCGTCGCGGGCTTGATGACGATGGGGCAGCCCGCGGCGAGGGCGGGCGCCGCCTTGCGCGTGATCATCGCGGCCGGGAAGTTCCACGGCGTGATCGCCGCGGCGACGCCCACCGGCTCCTTCGTAACGACGATGCGCCGGTCGCCGGCGGTGGCGGGGATGGTCTCGCCGTAGGCGCGCTTGGCTTCCTCGGCGAACCACTCGACGAACCACGACGCGTAGTGGATTTCGCCCTTGGCCTCGGCGAGGGGCTTGCCCTGTTCGAGGGTCATGATCATGCCGAGATCGTCGAGATGTTCGAGCATGAGGTCGTACCAGGCGCGGAGAACGGCGCCGCGCTCCTTGCCGGTGCGCGCGCGCCACGCGGGCCAGGCGGCGTCGGCGGCCTCGATGGCGCGGCGGGTTTCGGCGGCGCCCATGCGGGGAACCGCGCCGAGTACGTCGCCGTTGGCGGGGTTCGTGACCTCGATGGTCTCGCCCGAATCGGCGTCGGCCCAATCGCCGTCGATGTAGCACTTCGTGTGGAACAGGCCCTGATCCTTGAGCCGCATGGCTAGCCTCCCTCGCGGTCGCGTCCGGCGCCGGCGCGCCGCCTGCAACGGTTGGCGCCGCCTGCAAGACTCGAACTTGCGACCCTCGCATTACGAATGCGATGCTCTACCGGCTGAGCTAAGGCGGCGCGCCAAGCGCCACGATAACGCGGCGCCCGGCGCGGCGCAAGGGCGCGTGCGACGGGAGGCGTCGGCCCGCGCCGACATCCGGATCGTCTCGACGAAGCCCCATGATTTTGTCACAATGTTCATTAATGATCGCCGCCATGTGCGCCTCGCGCCCGCTCGCCCCGATGCCCGGTGTCAAGCGAGCCGCCTTCCCGGGCAGGATCCCCGCAATGCCCCGCAAAACGCTCCCCGCCCGTTGCCGAATCGCTGACGGCAACGCCGCCGCGCGACGGCCCGGCAGCCGCACTCGGCGGCGAGGCGTTGCCGACCCGCAGACCCGGCGCCGGAGACGGTACCTTGGCGCCCCCGGCGCCGGTAGTGTACACTCCCACGGCCCGGCCAAGGCGCGAGACAGCAGGCGCCGCGAAGCCGGCGAGGCGCCGGCGGTCCCCGGGCGCCCCGGGCGAGGGTACCGCGACGGCCGTCGCGGTAGCGGCGTACATAACCCCACCGGGGACTCGCGAGAGAGGCGGAGGCCAATGAGCGATCGCGAAACGCACGGCAACACGCATACCGAGATCGAGGTAACCGATTTCGGCCCCATCGTGCGCGGCAAGGTAACGCTGCGCCCCCTCACCGTGTTCGTCGGGCCGAGCAACACGGGCAAGTCGTATCTGGCGACGCTGATCTATGCGCTGCATCGACACTTTAGCGCGGGCCGGTTCGATGAGGCTGGCAAACCGTTCTTGACCTTTAAACGAATACACATCGCGTTCGGCGGTGACGATAAGCCTAGATCGACGCTTACCCCGCACAAGGTCGCACCGTTCGAAGAAGCGGTGCGTTCCGCCTCGGCCAGTTCGGCCCAAGGTGCTATCGACATTTCTCTGTCGGATTCTATGGCGCGGATACTCCACACCGAATTCGGACAGGACGTTTGGGATATTGGGCAAGAACTTAATCGGTCCTTCGGCGTGGAACGTGTCGCGAAATTAATCCGGCACGGGCGGGGAAATCCCGCCGGCATCGTGCTTCGACGGCCTCCTTGCAACAACCGCCAATCTATCGAACACAACATTGGATTGCGACGCGGAAAATTTCCCGGCCCTCGCGAATCTTTCGACTACCGTGTCGAACCCGGCAACATTGACTACAGTGTCGAAGGTATGGCGGGCACGCCGATGCGGGTTGATGGCAAAATGCAGGCGGCATGGAGGGCGTTGCTTCGTCCATACAAAAGCGAACAGGATTCCTTGGAGGCATATCGCGACGCTGTCGATATGGCGTACGAATCGGCGTTGCCGGGCGTGGCCGCGCCCTTTCATGTTCGCGCCCATTACCTGCCTGCAGGTCGGGCCGGAGCCATGCATACGCTCAGAGTAGTTATACGCGCGCTGTTGAGCGGCGCTACGCGGGCCGATATTGCGCCGAAGATGCGGAGGAAGCCGACCATGCCCGGAGTGTGGGCGGATTTCTTGGACGAGCTGCTCTCGATTAACCGACCTTCTAACCGACCTCCGTTTCGGATGCGCAAGAAAAACCGGAGGGATTGGGGTGCGGATATCGAGGAATCGATGCTCGGCGGGAAGATCGAGATGGAGCCGGACGAAGTCACCGGCTATCCGCATTTCTTCTACCGGCCCGCGCACTGGAAGAGGGGACGGAATCTTCCGTTGATGAACGCCTCGTCCATGATTTCGGAACTCGCGCCGGTAGTGCTGTATTTGCGCCATGCGGTCGAGCACGGCGAGGTGTTGGTTGTCGAGGAGCCGGAAGCCCACTTGCATCCAGCCATGCAGGCCGAGTTCATGCGTCAATTGATCGGCTGCGTCCGGGCCGGCATCAGGATAATCGTTACCACGCATAGCGAGTGGCTGATTGAAGAACTTGCCAATGCCGTAAAACGGTCGGAAATTCCCGAGAAACAGAGAAAAATCTTGCCCAACGGCAACGCCGCTCTGCCTCCGGACAAAGTTGGGGTGCATCTCTTTCGGCCCAGCAAGCGTCCCCGAGGCTCGATCGTGAACGAGGTCTCCCCCGATGAAAGGGGGCTTTACCGGACGGGCTTCGACGATGTGGCCATGAGCACACATAATCAATGGGCCGACATCGCCAGCTTGATCGGCCGCGGCAAATGACGGATTGGATCGCTGGTGTCCGTGGCAGGCTCGACAAGCGATGCATTGTCACAAAGTGCAAAAGGGGCCGTTGCGCATTGTCGCTCGAGGGTTTTCCCGCCAGCCGCGCGATCGTCGATTTCGACGCTCGACCCGGCTCGCCGCTCGGCCCGAGCGCGAAGAAACCCGACTTTCTCGCGGTCGCTGCGCCGTCGGCCAATGCCCTGTGGGTGGCGCCGATAGAGATAAAAGGGGCCAGCGTCAACGTCGACGTCAGCGACGCGGTCAAGCAGCTACAGGCTGGCGCGGATATCGCCGAAAAGCATGTTGAGCCGGACGGCGCCGTAAACATCGTATTCCGCCCAGTCCTCACGGGAGGATCCATACCGAAGGCGGAACGAAAAGCGCTGAGCACGAGCAGTGTCCGGTTTCACGGAACGGCCGAGGTCATTCGGCATCGCCGTTGCGGCGCGCGCTTGGTCGACGTGTTCGTCGACGTGTTCCCTCTTTAAGCCAGCGCCCCCGGCCCACCGCCGCTACGCGGCGCGGGCCGAGAGGCCGCCATCCACGGGGAGGCACACGGCGGTGATGTAGGCGGCGGCGTCGCTGGCCAGGAAGACGGCGGCGTTGGCGACATCCCAAGCCGTGCCCATGCGCCCGGTGGGGCAGGCGGCGTGGCGCTCGCGGACCATCGCTTCCGCGCCACCGTGGGCGGCGGCGAGCTGGCCGCGGACCATCGGCGTGTCCATCAGGCCGGGGCAAATGGCGTTGACGCGGGTCCCCGACCGCGCATATTGCAGGGCGAGGCCGACGATGAGCTGGTTCACCGCGCCCTTGGCGGCGTAATAGCTCGCATAGTCGTAACCCGTGTAGCGCAGCGCGGCGATCGAGGAGATGTTGACGACCGCGCCCTTGCCCTGCTTCAGCATGACCGGCAGAACATGCTTGCACGCCAGAAACACGCCATGAAGGTTGAGATCGATCTCGCGCTTCCACCCGGCTTCGGAGAGTTCGACCGGGCCGCCGAGCGCCGCGTGGCCGACATTGTTGTGCAGGATGTCGATGCGCCCGTATGCGTCCAGCGCGGCCGCGGCGGCGGCGGCGATATCGCCGTCCGCGGTGACGTCGCAGGCGAGCGCCAGCGCTTCGCCGCCTTCCTCCGCAACGATGCCGCCGGTTTCGCGCGCGGCGGCGGGGTCGATATCGGCGCAGACGACGCGGGCGCCGGCGCGGGCATAGATCACGGCCGAGGCCTTGCCGAGCCCCCATCCGGGGCCGGACGACCCCGCGCCGAACACGAGCGCGACGCGGTCTTGCAGACTGCGCTCGTCCATCCTGTCCATCGCCGTTTTCCCCGCAACGCCGCACGGCCCGCCCGCGGCGGGCGAGCGCAGGGTACCACGCCATGAGCGATGTGGGCGGCGTCGGGCTCGAACACCGTTTCGCCCGGCTCTCCGAAGTACGGATGCATTACGTAGACGGCGAGCCTCTGGCGCTTCTGCACGGGTTTCCGCAAACCTGGTACGCGTGGTTGCCGGTCGTTCCGGCGCTGGCGGCGCGGCGGCGCGAGGCGGTGCGCAAACTGGCGATTCTCGACGTCACGATACCCGGCGACGGCAGCAACGTGTTTTCGACTTCGCAGGGCCGGTGGCATCGCGGTTTCCATCGCGCGCCGGACCTGCCCGAAGCGCTGCTGGCCGGGCGCGAGCGGATTTATGTGACGTGGTTTCTCAGGCATTTCGCGGCGCATCCCGGCGCGATCGGCCCGGCGGCGACGGAAGAATACGTGCGCGCCTACGAAGAGCCGGGCGCCATGCGCGCCGGGCTGGCCTATTACCGCGCGATCCCGCAGGACATCGCCGACAACGAACGCGCGCTCGCGCGGGGCAGGCTGGAGATGCCGGTGCTCGGCCTGGGCGGCGCCGAGAGTTTCGGGCGGCGCGGCCTGACCCTCGAATCGATGCGGCGCGTGGCCCGCAACGCGAACGGCGGCGGTTGCCCGGTAACGGGCGACCGCCGCGGTCGCCGGGGGAGAACTCCCCGCGCCGGACTGCCGCCGGCGAGACGGCGGGCGCGGTTCGGGTTGTCTCAAGGGCTTGCCGTCCGGCGAAGACGCGGGCGGGGCGCCGGCGTTCCCGGGCGGGCGTTACATGCCCCAGACGTGGACGGGCGCGCCGTCCTTCCGTTCGACGCGGTGGAAAATCTTGTCCGCCCAGTCGCCCTCGCCACGGTCGAACATCACCAGGTGGCCCTCCCCGGCGGCGCAACGGTCCATATATCCCCTGGTTTGCACAACCCCGTCATGCACGGTTTTCTCAAGCCCGCCGCGCAATATCTTGCACTCCACGACATATTTGCGCGCCTCCGGCGCTCCCTCCGGCCACGGCCAAACGATGAGAAGGTCGGTCCGCCCGCGGCCCAGGCCGTATTCGCGCTCGATCCGGCCCCCGCCGTTGACGATGCGTTGCAAGAACGCCTGAAGCAGCAATTGCGGACCGGCTTCCCGATACGCGAAGCGCTTTATCCAATGCTCCGAATGCTCGCGGAAAAACGATTGAAACGCAGCAAGCAGTTTCGGGACGTTCAGACTGTCGTCGTCGTTTACGTACCACGCGGTTTCGTGCGGCAGCGTTTCCTGTGCGTAGGCGGCAAGTTCGCGCGGCACAACCTCGGCGTATATGGGGTTGGCGATGCGCACCGGCGCATTGCGCGCGATCAAACCCAGGTCGCGCGCATACTCGATGTCGCGCGCGGATGCATCCTTGTCGGCCTCGCCGCCGCTCAACAACGGCTCGATGACGCGGCGGATGCGCGGTTCGCTCAGCTTGTCGGCCAGTTGATCGAGATGCGTCTCACGGCGCAGGATGAGCTGCTCTTGCGCGTCGACGATGTCGGCTCCGGTTATCGCCCGCGCGCGGTCGCGCCCGCGCTCGTTGCCGAAGCACGCCTGCTTCGCCAGCGCGTTGACCAGCCAGGGCTGGCCCTGCGATTGCGTCCATATGCGTTCGGCCGCGCCGGGCGCGAAGGCCTGCCCGGTCTCGCCAGTGTGCTGCGCGAGCAGGGCTGTCGTTTCGTCGCGCGAGAAATCGCCGAGGCGGAGCGAGCTGTCCTTGATATTGAAGGCGCTTCCGCCGGCGACAAGGGCCTTGCCGTCGGGGGAGCGGATACGATAGTCGCGCACGTCGCGCACCCCGCACAGGACCACGCTCTGCGGGAAGGCCCGCGGGCGCAGGTGGTAGCCCGCGCGCAGCTGGCGCAGGACGGAAACCAGCGCGTCGCCCACCAGCGTGTCGATTTCGTCGATGAGCAAAACGAGCGGGCAAGAATCGGCTCGCGCCCAGAGAGCCAGCGTGCGCCGCAGTGCGCGGTCCGGGCCGTATCGTTCCAGCGCCTCGACCCAGACATCTTCCATGAAGTCGTCGCCGAGCGTGTCCGCGGCGCATTCCGCGAGCTCGCCGAGAATGGCGCGCATGACCCTGCCGACATCTTCGCGGGCCGTCTGGCCGACCTCGAAATTGGCGTACACGCAACGATATTCGCCTCCGGCGTTCAGGCGGTCGCGCAAGGCGAGCAGCACCGAGGTCTTGCCCGTCTGCCGCGGCGCGTGCAGAACGAAATAGCGCCAGTCGCGAACCAGTTCGAGGACGCCGTCGAGGTCGATCCGGCTCAGCGGCGGGATGCGGTAATGCTTTTCGGCAACGATCGGGCCGCTGGTGTTGAAGGAAGGCATGGCGGCAGTATACCGGATCCTGCGGCGCGGCGCTTGTTTCCGGCGGGCGTCCCCGCCATCGTTGCGCGATGGGCGCGGGAAAGCGCGCCGGCGGCGGGGCATGGCGCTCCGCCGAAACCGATGTCGGGGGACGCCGCATGGGCGCGACGATAGCGCGGCGGACGGGCGCGCTGGAGGGAGAGATCGCTGTTCCCGGCGACAAGTCGATCTCGCACCGGGCGCTGTTGCTGGCGGCGCTGGCGGCGGGGCGCAGCCGCGTCGGCGGGCTGCTCGAGGCGGAGGATGTCATGGCGACCGCCGCCGCGCTGCGCATGTTCGGCGCCGATATCCGGCGGCTCGGCCCCGGGGAATGGCGCATCGACGGCCCCGGCGCGGGCGGGCTGGCGGAGCCGGAGGGCGTGCTCGATCTCGGCAACAGCGGCACCGGCGCGCGGCTGATCGCGGGGGTTGCCGCCGGCCACCCCGTCCGCGCCATTATCGACGGCGACGCCTCGCTGCGGCGGCGGCCGATGGCGCGCATCGCGGAGCCGTTGTCGCAAATGGGCGCCGAGTTCGATTGCGCGCCGGGCGGGCGCCTGCCGATGGTCGTGCGCGGCGCCGGGACGCCGATGCCCATCCATTACCGCATGCCGATGGCGTCGGCGCAGGTGAAATCGGCGATCCTGTTCGCCGGCCTCACGGCGCCCGGCGAGACCGCGGTTATCGAGCCGGCGCCGAGCCGCGACCACAGCGAGCGCATGCTGCGCGCGTTCGGCGCGGATATCGGGATCTCGGAAGAACCCGGCGGCCGGCGCATACGCCTCGCCGGCGAACCCGAACTGGCGCCGCGGGACATCGAGATCGCGGGCGACCCGTCGGCGGCGGCCTTTCCGCTCGCGGCGGCGCTCACGGTCCCCGGATCCGGGGTGACGATTCGCGGCGTGGGGCTGAACCCGCTCCGTACCGGGTTCCTCGAGACGCTCGCCGACATGGGCGCCGATCTGCGCGTCGAGGCGCGCGGCGAACGCGGCGGCGAACCGTTCGGCGACGTGACCGCGCGATATTCCCGCCTGGCGGGCGCGGTCGCGCCGGCGGAGCGCGCGCCGCGCGCCATCGACGAATACCCGATTCTCGCCGTTGTCGCGGCATGCGCCGAGGGCGAAAGCCGCTTCGAGGGGCTCGGCGAGTTGCGTCACAAGGAGAGCGACCGTCTCGCGGCCATCGCGGAGGGGCTGGCGGCGGTCGGCGCCGGGGCGCGGGTCGAGGGCGACGCGCTTGTCGTCGCGGGCCGCGGCCGCCCGCCTCCGGGCGGCGCGCGGGTCGCGGCCCGCGGCGACCATCGCATCGCCATGGCGTTCCTGACCCTGGGCCTCGCCAGCGAACGGCCCATCGGCATCGACGACGACAGTTCGATCGGCACGAGCTTCCCCGGTTTCGCGGAAACCATGCGGGGGCTCGGCGCGGCGATCGGGGACGGCGCGCCGGCGGCGGGGCGCGCATGAAAGAGCGCGTCATCGTCGCCATCGACGGCCCGGCGGCGGTGGGCAAGGGCACGCTGGCGCGCGGGCTGGCGGAGCGGTTCGGCCTCGCCCATCTCGATACGGGCCTGCTGTATCGCGCGGTGGCGGCGCGGCTTTTGGAGGCGGGCGCGGACCCCGGCGATACGGCGGCGGCCGCGGCGGCGGCGGAGCGGCTCGCGTCGGCGGATCTGGAGGCGCCCGGCCTGCGCGGGCAGGAGATAGGCGCCGCCGCTTCCGCCGTGGCCGCCGCGCCGGAGGTGCGGCGCGCGCTTCTCGGTTGGCAGCGGCGCTTCGCGGAAACCGCGCCCGGCGCGGGCGCCGTTCTCGACGGACGCGATGTGGGGACGGTCGTGGCGCCGCATGCGCGGGTCAAGATATTTCTGACCGCCCGCGCCGAGGCGCGCGCCGAACGGCGTCATGCGGAGTTGCGCGCGCGCGGCGCGCCGTGTATAAGGTCGGACGTCCTGCGGGAGCTCGCCGCGCGCGACAAGCGCGACAGCGAGCGCGCGGCCGCGCCCTTGCGGCCCGCGCCCGGCGCGCTTCTGCTGGATACGACGCGCCTCGACGCCGCCGCCGTGCTGGAGGCCGCGTCGGAGGCGTTGCGCGCGCGGGGAATATGCCCCGCGCCGCGCGGGCCCCGCCGGGGGGCCGGGACGGGATCGAACGACAGGGAGCGACCGAACGCATGACCGCAATCCCCGCGACCGGGCAGCCCGCTTCGGGAAGCGACGAAAGCTTCGCGGCTCTTTTCGAAGAGTCGGTTCGACAATCGCGAAAGCAGGAGGGCTCGGTCGTCGAGGGACGGGTGATCGCGCTCGAAAACGACATGGCCGTGATCGACGTCGGCCTCAAGGCCGAGGGGCGCGTGCCGCTCAGGGAGTTCGCCGCGCCCGGCGAATCGGCCGATCTGTCGGTCGGCGACACGGTCGAGGTGTTCCTCGAGCGCATCGAGAACCGCCGCGGCGAGGCCGTGCTCAGCCGCGAGCGCGCGCGCCGCGAAGAGGCGTGGGTGGCGCTGGAAAAAGCGTTCGGCGGCGATTCGCGCGTCGAAGGCACGATCTTCGGCCGCGTCAAGGGCGGCTTCACCGTCGATCTGAACGGCGCGGTGGCGTTCCTCCCCGGCAGCCAGGTCGACGTCCGCCCGGTGCGCGACATAACCCCCCTGCTCAACACGAAGCAGCCCTTCCAGATACTCAAGATGGACCGCCGACGCGGCAATATCGTCGTTTCGCGCCGCGCGGTCATGGAAGAAACCCGCGCCGAGGCGCGCGCCGAACTCGTCGCCAGCCTCAAGGAAGGCCAGGTGCTCGACGGCGTGGTCAAGAACATCACCGACTACGGCGCGTTCGTCGATCTCGGCGAGGTCGACGGGCTTTTGCACGTCACCGACATCGCGTGGCGGCGCGTCAACAACCCCCGCGACGTGCTGGACATAGGCCAGCAGGTCAAGGTGCAGGTGATCCGCTTCAACGTCGAGACGCAGCGCATCTCGCTGGGCATGAAGCAATTGCAGGCGGATCCGTGGGACGGCGTGGAGCTGAAATACCCCCCGCGCGCCAAGTTCCGCGGCCGCGTCACCAACATCACCGACTACGGCGCGTTCGTCGAGCTCGAGCCGGGCGTGGAGGGCCTCGTCCACGTGTCCGAGATGAGCTGGACGAAAAAGAACGTCCACCCCGGCAAGATCGTCTCGACCAGCCAGGAGGTGGAGATCATGGTGCTCGACGTAGATCCCAACAAGCGCCGCGTCAGCCTCGGCCTCAAGCAGTGCATCGTCAATCCGTGGGAGGCGTTCGCCGAGCGCTACAAGGTCGGCGCGCCGGTCGAGGGCGATGTGCGCAACATCACCGAGTTCGGCCTGTTCGTCGGCCTCGAGGGCGGCATCGACGGCCTCGTTCACCTGTCCGACCTCGACTGGGACCGCCCCGGCGAAGAAGCGATCAAGGATTACCGCAAGGGCCGGCACGTGCAGGCGGTCGTGCTCGACGTCGATGTCGAACGCGAGCGTATCGGCCTCGGCGTCAAGCAGCTGTCGAGAGACCCGTTCGCGGCGGCCACGCTCGGCGTCGAGCGCGGCTCGGCGGTCACATGCGTCGTCTCGGCCATCGCCGACAACGGCGTAGAGGTGACGGTGGGCGGCGGCGCGACGGGCTTCATCCGCAAGTCCGACCTGGCGCGCGACAGGGCGGACCAGCGCCCCGATCGCTACGCCGTGGGCGACAAGGTGGACGCCAGGGTGACGCAGCTCGACCACGCCAACCGGCGCCTGACGCTCTCGATCAAGGCGCTGGAAATCGCCGAGGAGAAACAGGCGATGGCGGAATACGGCTCCTCCGACAGCGGCGCCAGCCTGGGCGATATCCTCGGCGCCGCGTTCCGCGCCAAGGCCGAGGACGAAGCGCGGCGCGAACCGGGCGCCGGCGAAACCGCGGAGGACGCCGGGAAACCCGCGCCCGCCGCCGGCGCGCCGGACAAGGCGCAAGAAGGCTGAGCCGGGCCCCGGGGCCGCGCCGTGCCGTTCGACGTCGACGCGCTGATCGACCGCCGGCGCCTCAAGCGCCGCCTCGGGCTGTGGCGTCTCGCGGCGTTCTGCGCGGCCGCCCTGCTGATCGTCGTGTCGCTGGCGGAGGCGCCGCAGTTGCCCCGGCTGCCGGGGGCCGAACGCATCGCCGTGATCGGCATCGACGGAATCATCGTCGGCGATGCCTATCGCGAGCGCGCGATTCGCGGCCTCGCCGACGACGGCTCGGTCGCCGCGCTGGTGCTCGACATCGACAGCCCCGGCGGGACCGTTTTCGGCAGCGAGGCCTTGTACCGCGCCGTTCGCGCGGCGGCAGAAAACCGCCCGACGGTCGCGGTGCTCAACGGCGTGGCGGCGTCGGGCGGCTACATGGCCGCGCTGGCGGCCGACCACATCGTGGCGCGCGAGAGCACCGTCACCGGGTCGATCGGCGTGGCGATGGGCGCGACCAACTTCGCCCGCCTGATGGACCGGTTCGGGGTGGGCCACGAGTTCGTGCGCAGCGGCCCGCTCAAGGGAGAACCCAACCCTTGGGCGCCGATGTCTCCGGCGGCGCGCAAGGCGGCGCTCGACACGGTAGAGGCCATGCATGGCATGTTCGTCGATTTGCTGGCGGAGCGCCGCGCGCTCGGCCGCGAAGAGGCGGCGCGGCTCGCCGACGGGCGCGCCTATACCGGCGCAATGGCGCGCGACCGCGGCCTGGTCGACGCCATCGGCGGCATGGACGAGGCGCTCGCCTGGCTGGAGGACGAAGCCGGCGTCGCGCCCGACCTGCCGCTCCGCCGCATCCCGGTGGAGGAGCCGGAAGGAGCGCTCGAGCGGCTCGCATCGGCGGTCGCGAACGCCGTTCTGCCGCAACTGCCGCCGCGCCTCGGGCTTGACGGCCCGATTTCGCTTTGGTACCCGCGTGCGGTCGATTGAAGCTGGGCGCTTGGGGTCGTCGCGGGCGTGTCGTACGGTCGCGGGCGCGGAGCGGATCGCATGACCAGATCGGAACTCGTCAAGTCGCTGGCGCGAGACAACCCGCATCTCTACCGCCGCGACGTCGAAACCATCGTATCCACCGTGCTGGGCGAGATCGAAGCCGCCTTGGCGCGGGGCGATCGCGTGGAGTTGCGCGGGTTCGGAGCGTTTACGGTGAAAGAGCGCAAGGCGCGTATCGGCCGCAACCCGCGCAGCGGCGAGGCGGTGGCCGTGCCCGACAAGCGCCTTCCGTTCTTCAAGCCCGGCAAGCGGCTGCGCGAGCGGGTGGACCGCCAATGAGCCCCGCCGCCGCGCGCCTGATCTGCGCGATCGACACCGCCGACGCCGACCTCGCCGGGCGCTTGGCGCAAGGCGTCGCCGGCGCGGTCGGCTTCCTCAAGATCGGCCTCGAATACTACACGGCGCACGGCCCCGCCGGTGTCGCGGCGCTGGCGCGCGGCGGCGCGCCGGTGTTTCTCGACCTGAAATTCCACGACATCCCGAACACTGTGGCGGGTGCGGTGCGCGCGACCGCGGCCGCCGCGCCGGCGATGCTCACGGTCCACGCCTCGGGCGGCGCGGCGATGATGCGCGCCGCGGCCGCGGCCGCCATGCGGCTGTCGGACCCCGCCACCGGCGCGCGGCCGCGCGTGCTCGCGGTGACGATACTTACGAGTTTCGACGACGCCGACGCCGCCAGCATCGGCATGGCGGGCGCGGTCGCCGATCTGGTGCGGCGCGCGGCGGCGCTGGCGCGCGAATGCGGCCTCGACGGCGCGGTCGCCTCGGCGCGCGAAGTAGCGATGCTGCGCGCCGATTGCGGGCCTGACTTTACCCTCGTCGTGCCCGGCGTCCGCCCCGGCTGGGCCTCCGCCGACGACCAAAAACGTATCGTCACCCCCGCCGAGGCGCTCCGCCAGGGCGCCGACTACCTCGTGGTCGGACGCCCGATCACCCGCGCCGACGACCCCGGCGCGGCGGCGCGGCGCATCGCCGCGGAAATGGAAACCGCGCGGTGAGCGCCGCGCGCGCGGTGGCGGTGAAAATCTGCGGGCTGCGCGCGCCGGAGGCGCTCGCCGCCGCGGTCGGGGGCGGCGCGCGCGGCGTGGGGTTTGTGTTCTATCCGCCCTCGCCGCGCCATGTGTCGGTCGCCGAGGCCGCCGCGCTGGCCGCCCACGCGCCGCCGGGCGTCGAGCGCGTGGGCGTGTTCGTCGATCCCGGCGACGCGCTCCTTGCGGAGGCGCGCGACCGCGCGGGCCTGACGGCGGCGCAACTGCACGGCGCCGAAACCCCTCGCCGCGTCGCCGCGATACGCGAGCGCTTCGGCCTCGCCGCGATCAAGGCGATCCCGGTCGCCCGGGCGGAGGACCTCGCATGCGCCGGCGAGTACGCGGGCGCGGCGTCGCGCCTCATGTTCGACGCCAGGCCGCCCGCGGGCGCGGCTTCCGCCCTGCCCGGCGGCAACGGGCTGGCGTTCGACTGGAAACTCCTCGCCGGGCGCGCGTGGCCGCTGCCCTGGGTGCTGTCGGGCGGCCTCGCTCCGGACAATGTGGCCGAGGCGGTGGAGGAGACAGGCGCGCGCGCGGTCGATGTCTCGTCCGGCGTGGAGAGCGCCCCCGGGGTCAAGGACCCGGCGCTGATCGCCGCGTTTTTCGCCGCGCTCGAAGACGCGCCGGCGCGCGCATGAGCGGCGCGGCGGCGCAAGCGGAAACGCCCGCGGCGGCGCCGAATACGCTGCGCGGCGGGCCTGACGAACGCGGCCATTTCGGCGCGTTCGGCGGGCGTTATGTCGCCGAAACCCTCATGCCGCTCGTTCTCGATCTCGAGCGCGCCTACAGGGCGGCGCGCGCGGATCCCGCGTTCCGGGCCGAGATGGACCGGCTGCTCTCGCATTACGTGGGGCGGCCGAGCCCGCTGTATTTCGCGGAGCGCCTGACCGCCCGTCTCGGGGGCGCGAAAATCTATTTCAAGCGCGACGAGCTCAACCACACCGGCGCGCACAAGATCAACAACTGCATCGGCCAGATCCTGCTCGCCCGGCGCATGGGCAAGACCCGCATCATCGCCGAGACGGGCGCCGGCCAGCACGGCGTGGCGACGGCCACCGTGTGCGCGCTGTTCGGCCTGCCCTGCACGGTCTATATGGGCGCGGTGGATATCGAGCGCCAGCGGCCCAACGTCTTCCGCATGGAACTGCTCGGCGCGCGGGTGGCGCCCGTGAAGTCCGGCGCCGCAACGCTCAAGGACGCGATGAACGAAGCCCTGCGCGACTGGGTGACGAACGTCGCCGATACCTATTATCTCATCGGGACCGCCGCCGGCCCGCACCCCTACCCGGAGCTGGTGCGCGATTTCCAGTCGGTCATCGGCGCCGAGACCCGCGCGCAGATCGCGGAGCGCGAGGGCCGCCTGCCCGACACGCTCGCGGCGTGCATCGGCGGCGGGTCGAACGCCATCGGCCTGTTCCATCCGTTTCTCGACGACGCGGACGTGCGCATGGTCGGCGTCGAGGCGGGCGGCGAGGGGATCGGGACCGGGCGCCACGCGGCGTCGCTCACGGCGGGCCGCCCCGGCGTGCTGCACGGCAACCGCACCTATCTGTTGCAGGACGCCGACGGCCAGATAACCGAGGCGCACTCGATTTCCGCCGGGCTGGATTATCCGGGGATCGGCCCCGAACATTCGTGGCTCAAGGAGACCGGCCGCGTCGAATACGTCTCGGCTACCGACGCCGAGGCGCTGGAGGCGTTCCGTCTCTGCTCGCGTCTGGAGGGCATTATCCCCGCGCTGGAGCCGGCGCACGCGCTGGCTTGGGTCATGCGCGCGGCGCCCGCGCTTCCCGCGGATCATCTTTTGGTCATGAATATGTGCGGACGCGGCGACAAGGACATTTTCGCCGTCGCCGAGCGGCTGGGCGAGACGCTGTGACGGCGGCGGCGCCGGGCGCGGCGGGGAGCGCGCGCATCCGCCGCCGCTTCGCCGCGCTCGCGCGCGAGGGCCGGGCGGGGCTGGCGGCGTTCGTATCGGCCGGCGACCCGGATCGCGAGCGCTCGGCGGCGCTGCTCGCCGCCCTGCCCGAAGCCGGCGCCGACATCGTGGAGCTCGGCATGCCGTTTACCGACCCCATGGCCGACGGGCCGGCGATCCAGGCGGCCGGCCTCCGCGCCCTCGCGGGCGGCCAGACGATGGCGCGCACGCTCGGCATGGTCGAGCGCTTCCGCCGCGCCGACGACGACACGCCCATCGTGCTGATGGGCTATTTCAACCCCATCCACAGCTACGGAACGGCGCCGTTCCTGCGCGACGCCGCGGCCGCCGGCGTCGATGGATTGATCGTCGTCGATCTCCCGCCGGAGGAAGACGAAGACCTGTGCCTGCCCGCGCTCGACGCGGGGATTTCGTTCGTCCGCCTGGCCGCGCCGACCACCGATGACGCGCGCCTGCCCGCGGTGCTGCGCAATACCAGCGGGTTCCTGTATTATGTTTCGATTACCGGCGTCACCGGCGCGCGCGGCGCGGCCGAGGCGGAAATCGCGCGCGCGGCGGCGCGGCTGAAAGCCGTCGCCGGCCTGCCCGTCGCGGTGGGCTTCGGCATCGAGACGCCGGAACAGGCGGCGGCGGTCGCGCGCCACGCCGACGCCGCGGTGGTGGGTTCGGCGATCGCGCGGCGCATCGCCGCCGCGCTGGCCGAGGGCCGCGACCCGGTCGCCGCCGCGCTCGGGCTGGTGCGCGGCCTCGCCGCCGGCGTGCGCGGCGCGCGGCGGGCCGCGGCGTAACGCGCGCGGTTCGGGACAACGCGCCGGAGGAGGCGCCCATGAGCTGGCTCAACAATTTCGTCCGCCCGCGCATCCAGGCGCTGGTTACGCGGCGCAACGTGCCGGAAAACCTGTGGGACAAGTGCCCGTCGTGCGAGCAGATGATCTTCCATCGCGAGCTCGGCGAGCAGCTTCATATCTGCCCGCATTGCGATTGTCACATGGCCATCGCGCCGGCGGAGCGCTTCCGGGCGCTGTTCGACGATGGCGAGTTTACGGCGATCGAACTGCCCGAGGTTCCGCTCGACCCGCTCAAGTTCCGCGACACGCGGCGCTACGCCGACCGCCTGCGCGACGCCCGCGCGAAGACCGGCGCGCGCGACGCCGCAACGGTCGCCCACGGCGCCATCGGCGGCCGCGGCGCGGTCGCGTGCGCATTCGATTTCTCCTTCATGGGCGGCTCGATGGGGCTGGCGGTTGGCGAGGCCGTGGTCAGCGCCGCGCGGCTCGCCGTGCTCCAGCAGGCGCCGCTGATCGTCTTCCCCGCCTCGGGCGGGGCGCGCATGCAGGAGGGTATCCTGTCGCTCATGCAGATGCCGCGCACCACCGTCGCCATCGACGACGTGCGCGCGGCCAAACTCCCCTACATTGTCGTGCTGACCAATCCGACGACGGGCGGCGTCACCGCGTCCTTCGCCATGCTCGGCGACATCACGCTGGCCGAGCCCGGCGCGCTGGTCGGCTTCGCCGGCCCGCGCGTGATCGAGAACACCTTGCGCCAGAGCCTGCCCGAAGGCTTCCAGAAGAGCGAGTATCTTCTCGAACACGGCATGATCGACGCGGTGGTGCATCGCCGCGAGCTGCGCGACCGGCTGATCCTGTTGATCGGCCTGTTGACCGATAAATTGCCGAGCGCGGAAGTGATCGCGCTTCCCCGGCCCGGCGCGCCGCCGCCGGAGGCGCGACCGGAGGCGTGACGACGGACGGCTTGGTCGCCCGCCTCTCCGCGCTGCATCCCAGGGCGATCGACCTTTCGCTCGGGCGTATCGAGCGCCTTCTCGACAGGCTCGGCCGCCCGCACGACCGCCTGCCGCCGGTTATCCACGTCGCGGGCACCAACGGCAAGGGCTCCACCATCGCCATCGCCCGCGCCTGCCTCGAGGCCGCGGGCAAGCGGGTACACGTCTATACGTCGCCGCACTTGCTGCGCTTCAATGAGCGCATTGTCGCGGGCGGGCGCGAGATCGACGACGACGCGCTGGCCGCGCTTGCGCGCGAGGCCGAGGAGGCGAACGCCGGCGCGCCGATCACCTTCTTCGAGATCGCCACGGCGATGGCGTTTCTTGCCTTCGCGCGCGCGGAGGCGGATTTCACGCTGCTGGAGACCGGCCTCGGCGGGCGGCTCGACGCCACCAATGTCGCGCGTCCGGCGGTATGCGCGATTTCGACCGTCGGACTCGACCACCAAGGCTGGCTCGGAAACACCGTCCCGGAGATCGCGGCGGAAAAGGCGGGGATTGTCAAGCCGGGCGCGCCGCTGGCGATCGGCCGCCAGCCGCCCGAGGCGCGCAGGGTTATCGAGCGCGCGGCGGCGCGCGCCGGCGCGCCGCTCGCCGCGTGGTCGGCGCGCGCCGATGGAGACGGGTTCGTGTTCCGCTCGCGCCGGCGCGCCGCGCGTTTCCCGGCGCCGGCGCTGTTCGGCGCGCATCAGATCGACAATGCGGGGCTCGCTCTCGCATGTCTCGACGCGCTGGAGGCGCCGGTCCTGTCCGACGCCGAGGTCGCGCGGGGGCTGGCGCGCGCGCGCTGGCCGGGGCGCTTGCAGCGGCTCCCCGGCCCGCGCGAGATATGGCTCGACGGCGGCCACAACCCGGCGGCGGGGGCGGCGCTGGCGCGCGTCGCCGCGGGCTGGCGCGACCGGCCGCTCCATCTCGTCGCCGGGATGATGCGGGGCAAGGACGCGCGCGGCTTCCTGGCGCCGCTCGCGCCGCACGCGGAGGCGCTGACGGCGGCGCCGATCCCCGGGCAGGAAAACGCCATGCCGCCGGAAGAAGTCGCCGCCGCCGCGGCCGGCCTCGGGATCGCCGCCGACCGCGCGCCGTCGCCGCGCGCTGCGCTCGATCGCGTTCCCCCCGGCCGGCGCGCGCTGCTGTGCGGCTCGCTCTACCTGGTCGCCGCCGCCCTCGCCGACGCGGGCGGTCCGTGACGCCAAGGGCCGCCGCCGCCGACCGTTCGGAGAGCGCAACCCCGCCTTCGGTGCGGGCGGTCGCGCGAAAATTGCGATCCGCTTGCACGCGATTCGCGAATTGAGCCATGCCGAGTCGCGGCAATCGCGTGGAAACGGCCTCGACCGGCATGCAAAAGCAGGCGCGGAACGGTCGACATCCGATGGCCTTCGGTATCAGGTCTTCGCGGCGGCGGGTTTCAGGGCGGCGAGGCGCTTGCGGGCGGCTACCAGCGGCGGGCATTCGTGGTCGTCGTAATAGACCGTTTGGCAGTCGAGGCAGTAGAAGCATTCGTTCATGTCGATGCGGCCGCTGCGGCGGATGGCGCCGGTGGGGCAGACCGCTTCGCAGCGATGGCACGGGTTGCCGCATTCGGGGCGGCGCTTGAGCCAGTCGAACATGCGCACGCGGCCCAGGATGGCGAGGCCGGCGCCGAGGGGGCAAAGGAAGCGGCAGTAGAAGCGCTCGACGAACAACCCGGCGGCGAGCAGCGCGCCGGCCCACGCCGCGGCCGCCATCGGCGCGTCGAAGCGGAAGATAATCGCCGTCTTGAAAGGCTCGATATTCGACCCCGCGATGGCGAGGTCGAACGCAAAAAACGTCAGGACAAGCAACGCGCCGAACACAATGTATTTGACCGCGAACAGGCGCTCCTGAAGGCGGTCGGGCAGGCGCAGCTGCGGAACCCTGAGCGCGACCGCCGCCTTGTTCAGCAGCTCCTGCAAGGCCCCGAAGGGGCATAGCCAGCCGCAGAAAATCGCCCGCCCCCACAGGAACATCAGAACGAAGACGAACGCCGTGAGGATGAAAATCAGCGGCTCGACCATGAAGAACGACCAGTCGAAGCCGCTTTCCAGCGATTGCGCGATATTCAGCAAGCCGAGCACGGTGAGCTGCGCCCCCGCGTACCAGCCGAGCCAGCCCAGCGTCCAGGCGAGGAACGCGATGCGCGTCCAGCGCAGGAGCCGGCGCCGGCGCGCCAGCACGTCCTGCAGCGACAGGATGACGACAAGCGCGGCGAGCGTGGCGGCGAGAATGGCGATCTTGCCGCGGTTGGTTTCCCAGACCGGGCGCCAGTCGATTCCCGCGGCGGCGTCGGCGACCATGGCGGCGCCCGGTCCGTCCGCCGCCGCGGGCGCGGGCTCCGGCTCGGGCGCCGGCAGCAAGGCGCGCTCGGGCACGCGGTATTCGAACGCGAACCAGGCGGTCGCGTCGGCGCCCTCTTCGCGGCTTTCGCCCTCCACCGCGAATTCGAACAGGAGCGGCTTGCCCGGGTCCAGCCCATCTTCGGGCGAGTAGAACAACAGGCCCCGTTCGAACAGGTTCTCCGGCCCCTCCCTGGCATGCAGGAAGGGCAGCGTCTTCAGATATTCCGGCCCGGCGGGCAGTTCCCGCCCCTCCTGCGAGATACGCAGGCGGGCGAACCGGCGCGGCTCGTCGGCCGCCGCGTCCTGGAAGCCCAGCGCGCCTCCGGTGGCCACGAGCACGATGAGATCGTCGATGCCGCGGCCGGACACATACTGATCCCACCATGTGCGGCCGAGAACGTTGATGCCGATGGACGGCGGCGAGACCAGCGCGGCGTAGATATCGACGTATGGGTCTTCGTCGGGCGAGAGGCGGACCTTGCGCGGCGCGCGGACGCCCGGCATCGCCTCGAACGCGGCGCCGACGTCGGCCACGGTCAGGCGCAGCGCGCCGAGGGCGCCCTCATCGATCAGCTCCGGCCATGTTCGCGGCGCGAACGCGTCGTAATCCACCCCCCTGCGCACGGGCGCGGCGCTCAGCGCAACGCCGCGGCTGCGCGCCACCCGCCGCGCCGCGCGGACGATCGAATCGCTGAACAGGATCGAGCTCGTGGTGGTGCGCGACACGGCGTCCACGGGGACGAGGCGCGACGTGTCGCCGGCCGTTCCGCGCATGGCGAATTTCTCGCCTTCCAGTATCGCCCCCGACATGTTGAGCACGATGCTCACGCCGCGGCGCACGTCGATGCCCGGAAACTGCGTCAGATATCGATGGAAGTCGTCGTCGGTGCGGCCGAGTATGGCGATCGGCTCCACATGCATGGTCAGCCGCGCGCCGGCGATGCGCCCGTCGAGGCCGAGGCCGACGACCAGGTGAAAGGGCCGCTTCGAATAGCCGACTCCCCCCACCACGTCGTACTGCTCGTAAATGTAGCCGACGATTTCGCCATCCTTGAGCGCGGCGGCGGCGGGCGGGTCTCCCTCGACCGGGCCGTGCGCGTCGGCGCCGGGAAACACCATCCCGAGCAGCGCGGCGTCGAGATAGGTTTCCAGATTGGCCGGCGCCGGCCCCGCTGTTTCGGCGGCGATCCCGGCCGCGGCTTGCGGCGCCTCTTGCGCGCGCGCCTGCGCGCAAACGGCGGCGGCCGCCGCCGCGAGCAGGAGAAGGGCCCGTTTCACCGGCGGCTCGCGCGGTCCGGACGGCGGCGCGCGCGGGCGGCGGCGCCGATGGCGACTGTTCGCGGGCTCATGTCGGTTTCTCCGCGGACGTGGCGCGTCCGGCGGCGAGCGCCGCGATCCGGCGGCCGCACGGGAGCGGACAGCCTGTCCGGCCGGCGGCGGAGTGTCAAGCCCGGCGCAGCCGGTTACGAAGCGCCCGGGAGCAAGTGTCGGGGAGTTCGGCGGCTATGCCGGGCCGATCCCGCCGGGAGGGAAGCGGGAGATCGGCCCGGCCGTCGTTGCGCGCGGCGCGGCAATCCGCCGCCGGGGGGCGCGCCGGCCGGGCGCGCCACGATACGTTTCCGCCGGAGCCTCGATGCTCCTCTCGATCTCCGATGCCGGCGCCGCGTTCCTGCCTAGCCATCGGAATCGAGCCGTTTCTTCGATTTGCACCCTATCCGATTTCGGCTGTCGAGTCAAGTCGTTTCGTGCGTGCTTTTCACGGCTCGAGTCGCGAATCGAGCCGTGTCGAAAACCGCCGGGGAGGGCGCGCCGCTCGCGGCTCTCCGTCGACGCCGCACGGAAACGTGCGGGCGGGAACGCCCGCAGTACCGAGTCGGGACATCCGCGCGCCTCCACGGCGCCCGAAACGCCGAGCGAAAACCGCCGTGGGCCGCGGCGCGGAAGCGGAGCGTTCCGCAACGGTTGCGCCGGACCGCTCCCGCCGGGGTGCAAGCGGGGGAGCGGCCCGGCCGTCGCGCGCGGCGCGAGCGCTCAGATTTTGAAGCACCCCGCGCAGCTGATTATGGTCGAAAACGAACTGGCTTGAACCGAGCCCGTTCCGCCCGAGACCGCGGTCAGCGATTCGTCCGCCAGCTCCGTATTCGGATCGGGCGGGAAGACGATGTGGATGACGTCTTCCGTGTTCTCGGCCACGCGGGCCTCGGCGTCGGCGGGAATGGCGACGCCGAACTCCTGCAGCACGCCCCGCGCGCCGCCAGCCTCGATCCGCGCGCGCAACGCCTCGTCGCCGCGATACCGTTCCGCCAGTGTCTCGAGGCTCCGGTAGCTGTCCAGCGCCCGCTCCACGCTTCCGCGCATTGCTCCGGTCATCGTTCTCGCTCCCTTGCAAGCAGTCTTTTCGCTTCCCGTCATATCGCATTCGGGCCGGCGAGTCAAGCTGTATCGTACATTTTCCGCGCATCGCCGAATGGAATTGCACTACGCGGGGCGCGCGCCGTCGACAAGGGCGCGGGCTTCGCGCTATCCTGGGCGCATGGCGCGGACAGCGAACGCGGCGGGCAATCTCCGCGAATACACGGTCGGGGAGATCGCGGGCGCGGTGAAGCGCACGGTCGAGGGCGCGTTCGAGCGCGTGCGTGTGCGCGGCGAGATTTCGGGGTTTACGCGCGCCGGCTCGGGCCATCTATACATGACGCTGAAAGACGAGACGGCGGCGCTCGACGCGGTGGTGTGGCGCCGCGCGGCGGCGCGGCTCGCGGTGCGTCCGGAAAACGGCCTGGAAGCGGTGTGCGAAGGGCGGCTTACGACCTACGCGCCGCGATCGCGATACCAGCTCGTCATCGATTCGATATCGGCCGCCGGCGCCGGCGCGCTGCTTGCGCTGCTCGAGGAGCGGCGCCGCAAACTGGCCGCCGAAGGGCTGTTCGACGCGGCGCGCAAGAAGCCCGTTCCCTTCCTTCCCGATGTCGTCGGCGTCGTCACCTCGCCGAGCGGGGCGGCGATCCGCGATATCCTGCAACGCATCGGCGATCGCTTTCCGCGTCCGGTCCAGGTGTGGCCGGCGCGCGTGCAGGGGCCGGAAGCGGCGGTGGAAATCGCGCGCGCCATCGCGGGCTTCAACGCCCTCGCGCCCGGCGGCGCCGTACCGCGCCCCGACGTCCTGATCGTCGCGCGCGGCGGCGGCAGCGTCGAGGACCTGTGGCCGTTCAACGAGGAAGCGGTCGTGCGCGCCGCCGCCGCCAGCGCGATACCCGTTATCAGCGGCGTCGGCCACGAGACCGACACGACGCTGATCGACCACGCGGCGGATTTCCGCGCGGCGACGCCGACCGCGGCGGCGGAAAAGGCGGTTCCCGTGCGCGGCGAGCTGGCGGCGGATCTGTTCGATCATGCGCGCCGCCTCGCGGCGGCGTTCGCGCGTCTCGCCGGCGAGCGCCGCCGCGCGGTCGAGGCGCTGGCGCGCGGCCTGCCGCGCCCGCGCGCTATCGTCGAGGACAAGGCGCAGCGCCTGGACGAACGCGCGGGCAGGCTGGCGCGCGCGGCGGCCGCCCATACGGAGCGCCGCCGCGCCGCCGTCGAGGCGCTGGGGCATCGCCTCGGCGCGCCGGGCGCGCGGCTCGCCGCCGCGCGTGGGCGCATGAGCCTCGCCGAGGCGCGGCTGGGCGCGGCGGCGCGGGCGCGCAACGCGGCGCTGGCGCGCGCGCTGGAGCGCCGCGCCGGCGGCGACCGCCTGCCCGCCGCCGCGCGGCGCCTGCTCGCCGACCGGCGGCGGAGCCTCGACGCGCTGACACGAAGCCTCGAATCGGTGAGCTACCGCAATGTGCTCGCGCGGGGCTATGCGGCGGTCCGCGGCGGCGGCGGGCGCGTGCTGCCCACCGCCGCCGCGGCGCGCGGCGCGCGGCGGGTCGAAATCGAGTTTTTCGACGGGTCTCTGGCGGCGGATGTCGCTCGCCCGCGGGGCGCCGGCGCGCAGGGAGAACTGTTGTGATGCTGAAACGCACGCTTGTTGCCGCGGCGGCGGCGCTGGCGCTGGCGCTGGTCTGCGCGCTGGCGCCGGCCGGGGCGGCGCGCGCGGCGGGGTTCGCGCTCGATCGCGCGCCGGAACAGGGCGGCATGGCGATCGGGCGCACCGAGCCGGGCTGCACGCTGTTTCTCGACGGGCTCGAGGTTCGCGTGGCCGCCGACGGGCATTTTATCCTCGGCTTCGGCCGCGATAACGCGGCGTGGGCGGTCGTGCGGGTCATGTGCCCGGACGGAACGCAGCGCCGGCAGTTCCTGCCCGTCGCGGAGCGCGCGTGGGACGAAGAACGCATAAGCGGCCTGCCGCCGGAAACGGTGGATCCCGGCCCGGAGGCGCTCGCGCGGATACGCGCCGACGCCGCGCGCGTGCGCGCCGCGCGCACGGCCGACAGCGATCTCGAGGGCTGGCGCGAAGCGCTCGCATGGCCCGTCCCCGGCCCGGTTACCGGGCGCTTCGGCGCGCGGCGGATTCTCAACGGGCAGCCCCGGCGGCCGCATTTCGGGGTCGATATCGCCGCGCCGGCGGGCGCGCCGGTACGCGCGGCGGCGGCGGGGCGCGTGACGCTGGCGGAGACGCTGTTCCTTTCCGGCGGCACGGCCATTGTCGATCACGGCATGGGACTGTCGTCGAGCTATCTGCACCTGGGCGAGATCGCGGTCGCGCCGGGCGACACGGTGGCGCGGGGAGACGTTCTCGGCGCGGTCGGCGCGACCGGGCGCGCCACCGGCCCGCATCTCGACTGGCGCCTCAATTGGTACGAGACGCGCCTCGATCCCGCGCGGGCGGCGGGGCCGATGCCGGGAACCGCGTCGGAAACTACGCCGGACGCTTCGCCCGATCGTCCGGCGGCCAGCGGCGATGCAGCCATAGCCACTGTTCCGGGCGCTCGCGAACCCATTCCTCCAGAATCGCGTTGATCGCCCGCGTCGCGCGCGCCGTTTCGGCCTCCCGGTCGCCCGCGGCGCGCAGCGGCACGGGCCGCACGGCAAAGCGGAAATACGCGCCGCCGCGGCGCTCCATGCGTATGCACGCGATGGGAACGCCGTGGCGCAGCGCCATCCGGGCGGGCGCGTCGGTCGTCATGGCGTCGCGCCCGAAGAAGGGGACGGGGACTCCTTCGTTCAGCTTCTGATCGACGAGAATTCCGATATGGTCGCCGCGGCGCAGGGCGGCGACCGTGGCGCGGGCGGCCCGCGCGCCTTTCGGGAAATGCCGCCCGCCCGTGCCTGCGCGCACGCGCCGCAAATAGCGGTCGAGCAGCGGGTTGTTGAGCGGGCGGTAGAGCTCCACCGTGGGCAGTCCGGCGCGCGCGGCGACGACCGACGGGATTTCCCAATTGCCGATATGGCCGCCGACGCAGAAGCCGCCGACGCCGTCGTCGCGCAGCGCGCGGAGGCAGTCCTCGCCGGCGATTTCGATGCGCTCTTCGGCGCCGCCTTCGCGCAGGCGCGCGAGGTGGGGGTATTCCGCCAGCACGCGGCCCAGATTGTCCCACATGGCGGTTACGATGGCCTCGCGCTCGGCGGGGGCGCGTTCGGGGAAGGCCGCCGCGAGGTTGCCGCGCGCGACGCGCGAGATGGGCAGACGCGGGCCGATGGCGCGGCCGAGCCGCCCGCCGAGCGCCGATGCGCGGTCGAGCGGCAGCGCGCCGAACGCCGCCAGCAGCGCGCGCACGACGACATACTCGCCGATGTGACGAAGCCGGCGGAGACACCGGCGAAAAAGGGAGCGGCGGCGGGCGGGCAAGGGCCGCGGGCGGGCGCCTAGCCGTCGCGGCTCAGCGCGTCGAGCCGGGCCTGCATGCGCGCCAGCTGCGCGCGCATCTCGTCGATCTCCGACGCCGCCGCCGGGCGGTCCGCCCCGCCGCCGGGCGCGGGCGGCGCGGCGCCGTTGCCGGAAGGGGGGGCGGCCGGGCCGGCTTCGGCTTTCGCGCCCGGCTCCGCCGCGCCGTCGGAAAACGGGCCGAACGTCCCGAGCGCGTTCCGGAAGGCGGCCATGTTGCGTTCGCCCAGCTCGTGCATCCGCCGCAGCGGGAACACGCCGCCGAACGCGGTTTCCATGTTGCGCCGGATGTACTTCTGGTTTTCCGCGAAACTGTCCATCGCGACTTCGAGATACGACGGCACCACGGCGCGCAGACCGTCGTCGTAATAGCCGATCAGCTGGCGCAGAAAACCTATGGGCAGAAGGTTCTCGCCCCTGGTTTCCTGTTCGAAGATGATCTGCGTGAGCACGGCGCGGGTGATGTCGTTGCCGGTCTTCGCGTCGTGGACGACGAACTCGACGCCGTTCTTGACCATGGCGCACAGGTCGTCGAGCGTGACGTAGCGCGACGCGCCGGTGTCGTAGAGGCGCCGGTTGGCGTATTTCTTGATAATCGTCGCGGGCGTTTCCTCGCCCTTGCCGTCGGCCATCCCGCGCTCCCGTTGCCGTTCGCGCGACGATAGCGCAACCGCCGCCGCGCCGCAAGCGCCGCGGGAAGCGCTCAGCGCCGGCGGGCGCGCTGGAACTCCAGTTGCGCGCGGTCGAGCTGAAAGCCGATCGCGACGTCGTATTCCCACGGCGCGCGCGCCGCGCCGGCGGGAAAGCGCAGTTCGACCTCGCCCGGCGCCGCGCTCGCGATCGCGCCGCCGGGCTCCTCGAACGCAAACGCCGCCGCGAACTCGCGCTTGCTCGCCACCGTCCCGTCGGGCGACACGGCGGCGACGAACCACGGAACGCGGCCGCCCGCCGCCGCGCCGATGGCGGGGTCGCGCTCGGCCGCCAGGAACACCGTGACAGCCAAGGTCATGCCGCCCGCGGGGTCGTCGGCGTCGGCATATTCGCACAGCGCTTCGAAGCCGGCGATGCGCGCCTCGAACGCAATCTCCGCGGGGTCGGTGTCCGCGCCGGGCGCGGAGCCGTCGGCCAGGCGCGAGAACGCGCCGGCGTCGGCGAGCATGCGGACGCCGGGGCATGGCAGCGCCGCATCGCCGCCGAGCCCGAAGACTTCGGCCGTCTCGCACCCGGCCGGCGCGAGCGCGGCGGCGGCGAGCGCGAGGGTTCTCGCGAGCGCCTTCACAGCGAGTTGTGCGTTCCGTCGCAGCGCGGGCCGTCGCCGGTTTTCTTGCAGCCGCACAGCCACGCGGTTTCGTCTTTCCCGGCCTTCCAGACGACGGGCGTTATCCCCGCGCCGGCGTGCGAACCGTCGCACCACGGCTGATTCGCGCTCCGCCCGCAGGCGCACCATGCATAGTTGCGCCCCGCTTCCAGCGTGACTTCGTAAGGCGCCTTTTGGGCGACAACGCTCTCGGCCATGGCGGCCCCCCGGTTCGGAATTCGCGAATCCGCGCATATTGCCCTGCGCGCCGCCGCTGTCAACCGCAAACCGCGCTCCTCCCTCGCCGCGCGCGCCGAACGATCGCCTTGGCTCGGGCTCGCGGGGTATTGACGAAACCGACGGAATCGACAATATGGACGGAACAACCATTCTCGGAGGCAAGGCCATGACCGAAACGAAGGCCGGCTCCATCCGCGCGCTCCAGGGCGCCGTTCGCGACGCCGCCGCGGCATTGGACGAAACGGCGATGACGACGCTGGCGGCGCACCCGCACGCCTTGCGCGCGGCGTTGGCCGCCGCGGCAAACGCGCTGGCGCGCCCGCCGCCGCGGCAAACGCGCGAGATCGAAACCCTGGGCAGCGCCGAGCCGGCTCGCATCGATTCCGCCGAGGCGGAACGGCTCCTCGCGGCGCGGACGCGGCCGGTCGCGGTCGAGGGGCTGCTCTCTTCCGACGAAATCGCGGCCCGGATGGGCCTTCGGTCGCGGCAGTCCGTTCACGATTGGCGGCGGAAGGGACAGCTCATCGGGTGGCGAAGCGCGAAGCGGGGTTATGTCTTTCCCGAGGGCCAGCTCGACGCGCGCGACCGCCCGGTCGAAGGCTTGGAGCGTATCGCGCCGTTCTTTCCCGACGCCTGGGCCGCGTGGGTCTGGCTGACGGCGCCGCAGGCGGCGCTCGACGGCGAAACCCCGCTGGCCCTCCTGGGCCGCGGCGACGCGGTCCGCGTTACCGCGGCAGCCGAAGGCTACGCGCAAGGCGACTTCGCATGAGCGTTGTCGCTTCGATATCCATCACGAAGGAGTAAAGACCGATGACGTACGACTCAGGACGCATCCGTAACCGTATCCATCCAGTTGACTGTCGCTGCATGTACCGCGTCGTGCGGAACGAGTATCGCGACGACCCACTCCGTGCGAAGCCAACGCTGAGTCGATTTAGCGACCCCAACGGTAGTTACAGCGTTATCTACGGGGCCGATACAGTGCGATGCGGCTTTTGCGAGACGGCCATACGCGACAAGTTTGCGGGCGGCCGCCCGCGCGAGCTTCCGCGGTCGGAAATCGATTCCAGAGCGGTGGCAACCCTCTGTTCAGCGATGCCTCTTCGGCTTGTCGACCTTCGGCGCGATGGCCCCACCCGCATCGGCGCACCCACGGCCGTGGTTCACGACCGTCGCCAGTTGGCCGGCCGAGCGTTATCCGCCGCCACGTACGCCATGGTTCCGGAGGCCGACGGGTTTTTGTATCCGTCGCGCTTCACAGGCGACGACTGCGTGGCGGTATTCGACAGGGCCATTCGCAAACTGCGGGTCTTGGACGTCGCGCCGCTCGCCGAATACAGCGACGTCTACCCAGCGTTGAACGACTATGGAATCGACCTGACAACGTCCGCGTAGCGCGCCGGGGGCGGGTTACAGAATCCGATACACCCGGTACATCGGCCCGGTGGGGCGCATGCTGTGCCTCGCTGGCTTGCTTCACCACAACCGGCATACACAACAGACTGAAATCACTCAATTCCATTTCGGTACAGACTCTATGCCCGACAGTCTGACATCCTGCGGAAGCGGCGAATCGTCACGCCGTCGAAATGCCGCCCGTCGTTCGGCAGGGTTTTCGGCTCCGAACAGGGCGCGGCGGCGGGGGTGGGTTCGGTTGCGGTCATGGCGCTTGCTCCTGCGCGGCGGTTACGCCGCGCGCGGCGAAATCGGCAATGGCGGCGCGGCCGTAGCCGAGTTCGGCCAGTATATCGGCGTTGTGCGCGCCAAGGAAGGGGGCCAGCGCGCGCGCCCCGGCGGGCGTGCGGTCGAAACGCGCGGCGGGGCGCGGCTGGCGCACCGGGCCAAGCACGGGGTCGTCATGAAGCTCGACGATGCCGTTCTCCACAACCTGCGGATCGCCGAGCAGTTCGCGGCGCCGCAGCACCGGCGCCGACGGAACCTGTTCGGCGTCGAGGCGCGCGAGGATCTCCGCCGACGGCCATTTCGCGATCTCGGCGCTCATGATCGCGCGGCGCTCGGCGACATTCGCGAAGCGCAGCGCCGGGGTTTCGAAGCGCGGGTCGGCCAGCAGATCTTCGCGCCGCAGCGCGCGGCAGAGGCCGGCCCATTCGGCGTCGGTCACCGCGCCGGCGGTGATATGGCCGTCGGCGGTCTTGAACACGAGGTCGAGGCCCATTTGCCCGCGCGCGGGGTCGGCCTCGCGGTCCGCCCATGAGAGCGCCGACATGCCCTCGGGCCACAGATAGGAGATCGTGGCGTCGAGCATCGCCAGGCGGACATGCTGGCCTTCGCCGGTGCGTTCGCGCGCGAGCAGCGCGGCCGTAATCGCTTGCGCCGCGGTCAGCGCGGTCGTCTTGTCGGGCACGATAGTGCGCACCATGCACGGTTCGCCGGTCGCGCGGTCGGCCTGTATGTCGGCCAGCCCCGACAGCGCCTGGATCACCGGGTCGTACACGCGCATGTGGGCGTAGGGCCCGGTTTCGCCGAAGCCGCTGATCGAGACGTACACGATGTCGGGCCGGACGGCGCGCGCCGCGTCTTCGCCCAGCCCCATGCGTTCGATCGCGCCGGGGCGGTAGTTTTGCACGAGGACGTCGGCGGTAGCGGCGAGTTTGCGCGCGACCGCCGCGCCGTCGGCGGTCTTGAGGTCGATGGCCAGCGAGCGCTTGCCCCGGTTGCAGCACAGGAACGACGACGTCATGCCGCGGTTGTCGATGCCGACGCGGCGCATGAGTTCGCCGCCCGGCGGCTCGATCTTGATGACGTCCGCGCCCTGGTCGGCGAGCAGCATGGTCGCGACCGGCCCGGAGACCATCGTCGTCAGGTCGAGAACGCGGAAGCCGTGCAGCGGGCCGGTCATCGGGCTTCTCCGGGAAAGGAGAATTCGCGGTCGGGGTAGTTGAACCGCATGGCGTCGCGCCAGGCCGGCCGCCCGGCAATGCGCGCCATGTAGGCCGCGGCTTCGGCGGGGAGCGCGAAGCCGTATGCCTCCGCCCAGTCGAGGCAGGTCGCGAGCACGATGTCCGCTACGCCGAACCCGCCGAGCAGCCACGGGTCGGCCGCCGCGATGCGGTCGCGCCTGGCGTTCAGCTGCTTCGCGAAGTATGCGCGCGCCGATTCCACCGCCTCGGGCGCGGCGCCGTATATGTGCGCCAGCGCGTCGTGGCGGCGGATCAGATAGAGGCTGTGCGCGTCGAGTTCGGTCATGGCGAAGTAGCACCATTCCGCCTGCCGCGCCCGGTCCGCCGCGCCGGCGGGCGCGAAAAAGCCCTCCGGCGCGGGGAAGCTCTCGGCGAGGTAGTTCACGATCGCCGCGCTTTCGGTGAGCACGAGGTCGCCGTGGCGCAGCGCGGGGATCTTGCCCAGAGGGTTAAGCGCGAGATACTCCGCCGTTTGCGTTTCGCCCGTTCGCGAGCCGATGGGGTGGGTGAAGTAGTCCACGCCGAGTTCGCGCAGCATCCAATGCACGCGCATGGCGCGCGTGCTGCCGATTCCCCACACTTCGAGCGCTCCGGCCATGGCGCCGCCCCTAGCGCCCGGCCTCGCTTCGGGCCGCCGGAGCCGGTACGGCGAGGCGATCGCGCGCGTTGCCTGCCCGCCCTTTCGGGGGCGGTACGGGGTCGCCGAATTTCCGGGCGGTATCGAGCCATAACACCATTGCTTCCGCGATGCGCTTGCGGGCTTCTTCCCGCGTTGCGCCGTGCGCCATGCATCCGGGAAGTTCCGGGACTTCGGCCACGAACGCGCTGTCATCGGCGCTCCACCGGATAATCGCGTCGTATTCGTGCATCGAAAGCGGTTTTCCGGAACGCATTACGCAATCTGGCGGCATCGCCTGCATGGGCGAGCCACGCCGCTACCTTACAGCAGGTCCGGGCTCCGGCGCAAACCAGAGGATCGCGCCGACCAGAAACGAGAAGATCGCGAACTGTTCGAAGGCGAACGAATATCCGCCGGCGGCGGCGAGGGCGCTGAACAGCCCGGGGCCGAGCGCCACGCCGAGAAAGCTGAAGCCCACCGTGCCGCCGGTCGCCACGCCCACCCGGTCCGGCGGTACGATGCGAACGATTTCGGCGAGATACACGCCCGGCCATCCCGCCGCGACCGCGCCGGCCAACGCCGCGAAGGCGACAATTTCCGCGAACGACCAGCCGGAGTGGAGGTAGCTTGCCAGCAGCAGCACATTGGCGATGCCGAACGCGAATACATACAGCAATGCCCGCGCCGACACATGGCGGCGGTCGCTCAGCCACCCGAACGCCACGCGCGCCGCGGCGCCGGCGGTCTGCATCGCCGCGAACGCCTGCCCCGCGCGCAGCAGATCGAGCCCGCCGGCCTCGACGAGAAACGCGGCGAACACCGCGAACACCGACGACTGGACCGCCGCGAAAGCGAAGGCCGCGATGGCCAGCAGCCGCAGACCGGGGGTGGCGAGCGCCGCGCCGGCGGCGTGCAGAGGCGACCGCGCCGATACGGGAAATCCCGCCACGCGGTCGTCGTCGAACCGCGCGCGCAGGGGCGCGATCGCGACCGCAGCGGCGGCGGGCAGGGCGGCCGCGCACAGCGCCGCGCCGCGCCAGCCGAACAGGATCGCCGCCGCGGGCGCCAGCAGCCCCGCGATCAGCCCGCCGAGCGGCACGGCGCTTTGCTTGAGCGACATGACGACGCCGCGCCGGTGGGGCGGCGTCACCCGCGCGAGGATGTGGCTGGCCGCCGGGGTTGCGAGGCCGTAGCCCACGCCGATCGCGACGGCGAGCAGGGCGATGCCGGCAAGCGGCGCGGCCGCCGTCAGCGCCAGCCCCGCCGCCGCCGCGGCCAGCGCCATCTGGCTGCACCGCACCGCGCCGATACGGCGCGCCAGCGCCCCGCCGATCAGGACGGAGCCGATCCCGCCGGCGAACGCCAGCGACGAATAGAAGCCGATCCAGCGCGCGGAAACGCCGAACGTTTCCGCCAAGGCCGGCGCGAGGACGGGGATCGTGCTCACCGCCATTGCGACCATCGCCTGGGCAAGCATGGTCGCCGCGAGGGCGTGCGAGAGAGCGCCTCCGCGCCGGGCCGTCGCGGGGCGGGTTTCCGTTCTAACGGTTTTCCACCCAGCGCGCGGCGGCGCTGTCGTCGCTTGCGCGGGCGGCGACCCAGCGGTCTCCGGCGCAGGTTTCCTCGCGTTTCCAGAACGGCGCCCTGGTTTTCAGCCAGTCGATCAGGAAGCCGCACGCCTCCAGCGCCGCGGCGCGGTGGGCGGAGGCCGTAACGACGAGCACGATGCGATCGCCGGGCGCGAGGCGTCCGTGGCGGTGGATCACGAGGCAGTCGTCGAGCGGCCAGCGCGCGCGCGCCTCGGCCTCGATCTTCGCGAGCTGCCTCTCGGTCATGCCGGGGTAGTGCTCCAGCGTCATGGCGGAGACCGCTTCGCCGCCGGCGATGTCGCGCACCAGCCCGACGAACGCCGCCATGCCCCCGATATTCGTCTTGCCGCGCGCGAGGGCGGCCATTTCCGCGCCGATGTCGAAATCCTCGCGCTGGACGCGAATCACGCCCGGCCTCCGGTGACGGGCGGAAACAGCGCCACTTCCCGCGCGCCGGCGATGGGGCGGTCGAGCTCCGCATAGTCCTCGTCGAGCGCGACGCGAACGGCGGACAGATCGGCAAGCGCGGCGGCGTGGCCGGGGCTGCGCCCCTTGAGCCAGTCCAGCAGGTCGGCCACCGTGGCGAGCTCCGCGGGCGGATCGACGGTTTCCTCGGCTATTCCGGCTTTTTCGCGCAACCACGCGAAATACAGGACCTGCATGGGCGCTCACCTCACTTCGCCGAAAGGCAAAAACGGCACGGTCTCGCCGGTCGCAACATAGGTTGTTTCCTCCGCGAGTTCGACCAGCCCGTCGGCGGCGGACACGGCGGAGAGTATGCCCGCGCCCTGGCGCCCGGCTTCGCGCGCGATAGGCGCCGCGCCCGCCGCGCCGCCGCTCTCGAGCCGGCAGCGCACGAACTCCCGGCGCCCCGGCTTCTTGCGGCGCGAGAACCCGGCGCGCACCGGGAACAGCATGGGCGGGCGCGTCTCGGCGCCGGCAAGGCGGAGCGCCAGCGGGCGGGCGACGAGCAGGAACGTGACCAGCGCCGCCGCCGGGTTGCCCGGCAGGCCCACGAACGGCGTTCCCGCCACGAATCCCAGCGCCAGCGGCCGCCCCGGCTTGATGGCGAGGCGCCAAACCGCGAGCGCGCCGAGCGCCGACACCGCCGCTTTCACATGGTCTTCCTCGCCCACCGAGACCCCGCCCGAGCTCACCAGCAGGTCGTGATCGGCGGCCGCTTCGGCCAATGCGCCACGCACGCGCGCCTCGTCATCGGGCAGGATGCCGAGATCGGAGACCGCGCAGCCCAGCCCCGCGAGCAGGCCGGAAAGGACATGGCGGTTGGCGTCGTACACGGTCCCGGGGGGCAGGGGCCGGCCGGGGTCGCGCACTTCGTCGCCGGTGGAGAACAGCGCCGCGCGCAGCGGCGCGCGCACGCGCAGCCCGGTCAGGCCGAGCGACGCCGCCAGCCCGACGTCTTCCGCGCGCAGGCGGCGCCCGGCGGCGAGCGCGAGCGCGCCGGCGGCCACGTCCTCGCCGGCGCGGCGCCGGTTCGCGCCGCGGGAAATGCCCGCCGGCAGCGCCACGCGCTCGCCGTCGCGCACGCAATCCTCCTGCATGAACACCGTGTCCGGCCCGTCGCCGCCGTCGCCGCGCGGGATGGGCGCGCCGGTAAAGATGCGCACCGCCGCTCCGCGCCGCGCCGCGAAGGCGGGAAAACGCCCCGCCGCGGCGCGCCCGGCAACGGGCAGCACGGTCGTTCCGCGCGGCGCCAGATCGTCGAAATAGACGGCGTATCCGTCGACCGCGGAATTGTCGTGCGGCGGCGCGTCGCGCTCCGCGCGCACCGCTTCGGCCAGGATGCGGCCGTGGCAGCGGGCGAGCGGCGCGGTCTCGACGGCGGCGACCGCCGGGATGCGCTCGTCGATTATCCGCAGCGCCTCGGCGAGGGGCATGGGCCGCCCGCCGTGAGCGAAGCAGTCGTCGCGGAGCTGCGTCACGGCGCGCCCGCCGCCGCGGCGCCGGCGCGCCCGCCCAGTCCGCAATGGCGGACGATAAAACCGGCGATGGCCTCCGTGTCGTCGAGGTCGAGAACGGGGCGTCCGGCGCCGGGGATGGGGCGGTCGGACGCGATGGCCACGATGCCCGGCGTCTCGCGGTCCAGCGGCGGCCGGCCGCCGCCGCGGCGCACCTCGATCTTGTCGTGTCCGCCGCGCTTGAACCCTTCGACCAGCGCCAGATCGACCGGGGCCATGCGCGCCAGCAGCGCGTCGAGCCCCGGCTCCGGCGCGCCCGCCAGTTCGTGCATCAGCGCCCAGCGGCGCGCCGAGGCGACAAGCGTTTCCGTCGCGCCAGCGGCCCGGTGGGCGTATGAATCCTTGCCCGGCGTGTCTATGTCGAACCCGTGATGGGCGTGCTTGACGGTGGAGACGGTCAGGCCGCGCGCGGCGAGGACGGGCAGCAGGCGGACCGCGAGCGCGGTCTTTCCGGCGCCGCGCCAGCCGACGATGCCCATAACCTTCACGCGGCGCCTCGCGCGCCGAGCCGCGCGGCGGCGGCGCGCATATAGGCGGCGGCGGAAACCGCGGCCAGCGCCGCCGCCAGCCACAGCGCGGCGGCGCCGCACGCCAGCACGGGTTCGGGCGGAACGCCGAGGCCGGCGGCGGGCTCCGCCGCCAGCAGCAGCGCGATGGCGGTCATCTGCGCGGCGGTCTTGCCTTTCCCCAGGCGCGATACCGCGACGCTCGCGCCGCGGCGGGCCATTTCCTCGCGCAGCGCGGAGATCGCAAGTTCCCGGCAAAGAATTACGACGACGGCGACCGCGGGAGCGCGTCCGTCCGCGGCGAGCAACGTCAACAGCGCCGCCGCCAGGAGCTTGTCGGCCACGGGGTCGAGGAACCGCCCGAAGGCGGTCTCCTGCCCCCGGCGGCGGGCCGTCCGGCCGTCGAGGAAATCGGTCAGGCCCGCCGCCGCGAACAGCGCCAGCACGAACCACGGGCCCTGCGGCGGCGGCAGAAAATACGCCGCCGTCAGCGGAACGATCGCCGCGATCCGCGCGAGCGTGAGAAGGTTGGGGAGAGTGAGCGGCATGGGCGCGGTCAGCCGCCGTGAAAACGGTCGTACACGATGCGCGCCACATGCTTGCCCAGCCCATCGACCTTTTCCAGATCGGCGAGGCCCGCCTCGGCGACGCCGCGCGCCGAGCCGAAGCGGTGGAGCAGGGCGCGCTTGCGTTTCGCGCCGATGCCGGCAATGCCGTCGAGCTCCGAACGCACGACGGCTTTCGAGCGCCGGGCGCGGTGGCCGCCGATGGCGAAGCGGTGGGCTTCGTCGCGCAGGCGCTGGAGAAAATAGCTCACCGGGCCGTTGGGCGGAACCATGAACGGCTGCCGGCCGGGCAGGTGGATGCGCTCGCGGCCCGCGTCGCGCTCGGGCCCCTTGGCGATCGCCGCGACGCACAACCCGTCTCCGGTCTCGACGCCCTGGTCGGCGAGCGCCGCGAGCGCGCCCGAGAGCTGCCCCGCGCCGCCGTCGAGCAGCACGAGGTCGGGCCATTCTCCGTTTTCGTTGTCGGGATTTTCGCGCCGCAGGCGTTCGAAGCGGCGGCGCATGACCTCGCGCATCATCGCGTAATCGTCGCCGGCGTCCGCGCCCGCGCCGCGCAGGTTGAACCTGCGGTAGGCGTTGCGGACGAAGCCGTCCGGCCCGGCGACGATCATCGCGCCGACGGGACGCGTCCCGGAGATATGGCTGTTGTCGTATGCCTCGATGCGCCGCGGCGGCGCGTCGAGGCCGAACATTTCGGCCACGCCGCCGAGCAGGCGGCGCTGCGAGGCGTTTTCCGCGAGCCGCCGTTCGAGCGCGCCGCGCGCGTTGGCGAGCGCGTGTTCGACGAGTTTGCGCTTGTCGCCGCGCCGCGGCGTATGCGCTTCCACGCGGCGCCCGGCGGCGATGCCCAGCGCCTCGGCGATCAGCGCCTGGCCCTCCACTTCGTGGCTCAGCAGCACAAGCCGCGGCGCCTGGCGGCCGTCGTAGAACTGGCCGACGAACGCCGCCAGCACCGCCGCCGCGTCGTCCGCGCGCGCGTGCGACGGAAAATGCGCGCGGTTCCCGTAGTTGCGCCCGCCGCGATAGAAAAAAACCTGAATGCAGGTCTGCCCGCCGCCGCCGTGGGCGGCGATGACGTCGGCTTCGCCCAGGCGGTCGAGATTGATGTCCTGATGCGCCTGGATTTGCGCCAGCGCGCGTATGCGGTCGCGCAGCACGGCGGCGGACTCGAACTCCAGCGCGTCGCTCGCCGCCTGCATGCGTTCCGCCAGCCCGTCCTGCACCGCCTGGCTGCGGCCCGACAGAAACGCGCGCGCCTGATCGACGATCTCCGCGTAGGCTTCGGCGCCCACGAGGCCGACGCAGGGCGCGCAGCAGCGCTTGATCTGGTATTGCAGGCAGGGGCGGGTGCGCGTGGAGAACACGCCGTCGGAACAGGTGCGCAGCGGAAACGCGCGTTGCAGCGCGTTCAGCGTGCGGTTGACCGCGCCGGCGGAGGCGAACGGGCCGAAATAGCGCCCCGGCATGCGGCGGGCGCCGCGATGCTTGACCAGCCGCGGCCATTCCGCGCCGCCGGTCAACAGAATGTACGGGTGCGACTTGTCGTCGCGAAGCACGATGTTGTAGTGCGGCTTGAGCCGCTTGATGAGGTTTGCCTCGAGCAGCAGCGCCTCGGCCTCGGTATGCGTGGTGACCACCTCCACCGCCGCGGTTTCCGAAATCATGCGCGCGATGCGCGGCGGTTGCCGCGCGGGATTGGCGTAGCTGGCGACCCGCTTGCGCAGGCTTCGCGCCTTGCCGACATAGAGAACGCGGCCCGCGGCGTCGGTCATGCGATAGACGCCGGGCCCGGCGGGCAGCCCGGGCAGGGCGTCGCGGATCGCGTCCGCGCCCTGCGGCGGCGCGGCCGCGCCGGCAGGGCTTTCCGTAGCCTCGCAATCGTTCGCCGCGGAGGTCATGGCGGCACTATCGCCGCCGGCGCAATCCCGGTCAACGCGCCGCGCCGCGGCGGGCGCGGGACGCCAAGGCGCCGCCGCGCCGAAGCGTTGCGCCCCGGAAGCGCCGCGGATACCGACGCTTCGCCGCCCGAGCCTGTTTCATTCATACGCTATTTCACAAGGACGGTAAATCCCTCTTGTTCGAAATGCAGGTCGCTCGATAACACTTCCGAAATTCCCAATGTTCTCATGGCATGCATGGACGCGCAGTCCTGCATGCTGTAGCCCTTGTCGGATCTCTGCCGGAACAGCTCCAGGGCCGTCGTAAACGACTCGTGACTCTGGGGAAGTACTTCGATATCGGGATTCCGCGCGATTTCGTCCACAATCCTTGCAGCGGCGTCTCTCAAGTATGCGCCGCGCTTCGAGAAACCGGTCAGGAATTCGGAAAGCGCTTCTTCCGTGGTTACCAGCCGGACTTTCCCCAGCCCCCGGCTCGCGCGGCGCGCGGCGTAATGCCATCGATCCTTCGGATTCGTGCGGGCTATCCAATACGCCGTATCGACAAATACCTTCTTGTTCACGCGTCGTCCCCGCCGTACAAGTAGCGGTCGTGCCTGTGGGACAGATCGTCCGGGAGCCGGGACCACTCGCTGTCGGGAACGCGCCGTGCGATGTCGTCGATAATGTCCTCTATGCCGAGCGTATTCGGGCCGGGTTCGCTGTCCGGTCCCGCGGCGGGGCGCCCGATCGCGTCGTCGAGAGCGTCAAGGCCGAACGCCTTGTATGCCTCCCATGCCGAGAGCCGGCGTTCCGCCGGCTTCGGCCTGCGCCGCTCGCGGCGATCGTATACGGCGAGTTGCCCATCGGCGCGCACGAACAGCCTGTCGGACCTGCGCGCCGCGTCTTCCACGCCGGCCGCCGATTCGGCCGCATGACCGAATACCCGAACCAGCCGGCGGCGATCGATGGTCATTGCGATTCCTCCCGATACCGTTTCGCCTCTCGGGCGGCGCCGTCCCGACCCGGATACCGCGCCTCGTACCCGTAACGCGGGAATACGCCGACGGCCAGCTCGAGCCGGCGGTTGCCGATCGGCGGATGCCGCCCCGCCCCGCCCGATACCCGAGGCTCGATTCGCGAATCGTCCGCACCCGCGGCGCGCTTCCCGGGGGCGCGGGCGTCTCGCCCGCACGTTTCCGGGCGGCGTAGCGTCGGCGGGGAGGCGCTTGGCGTCCGCGCCGCGCTCCCGAGCGCCTCGCGGTCGCTTTCCGGGGCCGTCATGGCGGCACTATCGCCTCCCCCCGAACGGCGGTCAACGTGGCGCGGCGGGGGCGGGACGTCCGGGCGCCGTCGCGCCGAAGGCGCGGACTTCCCGGGTTGTCTAATTCCGGCTACTCGGTCAACCCTCCTCCGGGTCCGTTCGCTGCCTTCCGTTCCGCCGGGAGCATGGTTGTCTGCGAAGTCATCGCCGTGCTTTCGAGTGGCGCGCTTCATGATGGCGTTCGTCAGCGTTGGCGTCCCAATGTGCGCGTCGCACTCCCGGACCGGCCTTGCCCTTTCGGGCGGGGGCGCGGTCCGACTTGCATTCCAGGCAGCGGGATCGCCTCCGCTACCGTCCCGGCGGGGACGGGGCTTTCCGCCGAAGCGGAACCGTGTTGTCTCCTGTTCGTTGTTCAGCTGCCTCCGGGCGCGTTCGGGGCGCGCGGCGGCGGCGCTGCGTGTAGTCCACCGAGAAACGCAGCGCAGCGCCGCCGCCGCGCGCCCCGAACGCGCAACCCGCGCCGTGCGGGCGTGGCGGGCGCTGTCACGCGCGCTGCCCCTTGCCTGCCCGGCGCGGCGCCGGCGGCCTACGCCGCTTCCGCCGCGTCCGGCCAGCGGAAGGGCTCGCCGCTCGCCAGCATGCGATGCAGGATGACCGCCAGCCGCCGCGCCAAGGCCACGCACGCCTTCTTGAAACCGCTTCGCTTGCGCAACCGCCGCGCCCAGTCCTTGAGCGGATGACCGCGCTTGACCCGCGTCAGCAGGCAAGCCGCGCACTCGTACAGCAGCGACCGCACGCCGGGATCGCCGTGGCGCGATATGCGCCCCGTCCAGTCCATCTCCCCCGATTGACGCCGACGCGGCACAAGCCCCACATACGCGCCCACAGATCGCGAATCGGCAAACCGCGCCGCATCGCCCAAGTTCGCAACCAGCGCCACAGCCGTCATCGGCCCCACGGCCGGAGCCGTCATCGACAGCCGGCAGGCCTTGCTGGCCCGCGCCCGCGCCTCCACCTGCCTGGTGAGCGCCTTGAGCGAATGCAGCGTCTGCGCCAGCGAAACCAGCAACGGCTCCACCGCTTCCTGCAGCGGCGTATCCATGACCGCCTCGCGAACCCGCGCCGAAAACCGGCCCGAACCCTTCGAAAGCCGAATCCCCGCCGAACCCAGGATGCCCCGGACCGTGTTCTCCGCGTCGCGGCGCTGGCGCACCATAAGCCCCCGCGCGCGCAACAGCGCCTGCGTATTCGCGTCCCAAGCCCGCTTCACCGAAACCGGGGGGCAGAACTTCGTGCGCGCGATATCCGCCAGCAACGCCGCGTCCTTCGCATCCGTCTTGTTCGTCTGAAGGCGAAGCACCGCGTGAACGCGCCGAGCGTCCACCACATCCACGGCCTGCCCCAACGCCTCCATCTCGCGCGCCAGCCAGCCCGAATACGTCCCCGTCTCCATGACCACGCGCGCCGGCGACGGGCAGTGCTCGCGCACCGCCGCAAACAACGCCGCCGGATCCGTCGCAACCTTGCCCGCGACAACCGTCGCACCCGCATCGTTCTTGACGCAAAACGCCGTCTCTTCCTTCGACACGTCGAAACCGACATACTCCGCCATGGTCGCTCTCCCTGTTGGGTCCGTGAGTGGGGCGCACAACCCTGCGTGCGCAGCCCCGCATGATAGACCCGGGAGAGCGACCGACCGGAATTATCCCATGTCGGCGCCCCGCGCGACGTCGGCGATCCCTCGGGGGGCGCCTTCGTTCGGCGCCATGTGCTATAATGGCCGCCATGCGCGAGATACACGATGCCTCCTTCAAACTGTTTTTCGAGCATGAGCGGGCGGTCGCCGACCTGCTCGGGGGTTTCATGCGGCAGGCGATGGGCCCGGAGTTCGATGTCTCGCGCCTCGACCTCGCCAGCCTCGAACCGGCGCCGGCGGAGTACGTGGACGAGGATCTGCGGCAGACGCGGGGCGACCGCGTGTGGCGGCTGCGCTACCGCGCCGCCGACGGCACGACCGGCTGGGTCTATCTGCTGGTCATGCTGGAGTTTCAGTCGCAGGTCGACCTGGACATGGCGGTGCGCGTGTATGCGTACACGGCTCAGTTGTATTCGCGGCTTCGCCGGGACGACCGGAAGAACCGGCGCGCGGGACCGCTTCCGCCGGTTTTGCCGATTGTCGTTTACAACGGTCGTGCGCGTTGGTCTGCGTCGCGGGAGGTTCGCGACGAGATAGCGCCTGCGGAGGCGGCGCTGGAGCGTTTTCAGCCCCGGCAGGGTTACCTGCTGCTCGATGTTCATCGTCTGCGGCCGGAGGATTTGCCGGCGGGCAACGTTGTGTCGGCGCGTTTTGCGCTTGAGCACGGCGATCCGGAGGCCGTGCCGGCGGTTGTCGCGGCGTTGCGTCGGTTGCTTTCGGGTCCGGAGCATGCGAGTTTGCGCCGTGCGTTCGGGGCGACGCTTCGACACATGATCGAGGCGAACCGGTTCGGGGCTTCGGACGGCGCGCTGGCTGCGCGTTTGAGGCGGGTCGGGGATTTGGAGGATTTGGGCGCGATGGAATCGTTGTTTGCGGAACGGCTCGACAGTTTGCTTGCCGAGCGCGAAGCGCGCGGCGTATCTCTTGGCGAGGCGCACGGTCTTGAGCGTGGCGCGGCGCGCGAGCGTGCGCTTCTGGCGCGGCAGGCGGGCCGCAAGTTCGGGGCGGAGGCGGCTTCGCGGCTGGCGGCTGCGGTGGCGGGCGTGGACGATCCGGACCGACTCGAGGAGGTCGGCGACGCGGTGATCGTGTGCGCGAGCGGCGACGCGCTGCTGGCGCGCGCCAAGGAGATCGCCCACCGCCGCTGACCGCGCGCCAGGGCGCGCTTCCCGGGATCGCAAGCGTCTCGACAGCCCCGAGCCCCGCGGATCCCCGCAATGCCCCGCCCGCTCCGGCGCGCTTCTTGGGTGCGCGGGCGTCTCGCCCGCACGTCGGCGACCCGCGCGGCGCCCGCCGGGGAGAGGCGCAACCCCGCCGAAGGCGGGGCCCGGGACCGCGGGCATCCTGCCCGCACGTTCCCGCACGCCGCGGCATTGCCGGGAAGGGCAAAGCCGTTACGCCCCTCCCGCCAATGATCGGCACTGTCGAGACGCGCCCACGGCGCGTCTTGACCGGTCCCGAAATAACGTTGCGCTCGCGCGCCGTGTATGGCGTAATGCCTGCATCCGCGCGTTGCCCATTTCCGCCGAGGAGCGCTCCGTCATGACAATGCCCTGTCCACACCGAGGGGTTACGCCCTCGCTTGCCGTGCAAACAAACGTACCCCCCCCCCCCCCCCCCGTGGCAGGCGGAATCTCGCATGGAAACGCTCGCTTCGGAGCATCGGCGCCGCGCTCGCGCCGGGGTTGCTTCTCGCGCTCGCCTTGTGGGCCGGGCATGCGCCGGCGCAGACGAACGTGTGCCGCGGCGGGCCGCCCACGGGCAGCGGAAATATCGAATGCGTCGAATCCAGCGGCGCGGCCGACATCCTCATCGCCCTGGGGAACGCCGGCATCGACCATTCCACCAACAACGAGGCGAGCATCCTGGCTCGTCACGGCGGTACCGGCGGCATCGAGTTTCGCATGACGGCCGGAACCGTCGTAGGCAGGGGGACCGCCACTCACGGCATGTATGCCCGGCACGACGGAGCGACCGGCGGCGGCGCCATAGTCATCCGCATGAGCGGCGGCTCCGTCGAGACGCGGGGGTCGGGCGCCTTTGCCATCTGGGGCAGGCGCGCGACCGGGACGGGCAATATCCGCATCGACGTGACCGGCGGTTCCCTGTCGAGAACGGGGGGGACAGGCGATGTCGTTTTGGGCCAACACGGGGGGACGGGCAACGTAAGCGTCAGCATGAGCGGCAGCGCGGCGACGGGGACGAACGTCGGCGGCCTCGCCGGCGCCCACTCCGGGACGGGCAACATCGCCGTCAGCATGACCGGCGGCTCCATCGCGACGAGCGGCGTGGGCGTCACCGCCTCGAAGAGCAGCTCCACGGCGGGCAACATAACCGTCACCGTCGCGGGCGCGAACACTACGGTCAAGACGACGGGCAGCAACGGCCACGCCGTCAACGCCTCCAACAGCGGGGCGGGCAGCACCGCGGTCACCGTGAAAGACGGCCTGATCGAGACGAGCGGAGGCGGGGCCCGGGGCATCAACGCCTATTCCAACTATACGGGGACGAACCCCGGAGCGATCTCCGTCGTCATGGAAGGCGGCGCGGTCCGCACGTCGGGCGGGGCTTACTTCGATATCCTCCACGCCCACGGGATTTACGCCGAGAGCAACAATGGGCGCCACAACGTCTCGGTGCGCATGGCGGGCGGCTCGGTCGAGACGGCGCAGGCAAGCGCCAACGGGATAATCGTCCTCAAGCGGGGGCCGGCGGGAGCGGGCTCCATCGAGATGACGGGCGGCTCGGTCAGAACGGCGGGCGACGGCGCCCGCGGCGCCTACGTCTATATGTATGGAACCGGCGCGAGCACGGAGGGGCTTTCTATCGACGCGGAGGGCGCCGTCTCCGCGGAGGGTCTGAACGCCAGAGGTCTCGCGGGATTCCACTTGGGCCTCGGCTCCGCCACTATAACGACGCGGGCGGCGGCGGAGATCGAGGCGCCGTTCGCGGTCGGGATGGAGGGGCGTCTCACGAGCGATACGAGCGCGGCGGGGCGCATCGTGGTCACGCATGGGGGCGCGGTCGAGGCGCGGGATGTCGGCGTGCTCGCGTGGGCGCGGCGGTCGAGCGGCCACACGATGGGCTCCGGCGCGACGACGGCGAACGACGCGGCGCGGACGACGCCGATGATCCACGTTACGTCGAGCGGAACGGTCACGGTGGGCGCGCCGGTGACGGAGGCTTTCATCCGGGGCCGCATCGCGGGCGACGGCGGACTGTCGACGCTCGAGGAGGCCGTGCTTACGGCGATAACGGATAACGATTCGAGCGCGCTGACGACGGCGCTGGCGGCGCTTCCGGCTTCTTACGACGCCGCCTGGAAGGCGGCGGCGCAGGAACTTCTGCGCAAGCGCACGACGGCGACCGCGACACCGACCGACAACGCGGTGCTGGGGCATCGTGCGGCCGAGGAGATCTTGGGCCTTTCGCGCGCGGGCATCCGCGCTTCGGCGCTTTCCCACACGGCGATCGCCGATTATGTGCGCGGCAGCGACGCGCTCTCGACCGCGGAGCGCACGGCGCTGACGGCCGTGCTGACGGGCGACAGCAGCGGGCTGACGACGGCGCTGACCGCCCTTACCGGCGCCGCGTACACGACGGCGTGGAAGAACACGGTCCGGCAACACGCGTTGACCTACAATGCCGGCGATATTCAGGTGGACATTACGGGCGGCTCCATTACCGCCGACGGGAACGGCGTGGAGGCGTTCTATGCGATCCCGCACGACAGCAACGGCGACATCGCGGTGACGGTTTCCGCCGGCGCGCGTGTTACGGGCGGTGCGACGGGCATCTATGTCCGCGGCGCGGGCGTGACGGCGGGCGCGCGCAACCAAGCGGTGACGGTCCACGGCGCCGCGATGGGCGGAACCGGGGCGGGCGTGCATGCGGTCGGCGGCGGCGCGGTGACGGTGGGCGCGAGCGGCGAGGTAGGCACGGTGGGCGCGGCGCCTTCGGGCATCGGCATTCTCGGCGATGGCGGCGGCGATCTGACGGCGACGGTTTCGGGGACGGTGACGGGCGACATCCGCGTCAGTCAATGGCGGCGGCGGCCTGGCGGCGACGGTCAAGGACGGCGGCACGGTTACGGGCGACATCCGCGTCGGCGGCAGCGGTTCGTTGACGGCGATGGTCGAGGCCGGCGGCGCGGTGGAGGGGACGATACGCGACCCGCAGGCTTCGTTCACGGTTTCGGGCAGCGTCGGGCGCGTTCTCTATGCTTCGGGCGGAACGGTGACGGTGGCCGGGGGCGCGAAACTGACGGGCGTCTCCGGCACGGCCGCCGAGAGCACGGCGGGGGCGCTGACGGTCACGGTCCAAAACCGGGGCCGCGTCGAGGCCGACATCGAGTCCGGCGGGACGCTGATGGTTACCGTCAACGACGGCGGCGTGGTAACGGGGACGATAGAGGATCCGCAGGCTTCGTTCACGGTCGGGAGCGGGGCGCGCATCGGGCGCATTCTTTACACCGGCAGCAGCGGCGGGACGGTGACGGTGTCCGGCGGCGGGACGCTTACGGGCGTCGAGGGCGTGGCCGCCGAGAGCACGGACTCGGGGGGCGCGCTGACGGTCACGGTGAACGACAACGGCCGCGTCGAGGGCGACGTCAAGTCGGCCGGCACGCTGTCGGCGACCGTCGATGCCGGCGGCGTGGTTACGGGGACGATACACGACCCGCAGGCTTCGTTCACGGTTTCGGGCAGCGTCGGTCGCGTTCTCTATGCCTCGGGCGGAACGGTGACGGTGTCCGGCGGCGCGAAGCTGACGGGCGTCGAGGGCGTGGCCGCCGAGAGCACGGCCGGCGCGCTGACGGTTGCGGTGAACGACAACGGCCGCGTGGAGGGCGATATCAAGTCGGGCGGCACGCTGTCGGCAACCGTCGATGCCGGCGGCGTGGTTACGGGAACGATACACAACCCGCAAGCTTCGTTCACGGTTTCGGGCAGCGTCGGTCGCGTTCTTTACGCCAGCGGCGGAACGGTGACGGTGTCCGGCGGCGCGAAGCTGACGGGCGTCGAGGGCGTGGCGGCGGAGAGCGCGGCGGGCGCACTGACGGTCACGGTGAACGACAACGGCCGCGTCGAAGGCGACGTCAAGTCGGCCGGCACACTGTCGGCGACGGTCAACGTCGGCGGCGTCGTGACGGGGACGATACACAACCCGCAAACGCCGTTCACGGTTTCGGGCAGCGTCGGGCGCGTTCTTTACGCCGGCGGCGGAGCGGTGACGGTATCCGCGGGCGGGACGCTGACGGGCGTCGAGGGCGTGGCCATCGAGAGCACAACCGGCGCGCTGACGGTCACGGTGAGCAACCGGGGCCGCGTCGAGGGCGGCATCGAATCGGGCGGGACGCTGACGGCGAACGTCATGGCCGGCGGCGTCGTGACCGGAACGCTCCGCAACCCGCAGAGTCCGCTCACGGTTTCGGGCAGTGTGGGGCGCATTCTCTATGCCCGCGCGAGCGGCGGGACGGTGACGGTCGCCGCCGGCGGCGCGGTAACGGGCGTCGAGGTCGATGGCGCAACCGAGGCGATCCGCGGCAATGCGGGCAATCTCGACGTCACGGTGGCGGCGAGGGGCGCGGTCACGGGTCTCGTCGAGGGCCGCGGGCCGGGCAATCTGAAGGTTACGGTCGCCGGCTCGTTGGCGGGCGGCATTGCCGAGCGCGCCGCGGGCGATCTTGAGGTTTCGGTCGCCGGAACGGTTACGGGCGGCATTGTCGGCGCGGGCGCGGGCGAACACACGGTCACGGTGGCGTCCGGCGGCGCGGTTACGGGGACGGTACATTTGGCGACCGGCGCGGCGACCATCGCGGGCCGCGCGGCGCGCGTGCTTTACGACAACGGCGGCATGGCGACGGTCGCCGCGGGCGGCGAGATCGCGGGCGTCGATGTCGAGGGAACGATGGAGGCGATTCGCAACGATGCGGGCAATCTCGAGGTCACGGTTGCGTCCGATGGGGAGGTTGCGGGGCGCATCGAGGATCGCGGCGCGGGCAATCTCGAGGTCGAGGTTTCCGGCGCGGTCGCGGGCGGCATCGTCGAACGCGAGGCGGGCAATCTGGACGTCACGGTGACGGCCAGCGGCGCGGTCACGGGCAACATCGAGGGCCGCGATGCGGGCAATCTGAAGGCCGCGGTCTCCGGAAACGTAACCGGCGATATCGTCGAACGCGGGGCGGGCGATCTCGACGTCACGGTGTCGGCAACGGTCACGGGCGGCATTGTCGGCGAGGGCGCGGGGGCGCACAAGGTGTCGGTGGAGTCCGCCGGCGCGGTAACAGGCACGGTGCGCCTGCCGGGGAACGCGGAGACGACGGTCGCGGGCACGGTGGGGCGCGTTCATTACGACAACGGAGGCGCGGTCACGGTCAACGCGAACGGCGAGATTGCGGGCCTCGAGATCGAGGGCGTCCGGGAGGCGGTCCGCGGCGACGCGGGGGATTTGGCGGTTACCGTTCACGGGACGGTAACGGGCAATATCGAGGCGCGCGGCGATGGCGACCTGACGGTGATGGTTTCGGAGACCGGGACGATTGCGGGGGAGATATTCGGTCGCGGCGGGGGCATGCATACGATCGAGATCGCGGACAAGGCGCGGGTTGTGGGCACGGTGCATAACCCGAAGCGGGGGACGACCATAAGCGGCGCGGTGGGCCGCGTTCTGTTCGACAACGGCGGCGCGCTGACGATTGCGGCGAGCGGTCGCGTCTCTGGCGTCGGCGGCGAGGCGATCCGCAGCGCGGCGGGCGACCTGGAGGTCGCGATTGCCGGCGAGGCGACCGGAAATGTTGAGAGCCGCGGCGGGGCGCTGGCGGCGACGGTAACCGGCACGGTCGAGGGCGACATACTGGGTCTCGGCGCCGGCGAGCACACGGTGGCGGTTCGCGGCGGCGGGATGGTTACGGGCACGGTGCGCCTGGCGGCGGGCGAGGCGGATGTGGAGCACGGCGCGGCCGGGCGCGTGCTGCTGGACCGGGGCGGGTCCGTGAAGGTCGGGGCGCGGGGCGAAATCAAGGGCCTCGAGGTCGAGGGCGTTCGGGAAGCGATCCGTTCCGACGCGGGAGACCTGACGGTGGCGATTGCGTCCGGCGGCGCGGTCAAGGGCCGCATCGAGGGGCGCGGCGCGGGCAACATGACCGTGAACGCGGGCGGCGCGGTGACGGGCGCCATCCTTGGCAAGGGCGCCGGTAGGCACGAGATCGCGGTCGCCTCCGGCGGCTCGGTTACGGGCGACATCGTCGATATGGAGGCCGGCGGCCTGGTCGCGACGGTCGCGGGTTCGGTTACGGGCGCAATTGAGGAGCGCGGCGCGGGGGACCTGACGGTAACGGTTGCGGGCGCGGTTTCCGGGGATATCCGCGGCCTGGGCGCCGGCGTGCATCGGGTTACGGTTGCGTCCGGCGGTTCGGTTGCGGGCGCCATCCGCGGCGCGGGCGCGGGTTCGCACGCAGCGACGGTCGCGGGCCGCGCGGCGCGCGTGCTCTACGAGAACGGCGGTTCGGTCACGGTCGCATCCGGCGGCGCGGTGTTGGGCGTCGGGACTTCGGACGGCGGTCGCGAGGCGATCCGCGGCGCGGCGGGCGACCTGACGGTGGACGTAGCGGCGATGGGGACCGTGGCGGGCGATATCCGCGGCGCGGGCGATGGCGATCTGAAGGTGGATGTGAGCGGCAAGGTCGAGGGCGGGATATTCGGCCTTGGCGGCGGCGAGCACGACGTTCATGTGAAATCCGGCGGCTCGGTCGAAGGTCTCATCCACCTGGCCGCCAGCACGGTGACGGTCGAAGGGGCCGCCCGGAGCGTGCTGTTCGACCGCGGCGGCACGGTGTCGGTCGGCGCCGGGGGGCGCCTGTCGAACCTCGACGGGCGTGCGGCGGTGCGCAGCGAAGCCGGCGATCTGATGGCGATGGTGAACGGCAATGTCACAGGCAATATCGAGGGCATGGGCGCCGGAGCGCTGATGGTCACGGTCGCCAACGAACTGACCGGCGGCGTCATCGGCGGCGACGGCGGCATGCACCGGCTGACGGTGGCGGCCGGCGGGACGTTCAAGGGGCACGTCGAGGGCCTGGAGGCCATTCGCATCGCCGGGCGCGCGGAAGCGGCGCGCCCGCTGACGGTTTCCGATGGCGGCGAGGTGACGGTCGCGGCTGGCGGCGTGCTCATGGGCGCGGAGGACGCGCAGGGCCGCCGCGTGGCGGTCTCCGTTGCAACGGGCGCGCTGAACATGACGGTCGAAGGGGAAGGCATGGTGCAGGGCGCCGTGGAGGCGCGCGACGCCGCCGCCGCCTCGACCGTGACGGTCGATGCCGGCGGCGCCATCGACGGCCGCGTCGCGCTGGCGGGCGCCGGCAGCGAAGTCACGGTCGACGGCGCGGCGCAGAGCGTCGATGTGCCCCGGGGCGCGGTGACGGTGGGCGAGAACGGGCGCATCGCGGAGCCCGTCATCGGCGCCGAGACGGTAACGATACGTGCGGCGGCGGGCGAAACCGACGAGGAGGCGGCGCTGCGCCTGGGCGGCGGCCGCATCGACGCCGCCGGCGCGACGATTACGCTCAAGCGCCAGGGCCGCGTCGATTCGCGTCTCCGGATAACCCGCGACGGTCGCATCGAGGTGGGGCCGGCGCCGCGCCACCGCGTGTACGAAGCTCTGCCTTCGGCTCTGCTGGCGCTGAATGCACTGCCCGCCCACGGCGACCGTTTCGCCGCGGCGGGCGCGCCGCGCGGCGCGTTCGCGCGCCTCGACGCCGCCGGCGGCGACCGCCATCCGGCGTCGTCTGTCGCGCAGGCGCATCACGATTACCGCCGCTTCGGTTTCGAGGCGGGGATAGAGGGCGCGGCGGGCGAGCGCGGCGTGTTCGCGATCTCGGTTCATCATGTGCGCGGCCGCGCGGACGTGGACACGGACGCGGACACCGAGGCGGGCGGCGGCCGTGTCGAGATAACCGGCACGGGCGCGCGCATATCGGGCGCATGGCTGCCCGCGGAGAACGTCTATGTGAGCGCTCAGGCCGCGGCGACGCTGTACGAGACCGACCTCGATTCGGACGTGGCGCTCGAGGGCGCCCTTGCGCGGGACTTGTCGGGCCGCGGCTACGCCGCCGGCGTGGAGATCGGGCGGCGCCTCGACCTGGGCCGCGTAACGCTGACGCCGCGCGCGGGCGCCGATTGGTCGATGGTGGAGATGTCGTCGTTCACGGACTCCGTGAACGAGCGCGTGTCGCTGGACGCGGGCCGGCGCATAACGGCCCGCGCCGGCGTGCGCGCCGAGTCCGCCGCCCTCCCCGGCGGCGCCGGCGCCATGTTCGCAACGCTGGACCTTGAGCGCGAACTGTCCGGCGCAATGGAAACCACGGCGGCGGACCGCCCCTTCGAAGCCGAAGCGGAAGCGACATGGGCCCGCCTCGGCCTCGGCGCCGCCCACGAATGGGCCGACGGCCGCATAGCCCTCCGCGCCAACGCCAACTACGCCGCCGCCCGCCACGGCAACCGAGACTTCAGCGGCAGCGCCGCACTCACCGTGCGCTTCTGATCGCGGAAGAAGCCGCAACCCCGCCGAAGGCGGGGCCCGGGACCGCGGGCATCCTGCCCGCACGTTGCCGCAGGCCGCGATATTGCTGGGAGCGGCGATCATCAAGCCCCTCTTGGCAGCATTTGTAGCGTTGGCAACGTGCGGGCGGGGATGCCCGCGGTCCCGGGCAGTCCGCGCCTACGGCGCGAACGGTCAGTTCAGCCGGAGGCGCACCCCGACGAACGCGGCCAGTGGCTGCCCGGGCGAGATGAAGCGCGGGTCCAGAACCGCGTTATCTTGATGTTTCAGTTCGTGGATGGGGACCTCGACTTCCAGTTCGCCGTCCTCCATTTCGGCGGCTTCGCCGAAAATGCCGAAGGTGCGGTATTTCCGGTCGAACAGGTTCTCGATCCTTCCGAACGCCTCGATCCAGTCGGTTATGCGGTAACTCGCGTCGAGATTCACGACCGTGTAGCCATCGGTCGGCGAGGCCAGATTGGCTTCGTCGCCGCGGTAATACACGCCGGAGCGATAGATCATGCTCGGGCCGATGCGCAGGCCGTCGAACGGTTCGGTATCGACCCCCAGATTGAGGCTGTGCTCGGGCACGCCGGGGATCTTGTCGCCGGGCCGCACCTCGATGCCACCCCTGTCCGCCCGCGGGTGGTTTTCGGCGAAGACGGTGAAGGACGACTGGAAGGTGGCGTCGACATAGCCGTAGTTGACGCGCCATTTCATCGGGCCGGCGTCGCCGCGCAGCTTGACCTCCACGCCTTGGCGGCGGGTTTCCGACACGTTTTGGAAGAACCCGCTCGAAATGCCGCCGCCCGTTTCCGGCCTCTTGGTCAGGAATACGATGTCGTCGCTGTTCGTGGCGCGGAAGGCGCTCACGGTCCAGTCGATCGAGGTCAGGCCGCCCATGCCGCCGCGGCGGATGGAGCCGCGCGCGCCGGCTTCGAAGGTGCGCGAGATCACCTGGTCGAGCGGCGGATCGGCGACGAACGCATTGGGCAGGTTGCACGGGTCGTTTTCGTCGGCGCAGCTGAGCTCCGCGGGCGAGGGCGCGCGGTTGCTCTGGCGGTATCCGCCGAACAGCGTCACGTCGGAGTCGGGCATCGACCACGCGGCGCCGATGGCGAGGTTGATGGCGGTGTAGTCGTGGCTGCCCGTCAACCGGTCCTGCGGCTCGCCGAGAAACACCGAGCGGTCCTTCAGGACAATCTTCGCGATATTGGCCGCCACCGACCCCGTGACCGACAGGCCGCGGCCGAGGTCCAGCGTGTCGGACGCATAGACGCGGTAGTACTTGTTCTCGGCGACGAGATTAACCGGCGCGGTGTCGACCCGGCACAGTTCCTCGCCGCCGCGCTCGACGCAGACGCCTTCGTCTTCGCCGTTGTCGGCCTCGCCGTTTCCGTTGTCGTCATCGTCGTCGTCGTCGTCGTCTTCGGGGCGGGCGGCGACGTACAGGCCACGCATGCCGTCGGAGCGGGGGATGACGGCGCGGTCGCCGAAGCGCAGTTCGCCGAGCTCCTGTGCGTTCCGGAATTCCGTCTCGCCCATATCGGCCCCGACGCCGAAAACGAACTGGTTGTCCATGCCGCCGAGCGGCGTCTCGATCAGCGCCTGCACGCTGGCGCCGTAGGCGGTGGATTCGGTCTCGCTGGTGTTCAGCGCGCCATAGACGTTCATGCCGCCGGTCAGGGGAATCGCGGGGATCGGGTTTCCGTTCCGGTCGTAGAAGACGAACTCTTCCTCGTCTTCTTCTTCGTCGTCATCGTCGTCCTCGCCGCCGTTCGCGGCGCGATCGTTCCCGCCGCCGTTCTCATCGTCGTCTTCTTCGGCCTCGCCGCAGATGTAGCCTTCGTTGTCGTCGCCCTCGCAGGCGCCGGCATCGACCTCATCGCCGTTGAGTGTGTCGCGGTTCAAGCGGCGGTAATATGCGTTGGCTTGGATGGCGATGTTTTCGGCGATCCACGCCTCGCCGCTGGCCGAGATCAGGACGTTGCGATTTTGCGTCCGGTCCGGATTGGTGAAGATCGACTCGGGCCGGATGTCGTAGAGCTCGATCGGCGCCAGGCCGTTGCCGATCAGGTCGGTCGAGGCCCAGGACAGGTTTACGCGCATGGAGCCGTTTTCGCCGTCGGCGCCGCCGGCGGCGAAGAAGCGGTCGAGTTGCGACGGCGACGCGTCGCGCCAGCCGTCCTCGCGGTCGTGCTGGTAGGCGGCGAACAGGTTGAAGTCGCCGCTGTCCATGCCCGCGCGCGCGGTTGTGCGCAGGCGGCCGAACGAGCCGCCCGACTGCGACAGTTCCGCCCCCTGGAAGGTGGTTCCGTCGTGCGTGAGCAGTACGAGCGCGCCGCCCAGCGCGTTAAAGCCGAAGGCCGGATTGGCGTTGCCGAGCTCGATGCCGCGAATCGCCATTTCCGGGAACAGGTCGGACTGCACCACATCGCCGAACGGGTCGTTGATGCGCACGCCGTTCTGAAACGCGGCGATGCCGACGCTCTCGCCCAGCAGCGGGCCGGCGACGAAGCCGCGGTAGTTGAAGTTGCGCTGATACGGGTTGTTCTGCAAATCGACCGCGGAGGCGCCGGCGAACGAGCGCTCGACGAAATCGTAGAGCGTGAGACTGCCCTCGGTCTCGAACGCGCCCGGCTCCGCCGCCTGCACGTTGTACGGAACCTTGTCGATGGGCAGGCCCGCGCCGGCGAGCGGGGTAACGCCGATCACGTCGATATCGGGCAGTTCGGCCGGCCCGGCGCCGGCCTCCTGCGCGCGCGCCTGGTGCGTGGCCAGCGCGCAGAACGCGCACGCGGCCGCGAGCCGCATCCATGAACGTATCGCCATAAGTCGTCTCCTCGAGTTTGCGCCCGTTGCGGCGCGCCGGACAATACAGGACTGTATAACCCGCGTCAAAGTGCTTTTTCGTAAATGCCCGCCGGTGGTTTCGTTGACGAAAACGTGGGCATGAACGCGGTATTACTGGAGGAAAGCGGTTATTTACATGCGATTTGCCGGTTTCATATAACCGGAAGGTTGTATATAACCGAAATCCGTGGGCCGCGCCCCCGGGGAGCGCCGGCGGGATAATGCGGCGCCCGGTCCGGGTAACGCGGCTACTCGCCCTCGCCGATCTCCCACAGTTCGGGGTTGGCCTCGACGACGGCGCCGGTGGCGGCGTCGATCTCGACGTTCATCTCGCCGCCGCCGGTGAGAACGATGTCGAACTCATAGACCGCCGTTCCATCGGTCTCGACGCCGTATTCGACGCTTTCGACCTCGCCGGGGAACATGGCCAGCGCGGCGGCGCGGGCGTCGTCCTCGGAAATCGCGGCGCGGCCAGCGAACATGGGGTCGGTTTTCCCGACCTCGCGCTCGATCTCGCGAATCATGGCGTTCTCGGCGCCGACCTCGACCTCCCAGCGCACGCCGTCGGGCGCCAGGATGTCGAAATCGTACACCGGCTCGCCGTCCTCGAACTTGTACTCGACATTGAGCGCCTCGCCGCCGAACACGTCGAGGGCGGCTTGCAGGCATTGCTCGAGGGTCTTGTCGTGGGCGTCGGCATACTCGCCGATGTCCATCGCCGGCGCCGGCGCGGCGGCAAGGAAGAGCGCGCCGCCGAGGGCGGCGGCAAGAGCGGGCGTTTTCATTGTTCGAACCTTTCCGGGAGGGTTGCGGTCCATGCGTATCCGCGGCCGGCGCGGGCGGGTTACAAGCCCCCGTCCATGCGCTTTCGCCACGCGAGCGCGGTACGCACGATGTAACGCAGGTTGTCATGGCGCGGCGTCCAGCCGAGCGCGGCGCGGAGGCGCGACGGATCGGCCACCAGCGCCGGCGGGTCGCCGGCGCGGCGCGGCCCGTCCCGGACCGCGAGCGCGGCGCCAGCTTCCTCCGCCGCCGCCGCCAGCACTTCGCGCACCGAATAGCCGCGCCCGTAGCCGCAATTGAGAACGCCGCCGGCGCCGCCGGCCTCGAGCCAGGCGAGCGCCGCGACGTGGACGTCGGCCAGGTCGCTCACATGGATGTAGTCGCGCACGCAGGTTCCATCGGGCGTGTCGTAGTCGGTTCCGAACACGGTCACGCCCGGGCGCGCGCCGACGGCGGCCTCGCACGCGACGGTGATCAGGTGCTCCGCGTGGCGCCCGCGCTGGCCGGCGCGGCCCCGCGGGTCCGCGCCGGCGACGTTGAAGTAGCGCAGCGCCGTCCATGTCAGGCCGTGCGCGGCGGCGGCGTCGGCCAGCGCCCATTCGGCGGCGAGTTTCGAGCGCCCATAGGGGTTGATCGGCGCCGTGGGCGCGTCCTCGCGGGCCGGCGAGACGGCGGGGACGCCATAGACGGCGGCGGTGGACGAGAACACGAAACGCCGCACGCCGGAATCGACACAGGCGCGGATGAGCGCGGCGGTGGCCGCGGTGTTGTTGCCGTAATAGGGCAACGGATCGCGCACCGATTCGGGCACGCTCGCGCTGGCGGCGAAATGTATGACGGCGCCGATTTGCCGCGCCTCGAGCAGGCGCCGCATGGCGGCGTAGTCGCCCGCGTCGCCTTTTACGAACTCCGCGCCCGGCGGAACGGCGGCGCGGCGGCCGGTCGAGAGATCGTCGAGGACGGTTACCGGCCGGCCGGCCTCCATGAAGGCGAGCACGGCATGGCCGCCGATATAGCCCGCGCCGCCGGTAACGAGGACGCGGCCGCCTGCCGCGCTCAACAGGCGGGCGCGGGCGGGGCGGGGGGCGGTGGTGGAGCCAGGGGGAGTCGAACCCCCGACCTCTTGAATGCCATTCAAGCGCTCTCCCGACTGAGCTATGGCCCCGAAAAGGCGCCCCCGGCGCCGCGCGGGAGGCAACCTTGGCACGCCCGAAGCGGGAAGGCAAGCGGAAACCCGGGTAAGCGCCGACGGTTGACGCGGGGCGCGCCGGGTGGTCTGCTTCGCCCCGGGTTGCGCGGGTAGGAGGGAGCATCGTGATCGAGCTTGCGGGCGCGGTCGTTATCGTGACGGGTTCGACGCGCGGAGTGGGGGCCGCCGCGGCGCGCATGCTCGCCGAACGCGGCGCGCGCATCGTCGTCAACGGCTCGCGATCCGCCGAAGCGGCGGAGGCGGTCGCCGCCGAATGCCGCGGCCTCGGCGGCGAGGCGCTGGTCAGCATGGGCGATGTGGCGGACGACGCCGTTTGCCGCGGCATGGCCGCCGCCGCGATGGAGCGCTGGGGGCGCATCGACGGGCTGGTCAACAACGCCGGAACCACCGTGTTCCGCGCGCACGACGACCTCGAGGGATTGGACGCGGCGGACTTCCAGCGCATTTACGGCGTGAACGCCGTGGGGCCGTTCCAGGCGATTCGCGCCTGCGCGCCGCACATGAAGGCGCGCGGCCGCGGCGCCGTGGTCAATGTGTCGTCGGTGGCGGGCTCTTACGGGTTGGGGTCGTCGCTCGCCTATATCGGCTCCAAGGCGGCATTGAACATGCTCACCGTGGCGCTGGCGCGGGCGCTGGGGCCGGAGATCTCGGTGAACGCGGTCAATCCCGGCTTTATCGCGGGCGACTGGTTGCGCAACGGCATGGGCGCGGAAGCCTACGAACGCGCCAAGGCCGCGCTTGAGCGCACGACGCCGTTGCGCGCGGTAAGCCGGCCCGAGGACATCGCGCGCAACATCGTGTGGTTGCTCGAGGGCGCGCCGAACATCACCGGCCACCTGTTCCATGTGGACGCCGGAATGGGCCTGATGCGCGGCGTCCCGGCGTCCGCGCCGGCGGCGGAACGCTGAAGCGCGCGGCCGCGGCGCTGCTGGCGTTCGCGCTCGCCGCCGCGGCGTGGCACGGCGCGGCGGGCGCGGACGAAGCCGCGCGCGAACGCGAATGGCGGCATGTGCGCGCGGTGCTGTTGGGCGCCGATGGCGAGGCGACCTGGCGCGGACCGCGGGTCAACCGCTGGACCGAGGCCCCGGCGGTAGCGTTGGTCGGCGCGCGTCCGGGTGATCGCGTCTTCGTGTCGGCGCTGTTGGCGCGCTTTGCGTCCGTGCTCGGCCCCCACGCCGCGCGGCTGGCGGAAAGCGGCTCCGCGGCGGCGCGAATCGGGGTTTATTTCGTCGCGCGCGACGAAGCGGCGGCGGTGGCGGCGCGCCATCGCATGAGGACAGATCTGGCGCTGCGCGGCGCGGGCTACACGGAAGCGGCGGTCGGCCCGCGCCACGCGCTGCGTATGGTTGCGGTCTTGGTGCGCGACGAGCTGGAAGGCCGCGAACGGCGCGCGACCATCGCCCACGAGCTCTACCACGCGCTCGGCCCCGGCGGGCATTCGCGGTGGATTCCGGGCAGCGTGGTGTTCGACGATTCGTTCGCGAGCTCCTTCGCGACCGCGCCGGCGCCGGTCGATCTGAAAACCCTCGCGCTGCTCTACCGCCATCTGCGCCCCGGCGATGACGAAGCCGCTGTCCGCGCCGCCTTCGACGCCCACTGGGCGGCCCTGGACGCGCCCTCCGCGGCGGAATAGCCGCGGCGCGTCAGGGCCGGAGGCGCATGGAGACGTATACGGCGAACGCGCGCCGTTCGGGCAGCGGGGCCGATTCGAAGGCTGCGATGGCCTCCTCGACTTCGTCGATGTTTCTTGTTACCGAAGATTTGAAGTATCGCCCGTGCGGATCGTAGTCTGCCTTGTGTCTTTTCATTTGTATATCTACGAACGTTTCCGCGAATTTTCTTATTTCCTTCGGAAATTTATTTATTTCTACGGATTTTCGGCATCGTTCGCGCACTTGGGAGTGCTCGATGGCGCGATACGCTTGGCGCCAGGCGGATTCGTTGCGGTTGGCGCCGGGGCCGCCAACGAGCAAATCCGCCACGGTTTCCGCAAGGCAGTGAAAAAGCGCGTAGTACCCTGTGCTGAGAGCCCTTCTGAGCGTCGCTTCGCGCGGCCTGCCGGGTATGGAAGGGAGCGAATCGCGCGCCGCCGCCACGAGGTCAGACGGTTGCATTGGCCTGTTCCCGCAACCATTCGTCCCACTCCGACTTGGCCACGTACGACGGACTCGGGAACGCATCCGTTCCTGCCTCCGACTCGAGCGCGGGCCGGAGCGCGCCATACAGGCTTATCATCCTGTCCGCTTCGACGTCCTTTCCCCGGTCATCGAATACCGCGGTGATGAACAGAACTTCATCGCCGTAATGGTCGACCCCCGGCTCGATTTCGATGGTGTCGAAATCGACGCCGGGAAAGTGGCCGCGCATCACGCGCTTCACGACGCGGAGCGCCTTGCGCAATTGCTCTTCGGTCATTCGCGCGCGCCTTGTTCCTGCGATCGAAGCGCCCGGGCGGCGCCGTGCGCGGCGCGTATCCGTTTGCGCCGGCGTCAGACCTTGGCCAGCGCCTGGTCGAGATCGGCGATGATGTCGTCCAGGGTTTCGATGCCGATGGAGAGCCGCACGACGTCGGGCCCGGCGCCGGCGGCGACCTGCTGCTCCTCGGTGAGCTGGCGGTGGGTAGTCGAAGCCGGGTGGAGAATCAGGCTGCGCGTGTCGCCGATATTGGCGAGATGGGAGAACATTTCGACCGCGTCCACGAACGCCAGCCCCGCGTCGTAGCCGCCCTTCAAGCCGAACGTGAAGACCGAACCCGCGCCCTTGGGCACGTATTTTTTCGCCAGTTCGTAATACGGGCTCGAGGGCAGGCCGGAGTACGAAACCCAGGTCACCTTCGGGTGACCTTCGAGCCATCGGGCGACCGCCAGCGTGTTGGCGCAGTGGCGCTCCATGCGCAGCGGCAGGGTCTCGACGCCCTGGAGCAGGTTCCACGCCGCGGTGGGGTAGAGCGTGGGGCCGTAGTCGCGCAGGGCCACCGCGCGCACCTTCATCGTGAAGCCGAAATCGCCGAAGGTCTCGGCGAAGGTCAGGCCGTGATAGGCGGGGTCGGGCTGCGCGAGGCCCGGGAACTTGTCGTTGGCGCGCCAGTCGAACCGGCCCGATTCGACGACGATCCCGCCCATCGTGTTGCCGTGGCCGCCGATGAACTTGGTGGTGGAATGCACGACGATGTCGGCGCCCCACTCGAACGGGCGGCAGAGATACGGCGAGGCGAGGGTGTTATCGACCACGAGCGGAACGCCGTGCTCATGCGCGATCGCGGCCACGGGCTCGAGGTCGATGACGATCCCGCCGGGGTTGGCGAGGCCCTCGAGAAAAACGAACTTGACCTTGTCGGTCATGGCGGCGCGGAAATTTTCCGGATCGGTGGGATCGACGAAATGGCACTTCCAGCCCAGTTTCGGGAAGCTCTGGCCGAACTGCGTCACCGAGCCGCCATAGAGATTGCGCGACGATACGAACTCGTCGCCTTGCTGGAGCAGCGTGGCGGCGACGAGGAACTGGGCGGCGTGGCCGCTGGCGGCGGCCACCGCGCCGCGCCCGCCCTCCAGCGCCGCGACGCGCTCTTCCAGCACCGCCACGGTGGGGTTGGTCATGCGCGAATAGACGAACCCGAAGGTCTGCAGGTTGAACAGCGACGCCGCGTGGTCCGAATCGTCGAACACGAACGACGTCGTCTGGTAGATCGGCGTCGAACGCGCGCCCGAATACGGATCGGGCCGCGCGCCGGCGTGGACCGCCAGGGTCTCGATGCCGTGGTCGCGCGGCGCCTCGACGCGGTGCATGGCGGCGGCGGACGCCGCCGCGGCGGATTTCGGATCGTTCATGGCCGTTCTCCTGTTCAGCGCGGCGGACGCAGGGTTTTGGCGGATACGATGCGGGAGTTGATTCCGCACCAGCCCAGCTCGCCCGACAGGCGCCCGAACTCGATCTTGGGGCAGCGGTTCATCACCGCCTCCAGTCCGGCGGCCTCGGCGCGCGCGGCCGCCTCGTCGTTGCGCACGGTCAGCTGCATCCACAGAAACCGTATGCCCTTGGCGTCCTTGTTGGCGATAACCTCGTCGGTAATCGCGAGCGCCTCTTCCGAGGTGCGGAAAATATCCACCATATCGAGCTGGTGGGGCACGTCGGCAACCGACGCATAGACGCGCTCGCCGAGGATTTCGTCGCCCGGCCGCGCGGGGTTGACCGGTATGACGCGGTAGCCCTTTCCGGTCAGATATTTCATGGCGTAGTAGCTGGGCCGCCGCCAGTGGCTGCTGGCGCCCACCATGGCGAAGGTGCGCACCGCGCCCAGAATGCGCCGCAGCTTCTCGTCGGAGTAGGTGTCGTGGTGCGCAAGACGGATCGGCTCGCCGCCGTCCGCCCGCGCCGCCTGCCCGGTCGCTGTCATCGCGCGCCGCCTTGCCTGTCGGATTACGCAAGCGCGCGGCCGCCGTGCGGGCCGCGCGCCGGGCCGCTGTCTATGCGCCGCGCCCGGCCGTGTCAAGCCGCGCGCGGCGGCGCGCCTATTCGCCGCGCCAGACGGGCCGGCGCTTTTCGAGGAAGGCGTCGATTCCCTCCGCCGCATCCCTCTTGGTCATATTCAGGCACATGACCTCGCCGGCATAGGCGTAGGCGTCGTCGAGCGGCATCTCGATCTGGCGGTAGAACGCCTCCTTGCCGATGGCGAGGGTCACGGGCGATTTCGCCGCAATGCCGGCGGCGAGCTCCGTCGCGGCGCGGTCGAGGGCGCCGGGCGCGACGACGCGGTTGACGAGGCCGATCTCTCTCGCGCGTGCGGCCGATACGGGCTCGCCGGTAAGCAGCATTTCCATGGCGGCCTTGCGGCCCACGGCGCGGCTCAGCGCCACCATCGGCGTGGAGCAGAACAGGCCGATATTCACGCCCGGCGTGGCGAAACGCGCGGTTTCCGACGCCACCGCGAGATCGCACGAGGCGACGAGCTGGCAGCCCGCGGCGGTGGCGATGCCGTGGACCCTGGCGATGACGGGTTTCGGGAGGCGCACGATGGTCGTCATCAGCCGGCTGCACTGCGCGAAGAGTTCGGCGTGGGCGCCGCCGCCGGGCAGGGCGCGCACCTCGCGCAGATCGTGTCCGGCGCAGAACGCCGGCCCGGCGCCGGCGAGGATGACGGCCTTGACGGCGGAATCGCCGCGCAGCGCGTCGAGCGCATCCTGCAACTCCGCCATCAGCGCGGATGACAGCGCATTGCGCGCCCCGGGGCGGTTAAGCGTAAGCGTGGCGACCCCGTTCTCGACCGCGGAGAGCAGCAGGGGTTCGGCGGGGCGTGCGGCGGGCAAGGCGCTCATGTAGCGGGCCTCCCTCGGCAGTTGCGCGATGGTCGGCATTGTAGCGTATCTTCGCGGCGGTCGGTATGACATGGTGCCAAGTGGGTGCGGGCCGCAAGCGGCGGGCGTCGGTCGCGGGACCACAGCATACGGCTCGGCTGTCGGCGCTGTATCCGGGGCGGCGCGCCGGAACGGCCGAAACCCCGGTCGGTTGCGGTTTCGACGCTCGCGATATGCGGGTATCGGTTGCGCATGGCGATACTGGCGCCGTATAATGGCTTGATGGCGGCGCATGCCGCGTCACGCAAGGGCCGATGGACATGACACAGGAACACCGTATCCCGAAGGTGGCGGATGCCGTCGCTGACGCGCTGGACGCAGACGTCATACTGTACAACGGTCCGATATCCCGGCCGCAAGATAGTCATCTCATTGATGCCTGCGTAAGGAGGCGTCGACGGACGAACGCTCTCCTCATGCTGGTGACGATGGGCGGCGACCCCGACGCCGCGTACAGGGTTGCGCGGTGCATACAAACGAAGTACGATCATTTCGTCATGTATGTGTCGGGCTGCTGCAAGAGCGCGGGAACGCTGGTGGCAACCGGCGCGCATGAACTTGTCTTTTCCGATCATGGGGAATTAGGGCCGCTCGACGTGCAGATACCTCGCGAGGGCGAACTTGTGAGAAAGCATTCGGGGCTCGCCATGGGTGATACCCTGACTGTTCTTCATGGCCGGGCCTTCGACGCATTCGAGGGATTCTTTCTGAACATTATGAAACGAGGCGGTCAATCGATATCCACCGGAACGGCGACCCGAATTGCTGTAGATCTCACCGGCAAGTTATTCGCGCAGCTCTACGGACAGTTGGAGCCGTTAAGAATAGGCGAGTCGGTCAGGGCGTTATCTGTAGCATATCATTACGGCGAGCTCTTGCTGCGGGAAGGCCGTAATATAACGCCGGAATCTCTGGCGGTTATCACATCGGAGTATCCATCTCACGGATTTGTGATCGATCGGGCGGAGGCGGAGACTTTGTTTCACAAGGTTCGGGAACCATCTCCGGAGGAAGCGGAATTGGCGCGGGCGTTGGAGCATCTGGCCCTTTCCGAGACACCTGTAGAGCACGGACAATTGTGCTTTAAGTTCTTATCCACCGAGACGCCGACCGAGCAAGACGCTCTGGTGGGAAACAACCTGGAGGGAGGCGCCGATGCACGAGAACCTGGATCGCCTGAGGAGGCAGAGGCTGGCAAAGCTGCTGAAAAGAAGACACGACAGCTTGCTAAAGTCAGTACCGAAAAGAAGGCTGTTGCGGGAGCCGTTACGACCGTGGGCGATACGGCCGCAAAACCGGGAGGAACGTAACGCGCTGCACGGGCAGATTGTGCCGGGCAAGAACAACGAGTAAACGAAACCTCTGCCTGCTGTTCGCCCCGTACTCGCGCCGCCCGTTGTCTGCGGCGGCGCGAGTATGCTATGGGGGCGCGGCTACCTTTCCCCATCCCACAGAAAACCCAGCCGCCATGCCGCTTGACGTCGGAGACATCGACGCGCGCGTCCGCGAGCAAGGCGCCTTCGTCAGCCAGCTGATGGAGGCGCTCGGACGCACGATTGTCGGCCAAAAATACATGCTCGAGCGCCTGCTGGTGGGGCTGCTCGCCAACGGCCACGTGCTTATCGAGGGCGCGCCCGGGCTCGCCAAGACCCGCGCGGCGGTCGCGCTCGCGCAGGCGCTGCGGTGCGATTACCAGCGCATCCAGTTCACCCCCGACCTGCTGCCGGCGGACCTGGTGGGCACGCTGATCTACCAGCCGCAATCGGGCGCGTTCCGCGTGCGCAAGGGGCCGGTGTTCGCCAACCTCGTGCTCGCCGACGAAATCAACCGCGCCCCCGCCAAGGTGCAGAGCGCGCTGCTCGAGGCGATGCAGGAAAAGCAGGTGACGATCGGCGAGGAGAGCTTCCCGCTGCCGCTGCCGTTCCTGGTGCTGGCGACGCAGAACCCGCTCGAACAGGAGGGCACCTACCCCCTGCCGGAGGCGCAGACCGACCGCTTCATGCTCAAGCTGCGCATAACCTATCCGGAGCGCGGCGAAGAGCTGGAAATCCTCGAGCGCATGGCCGTTACCGCCGCCGAGGCGCCGGTTCCGCCCGTGACCGATACCGAAGCGATTTTCGCGGCGCGCCGCCTGGTCGACGCCATCTACATCGACGACAAGATCAAGCACTACATCGTCGATCTGGTGCTGGCGACGCGCGAGCCCGCGGCGCACGGCCTCGACGACCTGGCGCGCTTTATCGATTTCGGCGCATCGCCGCGCGCGTCGATTTACCTGGCGCTGGCGGCGCGCGCGTTCGCCTTCATCCACGGACGGGGCTACGTCACGCCGCAAGACATCAAGTCCATCGGCCCGGACGTTCTGCGCCACCGCATTCTGGTTTCCTACGAGGCGGAAGCGGCGGAAATGACGGTCGAGGAAATCATCCGGCAGATACTCGACCGCACGCCCGTGCCCTGAGCGCCGCGCCGTGCTGCCCGCCGAAATCCTGCAGCAGGCGCGCCAGCTGCATATCCGCACGCGGCGCCTCGTCGATGGCGCGTTCGCCGGGGAATATCACAGCGTGTACAAGGGCCGCGGCATCGAGTTCGCCGAGGTGCGCGAATATGTGGCGGGCGACGACGTGCGCGCCATCGACTGGAACGTAACCGCCCGCGTCGGCCGCCCCTTCGTCAAGCAGTATGTGGAGGAGCGCGAACTGACGGCAATGCTGCTGCTCGACGTCAGCGCATCGGGGCTTTTTTCCTCGACATCGCGGCGCAAGACGCGCACCGGCGTCGAGATCGCCGCCGCGCTGGCGCTCAGCGCCATCGACAACAACGACAAGGCGGGGTTGATCCTGTTCACCGACCGGGTGGAGCTGTTCGTGCCGCCGCGCAAGGGGCGCAACCGCGCGCTGAGGCTGATCCGCGACATGCTGGCGTTCGAACCGCGCGGGCGCGGCACCGACATCGCGGCGGCGCTGGAATATCTCCGCAAGGCGATACCGCGCCGGTCGATCGCCTTCCTGATCTCCGATTTCTTCGCGGCGGATTTCGAGCGCCCGTTGCGGCTTGTGCGGCGGCGCCACGACCTGGCGCCGATCTGCCTGATCGACCCGCGCGACCGCGAACTGCCCGCGGTGGGGTTCGTGCGCCTGCGCGACCTCGAGACCGGCGAGGAGCGCCTGGTCGACACCGACAGCCCCGCGGTGCGCGCCCGCTTCGCCGCGCTGCGCGGCGAAGCCGCGGCGCGCCGCCGCCGCCTGTTCCGCGCCCTGGGCGTCGATTTCGCGGAAGTGCCGACCGGGCGCCCCTGGGCCGGGCCGCTGCTGCGCTTTTTCCGGCGCCGCGAGCGCCGGCTGGAGGAAGGGCGGTGAGGCGGCGCGCCGCGCGCGCCCTGGGCCTGGCGGCGCCGCTCGCGCTCGCCGCGGCCCTCGGAAGCGCCGGATCCGCGTCGGCGCAAGTCGCGCGCGAGGCCCGCGACGGCCCCACCCAGGGCCGCGGCGAGGCGGCGGTGGAAAGAACCGTGGAGCCGCTCTCGGTGCGCGCAGTCTTCTCGGTGGACCGCGCCGTCGTGCCGATTGTCGATGACGTGCGCGCGGTGCTCGCGGTGGAGGCGCCGCCCTGGATACTCGTGACGTTTCCGCGCGTCGTCGGCGAGATCGGCGCGTTCCGGCTGATGCGCGAGGAAAAGGCGGGGCCGTTCCCCGTGCCGTCCGCGCGGGGCGAGCGGCTGGTGCGCAACGAACGGCGCTACCGCCTGGACCCCACCGAGGCGGGGGAGATGGAGATCCGCGCGGTCACGCTCAACCTGCTGGATGGCCGCACCGTGCCGTCGATCGCGTGCGTGTATCTTAATGAGTGCCGCGGCGCGGATCCCGGCGACGCGCGCACGGCGGCCACGGAGTTCCTCCGCATCGGCCCGCTGCCGGTGGAGGTGACGTCGGTGCTGCCGCCCGACGCCGATTTTACGAAGCCGAAGGGCATTCTCGGGCCGGTTCCGCTGCCCCCGCCGCCGCCCGCGCCGTTCGACTGGCGGCCGCTTCTCGTTGCCGGGGCGGCGGCGCTTGCGCTGGCCGCGGCGGCGTTCGCGCTGTTCCGGCTGCGGCGGCGCGGCGGCCGCGCGCGTTCGCCGGCGATGGCCGCCGCTCATGCGATGGCGCTCGACGCGCTGCGCCGCCTCGACGCCTCCGGCCTCGACACGCCGGAAAAGGTCGCGGCGTTCTACACGCGGGTATCGGCGATACTGCGCCATTATCTCGACTGGCGGTTCGGACTGCGCGCGCCGGAGCGCACCACCGAGGAGGTGCTGCGCGAAGCGGCTGCGGGCCGGGCGACGGCCGGCCACGGCGCCGTGCTGGGCGCATTTCTCGGCCTTTGCGACCGCGTGAAGTTCGCGCGCCACCGCCCGGCCCCCGGCGCGCCGGCGGCGGCGCTCGCCAGCGCCGTCGGCTTCGTGCGCGAGACCGCCGACGCCGCCGCCCTGGCGCCGGCCGCGCGCGCCGCCGAAATCCGGTGAGCGCCGCGTGAGGTTCGAAACCCCTTGGGTCCTGCTTCTGCTCGCGGCGCTTCCCGCGTTGCATCTCTGGCTGCGCCGGCGCGACCGCCCGCTATGCGTGGACTACACCGCGACCGGCGACCTGGCGGCGCTGGGGACCACCTTCTGGAGCCGCCTGCGCGCGATGCTGCCGTGGGTGCGGCTGCTGGCGCTGGCCCTGTGCATCGCCGCGCTGGCGCGCCCGCAATGGGGGCAGCAGGTCACGCGCATTTACCGCGACGGCATCGCCATCGTCATGGCCGTCGATATTTCCAGCAGCATGGGCGCGCTCGATCTGCGCATCGGCGAGGAGGCCGCCGACCGCCTGGACGTGGTGAAAGAGACCTTTCGCGGCTTCGTCAAGGGCGATGAAGACGGCGCGGCGGAAGGCGGCGGGCGCGAGGGCGACCTGATCGGGACGGTGGCGTTCGCGCGCTTCGGCGACAATCTCAGCCCGCTCACCCTCGACCACGACGCGCTCCTGCTGGCGCTCGACGAAATCGGGATCGTGCAAATCGCGGAAGAAGACGGCACGGCGATCGGCGACGCCGCGGTCATGGCCACCGAGCTGCTCCAGCGCGCCGGCGCCAAGAGCAAGGTGATGATCCTGCTCACCGACGGCAGCAACAACGCGGGCAACGCCGACCCCGCGGAAGCCGCCGCCGCCGCCGCCGCGCTCGGCGTGAAAATATACGCCGTCGGCGCCGGAACGCGCGGAACGGCCATGACGCCCGTTCGCCAGGCCGATGGAAACACGATACTCGTTCCCACCCAGGTGTTTATCGACGAACACACGCTCCGGAACATGGCGGAGACGACCGGCGGGCGCTATTTCCGCGCCGAGGACGAGGCGGCGCTGCGGGCGATCTACGAAGAGATCGACCGGCTGGAGACATCGACCAACGTCGCGGAGCAGTATCAGCGCTATATCGAGGGCTATCCGGCGCTGCTTTTGTGCGCGCTGCTGCTCGCGTTCGGCGAGGCGGCGCTGCGCACGACGCGCCTGCGGGCGCTGCCGTGAGCTTCGGCGCGCCGTGGTTCGCGCTTTTGCTGGCCGCGGCGCCGGTCCTGGCGGCGCTGTTCGTCCGCGCGGCGCGGCGGCGGCGGCGGGCGCTCGAGGCGTTTCTGCACCCCGCGCTCGCGCGCGAACTGGCCCCGCCCGCCGACGCGCGGCGCCGCGCGGCGCGGGCGGCGTGCCTCGTCGCCGCGGTCGCCGCGCTCGCGGTCGCCGTCATGCAGCCGCAATGGGGCCGCGAGGAAGGCGACGCCGCGCGCCGCGGCCGCGACATCTACATCGTGCTCGACGTTTCGCGCAGCATGTTGGCGGAAGACGCCCAACCCAACCGGCTGGAGGCGGCGAAAGCGGCGATCGGCGCGTTCGCGGATACGCTGAGCGCGCACGGCGGCTACCGGCTGGGGCTGGTGATCTTCGCCGGCCGCGCGCGTCTGCAAAGCCCGCTCACGCTGGATTATGCGTTCTTCCGCGACCGGTTGGCGCAGGCCTCCACCGACCTGGTCGAGCGCCGCGGCAGCGCGCTCGGCGACGCGGTGCGCAAGACGCTTTTCGGCTTCGGCGCGCTCGACGCGCAACACACCGACATCGTGGCGATCGGCGACGGCGAGGACCATCGCGGCGGCGGCGTCGAAGCCGCGCGTCAGGCGGCGGACGAAGGCGTCGCGCTCCACGCGGTGGGAATCGGCGACCCCGTGTCCGGCGGGCGCATACCCATTGTCGGCGAGGACGGCGCGCGGCAATATCTGCGCCACGACGGCGCCGACGTCGTCTCGATCATGGGCGAATCGCGCCTGCGGGCGATGGCGCGCGCCGGCGGCGGCGCGTATCTTCCCGCCCGCGCCGGCCCCGTTGCGCTCGACGCGCTGTTCGCGGAAGAAATCGCGCCGAAACCCAGGCGCGACCTGGAAACGGAACAAGGCGAGCGCAAGGCCGACCGCTACGCGCTGTTCGCCGCCATCGCGCTGTTGTTGCTGGCCGCCGAAAGGGTTATCCCCGAACGCCCGGCGCGGCGGCGGGAAGACGACGCCGAAACCGCCGTGGAGGCTTGAGAACAGCTCATGCTTGCCGTCCGATGCGCCGCATGCGCCGCCCTCGCGTTGCTGTTGTGCGGGTTCCGGGAGATCGAGATCGACACGCCTTACCAGGCGGTGGCGCTGGCGAACCGGGCGTTCGCCGAAGAGCGCTACCGCGAGGCCGCCGATCTTTACGCGGCGGCGGACGGGATGCTGCCCGGCCGCCCCGAGATCGCTTTCAACCGCGGCGCCGCCCTGTATATGCTGCATGAGTTGAAGCAGGCGCGCGCGGCGTTCGTCAGCGCGCTCGAGACCGATGATCGCGGCCTCGCGGCGCGCGCGCACTACAATCTGGGCAATGTGCAATACCGCGTGGCGATTAACGCCATGCGCACCTTTCGCGACGCCGTGACCCCGATTCGCGAGGCGATGGAAAGCTACCGCGAGGCGCTCGCGCTCGACCCCGATCTCGCCGACGCCATGTACAATCTGGAGCTCGCCGACCGCATGTACGACGAGCTGCGCCGCCAGCGCATGCAGGGGATACAGAACCCGGAAGCGGTCGATGTGACGCCGTCGCAAAACCAGGGCCAGTTCTTCGACGAAGAATCGGACCGCGAGCGCGCGCGCGACCGCGAGGACGCGGCGGACAGCATGGATATGGAAGGAGAACAAGGCGCGCAAGGCGAGCAGGCGCCGCAGGGCGCGCCGCCGCAAAGCGAGTCGGCGCAAGCCCAGGCCGGCGGGGCGCAGCGCGAAATGACCGCCGAACAGGCGCAGGACATGATGGAGCTGGCCCGCGACCGCGCCCGCGCGGCGGAGGCCCTCCGCCAGCAATGGCGCCAGGCCCGCATGCGCGACGGCGAAGCCGCCCGCCCCTGGTAAACGCCGCCCGGGACGCCCGCGCACACGCCAACCCCGCCGAAGGCGGGGCCCGGGACCGCGGCCTTCCAGGCCGCACGTTTCCGCGCGGCTCGGCGTCGGCGGGAAAGCGCGAACGGCGCGTCCCTCACGGCGGCAGCCGTGGCAGTCGAGACGCGCAGGCGGGGCGCCCGCATCGCGATGCCGCGAAAGCCGCGCAGGAAACCCCTCGCAGCGTGTATTATCCGGGTTGCGCGGGCTGGCCGGAACGGGTATTAACCGTTGCCGCCTGCGGCCCGCCGGCGGCGCGGGCGCCGTTTATGCAGGACAACCGCGTTCGTCGGTAATCCGGGAAGAATACGGTATGCGGGATATGAAAGAGCTCGAAATCGACGGCGGCCTACTGCGCGATCGGTCGCCTCTGACGAGCTTTCTCGCCACCTTGGACGAGCTGGAAGCGCCTTGCAGCGTCGTGGCCTGCGGTCTGCTGTGCGCGGGCAAGAGCACGTTGCTCAACGCGCTTGCCGGACGGACAGGCGAGCCGTACTTCGCGACCGGCGCAGGCCGGACGACCCATGCGTGCAAGAGCCTTGACGACCGCGCCGGCTTCCGGTGGATCGACACTCCCGGCCTCGATGTGAGCGGCGAGGACGACGCGGAAGCCGAAAAAGCGATTCGCGCGGCCGACGTGCTCTTGTTCGTGCATCACCCCGGGACCGGCGAACTGCACGAGGCCGAGGCGGATTTCCTGCAGGCCGTCGCGACGGGCGCGGACACGCGCCACGGCCTTGCCGAGCGCATGTGCGTGGCGCTGACCCACAAGGAGTCGATAAGCGCCGACGAACTCGGCCGGCTCAGGGACGCCGTTCGCCGGCAGGTCGCATCGGCGACAGGCGCCGACCCGGCGCTGTTTCCGGTGGCTTCCACCGTTTATCTCGGGGCAACGCGCAAGTTCCAGCCGAAATTGGTCGAATTCAGCGGCGTGCCCGCGCTTCGGACCCGTCTGATGCATGGCGCCGAAGGCTCCCGCGCCCGCCGGTGGAAGCGCGTCGCCAATCTTGAGGAAGAACTGCACCGGCGGATCGACGCGGAAATCGCGCATCGGGCCGGGCGGCGGCGCACGCTCGAACGCGAGATTGCCAATGTCGAGAAGGCGTTGCACGAAGAGTTCGCATCGTTTCTGGAGCAGCTGGACCAACGGCTTGCCGGCCTCGACGCGTAGCCGGAAGCGGAACAACGGAGAACGGAATCGTGTTTCTTGCCCCCCTCACCGACGCCCAGAAGCGGGCTTTCATGGCGCTCGCGGCCATGGTCGTCGATAGCGACGAACGGGTTACCCGACAAGAGCGCGAACTCATGGCCAGTCTGAGCGCCGAGATGGGCATGCCGGACGCGCCGGAAGGCATGGACCTCGCCGCCGCCGCGGCCGCGTTCGCCGACTGGCCCGGCAAGGTGCGCGCCATGCTCGAACTGATCGGCATCGCCCGCGCCGATTGCGATTTCGACAAGCGGGAAAGCGCGCTCATCCGCCGGATCGCCGAGGCGTTCGGGATCGCCCCCGGCGAGCTCGAAGTGATGGACGACTGGGTCTTCCGGCAGCTCGCCCTGGTGCGGGAAGCGAACTACCTGATAACCGAATTGCGGGAGGATTGACCATGCCCCTGCCATTGTTCTGGATCCTGGGCGCGGCCGGCGTAGCAGCCGCTGCCGCCGCCACGGCTTGGGCGGCCTCGGATAACGACGAAGCTGTTACCGAGCCCGACGAGGCCGGCGAGTTGCGCGAACGGGAGGCGGAGCGTGATCGCGAGAAGCGGCGCGAGCGCGCCGAGCGCTGGAAAGAACGGGGATTGCACGACATGGCGGGCTGCCATTCCGCCTCCGGACGCAGCCCGTCCGGGCTGACATGCGCGGAGTACTGGCGGAGCGAGGCCGCGCCCGGCGCCGGGCAAGCGGACCGCGTCGAGAAAGCCCTGGACATGTTCCTGCCCAAGGACGGCCCGAGCGATGCGAAAAACGAGGCCGCCGCCCTGCTGCGGGAAGAAGACGATCTGAGGGCGATGAAGACGGCCGTGGCGGCGATGCGCGCGCGGGCGCAGGAACGTGAGGCCCAATCGCAATCGGAGCCGCCGCAGCGGAGCGAAGCATGAGTTCGGCAGGCGACACGGGTGCGGTCGGACGCCCCGAATTCCTCGAGGCCATGAGCCGGCTTCAGGGCCGGTTCGACGAGGCGGGCGGGCAGGTCAAGTCGCAAGAGGCCGAATTCGACCGCGATTTGGACGATGCGATCGCGCGTATCGAGCGGGAGCCGCTCTCGCGGGAGGGTGGAGCGCTTCCGCCTCCCGTCGAGAAAGCCCTGCATGAAGCGAGAGAAATCGTCGATGCGGCCGTCATCGGCTGGCGGGAGCGTGTCGGGAAATACGACCGCAACACCGAATTCCGGCGCGACCACGGGGATTCGCTGCTGGTCTATGTCTATGGCTTGGTCAAGGCGGGCAAGAGCGCCCTCGGCAATTTCGTCGCCCATGGCTGCGAGCGCCCCGATGACGCGTTTGTCGCGACGCTGTCCGCCAGCGGGAGCGGCCCCGAGTTCTTCGTGCGCTCGGTTGCCTCGGGGGATCCGGACGCTATCGACAAGGCGAACGGGCGGCTCGCCCGGGCGCGACGGTTCCATACCGATGTCGAGGAGGCGACGGACCGCATCCAGGGGTTCAAGATGCCGGGGCTGACCTGGATCGACTCCCCGGGACTCGGGTCGGTCACGGAGGCAAACGGCAAACTCGCACGGGAGTATGTCGAAAGCGCCGACCTCGTTGTTGTCGCAATGAACAGCGCACAACCCGGCCGCAGGACCGAGCGCGACGAAGCGAGACGCCTGATGCGCTTGGGAAAACCGATGATGGTCTTGCTCACGCGCGCCGACAACATCGACATGGACGTGGACGAAAACGGCCGGATTGTCAAGACATTGGTCATGAAGTCCGCCGATGATCGGCGGGATATGAAAGAATGGGTCGAATCGCAATTGAAGGAAGCGGTCCGGATCGAAGGTCGGAACGCGCCCCGAATCCCGCAAATAACAACGATATCGGTGCGTTATGCCGCGGAGCATCCGGATATCGATGGAGCGCGCGAGAGCGGCCTGTCGGAACTGTTCGGCCTGTTGAGCGAGGTCGCCGAAAGCGAAGGCGTGACCATGAAGCGGGAGGCCCCGGCCCGTATGTTTCGCGCCTTCGTCCGCGATATCGCCGGGGACGAGCAAAACTTCGGCATGGGCAACATCGTCGGGCGTCTGGACCGGGTCCGGCGGTCGATAGCCCGAAGCCGCGAAGGACACGAGGAACAGGGGCGGCAGGCGGGAGACCGAGCCGCACGGGATATCGAGGCGGCGATCAATGAGGAAGTCGAGAGCCGTCGCAAGACTCTCGACAATGCAGGCCTCCACGAGGCAGTAAACAGACAGGCTCGCAAGATACTCGAACGGCGGGTGTCCGAGGCCGCGGCGGAGATGGTCAAGGATATCGACATGGAGATGCTATCTTTGGCAGCGATGGGGCAAGAACACGCGCCGGCGTTGAAGGTCGTCGCTAGCGTAGTGATAAAGCCGGATCGCGAGCGCCGCGAGCACCTTGCCTTCGGTGCCCCCGTTGGCTTGACCGGGACAATAGCAGACGTCGTGATAGGATTTTTGTTCGGCGGTCTGGTCGGGGCCGTCGCGGGAGCCGCTGCGGAAGCGCCCAGCGGCGCCACGACAAACGGCTCCGCCGCCGGTTCCAGAGTCGAGTACATCGACAACGCCGCCGAGGTTGCGAAAGAACTGGCGATCATTAAGAGCAACGAAGTGCGGAAAGCAGCCTCGGAGGCGTTCGCGCGTTTGAACGATGAGGTTCTGAAACCTCTGGAAACGCGCATCGACAATATCATCGACGGCCTTGAGGAATTCCGAAGCAAATGGCAGAAGGAGATCGCGCGATGAAGAACGATGGAACCCCGATACGCGAAACGCTGTCGGAAGCCGCCTCCATACTGCAGAAATATCTGGGCGCCGCTGAGGTCGAGGACCTGCGCGCGTTCGTTGAATCTCGCCTCGACGACGGGAAGCCCACCGCGATGGTGTACGGCATATACAATTCGGGAAAGAGCACGTTGCTCAACGCGCTTTGCGGCCGGGAGCTGGCCCGGGTGGCCAGCCGGCCTGAAACCGACCGCATAACCCCGTATGTCTGGGAGGGTACGGAGATTCTCGACACGCCGGGGATCGACGCGCCGCAGGAGCACGAATGGGTCAGTCGCGAAGCGCTCGACCGCACGGACGTCATCCTCTTCGTCATGGATTCCTCGTCCACATTCGAGGAAGCCGCCGTTTACGACGAAATTATCGGAATACTCGATCGGAACAAACCACTCATGATCGTGGTCAATAACAAGGACGGGTTGTCGAGAGCGGACGAAAACTACATCCGTATTTGCGACAAGATACAGGAGAACCTGGCCGCCGCGGCCGCGCGGCGGGGCCTGCCTCCCGATCGCGCCTCTCCGCCGATCCGGATGGCGGACGCCAGGACCGGACTCAAGGGGCGTCTGGCAAACAAGCTGAAACTGGTATATGCCAGCGGCCTCGCCGACCTTGAAGCGGACCTGAAGCGGATGCTGGGCGCCGCCGGGTTTCACGACGTGGTCAATACCGTCGGAAGGCGATTGCTTGACGATCTCGACCGCGCGCTTGTCAAGGCGTCGCCGAGCAACGCCGACGACGGGTCGGCCCGCCGGATTGCCGACGGCGAAGCCGGATTGCACGGCGAGAAAAGCCGGGTAGAGAGCGCGCTTTCTCAGGAGCGGCTTCGCGCGGTTGCGCAGTTCCGGCGGCGCGCGCTCGCAGTGTTCGATAGCCAGCGGCCGAAAGAACTCCTCGGAGGGGCGAAAGAACTTCTCGGAGCTTGTGTCGAATTCAGCGAAGCGGTAAGGCGCGCCATCGCGTGCGAACTGGCGGCGACGCGCAAGCGCTTCCCCGAACTGGGCCCGCCGCCGATGGACGATTCCGGCGCGATGGGGGCCGCCGCCGAGGAAATCGCGGCCGGCGCCCCTCGGGAAGACGGGGCCCGGGATGCCGACGGCGCGCCGGATACCGAGCCGGAGGTTGTGAGACGGCTAATCTTGGGCGCCGTCGCGGCCATCGCCAAGTTCTTCCCGAAGACACTGGGCCGCTTCATACCGCTTGTTGGGCCGATTGTAGAGGTTGGCGTGGCGGGATGGCGATATTATTCCAATCTCCAAAGGGAGAAGGAAAAGAAAGAGGCGATGCAGCGCGCAGCGCGGCTCTGGGCCAATCACATCGAGGAGTCGGCCGACCGCCTGAACGACAAGGCGAAAGAGATCGTTCGTCGGAGCGTGGACGACGCCTTCGCGCCGGCCGAGGCGGATCTGCGCGCCAAGAGGGAGCAGTTGGATAAGGAAGCCCGCGCGATGGCCGAGGATCGCACAATCCTCAACGCTTGCCGCGAGCGGATGAAGCGGCATCTGGAAGCCATGCCGCCCGCGCCGCGCGTCGCATAACGGCGCCGGCGCGGCCCAGCGGGGCGCCAACATGCAGACTTCCAGCCTGCCCGCGCGCCGAACGCCTGGGAGCGCGGGCGTCCTGCCCGCACGTCTCAGTGTCTGTACCGAAATGCTTACCCCGCCGAAGGCGGGGCCTGGGACCGCGGGCTTCCAGCCCGCACGTTCCCGCAAGCCGCGATGATGGCGAGGAGGCGCGCCTGCGGCGCCCCGCCCGGCGCCGCCCGCCGAACGGGCCGACAACCATAACCCCCGCCATAACCGACCGTTAGCCCGCATTTCTCATACGGGTGGTTGTCGTGCGGTTTGTGCGTCGTTGGTTATCGTGCGTGCGTGTTTTCGTGGTCGGGGGGCTTGGCGGGCATTTTCGGGGCGCGTTGGGGCGGTCCGCCGTTTGGCGGTGGGCCGCGTTCCGGGCTGTTCCTGCGTTGTTGAGGGGAAGGGCGAGAGTGGCCGCGTTACGCCGCGGCGGCGGATAATCGTTGGCAGGCGATACGGAACTCGCGCTGGAAGGGATGCGCGGCGTTCATGGCGATCTTGACGCGGCGCACGGTGACGCGGACCCAAGCGCCGATCTTGAGCAGTTTCAGGCGCAGGCTCCCGCATGTGGCGACCGCCAGTTCGGTGTAGTCGAGGCCGATGCGGCGCAGTGCGCACAGCAACACATAAGCCATGGACGCGAACCACAGGCGCAGCTGGTTGGCCCGCATGGCCCGCGTCGACGTGCGGTCGGCGAACAAGTCGAGTTGGCACTCCTTGATCCGGTTCTCCATCTCGCCGCGTTGGCAGTAAAGCCGCTCGTAGAGATGCCGGGCGCGGACCCGATGGGTTGCAATCGAGGTGACGACGAAACGCGGGTTGGCCTTGCCGTGGGTCCACTCGGCCTTGGCGACGACGCGGCGCGCGCAGCTCCAGCTGTCGCGCGTCCTCCACATGAAGTCCTTGAAGCGGCGTTGCGGCTTGCCCGAACCCGCGCTGTGCGCTTGCGCCGCCGCCAGTTCGGTCTCGACTTCCGCCGCCAGACGGGGGTTCCGCGCCAAGCCCAACAGGTAATCGACGCCGTTGGCCTCGCACCACGCCATCAGCGCCTCGCGGGCGAACCCCGAATCGGCGCGCACCATTATCCGCACGCGGGGCCAATGCCGCCGCAACCGCGACACAATCCGCTCAACAGTCTCCACGGCCCCGGCCGCCCCATCCTCATTCGCCGGGCGCAACCGCGCCGCCAAAAGATGACGACCGCAAGTCGCATAAAGCGGAAGATAGCAATAGCCGCCGTAGTAGCCGTGGAAAAAACGACCCTCCTGGCGACCGTGAAGCCGATCGTCCGTGGCGTCGAGATCGATAACCAAGCGAGCCGGGGGCCGCTTGTGCGCCTCCACAAACAGTGTCAGGAACAAATCCTCAATCGCCGAGCCGTCATGCGCGATCCGGCAATACCGCGACGGCCCCGCGCCCCCCAACTCAAGGCGGTTCAGCGTCGATTTGCCCGCAAGCGGCGCACAGTCCGAACGACGCGACGCCAACTTCCCCGCCAACACGGCCATGACCGGATCGTGACGCAACGCATCGTGGTCGTTCAGGTCCTCATATCCCAATGCGATCCCGAACACGCGCTGCATGACCAGCGTCCGAACATCGTGCTCGACAAGATGACGCGCACGCCCATCGGTGAAACAGGCCGCAAACCGATCGACCAGACCCACCGCCGCATCCGCCCGGCCAAGCAACAATGCCCCCGCGTCCGACGTCACCGTCCCGCCGTCGAACGCCGCCACAACCGCGCGACCGTCGACCGGTTGAAAACCGCCCAGCGCCGTGCTACACTCCGTCTGCATCGGGGAACACCTCCGTGCCGCGATATGTGCATACTCAACAACACTATATCGCACACAGAGCCCCGATGCCCCAAACCCGTATGAGAAATGCGGGTTAGCCCCGCCGCGCCAACCCCCGCAGGGGAGGACCATGGTCCTCTCCCGCCCCCCGCCCCAAATCGCTTTAATATCCGCATGACCGAAGCACACGCCGCCGCCGTCCCCGCCGACGGCGAGCCGCGCGCAGCCGCCGCGCCCGACAACGCCGCCGCCGCGCCCACCGAACCCGAAACCCAACCCCCCGGCGACCCCCTCCGCCACAACCGCGGAAGCCGATCCACAATCGCCGACCTCCCCAACACCGTCCGAGCCGATATCTGCCGCGAAATCCGCGCGGGACCCCCCGACACCGCCATCGCCGAAACCCTCCGCGCGCGCGGATACCCCGTATCCCGATCCGCCATATACCGCTTCCGCAAAGCCGCCGCCGACAGCCTCGCCCAATGGTCCGAAATCCGCGACGCCGCCGCACTCTGGAGCGAAGGCGGAACCCACGAAGCCCTCGCCGAAATGCTCCGCGTCGCCGCCTTCGCCATCGCCGCGCGCATCGACCCCGCCGCCCCCGATGCCGCCGACAACACCCGCGGCATCGCCCGCATGGTGCGCGCCATCCGCGACCTCGCCGCCGCCGAAGCCGCGCGGAAAACCGCCGCCGCCCAGGCCGGCCCCCGCCGCGGCGCGCCCGGTTCCATCGACGACCCCCGCCTGCCCTTGCTCCCGCCCCCGAACACGTGGGACGCCGACGCCCAGGCCGCCGCCAACCCCGGCCCCCCCAAGCCGCCCCGCCGCCCGTGGACCGACCGGGACTGGCTGGAATACGACAGACACATCCAGGAGGGCGAACGCAAGGCCCGCGAAGCCGAACGCGAACGCCGCGAGGCCGAACGCGAATACGACCCCGCGTACGACCCCGAAACCGCCGAACGCCCCGCCGCCGAAGCCCCCCGAGCCCCGCGGAGCCCCGCAATGCCCCGCAACGCTGCCGAAGGCGCGAACTGCCCGGGACTGCGGGCGTCCCGCCCGCACGTTCCCGCAAGGCGCGATGTCGGCAGGGAAGGCGCGCCCGCCCGCCCCGGGCCCGGCGGATCCCCGCAATGCCCCGCAACCGCCCCCCGGAACCGCCGGGCCCGACCGCCCCGCGACCGCCGAAGCCCCGCCCGCCGCCGCCCCGCCCGCCTCGAACAACCGAAACGGCAGCAATGCTGAGCGCCTGTACCGAAATGCTTGCCCCGCCGAAGGCGGCGCCCGGGACCGCGGGCATCCTGCCCGCACGTTTCCGGCAGGCGCGATGTCGGCAGGGAAGCACGCCCGCCGCCCCCCGCTCCCCGGCCCCCGCGGCATCGAGACGCGCGCGCGAGACGCACACGCCAACCCCGCCGAAGGCGGGGCCCGGGACCGCGGGCATCCTGCCCGCACGTTCCCGCAAGGCGCGATGGCGGCAGGGAAGGCGCGAACGTCCCGGTCGCGCCCGCCCCGGGCCCGGCGGAGCCCCGCAATGCCCCGCAACCGGCCCCGGAACCGCCGGGCGCGAACGTCCCGCGACCGCCGCCGTCCCCGCCCGCACGTTTCCGCGCCGCGCGATGTCGGCACGAAAGCGCGAACGGACAAGATGCCCACCGATCCCGGCCGTACCGATAGCCGCCGAATTCCGGTACAGGCTCTCAATGATCGCAAACACCGGCGGGCGGTGCGCGAAGACCGCGACTCCCCGGCAACATCGCGCCCGGCGAAAACGTGCGGGCGGGGACGCCTGCGCTCCCAGGCCCCGCCTTCGGCGGGGTTGCGCGCCCCGAACGGTCGGTGTCGGCGGCCCTCGGGATTACTTCCGGCGCGCGGCGAAGGCGGCGTAGTCGGCGGGGATGTCGACGTCGAAGGCCAGGCCGGGGCGATCGACGAAGACGGGGCGCAGGCCGCGGCGGCGCGCTTCGCGCTCGTGCGCGGCGGCGCTGTCGGCGCCGAAGCGAAACCGGAACGCGCGCACAGCAGGCACAAGCAGCGCATTCGTGCCGTGGCCCGCGCGGTCGCGCGCGATGGGCGCCGCGCCGCGCCGCGCGCCCGCCGCCAACAACAGGCGGACGTCGGCCGGCGACAGGAAGGGCAGGTCCGCCGGCAAAACGAGCAGCGCCGCCGCGCCGCCGGCGCGGGCGGCGCGCAGGGCGCGCCCGAGCGCGCGGTTCAGCCCGCGGCCCGGCGCCGCGAGCGCATCGGCGCCCAGCGCCCTGGCCAGCGCCAGCGCGTCCGCGCCGTCGCTCACCGCCAGAACGCGGCCCGGCGCCGCGCGCCGCGCCGTCGCCAGCGTGCGCCGCAGGAAGAACGCATTGAGCGCGCGCCGCTCGCGCGCGCCGAGTATGCCGGAGAGACGGGATTTCCCGCGGCCCAGCGCCTTCGCCGGAACCGCCACGCGCACCCGCGCGCGCAGCGTCACGAGCCCGAAATCCGGCGCGCCAGGGTCAATACGGTTTCCGCGACGCGCGCGCTCGCATCGGCGTCGCGCATGATCGTGTCCGCCTCGACAACTGCCTTGCCGGGGAGCCGCAGGCCCGCGTCGGCGCGGTCGATAACGAAGCCGTCGAGCAGATCGCCGTAATACTCCGCGACGCCGCGCGCGCTCGCCTCATGGCCCAGCCCGCGCATGACCGCGGCCGCCGGCCCCTTGACCGCCTTGCCGGCGATAATCGGCGAAACCGCGGCGACGGGCGCGCGGCGGCGGCCGAGCGCCTCGCGCACGCCCGGAACGGCGAGAATCGGCGCGATGCTGAGCGGCGGGTTCGAAGGGCAGATAACGATAGCCTCGAGCGCGGGCGAGGCCAGCGCCTCGGCGAGGGCCGGCGCCGGACGGGCGCGCGCCGCGCCCTCGAACGCCACGCCGCGCACCCGCGGGCGGGCGGCGCGGCGCACGAAGTAGTCCTGAAACGCCAGCCGCCCATGCTCCGCCGTATCGACGATGGTACGCACGGGGTCGTCGCTCATGGGCGCGATGCGATGCGCGACGCCGAACCGCTTCGCCAACGCCGCGGCGACGCGGCTCGGGGTCTCGCCCGCCTCGAGCCGGCGCGCGCGCTCCAGATGCGTCGCCAGATCGCGGTCGCCGAGGCGGAACCATGTTTCGCCGCCGAGCGCCTCCAGCGCCTCCATGACGCTCCATGTTTCGCCGGCCAGCCCCCATCCGCGGCGCGAATCCTCGAGGCCGGCAAGGGTGTAGGTCACGGTGTCGAGATCGGGCGCGATATGCAGGCCGAGATGGCGAAAATCGTCGCCGGTGTTGACGGCAATCAGGAGTTCGCCGGGCGCGAGAAGCCGCGCCAGCCCCCGCGCCAGCCGCGCGCCGCCGACGCCGCCGGCCAGCGCCAGCACCCTCGTCATGGGCCGGCGCCGACGCGGCGGAGGAAGGTCGCCGCGCCGCGGCCGTGGCGGCGGACGAGAACGGTTTCGAACCCCTCCGGCGGCGCGGGCGGGCGGGCGGCGGGATGTTCGAGCGCGGCGACGGCGCCGGGCGCGAGCCAGCCGTTCGCCGCCAGGGCGGCCAGCGCGGGCGCCGCCAACCCCGAATCCCAGGGCGGGTCGAGGAACGCGAAATCGGCGGGCGCCGGCGCGGGGCCGGGGGCGGTCGCGTCGCGCGCGTAGGCTTCGGCGCGTTCCGCGACGCCGAGCGCGGCCGCGTTCGCGCGCAGCGCCGCCAGCGCGCGGCGGTCGCGGTCGATGAACCGGACCCGCGCCGCGCCGCGCGACAGCGCCTCCAGCCCCAGCGTTCCCGCGCCGGCGAAAGCGTCCACGGCCGCGGCGCCCGCGACGGGGCGCCCCGCGAACGCCGGATTGTGCGCCAGAACGTCGAATATCGCCCGGCGAAGGCGCGCGCCCGTGGGGCGCACCGCGGCCCCCGGCGGCGCGGAAACGCGCCGCCCGCGCAACGCGCCCGCGGCGATTCTCACCGGCGCTCCGAAGCCGCCGGCGCCGCGCCCCCGCGCGCGGCGGCTTGCCCGGCGATGGCCGCCAAGGCCTTGGCGGGAACCTCCGCGACGGCGCCGGGCGGCAGGGCGCCGAGTTCGAACGGACCGTAGGCGATGCGGATCAGCCGGCTTACCCGCAGGCCGAACAAGGCGAACAATTTGCGCAATTCGCGGTTGCGGCCCTCGCGCAGCGCAACCGTATGCCAGCGGTTGCGGCCGCTGCCGCCGGCGAGTTCCGCCGATACCGGCCCGTAAGACACGCCGCCGGCCCGCGCGCCTTCCGCCAGCCGGGCGCGCGCCGCCGCGTCCAGCGCGCCATCGGCGCGCACCCGGTAGCGGCGCACGAGGCCCGTCGCCGGCAGTTCCAGGCGCCTCGCGAGCGCGCCGTCGTTGGTCAGCAGCAAAAGCCCTTCCGAGGCGATGTCGAGGCGCCCCACCGAGACCACGCGCGGGAGATGCGCCGGCAGGCGCTCGAAAACGGTCGGGCGGCCGCGCTCGTCGGCATGAGTCGTCGCCAGTCCGCGCGGCTTGCAATAGCGCCAGAGCCGCGCGCGGGCCGGTGGGGGCACGGGCGCGCCATCGACCGTAACGCGGTCTTCCGGGCGGACGGTAACCGCCGGGCCCGCGAGCACGGCGCCGTTGACCGTCACCCGCCCGGCGGCGATGCGCCGCTCGGCCTCGCGCCGCGAGCATATGCCGGCGCGGGCGATGCGCCGGGCGACGCGCTCGCCGCCGCTCACGCGGGCGCGCCCATCCGTTCGCGGCACGCCGCCGCGAACGCCGCGAACAGCGCCCGGTCGCCGCGCGTAATCAGAAACTCGGGGTGCCACTGCACGCCGATGCAAAAGCGCGCGCCGGGCAGTTCGATGCCCTCGATCACGCCGTCGGGCGCGGCGGCGTCGATCGCCGCGCCGGGGGCCGGCTCCGCCACCGCCTGGTGGTGCGCGCTGTTCACCTCCAGCGCATCGGCGCCGACAATGGCGCGCAGGCGCGTCCCCGGAACGATGGCCACCTCGTGGCCGGGCTCGTCGCGCGGGTTGGGTTGCTCATGCGCCAGCGCGCCGGGGACCGCGTCGGGGATATGCTGGATCAACGTGCCGCCCAGCGCCACGTTCAGCAATTGCGCGCCGCCGCAAATGCCGAGCAGCGGCATGTCCGCCGCCACCGCCGCGCGCGTCGCGGCGAGCTCGAAAGCGGTGCGGCGGTCCTTCGTCGTCACGCTGTCGTGGCGGCCGCCGGCGCCGTAAAGCGCGGGATCCACATCGAACGCGCCGCCGGTGACGACCAGCCCGTCGATGCGGGCAAGGAGCGCCCCGGCGCACTCGGGCTCGTGCGGCAGCGCGACCGCCAGCGCGCCGGCCTCGCGCAGCGCCCCGGCGTAATTGCGCCGCAGCGCATACCACGGAAATTTCGAGTATCCCCCGGCGGGTTCGCTGTCGAGGGTCACGCCGACCAGCGGCGGTCGTCCGGCTTCGGCCATGCCGCAAAGAATAGGCTATGCTGGCGCGCGTGTACAAGCGGCGCATCGACCCGATGGCCGCCGCGCTGGCCGAGGCGCGGGCGGCGGGGGCGCGCGGGGAGGTTCCCGTCGGCGCCGCGGTGGCCGCGCCCGACGGCGCGCTCCTGGCCGTGGCGGGCAATCGGACGGAAGCGCTTTGCGACCCGACCGCCCACGCGGAAATGCTTGCCTTGCGCGCCGCCGCCGCGCGCCTCGCCTCGCCCCGGCTCGCGGGTTGCGATCTTTACGTCACGCTCGAACCCTGCCCGATGTGCGCGCAAGCCGCGTCGTTCGCCCGTATCCGCCGCGTCTATTACGGCTGCGCGGACCCGAAAGGCGGCGGCATAGACAACGGGCCGCGCGTTTACGCCCACGCCTCGTGCCATTGCCGCCCGGAAGTGTACGGCGGCATCGGCGAGGCCGAGGCTGCGCGGCTGTTGCGCGCGTTTTTTGCCGCGCGCCGCCGGACGGGCGGGGTAGCCGGATCCTCCGGGACCGGGGGGCCGCGCCGGCGGCGGCCGGTCTTCGCGGGCGGTTGCCCCGCGCGGGATTCCGGGGCACAATGAGCGCCCTTCCCCGCCAATCGGAGGACCGAAAACATGATCCGCCCGTTCAGGATTTGCCGCGCGGCCGCCGGGGCTTTCGCGGCCGCCGCTCTGCTCGCGGGGGCGGCCCACGCCGCCGACGAGCCCGCGAACATCATCAAGTACCGGCAGAACGTCATGAAGTCGGTGGGCGCCAACATCTCGAACCTGGCGATGGTGGCCAAGGGCGAAATCTCGACCTTGGCGAACGCGCCCTCGAACGCGCAGGCCATTCGCGACGGCCTCGGCGCCGCCGGCCCGCTGTTCCCTGAGGGAACCGGCGCCGAGGCCGGCAAGACGCGCACCCTGCCGGCCGTATGGGAGCGTTCCGGCGAATTCGTCGAGTCCATGAAGAAATCCATCGCGGCCGCCGACGCGATGATCGTCGCCGCGAATTCGGGCGAACTCGGCCAGATCCAGCAGGCGCTCGGCGCTCTCGGAAAGACCTGCGGAGGTTGCCACGACAATTTCCGCGAGAAGCAATAGCCGCGCGCTTCTCGCCGCGGGCGCGCTGGCGGCGCTGGCCGCCGCCGCGCCCGCGGTTTCCGCGGACACGGCGGATGGCGGCGCGCTTGCCGATTCGCGCGCCCGCGGCGCGTATCTGATTCGCGCCGGCGGCTGCGTCGGCTGCCATACCGACCATGCGAGCGGCGCGCCGCTCGCCGGCGGCGGGGCCGTCCCCTCGCCGTTCGGCGCGTTTTATGCGCCGAATATCACGCCGCACGCCGAACACGGGCTCGGCGGCTGGAGCGAGGCGGATTTCGTGCGCGCCATGCGCTGGGGGATCGCGCCCAACGGCGCGCCCTACTACCCGGCTTTCCCCTACGTCGCCTATAGCGGCCTGACGCGGCGCGACCTCGCCGACATGTGGAGTTATCTGAGCGCGCTGGAGGGCGTCGAGCGCCCGAATCGGCCGCACGAACTTGCCTTTCCGTTCGGCTTCCGCCCGCTGGTCACGGGCTGGCAGTTCCTGTTCTTCGCGCCGCGGCATTGGCGCGCGGAAGCCGGACGGAGCGAACGCTGGAACCGCGGCGCCTATCTCTCGCGCCACCTGCTCCACTGCGCCGAGTGCCATACCGGCCGCAACCCCTTGGGCGCCTTGGCGATCGGCATGGACTACGCCGGGCACAAGGGCATCGCCGACGAGGGAACAGTGCCGAACATCACGCCGCACGAGACCGGGATAGCCGACTGGAGCGAAGGCGATATCGTCTGGCTGCTGAAAACCGGCTTCACGCCCGAAGGAGACGACGTGCAGGGCAGCATGGCCGCGCTGGTGCGCCACGGCTCGAGCCATCTGGGCGACGACGACCTGGGCGCGGTCGCGGAATACGTGCTGAGCCTGCCGCCCATCGACAACCGCGTCCGCGGGGAGCCGGCGGAGACCGCCGCCCAAGGCGCCGACGAGGACTACGATTACGACTTCCAATAACCGCGCCGATGGCGCGGACCGGCGGACGGAGGGGGCGATGGAAGAGCGTTTCGGGGGCCGCGCGGCGATCGTAACCGGCGCCGGTTCGGGGATCGGCAGGGAGACCGCGCTGACGCTCGCGCGCGGCGGCGCCCATGTGCTGGCGGCGGACCGCAACGCCGAAGGCGCGGAGGAGACCGCGCGGCGCGGCAACGGGCCGGGGCGCATCGAGGTTCTGGAAGCCGACGTGACCGGGGACGACGCGCCGGAGCGCATCGTTTCCGCCTGCCGCGACGCGTTCGGCGCGCCGCGCATACTGGTCAACAACGCCGGCGTCGGCGACGCGCGCGCGGCGCATCTGACCGGCGACGACGCGCTCGACCGCTATCTCGATGTGAATTTGCGCGCGCTGTTCCGGCTGTCGCGCGCCGGCGTGCGTGCGATGCTGGCGGAAGGCGGCGGGGGCGCCATCGTCAATATCGCGTCGATTTTCGGCGTCACGGGCTTCCGCGGCAGTTCCGCGTATTCGGCGACGAAGGCGGCGGTTATCGGCCTCACCCGCAACATGGCGGCCGATTACGGCCCGCGCGGGATCCGCGTCAACGCCGTCGCGCCCGGCATTATCGCCACGCCGCTCACGGAGGGCAGGATCGCGTCCAACCCGTGGTTCGCCGACGCGCTGATCGGCGGCACGCCCCTCGGCCGCCCCGGCCGCCCGGAGGAGGTCGCCGCCGCCATCGCGTTCCTGTGTTCCGACGATGCTTCGTTCGTCAACGGTCACGTCCTCGCGGTGGACGGAGGGTTCGGCGCTACGCATTTCCGCCCCCGGCCCGAAGACGCCGATTGAAGGGATCGCGCCGCGGCCGCCGCCTTTCAGTAGGCGTGCGTCTCGAACATGGGCTCCACGCGCTCGCCCCATTCGCCGTAATAGGAATCGAGCAGTGCGCGGGCGGGGCAGCGGCCCGACTCCACGATGGAATCGAGGAGGTTCAGAAAGCCCGTTTCATCGGCCCCGCCGCGATCGAGGCGCGCGCGGCGGCGCAGGCCGCCGCGCGCGATGGCGAGCGCGTCGCGCGCAATGTCGCGCATGGCGCGGCCGCCATGCGCCGCTCTGAGGCCGTCGCGCGCGGCCGCGTCGCGCAGGCCCGATACATCCTCATGGGTCCAGCCCTCGATCAGCGCCGCGGCCTCCGCAAGCGCCGCGCGATCGTAGAGCAGCCCCACCCAGAACGCCGGCAGCGCGCACAACATGCGCCACGGGCCGCCGTCGGCGCCGCGCATCTCCAGATAGCGCTTCAAGCGTACGTCGGTGAAGATCGTGGTCAGGTGGTCTTCCCAATCGGCCAGCGTCGGGCGCTCGCCGGGCAGTTCGGGAAGCCTTCCCGCCAGGAAATCGCGGAACGACCGCCCCGCCGCATCGACGTAGCGCCCGCCGCGGCGCACGAAATACATGGGCACGTCCAGCGCGTATTCCGCCCAGGCCTCGAAACCCATGCCGCTCTCGAACACGAAGGCGGGAACGCCGCAGCGATCGGGGTCGGTATGGGACCACACATGCGTGCGGTAGCTCATGAAGCCGCTCGGCCGCCCGTCGACGAACGGCGAGTTGGCGAACAGCGCGGCGGCGACCGGCTGCAAGGCGAGGCCGACGCGGAACTTCCGCACCATGTCGGCCTCGGATTCGAAATCGAGATTGGTCTGCACCGTGCAGGTGCGCAGCATCATGTCGAGGCCGAGGCGGCCCTTGCGCGGCATGTAGGCGCGCATGATCGCGTAGCGCGCCTTCGGCATGACGGGGATCTCGCCGCGCCGCCATTTCGGCTGCATGCCGGCGCCGAGAAAGGCGATGCCCATCTCGTCGCCGAGCGCGCGCAATTCGTCGAGATGGCGGGTGGCTTCGTCGCATGTGCCGTGGACGGTCTCGAGCGGCGCGCCCGACAGTTCGAGCTGGCCGCCGGGCTCGAGGGTAATCGACTGCCCGTCGAGCGTGAGCGCGATCGCCTTGCCGCCCTCCATCGCGGGGCGCCAGCCGCGTTGCGCAAGGCGCGCGAACAGGGCCGCGATCCCGTCCTTCCCGTCGTAGGGAAGAGGCGAAAGGTCCGCGCGGCGGTAGCCGATTTTTCGTGCTCGGTGCCGATGCGCCATTGGCGTTCCGGCTTGCAGCCGGACTCGAGCCAGGCGACGAGCCGGGATACGTCGCCGATGGGCGCGGCGGGTTCTGTTTCGGCGGCCATTCGGTCTCCCGGCCGAGCGGGCCGCGGAGGCGGCCGGACCTTGGCCTCATATACCCCTCGCGCGTCGCCGCCGCAATCCCGCCTGCGCCGCGTCGTTTGCGCCCGGCCTCGGCGCGCGCTACGCTTTGCGGCGCAAACGGGACCGCTCCGGGCGCGCCGTTGCGGCGGGGGCCGTCATGTTCGACAGCGTTCTGATCGCCAATCGCGGCGAGATCGCGTGCCGCGTCGCGCGCGCCTGCCGCGCGCTGGGCCTGCGCGCCGTAGCCGTCCATTCCGATGCCGATGCCGGCGCGATGCACGTCGCCGCGGCCGACGCCGCCGAACCCATCGGCCCGGCGCCCCCGCGCGCGAGCTATCTGAACGCCGAAGCGCTGCTCGCGGCCGCGCGCCGCGCCGGGGCGGGCGCGGTTCATCCGGGTTACGGGTTTCTCGCCGAGAGCGCCGATTTCGCGCGCCGCGTCGAGGCGGCGGGCCTCGCCTGGATCGGCCCCGCGCCCGAGACCATTGCCGACATGGGCGACAAGGAGCGCGCGCGGCGCATCGCCGAGGGGGCGGGGGTTCCCGTCCTGCCCGGCAGCCCGCGCTTTCCGCCGGCCGATCTTGCGCAACTGGCGGCGGCCGGCGCGGCGGCGGGCTATCCGCTTCTCGTCAAGGCGGCCGCGGGCGGCGGCGGCATCGGCATGAGGCGCGTCGATGGGCCGGGCGACCTCGAGCGCGGCGCCGAAGCGGCGCGGTCGATGGCGCGGCGCGCGTTCGGCGATGACGGGATTTACCTCGAGCGCCTCGTCGCGCCCGCGCGCCATGTGGAGGTCCAGGTCTTCGGCTTCGGCGATGGCCGCGCCGTTCATCTGTTCGAGCGCGAATGTTCCGTGCAGCGCCGCTTCCAGAAAATTGTCGAGGAAGCGCCGGCGCCGGGTCTCGACGATGGCGCGCGGCGGGCGCTGGCCGAGGCGGCGCTCGCGCTCGCCCGCGCCGTGCGTTACCGCGGCGCGGGCACGGTCGAGTTCGCCGTGGACGCGCGCGCGCGGTTTTATTTCCTGGAGATGAACACGCGCATTCAGGTCGAGCATCCGGTGACGGAAATGCTTACCGGGGTCGATCTCGTGGCCGCGCAGATCCGCCTTGCGCGCGGCGATTCGCTCGCCGAATTGCGCCAGGATCGCATTGCGCCGCGCGGCCACGCCATCGAATGCCGGATTTACGCCGAGCGGCCGGAAAAGCGTTTCCTTCCGTCGCCGGGCCGCATCGCCGCGCTGCGCTGGCCCGCGGCGGCGCGCGGCCTGCGGATAGACGCCGGCGCGCGCGAGGGCGATGCGATAACGCCGCATTACGACCCGCTGGTCGCGAAGCTCGTAACGCACGGCGCATCGCGCGAAGAGGCGCGGCTGCGCATGGAGCGCGCGCTGGCCGGAACCCGCATCGGCGGCCTGCGCACGAACGTCGAGTTCCTCGGTCGCCTCGTCGCGCACCCGGCGTTTCGCGCCGCCGCGATCTCGACCGGCTTCGTGGAGGAAAACCTCGCCGCGCTAATCGGCGAAGAATGACTGTTCGTTCGCGCCCCGCGCGCTTCGGCGGAGAGGCGCCTGCCGGGCAGCTCCCACGCGGGTTGCGCCGTTCGGCCGCCAGCCGGGCCGGCGGTTGGCTTTGGATGGCCGCGAACGCATTCGCCCTTGCGCCCCCGCCGCGCGCGAACTCGACACGAGCGCCGCGCTCGCTTCGGCTCTGTATGGGAGTGGATACCCTTCGCTTTCGTCGGGCTGCCATGTTGCTTGCCGACAGGCGTCTCCCGGCCAAGTCAGGTCGGCAGATGGCCGCCGGCCCGGAGTAACGTCGGCCGGTCCGCCGATAGCATCGCGGCGCGCGGCAACGTGCTGACGAAACGCCCGCATGCCGGCCCGGCGGTCGTGGCGCCCGAATCAGGGACGCCGGCGAGGCGTCGGCGCGTCCGGGCGGACGCTACATGCCCCGGACGTGGACGACGGCGCGTTCCGTGCGTTCGACGCGGCGGAAGACGCTGCCCCCGGCGAAACGCTGCCCGAAGCGGGTAGCGATACTCCCGATGCGCCGCCCATCCGCGTTCCCGAGACTGCGGCGCGTGCGCCTGCCGGGCGGGAGGCTGACGCCGAATGCGCGGGCGGTTAGCTTCGGCGGGCGTGGCGGCGCGGTCGTCCGTGGCTTCCCATGCGCGGGCTCGTGCTCGCCGTCCGAAGTATCGCCGCGACCGTTGACGACTGCGCGGGGCCGTTGCAAGATGGCGTTGGCGGCGCGAATATGACGCGCGCTGGCTGTTGGCGACCGGACTGCTCCGGTAGTCGACGGCGCGCGCAGCTGGGCGCCGGATAGGCGGGAGGAAGGCGGGCATGCAACGCGTTTTCGTATCGGGCGCCGCCGGTTTGGTGGGGCAAAACCTTGTTGTGGGACTGCGCGAATCGGGTCGATACGCCATAACGGCAGCCGACAAGCACCCCGCGAACACCGCGTTGTTGCGCACGATGCATCCCGACGTCGAGGTTATCGAGGCCGATCTTTCGGCTCCGGGGCCGTGGGAAGATGCCGCCGCGGCCTGCGACGTTGCGGTTTCGCTTCATGCGCAGATCGGCGGTACCGACGAATCGGCGTTTGAGCGAAACAATGCGGTGGCGACTGAGCGGCTGATGGCGGCGCTGGAGCGCGGTCGTTGCGCGTATCTGGTACACGCCAGCTCGTCGGCGGTGAAATCGAAGACTTCGGATTTCTATACCGAAAGCAAGAAAAAGCAGGAACGATTGATCTCGCTCTGCCCTATCCCTCATGCAGTATTGCGACCTACGCTCATGTTCGGCTGGTTCGACCGGAAACATCTGGGGTGGTTGAAGGCGTTCATGAGCAAGGCGCCGATTTTTCCGATTCCGGGAAACGGTCGATACCTCCGGCAACCGCTTTACGCGGGGGATTTTTCCGCCGTCGTGGCAAAATGCCTCGATAAGCGAATCGCAGGCGTGTACGATATTACCGGTCTCGAGTGTATCGATTATATCGATTTGATCGCCGCGCTTCGGTCGGCCGCAAACCTCAGGACTCCGATAGTGAAGATACCGTATGTTGTGTTCTGGATGCTGCTGCGCATTTACGAGATGATCGACCGGGATCCGCCGTTCACCACCTCGCAGCTCAAGGCGTTGGCGACGCCGGACGTATTCGATACGGTGGATTGGCCGGGAATTTTCGGGGTCGCGCCGACGCCGCTCGAGGCTGGCTTGGAGCGGACCTTCAGGCACCCGGTATATTCCGGCGTGTCTCTGGCGTTTTGAAGTTTCGTTTCCCATGACGAATAAGGAACGGCTTGTTGTTTTGGGCGCCGGGCCCATGGGGCTGGCCGTCGCGTATCGGGCTGCAAAACAGGGTTATGCGGTCGATTTGCTTGAGGCGGACGACCGCCCGGGAGGCATGGCGGCGCATTTCGATTTCGACGGTCTGTCGATCGAGAGATTCTATCATTTCTGCTGTCTGTCCGACGCGAACACTCTGGAAATGCTCGACGAGCTTGGAATGTGCGGAGCGATAAAATGGGTTTCTACCGAAATGGGGTACTTTATCGACGGCCGGCTGATTCGATGGGGCGATCCGCTGGCCTTGGCGCTTGCGCCGGGGATCGGCCTCGCAACGAAATTTCGATACGGGCTGCACATGTATCTGGCCACAAAGCGGCGCGACTGGCGTGCGCTCGACCGGATTAGTGCAAGGGAATGGCTCGTCGCCGGAGTCGGCCGCGCCGGCTACGACCGCTTGTGGCGCAGATTGCTGGAGCTGAAATTCTTCGAATATGCCGACGATATATCGGCGGCGTGGATATGGAAGCGGATCCAGCGTCTGGGCGCATCGCGGAGCTCGCCGTTCACCGAGCGCTTGGGATATATTGAGGGTGGATCCGAGACCTTGGTGGCGGCCATGGCGCGCGCCATCGAGCGACGCGGCGGCCGAATACATTATTCCGCGCGGGCGCGGCGCTTTCTGATTTCCAATGGGCGTGCGGTGGGCGTCGAAGCGTCGCACGGCAGTATATTTCGCGCATCGAATATCGTATCGACAATTCCGACGCCGTATATTCCCGATTTGTTTGAAAACCGATACGCCGAACTTCGCGTGCCGTACAGGCGAATCCGGAATATCGGCGTAGTGTGCGTCGTTCATAAATTGCAACGTTCGGTCAGCCGAAACTTTTGGGTCAATATCGGAGATCCGCGGATTGACATCCCCGGTTTCGTGGAGTTTTCGAACCTCCGAAATATGGAAAGCCATGTGGTTTATGTGCCCTACTACATGCCGCACTCGCACGAGAAATACGACCGGCCCAACAGTGCATTCGTGGAAGAAATCTTCGGTTATCTGCGGGAGGTAAATCCCGGGATCTTACCGGAACACCGGATCGCGTCGCATGTCGGTCGGCTCCGGCACGCCCAGCCGGTATGCGATGTCGGTTTTTCGGAACGGATTCCCGACAATATCACGCCGATATCGGGACTTCAGATCGCCGATACGTGTTTCTATTATCCCGAGGATCGGGGCATATCCGAGAGTTTGCGATACGCGAAAATTCTCGTCGACAGCATCCCGCGCGCCCGAAGGGCGCCCGCGCCGTGACGCGGGAATTCGTGACGTTCATCGCGGCTGGCGCGGTCGCGGCCGCCGCGAACTGGTGCTCCAACCTGGCCTTGAGGGCCGTCATGCCGCTCGAATACTCGGTGGCGGCGGCATACCTCGTCGGCATGACGGTAGCTTATGCGCTTTGCCGTACGTATGTGTTTTCCGCCAGCGGCGCGCGCGTATATCGCGAGTATTTGCGGTTCGCCATCGTGAACGTTATTGCGCTCGCGCAAGTCTGGGTCGTTACAATCGGCGCGGTCGAGGCGGTTTTTCCGGCTATCGGGTGGATTTGGCGGCCGGCCGATGTCGCGCACGCATTGGGCGTTGCGTCGCCGGTCGTAACCAGTTATCTTGCCCACCGGTATTATACTTTCGCGCGCCGCTCGGCGGCGTGAGCCTGCCTCGGAGGGGCCGCGATGACACAGCCTCTACCATTGGTCGTGGATCTCGACGGCGCGCTGACCCTCGCGGATACGCTCGACGAGGGCGTCGTCGGCGCGGTTTGCCGCCGTCCGCTGTCGGCGCTGACGGCGGTTTTCGTGCCTGCGCAGGGGAGGGCCGCGTTCAAGCGCCGGATAGCCCAGGCGGCGGCGTGCGATTTCGATACGCTGCCGCTCAGGGCGGAGTTCGTTGCGTGGTTGCGGGAGCAGAGCCGGAACGGGCGGGGCGTGCATCTCGTAACGGGAGCGGATCAGGGTATCGCGGACGAAATAGCGCGCCGCCTGGAGTTCATCGACACCGCGAGAGGATCGCGGGGAACGGTCAATCTTGTGGGGCGCAACAAGCAGGAGTATCTTCGTGGTAAGCGTCCGGTTATGGGGCTATTGGGTTTTTACGGTGGTGTTTTGTGTTTCCAGTTCCACGGCATGAGTTCGTGGATTCGGTTTGTTTTGTAGTCCTGGATACGATTGAGTGTGTCTGCGATCCATGCTCGTGGGTCGACGCCGTTTAGTTTTGCGGTTTCGATGAGCGTGTATGCGGTTGCGGCGGTTGCGCCGCCGGCTTCGGAGCCGACGAAGAGCCAGTTTTTGCGTCCGAGGGCGACGCCGCGGATGGCGCGTTCGGCAGTATTGTTGTCGAGTTCGAGCGTTCCGTTGTCGAGCCATGGGCGCAGGCGGGCCAGTCGCGCGCGTGCATAGCGGATGGCGCCGGCCAGCGGCGTCCTGGCGGGTATGTTCGGGCTCTGTCGGGCGAGCCATGTTTCGAGGTCGTCGAAGAGGGGCCTGGCCCTGGCCTGGCGGATACGGACGCGCTCTTCGGGCGTTTGCCCGCGAGCTTCGGCCTCGACGGCGTACAAGGCGGCGATGCGCTCGACGGCTTCCCTGGCGACCGGCGCGCCCCGATTGTGCGCGAGGTCGACGAACTTGCGCCGGACATGGGCCATGCAGGGGGCTTCGCGGATGCGGCCTGTGCGGTAGAGTTCCGCGAACCCGGCATAGCCGTCGGCGTGCATCCAGCCCTTGAAGCCGGCGAGGTGTCGGCGCGGATTCTCGCCCTTGCGGTTGGCGCTGAAGCGGTAGCAGGCGGCCGGCGGCGCGGTTCCGCGCCACGGTCGTTCGTCGCGGGCATAGACCCATAGCCGTGCAGTGCGGGTCTTGCCCCTGGCGCCTTCGCCGCGCGGGGTTTGCAGGCGCACCGTGGTATCGTCGGCGAAGATGGCGCCGCCAGCGCGCACATGGTTGCCGATCCCGTTGGCGACCGGCTCCAGCAAGGCGGCGCTCTTGCCGACCCATTCGGCCAGTGTCGAGCGGTCGAGGTCGATGCCGTCGCGGGCGAACATTTGCGCTTGGCGGTAGAGCGGGAGATGGTCGGCATATTTGCTCACCAGAACATGGGCAAGCAGGCCGGGTCCGGGGCGTCCGCGCTCGATGGGGCGCGGCGGCAGCGGCGCCTGGCAAAAGCGTGCGCAGGCGCGGCAGACCGTGCGCGGTCTCACGATGCGGTTGACTACGAAACGACCGGGTATGTACTCCAGTTCCTCGGTGACATCCGCGCCGACGGTCTTGAGCGCGCCGCCGCAGGCCCCGCAGGGGCTTGCGGGTTCCAGCACCGTCTCGCGGCGCGGCAGACGGTCCGGCAACGGGCGGCGCTTGCGCCGCGGCGCGCGTGCGGCGGCGGGTTCGGGTTGCGGGGGCGGGCTTGCGGCGCGGACGATCTCTTCGTTCTCCAGCGCCAGTTGCAACTGCGCCAAGGCTTCCGAGCGCGCCCCGAAACGATGCCGGCGCATCCCCGCCAACTCGTGACGCAACTTCTCAATCAGGATATCGCGCGCCTTCAACGCCTCCGCGCGCGACCGCAGCGCTTCCTCGCGAGCCTGCAACTCGGCCGCCAGGGACGCCACCATGTCCTTCAGGCGGGCGGGATCGTCGGGGAGAGGCGCGGCGCGGTCAAGCATGAACGAACAATACCGACCCCAACCCCACAAGGCAAGCGCAAAATAGGAAATATCGAAAAAATATTTCCTCCCTGTGCCTCCCTCCCAAACGCTATCCTGCCACCGCAAGCCGCCGCGTTCGAACCGGCCACCGCCAATCGACGCACTCATGCAGCAGCGACAACCGTGCAGGCATCGAAACAAGACCCCCATACGAAGCCGACAGCCAAACAAAACGACCCCCGAAATACCGAAACCCATAAACATAACCGACAATGACCAAGCGGGATAACCGGACGCTTACTCTTCGTGCGGCGTTTCCCGGCGGGTATGTGTATGCCGGCAACGATTCGAGCGATCTGGATGTTTGGCGGGACGCCGACGGGATCGTTTTGGCCGGCGCGTCGAGGCGGGTGGAGCGCGAAGCCCGTGCGCTCGGCAAGCCGGTCGAGGCGTCGTTTCCGAACGCGCCCGCGGGCATTCGCCTGTGGTGCGTTGCGTTCAGGCTGCATCAGTGCGTCAAGAACCTGCTCGTTTTCGCGCCGCTGTTGCTGAGCGGAGAGTACCGCGACCCGGCGTCGATAGCGGCGGCCTTCGCCGCGTTCGCGGCCCTGACGCTTGTCGCCTCGGGTTCGTATATTTTCAACGACCTTGCGGACTTGGCGGCGGACAGGGCGCACCGGAGCAAGAAGCTTCGACCGTTCGCGTCGGGCCGGCTGGGGATTCGCGCGGGGCTTGCGGCGGCGTCCGCCGCAATCGGCGCGGGGCTTGCGCTCGCCGCATCCGGTCGCCGGGGCGCTCGCCGTCGTTTTCGGCGTCTATTTATGCATAACGACGGCATATTCGGGGGGCCTGAAGCGGCTTCCGCTTGTCGATACGCTGATCCTTGCCGTTCTGTTTACGATTCGCATTGCGATGGGCGGCATCGCCGTCGGCGTGGACATTTCGAACTGGCTGATGGTCTTCTCGATGTTCTTTTTCCTGTCGCTTTCCCTGGCGAAGCGGCATGTGGAGATTTTGGCGCAAGGCGATGCGCCTTTCCGCGGCTACCGCGCGTCCGATGCGCCGTTGACGCTCGGGGTCGGGCTTTCCGGCGGCATGGCGGCCATCGTCGTGTTGTGCCTGTATCTGGTCGAGGAAGCGTTTCCTTCCGATCTCTACGCGGCGCCCGGAATTCTATGGGCGATTCCGTTTACGGTCGCGGCTTGGCTGCTGCGCGTATGGCTGCGCGCGCAGCGCGGAGAGCTCGACGACGACCCGGTATCGTTCGCCGTGCGCGACCGGGTCAGCCTGTGCCTCGGCGCGGCGATGCTGGTTGCGTTCGCGGCGGCGACGGTTCCTCCGTTTGCGCCGTAGGCGCTTGCGGCGCGGCGGCGGGAAAGAAACGGGCGCGGCATGAAACTGTCGGGGTGGGGCCGGTACCCGGCGCTCGATTGCGAAGTGTCGCCTCTGCGCGGGCCTGACGGGCTGGAGGCGCTGTTCGCGCGCGGCGGGTCGTGGATTGCGCGCGGCGCGGGGCGCGCTTACGGCGACGCCGCGCTCAACCCCGATCTCACCGTTTCCATGCTGGACATGAACCGCTTGCGCGCGTTCGATCCGCGCACGGACGTTCTGGAATGCGAAGCCGGCGTTCTGTTGGCCGATATTCTGGAGATATTCGTGCCGCGCGGGTGGTTTCCGCCGGTCGTTCCGGGCACGAAGTTCGTAACGGTCGGGGGCATGATCGCCGCCGCCGAGCTGGTCATGCGAACGAACTACACGGCTCCGGCGCTGCTGATGGGCGCGCTTGCCGAACGCTTCGCACGACGCGGCGAAGGAACGCTTGTGGGGGTTAGTTCGGTCGCCGGCGACCGCGGGCGTGCGTCCAACTATGTGTACGGGTCGGCGAAAGCCGGGTTTACCGCGTTTCTGTCGGGCCTGCGCAATCGCTTGGCCAAAACCGGCGTGCATGCGGCGACCGTCAAACCGGGGTTCGTGCGCACGCGGATGACGGACGGTTTGCGCCTCCCGCCGATACTCACGGCCGAGGCGGACGAGGCCGCCGCCGCCGCCGTTGCCGCGATCCGCCGGAAACGCGACGTGCTCTATGTCCGACCGATCTGGCGCCCGATCATGGCGGTTATCGCGTGTATCCCCGAACGCATGTTCAAACGACTTCGCCCGTAGAGCGCCGGAGCCGTCGGGGCTTCGGGTGGCGCATCCGGAATACGATAGTGGGCGAACCCGTTGGGGGCCGGCCGCCGCTTCCGGTTGACGCTCGCCACGCGAGAGCGTGCGGACAGGGCGCCTGCGGTCCCGGGTGGCGCCGGCGCCCGCGGCGGGCGCGCTTCGCCGACAGCGGCGCCAATCCCGCCGAGGCAACGGCTCGGCCCGCCCGTGGCGGGCGCGCTTCGAAAAACGATTGGGCTGTTGCGCGTCGGGTTGCGGTGTGGCATAAGCGTGGCTTGCGCTGCGCGGTTCTGCGCGCGGCGTTGAGCGTCACACCGTCGGCGTACAGATCCGCACATGCGCGATGCTCGCCGCGCATGGAGTCAAGCGTCCGACCGCGCTTGCGAATGGGGGGAAAGCGATGAATTACGCGGCGGCGCTGTTTTTGTGCGCGGCGGTTGCGCTTGCGGGTTGCGGCGGGGGAGGGGGGGGCGAGCCGCCGCCTTCGCCGCCGCCGCCGCCCGCTGACGACGCGCGTCCTCCGGATGACGGCGGCGCCGCGCCGCCGCCCGACGACGGGAGCGACGTCACGCCGCCCGACGGCGACCCGCGGTTTCCGGGCGGGCAGAAGGAATCGCCGCCGCCAACCGACGGCCAGGGCGGGCTTCGGGGCCCCGACGGGCAACCGGCGCCGCGTTCGGACCCCGGCGAACCGTCGCCCGCGCCGTCGGGTCCGGACGGAAACCCGTCGCCGCCCGCGCCGGAGCCGGGGGAGCCGGAGGAGCCTGAGCCGGAGGAGCCGCGCCCGGAGCCGGGGGGGGGGGGCGACGGACCGCCCGCGCCGGAGCCGTCATCGCCGCGGCCCGCGCCTGCCGAACCGCGCCCGGCCATGCTCGCCCCGGGCATCGAGCGCATACCGCCGGAGGCGCTGAAACTGTCCAACGCGCAACTCGCGTCCCGCTACGCCGTCCTGGAATACCGCGCCGGAAACGACGGCGGCGCCACGCGCGACGGCGCGGGGACGAGGCATGGAGACGAGGTGCGCACAGTTGCGTGCGCGTCGTTCGCGCGGCCATGCGCGGATCCGTTCGACGACGAATCCACGCCGTTTACGTTCCACACGGGCAAGCAGGAGTTCATCGAGAACACGGCGGCGCAGACGGAGGAGCTTCTCCGCCGGCTGTCCGCGGACGTGAAACTCGTGTCCATCTCGATAGAGCCGCGCAAGCCGGGCGGCGTTGTCGAGACGCAAGGCGGCGCGCTCGCGTTCGCGGTGGTGCAGAGCGCGGGCAACAACGGTCGGGAGCAATTTTTCGACCCGGGCGTGGAGCGTCTTGACGATAGGTTCAGCGGCTTTCTCGACGATGGCGCCCCGGCGCCCGAAGGGTTGCGCGAGGCATGGCTCAACATTGCGGAGGCGGTCGAGAACGACAAGGTTCTCTATGTCGCGGGGTACGTCGAGACCGGCGGCAACTTCGCAAGGCACGAGGAATCGACGGCTTGCGTGGGCGTAAACAACGGCTGCCTGTACGCGCCTTTCGTGCTGAGCGACGGCGATCGGGACTATCGGGGGACGTCGTTCGGGGCGCCGCATGTTGCGTCCGCGCTTGCGTCGGTGCTTGCGATGTTCCCGGACACGGCGGGGGCCGATCTGATTCGTGTGGCGAAGGCCTGCGCGATCCGGACGCCATCCCTGGACGGTCTCGGTCGGGCCGATTTCGGCTGCATGACGGTCATGGACGACAGCGGGCAGTGGCGGGCGGCGGCGAGTCTGGAAGAGGCGTTGGACAACGCAGGCGGCGGCGCGCCCGCACCCGCGGCCATGAACGCGATGACGTTTCCCGGGGACGCGGCGCTACGCGCGGTATTCGAGGGGCCGAACGGCGCGCGGGTGACGCTGGCGACGCGCCGCCCCGGCGCGTTCCGCTTTTCCGCCGGGCCGCCGGCGCCGTTGCCCGGCGGCGCGCGGGAAGCAGGGTTCTTCCCCATCGCCGCGGAGGGCGACGGGGCGTCCTCGTTTGGCGGCGGGTGGCTGTCGGAGAGCGGCCTCTTTGCCGCCGCCGCGTACGGCCGCACGGGCGCCTTTTTCGGTCTCGGCGAGCGATTCGGCTGGACGGGCGCCCGGGCATTGGACGCCGCCGCCGGCCACCGCAACCTGTTCGTGCGCGTGTCGCGCCAGCGTGCGCGGGGCCGCCATGTGCATGAGGCTGAGGGCGCGGCGCTGGGCGCGACGGCGCGCGCGCACTTCGCGTTGGCCCCGGGTCTCGACGCCTCGGTGTCGGCGCATGTCGACCGATTTGCGGGCGGCTTCGCGCGCACAGCTTTCGGCGACGTGGAAATCGCGCCGAGCCCCTGGAGCCGCGAGGCGCGCGCCGCCCTGCACTACGCGCCGCTCCCCGCCGCCTCCGTGTCCGTGCAAGCCGCCTTCCGCCGCCACACCGACGGCGACCGCGCAACCGAAGCCCGCGCACATGTACAGCTGCGCTTCTGACGCCGCGCGCGCCTGTAAATCGTTGACGGATGCGTTCGGCGAGCGTCCGAGCGCATCGAAGGTGTTCTATTCCGGGGCCGGCGCGTCCCCGGAGGATCGCGGCGGCGCCATGAAGCGGAATTTTCGACGAGACGCCCATGTCAGCGGCGCAGCCGGAGCCGTGCAGGCGCCGATTCGCACGTGCGTGTCGTTGCGCGGTCGCGGAATTTCGGGCGCCGAATCGCCATGACGGCGGGGCTGCCGATGCGGGCGGAAACGCTGTCGCGGTTATCGACGCGGATCTTCGGAACCCGCCGGAGGTTTCCGTACGGATGCTTTGCCGGCCCTCGGCGCAACGCGCCAGCGAGCCCGGGACCGGCGCGCTTGACCGGCGCCTGCGCCCCGCGCTATATTGCCCCGAACGCCATCGACACCGGAGCGTAGAGCGATGTCCGCTTTTGCTGCTGACGCGCCAAGCCGATCCGTAGCCATTATCACTGTCGTGAACGAGACCGCCGCCGCCAAGGCCGGTATCGCCGTGCTCGAATCCGGGCGCGGCGCCATGCAATGGGCGCTGGCCTTTATGGCCGCCACGTGGATGCTTGTGGCCGGCCGCCTGTTCGGCTTTTTCCGCTCCCCGGTACCGCCGGTAACAAGGCTATGGCCTGTTTTGCCCCCCCCCCCCGCAGCGCCGAGGGCGGCGAGCGCTATTTACACCCACCGCCCGGTGCGCTCGGAACGCGTCGGCGCCAAGGTGCGCCAGCGCGCGATGCTCAACCTCGGCCGCCGCTTTGCGTTCCCGCAAGGCGTCCGGTCGCTGCTGTGCCGGCGCATCGAGAACGCGCTCGGCGAGCAGGCGACGCTGGCGCCGGACTGCCCGCCGGAAGTAGACGCCGAAGCACGGCGGCAAGGCGATCTGCCAGACCGTGGGCCGGGCGACGTCCGGGCGGCGTGCACGGACACGCTGCACATGGCGCGCCGCGCCCGGTCGGCGTTGAGCATGCGGGCCTGTGGGCGCTGGACGGCTGGGCTCGACGGCGCTTCTGACAATACCGGGCGTTGGCGCGCCGCTGCGCGGCCCCATCGGCCCGATCATCGCGCGCGTGGCGCGGCCGCCGACCTCCCCAAGGCGCGCAGTGCGGAGACTCGAAAGAGAAGCGCAACGACCGCCTCCGGTTTACTCTCGGCGTCGTGGTCGACGCCAGAGGCTTCGTGCGCCGTTCGAAAGTGTTTGCCGGGCACGTCGACGAACACTACACGCTGGCGGAAATGCTCGCCGCCCTCGCCCCCGTCGGCGCTCTCATCGTCACGGGCCGCGGCGTCGCTGCCGAAGACCGAATCGCTTGGCTCTCCCAGAAGGGCTATCGCTATATCGTCGTCGGGCGCGAATGCCGGCGCCGCTTGGCACACCGCCGACGCGCTTGAATGGCCGCACAATATCGGCCCCTTGCTGCAGTCGCTACGCGCGCGCCCAAACTCAACCCGGAAGAAAACGTCTGTAGCCCCTGCGCCAGACGTGGCTATCCAACCGCGTCTTCGAGAGCTACGACGACATTGTCGACGCTGCCTGAGACGCTTGGAACCGCCTGATCGCCATGCCAAAGGAAATCACGTCTATCGGCACGCGAAAGTGGGCGCAAAAGGGTCAGTATCGATAGCCGCTGGTATAACGACTATCGAATACAGTGGTGAACTTGGGTTAACGGCGCATATCATGTTTGCCGGTATTGCCAGAGGCATTACGCCATGACCGTGTCTGCGCGTCGCATTATAACTGACCCGCGCGTTTTCGGCGTAATAGCGTTAGCTATATTATGCTTTACATTATGGAGCTACTCGCAACTCGGCGTTTGGGCGCGCGACGCTATCCCGCACTTGCGAACGTGGACAGGCGCCGGCCCTACAGGCGAGATTTACACAATACACATTTATCTGCTTGCGGAGGGGCGGTGGTTGCATGAGCTGTTGCGACCGCTTCTTGAACACGTAGACGGCACGTTTGCTGTCTTCGCGAATCTGGCTTTATTTTTCTTTTTTGTTTTCGTAGCCGCAAAACGGTATGCCTCCGACGTGTGGTACTCCTTTGCCTTCGCCGCACTGTGTGTGCAGTCGCTGCCTGTCGCTCAACAGCTAGCATGGCCAGTGGTCACGCTGCCTTCGTTTTTCTTGCTGTTTGCGGCCGCGGCCGTTGTATCATGCACTCGAGTGCTCCCGTTCTACCTCATATTCGGGATACTGTTCTCTGGATGTATTTTCCATCTGTACTTCATGCTCCCATTGTTGCATCTTCCGCTCCTGTCTCGATCCGGATATAAGGCAAATTTTAAAACACTGTTGACGCGTATAGTACCTCCGTGGGCAGGCGGCGCCTTCTTGGGTTGGGGAGTGAATATGGCGATTATCTACTTGTTTACCCTGATCGACAGCGGAGAGGGGCAGATTGGCTTGGATATCGCCGAGTGGCGCAAGGTTGCCGGTACGGAATCCGGCGAATGGGACGTTACCGCTTGGGGGATTACGGCCTTGACTTCTATTGAAACTCTGTATCATCATGTTAATGCGCTGTTAACATCCAATATATGGTTGATATTCGCTACGCTTGGCGCCTTGATGCCGGTAATATTTACCGATCGACGCCATTGGCCGGCAAAGATTCTGTTCGCGACAATACTTCTGGCGCCTTATATAGCGGTAATACCGATTGGGGTAGTTATTCAATTAAGGAGTGCTGTACCCATGGCAATCGGAGTGGCTGCGCTCCTGTTTCTGTCGCAGGTCTCCAAAAGCCGATGGAAGGGCATATCGATGCGGGTGACATTGTTATTGTTTTCCTTCGGCTGGGCGCTACAAACGATAGATGATAAACTGTACAACGCGGCGGTAAGCGATGCTTGGGTGGATGGTCTTGTCCGTGTCGCGCCAATGGACCCAAGTCTGTATAAGGGAGTTGTTTTGCTGAACACAACCCCGTCCATGATACGCGCCGCGACGAGATCAATCGAGGAGAAACTAAATTTGGCCCGCGGAGGTTCACACATATATGACGGGCTGGGATGGGCGTCGACAGCCTTGGCGGCAGGATTCGGAGATGCTGTGATGTGTGGCGGCGCCGAGACGCACAGTTCGCGGCCATTGTTATGCAATATCGTGAAACTTCTTTATGAGTCTTACGATAAAGAAGGAACAGGATATGTGGATCCGTACGGTCTCTATGACGTGATTGGTGTTTTCAATGGGTACTTGGTTGTCGCCATACACAGGAGATTTTTGTCAGGTTCAACCGCGGGGACAGTAGAACCGGCAATTGAGGATATGATCGGGCACAGTAGGCTCGTCGCAAGGGCGAATTTCGACATATATCTAGAAGGTCGGAATTTGTATTATGTGAGACATTCCTGTGCAAGAGCTGATACTGGAGGAGGTTTTTTTCTCCATGTTTTTCCAAACGACTTGGGCGATCTTTCCGAGGAACGCAGACGGCATGGATACGAATATGACAACCTTGGTCATGTAGCGGGTGTGGATGCGTTCATGATGGATTCTTGTTTGTTGATGGTTGAACTTCCTGATTACCCGATATCTCACATCGTCACAGGTCAATTTGGTCCTTACCATGTTCCGGGACAATCCCCCATGTGGTCTGTCGAATTCACGGTCAAGGATGAAACGCAGGAGAATTCACTCCAATCTCATGCCAAGGGTTATTGATGTTGACTCGTTACTATTGTCCGTTCGATGGCGATATGAGTTGGTTATGTTCTTGTGCGACCGCCCAAGAGGGTAGTGTGATGACGATAGCGTTGCGAACGGACTTTGACGCGGTTCGGGTTCGCGCGGTGGCTCGGGCGGCGGGAGATAGCGCCCAGGCGTGTCGGCTTCTGTCGATTGCGGCGGTGTACGAGGGGAAGTCGCGCGCCGAGGCTGCGGCGTTGTGCGGGATGAGCCGTCAGACGCTTCGGGACTGGGTGCGTCGCTTCAACGCCGGGGGTCCGGACGGTCTTGCGAGCCGCAAGGCTCCGGGGGCGCGTCGGCGGTTGAGCGCGGCGCAGTTGGCGGAGCTGGCTGAGCTCGTCGAGACCGGCCCCGATCCGCAGACCGATGGCGTGGCGGCCCGGCGGCGCGTTGACCTGCGGGCGGAGATCGAGTGCCGGTTCGGGGTGGAGTATCATGAGCGCTCGGTGTCGCGGCTTCTCCACGAGCTGGGGTTTTCGCACATGAGCGCGCGCCCGCAACATCCGAAGCAGGATGCGGAGGTCGTTGACGCATATAAAAAAAGTCTTCCCCCAAGCCGTGAGCGAGCGGGTTGCCGAACTGCCCGAAGGGACCGGGTTCGAGATATGGCGGCGGGATGAGATGCGGCTCGGCCAAAAGAACGGGCTGGCGCCGCAATGGGCGCACACGGGCACGCGACCGCGCCAGTTGCGCGGCCTGCGCTACGGTAGCGCGTATCCGTTCGGCGCCATCTGCCCGGCGCGCGGCGCCGGCGCCGCGGTCGTCATGCCCATGGCGAACACCGAGGCAATGCAACACCGCATCGACGAGATTGCGCGCATCGTCCGGCCCGGCGCTCATGCCATTCTCCTGCTCGACGGCGCCGCCCGGCACACCGCCGACGCGCTCGAATGGCCGCGCAATATCGGCCCCTTGCCGCTGCCGCCCTACGCGCCCGAACTCAACCCGGTGGGGAACATCTGGCAGTATCTGCGCCAGACGCGGTTATCCAACCGCGTCTTCGAGAGCTACGGCGACATTGTCGATGCCGCCTGCGACGCTTGGAGCCGCCTGATCGCCATGCCGGAGAAAATCGCATCCATCGGCACGCGAAAATGGGGTAAGCGTCCGGTTATCCCGCTTGGTCATTGTCGGTTATGTTTATGGGTTTCGGTATTTCGGGGGTCGTTTTGTTTGGCTGTCGGCTTCGTATGGGGGTCTTGTTTCGATGCCTGCACGGTTGTCGCTGCTGCATGAGTGCGTCGATTGGCGGTGGCCGGTTCGAACGCGGCGGCTTGCGGTGGCAGGATAGCGTTTGGGAGGGAGGCACAGGGAGGAAATATTTTTTCGATATTTCCTATTTTGCGCTTGCCTTGTGGGGTTGGGGTCGGTATTGTTCGTTCATGCTTGACCGCGCCGCGCCTCTCCCCGACGATCCCGCCCGCCTGAAGGACATGGTGGCGTCCCTGGCGGCCGAGTTGCAGGCTCGCGAGGAAGCGCTGCGGTCGCGCGCGGAGGCGTTGAAGGCGCGCGATATCCTGATTGAGAAGTTGCGTCACGAGTTGGCGGGGATGCGCCGGCATCGTTTCGGGGCGCGCTCGGAAGCCTTGGCGCAGTTGCAACTGGCGCTGGAGAACGAAGAGATCGTCCGCGCCGCAAGCCCGCCCCCGCAACCCGAACCCGCCGCCGCACGCGCGCCGCGGCGCAAGCGCCGCCCGTTGCCGGACCGTCTGCCGCGCCGCGAGACGGTGCTGGAACCCGCAAGCCCCTGCGGGGCCTGCGGCGGCGCGCTCAAGACCGTCGGCGCGGATGTCACCGAGGAACTGGAGTACATACCCGGTCGTTTCGTAGTCAACCGCATCGTGAGACCGCGCACGGTCTGCCGCGCCTGCGCACGCTTTTGCCAGGCGCCGCTGCCGCCGCGCCCCATCGAGCGCGGACGCCCCGGACCCGGCCTGCTTGCCCATGTTCTGGTGAGCAAATATGCCGACCATCTCCCGCTCTACCGCCAAGCGCAAATGTTCGCCCGCGACGGCATCGACCTCGACCGCTCGACACTGGCCGAATGGGTCGGCAAGAGCGCCGCCTTGCTGGAGCCGGTCGCCAACGGGATCGGCAACCATGTGCGCGCTGGCGGCGCCATCTTCGCCGACGATACCACGGTGCGCCTGCAAACCCCGCGCGGCGAAGGCGCCAGGGGCAAGACCCGCACTGCACGGCTATGGGTCTATGCCCGCGACGAACGACCGTGGCGCGGAACCGCGCCGCCGGCCGCCTGCTACCGCTTCAGCGCCAACCGCAAGGGCGAGAATCCGCGCCGACACCTCGCCGGCTTCAAGGGCTGGATGCACGCCGACGGCTATGCCGGGTTCGCGGAACTCTACCGCACAGGCCGCATCCGCGAAGCCCCCTGCATGGCCCATGTCCGGCGCAAGTTCGTCGACCTCGCGCACAATCGGGGCGCGCCGGTCGCCAGGGAAGCCGTCGAGCGCATCGCCGCCTTGTACGCCGTCGAGGCCGAAGCTCGCGGGCAAACGCCCGAAGAGCGCGTCCGTATCCGCCAGGCCAGGGCCAGGCCCCTCTTCGACGACCTCGAAACATGGCTCGCCCGACAGAGCCCGAACATACCCGCCAGGACGCCGCTGGCCGGCGCCATCCGCTATGCACGCGCGCGACTGGCCCGCCTGCGCCCATGGCTCGACAACGGAACGCTCGAACTCGACAACAATACTGCCGAACGCGCCATCCGCGGCGTCGCCCTCGGACGCAAAAACTGGCTCTTCGTCGGCTCCGAAGCCGGCGGCGCAACCGCCGCAACCGCATACACGCTCATCGAAACCGCAAAACTAAACGGCGTCGACCCACGAGCATGGATCGCAGACACACTCAATCGTATCCAGGACTACAAAACAAACCGAATCCACGAACTCATGCCGTGGAACTGGAAACACAAAACACCACCGTAAAAACCCAATAGCCCCATAACCGGACGCTTACAAAATGGGCACAGAAAGTTCAATATCAATAGCCGTTGATATGATTCCGCAATCTCGTAGCGTCATCGCTTCCGTGGTGGAAATTCTCGTTTTCCCGGGCATAAACCGCGCTCCCCAACGCGTTCGCGAGCAACGTGCCCGTCGCCGATATAAAGCCGATCGCGACCAGGCTCGTCAATGCCTTGTAGTTCACTTGTCTTCTTCTGCGGTTGGGCGCGCTCGATTTGCGGCGCGCCGACTCGTCCCGAAGCGGCGCGAAGCGTTCGCCGCGAACGGGCCGATGAAAAGCCAAGAACGAAATTTACCGCGCGGTCGGCGCCGGCGGCCGTTCGCTCCCGATCTAGCCCGCATTTCTCATACGGGTTTGGGGCATCGGGGCTCTGTGTGCGATATAGTGTTGTTGAGTATGCACATATCGCGGCACGGAGGTGTTCCCCGATGCAGACGGAGTGTAGCACGGCGCTGGGCGGTTTTCAACCGGTCGACGGTCGCGCGGTTGTGGCGGCGTTCGACGGCGGGACGGTGACGTCGGACGCGGGGGCATTGTTGCTTGGCCGGGCGGATGCGGCGGTGGGTCTGGTCGATCGGTTTGCGGCCTGTTTCACCGATGGGCGTGCGCGTCATCTTGTCGAGCACGATGTTCGGACGCTGGTCATGCAGCGCGTGTTCGGGATCGCATTGGGATATGAGGACCTGAACGACCACGATGCGTTGCGTCACGATCCGGTCATGGCCGTGTTGGCGGGGAAGTTGGCGTCGCGTCGTTCGGACTGTGCGCCGCTTGCGGGCAAATCGACGCTGAACCGCCTTGAGTTGGGGGGCGCGGGGCCGTCGCGGTATTGCCGGATCGCGCATGACGGCTCGGCAATTGAGGATTTGTTCCTGACACTGTTTGTGGAGGCGCACAAGCGGCCCCCGGCTCGCTTGGTTATCGATCTCGACGCCACGGACGATCGGCTTCACGGTCGCCAGGAGGGTCGTTTTTTCCACGGCTACTACGGCGGCTATTGCTATCTTCCGCTTTATGCGACTTGCGGTCGTCATCTTTTGGCGGCGCGGTTGCGCCCGGCGAATGAGGATGGGGCGGCCGGGGCCGTGGAGACTGTTGAGCGGATTGTGTCGCGGTTGCGGCGGCATTGGCCCCGCGTGCGGATAATGGTGCGCGCCGATTCGGGGTTCGCCCGCGAGGCGCTGATGGCGTGGTGCGAGGCCAACGGCGTCGATTACCTGTTGGGCTTGGCGCGGAACCCCCGTCTGGCGGCGGAAGTCGAGACCGAACTGGCGGCGGCGCAAGCGCACAGCGCGGGTTCGGGCAAGCCGCAACGCCGCTTCAAGGACTTCATGTGGAGGACGCGCGACAGCTGGAGCTGCGCGCGCCGCGTCGTCGCCAAGGCCGAGTGGACCCACGGCAAGGCCAACCCGCGTTTCGTCGTCACCTCGATTGCAACCCATCGGGTCCGCGCCCGGCATCTCTACGAGCGGCTTTACTGCCAACGCGGCGAGATGGAGAACCGGATCAAGGAGTGCCAACTCGACTTGTTCGCCGACCGCACGTCGACGCGGGCCATGCGGGCCAACCAGCTGCGCCTGTGGTTCGCGTCCATGGCTTATGTGTTGCTGTGCGCACTGCGCCGCATCGGCCTCGACTACACCGAACTGGCGGTCGCCACATGCGGGAGCCTGCGCCTGAAACTGCTCAAGATCGGCGCTTGGGTCCGCGTCACCGTGCGCCGCGTCAAGATCGCCATGAACGCCGCGCATCCCTTCCAGCGCGAGTTCCGTATCGCCTGCCAACGATTATCCGCCGCCGCGGCGTAACGCGGCCACTCTCGCCCTTCCCCTCAACAACGCAGGAACAGCCCGGAACGCGGCCCACCGCCAAACGGCGGACCGCCCCAACGCGCCCCGAAAATGCCCGCCAAGCCCCCCGACCACGAAAACACGCACGCACGACAACCAACGACGCACAAACCGCACGACAACCACCCGTATGAGAAATGCGGGCTAGGCAATTACACGCTCGATCTCGTCCCGGTAGCGCTCGTATTCCGTGACACGCTTGCCGCGCATGACGTCGGGAGAGGCCCAAATTACGTTGTGCGCGTAGCGGGATTCGGGGCGATGCTCTCCTTCCTGCCACATGGCGCGTTCGCCCTCGGCGCCGTGAAATAGTACGGGATGGAAGGTCTCGAACCCGGCGCTCAACGACTCCAGCTCGCCATCGTTTCCGGCGTCGCGAGGCAAAACGAATATCGCGAGAGCGCCGGGCGCGTTGCGGGTATATTGGCCATCGTAACCGATCACGCGCGGCATTCCGCCGTTCTTGCCCGGCAGATTGTCTATGAGCGGCGCCAAATCGTTCGTGATCGGCGCGACCGGGATGCGATAGATCCAACCGGGCCGCACGATCCGGCCTTGCCGGCCCCACTCTTCGCGCTGCTCGGCATAGCCGTTGGCGGCAAGCACGACACCTGCGAAGGCCACGAGGCCGGCGACGGCGTCCGCCGAGGCAACGGCGGGGGCTACGTCCGTGGGTGACGCGTTGTTCAGGCAGCGGTGCGGGACCGCGGGCTCGCCGCCCTGCTCGATCCTGAAGTGCGCGTGGCCGGCGTTACCGAAGGCGCGCTGCGCCCCGGACTCGCCGCCGTCCGCCATACCTGCCGCCATCGACGGGCGCTGCATGACGGGCGACGATTTTGAGGTTGCCGCCAGCTGGGGTTCTCCCCGAGCGGGGGCGCCGTCATGCCCGGTCAGGGCCGCGCCGTCGAACGCCCGCCGGCGCCCGGAGAGCGCGCCGCGAACCCGTCGCTTGGCGCGACGACATACGATGTGCATATCGACGACCGCGCGTTGTGGCGCAACGTGCCCGCCGCCGTGTGGCGCTACAAACTGGGCGGCTACCAAGCGCTCAAGAAGGTGGCTTTCGTATCGGGAGCACCGCGCCTTGGGGCGAATTTTCTGAAATCGCGCGGCGTATCATGGCGATTCTCTCATTGCCGGGGGGTCGATAATCGGCCGGCGGCGTTTCGGCCCGACTGCCGCGGCGGCGCCGGGCGCGCGAGCGTCTTGCGGCGTGCGCGAGGGAGGCGTTGACGGGGGCGGGCGCGGCGCCTAGCGTGCGGGGAAATGGCGCGCGCGTTTTACGAATTCTTTGCGGGCGGCGGCATGGCGCGGGCCGGGTTGGGGACCGGGTGGCGCTGCCTGTTCGCGAACGACTGCGACCGCGCGAAAGCTGCGGCCTACCGCCGGAACTGGGGCGCGGACGAACTCGTGTGCGCCGATGTGCGGACGCTCTCGACGGCGGACCTTCCCGGCCGCGCCGACTTGGCGTGGGCTTCGTTTCCGTGTCAGGACCTTTCGCTGGCGGGGCGGGGCGCCGGGCTGGCGGGCGCGCGCTCGGGCGCGTTCTGGCCGTTTTGGGAGTTGATCGCGGCCCTCGCGCGCGCGGGCCGGGCGCCGGCGGCGGTCGTCCTCGAGAATGTGCGCGGCGCGGTGACCTCCCATGACGGAAAGGACTTCGCCGCGATCTGCGAAGCCTTGCGGCAAGGCGGATACCGCTTCGGCGCGCTGATCGTCGATGCGGTCATGTTCGTTCCGCAATCGCGGCCGCGGCTCTTTGTCGTCGCGTTGCGGGCGGACATTCGGTTGCCGCGCGAACTCGCGGGGACCGGGCCGCGCGGGGTTTTCCATCCTCCCGCGATCCGGCGCGCATATTTCTCGCTGCCCGGCGCCAGCCGCGAGAATTGGGTCTGGTGGCCGCTCGCGCCGCCGCCGCCGCGCAACATGGGCCTGGCAGACCTGACGGAGGACGATCGGCGGGGCGCCGCCTGGCATGCGCCGGAAGAAACGGACCGGCTCCTGGGCATGATGAGCGCGACCAATGCGGCGAAAGTCCGCGCGGCGGCGCGGCGCGGCGGCCGGGCGATCGGCGCCGTGTACAAGCGCACGCGGCGAGACAAGGCGGGCCGCAAGATACAGCGCGCGGAGGTTCGGTTCGACGACATTGCCGGCTGCCTGCGCACGCCGGGCGGAGGCTCCAGCCGGCAGACCCTTCTGGCAGTGGAGAACGGAACCGTCCGGTCGCGGCTGATGTCGGCCCGCGAAGCCGCGCGGCTGATGGGCCTGCCCGACGAATACGCGCTCCCCGACAATTACAACGAGGCTTATCGCTTGGCCGGGGACGGGGTTGTTGTGCCCGTGGTGCGCCATCTCGCGTGCGGGCTGCTGGAGCCGGCGCTCGCCGGAAGCGCGCCCGCGAGGGCGGCGGCATGATCGGCAAACCCGCCGCGCCGCGTCCCGGTCCGGTTTCGGAGCGCCGCCGCGCGACGATGCGCGCGGTCAAGAGCCGCGACACGAAGCCGGAAATGCGCGTGCGGCGGTTGCTCCACCGGGCGGGCTACCGCTACCGGCTGCACGCGACGGACCTTCCCGGCGCGCCGGACATTGTGTTTCGCGGGCGGCGCAAGGCGGTTTTCGTCCACGGATGCTTTTGGCACGGCCACGACTGCAAGCGCGGCGCGCGCATGCCGGCGACGAACGTCGAATACTGGCGGCGCAAGATCGGGCGCAATGTCGAGCGCCACGCGCGGAACCTCGAGGCCCTGGCGGCGGACGGATGGACGGTCCTGACGCTCTGGGAGTGCGAGTTGAAGCACGAACATTCGTTGCGGGGGCGGCTGGAAGGGTTTCTCGGCGCGCCGCAGGCGGCGGCGCCGCGAGACCGGGCAGGAACAGGGAGAAGCCGCTAACGTCCGAAGAGCCAGCGCAGCGTTTGGACGATCATTTGGAGCGCGCCGCCGCCGGCGAGCGCGATCCCGAGGCTCCGCAACAGATCCTTGGCGTATGCGCTCTGCGGTTCGGAGCCGAGAAACACGAACGCGAGGGACACGGCAAGCAAAAGGGCGATGAAGCCGCCTCCCCAAGCGAAGACGCGGAGCGCGAGCATGTGGCGGCGTTCCGCCGATTCGCGCTCGAATTCGAGCGTTTTTTCGCGCAGGTCGGCATTGCGCTTGCGTTCTTCGGCCTCGACCCACGCGAGATCGGCGCCGCGCTCCGCGGGCGGCGCAACGCGGGGCGCTGTTTCCGCGGGAACGGGCGCGCCGGGCTCGCCCGCGCCGGCGGCCGCGCGTGGGGCGTCGCTTCCGGTTTCGGTCATCGTTTTTCGATCAGCTCCACCTTGTAGCCGTCGGGGTCTTCGACGAAGGCTATAACGGTGGAGCCGTGTTTCATCGGGCCCGGTTCGCGCACAACGTTGACTCCGCGCGTCTTGAGCTCCGCGCATGTACCGTAAATGTCGGGCACGCCGACGGCGATATGCCCGTAGCCCGCGCCGAGTTCGTAGGGCGTTTCCCGGTCCCAGTTATGCGTGAGCTCCAGCACGGTGTGGCTATCCTCCGGCCCGTAGCCGACGAAAGCGAGCGTGAAGCGGCCGCCGGGGAAATCGTTGCGGCGCAGCAGCCGCATCCCCAAACCCTCGGTGTAGAAGGCGATCGAGGCGTCGAGATCCTTCACCCGCAGCATCGTGTGCAGCATCCGGAAGCCGTTGCCGTCAGACATGTTTCACCCGCCTTTGCTTGCCAATGGCGTCGATCGCTATCCGCGCCGCGCGGTCGGAGGGGCGCGCCGCCGGGCCGGGGCCGCGCAGCGCTTCCACGGCGCGGTCCATGGCGGCAATTTGCGCTTGTCGCGCGCCGGAATCAAGCAGCAGCGGCTCGACGCGCCGCGCGATCATCGGCGGCGTGCATTCCGATTGCACGAGTTCGGGGATCGCGCGGCGGCCGAGAACGAGATTCGCAAGGCCGATATGCTCCGCATGCACGATCCGCCGGGCGATGGTCCAAGTCGCCGGCGCGACCCGGTAGCAGATGACGGTCGGCGTACGCGCGGCGGCGAGTTCCAGCGTTATCGTGCCCGAAGTCGCGATGGCGGCGTCGGCGGCGGCGAGCATTGCGCCGCGTTCGGACGGTTCGGCGGCGACGAGCGGCGGCCGCGGCCACGGCGACGCTCGAACCGCGTCGGCGACCGCAGGCACGGTCGCGGTCGCCAGCCGGAGTCCGGGGAACCGGTCGATCAGCAGCCGCGCCGCCTCGAGATAGGGCGGCAACAGGCGGCGCACTTCCGCGGCGCGGCTGCCGGGCAGCAAGGCGAGCAGGCGCGCGCCGGCGGGAACGCCGCGCCGCGCGCGGAAATCCGCGCCCGAGGGAAGCGGCTCTTCCAGCGCGGGATGGCCGACATAATCGCAGGGGAGGCCGGCGCGCTCGAACCACGGCGGCTCGAACGGCAACAGCGCCAGAAGCCGGTCGAACAGCGCCGCCATGGTCCGCGCCCGCTTGGGGCGCCACGCCCATACGCTCGGCGCGACATAGTGGATCAGCGGCCGGTCGAAGCCGCGAAGGCGGCGCGCAAGCCGGACGTTGAAACCCGGCGAATCGACGGTGACAACGACATCGGGCCGCCGCGCGCGAATCGCGGCGGCCGTCCGGCGCAGGCGGCGGAGCAGGCGCGGCGCGCGCGGCAGAACTTCCGCCAGCCCCATCACCGACAGGTCGGACATGGGGAAGAGGCTGTCGAGGCCCTCGGCGGCCATGTGTTCGCCGCCGACGCCCCCGAACGCAATTCGCCCACCCGTGCGGCGGCGCAGCGCGGCCATCAGCCGCCCGCCGAGCGCGTCGCCGGAGGGTTCGCCGGCCACGAGGAAGATCGATGGCGAGGCGGAGGCCATTCAGGCGGGGTTGCGCCCGCGGGCGCATATAGCGGCGGAGTCCTTCGGCGCCCTTGCGAGCGTCAAGCGGTTGCGTCGATGCCGCACAGGAAGATGCGGGCGCGGTCGGCGGCGGCGACGGTGCGGCTGCGTTCGAGGATCAGGGCGGCGCCGGCTTCAAGGGCGGCGCCGGCCATGCGGGCGCGGGCCAGGGCGCTCACCGTGTCGGGGCCGATGGCGGGGAGATCGACGCGGCGGTCCTGATGCGACTTCGCGCATTTGACGAGAACGCCGCCCTTGTCTGCGCGGCGCAGGCGGGCGCAGCGTTCGATGAGGGCGTCCGTTCCCTCGGCGGCCTCGATTCCGAGCACGGCGCCGTCATGGACCACGGCGGCCTGGCCGACGTCGTGCGCACCGAGGGCCGCAAGCACCGCCGCGCCGCGGGCGATGTCGGCGCGGGCGGCGCGGCCGGCGCGCACGCGGCCCGCCGGACCGGGCCCGATCGTCAATTCCGACGCCACCGAATCGACGCCGACAACGCGGAAGCCTTCGCTCTCCAGTTCGCGAATGGCAAGCGAAAGCAGCGCGTTGTCGCCGCCGTTCGCGGCCAGGAGGCGCGGGAGCATGCGAATCGCGCGCCCGTCGAGCGCGAGTTTCGACCAGTCGGGCCGCACGGCGCGGCCGGCGAGGACCACGTCCTCGACTCCGCTCTTCTTGAGCGCGTCGATCATGCGGCCGAACGCGCCGGGAGCGACCCAGACATGTTCCGTGTCCGCCGTCGCGCCGGCGTCGGTTATGCCCTCGACGGCGACGACGAAGGTTTCGCGCCCCCCGCGGCGGGCGGCCGCCACGAGTTCGCCGGGCAGGGCGCCGCCGCCGGCGAGCACGCCGAGTTCAGGCGGCACTTTCCTGTTTCGGCTGGCAGAGGGCGCGGGGGCTCTCGGCGCGCATGAAATGGACGATTTCCATGACGGGATCGACCTCGGCGAATTCCTCGGCGACGTCGTCGAGGCGCTCGGCCATCGTGCCTTCCTCGGCGAAAAGCAGCCGGTAGGCCTTGCGCATTTCGTGGATCGTGGAATTGGAGAAGCCGCGGCGCTTGAGGCCGACCACGTTCAGGCCCGAGAGATGCGCGCGGTTGCCCACGACCGAACCGTAGGGGATCACGTTGCTTTCGACGCCGCTCATGCCGCCGACCATGGCGTGGCGACCGATACGCACATATTGATGGACGGCGCTCAGGCCGCCGAGGATGGCGTAATCCTCCACCGTCACATGGCCGGCCAGCGTGGCGTTGTTGACCAGGATAACGCGGTCGCCGATGCGGCAGTCGTGCGCCACATGCGCGCCGACCATGAACAGGCAGTCGTCGCCGATTCGCGTGACCATGCCGCCGCCCCGGGTGCCGGGGTTCATCGTCGCGTGTTCGCGAATGACGTTGCGGGCGCCGACCACCAGCCGCGACGGCTCGCCCCGGTATTTAAGGTCCTGCGGGGGGCTGCCTATGGACGAGAAGGGGTAGATCTCGGTGTCCTCGCCGATCTCGGTCCGCCCCGCCACCGCGACGTGGGAACGCAGTTTCACGCCGGCGCCGAGAACCGCCTCCGGTCCGACGCAGCAATAGGGGCCGACAACGGCGGTGGGATGGATGCGGGCGCCGTCCTCGACAATCGCCGTCGGGTGGACGGGCGGGCCGCCCGCGCCCGGGGTCATCGTTCCGGATCCATGATCATGGCCGAGATTTTCGCTTCCGCGACGAGCGTCCCGTCCACGGTGACCCGGCAGGCGGATTTCCACACATTGCGGCGGTTCGCCACCTGGTCCACGCGAATTATCATGGTGTCGCCCGGAACGACGGGCTTGCGAAAGCGCGCGCCGTCGACGCTCATGAAATAGACGAGCTTTCCGTCGGCCTTGCCGCCGAGCGTGGCGACGACGAACACCGCCGAGGTCTGCGCCATCGATTCGATGATCAGCACCCCGGGCATGACCGGCGCGGAGGGGAAGTGGCCCGCGAATTGCGGCTCGTTGATGGTCACGTTCTTCAACCCCACCGCGTACTCGCCGGCGGAGAATTCGACTATGCGGTCGATCAGCAGGAACGGCGCGCGATGGGGGATCATCTCCATGATCCGCGCCGTGTCGATCGCCGCGGCGGCGGCGCTCATCGTCTCGTCTTTCGGGCGTTCGCCTGTCGGTTCCATAGCGCCATCAACCTGAAAAACTCGCGTCCGGGCCGCGCGGGCGTGCCGACGACCCGGGCGCCGGCGGGCAGGTTGCGCATGACCCCGCTTTGGCCGCCGATTTGCGCGCCGTCCCCGATCCGCAAATGATTGGCGACTCCGGCCTGCCCGGCCAGCACCGCCGAATCCCCGATATGCGTGCTGCCGGCGATGCCGGATTGCGCCGCCAGCGCGCAGTTGCGGCCGATATGCACATTATGCGCGATTTGGACGAGATTATCGATGCGCGTCCCCGCGCCGATGACGGTATCGGGCCCGGAGCCGCGATCGACGGTGGCGTTGGCGCCGATTTCGACGTCGTCCCCGACGATGACGCGCCCGAGCTGCACGATGGTCTCATGGCCTTCCATCGACATTGCGAAGCCGAACCCGTCCTGCCCGATGCATACGCCCGGGTGCAGGACGACGCGGTTGCCGATCAGGCAATGGCTTAGCGCGGCGCCGGCGCCGATGGCGCAGTCGTCGCCGATGACGACGCCGGCGCCGACGACGGCGTTGGCGCCGATGCGGCAGCGCGCGCCGATTTCCGCCCGCGCGCCGAGCACCGCGCCGGCGTCTATCTGGCAGCCGGGGCCGATAGCGGCGGACGGGTCGATATGCGCCCCGGGGGCGATGCCCGGGCGGTCGATGCGCCGGATCGGGTAGAGCAGTTGCGTTGCGCGCGCGTAAGCGCGGTAGGGGTCGTCGGCGAGCACCGGCGCGGCGGCGGCGGGGGCGCGGTCGCGCATTGCCGGCGCGAGCACGACGGCGCCCGCGCGCGTCCTCGCCAGATGGTCGATATATTTGCGGTTGCCGAAGAAGCTCAGGTCGTTTTCGCCGGCGCTGTCGAGCGGCGCGGCGCCGGAGATCATGCGCCCGGGGTCGCCGTCGGCGGCGAGTTCGGCGCCGATCCGGCCGGCGAGGACGCCGACGGCGATCGGCTCGGGGGCGGGGTAGAACCGCGGGTCGGGCATCGATGCCGCGCCGCCTAGCCGTCGGGCGCGTCGTCGGCCGGCGGCGTCGTCGAGACCGACGGGAGTTCGGCGTTGAGCTGTTCGATCACGGTGTCGGAGAATTCGAGGCCCTTGGCGACCAAAAGCAGCTGGGACTTGTCGAGGACCAGGCCGAGGGACATATCGTCGGCGATTTCGGCGATCACGCGCAACGCGCCGACCTGCACCTGCTGCATGCCGTAGGCGAGACGTTCCTCCAGCGTGCGGTTGCGGTTGCCGACCTCGCGTTGCAGGGCCTCGACCGCGCGGGCGAACTCGGCTTCGCGTTCGGCGAACGCTTCGGCCGACAGGATGGTGCGCTGGCGCTCCAGCTCGGCCTGGCGCTCGCGCAGGTCCGATTCGCGCGCCGAAATTTCCTCGCGGTACCGGGCCTGCTGCGTTTCGATCTCGGCGCGGACCGCGGCCGCTGCGGTGGAGTCGCGCATGATCAGCTGCAGGTCCACCACGCCGATGCGCGGCGTGCGGTCCACTTCGTCTTCTTGCGCGTGCGCGTGCGCGGCCAGGGCGAACGGCGCGAGGGCCGCGGCGAGCGCCACGAGAAGGCGCGATACTCTGCGGTCGGTTATCGGGGTCATTGTCGTCAGCACTCCGCGTTGGGCGCCGCCGCGCCTAGAAGATCGTCCCGAAGCCGAAGCTCAGGGTTTCCGTTTCGTCGTAGGGCTCCTTGAGCAGCGCCTTGGCGAAGTCGATCCGGATCGGGCCGAACGGCGAGCCCCACGAAACGCCGAAACCGGCCGACGCGCGCAAGGAGCCGGAATCGACGATATCCGGCCCCGAGACGTCTACGTCGGAGATCGTTCCGGCGATCGAGAACACGCGGCCCTTGATGCCGAGTTCGTTCGGCAGGCCGATCGGGAACTCGACCTCGAGCGTTCCCTTGTATAGCAGATTGCCGCCGAGGGCGGTGTCGGCGGTGCGGTCGCGCGGGCCGAGGCCGGCGATTTCGAACCCGCGAAAACCGCTGCCGCCGAGAAAGAACCGGTCGGCGATCCGGATGCGGTCGTCGCCATAGGAGAATATGTGTCCCGCCTCCGCCAATGCCGACACGATCCAGTTGTCCCACAGCTGCAGGTAATACCCTCCCCCGATGGTTTGGCGCACCCATTCGCGGTCGCCGATCAAGCCGGTGACGCCCAGCGAGTAGCGGGCGAAATAGCCGCCGATTACCGAGGTCGGCGTGGTCTCCCGCCGGTCGTAGAAGAAAGACTGGTCGATTTGCGACAGCAGCACCTTGCCGGCTTGGTCGCGAATGGTTCGCGAAGCGCCGGCGTAGGGCACAACCTCCTGGTTCTCCAGCGTGTAGGCGATGGTGTGGCGCAGGTATTCCGACAGCTGATAGCCGCCGCGCACCGAAAAGCCCAGTTCCTCGCGGTCGAACGCGCTGTTGCGGTATTCGCGGACGCGGTTGAAGATATCGAAACCCGCCGCGAAGTCCCGATTGAGGAAGTAGGGCTCCGTGAAACTGAGATCGATATTCTGCGAGATGCCCGACAGGCGGAATTGCAGCAACAGGTCTTGCCCGCGGCCCAGGAGATTCCGTTCCCGGATCGATATCTGGCCGCTGGGTCCCTCGCTCGAGGAATATCCGCCGCCGAAGGTCAGCTCGCCGGTGGATTCCTCTTCGACATCGATATTCAGGACGATACGATCGGGGGAATCGCCCGGCGATTCGTTGATATCCACCCGCGAGAAAAACCGGAGATTCTGAATGAGCGTGCGCGACCGCCGGATCTTCGCGGCGTTGAAAGCGTCGCCCTCGGCGAGGCGGACGTTGCGGCGGATCACCCGGTCGAGGGTGCGGGAGTTGCCCGTGATATCGATGCGCTGGACATAAACCCGCGGCCCCTCGGCGATGCGGTAGGTCACGGCGATGGAGAGGTCTTCGCGCGAGCGCGTCACCTGCGGCTCCACAGCGACGAACGAAACGCCGCGCGCGCCGATTTCGTCGGTCAGGTCCTGGATGGTCTCTTCTACCTCGCGGCTGTCGTACCAGTCGCCTTCCTCGGTCGAGACGTATTCGCGGTAATCCTCGGCGTTAACCCCCGGAAGTTCGCTCGCGACGTCGATGGCGCCGAAGCGGTAGCGCGGCCCCTCGTTGACGACGAAGGTAATGACGAACGCCGACCGGTCGGGCGTAAGCTCGGCCGATGCGCTGACGACGGTGAAATCGGCGAAGCCTTCCTCGAGATAGAAGCGCCGCAGGAGCTCGCGGTCGAAGCTCAGGCGGTCGCCGTCGTATGTGTCGGCGGCGGTGAAAAACCGCCACCAGCGGGCCTCGCGCGTCTGGATAACCTCGCGCAGGTCGCCATCGCTGAAATTTTCGTTGCCGACGAAGATAATGCTGCGCACGTTGGTAAGCGGGCCCTCGTCGATATCGAAAATCAGGTCCACGCGGTTCTGCTCGAGCTGCACCGCCTTCGGCTCGACCGTGGCGGCGAAGCGGCCGCTGCGCCGATAGACCTCCAGTATGCGGGCGACGTCGGTTTGGACGCGGGCGCGCGTATAGACGGTGCGGGGGCGCAGCTGGACCTCGCCCTCGAGCGCGCTGTCCTCGATGCGGCGGTTGCCCTCGAAGGCGAGCCGGTTGATGACCGGGTTCTCGACGACGGCGACGACCAGCGCGGCGCCATCGCGCGACAGCGCCACATCGGCGAACAGGCCGGTGTCGAACAGGCTCTTCAGCGATTCGTTGATGCGCGCGGCGTCGAACGGATCGCCGACGGCGACCTCCATGTAGGAGCGGATCGTTTCGTCTTCGATGCGCTGGTTGCCTTCGAAGCGTATCTCGCGAATGGCGTCGGTCTGCGCAAGCGCGGCGGCGCACACCAGCCACGCCGCCGCGACGGCGACCGGCAACGTAAATCCCCGCATTGTCTCGACTCCGCCCGATGGTTCCGCCGCCGATATGCGGCCCTAGCCGACGAGTTTCTGGAAGAACTCGACAATCGACGGCCGCGTCAGGTCGTTGTATGTGACCATGATCATAAGCGCGACGACCATGACAAGGCCGACAATATAGCCGTAGTGCTGCGTTCGCGCCGGCAGAGGGCGGCCGCGCACTGCCTCGGCGGCGTAAAACGCGAGATGGCCGCCGTCGAGCAGCGGTATCGGAAACAGGTTGATCAGCCCGAGCATCGACGACAGGATCACGATGAAGTTAATCATCGTGACCAGGCCGGCCTCGGCGACCGCGCCCGACATCTGGGCGATGAAGATGGGGCCGCCGAGCTCGCTGGAGTCGCGCGTTCCGCCGATAATCTGGCCGAGCGCATACAGGTTTTGGGCGACCAGCGTGTAGGTGTCGCCCACCGCGGCGAACACGGCGGAGAACGGGTCGAGCCGGCGATGCACGGTCTCGTCCACGATGACGCCGATCGCGCCGATGCGGTGGACATTGCCCAGACTGTCGGTTTCTTCCCTGACGCGCGGCGTGATGGAGAACTCGATGCGGCGCCCCTCGCGCATCGCCACCGCGGTCATCGTCACTTCCGGGTTTATGAGCACGATGTCGCGCATTTCCTCGAACGTATCGATGCGCTTGCCGAACAGCTCGACGATGCGGTCGCCCGGCGCGAGGCCGACTTCTTCCGCCGCGCCTCCCGGCGCGAGCTCATGGATAACGGCGGGCGTTACGGGGCGCCCGACGGCGACGAACAGGAGGCTCAGCAGCACGATGGACAACGCGAAATTGGCCGCCGGGCCGGCCGCGACGATCGCCGTGCGCTGTAACAGGCTCTTGTGGTGGAACGACACGGCGCGCTCGGCCTCCGTCGCCTTGTCGAGCAGCTGCGACACGCGGCTGGACGGATCCGCGTCGCCGAAGAAGCGCACATAGCCGCCGAGGGGAACCAGACAGACGCGCCAGCGCGTTTCCGCGCGGTCGGTCCAGCCGAAGAGCTCGCGCCCGAAGCCGATCGAGAAAACGACCACCCGCACGCCGCAGCGGCGCGCGACCCAGTAATGGCCGAACTCGTGGACGAACACGACCACGGTGAAAACCGCCAGGAAGGCGGCAAGATCGAACACGATGCCGAAGAGCGTTTCCATCAGCGTTCCATCCGGCGGCGGGGCGCGCGGCCGGGGCCGCTTCGCGCGGCGGCTACCAGCCCGCGCGCGACCTCGCGCGCCTGTCTGTCGGATTCGATCGCGCGGTCGAGCGACGCGATCGGCCCGTTGGATACATTGGCGACAGTGCGTTCTACAACGGGAACGATGTCGAGAAAACCGATATCGCCGCGCAGAAAGCCTCGCACGGCGATTTCATTGGCGGCGTTGAGCGCGGTGGCGGCGCCGCCGCCGCACGCCAGCGCCTCGCGCGCCAGCCGAAGCGCCGGAAACCGGGCCGGGTCCGGCGCCTCGAAAGTCAGCCGGCCGATCGCCGCGAGGTCGAGGCGCGGAAGCGCGACCGGCAGCCGATCGGGCCACGCAAGGCAGCAGGCGATCGGCGTACGCATGTCGGGCGGCCCGAACTGCGCGAGCGTCGAGCCGTCGCAATAGGCGACAAGCCCATGCACCACCGACTGCGGGTGGACCAGCACCTCGATCCGGCGCGCGTCGATGGGGAACAGGTGATAGGCCTCGATGGTCTCCAGGCCCTTGTTCATCATGGTCGCCGAATCGACCGATATCTTGTCGCCCATGCGCCACGTGGGATGCGCCACCGCTTCCGCCGGCGTCGCGCTCGCCATGGCGTCGAGCGCGCGCGTGCGGAACGGTCCGCCGGACGCGGTCAGAACGATCTTCTCGACCCGCTCGGGGCGTTCGAAATCGAAAACCTGGAAGATCGCGTTGTGCTCCGAATCGACGGGCAGCACGGTGGCGCCGCTGCGCGCCGCCTCGGCCATCACGATTTCGCCCGCGCACACCAGGCATTCCTTGTTGGCCAGCGCCACCGTCGCGCCGCGGCGCACGGCCTCCAGGGTGGCCCCGAGCCCCGCGGCGCCGACGATGGCGGCCATGACCCACGCGGCGGGGAGCGCGGCGGCCTCGATGAGCGCCTCCGCGCCGGCGGCCGCGCGCACGCCGGTTCCGGCCAGCGCGGCCTTGAGCTCTCCGTAGGCGGCGGGGTCCCCGACAACGGCGAGTTCCGGCTCCAGCCGCCGCGCCTGCCGCGCCAGCAACGCGGCGTTGCGGTGCGCGGTCAGCGCCAGCACGCGGTACCGCCCGCGATTCGCTTCCGCCAGCTCCACCGTGTTGCGGCCCACCGATCCGGTCGAGCCGAGAATGGAGATGGAGCGGGGTTCGCCGCCTCCGCCGGGGGCGGGCGCCATGCCGCTAGCGTCCGCCGGCCAGCGCGACGCCGGCGGCCAGCGCCGGCGCGGCGCCGAGAAGGCCGTCCACGCGGTCGAGCGCGCCGCCGTGGCCGGGGATCAGCCGGCCCGAATCCTTGACGCCCGCGCGGCGCTTGAGCGCCGATTCGAAAAGATCGCCGATCTGCGCGGCGGCGGAAAGCGCGGCCCCGGCGAGCGCGCCCGCCCCCGCGGAGACGCTCGCCGCCGGCGCGGTCATCGCGGCGCCCGCCGCGGCGGCGGCCGCCGCGCCGCCCGCTGCGCCCGCCCACGTCTTGCCGGGGCTGATGCGCGGCGCGAGCCTGGCGCCGCCGACCGCGCGGCCCACCGCATACGCGCCGATGTCGCTGGCCCATACGACAAGGAGCAGGCCCACGGTCAGCGCGAAACCGTCGTCGGGCCGCGCGCGCAGCCAGACGATCGCCGTCGCCGGCGCGCCGAGATAGACGGGGCCGAACGCGCCCGGCCAAGCCGGCGCCCCGCGCCGCCATGCGAGCGCGGCCGTCGCCGCGCTGCCCGACGCGGCGGCGGCGAGCGCCCACGCGATCTCGCCGAACGCGGCGAGGGCGAGTGTCGCCGCCAGCGCCGCGGCGAGCGGCCCGAGGCCGCCGGGCGGCCGCGCCAGATTTTGCCATTCATGGGCCAGCGCCGCGAGCGCCGCCGCGAGCAGGGCCGCAAGCCACACGCCGCCGAGCCATGCCGCGCCGAGCGCCGCAGGCGCGAGAACGCCCGCCGACAGGGCGCGGACCTTCGGCTCGTTCATGCGCGGGGCGCCCGTTCAGCCGCCGGCGCCGCCGTAGCGGCGCTCGCGGTTGTGGAACTCGCCGATCGCGCGGGCCAGCGAATCGCCGTCGAAATCCGGCCACATGACCGGGCTGAACACGAGCTCGGAATAGGCGCACTGCCACAGCAGGAAATTGCTCAGGCGGCGCTCGCCGCCGGTGCGGATAACGAGGTCGGGGTCGGGGATGCCGACCGTTTCGAGGCGCGAGGCGAACAGCGCCGCGTCGACCGCCGAGGGCTCGATACGGCCCGCGCCGGCGTCGGCGGCGATCGACCGCGCCGCGGCGACGATTTCGTTGCGCCCGCCATAGTTGAGCGCAACGGTGAGAAGGAGCGCGCCGTTGGCGCGGGTGCGCGCCTCGCAGCCGGCGATGGATGCCTGGATGTCGCCGTCGAGCGCGCCGCGGTCGCCGATCACCCGCAGGCGCACGCCGGCGCCGGAGAGTTCGTCGAGTTCGCGCCGCAGATAGAGGCGCAGCAAACCCATGAGGTCATGCACTTCCTCGGCCGGGCGCTTCCAGTTTTCCGACGAGAACGCATAGAGCGTGAGGAAGCCGACGCCGTATTCGAGGCAGGCGCGGATGGTCTTGCGCACCGCGTCGGCGCCGCGGCGGTGCCCCGCTGTGCGCGGCAGGCCGCGCGCCTCCGCCCACCGCCCGTTGCCGTCCATGATGATCGCGACGTGGCGCGGCGGCGGCTCCGCGGGACCGATGGCGGCGGCTTCCATCCCGTCATACCTGCATGATTTCTTTTTCCTTTTCCGCCATCGCCCGGCCGATGGCGCCGACCGCCGTATCGGTAAGCTCCTGTACCGAGGCGGAGCGCCGCTTGTGTTCGTCCTGCGAGATCTCGCCGGCGCGTTCGAGCCGCTTGAGCGTGTCCATCGCGTCGCGGCGCACATTGCGCACCGCCACGCGCGAGTCTTCCGCGTATTTGTGCGCCACCTTGGCGAGCTCCTTGCGCCGCTCCCCGGTAAGCTCGGGGATGGGGATGCGGACCAGCTGGCCCTCGGCTATGGGGTTGAGGCCGAGGCCGCTGTCGCGGATACCGTTCTGCACCGCCTTGACGACGGATTTGTCCCACACCTGTACCGAGATCGTGCGCGGCTCGGGCACGTTGACCGTACCCAGCTGCGACACCGGCATCCGCTCCCCGTAGGCCTCTATGACGATGGGCTCGACAAGGCCCGCCGAGGCCCGCCCGGTACGCAGGCCGGCGTATTCGCGCTTGAGCGCGTCGAGCGCGCCGTTCATGCGGCGCTCGATGTCGGAAAGGTCGAATTCGGCTGACATGATCGCTACTCCGCCCGGTCGATCAGTGTGTAGCGGCCGGCGCCGCCCACGGCGTCGGCGAACGCCCCCGGATTGTGCATCGAAAACACCGCGATGGGAATCCCGTTCTCGCGCGCAAGCGAAATCGCGGGCGCGTCCATCACCTTGAGATCCTCCTTCAGGACGCGCTCGTAGCTCACGCGGTCGAAGCGCCGCGCGCCGGGGTCGGTTTTCGGATCGGCGCTGTATACCCCGTCCACCTGCGTTCCCTTCAGCAGCAGGCGGCAGTCGAGCTCGGCGGCGCGCAACGCGGCCGCGGTGTCGGTGGTGAAATAGGGGTTGCCCGTTCCGCCGGCGCAGATGACCACGCGCCCCTTTTCCATGTGGCGCGCGGCGCGGCGGCGGACGAACGGCTCGCAAATCGCCTGCATCGGAACCGCGGACATGACGCGGGCGGCGGCGTCGAGGCGCTCGAGCGCGCTTTGCAGCGCCAGCGCGTTGATGGCCGTGGCGAGCATGCCCATGCCGTCGCCCGTGGCGCGGTCGATCCCTTCCGCCGCGCCGGCGAGGCCGCGGAAGATGTTCCCGCCGCCGACGACGATGCATACCTGTACGCCGTTCGCGCGGACTTGGCGCACGTCGCGGGCGATGCGCTGAAGCGCGGCGGCCTCGACCCCGAACGCCGCGCCGCCCATCAGAGCCTCGCCCGACAGTTTCAGCAGAACGCGGCGCGGGCGCCCATCCCCCGCGGAGTCGCCGCCTTCGGATATCGCCATGCGTTCGAGCCTTCCTCCGGTCCGCGGCCGCGCGGCGGCACAATAGGCCGGCCGCCCCGGCGGCCGCAACGATTCGTTGCGGCTTCATGACGTTCGGGACTGCACGGGCGGCCCGGGGTTCGCCGGCGGTTTCGCTCCGCCCGGCGCCGCGGCCGCCCCGCCTTCCGCGGGGGGAAGGGCGCGGCCCCGGCCGCCTCAGCGCGCGGCCTGGGCGGCGACCTCGGCGGCGAAGTCGGTGTCCTGCTTTTCGACTCCCTCGCCGATCTCGAAGCGCGCGAACGCGGCGATTTCAATCGGCGCGCCGGCTTCCTTCGCGGCGGCGGCGACCGCATCGCGCACCCGCGACTTGCCGTCGATAACGAACAGCTGGTCGGGCAGAACGACCTCCTCGTACCATTTGCGCAGCCGGCCCTGGATCATTTTTTCGATTACATGGTCGGGCCGGCCGCTTTGCCGCGCCTGGTCGGCAAGCACGGAGCGTTCGCGCTCCAGCGCGGCGGGATCGACCGATTCGCGGCTGGCGGCCATCGGGCGCGAGGCGGCGACCTGCATCGCGAGCTGCTTGCCCAGGGTTGCGAGCGCGCCGGCCGCGGCCCCGGACCGCAAGGCGACGAGAACGCCGATTCGGCCCATGCCCGGCGCCGCGGCGTTGTGGACATAGCTGGCCACGAGCCCGCGTTCGACCGACAGGGCGGCGCAGCGGCGCAGCACGAGATTCTCCCCGATTCGGCCCGCGAGTTCGGTCAGCTCGGCGGAAACGGCGCGCCCGGAGCCGGGGTAGTCCGCTTCTTTCAATGCCTCGAGATCGCCGCCGACCGAGCGCGCGATTCCCGCGGCGTCGGCCACGAAACGCTGGAAATCGGCGTTGCGGGCCACGAAATCGGTCTCGGAGTTGACCTCGACCAGAGCGCCCGAGGCGGAGCCGTCGGCGGAGACCCCCACCAGGCCTTCCGCGGCGGTGCGTCCGGCCTTGCGCGCGGCCGCGGCGAGGCCCTTGGCGCGCAACCAATCGACCGCGCGCTCCATGTCGCCGCCGCTTTCCGACAGCGCCTTCTTGCAGTCCATCATTCCGGCGCCGGTCTTGTCGCGCAGCGCCTTGACGAGGGATGCGGTTATCGCGGTCATTGCCGTTCTCCCTGGGCGGTTTCGGCAGCGGGGGCTTCCGCCGCCGGCGGCGCGGGCGGCGTTTCCGCCTCGGGCGGCGCGGCGGGCGCGTCCGCGCCGCCGTTGCCGCCGGCGCCTGCCGCGGCGGGCGGGGCAGAGGGCGGCGCGGCGGCGATATCGAGGTTCTCGGCCGGGAGCTCTTCCGCCGCGCCGATATCGCCGCCGAGCGACGCCTGTTCCTGTTGCAGCCCGTCGAGCACGGCGCGCGCCGTCAGGTCGCAATAAAACAGTATCGCGCGGGTCGAATCGTCGTTTCCGGGCACCGGGAAGCGCACGCCCTCGGGATCGCTGTTGCTGTCCACGACGGCGAACAGCGGGATGCCGAGCTTGATCGCCTCCTTCTTGGCGATCTCTTCCTTGTTCGTGTCGATAACGAACACCATGTCGGGCAGGCCGCCCATCTCGCGGATTCCGCCCAGCGTGCGCTCGAGCTTGTTTCTCTTGCGCGTCAGGTTGAGCAGTTCCTTTTTCGTGAGGCCCGTGGCGCCCGCGTCGAGCTGCTCGTCGAGCTTGCGCAGAAGGCCGATGGAGTTCGAGATGGTGCGCCAATTGGTGAGCATCCCGCCGAGCCAGCGGTGGTTGACGTAGTATTGGCCGCAGCGTTTCGCGGCTTCGGCGATCGGTTGCTGCGCTTGGCGCTTGGTGCCCACGAACAACACGCGCCCGCCCTCGGCGACGGTCGCGCGCACGGCGTCGAGCGCGCTGTAGAGCATCGGCGCGGTCTGTTGCAGGTCGATGATGTGAATCCCGTTGCGGACGCCGTAGAGATACGGCTCCATCCGCGGGTTCCAGCGATGGGTCTGGTGACCGAAATGCACGCCGGCTTCAAGCAGCTGGCGCATGGTAAAGGTCGGCATGGCCATGTTGTGTGCGTCGCTCCGGTTGGCCCGCGCCCGCGCGGGCGGCGATGCCCTCCGCACGCGCGGAAGGCGCCGCCAGCGTAGCGCGCGGCTAGCCGCCCGGCAAGCCCTCCAGCTCGCGAACCTCGCGGACGCCGGGGATCGACTTGAGCGCCGCCCGCGCGGCCGGCGAAGCGAGATACGCCCCGTCGAGGGCGATCTCCACCTCGCCCGTCCCGCCGAACGGCGCCACCAGCGTCATCCGCGCATAGCCCGGGCCGCGGCCGCGCTCGCGCGCGATCGTTGCGCTGAGCGGAGCCAGCGCAATATCCTCGGCGACGAACACGCGGAAGCCGCCGCATTCGCGCGTCGCGCGCGCATCCAGCGACTCGATACGCTGCGCGCTCAGGCGCGTGCGGTCGCCGTCGCGCTGTACCGCCGCCTCCACCAGCAGCATCCGGCCCGGCTCCAGGAGCTCGCGCTCCTCGACGCGGCATTCGGCAAACACGCTCACCTCGAACAGCGCCGTGCGGTCGCTCATCTGCAGGAACGCGGCGCGGCCGCGCCGCGAATTGCGCTCGCGCCGCGCCAGCACCACGCCGGCCAGCGTCGCTCGCGCGGCGCCGTTGTCGGCCAGCGCCGCGAACGGCGTCGCGCCGAGGCGCGACAGGCCGGCCTCGTAGCCGTCGAGCGGATGCGCCGAAAGATAAAACCCCAGCGCCTCGAACTCGCGCGCGAGGCGATCGGCCGCCGGCCAGTCGGCAACCTCCGGGAGCTGCGGCGCGGACGCCTCTTCCACCGCCTCGCCGAACAGGTTCGACTGGCCCGTCCGGCGCTCCGCGCTCGCGCCGGCGGCGCGGCGCAGCAGCGTCTCGGCGGCCTCGGCGGCGCGGCGGCGGTTGGGATCGAGCGAATCGAACGCCCCCGCGCGCGCGAGATTTTCCAGCTGGCGCTTGTTGATCCATGCCGGATCGACCCGCCCGGCGAAATCGAACAGGTCCTTGAACGGGCCGTTGCGCTCGCGCTCCTCGACAACCCTTTCCATCGCCGCGGCGCCGACATTGCGGATCGCGGCCAGCGCGTAGCGGATGGCGTCGGCGCCGCCGCCTCCGCCGCCCGCCTCCACCGCAAAATCGGCGCCGGACACGTTTATGTCGGGCGGCAGCAGCGCGATGCCTGCGCGTTCGAGCTCCTGGCGAAAAACATTGAGCTTGTCCGGGTTGCCCCGGTCGAGGCTCATGGAGGCGGCGAAGAACTCGACCGGGCGGTTCGCCTTGAGCCACGCGGTGCGGTAGGCGACAAGGGCGTAGCCCACCGAATGCGCCTTGTTGAAGCCGTAGCCCGCGAACTTGTCCACAAGATCGAATACGTGGCTGGCGCGGGCGCGCTCCACCCCGCGCGCCATCGCGCCGCCGACGAAGGTCTCGCGCTGCGCGGCCATTTCCGCCTTGATCTTCTTGCCCATCGCGCGGCGCAGCAGATCGGCCTGGCCGAGCGTGTAGCCCGCGAACTTCTGCGCGATCTCCATCACCTGTTCCTGATAGACGATGACCCCGTAGGTCTCGCGCACGATGGGCGCGATGGTCTCGTGCAGGAACTCCGGCTTCTCGCGCCCGTGCTTGCAGGCGATGTATTTCGGGATGTTTTCCATGGGGCCGGGGCGGAACAGCGCGACCAGCGCCACCATGTCCTCGAACGCGCCGGCGCCCGCCTCGCGCAACAGATTGCGCATGCCCGGACTTTCGAACTGGAACACCCCCACCGTGTCGCCGCGGCTCAACATCGCGAACGTTGCGGCATCGTCGAGAGGAATGTCCGCCAGATCCGCCGGGGCGCCGCGCCGGGCCAGCATCTCCTCGGCGCGCTGCAAAACGGTGAGGGTCTTCAGGCCCAGAAAATCGAACTTCACCAGCCCGACCGTTTCCACGTCCTTCATGTTGAACTGCGTCACCGGCAGGACGGAGCGCGGGTCGCGGTAGAGCGGAACCAGCTCGTCGAGCGGACGGTCGCCGATCACCACGCCGGCCGCATGCGTCGAGGCGTGGCGGTAGAGGCCCTCCAGACGCAGCGCGATGCGCATGAGCCGCGCGACTTCGGGGTCGCCGTCGCGCGCCTCGCGCAACTGCGGCTCCGAATCGATGGCGTCGCCGAGGCTTACCGGGTTGGCCGGGTTCTGGGGAATGAGCTTGCAGAGGCGATCCACCTGGCCGTAGGGCATTTGCAGCACGCGGCCGACATCGCGCACCGCCGCCCGCGCCTGGAGCTTGCCGAGCGCGGCGATCTGCGCCACGCGGTCTTCGCCGTATTGCCGCTGGACATAGCGGATGACCTCGTCGCGGCGCTCCTGGCAGAAATCGATATCGAAATCGGGCATCGACACGCGGTCGGGGTTGAGAAAGCGCTCGAACAGCAGGCCGAAGCGCAGCGGGTCGAGATCGGTTATCGACAGCGCCCACGACACCGCCGAGCCCGCGCCCGAACCGCGCCCCGGACCGACCGCGATGCCCTGCGCCTTCGCCCACTGCACGAAATCCGCCACGATCAGGAAGTAGCCCGCGAACCCCATGCGGACGATGACGTCGAGCTCGTAGGCAAGACGCTCGCGATAGGGCGCGGGGTCCGCCGCGCCCGCGTCGAGGCGGCGCTCGAGCCCCGCCTCCGCGGCGCGGCGCAGCATGGCCGCCTCGTCGGCGTGTTCGCCCAGGTTCGGCACGGTCGGCAAAAGCGGCGCGCGCGGCTCGACGCGAAACGCGCAGCGCCGGGCGATCGCCAGCGTGTTGTCGATCGCATCGGGCAGATCCGCGAACAACGCGCGCATGTCCTCGGCGCTCTTCAAATCGTGCCGCGGCGAAACGCGCGGCCGGTCGGCCTGCGGCACATAAGCGCCGTGCGCAATGCACAACAGCGCGTCGTGCGCCTCGTGCATGTCGGGCGTGGCGAAAAACGCCTCGTTGGTGGCGACGAGCGGCAGGCCGGCCTCGTCGGCAAGGGCGACCATGCCGGGCTCCGCCGCCGCTTCCTCGTCCAGCCCGTGGCGCTGGAGCTCCATGTAGAGGCGCCCGGGGAACATCTCCGCGAGCCGGGCCAGCCGGCCGCGCGCGGCTTCGGGCCGCCCGGCGGCGAGGAGTCGCCCGATCGGCCCCACCGCGCCGCCCGTGAGCGCGATCAGCCCCCCGGCGCGCGCCGCCAGCGCCTCCGCGCCGATGCGCGGGCCCGCCGCCTCGCTTTCCAGATAGGCGGCGCTCGAAAGCGCGATGAGATTGCGGTAGCCGGCTTCGTTCTGCGCCAGCAGGACGATCCGGTCGGCGGGCGCGCCGTGCGGGTCGCGCGCCGGACGCTCGTCATCGCCGGCCAGCGCGAGTTCGCAGCCGATAATCGGCTGCACGCCCGCCGCCGCGCAAAGCCGCGACGCCTCGACGGCGCCGAACATGTTGTCGGTGTCGGTTATGGCGACCGCCGGCATGCGCATCTCGCGGCACCGCCGCGCAAGCGCGCTTACCGCAATCGCGCCCTGAGACAGCGAAAACGCCGTGTGTACCCGCAAATGAACGAACCCGGCGTGCTCCATGCCCTCGCTCCGCGCTCCGGCGCCCCCGACCGCCGCCAGCATGGCGCGCCCGCCGCCCGTTGTCAGCGTCCCGCGTTCTCCCCGCCGCCCGCTTGCCTCCGCCGGCGGATGCGCCGCCGCGCCCCCGCCGCGGCGCGCGAATCGCCGCCGTTTCGCTGCACGGCGCGCCCCGGGAGCGGGGCGCCGGCGAGACTTGCGGAGCGGGGCGCCGGCGGCGTAGCCTTGCGGAAAGACGGCGAGGGGGAGACGGCAATGTCCGGCGGCGAAACGCAGACGGCGAAACCGGCGCAAGGCGCGCCGCGGCTGCTGGCATGCGCCGCTGCGCTGGCGCTGGCGGCGGCGGGAGCGGCCGACGCCCGCCCGCGAACCCTCGACCGCGACGAAAGCGCGGCGCTGCTGGCGGGGAACACCGTCTATGGCTACAACCCGCGCAACGACGACACGTTCAGGATGTTCCACTCCAGCGACGGCGGCATTCGGGCCGAACTGCGCAACGTCAACGGGCAGGTTTCGGAATCCGCGGGGCGATGGTGGATTACCGACGAGGGAAAATTGTGCGTGGATTGGACGAACTACCGCTGGGTCGATTCCTGCACGCGGGTGGTGCAGGACGGCGACGCGGTTTCGTTCGTCGATGACAGCGGACGGGTCGTTTCGTTCGGCGAGGTCGCGCGGGGAAACCCCGACGATCTTTGAACCGGCGCGCGCGCATGGCGGGGCGAGGATATGAGAATATGAAGGTATACGAGATACGCGACGCATGGGGCCTTGAGCACCTGACGCTGACCGAGCGGCCGGAGCCCGAGCCGGGGCCGACCGAAGTGCTGATCGCCATGCGGGCGGCGTCGCTGAATTACCGCGACCACGTCATGCTGCGGCGCGGATACGGAGCGCGGTCGGGGGAATTGCCGGTGGTTCCGGTGTCCGACGGCGCCGGCGAGGTCGTGGCGGCGGGGGCCGGCGTCACGCGCGTCAATACAGGCGACCTCGTGTGCCCGTGTTTCGCGCAAAACTGGATTAGCGGGCCGCTGAAAGAATCGTATTGGAGCGGCATGCTCGGCGGGCCGCACGACGGCGTGCTGCGGGAGTATCTCGTTCTCGACGAAAGCGGCGTGGTCAAGGCGCCGGAAGGATGGGACGCGCTGGCGGCGGCGACGCTGCCCTGCGCGGCGCTGACCGCCTGGAACGCCGTGGTCGCGGGCGGCCGCGCCAAGGCCGGCGATACCGTACTGACGCAGGGAACGGGCGGCGTCTCGTTGTTCGCTCTTCAGTTCGCCAAAATGCACGGCGCGCGCGTCGTCGCGACCTCGTCGAGCGCGGCGAAGCGCGCGCGGGTCGAGGCGCTCGGCGCCGATTGCGTTATCGATTACGCCGCCGACGCGGAGTGGGGCCGCGCCGCGCGCGCCTTCGCCGGCGGCTCCGGCGTCGATCTGGTCGTGGAGGTCGGCGGCGCGGGAACGCTCGAGCAATCGCTGCGGGCAGTGCGGCCGGGCGGAACGCTGGCGACCATCGGCGTACTGTCGGGCGCGCGCGCGGAACTCAATCTCGGCCTCGTGGTCACGCGCGACGTCACGCTCAAGGGCATCACCGTCGGCAACCGCGACATGTTCGAGGACATGGTCGCGGCGATCGAACAAAACGGCCTGGAGCCGCAAATCGACGACCGCGTGTACGCATTCGACGAGGCGCCGGAGGCGCTGGCGGCGCTGCCGGAAGGGCGGCATTACGGCAAGATCTGCATCCGCTGCGGATAGCGGGCGGGGGCCGTTCCGATCCGCGTTCGCAACCGCCGCCGCCGCACCGGCGTTCGCGCGCCCGACGCGCGGCGCGCGGGCGCGCCGTGACGCCGCCGCGCCCGCGCGCGGCGATGGTTATCCGGGCCGACGGAGCGCCGGCGTCCGGACGGCTGGCGGAGACGTATCTCAAGATATTCCTGGCGCGCATCGCGCAGGGGCGGGGGCGGGCCAGCGCGCTCGAGACCGGGCGCTCGGCGGCGGCGTTCGCGTCCCCCGTCCGCGCGCTGGGGGCGGCGCTGCGCATCCGCTACGACCTCGCGGGTCTCGACGACAAGCTCGCGCCGGATATGAGGTTGCGGTTTCGCATCGGCGTCGGCGCCGGCGGCGAGGCCGACGCCGAGGCGCTGTGCGCCCGCGCGGACCCCGGCGGCATATGCGCCGACGACGCGACCGTCGCCGCGGCCGCGGGGCGGCTGGATTTCGAGAGCAGCGACCTCGGGCCGCTTCGCCCCGGCGCCCCCGCGCGGGCCTGCGCCGTGGCCGGCACGCTGACCGGACGGGTGTTTCGCTACAAGCCGTGGACATCGCCGCGCCGCCGCCGCGCCGCGCTGCTCGTCGCCGGCGCCGGCATCGCCGCCCTGATCCTCGCGCTGGCCGCGGAGCACTGACTGCTTGGGCGCGCGGGCGTCTCGCCCACACGTTTCCACGCGGCGCGGCGTCGGCGGGGAGACGCGAGCGGCGGTTTTGACCGCGCGCGGCGGACCGATTAGGGTAGCCCCGCACTCGACCGGGGGAGGCGGCAATGGCGGGCAACGGAAACGGAAGGCGGCTTCGCAGCGCGGGCTGGTTCGGCGGCCACGACATGCTCGGGTTCCTGCATCGCTCGTGGATGAAGAACCAGGGCTTCGCGGCGACCAATTTCGAGGGGCGGCCGGTGATCGGGATCGCCAACTCCGCCTCGGAAGTGACGCCGTGCAACGCCCATCTCGGGCGCGTGGCCGAGGCGGTCAAGCGCGGCGTGTATCGCGCCGGAGGCTTTCCGCTGACATTCCCCACCATGTCGCTCGGCGAGCCCGTGATGCGCCCCACGACGATGCTGTTCCGCAACCTGATGTCGATGGACGTCGAGGAATCCATCCGCGCCAATCCGTTCGACGCCGTGGTGTTGTTGTGCGGCTGCGACAAGACCACGCCGGCGCAGGTAATGGGCGCCGCGAGCGTCGATCTGCCCACCATCGTCGTTACCGGCGGGCCGATGCTGAACGGCAAGTTCCGCGGCCGCGACATCGGCTCCGGAACCGACGTCTGGCGGTTCAGCGACGACCTGCGCACCGGCAAGATGTCGCTGGAGGACTTCATGGACGCCGAGGCGTGCCTGAGCCGCTCAGCCGGCCACTGCATGACCATGGGCACGGCCTCGACGATGGCGAGCATGTGCGAGGCGCTGGGCCTGCAACTGCCGACCGGGGCCGCGATCCCGGCGGTCGATTCGCGCCGCTACGCGCTCGCCGAACTGGCCGGAAAGCGCATAGTCGAGATGGTGGAGGAAGACCTCACGATCTCGAAAATCCTCACCCGCGACGCTTTCGAAAACGCAATCCGCGTCAACGCGGCGATTGGCGGCTCGACCAACGCCATCGTCCACCTGCTGGCGATCGCGGGGCGCGTCGGCGTACAGCTCCGCCTCGACGATTTCAACGAGCTCGCGCGCGGCGTTCCGTTCCTCGTCAACCTCCAGCCCTCCGGCGAATATCTGATGGAGGATTTCTACTATGCCGGCGGCCTGCCCGCGGTAATGAACGAACTCGGCGACATGCTGCATACGCGCGCGCCGACCGTCTCCGGCCGCACTCTGGGCGAGAACGTGGCCGGCGCCGACAACTACAACGAGGACGTCATCAGGCCCCGCGCGAAACCGCTGAGCGCCGGCGCCGGCATGATCGTCCTGCGCGGCAACCTCTGCCCCGACGGCGCGGTGCTCAAGCGATCGGCGGCCACCGAAGCGCTGATGAAACACCGCGGGCGCGCGGTGGTCTTCGACAGCATCGAGGACCTGCACGCGCGCCTCGACGACCCGGCGCTGGATATCGACGAAACCTGCGTCATGGTGCTCAAGAACGCCGGCCCGCGCGGCTACCCCGGAATGCCCGAAGTCGGCAACCTGCCGCTGCCGAAGAAGATACTGGAGAAAGGCGTCGACGACATGGTGCGCATATCCGACGCGCGCATGAGCGGCACCTGCTTCGGCACCATCGTGCTGCATGTCGCGCCCGAATCGGCGCTCGGCGGACCGCTCGCGCTGGTCGAGGACGGCGATTTCATCCGCCTCGACGCCGATGCATGCACGCTGACGCTGGAAGCGGACGACGCCGAGCTCGCCCGCCGCCGCGCCGCGTGGGCGGCGCCGAAGCCGCCCGCCGAGCGCGGCTACGCCAAACTCTACGTCGAGCACGTGCTCCAGGCGGACGAAGGGGTGGACTTCGATTTCCTGCGCGGCGGCAGCGGCGGCGCCGTGCCGCGCGCCTCGCATTGAACGGCGTCCCGGGCGGAGAGCGGCGGTTGGGCGGCTTCCATATCCTCTACCCCGACGCGGGGGCGGTGGGGGATTTCGAATACGAACGAGCGGTGTTGCCGGAGACGGTGCGCCTCACGCGGCGCTCCGAGTCCGATCCCGCGGCCATAAGCGCCGGCGAATGGCGCGGCGTCCACGCCATGGTCACCGGGCTGGGGATGCCCATAAACGACGCCGTGTTCGACCGCGCGCCGAACCTGCGCGTCGTCTGCCGCCTCGGCGTGGGCTACGACATCATCGACACCGAAGCGGCGGCGCGGCGCGGCATTCCGGTCTGCAACGTGCCCGACTACGGAACCGCCGAAGTGGCCGACCACGCCATCGCTCTGGCGCTGGCGCTCGCGCGCGGGATCGTGCGCTACAACGACGCCTTCCGCGACGACCCGGAGACCGGCTGGAGCTTCCGTCATGCGCCGGCCGTGGCGCGGCTGGGGGAGCTGACCTTCGGCGTCGTGGGCCTGGGCCGCATCGGAACGGCCGCGGCGCTGCGCGCCAAGGCGCTCGGCATGACGGCGGCGGGATACGACCCGCATGTCCCCGGCGGTTACGAACTCGCCCTCGGCATCGGGCGAACACGGACCCTCGCCGAACTGCTCGAGCGATCCGATATCGTGAGCGTCCACTGCCTCCTGAACGAGGAGACGCGGCATGTCATCGGCGCGGCGGCGCTCGAGGCGCTGAAGCCCGGCGCCATCGTCATTAACACGTCGCGCGGCGGCACGGTCGATATCGATGCGCTCTACCGGGGATTGCGCTCGGGCCGCGTCGGCGCCGCGGCGCTCGATGTGTTCGAAACCGAGCCGCCGCCGCCGGACCATCCGCTGATCGCCGCCTGGCGCGCGCGCGAGGACTGGCTCGAAGGGCGCTGTATCGTCACGCCCCACGCGGCCTTCTACAGCCCGACCTCGATTCGCATCATGCGCGAAAACGCCGCTCTGACCTGCTACGACTACCTGACCGGCGGCGAGCTGCGAAACTGCGTCAACGCCGCATCCCTGCGCCGCGCGAAAGGATAACCCCCCGCCGAAGGCGGGGCCCGGGACCGCGGGCGTCCCCGCCCGCACGTCTTGGCGCGGAGCGGCGCCGGAAGGGAGAGGCGCGCGGCGGCCCTCTCGGGGCGGTCTTCCGCGCGGCGAAAACATGCGGGCGGGGACGCCCGCGGTCCCGGGCAGCCCGCGCCTCCGGCGCGCCGCGGCCGCCGCTCCCCTCCTTCAGTTGCCGAGGCCGATATCGGCGCAGCCGGCGCTGCTCGCGGTGCTTCCGGAGCCGAAGCACGAGGGAGCCGAGGAGACCGTGAGCACGCTCCCGGCGCTGCTCACGGAGTTTCCGCCGCTGACGCCGACGAGATCGGCGTCGTCAAGCGCGGCGTTGGGGTCGGGCGGCATGACGAAGTGAACGATCTCGTCGGTATCCTCGACGAAACGCACCCCGGCTTCCGGCGGCAGCCCCAGTTCGAGTTCCGAGACCTCGGCGCGCGCGTCGCCGGCTTCGAGCCGTTGGCGCAGGCGCTCGTCGTTGCGGAAGCGAACGGCCAGCGCGTCGAGCCGCTCCGCGTGGGCGCGGAGCCGTTCGCCGTCGATGTTCAAGCCATTGCGGGTCATTGTGCGGTACTCCCTTGATGCAGGCGCCGTGCGCCGTGTTTGTCAGGGCGCGGCGGAGCTGACGCAGCCCGCGGTGCCGAAGGTCGACGGCCCGCAGGAGCAGCCGAAGGTGCCGGCGCTGCTGGAGCTGGCCATCGTGCTGGCGCGCGCGCCGCCGGCGACGCTGCCGAGCGATTCGTCCGCCAGTTCGGCGTTCGGGTCCGGCGGCAGGATGAAGTGGAACGTCTCGTCGTCGTTGGCGCGCACGCTGACGCGGGCGCCGGGGGCGGGCGTGAGGCCGACATCGACCATCAGGCCGGAGACCGCGCGGTTGTCGCCGGCGTCGATGCGCCCGCGCCACGACGCGTCGTCGCGGTAGCGCTGCGCGGCGTTTTGCCAGGCCCGCCACTCGGGAGTGCTCTCGAGACCGGGCATGGCTTGGGGGGTATCCGGGAATTGCATGGTTTTTCCTTTCCTTTAGTCCCGGCTCGCGGCCGAGCCGAGGGTCGAGGCGCTGCTGGAGCAGCCGAAGCAGGAAATGATCGTGCTCGCGGTGCTGGTGGAGCCGACGCTGCCGGCGGTGCTTGCCCGCCCGCCCGACACCGGTTCGAGCATGCTGTCGGACAGTTCCGCGTTGGGGTCGGGGGGGAAGACGATCCAGATGGTGTCGCCGGTGTTCGAGACGACGCGGAACTCGACGTTTTCAGGCGCGGGTGCGCCCATTTCGACGAGCGCCGCGCGCGGGTCCGCCTCGAGGCGCCGGCGGAGTTGCGTGTCGGCGGCGAGCCGGGCGCCGAAGCGCAGGATCCCGTCCGTGACGGCGCGGCCTTCGGGGGTCGATTCGTTCGGGTTCATGGTTTTTCTCCCGCTAGCTGGAGACCGAGCCGAGGCTTCCGGCGCTGCTGGCGGTGCCCCAGCACGAAAGCAAGGTGCTTGCGGTGCCGACGCTTCCGACACTGCTGGCGGAGCTCGCGCCGCCGCCCGACACCGCCGCGAGCATGTCGTCGGACAGTTCGGCGTTGGGGTCGGGCGGGAAGGCGATCCAGGTGGTGTCATCGGTGTTCGAGACGACGCGAAACTCGACGTTTTCGGGAACCGGGGTCCCCATTCCGGCGAGCGCCGCGCGCGGATCCGCCTCGAGGCGCCGGCGGAGTTGCGTGTCGGCGGCGAGCCGCGCGCCGGCGCGCAGGATCCCGGCCGCGAATTCGAGCGGTTTTTGTTGTTCCCGTTCTTGCGGCTTGTGGAATTCGTGCGGTTTCATGGTATTGTCTCCCGCGATGGGGTTGCCCTGTTACGGGGGTAGGGCAACGTTGCCACGGGGGGGGGGGGGGCTGGAGTCAAGCTCCGTACGCACGCAAACCGGAAAAAATTTCGCGGCGGCGGATTGGTGCAATTCGCTTTGGAATTGCCCCCGTTTGCGCCGGAGGCGCGCGCTTCCCGGGCGCGCGGGCGTCCCGCCCGCACGTTTCCGCGCGACGCGGCATTGCCGGGGAGGGCGCGGTCTTCGCGCCCCGCCCGCTCGTGTTCGCGGCTGTCGAGACTTGCGGGCGGGACGCCCGCGCGCCCGGGAAGCGCGCGCCTCCGGCTGGGTCCCGGGAAACGCGCTCCCGGGAGCGCCCGGCGGCGTCAGCCGCCGGGGTTGAGCATCGAGGCGAGCGCCTCCCAGCGGGCCTCGGAGGCGGCGCGCGGACGGCCGGCGATCATGCCGCCATCGACAAGAATGTCCGCCGCCGTGACGAAGCGCGAATCGTCGCTCGCGAGATACAGCGCCGCCCGCGCAATGTCGTCGGGCAGGCCTGCAACCGGCGTGGGCTGCGCCTGCGCGAAACGCGTCTCGAGCGCCTCCGCCGCCCGGTCCGCGCGCGCATCGTCGAGCCCGAACGCCTTGCCGAATATCCCCGTCGCGATGGCGCCGGGCGAGATCGAATTGACGCGCACCTTGTGCTCCGCCAGTTCCATCGCCGCGCAGCGCGTGGCGTGGATCACGGCGGCTTTCGCAACCGAATACACAAGGGACACCCCGTATCCCGCGCGCTGGCCGGCGATCGAACCGGTGTTGATTATGCTGCCCGAACCTTGCGCGCGCATGACCGGCGCCGCGTGCTTCATGCCCCACAACACGCCGTTCAGCAGCACGGCGAGCTCGGCGTTCACCCGTTCCGGCGCCAGGCCCTCGACGCCGACCTGCGCGCCCGGAATGCCGGCATTGTTGAACACGCAATCGAGGCGCCCGAACAGATCGGTCGCGGCGCCGATGGCGGCGGCGACCTGCTCCTCGTCGGCCACATCGGCGGCGGCGAAAACGGCGCCCTCGCCGAGCGCCGCCGCAAGCGCCTCGCCTTCCGCCGCGCGGCGGCCCGATGCGACGACGCGCGCGCCCTCCTCCACGAACAGCTCCGCCGTGCGCCGGCCGATGCCGCTCGTGGCGCCGAAGATGACCGCGACCTTGCCGTCGAGCCGGCCCATCGCTCAGGCCTCCGCGCTCGGGCGCGCGCCCGCCGCCTCGAACCAGCGCCGGACATGGGCGCAATCCTCGGGAACGCCCATCTTGCCGCGCGCGCCGAACCAGAGCGCAACGAAACACGTAATATCGGCGATGGAAAACCGCTCGCCGGCCAAATATTCGTTGCCGGCCAGATGCGGGTCGAGCAGGCGCAGGAAGCGCTCGAACGCGGCGCGCCCGCGCGTTGCCAGTTCCGGGATTTGCGGCACGCCGCCCGGCACGCCGGGCAGGCCGCGGCCCTCGAACATGGCGGCGCGGTTGCGCAGTACGTCGGCCACCGGCAGATAGCCGTTAATCTCGGCCCGGCGGCTCCACATTTCCACGCGCGCCCGCTCCAGCGCGCCAACGCCGAACAGCGGCGGATCGGGCCGCGTTTCCTCGAAATAGCGGCATATGGCGACCGATTCGCATATGACCGTCCCGTCGTCGAGCTCCAGCGCGGGAACGACCGAGAACGGGTTGATCCGCTTGTAGGAATCGGCGAACTGGGCGCGCTCGCGCACATCGACCCGGACCGCGGGGACATCGAAGCCCTTTTCGGCTAGGAACATGCGCACGCGCTTCGGGCTCGGCGCGAGCTCGAAATCGTAGAGCTTCATGGCTTCGCTCCCGTGGCGGCGGACGGCGCGAGTGTGGCGCCGCCCCGCGGGCTGTCAAGCGCAACGGCGCGCACGCGCGACAGCGGAACGAGCCGCAGCTGCGCGTCGATGGCCCGCACGGCGGCGGCAGATAACGGCAGATGCGCCTTCTCGGCCCGCCACAGATCGAGAAACGCTTCCGTCGTCAGGCGCGCCGTGTCGAGCACGACCTTCTCCGGCAGCCGGCTCCTGGCCGCGAGATGCGCCAGCTCGTCTTCCGCATACTCCGCGAACCGGCGCGTGCGGCTGAACTTCAACGCGGCGGTCTCGTCGGGAAGCCACGCAATGGTGGAAACCAGGTCGTATGCCGGAGCGAGCATGGGCCGCCGGCGATCCGGGTAAATCAGCGACCAGTTCTTCAGATGCATGTCGGCGTTGCCGATCAGCGTGTTGAAGGTCAGCCGCCGGACGAACTCGACGATGTCGTCGTCGCCGCACTCGGCGCCGATGACCGCGGCGATGCGGCGCGCGCTGCCTGCGTCGTACTTCTTCTCGGGATAGACGCCGAATACCTGCGCGAAATCCTCCGTATGGACGCGCGCGCCGCCGGGCAGCCGATCGAAGCGCTCGACCGCCAGCGCCCGGCCGCCGAAACGGCCGATATCGGCAGGCAGGCCCCGCACATCCGCGACGGGTACGAGCCGCGCCCGGGGGACATCCATGCCGAGCCTCCGCGCCAGCTCCAGCATCGCGAACTCGTTTTCCGGCACGCCGTCGAACTCGCGCGCCGGCAATTTGACGATCCACGACCCGCCCATGCCCGACGCGGGCACCGTCAATCCGCCCCCGGGCTGGGCGGCGGCGGAAAACTTGACCTGCACGCCGGCGAGCGAGAACCGCAAGGGCCCGCCGCGCGCGCCGCCATCGGGCTCCGGCGCCGCGCCGGACTCCGCCGCATCCGCGGCGGGCGGCGGAGACCCGCCATCGGCGGCGCGCAAGACCGCCGCGCCGGAGAGATCCGCGCCGAGCGCCTGAAGCAAAAAGTATTCGCGCTCGGGATTCGCGCCGGCGCGCCGCGCCAGGTAGCGGCGCATGCGGCCCTCCGGCAGCAGATTCGAGAAGAACGGCAGCGCGCGGACGCTCGTCGCGGGAAAACGCGCGATCGGCTTTCCGAACCGGTCGCGCAGGCCCAGGCCGAGCGTGGGTCGATCTTCGTCAGCCGCATAGGCGCTCGAAAACGCAAATAGCAACCGGTCGCTGGCCGCGCGCGAGAGCGTCCCGACTGGCTCGCCGTGCAGCAGGACCTCGAGGACCCGGGACTCAGTCATCGTCGTCGTCCTCGTCCAGGCTCCAGGCCGGGATCTGGATCCCCAGCTCCTCGGCGGTGCGGCCCCTGGACAGCGCAAGGCGCAGGTCTTGCAGCCGCAGCAGCGCGCTCCGCACGGCGGTGACGCCCCCGGCGCCGCGCGCGAACGCCGCGAGGGCGCGATTCGCGCCCCGCACCGTTCGCAGCTCGTCCGGCTCCAGCGCGAACGCCCGCAGCTCGCGCGCCGTGCGCCGGAACCCTGCCAGTTCTTCGCCGGAAAGGGCGGGATAGAGCGGCGGCGCCGGGTCCTCGCGCACCTCGCCGCCGGGACCGGCGGCGTTTGCGGCGCCGTTCGTGTCGGCCTCGCGCGAATCGCCCGGCTCGCCATCGGCCGCCGCGCGGCGCGTCCGCGCCTCGAGCGCCTCGAGCGAATCGTGCAGGCGCGTCAGCTCGCGCAGGGCGCGGCGGGCGGTCCGGCCGCCGCGCGTCTCGTCGCCGGCGAAAGTGCGCGCGACCGAATCGACCGCGGGGATCGAGCGCCGCGGCACGAGCACGAGCTCGAGATCGACCGCCCGCGCGATCGCGACCAGGCTCGAAACCCGTAGATCGACAAGCCCGTTCTCGACCTTCGATATATGGCTTTGCGGCGCGCCCGCGCGCTCGCCGAGCGCGCGTTGACTGAGCCCCTTGGCCTCCCGCGCCTCCCGCAACGCCTCGGCAACGCTCTCGGTCGCGTGAACGATTTCCATCGCCTTCTCCATATCGAACCCGCCACTCCATACCCCACCATATATGAAACCTCGACACCCCACACAAGAGCCCCACCCGCTCCCATGCGGACCGCACATCCGGGTGCGCCGGCCTCCAGGCCGGCATCCCGCCCCCATGTGGGCCGCACTGTCCGGGACCGCGGGCGTCTCGCCCGCACGTCTGGCGCGCCCCCATCGCCGCCGGGGAAGGCGCGCCGCCCGCGCTTGCCCGCCGCCGCCGCGCCGCGCGCAAACGATGCGGGCAGGATGCCCCCGGTCCCGGGCAGCGCTCCCGGGCGCGCCCCGATTCGTCCGCCCGCCCGCCGCACATGACTCATTTCTATATATATTCGCATATGTAAACACCATTTACATATGCGAATATATATAGAAATGAGTCCCACAGGCCGCCGCCGACCCGCGCTGCGTTCTGCCCCGCGGTGTGCTACAGTGACGCCCAAGCGCGAAAGCAGGGGGAGGGAGAACGATGCTGTCTCGGGTTGTGTCGGCCGCTCCGGTCGTTGCGCTGGTGCTCGGCGCGGCGCTGGCGGCGCAAGCGGGCGAGGATCGCGCCATGCGCGGGCCGGGCCCGGCGGAGTGGCGCGGCGACCTTGCGCCCATCGGCCCCGAGGACTGGAGCTACGACCGCGCGGCCCATCTGCTCGAACGCGCGGGATTCGGCGGAACGCCTGAGGAAATCGACCGGCTGGCCGCCATGACGCCCGAAGAAGCGGTGGCCCGCCTCGTCGATTACGACATGATCGACAACGGCCATCTGCCGCCGTTCGACCATTCCGGCGTCCACGACCCCGGCCTGATCGACTTCCCGCCGAGCCGCCCCGCCACCACGCGGCTGGCGAGGGAGACCGGCGAGGCGCTCGGCGTCCGCGTCAAGCCCGCCGGCAACCGCCCGCTCCAGCCCGTCGTCAACAAGTTCTTCTACTGGCTGCGCGCCAGCATGCTCGAAACCCGCCGCGTCGCCTACTGGTGGGCGGGCCGCATGCTCGCCACCGCCCGCCCGCTGGAAGAAAAAATGACCCTGTTCTGGCACGGCCACTTCGCGACCATCGAAAGCAAGGTGCGCGACTACCGCAAGATGCTGTTGCAGAACGAAACCCTGCGCGCGCGCGCAACGGGGAACTTCCGCGACCTCGTCATCGCGGTGGCGCGGGACCCCGCGATGCTCTACTTCCTTGACGCCGGCGTGAACGTAAAAGGCGCGCCCAACGAGAATTTCGCCCGCGAAATCATGGAACTGTTCACCATGGGCGTGGGCAACTACACCGAGACCGACATCCGCGAGGCGGCGCGCGCCTTCACCGGCTGGAACGCCGACGATCTGGTCTTCGTCGTCCACGCCGACCGCCACGACGACGGCGAAAAAACCGTGCTCGGCGAGACGGGCCGCTTCGACGGCGTCGACGTTATCGACATTATCATGCGCCAACCAGCGACCGCGCGCTTCGTGGCCGGCAAGCTCTACCGCTATTTCGTGAGCGAGGATACGCGCGGCGCGCCGCTCGACGAACTGGCCGCCGTGTTGCGCGATTCGCGCTACGAACTCAAGCCGCTGCTGCGCGCCATGTTCCTGTCGCGGGATTTCTACAGCCCGGCGTCGATGGGCGCGTATGTCAAAAGCCCGGTGCAGCTGGCGATCTCGACCTACCGCAAGCTCGGGCTCGCGGAAATGCCGGGCATCCCGGATTTCAACGAGACGACGACCGCCCTCGGACAGACGCTGTTCTGGCCGCCGACGGTGGCGGGCTGGGCGCACGGGCGCGCTTGGATCACGCCCGGACTGCTGCTCGAACGCGGCAATTTCGCGCGCGACGTGCTGTTCACCGACATCGACTTCAACGCCCACGACCGCTTCGCGCCCGACCCGACGATCCGCGGCGTGCATCGCCTGATCAAGGACGGCGCCGACATCACCGCCGCCACCATGCCGGTTTCCGACGCCGGCGGCATGATGGCGGAGTCGAACATGATGGCCGACCGCGACGAAGACTTCAACACGCGCTTCGGCAGCTATCGCGGCTGGCAGATGGCGATCCAGAAGGTCAAGCCCATCCCGCGCATCGCGGCGCAGGTCGACCTCGCGGGCATGATCCGCGCCGAGGGCTTGGAAACGACCGCGCAAGCGGTCGATTACCTGCTCATGCGCTTCATGCGCGCGCCCATCGGCGCCGCCGAGCGCGCAATGCTGATCGACTTCCTGGGCGCCGAACTCGGAACCTCGAGCCTCGCCGAAGCCGAGTCGTATCTCGACGAGCCGCTCCGGCTCGTTCTTCACCTCGTCATGAGCCAGCCCGAGTACCAGCTCGGCTGAGCCCCGCGCACCCCCGCAAAAGGAGGCGGCAACCGTGAACACATCCTTCCTCAAGGCGCGCGGCCTGAGCCGTCGCGACGTCCTGCGCGCCGGCGCCGGCATGACCGCGGCTGCGCTCGGGACCCTCGGCGCGGGCTCCGCGTTCTCCCGCGCCGCCCACGCGCTCGCGCCCAGCGGAAAGATACTGGTGGTGCTCGAAATGTCCGGCGGCAACGACGGCCTGAACACCATCGTGCCCCACGGCGACGACGCCTATTACCGCCAGCGCCCCACAATCGGCCTCAAGCCCGGAAGCCTGATCCCCATCGACGACATGTTCGGCTTCAACCCGGGCCTGATCGGCTTCGAAAAACTCTACAACGACGGCGATTTCGCCATCGTCCACGGCGCCGGATACGACAACCCCTCGTTCTCGCACTTCACGTCGATGGCCTATTGGCACACCGCGGCGCCCAACAGCGGCGCGGAATACGGCTGGGTCGGCCGGCTCGCCGACGCCATGAAGCCGGGCGGCGCGCCCAACTACGTGGTCAATATCGACGCCACGCAATCGCTGGCGGTGCGCTCGCGCAACCACGTGCCGGTCGTGTTCGACGACCCCGCCAAATTCCGGCGCGAAGGGTTCTACCAGCAGCAGGATATGTTCCGGCATACGGTCGATGCCGGCGATTCGCCGAACGACTCGCGGCGTTTCCTGCACGGCATCGCGCGCAGCGCGCTCGACGCCTCGGCGCTCGTCCGCGAGGCGTGGGCCGCATACAGCACGCCCATCGACTACGGCCTCGTGCCCCTCGACCTGCCCAAGATCGCCTCGCTGATCGCCGCCGACCTGCCAGCGCGCCTCTACTATACGTCGTTCCGCAACAACGCGTTCGACACGCACGTGCATCAGGGCAACCTGCACCGGCGGCTGCTGACCTACACCGCCGACGCGATCTCCGGCTTCTTCGCCGACATGGAGCGCCTCGGGCGCGCCGACGATGTGGTCATGATGGCGTTCTCGGAGTTCGGGCGCCGCGTGCCGGAAAACACCAGCCTCGGCACCGACCACGGCGCCGCCGGCCCCATGTTCTTGATCGGCAGGCCCGTCCGCGGCGGCCACTACGGCGAACCGCCGAGCCTCACCGAGCTCGACGACGGCGACAACCTCATCCACACCGTCGATTTCCGCCGCGTTTATGCCACCGCCATCGAAGGCTGGCTCGGCTTCGACCGCGCCGACGAAGTGCTCGGCGGCCGCTTCCCGCCCCTGCCGGTGTTTGGGTAGGCCGGGCATCGGCAGCGGGGCCGCGCAACAGGCTTTTTCACGGAGCGCGGGCTGAAACGCTTGCATTTCGCGTATCGATATGCGATATATCGCGCACGATGATTCGGAGCTTCCGATGCAGGCACACAGAACGCTTGGCCAGCGGCTACCGGATACGGCGTTTCGCGGCGTGCGAACGCGCCGCCTGTCGCAAACTCGCGCAGCTGGACGCGGCTGCGACTCTGGATTTCCTGCGCGCTCCGCCCGGCAATCGCCTTGAGGCGCTTCGGGGCGACCGCGCGGGGTCGTACAGCATCCGGGTCAATGACCAGTGGCGGCTCTGCTTCCGATTTCGCGATGGCGACGCCTACGACGCGGAGATTGTCGATTATCACTGACCCGACCGCAGGGAGGATAAACCCATGACCCGACTCGACCCCATACATCCGGGGGAGATACTTAAGCACGAGTTCATGCTGCCGCTCGGCCTGACGGCGGCGGCGCTCGCCAACGCCATCGGCGTAACCCCGGCCCGCATCGGCGAGATCGTCCGGGGCCGCCGCGGCATCACCGCCGACACGGCGTTGCGCTTGGCGCGCTACTTCGACACCGACGCCCGCAGCTGGATGAACCTGCAGAGCCGCTACGAACTCGAATGCGCGGAGCGCGACTTCGCGGAGGCGGTACAGGCTATCCGGCCCCGCAGTCTCCGCGAAGCCGCAATGGCGTAGTTGTTTATGTCTTCGGCCCCGCCGATTCGTGAGCGCGCGTCGACCGCGATACTTCGGTCGACGGGTCGACAACGGCCCTTTGAGCGGGCGGCGAAACGGTGGAGTCGTTCATCTTGGCGCGACTGCGGGAAGCGGACCCATGTCGGTTGCCCGTCGCAATATAACAGAACTGAAGCGATGAGACAACACCACCTTCGTCGACGAGAACGGGTAAATCTGGGTAGCTATTACACGCCGGAAGAGTGTGTCAAGATTGCCGAATCACTGCTGAAGCCTCATATCGCCAGAGACACCGTTCTGCTCGATAGCGCCTGCGGCTACGGGTCGTTTCTGGGCAACCCGCTGGCGGAAACGGTAATCGGCGCCGATATCGATCCGCACGCGATCGCCGAGGCCGGGCGCTTGCGCCCGAATGCGACGGTGTTGCGCCGGAACGCCTTGGTCGACGTTTGTCGCGAATCGTACGGCATATCGGAATCGCGCAGGCTGGCTGTGGTCGGTAATCCGCCCTACAATGATCGGACTTCGCAAATTCGACGCGCCATCAAGCAGGATTTCGGTAAAATGGACAAGGGGTTGCGCAAGCGGGACTTGGGATTGTCGTTTCTGATCTCATATGCACGATTGAGAGCGGATGTCGTTTGCGTTCTTCACCCGCTTTCGTATTTGATAAAGGAAGCGAATTTCGGGCTGCTGGAGGAGTTTACCGATGCCTATGAACTTCTGGACGGCGTGATGGTCAGCAGCGCAGTGTTCGACGAGAATTCGTCCGCCACGCATTTTCCGATTCTCATTGCCTTGTATGTCCGCTCATCTCGGGGCATGTCTTATGAAACGGTCGCGCAGTTTCGATTCCGGACGGAGGATAACCGGGTTTTACGCTTGGCCGATTACGATTTCCTCCCGAAATATGTGAGAAAATATCCGAGAAGAGATGCGGTCGTAGCTCATGATTCCCTGTTTTTCTACCCTTTGCGGGATATAAATGCCCTGAAGCGCAATCGGACGTTTGTTCGTAGTCACCGGCCTAATCTGGTTGTTGTAGAAAAAAAACAGAGGGACTATTACATATATATCGATGTTTTCAAGCGCAACCTGTCCTGTCTGCCTTGGTACTACGGTAATTGCGACATCTTCATCGACCGACCGTTGTTCGCGGAATATCGGAGCGCTTTTATCAGGGACGCCGTCGAGCATCATCCGTTCCTTGAGGCGCATGTCGGGAAGCCGGCAGCCACAGGACTCGAGGTCGGCGGCTATTTCGACGCACTGCTGTCGGAGAAGCGAAACGCGCTTCGGCAATGAGGAAGGGATTATCGCGGAAACGATCCTGTTGGGCCGAGGGACCGGAAATCTGCGGGTAACGCCAGCGGCTATCGGTACCGACTCGTTCCCCGGTATCGCCGGCGTTTTTTCTGCCTTGCGCCGCGCTCGTGCCGGCGATGGCGGCGGCCCTCCGGGCACTGCCTACATGCCCCAGACGTGAACGGTCGCGCCCTTTGCGCGTTCGGTGCGGTAGAAAACCTTGTCGGCCCAATCGCGCTTGCGGCGGTCGAACACCACCAAATGCCCCTCCGCCGCGGCGCAGCGGTCGATGTAGTCCGCCGTTTGCGCAACCCCGTCGCGCACAGTCCTTTCCAGGCCGCCGCGCAGGACCTTGCACTCAATGACGTAGCGCCAGGCCGCGCTCGCGCCGGCCTTGTCGGGCCACGGCCATACGACAAGCAGATCGACGCGCCCGCGGCCCAAACCGTATTCGCGCTCGATGCGGCCGCCGCCATTGACGATGCGTTGAAGGAACGCCTGAAGCAGGAGTTGCGGCCCCGCCTCGCGGTATGCGAAGCGTTGTATCCAGTGTTCCGAGTGCGCGCGGAAGAACGCCCGAAACGCTTCGATGAGTTTCCCGACATTCAGGCCGCCGCCGGGATCGACGTACCATGCGGTTTCCCGTGGCAACGGCAGCGTTTCCTGCGCGGCGTACGTGAGTTCGCGCGGCACGACCTCGGCATAGACGGGATTGGCGATGCGGATCGGTGCGTCGGGCGCTATCAGCCCGAGATCGCGCGCATACTCGATATCCCGCGCATGTTCGGCGCTGTCCACGGAACTTTCGCCGGAGTCGCCGCTTGCCGCCAGCGGTTCGATGACGCGGCGCACGCGTGGCTCCCGCAGCTTGTCGGCCAGCTGGTCGATATGGGTTTCGCGGCGGAGGACGAGCCGTTCCCGCGCATCGATGATGTCGGCTTCGACAATCGGCCGCGCGCGGTCGCGCCCGCGTTCGTTGCGGAAACAGGCTTCGCTGGCCAGCGCGTTGACCAGCCAGGGTTGGCCTTGCGATTGCGCCCATATGCGCGCAGTGGCCTCCGGCGCGAAAGCTTGCCCGGTTTCCCGCGTATGCTGCGTCAGCAGCGCCGTCGTGTCGGCCCGTGAGAAGTCGCCCAAGCGCAGGGATTCGTCCTTGATATTGAAAGCGCTTCCTCCGGCGATTACGGCTTTCCCGTCGGTGGAGCGGATGCGGTAGTCGCGCACGTCGCGCACACCGCACAAGACAACGCTTTGCGGAAAGGCGTGTGGGCGCAGATCGTAGCCGGATCGCAATTGTCGCAGGACCGAAACCAGCGCGTCGCCCACCAGCGAATCGATTTCGTCCATCAGAAGCACAAGCGGCCGGGGATCGGCCTCTGCCCAGCCGCTCAGCGCGCGCCGCAGCGCCCTGTGTGGCCCGTGCCTGTCAACCGCCTCGAGGCGAACGCCTTCCAGGAACTCGTCGTCGAGAGTGCGCGCCGCGCGGTCCGCCAGTTCGTCGAGCACGGCGAACATCGCGGCGCCGACGTCTTCGCGCGCCGTCTGGCCGCATTCGACATTGGCGTACACGCAGCGGTATTCGCCGGTCCTGTTGAGCAGATCGCGCAGGGCCAGCAGCACGGTGGTCTTGCCCGTCTGCCGCGGCGCGCGCAGCACGAAATACCGCCATTCGCGAACCAGGCGCAACACGCCGTCGAGGTCGATCCGGCTCAGCGGCGGAATGCTGTAGTGCCGCTCGGGGACGATCGGCCCGCTGGTGTTGAAAAAGCGCATGGCGGCATTATACCGCGGGCGCGCCGCGTTTCCCCCGCGGGACCGCCGGCGCCTCGCCGCCGGCGGTCCCGCCGCCTGCCTCGTTATTACGTATCGATGCCGAGAAGCAGCTCCGGCAGCCACAGGGCGAGGGCGGGGAAGGCGATGACGGTCAGCAGGCCGATGAGCTGGAGGCTCACGAAGGGGATGATGCCGCGGTAGATCTGCTGGATGCGCACCTGTTCGGGCGCGACGCCCTTCATGTAGAAGAGCGCGAAGCCGAACGGGGGCGTCAGGAACGAGGTTTGCAGGTTTACCGCCAGCAGGATGGCGATCCACGGGATGATGTTATCGATGCCGGGGATGTGCGCGCCGAAATCCATCGTCTTCATGATGGGCAGGAACAGCGGCAGCACGATCAGCGTGATCTCGATCCAGTCGAAGAAGAAGCCGAGCAGGAACACGATCCCCATCATCAGGATCAACAGGCCCCACGAGCCGAGGCCCAGCCCCTGCACATAGTGCTCGACCAAGTCGTCGCCGCCGAGCGAGCGATAGACGTAGGAGAACGCGGTGGCGCCGATCAGGATGCCGAAGATCATGCCGACGGTGAGCGCCGAGCGGGTCGAGACGTCCTTGAGCACCGGGTAGGTCAGCTTGCGGTTCAGAACGGCGAGCAGGATGGCGCCGAGCGCGCCGACGCCGGCCGCCTCGGTGGGCGTCGCCAGGCCGGCGAAAATCGAGCCGAGCACCAGCACGATCAGCATGATCGGCGGGATGAAGCTCTTGAGGACCATCGTCGTGAGCGCGGCGCGCGTTCCCGGCCCGAGCTCGGCGGGAAGCGGCGGCGCCAGCGCCGGCTGTATCTTCGAGCGCGTGTAGATATAGACCAGATACAGCCCCGACAGCACGACGCCCGGCAGCACCGCCGCCAGGAACAGGCTGCCGACCGAGATCGCCAGCAGATCGGCCATGATGACCAGCATGATGCTCGGCGGTATCAGGATGCCGAGCGTTCCCGACGCGGCGATGGTGCCGGTGGCGAGCGGAATGTCGTAGCCGCGGTCGAGCATCACCGGCAGCGCGAGCAGGGTCATCATCACCACCGAGGCGCCGATAATGCCCGTGGTGGCGGCCATGATGGTGCCCATGATCGTGACCGACATGGCGAGCCCGCCCGGCGTGCGCCGTAGCAGCACCTGCAGGCAGTGGAGCAGGTCGTTTGCCACGCCCGAGCGTTCGAGCATGGTGCCCATGAAGATGAACATGGGCACGGCCACGAGAATCGGGTTTTCCGCCGCCGTGCCCCAGATGCGCAGGTTGACGTTGTAGAACTCGGTGAAGCGGAAGGCGTCGGCGGCGATGCCGATGCCGCCGAAGATCACCGCCAGGCCGCCGAGCACCCAAGCGACCGGGTAGCCGCTGAACAGCAGCGCCGCCAGCGACAGGAACATGAAGACCGGCAGGAGTTCGACGTAGTCCATTACGATGCTCCCCCGCCGCCGCGCTTGCCGGACGCCGGAAGCGCTTCGAGGCTCGCGGCTTCCGCCTCGGCGGCGATGGCCTTGGCTTCGCGCTCGGCCGCCGCGCGCAGTTCGGCCGCCGCGTCGCGCAGTTCGGGCGCCCCCGCGCGCGCCCGTTCGCGGATCTCCTCGGGCCCGAACAGGAAGAGCGCGTTGCGCAGCAGCACCGATACGAACGCGATCAGCAGCAGAACCATGCCTATGGGCACGAACGACTTGATGATCCAGCGGTGGCTGAGGCCGGTCAGCGCCGCCGACACCTCGTTGATGGCGAAGGCGCGCTGCGCGAAATCGATGCCGTTGTAGAGCACCAGCGCCGTATAGGGCAGCAGGAACACAAGGCAGAAGCAGAACTCGATCCATGCCTTGGTCTCGGTCGAGAAGCGGTCGCGCAGCATTTCGATGCGCACATGCGAGTTGCGCGCATAGGCGAAGCCCAGGCAGAGCAGGAACAGCGCCGCGTGCAGGTGCCACTCCATGTCCTGGAACTTGGTCGAGGTCAGGTAGCTCTCGACGAAGCTGGCCATCGCCTCGTTGCCCGCGTCGCGGAACGATTCGACCGTCAGGGTAAGCAGCTTGAACTTGCGGGTGATCACATCGACGATGATGATCGCCACCAAGGGCAGCATGAGCCAAGCCGCCCAGCGGCCGATCGCCGAGACGAAACGGTCGCAGGCTTGGCTTGCCGCGAGAAGCCGGTCCATGAATCCCCCCTGTGACTGGCGCGGCGGGCGCGCCGCTCCGGCGATAGACAGCGTATCGAAACAGGCTTGCCGCGCAACCGCAACCGAAAAAAGGCAGGCGCGCGCGTTCGCCTACCCCTCGAGGCGGCGCACGAGCACCGTGTCGGTCATGCGGTAGTAATAGCCGTTCCACGCCCCGTCGATCGCCTCGAAGCGGCCCTCGACGACGATGGGATCGAGACCGAGCGCGATCGGCTCCTCGCACTCGAGCTCGACGAAACTTTCCGGCCCCGCCGTCATGCAGAACGGGCAGTGCGGCGCGTATTGGCTGAGCAGCACGCGCGCGCCCGACGGGTCGAGCGGCAGCATGAACCCCACCATCGCGATGGTCTCGCCGTCGAGCGCCCGCACTTCCGCCGAGTATTCGGGCAGCATGTCGGGCCCGTCGAACACCAGCTCGACGCCGCGCAGCGTGTCCCACCCCACCGTTCCTTCCACTTCCGGCAGGGGGATCGGCGCGTAGCCGCCTTCGGCCCAGGGGTTGTTGTAGTTGGGCTCCACGGCGTCCTGCGCGGGCGCGGCGGCGGCCCAGGCGAGCAGCGCGGCGGCGACCGGCGCGGCAATGGCGATCGGCGTTCCGGGCATGGCGGGCGGCTCCTCGTTGCGGCGGCGGGGCGGGGCGCTAGAGCTGGAACTGGCTTTCGCCCGCTTCCGCGCCATCGACGATACACGAATTTTCAGCGACCCGGACCTCCGACGCGGCGCCGGCCTCGCACACGACGCGCCAGTTGCGGCTATCGACGATGATCGAAACCGGCTCGACCGTCGGGTTGAACGCGGTCGCCGCGCCGGCGCGCAGGCGGTAGAGCCACTTCTCGATCCAGATGTTGACCGTTTCCTCGCCGTCGTTGACGATGGTGAGCGCCGCCGCGGGCGGGGCGGCAAACAGCGCGCAAAACGCCGCGAACAGCGCGATTCCCGAAACCTTCATGGCCGCCATCCCTCCCGCCCCGGGGCGCGCCCTTGCGCCGCGCCGCATGGTACCGCATTATAGCGCGTCCGAACGGAGAAGTCGAGATGGCTGTCGCATGGAACGAGCTGGTCGCCGCCGACACGGCCGCCAGCCGCGAATTCTACACGAAGCTGCTGGGCTGGAGCGCGCGCGAGGTCCCGGCGGCGGGCGGCGGCGCCTACACGCTGTTTTCCGAGAACGGGAGCGAGGTTGCCGGGATGCTCGCGCCGCCCGACGAGACCTGGGCCGCCGCCGGCGCGCCGCGATGGTTCGCCTACATGGCGGTCGAGGATATCGACGCCGCCGCGGCGCGGGCGGCGGAACTCGGCGGCGCCGTGCTGCGCCCGCCGTTCGATATTCCCGGCGTGGGGCGAATCGCCATCGTGGCGGATCCGGCCGGCGCCGCGTTCGGCCTGCTCCAGGCCGGCGGATGAGGGCGCGCGCCGCGGCGGTTGCGCTGGCCCTGGCCGCCGGCGCGGCCGCCCCGGCCGCCGCTGGGGGCGGCTTCTACGCCGGCGTCGGCCTCTTGGGCGAGAGCGCCGGCGTTTCGTACCGCAAGACCGTCGGCACGCCGGCGTCGGCGATGACGGCGGGCGATCGCGACCGCGACCCGCTCCACGCATTGCAGGCGTTCGCGGGGTACCGCGTCTTTCTGTCGGACCGGTTCTACGCCGCCGCCGAGATCGCCGGCGCGGCGTATGCGAACGACCGCGTGACGGGCTTCCTGCGCGGCACGGGCGACCGCTGGGCCGATGTGTGGCCGGGCGCGTGGACGATTCGCAAGCGCCTCGCCGCGGGCTTCGACGCGCGGCTGGGATATGTCCCTGAAGGGCTGGCGTTTTTGGGCGCGGGGCGGTCGCTCTACCTGTTCGCGGGCATGCGCCGGGCCCGCGCCGACATCTACGCCGAGCACCTCAATGAGCGGCTGGAGATAGCGAGCGGGCGCGGCGCCCGGCGCACGCTGGCGCCGCGGCTCGCCGGCGCGGGCGCAGAGTTCGGCGGCGCCCGCGGCCGTTTCGACCTGCGCCTGGGCTACGCCTCCGGCGACACGAGTTTCGCGTTCGGAACCGGCGCGCCGGACGACCCCGCCCTCGGCTATACATTCGACATCCGCGAGTGGCGCGTCTCGCTGGCTTGGGTCTTCCCCCTCGGCGAGTAGCCGCGCGAACTTCCTGTGTGCGCGGGCGTCCCCGCCCGCACGTTCCCGAGCGGCACAGCGTTGCCGGGCAGGCGCGAACACGGCGTCCTCCCCGGCAATGGCCGAGGCCCGCGCACCCGGGCAGCGCATCAAAAATCGAGGCGCGGCGCAGCCGCGGCCGGCGCGGGGCGGCGGGGGCGGAGGTGGTTCAGTATCGACTCCAGCAGCGCCCGTTCGTCGGAGCCCGGCGGCGCCAGCTCGGTCAGCGCTTGCGCGAGGCGGGCGAACAGCTCGTGGCGGCGCAGGCCGCGCATGTCGAGCCAGGCGTCCACCGCCGCCAGGTCGCCGGCCCTCCACAACTGCATCGTGCGGTGCAGGCGGTCGATCAGCGGCGGCGGGGCGCCGTCGGCCGCCGGGTCGCCCAGGCCCCGCGCGGCGCGCCGGTCCCAGGCCTCGAGGCGCATCTCGCCGCCCGAGCCGCCGGCCCCGCCGCGCGCCAGCAGGCCGAGCCGCCCCGCCAGCGCCGTATCCGAAAGATTGCACGACAGCGCATACAGAATACACGCCCCCGCCGGCGCCGGCTCGAGGCCGAAATCGTTGCGGTGCATCAGATAGTACGTCGTCGGGTCGTCGAGTTCGTCCGCCGCGCCGCCCTCGCCGCCGAGCAGGCGGCTCACCGCGAACCCCACGACCATGCGCCGCACATGGCGCAGGAAATCGCCGACCGTCAGGCGCTCGTCGCCGGGCGAATCGGCCATGCGCACGACGCGGTGGCGGCTGAACGCCTCCAGCGCCGGGCCGGTCGCCGCCCACACGAAATCCGGCCCGCGGATGCCGGCGTCCCAAAAGTCGCGCAGCTGCCCCACGATGTTGGCGCGCATTTCCGCCAGCACCAGCGTGTCCCATCCGCGCCCCGCCGCCGCCGGCCGCTTGCGGCAGACCAGCCAGATCGAGGACGACAGCGCCGCCGACGAGAGCGACCGCTGGCGGTTCTGCATCTCGGTCCGGATGGGCCACGAACCCGTCACCGCGAAGCCCGCGCGGATCAGCGCCGAGACCAGCGTTTCCCACGCCGCGGGCTGCTTGTTGGCGAACACGACGACCAGGCGCCCATCGCCGCGCAGCGCGTCGCGGAAGCGCGCGAAACAGCGCGCCATGCCGTCTTCGTAGTTTTGCCGCGAGGCCGCGCGGTCGCCGCCGAAGCGGCTGGCGTCGTCGATGAGCTCGCCGTCGTTCGCGTCCGCGTCCCATTTCGGCCCGAGCGCGCCCGCGAACGCCGCGTCGGTCTCCGGCGAAAGCCCGCGCAGCGTCCGGCGCAACCAGACATGGAAGAAATCCATCAAGTCCGAATAGGGAATCGCGTCGTAATAGGGAGGGTCCGTGCAAATCACGTCGAAATCGCCGGGCGGCGCCTCGATGGCGGACGAGCGGACAATATCCGGCGCCGGCGCATCCTTCGTCGCCGTCTCGGCATGCTCGATGAAACGCGCTACCCATTCCACCGCCTGAACGAAGCCTCCGCTCGCATCCGTCAACGGGGAGGACTCGGCAAAGTCCCAAACCATCGGCAAGGCGAACCTCGCGAACGTGCTACGGATTACCTCACGGTCGTTGGTCCAGGTCGCGAGCGTGCTGCCGCGATCCGCCATGCGGCCGACCGCCGGCGCCAGATATGCGACAAGCGCCTCGCGCCACGCATCGGGATAGTCGGCGCCGACGTTCGCGGCGACACGGCGTATCTCCCGGACGAACGTTCCAAGTGTCAGCAACTGCCGATTCGCAAAAAGGTCGCGCCATCGGCCGAGACCGTAACCGGCGACCGAAAAGGCGCGCGACGCTCCCTGTCCGCTGCGCGGCGTGGATTCGTCGGGCAGCCCGAACGGGATATCCGCATACAGCGCTTCGATCTCCTCCTCGCTAACGCGCGCCGCCTCGATCTCCTCTTCCGTGGGGACGCGATATTCCTTGCCCAGCTGTCCGGCGACGACGACCGCCGTCATGCGCGCGCCGAGCCGGCCCGCGGCGCCTTCCAGGCGCAGGTCCTGCATGGTCGCGATCAGGCCGCAGCACGGGCAGCGCGCGCCGCTGCCGCTCATCGTGCCCGCGCCGCTTTCCGCTTCCGCGACGCCGCGCCGCACGCCGAACTCCACGCCCGAACCGTCGGCGCGCGGCGTCATCGTCAGCAACACGCGCTTGCTCCCTTTCCGGCACAGCCAGAGCGTCTTGAGCAGGGGGATTTCGGCGCGGCAATTGGCGCAGCGCGCGGTGCGCGCCCAAAGATACGCCACGGGCGGCTTCTCTACCCAGCGCGGATTCGTCCCGGTCTCGAGATATTCCGGGTCGAACTCCGCGTTGAGCGCCGCCGCCGAGACGCGCCCCCGTTCGTCGGGCTCGAGCAGGCGCGGCGGGCGCGGGCGGTAGCGCGGCTCCGGCGGCGCGCCCGCCCGCCGCCGCCCCTTGCGCCGCGCGGGTTCGAACTCCGCATATACCGGGTAGCGCCGCGCAAGCACCCGCCGCGCCGCCGCCAACACGCGCCGCGCGCGGGCGCGCAAATGCCACGCGAACCCGGCGCGCGGCAGCGCGTCGCCCTCCAGATGCGGCGACGTGGTCTGCGCCAGGCCGCCGTGCCCCAGACGCGCCAGCGCCTTGCGGACGGCGCCCGGCGTTTTCGCGCCGTGCGCCTTGACGAACTCCTCCGCGAACGCGCGCTCCGCCAGCGCCCGCGCCGGCAGCGGCGGCTTCGCGCCCGCGACGAGGCGCGGATAATGCAGGGTCAGCCGCAGCAGGAACCAGGCCACCGGGTTGATGTCGGCGGCGGCGACTTCGCAGCCGAGGCGCATGGCTTCCAGCGGGATGGCGCCGCCGCCCGCGAACGGGTCCAGCGCGCGCGGCGCCCGCCCGCCGAACGCGGCCCGTATCTCGGCCCGGAATTTCGCGAGTTCGGGGCCGCCCTCGCGCCCCCAGTGGAGAATGCCGCCCTCGGTGGTCTCGCCGCCGCCGGTTTCGTCCCCGGCCACATACCCCGCCATGCGCGCCAGCAGCGCCCGCCGCTCGCCGGCATTCCCCGGGTCCGGCAGCAGCGTCGCCAGCAACGCCGCCCGGCACGCCGCCAACGGCCGGCGCGCCGGCCAAATATGCAGCGTGGACAGATGCCCATGCCGCACATTCTTCTCATGCACCGAATCGAGCGACGCCTGCCTGAGCGGAAAGGCGGCTTCGACAAGACGCGCATCGGTCATGCGAAACCGCCTCCTTCGCCCGCCGAAAGCGCGAGCTGCCCGGGTGCGCGCCCGCGGCGCGCGGTCAGCGGCGGCGGGCGATCTCTTCCGCGCGCGCCAGCAGCGCGTCGCCGCTCGCGCACACGATCACCGCGTCGCCGACCTCCTCGAGCCGGTCCGGATCGTCCACGCCCGCGACCGCCGCCGCCAGACGCGAAGCCGCATCCGCCCCGAACTTGCGGTCCGCAAGCCGCGCCAGCAACGCACGCTCGCGCTCCAGGCCGCGCGCCCGCTCGCGCGCCGCGCCAAGCGCTTCGCCGCGCGCCCGCTCGCGCGTTACGTCGCGCGCCACGATGCGCTCCGCGCTGCGCGCCGCGCGCTCGGCGACCCACTCGTCGAGCCGTTCCGCAAACAACGATTCCATAGCGCCCAAATCCTCCAAATCCCCGACCCGCCTCAAACGCGCCGCCAGCGCGCCGTCCGAAGCCCCGAACCGGTTCGCCTCGAGCATGTGACGAAGCGTCGCCCCGAACGCGCGGCGCAAACTCGCATGCTCAGGACCCGAAAGCAACCGACGCAACGCCGAGACAACCGCCGGCACAGACTCCGGATCGCCATGCTCAAGCGCAAAACGCGCCGACACAACGTTGCCCGCGGGCAAATCCTCCGGACGCAGACGATGAACATCGAGCAGCAGGTAACCCTGCCGGGGCTGAAAACGATCCAGCGCAGCCCCCGCAGGCGCTATCTCGTCGCGAACCTCCCGCGACGCAGACCAACGCGCACGACCGTTGTAAACGACAATCGGCAAAACCGGCGGAAGCGGACCCGCGCGCCGGTTCTTCCGGTCGTCCCGGCGAAGCCGCGAATACAACTGAGCCGTGTAGGCATGCACGCGCACCGCCATGTCCAGGTCGACCTGCGACTGAAACTCGAGCATGACCAGCAGATAGACCCAGCCGGTCGAGCCGTCGGCGGCGCGGTAGCGCAGCCGCCACACGCGGTCGCCCCGCGTCTGCCGCAGATCCTCGTCCACGTACTCCGCCGGCGCCGGTTCGAGGCTGGCGAGGTCGAGGCGCGAGACATCGAACCCCGGGCCCAGCGCCTGCCGCATGAACCCCCTGAGCAGGTCGGCGACCGCCAGCCAGTGGTCGAAAAACAGTTTGAAGGAGGCATCGTGTATCTCGCGCATGGCGGCCATCATAGCACATGGCGCCGAACGAAGCGCCCCCCGGCAACGCCGCGCCGCGCGGCACCGTGCGGGCGAGACGCCCGCGCACCCAGGCAGCGCGCCGCACCCTGTATCCGGCGCCGCGGACTCCGGGCCGGCGTCGCGCCGCACGCCAACTCCGCCGAAGGCGGGGCCTGGGTGCGCAGGCGTCCCAGCCCGCACGCCGCAACCGCCGCGAATGCCGGCGGGCAGGGCGCAAACGCCGCGCCCTTCCTCCCAACATCGCGCCGTGCGGCAACGTGCGGGCGGGGGCGCCCGCGCACCCAAGCAGCGCGCCGCGCCCTGTATCCGGCGCGGCGGACTCCGGGCCGGCGTCGCGCCGCAGGCGCGGACTTCCCGGGACTGCGGGCGTCCCCGCCCGCACGTCGCCGTGCGCCGCGAATACCGGCGGGCAGGGCGCGAACGCCGCGCCCTTCCCGTCAATACCGCGGCGCGCGGCGACGTGCGGGCAGGATGCCCGCGCACCCAGGCCCCGCCTTCGGCGGGGTCGAGCCTCTCCCGGCGCCGCCGCATGCCAGTCGTTACGGGCGCCGTGCAATGCCGTTCTCCGGCATTCGCCGTAATGCATGGCGGCCTTCGAAACTGCTTGGCGAGCTTTCCTCAAGATCGCCGCTTGCCGGGAAAACGCATCGATCTTGCGAATAATCCGGCGTTGGAAATTCCCGTCATTGCCCGCCATTGCTCGCGCAGGCGATCTTCGAATACGTCGTCGTAAGACGAGAGCCGCTTACACATGGACTCCAGATCGCACTCCGCACTGTCGCCGCCGAGGAGATCGAGGATACGCTTGTTTTGACGGTCGGCGAGTTCCCTCCAGTCTCGCCTAATCGTCTCGGGATGCTTGTCCGCCTTGCCGCAAGCAAGCTCGACCGCATTCAGCAACCACGCAAGATTAGCGCTGAATTCCTTCCACTCGGCCGCATTCGGGCCGATGTGTCTCTGGCTTGCTATCATCAGATCCCGTGCAGGCTCCAACAAGCCTTTCAAAGACGCACGCATTGGATCGACAACGTTTGTGCGATACTCCTCCCGCAATTGCTCCTTCCTCTTCTCTCTTTGCCCAAGGTAAAGATTGACGCAATGCCAAAGGTTTGCGACGACGCCGAGGGCGATCGCAACGACGATGGCCGGATCTGACCAGTCGGGCATTGCCCGCTCTTCCCCCGACGGCGCCAAGGGCCGCGCTACGGTCGACCGCGCGTGACCGGAGGCTGAAAGTCGTACGAGCAACGTTCCAGCCCCTGCTCGATTTGCGGCCACAGTTCGGGCGGCGTCTCGAACCTGTACTTGCCCAGCAGTCCCTCGCGCCCGCCCAGCGCGTTGTAGCTGGCGCCGAACATACCGTAGAAAAACGAAGTGGATACCGCGTATACGCAGTCGGGAACGATTACGGTTACGGTGCCGGCGCCCTGATCGAGTTCGTCCATTCGGAATCCAGCGCGCGCCTGCAAGCCTCGATCCTTGCCCGACAGGTTCTTCGCCTTTCCGTCCGCGGTGTATTCCGCCAGATTGAGTTGCGTCATTTCTCCGCGCCTCCCGTGCGCTGCCTGGCGGGTGCTTTACGATAACAAGCGCCCTTGCCCGATGGCCATTGTAGCGTCGGCGGACGGCAAGGTCAAGCTGCGGGGCGCCAGTCGTCGGCAGCGGGTGCGCCCGGCGTCGCGGACTCCGAGCCGGCATCGCGCCGCGCGCAAACCCCGCCGAAGGCGGGGCCCGGGACCGCAGGCGTCCCCGCCCGCACGTTGCAACCGCCGCGAATGCCGCCAAGAGGGGCGCAACGACCGCGCCTCACCCGGCAACGCCGCGCCTTGCGGCAACGTGCGGGCGGGGACGCCCGCGCACCCAGGAAGTGCGCGAGGTTTTCCACGTGGTATTCGGGCACGGTCACGGGACGCCCGCGCACCCAGGAAGTGCGCCGCGCCCTGTATCCGGCGCTGCGGGCTCCGGGCCGGCGTCGCGCCGCAGGCACGGACTACTTGGGTGCGCGGGCGTCTCGCCCGCACGTTGCAGCCGCCGCGAACGCCGCCGGGAAGGAGGCAAACGCCGCGACTCTCCCGCCGACATCGCGCCTCGCGGCAACGTGCGGGCGGGGACGCCCGCGGTCCCGGGCCCCGCCTTCGGCGGGGTAAGCATTTCGGTACAGACGCTCACCCGGCAGCGCCGCGCCGCGTGGAAACATGCGGGCAGGATGCCGGCGGTCCCCGGGCCCCGCCTGCGGCGGGGTTGCGCCGGGGAGGGCGTTGGCGTCACGGGTAGCCGGCGGTCCAGAGGGCGGCGAGGATGAGCGCCAGGGCGGCGGCGGCGCGGCGGTGGAGGGTCAGGGCGGCGCGGATGTCGGCGGGGGTTGCGGCGCGGCGGCCGGCGCCGAGCCAGGGGGCGTCGAGAACGGTTGCGCCGTAGCGGCGCGGGCCGGCGAGCGAGAGGCCCAGCGCGCCGGCGAGGGCGGCCTCGGGCCAGCCGGCGTTGGGCGAGGCGTGCCTGCGCGCGTCGCGGAACATGACCGTCCACGCGGCGCGGCGCGCGGACACCATGCACAGCAGCGCGCCCGTCAGGCGGGCGGGGAGCCAGTTCGCGGCGTCGTCGAGGCGGGCGGCGAAGCGGCCGAATTCGGCGTGGCGCGGCGTGCGGCGGCCGATCATGCTGTCGAGCGTGTTAATTGCCTTGCAGGCGGCGAGGCCCGGCAGGCCGAGAAGGACGTACCAAAAGAGCGGCGCAACGACGCCGTCGTTGAGGTTTTCGCCCGCGGATTCGATGGCGGCGCGGGCGACCCCCGCGGCGTCGAGGGCTTGCGGGTCGCGGCCGACGATAACGCCGACGCTTTCCCGCCCCCGGGCGAGGCTTTCCCCGAGGCCGCGGGCGACGGCGGCGACGGCGTCGCGCAGGCCGCGCCATGCGAGCAGTGTGCTGGCGAGCAGGGCTTCGGCGCACGCCGCCGCCCATTCTCCCCATGCGCCGGGCAGGGCGGCGAGGGCGCGTTCGACGGCCCAGCCGGCGGCGGCGGCGGCGCATACGAGGCCGGCGGCGGCGGCCGCGCCGCGCGCGGCGCGGCGCGTTCCCTCGCGGTTGAGGCGGCGGTCGAGGGCGGCGATCGCGGCGCCGAAGGCGGCGACGGGGTGCGGAACGGCGCGGTAGAGCCGCGGCGGGTCGCCGAACGCGGCGTCGATCAGGAACGCGAGCAGGATAACGGGCGGCTCCATGCCGCCGCTCGGCGCTATCGCGGCGCGCCGCCGCCGCGCCCGGCCCAAGGCGCGTGCGGCACGCCCTGGCGATAGAGCCGCGCGGCCTGGCGGGCGTAGAGCTGGATGATGGTGGCGTCGCGGTGGGTAATTTCGCGGCGCGAGATGTGGTAGTCGGTCCAGGCGCGGATGGCGGCGTCGATTTTCTCGCCGCGCAAGCCTTCGTAGCGGATGCCGTCGATCACGCGGGCGACGATGGCGTCGGCGAGCGCCATTTTCCCGGGCCCGAGCTCTTCTTCAGGGCCCTGGGCGCGCGCCGGCGCGGCGCACAGGGCGAGGAGCAGGCAAAGCGCGGCGGCGCGGCGGGCCGTGTTCATGCGTCGTCCTCCAGCGCGGCGCGCGCGGCGGCGAGGCGCGCCACCGGCACGCGGTACGGCGAGCAGGATACATACTCCAGGCCCGCGCGGTGGAAAAACGCGATGGAGCGCGGGTCGCCGCCGTGTTCGCCGCAAACGCCGAGTTTGAGATCGGGGCGGACCGTGCGTCCGCCCTCGATGGCGATCGACACGAGTTCGCCCACGCCCGCCTCGTCGAGGGTCACGAAGGGGTCGTCCTCCAGGATGCCGAGCTCGGCGTAGCGCTCCAGGAAGCGCGCCGAATCGTCGCGGCTCGCGCCGAACGCCGTCTGCGTCAGATCGTTGGTGCCGAAACTGAAGAACTGCGCGGCGGAGGCCAGGTGTCCGGCCACGATGCAGGCGCGGGGGAGTTCGATCATGGCGCCGAACAGGTAGGGGGGCGGCGCGGCGCCTTCGCCGGAGGCCTCCCCGGCGACCTCCCTGGCCACGGCGGCGATGCGTTCGGCAAGCAGGGCGAGTTCGCGCCCGGTGGCGGCGAGCGGGATCATGATTTCCGGCGCGACCGGCGCGCCGGTCTTTTCGCCGACGGCGATGGCGGCTTCGAAGACCGCCCGCGCCTGCATTTCGTAGATTTCCGGGTAGCTGAGGCCGAGGCGGCAGCCGCGGTGGCCGAGCATGGGGTTGGTTTCCCGCAGCTGGCTTGCGCGGCGCTCGACCTCGGCGACCGGCGCGCCGGTGGCGCGGGCCATTTCGGCGAGCGCGCTGTCTCCGCGCGGCAGGAACTCGTGGAGCGGCGGGTCGAGCAGGCGGATGGTGACCGGCCGCCCGGCCATGATCCCGAACAGTTCGATGAAGTCCCGGCGCTGCATGGGCAGGATGTCGGCCAGGGCGCGGCGCCGCTCGTCTTCGGTTTCCGACATGATCGCGCGGCGAATCGCCAGGATGCGCGTCTCGTCGAAGAACATGTGCTCGGTGCGGCAGAGACCGATGCCTTCGGCTCCGAGTTCGCGTGCGGCGCGCGCGTCGGCCGGGGTTTCGGCGTTGGCGCGGACGCGAAGCGTGCGGAACTCGTCGGCCCACTCCATGAGGCGGTCGAACTCCTCCCCGAGGTCGGGCCGGGCCATCGCCGCGGCGCCGCGCAGGAGTTCGCCGGCGGTACCGTCCACCGTGACGATATCGCCGGCGCGCAGCGTGGCGCCGCCGGCCGAGAGCGCGCCGGCGGCAAGGTCGATCCCGAGGTCGCCGGCTCCGGTAACGCAGGGCCGCCCCATCCCGCGGGCGACCACCGCGGCGTGGCTCGTCATGCCGCCGCGGGCGGTGACGATGCCGCGCGCGGCGTGCATGCCGTGGATGTCTTCGGGGCTGGTTTCCATGCGCGCGAGGATGACGTCCTGGCCGGCGCGGGCGCGGGCCTCGGCGTCGTCGGCGGTCAGCGCCAGGCGGCCGGACGCGGCGCCGGGCGACGCGGCGAGGCCGCGCGCGATAACGTCGCGTTCGGCGCCGGGGGCCAGGGTCGGATGGAGCAGCCGTTCGAGCTCTTCAGGGTGGATGCGGCGCACGGCCTCGCGTCGGTCGATGAGCCCCTCGTTGGCCATGTCGACGGCGATGCGGAGCGCCGCCGCCGCGCTCCGCTTGCCGGCGCGGGTTTGCAGGATATGGAGCTTGCCCTGTTGCACGGTGAACTCCACGTCCTGCATGTCGCGGTAGTGGGTCTCCAGTTTTTCGAGGACCCGCGCCAGATGCGCCCATGCGCCGGGCATGAGCTCCTCGAGCGAGGGGCCGCCGCCGGCGCGCGCGGCGGCCGCGGCCGTCAGCGCGTGCGGCGTGCGGACGCCCGCCACGACGTCCTCGCCCTGTGTATTGACGAGGAACTCGCCGAACGGTTCGCGCGCGCCGGTGGAGGGGTTGCGGGTGAAGGCGACGCCGCTCGCGGAGTCGCCGCCCATATTGCCGAACGCCATCGCCTGGACGGTGACGGCGGTACCCCAATCGGAGGGGATTCCGTTGAGCTTGCGGTAGGTTTCGGCGCGGCGGTTGGTCCATGAGCGGAACACCGCGTCGATCGCGCCCCACAGCTGCGTGTGCGGATCGAGGGGAAACGGGGCGCCCAGGGTTTCCTCTATCTTTGCCTTGTACAGTTCCGCGACGCGGCGCCAGTCATCGGCGGCGAGGTCGGCGTCGAGGGCGAGGCCGCGGCGCTCCTTGCGGCGGTCGAGTATCTCCTCGAAGACGTCGCGGTCCACGCCGAGTACGACCGCGCCGTACATTTGTATGAAGCGGCGGTAGGAATCGGCGGCGAAGCGCGCATCGCCGCTGCGCCGCGCGAGGCCGTCGGCGGTGGCGTCGTTGAGGCCGAGATTGAGCACGGTGTCGAGCATCCCCGGCATGGAGGCGCGCGCGCCGGAGCGCACCGAGAGCAACAGGGGGTTGCCGGGGTCGCCGAAGCGCGCGCCGGTTTCGCGCTCGACGGCGCGCAGGGCGTCCTCGGCCTGTTGCTTCGCGCCCTCGGGATACTTGCCGCCGCTTTCGTTGAACGGCGCGCAGAGTTCGGCGGAGAGGGTAAAGCCCGGCGGGACGGGCAGGCCGAGGCGGCTCATCTCGGCGAGGTTGGCGCCCTTGCCGCCGAGCACGGCGCGCATGGCGGCGGCGCCCTCGGCGCCGCCGCCGCCGAAACGGAAGACGTATTGTTTCATGGTCCTCGTAGCCAATGGTTGTCGATGTCGTCTCGTTTGCCGGGAGCGCCGGCGCGACCCACGTTACGGACGATTTGCGAAACGAGCCTCCCCCGAAGCAATCCCGGAGCGGTCAGGCGCGCGGCGCGCCTTCGATTTTCGAGAAATCGGCGACCGCCGAAAGCGCCTCGCGAATGCGCGCCAGCAGGCGCAGACGGTTGGCGCGCAGGCGCGCGTCGGGCGCGTTCACGGTCACCTTGTCGAAGAAGCGATCGACGGGGCCGCGCAACGCCGCGAGGGCGCGCATGGCGTCGTCGAAGCGTTCGTCCGAAAGGGCGTCGGCGATTTCACGCGCGGCGCGGTCGAGGCCGCCGGCGAGGGCGATTTCGGCGGGTTCGGCGAGCGCCTCCGCGTCCACCGCGCCGCGGTGCGCGGCGCCGTCTCTTTTTTCTTCCAGGCGCACGATGTTCGCGGCGCGGCGGAACGCGGCCAGCAGATCGGCGCCGTCCGCCGTGGCCAAAAACGCCGCGAGCGAGTCGGCGCGGCGGCGCAGCCGCACGAGATCGTCGTCGTCGGCGACGGCGAACACGGCGCCGGCCACATCGTGGCGCAACCCGCGGTCGCGCATGTGGATGCGCAGGCGCTCCTCGACGAAGGCGAGCACGGCGGCCGCCGCGTCCGGCGGCGACTCCGCGCCGTGGCCGGCGGCGGCGGTCTCGGCGAGCGCGCGCAAGGGCAGCCGCAGGCCGCGCTCCATGATTATGCGGATCGTCCCCAGCGCGGCGCGGCGCAGGGCGAACGGATCCCTTGAGCCCGTCGGGCGCTCGCCGATCATGAAGAAGCCGGCGAGCGTGTCGAGGCGGTCGGCGAGGGCGAGGGCGGCGGAAAGCGGCGCCTCGGGGCACGCCCCGCCGGCGCCGGCGGGGGCGTAATGACCGGCGATCGCATCCGCGACTTCCGGCGCCTCGCCGTCGTGGAGCGCATAATAGCGGCCCATGACGCCTTGCAGCTCGGGGAACTCGATAACCGTTCGTGTTACGAGATCGGCCTTGCAGAGGCGCGCGGCGCGCGCGGCGGCATCGGGCGCGGCGCCGGGAACGCGGCGGGCGATGGCGGGCGCCAGCGCCTCCAGCCGCCGCCGCTTGTCGCCGACGCTGCCCAGGCGGGCATGGAACACCACATCGTCGAGGCGCGGCGCGCGGCTTTCCAGCGTCTCCTCGCGGTCGCGGTCCCAAAAGAAGCGGGCGTCGTGCAGGCGGGCGCGGAGCACGCGCTCGTTGCCGGCGCGGACGGCCGCGCCGCCATCGGGCGCCTCGATATTGGCGACGACGATAAAGCGGTCGGCGGGCGCGCCGTTTCGGCGGTAGAGCGGGAAGTACTTCTGATGTGTCTTCATGGCGGTGGCGAGCACTTCCGGCGGCAGGGCCATGAAGGCGGCGTCGATGGCGCCGATGAGGGGAACGGGCCATTCGACGAGGCCGGCGGCTTCCTTGAGCAGCGCGGGGTCGGGCCGGAACTCGAGGCCGGCCTCAGCCGCCAGCGCGCGCGCGCCGGCGGCGATGCGCCGCGCGCGCTCGGCGCCGTCGCAAACGACATACGCCGCCTCGAGTTTCGCGCGGTAATCGGCGAAGGAGGAGACGGCGATGGGGGCGGGGGCCATCCAGCGGTGGCCGGCCGCGGCGCCGGAGAAGGAGATTCGAGCGGCGCCATCGCCGAGGGGCAGCGCGCCGGGGATGACGGCGCCGTCGAACAGGCACAGCACGCCGCGGAGCGGCCGCACCCAGCGGAGGCGCCCGGCGCCCCAGCGCATGGATTTGGGCCAGGGCATGGCCTCGGCGACGGCGCGCACGGCCTCGGGCAGCAGCGCGGCCGCGGGCGCGCCCTTGCGTTCGGTTACGGCGAACCAAAACGCGCCCTTCGGCGTTTCGCGCCGTTCGCAACGGTCCAGCGATTCGAGCCCGGCCGAGCGGAGAAAGCCCCGGATGGCGCGGTCCGGCGCCCCGACGCGCGGGCCGCGGCGCTCTTCGCGCGTATCGGGCCGGCGGCGCGGAACGCCGGTCGCGACCGCGGCGAGGCGGCGCGGCCCGGCAAAGGCCTCGACGTTTTCGGCGGCAAGGCCGCGGCGCGCGAGCTCGGCGCCGAGCGCGCGCGCAAGATCGGCCGCCGCGCCGCGTTGCATACGCGCGGGAATTTCCTCGGAGAAAAACTCCAGAAGGAGCTCAGCCACCGCCGGTCTCCGCTTCGAGCCAGCTTTCGCAACAGGAGCGGGCCAGGGCGCGCACGCGCGCGATATGGGCGGCGCGTTCGGCGACGCCGATGACGCCGCGCGCGTCGAGCATGTTGAACAGATGGCTCGCGGCTATGCACTGGTCGTAGGCGGGCAGGGGCAGTTTCGCCTCCAGCAGGCGGGCGCATTCCGCCTCCGCGTCGGCGAAATGGCGGAACAGGACGCCCGTGTCGGCGACGGCGAAATTCCACCGCGAATACTGGCGCTCGTTTTCAAGGAAGACATCGCCGTAGCGGACCCCGGCGCCGTTCCAGCTCAGATCGAAGACGTTCTCCACGCCTTGTACGTACATGGCGAGGCGCTCGAGGCCGTAGGTGAGCTCGCCCGATACGGGGGCGCAATCGATGCCGCCGACCTGCTGGAAATAGGTAAATTGGGAGACTTCCATGCCGTCGCACCACACTTCCCAGCCGAGGCCCCAGGCGCCGAGGGTCGGGCTCTCCCAATCGTCCTCGACGAAGCGGATATCGTGCAGGGCGGCGTCGATGCCGAGCGCGGCGAGGCTGGCCAGATAGAGCTCCTGGATGTCGTCGGGCGAGGGTTTCAGGATCGTCTGGAACTGGTAGTAGTGCTGGAGGCGGTTGGGGTTTTCGCCGTAGCGGCCGTCGGCGGGGCGGCGCGACGGCTGTACATAGGCGGCGCGCCAGGGTTTCGGCCCCAGGCTGCGCAGGAGCGTGGCGGGGTGGAACGTGCCGGCGCCGACGGGCATGTCGTAGGGTTGCAGCACGACGCAGCCGCGCCCGGCCCAAAAGCGCTGGAGGGCGAGTATCAGGCTCTGGAAATCGGCGGCGGGGCGGTCCGCGCCGGGGAGCGGCGCGGCGCTCATCCGGGGTAGGGGCAATCGGCGCGGCCGCACGACCGCGCGCCCCGCGCCGCCACGTAGGTTCCGCACAGGGCGCAGGCGACCATGTCCTCGGCCTCCGGCGGCGGCGCCGTCTCGCGGCGGCGGCGCCGCCGCCGCGCCGGGGCGCGTTCGGCGCCGTCGGCGTTTTCGCGCCGCTCCTGCCAGCGCGAGAGCATCTTGAAGCCGTACCACACGGCCGCGATCACGAGGATCGTGAACAGCAGTTTGGGCAGGCTGAAACCGAACATGGCGGTGTCCGTTTGCGGCGCGGCGCTTCCATATAGCCCATCGCCGCCGCGCGTTCCAGCGTCTTGTGCGCGCGGGCGGGGCAGTCGCTTTCCGGCCCGCGCCGCGGGTTGCGCGGGGCGCCGCGGCGGGGCCAGTATGGGCCGGCCGCGGCGAGAGCGGCGATGGGGCGGGATGGAGGCGAACATGAAAGGCGTGGTGTTTCCCGGCGACCGCAGGATCGAGACGATGACGTTCGACGATCCGACTCCGGGGCCGGGCGAGGCGGTGCTGGAGATGAAGGCGTCGGGCATGTGCGGCAGCGACCTGAAGTTCTACCGCGCGTCGGCGGAAAGCGGCGGCCCCGCGGCGCTCGGCCTGGGCGAACTCGACGGGCCGGTGATCGCCGGGCACGAACCCTGCGGCGTCGTCGCGGCGCTCGGTCCCGGCGGCGCCGGCGCGGCCGTCGCGATCGGCGACCGGGTCATGGTGCATCACTACAAGGGCTGCGGACACTGCGAGCATTGCGGAACCGGCTGGACGCAAATGTGCGGCGGCAAGCGCGTGGTCTATGGCGCCACGGGGCACGGCGGACACGCGCCCTACATGCTGGCGCCCGTCGCCGCGCTGGTGCCGCTCCCCGAATCGCTCTCGTTCGAGACCGGCGCGGCCATCGGCTGCGGGACAGGCACGGCGTTCGGCGCGCTGAGCCGGCTCGGCCTGTCGGGGCGCGACACGATAGCGATTTTCGGCCAGGGGCCGGTGGGGTTGAGCGCGACGCAGCTGGCGGCGGCGATGGGCGCGCGCGTGTTCGCCGTCGATATTTCGCCCGAGCGCCGCAAGCTCGCCGAAAGCATGGGCGCGTTCGCTGTCATCGATCCCGCCGGGGAGGACCCGGCGGAGATATTGCGCGAATTCACCGGCGGCGGCGGAGTCGATCTCGCGCTCGACTGCTCCGGCGCCGCGGCGGCGCGCGGCGCCGCCGTGCGCGCCGCGCGCGTCTGGGGCAGGGTCTGCTTCGTGGGCGAGGGCGGCGAGGTCACGCTCGATGTAAGCCGCGACGTGCTGCGCAAGCAGCTCACGATTATCGGTTCGTGGACCTTCAGCCGCTTCGGGCAGGCCGAATGCGCGCGCTTCGTAGCCGAACGCGCGATCGACGTCGACGCGCTGTTCAGCCACCGCTACCGCCTCGACCAGGCCGCGGAGGCCTACCGGCTGTTCGACACGCAAACGACGGGCAAGGGCGTATTCCTGATGTAGCGTCGGCGCGGGCGGGCCGCTTGCGCCCCGGGGAGAGCGGGGGAGCATGACATGAACGGAAACCGCGAATCGCCGAACAGGAGGAGACCGGATCGATGGCCCCCGAATTCGCGGAGGCAGACGCGCGCGGCCTGACCGGGCATGTCGATGTTCCGTTGCGGCGGCTTGTGTCGTTCCATGCGCGGTATGCGCCGGAGATCGTTGCGTTGCGGCGCGCCATCGCCGGCGGCGATACGAGCCCCGCGCCGTATCGGGCAATGGTTTCGGCGCGCCGCCTGTCGGCCGCGCGGTCGCTTCCCGCCGCGCCGGGAACGATTGGCGGCATGTTCGAGATATTCCCGGGCATGAGCGGGATCGACGGCGGCGGCTTGGCGCCGGGCGCGATTCCGGTTGTCACCGCCGCGGAAGGATACAACGGCTGTAGCGGCTGGTTCGAGGTCCCGCGCCCGATCGACGCGCCCTTCGTAACCGTCGCGCGGAGCGGCGCCGGGGGAGAAGTGTCCATACAGATGGAGCCGTGCGCGGTCGGCGGCGATTGCCTGGTCTTGGCGCCGAGACCCGGGGCGGCATGGGACATGACGGACCTGGCGCTTGCGGCGGCGTGCATACGGTCGGCGCCGCCGCGCGGCGCCTGCGGCGGCCCCCCGGCAGCGTCGCAGCTTGCCGCCGTACCGATCGAAAGCGGGGGCGGCATTCGCGAATGGATCGACGAGAGGCTCGGCGATGTCGAGGACGCAATCGACTCGATATTGGCGCCGTATTGTTCCGGGGACGAACGCGACGCCATTATAGCGCGCCGGGCCCTTGCCGAGATCGACCGGAATCCGGAGGCGTCGGTCCGGGGAAAGGAGCTTGAGGCGCGCTTGGCCGAGCTTCTCGCGTAATGCCGGAATCGTCAGGCATCGCATACAGCCGCCGCGCGCTCGCATATCTCCATACGCTACAGCCCGACCGGCGCCGGCTGATCGTCGGGAAGATTCGGAATCTGACGGAGAACCCGCGCCCGCCCGGCGCCGCGCTCGTCAGAGGCGGCAAGGACGAGCGTGTTTTTCGTATCCGTTCGGGCGCCTACCGAATCCTCTACGCCTTGCGCGGCGCGGAAATTTTCGTTGTGCGTATCGGGCATCGAAAGGACGTTTACGAGTGAGCGCCCGTTCGGCCGCGCCTTGGTTTCTGTAGTGGAATGCATGACCCCGCCGAAGGCGGGGCCCGGGACCGCGGGCGTCCCGCCCGCGCGTCTCGACGCCGGGGGACTGGGGAGGGGCGGGGCGGTCGCGCTTCCCCGTCGGCGCCGCGTCTGCCGCGAACGTGCGGGCGAGACGCCCGCGCACCCAGGCCCCGCCTTCGGCGGGGTTGGCGTGTGCGTCTCGCACGCGCGTCTCGATGCCGCGGGCGGTGGGGAGTGGGGGGCGGCGGGCGCGCTTTCCCGCCGGCGCCGCGCGTGGCGCAAACGTGCGGGCAGGATGCCCGCGGTCCCGGGCCCCGCCTTCGGCGGGGTTGCGCGCGGCCCGCCCTCAGCCGCGTTCGGCGGCGGCGCGGAGGCGGGCGGCGAAACGGCCCCGCGGGCGGTCATGGGAACATTACAGAAATAAATCGGCGCGCCATCCACCGCCCGGCGTCGGCGCGATTCGACCGGCCGCATATGCTATAGACGGCTTTCGACGGCGACGGTTCGCGGCAACCGCGCCCCCGAAGGAGCCGCGCCGAAACACGCGGACCGCCATGCTCACCAATCTCGTAATCCGCAACTTCAAGCGATTCGACGAGGTCGGGATCGAGCTCGGCAATCCGGTCGTGTTTGTCGGGCCGAACAATTCGGGCAAGACCTCGGCGTTGCAGGCGCTTGCGCTCTGGGAGGCGGGGTTGCGGCGCTGGAACGAGAAGCGCGCGGGCGCCGCGGCCCCCGAACGGCGGCCCGGCGTGACCGTGAACCGGCGCGACCTGACCGCCGTACCGGTCCCGAGCGCCGCGCTGATTTGGCGCGGGCGGCGCACCCGCAAGATATGGCGACTCGGCGGCGCCCAGCGCACGGAAAATGTGCGCGTGGATATCGTTGTCGAGGGCGTTTCCGCGGGCAGGACGTGGACGTGCGGCTTCGAGTTCGACTACGCCAACGAGGAATCGTTCTATTGCCGGCCCCTGCGAACGGGCGCCGGCAATCCCCCCGGGCGCATGCCCGTTCCGGCCGCCGCCGCATCCACGCGAATCGCCTTTCTGCCGCCGATGTCCGGCCTCGCGGCAAACGAAACCCGCCTTGACGAGGGCGCCGTCAATGTGCGCGTGGGCGAGGGCCGCACTGCCGAAGTGCTGCGCAATCTTTGCTGGCGGGTACGGGAGCGGGGCGAGGACGAATGGGAACGGCTGGCCGGCCGCATCCGGGATCTCTTCGGCGCTGCGCTCCATCCGCCGCGCTACCTGCCGGAACGCGGCGAGATCGCCATGGAATACGAAGAGAACGGCGTAACCCTCGATCTGTCGTCCAGCGGGCGCGGCCTGCAGCAAACCTTGCTGATTCTCGCTTACATGCACGCGAATCCCGGCGCGGTCGTGCTGCTCGACGAGCCCGACGCGCATCTCGAAATTCTCCGCCAGCGCCAGATCTACCGCCTGCTGACGGAGGTCGCGGCGGAGCGCGGCAGCCAGATCGTCGCCGCCAGCCATTCCGAGGTCATTCTCAATGAAGCGGCGGGCCGCGACGTAGTCGTTGCCTTCGTCGGCCGGCCGCACCGCGTCGGCGACCGGGGTACCCAGCTCCGCAAGGCGCTCACGGAAATCGGCTTCGAAGACTACGCACAGGGCGAACAGAACGGGTGGGTACTCTATCTCGAAGGCGCCACCGATCTCGCGCTTCTGCAGGCTTTCGCGCGGCGCCTGCAACACGAGCATGCGGCGCGCGCGCTCGAGCGGCCCTTCGTCCGCTATGTCGGCAACGAACCCGGCGCCGCCGCGCGCCATTATTTCGGCCTTCGCGAGGCGCTGCCCGATCTCCGCGGCGTAGCGCTGCTCGATCGCCGGGATTCCGACCTTGAGCCGCGCGGCCCCCTTCGCTTCCTGACATGGAGGAAGCGGGAGTTCGAAAACTACATCTGCACCCCGGCGACGCTGGAGGCCTTTGCCCGCGCCGCCGCCGCGCCCGCGCCGTTGTTCGTGCGCGCCGAGGCCGACCGCCGCCTGGCCGCCATGCGCGATTCCATCGCCGAGATAGAGAACGCGCTTGCGACTCTCGGCAAGGGCGATCCGTGGAATGCCGATGTCAAGGCAAGCGATGAAGTCCTGACTCCCTTGTTTCGAACCTGGTTCGGCAAACTCGGCCTGCCCGACCTCATGAGCAAGACAAGCTTCCACAGGCTTGTCGAATACGTGCCCGAAGGCGAAATCGACCCCGAAATCGCAGAGAAGCTCGACGCCATCGCCGACACAGCCGGCGCCGCCGTCCCCGCGCCGCTGCCGTAGCCGCGGCCAGGCGGGCATCGCGCCGGCGCGCCCCGGTTGCGCGCGGGGCGGGCGGGCGCTATCGTTCGCGCCGTGCGCGCGCACCGCGCGCTTCATCATGGTTCGGGGAGGGAACTATGCAGTACGGGTTTACGTTCGGCCGCGCCGCGGGCGCGGCTGCGGCTGTCGTTTTCGCGGCGCTGACGGCGTCGGGCGCGGCGGCGCAAGACCGCGTGACCGACCGGATGCTGCTCGAAGCCGGGCAGGATCCGAACAACTGGCTGATGGCGCCGCGCGACTATTCCTCGACGCGCTACAGCCCGCTGAGCCAGATCGACCTGCGCACGATCCGGCGGCTGGTGCCGAAATGGACGTTTTCGTTCGGCGTGCTCGACGCGCAGAACACCACGCCGCTGGTCAATGGCGGCGTCATGTACGCAACCGCGTCGCACGGGCGGGTCTATGCCATCGACGCGCGCACGGGCGACGAGCTCTGGCGCTATGTCGATGAGCTGCCCGAAGGCGTCGCCGGCAAGATGTGCTGCGATATCGGCAACCGCGGCGCGGCGCTCTACGGCGACAAGGTCTATGTGGCGACCCCCGACGCCGACGTGGTCGCGCTCGACGCGAAAACCGGCGAGGTCGTCTGGCATCGCAATATCGGCAACTGGGAAGACGCCTACACGATGACCGTCGCGCCGATCGTCGTGAAAGGCAATGTGGTGGTCGGCCTGTCGGGGGCGGAATACCCCACGCGCCTCTATATCGAGGCGCTGGACGCCGAGACCGGCGACCAGGCGTGGCGCACCTATACGATCCCCGGCCCCGGCGAACCCAACCGCGACAGCTGGGGCAGCGGCGACGCCGCGGATTTCGGCGGCGCCTCGGCCTGGATCACGGGCTCCTACGACCCCGAGCTCGATACGCTCTACTGGGGCGTCGGCAACCCCAACCCCGACTGGGACGGCGTGAACCGCCCCGGCGACAATCTCTACTCCAACGCCACGCTGGCGCTGAACCCGGACACGGGCGAAATCCTCCACTGGTTCCAGTACACGCCGCACGATGTGTGGGACTACGACGGCAACAACGAGGCCGTCCTCATGGACGTGGACGGCAAGCAGCTCTATTTCCACGGCGACCGCAACGGCATCCTCTACGCCATCGACCGCACCGACAGCGCGTTCGAGTGGGGCGTTCCCATCTCCATCGTGAACTGGATGACGGGATTCGAGCCCGACGGACGGCCGATCGTGAACCCCGAGAAGGTTCCGGCCTACGACTACGAAGCGAAAAACATCTGCCCCGCGTCGGAAGGCGGCAAGTGGTGGAACCCGATGGCGGTCAACCCCCACACCAAGCGGATATTCGTTCCGAGCCGCGAAATCTGCGTGGACATCCGCAGCGCGCCGCTGGGCGAGGGGCTGAACCCCGCCGAACGCACCATCGGCAGGTCCTATTGGGGCATCGGCACAATCAGCTGGAAGACGGGCCACGGCCAGCTGGTCGCGTTCGACGGCCGCACGGGCGAAAAGGAGTGGACGGTCAAGGCGCGGGCGCCGTTCACGAGCGGCCTGCTCGCCACCGGCGGCGGGCTTCTGTTCGCCGGCACGCCCGAGGGCTACTTCAAGGCCTACAACCAGGAGACCGGCGAGGAGGTGTTTTCCTACAACGTCGGCACGGGCATTTTCGGCAGCCCGATGACCTACGCCATCGACGGCCGGCAGTATGTCTCGGTTCCGGCCGGCTTCGGCGGCTGGACCGGCTGGGCGGTGTTCGGCGAGGGCGGCGCGCCGCATCTCAAGGACAGCCGCAAGGGCGGATACCTCATGACGTTCGGCCTTTTCGGCCGCTGAGCGCCCGCGCCGCGCGGGTTCGGGGGAGCGGCCGCCCGGCCCTCCCCCGCCCTTTCCGCGCAACGGCGCCCGCCATCCCGTGGAGTCGCGCCCGATGATCCCCGCACGAAAACGCGCCGCCCGCCGCCGCTTTCTCGCCGCCCTGGCGGCCGCGGCGCTCGCCGCCGCGCCGGCCGCCGCGGCTGACGACGACAAGAACCCCTATGCCGGCGATGCGGAGGCGATCGCCGAAGGCAAGCGGCTGTGGGCCGACGCCGGCTGCTACGCCTGCCACGGCGCCGAGGCGCAAGGCGCCGTCGGCCCCGACCTGACCGACGACGAGTGGCGCTACCGCCCCACCGACCGCACGGTCTTCAACGCCATCGCCAGGGGCCGCGGCGGAACGGTCATGGTCGCGTGGTCCGACATGCTGAGCGACGACGAGATATGGAAGATCGTCGCGTATATCCGCTCGCTCTACCGGGGCGACCCGGACAAGATCGTCTGGTAGCGCCCGCGCCGAAGGCGCGGACTTGCCGGGTGCGCGGGCGTCTCGACCGCACGTCGCAACAACTGCCGACAGCGGTCGGCGGGCGCGAACGCCGCGACTCTCCCGCCGACATCGTGACTTGCGGAAACGTGCGGGCAGGATGCCCGCGGTCCCGGGCCCCGCCTGCGGCGGGGTTGGCGGGGTCTCGACGGCGGCGCGGCGGGCCGCTATCCTGCGCGCTTCCCGCCCCCGAAGGAGACCGCGCCCATGTCGAACCGAACCAACCGCCGCGTCCTGCTCGCCGCGCGCCCGCAAGGAGAGCCGAAACCCTCCGATTTCGAGCTGTCGGAAGGCCCCGCGCCGGACTGCCCCGACGGCGCGTTCCTCGCGCGCACCGTCTATCTGTCGCTCGACCCCTACATGCGCGGACGCATGAACGCCGGCCGCACCTATGCCGACCCCGTGGAGGTCGGCGGCGTCATGGAAGGCGGCACGGTGGGCGTCGTCGAGGAAACGCGCCATCCGGGCTTCGCCGAGGGCGATATCGTGGTCGGGCGCATGGGCTGGCAGGACTACGGCGTGAGCGACGGCGAAGGCGTGCGCAAGGTGGACCCGGCCATCGCGCCGATGTCCACCGCGCTCGGCGTGCTCGGCATGCCGGGGATGACCGCCTATACCGGCCTGCTCAATATCGGCAAGCCGCAACCCGGCGAGACGGTCGCGGTCGCGGCGGCTTCGGGCGCGGTCGGCGGCGTCGTGGGGCAGATCGCGAAGATCAAGGGTTGCCGCGCGGTGGGCATCGCCGGCGGGCCGGAGAAATGCGCGTTCGTTACCGGCGAGCTGGGGTTCGACGTCTGCGTCGACCGCCGCGCGCCCGATTTCGCGGAACGGCTGGCGGACGCATGCCCCAAGGGCGTCGACGTCTATTTCGAGAATGTCGGCGGCGAGACGTTCCAGGCCGTCGCGCCGTTGCTGAACATGTTTTCGCGCGTGCCCGTGTGCGGGCTGATCGCGCACTACAACGACACGGCGCCGCCGGAAGGGCCCAACCTCGTGCCGCAGCTCATGATGCGGATTCTGACGAACCGGATTCTCTTCCGCGGCTTTATCGTGCGCGATTACGCCAACCAGTCGGCGGATTTCCTCCGCCACACGAGCAACTGGATCCGCGACGGCAAGCTGAAATACCGCGAGGACTTCATCGACGGGCTCGAGAACGCGCCCGCAGGCCTGATCGGCCTGCTCAAGGGCCGCAATTTCGGCAAGCTCGTCGTCCGGGTTTCCGACGAACCGGCGGGAGCGCGGCAATGACCGCCTGGAGCGAAATCCAATACGCGGTCGCCGACCGGGTCGCGACCGTGACGCTCAGCCGCCCCGACCGCCTCAACGCCTGGACGGCGACGATGGAGGAGGAGTTGCGCGCGGCGATGGCGCGGGCGGCGCGCGACGAGGATGCGCGCGTCATCTTGCTCACCGGCGCCGGGCGCGGGTTCTGCGCCGGCGCCGACATGGCGCTCCTGCGCGCGCACGAAAACGAGTCGCCGGCGCAGGCCGAGGAGCGCACGCGGCGCGGCTCCGAAGTCCGCGTCGTCATGCCCGGCCGCCTCGACGTGCCCGGCGATTTCTCGCGCCGCTATTGCTACTTCCCATCGATCCCGAAGCCCGTGATCGCGGCGGTGAACGGGCCGGCGGCGGGCCTCGGCATGGTCATGGCGCTCTATTGCGATATCCGCCTCGCCAGCGACGCGGCGTTCTTCACCACCGCTTTCGCGCGGCGCGGGCTGATCGCCGAGCACGGCATCGATTTCATGCTGGCGCATATCGTGGGCCACTCCGCCGCGCTCGACCTGTTGCTGTCGGCGCGGCGCGTTCCCGCCGCGGAAGCGCTGCGCCTCGGCCTGGCGAACGGCGTGTTTCCCGCGGCGACCTTCGCCGAAGACGCGCGGGCGTACGCGCTCGATCTCGCCAATGCGGTCAGCCCGCGCTCGATGCGGGTCATGAAGGAGCAGGTCTATCGGAACCTCGGGCTGGGCCGGCGGCTCGGAGACGCGGTGCAGACGGCGAACGAGGAGATGCTCGGCAGTTTCCGCAGCGCGGACTTCAAGGAGGGCGTCGCCCACTTCGTGGAGCAGCGCCCGGCGGCGTTTACCGGCCGCTGAGCCGCGCGCCCATCTCGTCGATGGCGCCGACCAGCGCGGCGCCCAGCGGCGCGTCGGAAACCGCGTGCCCGGCGGCGGAAACGATGCGCAAATCCGCATTGCCGCCCCAGGCCGCCGCCAGGCGCCCCGCCGCGCGCGGCGGGCACAGGAGATCGTAGCGGCCCTGGACGAGTATCCCCGGTATGTCCGCCAGCCGCCCGGCGCCGCGCAGCAGCTGTTCCGGCTCCAGGAAAAAATCGTTGCGGATGTAATGCCATTCCACATAGGGCGTGCGCGGCGCCGGCGCGCCCGCGTCCACGCGCGCGGTCGGCGATTCGGGCAATGCCGGCGGCGCGGGGCGCAACTCCGAAAGCGCATGTTCGTAAGCCCCCCACGCGCGCGCGGCGGGAACATGAACGGCGGGGTTGCGGCTCTCCAGCCGCCGCCCCCACGACGCGATGGGGTCGGCGCGCTCGGCCTCGGGCAGCAGTTCGACGAACCGCCGCCACAGCTCCGGGCGGAAGGTTTGCGCGGCGCCGCGAAACGCCCAGTCCACCTCTTCCGCCGTGCCGAGGAACACGGCGCGCAGCACAAGGCCCAGCGCGCGCCGGGGGTGGCGCTCCGCGTAGGCGACCGCGAGGGTCGAGCCCCACGAGCCGCCGACAACAAGCCAGCGCTCGATGCCGAGCGCCTCGCGAATGCGCTCGATGTCCGCCACCAGGCTCGGCGTGTCGTTATCGACAAGGCTCAGCCGGGGCTCGCTCAGCCCCGCGCCGCGCTGATCGAACAGAACGGCGCGAAAGACTCCGGGGTCGAATGCCCGCGCATGGGCGCGCTGGCAGCCGCTGCCCGGCCCGCCGTGGAGAAAGACCGCCGGAACGCCGTCGCGCCGCCCGAACTGTTCGAGATAGATCGTGTGGCGCGAGTCCATGCGCAGGCGCCGACGGTCGAACGGCTCCGACTGCGGATGCCACTCCGCGCCGCCGTTCATCGCAAGCCCGCCGCCGCGCGGCGCGGCGCTTCGAACTGCGGCGCCGCGAGGCGCGCGTAGAGGCCGCCTTCTCCCATCAGCCGGTCGTGGCTGCCGGCGGCGACGATGCGCCCCCGGTTGAGCACGACGATACGGTCGGCGTTGCGCACCGTCGCCAGGCGGTGCGCGATGACCAGCGTCGTGCGCCCCGCCATGAGCCGGTCGAGCGCCTCTCCCACCAGCCGTTCGTTTTCGGAATCCAGCGCGTTCGTCGCCTCGTCGAACAGCAAGATCGCCGGGTCGCGCAGCAGCGCCCGGGCGATGGCCACGCGCTGGCGCTGTCCGCCCGAAAGCCGCGCCCCCTTCTCGCCGAGAAACGTATCGAAGCCATCGGGAAGCGCGTCCAGGAACTCTTCGGCGGCCGCGGCGCGCGCCGCGGCGCGCACTTCCGCGTCGCTCGCCTCGGGCCGTCCGTAGCGGATATTCTCCCAGGCGTCGGCGGCGAACACCACGGGCTCCTGCTGCACAACCGCAATGCGCGCGCGCGCGTCGCGCGGGTCGGCGTCGCGCAGCGCCACGCCGTCGATGTGTACGCTCCCGCCGTCGGGGTCGTAAAACCGCAGCAGCAGCTGAAACAGAGTGGTCTTGCCCGCGCCGCTGGGGCCGGCGAGGGCGACGCGCTCGCCCGGCGCGACCTCGAGATCGACATCGCGCAGCGCCGGGTCGCCGGGGCGCGACGGGTAGCGGAACGTCACGCCGCGGAACGAGATCGCGCCGGCGGCGGGCCGCGGCATGGCAACGGGATTCGCCGGCGCGGCCACGTCGGGCGCGACGTCGAGCAGGTCCAGCAGGCGCTCCGCGGCGCCCGCCGCGCGCTGGAGGTCGCCATAGACCTCGCTGATGGCGCCCACCGCCCCGGCGGCCACGACGGCAAAAAACACGAACTGCGCCAGCGCGCCGCCGCTCATGTCGCCCGCCAAAACGGCGCGCCCGCCCGCCCAAAACACCGCCGCCACGGCGGAAAACACCGCCGTCATGGCCAGCGCCGTCAGCCATGCGCGCGCGCGTACCCGCGCGATCGCCGCGCCGAACGCCGCCTCCACGCGCGCGCCGAAGGCGCTCCGGTCGAGCGGTTCGTGCGTGAACGCCTGCACCGTGCGCACGGCGTTGAGCGACTCCTCGGCGCGCGCGGCGGCGTCGGCCACGCGGTCCTGCGCCGCGCGCGACAGCCGCCGCACCCGCCGCCCGAACACGACAATCGGCGCTACCACCGCCGGCACGAGCGCCGCGACGAGCGCCGTCAAGGCGGGGCTGGTCACGATCAGCATCGCCGCCGCGCCCACGAGCAGCAGAAGGTTGCGCAGGGCCGACGACGCCGTGGCGCCGATCACCGCCTGCAACAGCGTCGTGTCGGTCGTCAGGCGCGATACGACCTCGCCCGTGCGCACCGTCTCCAGGAAACGCGGCGACAGGCCGATCGCGTGGTCGTACACATCGCGGCGCATGTCGGCGATAACGCGCTCGCCGAGCCACGATACGAGATAGAAGCGGCCCCACGCGGAGGCCGAGAGAACCGCGACCGCGGCGATCAGCCCCGCCAGCGCGCGGTCGAAAAGGCCCGGATCGCCGGCCGCGAACCCGCCGTCGATCAGCGCGCGCAGCCCGACGCCGAGCGACAGCACCGCCGCCGCCGATACGGTCAGCGCAAGCAGCGCCCCGGCGATCGCCCAGCGATAGGGCGCAAGGTAACGCAACAGGCGCTTGAGATGGCGCAGTTCGCGGCTGGGGGCGCGGTCGCTGGCGCGCGCCTGCGCAACGTTCATGCGTCTTCGGCGATCCCGAGCGGGCGGCCGAGCGCGCGCGACAACTCGCTTTCCAGCCGCGCCGCGAGATCGGCGCCGCCGCGCGTATCGCGCCAGCGGCCGCTCGCCGCGTCCAGGGCGAAATGCGCCGCGCCGCTCGCCGGCGACGAAAGCCACAACTCGCCGGTCGGCGCGTGGCGGTTGAGCAGATACTGCCCGCCGCCGGGCAACTCCACCGTCAATACGCCGTCCTCGAGATCGACGTCCCAGACATCGCCGGCCGCGGCCTCGATGCGGTCCATCAGACGCTCCAGAACGGCCCGCGCGCGCGCCTCGAACTCGTTTGCGTTCATGCCGCGCAGTCTATAGCCTCCGGCGGTTGCCCCGCAACGCGCGGCGGGCTATACGCAGGGCAATTCGAAGAACGCCGTATTGGACGGCGGCGATGGCATTGAATCGCCCTGACCGCGGGCGGGACGCTCGCGCACCCAGGCCCCGCCTTCGGCGGGGTTGCGCTTTCCCCGAAGATCGCGCCGAAGGCGCGGACTTCCTGGGTGCGCGGGCGTCTCGCCCGCATGTTCCCGCAAGCCGCGATGATGGCGCGGAGGCGCGCCCACAGCCCCCGCCCCCGAACGACCCGGCAGCCATTACCCCCGCCATAACCGACCGATAGCCCCGCCGCGCAAGCCCCCGCAGGGGAGGACCATGGTCCTCTCCCGCTCCCCGCCCCAAATCGCTTTAATATCCGCATGACCGAAGCACACACCGCCGCCGTCCCCGCCGACGGCGAGCCGCGCGCAGCCGCCGCGCCCGACAACGCAGCCGCCGCGCCCACCGAACCCCACACCCAACCCCAACCCCCCGGCGACCCCCTCCGCCACAACCGCGGAAACCGATCCACAATCGCCGACCTCCCCAACACCGTCCGAGCCGATATCTGCCGCGAAATCCGCGCCGGAACCCCCGACAACGCCATCGCCGAAAACCTCCGCGCGCGCGGATACCCCGTATCCCGATCCGCCATATACCGCTTCCGGAAAGCCGCCGCCGACAGCCTCGCCCAATGGTCCGAAATCCGCGACGCAGCCGCCCTCTGGAGCGAAGGCGGAACCCACGAAGCCCTCGCCGAAATGCTCCGCGTCGCCGCCTTCGCCATCGCCGCGCGCATCGACCCCGCCGCCCCCGATGCCGCCGACAACACCCGCGGCGTAGCCCGCATGGTGCGCGCCATCCGCGACCTCGCCGCCGCCGAAGCCGCGCGGAAAACCGCCGCCGCCCAGGCCGGCCCGCGCCGCGGCGCGCCCGGTTCCATCGACGACCCCCGCCTGCCCTCGCTCCCGCCCCCGAACACGTGGGACGCCGACGCCCAGGCCGCCGCCAACCCCGGCCCCCCCAAGCCGCCCCGCCGCCCGTGGACCGACCAAGACTGGCTGGAGTACGACAGACACATCCAGGAGGGCGAACGCAAGGCCCGCGAAGCCGAACGCGAACGCCGCGAGGCCGAACGCGAATACGAACCCGCGTACGACCCCGAAACCGCCGAACGCCCCCGAGCCCCGCGGAGCCCCGCAATGCCCCGCAAAGCCGCCGAAGGCGCGAACTGCCCGGGACCGCGGGCCTCCCGCCCGCACGTTCCCGCAGAGCGCGATGTCGGCGGGGAAGGCGCGCCCGCCCGCCCCGGGCCCGGCGGATCCCCGCAATGCCCCGCAACCGCCCCCCGGAACCGCCGGGCCCGACCGCCCCGCGACCGCCGAAGCCCCGCCCGCCGCCGCCCCGCCCACCCCGAACAACCGAAACGGCAGCAATGCTGAGCGCCTGTACCGAAACGCCAACCCCGCCGAAGGCGGGGCCCGGGACCGCGGGCATCCTGCCCGCACGTTTGCGGCAGACGCGGCGCCGGCGGGAAAGCGCGCCCGCCGCCCCCCACTCCCAGCGCCCGCGGCATCGAGACGCGCGCGCCAACCCCGCCGAAGGCGGGGCCCGGGACCGCGGGCATCCTGCCCGCACGTTTGCGCCACGCGCGGCGCCGGCGGGAAAGCGCGCCCGCCGCCCCTCCCCAGCCCCCCGGCGTCGAGACGCGCGGGCGGGGACGCTTGGCGCCCAGGCCGCCGAGTGAAAAGTGCGGCCCATGTACGGAAAATCCACGAATTGAGCGAAATACGTTGACACTCGATGGCGGCGTGCGGTAAGTAGCGGCGTAGACACACCGGAGGGCGGCAGCGGCGATATGCTCATTGGCGGCGACAACGGCGGCGCGCTTGAGGGCGGCGGGGGCGATGGCGTGCTTCATGCCGATTCGCCCGGCAATAGCGCCGATCGCTCGTCGTTTTACGTGTTCCGCGCCGGCGCCGACGCGCTGAAAGGCGGCCCGGGCAGCGACACGGCGGGCTATTACCGCGCCCCCGGCGCCGTGCGCGCCGATCTGTCGAACCCCTCCACCAATACGGGCGAGGCGCAGGGCGACCGCTACCGGGATATCGAAAACCTGTTCGGCTCCGAATACGCCGACCGGCCGATCGGCGACGACGGCGTGAACGCCTTCCGCGGCGCGGGCGGCTCCGACATCATCGAGGGCGGCGGCGGCAACGATACGATCTACGGCGACGGCGACTACGACGACAACGACGGCGTGGACAACGACATCCTCGACGGCGGCGCCGGCGATGACGAACCGATCGGCGGCGGCGGCGGCGACACCTACAAGTTCGGGCGCGGCGGGGGCTCCGACACCATCGACAACCGCGGCGGGGGCGCGTCGGACGACTTGGCGCCGTTCGGCGCCGGCATCGACGCCGATCGGTTGTGGTTCGAACAGACGGGCGTGGCGCGGCGGGACCTCGAGGTCTCGATCGTCGGAACCGACGACAGCGTGGTTATCGAGGACTGGTACAACGGCGCCGGCAACACGCTCGATTTCGGCCTGAGCGATGGGCGGCGGCTGGTCGCGGCCGACGTCCAGCGGCTGGTGCAGGCCATGTCCACCATGGTCGAGCCCGGCGCCGACGCGACCGAATGGTCGGCCGATCAGCACACGACGCTGGACCCGCTGGTCGCGGCGCATTGGCGGCAGCCGCCGCAAGGCGGTTCGTGACCGCGGGAAGAACGTTTCAACGGGCGGCGGGCCGGGCGCCCGCCGCCTCCGCCGGGGCGGTTGCGCAGCCGCCGCCGCGGCATTTCGCGAATCGGTTGCGCGAGAGGAGTGCGATGATGAGCTTGGCGGACTTGGCGAGGCAGACGTTGCGGACGATCGTGGATGCATGCTCGCGGGACCCGGAGCTGCGGTCGCGCGTCATGGCGGACCCGAAGGCGGCGCTGGCGGAGGAGGGGGTCGAACTGCCCTTCGACAAGGTGGAAGCGGTCGAGGATACCCCCGAAACCACGCACGTCGCGTTGACGGACCCCAACGCCGAACTCTCCGACGAACAAATGGACACGGTGGTTGGCGGAACCAGCTATGATATGGGCGCTATTTTGGCCCGGCGTCGACACTATCTGGGACTGTCCGCGCAACACGATAGGGCCGTTGGTCTCAATTCCGACTGATGAGTCTCTGTCCCGCCTTGGTGGCGGGTGCCCGTAACGTCGAGACGCGCGGCCGAGACAACCGCGCACACGCCAACCCCGCCTTCGGCGGGGTTGTGCTTCCCCCCTCCCGGAGACCGCGCCGATGGCGCGGACTGCTTGGGACCGCGGGCATCCTGCCCGCATGTTTGCGGCAGGCGCGGCGCCGGCGGGGAAGCGCGATCGCCGCCCCCTGCTCCCCCGCCGCCCGTAGCATCGAGACGTGCGGGCGAGACGCCCGCGCACCCAGGAAGTGCGCCGCGCCTCGCTCGCCGGCATTCGTGCGGGTCGCTGACGTGCGGGCAGGATGCCTGCGGTTCCGGGCCCCGCCTCAGGGCGATTCAATGAAGCGAATTGAGGCATTGCGCGGTCTGTGGCCTGCTCACCGGCAACGCACCGCAGGCCCCGCAGTGCTGCGAGACACCCTGCTGTGGATTGTTCATCCGCCGTCGGGTCCCCTCGTCGCCATCGGCGAAGCCTTCGCCGGAAACCGCCTTCAAGGCCATCGCTGCCCCAAATACGGCGTTCTTTGAATTGCCCTAACCCGCATTTCTCATACGGGTGGTTGTCGTGCGGTTTGTGCGTCGTTGGTTGTCGTGCGTGCGTGTTTTCGTGGTCGGGGGGCTTGGCGGGCATTTTCGGGGCGCGTTGGGGCGGTCCGCCGTTTGGCGGTGGGCCGCGTTCCGGGCTGTTCCTGCGTTGTTGAGGGGAAGGGCGAGAGGGGCCGCGTTACGCCGCGGCGGCGGATAATCGTTGGCAGGCGATACGGAACTCGCGCTGGAAGGGATGCGCGGCGTTCATGGCGATCTTGACGCGGCGCACGGTGACGCGGACCCAAGCGCCGATCTTGAGCGGTTTCAGGCGCAGGCTCCCGCATGTGGCGACCGCCAGTTCGGTGTAGTCGAGGCCGATGCGGCGCAGTGCGCATAGCAACACATAAGCCATGGACGCGAACCACAGGCGCAGCTGGTTGGCCCGCATGGCCCGCGTCGACGTGCGGTCGGCGAACAAGTCGAGTTGGCACTCCTTGATCCGGTTCTCCATCTCGCCGCGTTGGCAGTAAAGCCGCTCGTAGAGATGCCGGGCGCGGACCCGATGGGTTGCAATCGAGGTGACGACGAAACGCGGGTTGGCCTTGCCGTGGGTCCACTCGGCCTTGGCGACGACGCGGCGCGCGCAGCTCCAGCTGTCGCGCGTCCTCCACATGAAGTCCTTGAAGCGGCGTTGCGGCTTGCCCGAACCCGCGCTGTGCGCTTGCGCCGCCGCCAGTTCGGTCTCGACTTCCGCCGCCAGACGGGGGTTCCGCGCCAAGCCCAACAGGTAATCGACGCCGTTGGCCTCGCACCACGCCATCGGCGCCTCGCGGGCGAACCCCGAATCGGCGCGCACCATTATCCGCACGCGGGGCCAATGCCGCCGCAACCGCGACACAATCCGCTCAACAGTCTCCACGGCCCCGGCCGCCCCATCCTCATTCGCCGGGCGCAACCGCGCCGCCAAAAGATGACGACCGCAAGTCGCATAAAGCGGAAGATAGCAATAGCCGCCGTAGTAGCCGTGGAAAAAACGACCCTCCTGGCGACCGTGAAGCCGATCGTCCGTGGCGTCGAGATCGATAACCAAGCGAGCCGGGGGCCGCTTGTGCGCCTCCACAAACAGTGTCAGGAACAAATCCTCAATCGCCGAGCCGTCATGCGCGATCCGGCAATACCGCGACGGCCCCGCGCCCCCCAACTCAAGGCGGTTCAGCGTCGATTTGCCCGCAAGCGGCGCACAGTCCGAACGACGCGACGCCAACTTCCCCGCCAACACGGCCATGACCGGATCGTGACGCAACGCATCGTGGTCGTTCAGGTCCTCATATCCCAATGCGATCCCGAACACACGCTGCATGACCAGCGTCCGAACATCGTGCTCGACAAGATGACGCGCACGCCCATCGGTGAAACAGGCCGCAAACCGATCGACCAGACCCACCGCCGCATCCGCCCGGCCAAGCAACAATGCCCCCGCGTCCGACGTCACCGTCCCGCCGTCGAACGCCGCCACAACCGCGCGACCGTCGACCGGTTGAAAACCGCCCAGCGCCGTGCTACACTCCGTCTGCATCGGGGAACACCTCCGTGCCGCGATATGTGCATACTCAACAACACTATATCGCACACAGAGCCCCGATGCCCCAAACCCGTATGAGAAATGCGGGCTAAGCCCCGCCTTCGGCGGGGTTGCGCTTCCCCCCGGAGATCGCGCCGAAGGCGCGGACTTCTTGGGTGCGCGGGCGTCTCGCCCGCACGTTTCCGCCACGCGCGACGTCGGCGGGGAAGCGCGGCCGCCGCGCCTCCCTCGTTGGCAGTTGTGCGGGTCGCTGACGTGCGGGCGAGACGCCTGGCGCCCAGGCCCCGCCTTCGGCGGGGTTGTGCTTTCCCGGACGTCGCGCCGAAGGCGCGGACTTCCCGGGTGCGCGGGCGTCCCCGCCCGCGCGTTTGCGGCAGGCGCGGCGTTGGCGAGGAAGCGCGTCCACCGCGCCTCCCTCGTTGGCAGTTGTGCGGGTCGCTGACGTGCGGGCGAGACGCCTGGCGCCCAGGCCCCGCCTTCGGCGGGGTTGTCCTTTCCCGGACGTCGCGCCGAAGGCGCGGACTTCCCGGGTGCGCGGGCGTCCCCGCCCGCACGTTTGCGCCACGCGCGTCGTCGGCGGGGAAGCGCGGCCGCCGCGCCCCGCTCCCCGGCGCCCGCAGCGTCGAGACGCCCGCGCATACGCCAACCCCGCCGAAGGCGGGGCCTGGGCGCCAGGCGTCCCCGCCCGCACGTTTGCGGCAGGCGCGGCGTTGGCGGGGAAGCGCGGCCGCCGCCCCCTGCTCCCCCGCCGCCCGTAGCGTCGAGACGTGCGGGCGAGACGCCTGGTGCCCAGGCAGCGCGCCGCGCCCGGCTTGCCGACAGTTGTGCGGGTCGCCGGCGTGCGGGCAGGGATGCCCGCGGTCCCGGGCCCCGCCTTCGGCGGGGTTGCGCTTCCCCCGAAGATCGCGCCGAAGGCGCGGACTTCCTGGGTGCGCGGGCGTCTCGCCCGCATGTTCCCGCAAGCCGCGATGTTGGCGAGGAGGCGCGCCCACAGCCCCCGCCCCCGAACGACCCGGCAGCCATTACCCCCGCCATAACCGACCGTTAGCCCCGCCGCGCAAGCCCCCGCAGGGGAGGACCATGGTCCTCTCCCGCACCCCGCCCCAAAACGCTTTAATATCCACATGACCGAAGCACACACCGCCGCCGTCCCCGCCGACGGCGAGCCGCGCGCAGCCGCCGCGCCCGACAACGCCGCGGCCGCGCCCACCGAACCCCAAACCCAACCCCCCGGCGACCCCCTCCGCCACAACCGCGGAAACCGATCCACAATCGCCGACCTCCCCAACACCGTCCGCGCCGATATCTGCCGCGAAATCCGCGCCGGAACCCCCGACAACGCCATCGCCGAAAACCTCCGCGCGCGCGGATACCCCGTATCCCGATCCGCCATATACCGCTTCCGAAAAGCCGCCGCCGACAGCCTCGCCCAATGGTCCGAAATCCGCGACGCAGCCGCCCTCTGGAGCGAAGGCGGAACCCACGAAGCCCTCGCCGAAATGCTCCGCGTCGCCGCCTTCGCCATCGCCGCGCGCATCGACCCCGCCGCCCCCGATGCCGCCGACAACACCCGCGGCATCGCCCGCATGGTGCGCGCCATCCGCGACCTCGCCGCCGCCGAAGCCGCGCGGAAAACCGCCGCCGCCCAGGCCGGCCCCCGCCGCGGCGCGCCCGGTTCCATCGACGACCCCCGCCTGCCCTCGCTCCCGCCCCCGAACACGTGGGACGCCGACGCCCAGGCCGCCGCCAACCCCGGCCCCCCCAAGCCGCCCCGCCGCCCGTGGACCGACCAAGACTGGCTGGAGTACGACAGACACATCCAGGAGGGCGAACGCAAGGCCCGCGAAGCCGAACGCGAACGCCGCGAGGCCGAACGCGAATACGACCCCGCGTACGACCCCGAAACCGCCGAACGCCCCGCCGCCGAAGCCCCCCGAGCCCCGCGGAGCCCCGCAATGCCCCGCAACGCCGCCGAAGACGCGAACTGCCCGGAACCGCGGGCCTCCCGCCCGCACGTCCCCGCAGAGCGCGATGCCGGCGGGGAAGGCGCGACCGACCGCCCCGGGCCCGGCGGATCCCCGCAATGCCCCGCAACCGCCCCCCGGAACCGCCGGGCCCGACCGCCCCGCGACCGCCGAAGCCCCACCCGCCGCCGCCCCGCCCGCCTCCAACAACCGAAACGGCAGCAATGCTGAGCGCCTGTACCGAAATGCCAACCCCGCCGAAGGCGGGGCCCGGGACCGCGGGCATCCTGCCCGCACGTTTGCGCCACGCGCGGCGCCGGCGGGAAAGCGCGCCCGCCGCCCCCCACTCCCAGCGCCCGCGGCGTCGAGACGCGCGCGCGAGACGCACACGCCAACCCCGCCGAAGGCGGGGCCCGGGACCGCGGGCATCCTGCCCGCACGTTTGCGCCACGCGCGGCGCCGGCGGGAAAGCGCGCCCGCCGCCCCTCCCCAGCCCCCCGGCGTCGAGACGCGCGGGCGGGGACGCCTGGCGCCCAGGCCGCCGAGTGAAAAGTGCGGCCCATGTACGGAAAATCCACGAATTGAGCGAAATACGTTGACACTCGATGGCGGCGTGCGGTAAGTAGCGGCATAGACACACCGGAGGGCGGCGGCGGCGATATGCTCATTGGCGGCGACAACGGCGGCGCGCTTGAGGGCGGCGGGGGCGATGGCGTGCGTCATGCCGATTCGCCCGGCAATAGCGCTGATCGCTCGTCGGTTTACGTGTTCCGCGCCGGCGCCGACGCGCTGAAAGGCGGCCCGGGCAGCGACACGGCGGGTTATTACCGCGCCCCCGGCGCCGTGCGCGCCGACCTGTCGAACCCCTCCACCAATACGGGCGAGGCGCAGGGCGACCGCTACCGGGATATCGAAAACCTGTTCGGCTCCGAATACGCCGACCGGCCGATCGGCGACGACGGCGTGAACGCCTTCCGCGGCGCGGGCGGCTCCGACACCATCGAGGGCGGCGGCGGCAACGACACGCTCTACGGCGACGGCGACTACGACGACAACGACGGCGTCGATAACGACATCCTCGACGGCGGCGCCGGCGATGACGAACCGATCGGCGGCGGCGGCGGCGACACCTACAAGTTCGGGCGCGGCGGGGGCTCCGACACCATCGACAACCGCGGCGAGGGCGCGTCGGACGACCTGGCGCCGTTCGGCGCCGGCATCGACGCCGATCGGTTGTGGTTCGAACAGACGGGCGTGGCGCGGCGGGACCTCGAGGTCTCGATCGTCGGGACGAACGACAGCGTGGTTATCGAGGATTGGTACAACGGCGCCGGCAACACGCTCGATTTCGGCCTGAGCGACGGGCGGCGCCTCGACGAAACCGACGTCCAGCAGCTGGCGCAACCCATGTCCACCATGGTCGAGCCGGGCGCCGACGCGACCGAACGGTCGGCCGATCGGCACACGACGCCGGGCCTGTTCGTCGCGGCGTATTGGCGGCGCCCGCCGCAAGGCGGTTCATGGCGGCGCGAAGAACGGTTTCGACAGGAGCCGGGGCGGTTGCGCAACCCCCGCCGCGGCGTTTCGCGAATCGGTTCGCTTCATTGAATCGTCTTGGGGCTTTGGGGCTATACGGCCCGCGCCCGACACCCGCGGAGACGCGCGCGATGAAAAAAGACATCCACCCCGACTATCACGAGATTACCGTCGTCATGACCGATGGCGCGGAGTTCAAGACCCGTACCACGTGGGGGAAGGAAGGCGACGTTCTGAAGCTCGACGTCGACCCCAACACCCACCCCGCCTGGACCGGCGGCGGGCGGCGCATCGTCGATACCGAAGGCCAGGTGGCGCGGTTCAACAAGCGCTTCGGCTCGTTCCGCATCGGCTCCGGCGGCTGATACCAACGGGCGCCGCCGCGCTACAGGAAGCCCGCCAGCGCGTCGAGCGTCGGTCCGGGCTGTTCGGCCATGTGCATGTGGCCGCAATCGGCGATGACGGTTTCCGCCCCGTCGCGCAGCGCGGCCAGCAGCGGCGCGGCCCCCGCGCGCGGCGTCATGCGGTCGCGGTCGCCCGATACGATCAACGTGGGGCAGGCGACGCGCGCCGCCGCTTCCGGGCCGCCGCGCCAGGCGTTGCTGGCCATGAAGTCCGTGCGAAGCGCGCCGGCCCCGCGCGCCAGCAGCGCCAGGCCGCCGCGCACGATCCATAGCCCCGCCGCCGGCCCGCCGCCGAAATGGCCGCGCTCGCCGAAGCCCCACGACGCGATGGTCCGCGCCGCGGCGGCCGGGTCGTCGCGCGTCGCGGCAAGCAGCGCGTCGTTGACGGGCATGGCGGCGGCGGTCCCGATCAGGGCGAGCTTGCGGCAGCGCTCCGGCGCGGCGGCCGCGGCGGCCAGCGCGGCGAGCGAACCCATGCTGTGCCCGACGAGCGCGGCGCGCGCGCAGCCCGCCGCGTCCGCCAGCCGCCAAACCCACGCGCCGATCGCCTCCACGCTCTCCAGCGGCGGCCCCTCCGACGCGCCGTGGCCCGGCAGATCGACCGCCAGCACCGCGTTCCCGCGCCACGCGAAATAGCGCGCCTGCAACGCCCAAACCGTGCGGTCCATCCCGGCGCCGTGGAGAAATACGACAAGCGGCCGCGACGGGTCGAAGGGAACGCCGCCGGTCGCCGCGCGCACCTCCCGGCCGTCCACCGCGAAGGATACGCTCACGGTTTTTGCGAGGCGCGCAGCGCCTGCTTCAGGTCGTCGATCAGATCCTCCGGCGCCTCGAGGCCGACCGAGAGCCGCACCAGGTCCTCGCCGATCCCCGCCGCCGCCAGTTCTTCCGCGCTCATCTGTCGGTGCGTCGTGCTCGCGGGATGGATGACCAGCGATTTCGCGTCGCCGACATTGGCGAGATGCGAAAACAGCCGCAGCTTGCCGATAAACTTCCGCCCCGCATCGCGCCCGCCGCGTATGCCGAACGAAAAGATCGCGCCGCAGCCGCGCGGCAGAACGCGCGCCGCCAGCGCGCAGTCCGGGTGCGAATCGAGCTCGGGCCATGTCACCCACGACACCGCGTCGTGACCGTTCAGGAACTCCACCGCGCGGCGCGTATTGGCGACGTGGCGGTCCATGCGCAGCGGCAGGGTCTCGACGCCGAGCAGGATGTAGAACGCGTTTTGCGGGCTCATGCAGGCGCCGAAATCGCGCAGGCCCTCGGCGCGGGCGCGCACGATCAGCGCCGCCGGGCCGTATTCGTCGGAAAAATCGATGCCGTGATAGCCCGCGTAAGGCTCGGTCAGGGTGGGGAACCTGCCGCTCGCGCGCCAGTCGAACCGCCCGCCGTCGATCAGCGCGCCGCCGATGGCCACGCCGTGGCCGCCGAGAAATTTCGTCGCCGAATGCATGACCAGGTCGGCGCCCAGGTCGAGCGGGCGGCACAGATGCGGCGTCGCGAAGGTGTTGTCGACAAGCAGCGGCAGGCCGGCCGCGTGCGCCGCGTCCGCCACGGCGCGAATGTCGAGCACTTCCAGGCCGGGATTGCCCAGCGTCTCGCCGAGCAAAAGGCGCGTCTCCGGGCGGATGGCGGCCGCGAACGCCGCCGGATCGCGCGGATCGACGAAGGTCGCCTCGATGCCGAATCGCGGCAGCGTGTGGCGCAGCATGTTGTAGCTGCCGCCGTAGATCGATTTCGAGGCGACGATATGCGCGCCCGCGCCCATCAGCGTGGCGATCGCGAGATGCAGCGCGGATTGCCCGCTGGCCGTGCAGATCGCGCCGACCCCGCCTTCCAGCGCCGCCAGCCGCTCCTCGAGCACCGAAACGGTGGGGTTGCCGATCCGCGAATAGATATAGCCCGGCCGCTCCAGGTTGAAGAGCGAGGCCGCGGTCTCGGCGTCGGGAAACACATACGACGTGGTCTGGTAGATAGGCGCCGCGCGCGCGCCGAACTGCGGGTCGGGACGCTGCCCGGCATGAAGCGCCAGCGTCTCGGCATCGAAGAATTGGGCCATCGGAGAACCTTGCGTTATGGGGCGGGAGCGCGGGAGCGGGTCGGCGGGCGCGTTCGCCGCGCGCCGGCGACGGACGCCTTTCGACAAGGGCGAGACGAGCGCGCACCAAGCTCCCGGATTTCGACGCGATGCGCCGCGAAACCCTCGCGCGCGCCGGCAAGCCAGCCTCGGGCATCATCGAGACCGGCCATAATCTTCTCGAACGCCTTGCTCATTGCCTACCGCCCGCGGAACTCGGGTTGGCGCTTTTCCATGAAGGCGCGGCGGCCCTCGGCGTAGTCCTCGCTGTCGAAGCAGGTGCGAATCCGCGCCTCCAGCCCCGCGAGATCGCGGTCCGCCGGGTCCTTCAGCGCCTCGCCGATGGCGGCCTTGGCGGCGCGCACCGTCAGCGGCGCGTTGGCGGCGATGCTGTCCGCGCAGTCGCGAACGACCGTCTCCAGCTCGCCGCCGCCGACCACGCTGTTCACGAGGCCCATGCGCAGCGCCTCGCCCGCGCCGATGCGGCGCGCGGTGAACATGATCTCCTTCGCCCAGGCGGGGCCGACAAGCCCCACCAGCGTTTTCATGCCTCCGAACCCGTAGCCCAAGCCGAGACGCGCGGCGGGAATCGCGAAACGCGCATCCGCCGACGCGATGCGGATATCCGCCTGCAACGCGACCGACAACCCGCCGCCGATGCAATAGCCGCGAATCATCGCGATGAGCGGCTTCGCGAACCGCTCCAGCGCCGCATGCGCCGCAGCCGTGACGCGGCCGTATTCCTCCTCGGCTTCCGCCGACGAACGCCGCGTCTCGAACTCGGAAATATCGGCGCCGGAAACGAACGCCCGGTCGCCGGCGCCCGTCATGATCGCGACGCGGATGTCGTCATCTGCCGCGAACGCGTCCGCCGCCCGGGCGAGCGCGCGCCACATTTCGAGCGAAAGCGCATTGCGCCGCGCCGGATTATCGAAGACGATCCAGCCTACGCGCCCCTCGCGGCGCGCGCGCACCTTCTCCGTCCCCAGTGGAATCGCCGTCACCGCGCCCATGCGAACCCCGCCCCCGTTTCCGCCCGCCGCCCAGTATATACATAAACGCGGACGCGCCGCGCCGCGGGCATGAGCGGCGGCAACCCGTACAGCGGCATGCCCCTGAGCCGCGACGACGCGCTGCGCCGCGACGAGTCTGCGGTGGCGCGGCTGCGCGCCGACGGGCAAAGCCGCGTCCTGGCGCTGTGGCGCGGCCGGCACCGGGTCGCGGACCCGGCGGCGCCGGCGCCCGTCTGGCATCGCGGCGCCGAGGCGCGCGGCCTGCTCGACGGCGCCGAACTGTGGGCGCTGCTCGGCGTTTCGGCCAGCGGCGCCGCGCATTTCGCCGTCGATGTGTCGCATCTCGACGAACCGGAAGCGGCGGATCCGTTTCGCGGCCCGGGGGCGTTCGTCGATCTGCGCGCCATCGGGCCGCTCGCCGCGCCCGCCGACGGCTCGATCATGGCCTATGCGCGGGCGCTGATGTATTGGCAGCGTCGGCATCGCTTCTGCGGCGAATGCGGCGCGCCCTGCCTCAACGCGCAGGCCGGCCATGTGCGGCGCTGCGGCGACGCGGGCTGCGGCGCCCAGCACTTTCCGCGCACCGACCCCGCCGTCATCGTGCTCGTCGCGTGCGGCGGCAAGTGCCTGCTCGGCCGCCAACGCCGCTGGCCGCCGGGCATGCACTCCACCCTCGCGGGCTTCGTCGAGCCGGGAGAGAGTCTCGAAGAAACGGTCATCCGCGAAGTGCGCGAAGAATCGGGCGCGGTCGTGCGCAACCCCGTCTATCGCTCGTCGCAGCCGTGGCCGTTCCCGGCCTCGCTCATGCTCGGCTTCCGCGCCGAGGCCGAAAGCCTCGCGCTCGACGTGGACGGGCGCGAACTGGAGCGCGCCGCATGGTACTCGCGCCGCGATCTGCGCAACTCGCCCGAAAACGAAACCTTCCGCCTCCCCCGCCGCGACTCGATAGCGCGCCGCCTGATAGAAGACTGGCTCGCCGAAGCCGAGCCCGCATAGCGCCGCAGGCGCGAACCGCCCGGGACCGCGCCCCGCGCCTTCCCGCGCAACGCGCCGCCGGCGTGGAGGCGCGGGCAGCGGGATTTACCCGGCAGCGCGCCAAGAGGTCGAGACACGCCGGCGAGGACGCCCACGCTTCCGGCGGCGGCCGGTTTGCGCTACGGCGCCGGCGCTTTCGAAGCAGGACCTCCCCGACCATGCTGAAGCGCCTGAAACTGCGCAACTTCAAGGGCTGGCGCGAGGCCGACGTCGAGTTCCGCCGGATCGCGGGGTTCTTCGGCGCCAACTCGTCGGGGAAGTCGGCGCTGCTCCAGTTCCCGCTGCTTCTGAAGCAGACCATGGAGTCGCCCGACCGCGGCGCCGCGCTCGCCCTCAACGGCCCGTTCGTGAGCCTCGGCGCCCCCGCCGACGTCATTCGCAATCGCGACGAAACACGCGCACTGGAGTTCGAGATCGTCCTCGGCATCGACGAAAAGCGCATCGACCCGCTATAGAACGGCGGCGACAGGGTTATTCCGCCCCCGCTCGACCTCCATGCGACCGGCGCCTTCGAGATCGAGCAGGGCGCGTCCCGCCCGCACGTTTCCGCGCGACGCGGCGTTGGCGCGGGGTCGCGGATAGCGCGCGCCGTGCTCCCCAACGTTCCGCACGACACATACGTGCGGGCGAGACGCCCGTGGTCCCGGGACGAAGTGTCGACGCACTCCCAAGAGGGCGGAACGGGTGGCCCGCCGGCCTGTACCGCCTGCCGGGCGGCGGCGCCCGGCCGCCGGCTTGACGGGCGCGGGCGGCCGCGCTACCGTTGCGGCGTTGGCGAGGGAGACCGTGCCATGCGCCGAGTCGCCGCGAATCTGCCGTTGCAACCGGCTGACGTTCTACGGGTTGCCGCCGCCCGGTTGCCGCGCAGCCGGGCCGGGATCGGACGCCGGACGATCGCTCTGTACCTTGAGGCACTCAAGGACCGTGAAGACGCGGCGCTGGCCGCCCGGCGCGTCGATGACCCGAACGACGCCACGGTGGAATGGACGCAGGTTCGGGACAAGTATCTCGCGCCCGACCCGTTGCGCGGCGCCGGAACGGCGCGCGAAAGATCCGCCGCCAATGCCGCGTAAACGACGGACGCCGTTTCTGCGCCCATCGACGCACGCATGCATGTAGCGCCATGACCGTGAACCACCGGCGCGTAACGGAAGGCTTCGAGGTTCTGACCGGGGCGTTGGCGCCGTGGGTCGCCGCCGCGCTGCGCGCGCGCTACGAAGACGAGTGGTGGGACCAGGGCGTCCGGGGCGTTTTCTACGAGCAGCAACGGCGCGGCCTGCCGGAGGGCGGCGAGGACGGGGAGCTGATCGCCGCGCTCGACATCGCGCGCTGCCTGTTCCTGATGGACGCGCAGTGGAACGACATATTCCGGCGCCGTCTGAGCCGCGAGCACCGCACATGGGTCGACGAGCTGAAGGCGACCTGCGACCGCTGGGCGCACAAGGGGCTCGTCGATACGGCCGACGACGACGCATGGCGCGCGCTCGACACGATGACGCGGCTTGTCGAGCGCATCGACGCGGAAGCGGCGGAGCGGCTGCGGGCGCTGGCGCGGGCGGTGCGCTACGGCACGGAAGGCCCCTCCACCTCGGCGCCGGCCGACAAGCGCGCCGAAACACCGCCGCAGGCGGAGGAGGAAGCCGAGGCAGACGCCGACAGCGGCGTGCTGGCGGCGGTTCCGCGCCGGGGGCTGCGCCCGTGGCGCGAAATAGCGCGCCCCCACCCCGACGTGGCGGCGGGGCGCTACCGGCAGGCGGAGTTCGCGGCGGACCTGGCGCAGGTCGCGCGCGGCGCGGCGGCGACCGAATACCAGGATCCGGTGGAGTTTTTCGCGCGCACCTACATGACCGTGGGGCTGCGGGGGCTGTTGACCGAGGCGCTGCGGCGCATCGACGGGCTGGGCGGCGAACCGATCGTCCAGTTGAAAACGTCGTTCGGCGGCGGCAAGACGCATTCGCTGTTGGCGCTTTTCCATCTCCTGGCCGGCCGCGCGCCGCTGGAGAGTCTGCCGCATGTTTCGGGGCTGTTGGACGAAGCGGGGGTCGGCCGGCGGCCGCGGACGCGCGTCGCGGTCCTGGTGGGGACGGCCCTCGACCCGGCGAAGGAGCGGCGGCCGCCGCACCTGCCCGGCATCGCCGTCCGCACGCTGTGGGGCGAAATCGCGGCGCAGCTCGTGGGGCAGACGGGCAACCGCAAGCTCTACGACCTCGTGCGCGCGGCCGACCGCAAGGGCGCGCCGCCCGGCTCCGACGCCCTGCGCACGTTGCTCGACGCCTGCGGGCCGTGCCTGATCCTGATCGACGAACTGGTGGCCTATGCGCGCAAGATTTACGGCGTCGACGGGCTGCCGGCGGGCAGTTTCGACGCCCTGCAAACCTTCGTGCAAGAGCTGACGGAAGCGGTCCGCGCCAGCCGCGGCGCCGTTCTCGTGGCGACCGTCCCCGAATCCGACATCGAAATCGGCGGCGAGGCGGGCCGGCGCACGCTGGAGCGCATCGCGCACACATTCGGCCGCATGGAGTCGATCTGGAAACCGGTCGGCTCCGAGGAGGGGTTCGAGGTGGTGCGCCGGCGGCTGTTCCTGCCGATCGAGAACCTGGCCGCGCGCAACTACACATGCCGCGCCTTCGGCTCGCTTTACCGCCACGCCGCGAACGAGTTTCCCGCCGAATGCCGCGAGCGGCGCTACGAAGAGCGCATGAGAGCGTGCTACCCGATCCACCCGGAAACGTTCGACCGGCTCTACGGCGACTGGGCGGCGCTGGAGCGGTTTCAGCGCACACGCGGCGTGCTGCGGCTGATGGCGGCGGCGATCCACGACCTGTGGGAGCGGAACGACGCCAGCCTGCTGATCATGCCCGGCAGCCTCGGCCTCGACTCGATGTGCGTGCGCGAGGAACTCGCGCGCTATCTGCCCGAAGGATGGACGGCGGTTCTGGAGACCGATGTCGATGGGCGCAATTCCGGGCCGTTGCGCCTTGACCGCAAGAATCCGCGCTTCGGACAGAAACTGGCGGCGCGGCGCGTGGCGCGGACGATCTTTCTCGGCAGCGCGCCGCATGCGGCCGGGCAGTCGGTGCGCGGCCTCGAGGACGTGCGCGCAAGACTCGGCGCCGCGCAGCCGGGCGAGCGGATATCGCTGTTCAACGACGCGCTTTCGCAATTGTCCGACCGGCTGCCCCATCTCTACCGCCGCGACCGGCGCTACTGGTACGATACCAAGCCCAACCTGCGGCGCACCGTGGAGGAGCGCGCGCGCCAGCTCCCGCAAGATGCGGTCGCGGAGGAAATCGGGCGGCGGCTCCGAGAAGCGGCGCGCGGCGAGCGCGGGGATTTCCGCGGCATTCACGTCTGCCCGGCGACTTCGGCCGACGTCCCCGACGAACGCGCCGCGCGCCTCGTCGCGCTGCGGCCCGGCGCAACGCACAAGGCCGGCGACGCGGAAAGCGCCGCCATCCGCGCCGCGCGGGAGATATTGGAAAACCGGGGCAAGACCCCGCGCCGCTACCGCAACATGCTGGTCTTTTTGGCGGCGGACAGCGACGCGATGGAGGGGCTGGAGCAGGAAGTCCGGCAGTTCCTGGCGTGGCGATCGGTCAGGGAAGACGAGGAGGCGCTCAATCTCGACGCGCACCAGCGGCGGGACGCAGAGCAAGGCGCAAAGGACAGCGACCGCACGGCGCGGGCGCGCTTCGACGAAGCATGGCGATGGACGCTCTCGCCCGCGCAGTACGTGGAGAACGACAAGGTCGGCGCGCTGGAATGGGACGCGGCGCAAACGTCCGGAAACGGCGACTCCGTCGTGGCGCGGGCGGCGCGGCGCGCGAAAGCCGACGAGCGGCTGGTCGGCAAATGGGCCCCGGCGCTGCTGCGCATGGAACTCGACCGGTGGTTCTGGAAAGACAAGGACAAGAAAGAGATCCCGCTAAGGCAGGCATGGGAAGCGCTCGCGTCTTACTGCTATCTGCCGCGGTTGCGCGACGAGGCGGTTCTGCTCGATACCGTGCGGACCGGCGCGGCCGACGGCGAGAGTTTCGGCTACGCCGACGGCGCGGCGGACGGACGCTACGAGGGATTGAAGTTCGGGGCCCCCGCCGCGGCGCGCATCGACGACGCAAGCGTTCTGGTCAAGCCGGAAGCCGCGGGGGCCCAAATCGAGGCGGAACGGCAAACGCACGCAACCCCGCGGTCGACCGCCGCCGCCGGGGTCGCCGAGCCCGACCGGGGCCGCGGCGCCGAGCCGCACCCTCCGCCCCCCGAAACGCCGCCCCCGCCGCTTCGCCGCTTCTATGGCAACATAGAGATCGACGCCGCCAGGCCCGGCCCCGACATAACGCAACTGGCGGAAGAGATTCTGCGGCGCCTGACGACCCTCCCCGGCGGCAAGGTCAAGGTGACGGTAGCAATCCAGGCGAACATCCCCGAAGGCGTCCCCCCCGACGTGCGGCGCGCACTCGAGGAAAACTGCCGGACCCTGGGTTTCGGCTCGCACGGTTTCGAGAACGAATAGACCGCACACCTCGCACCCGGCGCTGCGACGGATAACGGAGGGCGAGAACGATCATCGCGGCATGCGCCGCCGGCTGCTTCTGGGCGTCGAGGCCGCTTTCCACCGCATCTGCGGCGCGCGCGCCGCGAGCGTCGGCTATGGTGCGGGCGATTCGCCGTGCTGTCGGTCCGGTGGTTACGGCGCGATGGCGACGTTCCGTCGAGAAGCCTCGGCCGCGGTGAGCGACGCGTTCGCTCGGGTTCTGGCGTTCATGGGCAGGGGCTGGCGAAGTTCGGCGCTATCGGCGGCGATAGCGGCACGGCGGGCGGACGCGGCGCGAACCGACGCCGTTCGGTGCGGTCCGACCGCGCTGGCGAGTTGGAGGCGCCGTCGCGGGCGGAAATGGCGGACGCCTCGTCGGCGGATGTGCGGGCAAACCGCCGGGCGGCGTTTCCGGGGACGCGGTAGAGGCTTTGCGGCGGGGAGGAGGCTTTCTATGCCGATAGACGAGATATGGCTGGCCAAGACGGTGGAGGCGGCGCTGGAGCCGGATCTGCCGATCATCGATCCGCACCATCATCTCTGGGATCGGCCCGGGTCGCGCTACATGCTGGCGGAGCTGCGGGACGATATCGAGGGTGGGCACAATGTCGTCGCGACGGCGTTCGTCGAGTGCATGTCGATGTACCGCGCGGGCGGGCCGGAGGCGCTCAGGCCGGTCGGGGAGACCGAGTTCGTCAACGGCGTGGCGGCGCAAAGCGCGAGCGGCGGGTTCGGGACGGCCCGGGTTTGCGCGGGGATTGCGGGGTACGCCGATCTGACGCTCGGCGCCGCGGTCGAGGACGTCCTGGACGCGCACATGGCGCGCGCGCCGGACCGGTTTCGCGGCGTCCGTCACGCGGCGGGATGGGACGCGAGCGCCGCCGTGCGCAACTCGCATACGCGGCCGCCCGAGGGGCTGATGTACGACGCCGCATGGCGCGAGGGGTTTTCGAGACTCGCGCCGCGGCGGCTCAGCTTCGACGCTTGGCTGTATCATCCGCAGCTCGGCGATCTCGTGGACTTGGCGCGCGCCTTTCCGGATACGGTTGTTGTTCTCGACCATCTGGGCGGGCCGCTCGGCATCGGGCCGTATGCCGGCCGCCGCGCCGAGGTATGGGAAGCGTGGAAACCGAAGATCGACGCGCTGGCCGAATGTCAGAACGTCGCGGCGAAGCTCGGCGGGCTGGCGATGGCCGTAAACGGGTACGGGTGGCACAAGCGGCCCGCGCCGCCGGGTTCGAAAGAACTCGCCGCGGCGGGGCGCGATTGGTATCTCCACGCCATCGACCGGTTCGGGCCGGAACGCTGCATGTTCGAGAGCAACTTCCCGGTCGATAAGGTATCGTGCGGCTATACGGTGCTGTGGAACGCGTTCAAGCGGATCGCCGCAGGGTTTACGGATGCGGAGAAGCGAGCGCTGTTCCACGATACCGCAGCGCGCGTGTACCGCTTGGACGAGGGCGCGTGAGCGCAAGACGAAGGAGGCCATCGTGAGCAAGACCATCGAGTTCTGGTTCGATTTCGGCAGCCCGACGAGCTATCTCGCCTATACGCAGCTGCCGGCGCTCGCCGAGCGGGCGGGGGCGGAGCTGGCGTGGCGGCCAATGCTGCTCGGCGGCGTGTTCAAGGCGACGGGAAACCGCGCGCCGGGCGCGATCCCCGCGAAAGGCGCGTGGATGCGCGGCGACATGCGGCGCTGGGCGCGCAAGTGGGGCGTGGGCCTCAACGCCAACCCGCATTTCCCCGTCAACACGCTCAACCCGATGCGCGGCGCCGTGGCCGCGCGGCGCGCCGGGGAGCTCGCCCCGTATGCCGAGGCCATGTTCCGGTCGATGTGGGTCGAGGGGAAAAAGATTTCGGAGCCCGAGGTTTTCGCCGAGGTCGTATCCGCCGCCGGGCTCGACGCGGCGGCGTATGGGGAGCGAATCGCCGACCCCGAAGTCAAGCAGGCGCTGATCGCGGCCACCGAAGAAGCCGTCTCGCGCGGCGTGTTCGGCGCGCCGACGATGATTGTCGATGGCGAGTTGTTCTTCGGCCAGGACCGTCTGGATTTCGTTGCGGAGGCCGCCGCCGGGCGATAGCGGCTCGCATCCGCGATCATCGGCGCCCCGGCCGCGCGGTCGCGTCCCGCGCGGAAACGCCCGCATGTTCGCGAGGCGTCAGGATTCGTCTTCCTCGCCGTAGCCCGGGGGGCGGCCGGGAATGACGTAAACGCCCTTCAGCCATCGGCCGAGATCGACTGTTCGGCACCGGGGGGAGCAGAAGGGGCGGTGGGCGGCGACGGCGGGGCGGCCGCAAATGGGGCAAGGGCGCGGGGCGCGGGCGCCGGTTTCGCCCTTCGCGCGGTTCTTGGCGGCGGCGGTCACACGGGGTCTCCGGGGAGGATTTCGAAGCGGTCGCGGGGGCAGGCGGCATCCTCGCGGAAACCGGCCGCGCAGGCGGCGCGAACAGCGGCGGCAAGGGGGCCGTCGAGGGCGGCGATGGCGTCGGGCGCGGCGCGCACCGTGAAGGCGCGCCCCGGTTGCGCGGCGGCCTGCGCCAGGCACGCGCGGGCGATTTCGCACGCAATGGCGAAAGCGGTCTTGCGGCGCCCGCCGCCGCCGCAGGCGGAGCAGGGCTCGGTCAGCAACCCGTCGAGCGGCGCGGCGGCGCGGCGGCGCGAGAGCTCCACAACGCCGAATTGCGACATGGGCGCGACGCGCACCGGCGACGAATCGCGCGCCGCGGCGCGGCGCAAGGCGGTCACGACGGCGCGTCCGCCGTTCGGCGCGCTCATGGCCGGGAAATCGATCGCGACAAGGCCGGAAATATCGCGCAGGCGCAACTGACGGGCAATTTCCTCCGCCGCGGCCAAGTTCAGTTGCAAGGCTGGGCCCGCATATCCCGCGCTATCGACGTCGATGGCCCACAAGGCCTCCGCGCGCTGGATCGTGAGCGCGCCGCCGCCGGGCAGCGTGACATGCTCCCCGGCGAGGGCCTCGATGTCGCCGGCCACGCCCTCGGCCTCGAACAGGGTCTCCGGCCCCCGATGGCGCGCGATGCGGCCCGCGAGGTCGGGCGCGAACCGCTCGGCGTAAGCGGCTGCGCGGCGAAAGGCGGCGCCATCGTCGATAATTATCGGGCCGGCGCCGGCGGGCGCGAAATCGCGCAGGATACGCTCGATGGCGCCGGGTTCGCGCCGCAGCAGGCGCGGGGGAACGGCCCCGGCGCCGGCGCGCTCGACGGCGGCGGCCTCGGCGGCGAGAAGCTCCACGTCGCGGGCGATCCCTTCCGGGAACGCGGCGGCGGCGGCGCGGACGACGGCGCCGCCGGGCCGTGCGCCCAGCGCGCGCGCGCCGGTCGCGCGCAACCGCGCGCGCAGCTGCGCCCCCGAAACGCGGCGCGAGACGGTTACGCCGCGGGAAGCGGGCCGGTACACCGCGTATCTGCCGGCGAAATGCAGGCGAGCGGAGAGACGCACCCCCTTTCCGGGCGCCGGGTCGGCGCGTATCTGCACCGCGAGCGCCTGGCCTTCGCGGCAGCGGCCCGCTATGCCGCCGCCTTCGCCGGGCGCGTCGGCGGCGGCGAGGAACCCCGCGCGTTCAAGGCCGCATTCGACGAAGGCGGCGTTCAGCTCCGGCGCCGCGCGGGTCACGCGGGCGAGCAGAATGTCGCCGACTCCGCTCGCGGCTTCGCCGCGGCGGTCGGCGCGAACGCAGCGATAGTCTTCCGCGCGCCCGCCGTCGGCGCAAACGGCGCGGATCGTGCCTGGATCGACCGATATCAGGAGGCGTTCGCTCACGGCGCGCGGTCCACGGGGAAGCCCATGCCGGCGAGCAGCGTCAGCGTTTCGTAAAGCGGCAGGCCGACGACGCCGGAGCACGAACCGTTGATGGCGATGACGAAGGCGCCGGCGCGGCCCTGTATGGCGTATCCGCCCGCCTTGCCCCGCCATTCTCCGGAGGCGATGTAGGCGTCGATTTCGCGCCGGTCCAGGCGCTTGAAGCGGACATGCGCCGAGGCGAGGCGCGCGGCCGCGCGGCCGTCCGGCGCGAGGACGGCGACGGCGGTGTGGACGCGGTGGCGCCGCCCGGACAGCATGGCGAGGCAGGCGCGCGCGGCGTCTTCGTCTTGCGGTTTGCCGAGCGCGCGGTGCCCGCACGCGACCACGGTGTCGGCGGCGAGTATCCAGTCGTTGCCTTGCGCGGCGCACGCGGCGGCGGCCTTTGCCTGGGCCAGCCGCAGGGCCAGCGCGCGGGGCGCTTCGCCGGGGCGGGGCGTTTCGTCGATGCCGGCCGGCCGGACGCGACCGGGCGCGATGCCGACGGTCTCCAGCAGGTTTCGTCGGCGCGGCGAAGCCGAGGCGAGTACGAGCGCCGCGCGCTGCCCGCCTCCGGCGCTCACTTATGGCGGAATACGATGCGGCCCTTCGACAGATCGTAGGGGGTCATTTCGACCGTCACGCGATCTCCCGCCAGGACCCGGATACGGTTCTTGCGCATGCGCCCGGACGTATGCGCAAGAATTTCGTGCTTGTTTTCAAGCACGACGCGAAACATCGCGTTGGGAAGGACCTCTCTGACGGCCCCCTGGAATTCGATGGGTTCCTCTTTCGGCATGAGCGCTCCGCTGCTGCGAGATACGGGATGCGCGGCAGAATGCGCGCCCGCGCGCGCGGGGTCAAGCGCCGCGTCCGATGGCTCCGGCGGGGGCGCCGGGTCGTTTGAAGCGGGCCTCGATGCGCGCCATGAGGGCGTCGCGAACGCCGCGATAGGCGTCCAGACGGGTTTCGCGCGCGCCCTCCACGAGCGAGGGGTCGAAGGTGTTCCAGAACTCGACCTCGACCGCGCCGGCGCGGGCAAGCTCCAGCGCGCGGCGGTGCGCGTCGGGCGAAAGCGAGACCACGAGATCGAACGAACCGTCGTCGAGTTCGTCGAGCGTTTTCGCGCGGTGGCCGGAAATGTCGATGCCGATCTCGTCCATGGCGGAAACGGCGAACGTGTCGAGCGCGCCGCGGCGCAAGCCGGCGGAATCGACGAACACGGCGCGCCGCAGCAGGAACCTGGCGAGGCCCTCGGCCATCGGCGAGCGCAGCGCGTTGTTCGCGCACAGGAACAGGACGCTGCCGACCATCGCCGCCGCGCTCAGCCGCGCAGATGGAGAACGCAGACGAGCGTGAACAGGCGGCGGGCCGTGTCGTGATCGATGACGACGCGTCCGGCCAGGCGCTCGCGGAGCAGGCGCGCGCCTTCGTCGTGAACGGCGCGGCGGCCCATGTCGAGCGCCTCGATGCGCGACGGCGGCGCCGCGCGGATCGCCTCGAAACAGTTTTCGCAGACAGTGAAATAGTCGCGCACGACGCGGCGGAGACCGGAAACGGACACGGCGATACGGCCGATTTCGGCGCCAGCGGCGGAGCGGATATGCATTTCCAGCCGGTTTTCGACCGCCGCCAAACGCAGCGCGTAGGGGCCGGGCGGCGCGCCGGCGGGGTCGAAGCGGTTGTCTTCCAGCAGGTCGCAGACGGCGACGCTGCGCTCGCGCTCGATTTCCGGGCTCCAGCGCGCGACCGGACCTTCGTCGAGGACGATATCGACGATCCGCCGATCGTTGCGCCTGTCGGCGGTCACCGCGGCGGGGCGGGGCGGCCGAGGCGCATCGACACCGAAAGCGCGTGGGCGGACAGGCCTTCGGCTTCGGCCAGCGTTACCGCGGCGGGCCCCAAGGCGGCCAGCGCTTCCGCACCGCATTCCAGCAGGCTCGTGCGCTTGAGGAAATCGTACACCGACAGGCCCGAGGAAAACCGCGCGGCGCCGGACGTGGGTAAAACGTGGTTCGTCCCGCCGACATAATCGCCGATCGCCTCGGGGGTGAGCGGACCCAGGAAGATCGCGCCCGCGTTGCCGACTGCATCGGCGATGGCGCGCGGTTCGGCGGTCGCGATCTGGAGATGCTCGGGGGCGGCAATGTCGATGAGGGCCGGCGCGGCGTCGAGGGTCGGCGCGACGAAGACTACGCCGCGGTCGCGCCAGCTGGCGCGCGCGATGGCGGCGCGGGGGAGGGTTTCCAGAAACGCCTCGACCGCGGCCTCCACGGCGTCGGCGAATGCGGCATCGTCGGTTACAAGGATCGACTGCGCCACGGCGTCGTGCTCGGCCTGGGCAAGAAGATCGGCGGCTATCCAGTGCGGGTCGGCGGTCGAATCGGCGACGATGAGGACTTCCGACGGCCCGGCGATGGAATCGACGCCCACCGTCCCGAATACGAAGCGCTTTGCGGCGGCGACCCAAGCGTTGCCGGGGCCGACGATTTTATCGACCGGAGCAATGGGGCCGGCGCCCCAGGCGAGGGCGGCGACCGCCTGGGCGCCGCCGACGCGCCAGATCTCGTCGATGCCCGCCATGTGCGCGGCGGCCAGCACGGCGGGCGGAACATCGCCGCCGCCGCGCGGCGGCGTAACCATGGCAAGGCGCTCGACTCCGGCGACGCGCGCCGGGACGGCGTTCATCAGGACGGAACTGGGGTAGGCGGCGGTACCGCCCGGTACGTAGAGGCCGGCGGCGCGGATCGGAGACCAGCGCTCGCCGATCCCGGCGCCCGACGAATCGCGGCGCCAGCGGTCGGCGGGCATTTGGCCGCGGTGGAAGTTCTCGATGCGCTCGGCCGCGAGCGCCAGCGCGCCGCGGAGACGCGGGTCGATCCGGTTCGGCGCCGCGGCGATGCGTTCCGGCGGAACGCGCATGTCGGCGGGCGCGAGCCGCACGCCGTCGAGACGCTCGGTATAATCCAGCAGCGCGCGTTCTCCGCCGTCGCGCACGGCGGCGGCGATCGCCGCGGCTTCGGCGGCGACGGCGGTATCGCCCTCGCCGCGCCGGCCGGCCACGGCGGCGGCGAACCGGGCGATCGATTCGGGGCCGCCGCCCTCAATCCGCGTCGGCATCGGCCGCCTCGCGGAACCGCTCTATCCATGCGCCGATTTCGTCGGGCCGGGTCTTCCACGCGGTGCGGTTGACCACCAGGCACGAGGCGATGTCGGCGATTTTCTCGACCTCCACCAAGCCGTTGGCGCGCAAGGTGCGGCCGGTGGAGACGAGATCGACGATACGCCGGCACAGGCCGAGGCCGGGGGCGAGCTCCATCGCTCCGTTCAACTCGATGCATTCCGCCTGGACGCCGCGGGCCGCGAAATGCCGGCGCGTCGTTTCCGGGTATTTGGTGGCTACACGGACGTGGCTCCAGCGGCCCGGGTCGTCGCCGCGCGCGATCTCGGCGGGCTCCGCCACGGCCATGCGGCAGCGCCCGATGCCCAGATCGAGCGGCGCGTACAGGTCCCGATAGTCGAACTCCATCAACACGTCGCGGCCGGCGACGCCGATCTGCGCGGCGCCGAAAGCGACGAAGGTGGCGGCGTCGAACGAACGCACGCGAATCAGCGCAAGACCGGGAACGTTGGTTCGGAACGCGAGCTGGCGCGCGGCGCGGTCGGAGAACGACGGCTCCGGGACGATACCGGCGCGCGCCATCAGCGGCGTCAACTCGGCGAGGATGCGGCCCTTCGGCACGGCCATGACGAGGGCGCCGGGCTCGATTTTCATTCGTCGGCGGTCTCCGCGCCGTGATCGGGCGCGACGGGCGCGGGGCGGGGGGCGGCAAGGTCTTCGAGCCAGGCGGAGATGGACGGACCCTCGAGGCGAATTCGGCCGCCGCCCGCGAACACCATGCAGACCGCGCCGGGCGCGGGCGCCAGGGTCAGAAGCTCGAGCAGCGCGTCGTCGTCGCGGGGGACGCGGTGCGATCGGGCCGCGCGCACGCCCTCGAAACGCAGGGCGCACTGCACCATGAGGGCTGGCGGGCGGCCGCGCTCCCACGCGAAGCGGTCGAACACGGCGACGAAGCGGCGCTCGCGCGGGCGCCACGCCATTTCCGCCGGCGACATCAGCGCGTCCTGAAGGCAGGCGGCGAGAAGGTCGTAATGGCCGGGCGCGGCGGCGCGCAGGCGCAGGGGTTGCGCGGGACGCGGTCTCATGCGCGTATCCTTTCGATATCGGCGCCGCAGGCGGCGAGTTTGGCCTCGACGGCTTCGTAGCCGCGGTCGAGATGATAGACGCGATCGACCGTGGTTTCGCCGCGCGCCGCAAGGCCCGCGAGAACCAGCGATACGCTGGCGCGCAAATCGGTGGCCATCACCGGCGCGCCGGCCAGCGCGGGCACGCCGCGCACCATCGCGGATGCGCCGTGAACGACGATATCCGCTCCCATGCGCGAGAGTTCGGGAACATGCATGAAACGGTTCTCGAAAATGCGCTCGGTCATCAGCGAGGCGCCTTCGGCGACGGTCATGAGCGCCATCGCCTGCGCCTGCATGTCGGTGGGGAAGCCGGGATGGGGGGCGGTGATGGCGTCGAAGCCGCGGACGCGCGCCTCGCCGCGCGACACGCGCAAGCCGTCTGCCGTTCGCTCGATGGCGACGCCGGCCTGTGCGAGTTTATCGACGATGGCGGCGAGCGGCTCGGCGCGCGCGTTTTTCAGTTCCAGGCGGCCGCCGGCGATGGCCGCGGCGACCGCGTAAGTCCCGGCCTCTATGCGGTCGGGCAACACGGTATGCGCCGTTCCGGACAGCGCGTCGACGCCCTCGACGGCCACCGAATCGCGGCCGGCGCCCGATACGCGCGCGCCCATTGCGTTGAGGCACTTTGCGAGATCGACGATTTCCGGCTCGCGCGCGGCGTTGCCGATTACGGTGCGCCCGCGCGCGAGGGTCGCCGCCATGGTGAGATTGGCCGTGGCGCCGACGGACACCGACGGCAGCGCGATATGGGCGCCGGCGAGGCCGCGGGGCGCGCGGGCGTCTATGTAGCCGTCGGCGAGCGCGATCTCGGCGCCCATTTGTTCGAGGCCGGCGAGATGCAGATCGACGGGCCGCGGCCCGATGGCGCAGCCGCCGGGGAGCGACACCCGCGCCCGCCCCTCGCGCGCGAGCAGCGGTCCGAGCACGAGAATGGACGCCCGCATCCTGCGCACCAGTTCGTAGGGCGCGGTGCGCGCGCGAAGCGAGGCGGCGCGCAAGGCCAGGCGGCGCGGCCCGCGCGATTCGACGTCCACGCCCAGCTCGCCGAGCAATGCGGCCATGGTGGCGATGTCGGCGACGCGGGGCAGGTTGTCGAGCGCGAGTTCGCCCTCGGAGAGCAGGGAGGCGGCGAGCAGCGGCAGCGCCGCGTTCTTGGCGCCGGAGATGGCGACCGCGCCGGCAAGCGGCCGGCCCCCCCGAATCCGCAATTTGTCCATCGGGCCGGTTCCGCCGCTTCGACGATCGAGTCGATGCGGAATAACGCGCGCGCGGGCGCGTCTCAAGGGGCGCGGGCGCATGTTTCGGTCATTTGCGCGCGGCCGCCGGCCGGCATATGCTGTGCGCCGTTCGGCAACGCGCGGCGGAGATCGGGGTCATGCAGAAGCTTTCCCAGGAGACGATAGCGATTATCGGCGTCGGCGTGGCGCTGGCCGCCATCGTTATCGCGAGCGTCGCCGGGCTTCGCGACGATCTTCGCGTCGTCCAGGCGGAGGCCCGCGCAGGGCAGGAGGCCATTCGCGCGGAGTCGCAGGAGGCGCGCGAGGCCATTCGCAAGGAGTCGCAAGAGGCGCGCGAGGCTGTTCGCAAGGAGTCGCAAGAGGCGCGCGAGGCCATTCGCGAGGAGTCGCGGGAGGCGCGCGAGGCCGTTCGCAAGGAGTCGCAGGAATCGGTGGCGGCCATTCGCGCCGAATCGCGGGCGGATCGGGAAGCGTTCGCGAAGGCTCTGCTTCGGCTTACGGAGCAGTACGGCGCGCTGCACGGCCTGGTCCAGGGGCTGTTGCGGGCGCAAGGCATGGAAACGGACGAATCCGCGCCGGCCGAAGAGCCGGGGCGGTAGCGCGCCGCGGGCAGGGGCAAAATCCGGCCGCCGACGGGCCGGTTGCCGCGGCGCGGCGGCGGGGCTACGATGACGCCGGCAACCGGTTCAGGGGAGGCTTCGGCGATGGCCATCGACACACTCGACCACTGCGCGATACGCACCAATGACCTTGAAGGCACCAAGGATTTCTTCGTCGACGTGGTGGGGCTGACGGTCGGCGAACGGCCGCCGGTGAAATTTCCGGGCTACTGGCTGTATTCCGGCGACACGGCGGTGGTCCATCTGTTCGGCGGCAGCGACGACGCGGGGGACGAAGACGAGCTGACGAAATATCTGGGCGTCAAGGACCCGGCGAGCCTTCACGGCAGCGGGGCGGTCGATCACTTGGCGTTCCGCGCCAGCGGGCTGGCGGCCATGCGCGAACGGCTCGACAAGTCGCGGTCGCGCTACTTCGAGCGCACGCTGCCGCAGTTCGGCCTGCACCAGGTGTTCGTGAAGGACCCGAACGGCGTGATGCTCGAGCTCAACTACGCCGCCGACGAAGCGGCGTAGCGCCCGCGGCTTCTCAATCTTCCGCCGCCTGCCGGGCCTTGGCCTCGGCGCGGCGCGCGTGCAGGATGGGCTCGGTGTAGCCGCCCGGTTGTTCGCGCCCGGCGAATACGAGGTCGCAGGCGGCCCGGAACGCTACGCTGCTATCGAAGGCGGGCGCCATCGGGCGGTAGGCGGGGTCGCCGGCGTTCTGCCCGTCGACGACCGCGGCCATGCGGCGCATGGTTTCATGCACGCGTTCTTCGGCGCAGACGCCGTGGCGCAGCCAGTTGGCGATGTGCTGGCTCGATATGCGCAGCGTCGCGCGGTCTTCCATCAGCCCGACGTCGTTTATGTCGGGCACCTTGGAACAGCCGACGCCTTGGTCGATCCAACGCACGACATAGCCGAGAATGCCCTGGGCGTTGTTGTCGAGCTCGCGCTGGATATCGGCTTCGGGCCAGTTCGGGCGCCCGGCGACGGGGATGGAAAGGATGTCGTCGAGGCTGGCGGGCGCGCGCCCAGCGAGTTCGCTCTGCCGCGCCGCCACGTTTACCTTGTGGTAATGGATGGCGTGCAGGGTCGCGGCGGTGGGGGAGGGGACCCAAGCCGTGCTGGCGCCGGCTTCCGGGTGCGCGATCTTGACGCGCAGCATATCGGCCATCCTGTCGGGCATGGCCCACATGCCCTTGCCGATCTGGGCGCGTCCCTTCAGCCCGCAGGCGAGGCCGGTATCGACGTTCCGGTTTTCGTAGGCGGCGATCCACGCGGAGTTTTTCATGTCCTCCTTGCGGATCATGGGGCCGGCCTCCATGGAGGTGTGGATTTCGTCGCCGGTGCGGTCGAGGAACCCGGTGTTGATGAAAGCGACGCGGTCGGCCACGGCGCGGATGCACTCCTTGAGGTTGACGGTGGTGCGGCGCTCCTCGTCCATGATGCCGATCTTGATCGTGTGGCGCCGAAGGCCCAGCGCGTCCTCGATTCGCGAGAACAGTTCGCCGGCGAAGGCGGTTTCGTCCGGCCCGTGCATCTTGGGCTTGACGATATAAACCGAGCCGGCGCGGCTGTTGCGCAAGCCGCCGGCGCGGCGCAGATCGTGCAGGGCGATGGCGGCGGTGACCATGCCGTCGAGGATTCCTTCGGGGATTTCGCGCCCCTCGGCGTCGAGCGCCGCGCCGGTCGTCATCAGGTGGCCGACATTGCGGATCAGCAGAAGGCTGCGGCCCGGCAGGGCGAACGTTGCGCCGTCCGGAGCCGTATATTCGCGGTCGGGGGCGAGGCGGCGCTCGACGCGCCGGCCGTCCTTCCCGAAGGCCGCGACGAGGTCGCCCTTCATGATGCCGAGCCAGTTGCGATAGGCCGCGACCTTGTCTTCGGCGTCGACGGTAGCGACCGAGTCCTCGCAATCCATGATCGTGGTTACGGCCGCCTCGAGCGCGACGTCGGAAATGCCGGCGGCGTCGGCGCGCCCGATATCGTGCCCGCGGTCGATGCGGATTTCGATGCGGAGGCCGTTATGGACCAGCAGCACGGCTGACGGGTTTTCGGGCGCGCCGCGGTAGCCCGCGAATTGGGCGGGGTCGGCGAGCGCCGCTTCGCCGCCGCCGGTTTGTGCGATCAGCAACGCGCCGCCGCGCACGGCGTAGCCCGCGGCGGCGCGGTGGCTGCCGCCGACCGGCGGCGCGGTTTCGTCGAGAAACTCCTTGACGAAAGCGACTACCCTGGCGCCGCGCACGGGGTTGTAGGCCGCTCCGCGCCCGGCGCCGCCGGCTTCGGGGATCGCGTCGGTGCCGTAGAGCGCGTCGTAAAGGCTGCCCCACCGCGCATTGGCGGCGTTCAGCGCATAGCGCGCATTCGCGATGGGAACGACGAGCTGCGGCCCGGCGAGGGTCGAGATTTCGGGATCGACGTTCGCCGTGCGGGCGGAAAAGGGCGGGCCTTCCGGCGCAAGATAGCCGATCTCAGTGAGGAACGCCTTGTAGGCGTCCAGGTCGAAGGGGCGGTTGCGGCGCTCGCGGTGCCAAGCGTCGATCTTCGTTTGCAGGGTTTCGCGGAACGCGAGCAGTTCGCGGTTGCGCGGCGCCAGGTCGTGGACGATGGCGTCGAACCCCTCCCAAAAGGCTTCCGCCGCGACGCCGGTTCCGGGCAGCGCCTCGTCGTTTACGAAGTCGTAGAGTTCGCGCGCCACGCGCAGCCGGCCCGCCTGCCGGAATTCGGACATTGCCGCTCCCCCCGTTCGGTTGCGTCCGCCGCGCAAGGTCCACGACCGGCGGGCGCGTGTCAATGTTCTCTGCTATACAACGCGGCGGAGATCCGACGGAGGCCGGCGGCGCAATGACCCGAGGCGGCGCTCCGCGCGCCCTGATTATCGGCGGCTCGATGGCCGGGCTTGCGGCCGCGCTGTTTCTGCGGCGGCTGGGCTGGCGCGCCGACGTTTACGAGCGTTCGACGGACGAATTGTCGAGCCGCGGCGCGGGCATACTCACGCATCCCGAATTGCTGGCGGCGCTGGACGAGTGCGGCGCGGGCAGCGAGGGCGTGGGCGTGCCGATCCGCGGCCGCGTGGTTTTCGACGCCGGCGGCGCGACGGTCGGAACGCACGATCTGCCGCAGATTACGTCTTCGTGGGACGTATTGTACCGGCGCATGAGGAGGGCGCTGCCGGATTCGTGCGTTCATCCGGGGCGCGCGCTGGCGGGGCTGGAGCTGCGCGCCGGCGGGGCTACGGCGGCGTTCGCCGACGGAAGCCGCGCGGAGGGCGACCTTGCGCTCGGTTGCGACGGCGTGCGCTCGACGACGCGCGCGCAGCTGGCGCCGGAAACCCGCCCGCGCTATGCGGGCTATGTCGCGTGGCGCGGCATGGTCGCCGAGAGCCGCGCGAGCGCGGCGACGCAAGCGGCGCTTGCCGGCCGCCTGTCGTTTTGCATGCCGCCGGGGGAGCAGTTTCTGTCCTACGCCATCGCGGGCGAGGGCGGGCGGCTGGAGCGCGGCGGCCGGCGGCTCAATTGGGTCTGGTACCGCCAGGCGCCGAGCGGCGGGGCGTTCGAGACCATGTTCACCGATTCCGCGGGGGCGCGGCGCGACGTCTCGATGCCGCCGGGCGCGGTGCGGCCGGACGTCGCGGAGGCGATGCGCGCCGATTCGCGCGCCTTGCTTCCGGCGGCGTACCGCGAACTGGTGGCGCTGACGGCCGCGCCGTTTCTGCAGGCGATATACGATCTCGAATCGGAGGAGATAGCGTTCGGGCGCGCGGCGCTGCTCGGCGACGCCGCGTTCGTCGCGCGCCCGCATACCGGTTTCGGCGTGACCAAGGCGGTGGGCGACGCCGCCGCGCTGGCCCGCGCCCTCAAGGCGCGGGACGGCGATATCGACGCCGGGCTCGCGGCCTGGCGCGCGGAACGGCTGCCGTTCGGCCGCGACATGGTGGCGCGCGGCCGCGCGCTCGGGCGCCTGCTCGACATGGGCCGGGCGGGGGAGGAAGAGGACCCGTTCGGGCGCAAGCGCCATTTTTCCGCCGCGGTCATGGTCGAAACCGCCATTTCGGATGCATTGCAGCGTGAGGGCGCGGAAACCCGCGCGAGTTCGTGAGGTCGGGAGCGAAGGAGGCGCGGACGATGGAGGAAACGGTCGGGTTCGTCGGCCTCGGCAATATGGGCGCCCCCATCGCGCGGCGTTTGCTGGAGGCCGGTTATGGCGTGCGGGCCTATAACCGCACGGCGGCGCGGGGCAACGGGATCGTCGCGGCGGGGGCCGAGCGCGCGGCGACGCCCGCGCAAGCGGCGCCGAAGGACGGCGTCGTGTTCTCCATCGTCGCCGACGACGCGGCGCTGCGCGCGGTCTGCGAAGGGCCGGACGGCATACTCGCCGGCCTCGGCGGCGGCATTCATGTCTCGATGAGCACGGTCGGCGCCGCGACCGCGCGCGCGATGGAAGCGAGCCACGCGGAAGCCGGCGCGACCTATCTGTGCGCGCCGGTGTTCGGCCGTCCGCCGGTAGCGGCGGCGGGCCGGCTGTGGATGGCGCTGTCCGGCCCGTCCGCCGCCAAGGCGCGGGTGCGGCAGGTTCTGTCCGCTTTCACGGCGGGGGTGCGGGATTTCGGCGACGCGCCGGGGGCGGCCACGGTGGCGAAACTGGCCAACAATTTCTTGATCGGCGCGGCCATCGATTCGATGGCGCAGGCTTGCGCGCTGGTGGAGACGCACGGCCTGGATCGCGCGGATTTCATCGGTCTGATTACGAGCGGGCTGTTCGACTGCCCGGTCTATCGCGGCTACGGCGCGGCTATCGCCGGGCGCCGCTACGAACCCGCCGGGTTCCGGCTGGTTTTGGGGCTGAAGGATATTTCTCTGGTTCTGGAGGCGGGGACCGAGACGCGGGCGCCGCTGCCCGCCGCCAGCGCGGTGCGCGACCGCTTGCTGTCGGCGATAGCGCAGGGCCGGGGGGAACAGGACCTTGCGGCGCTGGACGCCGCCGTCTCCGCGGCCGCCGGTCTGGACGCGCCGCCGCCGAGCCGCGGTTGAGCGCCGCCAAGGCTTGCGAATCGCCGCCCGGACGATCATGGTGGGGGCCTTCGGCAACCCAATGACCCGGAGCGGCGCCATGCCCATGTATGCTTTCGATACGCTACAGACCGCCAAGACGCTGGCGGCGGCGGGCGCGCCGCGCGACGCGGTGGCCGAAAACACCGCCGCCGAAGCCGATATCGATGGCGCCGGTCGCCGGTTCGAAAACATGGACAAGCGTTTCGACCGCATAGACGAGCGTCTCGATACGATAATCAAGCGCCTCGACAAGATAAATGCGCGTCTCGACAAGATGAACGCGCGTCTCGACGCCATGAATGCGCGGCTTGAGGGCATGGCGACCAAGGCCGATATGTATCGCGCGCTGTCGATACTGTCCGGCGCGATCATTTTGGCCAATGCGACGATAGCCGGTCTCGCCTTCGCCTTGGCCGGATATATCGCCGGGCCGTAGCGTTGCGGGCGGGCGCCGCCTACGCCTGCGTTTTCAGAGACTCTCGCAACAATGACAGCGCGGCTTCGGCGAAGGCGAACATGTTGGCGGCGCGGTCGGCGCTTTCCGTTTCGAGCGTGAGAACGCGCTCGGCCGGGCCGGAGACGGCGAGGCATGTGTGGCCCGGCGGGTCGCCGTAGCGGTTGCCGGCGGGGCCGGCCGCGCCGGTTTCCGCGAGCGCCCACTCCGCGCCGAGATGGGCGCGGGTTTGCGCCGCCAGCCATGCCGCGTAGGGTTCCGACGCCGAGCGCATGCCGTCCGGGATTGCGCCGGGCGCCGGCGTGTAGGCGCGGCGCGCGGCGACGGTATAGACGACCGCGCCGCCGCGAAAATACGCCGACGCGCCGGGCGCCGAGAGCAGCGCGGCCGCTACGAGGCCGCCCGCGGAGGATTCCGCGACCGCGACCGTTTCGCCGCGCGCTTTCAGCGCCGCTCCCGCCACGGCGCCGAGCGCCGCCAACTCGCTCCAACCGGCCATTGCGCCATTATACCGCGCGCGCGGCGCGGGCGCAACGGAAATATGCGGCGCGCTTGACACGCCGCCGCGGCCCGCCGATTATCGCGGGCGGTTGCAACCAGCAGAGGGGAGGACCCTTGTCATGACCGGCATGTTCAAGTTCTTCGCGGTCGCGTTCGCCGCGGCGGCGTTTTCCACCGGGGCGATGGCCGGCGGAGGGATGTGCGGCGGCATTTCGCACGAAGCCGCGGCGCCGACCGAAACCGTCTCGACCCAGGACGCCACGATGACGGTGGCCGACTCCGAGACCGTTTCGACCGAATAGCGTATCGAAGCGGCGGCGGGCGGGGCGCGGCTCCGCCCGCCGTTTTCATGCCGCGGGCGCGGCGAGGGAGCCGAGGCATGGCGGGCAGACTGGAAGGCAGGGCGGCGTTCGTTTCGGGCGCCGGCTCCATCGGCCCGGGCTGGGGCAACGGCAAGGCGGCCGCCGTGCTGTTCGCGCGCGAGGGCGCAAGGGTGCTTGCCGTCGATATCGACGGCGCCGCGGCGGAGGAAACGCGCGCCATCGTCGCCGGCGAAGGCGGCGAATGCATTGTCGCCGAGGCCGACGTTACCGACGACGCGGCGGTCGCGGCGGCGGTCGAAACCGCCATGCGCGCATTCGGGCGCATCGACGTGCTGCACAACAATGTCGGCATCGTCGTGGGCGGCGGCCCCGCCGATGTCTCGCCGGAGGAGTGGGAACGCGGCGCGGCGGTCAACCTCCGCAGCGTGTTTCTCACGACGCGGCATGTTCTGCCGCACATGCGCGCCCAGGGCGGCGGGGCGATCGTCAACGTTTCGTCGATCGCGGCCAACCGCTGGATGGGCGTTCCCTACGCCTCCTATGCGGCGACGAAGGCCGCGCTGCTCGGCCTGAGCCGCAACATCGCGCTGCAATACGCGCCCGACGGGATACGCTGCAACTGCGTCCTGCCGGGCATCGTCGATACGCCGCTGCTGCGCAACCTGCTGGCGGAGGTTTATCCCGCCGACGAGATCCCCGATCGCATCGCCGGCCGCAACCGGCAGATTCCCATGCGGCGCATGGGCGACGCCTGGGACGTGGCGCACGCCGCGCTGTATCTGGCGTCGGACGATGCGAAGTACGTCACCGGCGCCGAGCTCGTTGTCGATGGGGGCCTGAGCGCGAGCGCCATCGCCGGCTGACGCCGGCGCTCCGCTCCTCCGGCTGCTTCTTTCTTTCATGGTTTCTCCCGCCCCGGTTTCCGTCGCGAGGCGGCGATGCGCGTCGTTTCCGCCCGCACGCTGACGGCGCTGGTCCGGGCGTTTTGCGCCGCGGGCGGCTCCGACCGCCGCGAAGCCGGCGCGGTGGCGCGAAACCTCGTGGACGCCAATCTCGCCGGTCACGACAGCCATGGGGTCGGCATTTTGCCCGCTTATGCGGCGTCGATGGCGGACGGCTGGCTCAAGCCGAACCGGCGCGTCGCCGTCGCCGGGGGCGCGGGCGCCATGCTGCGGCTCGACGGCAATCTCGGCTACGGGCAGGTCATCGGCGGCGAGGCGATGGCGTTGGGAATCGCGCGCGCCCGCGAGCAGGGCGCGGCGCTGGTCGCGTTGCGCATGAGCCATCATCTGGGCCGCATCGGGGCGTGGGCGGAGCAGTGCGCGGAAGCGGGCATGGCGTCTATCCACTATGTGAATTCGGGCGGCTACCGGCCGAGCGTCGCGCCGTTCGGCGCCGCCGAGGCGCGCTACGCCACCAACCCGTATTGCACGGGGATTCCGGCGGGCGGCGGGCGGGGGCCGATCATCGTGGATTTCGCCACGAGCGCGGTCGCGATGGGCAAGGTGCGCGTCGCGCGCAACGCCGGAACGCTCTTGCGCGAGGAGGCGCTAATGGACCCGGAGGGGCGGCGCACGCGCGACCCGGCGGTCATGTATGCGGACCCGCGCGGCGCGCTTCTTCCGATGGGCGGGCACAAGGGCTACGGCATGGCGCTGATTTGCGAGGCCCTGGCCGGCGCGCTGACGAACGGCGGCGCCCACCTGCCGCGCCGCGACCACGGCCGCGCGCTGATCAACAACATGTTCAGCGTGATTGTGGATCCGGCCGCGATCGGCGATGGCGAGTATTTCCGCGACGAGATCGCGGCGCTGGCGGATCACGTGACGTCGGCCGCTCCGGCGCGCGGCGTGGAGAAGGCGATGCTGCCCGGCGATCCGGAGCGCAAGACGCGCGCCCGACGCCTGGCCGCAGGAATCCCCGTCGACGAGGAAACGCTCGCGCAGATATACGAGGGCGGCGCGAAGATCGGCCTCGACCCCGCCGATGCGCGCCGCATTGTCGAGGACGCCGCGCCGGACGGATAGCCGACGGCCCGCCGGGGCCCGCTGTTCGTGTTCGCCGATCGGGCGGGCGGCGTTGGATGGGCGCGGATATATTCGCTGTTGCGCCCCGTCGCGCGCCGGTTCAGAGTCGGCGCATGGACACCGCCGACGCCGCGCGCGAATTCGATACCCTCGCCGTCATGCGCAAGCTCGAGGCCGCCGGCGTCGGCCGCAAGCAGGCCGAGGCGCACACGGAAGCGCTGCGCGAGAGCCGCGCCGGTCTCGCGACCAAGGTCGATCTGGATACCGGCCTCGCCCGCCTCGAGGCCCGCCTTGAAGCCCGCATTTATCGCGCCTTGTGGATACAGGGCGGCGCCATTGTCGGCTCGCTTACGGCTATTGCCGGCCTCTCCGTCGCGCTCGCCAAGTTGTTCGGGTAGCGCCGGAGGCGGTGGCGGAGGGGGTGGGATTCGAACCCACGGTACGCAGTGCGCACAACGGTTTTCGAGACCGCCCCGTTCGGCCGCTCCGGCACCCCTCCGCGGCGGGGGGCCGAATGTAGGGGCGCGGGGCGGCGGGCGCAAGGGGGTTACGCGCCGGCGGCGGTCATCGCGTAGTCGAAGGCGGCGGGGGCGGCGGCGCCGGGGCGGCGCAGGCCGGCGTCGTCCAGGCGCATGCGGATCATCGAGAGATGCTCGCGGCCCCAGAAGACCTCGCCGTCGAGTACCCAGGTCGGGACGCCGAACACGCCGGCGGCCTCGGCCCGTTTGCGGATGCTGTCGTGTTCGGCGCGGCCGGGGCCGGCGGCCCAGGCCTCGAAACCGGCGGGCCGGGCGCCCGCCCGGTCCAGCGCGTCGGCGATGACCGATGGCCGTTCGATATCCAGTTCGCGTTTCCAGAAGCGTTCGAACACGAAATCGAGATAGGCGTCGAGCGCGGCGGGGCCCCGGGCCTTTGCGTAAACAAGGCCGATATGGGCCAGCGACGAATCCCAGATTTTCTTCGGCCCGCGCACGGTCATGCCGCGCAGATTGGCGTAGCGGCGCACGTCCATGTAGGAGTAGCGCACGCGGCGCCATTGGTGGGGGCTGCGGTTATCCTTCGTTACGCGCCCGTCGGCGTCGACCTCGGCGCTGCCGAGGAAATCGGGGATTTCGAGCGTGTAGGGCAGCCAGTTCAGGCGCACGCGGTAGTCGCGCGCCAGAGTCCGGGCCGGCTCCACGGCGAGATAGGCGTAGGGGCTCTTGACGTCGGTCCAGAGGTCGATTGCGCGGTCGGTCATTGCGCGGCGCCTTCAGAGTCTGTACCGGAATTCGGCGGTTATCGGTATGGATGGGGACCAGTGGGCATCTTGTCCGCTCGCGCTTTCCTGCCGACATCGCGCTGCGCGGAAACGTGCGGGCGGGGACGCCCGCGCACCCAGGCCCCGCCTTCGGCGGGGTAAGCATTTCGGTACAGACACTCAGATATAGGTTTTCACGACGCCGCCATCGACCCGCAGCGCGGCACCGTTGGTCGCCGAGGAGGCGGGGCTGCAAGCGTAGCAGATCATGCTGGCGACTTCTTCCGGCGTTGCGTAGCGGCGCAGCAGCGAGGATGGGCGGCGATGCGTGAACACGTCCCGCTTGAGGTCTTCGATGCTCCGGCCTTCGTCGCGGGCGCGTTGGGCCATGCGCCGGGCGGCGGTCTCTACCCAGGTGGGGCCGGGCAGCACGGAGTTGACGGTGACGTTCGTGCCGGCGGTGGTTTCCGCCAGGCCGCGCGAGACGGCGAGCTGCGCGGCCTTGGAAAACCCGTAGGGAATCATGTCGGGCGGGATGAACACGCCGGATTCGCTGGAGACGAACACGACGCGGCCCCAGTCGCGCGCGATCATGCCCGGCAGATAGCGCCGCGCGAGCCGGACGCCGCTCATGACGTTGACCTGGAAGTAGCTTTCCCAGACTTCGTCGCTTGCGTCTTCGAACGCGACGGGGGCGTATATGCCGGCGTTGTTGACGAGGATATCGACCTCCGGCGCGGCGGCGGCGACGGCTTCGGAGCCTTCGGCGGCGGCGAGGTCGCCGGCGGCGCCGGAGATTTCGGCGCCCGGCGCGTCGGCGCGCGCCCGCGCGATCGCCGTCTCCACGGCTTCGGCGGTGCGTCCGTGCAGCGCGACGGCGGCGCCCATGCGGGCGAGGCCGACGGCGGTTGCGTATCCGATGCCGCGCGTGGAGCCGGTGACGAGCGCCGCGCGCCCGCCGAGATCGAGGTTCATGAGGGTTTCCTTTCGTCGCCGCGCGCGCCGGCGCCGGCGGGGCGGTCGCCCTGGAGCGTTACGCGGAGCATGGCGCGGCGCTTGCCGTGGTAGTCGTTGACGGGGTTGTGCTGCGCGCAGCGGTTGTCCCAGAAGGCGAGGGCTCCCGGCGTCCAGCGGAAGCGGCATGTGAACTCGGGGCGCGTCTGGTGGGCGAACAGGTATTGGAGCAGCGGCGCGCTTTCGTCGTCGGCGAATGCGGCGAAGCGGCGGGTGTGGGCGCGGTTGACGTAGAGCGCGACGCGCCCCGTTTCCGGGTGGAGGCGGGCGACCGGGTGGGTCGCGGAGAGTATCTCGCGGGGGGCGCCGCCGGCGCCGCCGGGGCGCGTCGCCTTCGCCGCCGCGATGTCGGAGGCGTTGACGGCGCGCAGGCCCGCGAGCATGGTCTTCATGCCGTCGGACAGCGCCTCCCATGCGAGATACATGTTGGCGAACAGCGTGTCGCCGCCGTAATCCGGCACTTCGCGGGCATAGAGCATGGTGCCGAGCGGGGGGCGCTCGAGATAGGCGGTGTCGGAGTGCCACAGGCCGCCGAAATTGACCGTTTCATGCTCGCGCTTGACGACGGGGATAACGAGGGGCTCCTCGCTCAGCCCCTTGACGTATGGGTAGGGGACGGGGGTTCCGAATTGCCGCGCGACGGCGACGAGGCGCGCCGGGGTCAGGTCCTGATCGCGGAAGAAGACGACCAGATGGCGGAGCAGGGCGCGGCGGATCGCGGCCGTTGTATCGCCGCCGAGGGGGCGGGCGAGGTCGACGCCGCCGATCTCGGCGCCGAGCGCGCCGGCGATGGGGGAGACGGTCGGCGCGGCGGCGGTCATGCGACGCCCGCGACGGCGCCGAGGGCGGGGCCGATCTCGAGGTTGAGCACCAGGCTGGCTTCGGAATCGAGGGGCGTGGGCTCGCGGTTGAGGATGGCGAGCGCGGCGCCGCGGCGGCGCGCCATGGCGGGGAAGCCGGCGGCGGGATAGACGACAAGCGATGTGCCGATGGCCATGAACAGGTCGCAGGCGGCGGTTTCGCGCTCGGCGCTTGCCATTGCGCGTTCGGGCATCGGCTGGCCGAAGGAGATCGTGGCGGGCTTGACGACGCCGCCGCACGCGCCGCAGGCGGGGACGTCTCCGCGCTCGGCGAAGGCGGCGCGCAGGGGCTCGAGTTCGTGGCGCGCGCCGCACTCGAGGCAGGCGGCGTATGTGCCGTTGCCGTGCAGTTCGATGACGCGCCCGGCCGGCACGCCGGAGGCCTGGTGCAGTCCGTCGATGTTTTGCGTGACGACGGCGGCGACGGGGCCGTCGGCGACGAGGCGGGCGACGGCGCGGTGGCCGCGGTTGGGCCGCGCCCGCGCGATGACCGGGTCGACCGCGAATTTGCGCCGCCAGTATTCGCGCCGCATGTCGTCCGAGGCCATGAAATCCTGGAAGGAGATGGGCTTGTAGCGGTCCCATACGCCGCCGGGCGAGCGGAAATCGGGGATGCCCGATTCCGTGCTGATGCCGGCGCCGGTGAAGACCACGGCGCGGCGCGCGCGTTCGATCATGCGCGAGAGGCGGGCGAGGCCATTGTCGCCGCCATTGCCGTCGGGGAGATCGTTCATCCGGGCGCGGCGCGGTTATTCGTAGATGCGCGCGTCTTCGATCGCGCGGCCGTCGGCGGGGAGGGCGCTGTCGGATACGAACTCGACCTCGCCGCGGAGCTTGCATACGGCGCGCAGGCTTTCGGCGATGCGCGCGCGCAGGGCGTCGCCGGCGGGGGCCTTGAGCGCGCAGCGCAGGGTCATGCGATCGGCCTGGCCGGGGTTGTCGATAACGAGGCGCGCGCGGGCGATTTCAGGGTGGCGCGCCGCTGCCTCCGCTACCTGCCCGGGGTGGACGAACATGCCGCGCACCTTCGCGGTTTGGTCGGCGCGGCCGAGCCAGCCGCGGATGCGCATGTTGGTGCGTCCGCAGGGCGATGGCCCGGCCATGACGGCGGAAAGATCGCCGGTCGCGAAACGGATCAGCGGGTAGTCGGGGTTCAGTACGCTCACGACGACCTCGCCGGTTTCGCCCTCGGCGACCGGGTCGCCCGTTCCCGGCGCGACGATTTCCACGATGGCGCCTTCATCGACGATCATGCCTTCGCGCGCGGGCGATTCGTAGGCGATCAGGCCGAGTTCGGCGGTTCCGTAGGATTGCAGGACGGCGACGCCGCGCTCGCCGAAGGCCGCGCGCAGGCTGGGCGGCAGCGCCTCGCCGCCGACGGCGGCCTTGACGAACGACAAATCCACGCCGTCGGCGCCGGCGCGTTCGAACAGGATGCGCAGGAACGACGGCGTGCCGGCATAGGCGTTTGGGCGGATGTCGGCGATGGCGCGGAGTTGTTGTTCGGTATTGCCGACGCCGCCCGGAACGACCGCGCAGCCGCAGGCGTGGGCGCCGGACTCGGTCATGTGGCCGGCGGGGGTCAGGTGGTAGGAGAAGGTGTTGTAGACGATGTCGCCGGGCCTCATGCCGGCGGCGTGGAACGCGCGTCCCATGCGGAAGTAGTCGCGGCGGGGCGTTGCCGGTTCGTAGATCGGGCCGGGCGAGGAGAATATCCAGCCGGTTTCGCCGGGGGCGCGGGCGGTCAGGCCGCCGAACGGGAGCTCGGCGCGCTGCATGGCGCCGAGGGCGGATTTGCGCGTGACGGGCAGGGCCGCGAGCGCGGCGCGGTCGGTTATGCCGGCGGGCTCCACGCCGTCGAGGATGCGGCGCCATGCGGCGCTGCGCTGTTTGGCGAACGCGATTTGCTCGCGCAGCGCCGCGAAGAGCGCGGGCTCGCGCTCTTCCGGGTCGCGGGTTTCGAGCCCGTCGTAATGCGCGCCGTTTCCGGCCATTGCGCCGCCTCCGTTGCGTTTCGCGGGGGGTTGGTAGCGCGCGGCCGCCCGCGGGGTCAAGGCGGGGGGCCGGCGGTTCGGGGGGGATTTGCGGGGCATTGCGGGGATCCGCGGGGCTCGGGGCGGTTGTGCGGGGCTCGTCTCCTTCGTCGGCGTTGGGGGCGGGCGGCGACGTGCGGCCTGGAAGGCGGTGGGCCGGCTGTTCGGGGGGCGTTGCGGGGCATTGCGGGGATCCGTGGGGCCCGGGGTTAGCCCGCATTTCTCATACGGGTTTGGGGCATCGGGGCTCTGTGTGCGATATAGTGTTGTTGAGTATGCACATATCGCGGCACGGAGGTGTTCCCCGATGCAGACGGAGTGTAGCACGGCGCTGGGCGGTTTTCAACCGGTCGACGGTCGCGCGGTTGTGGCGGCGTTCGACGGCGGGACGGTGACGTCGGACGCGGGGGCATTGTTGCTTGGCCGGGCGGATGCGGCGGTGGGTCTGGTCGATCGGTTTGCGGCCTGTTTCACCGATGGGCGTGCGCGTCATCTTGTCGAGCACGATGTTCGGACGCTGGTCATGCAGCGCGTGTTCGGGATCGCATTGGGATATGAGGACCTGAACGACCACGATGCGTTGCGTCACGATCCGGTCATGGCCGTGTTGGCGGGGAAGTTGGCGTCGCGTCGTTCGGACTGTGCGCCGCTTGCGGGCAAATCGACGCTGAACCGCCTTGAGTTGGGGGGCGCGGGGCCGTCGCGGTATTGCCGGATCGCGCATGACGGCTCGGCGATTGAGGATTTGTTCCTGACACTGTTTGTGGAGGCGCACAAGCGGCCCCCGGCTCGCTTGGTTATCGATCTCGACGCCACGGACGATCGGCTTCACGGTCGCCAGGAGGGTCGTTTTTTCCACGGCTACTACGGCGGCTATTGCTATCTTCCGCTTTATGCGACTTGCGGTCGTCATCTTTTGGCGGCGCGGTTGCGCCCGGCGAATGAGGATGGGGCGGCCGGGGCCGTGGAGACTGTTGAGCGGATTGTGTCGCGGTTGCGGCGGCATTGGCCCCGCGTGCGGATAATGGTGCGCGCCGATTCGGGGTTCGCCCGCGAGGCGCCGATGGCGTGGTGCGAGGCCAACGGCGTCGATTACCTGTTGGGCTTGGCGCGGAACCCCCGTCTGGCGGCGGAAGTCGAGACCGAACTGGCGGCGGCGCAAGCGCACAGCGCGGGTTCGGGCAAGCCGCAACGCCGCTTCAAGGACTTCATGTGGAGGACGCGCGACAGCTGGAGCTGCGCGCGCCGCGTCGTCGCCAAGGCCGAGTGGACCCACGGCAAGGCCAACCCGCGTTTCGTCGTCACCTCGATTGCAACCCATCGGGTCCGCGCCCGGCATCTCTACGAGCGGCTTTACTGCCAACGCGGCGAGATGGAGAACCGGATCAAGGAGTGCCAACTCGACTTGTTCGCCGACCGCACGTCGACGCGGGCCATGCGGGCCAACCAGCTGCGCCTGTGGTTCGCGTCCATGGCTTATGTGTTGCTGTGCGCACTGCGCCGCATCGGCCTCGACTACACCGAACTGGCGGTCGCCACATGCGGGAGCCTGCGCCTGAAACTGCTCAAGATCGGCGCTTGGGTCCGCGTCACCGTGCGCCGCGTCAAGATCGCCATGAACGCCGCGCATCCCTTCCAGCGCGAGTTCCGTATCGCCTGCCAACGATTATCCGCCGCCGCGGCGTAACGCGGCCACTCTCGCCCTTCCCCTCAACAACGCAGGAACAGCCCGGAACGCGGCCCACCGCCAAACGGCGGACCGCCCCAACGCGCCCCGAAAATGCCCGCCAAGCCCCCCGACCACGAAAACACGCACGCACGATAACCAACGACGCACAAACCGCACGACAACCACCCGTATGAGAAATGCGGGTTAGTCGTAGCGGTCGTACAGGCGGCGGCGGTCGAAGGGGCGGTTCGGCAGGATGGGCGGGGCCGCGGCGGCGAGGCAGGGGGGCAGTTTGCGCGGCTTCGCGGCGGGGCGCGGGGCGGGTTCGCCGCCGGGTTTGCCGTCGGGCGGCGGCTCGCCTTCGCCTTCGAGCTCTTCCTCGCGCTCGGACCGGGCTGCGGGTTCGGTTTCGCGTTCGGCTTCGCGGGCGATGCGCCGGGCTTCCTGGCGTTCGGCGTATTCTTCCCAGTCTTCGTCGTCCCACCAGGGTTGGGGTTCGTCGGAAGTGTCGTCGTCGTTCGTGTCGTCCCTGGCGGCGGCGGCGGCCCGCGTGTCCGGGGGCGGGAGCGAGGGCAGGCGGGGGTCGTCGATGGATCCGGGCGCGCCGCGGCGGGGGGCCGGGGCGGCGGCGGTTTCCCGCGCGGCGCCGGCGGCGGCGAGGTCGCGGGCGGCGCGCACGAGGCGGGCGACGGCGCGCGTGCCGTCGGCGATGCCGGGGGCCGCGGGGTCCATGCGGGCCATGACGGCGAAAGCGGCGACGCGGAGCATTTCGGCGAGGGCGGCGTCGATTCCGCCGTCGCTCCAGAGGGCGGCGGCGTCGCGCATTCGGGACCAGTCGGCGAGGCCGGCGGCGGCGGACTTGCGGAAGCGGTAGATGGCGGACCGGGAGACGGCGTAGCCGCGGGCGCGAAAATCCGCGGCGATGGCGCTGTCGGGGGTTCCGGCGCGGATGGCGGCGCAGAGTTCGGCGCGGACGGCGGGGGGCAGGCCGGCGATGGTGGAGCGGTTTCCGCGGCGGTGGCGGAGGGGGTTGGCGCAGGCGGCGGTATCGGGTTCGGGCCGGGGGTTGGCGGGCGAGGGGCGGGCCTCGGGGAACGCGGCGGCGGCGCCGTTGGGCGCGGGGGCCGCGGGCGGCGCGCCGTCGGCGGGGACGGCGGCGGCGGGGCGGGCGTGGGTCATGGGAGTATTAAAGCGTTTCAGGGCGGGCGGCGGCAGAGGACCATGGTCCGCCCCTTGCGCGGCGGGCCCATTCGCCGGTTCGGCGTCCGGGCATTGCGGCGTCCGGGGCGGCCCCGGCCTTTGGGCCGTCCGGCGGTTTGCCGCGCGCGCGGCGATAGCTGTGCCGGTCCCGGGCCGAACACGATAATCGATACAAACCCAGCGCCGATCGGGTTGGCTATATGCCCGCAAGTTCGACATGACTGCGACGAAAAGCGCGGTTATACTGCGATCCGCTTGGTATTTGCCGCCATTGCTTGCGGCGCGTTGCGGCGTTACCGCTGTTGGAGAGCATGACGAAGTATCGGGCTTGCGGGCGCGCCGGTCGCCCACGAATCACACCGGCGCAGCAGCGGCAGCGAGCGGCGCCGGCGGCATGGACGCCGATTCGTTCGCAACGGTCGTTGTTGGCGTCCCGACAATCGTTCGATGCCGGGCGTAAACGAATGGGGTAGGCAATGGTCGACACTGTAACGCCTAATAGACGCAGCGAAATCATGTCGCATATAAAGTCAAAGGGCATGAAACCCGAAATGATTGTTCGTAGAATAACCCACGCCATGGGCTACAGATACCGACTACACTACGCGAGTTTACCCGGAAAACCGGATCTGGTCTTTCCCGCTCGCCGCAAAGTCATTTTCGTTCACGGTTGCTTCTGGCATCAGCATTCGGATCCCGCCTGCAGGATCGCGCGGCGGCCGCAGTCCAACCGCGATTACTGGTTGCCGAAGCTACAGCGAAACGCGTTGCGCGACGCCGAACATCGGGCCGGGTTAGAGGCGGCGGGCTGGAAGATATTGGTGGTGTGGGAGTGCGAGACCAAGTCAATCAACGTTCTGAAAAATATTATCCGTGAATATTTGGAAGCGTAATATAAATACTTACATCCCGTATGCTTATAAATACTGTTGCACAGACGATTTTTACTTCATTTCATTTTATATCATCGCCTCTGGACTGAGCGCCCGGCGCGCGCATTCGGCGAAGTCAGGCTATTGCCCTGTTACTGTCTGCGGGCTAGCGTACCGATATTGACGTTGGCCAACGCACCCGGATAATGATCGGCATGAGCGCACATCAGCCAGATACCACTACCCCCACCCTTGACAAACTCGCCGAGCGCATTCGCGCGACGGCCAAAGACGGCCGGCCGCTCGCCACCAACTTGGCGACCAACGAGAAGATCATTGCTCGTATTACCGATGGTATATACCGCGAGCCGTGGGCTGCTTTCAGGGAGTTAATAGCTAACGCCTATGATGCCGACGCTACGTCGGTGGTGATCGAGACCGATGCTCCCTATTTCAAGCGGATTCTTGTCCGCGATGACGGCGCAGGCATGACGCCGAAAACGTTGGCTTACGTGCTGAAGAACATCGGCGGCAGTTCGAAGCGCACGCCCGCCGGTGTACAATTCGGGACCGCGCAGGCTGGTGCGGCTGACAGAAGCCCCAAGGGCAGAATGCTTATCGGAAAACTCGGAATAGGGCTATTTGCGGTCGCGCAGTTAACCCAACATTTCCAAATTATTACGAAGTCTGCGGACGATGACGTGCGTACATCCGCATCCGTTCGGCTCCAAACTTACGATGACTCCGAGCTCGATAGCACGACGGAATACGTTGCTGGCAAAGTTGAGATAATTTCCGAACGGGTTCGCCCTGAGGAAATATCCTCACACGGAACGGCGGTAATTCTTTACGATTTACGACCTAAAGTCCTTCAGACGTTACGGAGCGAACGTTTATGGACATCGTTAAATGACGAAACCGTTGGCAGGTCTGGGATAGCGCCGGATTACCATATCGGCTTCTCCGACCAAGAGAGAGAAGCCAAGTTGCCTTGGGAAGACGCTGACGATCCGGACAAGAAGTTCATAAAATTTTTCAATGCCATCGGCGCCGCAGCAGCCCGGCGATCGAAATCCGCGACGCTGGAGCATCTGGATCATTATCTTCAGCTTTTGTGGAAGGTCAGCTTGTCACTCCCTCTTACGTACATAGGGCAGCACCCTTTCGATCTCACTGGCGACACAGGACTCACTTTCTTCAACATGCAAGACGATGATCGACAGGCTCAAGAGGTAAAGCTCGATCCCAAGGAATCCATTCGTGAACATGTGCGGCTTAAAGCCGGATCAGAGAATACGAAAGGAGATTTTCGCGTTTCTATCGACGGCGTCCGGCTTCGGCGTCCTGTAAAACCGTCGTTGAATCTCATAAAGCGGAGCGCGCGAACGCGGATACAAACTCCAGTTCTGTTGGTTGGCAGGCAAGACAACCCGTTCAGTCAGGATCAATTAAAACTTGCCGGTGGGCCGCTCCGATTCGAATCGTATTTATATTGGAACAGCCAAATTGTTCCAAAGGATACTGTTGGCGTACTTGTACGTGTACGGGAAGCAGCCGGTGTGCTGTTCGACCCGACTTTCTTCAATTACCAAGTATCCGAGCAAACTCGGCTGCGTCAAATCACTGCCGAAATATACGTACACGAAGGACTGGAGAGCGCCATCAACATTGATCGCGAATCATTTAACTATAGTCACCCTCATTATCTCTATATACAGAGATGGCTTCATAAAGCTCTTCGCTTGCTGGTCAATCGCTTGAAGGATATCGCTAAACGCGATCTGAATCGAGAGCACGAACGGGCATTGGTCGAATTACAAGACCGTTCGTTAGCAGTATGGGAGAAACGGTACGGCCAGGAAAGCGACCCCCCAGCCCCATACGAGCCATGGACGGGCCTTCCATCCGAGATCGGTGGATTGGAAATACAGTGGCCAGATAATGGTATTATAGCCTGTGACCCAACTCGGGTTACAGCCTTAGCTATTGTGCTTGAAGCATACGGCGCGCTATCGCATCTATCTGTCGACGAGCGACGCGAACTGATCGTCGACGTGATGCATGTTTTGGATTCAAAAACATGACGACGATCATCGATCACGGAGTGGCGCCGGGGCGCGCTACCGACGTCCTTCCGCGGCAGACCGATGAGTTGGCGGTACCTGTCGAGTTGAATACGTTACAGCCGTGGCATACTGCACACAAACAGTTTGTCCGACAGCAGCAGTGGTTGCACTACGCACGGGATCTGATAAAAAGAGAAAGAGGGCGGCCTGCATTGCGCAGTGCGAGCGGCGCCTTGCCCGAGGTACGCTATTTGACGTTGCCCGGCATAGATTATCTGGACGTGCGGATGCTTGCGGCGCTGTGCCGGGAGCTCGACTGCGATCTTACGAGCACGGGCTTTCAAATGGGTAGAGAGATGGCTAATCGATATGTCGCCAGAGCCCAGGTTCGCGAAGAATCGCTAAAAGCGGGCGGCTATATAACGGATCAGTCGTATACTTTTATCAGCAGGTTGGAGGAGATAGCTGCAGGACAGAGTCCGGCGTATCGGTTTCTGGCGAGAAGAGGACCGTTCCATATAGTGAATATCGATGCATGCGGTTCAATATCGCGACCGGCGGACACCGGGGCAAGGTTAATCGACGCCATACACCGGATCGTGGAATATCAACTGCAACATATGACTGATCGATGGCTGCTATTCTTAACTACTAACGCTAGCTATGGATCGATATCTAGCGATACCCTGATGAGTTTTTGGCGCGCTGTGGCGGATAACGCACGGGAGAACAAGGATTTTCGATCCCGGTTATACGATCTGCTGGGCGCTACAGCTGGGGATCGGCAGATTCGCGATATGTCAGAGGATGTTTTTCGACAACGCAGCGGGGAGGACTTTCTAAAGATTTTTTCACTGAGTTTCGCAAAATGGGTCATCAGGACTGTCCGAAACGAAAAATGGAAAATGAAGACACACAGAGCGTACTGTTATGCAACTAAACGTAGCGATATGGACAATGCGTCCATACCGACCATCGCGTGCCTGGCATTCGAATTCGTTCCTCCTTCGCGGAATCTTCTGGACAATTACAATGTTGTTCCTAACCGCCCGGCTTCGGCAAGAACGATCGAGGATATGTCAATCCGATCCATAGAAAAAATTAAGGACATGGATAATTTGGACACAAAACTAAGAAGAGATAATGCATTGCGATCAGAGTTGTATCAGAACTTGAAGTCTCTACTAGAGGACGCCGGCTATGAGGACGTGGCTTTACAGCAGCTCGAACGCGCAGAGTCTCACAGATCTTGATTAATGGTGTCGTTGGCTTCAACCAAGGGTCTAATCGCGTTGGCAATCGCTTGTGCTAAAGGAGGTGGTACGGCTTGACTGATCTGTTCGATTTGTGACGACAAGCTGCCAATCAGCTGATAGCTTTCCGGAAATCCTTGGAGAATCATGGATTCAAGAACACTAAGCCGCCGGCCGCAGCTGGGATGAACATGCACTTCACGATGGCCGTAAGATACTGTCACGCTAGGGGAGTCCTCCGACAGCGTCTTGAAACTTCGGCCGGATGTGTAGCCGGGTTTAAGCGAACCGTCGAAGAATTTAGCGGATTTCGGTTTCATGCACAGATGATTCGGATGATAAGGAATGTCTTCGGCCGTTAGCCCGCGCCTGTACTGCGTAGGACGGGGGAGTCCTACAATAGCGTCGCCGACGGTTACTGCCGGCGCCGAAACGGGTGGGGGGGGCCATGGTTCGACAGCCTTGAAGCGTTTCGAAACCGCTAACAGGAACAGGCGCTTGCGATACTGCGGAACGCCGAACTGTACGGCGTCGAGAACGCAAGGGTATACGTTAAATCCGCGGTTCTCAAGCTGGCGAGATTCGTGGGCGAGTATCTCCTCGTGACGCGCGGATTGGATGTCCGGAACGTTTTCCATTAGTATGAAGTCAAGAGGGCGCCGCTGCGAGTGCAGCGCTAACGCCAGCGAGAAGAATCGGCTCACGAGCCGAGCGCCGTCGCGGGCGCCGGCCGGGGAGCGGTTTGCACGCGAGAAGCTCTGGCAAGGCGGCCCGCCGATAACGCCGACAGGCCTGAACGTTGCGCCGTAATGGCGGTCCATTGCCGCGGGGTCGATAGCCATAACGTCGGCGACGTGGGCGCGTGGCTTGCCGCCGCGGCGGTTGTGATTCCACGACGCTACAGGGTGCCGATGCGCGTCGTAGGCCAAGCCGACGGCGAAGCCGGCCCGTTCGAATCCGAGGTCGAGTCCGCCGCATCCTGAGAACAGGCTGAGAATCATGGCGACGCCCTCATCGATTCGCTTGTTGGCGATCTACCGTGGCGAACGCGAGCAACCGCACGTCGCGGATGGCGGTGTCGGCTAGTTCGACGGCAATACCGAGCCGATTGCTGCACAAACCGCCAGCGCGCCGCGTGGCCCGCCCCGATGGGTCTAGGGGGCGGACTGTATCGGGGTAGCGCATGCCCGTCAATAGCCGTGCGGCGGCCAGGTCGTGGATGGCGCGCACAATGCGTGCGACGGAGCGGGCGACAGCGGCGAACACGGCGACGCGAAGCGTTTCGGCGAGGGCACTGCCGGGGGGTTCCGGCGCGGATGGCTCGGCAGAGTTCGGCGCGGACGGCGGGGGTTTCAGGCTTGCGCCGAGCGTTGGATGCGGGGCTGCCGGGCGACGGGCCGGCCTCGGGGGACGCAGATGCGGCGCCGTTGGGCGCGGCAGCCCCGGGCGGCGCGCCGTCGGCGGGGCGTGGCGGGCGTCGGACATGGGGCAATTAAGCCGCGTCGGAGCGGGGCCGGCAGAGGACCATGGTCCGCCGCTTTCGCGGCGGGCCGATTCGCCAGCCCGGTATCCGGGCATTGCGGTGGCCGGGGCATCCCCGGTCATCGCGCTGCCCTCTTGCGGTGTCGTTCGGGCCCGGTAGCGACCCTTGGAACCGTCGGCGCCTCGCCGGCATGTCTTTGCCCCGCTGAAGCGCCGCGCGGGTCGCCAATGTACGGGCGCCCCGCCTGTGCGTTTGCGCGCGGCGCGGCGTTGGCGGGGAGGCGCGTGGGGCTCGCGCCCCTCCTCATGGCGGCGTTCGGCACGGCGGTGACGTGCGGGCGGGACGCCCGCGCACCCAGGAAGTCCGCGCCTTCGGCGCGACGGCGCCCGAAACGGCCGAGCGAGAAATGCGGTCCATGCGCATACAATTCGCCAATCGAGCCAAGGCTATTCCATCCCCTCTGTAGATAGATCTCTATCCAGAAGCCGAGTCATAAGCGATTCACGCAGCATGTCGGCCTTTTCGGCGGCCTTTGCGGCAATATCTTCCGTTTGCGCCAGCCGATTCAGCGCTTTGCCGAAATGCCGCTGGACAGTCATGGGCGGCAGCGGGATTTGTACCTTCTTGAGCGCGGTTTTCGTTACTTCCTTGAACGTGGTGCCGCCGGCGATCTGCAAGAGCAACCCGGTCCGGCTCCGGAGGAAGAAGGAAAGATACTCCGGGGTTAACGCGTCTCCGCATACGAAATTGGCGAAACCCTGATTGGTCGCCATCGGTCGGGTCGTAATAGCCGTGTAGCCGATGGTTGCGCGGCTTGTCATCAACACAGCTCCTTCAGGTACGATGCGGGCGCTGCTTTTCCGCAGACCCAACTCGGTGATCGTATCCTTGGTTCGGAAAATGAACGGGCTTCTCAGAGCAGTTACGTCGGTAGGCGTAGCCCAGGGAATACCGCCGCCGAAAAAGGCGCTGTTGGCCCGTCGGGGCGTGCCCCCGCCGCTCACGGTACAGACATCTCCGATATTGCCGATCTGCCAGTAATTCGGGTTTCGATCGATATCTCCAAACAATCGCGAAAAAAGCGCAGAAGGAAAATCGCGAAGACAGTCGGAAACTTGCGTTTGCAGGCGCCGAATGCCATCGGTACGTTTGAGTACATTGACGATTTTACGCTGGCGGTCGTGCGGCGGCACGGGAATAGACGTTGTTTCCATGAAGGACTTTGGGACCCGTTGTTGCCCAGCTGTCCCGGTAAAGTGCCGCCGCGCGAGCTCCCGGAAAACGGGCTGGCGCACGAAATGGTATAGGTATTGGGGCAATATTCGCGGATACGGTCGAAGAACGAAAAACTCCGTCGAGCCGCGGCCTATGCCGTTCGTCAGATTTTCTGCCAACGCCACCTTGCCGTTCTCCATGCAGGGCGTTATTTTTGCGAACAGGATATCCCCGTCTTCGAATGCCGTATATCCCTTCGACACTTCGGCAAGCCGCCGATCCCGGGGAGCGGCTATGGTTGCTGTCCGTTCATCCACGGCGGACATGGGAACGAAACTCACCATTGTGTCGTCATCGAATCCGGGCGCTCGTCGTGCGCGGGGATCGATTGCGCATACTTGCCCGAGTGGGATGCGCTCGTAAGTCGTCATTCGGGTTGGCCTTGCGTGCAAAATCCGGTTACGGGCGCTGCTATCCGGTTACGAAAAGCATGGCCGCGGGACGTCGAACGACGAGCGTCGCGCGGTCGGGGTGGGTTGGCGGCGGCGCGCGTCGAACGCGGTTGCGCGCCGCCGTCGTCGCGCCGCGCGGGAACGTGCGGGCGGGATGCCCGCGCACGTCTCCACAGCACGGAATACGGTCATGAGGGGCCGCCGCTCGCGCTTACCCGCCAACGCCGCGCCGCGCGCAAACGTGCGGGCGGGGACGCCCGCGCACCCAGGCAGTCCGCGCCTTCGGCGCGACGGTCGGGGTATCCGCGCGCCTCGATGGCGCCCAAAGTGGCCGGGCGAAAAATGCGATAAATGTACATACGATCCGCCAATTGAGCCTTCGGGTTGGTTTTGTGCGGGAAAGACGGTTACGGGCGCCGCTCTCCGGTTGCGAAGCGCATGGCCGCGGGACGTCGAACGACGCGCGTCGCGCGGTCGGGGCGGATTGGCGGCGGCGCCCGTTGAACGCGGTTGCCGGCCGCGATTGCGCCGCGCGCAAACGTGCGGGCAGGATGCCCGCGGTCCCGGGTCCCGCCTTCGGCGAGGTTGGCTTGGAAGTCCGCATCGGCGACAGGCGCGGGGGCGGCGGGCGGGTTTCACGGGACGGGTTCCGGCGCGGGGGCGGCGGTTGCGTCGCAGAGGCGGAGGTCGCGCAGCAGGCGCATTGCCTTGTCGAGGCGCTCCTTGCTGGCCTTGATCGATTTGCGGGCCTTCGTTTCGGCGAGCGCGGCCTGCATGTCCATGCCGCGGTCGCGGAAGAAGACGATGGTGGCGGCGATCTCGAGAACGAGGCCGGTTTCCTGCTTCATGCGTTCGACGAGGGGGCGCGCTCGTGCGGCGGTCAGATCGCCGATGCCGTCGGGCGGCCGCGAGTTACTATCGGTCGTGAATATCCCGTACACGGCGCGCAGGCCCTGGTGTTCGGCGATGCCGAGCCGCCCGTCGGCGCGCGCGTCAAGGCAGCCCTCGGCGAGCTCGAAGGAAAACGGGCCGTAGTGGTAGTACTCGAATCGCAGGTCGAGGTTGGCTCCGCAGCAGTGGAGCAGGTAGGCGCCTTTCTGCAAGCGGGTGCGCCCGACGAGTTTTCCTCCCCACAGCGCAACCAAGCCGACGACGATGTCATCGGGGGTCATTTTCTATCTCCCGTAAAAGGTTTCGTAGTTCGCACGCAGCGGCGGCGTCGGGCGCGTAGACGCGCTCGATGCCGGTCAATCCTACACGCGGCGCCACGAGATCCGATACCCGCGCGATGTCAATGGGCTCGGGAGTTTCCGGCGTCGGTTTCACCAAGACCATGTTGAGCGCGTTGGTATCGACCAGATCGCGCGATCTGTATGGCGCGAACTCGGTTCTGTCGTACAGCAGGCCATCGCGCCATTCGGCGGGATGGGCATTGAGCGCCCGCCGGAAGCGACGATACAGATTCGCGCCGGCGCGGTCGCGCGCGCCGATTTCGACGCATTTGTACAGGTCCCGATTCCGGAGGCGCGTTGCGAGCTCCGATACGCGCCCAAGCGAGCGCTCCGCGAGTGCGCCCAACGCGGCCCATACCGCTGCATCGTCAAGCGCGAGATACGCTCCGAGCGACGGCGTTTCATCGGTCATGTACCGGAAAACGGGGTTGTCCGGCACGCCGGCCCGGTCCGGCGCGGCGGCGATCGCGCACAGCACGGATTCGAGCATTTTCTCGGCGGCGCGGGTCGTCTTGTGCATATACAACATGGTGTACAGCCTGTAGCGCGCCTCAAGATACTCTTCGGCGACGGACACGCCCTTGGGGCCGAGATACAGGCAACGCGCGGGGTACGGGTCATCCTCATCCGCGCCGACCGTGATGTCGCCGACCTCGAGGCTATCGAACAGCCAGTCGCGGTCGATATGGCCGAACCCGACTCCGGCGGCCATTCGGTCGCGCTGAAGGTAATCGAGGCGATCCGCATCGAATTGGCTGGATACGATGGCGGCATAAATGTCCATGAGATTACCGTCGTCCCCCGTCAACAGGCCCCCGATTCGCTCGGGCAAGGTTTCGTCCGCCTCGCGCAACAGCCGGTTCACGCGCGTTTCGCCCCGAACGACCTTGGCGCCCCATCGCTCATGGGAAATGCGGTCCGTTCGCGGGTCGGCGGCCTCGAAAGCGTGGCTGAAAGGTCCATGCCCCACATCGTGCAACAGAGCCGCCAACAAGGCAACGCGTTCGCGGTCCGGGTCGCGATGCCCGTGTTGGCGCCCGATGACGTCGGCGAGCCGACGCGCGACGTGGTATGCGCCTACGCAATGAGCGAACCGGCTGTGCGTTGCGCCGGGGAAGACGAGATCCGAGAATCCAAGCTGGCGAATGCGGCGCAGGCGCTGGAATTCGGGCGTATTCAGCAGGCTCCAGGCGATGCGATCGGTTTCGTTGCGACTGGAATCGTGGCTGTCGCCGAACACGATCAGGCCGTGTAGCGGGTCGCGAATACGTTGGGGCATGCGGCTGCGCGGCGTCATGGCGACCGGTTTACCCGGTATGTTCGCTTCATGTCCATAGCTGCCGCTGCGCGGCGCGGGAATTTTTTCGCTCGACTCGCGAATCGTGTGTGTCGGCGGCGGCGCAAGGGAGCGGGGCGGGCGTTCCGCGCGCATGTCTCGGCGGCCTCTCGCCGATATTGCGCCGCGCGCGGACGTGCGGGCGGGACGCCCGCGCACATGGGATAATTCCGGTCGGCCGCTCTCCCGGGTCTATCATGCGGGGCTGCGCACGCAGGGTTGTGCGCCCCACTCACGGACCCAGCAGGGAGAGCGACCATGGCGGAGTATGTCGGTTTCGACGTGTCGAAGGAAGAGACGGCGTTTTGCGTCAAGAACGATGCGGGTGCGACGGTTGTCGCGGGCAAGGTTGCGACGGATCCGGCAGCGTTGTTTGCGGCGGTGCGCGAGCACTGCCCGTCGCCGGCGCGCGTGGTCATGGAGACGGGGACGTATTCGGGCTGGCTGGCGCGCGAGATGGAGGCGTTGGGGCAGGCCGTGGATGTGGTGGACGCTCGGCGCGTTCACGCGGTGCTTCGCCTTCAGACGAACAAGACGGATGCGAAGGACGCGGCGTTGCTGGCGGAGCTCGCGCGCACGAAGTTCGTAAGCGTCCGGTTATGGGGCTATTGGGTTTTTACGGTGGTGTTTTGTGTTTCCAGTTCCACGGCATGAGTTCGTGGATTCGGTTTGTTTTGTAGTCCTGGATACGATTGAGTGTGTCTGCGATCCATGCTCGTGGGTCGACGCCGTTTAGTTTTGCGGTTTCGATGAGCGTGTATGCGGTTGCGGCGGTTGCGCCGCCGGCTTCGGAGCCGACGAAGAGCCAGTTTTTGCGTCCGAGGGCGACGCCGCGGATGGCGCGTTCGGCAGTATTGTTGTCGAGTTCGAGCGTTCCGTTGTCGAGCCATGGGCGCAGGCGGGCCAGTCGCGCGCGTGCATAGCGGATGGCGCCGGCCAGCGGCGTCCTGGCGGGTATGTTCGGGCTCTGTCGGGCGAGCCATGTTTCGAGGTCGTCGAAGAGGGGCCTGGCCCTGGCCTGGCGGATACGGACGCGCTCTTCGGGCGTTTGCCCGCGAGCTTCGGCCTCGACGGCGTACAAGGCGGCGATGCGCTCGACGGCTTCCCTGGCGACCGGCGCGCCCCGATTGTGCGCGAGGTCGACGAACTTGCGCCGGACATGGGCCATGCAGGGGGCTTCGCGGATGCGGCCTGTGCGGTAGAGTTCCGCGAACCCGGCATAGCCGTCGGCGTGCATCCAGCCCTTGAAGCCGGCGAGGTGTCGGCGCGGATTCTCGCCCTTGCGGTTGGCGCTGAAGCGGTAGCAGGCGGCCGGCGGCGCGGTTCCGCGCCACGGTCGTTCGTCGCGGGCATAGACCCATAGCCGTGCAGTGCGGGTCTTGCCCCTGGCGCCTTCGCCGCGCGGGGTTTGCAGGCGCACCGTGGTATCGTCGGCGAAGATGGCGCCGCCAGCGCGCACATGGTTGCCGATCCCGTTGGCGACCGGCTCCAGCAAGGCGGCGCTCTTGCCGACCCATTCGGCCAGTGTCGAGCGGTCGAGGTCGATGCCGTCGCGGGCGAACATTTGCGCTTGGCGGTAGAGCGGGAGATGGTCGGCATATTTGCTCACCAGAACATGGGCAAGCAGGCCGGGTCCGGGGCGTCCGCGCTCGATGGGGCGCGGCGGCAGCGGCGCCTGGCAAAAGCGTGCGCAGGCGCGGCAGACCGTGCGCGGTCTCACGATGCGGTTGACTACGAAACGACCGGGTATGTACTCCAGTTCCTCGGTGACATCCGCGCCGACGGTCTTGAGCGCGCCGCCGCAGGCCCCGCAGGGGCTTGCGGGTTCCAGCACCGTCTCGCGGCGCGGCAGACGGTCCGGCAACGGGCGGCGCTTGCGCCGCGGCGCGCGTGCGGCGGCGGGTTCGGGTTGCGGGGGCGGGCTTGCGGCGCGGACGATCTCTTCGTTCTCCAGCGCCAGTTGCAACTGCGCCAAGGCTTCCGAGCGCGCCCCGAAACGATGCCGGCGCATCCCCGCCAACTCGTGACGCAACTTCTCAATCAGGATATCGCGCGCCTTCAACGCCTCCGCGCGCGACCGCAGCGCTTCCTCGCGAGCCTGCAACTCGGCCGCCAGGGACGCCACCATGTCCTTCAGGCGGGCGGGATCGTCGGGGAGAGGCGCGGCGCGGTCAAGCATGAACGAACAATACCGACCCCAACCCCACAAGGCAAGCGCAAAATAGGAAATATCGAAAAAATATTTCCTCCCTGTGCCTCCCTCCCAAACGCTATCCTGCCACCGCAAGCCGCCGCGTTCGAACCGGCCACCGCCAATCGACGCACTCATGCAGCAGCGACAACCGTGCAGGCATCGAAACAAGACCCCCATACGAAGCCGACAGCCAAACAAAACGACCCCCGAAATACCGAAACCCATAAACATAACCGACAATGACCAAGCGGGATAACCGGACGCTTACCGAAGTTCTGCCCCCCGGTTTCGGTGAAGCGGGCTTGGGACGCGAATACGCAGGCGCTGTTGCGCGCGCGGGGGCTTATGGTGCGCCAGCGCCGCGACGCGGAGAACACGGTCCGGGGCATCCTGGGTTCGGCGGGGATTCGGCTTTCGAAGGGTTCGGGCCGGTTTTCGGCGCGGGTTCGCGAGGCGGTCATGGATACGCCGCTGCGGGAAGCGGTGGAGCCGTTGCTGGTTTCGCTGGCGCAGACGCTGCATTCGCTCAAGGCGCTCACCAGGCAGGTGGAGGCGCGGGCGCGGGCCAGCAAGGCCTGCCGGCTGTCGATGACGGCTCCGGCCGTGGGGCCGATGACGGCTGTGGCGCTGGTTGCGAACCTGGGCGATGCGGCGCGGTTTGCCGATTCGCGATCTGTGGGCGCATATGTGGGGCTTGTGCCGCGTCGGCGTCAATCGGGGGAGATGGACTGGACGGGGCGCATATCGCGCCACGGCGATCCCGGCGTGCGGTCGCTGCTGTACGAGTGCGCGGCTTGCCTGCTGACGCGGGTCAAGCGCGGTCATCCGCTCAAGGACTGGGCGCGGCGGTTGCGCAAGCGAAGCGGTTTCAAGAAGGCGTGCGTGGCCTTGGCGCGGCGGCTGGCGGTCATCCTGCATCGCATGCTGGCGAGCGGCGAGCCCTTCCGCTGGCCGGACGCGGCGGAAGCGGCGTAGGCCGCCGGCGCCGCGCCGGGCAGGCAAGGGGCAGCGCGCGTGACAGCGCCCGCCACGCCCGCACGGCGCGGGTTGCGCGTTCGGGGCGCGCGGCGGCGGCGCTGCGCTGCGTTTCTCGGTGGACTACACGCAGCGCCGCCGCCGCGCGCCCCGAACGCGCCCGGAGGCAGCTGAACAACGAACAGGAGACAACACGGTTCCGCTTCGGCGGAAAGCCCCGTCCCCGCCGGGACGGTAGCGGAGGCGATCCCGCTGCCTGGAATGCAAGTCGGACCGCGCCCCCGCCCGAAAGGGCAAGGCCGGTCCGGGAGTGCGACGCGCACATTGGGACGCCAACGCTGACGAACGCCATCATGAAGCGCGCCACTCGAAAGCACGGCGATGACTTCGCAGACAACCATGCTCCCGGCGGAACGGAAGGCAGCGAACGGACCCGGAGGAGGGTTGACCGAGTAGCCGGAATTAGACAACTCAGGCAGTTCGCGGCTTCCCTGCCGGCGTCACGGCTTGCGCGGACGTGCGGGCAGGATGCCCGCGGTCCCGGGGCCCGCCTTCGGCGGGGTTGGGGGGCTGGTTATTCGGTGGTTTCCATGACGGCTATGGCGAGGGCGTCGATTTCGTGGAGGATTTGGGTTTCGAGGGTGCGTAGTTCGTCGAGGATTTCGAGGGGGTCGCGGTGTTCGACCCTGGCGCGGGTTGCGGGGCGGTGGCGGGGGGCGCTCAGGTTGTAGTCGGCGGCGCGGATGGCTTCGGCTTCGGCGAACCACCAGTTTTCGGGCCATTCGGAGGCGGGGGCGCGGGCCCGCCAGGCGCGGAAGCGGGCTTCGCGATCATGAAACGCGTCGATCAGGGCGGGGAGGTCGTCTTCGTCGATCGGCGTGTCGTGGTTGGCGTCGAGTTTGTAGCCGTCGTTGCCGGCGTGGAGGAACATGACGCGCTCGGTTGCGCCTTCGGTCGCGCCGCCGGCGCGGAAGATCAGCACGGAGGTCTTGACGCCGGAATAGGGGTTGAACACGCCGCCGGGCAGCGAGAGTACGGCTTCGATACGGTTGTTTTCCAGCAGTTTGCGGCGCAGTTCGCGGTGCGCGCCGGTGGATGCGAACAGCACGCCTTCGGGAACGACGACGCCGCAGCGGCCGCCGGGCTTCAGCTGGTTCAGCATGAATTGCAGGAAGAGCAGTTCGGTTTGCGCGGTGCGGCCCACCTTGACGTCATCGACGATACGGTCGCGGTCGAGGCGCCCGGAAAAGGGCGGGTTGGCGAGGATGACGTCGAAACCGCCGGCCGGGAGGCCGAGTTCGGCGCGGGCGGCGGGGTCGAGCGCGCGGGTGAGCGCGTCGCGGCGCAGGATGCGCACCTTGTCGAGGCCGCGCAGGGTCAGGTTCATGGTCGCGAGGCGCACCATTTGCGGGTCGACGTCGAGGCCGTGGAAGGTTTCTTCGCGCAGCCGCCGCGCGGCGTCGGCGCCGAGCCTGTCGCCGAGGCCGCGCGGGACCCGCTTGCCCTCGACCTCGGCCTCCTCGATTCCGGCGGGGGTGGAGTTGACGAGGCGGATGCGGTCCCACGCGCCGACGAGGAAGCCGGCCGTTCCCGCCGCGGGGTCGCACACGGTTTCGCCGAGTCGCGGGTCGACGAGGGCGACGATGGCGCGGACGATGTGGCGCGGCGTGCGGAACTGCCCGAGCTCGCCGGCCTGGCGGATCTGCCGGAGTACGTGCTCGAACAGGTCGCCCTTGGCGTCGGCGTCGACGTTTTCCAGATGCAGGCCGTTGACCTGCGCGACGACGCTCGACAGCACGGCGGGTTCGTCGATGGCGAGACGCGCGCCCCGCATGAAGTCTGTCGCGCCGCCGGCGGCGAGTTCGGCGTGGAAGGGGAACACTTCCTCGCGCACCCATGCGACCAGGCGCTCGCCGCTCAGCGCGTTTGCCCACGACGACCAGCGCAAGAGCGCCCGCGGCGCGGTTTTCGCGCCGGGTCCGGGCGCGTTGCGGGGGTCGCGGAGGGTCCATTCGCCGTCGAACGCGCTGGCGCGGGGCTCCGCGCCGGGCGCGCGCGCGGCGCGGAGGCGGGCCGCGTCCGCCGCCTCGAACATGTTGAAGTAGAAGAGGAAGCTGAGTTGTTCGGCGTTTTGCGCGGGGTTGGGGTAGCCGCCGCCGTAGAGATAGTCGCGAATGCGGTCGATGGCGCGGCGCAGATCGGGGGTCAGGGTCATGTCAGGCGGGCGTTTCCGCGCCGAAGACGGCGGCGTTGAGGCCGGCGAGCAGATCGTTCAGCGCGCCGCGGCCGCCGAAGACGCGGGCGGCGGCCTTGTATCCGCCGCGCAAGTCGAAGGGGGGCTTGTCGAAGTCGTAGTCGGCGAAACGGTCGATGGTTTCGGCGTCGGCGCGGATGCGGCTTTCGATCAGGGCGGCCCAGCGGGCCTGTTCGGCGTCGAATTCGCGGGCGCCGCGCCATGCCTCGAAACGCAGGCCGAGTTCGGCGGCGCGAGCCTCATGGGCCTGCGAGCGCACGATGCGGCCGTTTTCGTCGAGCGTGAACCAGTCGCGGCTGGCCGGGTCGATGTGGTCCTCGACATCGAGGGTAACCACGCCGCGCGGGCGGTCGGAGGGCGATCGTTTCGGCTGCTCGCGCACGACGATGGGGCCGCCGGCGACTTCGTCCTCGTCGTCGCCGTGGAAATCGGTCACGCCCACGAAGTCGAAAATCGTGAAATGCGTCTTGCGGACATGGGGGGCCTTGCGGGTTCCGCGTCCGCGCATTTGACGGTAGAGGATGGCGCTGCGGGTGAACCGGGCCATGACGAGATTGACGACCTCGGGGCAGTCGAAGCCGGTGTCGAGCATGTTCACGCTGACGAGGATTTGCGGGAACTCCTCGGTCTTGAAGCGGCGGATGAGGCCGCTTGCATCGGGCGCGGGGCCGCCGCCGACGTCGCTGACGACGAAATCGGCGTAGCGCACCGAGGGGTCGGGCTTTTTGTCGGCGAAGTGCTCGTCGAACATTGCCGCCAGCGTTTCGGCGTGGCGTTTGGTCACGGCGAACACGATTGTCTTGCCCCAGTGCGCGCGGCGCCGCGTGCGGTCGCGGCCCGCGAAGCCGTGTTCGAGAACGTCGCGGAACTCGTAAACCATGGCGCGGTTGCGGGCGGGGATGGTGAATTTGCGTTCGAGCGCCCGCGGGTCGACGACGATGCTTTCGGAAGCCGCGAACAGGGTTTCGAGTTCGGCGCGGGGCGCCGCGTCCATGGCGTCCCAATCGAGCTCGGCGCGCGTCACGGGGAACCCGCCCTCGGCGGCGGTCTTGACGGTGATGGCGCGGCAGATGCGGTACGGCGCGAGCCAGCCTTCGGCGATGGCCTCGCGGAGCCCGTAGCGGAATGTCGGTTCGCGCAGTTCGAAGAACGCAAGCGTGTCGCGCATGAACGCGCCGTCCTCAGGGTCTTCGGCTTCGCGCGCGCCGGCGGCCGCGCATGGCGTGGCGGTCAGGCCGAGCTGGATCGCGTCGAAGTGCAGAATTGCGCGTTTCCACTCGCCGTAGATCGAGCGGTGGCATTCGTCGGTGATGACGAGATCGAAATATCCGGGCGACAGGGCGCGGTATTCGGTAATCATGGTTTGCAGGGTGGCGATGACGACGCTGGCGGCGCGGTCGAAGCCGCGGCCGGGGCGCAACACGCGGCACGGGTAGGTTCCCAGGTGCTCGGTAAAGGCGTCTTCGGCCTGCTTCGCCAGCTGGATGCGGTCGACGAGGAACAGCGCGCGCGCCGCGGCGCCGGCCTCGAACAGGCGCTTGACGAAAGCGGCGGCCATGCGCGTCTTGCCGGTTCCGGTGGCCATCTCGACGAGCAGTTTGCGGCGCCCGCGCGCGATTTCGGCGGACAGCGCGTCGATGCAGGCGATTTGGTAGTCGCGGTCGGCGATCCTGCGGTCGATGGGGACTTCGCGGAGTTCGCGCCGGTGCGCCCGCGCGGCGATGCGGCGCGCCAGGTCGTCCTGCGAGAAGAAGCCGGCGACGACGCGGGAGTGGGCGTCGGTTTCGCGGTCGAGAAAGCGGACTTCCTCGCCGTTGGAGAGGAAGACGAAGGGCGCGCGGAGGCGCTCGGCGTAGTCCACGGCCTGGTCGCGGGCGGCGGCGGGGGCGATGCTCGTTCGCTTGGCCTCGACGACGGCCACAGGGCGCCCGGCGCGGTCGAACAGGGCGTAGTCGGCGAGTTTGCCGCCGGGCAGAGGGTGTTCGAACAGGACGCTTTTGCCGTCGGCGAGGCTCCAGCCGGCGTCCTTGAGGAGGGCGTCGATTTTTACGCGGGCGAAGGCTTCGGGGCCTGCGGTCATGGGGGCGCTCGCTCGGTTCGGCGGAACGGGGGGGTATTACCGCGGGGGCGTTGCGATGTCGAGGGTCGATTTGCGGGGTTGGGGGCGGGCGGCGACGTGCGGGCTGGAAGCCCGCGCACCCAGGCGGCGGGGCGGGGACGTGCGGGCTGGAAGCCCGCGGTCCCGGGCCCCGCCTTCGGCGGGGTTACGGGGGAGGCCAGTCGTGGAACTGTTTGCCGAGTTTGAGGCCCTGGGCCTGGTAGGAGGAGCCGGTTTCGCCGTAGAGGCGGTCGGGCTCGGCGGCGAGTTTTTCGAAGCGGAGCCAGCCGATGATTTGGCCGTGTTCGAGGAGGAAGGGGACGTTGTAGGAGCGGACCTCGAGTACCGCGCGGGCGCCGGGGCCGTTGCCGTCGCCGCGTCCGTAGCCGAAGCCGGGGTCGAAAAAGCCCGCGTAGTGGACGCGGAACTCGCCGGCGGTCGTGTCGTAGGCGACCATTTCCGCGGCGGTGGCGGGGGGGATGCGGACGCGCTCGGCGGTGGCGAGGATGTAGAACTCGTCGGGGTCGAGGACGAGGCGCCCGGCGGCGCGCGGCGCGACGGGCTCCCAGAAGTCGCGCGGGTCGTAGCGGCCGCGCGCGTCGATGTCGATGGCGTCGGCGTAGCGGCGGGCGCGGAAGCCCGCGAGGCCGGGCAGCGGCGCGAGATCGAGGGTGACGGCGATGCGGTCGTCGCGGATCGGCACGCGGTCGCGCGGGGCTTCGATCAGCGGGATTTCGTCTTGCAGGCGGCGCATTTCCTTGTTGGGCATGGGGGGCGTTCCGCGCTTGAGGCGCAGCTGGCACAGGCGCGAGCCGCGGCGCGCGCGGATAGCGAAGGTGCGCGGCGCGATCTCGGCGTAGAGCGGGCCGCCGTAGCCGCCGGGGACGCGGTCGAACGCGGTCGCGCCGTCGGCGATCAGGCGGGTGAAGACGTCGAGGCGGCCGGTGGAGCTCTTGGGGTTGGCGAGTCCTTCGAGCGCTTGCGGGAGATTGGCGCGCTCCTCGAGTTCGACGATATAGACGCAGCCGCGCTCGAGCACGGGGGCGGCGGTCAGATCGAGCGCGTACATGCTGTATTCGCGGATGAGCTCCGCGACGGTCGCGCGCGGCCCGGGCAGGAAGCTCGCGCGCACGCGGTGGGCTTTCGCGCCGAGGCGGAGGTCGAGGCTGGCCGGCTGAACCTGCGCCGGGTCGATGGGGCGGCCGCCGTCGGCCGTGTAAAAGGCGCGGCGCGCGATCTCGCGCTCGAGCTCCTGGCGCGGGAGGATGCCGGTATTCGCCGCCGGGGCGGGGGGAGGCGGGGGCATATCGGGCAGTGTGGGCGCGGGGCGGGCGGCGGTCATGAGCGCATGTTCTCCGCGATTTGCCGCGCGAAGGCGGCCTTGCCGCCGTTGGCGGGGTGGCGCACGCGCGGCGCGGGGCCGAACTCCGACGCCAGCAGTTCGTGCGCGACGCCGCCGACGGCGATGGGGCGGGCGTTGGGATAGAGCGCGAGGAACGCCCGCAGATGGGGGCGCGCGGCGTCCCTTTCCGCGCCGGTCGGCGTCCGGTTGGTCAACATGCCGCCAGCGCGGCAGGGATGCCACGGGACGGCGTTCCAGAGCACGAAATCGAGCGGGTCCAGGCCGGAATCGGCCAGGAGCACGGTCCAGACGATGGTCGCGGTGGGCTCGGCGTATCCCATGCGGCGCACCGCCGCGCCGGGGCAGGCCGACGGGTTGGACGTGCGGCGGGGCGCGAGGCCGGGCAGGACGTCTTGCGGCCGCACGCCGGGAACGTGATTGAGAAGGATGCGCTCCGACGTCATGGCGATACCGCTGAAATGGCCGCCCCGGTAGCCCACCGCCTCGGCGACAAGGAGGTAGCGCGCCCGCACAAGCCGCGCGGCGAGGTAGTGGACGAGTTGTTCGCGGCGGATGCGCGGGGTGTCCTTCTGCGGCGCGTCGTTATCGGGGTCGCGGTCGTACCACGGGTTGAACAGCGGGCCGGGGGGCGCGGTCTTCAGCGCAGCGGCGAAGGCGCGCACGGCGGCGGGCGTAGTCATGGCGCGGGGGTCCGGGCGGCGCGGCGGCGCAGCCGGGACTCGCGGTGGGCGATATAGATCGCGCTCGCGGCGATGACGGCGGCGCCGACCCACGTCCACATGTCGGGGATTTCGCCGAAGGCGGCGAAGCCGATCGCCGCGGCGAAGATCAGGCGGGTGAAATCGAACGGATAGACCGCGGTGGCGTCGGTGGCGGCGAGGGCGCGGGCCATGCATTGATGCGCGGATGTCGCGAGCAGGCCGAGGCCGGCGAGCCACGCGAATTGCGCGGGCGCGGGCGTTTGCCAGCTGAGCAGCGCGAGGCCGAGCGACGCCGGCGTCATCAGGAAGGCGAGCCAGAAGACGATGGCGTTGGGGTGTTCGTCGCGCGACATGAACTTGATGAGGGTTTGGTTGGCCGCCATCAGCAGCGCCGAGAACAACACGAGCAGCATGGCCGCGGTGACCGCGGCGAAGCCGGGGCGGATGATAATCATGGCGCCGGCGAAGCCTACTGCGACGGCGGTCCAGCGCCGCACGCGCATGCGCTCGCCGAGGGCCATCACCGCGGCCACGGAGGCGAACAGGGGCATGGTGAAGCTCAGCGCGGTGGCTTCGGCCAGCGGCATGCGGCCGAGGCCGTAGAACCAGCAGCCCATCGCGACCAGCGCGATGAGGGCGCGTACGCAGTGAAGACGCGGATGGCGCGTGCGCAGCGACGCGAGGCCCGGACGCAGCAGGAAGGGCAGCATCGCGGCCAGGCCGAACAGCGAGCGGAAAAACACCATCGCGAAGATGGGAAGGTCCTGCGCGAGATGGCGGACTATGCCGTTCATGCCGGAAAAGCACAGGCAGGCGGCAAGCATCCATACGGCGCCGCGCGCGGCGCCCGGCAGCCGCGCGAACGCCGGGCCGGCGGCGCGGACGCCGATCACGGCGGCGGCGCCCGCAAGTTTGGTACCTCCGGTCGGACTCGAACCGACACGTCCCGAGGGACAACAGATTTTGAGTCTGCCGCGTCTACCAGTTCCGCCACGGAGGCGCCGCGCGAATCCTGCACGATAGGGGCGGGGGCGCGGCGGGTCAATACTGTATGCGGCGGGTGAAGGCGCCGTCGGCCACCAGATTGGCGCCGGAAACGAAGCTGGCGGCGGGGCTGGCGAGAAACGCGGCGGCGTTGGCGATTTCGTCGGGCCGGCCCATGCGGCCCATCGGGTTGAGCTCCAGTACGCGCCTGTATTCCGCGGGGTTGTCGCGTTTCGCGCGGTCCCATACGCCGCCGGGGAAGTCGATGCAGCCGGGGCAGAGGGCGTTGGCGCGGACGCCGTGGCGGGCGTATTCGACGGCCATGCCCTTGGCGTATGCGACGATGGCGGCCTTGATGGAGCTGTAGGAGCGCAGGCCGGAATAGACTTCGAGCGCGGCGGTGCTGGCGACGAGAACCACCGCGCCGGCTGCGGATTCGCGCAAGGCGGGCAGCGCCGCCTCGACCATCGCGACGTGTCCCATGAGGTCGGTTTCGAAACCGGCGCGCCAGTCGCGCTCGGCGGTTGTCGTTGCGAGGGCGCTGGCGTTGCCGATGGCGATGTCGAGGCCGCCGAGCGCTTCGGCGGCGCGGGCGACCCATGCGCGCACGGCGGCATGGTCGGATATGTCCACGGCCTCGCCGGCGGCAGGGACGCCGTGTCGGCGCGCGGCTTCGGCGGCCCGGGCGGCGCCCTCGGCGCCGCGGGCGCAGAGGGCGACGGCGCAGCCTTCCCGCGCCAGGCGTTCGACGATGGCGCGGCCGATGCCGCGCGATCCGCCGGTGACGATGGCTTTCTTTCCCGCGAGGCCCAGGTCCATGGCGCGCCTCCCTTGCCGTGCGTTTTCCGCCGGGCATTATACCGATGGTTGCGGGCGGATCGTTGCGAATCGTCGGCGTTGGGGGGGCGGGGGGCTTGCGCGCGCTTGCTCGCCGATGTCGTGGGGGGCGCGGGCGTGCGGGCTGGAAGCCCGCGGTTCCGGGCCCCGCCTTCGGCGGGGTTGTAAACGGCGGGGGGTCAGGGGCGCATGAGGCGGGTGGTGATTGCAGGGCTGGCGGGGATTGCGGCGGTCATGCTGGCCGGCGGGTTCAACGAGGTCAGGCTGGGGCTGTTCGCGGACTGGCCGCCGCGGTTCGGGCGGCCGTTTCCGGACATTGCGATGGTGGACGCGGGCGGCGGGCGGTTTCGTATTTCCGACCTGGCGGGGAAGGTCGTGGCGGTTCATGCCGCCGCGATGTCGTCGCCGGCGGCGAGCGCGTTCGCGGGCGGGCAGGCGCTCGGCGGGTTCGGCGGCGTGCGTCCGCAAGTGGGGTTGCGGTCGCTGGAGTTCTATCTGGCGCGCAACGGCGGGATCGCGCCCGGGGACCCGCGCGCCGTGGTGCTGCATTTGCTGCTTTACGACGCGGAAGGCGGCGCGCCGGACGCGGAGGATGCGGCGCGGTGGGCGGCGCATTTCCGTCTTGCGGGGCGGCCCAACGCGGTCGTGGCCGCGCCGGCGCGCGATCTGCGGGGGCGCGCGAGCGCGGGGATTTTGCCGGGCGTGTATCTGCTCGACCGCGGGGGGTTCGTGCGGTACGAGGCCGCGGGGCGCGCGCCGCGGCACGACCTGCTGAGGGAGATGCTGCCGGCGGCGGCGGGGCTGGCGGGGGATTAGGGGCGGGTCGCGGGGAAGGATGCGGGCGGGGATGCGCGCGCCCGGGCGGCGGCGGTTGCGGCGGGGCGGGGGAGGGTGCATAAGGGGGGCGGGAGGCTGGCGGCGGACGGGCCCCTCGCCAACCCGGTCAGGTCCGGAAGGAAGCAGCCGTAACGAGTTCGGCCCGGGTCGCCGCCGTCTCCCGACTTCGCCAACCGCACGGCGCCGGTGGCCGCATGAGCGAACGGCAAGAGGGCGGGGCCGGGGGCTACCGCGTTCTCGCGCGCAAGTACCGTCCGGCGCGTTTCGCCGACCTGATCGGACAGGACGTGCTTGTGCGCACGCTGGCCAACGCCTTTGCGGCGAACCGGCTGGCGCATGCGTGGCTGCTGACCGGCGTGCGCGGCGTGGGCAAAACGACGACGGCGCGCATCGTTGCGCGGGCGCTGAACTGCATTGGCGCGGACGGGGCGGCGACCGCGCCCTCGGCCGAACCCTGCGGGGTTTGCGAGCACTGCCGCGCCATCGCCGGCGACCGCCATGTGGATGTGCTGGAGATGGACGCGGCGAGCCGCACGGGCGTGGACGACGTGCGCGAGATCGTCGAGAGCGTGCGCTACGCGCCGGCAAGCGGGCGCTACAAGGTCTATATCGTCGATGAGGTCCACATGCTCTCGACGGCGGCGTTCAACGCGCTGCTGAAGACGCTCGAGGAGCCGCCGCCGCACGTCAAGTTCGTGTTCGCCACCACGGAGGCGCGCAAGATACCGGTGACGGTGCTGTCGCGGTGCCAGCGTTTCGATTTGCGGCGGGTGGAGGCGGCGCGGCTTGCGGAACACCTGGCCTCGGTGGCCGAACGCGAGGGCGCGGAGGCGGGCGCCGAGGCGCTGGCGCTTATTGCGCGCGCGGCGGACGGCTCGGTGCGGGACGCGCTCTCGCTTCTCGACCAGGCGATCGGCGATGCGGCGGGCAAGCCGGTGGCGGCGGCGGCGGTGCGCGACATGCTGGGGCTTGCGGACCGCGAGCGGGTGTTCGACCTGCTGGAGCGGACGCTGGACGGCGGGCTGGCGGCGGCGCTCGACCTGCTGGAGGCGCAGGACGCCGCCGGCGCCGATCCGGCCACGGTGCTGGAAGACATGCTCGGCCTGGCGCACTGGCTGACGCGGCTGAAATTGACGCCGGAAGCGGCGGCCGATCCCGGGCTGCCGGAAGCGGAGCGCGTTCGCGCGCGGGCGTTGGCGGAGAAGCTCGCGGTGGCCGAGCTGACGCGCGCGTGGCAGATATTGCTCAAGGGGCTGGCGGAGACGCGCGAGGCGCCGGCGCCGCTTCAGGCGGCGGAGATGGTGCTGATTCGCCTGGCGCATGCGGCGGCGCTGCCGCCGCCGGCGGAGCTCGTGCGGCGGCTGGAGGGCGCGGCGACGGTGCGGGGCGGCGCCGGGGCGGGCGCGGGCGCCGGGGCGGCACGGGCCGCGTTGGGCGCGGAGGCGCGCGCCGCCGCGCCGGCGCCGCCGCCCGCGCCCAGCGCGGCGCCGCCGGTTGCGGCGAGTCCCGTTGCCGCGCCGCCGGCGGGGCGGGCGAACGGCGCGGGCGCGCCGCCGGCGGCATCGAAAGGGGCGGCGGGGCGGGACGGAGCGGCGGGGCCGCGCAGTTTCGCGGCGGCGGCGGCGCTGTTCGCCGAGCGCCGCGAGCCGCTGCTGCATCGGCATTTGACGCGCGACGCGCATCTTGTGGAGTTTGCGCCCGGGCATATCGCGCTGCGCGCGGGCGCGGGGGCGCCGCCCGACCTGGCGGCGCGGGTGAAGCGCTGCCTGGACATGTGGACGGGCGGGCCGTGGACGGTGCTTCTGTCGCCGGACGAAGGCGCGCCGACGCTGGATGAGCAGGCCCGTGCGCGGGCGGCGGAGCTGAGCGCGGCGGCGGCGCGCGAGCCGCTTGTCGCGCGCATACTGGAGACGTTCCCGGGGGCGGAGATTCGCAGCGTGCGCCCCGGCGCCGGCGCGGACGCGGCGGCGCACAACACGAAGAGAGGAGCAGGAGAACCATGAAGGGCATCGCGGCGCTCATGAAGAACGCGCAAAAGTTTCACCAACGAATGGAGGAGATGAAGCAGGACCTCGCGGTCAAGGAGGTGCATGCGGAGTCCGGCGGCGGGATGGTCCGCGTTACGGTCAATGGCGAAGGCCGCGTGAAGGCGATTTCCATCGCGCCGGAGCTGGTCGATCCCAAGGAAATCACGGTGCTGGAAGACCTGATTGTGGCGGCGTGCCGCGCGGCCCGCGACCAGGCGGCGCAGGAGGCGGCGGACGAGATGGGGCGGGCGGCGAACGAACTCCCGATGCCGCCGGGTATGCCGCCGTTCTGAGGCGCATGGCCGGCGGCGAGATCGAGCGCCTGACGCGGCTTTTGGCGAAACTGCCCGGGCTGGGGCCGCGATCCGCGCGGCGCGCGGCGCTGGCGATGCTGGAGCGGCGGGAGGCGCTGCTGGAGCCGCTGACGGCGGCGCTGACCGCGGCGGCGGCGGCGGTGCGTCCGTGCGGCGCGTGCGGCAATCTCGATTCGCGCGATCCGTGCGCGATCTGCGCCGACCCGCGGCGCGACGAGGCGGCGCTGTGCGTGGTCGAGACGGTCGCCGATCTGTGGGCGCTGGAGCGCGCGGCGGCGTTTGCCGGCCGCTACCACGTGCTGGGCGGCGTGCTGTCGCCGCTCGACGGCGTGGGGCCGGAAGACCTGGCGATACCGGGTCTGCTCGCGCGCGCCGGGGCGGCGGAGGTGCGCGAAGTGGTGCTGGCGCTCGGCGCCACGGTCGATGGGCAGACGACGGCGCATTATCTGCACGATCGGCTTGCGGGGTGCGGGGTTTCGGTATCGCGCCCGGCGCACGGCGTTCCCATCGGCGGCGAGTTGGGGTATCTCGACGACGGCACGCTCGCCGCCGCGCTCAGGTCGCGGGGGCCGTTGTGAGCAGGCGGGCGTTGCAGCTTCTGCGCCATGCGAAATCGTCGTGGAGCGACGGCGCGCTGGCGGATCGCGATCGGCCGCTGAATGCGCGCGGGCGGGCTGCGGCGATGCGCGTCGGCGCGCGGCTGGCGGCGGCGGACGCGGCGCCGGAGTTGATATTGTGCTCGCCGGCGCGGCGAACGCGGGAGACCTGCGAGCGCCTGTGCGCGGGGTTTGCGCGGCCGCCGCCGCGCCGCGAAGACGCGCGGCTCTATCACGCGGACGCCGGGCGCGTGCTCGAGATTCTGCGCGGGCTGGACGACGCGGCTCCGGCGCGGGTCATGGTCGTGGGGCATAATCCGGGGTTGCAGGCGCTGGCGGCGGTGCTGGCGGCGCGGGCGAACCCCGCCGCCGCCGAACGGGCGATGCGGCGCTTTCCGACGGCGGCGCTGGCGGAGTTCGATGTCGATAGCGCGGGGTGGGGCGGGCTGGGCGTGTTCGCCGTCGTTGCGGCGCGGATGTGCGGGCCGGATGGAGGGGCGCTGTGATGTTCGAAGGCGCTCGGATTGCGAACGGGGGCGCCCTTCCCGGCGGCGTTTGTGTGGGTGGAGACGTGCGGGCGAGACGCCCGCGCACCCAGGCGGTCCGCGCCTTCGGCGCGGGGGCGATTTGTTAATTGAGACTTCCGGGAATGGGGAGGGGGTGCGATGGGTATCGATCTCGGGCGGTATGCGGCGTTCGATACGTTGGCGTTCGACGAGCCGGCGGCGGGCGTGTTGCGGGTGACGATGGCGGCGCCGGGCGGGGGCGGGGATTCCGCGCCGCCGGCGCCGGTGGATGCGCGGATGCATGCGCACCTGGGCGATGTATGGCGCGTTCTCGACAGCGATCCGGAGGCGGGGGCGGCGATCCTGCGGGGCGCGGGGCGGGGGTTTTCCGCCGGCGGCGATTTCGAACTCATCGAGGCGCTGGCGACCGATTACGACGCGCGCGTGCGTACGTGGAAGGAGGCGCGCGACCTCGTTTACAATGTCGTGAACTGTTCGAAGCCCATCGTTTCGGCGCTGCACGGCGCGGCGGTGGGCGCGGGACTGGCGGCCGGGCTGCTCGCCGACATTTCCATCGCGGCGCGGACGGCGCGCATTATCGACGGGCATACGCGCCTCGGCGTGGCGGCGGGCGACCACGCGGCGCTCGTGTGGCCGCTTCTGTGCGGAATGGCGAAGGCGAAATACTACCTTTTGCTGTGCGAGACCGTTACCGGGGAGGAAGCGGAGCGCATCGGCCTGGTTTCGCTATGCGTCGAGGAGAGCGAATTGCAGGACAAGGCGGTGGAGATCGCGCGCCGTCTCGCGGAAGGCTCGCCCACGGCGGTGCGCTGGACCAAATATGCGCTCAACAATTGGCTGCGCAACGCGGGGCCGGCGTTCGACGCCTCGCTGGCGCTGGAGTTTCTGGGCTTCGACGGGCCGGACGTACGGGAAGGCGTGGCGTCGCACAAGGAGCGGCGCGCGCCAAGGTTTTCCCGGCGCGCGCCGCTTTGATTGCAGCCTCGCGGAGGGGCCGGGGGGCGGTCAGCCCACGGCGAGCGGGGCGGCGCGGAACATCGGCGCGCCGTTGCGCTCGATGAGCAGCAGCAGGGCCTCGCGGCCTTCGGATTCGGCTTCCGCGAGGGCGGCGTCGAGGGCCGCAACATCGGCGATGGGGCGGCGGCCCGCCTCGCGCACGATATCGCCGGGGCGGAGGCCGGCGCGGGCGGCGGGCCCGTCGGGCGCAACCGCGGTCACGACGATGCCGGCGCCGCCGGGCGCGGGCGCGGCGGCGAGCCCGAGGCGCGCCTCGGCGGGGTCGCCGGCGTCCGCGGCGGCGGCGGCGGTCTCCGCGAGTTTGCCGATCTCCACGCGCAGGCCGATTTCCTCGCCGCCGCGGATGACGCCGAGGGCGACCTCGGCGCCGGCGGGAGTCGCCGACACCAGGCGCACGAGCCGGCGCGGACCGCGAACCGGCGCGTCGTCGTAGGAGACGATGACGTCGCCGGTCTCGACGCCGGCCCCGGCGGCGGGGCCGCCGGGCGCGACATGCGCGACCAGCGCGCCGTTGGCGTCCTCGACGCCGAGGCCGGCGGCGATGTTTTCGTCCAGGCGCTGGATGCGCACGCCGAGCCAGCCGCGGACCGCCTGCCCGTGCTCGCGAAGCTGCGCGACGATGGGCGCGGCGAGGGCGGACGGAATCGCGAAACCTATGCCCACATTGCCGCCCGACGGCGACACGATGGCGGTGTTGACGCCGATGACGGCGCCGTCGAGATCGAACAGCGGGCCGCCGGAGTTGCCGGGATTTATGGGCGCGTCGGTCTGAAGGAAATCGTCGTAGGGGCCGGCGTCGATGTCGCGTCCGCGGCCCGACACGATACCCGCGGTGACGGTGCCGCCTAGGCCGAACGGGTTGCCGATGGCGAGCGACCAGTCGCCGACGCGGATGGCGTCGGAATCGCCCCAGCGGAGCGCGGGAAGCGGCGCGGCGGGCTCGACCTTGAGGAGCGCGAGATCGGTCTTGGGGTCGGCGCCGACGAGCTCGGCCTCGAGGCGCTCGCCCGAGGGCAGGGTGACGGCGATTTCCTCGGCGCCGTCGATGACGTGGTGGTTGGTGACGATATGGCCGTCGGGGTCGATGACGAAGCCGGAGCCGGCGGCGGCGCGGCGGCGGCGCTCTTCGTGTTCGGGCGCGCCGAAGCGGCGCTCGAAGAAGCGCTCGAACGGAAAGCCGCGCGGCATGCGGAAGCGCGGGCGGTCGGGCCGTTCGGCGGCGGCGCGTTCGGTCGCGACGGCGACGACGCCCGGCGAGAGCGTTTCGACGAGGTCGGCGAAACTGTCGGGCGCGGGGCGGGCCTGCGCGGCGATCGGCGCCGCGCAGACCGCGGCGATCGCGGCGGCGGCGGCCAGGCGCGGCAACGCGCGCCGGTGTGCTTCAAGGGTCATGGGAGACTCGTGTCCTTCTCTTCGTTGGGGGGAGAGGCGCGGCCGGCGCCGCCGGCCGCCGCGGTCCACATGGGAACGCGGCGCGCGGCGTGAAGGCTCTTCACGGGCATGTGAAGGGCGGAACGGGCCGAAATTTGCAATTACGCCGCGAATGTGTCACGTTCCCGGCGCGTTGAAGGAAGGAAGGCGGCAAAACGATGGCTTGCGGCGGCGCGTTCCGGTCGGCGCGCGGGCGCGGGCGCTCAGCCCAGCATGTCGCTCCAGATGGCGCGGGCCCAGTCTTCGTTGCGGCGCTTGATCAGGGCGCTCGGGGCGGGGGAGAGGCCGGACGCGCCGGCGATGGGCAGGATTTTCTTTTCGGTATCGTCGTAGCGGTAGATTGCGGTGACGGATATGCCTTCGTCGCGGCTTACGAGGCTGTAGCAGGTGTTCGCCATGCTCGGCCGCGGGGGCTCGCGTCCGTTCAGCGCCGCGACGACCGCGGCCGCGCAGACCTTGCCCATCGAGTTCGCGATATAGCCGGACTTGGGGACGCGGCCCACCGTGGAGCCGTCGGTCGCGTCGCCGATAATGTGGATATCGGGGGCCAGCGCGGAGGAGAAGTCCCACGGATCCACCGGCGCCCAGCGCCGCCCGGCGGGAACGAGCCCAGCGTCGAAAAGAAGCCGGGCGGCCTCCTGCGGCGGGACGATATTGGCTACGTCGGCGGGGATGTCCTCGAAATCGGTCGAGACGACGCGGCGCGCGGCGTCCACCGCGACCGCCGCTGTGCCCGGTCGGTAATCGACAATGCCGGGATAGAGACGCTCCCACGCGGCGGCGAACAATTTGCCTTTCGAGACGATCTTCGCGTTGGCGTCGAGCGCGATGAGTTTTGCGCGGGGCTTGTTGCGCTTGAGAAAATCCGCGATCAGGGAAATCCGCTCGTAAGGCCCCGGCGGGCAGCGATAGGGCGCGAGGGGAATCGACAGGACGACCGTTCCGCCCGCGGGCATCGCGGCAAGCTGGCGGCGGAGGGTTTCGGTCTCCGGTCCCGCCTTCCATGCCGCGGGGAAGGCTTCGGGCGGCGCGGCGGCCAGCCCTTCGATGTCGCCGCGCCGCAGAGCTACCCCCGGCGACAGCACCAGCCGGTCGTAGCGCAACAGGCCCCCGGCGACGCGGACCGTGCGCGCCGCCGGGTCGATGCCCGAAACCGCGCCGCGCAGCAGCGTAACGCCGCGGGCGCTCGCCAGCCGGCGGTAGGGCAGGGTAATGTCGTCCATCGTCTTGAGGCCGGCGATGGTCCAGTTGCTGAGGGGGCATGAGCGGAACGCGGGTTCCGGCTCGATCAGCACGGTTTCGACGGAGGGGTCCTGCATGCGGATATATTTGGCCGCCGTGCAGCCGCCCCATCCGCCGCCGACGACCACGGCGCGCTTGCCCCGCCGGGGCGCGATCCCGCCTTGCGCCAGCGCGGGCGCGGGCAGGGCGGCCGCGCCCAGGGCGGCGCCGGCGGAGGCGAGGAAGCGGCGGCGCGTTCGCATGGCGGCGGCGGTTCTCATTGCAAACCGGCGTAATAATGCGCGGCGGCGGCGATTTCGCGTTCGCCGAGATCGGCGAGGCCGGCGGCGGCGGCTTCGTCATGGCGTTCGCCGTTCAGATAGGCGCGGGCGGCGAGGATGAGGTATTCTGCGGGTTGCCCGGCGAGGCGGGGGGCGCGGGCGTCGCCGCGTCCGTCCGCGCCGTGGCACGCCGCGCACCGCGCTTCGGCGACGGCCGCGCCCTCGGCGGCCAGCGCCGGGTCGCTCGCGACCGGCGTGTTGCGCCAGGGCTGCGCGGCGAACCATGCGGCGATGGCCTGGGTTTCCGCGTCGTCGTAGCCGGAGGCGACGATCTTCATGACGTAGGAGTCGCGCGCGCCCGAGCGGTAGGCGCGCATGGCGCGCGCCAGGTAGCCGGCCTCAAGCCCGCCGATGACGGGGATCGTCGCGCCGGGGGACGCGCCGTTCGTGCCGTGGCAGCCGGCGCAGCTTTGCGACAGGCGATAGCCCTCGCCGGCGCCCGCGGCGCCCGCCGCCAGGATGAGCGCGGCGGCGAGCGCGGCGGGCCGTATCCGTGCCGTGCGCACGCGCATGGCGCCCCCCGGTTTTCGTGCGGCGCAACCTTAGCCCGCGGCGCGGCGCTTGCAAACGCCGGCGGCGCGCCGCCATATGCGTCCATGCTGCGAGCGTTTGCGCAATGGGCGGCGGCGGCCGCGTTCGCCGCGGCGCCCGCCGGCGGCGCCGAGGAGCCGGTTGCGTGGCGCGCCGAGGGCGGCGAGATCGCGGCGCCTCTGACCGCCGAACCGGGCGACGCCGCGCGCGGCCGCGCCATCGCCGCCGGCCGCGACGGAAACTGCCTCGCGTGCCACGAGATGCCCATCCCGGAGGAACAGTTCCACGGTACCGTCGGCCCCGCGCTGCACGGCGCGGGCGCCCGCCTCACCGCGGGCGAGCTGCGCCTGCGCCTTGTCGATCCGAAGATTATCGACGAACGGACGATCATGCCTGCGTATTACGTCGTGGAGGGCCTTGAGCGCGTGGCCGCCGCCCATGCCGGCCGCCCCATACTGTCGGCGCAACAGATCGAAGATCTGATTGCCTACCTGCTCACGCTGACGGGCGAGCTTGAGGAGTGAGCGCGGCGGCGCCGGTCTCCGCGCGTTGCCGGACGCCGTTCGTGCGGGCAGCCCCGCGCCGGGGCGGGTCATACGCGCAAGAGCGGGCGGTCCGGCGATTCGGGGCGGGGTGTCAGCGTCCGGTTGCCGGGGTCGGCGATGAGATCGAGTTCTTCGAGCACGATTCGACCGATGAGCGCCTCGCCGCCGGGCGGGCCGACGATGCAGTCGGCCATCATGGACCGGTTTCCGATGCGGATCGTGAGCGGCCCGGCGACGGGCCGTTCTTCGCGCCGTTCGCCGGCATGCGTCACGATGACCGTGCGGCGCGCGGCCAAGCCCAGCTTTTCCACCGCGTCGCCCGGCAGGACGAGCATGACCGCGCCGGTATCGACGATGCCCTCGAGACTCGCGCGGCGAATATCGGTTTCCGCGCCGTGACCGCGCTCGAACACGCCACGGTCGATGGTGTTCTCGATGGCCATTTCGGCTCTGATATCGCCCATCGCGGTTTCCTTGGCGTGGAGTTCGGGTCGCCGCCGAGTTCCGCCGCAACGCAGCCGGAAAATTGCGGCGGCGCCACACGGGGCGAGACCGACGGCGGGCGGGGGTTGCGCCAGGCGGGGTCACGGGTCTTCGGCGGGCGGGGCGGCTGTCGAGTTCGTTTCGGCCTGTTCGAGGATGGATTGTACGGCTTCCTCCAGCCTGTCGGCCGGGTAGGCGCGCGTGCGCAGGACACGCCTGACGGCGACCTTGATCCTGGCGCGGGCGGGCTCGCTTTGTGTCCAGTCCAGTTTCGCGTTTTCGCGGACGGTTGCGGCGAGTTCGCGGGCCGTGCGGGCGAGGGCGTTGCTGTCGAGCGCGTCGGCGGCGCCGGTTTCGAGGGCGTCGCGGAAGGCGAGTTCCTCCCGGGAGAGGCCGGAATTGGCGGCGCGAGCGTCGGCGCCGCGGAGCTGGCGGGCGATTCCCGTCAGTTCCTTCACGATTTGCGCGGCCTCCACGGCGCGATCGGCGTATCGGTGGAGGGCGCGTTCGAGCATTTCGGCGAAGGAGCGCGCCTGGACGATATTGGCGTCGGCGCGGGCGGCGATTTCGCGTCGCAGCAGTTTGCCCAGAAGGTCGACCGCGAGGTTGCGCCGGCCCATGCCGCCGATTTGGGCCAGGAATTCGTCGTCCAGGATCGAAATGTCGGGCTTCGGGAGGCCGGCGGCGGAGAAGAGGTCGATCACGCCTTCGGGGGCCACGGCGCGGGAGACGATCCCGCGGAGGGCGCGGTCGAGGTCTTCGCCGGAGCGGGGTTCGCCGGGCGCCTGTTTGGCCAGAACGGACCGCACGTCCTGAAAGAATGAGAGATCGCCGCGGATGCGCAGGGCTTCCTCGCGGGGTACGACGAGAGCGAAGGCGCGGGAAAGTTCGGTCGCGGCGCGGAGGAATCGCTCTTTTCCGTTCCGTTGGGCGAGAACATGTTCCTGGGCGGCAGGGAGGAGGGCGAGGCGCGCGGCGGGGGTTCCGGATGTCCAGGCGGAGCGGTCGAAACCCTTGAAGAAAGCGCAACAGATGTCGTGTTTCCCAAGCATGGCGCGCACGGCCCGGGAGCTGTCGATGACGGCGTCTCCGGCGCCGCCGCTTTCGGTATAGACGGCGACGGCCCGCCCGATCTCGCGGGCGAGGCCAAGATAGTCCACGACGAGGCCGCCGGGCTTGTCGCGGAACACACGGTTTACGCGGGCGATGGCCTGCATGAGGGCGTGGGCGCGCATGGGCTTGTCGAGATACATGGTATGCAGGCTCGGCGCATCGAAGCCGGTGAGCCACATGTCGCGGACGATGGCGATGCGGAACGGATCGGCGGGATCGCGGAAACGGTTGGCGAGCCTTTCGCGGCGGGCCTTGTTGCGGATGTGGGGCTGCCATCCGGGCGGGTCGGAGGCGCCGCCGGTCATCACGATCTTCATTTCTCCGCCGGCGTCATCGGCGCCGCGCCAGCGGGGGCGCAGGCGCGCGATACGGTCGTGGAGTTCGACGCAGATGCGGCGGCTCATGCAGACGATCATGGCCTTGCCGTCGATGGCTTCGAGGCGGGTCTCGAAGTGGCGCACGATGTCGCCGGCGAGGAGGTCGAGGCGCTTTTCGGCGCCGACGATGGCTTCAAGGCGGGCCCAGCGGGTTTTGAGGCTTTCGCTGCGGGCGATTTCCTCGCCTTCGGTCGCCTCCTCGAAATCCGGGTCGATGCGGGGTTTTTCGGCTTCGTCGAGGGTCAGCGCGGCGAGGCGGCTTTCGCAGTAGATGGGAACGGTGGCGCCGTCCTCGACCGCGCGGCGGACGTCGTAAATTCCGATATAGTCGCCGAAGACGGCGCGGGTATTCTTGTCATCGGTTTCGATCGGGGTTCCGGTGAAACCGATGAACGAGGCGTTGGGAAGGGCGTCGCGCATGTGGCGCGCGAAGCCGTCGATGAAGTCGTATTGGCCGCGGTGGGCTTCGTCGGCGATGACAACGACGTTGCGGCGCTCGGTCAGCGGGGGATGCCGGCCGCCGGGGGCGCCGGGGAAGAATTTCTGGACGGTGGAAAAGACGACACCGCCCGAACGGGTTGCGAGCCGCTCGCGCAGGTCGGCGCGGCTTTGCGCCTGCACCGGGCGCTGCCCGAGGAGATCGGAGCAGCGCGCGAATGTGGAGAAGAGCTGGTCGTCGAGGTCGTTGCGGTCGGTGAGGACGACGACGGTGGGGTTCTCCATGCCCGGTTCGCGGGCGATGCGGGCGGCGTAAAACGCCATGGAGAGGCTCTTGCCCGACCCCTGGGTATGCCAGACGACGCCGACGCGGCGGTCGCCGGGCGCGCCGCCCGGCCTGCCGCCGGTTTCGTAGCCGGTCCGGTCGGCGAGTTCGCCGTATCGGGCGGCGCGCAAGGTCTCGGCGACGGCGTGGCGGACGGCATGGAACTGGTGGTAGCCGGCGATTTTCTTGACGATGGCGCCGCCGGTTTCGAAGACGATGAAGCCGCGGAGGAAATCGGCGAAGCGGCGTTTGTCGAACAGGCCGTGGATCAGCACCTGTAGCTGCGGCCATGCGCCGGGCGCGAGCCTGCTGCCGGAGACGGTGCGCCACGGTTTGAACAGTTCGAATCCGGCGGTCAGGGAACCGACGCGGGCCTCGGCGCCATCGGACACGGCGAGCACGGCGTTGAAGACGAACAGCGCGGGGATTTCTTTCCTGTATGTCTGCAATTGCGAAAACGCGGAGCGCAGGGTAGCGTTTTCGCCGGCGGGGTTCTTGAGTTCGAAAACCGCGAGGGGCAGGCCGTTGACGAAGACGACGATGTCGGCGCGCCGTTCCCGTCCGGCCTCGACGACGGTGAATTGGTTGGCGGCGCGCCAGCGGTTGTTCGCGGGGGCGTCGAAGTCGAAAACGCGGACGCGCGCGCCGCGCATGTCTCCGCGGCGGTCGCGATACGCGATCGGGACGCCATCGACGATCATGCGGTGGGCGGCGCGGTTGCGCGTTTCGAGCGCGGCGCCCTCGGGGCGCAGCAGTTTGCGCGCGGCGTCTTCCAGGGCGTCGGCGGGCAGGTCGGGGTTGAGTTTCCGGAGGGCGGCGCGAAGGTCCGTTTCAAGAACGGCGTCGGCGCAGGTCGCGCGCCGGCGGCCGGGGCGCGTGTCGGCGGCGCGCGCGGTTTCGTATCCGAGCCCGGCAAACCACTCGAGGGCGGCTTCATCCACCTCGGATTCGGCGAAGGAGGGCATTGCGTTATCCGGCGGGGCCGATGGCTGGGCGTTCGGCGGTCAGGAGGCGCATTGGCGGACCATAACCGCCGGACGGGGCGCCGGGCAAGTGTGGGTGTTCGCCGGCTCGGCGAGGCGCGCCCCGCGCGAGCCGCCATTGTTCATGCCGCCAATTCGTCGCGGTAGCGCTCGCGGCGCGACCAAGGTATCGGCCGGACGTCGTATTCTTGCATCGACCGTAGCACCGGGCCCTGCACGTCGGTTTCGGCGTCGTTCAGGAATGCATAAGCCCGGGACGCGGGGGGGCGGACCTCCCTGGTGTCGAGCCACGCGAAGGCGAGATTCTGCGCGTTGTCGCGACGAGGGGCGTTGATGGCCCGCACGACGCGTTCCGGAGCGCGGCGGGACTTGGGTATCGCGAACTCAAAGCGGTGGTCGTAGCCGCTCTTGCCAGTGAATTTGACGTCGACCGTATAGCGGATGTCGTGCTTATCGAACCAGCGGGCGACATCCTCGACAAACAAGCTCCGCACATGCGGCGAAGACAAGTAAAACATATCGTTTACGGCAAGCATAGCCTGTATTATATTGTGCTTTTGCAAAGAAAAGTTATGTTTGGATGCGCAAATAACTATGGTTTTTCTGTCATTATCCAAGCGAGCGCCGAATCCGTTCAAGATTGTCTGTAGCAATGCTTGTCGTTTTTCGGTATCGAGCCTGCAACCCGACGCTTCCAGATCGTCGAGAATGTAGCCGTCGTCGGACAGCAGGTAGCCATCGGCGTCGCGCTTGACGTAGATTTGCAGGCAATCGTTGTGGCGGTCCAGACAGGGCGTCGTGATTTCCACCCAGTCGTCGAGTTGGCGCAGGGCTGTGTTGTCGCCCAGCCAGCGCAGATAGTCGTCCACCAGCGCCTGGATTTCCCCGATCACGGGACGAGCCTCGGCTGGTACCGGATATCGGGCGGATCGACGATGTTGCAGAAGGTCATGAAGTCGCAGAGCGTGCGCCACAAGTCGTTCAGGTTCCGGAATCGCTCGGGTGGAACAGCGAACGCCCACTTGTCGCCGTATCCCTCGCGGTAGCGGTGGACATGCGGCGAATCGATGCGTTGGCCGTCCGGGTTGCGATGCGGCGCGCCGCCGAAATCGAGCCGGGCCAAAATAACGGTGTCGCGCGCACGATTCCGGTAGCTACCCTTCTCGAGCGCGATTCGGCCGCGGCGGAGGTCGAGCCGGAATTTCTCGCGTCCGTCGATCGATTCCAATGGCGCGGTCAAGGCGCCGCCGCGCTCAGGGTAGTTCAGCGTGGCGGCGTCGGACCGACGCTTCTCCATCGCAAAGAGCGCGTCGGCTTCGGCCTGCGGCAGGCTGGCGGTCATCATGGCGTGGGCGCCCGAAAGATTATGGCGATGAGGCAACGGTCGCAGTTTCGGCTTCGGGGGCGACGGAGTCAACCGCGCTCGCCGCCGTTCCGGCGGCCGCCAATCGAAGCGATCCGTTAGAGTCTGCACTGGAATTCGGCAGCTGTCGGTACGGTGGGGACCGGCGGGCGTCTTGTCCGCTTGCGCTTCCCCGCCGACATCGCGCCGCGCGGAAACGTGCGGGCGGGGACGCCCGCGCACCCAGGCCCCGCCTTCGGCGGGGTAAGCATTTCGGTACAGACGCTTACCCGTCACGGTGTAGCTGCCGCGCGCGCCGGCGTTTCCGGCCGGCTGCGGCGCGGCGCCCCCGGGGACGGGGCGGTGTCGATTCCCGGCGCGGTGGGCTGGCGCTGTCCTTGACAGCGTCGGATGCGTACGCGACCGGAACATCGAGCCGAATCGGCGCCTCCGTCGGTCTTTCCGGCAGCCGGCAAGATTTCCCCTGAACGATTCGTATCGCGTTTTATTGTTTCAACTCATGTCGGTTTGCGCCTGTTCTGTGTCAACGGGCAGCGTTCCGGACATGAGTTGCGGGAGCAGCGCGTCACGGACAGAGGCGAGAACGCGGCATTCACGGGCGGCTGCGGCCGCGCGCGAGAGCAGGGGATTTATGACGTTTCGGAAGGCCGTCGCAATCTCTGCCGGGGGCGCCGGCATATGAAATTGCGCGAGGGCGGCCGCGGGCACGCGCTGGCGGCCGCTTGTTCCGGTCATGTTGCGTATCGCGAAGTCGCGGAAATCGGCACACCGCGCGAGACAGTATCCAAACCCGGCGGGCAACGGGGGTTTCGGGCGCAGAACGATATATTCCGTCGACCCCCAGCCGACGCTGTTCGGGGGAAGGAAATCCACGTATGCCGTCTTGCCGTTTTCGAGACACGGGGTTATGCGCGCGATCAGCGTGTCGTCATTTTCGAAGCGCATTCCCGAGCCTGCCGGGCGTTCGATCGCCGCGACAGGGCTATGTCCCGTGACAGGCATATTGGCCATGTCGACGTAAGGGGCGACCGTTCCCCTGGACAAGGAACGCCGTGGATTGATCTCCATTATTTCCGGCAACGCCGCAAGAGGCCATCCGGCGGGGCGCATGCCTGCATGCGTATCGACAAGGCGTTCGGGAAACATGGACCAAATATCGCGCGTGAGATAAGGGGGGGTTCCGTTGATTTTCGCTCGTACCGGTCCGAAGTTCACGAACCAGTCCGTAAAGATATCCAGCGCCATCGTGTCCAAGATGGCGTCTGCCTTCCGATTCATCTCGATCTTGTCGTCCAGTGCGCCCAGGATGTCGGCGATCCTGCGTTGTCGATCGATGGGGGGCAGTTCCACGAGTATATTCTCAATGTCAGCCGGTTTGACCTTGGGGTAAGTCGAGGCGCTTTGTTCGGCCACGGAATGAAGATATTCGACGATGCGATCCTGAGTCAGAAACCAGTACAGGAATTCGCTGGACGCGACATTCGGTTTGCCGTGAAAGACGAAGAAGCCTGTCGATACAAGGAAATTGTCGGGGACGGTTTTCAGAAATCCGAAATGCCGCCGATTCGGCCGCACCATGGAATATACGATGTCGCCGGCATACGCTTTCCTGCGTGCTCCGGGCGGGATTTTGTCTTTTCCGGGCGTCAGATTTTGAATGAGAGAAATACGATTGTCGATAATGCTGCCGGTGTCGAGATAGGCGATACGGGACCAATTGTCGCGGGACGAGTATGTCTCGCGCACGGGCTCGATGCATTCGCCCAGCGCAACGGTGCGCCAGCCGTCGCGGGCGGGGCGCCGGCGCCGATCCGGGGGGCGAACGGTATCGGCTTGCGCAAGCGGGACGTGCGTCGATTCGATTCGGGCGCGGAATTCGGCCGGTATATCGTCCCACACGAACAGATCGACGCGGAAGGGCAGGTTGCTTTCTTCGAATGCTTCGCGCAGATCGGCGACGGCGCGGGCCTGGCGGGGGGCGGGGAAGACCGCGAGGTCGAGGTCGGAGTGGGGTTCGGCGGTCCATTGCGCGCGCGAACCGTATGCCCACGCGGCGGCTCCGGGCAGGTGTTTGCGCAGGAGGGCGAGCACGGTTTCGCGGTGTTCGGGGGCGAGGTCGATGGCGGCGGTCATCGCCGGGGCGTTCCGGTCAGGGTTTCGCAGAGCGCCGCGGCGTCGGCGACGAAGCCGGCCATGACGGCGAGGCAGTCGCGCGCTTTTTCGCCGTCGCAGTCATGAGCGGTTCCGATGCGTTTTTCCGCGTAGTCGATCCAGTGCTCCGTCGGGGTCGGGAGCAGGCCGTTTTCGGCGGCGATGCGGAAAACGGGTTTGGGGCCGTTCGGAACGTCGGCGAGGCCGAGTTCTTCGTCGAGATGGCGCCTGAGGGCCTTCCAGAGGCAATCGTAGCAGGTTTCGAAGCGCTGGATGGTCGATTCGGCGACGGATTCGCGGATCCAGCCGGGGTGGGAGTCGTCGAGCGTCCGATGGCGTTCGTATCGTTCCCGCAGGCGCTCGAGGGACAGGCGGAACTTGCCGTAGTCGATCATGGTCGCGGAGCGGTTACGGGGCGTCGCCGGTTCCGGCGGGCGCGGCGGCTTCGAGGGGGAAGCCCAGGGCGGCGAGGTTCGCGGCGATGGCCTTGTCGAGTTTCGCGCCCTCGGTCCGGCACTCGCGGAGGCGGGCGGTCAGGCGTTTCATCGCGGCGGGGAAAGGTTCGCCGCCGCTTTCGCGGGGTTCGGCGCCGACATAGCGGCCGGGGACGAGATTGTAATCGCTGCGCCGCACTTCGTCGAGGGGCGCGCTCTTGCAGAAGCCGGGCTCGTCGGCGTAGCCGCCGCCGGCGCGCCAGTTGTGGAAGGTTTCGGCGATCATGGCGATGTCTTCGCCGGTGAGTTCGCGGTGGGTGCGATCGATCGTGCGGCCGAAGCGGCGGGCGTCGATGAAGAGGGTTTCGCCGGGGCGCTTGCGGCCGCGGGCGACGAACCACAGGCAGACGGGAATCTGGGTGGCGTAGAAGAGCTGCGCGGGCAGGGCTATCATGCATTCGACGAGGCCGTCCTCGACGAGGCCCTTGCGGATTCGGGCTTCGGCGGATTGCGACGACGACATGGAGCCGTTGGCGAGGACGAAACCGGCCGCGCCGCGCGGGGCCAGGCGCGCGATGATATGCTGGACCCATGCGAAATTGGCGTTGCCGGCGGGCGGGGCGCCGAAGCGCCAGCGCGGGTCCCCGGCGAGCCCGCCGCCGCCGCCCCAGTCGGAGACGTTGAAGGGCGGGTTGGCGAGGATGAAGTCGGCGCGGAGGTCCGGCCAGGCGTCGCCGTGGAACGTGTCGCCGTGGGCGACGTTGGCGTCGATGCCGCGGATGGCCAGGTTCATTCGGGCGAGGCGCCATGTAGTGCGGTTGGATTCCTGGCCGTAAATTCGGACCGTGTCGCGGGCGCGCGCGCCGTTGCGGGCGTGGGCGTCGATGAACGCCATGGACTGGACGAACATGCCGGCGGAGCCGCAGCAGGGGTCGTACACGCGGCCCTTGAGGGGCCGGAGCATTTCGACGAGAAGGCTGACGACGCAGCGGGGCGTGTAGAATTCGCCGCCGCTCCTGCCTTCGGCGCCGGCGAAGCGGGAGAGGAAATATTCGTAAACGCGGCCGAACAGGTCGCGGGAACGGGCGTCGGGGCCGCCGATATCGATATCTCCGATCAGGTCGATGAGGTTGCCGAGGCGGCGCGGGTCGAGCCCGGGGCGTGCGTAGTCGCGCGGGAGGACGTCCCGCAGGGCGGGGTTGCCGCGCTCGATTCCGTTCATGGCGTCGTCCACGACGCGGCCGATATCGGGTTGGCGGGCGCGGGCGGCGATGCGGCCCCAGCGCGCTTCCGGGCCGACCCAGAACAGATTTTGCGCGCGGTATTCGTCGGGGTCATCGGGGTCGGCGCCTTGGCCGCGGCTGCGTTCGAGGCGGTCGCGGGCTTCGGCGAAGGCGTCGGACACGTATTTGAGGAACAGGATGCCGAGCACGACGTGCTTGTATTCGGCGGCGTCCATGGCGCCGCGCAGGGCGTCGGCGGCTTTCCATAGCCGGGCTTCGTGGCCGATGACGGCGCCTTCGGCGGGCGGGGCGGTTTCGGGGCGGGCGCGGGGCATGGCGGGGCGCGCTCGTTCGTGTGTCGGGGGCGGGGAGTATGCACTGTCGGGGGGCGCGGGGGCAAGGCGGCGCGGCTCGCGATCCGGACCGAAGCCGCTCGCGCGCGGACCGTGCGCAGGGGGCGGCGCCGGGAGGGTGGGGCAACGATGCGCCGGATGCAAACGTGCGGGCGAGGGGGCTCGCGGTCCCGGGCAGTGCGCGCCTTCGGCGCGGCGGCGGCGTTGCGGCGCGTGGGAAGGTGCGGGCAGGATGCCCGCGCACCCGGGAAGCGCGCCGCGGCTTGCCGGCGGCGTCGCGGCGCGTGGGAAGGTGCGGGCAGGATGCCCGCGGTCCCGGGCCCCGCCTTCGGCGGGGTTGTTGTTTGTGTGGGTCGGGACGTGCGGGTATTGCGTCGAGGTTGGGCGGTCTATAGCCCGAGTGCGCTGTGAGAACCGAGGCGCACGAGCTCCAAGCTGTCGTTGCCGCGCTTGTAGTCGCGCTTGAAGCGGGCGGTCCGTTTAATCGTTCGCATTCAAGTCTTCCATGAGTCGGTCGATACTGCCGACGGCAACGAGTTCGCCGCGCCGGGCGGCTTCGATGGCGGCGATCGTCTCGTCGTTGGGTATCAGCGGCGAAACGCGATCCGCGTCGTCCGCGCCGCCGCCGAATGCGCATGCATATATGCGGTTCCAATTGTCATACGAGTAAACCCGTTGTTGTTCGCGCCGGGCGAGACGTTCGAACGTTTCACGATCAGGTGGAAGCGGGCCGGCGGCGGGCGTTTGTCGAAAGTATTTTTCGACGCCGCTTTCCGGCAGCCGGGTATCGGCGCGGACGAGGGGTTCGGTCGCGCACGCGCGTCGGAGGTTATCGTCGGTCGGCGCAATCATCGTTCATGCCCGCCTCGGGGGTGGGGGGCCGAGTATAGCGCGGGAATGGGCGAATGGCCAGGCTGCGGGGCGGGCGCTGCTGTCGGGGCGATACCGGCCGCGCCGGGCGTTGGGGCGGGGGGGGGCTTGCTCGGCGGCGTTTGTGTGGGTTGCGACGTGCGGGCGGGACGCCCGCGCACCCAGGAAGCGGGCCGAGCGCTTTTCGGCGGCGTTTGCGTTGGTTGCGACGTGCGGGCGGGACGCCCGCGCACCCAGGCCCCGCCTTCGGCGGGGTTGCCGGTTGCGCCGGCGGTTTTGGCTTGGCTGTGCGCGGTCTTCGCGGCGGCGTTTGTGTGGGGCGCGACGTGCGGGCGGGACGCCCGCGCACCCGGGAAGTGCGCCGGGGCTGGCGGGCGGGGGCGGGGTGCGGTACGGTGGGGGGCGAGGGTAACTATCGAACGGGGGAAGGACTATGGCGGAGACGCAACCTGTCTGCGATTTCGGGTGGCCGGCGCCGCCCTTTACGCTCAAAGGGGTGGACGGGGAAACGCGCCGGCTCGCCGATTTGCGGGGGGAGAACGGGGCGGTGGTGGCGTTTATCTGCAACCACTGCCCGTATGTGAAGGCGATCCACGATCTGCTGATCCGCGACGCGCGGGATCTCGCGGGGATCGGCGTACACCTGATCGCGGTGAGCTCGAACGATGTCGAAACGTATCCGGAGGACAGTTTCGACAACATGGTTCGGGTGGCGCGGGAGAAGGGGTTTCCGTTCCCGTACCTGTTCGACGAGACGCAGGATGTGGCGCGGGCCTACGGGGCGGTCTGCACGCCGGATTTCTTCGGGCTCGACCGGAAGATGGGGCTGCAATACCGGGGGCGGCTCGACGCGTCGAAGACGTCGGCGGTTCCGGGGGCGCGGCGGGAGCTCTACGAGGCGATGAAACTCGTCGCGGAGACGGGGCGGGGGCCGGAGGAGCAGATTCCGTCGATGGGGTGTTCGATCAAGTGGCGGGAGGCGGGGTAGGGGCTGCGCGTCGCGTGGGGAAGTGCGGGCGGGGACGCCCGCGCGCCCGGGAAGGGGCGCGGGCGTCTGTCGGCGTGCGGGCAGGATGCCCGCGGTCCCGGGCCGCGCCAGCGCGCGGGAAGGCGCGGGCGGGGGGTCAGAAGGTTTCTACCCAGGGGCGGAGTTCGGCTTCCCAGGTCCAGGCGCTGCGGGGTTGGCGGGTTACGGCGAGGTAGGTTTCGGCGATGGCGTCGGGGCGGAGCATCGAATCGGGGGCGCCGGGCGGTTCGGCGCGGCCGGGGATGAGGATGCTGCCGTCGATTACGAAGTGGGCGACGTGGATGTTTTTCGGCGCGAGTTCGCGGGCCATGCTTTGGGCGAGGCCGCGGAGGCCGAACTTGCCCATCGCGAAGCTCGCCGAGTTGGCGTAGCCCTTTACGCTGGCCGAGGCGCCGGTGAAGAGGATGGCGCCTTCGCCGGCGGCGATCATGCGGCGCGCGGCCTGCCGGGCGACGAGAAAGCCGCCGAACACGGTGACGGCGAGCGCGGCGCGCACTTCTTGCGGCTCGAGGTCGACCACGGCGGCGCGCCGCCTTGCCGACGGGTTGTAAACGACGACCGCGGGAGCGCCGAAGCCCTCGTCGAGCCAGTCGAACAGGGCCTCGACCTGGGTCTCGTCGGCGGCGTCGCATGCTTTCGCGCGCGCGCCGGTTTCGGCGCAGAGGGCCTGGAGCTTGTCGATATTGCGGGCGGCGAGGGCTATCGCCATGCCCTCGCGGGCGAAGACCCGCGCGAGGGCCGCGCTGAGTCCGCCGCCGGCGCCGACGATGAGCGCCGTTCGTTTCGCTGTGTTTGCCATGACGGTCCTTTCTTTCGGTGGGGGTGGGGGGCGGCCGGGGCGGCGCGCCGGGATTGCGAGGGGGGATGCCGGCCTGGAGGCCGGCGCACCCGGATTGTGGGGCGGGGCGGCTCAGGGGGGCGCCGAAAAGGCGCGCAGGACGTGGCGCACCACGGCTTCGGCGCTGTCGGCGATGGGGGCGTCGCGCGTATCGACGGCGAGGTCGGGCGCCTCGGGCTCTTCGTAGGGCGCGTCGAGGCCGGTGAAATCGGGGATTTCTCCGGCTCGGGCGCGCTTGTAGAGGCCTTTCGGGTCGCGCGCCTCGCAGGTGGCGAGATCGGCGCGGACGTGGACCTCGTGGAACGCGCCGGGGCCGAGCAGGCGCTCGGCGGCGCGGCGCGCGCGGGCGCGGTCGGAGCGGTAGGGCGAGATGAACGCGGCGAGGACGAGTATGCCGGCGTCGGCGAACAGCGCGGCGGCCTCGCCGATGCGGCGAATGTTTTCGGCGCGGTCGCGGGGCGAAAAGCCGAGATTGGCGTTGAGGCCGGCGCGGACATTGTCGCCGTCGAGGACATAGGTGCGGTATCCGCGCGCGAAGAGGGCGGCCTCGGCGGCGCGGGCGAGGGTGGATTTGCCGGCGCCGGAGAGGCCGGTCAGCCACACGACGCCGCCGCGGTGGCCGTTGCGGCGCGCGCGCTCGGCGGCGGTCACGGCGGGGGCCTCGGGCGAGAGGTTCGCGGCCGCGATGCCGAGGAGGGGACGCTGGTCGGCATAGCCCTCGAGGCTCATGACGCCGCCGCCGGCGATGCGGTGTCCGGCGACGAGGACGAAACGGCCGGCGCGCGGGTTTTCGTCGTGGGGGTCGAAGGCGATCATCCGGTCGGCGCGCAGCACGGCCTCGGCGACGGCGTTGCGCTCGACGGCGCGGGCGGGGCGGGCGCTCAGATCGTTGGGGTCGATGATTTTTTCGATCTCCTGGACGGCGACGCCGGTTTCGCGCTCGTTGGCGCGCATGACGTAGCGCGCGCCGGCGGCGAGGGGCGTTTCGTGGAGCCAGAACAGGCGCGCGCGGAAGACGTCGCTTTCGAGCGGAGGGCGCCCGGCGTGGCTGATGGTCTCGCCGCGCTCGACGAAGACGGGGCGGTCGAGGGTCAGGCCGACGGACTCTCCGGCGCGGGCGGACACGGGGGCGGGGCCGGGCCAGCTTTCGAAGCGTTTCACGCGGGCGGTTTCGTTGGAGGGCGAGAAGAGCACGGCGTCGCCCCGGTGCAGCGCGCCGGTCAGGATTCTGCCGACGACGATGCGCCGGTCGTCGAACTTGTAGACGTCCTGCACGGGGAGGCGCAACGGGAGTTCGGTTTCGGCGGGCGCGGGTTCGAAGAGATCGAGGGCCTCGAGGATTGTGGGGCCGTCGTACCACGGGGTGCGGGGGGAGCGGGCCGCCACGTTGTCGCCGCCGCGCGCGGAGATCGGGACGACGCGGCTCGGCTCGATCCCGATCGCGCGCAGGTATGCGCGGATATCGCGTTCGACGCCGGCGATGGCGGCGCGGTCGTAGCCGGCGCGGTCGATCTTGTTGACGGCGGCGACGATTTGCCGGATGCCGAGCATGCGGAGCAGGTAGCAATGGCGGCGGGATTGTTCGCGCACGCCTTCGGCGGCGTCGACGATGAGGATGGCGGCGTCGGCCTGGGCGGCGCCGGCGATGGCGTTGCGCAGGAACTCGCGGTGGCCCGGCGCGTCGATGAGGCGGTAGTCGCGGCGGGCGGTGGAGAACCATATGTGGGCGGCGTCGATGGTGACGCCCTGGTCGCGTTCGCCTTGCAGGGCGTCGGTGAGGAAGGCCCATTCGAAGGGCATGCCGCGGCGGGCGCACATTTCGCGGATGGCTTCATGGCGGCCCTCGGGGAGGCTGCCGGCGTCGTGGAAGAGGCGGCCGATGAGGGTGGACTTGCCGTGGTCGACGTGGCCGACGATGACGACGGACATGCGGTCGCGGGGGGCGGGGGCGGGGGTCATGCGGGCGTTTGCGGGGGCGGTTCGTTATTCAGGGGGGCGATGACCGCGCCTGCGCGGCAACGCTGCGGCTTGCGGAAACGTGCGGGCGGGACGCCCGCGCACCCAGGCCCCGCCTTCGGCGGGGTTGAGACGTGCGGGCAGGATGCCCGCGGTCCCGGGCCCCGCCTTCGGCGGGGTTGAGACGTGCGGGCAGGGATGCCCGCGGTCCCGGGCCCCGCCTTCGGCGGGGTGCGGGCGGGGACGCCCGCGCACCCAGGCGGTCCGCGCCTTCGGCGCGGCGGCGGCGATGCCTTGCATTACATGTAGCCGTCGGCGCGGAGGCGTTCGAAGGCGTCTTCGGACTCGTGGTCCATGGCGCGGCCGGCGCGTTCGGGGGTGCGGGAGGCGGCGAGTTCGGCGATGATTTGGGGCACGGTGGCGGCTGCGCTGGCGATGGGGAAGGTGATGTCGGCGTCGCCGAGGGAGCGGTAGCGCTTGCCGCCGCGGGAGAAGTAGAGATCGACCACGGGGATGCGCTCACGGTCTATATAGCGCCAGATGTCGATTTCGGTCCATGCGAGCAGTGGGTGGACGCGCAGATGCGAGCCGGGCGGCAGGCCGGTGTTGTATTGGTCCCAGAACTCGGGGGGCTGGTTGCGCGGGTCCCATTCGGCGCGTCCGCCGCGGGGGCTGAACACGCGCTCCTTGGCGCGCGTGCCTTCTTCGTCGCGGCGGATGCCGGCGATGACGCCGGCGAGGCCGCGTTCGGCGATGAGGGTTTTGAGGCCGGCGGTCTTGCGGGCGGCGGCGCGGGCGGCGGGCGGCAGCGCGGGGTCCATCTCCTTGAGCGGCGGGCAGGCGCCGACGATGAGATCGAGGCCCCATTCCCGGGCGTAGCGGTCGCGGAAGGCGTACATCTCAGGGAACTTGCGGCCGGTGTCGACGTGAACGACGGGGAAGGGGACGCGCCCGAAAAACGCCTTGCGGGCGAGCCGGACCATGACGTTGGAATCCTTGCCGAGGGACCACAGCATGGCGAGTTTGGGGAGGCGGTTGAACGCCTCGCGGAGGATGTAGATGCTTTCTGCCTCCAGGCGGTCGAGGGGCGTCACGGGGCGCCTCGCGGGGCGGCGGGGGCGCGGGTTCCGGTTTCGGTTCCGGTTTCCGCGGCGAGGATGGCGGCGAGCCCCTCGCGCCAGGTGGGGTAGCGCAGGGGAGCGCCGAGCAGGCGGCGCATGCGGGCGTTGGAGACGCGGCGGTTGTCGGCCCAGAATTCGCGCGCCATGGGAGACATGCAGGCGGCGGCGCGCGCGAAGGGGATCGGCGGCGGCGGCGCGCGGCCCAGCAGGCGGCAGGCGTGGGCGACGATTTCGGCGGCGGGGGCGGGTTCGTTGTCGCAGAGATTGAAGACGGCGCCGGGCCGGGGCGCATGCGCGGAGGCCGAAAGGGCGGCGGCGGCGTCGGCGGCATGGATGCGCGAGAATTTGTGGCCGGGTTTTACGATGCGCCGCGCCATCCCGGCGCGGATGCGGTCGAAGACGCTGCGGCCGGGGCCGTAGATGCCGGACAGGCGGAATATGTGGACGGGCGCGTCGAGGGCGGCCCAGGCGGCCTCGGCTTCGGCGCGGCGGCGGCCGCGCGCGCTCGTTGGCGCGATCTCCGCGGTTTCGTCGACTTCGGCGCCGCCGCGGTCTCCGTAAACGCTGGTGGCGGAGAGATAGCCGACCCAGGCGAGGCGGCGGTGGGCGGCGAGCGCGGGGCCGTATGCGGCGAGGACGGGGTCGCCGCCGGGGCCGGGCGGGGCGGAGCTCAGCGCGTGGGTGGCGCGGGCGAGGGCGGCGGCTGCTTCGGGCGCGCCGAAAGCGAAGGGCTCGGCGCCGGCGGCGGCTATGGCGGCGCGGCGCTCGGCGCCGCGGCCGGTCGCGCTGACGCGCCAGCCGGCGGCGAGAAGGGCGGGGATCCAAGCGCGGGCCGTGTACCCTAAGCCGAAGCAGAACAGATGCGGGGCGGTCACGGGGCGGTTCCGATTGCGGGATGCGCCGGGTTTGCGCGCCATTCGGCGGCGGCGGCGGGGTCGGTTTCGCGGGCGGCGCGGGCGGCGCGCAGGGCGGCGAAGGCGGGCGGGGCGAGCAGGCGGGACAGCGCCCATACGGCGGCGCCGCGCGCGAGCGGCGAGGGGTCGTCGAGGCGCGCGCGGGCGCTGGCGGCGAGCGCCGGTTCGCCGCTGTTGCCGATGGCGATGAGCACGTTGCGCACGAAGCGGTCGCGCCCGATGCGTTTTATGGGGGATCCGGAAAAGAGGGCGCGGAAGCCGGCGTCGTCGAGGGCGGCGAGGGCGGCGAGCCGGGGCGCGGTCAACGCCCGGCGCGGCGCGAAGGCGGGCTCGGCGGTCGCCGCGGCGAACTTGTTCCACGGGCAAACGGCGAGGCAATCGTCGCAGCCGTAGATGCGGTTGCCGATGGCGGCGCGGAGAGCGCGAGGGATGGGGCCCTTGTGCTCGATGGTGAGGTAGGCGATGCAGCGCCGCGCGTCGAGTCGGTAGGGGGCGGGGAAGGCGCCGGTGGGGCAGGCGTCGAGGCAGCGGCGGCAGGCGCCGCAGCGGTCGGCGGCCGGCGCGTCGGGGGGCAGTTCGAGGGTGGTGAGCATGGCGCCGAGGAACAGCCACGAGCCGTGGACGCGCGAGACGAGGTTGGTGTGCTTGCCCTGCCAGCCCAGGCCGGCGGCGGCGGCGAGGGGTTTTTCCATGAGCGGGGCGGTATCGACGAACACCTTGACGCCGGCGGAGAGGCGCGCGGCGGTCCAGCCCGCGAGTTGTTTGAGGCGGCCCTTGAGCAGGCGGTGGTAGTCGCGGTTGCGCGCGTGGACGGAGATCGCGCCGCGCGCGGGGTCGGCGAGCGCGGCGAGGGGGTCTTGCGCGGGGGCGTAGCTGGCGGCGACCATCACGGCGGCGCGGGCGGCGGGCCACAGCGCGCGCGGGCGGCGGCGGCGCGCGAGGGTGGTTGCGAGCCAGCCCATGTCGCCGTGCCATCCGGCGGCTACGAACGCGGCGAGGCGGTCTCCGGCGGCGTCGGCGGCGCCGGCGCGGGCGATGCCCACGGCGTCGAAGCCGAGGGCGAGGGCGCGCTCGCGGATGCGGCGCGCGGCCTCGCGCGGGTCCGCGGATCCGGGGCGGTCGCCGTGTGCCGGGGGGCGGCGGCGCGGCACGGGCGGCGCGCGGTCCGGCCGGGCGTCAGAAGTCGAGATCGGCATAGTGCGGCGGCGGGCGGACTCCGGGGACGCGGTCGTCGAGCAGGGGGCGGAAAGCGGGGCGGGATTTCAGGCGCGCGTACCAGTTGCGGGCGAGTTCGGGGGCGGCGGGCCAGCGCACCGCGCCGAGGAAGTCCACCACCGAGATATGGGCGGCGGCGGCGAGGTCGGCGTGGCTGAGTGTTTCGCCGCCGAGCCAGCGGCGGCGGCCGAACAGGTCGGCGACGGTTTCGAGGCGGCCAAGCAGGCGGTCGTGGGCGCGGTGGATGGCGCGCGAGTCGGGCTGGCCGAGGCGGAAGCGGCGTTTCATCGCCAGTTCGTGGATCAGCGGGCGCGAGACTTCGTTGGCGAACCCGACATGGAACCACTCGACGATGCGGCGGCATTCGGCGCGTTCGACGGCGGCGCGGGGCCACAGCGGCGGGTCGGGAAAGGCGTCCTCGAGATATTCGGTGACCGGCCACGCGCCGCAGACGGGGCCGGCGGCGCCATCGACGAAAACGGGGACCTCGCCGGACGGGTTGATGGCGAGAAAGGCGGGCCGGTTTTCCCACACCGGTTCTTCCGCCATCGCGAAGGCGACGCTTTTCTCGGCCAGCGCCAGGCGGGCGGCGCGGCAGGCGGGCGACAGCGGCAGATGGTGCAGCACGCGCCGGGCGGGGGCGTTGTCCATGGGCGGCGCGGCTATCGCGCGGCGGGGGCGCCCGCTTCGAGGGTCAGCCGGTGCGGGAAGCTGCGGCGCACCTCCTCGAGGGACAGGGGGACGCGGACGTATTCGCCGTCGCGCCACAGCGGCCATTGGTCGAGCAGGGTGTCGCTGTTGAGCCAGCCGTCCTGTCCGCCGAGCAGGACGAACCAGTTGGCGTCCGGGTCGCTCATGTCGGAGATGTGGCGGGCGTTGGCGCCGTAGTCCACGAAATGGCGCCCGGCGGAGCTGTCGTGCGCGGTCTTCATCAGCGTGGCGGAGCTGCCGCCGACGCCGTATTCGGCGAAGCGGTAGCGGTCGCCGATCAGGGGCAGGTTGGCGAGGGGGTGGGCAAGCCGCAGGCGGTGCATGGCGGCCCAGTTCGCGAAGGCGCCGAGGCCCTGGGCGGCGGTTTCGAGCCCGGCGGCGAGGGCGGCGCGCAGCGCGCCGGCGCCGGCGGCCTCGATGTCGGCGGGCAGCAGCGGCTCGGCGCGCTCGGGGGCGGCGGCGCGCCAGTCGTCTTCGCCGAACGCGGCCGCGTAGAAGGCGGACACGAATCCGTGGCGGAATTGTTCGTAGGCGACGGCGCCGATCGAATCCGGGCGGTAATGACCGTCCCATGCGCGCATGCGCCGCAGCGCCTCGGCGGCGTTTCCGTGCGCGGCGGCGGCGAGGCCGGCGGCGTCGAGTTTCGCCAGGAAGAGGCGGCAGAGGGCGTGGGCGGAGGCCATGTAGACGTCGCGCTGGAGCGCCTTGAGGGTGTCGATATCGATGGGGGTTTCGGCCTCGACGACCTCCGCCATGCGCGCCGCGCGGTCGCTCGGGGAGAAGAAGAAGCCGACGGGCATCCCCTGCGCCGTCGGGCGGTTGTTGGCGGAGGCGAGGAATCCGGCCGGGGGGTTGTAGGCGAAGGGGAGGTCGGCGGACCCGCGCATGGCGCCCCAGCCGGCGTCGTGGGCGGCGGGGTCGAGAACCAGGTCGGCGGGCGGCCCGCCGCGCAGGGGCAGGCGGGCGGCCATGACCTGGCCGATATTTCCCTCGGCGTCGGCGTAGAGCATGTTTTGACCGGGAACGGCGAAGGTCTGGAAGGCGGCCCTGAACTCGTCGAAATCGCGGGCGCGGGCGGCGGCGAGCATGGCGCCGATTTCGTCGCTGGCGCCGTGGCCGGTCCATTTGAGGGCGAGCGGCGGGAGGGCGTAGCGGGCGAGTTGCGGCGCGTCGGAAACGATGGGGCCGTAGGGCGTCTCGCGGACCGCGGCCTCGGAATCGAACCACCAGCGCACGCGGATGCGCTCGGCGCGGCGGGTTATGCGCGCGGGGTCGAGGCCGCTTACGTCGTAGAGGTCGCTGGACGCGGCGCGCATGTTGGTTCCGCCCCACGCGATGGCGGGGTTGCGCCCGATGGCGAAGATGGGCAGGCCCGGCCCCATCAGGCCGACGGCATGGTAGGAGGGAGACTTGACGCCGGCGATCAGCCAGACATTCGGGATCATGAGGCCGAGATGGGGGTCGTTGGCGATCAGCGCGCCGCCGCCGGCGGCGCGTTGCGGCGCGACGGCGAGGCTGTTGCTTCCGGAACGCGAGACGCCGGCGAGCCATTGTTGCAGGGCGGCGGTTTCGGCGGGGCCGAAGCTCGGGATGGAGGCGCTGCCTTCCGCCGTGAGGCGGGCCCATATTTCGGGCCAGTCGGGGCGGGCGCGCAGGGGGAGGAGGTCGAGCCACGCGAGCCAGTTGACGTCGGTGCCGACGAGGCGGCCGACGGCGAGGACGTCGGCGACGGTCCACGGCTCGCGTTTCAGGCCGAGCACGGCGAATTCGTGCGGCAGTTCGCGCGCCTGCGCCTGGTAATGGTTTATGCCTTCGACGAAGCGCTCGGTCCAGCGGCGGGCCCGCGGGTCCATCGCGCGTTCGCTTTCGGCGGCGGCGCGGGGGTAGGAGAGGATGCGCAGGCCGCGATCGATGTCGATGGTCAGGGGGCCGGCGATTTCCGAGAGCCGCCCGTATGCGATCATGCGGGCCATGGACATTTGGGCGAGGCGCAGGTGGGCGTGGACGAGGCCGAGCGCGAAGGCGGCGTCGCCGTCGTCGGAGGCCTCGACGAAGGGGATGTGGCGGTCGCTCCACCAGATGGTCACGGGGGCGCTCAGGGGGAGGCCGCGGGTGGGGAAGGCGGCGAGGCGCTCGGCGACGCCGGCGGGCTTGGGCAGCGGCGCCAGCAACGCGCAGCCGGCGAGAAAGGCGCCGGCCGCGCCGAGAAGAAGCAGTGCCGCCGCGCGACCGATCATGCCGAATTTCCTGTTTTCCGCCGCCGCGCGCCTGTGGCATTGTAGCGGCGCGCGGCTACAATGCCACAGGCGCGCGGCGCGGGGAACGGGGCGCTTGACCGGCGGGGGCGGGGGCGCCATTGTGGCGGTTCGCCGACCGGCGGCGCCCGCGGGCGCCCATCGCCCGCGCCGCCGTTTCGCGGCGCGCTTCTCCCCATTCGACGCACGGGTCCGCGCTCGCGGGGCCGCGTGCGCGTCTCGCAGAGGTTTCATGAACGTATCGCGACTTTGCGCCGGCTTGCCGGCTTTTCTGCTCGCCCTGACGCTCGGCGCGCCAGCCGCGCCGGCGGAGGATAGCGCCGCCGCCGAGGGGGCGGAGGACAGGGCGCTGGTGGGGCGCGGCTCCACGGCCTACGACCCCGAAAAGGCGATTTTCGGGACGCTGCCGCGCTATCGCAGCCCCGGCGGCGATGTCAATGCGGGGATCGGGTTCCTCCTGCAAATGGACGCCGGCGCGCACACGGAATCGCCGAACTCGGCGGCCGCGCCGCAGGGCATCGCCGACCGCAAGGACGGGGTTCGGGACCGGCGCGGCATCGTGCTCGCCAACGCGCTGCTGTTTCAGGACTACATCGTGTTCGGCTCATGGGACCTGTTCGACGGCGGCGACCGCGCGACCGACGGACTGCGCTCGATCATGGCGATCTACCGCGGGTTCGACCCGCTGTGGCTTGCGGTGGGGCAGCAGCCGACCATCGCGCCGCTGGACGCGGCGGCGTTTTCGGACCGGTCGTTCATGGAGGAAACGATGGCGTCGGGCGCGTTCGCCTATACGATCGGCACGCCGTCTCTGGGGGTGTCGGCGACGCATCGCTCGCCGAACCATTACATCCGGGCGGGCCTGTTCGCCGAGCCGATCAAGAATTTCGACAGCGAGCGCGAGGGCTACGGGCTGCACTGGCGCGCCGCGTGGGCGCCGGTAGCCGAGCGCACGCGGGCCGCGCATATCGGCTTCGCGGGCTATTGGCGCAAGGCGCCGCAGAAGCCGGGCGCGGCGGGGGGTTACGAAAACTTCTCCGCGCGGCCCGAACTGCGGATCGACGACGAATTGGTCGTGGATACGGGCAATATCGAGCGCATCGACGACTATCTGTATACGTCGTTCGAACTGGCGGGCGTGTGGGGGCCGTGGTCGGTGCAGGCGGAGTATCAGCGCGTCGGGATAAGCCGTGTGAACGGCGGCGGGCTGGCCCCGTGGCCGGACCTGACGCTCAACGGCCACTACCTGGTGGGGAGCTATTTCCTGACCGGCGAATCGCGCAACTACTATCCGCGCTTCGGCGCCTTTTGGCGGGTGAAGCCGAAGCGCGATTTCGACCCGGAGAACGGCGGTTGGGGCGCGCTGGAAGCGGCGGCGCGGCTCAGCCATATCGATCTCGACGACGGGGAGGGACCGGTCGGCGGGGTCATGGGGGGCTCGAGCGATAACATCACGCTGGCGCTGAACTGGTATCTGACCGCGTTCGGGCGGGTTTCCGTGAACTACGTCCATGCCGACATCGACCGACGGATCGACGGGCGCGACGCGGGCGGCACGGTGGACGGCGTGGCGGTGCGCTTCCAGTGGGTGTTCTGAGGCGGCGGCGGATACGCGTGGCGCTGGCGCGGCCGCGGGGGTTCTGCGCCGGCGTCGAGCGCGCCATCGGGATCGTCGAGCGCGCGCTCGAACGCTTCGGGCCGCCGGTCCATGTGCGCCACGAGATCGTCCACAACCGGCGCGTGGTGGACGACCTGCGCGCCCGCGGCGCCGTGTTCGTGGACGAGCTCGACGAGGTTCCCGACGGCGCGATCACGGTGTTCAGCGCGCACGGCGTATCGCGGCGGGTGGAGGCGGAGGCCGAGGCGCGCGGGCTGCCGGTCATCGACGCCACATGCCCGCTGGTGACGCGCGTTCACGCGGCGGCGCGCCGCCACGCCGCGCGGGGGCGCGAAGTCGTGCTGATCGGACACCGCGGGCACCCGGAAGCGGAGGGCACGCGCGGGCGGGCGCCGGGCGCGGTGCTGCTTGTTTCCAACCCCGCGGATGTCGCGGGCCTGCGGGTGCGCGACCCGGAGAAACTCGCCTATGTCACGCAGACCACGCTGAGCGTCGATGACACGCGCGAAACGATAGCGGCGCTGAAGGCGCGGTTCCCCGCCATTGCCGGGCCCGACGGCGGGGATATCTGCTATGCGACGGAGAACCGGCAGGCGGCGGCGCGCGCGCTGGCGCGAATCGCCGACGCCATCCTTGTGGTCGGGGCGCGCAACAGCTCCAATTCCAACCGTCTGCGCGAAGTCGGGGCGGAAGCAGGGGCGCCCAGTTACCTGATCGACGGCGCGGAGGGGGTGGATCCGCGCTGGCTCGAGGGGGTTTCGACGCTGGGGGTTACCGCGGGCGCGTCGGCGCCGGAGAGCGTTGTGGAGGAGGTTGTGGCCCGCATCGCGGAGCTGGCGGATATCGAGGTGGAGACGTTCGGCGATGTTGTGGAGGAGGTGCGTTTCAACCTGCCGCGGGAGCTTCGCGCGGCTTCTGTGTGAGGCGGTTTCCGGGGGGGCGCCGGCGTCCCTTGGACACGACTCAAGATCGACAGCTGCCGGTATAGGAGTCTGTACCGGAATTCGGCGGTCATTAGTACGGTGGGAACCGGTGGGCATCTTGTCCTCTCGCGCTTCTCCGCCGACATCGCGCCGCGCGGCAACGTGCGGGCGGGGACGCCCGCGCACCCAGGCAGTGCGCGCCTTCGGCGCGATTGCGCGTTGCAAAACTGCGGGCTTGTACGAACGCCAGCTGCGCGTCTCCTGTGCGCCGGAAGTTGCCCGGGGGCGGTGCGTTGAGCGTTCCTCTCTGCCAACGTTGTGCTGCGCGGAAACGTGCGGGCTGGAAGCCCGCGCTCCCGGGCCCCCGCCTTTGGCGGGGGGTGCGGGGCCGCCGCGGGTTACTTCGGGGGCGGGGGTGGGAACGGGTTGGCGGGGTAGAGGGGGGTGGGGCGGTGGATTTGGGCTTGGGCGGGTATGGGGGCTGCGGAGCCGCGGGTTCCGGCTTCGAGCATTGCGAACGTGGCCGATACGGCGTGGGCGAGGGCCTTGTCCAGGGCGTCGGCGCGCAAGAGGCGGCCGAGGAGGAGAGCGGCGAACAGGTCTCCGGCGCCGTGGCCGGGGAGGGGGAGGCGCGGGGTTTCCACAAGCCATGCGCCGGCGCCCGCGCAGGCGAGTACGCCCAGGCCCGCGGCGGCGTCGAGGGAAGTGACGACGACGGTCGCGCCGTTGGCGGCGGCGAGGCGGCGGGCGGCGGGGAGAGCGGCCGCGGGCGTGTCGGCCGGGAGGCCGGACAGGCGCGCGAGCTCGAAAGCGTTGGGGGTCAGGATATCCGCGCGGGGGACCAGCGTATCGGCGATCGCGTCCGCTGTTTTTTCCGCGACGTACAGGCCGCGCTTGCGGTTGCCCATTACCGGGTCGCAGAAATAGAGCGTTTCGGGCCGGGCGGCCCTGGCGCGGTCGACCGTTTCGGCCACGATGGCGGCGAGTTCGGGGGAGCCGATATAGCCCGTGAGGATGGCGTCGAGCCCCTGGAAGCCGGTGCGGCGTTCGATACCCGCGAGCACATCGCGGACGTGTTCAGGGGGGAACGGGCCGCCGCCCCAGTCGGGGTAGCCGGTGTGGTTGGAGAGCTGGACGGTATGCACCGGCCAGACCTCGTGGCCCGCGCGCTGGAGGGCGAAAACGGCCGCGCCGTTGCCTACCGGGTCGAGCGCGACCGAGGATTGTATGGAGAGGACCGCCACGTCAGCCTACAGCGTCTTGACGATATCCTCCACCATTTTCTTGGCGTCGCCGAACAGCATCATGGTTGTGTCGCCGTAGAACAGCTCGTTGTCGATGCCCGCGTATCCGGGCGACAGCGAGCGTTTCACGAAGAGCACGGTCTTGGCCTTGTCCACCTCGAGGATCGGCATGCCGGCGATGGGGCTGGAGGGGTCGTTGCGCGCGGCGGGGTTGGTGACGTCGTTGGCGCCGATGACGAACGCTACATCGGCGGCGGAGAAATCGGAGTTGATCTCCTCGAGTTCGAATACGTCCTCGTAAGGCACGTTGGCCTCGGCGAGGAGCACGTTCATGTGGCCCGGCATGCGTCCGGCGACGGGGTGGATGGCGTAGCGGACCTTGACGCCGGCGCGGCCGAGTTCGTCGGCCATTTCGCGCAGGGCGTGCTGCGCCTGCGCCACCGCCATGCCGTATCCGGGGACGACGATGACCGAGGCGGCGTTCTGCATGATGAACGCGGCGTCGTCGGCGCTGCCGGATTTTACCGTTCGATCGCCGCGCGCGGCGGCGGCGGCATCGTCGGCGCCGCCGAAGCCGCCGAGGATGACGTTGACGAACGAGCGGTTCATGCCGCGGCACATGATGTAGGAGAGTATCGCGCCCGACGCGCCCACCAGCGCGCCGACGATGATCAGCGCGGTGTTTTGCAGCGTGAAGCCGATGCCCGCGGCCGCCCAGCCCGAATAGGAGTTGAGCATGGAGATCACGACCGGCATGTCGGCGCCGCCGATGGGGACGATGATCGCCACGCCGATAACGAGCGCGAGCGCGGTCATCGCCCAGAACGCGATGTGGCTCTCGGTGGCGCAGAACCACGCGATCAACCCGATCATGGCCAGCCCGAGCAGCAGGTTCAGCCAGTGCTGCATGGGGAAGGTAACGGGCGCGCCCGACATCAGCGCCTGGAGCTTGGCGAAGGCGATGACCGAGCCGGTGAAGGTGATGGCGCCGATGACCGTGCCGAGCGCCATTTCGACGCGGCTCGCGGTTTTTATCGCGCCGAGCTCGCCGATGCCGTAGGCCTGCGGCGCATAGAGCGCGGCGGCGGCCACCAGCACCGCGGCGAGGCCGACGAGGCTGTGAAACGCCGCCACGAGCTGCGGCATGGCGGTCATCTGTATGCGCAGTGCGATAACCGCGCCGACGGCGCCGCCAGCCGCCATAGCGACCGCTACCCACAGATACGCGCCGACATCGGGCTGGGCGAGGGTGACCGCGACGGCGATCGCCATGCCGGCGATGCCGAACAGGTTGCCCCGGCGCGCGGATTCGGGAGAGCTCAGCCCCTTGAGGGCGAGGATGAAGCAGACCGCCGCCGCCAGATAGGCGAAGGCGGAGAGATTAGCCGACACCGTTGGGCTCCCGCCTTCGCTTCCTGAACATCTGCAACATGCGCTGGGTGACGATGAAGCCGCCGAAAATGTTTACGGACGCGAGCATCACCGCGAGGAAACCAAGCGCTTTCGAGAGCGACCAGCCGCCATCCGCCGCCGCGACCGCCTCGGCGCCCACGGCGATCAGCGCGCCGACGACGATAATGCCGGATATGGCGTTGGTTACGGACATCAGCGGCGTGTGCAGCGCGGGGGTCACGCTCCACACCACGTAGTAGCCGACGAAGACCGCCAGCACGAAGATCGTGAAATCCTGAACGAACGGGTCGATCATGAGGCGTTCTCTCCGGTCAGCATGGGGTGTACAACCGCCGCGTCGCGGGTAACGCAGGCGCCGGCGATCGCCTCGTCGTCCCAGTCGATCTTCAGCGCGCCGGCTTCGGCGTCGATCATGGGCGAGACGAAATTGAGCAGGTTGCGCGCATAGAGCGCGCTGGCGTCGGCGGCGACGCGGCTCGGTACGTTGGCGTGGCCGACGATGGCGACGCCGTGCGCGCGCACGACCTTGCCGTGCTCCGAGAGTTCGCAATTGCCGCCGGTTTCGGTGGCGAGATCGACGATCACGGAGCCGGGCTTCATGGCCGCGACCATCTCCGCCGTTATCAGGGTGGGGGCGGGGCGGCCGGGGATCAGCGCGGTGCAGATGGCGATGTCCTGGCCTTGCAGCGTCTCGGCGATGAGGGCGCTTTGGCGGCGGCGGTAGTCTTCGCCCATCTCGCGGGCGTATCCGCCGGCGGTCTCGGCGCTTTCGGTTTCGCCGCTGGGGACCTCGATGAATTTGGCGCCCAGGCTCTCGACCTGTTCCTTGACGACGGGGCGGACGTCGAAGGCCGATACCACGCCGCCGAGGCGGCGCGCGGTGGCGACGGCTTGCAGGCCCGCGACCCCGGCGCCGAGCACGAGTATCTTTGCCGGGGCGATGGTTCCGGCGGCGGTCATCATCATCGGAATGACCTTGCCGAACTCGGCGGCGGCGTCGAGCACGGCCTTGTAGCCCGCGAGATTGCTCTGCGACGACAGCGCGTCCATGCCCTGGGCGCGGCTGATGCGGGGGACCAGCTCCATCGCGAAGGCGGCGATGTTGCGGCGCGCGTATTCCTCTACCTGTTCGCGGTGCTGGAGGGGCGCGAGCAGGCCGACGAGCGCGGCGCCGTCGGGGAGCAGCGCCATTTCGTCGCCGCCCTCGGCGGCGGTGAGGGGGCGGGCCACCTTGAGCACGAGGTCGGCGCCGCTCCACGCGGCCTCGGCGCCGGCGGCGATTTCGGCGCCGGCGTCGGCGAACTGCGCGTCGGAGACGGCCGAGCCCTCGCCGGCGCCGGCCTCCACCGTCACGCGGGCGCCGAGCGCGGCGAACTTCGTTACCGTTTGCGGCGAGGCGGCCACGCGCCGCTCGCCGGGCCGGCGCTCCCTCGGTATCGCGATCTTCATGCCGCCATTCCGTTCCAAAGCAGAAAGAACGGCGCCTTCATAGCCGGGCGCGCGGAAAATATCGACCGGAAAATTCGCCCGCCGCGGGCGCGGGGATCGAGCGCGCGAGGGCGGGCAGGACGGCCGCCAGCGTCGCCGCGCGCAGCGCCATCAGGATCGTGTAGGCGCACCACAGGCCGTGATTGCCCCAGGCGGGCGCCAGTACCCACAGCGCCGCCAGGTAGCCCGCGAACGCGACGAGCATCGCGTTGCGCATGGCGCGCCCGCGGGTGGCGCCGATGAATATGCCATCGAGCTGGAACGCCCAAACCGAGACCAGCGGCAACAGCACGGCCCAGGGGAGGTATTCGACGACCGCGGCGCGTACTTCGGGCACGGACGTAATCGCCGCCGCCAGCGCCGTTCCGGCCGCGGCGAACGCCGCGGCGTATCCGGCCGCGGTCGCGCCTGCCCAGATGGTGGTCGTGCGCACGGCCTCGACGAACGCGGCGCGGTCGCGCTTGCCGATGGCGGCGCCGGCGAGGGCCTCGGCCGCGTGCGCGAATCCGTCGAGCCCGTAGGCGACAAAGCCCTGGAACAGCAACAGGATGCCGTTGGCGGCCAGTATCGCGTCGCCGAATCGGGCGCCGACGGCGGTGAGCATGGACGTGGCGGTGACGAGGCACACGGTGCGCACGAAAATGTCGCCGCTGAGGCGGGTCATGGCCGCCAGCGCGCCGCGCTCCCACGCCGTGCGCCAAGGCCACGGAACGCCGAGCCCGCGGCGCTCGCGCCGCACGACGTACGCCCCCGCCGCGAGGCCAGCGTATTGGGCGATGGCGGTCGCGGCGGCGACGCCGTCGACGGCCATGCCGAGGCCGACGGCAAGCGCGATGTCGAGCGCGATGTTCGCGCCGTTGACGACGAGTTGCAGAATGAGCGCGGCTACCATGCGCTGGCGGCCGATCAGCCAGCCGAGCAGGACCATGTTGAAGAGCGCGGCGGGGGCGGCGCATATGCGAATCGCGATGTAGCTTTCGACGAGCGGGGCGACCGCGCCGCTGGGCGCGATCAGCGCCAGCGCCGCGGCCGCGATGGGGCCGCGCAGGAGAAACAGCGCGACGCCCGCCGCGGCGGCGAACGCCGCCGCCCGCAGCAGCGCCGCCAGCGCGGCCTCGGCATCGCCGGCGCCGTGGGCCTGGGCGGCGAACCCGGCCGTGCCCATGCGCAGGAACGAAAACCCCCAGTAGAGAAAGGAGAACACGGTCGCGCCGACGGCGACCGCGCCGATTTCGGCGGCGCCGAGGCCGCCCACGACCGCGGTATCGACCGCGCCGAGCAGGGGGATGGTGAGATTGGCGAGGATGTTGGGCGCGGCAAGCCGCCAGACGCGGCGATGCCGCGCATTCATGCCGCGGGGCGGGGGCGGGGGTCGGGGCCGCCGGTTGCCCAGTCGAGCAGCTGCGCGGTGTGCAGGACGGGCGCGCTTGCGTCCGCGAGCTGCGTCATGCAGCCGATATTGCCGCTGGCGATCATGTCGGGCGCGCAGGCGGCGAGCGCGTCGAGCTTGCGCCGGCGCAGGCGGCCCGCGAGATCGGGCTGCAACAGGTTGTAGGTTCCCGCGGAGCCGCAACAGAGATGCGAATCGGCGGGCTCCACGACCTCGAAACCGGCCTCCCGCAACAGGGCGCGCGGCGCCTCGATCGTTTTCTGCCCGTGGCGCAGGGAGCACGCCGCCTGATACGCCACGCGCCCGCCGCGGGCGGACACGCCGCGCAGGCCGATTGCGTTCATCCACTCGGTAATGTCGCGCGCGCGCCCGGAAACCGCGGCCGCCGGGGCCGCCCAGCGGCTATCGCGCCGCAGCATGTGGCCGTAGTCCTTGATCGTCGTGCCGCAGCCGGAGGCGGTTACGACGATGGCGTCGAGGCCGCCGTTTTCGATCTCGCGGCTCCAGGCGGCGACGTTGCGCCTGGCGGCGCGCAGGGCCGGCGCGCGGCGGCCCATGTGGTGCGTGAGCGCGCCGCAGCATCCGGCGCCCTTCGCAGCCACGATTTCGCAGCCGTGGCGCGAGAGCAGGCGGGCGGCGGCGCGGTTGATTTCCGGCGCCAGCGCAAGCTGCGCGCAGCCCGCGAGAAGCGCCACGCGCGCCCGGCGGCGGCCGGCGGCGGGAACGACGCGGGGGCGGTCTTCGGGCGTGGGTTTCGGAAGCCGGGGCGGGGCCATCTCCAGCAGGGTCGCGAGGCGCCCGGGCGCGAGGCGCGCAAACGGCCGCGCCGCCCGGGCGGCGCGCAGCGCCAGCCGGAACAGGCGCGGGCGCGGGACGATCCAGGCGATCCACGCGCGCAGCGCGCGCTCGGCGAGCGGCCGGCGCAAGGTGCGCTCGATATGGACGCGCGCGTGGTCCACGAGATGCATGTAATGCACGCCGGATGGGCAGGTGGTCATGCACGAGAGGCACGACAGGCAGCGGTCGATATGCCGCGCCGCGCTCGCCCGCGCGGGGCGCCCGGACTCGAGCATGTCCTTGATGAGTACGATGCGCCCGCGCGGGCTGTCGCGCTCGTCGCCGAGCAGCGTGTAGGTGGGGCAGGTCGCGGTGCAGAAGCCGCAATGCACGCAGGCGCGCAGGATTTCGTTCGCGCGCGCGATGTCAGGGTCGGCGAGTTGCGCCAAGGTAAAACGGGTTTGCACGCGGGCGGATCCGGGAAGGCTCAAGGGGCGGGAAGGATACCCCGCGCGGCGGCGCGAAACGACTCCGCCGTGCGCGCCCGGCGGGGTTGGGGTACGGTTGCGGGAGTTCGCCGTTTGCCGCCGGGAGGCGCGCCCATGCCCGCTAACCACGACGCCGCGTACAAGTTCTGGCACGAGTTTGCGGCGGTGGTCGAACACCTTCTGCTCGGCTTCGCGCCTCCGGGGGTCGCCGCCGCGCTCGATCTTGCGACGCTCGAACCGATGTCGACGGAATATGTAGATCGCGACCTGCGGCAGAGCCGCGGCGACAAGGTCTGGCGGGTGCGCTTTCGCGGCGGCGGCGCCGGCGACTGTCTTTGGCTTGCGGTCATGCTGGAGTTTCAGGCGACGGTGGATCCGCGCATGGGGGCGCGCGTGCTTGCGTATAGCGGGCAGTTGTTTCAGAAGCGGATACGTGCGGGCGATTTTTGCGGGGACGGCAAGTTGCCTCCGGTGTTGCCCATTGTGGTGTATAACGGTCGTCGGCGTTGGTCTGCGCCATTGGATGCGTTTGCGACGATATCGGGGGTTTCGGAGGCTTTGGCTCCGTTTCAGCCTCGTCAGCGGTATTTATTGCTTGACATGCATGGGTTGCGTGTCGAGGATTTGCCACGCGACAACATTGTTTCGGCGCAGATTGCGCTGGAGCAGGGTTCGCCTCCGCATGTTGCGGCGGCGGTGGGCAGTTTGGCGCGGTTGCTGGCGGGGCCTGAGCATGACGAGTTGCGTCGCGTGGTTGCGGACTGGGTATCGCGTTTGTTCGCGCGCGAGCGGATGTCGGGCGACGCGCGGCTTGCGGCTGCGTTCGAGGCGGCGCGCCTGGCGGGGGATTTGGGGGCCATGGAAATAGCGGTAGAGAACTTCAATGCTTGGTACGACCGTCGCGAGCGGCTCATCCGTGAGGGCGAGCGGCGCGTTCGCGAGGGCGTGCAGCGCATCCGCGAGGACGAGCAGCGCATCCGTGAGGGCGGGCTGGAGCGGGAGCGGGCGCTGTTGTTGCGTCAGGCGGCGCTGAAGTTCGATGGGGAGACGGGGGCGCGCCTGGCGGCGTTGCTCGACGGCGTCGCGGATCCTGAGCGCTTGGGGCGTATCGCGGAGCTTGTGATTCGCTGCGGCGACGGCGAGGACTTTCTGGCGCAGGCTGCGGAAACCGGCGCGGCGAACGGGCCGGCTCCGTAGAGCCGCGAATCGAGCGGATGCCTGCGGGGCGCCAAGCGCGCCGATGGCGATTCGCGCGTCGGCGCGCGCTTCGCCGGCGCATACGGGTTGCGGCCGGCGCGCGGCAACAGGCGAATCGGAGTTCCGGGCAGGGCGCTCGACCGCGCGCTAACCGTTGCCGGCGCGGCGGGCGGGGACGCCCGCGCACCCAAGCCCCGCCGTCGGCGGGGACAGGCATTCCGGTACGGGCGCCGGGCCCGGCAGGCCGCGAGTCTCCGGGGCCGGCGCGTTTGACTTGCGCCTTCGCCCGCGCCATATTGCCGCTGCTTGATGTCGATGCCGGAGACCCCGCGCCATGCCCGCTTTCGCCTTCGACACGCTCAAGGCCGCCCGTGCGCTGACCGCGGCCGGCGCGAAGGAGCCTTTGGCCGAAGCCATTGTCACGACCATGAACGACGCCGTGACCGAGGGCGTCGCCACCAAGGCCGATGTCGCCGAGCTCAAGGCGGAGATATCCGCGGTCAAGTGGGTGCTCGGCTTCGTTGCCGCCGTGCAGATACTCATGGCCGGCCGCCTGTTCGGCGCGTTCTGATCCCCCGGAGGGCGCGGAGCAGGGGGCGAATCGGCGTTCCGGGCAGGTCGGACGATTCGCGCAGGCCGTCGATCGGGTAGCGTCGCGCTCGACCGTGCGCTAACCGTCGCCGGCGCGGCGGGCGGGGACGCCCGCGCACCCAAGCCCCGCCGTCGGCGGGGTCAGGCACTTCCGGTACAGGCGCCATGCCCGCTTTTGCCTTCGACACGCTCAAGGCCGCCCGTGCGCTGACCGCGGCAGGCGCGAAGGAGCCTTTGGCCGAAGCCATTGTCACGACCATGAACGACGCCGTGACCGAGGGCGTCGCCGCCAAGGCCGATGTCGCCGAGCTCAAGGCGGGGATATCCGCGATCGAGTGGGCGCCCGGCTTCGTTGCCGCCGTGCGGATACTCATGGCCGGCCGCCGGTTCGGCGCGTTCCGACCTCCGGAGGGGGCAACCCGAAGGGCGCCGTATTTCAGGGTTGCGCGCGGCGGCGGAAGCGCGGTAATACCAATGGCTATTGATATTGACCTTTCTGTGCCCATTTTCGCGTGCCGATGGATGCGATTTTCTCCGGCATGGCGATCAGGCGGCTCCAAGCGTCGCCGGCGGCATCGACAATGTCGCCGTAGCTCTCGAAGACGCGGTTGGATAACCGCGTCTGGCGTAGATACTGCCAGACGTGCTCGACCGGGTTGAATTCGGGCGCGTAGGGCGGCGGCAGCAAGGGGCCGATGTTGCGCGGCCATTCGAGCGCGTCGGCGGTGTGCCGGGCGGCGCCGTCGAGCAGGAGAATGGCATGAGCGCCGGGGCGGACGATGCGCGCAATCTCGTCGATGCGGTGTTGCATCGCCTCGGTGTTCGCCATGGGCATGACGACCGCGGCGCCGACCCCGCGCGCTCATGATACTCCACTCCGAACCGGCGCTCGATCTCCGCCCGCAGGTCAACCCGCCGCCGGGGCGCCACGCCGCCGGTCTGCGGATCGGGGCCGGTCTCGACGAGCTCAGCCAGCTCCGCCAACTGCGCCGCGCTCAACCGCCGACGCGCTCCCGGAGCCTTGCGGCTCGCAAGGCCGTCCGGACCCTCGGCGTTGAAGCGGCGCACCCAGTCCCGAAGCGTTTGACGGCTCATCCCGCCCAACGCCGCAGCCTCGGCGCGTGACTTCGCTTCGTAAACGGCCGCAATCGACAGAAGCCGACACGCCTGGGCGCTATCCCCCGCCGCCCGAGCGGCCGCGCGAACCCGAACCGCGTCAAAGTCCGTTCGCAACGCTATCGTCATCGCACTATCCCCTTTGTGTGGCCGAACAGGAACATAACCAAACCATATCCCCATCGAACAGACAATAGCAACGAGTCAACATCAATAGCCCTTGTTATAACTTGTGCGTGAGCGGCGCTGGCGCGGGTTGCAGACCTCGCGCGCGCGCAAGGCGCCGCAACGAAAAATCCGGAGGAAACGCGCCATGACCGAATCTTTTGTACGCCCCCCCCCCCCCCCCCCCCGCACGACTGGGGCTGAGCGCCGAATCGCGTTAGCCTTTCTCGTTTTTCTCGGCCTCGCCGGCCTTGGATACGCGCCGACGCATGCGCTTAAACTGGGAACCGGCGCCGACGACGTCGTCACCGTTCCGACATTCGCCGATGCGGCGGACTACAACGCCAACGACGGCAAAAACGCCGGAAACTGGGTCCGGATCGGGTCGCGCGTGCTGCCCAATTGGAATATCCCCGGTTTCTTCGACGAAGGGGCCGTCACCGCCGACAAGCTGATCGCGACCTATACGGATACGGCGGCGTATCTGGCCGACAGCGGCCGCGCGAACAGGTTGTTCGCCGTCATCGACGGCAATCTCTATTATGTCAGGGAGCTTGAGGCGTTCGACGACAACCGGGGGCTGACCGATTCCAATTTGCCGAACGCCATCGGCCTGCCGAACGCCAACACGGTGGCCCTTGGAGACAATGCGAGGGCAAAGGCATACGAAACCACCGCCGTAGGCCGCGATGCCCGGGCTACGGTGGCGTCAAGCACAGCGCTCGGCACCGGTTCGTACGCAACGGGAGATGGGAGTACCGCTGTCGGCGCCGGCGCCGGCGCGCCGGGGTGGAAGGCCACGGCGGTCGGCGAAGGGTCGCGGGTTTTCAGCCGCGACTCCGTCGCCGTGGGGCACTGGAGCCGCGCATTCGGCGACGCCTCCGCGGTAATGGGCAACCGCGCGACCGCCTTCGGGAGAAACATCGCGGCGATCGGTACGGATTCCGCCGCCATAGGCGACGGGAATGTCGCGTTGGGCCGGCAGGCATGGGCCGCGAATTGGGGGCCGGACGGCGAACACTCGACAGCCATTCCCGAGGGCGTGACCTATCTGACAGTTTGCGCGCTGGATTCCGCTTATGTGACCGACGGTCAACGGTTCGCCAACGATTGCGCCCAGTCCCTCACACAGGCGGAAAAGGAGCATGCGAACCTGCTTCCCGGCAACAGCGCCGGGGAGGCCTATCGCCGCGCGATTCAGACCCGTTTGAAGGCGCGTCTCAATTCCCATGCGGCGAACGGCGCCATCGCGGTCGGTGACCGGGCATTGGCAAGCAGCGGCAGGACCACGGCCATCGGCCAGCACGCGCGCGCGATGCAGCAGGGTTCGACAGCGCTCGGCGCGAACGCCACTGTCTTCGCCACGCCTCAAGCGTGGAGCGGAAGCGCGGATTGGTCCGTGGCCATCGGGCTCGATTCGCGCGTGGCCGGCAACGCCAGCGTTGCGTTGGGCAGTTTCACGAAGATCTACGGCGCCTATGGCGGCGACAGCCTTACCGCGCTCGGTTACTGGTCCAGCGCCATCGGGAACTCGAACACGGCGGTAGGCCGCGGCGCCGAAGCGGCGAACTGGGGGCCCGGCGTGCGCGGCGCGTGGGATCTCCCCGAGGGCGGTATCGAAGCGATGATCAGCTGCGCCGAGGACGCCCGAATCGCGGCCGATGGTCGACGATTCGCCGATTTTTGCGACCGCGCGCTGACCGCCGCGGAACGGGAAAACGCGAATCTTTCCGCGGATTCGGCGGCGGGGCTGGCGTTCAGACAAGGCGTTCAGGCGCGCCTGCGCGAGCGCCTGAACGAATTCTACATCTACAACGGAACGGCGCTGGGCGCCCGGGCGCGGGCGCGGGCCAGCCGGAGCACCGCGGTCGGGGCGCGCTCCGACGCCTTCGCCTCCGCCGGCGTCGCCGTCGGCGCGGAGGCCGTCGCCGGCCCCGCGGCATTGGGGCCCCAAGGCTATGTGGGCGTCGCCGACACGCTGCCGACTTACGACGACTTCGCGGCGTATCTCGAGGTCGAGAACCGGTCCTCGGGATGGATTAGCGTGGACGACCATGTGTATCCGGCTTGGGAGATCGACGCCTTCTTCGGCTTCGGCGCCCGCGACTTCGCCGCCGCCGATATCGTGGCGAAGTACGATGACGCCGCGGCGTATCTCGCCGACGGCGCACGCGCGAACCGCCCCTTCGCGATTATCGGCGGCATTCTCTACCGCACCCCGGGGCTGGAGGCGGCGCGCGCTTCCGGGCGGCTCGAGATTGCGTTGCAGAACTCGGTCCCGCAGCCGGGCGGCGGATACAAGGCCGTTGCCGTGGGCGCCAACGCCCACGCGATGGGAACCTACGCCACGGCGCTCGGCGGCGACGCGCGCGCGGCGGCCGCGGGCGCGCTCGCGGTCGGAGCCGGCGCGGGCGCCAGCGGCGCCGGAGAATGGTCCACCGCCGTTGGCTCGTGGGCCGACGCGCCGGGCCTGAACGCCACTGCACTGGGGGAAAACGCCGGCGCGTTCGGCCAATGGTCCACCGCGGTGGGCTCGCTCGCCAACGCGGCCGGAAGGAGCGGCACGGCGGTGGGTCTGGCGGCGCAGACGGGCGCCGCGGCCGACGCCACCGCGATCGGCGAGGCCGCCGTGGCGTTCGGCGCCGAGACCGTTGCGCTCGGACGCGCCGCCGTCGCCGGAGCCGAGGTCCATGACATCGTCCCGCAAAACGGGCGCTTGTGGGAACTCGTCCAGTGCGCCGAGGACGCGGGGCGATATGTCGATGACGCCGTGGACTTCGAAACGGAATGTCTCAAATATCTCACAGCCGCCGAGCAGGCGAACGCTGACATGTTCGCGTGGACGGAAGCGGGAGAAGCCGCCCGCGGCGCGGTGCAGACGCGGCTCAAGGCGCAATGCGGCTTGTCGGTCGATCGCGCCACGGCGGTCGGCGCTTACGCTCATGCGTCGGGGGCCGGCAGCATCGCGCTGGGCCGCGGCGCGGAGGCGGCGGGGGCGAACGCCATCGCCATCGGCGCCGGGGTTGCCGCCGCCGCCAACGAAGCGGTCATCGGCGCCGCGGGGCACAGCTACCGTCTTCCGGGCTTTGCGGCGGAAGAGGGGCTGGCGCGGCTCCTGGGCGTGGATTCGCAGGGCCGGCTGGTGGCCGGCGGGGCGAGTTTCGAACCCGGCGCGCCCGAACTCGGCATTCGCGTCGCCACGCTGGAGCTCGATGCACGCTCGGTCGGGCGCCGCGTCGGGACCCTCGAGACAACGACGAAGACGATCGAGGATGAAGTGACCGGCGTGGACAATCGCCTGGGCCAAGGCAATCAGCCGCCGCACGCGGATGGCCGCGGCGAGGGCACGGTCTTCCAGCGCATTGCGGCGCTGGACGCCGACATGGGCGCCCCCGACGACGACGGCCGCCGCGGCGAAGACGCGAGCGCCTTCCAGCGCATCGCCGCGCTGGACACGATTATCGACGACGCGGTCGAGGGCGATCTCGCCGTGGCGGCGGTAAACCAGAAAATCGAGGAGAGGACAAGCAATCTGGACGTCACAACCGACGACGACGGCTATGTGCAAACCGGGGAAGGCGATGGCGGCAATGTTCGGGAAATCGTCGCGGAGACCGACCGGGGATCGACGAAGCGTGTCGAGACCGTGAAAATCCGCACGGGAACCGGCGATGATCGCGTGGTGGTCACCCTCAAGGGGGCGACCAACGAGCAGATCATGACGCTGGTCGCGCTGCTCAGCAACAGCGAACTGTCGAACCGGCCGGTAACGGGCGCCGATGGCGAACCCGTCGGCACGACGATGGAAGAGTTCCTGGAGCTGGACAAGAACAAAGCCTTGGCGGATGCAGGCGCGAGCGAGCAGGAGCGGGCGGCGAACGCCGTGTCGGCTACCGAGCGCCTCGCCTATCTGTTCCAGGCGCTCTACGGCAAGCCCTACGGAGAGACCGACGGCGTCACAGTGCCGGCAACCGACAGCGACGACCCGGACCCCCGGAGCATTGCCGGGCGGGCGGCGATTATCGAGCTCGACGACCGCAAGGCGCTCCGGAAACTGGATGACGCCGGCGCTATCGACGAAGTGGTGGTGCAGGAAATCGGCCCCGGCGGGGGCCGTCTGCGCACACTGCCCATGAGCCTGTTCGACGGCGCGGAAGCGCTCGCGCAAGTCAACGCGCTGACGGGCCGCGTCGACGGCGTCCGCCGCGATCTGAACGATCTTTCGGAGCGCGTGGACGGTTCCGCGGCGATGGCCTCGGCGCTCACCGCGTTGCCGAACGTCGTTCCGGGCGGCGGCCGGGTCTATGTCGGGGCCGGGGCGGGCAACTATCGCGGCGAACAGGCGCTGGCGCTGGGCCTCAGCACCCGGCTGGACCGCGAGTCCAACATCTTCGTCAACATCGGCGCGGCGATAAGCACCGGGGGCGAAGTGGTCTCGCGCATCGGCGCCGGCGTCGTCTGGTAGCGCAACCCTGGCGGCGGCGCATCCTCCCGCGCCGCCGCCGCTTCGCCTGGGAGCGCGGGCGGGGCGGCGTTGGCGCGAGAGGCGCGCCTCTCCCGGCGGGGTTCGGGGCGGTTGCCGACGTGCGGGCAGGATGCCCGCGGTCCCGGGCCCCGCCTTCGGCGGGGTTGCCGGCGCCGGGGCGGGTTGGGGTACGGTTGCGGGAGTTCGCCGTTTGCCGCCGGGAGGCGCGCCCATGCCCGCTAACCACGACGCCGCGTACAAGTTCTGGCACGAGTTCGCGGCGGTGGTCGAACACCTTCTGCTCGGCTTCGCGCCTCCGGGGGTCGCCGCCGCGCTCGATCTTGCGACGCTCGAACCGATGTCGACGGAATATGTAGATCGCGACCTGCGGCAGAGCCGCGGCGACAAGGTTTGGCGCGTGCGTTTTCGCGGCGGCGGCGCCGGCGACTGTCTTTGGCTTGCGGTCATGCTGGAGTTTCAGGCGACGGTGGATCCGCGCATGGGGGCGCGTGTGCTTGCGTATAGCGGGCAGTTGTTTCAGAAGCGGATACGTGCGGGCGATTTTTGCGGGGACGGCAAGTTGCCTCCGGTGTTGCCCATTGTGGTGTATAACGGTCGTCGGCGTTGGTCTGCGCCATTGGATGCGTTTGCGACGATATCGGGGGTTTCGGAGGCTTTGGCTCCGTTTCAGCCTCGTCAGCGGTATTTATTGCTTGACATGCATGGGTTGCGTGTCGAGGATTTGCCGCGCGACAACATTGTTTCGGCGCAGATTGCGCTGGAGCAGGGTTCGCCTCCGCATGTTGCGGCGGCGGTGGGCAGTTTGGCGCGGTTGCTGGCGGGGCCTGAGCATGACGAGTTGCGTCGCGTGGTTGCGGACTGGGTATCGCGTTTGTTCGCGCGTGATCGGATGCAGGGCGACGCGCGGTTTGCGGCTGCGTTCGAGGCGGCGCGCTTGGCGGGGGATTTGGGGGCCATGGAAATAGCGGTAGAGAACTTCAATGCTTGGTACGACCGTCGCGAGCGGCTCATCCGTGAGGGCGAGCGGCGCATTCGCGAGGGCGTGCAGCGCATTCGCGAGGATGAGCAGCGCATCCGCGAGGGCCAGCAGCGCATCCGCGAGGATGAGCAGCGCATCCGTGAGCGCGGGCTGGAGCGGGAGCGGGCGCTGTTGTTGCGTCAGGCGGCGCTCAAGTTCGATGGGGAGACGGGGGCGCGCCTGGCGGGGTTGCTCGACGGCGTCGCGGATCCCGAGCGTTTGGGTCGTATCGCGGAGCTTGTGATTCGCTGCGGCGACGGCGAGGACTTTCTGGCGCAGGCCGCGGAAGCCGGCGCGGCGAATGGATCGGCTCCGTAGCGCCGCGGGGCGTCAGGCGCGGCGGGGGCGCGCTGGCGGCGATCCGCGCGTCGGCGCGCGCTTCGTCGGCGCATACGGGTTGCGGCCGGCGCGGGGCAGGAGGCGAATCGGCGTTCCGGGCAGGTCGAACGATTCGCGCAAGCCGTTGATCAGGTAGCGCCGCCACGATTCCGCGAGGCCGCCGGGGCGGTTTACGAACAGCGCGAAAGTGGGGGGGCGGGCCGAGACCTGCGCGATATAGCGCACGCGCACGCGGCGGCCGCTGTCGAGCGGGGGCGGGCGATGCGCCAGCATTGCGGCGAGCCAGCGGTTGAGCTCGGCGGTCGGCAGGCGGCGGCTCCATACATCGCGGCTGGCGAACGCCTCATGCATCAGGCGGTCGAGGCCGCTTCCGGTCAGCGCCGAAACGGGCGCCACGGCGACGCCGCGCGCTTGCGCGAGGGCGGAGCGCAGCTGCCGGGCGAGTTGCGCGCGCACGGCGCCGCGCGCGGCGGGCGGGACGAGGTCCCACTTGTTGGCCGCGATGACGATGGCGCGGCCCTCGTCGAGTATCTGCCGGGCGATGGCGAAATCCTGCCGGTCCATGGGGCCTGTGGCGTCGACGGTGAGCGCGGCGACGTGGCAGGCGGCGATGGCGCGCCGCGTAGCGCCGGCGGCGCGGCGCTCGATTCCGCCCGCGGGGACGCGGCTCTTGCGGCGCAGGCCGGCGGTGTCGATGGGCTCCACGCCGCGCCCGCGCCAGCGCCAGCGCGCGGCGACCGCGTCGCGGGTGATGCCGGGCTCCGGGCCGGCGAGCACGCGCGCCTCCCCGAGCATGCGGTTCATCAGGGTCGATTTGCCGACGTTGGGGCGCCCGACGATGGCGAGTTTCAGCGCGTCGGCGGGGGCGGGTTCGGCGTCTTCGTCCGCGCCCAGGCGCGGGCAGGCGGCGACCATCGCGTCGTACAGTTCGGCCATGCCCGAGCCGTGCTGGCCCGATACGGCGACCGGGTCGCCGAGGCCGAGTTCGAGGGCGTCGATGGCGGTTTGTTCGGCGCCGCCTTCGGCCTTGTTGACGAGCACGACGACGGGGCCGCCGCGGCGGCGCAGCCAGCGCGCGAAATGACGATCGACCGGGGTCAGGCCGGCGCGTCCGTCGAGCGCGAAGAGCGTGAGATCGACGGTATCGAGGGCGGCGCCGGTGTGGGCGAGGGCGCGCGCCTCGAGGCTGTCGTCGAGCGCGTCCCCGAGGCCTGCGGTGTCGATCAGCCGGAAGCGCGCGGGGCCGAGGCGGGCCGGTCCCTCGCGCCAGTCGCGCGTGACGCCGGGGTTGTCGCCGACCAGCGCCGCGCGCCGCCCGGCGAGGCGGTTGAACAGGGTCGATTTGCCGACGTTCGGCCGGCCGACGATGGCGACGCGCGCCAATTTGCGCATCGTTTCGCGCATCGTTTCGCGCGCCATGCCGCGCGGCGGTTAGCGGAAGGCGGCGAGTTCCGCGTCCCGCGTGAGGAAATAGACCGTTCCGCCCGCGATGGCGGGCGCGGCCCGCGTGCCTCCCGGCAGCGCCGCCGTTCCGGCCGGCGCGCCGTCGTATGGCGAGAACATGCGGATCTCGCCGTGGCTGCCGGCCACGATCAGGCGGTCTCCGGCGAGAACGGGGCCGGTCCACTGGATCGGGTCTTCGCGGTCGTCGGGGTCTTCGTAGCGCGGCATGGCGGATACCCAGCGGATGCGCCCGTCGGCGCGCCGGATGCAGACCAGTTCGGCATCGACCGTGACCGCGAACAGATAGTCTCCGGCGAGCCACGGGGTTTGCGCGCTGGGGATTTCCTCGTCCCAGAGCCGCCCGCCCGAGCGCAGGTCGATCGCCGCGAAGCTCCCGCCCTGGCTCACGGCGAACACCGTGTCGCCGTCGATTACGGGGCTGGCGTCGATATCGGCCAGGCTGGCGCGCGCGCCGAGGCGGCCCTGCAGGATCAGCGAATCGCTCCATGCGACGCGCCCGTTTTCGACGCGCAGGGCGAACACCTCGCCGGACGAGTAGGCGGCGACGACGAGTTCGCCGCGGACGGCGGGCACGGCGGCGCCGAGCAGGCCGGCGGGTTCGGCGATGCCTTCATGCGTCCATAGTTGTTCGCCCGCGGCGGCGTCGAACGCGAACAGGCGGTTGTCGGCGCCGACGGCGAAAACGCGCCCGCCGGCCACGGCCGGGGCGGCGCGAAACACGCTCGACACGGTCCGGCGCCATACGACGGCGCCGGTATCGGCGTCGATGGCGGCGACGTCGCCGAACGGCGTCGCCGCGAACAGAAGCCCGTCGGCGAACGCCACGCCGCCGCCGAGGCTGAGATCTTCGTTTTCGCCGCTACGCAGCAGATCGACCGTCCAGGCGCGGGCGCCGGTTTGCAGATCGACGGCGGCGACCTTCGATTCGGCGTCCATCGCATAGGCGCGTCCGGCGGCGATGGCGGGGCCGGACAGAATGGCGTTTTCGCCGCTTTCGCCCGCGCCGGCGCCGCGGCGCCATTGCAGGCCGAAAGTATCCCCCGCGGCGGGGCGCTGCGGCGCGTGGGTCGGCGTTCCCCACGGCACGGGCCACTCGTCGCCGACGGTGGGGGCGGGGAGCGCGACGGGCCGCTCGGCCAAAGCGGGGTCGGCCTCAAGCGCGCGTTGCAGCACCAGCACCGAAATGCGCTCGCCGGGCAGGAGGTCTTCGTCTTCCTCGCCGAACAGGCCGTCGAACCAGCTGCATCCGCCGAGCAGTATCAGGGCCGCGGCGAGCGCGGCGATTCGCGCGGTCATTCGCCGCCTCCCAGCGCCGCGATCATGCGTTCGGCGCGGGCGCGCGCTCCTTCGGGCGCGCCTTCCTCGTCGCGCAGCGCTTCGAACGCGCTTCGCGCCTCGGCGAGCCGTCCGTCGTGGAGGGCGGCGTAGCCGATGGCCTCGCGCGCCAAGTGGCGCCAGGGACCGGCGCCGTCGGCTATGGGGCGCAGGCGGGTCTCGGCGCCGCGGGTTTCGCCGCGGTCGATCAGGCGCTGCGCCGCGAGCACCTGCGCCAGGTCGACGAACACGGGATCGGCGCCGGAATCGATCAGGGCGTTGTAGGCCGCCACCGCGCCGATGGAATCGCCGGCCTGGGCCAGCATGGCGGCCTGGCGCAGGCGCGCGAGCGCGGCGTATGCGCCGCTCTCTTCCTCGGCGAACGCGGCGAACGCGCGCGCCGAGCGCTCGAACTCGCCGCGATCCGCGAACCGCATGGCGGCCGCGAAGCGGCTGCCGCGGTCGGCGGCGCCGGCCTCTGTATAGTTGCGCCATCCGACGACGGCGGCGGTGCCGCCGACGAGCGCGACGGCGGCGGCGACAACGGGCCACCGCCAGCGCGTCCAGAGCGCCAGCAGCCGATCGCGGCGGACGTCCTCCTCCACCTCTCTGAAGATATCAACCAAAGCGCCGATGCCTCTGCGTTGAAATTCGCACTGTCCCGGGACGGCGCAAGCCTAGCGGCGGCCGGCCGCGAATACAAATCTTTCTATGGCGCCGCGCCGCCGCGCGCGGCGGCCAGCATATCCAGCAAGGCGGCGGCGCGGGGCCGGGGGGCGGCGATGACGCGCCGCCACCCGGCGGGGCGCGCGGCTTCGGCCACCGCCGCGCTCAGGCACCAGGCGTCGATGCTTCGCAGCCTGCCGGCCAAACCGGCGCGGCGGGCCAGGGCGGCGAGGGTTTGCGCGCCGCGCGCGGAGAACAGCGCCGCCGCGCGCGCGCCGCCGGCGCGCAGGACGCGCTCCGCCGCCGCGGGCAGCGCGCCGACGGCGACAGCCTCGTAAAGGACCGCGCGCCGGCACGCGAAACCGCGGGCCCGCAGCGCGCCGGCGAGATCGCCGGCGGCGTCGCGGCCCGAAACATGGACCAGCGGCCCGTCGGCGGGGTCGAGGCGCGCGGCGGCGAAGGCCGCCAGCGCGGCGGCGTCGCCGTTTGCCGAGCGGACATCGGCGAAGCCGAGCGCGCGCGCGCGCGCCGCGGTCGCGTCGCCCACGGCGACGATGGGGGTTTCGCGGGGCGCGTCGGCGGCGGCCAGCGCGCGCGCGCCGTTCGCGCTTGTGAGCAGGATCGCGCGCGCGCCGGCCAGCGCGGCGCGGGTTTCCGCGCCCGGAATCGGCGCGATGCGCAGCACGGGCGCCGCGACGGCGGGGACGCCGCGCCCGGCGAGCCTGGCGGCGAAGGCCGCCGCGCCGCCGGCGGACCGGGCCACGATTACGGTCATCCCGTTATCCCGTCATCCTGTCGTTCCGCCGTTCGCCGGAGGCGCGCTCGTCGAAGAAGCCGGGGCCGGCGCGTTCGGCGAGGCGGGCGCCGAGCGCCTCGCCGAGCGCGGCGGCTTCGGCGGCCGGGGCGGAATCGGAGAGGACGATGACGACGCTGCCGTCGGGGCGCGCGACCAGCCCGGTGAGCGCAATGCGCCCGCCGGGGGCGGCGACCGCGAGGCCGGCTATGGGCGAGCGGCACGAGCCGCCGAGCCGCGCGAGCATCGCGCGCTCGGCCCGGGATGCGGCGGCGGCGTCGGGGTCGTCGAGCGGCGCGAGGAGGGCGCGCATGGCGGCGTCGCCGCGGCGCCGGGCGATGGCGATGGTTCCCTGGCCCACGGCGGGCAGCATGGTTCGGGTATCCAGCGCTTCGCCGATGGCGCCGGCGCGGCCGAGGCGCCGCAGCCCGGCGACGGCGAGCAGGGTTGCGTCGACCGCGCCGGCGGCGACCCTGGCCAGGCGCGTCCCGACATTGCCGCGCAGGGGGGCGATTCGCAGATCGGGGCGCAGGCGCAACAGTTGCGCGGCGCGGCGCGGCGACGATGTGCCGACCGCTGCGCCGCGGGGCAGGGCGCGCGGCCCGCCGCCGGCGCGGGCGATCCAGGCGTCGCGGGGATCCTCGCGTTCGGGGAAGCAGTCGAGCGCGAGTCCGTCGGGCAGGGCAGAGGGTACGTCCTTGAGCGAATGGACGGCGAGATCGATGCGGCCGTCGAGCAGGGCGGCGTCGATCTCGCGGGTGAAGAGGCCCTTGCCGCCGATGTCGGCCAGGCGCCGGTCGCGCGCCTTGTCGCCGGCGGTGCGTATCGGCGCGATGCGGATTCGGAGGCCGGGGTGCGCGCCGGCCAGGCGCCGCGCGGCGCGGCGGGCCTGCGCCAGCGCGAGCGGGCTTCCGCGCGTGCCGAGGACGACGGCGCGTTCGCTCACGGCCAATCCGCGCGCGGCGGGGGTTGGCGTCCCCTACGGGAATCGAACCCGTGTTTCCGCCGTGAAAGGGCGGTGTCCTGAACCTCTAGACGAAGGGGACGCTGGCGCGCCGCGCTGCGGCCGAGGCAGGATACGGGGGGGCGGGGCGCCGCGTCAACCGCCGCGGCGCCCCGGCGGCTTGCGTCGGGCATCGAATTCGGCCATTGTGTTTCCGGTAACGCCAACATGCGAGGCGCACATGAATCCGTTCGTCGATTCGCGCGATATTGTCAACGACGGGGAGGCTCTCGCCGCGCGCATGAGGCGCGACGGCTATCTGTTCGCCGGCGGTTTGCTCGATCCGGACCGCGTCGCGGCGGTGGGGGAGCTCATGCGCGGCGTCGCGCGCGATGCGGGCTGGATCGCGGGCGGCGACGGCGCCGCCATGCCCGGCAAGGCGTGCGTGGACCCCGACGATGCGTGGGTCGAGGTGGCGGCGCGGCAATACCGGTTGCCGGAGTTTCACGCGCTGCCGCACGATCCGGCGGTCGTGGGGTTGATCGAACGATTGCTGGGCGGGCCGGCGCTGGTCCACTCGATGGTCATTCCGCGCAATATCTTTCCGCAGCGGGAGGAGTTCACCACGCGGGCGCATCAGGATTATCCGCATATCCAGGGCACGCCGGAAACTTTCGCGGTGTGGATTCCGCTGAGCGACTGCCCGGCGGAGATGGGCGGGCTTCAGGTGGCGGCGGGCTCGCACCGGCGCGGGGTATGGCCGTTTCGGGTATGCAGCGGCGCCGGGGCGATGGAAGTGCGCGACCCGCAGGAGGGGCGGTGGGCGGGCGGCGATTTCGCGCTCGGCGACGCCATCGTGTTCCACAGCATGACCGTTCACAAGGCGCTGCCCAATCGGTCGCGCCGGCTGCGGCAATCGCTCGACGCGCGCTACCAGCGCGCCGACGCGCCCGTCGTCGCGCGTTCGCTCGAACCCTATTCGGGCATGGGAGACTGGGACAGCATCTATGCGGGCTGGCCCGCAGACAGCCCGATGTATTACTGGCGGGACAAGGCGCTGACGTTCGCGGAGTTCGACTGGAGCTACTACGACGAGCGCGACGCCCAGGCTTTCGCCCTGGCGGAGGCGGGGGACAAGACGACGCGGGCGTCGTTGCAGCGCATCGTGCAGCGCGACCCGAACGCCGCGAAGCGGGCGCGGGCGGAGCGGCTGATCGCGGCGCTCGAACTGCATTAGCGGGCGCCATGCCGCCGGAGAGCGCCCGCGCGGACGCCGCCGAGGCGCCTTGGCGGAGGGCGATAGACGAGTCGAACGAAACGCGCCGCCTCGCCGCGGAGCAGGGCGGCGCGGAGGCGGTGGCGCGTCAGCACGCGAAGGGCCGCATGACGGTGCGCGAGCGCATCGCGGCGGTGCTCGACGGCGGGTCGTTTCGCGAGATCGGCGCCGGGGCGGGGGCGGCGGAGCGCGGCCCCGACGGCAAGCCGAAGGGCTTTACGCCGGCCAATTTCGTTCTCGGCTTCGGCAAGGTCGGCGGCCGGCCCTGCGTTGTGGGGGGCGAGGATTTCACGCTCAAGGGCGGGTCGCCGAACGCCGCCGGGCTGCGCAAGAGCGTTTATGCGGAACGGCTTGCGACGCGCCATCGCATGCCGCTGATCCGCCTGCACGAGGGCGGCGGCGGCAGCGTGGGAAGCGGGGGGTCGGGGACGGTGGGGACGCCCGCCGGCTCCGTCCACCGGTTCAGGGTTATCGCGGAGGCGATGGCGAGCGTGCCGGTGGCGGCGGCCGCGCTCGGTCCGGTGGCGGGCCTGCCGGCGGCGCGTCTTGTGGCTTCGCATTTCTCGGTCATGACCCGCGACACGGCGCAGGTGCTTATCGCCGGCCCGGCGGTGGTGCGCCGCGCCATCGGCGAACGCAAGAGCAAGGAAGAACTCGGCGGGGCGCAGGTCCATGAGCGCAACGGCGTGGTCGATTGCGTTGCGGAGGACGAAGCCGATGCGTTGAACCGGATACGGAGGTTTTTGTCGTATCTACCGCAAAATGTGTGGGAATTGGCGGATAGAGTGGATGCCGGCGACGCGCGGGGGCGGCGCGCGCCGGAGCTGGCCGCGCTGGTTCCGCGCAACCGGCGCAAGCTGTTCGACATGCGCCGCGCGCTCGCTCTGGTTCTGGACGAGGGGAGTTTCTTCGAGATGGGGCGCGGCTGGGGGCGCGGGCAGATTACGGGGCTGGCGCGGCTCGACGGCTGGCCGGTCGGCGTTTTGGCCAACGATTGCCGCCATCTGGCCGGGGCGATGACGGCCGACGGCGCGGCGAAGGCGCGGCGCTTCGTGGAGTTCTGCCAGACGTTTCATCTTCCGGTGGTCAGTTTCGTCGATGAGCCGGGGTTCATGATCGGCTCCGCCGCCGAGGCGGCGGGGACCATACGGGCGGGCGCGGCGGCGGTGTTGACGGTTGCGCTATCGACCGTGCCGTGGGCATCGGTGGTTGTGCGCAAGTCGTTCGGGGTTGCGCAGGCGGCGCATTACGGCTCGGAGGGTTATGTGCTTGCGTGGCCGTCGGCGGAAATGGGCGCGCTGCCGGTGGAGGGGGGCGTTGCGGTGAAATACCGGCGCGAATTGGCCGCGGCGGAGGATCCGGAGGCGCTGCGCGGGGCGCTGGAGGCGGAGATGGCGCTGGCGAATGCGCCCGGGCCGCGCGCCGAATCGTTTTCGGTTCATGAGTTAATCGACCCGCGCGATACGCGGCCGATGTTGTGCGAGTGGATCGATTGGACGCGGCCGATGTTGCCGGGGTTGCTGGGGCCGAGCGGGTTTTCGGTGCGGCCGTGATGGGCTGGCGGCGGTTTTGGGGGGCGAAGGTCGTCATGAGGGGGCGCTGCTCGCGCTTCGCGGCCGGCGCTGCGGTGCGTGGCGACGTGCGGGCGGGGACGCCCGCGCACCCAGGAAGTCCGCGCCTTCGGCGCGACGGCGCATGCTATCCGGGGATGTGTGCGGGGGGGTCGGTTTTTTCGGCGCGTTTTTGGCCGAGGCCGATTTTTTTTGCGAATTCGGAGCGGCGCTTTGCGTAGTTGGGGGCGACCATGGGGTAGTCGGCGGGGAGGCCCCATTTGGCGCGGTATTGCTCGGGGGTGAGGTTGTAGTTGGTGCGCAGGTGGCGCTTCAGCATTTTGAGGCGCTTGCCGTCTTCGAGGCAGACCAGATAGTCGGGCTGGACGGTTCGTTTGACGGGGATGGCGGGCTTGGGGGCCTTGCCGCGCGGCGCGGCGCCGGTCTCGCCGGTTTCCGACAGCGAGCGGAAAACGGTTTGTATCAGCTCGGGAATCTGCGACGGCGGAATGGTATTGTGGCTGACGTAGGCGGACACGATGCCGGCCGTCAGCGCGAGAATCGGGTCCGCGCTCTTTGCGTTGGAGCGTTCGGCCGCGTCGGCGGCGCTGTCGGCGGCCATGCTGTCTCCCCCGGCGCTCGGGTAGTAGCCCTTGCGGCGCATCGTGCCACGGGCGGCCGGCGCCCGCAAGGCGCGCTGGCGCCGCGGCGCGCGGCGTGGTAGGAACGCCGTTCATTGCAGCGGGCTTGCGGCGCGGGCGCGGAACACATGGCGGAAGCGGTATCCGGCGCCGGCGGGCGCATTGCCGTCGCGTCGGATCACGGAGGGTTCGCGCTCAAGCGGGCGCTGGCGCGCGCGCTGCGGGGCCGGGGCTACAGGGTGCTCGATCTGGGAACCGACAGCGGCGATTCGGTCGATTATCCGGAATTCGGCCGGGCGCTGGCGCGCGCGGTGCTCGACGGGCGCGCGGCGCTCGGCGTGTTGATGTGCGGCACGGGCATCGGCGCGGGCATTGCCGCCAACCGCCATCGCGGCATTCGCGCCGCGGTATGCCACAGCGCGGAGACCGCGCGCCTGGCGCGGGCGCACAACGACGCCAATGTGCTGGCGCTCGGCGGGCGGGTGCTCGACGAGGCGGCGGCGCTTGAGTGTCTGGACGCCTTTTTGGCGACGCCGTTCGAGGGCGGGCGCCACGCGCGGCGCATCGCCATGCTCGATTGCGCGCCGCGCGAGCCCGGCGGGGCGCCGTGAGCGCGCGTCCGGCGGCGGCCCAACGCGGCAGCCCGCACGATTGCCTGGCGGCGGCCGACCCGGAGATATTCGCCGCGCTGGGGGGCGAACTGCGCCGGCAGCAGGACCAGATCGAGCTGATTGCGTCGGAAAATCTCGCCAGTCCGGCGGTGCTCGCCGCGCTCGGCTCGGTGCTGACGAACAAGTACGCGGAGGGCTATCCCGGCCGGCGCTATTACGGCGGCTGCCGTTTCGCGGACCGCGCCGAGGAGCTGGCGACAGAACGCGCCCGGGCGCTGTTCGGCTGCGCCCACGCCAATGTCCAGCCGCATTCCGGCTCGCAAGCCAATCAGGCGGTCATGCTGGCGACGATGAAGCCGGGCGACGTTTTGCTCGGCATGTCGCTGGCGGCCGGCGGGCATCTGTCGCACGGGGCGCGGCCGGCCCTGTCGGGCAAGTGGTTCCGCGCCGTGCAATACGGCGTGCGGCGGCAGGACGGGTTGATCGACTACGACGAGGCGGAGGCGCTGGCGGAAGCGCACAAGCCGCGGCTCATCGTCGCCGGCGGCTCGGCGTATCCGCGAATTGTGGATTTCGCGCGTTTTCGCGGGATCGCGGATCGCGTCGGCGCGCTGCTGCTGGTGGACATGGCGCATTTCGGCGGGCTGGTCGCCGCCGGGGCGCATCCCCGGCCGTTTCCGCATGCGCATGTAGCGACGGCGACCACGCACAAGACGCTGCGGGGGCCGCGCGGCGGGCTGATTGTGTGCGACGACCCCGGGCTTGCGCGCAAGATCGATTCGGCGGTGTTTCCGGGGCTTCAGGGCGGGCCGCTGATGCATGTCATCGCGGCGAAGGCGGTGGCGTTTCGCGAGGCGCTGGCGCCGGAGTTCCGCGACTATGCGCGCGCGGTCGTGGATAACGCGCGGGCGCTGGGCGAGACGTTGAGCGCGCGCGGGCTGGACCCGGTCACCGGCGGGACCGATACGCATCTGTTGTTGATCGATTTGCGCGCCAAGGGCCTGACGGGGGATCGCGTGGAGGCGGCGCTGGAGCGCGCGGGCCTGACCTGCAACAAGAACGCGATACCTTTCGACCCCGAGCGCCCGACGGTGACGTCGGGGATCCGCCTCGGCTCGCCGGCGGCGACGGCGCGGGGTTTCGACGAGGAGGCGTTCCGCGAGGTAGGCCACGCCATCGCCGATACGGTGGACGCCTTGGCGCGGAACGGCGAAGCGGCGAACGGCGCGGCGGAACGGGCGGCGCGGGCGCGGGTCGCGGCGCTGTGCCGACGGTTTCCGGTTTATCCCGACGTCTATCGCGATGTTTATCCCGGCGCCGATCTTGGCGTTCGGCCCGATCCGGCGCCGGCGTGAGGGCGCGGCGATGCGGTGTCCGTTCTGCGGCGAAACCGAAAGCCAGGTGAAGGATTCGCGGCCCACCGAGGACATGGCGGTTATCCGGCGGCGGCGCTTTTGTCCGGCCTGCGGGTCGCGCTTCACGACGTTCGAGCGCGTGCAGTTGCGGGAGCTCGTCGTTGTCAAGAAGGACGGGAGGCGGGCGGTTTTCGACCGCGACAAGCTCGCGCGGTCGATCGAGATCGCGGTGCGCAAGCGGCCGGTCGATACCGAGCGGGTGGAGCGGGCGATCAGCGGCATTGTGCGCGAGCTCGAGACGTCGGGCGAGCAGGAGATCGAATCGTCGATTGTCGGCGAGCTGGCGATGGACGCGCTCAGCGCGCTCGACCAGGTCGCCTATGTCCGGTTCGCGTCGGTTTATCGCAATTTCCGCGAGGCGCGGGATTTCGAGGAGTTCGTGGGCCAGCTGCCGCGCGGGGATGACGGCTGACGCGGGCGCGGATGCGGGCGCGGACGAGCGCTGGATGGCGGTCGCGATCGCGGTCGGCGCGCGCGGCCTGGGCGCCGTGTGGCCGAACCCGGCGGTGGGCTGCGTTCTGGTCCGCGATGGCGTTGCGGCGGGGCGCGGCTGGACGGGGCCGGGCGGGCGCCCGCACGCGGAAGCAGAGGCGCTGCGCCGGGCCGGCGCGGCGGCGGACGGCGCGACCGCCTATGTCTCGCTGGAGCCGTGCAATCATCGCGGCCGCGGGCCGCCGTGCGCCGAGGCGCTGATTGCCGCCGGAGTCCGGCGGTGCGTATTCGCGATGCGCGACCCCGATCCGCGCGTTTCCGGCCGCGGCGCGGCGCGGCTGGCGGCGGCGGGACTCGCGGTCGCCGAGGGGGTGGGCGCGGAAGCGGCCGGGGAGGTTCATCGCGGCTACGTCCTGCATCGGACGGAGGGGCGCCCGCTCGTCGTATGGAAGGTGGCCAGCACGCTCGACGGGCGCATTGCGGCGCGGGACGGCGGCCCCGCGTGGATTACCGGCCCGGAGGCGCGCGCCTGGGGGCATATGCTGCGCGCGCGCCACGACGCGATACTGGTGGGCGCCCGCACGGCGGCGCTCGACCGCCCGCGCCTGACGTGCCGGCTGCCCGGCCTGGAAGGGCGCTCGCCGGCGCGGGTCGCGGTCGATAGCCGCCTGCGGTTGCCGCTCGAGGCGCCGCCGCTTGCGGGCGGCGGGGCGGTTTGGGTCATCTGCCGCGCCGACGCCGACCGCGCGCGAATCGAGGAGCGGGAGAAGGCGGGCGTGAGCGTTATCGCCGTCGCGCCCGATGGCGAGGGGGTCTCCATGCGCGGCGCGCTTGCGGCGCTTGCGGAGCGCGGGATTACGCGCCTGCTCGTGGAGGGCGGCGGGCGCATCGCCGCGAGCCTGCTTCGCGCCGGCCTCGTGGATCGTATCGAATGGTTCCGCGCGCCGGTGGCGGTGGGCGGCGACGGCGCGCCCGCGGCCGCGCCGTTCGGCGTCGGGTCTCTCGACGGCGCGCCGCGCTTCCGGCGCACAGGCCTGCGCCGCCTCGGCGGCGACGTGCTGGAAAGCCTCCGCCCCGTATCGTAATTTTTCGCCATGTTTACGGGCATTGTCGCGAGGGTCGGGACGGTCGCCGCCATCGCGCGCGGCGGCGGCACGCGCTTCGAGATCGCCGGCCTGCCGGGCGCGGAAGGGCTGGCTGTCGGCGCTTCGGTCGCGTGTTCCGGCATCTGCCTTACGGCGGTGGAAACGGGGCCGGACGGGTTCGCGGCGGAGGCGTCGGCGGAGACGCTGGCGCGCACGACGGCGGGGACGTGGCGGGTCGGCGCGGCGGTCAATCTGGAGCGGGCGCTTGCGCTCGGCGACGAGCTCGGCGGCCACCTGGTCGGCGGGCATGTCGATGGGGTTGCGGAGATACTCGAAACCGCGCCGGCGGGGGACTCGCTCGTGCTCGCGGTGGCGATGCCGGGGTGGCTTGCGCCGTATGTTGCGCCGAAGGGCTCGATCGCGCTCGACGGGGTTTCGCTGACGGTGAACGAGGTTTCCGCCGATCGGTTTACCGTCAACCTTGTTTCGCATACGCGGCGCGTGACGACGTTTCGCGACGCGGCGGCGGGCCGGGCGCTGAATGTCGAGATCGACATGCTTGCGCGCTATGTCCGCCGCGCGCTCGACCGGGCGCGACAGGAGGCGGGCGGTGGCTGAGCCGGCCGCGCCCGGCGGCGGGAAGAGCGTGTTCGCGGGCATCGACGAGATCGTCGAGGACGCGCGCCAGGGCCGCATGTTCGTTCTGGTGGACGACGAGCGGCGGGAAAACGAAGGCGACCTGGTTGTGCCCGCCGAGTGCGCGACGCCGGAGGCGATCGCCTTCATGGCGCGCCACGGGCGGGGGCTGATTTGCCTGGCGCTCACGGAGGAGCGGGCGCGGCAGTTGCGGCTCGAGCCGATGCAGCGGCGCAACGCGAGCCGGCTCGGTACCGCGTTTACGGTGTCGATCGAGGCGAAGGACGGCGTCACCACGGGGATTTCGGCGGCGGATCGGGCGGCGACAATACGCGCCGCCATCGATCCGGGGCGCGGCGCCGACGATATCGCGACTCCGGGGCATGTGTTTCCGGTAGTTGCGCGCGACGGCGGCGTGCTGGTGCGCGCCGGCCACACCGAGGCGGCGGTCGATATCGCGCGGCTCGCGGGCCTTACCCCGGCGGGGGCGATCTGCGAGATCATGAACGAGGACGGGACGATGGCGCGGCGGTCGGACCTGATCGCCTATTGCCGCCGCCACGGCTTGAAGATCGGCGCCATTGCCGACCTGATCGCCTATCGGCGCCGCAAGGACCGGTCGATCGAGCGGCGGCTTGCGACGACGCTGCGCACGCGGCGCGCCGGCGCGTTCACGCTGATCCTGTACGACGACACGACCGACGGCGCCGAGCACATCGCGCTGGTGAAGGGGGAGATCGGCGGCGAGGCGCCGGTGTTGGCGCGCGTTCACCGGCTCGATCTGCTGGCCGACGCGCTGGGCGATGCGAGCGGCGAGCGCGACGGCATGCTGCACGACGCGATGATAGCGATTCACCGCGCCGGGTCGGGCGTCGTACTGCTGATCGGCAGCAGGCACCGCCACGCCATCGAGGAGCGAATCGCGGGCGAAAACCGCGATGCGGGGAGCGCGCTTCGGGAAATCGGCATCGGCGCGCAGATCCTGCGGGATCTCGGCGTCAGCGCGATGACCCTGCTGAGCAACGCCGAACACGATTATGTGGGACTCGACGGGTTCGGCCTGCGGGTCGCCGGGCGCCAGCCCATTCCGCGCGGGCATGGGTGACGCGATGGGGCCGCGCGTTCTGGTCGTTTCGGCGCGGTTCTACCGCGACATCGCCGCCGCGCTGGAGGCCGGCGCGGCCGCCGCGCTCGACCGCGCGGGGGCGCGGCGCGAGACGGTGGCGGCGCCGGGGGCGTTCGAACTTCCCGCCGCGGTGGCGATGGCGGACCGGGCGGGCGGCTGGGACGGCTATGTGGCGCTCGGCTGCGTGATTCGCGGCGAAACGACCCACTACGATTATGTGTGCGGCGAAAGCGCGAACGGCCTCAACCGGCTGGCGACAGAGCGCGGGCTGGCGATCGGCTACGGCGTGCTGACGGTGGAGACCCGCGCCCAGGCGTGGGCGCGCGCGGCGGCGGATCGCGGAAACAAGGGCGCGGCCGCGGCGTCGGCGTGCCTGGCGATGATCGCGCTCCGCGACCGTTTCCGGGCGCGCGCATGACGGCGCGGCCGCGGCGCGCGGGCGGCGGCCGCGCGCGGCGGGCGCGGGCGCGGCTGGCGGCGGTCCAGGCGCTGTACCGGGTCGGCCTGACGGGCGACGATGTGGAGCGCGCCATTGCCGACCTTACGCGGCGCAAGGACGGGCCGCGCATGGATGTCGAGCTGTTCGGGTCGCTGGCGCGGGGCGCGGCGGCGGGGCGCGGCGCGGCGGACCCGGCGATTGCGGGCGTGCTGGCCGAAGGCTGGCGCATCGAGCGCCTGAGCGAGACCATGCGGGCTCTGCTGCGGGTCGCGGCGTTCGAGGCCGCGCTGGCGGACGCGCCGCCGGTGGAGATACTTGTTAACGAGTATGTCGATATCGCCGCGGGTTTCTTCGACGAGAAGGAGATCGGGTTCGTCAACGGCGCGGTGGATCGGCTGGCGCGGGAGGCGCGGGCCGCGAAACGCGAATGGACGAATTCGCGCTGATCGCGGAGTATTTCGCGCCGCTTGCCGCCGCGCGGCCCGGCGCGTTCGGGCTGACGGACGACGCGGCCGCGATCGCGCCGCCGCCGGGGCGGGACGCGGTCGCCGCGGCGGACGCGCTTGTCGCCGGCGTTCATTTTCGCGAGACCGACCCGCCGGACACGGTGGCGGCGCGCGCGCTGCGCGCCAATCTCAGCGATCTGGCGGCGATGGGGGCCTGCCCGCACGGCTATCTGATGACGCTTGCCCTGCCGCCGGGCCTGGCCGGGGAGGCGGGGCGGGAGTGGGCGGCGGGGTTCGCGGCGCAGCTGGCGCGCGATCAGGCCGAGTTCGATATCGGCCTGCTGGGCGGCGACACGGTGGCGACGCCGGGGCCGCTGGCGGTTTCGATTACCGCGCTCGGGTTCGTGGAGGCGGGCCGGGCGCTGCGGCGTTCGGGCGCGCGGCCGGGCGATGCGCTGTATGTCTCCGGGACCGTGGGCGACGCCGCGCTGGCGCTGGCGCTGCCGGACGCCGGGGCGGCGCTGGCGGAACGCTTCCGCCGCCCGGAGCCGCGCATTGCGCTCGGCCGCGCGCTGGTCGGGGTGGCGACGGCGGCCATCGATGTTTCCGATGGGCTGGTTGCCGATATCGGGCATTTGTGCCGCGCCTCGGGCGTTGGCGCGCGCCTTGCCGCGGCGGCGGTTCCGCTGTCTGCCGCCGCGCGCGCGCGGCTGCGCGCCTCGCCGGGGTTGCTGGAGACGGTGCTGGCCGGGGGGGACGATTACGAACTTGCCTTTACCGTTCCGCCGGCGCGGCGGGCGGGGCTGGCGGCTTTGCCCGCGCCGGTTACGGAGATCGGCGCCATTGAGGGCGGGGCGGGGGTTGCGGTCATCGGAGAGGACGGCGCGCCGCTGGCGCTTGCGCGCGCGGGGTGGAGGCACTTCGCGGGCGGCTAATGCGCGGCGCGGGGGGCGGCGCTGGCCGTGCTTTCCCGCCGGCGTTGCGGCGGGCGGAGCCGCCCACGGGACGTCGGCGGCGGCGCCATACCCGAGGCGCCGCGCAACGCGGTCGAGTGTTCGGCGCATGGACTGGCGGCCGGCGCCGGGCGCGAGGGTTGCGAGGTACGTGCGCGCCGGCGCGGCGGGCGCGATCTGCGCGTTCAGCGGCGGAGGTTCGAGTGCGTTCTTCATGGCGCGGTAACCGGTATTATCGCGCGCTATCTGCGCCGAACGCAACCCTTGATCGTCGCCCGTCCATCTGCGAGGCTTGCGCCGTATCCCACCCAGCAAGGGAAGGGAAAACCATGCGACCGAAGGCAATCGATACGGCGATAACGCTCAAGCTGCCGCATCGCCTGCGCGCGCGCGCGGACGCGGCCAACGACCCGCCGCCGAACGACCCCGAGCCCCGCGGCATCGCCTGCGCGCGCGCGCGGACGCGGCCGCCGCCGAGAAAGGCCATACCCGAGCTGAATTCGTGCGCGCCGCCATTGGCGAGGCGTGCGACCGCGCCGAACGCGACGCCGAACGGCGCCTGCGACTGGCGGCCGAGGCGCCCGCCCACCACGTGACCCGCGCCATGCGCCGCCGCGCGAACGCCGGAGAAACCGCGGTGCGAGAGGCGGCGCAAACCGCCGCCGCGCCGTGCAATCGGCCGTCTGCGCCGCGTGCGCGCGCCGGCGCCGCAACCGTGGCGCGGCGCATTGCGCTGGCGGCTGCCTTGGCACTCGCCGCCGCCTGCGTACCCGCCGACCGCGCCGCCGAAGCCGACCGCGCCATCGCCGAACGCGCCGCCATCGCCGAACGCGCCGCCATCGCCGAACGCGCCGCCGCCGTCGAACGCGACGCCCGCGACGCCGAACGCGCCAGGCAACGCGCCGCGGAACGCGCCGAACGCGACGCCGAACGCGACGCCCGCGACGCCGAACGCGCCAGGCAACGCGCCGCGGAACGCGCCGAACGCGACGCCGAACGCGCCGCCGCCGTCGAACGCGACGCCCGCGACGCCGAACGCGCTAGGCAACGCGCCGCGGAACGCGCCGAACGCGCCGCTGGGCGCGCCGCCGCCGTCGAACGCGCCGCGGCCGCCGCCAAAGCCGCTGGACGCGCCGCGGAACGCGCCGAACGCGCCGCCGAACGCGCCGCCCCCGACGAAGGCGCCGCTCGCGCCGCCGCCGAAGCCGCTGGACGCGCCGCGGAACGCGCCGCGGAACGCGCCGAACGCGCTCGGCAAAGGGACGACGAAGTTTGGGCGCAACACGACGGAAGTTTTGCGCAAGCCGCCGCGCAAAGCGCCGAACATTGGGCGCAAAGCGCCGAACATTGGGCGCAAAGCGCTGTGCAACGCGCCGAACGCGACAGGCAACGCGCCGAACGCGACAGGCAACGCGCCGCCCGCGCCGCCGAACGCGCCGAACGCGACAGGCAACGCGCCGCCCGCGCCGCCGAACGCGCCGTTGTTGAACTGGCGGCCGCCCACATGAGAACCGCGAAACGCGCCGCCGCGGCCGCCGCCGGTACCTACGCCTACGAAGCCGCCTACGAAGCCGCCTACGACGTTATCGGCGGCGCGGCGAAAGTCGCCGCCGCCTACGAACACGCTGCGGCGCCCGCAAGTGAATTTCCCGAAGCGGAAAAGGCCGCCTATGACCGCGCCGTTGCCGCCTACGACGTTATCGGCGGCGCGGCGAAAGTCGCCGCCGCCGATGAACCGATGACCGCCGACGTCATTGGCGCCGGTCGGGAATTCGTCGTCGCCGCCAACGAATACGCAGAGGCGTTGCAAGCGTCGGCTGCTTACCACGACGAAACCGTGTCTGTTGCCAACGAAGCCGTCGCCGCCATTCCGGGATTGGAACGCGCCGCCGAACGCGCCGCCGAACGCGCCGCAACCGAAGAGATCGCCGCCGTAATCGAGGCGCGGCGATGACCGTCGACGCGGCGGGCGTTGCCAACGCGGAGCTTGAGCGCGACCGCGCCCGTTTCGCATATCGGCGCCGCGCAAACTGCTTGCCAAGGGAAACGCTGGCGGCGGCGCGGGCGCGATGGGCGCGCGAAAACCGGCGCCGCGATTGCGGCGACCGCCTTCCGCGCGGCGCAACCGGCCGCCGTTGCGTGCGCTGCCATGACGGCGCCTAGGACCGCCGCGCCGCGCATCGAGAGGCGCCGGACGCGCCGCCATCGCGCGGGCAAATGCGCGCCTTGGCCCTGGCGCTGGCGGCGCATGACGCCGGCGATCTTGCGGACCTTCCGGCGCCGCGTTCCCGCGCCGAAGCGAGCGAACGAATCGCCGCCGTCGATGCGCGCACGCGCGCGCTACACAAGGGCGAACTGCGGCGGCGCCGAACCCCGGCGCCGACCGGTCGATGCGCGCACGCGCGCGCTACACAAGGGAGAAATACGATGGGCAGAGGAGTCTTGCACGCCGGCGCCGTTGCGCTGGCGATTCTGGCGGGAGTGTGCCATTCCACAATAGCGAGTGAAACGGACCGAATCATTACCCCCGCCGAACGCGCCGCCGCCGACGTGGATTCGGAGCCGCAAATCATTACCGTGGATTCGGACCCGCAAGGGGCGCAATGCGAAATCTATCAAGGCGACCGTCTCGTGGCGCGCATAGACGATACGCCTGACGTTGCGACCGTCGATGAAATCGGCGATGACCTGTTTGTGAAGTGTCGCAAGGGAGACCTTTGCAGGGAATTGAATGTGAAGGACGCTGTGGCCGCCAGCGTTGGGCTAGCCTTGTTGGGTGGCATTGCGGCACTCTTCGGTGCTGACGTTGGCGATGTTGACGTTGGCGATATTGAAATTGGGGGTAACGTTTCCTTTCACGTTGTCTTGCAAGAATGCTGAAACGCTGGCGGCCGCCGCCGCTTCCCGCGCCGAAGCAAGCGAACGAATCAACGCCGTCAATGCACGGACGCACGTGCGTGCTACACAAGGGAGAAATATGATGAGCAGAGTCTTGCACGCCGGCGCCGTTGCGCTGGCAATTCTGGCAGGGGGGGGCTGTGCCACAATAGTAAGTGGAACGGACCAAATCATTACGGTGGATTCGGACCCGCAAGGGGCGCAATGCGAAATCCATCAAGGCGACCGTCTCGTGGCGCGCATAGACGATACGCCTGACGTTGTGACCGTCGATAAAAGCGACGGATTTTTCGAAGATGACCTGTTTGTGAAGTGTCGCAAGGGAGCCCTTTGCGGGGATGCGTCGAATGAGTCGCACGATGCGGGAATGATCGGTTATGCGGCGGGGTATGGCAACCTCCTTCTCGGTCCGTTTGCCCTTGTTGGCGTGATGGTGGACGTTGATTCCGGCGCCTGGAACAAATACGACGACGCCGTTCTCGTTGTCTTGCAAGAATGCTGAGCGGCGCGGCGCCCGCGCCCGCGGACCGTGGCAACCGGGCGCGTTTGGACGGCGCGGCGGCGCTCGGCAACGCGGACGCTTGCGCCGGCGCCGGCAACCGGGCGCTGGCAATCGCGGCGCTGGCGCAACGCGGACATGGCGGCGGCGCTCGGCAAGACACTGGCAATCGAGGGGCGGGCGGGGCGCGCCCTGCTCGCCGGCGTTTGCAGAGAGCGCCCGCCGCCGCCGTAAGCAGCGCGAACGATAATTTGGAGCGGCGAGGCGCGCCATATGTTGTGCTGACGATAACATGGCCCGCCTACACGCGCTATATGCCGTGCAGAGGATAGTATGGAGAGTCGGCGTGCGCCTTGCATTGCGCCGGCCGCGCCATGGGCGGCGCGCGCGCCGGTCGATTCCCCAGGGGCGCGAATATCGAGGCGGGGTCCCGCGGCGCTCAGTCCTCGTCGTCGGAGAACAGGCGAATGTAGTCGCGGTATGCGAACATGCGGTTGCGCCTGTGGCCGGTCGCTTCTTCCAGAATGCCGAGCCCGGCCATGCGCGCGACCACCCTGTTGGCGGCGGGGTAGCCGAGGCCGGTAATGTCCCGAACCGCGGAGATATCCACCACCGGCCGCCGATACAGCTCCTCGAGCAGCCGGAGGCCGCTTGCGGCGGCGCGGCCCAGGCCGTCGGCCACCGCGGCGCGGTGCTTCTCGCGCAATTCCAGAATGCGCCGCACGGTCGCGGCGGCGTCGTTGCCGACGGTTTCCACTCCGCGCAGGAAAAACGCCAGCCAGTCCTCCCACTCGCCCCGGTCGTGGACGCCTTGCAGGCGATCGTAGTATTCCTGCCGATGCCGCATGAAAAACTGTGAGATGTACAAGACGGGCATGGCGAGAATCTTCCGCTCGCACAGCTGGAATACGATGAGCAGGCGGCCCGCGCGCCCGTTTCCGTCGAGGAAGGGGTGGATCGCCTCGAACTGCGGGTGGGCCAGCCCGATTCGGATCAGGTCCGGCAGATTGTCGCGGCGATGGAGAAACTTCTCCAGCTCGCCCAGCAGGCGCGGAACCTCTTGGCGCGGCGGCGGCACGAATACGGCGTCGCTCGGCGAGCTGCCCGCCGGCCCGATCCAGTTCTGCGAGGCGCGCAACTCTCCCGGCGCCGCGCTGTCGCCGCGCACGCCCCGCATAAGCCGCTCGTGGATCTCGCGGATCGGGCGCGCCGACAGGGGCAGCGAGCCCAGCCGCTCCAGGCCGTAATTCATCGCGGTTACGTAGTTGGCGACCTCTTTCGTGTCGTCGGCGCGGCCCGGCGCGAAACGGCCCGCCTCCGCGGCGAGCAGGTCGCGCAGCGTGCTCTGCGCGCCCTCGATCCGGCTCGACAACACGGCTTCCTTGCGCGCGTACATGCGAATGAACAGGTCGGCGTCGGGCAGCGTTCCGACGGCGCCGTCGAGCCGGCCCAACGCGCGGTCGGCCGCCGACAGCCGCGCCTGCAGCGCCCCGTCGAGGCGAACCGGCGGCCTGGGCGGCAACGGAGCCGGCATGAAGGCCCGGTAGCCGCCGGGTTGGCGGACATAAACGCCCGCGCGATGCTCTTTCGCCATGAGTTTCGATTTCGCCGTTGGGGGGGGCGGGGCCCGCGGCCGCCATGCGCCATGTTATCGCGGACGGCGCCGTCGGGACAACATGGAGCGGCGCTCCCCGCCATGCGTTGCGCAGGGGATAACATGGAGCGACGGTCCCCGCCATATGTTGCGCAGGGGATAACATGGAGCGACGGCCCCCGCCATATGTTGCGCAGGGGATAACACGGCCCGCCGACGCGCGCCATATGTCATGCAGGGGATAGCATGGAGCGAATGTGCGCAAGGGCGCGTGCCCTGCTCGGCGGCGTTTGCGTGGGTTGCGACGTGCGGGCGAGACGCCCGCGCACCCAGGCCCCGCCTTCGGCGGGGTTGGGGTTTGCGCTTTCGTGTCGGCGCTGCGTTGTGCGGAAACGTGCGGGCAGGATGCCCGCGGTCCCGGGCCCCGCCTTCGGCGGGGTTGGGGTTTGCGCTTTCGTGTCGGCGCTGCGTTGTGCGGAAACGTGCGGGCAGGATGCCCGCGGTCCCGGGCCCCGCCTTCGGCGGGGTTGGGGTTTGCGCTTTTCTGCCGGCGCTGTGTTGTGCGGAGACGTGCGGGCAGGATGCCCGCGGTCCCGGGCCCCGCCTTCGGCGGGGTTGGGGTTTGCGCTTTCGTGTCGGCGCTGCGTTGTGCGGAAACGTGCGGGCAGGATGCCCGCGGTCCCGGGCCCCGCCTTCGGCGGGGTTGGGGTTTGCGCTTTTCTGCCGGCGCCGCGTTGTGCGGAAACGTGCGGGCAGGATGCCCGCGGTCCCGGGCCCCGCCTTCGGCGGGGTTTGCGCCGGCGGGCCCGGGAAGTTCGCGGCCTTGGTGGATCAGGTTGCCAAGCGGACGAGGGCGTGGCGTTTGCGGCCGGCGGAGAGTTTGAGGGCGGCGTCGCGGGTGAAATCGGCGGGGGTTACGACGTGGGCTTCGGATTCGACCTTGCGGCCGTCGATGCGGGCGCCGCCGCCGCGGATCAGGCGGCGGGCCTCGCCGTTGGTGTCGCAGAGGCCGGCCATGCGGAACAGGCGGAAGGCGGCGATGCCGGGGGCGAGGTCGCTCGCGGTCAGCGTTATCGAGGGGAGGGCGTCGCCGCGGCCGCCTTCCTCGAACGTGCGGCGCGCGGTCGCTTCGGCCTCGCGCGCCGCCCGGGCGCCGTGGAGCAGGGCGGCGGCCTCGTTGGCCAGGCGGATTTTCGCGTCGTTGATTTCGGCGCCGGCGAGGGCCTCGAGGCGCAGGATTTCGTCTTCCGGCAGGTCGGTGAACAGGCGCAGGAAGCGGCCGACGTCGGCGTCCTCCGTATTGCGCCAGAACTGCCAGTAGTCGTAGGGCGAGAGGCGGCTTGCGTTGAGCCACACGGCGCCGGCGGCGGTCTTGCCCATCTTGGCGCCGGAGGCGGCGGCGATGAGCGGCGCGGTAAGACCGAACAGGGCGCGGCCCTCGACGCGGCGGGCGAGCTCGACGCCGGCGACGATGTTGCCCCATTGGTCGGAGCCGCCCATTTGGAGCACGCAGTCGAAGCGGCGCGCGAGCTCGAGGAAATCGTAGGCCTGCAACGCCATGTAGTTGAACTCGAGGAAGCTCAGGGGTTGTTCGCGCTCGAGGCGGCGCTTCACCGATTCGGCGGCCAGCATCCGGTTGACCGAGAAATGGCGGCCGTAGTCGCGCAGGAAGTCGAGATAGCCGAGCGGCGTCAGCCACTCGGCGTTATCGACCATGATCGCGTCGGCGGGGCCATCGCCGAAGCGCAGGAACGCCTCGAACACGCCCTTGATGCCCTGCTTGTTGCGCTCTATGGTTTCGTCGGCCAGCAGCTGCCGGGCGGCGTCGCGCCCCGAAGGGTCGCCGACGCGCGTGGTGCCGCCGCCCATGAGCACGATGGGCTTGTGTCCGGCCTGCTGGAGCCGGCGCAGCAGCATGATCTGCACCAGACTGCCGACGTGGAGGCTGTCGGCGGTGGCGTCGAAGCCGATATAGGCGGCGATGCGCCCCGCGGCGGCGGCGGCGTCGAGGGCCTCGGGGGCGGTGCATTGGCGGATGAATCCCCGCCGCGAGAGCGCGCGCAGGAACCCGGATTTCGGCTCGGTCATGGCTTGGGTCCGCGGGCGGGGCGCGCATTGCCGGAGATGCGGGCGGGGGTTTAGCACGCGCCCGGGCGGGCGGCAAACGGGAAGGGCGCCGCCGCGCCGGGCATCGGGGCCGGGGACGCGGGTAGCGGGGAAACGGGCGGATGGGCGGGACGATTCGGGCCATCGGGCTGATGAGCGGGACGTCGGCGGACGGGGTCGATGCGGCCGCGCTGGATACCGACGGGCGCGGGCGCGTGAGGGCCGGGCCGTGGCTGACGGTCGCTTACGAACCCGCGTTGCGGCGGCGCCTGCTGGCGCTCGACCGGCGCGACGAGGCCGGGACGCGGGCGGTCGAATCGGCGCTGACGGACGCCCATATCGCCGCGGTGGCGCGGCTCGGGGCGCGGCCGGGCGCGCCGGCGGCGCTGCTCGGGTTTCACGGCCATACGATCCATCACGATCCGGCGCGCGGCGTCACGCGGCAAATCGGCGACGCGCGGCGGCTGGCGGAGGCGTGCGGCGTCGATGCGGTAGCGGATTTCCGCTCCGCCGACATGGCCGCGGGGGGCCAGGGCGCGCCGCTGGCGCCGCTCTATCACGCCGCGCTCGCCGCCGGCCTGGAGAAACCGCTGGCGGTGCTCAATATCGGCGGCGTGGCGAATGTTACGTATCTGGGCGCCGACGATGGCCCCGACGCGGGCGCGGCGGGCGGCGGCGGGCGCGGCTCTATCGCGGCGTTCGACACCGGGCCGGGGAACGCTCTTCTCGACGATTGGGCGGCGCGGCGGGCCGGCCTGCCGATGGATCGCGGCGGGCGGCTGGCGGCGGCGGGGGCGGCGGACGAAACGCGGCTCGCGGCGCTGATGGCGGATCCCTATTTTTCGGCGCCGGCGCCGAAATCGCTCGATCGCGGGCATTTTTCGGCGCTGGCGGACGGGACGCTGGAGGGGCTTTCCGCGGCCGACGGGGCGGCCACGCTGGTTGCGTTCACGGCGGCGGCGGCGGCGGCGGCGCTCCGCCTGTTGCCGCGCGCGCCGAAGCGGTGGCTGGTCTGCGGCGGCGGGCGGCGCAATCCGGCGCTGATGCGCGCGCTGGCGGCGCGGCTCGGCGCGCCGGTCGATCCCGTGGAGGCGGCGGGGTGGGATGGCGACGCGCTGGAGGCGCAGGCGTTCGCGTGGCTCGCGGTGCGGAGCGTGCGCGGGCTGCCGCTCAGCTTGCCGCAAACGACGGGCGTTCGGGCGCCGTGCCCGGGGGGGCGGCTGTACCGCGCCCGGCCGCGCCGCGGGGGAGGAGGCGTCCGGGAGCCCGCGCCGGAGTGAAGTCGAGCGATTTCGCTCCGTCATGCGTGTCGGCTGCGGCGAAGCGAGCCGGCGCGGCGCGATATCCGGATCGAAACCGCGCGCGGTGCGTGCGCAAGGGGCGGCGCCGGGAGGATGAGACTGCCCCGCGGACAACGCGCCTTGCGCCGACGTGCGGGCGGGGACGCCCGCGCACCCAGGCCCCGCCTTCGGCGGGGTCGAGACGTGCGGGCGGGACGCCCGCGCTTCCACGCCGCCGCCGCGCGTGTCGCAAACGTGCGGGCGAGACGCCCGCGCACCCGGGAAGTCCGCGCCCTCGGCGCGACGCGCACCCGGCCGCGGACGCTAACCGGCGAGTTCAGCGGTTCTTTTTTTCACATATTCCTGAGTTAGTTGCGATACTTCATTGAGATGCCGGTCGAAGTAGTGATCGGCGCCTTCGACGAGGCGGTATTCGACCTCGACGGCGCGCTGGTTCGAGAGTTCGAGCGCCAGTTCGCGCGCGGCGCGGGGCGAGGCGATGGTGTCGTCGGCGCCGTGGACGAACAGGCCGGAGACGGGGCAGGGCGCGAGAAACGAGAAATCGTAACGGTCGGCGGGCGGGGCGACGGCGACGAAACCGGCGAGTTCCGGGCGCCGCATCAGCAGTTGCATGGCGATCCACGCGCCGAAGGAGAAGCCGGCGACCCAACAGGCGCGCGCGCCGCGGTTGCGCAGCTGGAGCCAGTCGAGCGCGGCGGCGGCGTCGCTCAGTTCGCCCTCTCCGTCGTCGAAGGCGCCCTGGCTGCGCCCGACGCCGCGGAAGTTGAAGCGCAGCGCGGAAAAGCCCATTTGGACGCAGGCGCGGTAGAGGGTATAGGCCACCTTGTTGTTCATGGTTCCGCCGTGCAGCGGGTGCGGGTGCAGGACGAGCGCGACGGGCGGGTTGTCGCCCCGGCCGTGGTTGTAGCGTCCCTCGAGGCGGCCGTCGGGGCCGTTGAACACGATTTCCGGCAAGTCGCTCCTCCGGCGGTTGCGGGCGCGCCGCGGACGGTGTCCGGGCGGGCCGGTCGGGTATGCGCCCGCGCGGCGCGGAAACCGGCGGCGGGATACTTGACTCGCCGGGTCGGATATCCCATATATGCGGCGCGGGGGCGGGAACGGCGCGCCCCCAATAGCACGGATGCGGCGATTTTACCATGTTCGCAAGAGCGGCCGAGGATATCCGCACGATCATGGCGCACGACCCCGCGGCGCGGTCGCGGCTCGAGGTCGCGCTGTGCTATCCGGGCTTTCATGCGGTTCTGTGTTACCGGCTGGCGCGGCGCCTGTGGACATGGCGGCTCAAGCTGCCGGGCCGCTTCGTGTCGCATATCGGGCGGTTTCTGACGGGGATCGAGATTCATCCGGGCGCCGAGATCGGGCGGCGGCTGTTTATCGATCACGGCATGGGCGTGGTTATCGGCGGTACCGCGAAGCTCGGCGACGATGTGACGCTCTACCAGGGGGTTACGCTCGGCGGCACGTCGCTGGAGCGGGGCGTGAAACGCCATCCGACGCTTGAGGACGGGGTCATTGTCGGCGCGGGGGCCAGCGTGCTGGGGCCGTTTACGGTGGGCCGCGGCGCGCGCATCGGCGCCAACGCGGTGGCGGTGGACGCGGTCCCCGCGGGCGCCACGGTGGTGGGCATTCCGGCGCGCCAGGTGGGGTCGCGGCGCAAGGCGGCGCGGGAAGAGGACGATTTTCTCGCCTACGGCACGCCGGAGAACATCCCCGACCCGGTGGCGCGGGCGCTCGACGGCCTGCTCGAACAGGTCGGCGCGCTCAAGGCGCGGGTGGAGGAGCTGGAGGCGGCGCGCGGCGGCGCGCCGGCGGCGCCCGCGCCGGCGAACGGCGAGGACGTCGGCGGCCCGGAGAGGCGGAAACCGTGCGTTTGAGCACCAAGGGGCGCTACGCGACGATGGCGATGGTCGACTTGGCGAAGGCCGGCGGCGGCGCGCCCGTGGCGCTGGCCGATATCGCCGGGCGGCAGGAGATCTCCATCGCCTATCTGGAGCAGTTGTTCCGCAAGCTGCGCGTGGCGGGGCTGGTGGCGAGCGTGCGCGGCCCCGGCGGCGGCTACCGGCTGACGCGCCCGGCGGACGACACGCGCATCGCCGACATTATCCTGGCGGTCGATGAGCCCGTGCGCGCGACGCGCTGCAAGCCGGGCTCGGGCAGCGGCTGCAAGAGCGACGCGAGCCGCTGCCTTACGCACGACCTGTGGGCCGAGCTCGGCAATCAGATCCATTTGTTTCTCAGTTCGGTGACGCTGGCCGATGTGTGCGATCGGCGCGTACTGGGCGCGAGCGGCGCGATGTTCGCGGCCGCCGCCGCCCGCCGCGCCGCGGACGCCGGGCGCGGCGCCGCGAGGGCGGGGCCGTGAGCGCGGCGCGCGCCTTCGCCGCGCGCCGCGCCGGGCGCGGCTACGCCTATTGCGACTACAACGCGGGCGCGCCGGTGCGCCCCGAGGCGGCGGAGGCCGCGGCGCGGGCGATGGCGATCGGCGGCAATCCGTCGTCGGTCCATGCGCGCGGCCGGGCCGCGCGGGCGGCGGTGGAAGACGCGCGCGAAGCGGTGGCGGCGCTGGCGGGCGCGGCGCCGGAGCGGGTGGTTTTCGTCAGCGGCGGTTCGGAGGCGAACGCGCTGGCGCTCTCGGGGGCGGCGCGCGGGTCGGTTGTCGTGTCGGCGGCGGAGCACGATTCGGTCCTCGCGGCGGCGCCGGGCGCGGCGCGGGCGGGCGTGGATCGCGACGGGCGCATCGATCTCGCGGCGCTGGAGCGCGCGCTGGCGGCGGCGCCGGCGCCCGCGCTGGCGGCGGTCATGCTCGCCAACAACGAGACGGGGGTTGTGCAGCCCGTCGCCGAGGCGGCGCGGCTCGCGCATGCGTACGGCGCGCGGCTGCATTGCGACGCGGTGCAGGCGCCGGGGCGCATGCCCATCGACATGGATGCGCTGGGCGCCGATTCGTTAAGTTTGTCGGCGCACAAGATGGGCGGTCCGCACGGCGCGGGGGCGCTGGTTTTGGGCCGCGGCGCGGACCCGGAGCCGCTGTTGCGCGGCGGCGGGCAGGAGCGCGGCCGGCGCGGCGGTACCGAGAACGTGCCCGGCATAGCGGGCTTCGGCGCCGCGGCGGCGGCGGTCATGGCCGACAGCGGCGAGGCGGCGCGCGCGACCGCGCTGCGCGATCGCTTCGAGCGCGCGATTCGCGCCGGGGCGGAAGACGCGGTTATCCACGGCGCCGCGGCGCCGCGGCTCGGCAACGCGAGTTGCGTCGGCATGCCCGGCGTGCCGGCGGAGGCGCAGGTCATCGCGTGCGACCTGGGCGGCGCGGCGGTGAGCGCCGGCGCGGCGTGCAGTTCGGGCAAGGTCGCCGCCAGCCATGTGCTGCGCGCGATGGGGCTGGACGCGGCTGCCGCCGGAGAGGCGATCCGCGTCAGTTTCGGCTGGGCCAGCCGCGAGGAAGACGTCGAGCGCCTGTGCGCGGCATGGTTCGGCTTGTACGAGCGCGCCCGCGCGCGGCGGGCCGCCTGAGAACGGACGGAGGGAGACGATGGTCGAAACGCGCAGGGGGAGCAACCTCAAGCTCCCGGTCTATCTCGACAACCAGGCGACGACGCCGGTCGATCCGCGCGTCCTCGACGCCATGTTGCCGTATTTCCGCGAGAAGTTCGGCAATCCGCATTCGCGCAGCCACGCCTACGGCTGGGAGGTGGAGGAAGATGTCGAGGCGGCGCGGGGCGAGGTCGCGCGCCTTGTCGGCGCCGACGCGAAGGAGATTATCTTCACCTCCGGCGCGACCGAGTCGAACAACCTGGCGATCAAGGGCGTGGCGCGCTTCTACGGCGACCGCAAGCGCCATATCGTGACGGTGCTGACCGAGCACAAATGCGTTCTCGACAGCTGCCGCCACCTGCAGCAGGAAGGCTTCGACGTTACGTATCTGCCGGTGCGGCCGAACGGGCTGATCGACTTGGACGAGCTGCGCGGCGCGCTGACCGATCGCACGGCGCTGGTCTCGGTCATGGGGGTCAACAACGAGATCGGGGTTATTCAGCCGCTGGCGGAGATCGGCGCGATCTGCCGCGAGCGCGGCGTGTTCTTCCATTCGGACTGCGCGCAGGCGGCGGGGAAGATCCCGCTCGACGTCAACGCGATGAACATCGACCTGATGAGCATATCGGGCCACAAGATCTACGGGCCGATGGGCGTGGGGGCGCTGTTCGTGCGGCGGCGGCCGCGGGTGCGCCTGCGGGCGCTCATCGACGGCGGCGGGCAGGAGCGCGGCATGAGGTCGGGGACGCTGCCGGCGCCGCTCTGCGTGGGCCTCGGCGCGGCCTGCCGCATCGCCGGCGAGGATATGCCCGCCGAGACCGAGCGCGTGCGAATGCTGGCCCAACGGCTGCACGGGGGGATAACCGACCGCCTCGAGGACATCGTTCTGAACGGCGACGCCGAGCGGCGGGTCGCCGGCAACCTGAACCTGAGCTTCTCGTATGTCGAGGGGGAGTCGCTGATGATGGCGATCAAGGACCTCGCGGTGTCGTCGGGTTCGGCCTGCACGTCGGCGTCGCTGGAGCCGTCTTATGTGCTGCGCGCGCTGGGGGTGAACGAAGAGCTTGCGCACACGTCGATTCGCTTCGGCATCGGGCGCTTCAACACCGAGGCCGAAATCGACTACGCCATCGAGACGATCTGCGACAATGTGGGCAAGCTGCGCGATATGAGCCCGCTGTGGGAGATGGTTCAGGAAGGCGTCGATCTGAAATCGGTCCAGTGGACCGACCACTAGGGCCGGCGCCGGACGAAGCGGCCGGAACCGACCGAACCGAAGGGAGCGACGAGGGACATGGCATACAACGACAAGGTTATCGACCACTACGAGAGCCCGCGGAATGTGGGATCGCTCGACAAGACCGACAGCCGGGTCGGGACCGGGCTGGTCGGGGCGCCGGCCTGCGGCGATGTGATGAAGCTGCAGATCCGCGTCGGCGAGAGCGGCGTCATCGAGGACGCGAAGTTCAAGACGTTCGGCTGCGGCTCGGCGATCGCGTCGAGCTCGCTGGCCACGGAGTGGATCAAGGGCAAGTCGCTCGATGAGGCCGAGGCGATCCGCAATACGCGGATCGCGGAGCATTTGTCGCTGCCGCCGGTGAAGATCCATTGCTCGGTGCTCGCCGAGGACGCGATCAAGGCGGCGATCGCCGACTATCGCGGCAAGCAGGCGGAGGACGGCGGCTCGTGACCGCGGCGGCCCAGGGCGGCGTTGCGCCGGCGGCCCCGGCGCGCGCCGCGCCGCGCGAGCGCCCGCCGATGATGCGGCTGACCGACGCCGCGGCGGATCGCATACGCGGCCTGCTCGCGCAACGCGGCAGGGAATCGGTGGGCATACGGGTCGGCGTGCGCCACGCGGGCTGTTCGGGGCTCGCCTACAATCTCGAATACGCCGACGAAGCCGCGCCGTTCGACGAAACCGTGGTGGACAAGGGCGTCACGGTGCTGATCGACCCGAAGGCCGTGATGTTTTTGATCGGCTCCGAGATGGATTTCGTGGAGGACAAGCTGCGCGCGGGCTTCACCTTCAACAACCCGAACGTGAAAGGCGAGTGCGGGTGCGGCGAATCGTTCCACGTCTAGGCGCGCCCGCGCGCGCCCGCCGGGCGCCGTGAGCGGCGCTCCCGTTCTCTGCCGGTCGTGCCGGGCGCCGGCGCCGGAGGCGTCGGCGTTTTGCGGCGCGTGCGGCGCCGTGCTGCCGCCGGGCGCCGCGGACCATTTCGCGCGCCTGGGCCTCGCCCGCGGCTTCGCGGTCGACCGCGGGGAGCTCGACCGGCGCTATTTCGCGCTGCAACGCGCGCTGCATCCGGATCGTTTCGCCGGGCGCCCGGAAACCGAGCGCGCGCTGTCGATGCAACAATCGACCGCGCTCAACGAGGCGTACGGTGTTCTCGGCGATCCGCTGCGCCGGGCCGAGTACCTGCTCTCGCTGCACGGCGTGACGGTCAATGCCGAGACCGGCAACCGCCCGACCGACCCGGAGGTTTTGGCCGAGGCGATGGCGGATCGCGAGGCGGCGATGGAGGCGGAAGACGCGGCGGCGGTGGACCGGCTGGCCGAGACGGCGCGCGCGCGCCGCGCGGTGTGCGAGAGCGAAATCGCCGAGCGGTTCGCCGCCGGCGACGCCGACGCGGCGGCCCGCATTGCGACGCGGATGAAATATCTGGCGGCGCTGGCCGGAGAGTTGCGCGCGCGCCGCCGCCTCGTCGCCGCGGCGGAAGCCTGATCCGTGCTGCTCGACATTCACGAGCCCGGCCAGGCGCCGGCGCCGCGTCCGCGCGAAACCGCCATCGGCATCGATCTCGGAACGACCAATTCGGTTGTGGCGATCGCGCGCGGCGGCGCTCCGCAAGTGCTGCGCGGCAAGCGCGGCCGCGCGCTGGTCCCCTCGACGGTCGCCTACGGCGAGGGCGCGCCGGTCGTGGGCGACGCGGCGCTGGCGCGGCTCGACGCCGGCGACGGCGGCGTCGTGTCGTCGATCAAGCGCCTGATGGGGCGCGGCGCGGAAGACGTCGCGGCGTTGGCGGGAACGCTGCCGTGGCGCCTTGCGCCGGGCGCGGGCGGCATGGCGCGCGTCGAGGCCGCCGGGCGCGTGCTGACGCCGGTCGAGATTTCCGCGGACATTCTGCGCGCGCTGCGCCGCCTGGCCGAAACCGCGCTCGACCGCGCGGTCGAAAAGGCGGTGGTGACGGTTCCGGCCTATTTCGACGACGCCGCGCGCGCGGCGACGCGCGACGCCGCGCGCCTTGCGGGGCTGGACGTTTTGCGGCTGGTGAGCGAACCCACCGCCGCGGCGCTGGCTTACGGCCTCGACAAGGCCGCCGAGGGGCTCTACGCGGTTTTCGACCTCGGCGGCGGCACGTTCGACATCTCGATACTGCGCCTGGAAAAGGGCGTGTTCCAGGTGCTGGCAACCGGCGGCGACGCGGCGCTCGGCGGCGACGATTTCGACCGCGCCATCGCCGCCCATCTGCTGGAAACGCACGGCGTGGGCGACGGCGCGCTCGAACCGGCGGAGGCGCGGGCGGTTCTGTTGTCGGCGCGGCGCGCCAAGGAAGCGCTCGGCGCGCGCGACCGCGCCTCGGTCGCGCTGCCCGGCGGAGCGGAAGCGGGGATCGACCGCGCGACATTCGAGCGCCTTGTGCGCCCGCTGGTCGATCGCGCCACGGGGATTTGCGCCGAGACGCTGGACGACGCCGGCCTGGCGCGCGAGGCGCTCGAAGGCGTGGTTTTGGTCGGCGGAGCGACGCGGGTTCCTCTGGTCGCCGCGCGCGTGGAGGCGCTGTTCGGCCGCCCGCCGCTGGCCGACATCGATCCCGACGAAGTCGTCGCGTGCGGGGCTGCCCTGCAGGCCGAGGCGCTGACCGCCGGCGGCGACACGCTGCTGCTCGACGTCACGCCGTTGTCGCTCGGCGTCGAGACGATGGGCGGGCTGTTCGAGAAAATCGTATATCGCAACACGCCGATCCCCGCCGCCGTCGCCAAGGAGTTCACGACTTACCGGGACGGGCAAACGGGCATGGCGATACACGTTTTGCAGGGCGAGCGCGAAATGGCGGCGCAGAACCGTTCGCTCGCGCGGTTCGAGCTCGCCGGCATCCCGCCCATGACGGCCGGCGCGGCGCGCATTCGCGTCGCTTTTACCGTCGATGCCGACGGGCTGCTCACGGTCAGCGCGCGCGAACGGACCACCGGGGTCGAAAGCGCCGTCGAGGCGAAGCCCTCATACGGCCTGGGCGAGGGCGAGATCGAACGCATGCTTTACGAGAGCATGGAGCGCGGGCGCGAAGACGCGGCGCTGCGCCTGCTCGCCGAGGCGCGGGTGGCGGCCGAACGCATGATACTGGCGACCCGCGCGGCGCTGCGCGCCGACGCCGCGCTGCTCGAGGCCGGCGAGGGCGCGCGCATCGAGGCGGCGGTCGCGCGCCTGGAGCGCGCCGCGGCGGGAGAAGACCGGGAAGAGATCGACGCGCTCGTATCGGCGCTGGACGACGCCGCACGGGCGTTTGCGCAACGGCGCATGGACCGCTCCATCGGCGCCGCGCTCAAGGGGCGCGCGGTTGCCGCCGTGGACGCGGAACTCGGAGCCTGACGGTGCCCAGGGTCGTGTTCGTCGAGCCGGACGGGGAGCGGCGCGAGATCGACGCGCCGGAAGGCATGTCGGTGCTCGAAATCGCGCACAAGCACGGCATCGACCTGGAAGGCGCCTGCGAGGGCTCGCTCGCCTGCTCCACATGCCATGTCGTTGTGGATCCGGAGTTTTACGCGCGGCTGGCGGAGCCGACCGAGGACGAGGAAGACATGCTGGATCTCGCCTTCGGCCTGACCCATACGTCGCGCCTGGGCTGCCAGATCGTGCTTACGGACGCGCTCGACGGCATCGTGCTGAAACTGCCCGCCGCGACGCGCAACGTCATGCTCGGCTGAGGGAAAGAGGGGAACGGGCGGCCATGAAGTGGACCGACGTGTACGACATCGCCATCGCGCTCGAGGAGCGCCACGCGGACGCCGACAACGTCAATCTGCGCTTTACCGACCTGCACCGCTGGGTGGTCGCGCTGCCGGGCTTCGACGACGACCCGGAACGGTCGAACGAGAAGATACTCGAGGCGATCCAGATGGCGTGGATCGATGAACGCGACTGACCGCGCCATGAGCTCGGCGCCGCGCGTTCTGCGGACGCCCGAATCGCGGTTCGGGAAACTGCCGGGATACGCCTTCGCTCCGCACTGGCTCGACGAGACGGCGGGCTTCCCCGGCGCGCGCATGCATTATCTCGACGAAGCGCCCGCGGCGCCGCGCAAGCCCGAGGCGGTGCTGTGCCTGCACGGACACCCGACATGGAGCTATCTGTTCCGGCGCACGATCCCGCGCCTGACGGCGGCGGGATACCGCGCCGTCGCGCCCGACCTGCCGGGCTTCGGCAAGTCCGACAAGCCGGAAGACGAAGCGCTGTTTACGGTGGAGGCGCTGCGCGGGGCCATCGTCGATCTCATCGAGCGGCTCGCGCTCGACGATGCGATCATCGTCGGGCACGATTGGGGCGCGGCGCTGGCGTTGACGCTGGCCGCGGCGCTGCCCGGGCGCGTCTCGGGGCTGGTTCTCATGAACTTCGCGCTGCCGACCGGCGACCGGCGCCTGCCCGACGGCGTTATCGGCTGGCGGCGCTACAACGCGGACAACCCGGACCTCAATGTTCCGGGGCTGATGGCGAAGGCGAACCGCGTTTTGACCTTCGGGGAATGCCGCGCCTACGGGGCGCCGTTCCCGGACGCTTCCTACAAGGCGGCCGTGCGCGCGCTGCCTCGCCTGCTTGCGGAAGACCGCGATGCGCCGGGCGCGGCGCTTTTGCGCGAGGCGCGGGACCGGCTCGGCGAATCGTGGCGCGGGGCGTCGCAATTCGTATGGGGGCTGCGCGACCCGGTGCATGGCCACTCGATACTGCGGGCGCTGCATGGGCTGTTTCCCGGCTCGCCGAAACCCATCGCGCTGGACCATGCGGGGCACTTTCTGCCCGAATGGGGCGAGGAGTTTATCGACGCGGCGATGGCGTCGATCGCCGCGCAGATCGCCGCACGGCGCGCCGCGGAAGCGGCGGAAACCGCGGAGGCGGGCCCGGAGCGCGCCGGGGAGGGAGAGGGGACAAGCCATGCCGCCGCCTGACGCTCCGCCCGCTGACGGGAATGCGGCGCTGTTCGCCCGCCTGCGCGCCGCGTGCGCGGAAGACTGGCGCGTATACTGCCATCACCGCTTTGTCGCCGGCATCGCCGACGGCAGCCTGCCCGAGGCGGCGTTCCGGCATTATCTGGTCCAGGATTATCTGTTTCTGATCCAGTTCGCGCGCGCCCATGCGCTCGCTGCGTACAAGGCCGATACGGTGGACGACATGCGCGCCGCCGCCGCCACGTTGGCGGGTATACTCGATGTGGAACTGGGGCTGCACACGCGCTATTGCGCGGATTGGGGGCTGACCGAGGCGGAGATGGCCGCCGCGCCGGAAGACTTGGCGAATACGGCCTATACGCGCTTCGCGCTCGATTGCGGCCACGCCGGCGACGCGCTCGATCTGCACGCCGCGCTTGCGCCCTGCGTGGTGGGCTACGGCGAAATCGGCCGCCGCCTGGGCGGCGACCCGGCGACGAAGCGCGAGGGCAACCCCTACGCCAGCTGGATCGACATGTATGCGGGCGCCGAATATCAGGAAGTGGCCGCGGCGGCGGCGGCGCATCTGGACCGCCTCGCCGCCCGCCGCGGCGGCGAGGCCCGTTTCCCCCGCCTCGCCGCCCTGTTCGCCCAGGCCACCCGGCTCGAGATCGCCTTTTGGGACATGGGTTGGCGCGCGGGCGGCTGAAGCGGGCGCCGGATGCGACGGGCGCAGGCATGGAACCGAAACCGAACTCCCTGTTCTATGGCGATTGCCTGGAGGTCATGCGCGGATGGCCGGAGGGCTTCGTCGATTTGTGCTATCTCGATCCGCCGTTCAATTCGAAGGCGCATTACCACATCCTGTTCGGCAACCGGAGCGGGCGGGGCCGGCAGCAGGCGCTGGCGTTCGAGGATACGTGGTCGTGGGGCGATGCGGCCATGGACCGATTGGACGCCTTCCGCCGGGCGGAGGGCAGCCGGGCGCGCACGGTTGTCCTCGGCCTCTATGCCGTGCTCGGCGACAGCGGCATGATGGCCTATCTCTCGTACATGGCCGAGCGCCTGGTCGGGATCGGGCGCGTGTTGAAGAAGAGCGGCAGCGTATATCTTCATTGCGACCCCACCGCCAGCCATTATCTCAAGATCGTCATGGACGCCATTTTCGGCCATGAAAATTTTTGCAATGAGATTATATGGAGCTACCAGCGATGGACGGGCGCAACGCGCCGTTTCCAGAGAATGCACGATACGATACTGTTTTATGCGAAGGACTACAAGTCGATCGCGTTCAATATGGCGATGGAACAGTACAGCGAGAAATCGAAACACAGGGCGCGCCGGATCTCGGCGCAGACCGATTCCGGACTCGAACAGACATATACCGGGGATACGAGCCGAATGAAAGCGATGCGCGACGTATGGGAAATTTCGTACATCAATTCGCAATCGAAGGAGCGTCTGGGTTATCCGACGCAAAAGCCGCTGGCGCTGCTCGAGAGAATTGTCAGGGCGAGCTCCAGCGCGCGCGGCACGGTGCTGGATCCGTTTTGCGGCTGCGGCACGACCATCGACGCCGCCGATCGTCTGGGCAGGCGATGGCTCGGCATAGACATGTCTCCGTTTGCCATCGATCTGATAAAGGATCGACGGCTGCGGAACAAGGACATTCCCGTCGGCGGCGTTCCGGTAGACGTGGAAACGGCGCGGCTCATGGCGCGGAGCAAGCCCCTGGATTTCGAGAAATGGGCGGCGACGCGCATTCCCGGCATCATGCCCAATGCGCGGCAAACCGGCGACCGGGGGGTGGACGGCAGGGGCCATATGCTGGATGCGCGCGGCAAGTCGAGGGGCCTGGTTATCGTGCAGGTAAAGGGCGGGAAGTTCAGCCTGAGCCAATTCCGCGATTTTCTCCATGCCATGAGCCGCGAGGGCGCCGAAATCGGCATCTATATCACGCTCGACAGCGTAAATTCGCGCGGCGCCGCGGGGGAGGCGATAGATGCCGGGTATCTCGTCAAGGGCGCAGCCCGTTATCCGCGCGCGCAAATTTGGGCTATCGCGGACTATTTCGACGGCCGCCTGCCGGAACTTCCGCCGCTGGCCGATCCGTTTACGGGCAAGGCGATGCAGCGGGATATTCTGGCGCATTGACGCCCGGCGCGAGCCGACTCGGCGGTCGGGGGCGACGGCGAGTCCGGGCGCGGCTTTCGGCGGGGTTGCGCCCCTCTTGGCGGCCGCCGCGTGGGTCGGCGACGTGCGGGCGGGGACGCCCGCGGTCCCAGGCCCCGCCTTCGGCGGGGCGGAGCGTTCCGGCGCCGGCATTGAGGGCCGGGGTCGAATGCGGCCCGATTCCGGGGTTGACCGGTCGGATGACTCGCTGTAGGGTGGGCCGGAACGCTGGGGCGGGCGAGGCGGCCGAAACGCCGCCGGGGCCCCGTGCGTTGCGGGAGGCGGAACATGAGCAGGCAGCAATTCGAGGAATACATTGCGACCCGCGCCGAGGCGCCGGCGGAATCCGCGATCGACTGGGATGCGCGGCGGGATGAGTGGTTGCGGCGTCTGGATGAATTCTACGGGCGGGTAGAAGGTTACCTGCAGCCGTACGTTGAGCGGGGCGCGGTGTGCATGGATTTTGCGCACAGGCCGATGCGCGAGGAACACGTCGGGGCTTACGATGCTCGCGCTCTCGAAATAAGGATAGGCCCGGATACGATTTGCCTCGACCCCATTGGCACCGAGCTGATCGGGGCGTGGGGGCGGGTAGATATGGTCGGCCCCAAGGGGAGCGCGCGGTTCGTGCTCGTTCCGGAAACGCTGAGCGAACCGAAAGTCGAGGCCTGGATATTGCAGGACGGCGAAACGCCGCCGCCCGAACGCGAACTGGAAATCGATGAAACGACATGGAAGATAGCGACGCCGCCGCCGCGCGTTCTTTACGAAGAATTCAACGACGACTCGTTCTTCTCGGCCATGATGGAGGTTCTCGATGCCTGACGGACATTTATACACGTTTTCCGGAGATCATCTTGAATTGGATGAGATCGACCGGCATTACCGCATGGTGGCGCGCGCCATACGGCTCTATTATACCAACGGCTATTGATGTTGACCTTTCTGTGCCCATTTTCGCGTGCCGATGGATGTGATTTTCTCCGGCATGGCGATCAGGCGGTTCCAAGCGTCGCAGGCGGCATCGACAATGTCGCCGTAGCTCTCGAAGACGCGGTTGGATAGCCACGTCTGGCGCAGATACTGCCATATGTTCTCGACCGGGTTGAGTTCGGGCGCGTATGGCGGCAGCAGCAAGGGGCTGATATTGCGCGGCCATTCGAGCGCGTCGGCGGTGTGCCAGGCAGCGCCGTCGAGCAGGAGAATGGCATGAGCGCCGGGCCGGACGATGCGCGCAATCTCGTCGATGTGGTGTTGCATTGCCTCGGTGTTCGCCATGGGCATGACGACCGCGGCGCCGGCGCCGCGCGCCGGGCAGATGGCGCCGAACAGATACGCGCTACCGTAGCGCAGGTCACGCAACTGGCGCGGTCGCGTGCCCGTGTGCGCCCATTGACGCACCAGCCCGTTCTTTTGGCCGAGCCGCATCTCGTCCTGCCACCATATCTCGAACCCGGTCCCTTCGGGCAGTTCGGCAACCCGCGCGCTCACGGCTTGGGGGAAGACTTTTTTTATATGCGTCAACGACCTCCGCATCCTGCTTCGGATGCCGCGGACGCGCGCTCATGTGCGAAAACCCCAGCTCGTGGAGAAGCCGCGACACCGAGCGCTCATGATACTCCACCCCGAACCGGCGCTCGATCTCCGCCCGCAGGTCAACGCGTCGCCAGCGCACCACGCCGTCGGTCTGCGGATCGGGGCCGGTCTCGACGAGCTCAGCCAGTTCCGCCAACTGCTCCGCGCTCAACCGCCGACGCGCCCCCGGAGCCTTGCGGCTCGCAAGGCCGTCCGGACCCTCGGCGTTGAAGCGACGCACCCAGTCCCGAAGCGTTTGACGGCTCATCCCGCCCAACAACGCAGCCTCGGCGCGTGACTTCCCCTCGTACACCGCCGCAATCGACAAGAGCCGACACGCCTGGGCGCTATCCCCCGCCGCCCGAGCCGCCGCACGAACCCGAACCGCGTCAAAGTCCGTTCGCAACGCTATCGTCATCGCACTACCCCCTTTGGGTGGCCGAACAAGAACATAACCAAATCATATCGCCGTCAAACAGACAATATTAACGAGTCAACATCAATAGCCCTTGGTATTATTCCGAACGGAATCCCGGATTCCGCGCCCTGTTCCAGGACTATACGCGCGACGCAATTCAAAAGGAAATGCGGGAACGACTCGACGAACACGATCTCACGATGTCGATGAGCGTGCTGTCGGCGCTGGAGGCGGCTTTTCGTATCGACTATTCGATTCGTTGTCGACGAAGAATGAAAGACGGGTTGTCCAGGGATTTCCGGGATATTTTTGCGGAGAGGGGTGTGCGCGTGTCGTTCCGGAAACATATTCTGTCCGCATGGGCGCGACATTCCGCCGGAATCAGGAAGAGCATCGGGGAATTGAAGAAAGCTGTCGATTACAGAAACTGGCTGGCGCACGGCAGATACTGGGTGTTGGAAACGGGCGGAAAATACGATTATCGGGATCTATATACAATAGCCAACGCTATAATGTCGGGTTTACCGTTGCAAAAGTTTCGGTAGCACGGATTTACGGACGGTCGAAAGACCGCCGCCATCGAGTGTCCGATTCGGTTACGCAGGGGAAGCCGAAAACGGGCTTCGGCGCCGTCATGGACGGCGCAGCGTTTTCAAGTACATGGATCGACGGGCGCCTGCCGGCGGCTCGCGGGCGCGCAGAGGCGGGGCGCCGGCCCCGGAACGCAAGCGGGTAGATGGCTTCGGGCGGCGTTTGCGGGGCGTGCGGTTACCAGGTTTCTATATCGGGCCGGAGTTCGACGTTGAACGACCAGGCGGATCTGTCCTGATGGGCTATGTGGAACGCTTCTTCGGCTATGGCGGAGGGTTTGCAGAAATGCTCGTCGGGCTTGTCGGCGGCGAACAGCGGGCGGGTGCGCGGGGTGTCGATGGCGGCGTCGACGACGATATAGGCGACGTGGACGCCTTTCGGGCCCAATTCGCGCGCCATGCTTTCCGCGAGTATGCGTTGCGCGGCCTTGGTGGGCGCGAAATATGCGAAGCGCGGGCGGCCGCGCAGCGCGGATGTGTTGCCGGTCACGATAATCGCGCCGTCTCCGGCTTCGATCATCGCCGGCGCCAGGGCGCGCGCCAGATAGAGCAGGGAAGTTGCGTTGACGCGAAAGTTCCGCTCGAGGCGCTCGGGATCGCTTTCCAGGAAGGTCGCCGCGCCGCCGCCGTCGAGGATGCCCGAGACCGCGTTGTGGACGAGCACGCGCGGCGCGCCCATTTGCGCGGCGACCGCTTCCGCCGTCGCGGTCAGGCCGTCGAGGTCGGAGACGTCGCAGACGAACCCGCGGGTTCCCTCGATTTCGCTCTCGTATGCGCGGAGCCGGCTCTCGTCGCGGGCGAGCATGGCGACGCGGTAGCCGCCGGCGGCGAAGCGCCGCGCGCATTCGCGGCCGGTTCCCGGGCCGGCGCCGGCGATCAGGCAAACAGGGGCGCTATCGGTCATGAGGTTTTTCCCTCCGAATTCCGGTCGGAACCGCCGCAGGCGCCGGGCTCCAGCATGACCTTGATTTGGCCGGACGGCCGGCGCAAGGCCTCGAAAGCGTCGCAGAAGCCGTCGATTCCCACGCGGTCGGTAATCAGCCGCGCCGCGTCGATGCGCCGGCTCGCCAAGGCGTCGAGCACGAGGCGGAAGTGGCGTTTGCGGTAGATAAACGCGAACGACAGCTCCAACTCCTTCACGATGGCGCGTCCGGGATACAGCGAATCCGGCGCCATGCAGAGGCCGACGACCACGACGCGCGCGTCGGGCGGCGCATGGTCGATGGCGAGCTGCAGGCTTCCGGGAACGCCGACGCAGTCGAACACGACGTCGGGCGGGCCGCCGGCGAGGGCGGCGACGCGCCCGTTTACGTCTTCGCGGGCGGCGTCGATGGCGATGGTGGCGCCGAACTCGGCGGCGCGTTCGGCGCGGCTCGAGACCAGGTCGCATACGGCGACATGGCGCGCGCCGAGAAACCGGCACCACAGCGCGACCGCCAGGCCGACCGGCCCGGCGCCGACGATGAGCACGGTGTCGTGCGGCGACAGGCGCGCTTTTTCCGCCGCGTTGAGGCCCACGGCCAGCGGCTCCACGAGCGCGCCTTCGGCAAAGCTCACCGATTCGGGCAGGCGCAGAGTCGTACTCGCGCCGACGCGCGTGAACTCCGCATAGGCGCCGGGCAATTCGAGGTCGGCGCGCATGGTTACGTCGGCGCAGCGATAGGCGCGTCCGGCGGCGCATTCGGGGCAGGCGCCGCAGCCGATAAAGGGTTGCGCGGTCACCCGGTCGCCGACGCGCCAATCGGCGCGGGCCTCGCGCCCGACGGCGACGACCTCGCCGGCGAACTCATGGCCCATCACGGCGCCGGGCTTGAGCAGGCGCCAGCCGGCATGTGGGTCGGTGTGGCGCGACCAGTGCAGATCGGTGCCGCAAATGCCGCACGACCTGACCTCGATGACGAGGTCGTTCGCGCCCGGCGCGGGGTCGGGCACGGTCTCGATGGACAGGCGCGCGCCCGGCGCCGAGAAGACCGCCGCTCTCATGCGGCGGATTATAGCGCGGCGCGCACGGGCGCGCTATGGTGGGGGCGGCGAGGGCGCGCGATGATCGGACGACTCAACCACGTGGCCATCGCCGTGCCCGATCTGGGGGCGGCGGCGGCGCTTTACCGGGATACGCTCGGCGCCGAGGCGTCGGAGCCCGTCGATCTGCCCGAACACGGGGTGACGACCGTATTCGTGACGCTGCCCAACACGAAAATCGAGCTGCTCCAGCCGTTGGGAGAGGAGTCGCCGATAGCGGGCTTTTTGGCGCGCAACCCGGCGGGCGGCGTCCACCACGTCTGCTACGAGGTGGAGGATATCCGCGCCGCGCGCGATCGCCTGGCGGCGGCGGGGCTGCGCATACTCGGCGACGGCGAGCCGCGCCCCGGAGCGCACGGCAAGCCGGTGCTTTTTCTGCATCCCAGGGACCTGTGCGGCGCCTTGGTGGAGCTCGAGGAAACGCGGTGAGTTTCGCCGAGGCGGCCCTTGTTTTCGTTTTGGTATGGTGGGTCGCGTTGTTCGCGATTCTGCCTGTCGGCGTGCGCCGGGCGGAGAACCCCGAGCCGGGCCACGAGGCCGGCGCGCCGGAAAACCCGAAATTGTGGCGCAAGGGGCTGGCGACGACGGCGGTCGCCGCCTTGCTGACGGGGGTTATCTTCGCGGCGGCGGAAACCGGCCTGCTGCCGCTGCGCGACTGGCTGACGGCGGACGCGCCGCCCTTGCCCCGGAGCGGCGGGGAGAACTGACGCGCCGCGGCGCCCGCCGCGCGCGGGCGCCGGACGCACGGACGACGGAGGAACCGGTCCCATGAAGAACGCATTGGCCTTGGCCTGCGCGGCGGCGGTCGCCGCGCTCCCGCCCTCGTCGGCGCGCGCCGACGACATTACGGTTGGCTACCAGCTCATCTACAACCCGTGGAAACTGGCCATCGCGGAAGGGGCGTTCGAGGCCGCGACGGGTTACGGAATCGATTGGAAGCAGTTCGATTCGGGCTCGCGGGTCATAACGGCGGTGGCTTCGGGGCGGGTCGAGATCGCGCTGGCGGGTTCGAGTCCCATCGCCGCGGGGGTCAGCCGCGGCCTGCCGATCGAACTGTTCTGGATCGCGGAAGACATTGCGTCGGCGGAAGCGCTGGTCGTGCGCGACGGTTCGGGCGTCGCGGCGCCACAGGACCTGCGCGGCAAGCGGCTCGGCGTTCCGTTCGTTTCCACGACCCATTTCCACACGTTGTTCGCGCTGGAGCAGTTCGGCATCCCGGCGGACGAGGTGAGGATACTCAACATGCAGCCGCCGAATATCGCGGCGGCGTGGGCGCGCGGTGACATCGACGCGGCGTTCGTGTGGGAGCCCGCGCTCGGACGCATCAAGAAAACGGGCCGGGTTCTGATTACGTCGGGGCAGCTGTCGCGGTGGGGCCGGGCGACGTTCGACGGCCTGATCGTCCGGTCGGATTTCGCGGCGGACAATCCCGGGTTCATGTGCCGGTTCGTCGCCGCGCTCGCCGCTGCGGATGAGCGCTACCGCGCCGATCCGGCAAGTTTCGGACCGGGAACGGACAACGCGCGCAAGATCGCCGGCCTGGTTGGCGGCGACGAGGCGGACGTAAAAACGGTGCTCGATCTGTATGAGTTTCCCACGCTCGACGAACAGGCTTCGCCGCGCTGGCTCGGCGGCGGAGCGGAAGGCGGGGCCGCGCGGGCGCTGCGCTACACGTCGGAGTTCCTGCTCGCGGAAAAGAAGATCGACGCGCTGCTGCCGGACTACGGCGCCGCCGTTAACGCCTCCTTCGCGAGCGCCGCGCGCGCCGGTTGCCCGCCGGGGTAGGGGGCCGCGGTGGGGCTTGTCGTCGACCGCGTGTCGGTGGTCTATCCCGGCGCGGGGGGAGGCGGCCTTCGCGCGCTATCGGACGTGTCGCTCGATATCGGCGACGGCGAGTTCGCGGTGGCGCTCGGCGCCTCGGGCTGCGGCAAGACCACGCTGCTGAACCTGATGGCCGGGTTTATCCGGCCGACGGAGGGCGAGGTACGCCTCGACGGGCGGCCGATCGCCGGACCCGGCGCCGAGCGCGGCGTGGTGTTTCAGAAGCATGCGCTGTTTCCGTGGCTCAACGTTATGGACAATGTCGCGTTCGGCCTGCGGCTGCGCGGCGTGTCGAAAGCGGAGCGGCGCGAAACGGCGCGCCGCAACCTTGCCCTGGTCGGCCTCGAGGAGTTCGGGGAACGGGCGGTGTTCGAACTGTCGGGCGGGATGCAGCAGCGCGTGGGCCTCGCGCGGGCGCTCGCCTCGGACCCGCGCGTGCTGCTGATGGACGAACCGCTCGGCGCGCTCGACGCGCTGACCCGCGAGACGGTGCAGGAACTCATCCTCCGCATATGGTCGGCCACCGGCAAGACCGTGTTTTTCATCACGCATTCGGTGGAGGAAGCGCTGTTTCTCGGCACGCGGCTGGTTGTCATGTCGCCGCGGCCGGGCCGCATCGCGCACCGTTTCGAGAGCGAACACGGGCGGCGGTTTTTGGCGGGCGAGTCGGCGCGCGCCGTCAAGTCCCGCCCGGATTTCGTGGAAATGCGCGAGACCGTGCTTTCGCTCATCCACGGCGCGGCGCCGGAGAACGGCGGCCCATGAGCGGCGCGTCGGGCGCGGGGGCGGGGCGGTTGCTCCACCGGGCGCGCCGCGCGTTTTCGCGCGACGCCCGCGCGCGGCCGGGGGAGGCTTACGGCGCTCCCGGGGCCGGCTCCAGCGCCGCCATCGGCGCCGCCACGACGGCCGCGCTGATTTTTCTGTGGTGGCTTTCCGGGCGGCTGCAATGGGTCGACCCGCTCTATCTGCCGCCGCCGGAGGCGGTGCTTGCGCGTTTCTTCCAGTTCTGGAGCGAGGAGTTTGCGGGCGGGACCATTGCCGAGCATGCGGCGTGGAGCCTCTACCGCGTGTTCACGGCTTTCGCGCTGGCCTGCGCGACGGCGATTCCGCTGGGGCTGGCGATGGGCGTGAACCGGGTCGTGCGCGGCGTTTTCGACCCGCCGATCGAGTTTTACCGGCCGATACCGCCGCTGGGTTACCTGCCGCTGACGGTCATCTGGCTCGGCATCGAGGATCTTCAGAAGATCGTTCTGATATTTTTGGCGATTTTCGCGCCGATGGCGATTTCCGCCCGCGCCGGCGTCCGCGCCGTGTCAATCGAGCAGATACATGCCGCGTATTCGCTCGGCGCGACGCGCGGGCAGGTTGTGCGCCAAGTCGTTCTGCCCGCCGCGCTGCCGGACATCCTTACGGGGATGCGGATCGGCATCGGCTTCGGCTGGACGACTCTGGTCGCGGCGGAAATGGTCGCCGCCGAAAAGGGCCTCGGCCACATGGTGCTTTCGGCGTCGGATTTCCTCGCCACCGACGTCGTCATGCTCGGCATTGCCATTATCGGCATTGTCGCCTGGCTGTTCGACCTCGGCATGCGCCGCCTCGAGCGCCGCTTCGCGCCGTGGAAGGGAAGGGCTTGAGGGGGCGGACGGCGATCCATGGCGCGGACGAGCGAGGCTGTGTTCAACGGTCATTTCGGCGAGGTCCTGCGGGGCAAGCATCCGCTGTGGCGGCGGGGGCTTGGCGTCGAGCAGACGGGCGTGTTCGCCGACGATCCGCGGTTGCGGCCGGATATCCTGATCCGGGCGCCGGATACGCAGCCGGTGGTTATCGAGACCGAGTTTGCGCCGGCGGCGTCGGTCGAGCGGGACGCGCGGTCGCGGCTCGGCAGAACGCCCGCCGGGGCCAGGGAGCCCATCGAGCAGGCCATTGCCGTTCGCGTTCCGGCCGCGCTCCGGGGCGGGCAGGAGCGCTTGGCCGAGCGCATCGCCGCCGCCGAGTTCGGGTATTGCGTGTTTTCGGGCGATCCGGCGGCGCCGGCGCGCTGGCCGCGCGCGGGGTGGCTCGCGGGCGGCATCGACCGCATCGCGGGCTGCGCCGAAGACGCGATGGTGTCGCAGCGGCTGATCGTCGAAAGCATGTCGATACTCGAGGATGGCGTCCGCGTTGCGACCCGCGCGATCGCCGACGCGATGGCGCTGGATTTCACCGACACGGAGCCGGTTATCGCGCGCGTTCTCAACCAGCGCCCCGGCGAGCAGACGAACCGCATGGCGATGGCCATCGTCGCCAGCGCGCTGACCTTTCACGAGGCCATCTCCGGCAAGCACGGCATTCCGTCGCTTCGGGACTTGCAGACCCATCCGCGCCGCGTATTCCGGTCGGCATTGCTGGACTGCTGGGAGGACGTCCTGCAAAACATCAATTACTGGCCGATATTCAAGGTTGCGTCGGACATCATGATAAAAATACGGACAAATACGGCCGAGCGCATTCTCGACGCGCTGACCGACGCGGCGGAGCGGCTCGCCCGCATCGGCGTAACGGCGCGGCACGATCTGACGGGGCGGATGTTTCAGAGCCTGATCGCCGACCGGAAGTTTTTGGCGACCTTTTACACGCTGCCGACGAGCGCCGCGCTGCTTGCGGAAATGGCGGCGGCGCGGATGGACGCCGACTGGAGCGACCTCGAGGCATACCCCGATCGTTCGATCGCGGATCTGTCGTGCGGAACCGGGACGCTCCTCTCGGCCGCCTATCGCGCCGTTCTGGGCCGCTACCGGCGCGCCGGCGGCGATGACAGTCGCGTTCACGGTCGGATGATCGAGCGCGCCATCGTGGCGGCCGACATCATGCCGGCGGCGGCGCATTTGTGCGCGTCGCAACTGTCGAGCGTTTGTCCTTCCGTGATTTTCGACAATACGCGGGTTTATACGATGCCTTACGGGGTCGGGGCGGGCGGCGAGCGCGATCGCGGCGTCGCCATCGGTTCGCTGGACCTGACCGCCGCGGCGCAGACGCGCTCGCTGTTCGCCACCGGTCAGCGCCGGACGGGCGGCGCCGGGGGCGACGTCGAGGTGAACGACGTCGAACTGCCGCACGAGTCGGTCGATCTCGTCGTCATGAACCCGCCGTTTACGCGGCCGACGGGGCACGAAGCCGGGAAGATAGGCGTTCCCGTGCCTTCGTTTGCGGGCTTCGGCACGACCGAAGAGGAACAGCGGGCGATGTCGGCGCGCCTGACGGCCATTCGCCGGCAACTCGCCGAGCCGGTCGGGCACGGGAATGCCGGCCTGGCGTCGAACTTTATCGATCTCGCGCACGCGAAGGTCCGGCGGGGCGGCGTCGTTGCGCTGGTTCTGCCGATCGCCGCCGTTCAGGGCAAGGCGTGGCGGGCGGTTCGCGATCTGCTCGCGCGCCGCTACGAGGACGTTACAGTGGTGAGCATCGCCGCCGCGGGCGTTTTGGAGCGCGCGTTTTCGTCCGATACGGGTATCGCGGAAGCCCTTGTTATCGCGACGAAGCGCCGCGGCGGCAACGGCGCGGGCGGCGATGCGCTGTTCGTCAATCTCCGCCGCCGTCCCGCGAGCCTGCTCGAGGCCGCCGAGACTGCCGCGGTCGCCTCGCGGCTTCCGGCCCGACCGGTCGCCGGGGTTTTCCGCGCCGGGGAACAGGCTCTCGGCAGTTACATCCGGGCGCCCTTGGGCGAGGGCGGGTGCGCGGGGCTGCGCGAGACCGCGCTGGCCGACGCCATGATAGCGTTGCGCGGCGGGGAACTGCGCATGCCGCGCTATCGCGGCCGCCATCGCATTCCCGTTGCGCCGCTCGGCGCGCTCGGCGCGCGCGGCCTGTATCCTCTCGACATCGGGACCGGCAGGGACGAGACGCCGCCGATCCGCGGGCCGTTCAAGGTCGTTCCCCTGAGCGGCGTGCCCAGCTACCCCATCCTGTGGGGCCATGACGCCGCGCGCGAGCGGCGCCTGATCGTGCCGCCGGATTCCCAAGGCGAAGTGCGCCCGGATTGCGAGGACCGCGCCCTGGCCGCGTGGGAGACCGCGGCCCGGCTTCACTTCAACCGCGATTTCCGGCTGAGTTCGCAGAGCCTGGCGGCGTGCCTGACGCCGGAAGCGGCGCTCGGCGGGCGCGCCTGGCCGAATTTCCGGCTCGCCGACGCGCGGTGGGAAGAGATCGTCGCGCTGTGGGCGAACTCCACGCCGGGGCTGATGAGTTTTTGGTGGGCCGGGTCGCGGCAGCAGCAGGGCCGGACCGTGCTGACGATTACGACGCTTCCCGCCTTGCCGGCGCTGGACCCGCGCGGCTTGCCGCCGGGCGCGCTGGAGCGCGGCGCCGGGATTTTCTCGGAGTTCCGCAACGCGCCGCTGCTGCCGGCGAACGAAGCGTGGCGCGACGAGACCCGCCAAGCGCTCGACCGCGCGCTCCTGGTCGGCCTGCTGGAACTGCCGGAAGCCGTGCTCGCGCCGCTCGGCCGCCTGCGTCTCCAGTGGTGCGCCGAACCATCGGTACACGGGGGCAAACGCACCGCGCCGCCGACGGAGACGGAATGAACGTGCGCCGGGGCGGCGCCGGCGGCGTTCAAGCCGGGCGTCTCGATCGCTGCGCCGCATGGATACGTGCGGGCGAGACGCCCGCGCACCCAAGAAGTCCGCGCCTTCGGCGCGACGGCGCCCGAACCCGCCGAGCGAAAAACGCGGCCCATGTACATACGATTCGCCAGTTGAGCGAGGGGATATTATCATCGTTCCGTGGCGCGGTCGAAGGTTCGTTGACACACGGCGGCGAGCATGGCAATACATGACTCGATCACGCTGCGGGCCGAGGCAACGGCCGACTTTCGGGGTGAGTGTGCGATGACAAGTACCGGACGAACAGTCTCTGGGGAACGGGTTTCCGCCGCTGGCCCCGGGCGCGCCGTCCGGCGCCTGTGCGTGGCGGCGTTCGTGCTTGCTCCGCTTGCCAGCTGCGGGCCGGGACCGGGCCATCCGTGCGTATGGTACGACAAACCTTATTATTGGCGTGGCGTGTCTGCGGCGGATGTGCGCGAGTGCGTCGCGCGTGGCGCCGATGTGACGGAGGGTTATTTCGCCCGTTCGGGGCGGAAGCCGCTCCATTTTGCCGCGGCGCTGAGCGGCGACCCGGCGGTAATCGAGGCGTTGTTGGCCGCCGGCGCGCCCATCGCCGCCCGCGAGATCGACCGGGGCCAAACGGCTCTGCACGGGGCGGCGCGCGCCAACGGCAACCCCGCTGTGGTAGAGGCACTGATTCGCGGAGGCGCAGAAGTAAATGCCCGCGATAGTTGGGCCGGTAGTACGCCCCTCCATCTCGCCACGTTCAACGAGAATAATCCCGCCGGCATAATCGCAGCTCTGATCCGTGGCGGCGCGAACACGAATGCGCGCGATGAAGATGGCGAAACGCCGCTGCAAGTGGCGGAGCGGAATGGCAATACGCAGGCGGCGGCGGCGATTCGCGAGACCGTCGCGGCGTTGCAAGAGGAGCGGCGGCGGCAACGCGCGCAGGCGGACGAACAGCGTCGCCGCGAGCAGGCCGCGGCCGAGGAGCGGCGCCGTCGCGAGCGACAAGCAGCCGAACAGCGTCGCCGCGAGCAGGCCGCGGCCGAGGAGCGTCGCCAGCGGGAGCGACAAGCAGCCGAGCAACGCCGGCAGAGGGAAGCGGAGGAGCGCCGCCGCCGCGAGCAAGAGGCCGCCGAAACGCCCGCGCCGCCCGCCGGACCGCCCCCGCCGGAGGCCGTCAGCGAGGCGCAGGAACTGCTGATCGATTTGGGCTACGATCCCGGCCCGGTCGACGGAAACTGGAGCGGGCCGACGGCGCGGGCGTACAGGGGGTTCTTGTTGGACAGCAGTCTGCCGGCGACCGCACTCATGACTCCGGACGGGTTGCGCGCGTTGCGGCGGGCGGCGGCGGACGCCGACCGGTAGATGGCCGCGACCCGCCGGAGGATGCGCGCCGCCGGAGGCGGCGCGGCAATGCATCGGGGGCTCCGCGTACCGCGCCTTGCCGCCATTGCGCTCTTGCTCGCGGCGGCGGCGCTTGCGCCCGGCGCCGCGGCGGCGCAGGGCTCTTCGGCGCGCGTTTTCGCGGCCCACGCCCTGGCGCTTCGCGCGTCCGGCGTCGCGGGAGGCGCGGCGGCGGCGGCGGTTCTGGCGGCCGCGCCGGGCGCCGGCGCCTTCGAGGCGAAGGAGGCCCTGCCCGATCTGTGGAGCCCTTTCTTCGCGAACACGGTAGTCAAGCTCGCGCGCCTGCATTCCCCGGGGCCTGTTGCGCTCTACTACAATCCGCTTCTGGATATAGCCCTGTTGACGTTCTGGGAGCGGCGGGACGCGGGTTATTTCCCGGTGTCGGCGCGCGCGCTTCCCGGCGAGCGACTTGCGGACCCGGATTCGGTATTCGCGCTTGCGCCGCCCTGGATGCGTTCCCGCGATGGGCCGTTGCAAGCCCTCCTCCGGATCGCGCCGACGCGTCTCGACTCCTTCCTGCGGGCGCATCCGGCGGCGGCGAGCGAGGCGGGCCGCGATTCGGCGAACTTTGCCTCGGCGGCGGCGGACATGCGGGCCGCGCTGCCCCGGCTCCTGTGGAGCGCGACCGAGGCGCTTCGGTGGATCGACGGCGGAATCCCCTGGCTCGAGGCGGTTCTTGCCGAAATCGAACGGGCATTGGCCGCATCCGCCCCGGCCGCGTTGATCGAAGCCGCGCCGGACACCGACCCGGAGACCGCCGCGGCGCTTGTCGGTCTGCCGCCCGCCTTCGCGGACGAACTCGGCCTCGACATGATTCTGGAAGCGGGGCGGGACGGACGGTTACTTTTCGCGTCGCTCCCCGAGGACGGACACATCTACGTCGTAGCGGAGTGCCGCGTGGCCGGGACGGATTGCGCGCTTGTCCGGCTCGCGCTGCTCCCCGTGCTCGGATAGCCGCGGCGACGGCCCCCGGCGGGAAACGGAGAATCGACGATGACCGGCTTCTGCGCGGCCTTTCGCGGTGGATTAATCGCCTGCGCGATCGGGGCGCCGGTCTTGGCGGCCCTGCTTTTCGCCGCCGCGCCCGCCGACGCCGGCTTGTTGAGAAACGCGCCGGGCGTCGGTCCCGTCGCCCTTGCGCATCGCAGTTTGAACAAGAACCTCGTGGGAGGATTGAGCGGCGCGCTCGATCGCGCCTTCCGGGGCGCCGTGTCGGACGATTCGGGGGAAGTGGACGCGGCCTTCGACGATGCCATGCATGCCGTGGGCAAGACCGCGCGGGACATGATCCCCGGGGCTTGGCTCTTCGACTCGATGGGCAAACGGCTGAAGACTGCCGCGGAGAACGTTCGCAGATTCTTCGGCGACGCCCGCGCCGCTCTGGACCCCTTCGGCCAGGCCGAGGCGGAGGTTCTCGATGGCGGTCCGCTGGCCCGCCCGGAGATTCGCCCGCCGTCCGAGGCTGGCGGCGATGATTGGGATGAATTGATGAACGAGTGGGCCGGAGCGACCCCGCGAAGCGGCAGAGGATCGGAACGGCAAGCGGAAAACGACGTTTCGGCTGGCGGCGGCGATGCGTGGGCGGAGGTTATGAACGAGCGCGCAGGGGCAGCGGCGCCGACCGGCGGGGGCGGTACGGGCCGTTCGGCCGGCGGCGATGCGTGGGCGGAGGTTATGAACGAGCGCGCGGGGGCGGCGGCGTCGACCGACGGGGGCGGCGCGGGCCGTTCGGCCGGCCGCGATGCCTGGGCGGAGGTAATGAATGAGCGCGCCGAAGCGGCGACACCGACCGGCGACGGCGCGGAGCAGCCAGTGGAAAGCGATGTTCGGGTGGGCAACGGCGCTCGGGAGGAGGCGGGGAACGAGGGGGCGGAGGCAGATCGGAACTTGCGGGCGCCGGAAGGAAGGTCGGATCGCGAAACGGTTCCGCTGGCGCAGCGCGCGGAAGAGCGGCGCGCTCCGCCGCCGCCGCGGGATGTCGATCCTCCGTCCGGTTCCTATTCCTGCGAGGAAACCGGGCCGCTTGTGGAGAAAGCCATTAAGGAGGCCAGAGATAGAGGAACCCAAGGTTCGACGGTCACCACCTATTGTGCGATGGCCAATGTCCAACGGGCAGCGCTATGGGGTATGCTCCAGTGTTTAAACGATCCGAATCTCGGCTCCAGCGTGGGCGCGAGCGCGACGGACCGGGCCGGCGCACGGCGGGCCTTGCGTGGGGAGATATCCAAAGTTCGACAATTCATCGCACAAACCATCGAAGGGGTGCGCGCCCTGTCCGATGGGGACGGCGCATGCGAATGCTGGTCGAGGATATGCGCGGATTGAGATTCCACGATACGGAGTCCTCCGCTCGAAAATTGGCTTCGGGTTTGGATCGACCGGCGCTCGACCTTGGAATTATATGATCGTATCGTGAACAAATCGTGTTGTGCGCCAAGGCGTTCGATAAGCCAGCGGCCTCAGGCCGCCGTGACTCCCTTTAGTTCCCCGAGTGCGCTACACTGTAGGCGCGCGCAAACCGCAGTCGATGCTTTCAAGCGCCATTATTCAGCCCATACCTCTAAAATCCGCAAGATTCCAAAGTTGTGAGTACCGCCCAACGGCCATCGCTTTCATCATAACATCCTCTTGACCATTCGCCTACAAAGTTGTTCCCATTGGCGTCGGTGAATGCTCCCCATCCCTGCGGTTTGTCGTTGCGCCAGTTGCCTTCGTAACGCTCACCATTGGGCCATGTATGGGTTCCTTGGCCATTCATCTTGCCATTGCGCCAGTTGCCCACGCGACGCTCACCATTGGGCCATGTATAGGTTCCTTGGCCGTTTCTCTTGTCGTCGCGCCAGTTGCCTTCGTAACGCTGACCATTGGGCCATGTATGGGTTCCTTGGCCATTCATCTTGTCATTGCGCCAGTTGCCCACGTGACGCTCACCATTGGGCCATGTATGGGTTCCTTGGCCGTTTCTCTTGTCGTCGCGCCAGTTGCCTTCGTAACGCTGACCATTGGGCCATGTACGGGTTCCTTGGCCATTCGCCTTGTCATTGCGCCAGTTGCCCACGTGACGCTCACCATTGGGCCATGTATGGGTTCCTTGGCCGTGCTGCTCGCTGTCACGCCAGATGGGCGCCGTTGGCGCCTGCTGCGCTGCGAGGCGGCGAAGCGCGCGCAGTGTGTCCGGCGTCAGGCTGTCGGCGGCGGGAAGGCCGGCGTCGCGCAAGAATGCGCGAAAGGCGCTCGCCGTGCGCCCGCCCCATATTCCATCCGCCGGATCGGGGCGATAACCCAACGCGGCGAGAAGGTCTTGCGCCTCCCGAACGGCCTCCGGCGGCGGCGGCGGGGTTGGCGGGGCCGGGCGGTCGGCCGCTTCTTGCGGACGAGCCGCGAGGCGGCGAAGCGCGCGCAGCGCGTCCGGCGTCAGGCTGTCGGCGGCGGGAAGGCCGGCGTCGCGCAAGAATGCGCGAAAGGCGATCGCCGTGCGTCGGCCCCAGACGCCGTCGGCCGGACCGGGGCGATAGCCCAACGCGGCGAGAAGGTCTTGCGTCTCCCGAACGACGTCCGGAGACGGCGGCCCGGCGTCCGGCGCGGCGGTTGTCGCCAGGTAGAGCGGGCGCGGGTCGACCGACGCCGCGTCCCATGCGCCCCAAATCGGCCCGGCATGCGCCGACGCGCATACCGTCATCGTTATCGCCAAGGCCGCCAGAATCGCTTTGGATACGCCGCGAAACATGCTCTGCCTCCTCACGGGCCCGAAATCGCTCGCTCGCAATATATGAGCGCGAACGCCCGCGGCGCGCAAGCAGCCTCACCCGCGGCGAGCGGCGGCTCGTAGAGCCGCACATGCCCCGCCGAACCCGCGGGAGCGGCGGCGAACAACCACCCTGCGCAAGACCGCCGCGAAGGCTCCGGGGCGGGGCGGCTGTGCGCACTTCCCCGTTTGTATTGCTCGGCGTGCGGACGTGCGGGCGGGGACGCCCGCGGTCCCGGGCCCCGCCTTCGGCGGGGTTGTCGTGTGCGCGGGCGTCTCGACGCTACGGGCGCCGGGGAGGGGGCGACGACTGTGCTTCCACGGCAACATCGCGCTCTGCGGAAACATGCGGGCGAGACGCCCGCGCATCCAGGCAGTCCGTGCCTTCGGCGCCTTTGTGGGTTACGGCGCGCGGGAGAGCTGCGTTGCCGGGGCGGGCGGGTAGTCCACGGGCGTGGCGAGCCAGCCGGCGGCGCGGCGCGACCGGTAGAGTTCGTCGAGCCGGCGGGCGAGGGGGCCGGGCCTGCCGTCGGCCACGGGCGCGCCGTCCACTTTCGTTACGGGCAGCACGCCGCCGGCGGAGCTCGACAGGAATACTTCGTCGGCGGTCGCGAGGCGGCGCTTCGGGATGCGTTCGAGGCGGCAGGCGATGCCGGCGTCGGCGCACAGCTCCATGACGGTGCGCCGGGTCATGCCGTCGAGCACGCCTTCATCGGGCGTGAACAGGGCGCCGTTCTCGACGATGAAGACGTTGAAGCCGGGGCCTTCGGCGATGCCGCCGCGGCGGTCGCTCAGCACTACCGTTTCGGCGCCGCGGTCGTATGCGTCGAACAGGCCCATCTCGAAATCGAGCCAGTGGTAGTGCTTGAGCGTCGGGTCGACCGATTCGGGCGGCGTCCGCCAGCGGTCGCTGACATGCAGATGCAGGCCGCGCGCCTTCGCCTCCGGCGGCGCGATCCAGACGTAGGGGATGCAGAACACGTAGAAGGCGTTGACGCAGCGCCGCGGGTCGCGCGAACCGACGGGGGGCCGGCCGCGCGTCATGATCATCTGCACGTAGGCCCGCCGAAGGCCCGTGCGGCGCACGCATTCGATGACGATTTCGCGGCGTTCGCCGGCCGTGTAGGGGCCGGTCATGCGCAGTTTGGCGATGTTGCGCGCGAACCGCTCAAGGTGATCGTCGAGGCGGAAGAACGCGCCGTCCCAGACCGTTACCGTGTCCTGGTTGGCGTCGGAGCGCAGGAAGCCCCAGTCGAGCATGGGTATGCGCGCTTCGGCGATGGGGACGTAGCGGCCCTCGACGAAAGCGGCGCCGTCGTTGAAGCGTTCGTTCATGGTTCTGTCCCTTGCGTTCGGCGCAAGCGCGGCGTATGAAACGGGCATCGACGCATTCCGCGCACGGCTCGGGCGGAGCCGCCGCCCGCGCTCCGCGGCGGCGTCCGGCGCGCCGGGAAACGGCTTGGACGAGTGAGCGACACGACCGACCTATTCGACCCGCCGCCGCCGTCGGACGTCGCGCCGGTCTCGATCGAGACCGAGATGCGGCGCTCGTACCTCGATTACGCGATGAGCGTGATCGTGGCGCGGGCGCTGCCCGACGTGCGCGACGGCCTGAAGCCCGTACACCGCCGCATTCTCTACTCGATGGGCGAGAACGGCTACCGCTGGAACCGCCCGCACCGCAAATCGGCGCACGTCGTCGGCGATGTGATGGGCGACTACCATCCCCACGGTGGCGACGCGATTTACGACGCGATGGCGCGCATGGCGCAGACGTTTTCCATGCGCCTGCCGCTGATCGACGGCCAGGGCAACTACGGATCGATGGACGGCGACAAGCCCGCGGCCATGCGCTACACCGAGGCGCGCTTGGCCCGCGTCGCGAGCGAACTGCTGGAGGACCTGGACAAGGACACGGTCGATTTCCAGGCGAACTACGACGAATCGACCTCCGAGCCGACGGTTCTGCCGGCGCGCTTTCCGAACCTGCTGGTCAACGGCGCGGGCGGCATCGCCGTCGGCATGGCGACCAACATTCCGCCGCACAATCTGCGCGAGGTCGCCGCCGGCTGCCTGGCGCTGCTCGACGACCCGGGGATGACGATCGACGGGCTGATGGCGCACATACCGGGGCCGGACTTCCCTACGGGCGGCATTATCGTGGGGCGGTCGGGCATTCGCTCGGCCTACCATACCGGGCGCGGCTCGGTCGTCGTGCGGGGCCGGGCGGCGCCGGAGAAGAACGGCCGGGTCATCGCGATCTCGGAAATCCCCTATCAGGTCAACAAGGCGCGGCTGGTCGAGCAGATCGCCGACACCGTGCGCGACAAGCGGGTCGAGGGGATTTCGGACCTGCGCGACGAGTCGGACCGCGAAGGGGTGCGCGTCGTCGTCGAGCTCAAGCGCGACGCGAGCTACGACGTGGCGCTGAGCCAGCTCTACCGCTACACGCAGCTGCAAACCACTTTCGGCGTCAACGCTCTGGCGCTACGCGACGGGCGCCCGGAACAGCTCGATCTCAAGGAGATCCTGCAGGCGTTTCTGCGTTTTCGCGAAGACGTCATCCTGCGCCGCACGCGCTATCTGCTGCGGCGCGCGCGCGAACGCGCGCACGTTCTTGTCGGCCTGGTCGTGGCGGTCGCCAATATCGACGCGGTTATCGCGCTGATCCGCGCGGCGCCCGACGGCGATGCGGCGCGGCGCGAACTGATGGCGCGCGACTGGCCGGCGCAGGACGTGGCGCCGCTGATCGCGCTCATAAACGAACCCGGCCATACGCTGGGCGAGGGCGGAACATACCGGCTGAGCGAAACCCAGGCGCGCGCGATACTGGACCTGCGCCTGCATCGGCTGACCGGTCTCGAGCGCGAAAAAATCGCCGGCGAGCTGCAAAAGGTCACGGCGGAAATCGTCGATCTGCTCGACATACTGGGCTCGCGCGAGCGCGTGAGCGGCATCGTGCGCGACGAGCTGGCGGCGGTCGCGGAAAATTACGGCGACGCGGGCGGGCGGCGCACGACCATCGAAGACGCCGAGTTCGAACAGGACATCGAAAGCCTGATCGAACGCGAGGACATGGTCGTCACGGTCACGCATAACGGTTATGTGAAGCGCGTTCCGCTTTCGACCTATCGCGCGCAGCGGCGCGGCGGCAAGGGCCGCGCCGGCGCGGCGACGCGCGACGAGGATTTCGTCGCCCAGGTTTTCGCGGCCAACACGCACACGCCCATGCTGTTTTTCACCACGCGCGGCATGGCGTATGCGCTCAAGGTCTATCGGCTGCCGCTGGGCACGCCGCAGGGGCGCGGAAAGGCGCTGATCAACCTGCTGCCGCTTGCCGAGGGGGAGCGGCTGGCGACGATGATGCCGCTGCCCGAAGACGAATCGACGTGGGGCGGCCTGCATGTCATGTTCGCCACGTCGCGCGGGCATGTTCGCCGCAACGCCTTGTCGGACTTCACCAACATCAAGGCGAACGGCAAGATCGCGATGAAGCTCGAGGACGAGGCGGGGGAGAGCCTCGGCGAGCTGATCGCGGCCCGGCCCTGCACGGCGGAGCAGGATGTGTTGCTGGCGGCGGCCAGCGGCAAGTGCATCCGCTTCCCGGTCGGCGATGTGCGCCTGTTCGCCGGCCGCAGCTCCACCGGCGTGCGCGGATTGCGCCTGCGCGAGGGCGATTCGGTGATTTCCATGTCGATACTCGAACATGTCGAGGCGGGCGCCGATGCGCGCGAGGCGTATCTGCGCCGCGCGCCCGCCCGGCGCCGCGGCGAAGAGGCGGCGGGCGGCGGCGAGGCCTTCCGCGCGCTCGCCGAAGCCGAGCAGTTCATCCTGACCGTGACCGCCAACGGCTTCGGCAAACGCAGCTCGGCCTACGAATACCGCGTCGCGGGGCGGGGCGGGCAGGGGATCGCCGCCATCGTGACCTCCGCCCGCAACGGCCCCGTCGTGGCCTCGTTCCCCGTGGCGGCGGACGATCAGGTGTTGCTCGTCACCGATGGCGGCCAGCTCATCCGCTGCCCGGTCGCCGACATTCGCATCGCCGGGCGCAATACCCAGGGCGTCATTCTGTTCAAGACCGCCGAGGGCGAACGCGTGGTGTCGGTCACGCGCCTCGGCGAGGCGTTCGCGGACGATGGAAACGGCGAAAACGGGGCCGGGGAGGGCGGCGGCGCGTGACGACGGGCGCGAACAGGCCGCGGATCGGCGTGTACCCCGGGACGTTCGACCCGCCGACGGTCGGGCATGTGGACATAGCGCGGCGCGCGCTGCGGGTGGTCGACCGGCTGGTTATCGGCGTGGCCGCGAACGCCGGCAAGGGACCGATGTTTACCGTCGACGAGCGCGTCCGCATGGTCGAGGACGCCATGCTGGACGCCTGCGGCGCGGAGACGGCCCGCAATATCGACGTAAAACCCTTCCGCAACCTGTTGATGCACTTCACGATGGAGCAGAACGCCGGCGTGATAGTGCGCGGCCTGCGCGCGGTGTCGGATTTCGAATACGAGTTCCAGATGGCGGGCATGAACGCGCGGCTTGCGCCCGAGGTGGAAACGGTGTTCCTGATGGCGTCGGAAGGCATACAGTTCATCGCCTCGCGGCTGGTGAAGGAGATATTCCTGCTCGGCGGCGACGTGACTTCGTTCGTTCCGGCCAACGTTGCGCAGTGCCTGGAAGATCATGTATCCAGCCCCCGTGCGGGCGCCGCGCGGAGGGGCGCCGCCGCGGGGCCGGAGGAGGGCCGATCTCCATGACACGATTCCTGTTTGCAATCATGGCCTTGGCGGGGATTTCGATGACAACGCATGAAGTCTCGGCGGCCGATCCCGAGAACGTCCTCTACCTGGACCTCGAGGGCGGCCGCGTGGTCGTGGAAATGCGGCCCGACCTGGCGCCGCTGCATGTGGCGCGCATCAAGGAGCTGGCGCGCGCGGGCTTCTACGACGGGCTGGCCTTTCACCGCGTGATCGACGGGTTCATGGCCCAGGGCGGCGACCCGATCGGCAACGGCACGGGCGGTTCGGGCCGGAAAATCCCCGCCGAATTCTCGCCGCCCGAAGTCGCGAAGCACCTGCGCGGAACGGTCTCGATGGCGCGGGCGCGCCATCGCGACAGCGCCGACAGCCAGTTTTTCATCTGCTTCCAGCCGGCGCCGTTTCTCGACGGGCAATACACGATTTGGGGGCAGGTGACCGAGGGGATGGAACACGTCGATGCGCTCAAGCGGGGCGAACCCGTGTCGGACCCCGACATCATCGTGCGCATGCGGGTCGCCGCCGACGTCGAATAGCGCCGCCGCTTGCCGCCGGGCCGCGCGCGGCGGCGGCCGTGAAGACCGAACGGTTCGATTTTCGCCTGCCGGCGGCGCAAATCGCCATGCGCCCGGCGGCGCCGCGCGACGCGGCGCGCATGTTGTGCGTGCATCCCGGCGGGTTCGCGGACCGGCGCGTGAGCGACCTGCCCGGCGAACTGCGGCGCGGCGACATACTGGTCGTCAACGATACGCGCGTGATACCGGCGCAGCTTGCGGGCCGGCGCGGCGCCGCGCGGGTGAGCGTTACCCTGCATCGGCGCCTGGGCGGCGGACGGTGGCGCGCCTTCGCGCGCCCCGCGAAACGCCTGAAAGCGGGGCAGACGATTGCGTTCGGCGAGGGTTTCGACGCCGCGGTCGAGCGGCGCGGCGACGCCGGCGAGGTCGTGCTGGATTTCGGCCTCGACGACGCGGCGTTCGACGCCGCGCTGGCGCGTTGCGGGCGCATGCCGTTGCCGCCCTACGTCAAGCGCGCCGACGGCGCCGATGCGCGCGACGCCGACGACTACCAGACAATGTTCGCGCGCCGGCCGGGCGCGGCGGCGGCGCCGACGGCGGGGCTGCACTTCACGCCGCGGCTGCTCGCGCGCCTGCGGAAGGCCGGCGTCGCGCTCGCGGCGTTGACGTTGCACGTGGGCGCTGGGACCTTCCGCCCCGTCGCAGCGGACGACATTCGCGACCACCGTATGCACTCCGAGTGGGGGGAGGTCGGCGCGGGCGCGGCGGAGGCGATCGCCCGCGCGCGCGCGGCGGGCGGGCGCGTCGTCGCGGTGGGGACCACATCCGCGCGGTTGCTGGAGACCGCGGCCCGGGACGGCGCGGTTCGCGCCTTCGCCGGCGAAACGGATTTGTTTATCGCGCCGGGATACCGGTTTCGCGCCGTCGATGCGCTGTTGACGAACTTCCATCTGCCGCGTTCGACGCTGTTCATGCTGGTGTGCGCGTTTTGCGGCGTCGAGCGGATGCGCGCGGCCTATGCGCATGCGGTCGGGGCGGGCTACCGGTTCCATTCCTACGGCGACGCCTGCCTGCTTCGGTCCGCCGCGCCGTGACCGCGTGGCGGTTCGAGATCGCCGCGCGCGACGGGGCGGCGCGAACGGGGCGGCTCTCGACCGCGCACGGGACCGTGGAGACGCCCGCGTTCATGCCCGTCGGCACGGCGGCGACGGTCAAGGCGGCGGAGCCGCACGATGTCGCCGCGTCGGGGGCCGAAATGATTTTGGCGAACGCCTATCATCTGATGCTGCGGCCCGGCGCCGGGCGGGTCGCCGCGCTCGGCGGCCTGCGGCGCTTCATGGGCTGGCCGGGGCCGATCCTGACCGATTCCGGCGGCTTTCAGGTCATGTCGCTGGCTGCGCTGCGGCGCCTCGACGAAGACGGCGTGACGTTTCGCTCCCATATCGACGGCGCGGCGCGCCGGATGACGCCGGAAACGAGCGTGGGCGTCCAGCGCGAACTCGGCGCCACGGTGACGATGGCGTTCGACGAATGCACGCCGTTTCCCGCGACGCGCGAAGCGGCGGCGGCCTCGATGCGGCGCTCCATGCGCTGGGCCGAACGGTCGCGCAAGGCGTTCCGGCCGCGACCCGGCCATGCGCTGTTCGGCATCGCGCAGGGTTCGGTGTTCCCGGACCTGCGGCGCGAATCCGCCGCGCGTCTGGCCGAGACGGGCTTCGACGGCTACGCGATCGGCGGCCTGGCGGTGGGCGAGGAGCGGGGGGCCACCGCCGAGATCGCGGCGCTTACCGCGGATGCGCTGCCCGCCGACCGCCCGCGCTACCTCATGGGCGTGGGGCGGCCGGAAGACATCGTGGCGGCGGTTTGCGCGGGAATCGACATGTTCGACTGCGTGCTGCCGACGCGCTCGGGCCGCAACGGCCAGGCGTTCACGAGCGCCGGCGCGCTGAACATCCGCAACGCGCGCTTTGCCGACGATCCGTCGCCTCTGGATCCGTCGTGCCCATGCCCCGTGTGCCGCGGCTACGGCCGGGCCTATCTGCATCATCTTGTCAGGGCGCGCGAGATACTGGGCGCCACGCTCATGACGCGGCATAATCTGCATTACTACCAGCGGACGATGGCGCGGTTGCGCGAGGCCATTGCGGCGGGCCGGATGGCGGAGTTCGCGGCGGCGTTCCCCGCCCGTTGACCGCGCCGCCCCGCGCGGCCTAATCTTTGCGCCCGCCGCCGCGGGGGCCCGTAGCTCAGTCGGTAGAGCACCTGACTTTTAATCAGGGTGTCCCAGGTTCGATCCCTGGCGGGCTCACCACCGGACCGGCGGGGGATGCAGGGATCGATCGGCGGGTCGCGTGCGCCGGGGCGTCGCGTGCGAACGTGCGGGCGGGGACGCCCGCGGTCCCGGGCAGTCCGCGCCTTCGGCGCGAATGCGGCGCGCTGGAAGACGGCGCGCGGCTCCGCCGTTGACAGCCGCGGCCCGCCCCGACAGGCTTGCTGCATGGATACGGCAGACGCTGCGCCCGCATTCGACACGCTGGCTGCCGTGCAGAAGCTTGAGGCCGCCGGCGTCGACCGGAAGCAGGCAGAAGCGCACGCCGAAGCGTTGCGCGACAGCCAGGCGCGCCTCGCGACCAAGGCCGACATAGCGCGCCTTGAAGGCAAGCTGGATACGATGTTGACCAAGGCAGACTTGGTGGAGCTGCGGGCCGAAATTTACCGCGCCTTGTGGATTCAGACTGGCGTCGTCGTTGGCGCGATCATCGCGGCTGCGGGGTTCGCCGCGCTCGCCGAACAGCTCGTTTAGCGCGCGCCCTTGCCGTTGACAGTTACAGCCCGCGCCGCCAGGATTCCCGTATGGACGACATGGCAGACGCGGCGCCCACGTTCGACACGCTGGCTATCGTGCAGCAGCTCGAGGCCGCCGGCGTCGACCGGAAGCAGGCGGAAGCGCACGCCGAAGCGTTGCGCGACAGCCAGGCGCGCCCCGCGACCAAGGCCGACATTGCGCGCCTCGAGGTCAAGATCGAAACGATCGCGGGGACGATGGCGACCAAGACCGACTTGGCGGAGCTGCGCGCCGATGTTTACCGCGCCCTGTGGATACAGGGCGCGGGTCTCGTCGCCGTAATCGTCGGCCTTAAACTGTTCGGGTAGCTTCGCGCGCGGGCGCCGCCGGCGATACGCGCGCATGTTCGCGTCATGCGCGGCGGCGGATGCGCGGCGCGCGCGCAGGCGGCCGGGGGCGCGTTTTTCGCTTGCGCGGGGGCGGAGAGGGGGCATAATGCGTGCATCCCGCATGCGCGGGAGATTGGCCGCGAGGCATTCGCGGCCGCCAGCTTGGGAGGCTACGCAATGAAGAGACTCGTAACGGTCGCGGCGCTGGCCGCCGCGATAGGCGTCTGCGCCTCGTCGGCGTCGGCGCAGAAACTCTACTGGGCGGCGTCCGGCAAGTTCGGCCCGTTCAACATCCAGGGGCTGATCCCCACCTACCCCGAATCGCGCGACATCATGATCCCCATCAACATGTGGGTCATCGATCATCCGCTCGGCGTCGTGGTGTACGACACCGGCAACAACGTCGCCATTTCCGACGGCAACTGCACGTCGCATTGGGCGCAGGGGCTGTGCGACTTCCTGAAGCCGAGCCAGACCCGCGACGACGTCATCGACCGCCAGCTCGAGAAGCTGGGCTACAGCATCGCCGACGTGAAGGCGGTGATCACGTCGCACTCGCATCTCGACCATATCGCGAACATCGAGATGTTCCCGGACGCCATCCACGTCATCCAGCAGAGGGAGCTGTATCAGGCGTGGTGGCCGGAGAAGTTCCAGCGGCCGTCGGGCGCGCACATCATGGCCGACTACGACGACGCGCGCGACTACAACTACCTCGCGCTCGAGGGCGACTACGATCTGTTCGGCGACGGCACGGTGATGGTGCTCTCGACCCCCGGCCACACCCTCGGCCACCAATCGGTCAAGGTGAAACTGCCGAACACGGGTACCGTCCTCCTGTCGCAGGACGCCATCTGGATGGAAGAGAACCTCGAAGGCCATCCGGCGGGCCTCAACTACAGCGTGCTCGACTACTTCAAGTCGGTGAACCGCCTTACCATGATGCGCGACCTCGAAAACGCGCCGCTCTGGTTCGGCCACAGCATCCGGCAGTACGATTCGATGGGCGAGAAGTGGTACGACTGACCGCTTGAAACCCGCTCGACACTGCCGCCGGAAGGCCCCTCCCCGCGGGGAGGGGCCTTCCCCATGCCCGCGGCCGCGCCGGGAGCGGCCATGATCATGATCGCGCTCGATTCGGTAAGCAAGCGCTACGGCTCGAAAACCATTATCCACGGCATGTCGTTCGCCGTGGAAACGAACGAGATCGTGGGCTTTCTCGGCCCCAACGGCGCGGGGAAAACGACCACCCTGCGCATGATCGCGGGCTTCACGGCCGCCACATCGGGAACGGTGACCGTGGCCGGGCACGACATGGCCGTGGGGAACCTGGAGGCGGCGCGCCGTATCGGTTACCTGCCCGAGCATCCGCCGCTCTACGACACGCTGGACGTGGCGGGCTACTTGGGGTTCGTCGCGCGGGCGAAAGGCATCCCGCGCGCGCGCGCCGCCGGCGAGATCGATCGCGTCGCCGCGGCGTGCCGGCTCAAAGACATGCTGCGCCGCGAGATATTCAAATTGTCGAAGGGCTACCGCCAGCGCGTCGGGCTGGCGCAGGCGCTGCTCGGCAACCCCGACGTATTGCTCCTGGACGAGCCGACGATCGGCCTCGACCCGGGGCAGATACTCGAGACGCGCGAGGCGATCCGCGCGTTCGGCGCCGGGCGCGCGGTGCTGCTGAGCACGCATATCCTGCCCGAGGTCACTCTGGTCTGCCGCCGCGTCGCCATAGTCAACCGCGGGCGGCTGCTGGCCATCGACACGCCGCGCGGCCTGCAAAGGGCGGTGGAGGAAACGAGCGTGGTTTCGTTGCGGCTCGCCGCGCCGGCGGACGGCGCGCGCGACGCGCTGCTCGCGGTGGACGGCGTGCGCGGCGCCGATACCGCGCCGGCGGATAGCGCCGCGAACGCGGTCGCGCTCGACTGCGCGGTGGAGGACCGCGACGGGATCGAGGCGCAAATCGCGCGGGCGCTGGCGGCGCGCTGGGAGCTGCTCGAACTGCGCCGACGCGCGCCGACGCTGGAAAACATCTTCCTGCATTACATACGCGCGGCGGAGAGCGGGGAGGCGGCGGCGTGAACGGGGTCCTCGCCATTTACCGCAAGGAGCTGCGGCACTATTTCCGGTCGCCGATCGCCTATTTCATCGTTTCCGTGTTTTTGGTCGGCACGGGGTATTTCTACACCTACAACGTGTTTTTGGGCGGCACGGCGACGATGGACGCCACATTCCAGAACATGGGCGTTTTGCTCACGGTGGTGTGCCCGGCGATCTCGATGCGCCTGTTCGCCGGCGAGTGGAGCGGCCGCACGATGGAGCTGCTGCTCACGCTGCCGCTTGCGCCGTGGCAGATCGCCGCCGGCAAGTATCTCGGCGCGCTGACGATGCTGGCGCTGATGACGCTCGGCACGGCGATCGACCTGATCCCCATGTACATGTTCGCCGAACCGGAAACCTCGACCATCCTGTGCGGCTATATCGGGTTTTTCCTGCTCGGCGCGGCGTGCCTCGCGGTGGGGCAGCTGTTCTCGGCGCTGACGGGCAACCAGATCGTCGCCGCGCTGGCGGCGGTGGCGGCGCTGCTCGGCTTCTGGTTCGTGGGCAACCTGCAGAACTTCCAGTCGTCGTCCGTGCTTTGGTATCTGGCGGGGTATCTGTCGTTCGCCGATCATTACGCGCGGTTCGTCCAAGGCCAGCTGATCGGCGAGTCGGTCGGGTTCTATGTGTGCCTCTCCGCGGCGGCGCTCATCCTGAACGCGGCCTGGCTGCGGTGGCGGCGGTGACCGCGCTGCGTTCGTTGCGCGGCGGGCCGCCGCTCATCGCCGGCGCGGCGCTGCTGTTCGCCGCGGGCGCGCTCAAGCTCGTCTATTACGAAACGCTGGCGATAACGGCCGCGGCGGCGCTGGCGGGCGCCGCGCTCGTCGCGGCGGGGGGCTGGCTGGCGCGCGCCGAGCTCGCGGCGCTCGTCGCGCGGCGGCGGGTGGAGATCGCGCTGCATACGCTCGGCCTGCTCGGCATCGTCGGGCTGCTGGCGTGGCTCTCCGCCAACTACCCGCTGCGTTGGGACATGACGCGCGCGGGGCTCTGGTCGCTGTCGGAAAAGTCCGTCGCGGTGCTGGAGCGGCTGGCAAAGCCCGTTCACATCGTCTTCTTCCACAATCACCTGATGGGCGAAACCGTGGCGCGCTACCGGCAGATCGCCGCCGAAAGCAAGCGCGTCACGGTCGAGTTCCACGACCCGACGCTGAACCCCGCCGAGGCGCGCCTGCACAATGTGCGCTTCCCCGGAACGGCGGTCATGACCAGCGAGGGCCGCCGCATCGACGTCAACGGCGAGCTCGAGGCGGATATCGTCAACGGCATCCTGCGCGTGTCGCAGGGCGCGACGCAAAAGGCGTGCTTCCTGACCGGCCACGGCGAGGCGGACCCGTTCAGCATGGAGTCGCACGACCATGTGGAAGGCCAGGCGGGCCACACGCACGGGACCGGCGTGCAATACGTGCTGCACGAAACCCACGGGCTGGCCAAGGCCGCCAACGGGCTGGAGGAGCTGAACTACACGGTGGCGGCGGTCTCGATACTCCAGGACGGCGCGGCGGCGCTGGAGGGATGCGCGGTGCTTGTCGCGGCGGGGCCGCGCGCGCCGCTGCTTGCGCGCGAGGTCGCGATCCTGCGGGCGTTCCTCGCCGGCGGCGGCAACGGGCTGTTCATGATCGACCCGTTCGTGGAGACGGGCCTCGATCCCGTCCTCCGCGATTACGGCATTGTCGCCGACGCGGCGATGGCTATCGACCCGTCGCACCATTTCGCCGCCGACGCCTCGTCGCCGGCGGTTACGCGCTACCTGAACCACCAGGTGACGCGCGACCTGCCGCTGACGTTCTTCCCCGGCGTGCGTTCGTTGTCGCCCGGCCGGCGCGTCGCGGGGGCGGCGCCCACGCCGGTCGTCATGTCGTCGGAGGCGAGCTTCGGCGAGACCTCGACCGCCGGCGTCGCGCGCGACGAGGCCGATCTGCCCGGGCCGCTGCCGCTCATGGTCGCGGTCAACAAGCGGCCCGCGACGGCGGAAGACGCCGAGATCGCGGCGCGGCTCGACCGCCGCGGCGCCGACGACCCCGGCGCGGCGGACGACCCGCCGATGCTGGCGGAAAAGCCGTCGCGCGTTATCGTCGTCGGCGACTCGGATTTCGCGACCAACTCGTTTTTCCACGTTCTCGGCAACGGCAACCTGTTCCTCAACGCGGTCAACTATCTGGCGGGGCAGGACGATCTGATCGGCATCGAGCCGCGGACGCGGGAACTGCCGGGCATCGCCTTCACCAACCGCCAGATGAAGGGCGTGTTCTTCCTTGCCGTGTTTTTGTTGCCGGCGTTTCTCGCGCTGGTGGGGACGGCGGTGTGGTGGCGCCAACGGTGACGCGCCGCCGCTTGCCGCTTCTCGCCGTCTGGACGCTGTTCGCGGCCCTGGCGGCGGCGGCGGTCGCGCTCGGCCCATCGTTGCGCGCTCCGGGGGAGGGCCCCCGGCCGCTTTCCGCCGTTCCCTTCGCCGCCATCGGCGCGGCGGAAGCGGTGAGCGCCGGCGCCTGGCACCGTTTCGAGCGCGGCGCCGACGGGCTGTGGTTCCGCCACGACCACGCCGCCGGCGGCGCGGACGCAGCTCATGCGCATGCCGTTGACCCCGAAACTTCCGCCGCCATCGCGCGGGCGCTGGAGGCGTTCGCCTCCGCGCCCGTGCGCGCCGAGCCCGGCGCGGCGCGCGATCCCGAGCGCTACGGCGTTTCCGCGCCGCGCTTTTTCGTCGTGCTCTACCGGGCCGGCGATGATCGCCCGCTGGCGCGTTACGCCATCGGCCGCGAAACCCGCGGCGGCCGCTATATCGGCGTGCGGCGCGGCATGGGCGCCGCGGTATCGGTCGTAACGGCGCCCGAAGAGCCCATCGCCGCGCTGCGCGCCCTGCTGGCGCCCGCTCCCGGGGCCGCCGGCGCCCCGCCGGCGCGCGCGCCGAAGGCCCGTTCCGCGCCGAAACGGCGCTTTCGCGGCAACGGCGGTATGGGGCATCGCCGGCGGGGCGCGCTCTACCCGCCGTCCTCCGCGGGCAAGTCCGGCAGGGCCAGCCGGTAGCGCGTGTGGCGCCGCTCGCCGGAGCGGCGCAGCGCGCCTCTGGCGACGAGATCGGCGAGGTCGCGCGTGGCGGTCGTGGGCGGGGCGCCGGTGATGCCGCGGTAGTTCGCCGCGCTCAGGCCGCCCTCGAACCCGTCCGGCTCGGCGCGGAACAGGCGAAGCAGCGCTTTCTTCTGGCGCGGATTCAACTGCCCGCGCAGCCGGTCGAACATGCGGGCCTGCTGGATCGAGCGCATCAGGCGCCGTTCGCTCCACGCCTGCGCCTCCACGACGGCGCCCGCAAACCAGAGCAGCCAGCCCGTGATGTCGAGCGACTCGTTGGCGTCCGCGAGCGCGGCGTAGTACGCCTTGCGCTTGCGGCGGACCGTTCGCGAGAGCGCGATAAGGGTCGGCCGACCGAGCGCGCGCGCAAGCGCCTTTTCCGCCAAGGCGCGGCCGATGCGCCCGTTTCCGTCTTCGAAGGGGTGGATCAGGACAAAATACAGATGGGCGGCGCCGGCCCGGGCAAGGGCGGGCAGGGGGCGCCCGCCCGCGCTCGCGCGCCCAGGCGCGGAAGACGGGTTTCGGCTGGCTTTCGACCGGCGGCAGGTTGCGGTCGCGGTCGAACGGGGCGACGATGGCGCCGTTGACCGGCATCGCGCCATGGCGCGCGTTACTGCGGGATGACGCCGCGGGCGCGGCGGGGTAGCGGCGCATGGGCGCCTCGTCGCGGGCGCGCTTGCCCCGCGGCGGCTACGCGCGTAACGTGTCGATGCCGAGGGCGGCCGCGCCGGCATGGCGCGGCGCTTCGGCAGTACGGCGGCGGGCGGGATTATCCGACAGGCGAGGGGATAACACGGTGTCAAGCACAAGACGGGCGTTTGCGCGCCTTGCCTGCGCGGCGGCGCTCTTGGCGGCGGGCGGCGCGCTTCCGGCCGCGGCGCAGACATTCGACGAAGCGTTCGCGGCTTACCGGCAAGGCGATTACGCCGCCGCGCATCGCGGCTTCTTGCCCCTTGCCGAGGCGGGCGACGCGGTCGCGCAACACAATCTCGGCGTCATGTACTATTACGGCTACGGCGTGGCGCGCGATTACGGCGAGGCCACGCGGTGGTATCGGCTCGCGGCGGAGCAGGGGAACGCCGGCGCCCAATACGGCTTGGCGACCATATACCGCGACGGGTACTGGGGCGCGGAAGAATACGCCGAAGCGGCGAAATGGTATCGGCTCGCGGCCGAGCAGGGCCACGTCAAGGCCCAGACCGGTCTCGGCGCGGTATATGTCGGCGGTTTCGGCGTGGCGCGCGATCACGCCGAGGCCGTGAAGTGGTTTCGCCGCGCCGCCGACCGGGGCGACGCGAAGGCGCAGGCCGCGCTGGGGTTGATGTACGGCAGCGGCCAGGGCGTGCCGAAGGATTACGCGCGGGCTTATATCTGGCTCGACCGCGGCGCGTCCTCGTGGCCGCCGGCCGACAAGAGCACGCGCCGGTTCGCCGAACGCGAGCGCGACAGGATCGCGCGCCTGCTGTCGCCGGAGGAGCTGAGCGATGCGCAAAGGGTCGCGAGCGCCTGGCGCCCCGCCGCCGCCGATTCGCCCGCGCCGCCCGCCGGGGCGCGGTGAGGGCCGGCTGCGGGAAGGCGCGAGCGGCGCGCCCTTCATGGCGGCCTTCGGCGCGGCGGAGACGTGCGGGCGAGACGCCCGCGCACCCCGGAAGTCCGCGCGGTTCGGCGCGGGCGGCGGTTTCGACTAATCGTTTCGCGCGGCGCTGCGCGGGAGAGATCGTGGGGGTATAATCGCGGCATGGCGGCAGCGGCTACATTCGATACGCTGGCGACGACGCGGGCGCTCGAGGCCGCCGGCGTCGAGCGGAAGCAGGCGGAGGCTCATGCCGAGGCCTTGGCGTCGGCGGTGCGCGAAAGCCGCGGGGGCGTGGCGGCGAAGTCGGATCTCGATACGGGGCTCGCGAATCTGCGCGCCGATCTGTACCGGGCCATGTGGATACAGGCGGGGGCCATCGTCGCCGCGCTGACCGCGATTGCGGGCATTGCCATCGCGTTGACCGGTCTGTTTGCCGGCTCCCCGGCGTAAGGCGTGCGCGGCGGGCGGGCGGGGACGCCCGCGGTCCGGCAGTCTGCGCCTTCGGCGCGGGCGTTCCCGGGGTCAGGCGGGTTCGGCGAGGAAGGTTGTGAGGATACGGGCTACGGCGTCGGGGCGCTCCTGCTGGACCCAGTGGCCGGCGCCGTCGAGGATGCTGAGGCCGCGAAAGCGCGCGCAGGCGGACTGCATGGCGTCGAGGGCGCCCGGGCGCTGGTACATTCCCCAATCCGCCTTGCCGGCGATATAGCAGGCGGGGACGTCGATTGTGCGTCCGGCGAACAGGCCGAGGGCGCGCGCGTTCCCGCCGCCGGTCATGCAGCGGTACCATTGCAGGCCGCCTTGGAAGCCGGTGCGGCCGTATTCGCGCGCATAGACCGCCAGGTCGTCGTCGGGGAGCCATGCGCATGACGCAATTTCGGCTTCCGACGGCATTTCTTCCGCGACGGTCTCCGCCATCGTGCGGTCGCGGTCCATGATGTAGTAGGTCGGCATTTTCGCGAGTTCGGCTGCGGTCCACCCGGCGAGGGGGTGGGGGCGGTTGGCTTTCCAGTCGGCGCTCTTGTGGTGGAAGTACGCGCGCAGGAAATCGCTCAGGCCCTGCGGGCATTCCATGATGTCGGCGTTGGCGGGGCGGGTGGAGTAGTACCACTGGTAGTGCTTGCGGGGCCTCTCGAGCGCCGCGAGCTCGTCGTGGATGGGGTCGGGCGGAGTGTTCGAGGCCAGCGGCGGGGCGCCGGTAAAGGGCGCGCTCATCATCGCCAGGCGGGCGAACATGTCGGGGCGGATCAGCGCGCAGCAGCCGGCGACGAACGAGCCCGCGTCGTGCCCGAACACGCCCGCCACGCGCTCGCGCCCGAGCGCGGCGGCGAGCCCGACGATGTCGCGCGCGAGATTGGTAACGAGGAACGGCGCCAGGCCGCCGTCGTAGTCGGCGCTCCAGCCCGTCGTGCGTCCGAAACCGCGCTGATCGGGGGCGACGACGTGGTAGCCGGCCGCCGCCAGCGCGGGCATGACGGCGCGCCAGCTCCACGCCAGTTCGGGGAAGCCGTGGAGCAGGAACACGCAGGGGCGGCTCGGGTCCCCGTGGCCGGCCTCGAGGATGTGCATGGTCAGGCCGTTGCGGTTGTCGAGAAAGCGCGCGCGCATTCCGGTGGGGAGGGGCGCGCCTCCGCAGGCAGCGGTTTCGGTCATGGCCGGTGTCTCCGTCTTTGCGGTTCGCGGGGCGGGGCGATAGTAACCCAGGCGGAAGGTCCGGGCGTTGCGGATTCCGGGCCGGCGTTTTTCGGTTGCGGGGGAGACATGCGGGCGGGGGCGCCCGCGGTCCCGGGCGGTATTCGCGGATTGGGCGTCATGAGTAGGCCAGCGCCAGAAGGAGAATTCCGAGGGCGAGGCGGTAGGCGACGAGGGGGGCGAAACTGGCGCGGGCGAGCCAGCGCATGAGCGCGCCGATGGCGGCGAAGGCGGCAAGGCCCGACAGCGCCGCGGCGATAACGGCGTCGCGCCAGGGCGCGCCGGTGCCGGCGCCGGCGGCGGCGAGATCGAGCGCCTGCAACGCGCAAGCGCCGAGGATGACGGGGATCGAGAGCAGCATCGAGAAGCGCGCCGCCTCGGTGCGGGCGAAGCCCAGCGCGCGCGCGGCGGTCACGGTCATGCCGGCGCGGCTTGCGCCGGGGACCAGCGCGCAGGCCTGCGCGGCGCCGATGAGCAGCGCGTCGCGCAGGCCGAGCGAATCGAGGCGGCGCGCGCGCGCGCCCAGGCGGTCGGCGGCGTACAACAGAACGGCGCCCAGGGTCATGGTCCATGCGATGACCTCGAGGCCGCGGAACAGGTTCTCAGCGGCGGCGTTGAGCAGCGCGCCGGCGGCGAGGGCGGGGACGCTGGCCGCGGCGAGCATCGACAGGAGGCGCCGGTCGGGGTGCGCGCGCCCGCGCAGGATGGAGACGCCGGCGCCCGCCAGCCCCCCGATGTCGCGCCGGAACCATACGAGCACGGCGGCGAGGCTTCCGGCGTGCGCGGCGACGTCGATGGCGAGGCCCTGATCGGGCCAGCCCGTGAGAAGCGGGATGAGCACGAGGTGGCCGGACGAGCTGACGGGCAGGAACTCGGTGATTCCCTGCACGAGCGCGACGACGGCGAGGTGGAGCATGGTCACGGCGGTTTTACCTCGAAAGGTCTCGTATCGGGACTGGTTTGGCGTGGCGAAGCCGGCGCCGCGTCGCGAAAAGGCAATGTGCGGCAAGGGGGCAGGCTATATGGGGCAGCATTGCTGACATAAACCGGCGTTCCGCCTTGCCCGCCCGGCGCCGACGGCCTAAATTGGCCGCTGTCCCCCGAGGGAGAGAGAGCGAAGGCCCGAGCCAGTGACCGGCATGTTGAAATTCGTCGACGTCGAGCGCCGTATGCCCGACAAGCGCGCCATTGCGCGCCGACGCTCCGATTTCGGGGAAATCTACACGGATCTTGCGGTCGAGCGGGCGGCGGAGCAAGCCGCGCGCTGTTCGCAGTGCGGCGTGCCCTATTGCCAGGTTCATTGCCCGCTGCACAACAACATCCCCGACTGGTTGATGCTCACCGCCGAGGGGCGGCTGGACGAGGCTTACGAGTTTGCGGCGGCGACCAACAACATGCCGGAAGTGTGCGGGCGCATCTGCCCGCAGGACCGGCTGTGCGAAGGCAATTGCGTCATCGAGCGGGCCGGCCACGGCACGGTGACCATCGGCGCGGTGGAGCGCTACATCGTCGATACGGCGTTCGAACGCGGCTGGGTGCGCCCGCCGTCGCCGCCGCGCGAACGCGGCGAAACGGTCGGCATAGTGGGCGCGGGGCCGGGGGGGCTGGCGGCGGCGGAGCAGCTGCGCCGGCTGGGCTACGGCGTGAGCGTTTACGACCGCCACGACCGCGTGGGCGGGCTGCTGATCTACGGCATCCCGAACTTCAAGCTGGAGAAGCATATTGTCGCGCGGCGCCGCGCGCTGCTCGAGGAGGGCGGCATAGCGTTCCGGACGGGCTGCGAAGTGGGCCGCGACGTCAGCCTGGGCGCGCTGCGGGAGCGCCACGACGCGGTCCTGATCGCCACGGGCGTGTATCGCGAGCGCGGGATCAAGGTTCCCGGCGTGGGCTTGGGCAACATCGTGCCGGCGCTCGAATATCTGATCGCGAGCAACCGCAAGGGGCTCGGCGACGCGGTGCCGGCGTTCGATTCGGGCGCGCTGAACGCAAGCGGCAAGCGCGTGGCCGTTATCGGCGGCGGCGACACGGCGATGGACTGCGTGCGCACGGCGGTGCGCCAGGGCGCGGTCTCGGTCAAGTGCCTCTATCGCCGCGACCGCGCCAACATGCCGGGGTCGATGCGCGAGGTGCGCCACGCCGAGGAAGAAGGCGTGGAGTTCGTGTGGCTCACCGCGCCGGAAGCGTTTCTGGGCAACGGCGCGGTGACGGGCGTGCGCGCCCGGCGCATGAGGCTCGGCGCGGCCGATTCGAGCGGACGCCAGCGGCCGGAGCCGGTTCCGGGTTCGCAACACGTCATCGACGCCGATCTCGCTATCAACGCGCTCGGTTTCGACCCCGAGGACCTGCCGGTCCTGTTCGGCGAGCCGGCGCTTGCGGTTACGACGCACGGAACGCTCGAAACCGCGCCGGACACGCTGCTGACCAGCCTCGACGGCGTGTTCGCGGCGGGCGATATCGTGCGCGGCGCGTCGCTCGTGGTGTGGGCGATCCGCGACGGCCGCGACGCGGCGGCGGCGATACATCGTTATTTGCAGGGCGGCGGGCGCGAGGGCGAGGCCGCGCGCGGCGCCGCGCCGACGGAGGGGGGACGGCCATGAACGAACGCGAACGGCTTGCGCGCGAGGGCCTGTACCGGCCCGCTGACGAGCGCGATTCGTGCGGCGTGGGGTTCGTCGCGGCGATCGACGGGAAGCCGCGGCGGAGCGTGGTGGAGGCGGGGATCGCCGCGCTCAAGGCGGTGTGGCACCGCGGCGCGGTCGATGCCGACGGCAAGACCGGCGACGGCGCGGGCATCCATGTGCAGATACCGCAGGATTTCTTCCGCAAGCACATCGCCAACACCGGCCACGCGCCGCGCAGCGGCCGGCTGGCGGTGGGCATGGTGTTTCTGCCGCGCACGGATCTCGGCGCGCAGGAGACCTGCCGGGTCATCGTCGAGACCGAGATCCTCAGTTTCGGCTACTCGATTTACGGCTGGCGCCAGGCGCCGGTGAACTCGGCCGCGATCGGCGAGAAGGCGATGGCGACGCGCCCCGAGATCGAGCAGATCATGATCGCGAACGACGGCGGCGTTTCCGACGAACAGTTCGAGCGCGACCTGTACGTCATCCGGCGGCGCATCGAGAAGGCGGCGCTGGCGCTGCATATCACCGATTTCTATATCTGTTCGCTCAGCTGCCGGTCCGTGATCTACAAGGGCATGTTTCTCGCCGAGCATATCGACGATTTCTACCCCGACCTGCGCGACCCGCGCTTCGTGTCGAATTTCGCGATCTTCCACCAGCGCTATTCGACCAACACATTCCCCACGTGGAAGCTGGCGCAGCCGTTCAGGGTGCTGGCGCATAACGGCGAGATCAACACGCTGCTCGGCAACGTCAACTGGACGAAAGCGCACGAGACGCGCATGGAGTCGGCGGCGTTCGGCGACCGCATCGACGATCTGAAGCCGATTATCCAGGACGGCAGTTCGGATTCGGCGGCGCTGGACGCGGTGTTCGAATTGATGGCGCAATGCGGGCGCAGCGTTCCGGAGGCGCTGGCGCTGCTGATTCCGGAGTCGTGGGAGGGCAGCGAATCGGCGCCGCCGGCGCACCGGGCGCTGTACAGCTACGCGAACTGCGTGATGGAGCCGTGGGACGGCCCCGCCGCGGTCGCCGCCACCGACGGCAACTGGATCGTCGGCGGCATGGACCGCAACGGCCTGCGGCCCATGCGCTATTCCGTGACCCGCGACGGGCTGCTGATCGTCGGCTCCGAGGCGGGCATGGTCCCGCGGCGCGAGGCGGATATCGTGGAGAAGGGGAGGCTCGGCCCGGGGCGGATCATCGGGGTCGATCTGCGCGCCGGCGCGCTGCGGCGCGACGCCGAGCTCAAGGACGCCATCGCCGCCGCGCATCCTTACGGCGAATGGGTGCGCGAGATCATGCCCCTGGACAACCTTCTGAAGAACCGGCCGGAGGAAGATCCGTCGCTCGCGGCCGACGATCTGCGGCGCATGCAGGTGCTTTTCGGCTGGACTCTCGAAGAGATAGAGCTGGTTCTTCAACCGATGGTGGAGGACCGGAAGGAGCCCGTCGGCTCGATGGGCGACGATGTGCCGATGGCGGTGCTGTCGGAGCGCTACCGCGGCCTGCACCACTTTTTCCGGCAGAATTTCAGCCAGGTGACCAACCCGCCGATCGACTCGCTGCGCGAGCGCCGCGTGATGACGCTCAAGACGCGGCTGGGGAACCTCGGCAATGTGCTCGATCGCTCGCCCGACCAGACCCGCCTGCTGCAACTCGAATCGCCGGTTCTGACGAACGGCGAGTTCGCGGCGATGCGCGCCTATATGGGCGAGCGCGCGCGCGCCATCGACTGCACTTTCGACCCCGAGGGCGGGGAAAACACGCTGTCGGAGGTCCTCGAGACGGTACGGCGGGCGGCGGAAGACGCCGTGCGCGGCGGATGCGAACACCTGATCCTCTCGGACGAGCGCGCGGGGCCGGACCGCGCGCCGATACCCATGATCCTGGCGGCGGGCGGCGTCCACTCGCACCTGATCCGCGAGGGCCTGCGCACCTATGCGTCGATTAACGTGCGCAGCGCCGAATGCATGGACGTGCATTACTTCTCGGTACTGATCGGGGTCGGCGCGACGACCGTCAACGCCTATCTGGCGCAGGAGACGCTTGTGGATCGGCATCGGCGCGGGCTGCTCGGCGCGGCGAGCCTGGAGGAGGCGCTGGCCGCCTACAAGGAGGCGGTGGATAACGGCATTCTCAAGACCATGTCGAAAATGGGCATTTCGGTGCTCAGTTCGTATCGCGGGGGCTACAATTTCGAGGCGCTGGGGCTGTCGCGCACGCTGGTGGCGCGGTTCTTCCCCGGCATGACGTCGCGGATTTCGGGCATCGGGCTGGCGGGCATACAGCGCATGGTGGCGGAGCGCCACCGGCGGGCGTTCGCGGAGGGCGTGGCGATCCTGCCGGTGGGCGGGCTCTACCGCTACCGCCACGGGGGCGAGGCGCACGCCTTCGACGGGCCGCTGATGCATATCCTGCAAACGGCGGTGGCGAACGATTCCTACGCCACCTATCGGCGCTACAGCGCCGGCGCGGCGAAACTGCCGCCGATCGCGGTGCGCGACCTGCTCGATTTCAGCCGCGCGGACCGGCCCGCGCCGCTCGAGGAGGTGGAGTCGATCACCGACATCCGGCGGCGCCTCGTGGCGCCGGGCATCTCGCTCGGCGCGCTGTCGCCGGAAGCGCACGAAACGCTGTCGATCGCCATGAACCGCATCGGCGCGAAATCGGATTCGGGCGAGGGCGGCGAGGGGGCGGAGCGCTTCGTGCCCTACCCGAACGGCGACAACGCATGCTCGGCGATCAAGCAGGTTGCGTCCGGGCGCTTCGGCGTCACGGCGGAGTATCTCAACAACTGCAAGGAGATCGAGATCAAGATGGCGCAGGGCGCCAAGCCGGGCGAGGGCGGGCAGCTGCCGGGGTTCAAGGTGTCGGCGGACATCGCGCGGCTGCGCCACTCGACGCCGGGCGTGACGCTGATCTCGCCGCCGCCGCATCACGACATCTATTCGATCGAGGACCTGGCGCAACTGATCTACGACCTCAAGCAGATCAACCCGGAAGCGCGGGTGTGCGTGAAACTGGTGGCGCGCACCGGCATCGGCACCATCGCCGCCGGCGTGGCCAAGGCGAACGCCGACACGATCCTGATTTCCGGGCATTGCGGCGGGACCGGCGCCAGTCCGCAAAGCTCGATCCGCTACGCCGGCATGCCGTGGGAAATCGGCTTGGCCGAGGTCAACCAGGTGCTGACGCTGAACCGCCTGCGCCACCGCGTGCGGCTGCGCGTCGACGGGGGTCTGAAAACGGGCCGCGACGTGGCGATCGCGGCGCTTCTCGGCGCCGAGGAATACGGCATCGGGACGGCGGCGCTGGTGGCGATGGGCTGCATCATGGTGCGCCAGTGCCACTCCAACACCTGCCCGGTGGGCGTGTGTACGCAAAACCCGAAACTGCGCGCGAAATTTACCGGAACGCCGGAGAAGGTCGTCAACCTGTTCAGCTTCCTGGCCGAGGAAGTGCGCGAGATACTGGCGGGGCTGGGCGCGCGGACGCTCGACGAGGTCATCGGGCGAACGGAGCTCCTGCACCAGGTCAGCCGCGGCCACGCGCATCTCGACGACCTGGACCTCAACCCGCTGCTCGTGCAGGCCGACCCCGGCGATCTCGGGCGCGTCGCCACGGTCGAAACGCGCAACGAGGTTCCCGACACGCTCGACGCGCAGATGGTGAGGGACGCGCGCGCGCTGTTCGACGTCGGCGAGAAAATGCAGCTCGCCTACAACGTCCGCAACACGCAGCGGGCGATCGGCACACGCCTGTCGTCGATGATTACGCGGCGCTTCGGGATGGACAAGTTGCAGCCGGGCCATATCACCGTGCGCCTGCGCGGCTCGGCCGGGCAGTCGCTCGGCGCCTGGGCCGTCCAGGGCCTGAAACTGGAGGTATTCGGCGACGCCAACGACTATGTGGGCAAGGGGCTCTCCGGCGGCGCCATCGTTGTGCGCCCCGCCACCTCGAGCCCGCTGGCCTCGAACGAAAACACGATAATCGGCAATACCGTGCTCTACGGCGCGACGAAAGGCCGCCTCTTCGCCGCGGGGCAGGCGGGCGAACGGTTCTGCGTGCGCAATTCGGGCGCGGAGGCGGTCGTCGAAGGGTGCGGCGCCAACGGTTGCGAATACATGACCGGGGGCGTCGCGGTCATACTCGGCCCGGTGGGCGACAATTTCGCCGCCGGCATGACGGGGGGCATGGCGTTCGTTTACGACGCCGACGCCAGTTTCGAGTCGCGCGTCAACGGGCAAACGGTGCTGTGGCGGCGCTTGGGCAGCCGGCATTGGCGCGAGGTCTTGCGCGGCCTGGCGGCCGAACATGCGCGGCAGACGGACTCGCGTTTCGCCGAGGCGCTGCTCGCCGACTGGGAGCGCGAAATCGGCAAGTTCTGGCAGGTCTGCCCTTACGAGATGGTCGAACGGCTCGAATGGCCGCTCGACGACGCGGAGGAGCGCGGCGCGGCGTAATCCGTGCGCCGCGCCGGCATGCCCGCACGGCGCGCGCTACAGAAGATGCCGGCGGGGCGCCGGCGCGCCCGGGAGGGCGGGGCGATGCGTTTTTTCAACACGGCGGGGCCGGTCGAGGCGGATATCCATTACTGCATTCCGCCGCTCGAGCGGCTGGATGCGGAAGCGGCGCTCGAGCTCGTTCGCATGCGCAAGTATTTCGTGCTGCGCGCGCCGCGGCAGACGGGCAAGACGTCGTCTTTGCTGGCGCTGCGCGATCTGCGAACCAGCGCGGCTACCGCTGCGTGTACGCCAGTATCGAGGACGCGCGCACGACCCGCGGCGATACCCGCGAGGCTGTGCGGGCGGTGCTCGACAGCCTGGCGGCGGAGGCGGAAACGACGCTTGACGACGGGTTTCCCGAGGATGCCTGGCCCGGGATGCTTGAGCGGTACGGCCCGAATCGCGCGCTGCGGCGGGCGCTGGCCGCGTGGGCGGCGGCCGATGCGAAGCCGCTCGTTCTGCTTATCGACGAGATCGACACGCTCGAGGGCGATTCGCTGCTGTCGGTGCTGGCGCAACTCCGCGCCGGCTATACAGCGCGGCCCGTGGGCTTCCCGCAGAGCGTGGCGCTGTGCGGACTGCGCGATGTGCGCGACTACCGCATCCGCACGGGGACAAGCCCGTTCAACATCGTGGCCAAATCGGTGCGGCTCGGCGATTTCACGCGCGAGGAGACGGCGGGCTGCTCGGCCAGCACACGGCGGACACCGGGCAGGCGTTCGCGCCCGAAGCGCTGGACGCGGTGTGGGAGCAGACCCGGGGCCAGCCGTGGCTGGTCAACGCGCTGGCCTGGGATGCGTGCTTCGAGAACGAAGCCAACCGCGACCGCGCGCGCGCCGTGACGGCCGCCGACATCGACGCCGCGCGCGAGCGGCTCATCCTGAGCCGCACGACGCACCTGGACCAGCTGGCCGACAAGCTGAAGGAAGAGCGCGTGCGGCGCGTCATTGCGCCCATGCTCGCGGGCGGATACGGCGATGCGTTTTCCGACCGAGACCTCGGATATGTCCGCGATCTCGGCCTGATCGCGCGCGATGCGCCGGTGCGCGTCGCCAACCCCATATACGCCGAGGTCGTGCCGCGCGAACTCGCATGGGGCGCGCAGGAGGTGCTGGAAGAGAAAACCGCGTGGTACGTCGAGGCCGACGGCGGCCTGAACGTCGAGAAGCTGCTGGCGGCGTTTCAGGATTTCTTCCGCCGGCATTCGGAGCATTGGCGCAACCGCTTCGAGTATCCCGAGGCTTGGCCGCAGTTGCTGTTGCAGGCGTTCCTGCAACGGGCAGTGAACGGCGGCGGGCGCATTGAGCGCGAATACGGGTTGGGGCGCGGGCGTGTGGACCTTCTCATCGTGTGGCCGCAAGGCGGGCGGGTTCGGGAATACGCCATCGAGTGCAAGGTTGTGCGCGACGGCGACGGGCTTGAGAGCGCGCTGGCGGAGGGGGCGGAGCAGACGGCGCGCTACATGGACCGCTGCGGCGCGGAAGCGGGGCATCTGGTTGTGTTCGACCGGCGCGAGAACCGGAGCTGGGACGACAAGATATTCCGCCGCCAGCTATGCCCGGAAGCGGGCGCGGCGGTGGAAGCGTGGGGCATGCGACGGCCCTTGTCGACGCTGCCGGAGGCAGCGACTCAGTAGAGCGCCCAGTCGGGTTTGACGGGGGTCAGGCGCGCCTCGCCGGCCATCAGGGGCTCGCCGGATTCGCGCGCTCGATCCACGTATTCCATGCGGAGCAGGGCGATGCCCGTGTTGCCGCCGCTCGAGCGCATGGCGCCGGCGGTCTTGCCGGCGAGGGTAATGCCGGCGCCGGGCGGCGGGGGGGCGCCCTCGATATCGACGCGCATGAGGCGCTTGCGCACCGCGCCGCGGCGCTTTTGGCGCGTTGTGTTTTCCTGCCCCACGTAGCAGCCCTTGTCGAAATCGACGCCGTTGAGCTCCTCGAAATTGGCTTCGAGCGGAAACGATTTCTCGATCAGGATGTCGCGCGAGCCGTCCGGCACGCCGAGGCCGAGGCGCAGCGCGTCGTAATCGGCGGCGCTTCCGGGCTTCATGCCGGCGTTGGCGAGCTCGGCGTCGGCGTCGTCGCGCGGCATGAGCGCGCGCCGGCCCAGCGCCTCGAGCCGCGGGTCGGGGTAGATCGACGCCGTGTCGAGGCGCGGCTGCCCGCTTCCGAAGATCGCGACGATGGCGTAGCGATCGCTGGCGTCTTCCAGCGACACCCTGGCGCGCAGGCGGTAGGCGGCGAGCCGCCGCATGAGGTCGGCGGCGCGGGCGCGTTCGCAATCGATGGCCACGCCGGAATCGAGGCGCATCAGGAAGAAATCGTGCAGATACTTCCCCTGCGGCGTGAGCAGCCCGGCATAGATCGCGTTGTCGCGGCCGAGCTTCGCGATGTCGTTCGTCACCAGCCCCTGGAGGAAGCCGTCGGTATCGGCGCCCTCGACCAGAACGAGGCCGCGCCCCTCGAGCCGCACGGAAGTCAACGCCGCCATGAAACGCCCCCGCCAATAGCGCCCGCCCCCGCATTCTAACGCTTCCCGGCCGCGCCGCGCAACCCGTTTCGTGCATCGGGATTTGCGTATCGGGAGATGTTGCGCCGCGGCGCCGGCGAATTTTGCCTTGACAACACGCGCCCGACGCGGCGCCAATACGGCAACCGCCCCGCGACGGGGCCTCGACGCCGCCCGAAGGGGGCCCGACATGTATAATTTCCCGACTCGTATTCGCGGCGTTCCGGTCGCGGCGGGCGTTTCCCTGCTGCTGGCGGCTTGCGGAGGGGGCGGCGGCTCGGCGCCGGCGGTCCCCGCGCCGCCGGCCGCGCCCGCGGTTACCGCCGCCGACCTTCAGGCCGCCGATCCCGCCAAGGTTTTGGCCCGGGCGGGCAGGGTGGGCGAATCGCTTCCGGGGTTCGGAAGCGTCACGCAATCCACGAACCGGGACGGCGACGATATAACCACGGACACGGTTTCCGCGACGCTGGACGATGGCGCGCTGACCGTCACGGTCACGCGCCAGGGCGCGAGCGCGCTGGTCCTCGAGACCGCCGGCGCCGTCGAAGACAGCGGCGTCTATCGAACGACCTCGGGCGACAACCTGGCGCGCGACTGGCGTGTGGTCAGCGTAGCGAACGACCAAGCCGCCATCGCGCGGATCGCGGCCCTGTGGGAGGCCGACGCGCCGGACAGATACGTCGTCGCGGCGGGCTACTGGCTGTATCTCGAGGGCGATATACAGTCGGGGATTATCGCGGACGCCGGGATGGGCGCGTTCATCGACGGTCCGGCGTTCTCCGGCCCGCCGCCGAGCCTGCCGCGGGAGGGCGCGGCCCGCTACCGCGGCGGCGCCGACGGGTTCTACGGCGCGAGTTACGGAACGGACGTCGCCGATGTCGCGAGCGGCAGCACGGTGGTGGGAGAGTTCGGCGGAGCCGCCACGCTCACCGCCGATTTCGCCGGCGGCACGGTATCGGGATGTATCGGCTGCGAGGGCAGCCTGGCGCTGGATGGCACCTTCCGCGACGGCTCGACGGGCGCCGCCAGGGATTTCGAGCAAGACAGCAACGCCGCCATTCATCTCGACGCCATACCCATCGACGCCGCAGCCGGCTCCTTCCGGGGCGAAGGCGTGAGGGTGGAGAACCCGGACCTGCCCGACGGGACGGACATTGTCGAGTCCGAAGGGCGGTGGGGCGGCCGCTTTTCCGACGTCCTGGAGGCGAACGGCAATCCGCGATGGATTGCGGGCACTTTCGCGGGGCGGGGCGTAACCTCGGGGGGAACGGCGAGCTACTTCGTCGGGGCGTTCTCCGGCGGCGACTATTAGCCGGGAGCGCGCTTCGACCGGCGGGGGAGCAGGCGCAACCTGTCTCTCGCTCGACGATCGGCGGGCGCCCGGGAAGTCCGCGCCTTCGGCGCGACAGCGCCCGTTCGGGGGGCGCGCCGTGTCGCGGCCGCGGCGAATTTTACGTTTACACGCCCTTGATACCGTGCTATGCTGGCGGCCGAATAGCGACGGGGCCTCGCGACGGGGCCTCGCGACGGGGCCTCGCGACGGGGCCTCGCGACGGGGCCTCGCGACGGGGCCTCGCGACGGGGCCTCGCGACGGGGCCTCGCGACGGGGCCTCGCATGTTGTCCAACAGGGGGCCCTGACATGCATGACTTCCCGATTCGTCTTCGCCGCGCACTGGCCGCGGCGAGCGTTTCCTTGTTGCTGACGGCCTGCGGCGGAGGAGGGGGCGGCGGCGCGCCGGCTCCGCCGGCCGATCCCGCGCCGTCGGCCGGCGGGGGCGGCCCGCCCGCGGTTACCGCCGCCGACCTTCGGGGCGCCGATCCCGCGACCGTGCTGGCCCGGGCGGCCAGCGCGGCCGAATCGCTCCCGAGGTTCGGAAGCGTCGTGCAATCCACGAACCGGGACGGATCCGGCGTAACCACGGACACGGTTTCCGCGACACTGGCCGATGGCGGGTTGACGGTGAAGATTGCGCGTCAAGGCGCAAGCACGCTTACCCTCGACACCGCCGACGCCGTCGAGGACAGCGGCGTCTATTCCTCGTCTTCCGGCGAGTACCGGGTGCGCGATTGGGGCGTGTTCAGCGTAGCGAACGACGAAGCCGCCATTGCCCGGATATCGGCCGCTTGGGAAGCGGACGCGCCGGACAGATACGTTGCCGCGGCGGGCTACTGGCTGCATTTCGAGGGCGACATACGGTCTCTGGATATCATGGACGCGGAGATGGGCGCGTTTGTCGTCGGTCCGGAATTTTCCGGTCGGCCGCCGGACCTGCCGTCGATGGGCACGGCCCGTTACCGCGGCGGCGCCGCCGGTTTCTACGGGAACAGTTACGGGACGGATATCGCCGAGATTGCGCGCGGCAGCACGGTAGTGGGGGAATTCGACGGCGTCGCCACGCTTACCGCCGATTTCTCCGACGGCACGGTATCGGGATGTATCGGTTGCGAGGGCGGCCTGTCGTTCGAAGGCGTGTTCCGCGACGGATCGACAGGCGAAACCGAAGACTTCGAGGAAAGCAGCAACGCCTCGATTCGTCTGGGCGCAATACCGATCGACACGGCGGCCGGGACCTTCCGGGGCGAAGGCATAACCGTGTGGAACCCGGACCGGCCCGATACCGTGCGCACCGTCGAGTCCGAAGGACGGTGGGGCGGCCGCTTTTCCAATATCCCGGAGGCGGACGGCGATCCGCGATGGATTGCGGGCACTTTCGCCGGGAGAAGCGTAACCGCGGGCGGAAGCCGGAGCACCTACGTCGGAGCCTTTGCCGGCAGAGGCCAGTAGAGCGGGGCGGCGCGGGCACAACCCGGCTTGCGCCCGCAACCATGACCGGCGGCCGCGGTTCGCCCCGAGTGGGGAGGGGCCGCCGCCGTCAATCCGCGGCGTGGCCGAGCACCAGGTCGCGCAAGGTCACCATGCCCGTCGGGGTGCGGTTGCGGTCGACGACCACGGCGCGCGAGGCGCTAAAGCGCAGCAACAGGCGCACCGCGTAGCGCGCCTGCATGTCGGTCGGCGCCGTCAAAACGGGCTTCGACATGATCTCATAAACATTGACCCGCTCGGGCGCGTGGTTGTCGGCGATGACCTTGCGCGCGATGTCGGTGACGGTCACGAGGCCCGGCTCGTCGGCGGCGTCGCGGCGGTTCACGACCAGCGCGTTGACGCCGTGGCGGCGCATGTGCGCCATCGCCTCCGACACCGGGGCCAGCGGGTCGACCGCGTGGATGTCGGCGATCATGACGTCCTCGACGCGGAGAATGCGTTTCCCGTTCATGCGGCGCGCCTCACAGTTCGCCTTCGAGTTCGTCCAAGAGGGCGGGGACCTGCGTCGAGAGGCCGACCGCGTCCTCGATGGGCAGCTGGAAGGCGATTCCGGCGCCGGGCTCGCTGTCGAAGCCGCCGGCGTCGCGAATGCGCTCCAGTATCGCGCGCGCGCGGGGCGCGGCCACCAGGCACAGCACGACGTTGCGCCGCGCCGCGAGATCGAGGCCCAGGAAGGTCTTTTCCGGCTCCAGGCCCTCGCCGCGCGCGCCGGTGACGATGGTCGCGCCGGTCGCGCCGCCCGCGCGCGCGGCGTCGACCGCCGCGGCGGTCTTGTCGTCGGCCACCAGCGCCACGATCAGTTTCAGCCTCATGTTTCGCTCCCGCGGCGGCGGCGGCGCCCGCGCGCCCATGACGCCAGCATGGAGTAACCCAGAACCGAGACGATGGAAAACACGCTGGCGAAGGCTATCAGCCCGAACCCGTCGATCAGCGGGCTGCGGCCCGGAATCGCCGCCGCCAGGCCCAGCCCGAGCGCCGCGACCACCGGCACGGTCACCGTGGAGGTGGTCACGCCGCCGCTGTCGTAGGCCAAGGGCACAATAGACCGCGCCGCCCAAAAGGTCTGCGCAATCGCCGCGATATAAGCGGCGACGATATACCACGGCAAGGGCGTGCCGGTGACGATGCGGAAACACCCGAGCGCAACGCCGAAAGCGACGCCGAGCGCCACCGCGATGCGCAGCCCCCACGCGCCGACCGCGCCGCCGGACACGTCCTCCGCCTTCAACGCCACGGCGATGAGCGACGGCTCGGCGACCGTCGCCGCGAAGCCGATCGCCGCGGCGAACGCATAGACGAGCAGGTAGTCGCTCCACTGCACGCCGTCGGCGAGACGCTCCGCGCCGACGGTTTCGGGCGCCGTAAGCTGGCGCGCCATCGTCTCGCCGATGGGGAACAGCGCCGTTTCCAGCCCGACGAGAAACAGCGTCAAACCGGCGAGTACGCAGACGAAGCCCGCGGCGATGCGCCGCAGGTTCGGTAGTTTGCGGCGCAGCACGGCGATCTGGAAGACGACGAGGATGCCCACGATGGGCGCCACATCCAGCGCTGTGGAGGCCGCCGTGGCGGCGAGGCCGCGAACGAACTCCACTATCGAACCGCGGCGCCCCAGGCCAGCACGAAAATCATCGGCGCCAGGCTCGCGAACGCGATCAGCCCGAATCCGTCGAGCATCGGGTCGCGGCCCTTGATCGAGGCGGCGAGGCCGACGCCGAGCGCGGTCACGAGCGGCACGGTGATGGTGCTGGTGGTGACGCCGCCCGAATCGTAGGCGACGCCGACGATCTCCTCGGGCGCGAACAGGGTCATGACGGATACGAGCGCATAGCCGCCGATGACGATGCGGTGGATCGGCCAGCCCTTCAGGATGCGCACCACGCCGAGCACGATGGCCGCGCCGACCGAGACCGCGACCACCATGCGCAGCGTGAAGGCGTATCGGCGCCGCGCCGCTTCGCCGCCGGCGATGGCGCCCGCTTCCGCCGCGGCCTCGGCCGCCTCGGCGGCGATGGCGATCAATGCCGGTTCGGCGACCGTGGTTCCGAACCCCAAGCAGAAGGCGAAGGCCAGCAACGCGGCGGCGCTGCCCTTGCGCGCGAATCCCTGCGCCAGCGCCTCGCCGAGGGGAAACAGGCCGCTCTCCAGGCCCTGGATGAACAGCGTCAGCCCGGCGACCACGCAGACCAGCCCGATCGCGACATCGGCGAGATTCGGGAACGGCTGTTGCAGCACCGCGACCTGGAAAAACGCAATGACAAGCACGATCGGCGCGAGGTCGCGGAAAGCGCCGGCCATGCGCCGCCCGAGCGCGGCCAAAACCCGTGTCATGACGTCTCCGGAAAGGGTCGGAAGCCGCCCCGCGGCGCGCGGCAGGGCAGTATAATACCAAGGGACGCCGACATTGACCGCTCGGGGAGCGGCGACCGGGAGCGCTGTTGCCGGGGAGTCGCGGTCATCGCGCCTTTCCGACCTGCGTTCGCGGTTGTCGAGACGTGCGGGCGGGGACGCCCGCGCACCCAGGCCCCGCCTTCGGCGGGGTTGCCGCGAGTCGACATCGATAGCTCTCGGTATAACCGACGCGCGCGCCGGATGCGCGGTTGACAGCGGGCGCGGCGAAACCGACACAGAAACCGCCGAAACCGGGGGGAGCGAAGCCATGACCAAGGGGGCGCGCCAGCACGCGGCGCCGCTGAGCGATCTCGAAATCGCGCAGGCGGCGGCGCCGAAACCGATCGGGGAGATCGCCGGCGAACGGCTGGGCCTGCCCGCGGCCTGCCTCGTTCCCTACGGGTACGACAAGGCGAAGGTCGATCCCGCGCGCATCGACGGGCTCGAAAGCCGGCCCGACGGCAAGCTGATACTGGTGACCGCCATAACGCCGACGCCGGCGGGCGAGGGCAAGACCACGACCACGGTGGGGCTGGGCGACGGCCTGAACGCCATCGGCAAGCGCGCAGCGATCTGCCTGCGCGAACCCAGCCTGGGCCCGTGCTTCGGCATGAAGGGCGGCGCGGCGGGCGGGGGCTATGCGCAGGTCGTGCCGATGGAAGACATCAACCTGCATTTCACGGGCGATTTCCACGCCATCGGGGCGGCCAACAACCTGCTCGCGGCGCTGATCGATAACCACATCTATTGGGGCAATGCGCTGGATATCGACCCGCGCCGCGTCTCGTGGCGCCGCGCCGTCGACATGAACGACCGCGCGCTGCGGCGAATCGCCGTGTCGCTCGGCGGGGTGGCCAACGGCTTCCCGCGCGAGGACGGCTTCGACATTACCGTGGCGAGCGAGGTCATGGCAATTCTGTGCCTGGCCGACGGGCTGGAGGACATGCAGGCGCGGCTCGGGGCGATAGTCGTGGGCGCGACGCGCGGGCGCGAACCCGTGCGCGCCGCCGCGCTCAACGCCGCCGGGCCGATGACGGCGCTGCTCAAGGACGCGCTGAAGCCCAATCTCGTGCAGACGCTGGAGGGCAACCCGGCCTTTGTGCATGGCGGGCCGTTCGCCAATATCGCGCACGGCTGCAACTCGGTGGCGGCGACGCGGCTGGCGCTCAAACTGGCGGATTACGTCGTGACCGAGGCGGGGTTCGGCGCCGATCTGGGAGCGGAAAAGTTTTTCGACATCAAATGCCGCAAGGCCGGCCTGCGGCCCGACTGCGCCGTGCTGGTGGCGACGATCCGGGCGCTGAAAATGCACGGCGGCGTGGCGCGCGGCGATCTGGCCGCGGAAAACGCCGCGGCGGTGGAGAAGGGGGCCGCCAACCTGGCGCGGCACGCCGCCAATCTGCGCCGCTTCGGCGTGCCCGTCATCGTGGCGGTCAACCGCTTTTCCGCCGACACGCCCGCCGAAACCGCGGCCTTGGCGGGCGTTTGCGCCGCGCTCGGGGTGGAGACGGTCGAGGCCGACCACTGGGCGGAAGGCGGCGCGGGCGCGGAAGCGCTCGCCGAGGCGGTCGTGCGCGCCGTCGAGCGCGGGGAGGCGAACTTCCGGCCCTTGTACGACGATTCGACGCCGCTGCGGAGCAAGCTGGAGACGATTGCGCGCACGTTGTACGGCGCGAAGGGAATCGCCGCCGACCGGCGCGTGAGCGCGCGCTTCCGGGAACTCCAGGAAGGCGGTTTCGGCGACCTGCCCATATGCGTCGCCAAGACGCAGTACAGTTTTTCCACCGATCCGGATCTGAAGGGCGCGCCGAACGGCCATACCGTGCCGGTGCGCGAATTGCGGCTGGCGGGCGGCGCCGGGTTCGTGGTGGCCATCTGCGGCGACATCATGACCATGCCGGGCCTCCCGCGCCGCCCCGCCGCCGACAATATCGGGGTCGATGCGCAAGGCCGCGTGTCGGGGCTGTTCTGACGGCATAGCGCGGGGCGTTTGCGTTCGGCGGCGTCTTCGCTCATATTGTCGGCGCGCGGAGGGTTGGACGAGGCTTGGGGCGGGTTGCGAACGGCCAATGATCGCAAACATGCAGGAACGACGCCATGTATCGAATCGGATCGATTGCTGTCGCTATTGCCGCAGTGTGCCTCGTTGGCGTGGCGCGGGCCGAAGACGAGGCAGCCTGCCCCGCCAGCAATTTCGATCACTGCGTCGCTTTGGGGAAGACTTGGCCGGAGTGCGGCGTCTGCCTCGACACGAACGGCAAACCGCTTCCGCCCCGGCCGACGCACGACGACGTGCGCATATTTCGGCAGGACGGCCCCCGGCCATGGTTCCCGATGGGCCTCTGGGTCCCTACGCCGGCCGACCTGTATCTCGCAGAGCGGATGCGGCGGTGAACCATGGCGGATTCGTCGCCCTGCGAATGCCGCGCGCGTGGGCGCCGCCGATTTGTTAGCGGCGGGCCCGCGGCCTGTTGTCGTCGGCGATTTCGGGCGGCGAGGCTGAATGGCTGGCGGGTCGAACCGGGCCGGACGCCGCCGTCGTGGCGGCGCCGGCAACATAGGCATCGACGTGCGGGTGCGGGAAAGTATCGGGGCCGACCCGGTTGGGGCGCGGGCGTGTTGCGTTCGCGGTCGTCTTGGTCCATAGTTCGGTGTGTCAGGTGTCGAGCGCGGGTTGGACGCCTCGCCGACTGCGGCATTGCCCGCCGACGGGAAGGAGCAAACGTCATGTATCGAATCGGAACGATTACTGTCGCTATCGCCGCTGTGTGCTTCGCTGGCGCGGCGTGGGCCGAAGACGAGGCGACCTGCCCCGCCAGCGATTTCGATCACTGCGTCGCTTTGGGGAAGACTTGGCCGGAGTGCGGCGTCTGCCTCGACACGAAGGGGAAAACGCTCCCGCCCCGGCCAAAGTACGATGACGTGCGCATATTTCGGCAGGACGGCCCCCGGCCATGGTTCCCAATGGGTATTTGGGTCCCTACACCGGCCGACCTGTATCTCGCAGAGCGGATGCGGCGGTGAACCGTGGCGGATTCGCTGCCCGCGAACGCCGCGCGCGCTTGGCCGCCGCCGACCGTGTTGGCGGCGGCCTTGGGCGTCCTGTCGTTCGCAATCCTGGGCGGCGCGACCGGTTGGCTGGCGGGCCAAACCGGGCCGGACGCGACCGTCGTGGCGGCGCTTCTCCCTGTTACGGTATCGGCGGGCGGAGTATTGTTCGTTCTCCGGAGGCAGGGAAGGGACGCCGACAACCGGGCGTGGGCGTTCATGAGCCTGTGCCTGATCCTGTTTTCCATCGCGTTGGTCGCCGGTGTGAGCGCAGGGAAAAGGGACAGGGATATATCGTCCGAAGAGAAGGCGGATAAAGGATTTGTTCTCCAGCTCGAACGGGAACTGGAGTATCTGGAAACGTGCAGCGACAGGGAAAACTACATAAACGGGTACAGGGCCGCCCGGAATCTTCCTCCTTTGCCGAGCGATGCGTTTTGCCGCCCCCGGTAAACGGGAGGCGGGCTCAAACGACGTCCCGCCCCAACGCCGCCATCAATTCGCGCCACTCGCGCTTGCCGAGGCCGCTGTCGTCCTGCGTTACCGTTTCCCCCGCTATCATGCGTTTCACCGCATCCAGCGCGCCCGCCGACAGATGGGCGCCGCCGAGGACGTAGTCCTCGAACGCGCGGCAGGCGGCCGGAACCCACGGCCGCACGATCTTGTCGAGAATCGTTTGGGCATACTTGCGAATCTCGAGTTGTGCGTGCGAATCCGCGCGCAGCAGCAGAAAATGGAAAAGATTGTGCAGGTCGACTTTCCAATACCACTGCGTGTATATGTTGACGGGAAGGTTAATGCGGGCCAGTTCGCGGGCCATGCCGCCGCGGCTATCGTCGACAGGGTCTCCATCCTCGTTTTCGTTGAGCATTTCCACGTAGCGCCCGTAGGCGCGCCCGGCGTCGTTGCGCATTGCGGCGCGGGCCTGTTTCGCCTCCATCGCCTGCATGGCGGCGCCGCGGCCCTGGCGATCGGTCGTCGATTGGGACACGATATCCGGTAATTCCGGTATGTAGAACTCGCTGTCGAGGATCGAATAGCGCGCGGAGTATTCGTTGACGCTCGCGGTGCGGTGGCGGATCCATTGGCGCGCAACGAAAATGGGCAGTTTGACGTGCAGTTTGAGTTCGCACATCTCGAACGGCGTGGTGTGCCTGTGGCGCATGAGGTAGCGGATCAGGTTTTCGTCGTCGCGCGCGCGGCGCGTGCCGGCGCCGTAGGACACGCGGGCGGCCTGCACGATCGCCGCGTCGCCGCCCATGTAATCGACGACGCGCACGAACCCATGGTCGAGCACGCGGAACTCGCGGCCGAGGATGCGCTCGAGCGCGGGCGCGGTCATGCGCCTTGCGGGCGCGGTATCGGCGGGCGGGGGGGCAGGGGGCATGCGCGGAAAATAGCGCGCCGCGCGGCGGCGCGCACGTCCATCGCTCCGGGGCGGCAGGCGGCCCGCGAATTTTGCGGCCGCCGGGCGCGCCGCCCGCTTGCATGCCCGCGCCGAAGCGCCTATATCGTTCGTGTCGGCGCGAGCCGGCTATGGCGATAAACGCGGCATGGAATAAGCGTTATGGACCCGGGGGCGGTACCCGGCGCCTCCACCACTTGCGTTGCGGGGGCGAAACAGGATCGACATGCGTGGTAAAGATGCAGCCTTCGCTCGGTATGGTATCCGCCGTTATCGGGCCGAACACATAGTTGCCAACGACAACTATGCGGAGGTGCGGCTCGCCGCCTAGGCGGTCGGCCGATCTCGCTTCAAGCCCTCGGCGCCCGCAGCGCCGGGGCGGGGTCCGGGGCGCGCCTGGCAACAGAAGCGCCCCACTCCCCGCCGGGGCGCGCGGCGACGCGAGGGATCATGGCCGACGACAAGATCGACTACCCGGCGCTCGTACAGGCGGCCCTGCGCGGCATCGTGCGCGGCGTCTTGGCCCGCGCCGCCGCATCGGGCCTGCCCGGCGATCACCACTTTTACATAGGTTTTTCCACGGGTTTCGCGGGCGTGCGGCTGGCGCCGCGCCTGCGTGCCCGCTTCCCGGACGAAATGACGATCGTGCTTCAGCACCAGTTCCGCGACCTTGAGGTCGATGACGACCGATTCACGGTCACGCTGAGTTTCGACGGGAAGTCCGAGCGCGTTACCGTCCCGTTTTCCGCCGTTACGTCGTTCGGCGATCCGTCGGTGGATTTCGGGCTCCGGTTCGAACCCGCCGAAGCCGCGGCGCCCGAGGCGCCCGCCGCCGCCGAATCGGACGCCGAACCGGCGGGCGAATCGCCTCCCGGCGGCGGCGCCGACGGCGGCGAGACCGTCGTCGCGGTCGATTTCATGCGCCGCAGGGTCGCCGACGGGCGGAAGCAGCGATGAGCGCGGAGGCGGCCGCGCCGCCGTTCCAGCGCATGTTTCCGCTGGAGCCGGCCGATATTCCCTGGCGGCGGCTCGACGATCTGGGCGTGGAAACCGCGCGTCTCGGCGGGCGCGCGCTGCTGCGCGTCGGGGCGGAGGCGCTTTCAGGGCTGGCGTTCGCCGCGTTCCGCGACATGGCGCATTTTCTCCGGCCCGGCCACCTGGCGCAGATCGCAGCGATTCTCGACGACCCGGAAGCATCGGACAACGACCGCTTCGTCGCCCACGAGCTTCTGAAGAACGCGAACGTCGCGGCCGGCGGCGTGCTGCCCATGTGCCAGGACACCGGAACGGCCATCGTCGTCGGCAAGAAGGGCGAGGACGTATGGACCGGCCTCGACGACGAGGCGGCGCTGGCGGCGGGTATCCGGCGCACCTATGTCGAGACGCACCTGCGTTACAGCCAGCTGGCGCCGCTCGGCACGTTCGAGGAGGTCAACACCGGCGACAACCTGCCGGCGCAGATCGACCTGCACGCGGCGCCGGGCGCGGGGTACGAGTTTCTGTTCGTCGCCAAGGGCGGGGGGTCGGCCAACAAGACCTTTCTCTACCAGCAGACGCCCTCGGCGCTCGAACGCGGGCGCTTGCTGGCGTTCCTCGACGAAACCCTGCGCACGCTGGGGACGGCGGCGTGCCCGCCCTACCACCTGGCCGTCGTTATCGGCGGGCTTTCGGCGGAGCAGACGCTGAAGACGGTCAAGCTCGCGAGCTGCCGCTATCTCGACGGCCTGCCCTCCGCCGGCAACCGCGCCGGCCACGCCATCCGCGACCGCGAACTCGAGGCCGATATCCACGAGATGACGCGCCGTTTCGGCATCGGGGCGCAATTCGGCGGCAAGTATTTCTGCCACGATGTGCGCGTAATCCGCCTGCCGCGGCACGGCGCCAGCCTGCCGATCGGCGTCGGCGTGTCGTGCGCCGCCGACCGCCAGGCGCTGGGCAGGATTTCCGCCGACGGCGTCTTTTTGGAGCGGCTGGAAACCGATCCGGCGCGCTATCTGCCCGATGTCGATACCGGCGCGCTGGCGGGAGAGGCGGTCGCCATCGATCTGAACCGGCCGATGGACGAGATCCGGCGCGTTCTGAGCGGCCACCCGGTGCGGACGCGCGTTTCGGTGTCGGGGCCGATGATCGTGGCGCGCGACGCCGCCCATGCGCGGCTGCGGGCGCGGCTCGAGGCGGGCGAAGATCTGCCCGATTATTTCAAGCGGCACTGCATCTACTATGCCGGTCCGGCGAAGACGCCGGCGGGCCGCGCCACGGGCTCGTTCGGCCCCACCACCGCCGGGCGCATGGACGCCTATGTCGATCCGTTCCAGGCGCGCGGCGGGTCGATGGTTATGCTGGCCAAGGGCAACCGGTCGCGCGCGGTTGCGCGCGCCTGCGCGAAACACGGCGGCTTTTATCTCGGCTCCATAGGCGGCCCCGGCGCGCGGCTGGCGCAGGACTGCATCCGCGCCGTCGAATGCATCGCATACCCGGAGCTGGGCATGGAGGCGATTTGGAAGATCGAGGTCGAGGATTTTCCCGCCTTTATCGTGATCGACGACAAGGGAAACGATTTCTTCGCCGCTTTCGACCCGTCGCGATAGCGCCGCCGCGGGTTCATTCGGTCAGCAGGCGGTCGAGTACGGATTCGAACTCGTCGGCGGGCGCCTCCGGGGGTGCGGCGGGGGCTTGCGGCGCCGGGCCGGGGAGCGCGTTGTCCTCCGCGGGCGGGGCTGGCGGCGCGGGCTCTTCCTCGACGGGCGGCGCGGGCGCTTGCGGCGCCGGGCCGGGCGAAGCGCCGCCCTGTGTGGGCGCGGCGGGCGGCGGCGGCGGAGCAGGGGCAACGCTTTCATCCGGGGGCGGGCCGGGCGGAGCGTCGGCGGGCGGGGGGCTGCCGACGCCCGCGGCGGCGCGCGCGAGCGCCCTGAACTCGACGCGCCGGCGCGGCGCGTCGATCGGCCCTTCGCGGCGCATGAAAACCGGCGGCAAGTCAGGGCGGGACTCGAAATCGATTCGCGCCGCCAGTCGATGCCGCCACGCCGCCAGATCGGCGTCCACGGCGATATCCGCCGCGGCGCCTTCGGCGGTCAGAACGATATGCGGCGCGCGCAGGCGGCCGCCCGCGATGTCGAAATTCCCCTCGATCCCGCGATAGGCGGTCGAACCCGCTTCCAGCGCGGCGCCGGAGAACGGTTCGTCCGCCTCCAGCGCCGCGGCGGCGGCTTCCAGGTCGAGGCCGTCGATCTCGCCGCCGGCGCCGCGGAACGCGCCCGTTCCGTCGAGCGCCCGGAACATGCGCCGTTTGCCGGTGCCCTCGGTTGCGAAACGCAAATCCACGTCGATGGGGCCGCGCCACGATCGGATATCGGCCGCGCGGGCGAGGAGAGGGCCGGCGCCGGCGCCGCGGAGTGCGACCGCGCCGTGCAGGCGCGGCGCGGCGCCGGCCTCCAGGCGGCCCGCCACCGTTGCGGAGCCGCCGAACAGCCCGCCGGCGAGCGATTCCAGCCGCAGCGCGCCATCGTGGAGCGACGCCTCCAACGAAGCGTCCTCAAAGACGTAGCCGGCCAGATCGAGCGCCTCCGCGGCCAGCGACAATTCGGCGTCGAAACGGCGCAACGGCGAAAAATCGATTGTTTCGGAGGATTCGGCGTCGAGGTCGCCGAACGCGCCGGCGGGCAGGAAATCCGCGGCGGCGATGCGCCCGGCGGTCAAATCGGCGGCGATCTTCGTTCGCGGTCCCGAAAATTCCAGCGCCGCGCTGCCCCGCAATTCGCGATCCGCCAACGCGGCGGCCAGATCGCGGATTTCGAGCCCGTTCCGGTCGCCGGAAACACCGCCGGAAAGGCGAACGGCGCCGGGGCGGCGCGCGAGCCCGCCCTGGAACCCGAGCGCCGTCAGCAGGCCCGCCGAATCGGGATGGTCCAACGCGGCGTCGAACGCCCAGGAGCGGTTCTCGTCCATCCCCGCGACCCGGCCGGACAGCGACAATGCGCCGCCCGCCAGGCCGGCGGCGGCGTCGAGCGCGAAATCGTCCTCGGCGCCCGTCGCCGCGAGCGTGGCGTCGAAGGGGCCGGACAGCGACTGCGGCGCCGCGGCGGGATTTGCGCCAAGCAAGCGCGCCAAGCGCGCAAAATCGGGGAACCGCGCGGAAACCTCGATATCGAAGCGGCGCGTTTCGTCCGCGCCATCCATATTGCCGCGCAACGACCACGCGCCGTCGCCAAGAGCGCCGTCGCCGTTGAACGCGAGCGCCGCGGCATTGCCGAAGAGTTCGCCGCGCGCCGACGCCGGCCCGGCAAGCAGGGGTGGCGGCGCGGCGGCGTCAAGCGCGCCGAAGCCCTCCAGCAGGGCCGCCAGGTTCGGGGCGTCGAACGCGGCGGCCAGATCGTAGAGCGGCGTCGCCAACGGGTCGATGAGCGACCCGGAAACCGTCAGACGCGATTCGCGCGCCGTGGCTTCCGCCTCCAGGGCGATCGAATCGCGCCCGCCGGAGAACGCGGCGTCGAGCGCCGCGGCGCCGAAATCGGCGGAGAGAGCAGGGAAGGCGGGCACGGCGCGCGCGAACGCCGCGGCGTCGCCGGCGCGGACCGTGACCGCGCCCTCGATCGCAAGCGCATCGCCGGCGCCGGAAACCGCGGCGGTCGCGGCGATGGCGGCCCCCCCCAGATCGTCGATTCGCGCCTCGCGCACATGCAGCGCGCCGCGCTCCAGCGCGCCTTCGACGCGCACCCCGCGCATCGCGGCCCCGGCGGCGGTCAAGGCGCCGACGGAAAGCGCGAAGCCGGCGTCGATCTCCGCGGGGAGCGCCGGCAGCGTTGGAAACCCGGCGTTGTTTTCGGCCTCATCCTCTTCCATGTCAGCGTCCGCGGCGGGGCGGTATGCGTCGAGGTCGAGGCGGTCGATAGCCAGCGCGGCGTTCAGCGTCGCGCGCGGCGCCGCTTCGTAGGCGACGCTTCCGGTCGCGCGCGTCGTGTCGAGGTCGATTTCGAGGCCGTTTGCGCGCCACGACCGGAGGTCCCCGGCCAGCGCGGCGGCGAAATGCATGCGCCGCAGGCGGTCGGCGGGAACCTCCGCCGCGTCGATCCCGAGCCAGTCGAGCAGGGCGCGCAAATTGTCGGACCTTCCCTCGACGCGGCCGTCGAAGAGCGGCCCGCCCGGGGCGGGCGCGGCGGCGCCCGACAGCGCGATTTCCGACCGCCCCGGAAACAGGGCCGAAACGCGCCGAAGCGTCGCGGCGCCGTCGTCGAAACGCGCTTCCAGCCGCGCGTCGCGCACGATCCCGCCGCGATAGACCAGCGCGTCGGCGGCAAGCGAAAGCGCGCCGTCGAGCCCGGCCGGCGGGGAGGCCGCGGCCGCCAATGCGCGCGCGGCGGTCGCGGCGGCGCCGGGCGCGGCGAACAGCGCGTCCAAATCGATGCGGCTCGCGCCGAGGGCGGCCTCGAGACGCGGCGGCGCGGTCGAGACGGTTGCGGCGCCGGTGGCGGCCATGCCGCCGATGCGCAAGGAGATGTCTTGCGCCGCGAGGCTTCCCGCTTCGTAGCGGATGCGCGCCGCGCCATCGATTTCGAGGCCGGCAAGAGAGGGGATGAACGAATCGTCTTCCGCCGGCGCGGCCAGCGCCGCGGCGAGCGTTTCCGATAGCCGGCCCCTTAGCGTGAGCCGGCCCTCGACCCCGAAGCCGGGCCCCGGCAGCGCAGCGCCGCGGAACGCCATAACGGCGCCGCCGCTTTCGAGGCGCGCGCGCAGCGCGGCGGGTTCGCCGGGCGGAGCGCGCGCGAGCGAAACCGCGCCCGCGAATTGCGCGCCGCCCCACCGCGCCGAACCCTCCGCCACGCGGCCGCCATCGGCGCCGGAAGCGGTCAACGCGATGTCGATGTCGGTGAGCGTGCGCTCGATGTCCGCGCCTGGGCTGCGGTAGCGAAGCCGGCCATCGACGACGGACAATTCCTCAAGCGCGGCGGGCGCCTGTGTCAGAAGCGCCAGCGCGTCGAGCGGGCCGTGCGCGGCGTCGCCGGCGCTTCGCTCCACCGACAGATCGGCGCCGATCAGGCGCGCGCTTCGAACCTCGAGCTTGCCCGTGGCGAGAGGCGCGGCGGCGGCGATCAGTTCGACCGACGCGAACCGGATTTCGCCCGCCACGCCGCCCGCGAGGCGGACATCGGCGGCGCGCAGCGTGGGCGGCCATGCGACGATAGCGGTCAGCGGTCCGTCGATGGATGCCGCGCCGCCGAACGCCTCGGCCAGCGCCGCGGCGACTTGAGGCTTGAAGCGGTCCGCATCCACGGCTGCCGGACCGGCGGCGATGGCGGCGATAACCGCCCCGGCGACAAGCGCCGCCACGATAATCGCGGCCTTGCCCATCACGCTCGTTCCGGCGCGAACGGCGCCGCGTCGAATCGCCTCGCAATGCCGCTCATGGCCGCGCGCGCGGCGCGCTCAACAGAAGCCGACAAGTTCTGCCGCGGCGGCATAACTCAAACTGTTGCCCGGCGTAACGAGCGCGCAGCGGCGACGCACGGCGCGCTCGACGGGAAAACACCAAGCGAGCGCGATCGAGGCGTCCACGACAAGCGTCATCGCATGCGTCCGTATTCGATCGCCGCACGGATCCCGGCGGCCGGGACACGGGGGCGCCGCGCCCGGTCGCGCCGCAGCTGCTCCGAAATCTCTTCGACCGATCGCTGGCCGGCGGACCCGCGATATTCGCGGTCGGCGGTACACTTGCGCGGCGAACAGGAATCGCGGTCGTTCCACTCGAGCGCGGAGTGTCGAACGATCGCTTCATGCACGAAGTGTCGGAGCGAATCCGGTCGGACCGTAATATATGACATTGCGATTTCCCGCCCCCGGCCCGCCTCGCCCTTTACGTCGGCGAGCCTCGATCCGATTCTGCGCTCATTGTAAACCAGATGCGCGGAGGCCCAGCCGCCGAGCATTTCGCTGTCGCAATGCCCGACATATTTCGGCGTCCACTCCGGTTCGCCGCCGCCGCGCGTCAGAATCGCATAGATATTGCCGTTGCCGTTGAGCGCGGCCCCGAAACCCGCATTGCGTTCGGCAATATCGAGTTCCGGCCAATGGCGTTCCGAGCACCCTTCCGGATACGCGAATATCGTGTGCGGGCCGGAGAACAAGGCCTCTTCGCAATCGCGCGCAAAACGCTCGAGGTCCTTCGGCCCGTCGAAAACCTGTCCTTTCATCGCATGGTGTCCTTTCGACCGGTCGGGAGATGCCGGGCGCGGGGGCGATGCTCAATTCCCTCGCCGCGCCCGGGAGAGCCAGCGGTGCATGCCCTCGATATTGAGCGCGCGCCAGGCGTCGTAGCCGCCCCATGCGCTGTAGGCGTCCATCCCGATTTCGTCCTTCAGCTCGTCGACCGATTTGCCGGCGCGCATGCCCGCCAGCACGAGTTCGGAGAGCCGCTCCACGTATTCGCGGTGCGGCGCGATGTCGGCGCGAGCGCCCACCTCGCCGTGGCCGGGGACCAGTATGTCGAAGTCCATGCGCTCCATCGTCTTGAGAGCCTCGATCCACTCGTCGATGAAATTGTTGCGCATGTAGCGGAAGGGCAGGCGGTTCGCCGCCACGATATCGACCGCGAACAGGATGCGTTCTTCCGGGAACCGCATGACGATCAGGCTGTCGCCGTGGTTGCGCCCGAGATATTTCAGCTCCACCGTCTTGCCGCCGAGGGTCAGCGTCATCGCGTCGGCGAATGTGATATCCGGCACGGCGGTGGGGCGGTTTTCGGCGACGATGTGGCGTTTCGCGCGCTCGTGCGCCACCACGGTCGCGGTGTCGGCGAAGACCTCGCCGCCGGCGATATGGTCGGCATGGTCGTGGCTATAGACGAGGTAGCGGATTTCTGCGCCGAAACGGGCGCGGATCTCGTCTTCCAGCCAGCGGGCCGCGTCGGCGTTTATCGGGTCGGTGGCGATAACGCCCTCCGGCGTCGCCATGAACACCGAGTAGTGGAAATCGTTCTGGAAGCGATAGACGTCGCCGGCGATATGCTCGATGGCGCGCGTGGGCGCGTCCTGCGCGCCGGCGGCGGGCGCGAGCGCCGCGGCGCCGAGGGCGAGCGCCGCGAACAGGCGCGGGGCGGAGCGGGTCATGAGCGGTTTCCTCCGTGCCGCAGGTCGGGCCTCAGGCCGCGCCAGTTTCGGGGCGGGTGGGCGCGCACGGCCTCTTCGTTTATGTCGGCGCCCCAGCCCGGCGCGTCGGGGATAACGAGATAGCCGTTTTCGACGACCGGCGGGGCGGTCACCAGATCGTCCTTCCACGGCACGTCGTCGATGTCGATTTCCATGATGCGCACGTTGGGCAGGGCGGCGCAGAAATGCGCGCTCATCAGGGTCGAGAGATGGCCGTAGAAGTTATGCGGCGCCACGTTGATCTCGTAGGCTTCGGCCATGTGCGCGATCTTCACGCTCTCGGCGAGGCCGTTCCACGGCACGTCGACGATGGCCACGTCCATCGCATGGTTCTCGAAGAACGGGCGGAACTGGCGGCGGGTAAACAGCGATTCGCAGCTTGCGACGGGCGTTTGCAGGGCGTCGCGGATTTGCCGCAGCGCGGGCGCGTCGTAGCTGTCGATCTCGAACCACATCAGCCCGAGATCGTCGAGTGCGCGGCCCGTCTTCAGATAGCCCTCGGTCCTGAAGTTGAAATTCAGGTCGAGGAGGATATCGACGCCGGGGCCGGCGCCGTCGCGCAGGGCGGCGAGCTGGTCGCGCAGCGCGCCGATAACCCGCCCGGAGGGGTTGAGGTCCACCCCGTCGGAGAAGCCCGGCATGTAGAGCGCGGGCTCGGCGCCGTCGTCGAACAGGAATATGTTGGTCTTCAGGCCCGTGAAGCCGCGTTCCCGCACCTCGCGCCCGAGCGCAACGAGGCCGTCGAGCCCGGTCAGCGGCGCCACGCCCATCGCCTCGGCGCGGTGCAGGCGGTAGGTTCCGCAATGCGACCAGTACAGGCGCTGGCGTCGGCGCGTCGGCCCGCCGAACAGCGCATATACGGGGATGCCGAGCGCTTTCGCCTTGACGTCGAGCAGGGCGTTTTCGAGCGCCGCGATGGCTTGTTGGAGCATTCCGCCGGGCGCCTGGCGCGTGCGCGCATAGAGGCGCGCGACGATGAGCTCGATGGGCCGCGGATCGACGCCGATCAGCCCCTCGGCCAGCCCGTCGATGACCGCGGTAAGCCCGCGGCTGCCGTAGCTCTCATTGTATTCCGACCAGCCGACAATGCCGTCGTCGGTCGTCACCTTGAGGAAGGAAAACACCCTCCATCCGGCGTCGGCGTGCAACGCCTCGATCGCCGCAATCTTCATGCCGCGCTCCCCCGCGTCGTTATCGGCAAGCTGCGTCATTACAACCCGCGTTCGCGCGGCTTGGCAAGGGCGCGCGCGGCGCGGCTTGACGCGGCGGCGCCGGGCGCGCATTCGCTTGCCGCGCTCCGCGGCGGGCGGCGGCAAGGGAGGCATGTCATATCGACCGGCGAACACGACGGCGCGGCCGGTTCCGGGAGCGCGCCCGAGCCCGGCGGCCCGGTATCCGATGCGCGTTCCGCGGTCATGCTGGCCGCGGCCGCCGGGCATCTGTTCGTGCTCGGCGTGCTGCTTCCGCATCCCGGTTTTTCCGTCGAGGCCGGCGCGCGGATCATGGCCATGCACGAACTTGCGTGGGCGTTCGGGGCCTTGTGGGCGGCGATCGCTCTCGAGGCGCTGTGGGCGCTGCGGAAGGGAAGGGCGGCGGCGCCGGGCGCGGCGCGGCGCGCGCTTCTCGTCTGCCTGATCCCGCCGTGCCGCGTTTCGGTCTGCCCCGAGGCCCCGGACACGATGGTGTGGATTCCGGGCCGCGGCTGGCGGCGGCGGAGCGACGCGCTGTTCGACGAGCTGGAGCGGCGCGCCGCGTTGCCCATGCTGTGGGCGGCGTTGCTCGTGATTCCCGTGGTGACGGTGGAGTTCCTGCTCCACGACCACGCGGCGGAGTATCCGCGCCTTGCGCTCGGCCTGCATTTCGTCAATGCGCTGATATGGTTCTGCTTTGCACTGGAATTCGCAGCCATGCTGCCGCTCGCGCGGCGCAGGAAGCAGTACTGCGCGCGGCACTGGCTGAGCATCGTGATCATCCTGTTGCCGGGGCTGGGGTTTCTGCGCGCGCTGCGGCTGTTTTCGACGCTCGGCGCGGCGGGCTCGGTCCAGTTCCTGCGCGCGTGGCGTTTTCGCGTTTTGATGGCGCGCGCACTCCGCGTGGCCCTGTTTTTCAACATCGCCGAACGCTTCATGCGCTTGAGGCCGGAGACCTTCCTGCCCGTTCTGCGCCAGCGCAGGGAGAGGAAGGCGGACGAGCTGCGAAGGCTCGACGAGGAAATCCGCCTCATGGAGGAGCGCTTGGCGCGCCGGCGCGAGCGGGATTCCCCGCGGGAAACGCCGTAGGCGTTGCGGGGGTCCGCGGAACCTTGCGGGGCTCGCGTCCGGCCGACCCCGGCGCTTGCCGGGCCGAGCATGGCGGCGCGGCGTGGCGGCGCGAGGCGGGAGCGGCTTTCGCATGATCGGAATCGATATACTGTTGTGTATCGAAAATTGGTTTGGATATGTGGATGCATATCGAAATACGGCGCATGTCGTTTGCGGCGGATTCGAGCGGGACGCTCGCGCCGCCGTCGGCGCGCGGAGGGAATGGGGGGCGCCGGCATGCCGGCCTGGAGGCCGGCGCACCCGGATTCAGGAGCGCCAGCGGGCGATTCTACCGGCGCTACAACGAATCGGCTTGCGCTCTTTCTCCGATTATCCGGATCAGCGTGTCGAGATCCTCGCGCATTGCATCCAGATCTTCCCGCATTGTATCGATATCCTCCCGCATCTCCCTGATGTTTTTCGCGTTTTCAATGGCCATTGTTCGGGCTTCGGCGGACTGATCGTAAATCAGGGAGGCCGCCGTCATGCCGCCGCTGAAGCGGTCCGCGCCGAAGGCGAACAGGGCTATCATGGCGGCGATCAGTGTGAGTATCGTCGTAATCGCCGTTGTAACGACGAGTTTTCTCAGCTCATCGATGGTGGGGGCCCGCTCCAGCCTGGCCAGGATTTCGGCGAAACGCGCGTCGTTTTGCGCCCGCGTGGCCTCGGTTTTCGCGTCGATGTAGTGCTGCGTCCCGGGATCCATTCGGGGTTCTCCCTCGCTGCCGGCCGGCGGAGCCGGGGCGCGAGCGTACAACGGATGCGGGGCGCGCGCAAACGCGCGGGCGCGGGGTTGCGGGCGCGGGGGAGGGGGGTCAACCGGCAAAGGCGCAACACCAGCAACGCCGCGGGGTTGCGGGCGCGGGGGAGGGGGGGTAGGTTGGCGTTCGTTATCCGCCGGGCGGGGCGCGGCGGGCAATCGGAGGGGCGCTCATGCGGCGCGGCGCGTTTTCATTTCGCTTTGCCTTGCGGCTTGCGGCCGGGGCGGCGGGGGTTTTGTTCGCGCAAGCCGGCGCGGCGCAGGAGCCGCCGCCGTTCGGCGAGTGGCTGGCGGAGCTGCGCGCCGAGGCCGCGGCGGCGGGGATTTCGGACGCGGTTCTCGACACGGCGCTGCAAGGCGCGGCGCCGCTGCCGCGCGTCATCGAGCTCGACCGGCGCCAGCCCGAAGGCGTGCTCTCGGCGGCGGAATATCTGCGGCGCGTGGTTCCGGCGCAACGGGCGGAGACGGCGCGGGCGCGCCTGGCGACACATCGCGCGCTTCTCGACGAGGTGGCGGCGCGCTACGGCGTGCAGCCGCGCTTTATCGTCGCCCTGTGGGGGATCGAAACCGATTTCGGGCGCCGCATGGGGACGTTTAACGTCATCGCCGCGTTGGCGACGCTGGCCCATGATACGCGCCGTTCGGCGTTCTTCCGCGCCGAGCTCCTGGCCGCCTTGCGCATTCTCGAGGACGGGCATATCGCGCCGGGCGCGATGCTCGGCTCGTGGGCGGGCGCGATGGGCCAATGCCAGTTCATGCCGACCAGTTTCACGTCGTACGCGGTGGATTACGACGGCGACGGGCGCCGCGACATATGGGGGACCCTGCCGGACGTATTCGCCTCGATCGCCAACTATCTCGCCAATGCGGGATGGCGCGGCGATCAGACGTGGGGCAGGGGGGTACTGCTGCCCGACGGTTTCGACGACAGCCTGATCGGGCGGAAAACGATCGAGCCGATCGGCGCGTGGCAGGCGCTGGGCGTCCGGCGGCTCGACGGGAGCGATCTGCCGACGCGGCAATTGCCCGCCTCGATCCTGCGCCCCGACGGCCCCGGCGCCGCCGCCTACATGGTCTACGGAAATTTCCGCGCCGCGCGGCGGTGGAATCCGTCGGACAAGTTCGCGCTGGCGGTCGGGTTGCTTGCCGATCGGATAGGCGCGCCCTAATTGGCGGGCAATGAACAAGCTCATCCTCATGATCGCTGCGGCGGCGGTCGGCCTCGGGGCATGCTCGACCGGCGTGAGCCCGTCCGCGGCGTTTTCATCCGGTTCGGGCTCCGGATCCGGCTACAAGGTCGGCAAGCCCTACACCATTCGCGGCGTCACCTATGTGCCGCGGGTCGATCCCGATTACGACGAAACGGGCGTCGCCTCGTGGTACGGCCCGGGCTTCCACGGCAAGCTCACGGCGAGCGGCGGCACCTACGATCAGGACGCGCTCACCGCGGCCCACAAGACCCTGCCGATGCCCACGCGGGTGCGCGTGACGAATCTGGAAAACGGCAAGAGCGTCGTTCTCACGGTGAACGACCGCGGGCCGTTCGTCGGCGACCGCATTATCGACGTCTCGCGCCGCGGGGCGCGGGAGCTCGGCTTTTTGCGCCAGGGCACGGCGCGGGTGCGCGTGACGGCGCTCGACAGCCCGGCTTTCGCCGATGCGCGCCGCGGCAACGCCAATGCCGGCGGGGGCGGGCAGGGGCGCCTGTATGTACAGGCGGGGTCGTTCGCGAATTCGAACAACGCGCACCGGCTGCAGGCGCGGCTTCTGTCGTTCGGCTCGTTCGGCGTCGAGCGGGCGCGGACATCCGCCGGCGTGCTGCATCGCGTGCGCGCCGGGCCGCTGCCCTCGCGCGCGCGGGCGCAGGCGCTGATTTCCGATCTGCGCGCCGCGGGCTTCCAAGGCGCGCGGATGATAGTGAGCGACTGAGCTTCCGGTCTCAAGGAGCGCGCCTCGATGCGGTATTTCCGGCGCTTGGCGGTTTGGGCCGCGGGCCTCGTCATAGCCCCCGCCGCGGCGGGGGCTTTCGACACGGCGGCGCGCGACGCGATACTGGTGGATTTCGACACCGGGACGGTCTTGCTCGATCGCGAGGCCGACCGGCCCGCTCCGCCGGCCTCCATGAGCAAGCTGATGACCGTCTATATGGTCTTCGAGCGGCTTCGCGAGGGAACGCTGGCGCTCGACGACACGATCCCGGTCAGCGAAAAGGCGTGGCGCACGGGCGGGTCGAGAATGTTCATCGAGGTCGATACCCGGGTATCGGTCGAGGACCTGTTGCGCGGGATTATCGTGCAGTCGGGCAACGACGCCTGCGTCGCTATCGCCGAGGCGCTGTCGGGGAGCGAGCAGGCGTTCGCCGACGCGATGAACGCGCGGGCGCGGGAGATCGGCCTGCGCGACAGCCATTTTACCAACGCCAGCGGCCTGCCGGACCCCGACCATGCGATGTCGGCGCGCGACTTGGCGCATCTGACCGCGGTCATCGTGCGGGAGTTCCCCGAATACTTTCACTATTTCGCGGAAACGGACTTTACGTGGAACGATATCCGGCAGAACAACCGCAACCCGCTGCTGTATCGCGAGATCGGCGCCGACGGGATGAAGACGGGCTACACCGAGGCGGCCGGCTACAGCCTGACGGGAACGGCCGTACAGAACGGGCGCAGGCTTATCGTCGTGGTCGGCGGGCTCGAATCGCCGCGCCAGCGCGCCGACGAAGCCACGCGCATTCTCGGCTGGGGCTTTCGGGAAACCCGCAACTACACGCTTTTCGAGGCGGGCGAGGAGGTCGAGACCGCCGCGGTGTGGCTCGGCAAGGCGCCCGCCGTGCCGCTGGTTCTGGACGAGGACCTGACGATTACGCTGTCGCGCGAGGCGCGCAAGGGCCTCAAGGTCGCGGCGGTCATGGACTCGCCCGCGCCCGCGCCCATCGCCGCCGGCGCCGAGCTCGCGGTGCTCAGGGTTACGGCGCCGGGCATCCCCGGCGTCGAGGTTCCGCTGAAGGCGGGCGCCGATGTCGAGCGCTCGGGGCTGCCGGCGCGCCTGTGGGCGGCACTGACCCACATGCTCTTCGGCCCGTCCGCGCCGTAGCCGGAGATGGCGCGCGGGCGGCTGATCGCCCTGGAAGGCGGAGACGGCGCGGGCAAGACGACGCAGGCCGCGCGCCTGGCCGACTGGCTCCGCGCCCGCGGCGTTTCGGTTGTCGCCACGCGCGAGCCCGGCGGAACGCCGGCGGCGGAAGCGGTGCGCGATCTCTTGCTGGATCGGCCGGCCGGGATGGCGGACGGGCGGGGCGGGGTTTTCGAGGACGCGGTTTTCGAGGCGCTGCTCCATTGCGCGGCGCGGCGCTCGCATATGCTACAGCGTATCGAGCCGGCGCTGGCGCGCGGCGCATGGGTGGTGAGCGACCGCTTCGCCGATTCGACCATGGCGTATCAGGGCTATGCGATGGGGCTCGGGCGCGCGGCGGTGGAAGCGCTCGATCATCTGACGCTGGATGGATTGCGGCCCGATCTGACGCTGGTTCTCGACATCCCGGTCGGTGTGGGCCTTGCGCGCGCGCGCCGGGGTTCGCTTTTTGCCGGGGCGGATCGTTACGAGCGCCGGGGCGGCGCGTTTCACGAGGCGATTCGCGAGGCGTTCCGCGACATCGCGCGCCGCGAGCCCGAACGCTGCGCGCGCATCGACGCCGGCGGGAGCGCGGACGCGGTCGCCGGCGCCATTGCGCGCGCGGTGGCCGCGAAGTTCGCGCTTGAACCGGCATGAGCGACACGCCGCCGCCGCGCGCGAATCCGCATCTGGTTGGCCACGCGGCGGCGGAGGCGGCGCTGGCGCGCGCGTTTGCGAGCGGCAAATTGTCTCATGCGTGGCTGATCTCGGGGCCGCGCGGCGTCGGCAAGGCGACGCTCGCCTACCGCTTCGCGCGCCACGTGCTGGCGCGGGGCGGGCCGGGGCCCCCGCGGCCGCCGGAGGGGGAGGGGCTGTACCTCGATCCCGCCCACCCCGTCTTCCGCCGGGTGGCGTCGGGCGGCCACGCCGATCTCGCGACCGTCGAGCGCACGGCGGACCCGCGCCGCAACGCCGACCGCGTGCGCGCCTGGGTCGTTGTCGAGGATGCGCGGCGGCTGCGCGATTTTTTGGCGCTCGCGCCGGCCGAGGGCGGGTGGCGCGTCGCCGTTATCGACGCCGCCGACGAGATGAACCGCAACGCCGCCAACGCGGTGCTGAAGATCGTCGAGGAGCCGCCGGCGCGGGCGCTGCTGCTTCTGACGGCGCATGTTCCGGGCCGCGTTCCGGCGACCTTGCGCAGCCGCTGCCGGCGGCTCGCGCTGTCGCCGCTCGCGGAGCCGGATGTCGCGGCGTTTTTGGCGGCCGCGCGCCCGGATCTCGATGCGGCGGACCGCGCGGCGCTGGCGGCGCTGGCCGATGGCGCGCCGGGCGCCGCGCTTGCCCTGGCGGAGAACGACGGCCTTGGCATCTACCGCGAGCTGGCGCGTCTGATCGCCGCGGCGCCGGACATCGACGCGCTGGCGGTCCACGCTTTCGCCGACCGGCTGGCGCGGCGCGGGGCGGAGCCGTCGTTCCGCATCGCCATGCGCCTGCTGGCGCGCCGGTTTGCGCGGCTGGCCGCGGCGGGCGCGCGCGGCCGCGCGCCGGCCGGGCCGTTTCCCGAGGAAGAAGCCTCGGCGCGGCGCCTGCTCGCCGCCGCCGGCCTTGAACGATGGGCGGCGTTGTGGGAAAAAACGCAGGACCTCGCCGGCAGGGCCGATCTGGTCAATCTCGATCGAAAACAGGTTGTGCTCAGCCTGTTCATGTCTCTGGAAGCGGCGGCTCGCGCGTAAGTCCGCGATGCGACGAGGAGCCGCCATGTCCGCGCCCGGCGCGTTCTACATCACCACGCCGATCTATTACGTCAACGATGTGCCGCATCTCGGCCACGCCTACACGACGATCGCGTGCGACGCCATCGCGCGCTTCCATCGCCTCGACGGCAAGCGCGTCATGTTCCTGACGGGAACGGACGAACACGGGCAGAAGGTGGAAAAATCGGCGCGGGCGGCGGGCGAGGATCCGCGCGCGTTTACCGACCGCGTGTCGCTGCGCTTCCGCGAGCTCGCCGCCGCGCTCGGCTGCTCGAACGACGATTTCATCCGCACGACCGAGCCGCGCCACGCGCGCGCGACCCAAGCCATATGGAAAGCGCTGGCGGATTCCGGAAACATCTATCCGGGGACCTATGCCGGCTGGTATTCGGTGCGCGACGAGGCCTATTTCGCCGAATCCGAGCTGAAGCGGGGGAAAAACGGCGAGAGGGCGGCGCCCTCGGGCGCGCCGGTGGAGTATGTGAAGGAGCCGAGCTGGTTCTTTCGCCTCTCCGCCTGGGGCGACAGGCTGCTCGCGTGGTACGACGCCAACCCCGGCGCCATCCTGCCCGAGTCGCGGCGCAACGAAGTCTTGAGCTTCGTGAGGGGGGGATTGCAGGACCTTTCCATCTCGCGCACGAGTTTTCGCTGGGGCGTGCCGGTCCCGGGCGACGACGCCCATATCGTCTATGTGTGGCTCGACGCGCTGACGAACTACATGACCGCCGCGGGCTATCCGGACACGGACTCGGAAACGTACAAGACATTTTGGCCCGCGGACCTGCATGTAGTGGGCAAGGACATCGTGCGTTTCCATGCGGTCTATTGGCCGGCGTTCCTGATGGCGGCGGGGCTCGAGCCGCCGCGGCGCGTGTTCGCCCACGGCTGGTGGACCGTCGAGGGGCGGAAAATGTCGAAGACCGAGGGCAACGTCGTCGATCCCTTTGCCCTCATTCAAGAGTACGGCCTGGACCTGGTGCGTTATTTCGTGCTGCGCGAAGTGCCGTTCGGCAACGACGCCGATTTTTCGCGCCGCGCGATCCTGCGCCGCAACAACCGCGACCTCGCCAACGATTTCGGCAATTTGGCGCAGCGCGTGCTGAGCATGATCGCCCGGAACTGCGGCGGCCGCGCGCCCGAACCCGGGGCGCCGACGGCGGACGACGAAGCCTTGCTCGCCGCGGCGGGCGGCCTGCTCGACCGGGTGCGCGCGCGCATGGAGCGCCAGGCCCTGAGCGAAGCGCTCGAGGAGATATGGAGGGTGGTCCGCGCCGCCAACGCTTATGTCGATCGGCAGGCGCCGTGGGCGCTGCGCAAGACCGACCCCGCGCGCATGGCCGGCGTGCTCTGGACGCTGTGCGAGACCTTGCGCCGCCTGGCGATACTGGCGCAGCCCTTTGTGCCGGGCGCGGCGGCGCGTCTGCTGGATCAGCTCGCGGCGCTGGCGGATGCGCGCGCTTTTTCCGCCCTGGAGCCCGGCGGCGCGCTGAAGCCGGGCACGCCGCTGCCGCCGCCGCAAGCTGTCTTCCCCCGCATGGAGAGAGAGGACGAAGCGGAAGAAAACGCGGCAAAGCCGGGGAAAGGCGCCCGCCATGCTCGTCGATAGCCACTGCCATCTGAACTTTCCGGATTTCGCCGGCGATCTCGACCTCGCGGTTTCCCGCGCGCGCGAACGCGGCGTTGGCTGTATCCAGACCATCTGCACGCGCCTGGACGAATTCGACGAGGTGCGCGCCATCGCCGAGCGCTACGACGACATGTACTGCTCGGTCGGCGTCCACCCGCACGAAGCGGCCGCGCAACCCGCCGCCGGCGCCGGGGCGCTGGCGGAACTGGCGCGCGGCCCGAAAGTCATCGGCATCGGCGAGACCGGGCTGGACTACCACTACGAACACAGCCCGCGGCGCGAGCAGCGGGAGAGTTTTCGCACCCACATCCGCGCGGCGCGGGCGACCGGCCTGCCGCTTATCGTGCATACGCGCGCGGCGGACGACGACACCGTCGCGATACTTGAGGACGAAGCGGGAAGGGGGCCGTTCCGCGGCGTCATCCACTGCTTCAGCGCCGGGCCGAAGGTGGCCGAATGCGCGCTGCGCCTCGGCATGTCGCTCTCGTTTTCCGGCATCGTGACCTTCCGCAACGCGGACGCGGTGCGCGCCGCCGCGCGCCGGGCGCCGCCGGATCGCATACTGGTCGAGACCGACGCGCCGTTCCTGGCGCCCGTTCCGATGCGGGGCAAGCGCAACGAGCCCGCGTTCGTGGAACACACGGCGCGCGCGGTCGCCGCGCTGCGGGGCGCGGGCGAAGAGGCGTTCGCGCGGCAAACCACCGACAACTTCTTCCGTCTGTTCGACAAGGCGCGGCGGCCCGGCGCCGCGTGACGGCGATAAATCCGGCGCTATTTCATGGGCTTGCTGTAATTTACCATAATATATATTATGCGACTTAACCATGCCTGAGATCGAACGCCTCCTTGCCGTCATGGCCCGCCTCCGCGACCCCGAACGCGGTTGCCCGTGGGACCGCGAACAGACCTTCGCCGCCATCGCCCCGCACACCATCGAGGAAGCCTACGAAGTAGCCGACGCCATTGAGCGCGGCGACATGGCCGGCCTCGCCGACGAACTCGGCGATCTGCTGTTTCAGGTCGTCTTCCACGCGCAGATGGCGAGCGAGATCGGCGCGTTCGGCTTCGACGACGTGGCGCGCGCGATTTCCGACAAGATGGTGCGCCGCCACCCGCATGTGTTCGGCGGCGCCGCGGCGCCGGGCGCTGGGCGCGCGGACGCCTGGGAAGCGGCGAAAGCGGCCGAACGCGCCGCGCGCGGCGGCAACGCCGGCGCGCTCGACGGCGTGGCGCGCGCCCTGCCCGCCCTCGCCCGCGCCGCGAAACTGCAACGGCGCGCCGCGCGCGTCGGCTTCGACTGGCCCGATCTCAAGCCCGTTCTCGCGAAACTGCGCGAGGAGCTCGGCGAACTGGAGGCCGAGCTCGACCGCGCCGACGCGGCGCCCGGGCGCGTCGCCGAGGAACTCGGCGACCTGTTGTTCGCGTGCGCCAATCTGGCGCGCCACGCCGATGTGGATCCGGAAACCGCCCTGCGCGGCGCGAACGCGAAGTTCGAGCGCCGCTTCCGCCGCGTCGAGGCGCTGCTCGCCGCACGCGGCCGCGCGCCGGAGGACGCGAGCCTGTATGAAATGGAGCGCCTGTGGGAACAGGCGAAGGCCGAGGAGCGCGGCTGTTGATTTTGGCTCAATTAGCGAATCGTATGTACGCTGTGTTCATTGCGGCGGTCAGGCACGCCCTTGGCGACGCGTGTGCGGCGAGTCCGATGAGGTGGAACCACCGCAGATAGCTGTCGAGATACTTTGTCGCGATGCCGCGAAAGCCGCGCAGGAAGCCCTTCAGCCGGCTGTGACGGTTGTTGACGGTCTGAATATGGAAGGCGTCGCGCACCCGCTCGCCGGCGCTCATGTTGAGCGCCTCATGACGCACGCCGAGCGCCGCGGCGCATGGCCGATACGCGCGGTTGGCATCGGACACCAGCACAATGTCGGTCTCGATGACCGGTCCAAGCGCCTTCTTGAGCGCATCGGCGCTCACCGTGGGCAGCGCCGCGCTCGCATTGCCGCCGCCGCGGTCGGTGGCCACAAGGACCGGAACCTGCTCGCGCGACAAGCCGCGTTTGGTCGCCTTGCCGCCGCGACGACGCGGCTTGCGGTCGAGTTTCCGCGCCCCCTTGCGACTGCGCAGAACGAATGTCTCGTCCGCCTCGACGATCCCCCGCAACTTCTTCGGCGTCTTCTCCACCGCCCGCAAAAACCGGTGACGCCAACGAAACGCCGTCGACACCGCAACGCCGCACCGCGCAGCCGACGCCCGCACCGTCTCCCCCTCGGAAAGCGACGCGCCGAACGAAAGCCACCGCTCCTTGCGGCGCCAACCCGACAACGGCGCGCCCGTCGCCGCGTTGAACGTGCGACCGCAGTCCTTGCATCGGTAGCGCCGCAAACCCCGCGCCCGGCCTGTGGACACCGCCCCCGTGGCCCGGCAGCGCGGACAGCGCCGCTCTTCGTCCACGCCAAGCTCGACGGCCGCCACAGACGCAGACGACGCCGAACGCCCAGACAGCACAGCCAACGCCTCGCGACGCTGCGCAGCGCCAAGAGCGTCCACACGCGCAAGCCAATCCCGAAATTCACTGCTCTGCATGACAAGCACCTCCACACGACCCGAAAGCATCATACCATGCGTACATACGATTCGCTAATTGAGCCTTGATTTTTGGCTCGTTTATCGGGGGCGCGACGCACTTCCTGGGTGCGCGGGCGGCGTCAGTCGTTTGCGAGCAGGTGGATCAGGCTCGATGTATCCCAGCGTCCGCCGCCGCGGGCCTGCACTTGGGCGTAGAACTGGTCGATCAGCGCGGTGGCGGGGAGGCGCGCGCCGTTGCGTTCGGCCTCGGCGAGGGCGATGGCGAGGTCCTTGCGCATCCAATCGACCGCGAAGCCGAAGTCGAACTCGCCGCGCGCCATGGTGCGGGCGCGGTTTTCCATCTGCCACGAGCCCGCCGCGCCCTTCGAGATCGTGTCGGTGACGAGGTCGGGGTCGAGCCCCGCCCGGGCGGCGAAGTTCATGCCTTCCGACAGGCCCTGGACGAGCCCGGCGATGCAGATCTGGTTGACCATCTTGGTGAGCTGCCCGGCCCCGGCCCCGCCCATGAGCGTCGTTGCGCGCGCATAGGCGCCGATAACCGGCGCGGCGCTGTCGAACGTATCGCGCTCGCCGCCGCACATTACCGTGAGTACGCCGTTTTCCGCGCCGGCCTGGCCGCCGGAGACGGGCGCGTCAAGGAAGCCGACGCCCTTGTCCGCCGCCGCCGCGAACAGTTCGCGCGCGAGGCCGGCCGAATCGGTTGTATGATCGACGAGCATGGCGCCGTCCGTCATGCCCGCCAGCGCGCCTTCGGGCCCGTACGCCACGCTGCGCACATCGTCGTCGTTGCCGACGCAGACGAACACGAAATCGCGCCCGCGCGCGGCTTCCGCCGGGGTATCGGCCCTGGCGCCGCGGTGCTCCGCCATCCATGCTTCGGCCTTCGACGGCGTGCGGTTATAGACGACGACGTCGTGCCCCTTCGCCGCCAGATGGCCGGCCATGGGATAGCCCATGACGCCGAGGCCGATAAACGCTGTCTTGCGCGGCTGCGCCATGCGCTCCTCCCCCGTGTTGCGCCGCCCCCGTCCGCCGGCGCGGCCGGCCCCGCGAGGCGCTACGCTCCCATATTATGCCGGGAGGCGCCGATGTCGAGTCGAGGCGCCCTTCCCTTCGGCATCCGTAGCGGGGTCGATACGCGCGGGCGAGACGCCTGCGCACCCGGGCAGGCCGGGCGAGAGACTTACGACGGGCCGTCGATCCTGTTCGACCACGTCCAGCTTTGCCACTGGGCCGCCCAGCCGCCGCCGAATCCGCCGACCGCCGTTTCCAGCTGTTCGTCGGACAGCTCGGTGTTGGGGTTCGTCAACACGATATGCGTGGTTTCCGGCGTATCCTCGACCACCTTCACCTCGTCGAAGGGCAGGTCCAGCCCCTTTTCGGCGAGCGCGGCCTTGGGGTTCGCTTCCGCTCTTGCGCGGAACTCCGGATCGTTCCGCCACGCGCGCGCGACGGCCTCCATGGCCTTTCCGTTCATGTTCGCGATGATCATTGTTCTTCTTCCTCCTCTCGCCGCAACCCGTTGGCGAAACGCCGCGGCGGGGATTGCGGAACCGCCCCCGGCGGCAAGCGCCATGGCGGAGGAATAGCCGAAACGGCCGGCAAAGTCAAGACCGCGAAACCGCCCCGAAGCGCCCGCGCCTTCGGCGCGACGCGCTTCCCGGGAGCCCGCGCGTCTCGACGCTACGGGCGGTGGGGAGCGGCGGCCGCGCTTCGCCGCCGGCAACGCGACTGCCGCAAACGCGCGGGCAGGTGCCCGCGGTCCCGGGCCCCGCCTTCGGCGGGGTCGGCGCGTGCGCGGGTAGTTCCCGCCTTTGGCGCGGCTTGGTATTATACGGTGGAAGACAAGGCCTCCCGCTGGGGCGGGGGGCGCGTTGCGCATGGGTCGAGGGAGGCGGCGATGGGCGATTTTTCGGGCAAGACCGTGTTCGTTACCGGGGCGACGGCGGGCATCGGCGCGGCGGCGGCGCGGCGCTTTTCCGCCGCGGGCGCGCGCGTGGTGGCGGCGGGGCGCCGCGCCGGGCGGCTGGAGGCGCTGGCCGCGGCGCTGCCGGCGCCGGCCCATCCCCTGCCCCTCGATGTCTCCGACAGGGGCGCCGTCGCCGCGGCGGTGGCCGCCCTGCCCGCCGCGTTCGCGGAGGTCGATCTGCTCGTCAACAATGCCGGGCTGGCGCAGGGGCTGGAAAGCGCGCAAGAGGCCGATCTCGACGATTGGGACCGCATGATCGACACCAATTGCAAGGGGCTGGCCTATGTCGCCCGCGCCGTGCTTCCCGGCATGGTCGCGCGCGGGACGGGCCATATCGTCAATATCGGCTCGGTCGCCGGCGCCTACCCCTACCCCGGCGGCAATGTCTATGGCGCAACGAAGGCGTTCGTGCGGCAGTTCACGCTGAACCTGCGCTCCGACCTGCTCGGCACGGGCGTGCGCGCCACATGCGTCGAGCCCGGCATGACCGAGACCGAGTTCTCGCTTGTGCGCTTCAAGGGCGACGCCGGAAAATCGGACGCGGTCTATGCCGGCGCGAACCCGATGTCGGCGGAAGATCTGGCGGAGGTCATATACGCCGTCGCCGCCCTGCCGGCGCATGTGAACGTGAACCGCCTCGAGGTCATGCCGGTTACGCAGGCGTTCTCGCCTTTCGCGGTGCATCGCGAAGGGTGACGCGGGGCGGGCGGCGGCGCGGCTCCCGGGTCGCGTTCGCGATTGTCGAGACGTGCGGGCGGTTACTTACCGCGCCGGCGGCGCGGTGCGTTCTATCAGGGTTTCCATGCCCTTGGCCTGGGCATCGATCGCCTGCCGCTGCGCGTCCAGCACGGCCATCGTCTCGGCGTGGGCGGCCATCGCCGCGGCATGGCGCCGGTCCGATTCGCGCTCCTGCCTCTCGAACGCCCGCATGGCTTCGGCGTGGCGGTCGGCCTCGGCCTTCATCGCCGCGTTGTGTCGGTCGGCTTGGGCCTTCATCGCCGCTTCGTGGCGGTCGGCATCGGCTTTCATCGCCGCTTCGTGGCGCTTCTCGAACGCCTCCATCGCCTCTTTATGGCGCCGTTCGTCGGCCTCTCCCTGTTGCTTGAGGCCCTGCTCGCGCAGTTCGGCCGAGCGCCGCATGAAGCGGAGACCGATCCATATCAGAAGACACTGCGTCGAACCGAGTATCGCGGCTATGACAAGCGCTGCGTAGCGCGTCGCCAGCGTGGCGGCTTCGTATTCCGTCATCGCAATCTCCATGACCCGCCCGCGCGCCGTCCCGCCTGTCGCCATCGGCCGCAAACCGGCGCCGACAGCGAGCATGCGGCGCGCCGCCGCGCGTCGCAACGGTCACGGCCGACCGCCGGCGCCGCGCGCGCCGCAAACGTGCGGGCGGGGACGCCCGCGCACCCAAGCAGTCCGCGCCTTCGGCGCGATTGCGGGCGGTTACTTGCCGCACCGACGGCGCGGTGCGTTCTATCAGGGTTTCCATGCCCTTGGCCTGGGCATCGATCGCCTGCCGCTGCGCGCCAGCACGGCCATCGTCTCGGCGTGGCGCCGGTCCGATTCGCGCTCCCGCCGCTCGAACGCCTGCATGGCTTCGGCGTGACGGTCGTCCTCGGCTTTCATCGCCGCTTCGTGGCGGTCGGCCTGGGCTTTCATCGCCGCTTCGTGGCGGTCGGCCTGGGCCTTCATCGCCGCTTCGTGGCGGTCGTCCTCGGCTTTCATCGCCGCGTTGTGGCGCTTCTCGAACGCCTCCATCGCCTCTTTATGGCGCCGTTCGTCGGCCTCCCCCTGTTGCTTGAGGCCCTGCTCGCGCAGTTCGGACGAGCGTCGCATGAAGCGGAGACCGATCCATATCAGAAGGCACTGCGTCGAACCGAGCATCGCGGCTATGACAAGCGCCGCGTAGCGCGTCGCCAGCGTGGCGGCTTCGTATTCCGTCATCGCAATCTCCATGACCCGCCCGCGCGCCGTCCCGCCTGTCGCCACCGGCCGCAAACCGGCGTCGGCAGCGAGTATGCGGCGCGCCGCCGCGCGTCGCAACGGTCACGGCCGACCGCCGGCGCCCCGCCAACATCTTCATCTCCGGCGCCGCGCGTTTCGTGAAATGCCGGTCGGGCCGGCCCGCCCCCGAGCCAATCGCCGCAGCAGCGCCGAACCGAAGCCGCTCACCCGCGCGCCGGCTGTGCGGTGCGTTCTATCAGGGTTTCCATGCCCCTGGCCTGGGCATCGATCGCCTGCCGCTGCGCGTCCAGCACGGCCATCGTCTCGGCGTGGGCGGCCATCGCCGCGGCATGGCGCCGGTCCGATTCGCGCTCCTGCCTCTCGAACGCCCGCATGGCTTCGGCGTGGCGGTCGTCCTCGGCTTTCATCGCCGCTTCGTGGCGGTCGTCCTCGGCTTTCATCGCCGCGTTGTGGCGCTTCTCGAACGCCTCCATCGCCTCTTTATAGCGCCGTTCGTCGGCTTCTCCCTGTTGCTTGAGGCCTTGCTCGCGCAATTCGGCCGAGCGCCGCACGAAGCGGAGACCGATCCATATGAGAAGGCACTGCGTCGAACCGAGCATCGCGGCTATGACAAGCGCCGCGTAGCGCGTCGCCAGCGTGGCGGCTTCGTATTCCGTCATCGCAATCTCCATGACCCGCCCGCGCGCCGCTCCGCCTGTCGCCGCCGGCTGCAAACCGGCGCCGGCAGCGAATATGCGGCGCGCCGCCGCGCGTCGCAACGGCGGCGGGTCAGGGCGATGAGACGCCGGCGGGGGGCCGGCGGTCCCGGGAGGCGTCTCCGCGAACGGCGGGGAAGCGGGTTCCGAAGCGGGCCAGGTCGGCGGGGTCGAGGGCGACGCGCACGTGTATCGACTCGCCGTCGTCGGCGCGATCGAGCACTTGCCCGCGGCGGTAGAGCCAGGCCAGCGCGGCGCCGTCGGCGGCGCGCAGCGCGAACTCGCCGATGGCGCGCCCGCCCGCGAGCCGCCGGTCGATGCAGCGGCGCAAGGCGCCGAGCCCCGCGCCCTCGAGCGCCGAGACGGCGACGCCGGCGTTCTCCCTGGCGGTTCGCCGCTCCAGCGCGGCGCGCGTTTCGGGCGCGAGCGCGTCGATCTTGTTGCAAACCTCCACGACACGGCCCTCGGCGAGAGCCGCGGCGCCGAGGTCCGCCAGCGTCTTTTGCACGTCGGCGTTCTGTGCGCGGCTGTCGGGATGCGCGGCGTCGCGCACATGCAGGATCAGGTCGGCCTCGATCACCTCCTCGAGCGTCGCGCGGAACGCGGCGATCAGCTCGGTCGGCAGATCTGAGACGAAACCCACCGTGTCGGACAGGATCGCGACGCGCCCGGATTCGAGCGCCAGCGCGCGCATGGCCGGGTCGAGCGTGGCGAAAAGTCGGTCTTCCGCGACCGCGTCGGCGCCTGTCAGCCGGTTGAACAGCGTGGACTTGCCGGCGTTGGTGTAGCCCACCAGGACGACGACCGGATACGGGACGCGGCGCCGCGCCGCGCGGTGCATGCCGCGGGTGCGCCGCACAGCCTCGAGGCCGCGCTTGAGCCTGACGATACGCTCGTCGATGCGGCGGCGGTCGACTTCCAGCTGCGATTCGCCCGGGCCGCCGACGAAGCCCAGCCCGCCGCGCTGGCGTTCGAGGTGGGTCCAGCTGCGCACCAGCCGGCTGCGTTGGTAGGAAAGCGCCGCGAGCTCCACCTGCAGGCGCCCTTCCCGCGTGCGCGCCCGGGCGCCGAAGATTTCCAGTATCAGCGCGGTGCGGTCGAGCGCCTTGACCTTGAGCGTCCGTTCGAGGTTGCGGTGCTGAACCGCGGTGAGCGCCGCGTTCACCACGATGACGTCCGGGCGCCGCGCGGCGTCGTCGAGGCGCTCCGCCACGGCGGCCAGCTGGCCGGAGCCGAACAGCGTCGCGGGGCGCGCGCGCCGGATGGGCAGTATCTCGGCCGCGCCGATCTCCGGCGCCACGGCGCGCGTCAGCGCCACCGCTTCCTCGAGCCGCCGCTCCGGTCCGCGCGCGGCGCCGTCCGGCGCGGCCGCCTCGCTCCGGAACTCCGGATGCAGGACCCAGGCGGAGCCGGCGGCGCTCACTCAGCCCTGTCCATCGCCATCGCCGCCGGGATCCTCGTCGAACAGCTGGAGCGGCCGGTCGGGCATGACCGTCGAGACCGCGTGCTTGTAGATCAGTTGCGACATGCCGTCGCGCCGCAACAGAAGGCAGAACGCGTCGAACGACGCGACGACGCCTTGCAGCCGCACGCCGTTCACGAGGAACACGGTGAGCGGAATGCGGTTCTTCCGCACGTGGTTGAGGAATACGTCCTGCAAATTGTTCGTTCGTTCGTTGGCCATGCTCCCTCCCTCGCCGCGGTTGCGTCGGTCGCGGATTCTATGCCGCCGCGCGGCGGCGCGCAAAGTCCCGCGCAAGCCCGCGGCGCGCTCAGGCGGCGCGGGCGAACGCCGCGTAGAGGTCCCGCAGACGCTCCGCGGTTGCGCCGGGCCGCCCGTTCGCCACCGGGTCGCCGTCGATCGCGACCACCGGAACCACGAACGAGCTCGTGCTGGTCAGGAACGCCTCGCGCGCCCGCTTCGCCTCTTGAGGGGTAAACGCGCTCTCGGTTATGTCGATTCCGGCCTCGCGGGCCAGCGCGATCAGGCGTCGGCGCGTGACGCCGCCCAGGATGTCCGGCCCCAGCGGCCGGGTGCGCACCGCGCCGCGGCCATCGACGATCCATGCGTTCGACGATGTTCCTTCGGTCACGCGCCCGTCCTCGTCGAGCAGCCAGGCTTCGAACGCGCCCCTGGCGCGCGCCTCCTGCTTCGCCAACACGTTGGGCAAAAGCGACACGCTCTTGATGTCGCATCGTTTCCAGCGCAGATCCGGCGCCGTGACGACGCCGACGCCCTCGGCCAATGCGCCGGCGCCGGGTTGCGCGCGCCGCGCCGCGATGACCAGCGATGGCGCCGGGCGCGCGGGGAAGGCGTGGTCGCGCGGCGCGGCGCCCCGCCCGGCCTGCAGATAGACCAGCCCCTCGGCGACGCGGTTGCGCCGCGCGGTCTCGCGCAACACCGCGGAGAGCGCCGCGCGGCTCATGGGAACGGCCATGCCGAGCTCGGCCATCGAGCGTTCGAGGCGCTCCATGTGCCACGCCAGATCGACGAAACGCCCGCCGATGACGGCGATAACCTCGTAGGCGGCGTCGGCGAACTGCATTCCGCGGTCCTCGACGTGGACGCGCGCCTCGCGGTGCGGAACGTAGCGCCCGTTCACATAGGCAATGCGCGACATGCCCGTCTCCTCTCTGCCCTGCCCGCCCTCAGCGCCGCCAGAAGAGCGGCATGGCGACGACGAGAAACGCGAATACCTCGACGCGCCCGATCAGCATGGCGGCCGCCAGCGCGAGGTCGCCCGACGGCGGCAGCGCGGCGGGCGCGCCCCCCGCCCCCGCCGTCTCCAGCAGCAGCGGCCCCGAATTGGTCAGCGCGCTCAGCGCCAGCAGCGAAGCGTCGGGAAACGACAGGCCGTGCGCCGCCAGGATCAGCGTAAACGCGATCAGGAACAATACGAACGTCACGAAGAACGCCCAAACGCCCTGCATGGCGGTTTCGCTGACCGTGGCCCGCCCCGCGCGTATCGCGGCCACGCGGTGGGGCTGCGCGAGCCGCCGCATTTCGTGCAGGCTTTGGCGCACCATCGCCAGCGCGCGCACGATCTTGACGCCGCCGGCGGTGGAGCCGCTCGCGCCGCCGATCAGGCACAGGCCCGCCAGCGCCAGCACGACGAACGCCGGCGCCGCGGGCGGCAGGTCGGCGGGAAAGCCCGTCGTCGTCAGCGCCGAGACGGCGGCGAACAGGGCGCGCCGCGCGGCTTCGCCGGGCGGCATCCCGCCGGCCTCGCTCAGAACGGCGGCGACGCCCACCGCCCCGGCAAGAGCCAGGAAGACGACGAACCGCGTTTCGGCGTCGGCGGCGAGCGCGCCGGCGCGCGACGCGCCCGCCCGCCATGCGCCCAGCAGATTGAGCGCCCCGGCGAGCATGGCCAGCATCAGGATTGCCTGGGCGCCGCCGCCGAGGGCCGCCGGCCCGGCCGCGCTTGTCGAGAATCCGCCGGTCGAAACGGCGCTCATGGCGTAGCATACGGCGTCGAACGGCGGCGCGCCGGCGAGCGCCAGGGCGGCGGCGGCGGCGGCCGTGAGCGAAGCGTAGATCGCGGCCGCCGCGCGCGCCGTGCGCCAAGCGCCGGGGCGCGCCCATTCGCGCGGGCGCGGCGCCGGCGCGACGCGCGCGATTTGCGGCGCCAGCGCGCCGGCGAACAACACGGTCGCGTAGCCGCCGAGCCACTGAAGCATGGCGCGCCACAGAAGCGCCGCCGGCGGCGCGGCGCCGATATCCTCGATAACGCCGAGCCCGGTCGCGGTGACGCCCGACACGGCTTCGGCCAGGCTGTCGGAGAGACCGTCGGCAACCCCCGAAAGCGCCAGCGGAATGGCCGCGAACGCGCCGGCGACGCCCCAGCCGGAAACGGCGAAGAACAGCGTTTCGCGGCGGTCGAGGCGTTGCTCGCGCCCGCTCCCCGCCAGCATCAGCACGACGCCCAGGAACAGCGCGCAGCCCGCGCCGAAAGCGAAGCTGCGCGCGCTGGCCGCGTCGGCCCCGGCGGCCGCCAGCGCCAGCGGCGCCAGCTGCGCGGCGGCCAGCGCCAGCAGCAGGCGCCCGAAGGCGCCGAAAAGCGGCGCGGCGCGCATCGGTCCGCCGGCCCCCGGAAGCGCCTAGAAAAACCCGAGCGCTACCGCGAACATGCGCTCGACCTTCTTGACCGCGTCGTGGGGCGAGAAAACCACCAGTATGTCGTTGGGCTCCACGGCGGTGGCGCCGCGCGGTATGAGCACCGAGCCGCCGCGCACGATGGCGCCGACCAGCACGCCGCGCGGCAGCCGGATGTCCTTCAGCGGCGCGCCCACCACCGAGGAGGTTTCGAGCGCCTCGACCTCAATGACCTCCGCCTCGCCCGCCCTGAGGCTATAGACCGCGCGCACCCGGCCGCGGCGCACATGCTGCAGGATCGACGAAACCGTCAGTTCGCGCGGGCTTACGGAGGCGTCGATGCCGAGCGGCGAAATCAGCGGGGCGTAGTCGGAGGCGTTCACCAGCGCCGCCGCGCGCAGGCAGCCGTGGCGCTTCGCCAGCACCGACACGAGAATGTTCACTTCGTCGCGCTCGGTCACCGCCACGGTCGTTTCGGTGCTTGCGACGCTGGCTTCTTCCAGAAGGTCGGCGTCGAGCGCGTCGCCGTTGAGCACGACCGCGCGTTCCAGTTGCCCGGCAACGGCTTCGGCGCGCGTCTTGTCGTGTTCGATGAGAGTCAGATCGGCGCCGGCGCCGGCGCTCTCGATCCGCTGCGCGAGCATGAGGCCGATGCGCCCGCCGCCGACCACCAGCAGCCGCCGCGCCGCTTCTTCCTTGTGTCCGAAAAGCGCCATGGCGCGGGGGACTTGTGCGGTTTCGCCGATAAAATAGATCTCATCGCCTACCGCAAGCTGCTCCATACTCGACGGAAACAGCGTCCGGTCGCCGCGCACGATATAGACGATGGTGATGTTGAGATCGGGGAACAACTCGTTGAGTTGGCGCAACGGCGTATTGATCACCGGGCAGCCGGTCTCGAGCCGCACCCCGACGAGGCGCACGCGGTCGCCGGCGAATCCGGCGAGATCGATGGCGCCGGGAACCTCGAGCCGGCGCGCGATCGAGCGCGCGACCTCGGCCTCCGGCGAAATCACCACGTCGATCGGCATGTGGCCGCGCCCGAACATGCCGCCCCAGGCGGGGTCGAGATAGGCCTGGTGGCGGATGCGCGCGATCCTGGTGGGCACGTCGAACAGCGAATGCGCCACCTGGCATGCGACGATGTTGATCTCGTCGGACTGCGTGACGGCGATGAGCATTTCGGCGTCGGCCGCCCCCGCCCGCTCGAGCGCGTCCGGGTGCGAGGCGAAGCCGGCGATCGATTGCACGTCGAGCCCCTCGTTTACCTTGTCGATGCGTTCGGGCGCGTGGTCGATGACCGCGACGTCGTTGTCTTCGGCGGCCAGGTGGCGGGCGATGTTGAAGCCCACCTCGCCGGCGCCGCATACCAGAACCCTCACGGCGCCGGCCCGGACGGGGGCGCGTTCACGAGTGTTCCCTGGCGGCGACGCCCAGCGCCTTGAGCTTGCGGTGCAGCGCCGAGCGCTCCATGCCGACGAACGACGCCGTGCGCGAGATGTTGTGTCCGAAACGCATCACCTGGGCCTCGAGATAGCGTTTTTCGAACGCCTCCCGCGCCTTGCGCAGGGGCAGCGCCATGATCTCCGCCCCGCTGTCGGCGCGCGGCGCGGCGGGGGCCGAAGCGATCAGGTCGGGCGGCAGCATGTCGGCGCGCACCGCGCCGCCGCCGCCGGGCGCCATGATCAGCGCCCAGTCCACGACGTTGCGCAATTGGCGCACATTGCCCGGCCAGCCGCAGGTTTGCAGCACGGCGAGGGCGTCGTCGGAGAACGCGCGCGGTGCCAGGCCGCTGGCGGCCGACGCCCGCTCCACGAAATGCGCCACCAGGGCCGGGATGTCGTCGCGCCGCTCGGCGAGCCCGGGCACGCGGATGGGCACCACGTTCAGCCGGTAGTAGAGATCTTCGCGGAACCGCTTTCGGGCGATTTCGCCGGCCAGGTCGCGGCTTGTCGAGGCGACGACGCGCACGTCGACGGCGATGCGCCGGCTGCCGCCGACGCGGACGAAGCTTTGCTCCTGCAGCACGCGCGGTATCTTGCCCTGGGTTTCCAGCGGCATGTCGGCCACTTCGTCGAGCAGCAGGGTGCCGCCGTGCGCTTGTTCGAGCACGCCGATCTTGCGCGCGCCGCCGGAGATTTCGTCTTCGGCGCCGAACAGTTCGGCCTCGAAGCGCTCGGGCGCCAGCGCCGCCGCGTTGATGGCGACGAACGGCCCCTCGGCGCGGCGCGACATGCGGTGCAGCAGCCGCGCGGCGACCTCCTTGCCGCACCCCGGCGGGCCGGTGAACAGCACGCGGCTTCCGGTCCGCGCGACGCGCCGGATGGTTTCGCGGACGGCCCGCATGGCCGGCGACCCGCCGATGGGTTCGGCGGCGGCGCCCGCCCTTTCGCGCAATTCCACGACCTCGCGGCGCAAGCGCCGATGCTCCATCGCGCGGCCCACCGACAGCAACATGCGATCGGCCGCGAAAGGTTTTTCGATAAAGTCGTAGGCGCCGATGCGGATCGCCTGCACGGCGGTGTCGATGCTGCCGTGGCCGCTGATCATGATAATCGGGAGTTCGGGGCAGCGCGCGGTCAGCTCCCTGAGCAGGTCCATGCCGTCGAGACGGCTGCCGCGCAGCCAGATATCGAGCAGCAGCAGGTGCGGCTGGCGGTTCGCTATCTCCGCCAGCGCGCCGTCGGCGTCGCGCGCCTGGCGCGCGGCGTAGCCCTCGTCGGCCAGGATGCCCGCGATCGCGCCGCGTATATCCTCTTCGTCATCGATGATCAGAACGTCGCCGGTCATCTCGCGCCATGTCGCTTGCATGCTCCTCCCCGGCGGCGCCGGGCGCGTCCGCCGGCCCGCGGGGCGGAAATTCGAGGCAGGCGCGCGCGCCTCCGAACGGCCCGTCGTCCAGCGCGACCTTGCCGCCGTGATCCTCCATGATCTTCTTGACGATGGCAAGGCCGAGCCCGGTCCCGCCCTCGCGGGTGGTGACGTAGGGCTCGGTGAGCCGCGCGCGCCGCGCCGGGTCGGGCGGCAGGCCGCGGCCGTTGTCGTCGACGCAAACCGTCCACGCGCCGCCCTCCCCCGCGCGGACCGTCACGCGCGCGCGGCCCGGCTCCAGGGCGCCTTCGGGCGGCGGGGTTCGCCCGGCGATGGAATCGGCGGCGTTGCGCAGCAGGTTGGTGAGCGCCTGCCCGAGTTGCACCGCGTCGCAGCGCACGCGCATGGCTTGGCGCGGCGACTCTATCGAAAACGCCATGCCCGGATGCGCCAGCGCCTGCATGGAGACCGCTTCCTCCACTGTCGGCATGGGGTCGGTTTCGGCGAAGGACGGCGCCGGCATGCGCGCGAAGGACGAGAACTCGTCCGCCATCGCCCGGATCGCGCCGACCTGGCGCACGATGGCGTCGATGCAGGCCCCGAAGAGCTCGGGGTCGGCGCCGCCGGGCTTGAGGAAGTTGCGCCGCAGGCGCTCGGCCGACAGCTGGATCGGCGTGAGCGGGTTCTTGATCTCGTGCGCGATACGGCGCGCCACGCCCGACCACGCGGCGGCGCGCTGCGCGCGCGCGAGCTCGGTAATGTCGTCGAAAGTGACGACCGCGCCGGACGGCCGGCCCGCGCTGCTTTGCGCGGTCATGCGCACCAGCAGTTCGCGCGCCCGCCCGCCGCGCGTCAGCGAGACCTTGCCCTGCACCGCGTCGTGCCCGGTTTCGCGCAGTTCGCGGTAGAGCGGCGCCAGCTCCGGCGCCGCGTCGTCGAGGGTGCGCCCGACAAGCGCGCCGGCCTCGCGGGCCAGCAGTTCCAGCGCCGAACGGTTGGGGAGATAGACCGCGCCGTCGCGGTCGAGCCCCAAAACGCCGGCGGATACGCCGAACAGGACGGTCTCGGTAAACCGGCGCCGGTTGTCGATCTGCCGGTTGGCCTCGATCAGGTCGGCGCGCTGGCTCTCGAGCTGCCCGGTCATGCGGTTGAACGCCCGCGCCAGCGTTCCCAGCTCGTCGTTCTCGGCGCCTTCCGGCACGCGGGTGGCCAGGTCGCCCGAACGCACGCGCTCGGTCGCCGCCACCAGCCCCGCGATGGGCCGTATCATGCGGTTGGCGAACGACAGCCCGAGCCACACCGCCGACATCAGAAGCAGGAGCGAAACGATGATGTAAAACAGCGTGAAGGTGATCTGGATGCCCGAGCGCCGCTCGTCGAGGTCGCGGTAGCCGCTCACCGCGTCGGACAGGCGCGCGACGTGGTTGAGCACGGCGGAATCGACGAACCGGCCGACATAGAGGAAGCTTCCGATCATCGCGTCGATGCGCGTCAGGGCGCGCACGCGGTCGCCCGCCCGGTTCGCGGTCACGACCGTTTCGCCCGAGGCGGCGCGTTGCAGCGCGCCCGGCGGAACGGGGTCGAACTCGAGCACGAAACTCAGCTTGCTGCGCGCGAGCACCGCGCCGTCGCCGCGCAGGATCATCGCCTCGGTCAGCGAGCGCTCGTCGGCCAGCGCCTGCAACAGCTGCGGCAGGATCGCCGGCGATGCGAGCACGCGCGGGTCCTGCCGGTTGAGTATGGCGACCATCGCCAGCGCGTCGGCGCGGATGAACTCGCGGTGGTCGCGGGCGTAAGCCTCGGATATGGCGATGGACCGGTCGAGCGCGGCGCCGATGCGGTCGTTGAACCACGCCTGGATGCCGAGATTGAAGAACAGCGCCGAGAACACCGCGACGATAATCGCCGGCGCGACCGCCAGCGCGCCGAACATGCCGACGATGCGGGCGTGGAGCCGGGAGCCTATCGACCCTTGGCGCCGTTCGCTCCATATGCGGACGAGCCGCGCCGCCACCAGCGCGCCGAGCAGGAGCAACAGCACCAGATCGACGTTGATGAGGATGAAGATGGCGTCGGGCCGCCCGCCCGGCGGCGCGATGACGCCGCTGAGCGTGCCGATGGTGGCGAAACCGGCGCCGAGCGCGGCCAGCGTGAGCGCGATCGCGAACGCCCGGCTCGCGACGACGCGCCGCGCCGCCGCGCCGGCGGCGCTCATGCCCGCGGCCGATGGTTGGCGGGCATGTCCCGGACGGGTTCGATGCATCGGCGCCTTGTCTGCGATAGGGCGTTGTTATGCCGGCGCATATCGCGGAATGGAGGGGGGCTGGGTACGGGCGGAACGTAGCACGGCGTTGTGTGCGGGGCGCAATTTTCCGGAGGCGCGGGCGGCTTCGCCGGCGGGTTTTTCGCCCGCAGCGGCGGCGGCGAATGTGTGCGCCTCTGCGGGCGGCATCGCGCGGGAAGCGGGCCCGCAATCCTCCCGGCGCCGCCGCGCACCGTGGAGACGTGCGGGCAGGATGCCCGCGGTCCCGGGCCCCGCCTTCGGCGGGGTTGCGCCTCGTCCGGCGGCATCGCCCGGGAAGTGCGGGCAGCGCGGCGTTATTTCGGGGCGCGCGACACCTCGATGTCGAGATCGCGGATTTTCTTCCGCAATGTATTGCGGTTGAGGCCCAGAACGCGCGCGGCCTTTACCTGGTTGCCGCCCGCCGCGGCGAGGGTGCGGCGGATCAGCGGCCGCTCCACCTCGCGCAGTATGCGCCCATACAACCCCGCCGCCGGCAGCGCGCCCTTCAGCCCCGCGAAAAAATGCGCGGCATGCCGATCGACGCTCTCCTCCAAACTGTCCTCGCTCGGCAACCCGCTGAATTGCGCGCGTTCCCGCGCGCCGCCGATCTCGGCGGAAACCAGATCGGCGTCGATCGTCTCGTCGGCGTACAGGGCCGCGACCCGGCGGACGAGATTTTCCAGTTCGCGCACGTTCCCGGGCCAGTCGTGCGCCTTGAGCCGCTCGACGCCCGAAGCGTCGATGGTCTTGGCGGGCAGCCCCTCGGCGCGCACGCGGTCGAGAAAATGCCTCGTCAACAGCGGAACGTCGTCGAGCCGCTCGCGCAGCGACGGCAGCCGCAAGGGCACGACATTCAGCCGGTAATAGAGGTCTTCGCGGAACTGCCCGCGCTCGATAAGCGCGGCGAGATTGCGGTGGGTCGCGGCCACGATGCGGGCGTCGGCGCGGATCGGCCGCCGCCCGCCCACGGCGGTGTATTCGCCCTGTTGGAGCACGCGCAGGAGCCGCGTCTGCGCCTCGGCGGGCATGTCGCCGATTTCGTCGAGAAACAGCGTGCCGCCGTTCGCCTGCTCGAAGCGGCCGGAGGCGCGCGCCGACGCGCCGGTGAAGGCCCCCTTTTCATGGCCGAACAACTCGCTTTCGATCAGTTCGCGCGGGATCGCGGCCATGTTGACGGCGACGAACGGGCCGTCGCGCCGCTTGCCGAAATCGTGCAGGGCGCGCGCCACCAGTTCCTTGCCGGTGCCCGATTCGCCGGTGATCAGCACCGTCAGATCGGTCGCCGCAAGCCGCGCGAGTACGCGATAGACCTCCTGCATCGCGGGGGATCGGCCGACGAGCGGCAACGACTCGTCGGCGCCCGGGGCGTCTTCCGCCGGCGCCGGCGCGCCCGGCGCCGCGAGCGCGCGCCGCACCGTGCTCGTCAACTCGTCGAGGTCGAACGGCTTGGGGAGATATTCCCAGGCGCCGCGCTCGTTGGCGCGGATCGCCGTCATCAGCGTGTTGCGCGCGCTGATGACGATCACCGGCATGTCGGGGCGCGCGGATTTCAGGCGCGGCAGCAGGTCCAGGCCATCGCCGTCGGGCATCGCCACGTCGGTGATGGCCAGGTCGCCCTCGCCGTCGCGCGCCCAGCGCCACAGCGCCGACGCCGCGCCGGTCGTGCGCACCGTATAGCCGAGCTGGCCGAGCGCGCGGCTCAGAACCGTACGTATCGTGCGGTCATCGTCGGCGATGAGAATGGTGGCGCCGCCGCTCATTGCCGGCCATCGCCGGCCATCGCCGGCAGGCGCACGCGAAACGCCGTGCGCCCCCGCCGGGTCTCGAACTCCACCACGCCGCCGTGGTTTTCCACGATGTTCGCGACCAGCGACAGGCCGAGGCCGGTTCCGCCGCGCCGGGTGGTCACGAAGGGCTCGAACAACGTATCGCGCAGGTCCTCGGGAATGCCGGGGCCGTTGTCTTCCACCGCGGCGACGATGGGCAGGTCGCGCGGTTCGCCCCGCCCCGCGCCGGCGAACCTGAAGCCCATCCGGTAGCGCGTCGAAAGCACGATCTCGCCGCCCTCCGCCGGCGCCGCCTCGACGGCGTTCTTCACGAGGTTCAGGAAAACCTGCACGAGCCGGTCGCGGCTGCCCCACACCGGCGGCAGCGACGGGTCGTAGCGCTCGACAAAGCGCACGCCGGCCTCCGCCGCGCCCGCGTGGAGCCGGCGCACATGCTCCAGGACGCGGTGGATGTTGACCCGCTCGCCCGATGGCGGGCGGTCGTCGGAGAATATATCGACGCGCTCTATCAGGCCGCGGATGCGGTCGGTCTCCTCGCGGATCATCTGCGCCAGTTCGCGCTCCGGCTCGCCGACGCTGCGTTCGATCAGCTGCGCGGCGCCGCGTATCCCCGAAAGCGGATTTTTCAACTCGTGCGCGAGCACGGCGGCCATCCCCACCACCGAGCGCGCCGCGCTGCGATGGTTGAGATGCCGGTCGATGAGCCGCGCCATCGAACGCTCCACCAGGCACAGGAGAAACCGCCGCGGCCGCCCGCCCAGGGGCGTGACGTGAACGTCTATGGGCCGTTCCCGAAGCTGCGGACTCGACAGCGCCACGCCGTATTCGCTGATGCCCGCGCCGCCGCGCGCCGCCAGGTCGACCGCCGCGACCAGGGGGCTGTCGGCGGGAACGATTTCGTCGAGCCGGCGGCGCGTGAGAAACGCGCTGCCGCGGCCGAGCAGCTGCTCGGCCGCGGGATTCGCCATCGCGATGCGCCGCGTTTCGTCGATGGTCAGAACGGCGATCGGCATCGCGCCGAGCAGCTGCGCCGCCGGCGCTCCGGGCGCCGAAATGTCCGCCGGCGCCGTTTCTCCGCGCGCGCCGGGGCCCGCCGTATCCATTGGCTTCACCGCGCCCCCCCCCCCCGGCGCCAGCGCCCGATTGGCGGGCAAGTTAAGCAAAGCGGCCGTGCGCGGCAAGCCCAACGCGCCGCAACCCCGCCGAAGGCGGGGCCCGGGACCGCGGGCATCCTGCCCGCACGTTTTCGCGGCAGTCGCAACGCCGGCGCGAGGAAATGCAGCCGCCGCCCGCGGCGTCGAGACGTGCGGGCGAGACGCCAACCCCGCCGAAGGCGGGGCCCGGGACCGCGGGCATCCTGCCCGCACGTTCCCGCAAGGCGCGATGTCGGCAGGGAAGCGCGACCGCCGCCCCCTGCTCCCCGGCATCCGTGGCAATGATAACGTGCGGGCGAGACGCTTGGCGCCCAGGAAGCGCGCCACGCCCCGCGGGCCGCCGACGTGCGGGCAGGGATGCCCGCGGTCCCGGGCCCCGCCTTCGGCGGGGTTGCGCTTCCCCCCGGGGATCGCGCCGAAGGCGCGGACTTCCCGGGTGCGCGGGCGTCTCGCCCGCACGTCACGACGCCGCGGGCGTTGAAGAGCAGGGGGGGCGCCGGCGCGCAGGGAGCGGCGGCCGCGCTTCCCCGCTACCGCTGCGCCTGCCGCAAATGTGCGGGCGGCAACGCCCGCGTCCCAAGGAATATCGGCGGCGATTCCGGGCGGTTACGCACCGTGGCGGCAATGGCTGCAGGCGGCGCGCACTCGGGTGGAACGGGGCGCCCCTCATGGCGGCCGTCGGCGCGACCGCGCCCAGGCATCGCGCGTTGGAGACGCCGCAGGCACTGACAATCCGCTAATTGCGGATTCGCGAAACGCCGCGGCGGGGTTGCGCAACCGCCCCGGCGGAGGCGCCGCGCCCGCCGCCGGTTGAACGTTCTTCCCGCGGTCACGAACCGCCTTGCGGCGGCTGCCGCCAATGCGCCGCGACCGGCGCCGCGCCTGCCGCAAACATACGAGCAGGATGCCCGCGGTCCCAAGCAGTCCGCGCCTTCGGCGCGCTCTCCGGGGGGAAGCGCAATCCCGCCGGAGGCGGGGTTGGCGTGTGCGCGGTCGTCTCGGCCGCGCGTCTCGACGTTACGGGCGCCGGACAGAAATTAATCAGGCGCCCCTGGACCAATCATGCGAAATGGAGTCATGTGCCGCGACCATCGCGTTAAACTGTCGGCGCCGCTCCATCATAGCACCCCACCAGCCGGTCCCTCCGACGATCATTTCCATCTGTTCGTCGGACAGTTCGGCGTTGGGGTCGGTCAATACGACGTGCGTGGTTTCGGGCGTATCCTCGACCGCCTCAACCTTGTCGAAGGGCAGGTCCATCCCCTCCTCCGTCAGCGCCGCCTTCGGGTCCGCCATGACGCGCGACCGCAACTCCGGGTCCCGCGCGCACGCATCCATGATCGTCAGCAACGTCTGCCTCGCCAAGTCAGCCAAACTCATCATCGCACTCCTCTCGCGCAACCGATTCGCGAAACGCCGCGGCGGGGGTTGCCGAACCGCCCCGGCAAAAGGCGCCGCGCCCGGCGCCTGTCGAACTCGCTCTTCGCGCCGTCACGAACCGCCTTGCGGCGGCTGCCGCCAATGCGCCGCGACCAGCGGGTCCAGCGTCGTGTGCCGATCGGCCGACCGTTCGGTCGCGTCGGCGCCGGGCGCAGGCTTACCCCCCTCTGCCGCGCGCCGCAACCCCCGCCGCGAATTTTTTCGCCCGCGCCGGGGGGCAACCCCGCCGAAGGCGGGGCCCGGGACCGCGGGCATCCTGCCCGCACGTTCGCGGCAGTCGCAACGCCGGCGCGAGGAAACGCAGCTGCCGCCCGTAGCGATGAGACATGCGGGCGAGACGCCCGCGCGCTCAAGAAGCGCGCCGCGTCGCGCCGAAGGCGCGGACTCCCTGGGTGCGCGGGCGTCTCGCCCGCATGTTTCCGCAGAGCGCGATGTTGCCGTGGAAGCACAGTCGTCGCCCCCTCCCCGGCGCCCGTAGCGTCGAGACGCCCGCGCACACGACAACCCTGCCGAAGGCGGGGCTTGGGTGCGCGGGCGTCCCCGCCCGCACGTTCGCGGCAGTCGCAACGCCGGCGGGGAAGCGCGACCGCCCGCCCTCCTGCTCCCCGCCGCCCGTAGCATCGAGACGTGCGGGCGAAACGCCAACCCCGCCGAAGGCGGGGCCTGGGTGCGCGGGCGTCCCCGCCCGCACGTTTCCGCAGGGCGCGATGTTGCCACGGAAGCAAGGCCTTTCGCGCCCGCCCCCCGCCGCCCGTAGCATCGAGACGTGCGGGCGAGACGCTTGGCGCCCGGGAAGCGCGCCGCGCCCGACTCGCCGGCAGTTGTGCGGGTCGCCGGCGTGCGGGCGGGGACGCCCGCGGTCCCGGGCGGTCCGCGCCTTCGGCGCGGGCGGCGTTTATGACACTCTGTACCCCGGTTTTCGATAAACCGGGGTACAGAGTGTCATAAACGGGCGTTGGCGGCATAAGCAAGGCGGCCATGCGCGGCAAGCCCTGCCCTGTTGGCGGCGGCGGCCCCCGCCGTTAGAGTCTGTACCGGAATTCGGCGGTTATCGGTACGGCGGGAACCGGCGGGCGTCTTGTCCGCCCGCGCCTCCCCGGCGACATGGCGCCGCGCGGAAACATGCGGGCGGGGACGGGCGGGCGCCCAGGCCCCGCCTGCGGCGGGGCAAGCATTTCGGTACAAACGCCTGGCGCGCCGCCATGACCGCAGATCCGCGCCATGACCGGGAGCCGCGGGGCGCGGCCGCGCTTGTCGTCGCCGCCGGACGCGGCGCCCGTTTCGGCGCCGGCCCGCCGAAGCAGTACCGCCGGCTGCGCGGCGAGACCGTGCTCGCGCGCGCCGTCCGCGCCTTTCTCGAACATCCCGCCATCGACCGCGTTCATGTCGTTATCCGGCCCGAGGACCGGGCGCTGTACGAAGACGCCGTGGGCGCGCTGGCGCTGCCGGCCCCGATCGCCGGCGGCGCGACGCGGCGGGAATCGGCGCTGCGCGGCCTCGAGGCGCTGGCGGCGGATCCGCCCCTCTACGTCGCCATCCACGACGCCGCCCGCCCGCTGGTGGCCGCGGCCGCGATCGCGCGCGTCCTCGCCGCCCTCGCGGACGGCGGCCCGGCGCTGGCGGGCGCCATCGCCGCCGCGCCGATCCGCGACACCGTCAAGCGCGTCGCGCGCGGCGAAGCGGTCGAGACGCTCCCGCGCGATTCGCTGTGGCTGGCGCAAACCCCGCAGGCGTTCCGCTTCGCCGCTATTCTTGCCGCGCACCGCGCCGCCGAATCCGCGCCGGACGGCGACGCCGTTCTCACCGATGACGCCGCCGTCGCCGAACGCGCCGGCCTCCGCGTCGCCGCCGTCGCCTGCGGCGAAGACAACCCCAAGATCACGACCGAGAGCGACCTCGCCCGCGCCGCCCGGCGGCCGCCGGGCGGAATCCGCGTGGGCAGCGGCTTCGACGCGCACCGTTTCGCCCCCGGCGGCGATCGCATCGTGCTGTGCGGGGTTGCCGTGCCGCACGACCGCGGCCTGGTCGGCCATTCCGACGCCGACGCCGCGTTGCACGCCGTGACCGACGCCCTGCTCGGCGCGGTCGCCGCGGGCGATATCGGCGCGTTCTTCCCGTCCGGCGACGCGCAATGGGCGGGCGCCGATTCGGCTCGCTTCGTCCGCCGCGCGCGCGACATCGCGGCTCGCGCGGGCGGCCGGGTCGCGCATATCGACGTCACGATCATCTGCGAACGCCCGCGCATCGCTCCGCACCGGGCGGCCATGCGCGCCCGTCTCGCGGAGATACTGGAACTCCCCGAATCCGCCGTCAGCGTAAAGGCCACCTCCACCGACGGCCTGGGCTTCCCCGGCCGCGGCGAGGGCGTCGCCGCCCAGGCCACCGTTACCGTGGAAATGGCGGGATAGGTCCCCCTCCCGGATCGCCGGCGGGAATGCGGGCGTTTTCGACCGGGCGGCGGTTGCCGGCCGGGCGCGCGGCGTGGTATGCGTGCGCCCGGTACGGCGCGGGCGCGCGTTGGGGCGCGGCGCCGAAACAGAGGAGCGGAACAATGCGCATCGCGACAACGATTTTCGGGGCGGCGCTGGCGGCTTGCGGGGCCGCGGCCGTCCATGCCGGCGACACGCTCGACGCCATAATGGAGCGCGGCGAACTCGCGTGCGGCGTCAGCACGGGGCTTGCGGGATTCTCGTTTCCCGACAACGAGGGCCGCTGGTCGGGTCTCGACGTCGATATATGCCGCGCCGTCGCGGCTGCGCTGTTCGGCGATTCGGAGCGCGTTTCCTTCCGCCCGCTCAGCGCGCAGCAACGCTTCGTGGCCCTGCAATCGGGCGAGGTGGATCTGTTGAGCCGCAACACCACGTTCACGCTGACCCGCGACACATCGGTCGGGCTGAATTTCGGCCCGGTGGCGTTCTACGACGGGCAAGGGTTCATGGTTCCCGCCGATCTCGGCGTGAGCGCGGCCGCGGAGCTCGACGGCGCCAGCGTATGCGTGCAGACCGGCACCACGACCGAACTCAATCTCGCGGATTTCTTCCGCAGCAACGGCATGCAGTTCGAGCCCGTCGTGTTCGAAGCCTTCGACGAGGTGGTGGGCGCGTTCTTCGCCGGGCGCTGCGACGCCTATACCAGCGATTCGTCGAACATGGCCTCGGTGCGGACAACCGCCCCGAACCCCGCCGACTACGTCATATTGCCCGACCTGATCTCGAAGGAGCCGCTCGCGCCGGCGACGCGCCACGGCGACGCGGAATGGGACGACGTAGTGCGATGGGTCGTGCATGCCCTGATCCAGGCGGAGGAAAGCGGCGTCACGAGCGCCAACGCCGCCGCCATGCGGGACAGCGACGACCCCACCATCAAGCGCCTGCTCGGTACGACGCCCGGGTTCGGCGAAGCGCTCGGCCTCGACGAGGCATGGGCCTATAACGCCATCTCCGCGGTGGGCAACTACGGCGAAATCTTCGACCGCAATGTCGGCCCCGACACGCCGCTCGGCCTCGAACGCGGCCTCAACGCGCTGTGGACCGACGGCGGGCTGATGTACGCGCCGCCCGCCCGGTGAAGGCATATTCGCGCGCGCTGGCCACCGTCGGCGCGCGCAACCTCTTTTTCCAGATACTGGCGGTCGGCGCCGTGGCGGCGGCGATCGCCTTTCTGGCGCTGAACACGGTCGATAATCTCGAACGGCGCAACATCTCCACGGGCTTCGGGTTTCTCGACCGCGAAGCGGGGATGGAAATCGGCGAGAGCCCGATCGCATACGCGCCGTCGAATACCTACGGGCGCGCGTTCGTCGTCGGCCTGCTCAATACGCTCCAGGTGGCGGTCATCGGCATCGCGCTGGCCAGCGCGGTCGGGCTCGCGGTCGGGCTGGCGCGGCTGTCGCACAATTGGCTCATCGGGCGCCTGGCGGCGATTTATGTCGAGACGCTGCGCAACGTCCCGCTGCTGCTGCAACTGTTCTTTTGGTATGCGCTGATAACCGAGGCGTCGCCGCTCCCGCGCGACGCGCTGAATCCCCTGCCCGGCGTGTATCTGAGCACGCGCGGCCTGCAGTTCCCGGCCCTCGTGACCGATCCGGTCCATGTGTGGATTCCCCTCGCCTTTTTGGCCGGGCTGGCGGGCCTCTGGGGCTTTTTGCGCTGGGCGCGCGCGCGCCGCGAGCGCACGGGCTCGGCGCCCCCGGCATGGCCCGCCGCGCTCGCGCTGCTCGTTTTGCCGCCGGCGGCCGCGCTGGCGCTGTCGGGCGCGCCGCTCGCGCTCGAGAGCCCCGAGTTCCAGCGTTTCAACTTCCGCGGCGGCGCGGCGCTGACGCCCGAATTTTCCGCCCTGCTGCTCGGCCTGACGCTCTACACCGCCAGTTTCATCGCCGAGATCGTGCGCAGCGGGATACAGGCGATACCGCGCGGACAATGGGAAGCCGCGCGCGCGCTGGGCCTCCGCCCGGGCCGCGTGTTGAAGGACGTAATCCTGCCGCAGGCCCTGCGCGTGATCATCCCGCCGCTCACGAGCCAGTATCTCAACCTGACCAAGAATTCGAGCCTCGCGGTGGCCATCGCCTATCCCGATCTTGTGTCCATCGCCAACGTCACCATCAACCAGACGGGCCAGGCGATCGAGTGCATCGCGATTATCATGGCGGTGTATCTGACGATCAGCCTGGCGATCTCGCTGGCCATGAACCTCTATAACCGCGCCGTCGCGCTGGTGGAGCGATGACCCCCGCCCCGCCCGCTGGCGCCGCGCTCGGCGCCGCGCGCGCCTGGCTGCGCGAAAATCTCTTCGACGGGCCGTTCAACACCGGGATGACCGTCCTGGCGGCGCTCGCGGTCGCCGCCGTGGGCCTGCCGCTGGCGGACTGGGCGCTGGTCTCGGCGCAATGGTCGGGGACAAGCGCCGACTGCCGCGCCGCGGAAGGCGCCTGTTGGGCCATCGTCGGCGAAAAGTACCGCTGGATATTGTTCGGGCGCTTCCCGCCCGAAGGCCAGTGGCGCCCGATTCTCGGGATGGCGCTTCTGCTCGGCATGATCGGCCTGACCCTCGACCGCCGGAACTGGGGCCGAAACCTCGCCATCTGGTGGTTCTCGGTCATTATCTGGTTCTACCTGCTGATGCAGGGCGGGATGTTCGGCATGAGTTACGTGCCGGTGGAGCGCTGGGGCGGGCTGCCGCTGACGCTGATCCTGTCGGTCGTGGGCATTGCCGTCGCCTTCCCGTTTTCGATCGTTTTGGCGCTCGGGCGCCGTTCGCGCCTGCCGGCCATTCGCGCGCTCTGCATCGCCTATATCGAGACGATTCGCGGCGTGCCGCTTATCAGCCTGCTGTTCATGGCGACGCTGATGCTGCCGCTGTTCCTGCCGGAAGGCGCGAACCTCAACGACCTGGCGTGCGCGCAGATCGCCATGATCATGTTTTCGGCGGCGTATTTCGCCGAGGTGGTGCGCGGCGGCCTGCAGGCGATACCGCGCGGCCAATACGAGGCCGCCGACGCGCTGGGCCTGTCGTATTGGCGATCGACGCGGCTGATTGTGCTGCCGCAGGCGCTGGCGCATGTCATCCCGCCGCTGGCCAACACCTGCATCGGCATTTTCAAGGACACGTCGCTGGTGGTGCTGATCGGCCTGTTCGACCTTCTCGGCGCCGCGAAGGCCGCCCTCGCCGACCCCGAGTGGCGCGGCTTCCCCGCCGAGGTCTATGCGTTCGCCGCGCTGATATACTTCCTTTTCTGCTACGCCATGTCGCGGTATAGTCGCCGCTTGGAAGGCGAATTGCGCACGGGAGCCGCGCGGTGATCGAACTTGTCGACGTCCACAAGTGGTTCGGCGCGTATCACGCGCTGCGCGGGGTTTCGCTCAAGGTGGCGGACCGCGAGAAGGTCGTGGTGTGCGGCCCGTCCGGCAGCGGCAAATCGACGCTGATCCGCTGCATCAACCGCCTCGACGCGCATCAGGGCGGGCGCATCGTCGTCGACGGCGTGGAGCTGAACGACGAGGTGGCGAATATCGAGCAGGTGCGCTCGGAAGTCGGGATGGTGTTTCAGCAGTTCAACCTGTTCCCGCACCTGACCGTCATGCAGAACCTGACGCTGGCGCCGGTATGGGTGCGCAAACTGCCGCGGGCGGAAGCCGAAGACACGGCGCGCGAATATCTTGAGCGCGTCGGCATTCCCGACCAGGCGAACAAGTTTCCCGGCCAGTTGTCGGGCGGCCAGCAGCAGCGCGTGGCCATCGCGCGCTCGCTGTGCATGAAGCCCCGGATCATGCTGTTCGACGAGCCCACCTCGGCGCTCGATCCGGAAATGATCAAGGAAGTTCTGGACGTAATGGTCGAGCTCGCCGAGGGCGGGATGACGATGATCGTGGTCACGCACGAGATGGGCTTCGCGCGCCGCGTAGCCGACCGCGTGACGTTCATGGATGCGGGCGAGATCGTGGAAACGGCGCCGCCGAGCGCGTTTTTCGAAAACCCGCGCGAGGAACGCACCCGCGCCTTTCTGAGCCAGATACTGGATCACTAGAACCGCGGCGTGACGCGCCGCCGGCAACGAAGGAGGCGGCCGATGCCGCGACTGCGGCAGGTAACGATCGCCATTATCGGCTTGGGCGTCATGCTCCTCGGAATGGGCATTACGGCGGCGGCGCTCGGCCTTTCCGTGGCGGAGGGGCTGCGCGACGATATTCGCGCCGTTGGGGCGGAGCTCCGGGCGATGCGCATGGAGGCGCGGGCCGACCGCGAAGCCATGCTCGCGGAGGGGCGGGCGTTCCGGGAGGCCATGCGCGCCGAGGGGCAGGCGTTCCGGGAGGCCATGCAAAGGCAGATGGAGCAGTTCCAGCGGCAGATGCAGGAATACCGCAAGCGGATTCCCAAGCTGACGGAGGGGCAAGGCGTCTCGAACGGCCTGATCGATGGACCGCGGCGAGACGCGGAAAGCGTCCCGGCGCCGTAGGCGCGGATACGAGCGGCCGGCGCGCTGGAGGTTGCGGCGGCGCCGGCGGAATGCTGACGATCGGCGTTGCCGACAACGAAGGAGACGGCCGATGCCGCGACTCAGACAGGAAACGGTCGCCATTATCGGCGTGGGCGTCGTGCTCTTCGGAATGGGCGTCACGCTGGCGGCGATTGGCCTTTCCGTGGCGGAGGGGCTGCGCGACGAGATCGATGCCGTTCGGGCGCAGGTGGAGGCGGTGCGCGTGGAGGCGCAGGCGGGCCGGGAGGCCATACGCGCGGAAGCGCAAGCGGGCCGGGAGGCCATACGCGCCGAGGGACGGGCGGACCGCGAAGCGTTCCAACGGCAGATGGAGGAATACCAGCGGCAGATGCAGGAATTCCAGAAGCAGATACTCAGGCTGACGGAGGGGCAAGGCCTCTTGAACGGCTTGATCGATGGGCTGTTGCGGGAGCGGCGAGACGCGGAAAACGACCCGGCGCCGGCGCCGTAGGCGCGGAAACGAGCGGCCGGCGCCGGATGTTGCTGCGGCGCCGGGCGTTGGCGGGGCAGCGCGAGCGGCGCGCCCCTCGTGGCGGCGTTCGGCGCCGTGGAGACGTGCGGGCGAGGCGCCCGCGATCCCGGGCAGTCAGCGCCTTCGGCGCGGCGGCGCCCGGGCGCCCTGCCCCCGAGGCGCCGCGGATACGGACGATTCGCGAATTGAGCGATAGCCCTCGGGGCTACCTGGTCGGGATCTCGAATATCCGCCGCGTCATTTCGCGGAGTATGCCGGCGTAGGAGGCGTCGGCCGCCCCCGCGCCGCGGGCGACGCGGCCCCGGGCCCCGGCGACCGCGGCCGTTCCGTGGCAGAAGGCCATCGTTATATCGATTTCCCGCGCCGCCGGCGCGGTCGGGACCCGCCCTCCCCGCGCGCAAATCGCCGCCGGCGTGGCGGCGGGCGGCGCGTCGAAGACCACGACGAGCGAAACGTCGCGCCGCACTTCCAGGCTGGCGTCGATGACGAAAACGACATCGCGCGACGCAACCGCGCCCTGGATTTCGGAGGCGACCGAGCGCGCGAGCCCGACCGGATCGACGCCGAACGGGTTGCCCGTAACGACGGTCGCCACGTTGCGCGTTTCCGTTCCCGCGGCGAACAGATAACCCTGCGCGTCGCCGCGATAATCGTACACTTCCGACAGCCGGTCGGCGGAGCAGGCGCAAAGCGCGAGGGCGAACGCGGCGGCGCGCGGCGCGGCCAACGTCATATGTCGAGATCCCGGACCTGGGTCGCGTGGGCGCGAATGAACGCCATGCGTTTTTCCGCGTTGCGCCCCATCAGCTCCTCCACCCTGTGCGCTGTCGCCGTCTCGGCGGCGGCGGCGATATCGATGCGCAGCAGGGTGCGCGTCGCCGGCGCCATCGTTGTCGCCTTCAGCTGCGCCGCGGGCATCTCGCCCAACCCCTTGAAGCGGCTGACCTCCACCTTTGCGTTCTCCTTGAACGCCTCCTTGCGGAGGGCGTCGCGGTGGGCGTCGTCGCGGGCATAGACCGTTGCGGCGCCGCCGGTCAAGCGGTAGAGCGGCGGCTGCGCCAGATACAGATGGCCGTTGCGGACGAGGTCGGGCATCTCGCGGTAGAAGAACGTCATCAGCAGCGAGGCGATATGCGCCCCGTCGACATCGGCGTCGGTCATCACGATCACGCGCTCGTAGCGCAGCCTGTTTTCGTCGTAAGCGTTGCGCGAGCCGCACCCCAAGGCGCGGATCAGATCGACCAGTTCCTTGTTGGCGCTCAGCTTGTCGGGCGTGGCGGAGGCGACGTTGAGGATCTTGCCGCGCAACGCGAGCACGGCCTGGGTTTCGCGGTCGCGCGCCTGTTTCGCCGATCCGCCGGCGGAATCGCCCTCGACGAGGAAGACTTCTGTGCCCGCCGCGCCGGCGCGCGAGCAATCCGCCAGTTTGCCCGGCAGGCGCAGTTTGCGCGTCGCGGACTGGCGCGCGACCTCGCGGTCGCGGCGGCGGCGCAGGCGCTCCTCCACGCGCTCGACGACGTGGTCGAGGAGGTCGTTCGCCGCTTCCGGGTCCTGCGCCAGCCAGTGGTCGAAATGGTCGCGAATCGTCGCCTCCACGCGCCGCGCGGCGTCGGGCGTGCTCAACCGGTCCTTCGTTTGGCCCTGGAACTGCGGGTCGCGTATGAACAGCGAGAGCAGCCCGCACGCGCCGGAGAGCGCGTCTTCCGCGGCAATGTCCCGCGCGCGCTTGTTTTTCGCGCGTTCGCCGTGTTCGCGCAGGCTGCGCGTCAGCGCCGCGCGGAAGCCCGCCTCGTGCGTTCCGCCGTTGGCGGTGGGCACGGTGTTGCAGTAGCTGTTCAAGAAGCCGGCGCGGCCGTCCGCGGGCCAGGCCAAGGCCCACTCCACGCGCCCGCCCCCGCCGCCCGCGAGCTCCGCCTCGCCGCGAAACGGGCCGGGCGTAACGCATTCCGCGCCCGCGAGAGCGCCGGCGAGAAAGTCTCCCAGGCCGCCGGGGAAATGCAGCACCGCGCGCGCCGGCGTGTCGTCGCCCTCGCCGAGGGCCTCGGGCGCGCATTTCCAGCGGATCTCGACGCCGCGAAACAGATACGCCTTCGACCGCGCCATGCGGTAAAGGGCCGCGGGGCGGAAGCGCGCGGATGCGGGAAAGATCGTCCGGTCGGGGCGGAACGCGATTGTCGTGCCGCGGCGGTTGGGCGCGTTGCCGGCGGCGCGCACTTCCCCTTCCGGCTCGCCGCGCCGATAGCTCTGCGTCCAGACGCGGCGGTCGCGCGCCACCTCCACGGTCAGCGTCTCCGCCAGCGCATTGACCACCGACAGCCCGACGCCGTGAAGCCCGCCCGCCGTTTCGTAGGTCCCGCCGGAGAATTTTCCGCCGGAATGCAGGGTCGTCAGGATAACTTCAAGCGCCGACTTGCCGGGGAATTTCGGGTGCGGATCGACCGGTATCCCGCGGCCGTTGTCGCGCACGGTCACCGTGTCGCCGGCGCCGAGTTCGAGGTCGATGAAACCGGCGTGGCCGGCGACCGCCTCGTCCATCGCGTTGTCGAGCAGTTCGGCGACGAGGTGGTGCATCGCCGTTTCGTCCGACCCGCCGATATACATGCCGGGGCGGCGGCGCACGGGCTCGAGCCCCTCCAGCACCTCGATGTCGCTGGCCGAGTAGTCGCCGCCGGGGCGGGCGGCGGTAAACAGGTCGTTCATGCGCAACGGCCCCGCGGAGGAAACGCCAATCGCCCATATGGTAGCGGAACGCCGAATACAAGCAAGATGTTGCGCGCGGGCGCCGGTTTTGCGCGGTTCTTGCCGCGGGCGGCGGCGCGGTTGCGTTTCCGCCGCGAAACGCCGATAGTGGCGGCGGCGGGCCTCCCGCCCCCGACCGAACCGGCGATTGCATGAAATTCGACGAACTGGGCTTGGCCCCCGAAACGCTTCGCGCGGTCGCCGACGCCGGCTACCGCGAACCCACGCCGATCCAGGCGCAGGCGATACCCGTCGTGCTGCGGGGCCGCGACGTGATGGGGTGCGCCCAGACGGGCACGGGGAAGACGGCTTCGTTCACCCTGCCGATGATCGACATATTGAGCGCGGGACGCGCCCGCGCGCGGATGCCGCGATCGCTGATCCTCACGCCGACGCGCGAACTGGCGACGCAGATTTCCGGGAATTTCGCGATTTACGGCAAGTATCGCCGCCTCGCCCAGGCGCTGCTCATCGGCGGCGTCTCGATGACCGATCAGCGCAAGGCGCTGGAACGCGGCGTCGACGTCCTGATCGCCACGCCGGGGCGGATGCTCGACCTGTTCGAACGCGGCAGCATTCTGCTCACCGGCGTCAAGATACTCGTTATCGACGAAGCCGACCGGATGCTCGACATGGGATTTATCCCCGATGTCGAACGGATCGTCGGGCTGGTTTCGCAGAACCGGCAGACGCTGATGTTCTCGGCCACCATGCCGCCGGAGATTCGCCGGCTGGCCGACAAGTTTCTGTCTTCGCCGCAGGAAATCGCGGTGGCGCCGCCGGCCTCGCCGGCCGATCTCGTGGAGCAGGGCCTCGTCTCGGCGGCGGAGACCGACAAGGAGCGCGCGCTGCGCCGGCTCCTGCGCGGGGAGACGGTCGAGAACGCGCTGATCTTCTGCAACCGCAAGAGAGACGTCGATACGCTCGACCGCTCGCTGCGCCGGCACGGCTTCTCCTGCGCGGCGCTGCACGGCGATATGCCGCAATCGGCGCGCACGGAAACGCTCGCCGCATTCAAGGCCGGCCAGGTCACGCTGCTCGTCGCCACCGACGTGGCCGGGCGCGGCCTCGATATCCAGGGCCTGAGTCACGTCTTCAACTTCGACGTGCCGATCCACGCCGAGGATTATGTGCATCGCATCGGCCGCACGGGGCGCGCGGGGCGCCGCGGCATCGCCCTGACCATCGCCTGCAAGTCGGACGCGAAATATCTCGCCGCCATCGCCGAACTGATCGGGCGCCCGATACCCGCGCTGGATGCCCCGGAACCGGCCCCGGAACCGGAGCCGCGCGCGGAGCCGGCGGAGCCGCGGGCGAGCGCGCCGCCGCCGCGCCCGCGCAAGACCCGTTCCGGCAAGACGCGCAAGGACGGCAAACCCGCCGCGCCCCGCGGAGGGGCCGCCGCGCCGGGCGAGCCGGTCGTCGGCATGGGCGACCATGTGCCGGCGTTCATGCTGGCGCCGATCCCGCCCGCGCGCCGTTCGCCGCACGAGTCGTGACCGGGCGCTTCGATCTCGTCGTCGTCGGCGGAACGCTCGCAACGGCGGACGGGCCGCGCGCGGCCGACATCGGCGTGCGCGGCGGGCGCATCGCCGCCATCGGCGCGCTGAACGGCGCCGCCGCGGCTGAGCGGTTCGACGCGCGCGGCCTGCATGTGCTGCCCGGCGTCATCGACAGCCAGGTGCATTTCCGCGAGCCCGGGGCCGAGCACAAGGAAGACCTCGAAAGCGGAACGCGCGCCGCGGCGCTCGGCGGCGTAACCTGCGTGTTCGAAATGCCCAATACCGACCCGCCGACGGTCTCGGAAGCCGCCTTGCAAGACAAGTTGGCGCGCGCGGAAGGACGGGCATGGACGGATTTCGCGTTCTTCATCGGCGCCGCGGCGGAAAACGTCGATGAGCTGGCGCGCCTCGAGCGCCTGCCCGGATGTTGCGGCGTCAAGATATTCATGGGCTCCTCGACCGGCTCGCTGCTCGTTCCCGACGACGCGCTTCTCGAACGCGTGCTGCGAAACGGCGCGCGGCGGGTCGCCGTTCACGCCGAGGATGAGCCCCGGCTTGCCGAGCGCCGGCCCATTGCCGAGGCCGCCGCCGACGCTTCCGCGCATCCCGAGTGGCGCGACGTGGAAACCGCGCGGCGGGCGACCGAACGCCTGCTGCGCCTCGCCTTCGCGACCGGCCGCCCCGTCCATGTGCTTCACATAACCACGGCCGACGAGATCGCCATGCTCGCGGCGAAGCCCGGCTGGGTCAGCGTGGAATGCACGCCGCAGCATCTCACGCTGGCCGCGCCGGACTGCTACCGGCGCCTCGGCGCCTGTGCGCAGATGAACCCGCCGATCCGCGGGGCCGAACACCGCGAAGCGCTGTGGCGCGGCGTCGCCGAGGGCGTCGTGGACGTCGTGGGCTCCGACCACGCGCCGCATACGCGCGCGGAAAAGGCCCTCCCCTACCCGCAAAGCCCGTCGGGAATGCCCGGCGTCCAGACGCTCCTGCCGCTGATGCTCGACCATGTGGCCGCCGGGCGGCTGACCCTCGAAAGGCTGGTCGAACTGGTTTGCGAAGCGCCGGCGCGCCTCTACGGTCTGCGCGGCAAGGGCCGCCTCGCTGCCGGATACGACGCCGATCTCACGATTGTCGATACGAAGGCGCGGCGCACGGTGGAGGATTCCGATATGGCCTATCGCTGCGGTTGGACGCCGTTCGCCGGCATGACGCTGACCGGCCGGGCGCGCGCGACCGTTATTCGCGGACGCATGGTCATGCGCGACGGCGAACTCAGCGGCCCTCCGGCCGGCCGCGCCGCGCGCTTCGACGCGCCGGCGGCGCAAGGCGGCCGGTCATGAAAACGTATCTGCTTGCCGTTTTGGCCGCGACGGCGGTCTTCGCCGCTCCGGGGACCGCGCGGGCGCAGGCTTTCGACGTTCCGGAGGGTTTCGCCGCCGAGATCGTGCGCAAGAGCGGCTTGGGCGCGGACGCGGTGTCGGTGCTTCGCGTGCGCCCGGAAGACGGCAGTTTCGCGGGCCTGAGCCATGTCGATCTGGCGCCGCTGCCCGGCGCCGTGGCCGATCCCGACGGCTGGTTGCGCGGGCGGATGACGGCCTCGCTGGGCGCCGCCCTTCCCGATCCGCACACGATGCTCGACGGCCCCGACAGTCCGTTTGCCGACCCCGCTTTCGATTCGCTGCGCGCGACGCTTGGCAAATGGGTCGAAGGCGTGGCGCGGCTCGGCGATCTGCCGCTGGAATTCTGCCGCGAGCCGGAGAGCGGCGCCAACCGCGCCGGCGCGTTCCGGCAATTGCGCTGCGCGCTGCCGCTGGGGCCGTTCAGGAAACACCTTGCATTGCGCCTGCAAGAGGCGGACGGGATTTGGTATTACACGCGCATAACCGCCATGAACGCACGGCGCATGGACGATTTGCTCGCCATCGCCGACAGTTTCCGTATCGGCCCGTCCGCCGCGCCGGGCGCCGGAGAACAGCGATGACCGCCGAGGCCCGAACCGCCGCGCGCCCGGCCGGCGCGGCGGCCGCCTTCGACTGGAGCGACCCCTTCCGCCTCGAGGACTCGCTCGCGGAAGAAGAACGCATGATCCGCGACGCGGCGCGCGGCTTCGCGCAGGACCGGCTCATGCCGGGTATCGTCGAGGCCGCCCGGCATGAGCGCTTCGATCGCGAACTCATGCGCGAAATGGGCGCGCTCGGCCTGCTCGGCGCGAACCTGCGCGGTTACGGCTGCGCCGGCGCCGGAGACGTCGCCTACGGGCTGATCGCGCGCGAGATCGAAAACGTGGACTCCTCGTATCGCTCGTGCCTCTCGGTGCAGTCGAGCCTCGTCATGTGGCCGATTTTCTCTTACGGAACCGAGGAGCAGCGCCGGCGCTTCCTGCCCGGCCTCGCCAGCGGAGACCTCATCGGCGCGTTCGGGCTGACCGAGCCCGACCACGGCTCGGACCCCGGAAGCATGAACACGCGCGCCCGCGCCGCCGGCGGCGGATACCGCCTGAGCGGGGCGAAAACGTGGATAACCAACAGCCCGCTCGCCGATGTCATGGTCGTCTGGGCCAGGGACGATGCGGGCGCGATCCGCGGTTTCATCGTCGAGCGCGGCATGAAGGGCGTGGAAACGCCGAAAATCGAGGGGAAGTTCGCCCTGCGCGCCTCGCCGACCGGGCAGATACTCCTCGACGACGTCTTCGTGCCGGAAGAGAACGCATTTCCCGAGGTTCGCGGCCTGCGCGGCCCCTTCGGCTGCCTCAACGGCGCGCGCTACGGCATCGCCTGGGGCGCGATGGGCGCCGCCGAGTTCTGCTGGCGCGCCGCGCGGCAATACGCACTGGACCGCAAGCAGTTCGGCCGCCCCCTCGCCGCCAACCAGCTGATCCAGAAGAAACTCGCCGACATGCAGACGGAGATCGCCCTCGGCCTTGCCGCGTGCATGCATGTGGGCCGCCTCAAGGATGCCGGCCGCGCCGCGCCGGAAATGTTTTCGCTGCTGAAGCGCAACAACGCCGGCAAGGCGCTCGAAATCGCCCGCGCCGCCCGCGACATCCACGGCGCCAACGGCGTCGCCGACGAATACCACGTCATCCGCCACGCCATGAACCTCGAGGCCGTCAACACCTACGAGGGCACACACGACGTCCACGCACTGATCCTGGGCCGCGCGCAAACCGGCATACAGGCGTTCAAGTGATCCCGCGGCGCGATCGCAACTCGGCGCGCCGCGCGCCGCGCGCCGCCCCGTATCTCGGCGCCGATTTCGTCGACCGGGGCCTTGCAGGCGCCGCTGGCGGTGGATATGCTCGCTATGTCGCGCGTCGCTGGGCGGCGCGCCCCATGCCGCCGAACTGCGGCGGCGGCGCCCCTCGGCGCCGACCGCGCGTAATGGAGACCGAACATGCCGAACCACTTCACTTGGGTACCGTGGTTCAAAGAATTGGCCGAGAAAATCTGCGACGGCGGCGCGGGTTACCTCGTTGAGCGCGTACGGCAGTTCGACTGGCTGAACGAGCCTGCCACTCTCAGGTTCGGCGCCGATGGCGTCGATCCGTTTTCGTTCTTTTACCGACTCTCACAGCTGAATACCACAGGTGACTTCCAGACAGTTTACCAAAGCGTTCATGAAAAGTTTAATATGGGTGCGGATCTGCCCACGCTGGCCAACGGGGAAAAATGGCTGACAATTCCTGAGTTTTGGCCGGGACCTGGGTTGATCTATGACGAAAACGAATCGCATTCCACACTGCTGTGGCAAACTTTCGCGGACGCCATGCAACCGCCGCCGTCTGATGATCCGAGCGCAGACGAACGTTTTCGTCAGGTGATCGAATTAGACGGCGTCGGAATACCGACGCTAACGAAGATTTTTCACTTGATAAATCCTGATTTCTACCTGCCTATCGACCGCAATCTCCGAACGGCGCTCTTGGGCATAACCCCACCGGCGCCAGATGAATGGGACGTACTCGTCAAGCGCCCAACGCGCTCCGCGTACGCGGAAATTATCCGCTTGATACAGATGCGGTTTCCTGAGTGCGCTCCATACGAAATCTATACGTTTCTATTGGTTCTGAGACAATCCGCAGCCAATGGCCTTGCGCGACGGGATCGTCAATTCTTTCATGTTAGCACTGATGTTACAGACAACGGCGACGATTACTGGGAGGATACGAAAGACAGACGAGGACCTTTCGGGCCGGCCGGTTGCGTCTATACCGCCGGCCCCGGCAATCCATCTCGACCGTATCCCCTTACGCAGGCCCGTCCAGGGGACGTTATTTTGGTACGATATGGATTGCAAAAAGGTCACGCGATCGGCGTTGTGGAGAAGAATGAATACACAGATCGTAACGGGTTTGCCGATGACGCTGTCATACATGTATTCTGGATCAACAAGGCGACAACGCCGCTCGATGGACTCCCGCTGCCCGCGGGACTCCCCCGGATCGGATTCAGTAATGCTGATCAACTCACCGTGAATGCGTTTCGAACCGTGGAGAGCTACCGAAAGTCCTTAGAGATTCTGGTTCATCTCTCGAATCTGACCGACGCTTCCCACGAAAAAGTTGCAAAAGAAAACGCGGCGGACGCTACGGGGCGCGAACGCACCAGCCGTTGGAGAGGCCGTTGGGCAGGTCACACGATCAAATGCTTGGTGAAAGAAAACCCGCGGAGAGAAGGAGCTCACGGTTGGAGAGCATTTCAGTTTTTACTCGACAACGGCGGAGAAGTATCTTATGAAAAGTACCGAGACGCCGGCCACACAAACAATCACCTTAAGTGGGACCTTGATAGAAAAAGGTTGTCAATAACAAGATCCTCTCCCTCTACGGAACCCAGCCCCGGCAAATCTCCCGGATCTCGAGCTGACGCTGTTTTGCCGGCATACGACCCCGCTGGACGCCCGCTCAACACGATACTCTATGGACCCCCGGGAACGGGCAAGACTTATACCACGTTTCGGAAATGCGTGGAAATTTGCGACGGGCAGACGCCGCAAGCGGCGGCAGAGATTCAGGCGCGATACGGGGAACTGACGGAGCAGGGGCGCGTGGAGTTCGTGACGTTCCACCAGTCCTACGGTTACGAGGAATTCGTCGAGGGGCTGCGTCCGCAAACGCCCGAGGCCGACGGCGCGGCGCATGGCTTCCGGCTGGAGGCGACGGACGGCGTTCTCAAGCGAATGGCGAAGCGGGCGTCGGAAGCGCCGTCCATAGCGCATGTTCTGGTCATCGATGAGATAAACCGGGCCAACGTGTCGAAGGTCATGGGCGAGCTCGTTACCCTTCTCGAGGAGGATAAACGCGAAGGGGCCGCCAACCGGCTGGCGGTCACGCTGCCGCATTCGCACGAATCGTTTTCCCTGCCCGGGAATCTTCACATACTCGGGACGATGAACACCGCCGACCGGTCTATCGCGCTTCTCGACACGGCCCTGCGGCGGCGCTTTGCGTTCGAAGAACTGCCGCCGCGGCCCGACCTCCTGACGGTCGTCGATGGTGTGAATTTGCCCGCGGTCCTTCGCGTTATCAACGAGCGGCTGGAATGGTTCATCGACCGCGACCATCTGATCGGCCATGCATGGCTGATGAGCGCCCGAAACCGGAAGGACGTCGATGACGCCATGAGGGGCAAGATAATTCCGCTTGTCGCCGAGTGCTTTTACGACGACTGGGCGAAAGTGCGGGCGGTGTTCGGCGGCGGCAACGAGTTCGTGGTTCGGGAGCGGCTTCCTGCGCCGCCGAACTACGATGACGAAGGCGAAGCCCGATACCGCTGGACGATCCGGGACGAGTTCCCGGAAGACGCATACCGGCGGTTGACCGGCGCGGGCGCCGAATTGCCGGCCGAAGCGCCGGAAAATGCCGAAGGAGAGTAAGCGGGTGGGCGCCGCGCTTATCTGCAGAGAGCACAGTAAGCTGCGGATCGGGGAGAATGGCCTTACCGAGGGGCGGGCGCGGCAATATCTGCGTTTGGCGAGGAAGGCGCAACCGGAGCTCAAACGGGACGCGCCCTTCCCCGCGCTGTCCCGAACGGAGAACGGCATACAGGCCGGCGGGGTCGTCGGCGTGCTGTCGATACCCGGGCAAACGCTTGAGATCCTGCCCAAGATCGATGGCGATGACGGCGCGGCGCGCGCGGCGACGATCCATATGCTCGCCGCGGCCTTGGATATCCGCATAGCGACCGGCGAGCTGGCGGGCCTCGCCACGCAACGCAGCAGCCTTCTCGATATTCTGGTTCGGCTCTTCACTGGCAGGCTGCTCGCGGCCGTGCGCCGGGGCCTTCCGCGGCGCTATGTCGGGCGCGAGGAAGACTTGGCGCTGTTGCGCGGGCGCCTCGACGTAACGCGGCAAGTCGCGCACCTCGCCGCGCGGGCCGATCGCGTCGCCTGCCGTTTCGACGAGCTCTCGGAAAACACGCCGCTCAACCGCATCTTGAAGGCCGCGGTGACGCGCCTCGCGGCCCTCGCGCTTTCCACAGCCAGCGCACGATTGCTCGCCGAACTTGCGGGCCGGTTCGAGGCGGTGGGCGACACACGCGCCCCGCTGCGCGAGCCGGTGCGGCTTGACCGCACGAATACAGCATTTCACGATTTGTATCGCCTCGCGCGTCTGTTCCTCAAGGGCGACTGGCAGAGCACAACGGGCGGCGGCGCGCCGGGTTTCACGTTCTTGTTCGCCATGAACATGTTGTTCGAGAAATTTATCGGCCGCAGCCTCAAGCGCGCGCTGGCGCCGGGCAGCGTCCGCCTTCAACCACAGGGCGGCCACGCGATAGAAGCGGAGAACGGCGACAAGCTTTTCCGGTTGCGCCCGGACGCCATCATCGGTCTACCCGGCGAAACGGTTGTTCTCGATACGAAATGGAAGGAGTTGTCTCCCACCCCCGCTCGCAATAACAATGGCGTTGCCGCGGGCGATGTCTATCAGATGCTCGCCTACCGCGCCCGCTGCCGCGCAAGCCGCCTGATCCTGCTCTACCCGTGGAGTCGGGAATTGAGCGCCGAGGACGGCCCGCTCCGCTGCTGGACGGTCGCCGGAACGAATTGTCCGCTGGTCGTTGCGACAATCGACGTTGGGCGCCCGGAGCGCGTTCGGGCGGCCTTGCGCGAGATCGCGGCCCCGGACGCGCAGGCGTCGACGCCCGATGGGAATGCCCCTCCCTCCCCTCTCGCCCGGCGGCTTCCGGGCGCGGCGCGGGATCACTCGTCGGCGCGGCCGGGGTCGATGACGTCGATCCACTCGCTGTAGCGGCGGAAATCCTTGGCGTTGAAGGTGAGGATGCGCCGTTCGCCATGCGCAATCATGGTCGCGGCGATGTTGGCGTCGTGGATTTGCTTGCCCCCCGCCCGAACGGCCGCGCACAGCGCCTTCAATGTCTCGGTCACGCGCGGCCCGTCCTCGAGTATCCGGAATTCGCGTTCGATCCGCGTTATGTCGTCGAGAGCTTCGACCGCGGGGATCGGCGCGGACCAAGTCTGTCCGCGCGTGACGGTTGCGAGATATTCCCGCAGAACCTGGCGGCTCACGCACAAGGCTTCGCCGTTCCGCCTGGCCTCCCGCATCCGGCGCCGGGCCGCTTCGTGGCCCGGCGCCGTGTCGATGCGGGCATACACCAGAACGTTGGTATCGAGAAACATGGCCCGCGGTCAGCGGCCGCCTCCGAAACCATCGTCAGGCCCGCCGGTCAGACGGCCTTCGTCATCGTAGATTTGTTCGCGGCTTGCCGTGAAGCCGAGCGGCCACAATCCCAGGCTGCGGGCGGGCCAGTGCCCGTCGAGCCACGGATCTTGCTCGGGCGCCGCGGCCGGCGGCGCGCGGGGCGTTTCCGGCTCGGGCTCGCACGCGAGGCGCTCGAACTCGACCGTTTCCGCCTCGAGGTTAACCGCGCGCGCGCGCCACCCGGCCGCCCGCCACGCGACGGCATGGCCATGACCGCCGCCCGCTCGCGGATTCGACCACCACGAACGATGCAGACGCGCGGAGTTCGGAAGGCGGAACCCCAGTATCCCCTCGATTTCCCGGAAACCGGTCTGCCACACGGCGCCCGGCGCGAGCAGAAGATGGCGATACAGGGGCGCGTATTTGCTCCGCGCCGCGGCGTCGAGCGCGGCGCGCTCCCGAATCGCGTCGATCGACGGGCGCGCCCGGGCGCGCCCGTTCCCCCGCATTGTCTTGTGGGCGCCGGCGCCCAGTTCCGGCATCCATTCCATGGCGTCGTCCTCCTCCCGGTAATGCGCCTGCCCCGGCGGCTGCGCGCCGATATCGGCGCCGATGTATCCGCGCCCGGCGCCTCTGGCGAGCAGCTCGCCGCCGTCGTCGGCCGGCGGCATGGGCCCCGGGTCCCACGGGACAGGGTCGTCCCGGAGCTCCGGCGTTGCGGGCGCGTCGTCGGCGAGGCCGCCGGGCCGCGGCGGCGGTTCCCGTTCGGGCTCCGCGCGCACGAAAGCCAGCGTTTGCGCCTCGAGATCCACGGCGCTGGCGAGCCATCCAGCGGCGCGCCACGCAAGCGCGTGGCCGTGGCCGCCGCCCGGCCCCGGATTCGCCCACCACGAACGGCGCCGGCGCGCCGAGTCCGGCAGGCGGAAGCCGAGGATACCCTCGATTTCGCGGAAGGTCGCGGCCCATTCCGGCCCGGAAACGCTCAGAAGGCGGCGATACAGCGGCGCATACTTGCCGCGCGCCGCGGCGTTGCGTACGATTTGCTGACGGTCCATGACGTTCTCCGTGCAATGTTCGTTTCGCGTTTTCCGCGGGCGGCGGCGCGAAACGGCGCGTTTCGGCGCCAGCCGCCGCCCCGATTCGCCAACCATTACTGACTTACTGGACTCGATCCCCGCCTGTCAACCCCCTTGGCGCGCTCCGCCGCCGACAAAACCGCTTTTATCGACGCCGCGCGCACGTCTATGATGCCCCGGCCGGCGCGGGAGCCGGAACGGAGGGCGGGCATGAGCGAACATGCGGCGGAAATCGCCGAAGCCGAGGCGCAAGGCGAAATCGCCGAACTGTACACCGACATTCGCCGGCGCATGGGCATCGGCATGGTGAACCTGATCTACCGCCGGATGGCGGCCCGGCCCGGCGTTCTGCCTTGGGCGTGGGCGGCGCTGCGGCCGCTGTTTACGGGCGGCGGCGTTGCCGAGGCGGCGGCGGAGCTCCGCGCCGGCTTGGACGACGGCGGCCTCGAGGCCGTTTCGCGCGAGGCATTTTTCGCCGCCGGGCTGAACGACCACAGCCTGCGCACGGTGCGCATGATTCTCGACGACTACAACCGCGGCAATCTCGCCAACCTCTTGGCGATCGGCGCGCTGGCCGCGTTTCTCGACGGCGGCGGGCCGGCGCGCCCGCCGCGCCCGGCCGACGAATCGGCCGCCGAGGCCCGCCCCCCGCGCCTCCCGCCGATCCGGAAGCCGGACGCTCTCGACGAATCGACCGCCGACCTCGTCCGCCAGCTCGCCGCGCCCGTGGCGCCGGAGGGCAGCCCCATGATCCCGAGCCTGTATCTTCACTTGGCGCCGTGGCCGGCGTGGCTGGCGATGGCCGCCGCGACGGCGCTGACGCCGAGCCGGCTCGCCGCCGCGCGCGGCGAGGGCCGCGAACTTTACGGCCGCGCGCAACCGTCCATCGCCGCGCTCGCCGCGGACATGGCGCCGGCGGCGAGTATCGAGGCGCCGGCGGCTTCCGAGCTCGCCGCGCTCGCGAAAACCGCCCGAACGTTCGCGGAAGGGCCGATCGCGAGCATGGTCGTGCTCGGCAACCGGATGCGATCGATTCTGCCCGAAATCCCCCCGCACCGCCACTGACGCGCCGGCGCGCTTCTACCAGGCTTCGTGGAAAGGCCGCAGATCGACGTCGAACGTCCAGCCGGAACGATCCTGGTGCGCGACGTGGTAGATCGTATCGGCTATGGCGTCGGGTTTGCAGAAGTAATCGTCGGGCTTGTCGGGCGCCAGGCGCGGGCGGGTCCACGGCGTATCGATGGCGGCATCGACCGTGACATAGGCGACATGCACGCCTTGCGGCCCGAAATCGCGCGCCATCGACTGCGCCAGAATGCGTTGCGCCGCCTTCGTGGGCGCGAAGGTCGCGAAACGCGGCTTGCCGCGCCAGGCCGAGGTGTTGCCGGTGACGACAAGCGCGCCCCTGCCCGCCTCGATCATCGCCGGAACGACGCATTGCGCGAGCGCCATCAGCGCCGTGACGTTGATACGGAAGTTTTTCTCCAGCCGCGCCGGGTCGGCCTCCAGCGTGGGCAGAAACCCGCCGGCGACCGCGTTGTGGATGGCGGCGGAGGGCGGCCCCATCTCTTCCGCGGCGCGGGCGCAGGCCGCGCGCAACATGTCGAGATCGCTCACATCGCACGGGTAGCCCCGCGCGCCTTCGATTTCCGCTTCCAGCCGCCGGAGCCGCTCCTCGGTGCGCGCCAGCAGCGCGACCCGGTACCCGCCGCGCGCGAAGCGGCGCGCGCAAGACGCGCCCGTGCCGTCGCCGGCGCCCGTGATTATGCAGACCTTGTCGTCGCTCATGGCCGTTCTCCCTGCCCGCGCGCCCGTTCGGCGCGCAATTGCGATCGCCGCACCTTCCCCGCGTCATCGCGGAGCGAAAACGAGACGAATTCGTAGGTGCGCGGGGTCTTGTAGCGCGCGAGCCGCTCCTCGGCGAAGGCGCGCAGCGCGGCTTCGCCGAGGCGGCCGCGCCAGCCCGCGGCAGGCTGCACGATGGCGTGGACCAGCTCCCCCATATCGTCGTCGGGCAAGCCGATGGCCACCGCCGTATCGACTCCGGGGTGAGCCGACAGCGCCGCCTCGATTTCCGCCGGATAGATATTCGCGCCGCCCGACAGAATGAGATCGCCGCGCCGGTCGGCGAGATACAGATAGCCATCTTCGTCGAGCCATCCCATGTCGCCGATGCTTTCCCAGCCTTCAGCGTCGGCGCGCCGCTCGGCGCCGATGTACCGATAGGTGCTGCCGGGGCCGTCGGCCGGCATCATATAGACTTCGCCGATCTCGCCCGGCGCGCATTCGCGGCCCGTTTCGTCGAGTATGCGCACGCGCGACCCGCGCACGCACTTCCCCACCGATCCCTTGCGTTCGAGCCACTCGGTTCCGGATATCCATGTCGCGCCGACCGCCTCGGTGCCGCCGTACAGTTCCCAGACACGCTCCGGGCCCAGCCATTCGATCCACTTCTCCTTGAGCCATACGGGCATCGGCGAGGCGACATGGCCGACAACGGCCAGGCTGGAGAGATCGAAGCCGTTGCGGGTTTCTTCCGGCAAGCGCCATATCCGGTGCATCATCGTCGGTACCATCATCGTCCACTGGACGCCGTGCTCCTCGATGGCGCGCAGCGCCTCCAGCGCGTCGAAGCGCGCCAGCCCGGCGACCGTGTTGCCGCGGAACAGCGCATGGTGCGCAAACAGGAACGGCGCGTTGTGGTAGAGCGGGCCGGGATTGAGAACCGCGCCGCCGTTCGGAAGGCCGAGCAGCGGCTCGTCGGGGTCGACCGCCGCCGGGTTGCCGTCGACGATGATTTTCGGCCGCCCGGTCGAACCGCCGCTCGACATCGCCTTCCAGTGGCGCGCCGCGCGGGGGGCGAGCGGCGCGTCGTCGTGGCCGCGGGCCTCGCGCTCGTCGAACGCCGGCAGGCCCGACGCGGCGGCGGCGGGGCCGGTCCCGACGATCAGCCGCGGCGCCGCGAGCGCGCAGATCGCCCGCAACTCCGCCGCCGGCAGCGCGGCCGAAACGACATGCGGCGTGGCGCCCAGCTTCCACAGCGCGAAGCAGGCGACATGGAACGGAAGCCCGTTCGGCAGCGCGAGCGTGACGAGATCGTCGGCGGCGACCCCGCGCGCCGCGAGCGCCCGCGCCATCCGGTTCGCGCGGCTCTCCAGCTCCGGCCACGTCAGGCGCCCGTCGGGATAGACGAGGCAAACGCGCCCGCCGCCTTGCGCCGCGGCGTAATGCGACGGGATCGAGCCCAGGGGAATCGGTTCCATGCGTCGTGCGCCGCTCCGCGCCGTTCCGTGCGATTTCCGCGTTCGGTTCGCCGCCCCGCGCCGCTCTTGCGCGCCGGCGCCCCGCCGGGCTACGATACGCCGTTCCCATTACTACGAAAGGCGCGGCATGTCTCCAACCATTGACGTCGATGCGCTCCCGGCGGTGAAAACCCGGGCGATGTTTACCGTGAACAACGGCGAAACGCCGGTGGCGCTGGTGAAGCGCCCCGGCGACGGCCCGGATGATCGCACCGGCGCGTTCGAATCGCGCGAGATCGTGGTGCGCGACGGCCGCCCCATCGCCGACCGGCTCGAGCTCGACCGCCACGGCTTCGTCTTGCGCGCCTGCGCCACCGCGGTGCGCGATTTCGCCGATGACGAGGAAGTCCGCCGCGTGTGGTACCCCGAGGTCATCGCGCTGACCAGGCGCGAGACCGGCGCGTCGAAGGTTGTCGTTTTCGACCATACCCGCCGCATCGACGACACGGCAGCCCAGGAGGCGATGGGCGTCCGCGGCCCCGCGCAACTCATGCATAACGACTTTACCGAGGCGTCCGCCGCGCGGCGCGTTCGCGACCTGTTGCCGCGCGCCGAGGCCGAGGCGCGCCTGCGCGGGCGCTTCGGATCGGTCAATGTCTGGCGGCCCCTGCGCGGCCCGGTGCGCACCTCGCCGCTCGCAATCTGCGAATACGGCAGCATCGCCGACGGCGACCTGATCGCCGCCGAACGCCGCTACGAAGGGCGCACCGGCGTCATCTACCACATGGCGTGGAACCCCGCGCAGCGCTGGTACTACTTTCCCGATATGACGCCCGACGAAACCGTGCTGTTGAAATGCTACGATTCCTCCGACAGCGCCGCGCGGTGGACCGGCCACGGCGCGTTTCCCGACCCGTCGTCTCCGCCCGGCGCGCCGCCGCGCGAGAGCATCGAGGCGCGGACGCTCATGTTTTGGGACTGAGCGCGGCGGGCGCGGGCGTCCGCGCCCTTTTCGCCGCCGCCTTCTGCGCCGCCGCGCCGCCGGCGGGAGCGCACGATTTCCGCATCCAGCCCGACCGGTTCCACGCCGAGCCGGGCGCGCGCATCGGCGTCCGGCTCTATATCGGCGACGGGTTCGGCGGCCTGCCGCGCCTGCGCGATCCCGCGCATATCCGGCGCTTTTTCGTCCGCGGCCCAAGCGGCGCCGCCGCGCCCGTGCCCGGAGAGCGCAACCGCGTGACGGTCGGCGAGATCGGTCCGCTCGAACGCGGCGCCCATATCCTGGGCTACGAAAGCGCGTGGATATTCACGACCATCCCCGCGGACATCTTCGAAGCGTATCTGACAAAGGAAGGCTTCGGCGCCGCGCTCGCGGCCCGCTCCGCGCGCGGCGAGGCCGGCGCGCCGGGCCGCGAAGCCTATGCGCGCTCGGCGAAGGCCGTCGTCCATGCCGGCGGCGGCGCGGAAGGCTTCGACGCCGTGCTCGGCCTGCCGCTCGAGCTGACGCCGGAACAGCCGCCCGCGGCGCTGCGGCCCGGCGCGACGCTCGCCGTGAGGCTGTTGCTGCATGGCGCGCCGCTCGCCGGCGCCGCGGTGACGGCCTACCCCGCCGCCGACCCCGGCGCCGCCGTTTCCGCGAACACCGATTCCGCGGGGCGCGCGGAGCTCGTCCTGCTTCATGCCGGGCCGTGGCTCGCGCGCGCCGTTCACATGCGCCCCGCCGCCCCCGAGCGCGAAGGCGCCGATTGGGAAAGCCTCTGGGCGTCGCTGGCTTTCGCCGTTCCCGAAGCCGAATGACGCCGGCGCGCCCGGATCGGGCGCCGCGCAAGCCCGGCCCGCCCTACTCCGCCGGCGTGAGCCGCGTCCATGCCGCGGGATCGACATCCGCGTCCTCCGCCGCCATCAACACGCGGTTTTCCGCGCCGGCGTAGAACGCGCCCGCCGCGCCGCCCGGTATCTCGAATATCCGCCCGGTCCGCGGGTCCGCCAGGTCGCGGCGGTAGCCCGCCCAGGCGATGGGCGCGCGCAGGCCGCGTTCGATTTCCGCCGCGCCGCCGGCCTCCGCGCCTTCGCGGCGTTCGCTCAGAAACCCCTCGGCGCCCGCGTTGAGCCGATGCAGAATCGCCGGCCCGCCGCCCTCGTATTCGCGCATGGCGCCGATCGACCGCGCCACCGCGTCGGTCCATGCCCGGTTCCAGGCCGCGGAAACGAGCATGAAATCGAACAGCGGCGCCAGTTCGTCGAACTCCTCCTCCGGCGCGTACCACGACACCGCCTGATCGACGAAACTCGCGGTCTGCGAGACCGTTCCGCCCGCCGGGTTCGGCAGCGCGATCTCCGTGACGCCGATCGACACGAACACGCGTTCCCGAATCGCGCGGCCCCGCACCGTGTAGCCGATGTCGAAAATGCCGGCGTCGCCATAGACGTCCGCGCCGCCGCCCATGATCCGCAGTCGGTCGAACGCCGCCGCGCCGATCTCGCCCGCCAGCCGCGCCTCGATGCGGTCGGCGATCGCCGGCAGCCGGCGCGCGCCGAGAATGCGCAAGTCCCCGCGCCCCTTGCGATGGACGCCCATGAACAGTTCGTCGATATAGCCCTGCACGCCGAACGAGCGCGCCGGCGCCAGGCAACCCATTGCGCCCTCCGACGCCGCCCGTTCGTAAAGCGCGTTCGCCGCGGGCTCGCTCGACCACGCGCGCATCGCGCCGGGCAGGACCTCGAACCCGGCGAGGCCGTCGCTCCGCACGCTTTCGAACGCCACCGTCACCGGCATCGACACGCATTCGGGATTCGCAGTCCACCGCAGCCCGCCGCGGCTGTGCCAGCCTGCCGGCGCGCGCGCCGAAAACGCGACGACGCCCGGCGCGAAGCCCCCCGTATCGACAATGGCGACGGCCGTGAAGACCGCGCCGCTCTCCCCCCGCGCGGCCGCGGCGCAGAACGCGCAAAAGGCGCAGAAAAACGCCGCCGCCGCGCGCGCTTTCATTGCGCCGCGCTGTCGGCGTAACGGAACTCCATCGTCCGGCAATGGTAGTGGTAGCCGCCGTCCTGCACGATCAGCCAGTGCGCCCATTCGGCGCCGTCGTTGCGGTGGGAATGCGCCGCCCCCGGCGGCGTCACGACCGTCCCGAACGGCGCCCACGCGACGCGCTCGCCCTCCACGAGCGAACTGCCTTGCGGCGCGTTCACCGCCAGCGAAACCGCCACCGAATTGTGCCGGTGCGCGAGCTGCGACCCGAACGGCGGCAGCTGGTTCATCGCGAAGGTCAGGCCCGGCGCGACATTGCGGCCGCGCTCCTGCGCCGACGAGGAAAACACGACGGCGATCCCCGGCGTGCGCGTCCCCGTCAGCTTCGGGCGGATCTCCGCCATGCGCCTGGCGATCTCCGCCGCCGGGTAGAGCACGGCCTCCATGCGCGCGCATTCCGGCGGCGGCGGCGCCAAGCCGTCGAACGCCAGCGCCGGCGCGTTCGTGACGGCCCACAGAACGGCCGCGTCGCCATCCGCCGCGTGTATCGTCTCCCCGCCGCCCGGCAGGGCGAAGACGTCGCCCGCGCGCCAGCGAATCCGGTCGCATCCCTTGGCGCTCTCGCCCGCGCCGTCGATGACGTAATAGAGCTCGGCGCTCGCGCCCGAGGCGAACGGCAGCCGCCCTCCCGCCGCGACGCGGATGTAGTGCGCCAGCACCAGCGGCGTGGTCGCGGGGAAGTCCAGCCCCATCGCCGGCCCCTGATCGACGGCGATGGCCGCGCTTCCCGTCGCCGGATCGAACGCGCGGTCGCGCTCTTCCGTAAACTGCCGGCACGGCACGGGCGGTTTCTCGATGGCGAACGCCACCGACGAATCGAAATAGCGCGCCCGCGCCGCGTAATCGGTCTCCGCGCCCGCCGCCGCGCGGCCGACCAGAAAGCGCGCGCCGTCCGGCCCCGCGCGCTCGCTGTGCGGCGCCCCCGCGGCCAGCGTAAACCGCTCGCCCGCGCGGCAGGTCACCGTGCGCCCGTCGAGCCCCACCGTAACCTCGCCCTCGAGCACGAACAGCGTGGCGCCGAAATCGTGCGTATGCGTTTCCGCCGCATATCCCGGCCGCCACGCGACTTCCGCGATCTCGCCGTACCCCCGCCGCGCCGCATCGGCGCGAAACGCTTCGACATTCATGTTCCACCGCTCCGGATCGAATATCCCTGTGCGTCAGTACAACCCGCCCGCCCGCGCGGCGCAACCGGGGCGCGGGCGGTCAGTGTCGATATCGGCGGCCGCGAAGAATGCGGCGCCGGCGCTTGCGCCCGCGGACGCAACGGACGTTCCCGCGGCGAGCCGCTTCCCCGATCCGCTCATCGCACGCGCTTCACCCCGCCCTTTCGGCCCAGGCGGTATCCCAAACGGTACACGTCGGGGATATTGACCCGGCCGTCGCGCAAGCACTGAAACACGCCCAACGCTTCCAGGTCGCTTCGCACGCCCTCGGGCCCCCGATCCATGTGGGCGGGCGGCAGTTTGACCTCCTCGTTCTCTATTTCGTCGGCCAGCGTTTCCAGCGCATTGCTCTCCCGCCAGCGATTCGCGATCGACTCGAACTTGACAGGCACGGTCATTCCTTCCAGAGACTCCATAACCCCTTGTACCCATGGGTAATCTTCACGATTTTCGCGCACCCTGATTTTCGAGGCCGCCATGACGCCTTGCTTGATGCTCTCGTAATGCAATGCGTATCCGTGGCCGGGGTATCTCTCCCGCGTATCCACGGCCGCTTCCCTGAGAGCGGCAAGGAACGAACGCGGACTGACCAGCCCCCCGCCGTCGCCGAGATGGTTCGGGATCCACGTATAGGGAAACCCCCGGCGCGGTCCCGTTCCCATCCACGGCCCGGAGATATCGTGAAACTTTCCTCGCTGCCGCTCTTCGTTAACCAGATTCCGGGGCGTCCGGTATGCGTCTTCGCCATTCGGCCCGACGGGTTCCCATCGACCGCCGAAAAAATCCCGGAAGAAGCCGCCTTGCCCGCCATTTCCGAGAATATGCCACAACAGCCCGTACAGTTCGCGGCGCGGCCATTCCAGTTCGATCGACGATGCAAGTATCTTGGAAGCGTCCGGAAAGTCCGCGACGCGGGCTTCGTCGATCTGGTCGGGTCGCAAGAAGATTTTTATCCTGAGCCTTCGGTACGACCTCATGTCCAGCGCCAGCCGCAGCAGGCCGCGAACGCTCCGATACATGTCTTGCCAGTTGTCGGCGCTCCGGTCCAGAGCATCGAAAAGGATGAGAAAATAGCGGTTCTCGCCTCCGAATTGCGAATCGCGCTCGTGAAGCAACCGGTCCGCCGCTTCCGGATTCCCGTCGATCCATGCAACGCGCTCCGGCCACGACGCTGCCCGGCGAACCGGATGATCGGCCCCCGCCAATTGCCGTACCGCCACCGCCCGCCACACGGTACGGGGGTCATAGCGCTTCATGAGTTCCGGCAGCACGTCGATGCCCGGATAGATGTCCGGCGCCGGTCTGTTCCCGAAACCGGTCGCCACGACCGTCGTCTCGCTCAACGCGGAATGCGCTTCCGACCGGGCGATGAGCCTGCGCACGCCGGGCTTCTGCAGAGCGCCCCACCAAAACGTCTTGCCGGCGCCGCGCATGCCGGTCGCCAACGGAACGTTCGGGTCCACGGCCCTCAGATGCGAGCGCGGGACATACACGTCCCGGATGTCCGGCGCCGCGCCCCACGCGACTTCGCCGGGCAGGTCGCGCAGAGCCGCGCGCACCCGCTCTCTGTCGCTTCCATTCATTATTCGTCCTTCTCGCCCCCGGCGATGATCGACTCGTCGAAGCATGCCAGAAACCTGGCATAGGCTTCGGCTACGGCTTGACGATCCAGGTCGCGCAGCGACGCGCCCGCCGCGAGCCCCTCGTTCCAGTATATCGGAAACGGAGCATGCGGCGCATTGTCGCTGTACAGATCGAACGAAAATACGCCGCCCGGAGCGTCGTCGGCGCCCGCCTCGTCGTAAATGTTGTCGCCGAATACATCGTGCGCCCCTTGGCGAAACCCGTCCAGATACCGGATATCGTCTTTCGGCGGCGTCAGCGCCGACACGATTTGCAGGCGCTCGCGAATTCGGGGAGCCAGCCCGCGGTCCCGCCAGTGCCGGAAGAGAATATCGTAGTCGGTCCAGCAGCTTTCGGAATCCGTTGCGAACAAGAGGACGTCTTCGGGGTCGAGTTCGGTCACGGCGGCCGCCGCGATGTCGTGCAGCCCGCCGCGGCTTTCGAGCAAGACGACGGTCGGTTCGAAACGGCTCTCAAGGCTGCACAGCAACCGCTCCAGGCGTTCCGCCCACGACCGCTCCGGCGAGTCGAGATAGAGGCGCCCCAGTTTGGCGAGATACTCGCCGGGCTCGGCGCCGTGAGCGGGAACGGCCCGCGCGGCGCCCTCGAGCGTGCGCGCCCACGCCGGCTCCGCCGTCATGCGTTCGACAATACGATCGCCCTGCCCTACCGCATCTTCGACGAACCAGTCCGCGATGCCGAAATCGGGCCTCTCGCGTTTACCCAGCATCGCCGAAGATATACCCGGCGATTCCAGGTCGAGATCGACGGTCAGGACCCGGTGGCCCTTGCCGGCAAGATGGCGGGTCAAAACCGCCGCGGTCGTGGAGCGCCCTACCCCGCCCTTGACCGAATACAGCGCGATCCGTCGGGATTCCCGTGGGCCCGCCGTTTCGCGGACGGTCCACCAGTCTTCCCCGGACACGAGCCGCTCCGCCCAGAACACGCGCTCGAGGCCCTCGACCGGCTGCGCGCCTTGTGCAAGCGATGTCATCGTTTCATCGTGGACATACAGGATGCCGCGCTCGGGCCCGGAAACGCCGTAGGCGCCGGCTGCCCGGGCCGCCTTGTCGGCGAGGCGCCGGAGCGCGGCCGCGCAACCCTCTTCGTCTTCGACCGGGCGCGAAGCTACCAGGCGCACCTTGCCCCGAACGTTCCGGACAATGTAGAGCCGGTCGATTCGGCCGGGAATCTCCTGCCCCGCCAGCGCGCTTGTCACGCGCGCGCGCACTTCGTCGAACGTCACGAATTCGTCATTCATGGGCCGCCCCCCGCGCGACCGCTCTGTCCTCGACCATCCGCGCAACAACCATGGCGGCGTTACGGTGGGGGTTTGCGGTCGCCTTGTCGAAACAGCGTTCGTTCGCATACCGGTCGTCGATGGACCAGTCGGCGAACGGGTTCGGGTCCGCCATGCGCCGTATATCCCGCGTCCATTGGCGGCCTCCGGCGAGCTGGCGGAATTCCGGCCACAGTTCATCGATGTGGCGCATGTATTTCTTCGGCTCGGGTTTCCCCGAACGGTCCAGCGACATAACCCCCCGCTCCAGAGCATGACCGCCTTCAAGCCGCATTCCGCGCCGAGGCCGTACAGATGGTCGGCGTTCGCGAAGCGGTCGCGGGCATAGAGCCTATCGGCGTCATCCATATGGCGGCGGTGCGCATTCTCGAAATCGGGCGGTTTCGGCATCGCCGTTCGCATCCCCTTCCCCCTTCCCGCCCGGCGTAACGCCGCCGGCCTCCGTCGCAACCGGCTCCGCCCGAAGCGCACTCATTATGCGCCGCCCGCCGGCGCCGCCGAATGTTGTGCCAGAATATCGTGGATGTCGCCGGGCTTGAAGGCTACGGCCCAACGCCAGCGGCCGAAGCCTCCGTGGGCGTTGACCGCCTCTGTCCATTCGGCGAGGTACCGGCGTTTGTCGCGGTCGATTTCGCGGTCCCGGCCCTTCGTTTCCAAGACAAGCATCGCGCCCGAGCGCAGGCGGACGAGAAAGTCCGGGCGGTATTTCCGCGCCGCGCCGCGATGCGCATAGAGGACCTCGAAGCCCAGATGGTCGTTTTTCGCCCATGCCGCGACCTCCGGCGCGCGGTCGAGGACGAAGGCGTCCGACGCCTCCCATGTCCCGTCGAATACGCAGACGTTAATGTGGCTCCGCGCCGTCCGCGCGCAGGGGCGGCTGGTGAGCCAGGCGCGCATATCGCCGGTTTCGCCGATCGGCCGGTCGGCGTCGAACACGGGCTCCGGAGTTTCCGTGTTTTCCGAGCGGATCGCGCCGCCGATATGCCCCGCCACGCGCGCCATGTTGAGCGCCACGACAAGCCGCCGCTTGAGCCCGTCGCGCGCGAACGCCTCAGGCGTCACGCGCAGCGCGTCGGAACGAATATACGCTTCGAGAATCCCCGCCAGTTGCGCGAACAACGCAACGCCGCCGCGCCGCTCTTGCGCGAGTATGTCGCGCGCGGCCTCGAACGCGAGCCGTTGCACGCGCATCGTCCGCGCCAGCGCCTCGAGATCGACTGCCGCGATACTCTCCGGATCGGGCCTGCCGTCCACCGTCGGCGCGAGCTCGGCGAGGGTCGGCGATTGCGCGGCGTCGAGGGTCAGCGGCTCGAGCGCGCTCCCGTCGAGCGACAGGCGCGGGCGCAGCCGGCGCTCGATGCGCACGACGTTCGGCCATGAAATCGCGTATTCCGCTTTCGCCGGGTCCGGCCGGACGGCAACCTTCGGCGCCGGCGGAGGCGGCGCGCCGCCGGCGCCGCCCTCGTGCGGCAGAAAGGTAAACGGCACGCCGAAAACATTGACGTATTCGGGGTCGAAGAAGCCGGTTTCCGGGTCGGTTTCCCACGACGTGCGGCGCAGGCCCCGCCCCACGACCTGTTCGCACAGCAGCTGGCTGGCGAAAGCGCGCAGGCCCATGATGTGGGTTACGTTCCGGGCGTCCCAACCCTCGGTGAGCATCCCCACCGAGATAACCTTCCGGATTTGCGCGCCCGGCTGGCCCGGTTTGCCCACCGTATCGACCTGCCGGCGCAGTCGTTCCGCCCGCTCGCGGGCGTTCCTGCCGGCCCGTCCGCCGGCGGCGCCATCCCCGCCGTCTTCGGCGGCTTCCGCGGCCTCGAGAACCTTCGAATCGATGTGCAGCGTGCGTTCGGGGTCGCATAATTCGTCGATGGCTATGCGCCGGTTGTCGAAAGCGTATTTCACCCGCGCCGCTGTTTCCGTGCGGTTTGCGACCGTGATCAGCGCCGGCGGCGTTTCGGCGCCCGCCTCGCGCCACTTGCGCGCGGTCTCGCGCCAGTCCGCGCCGAGAAGGAGATAGCCGTTCGTCACGAGATCGGGCAACGGCTCCTCCGGCGCCGCCTTGCGGTTCAGATCGTCCCGAACCTCCGGATCCGCATAGATGTGATACAGGCGCGACCGGTAGCTTTTCGCGTCCGGGACCGTGTCGTCGCGCACCGCGACGCGCGGGGTTTTCACCAGCCCCGCCTCGATGGCGTCGTTCAGCCCGAAATCGCTGACGATCCAGCCGAACAGGCCGTGTTCCGCGCCGCGCCCGCCCGTCGGCGCGAAAGGCGTGGCGGAAAAATCGTAACAGGCGAGAACGCCGCGCGCGCGCTGGATACGGTCGAGCGCGCCGACCCACCGCGTCGCGCTTTCGATCTCGGTCTTCTTCACGCCCCCGATCCGTCCGCCGGGCGGGACGCGCCAGGCGTGATGCGCCTCGTCGTTGACGATCAGCAGGTTGCGCGCGCGGGCCATGTCGCCGAGCGCGCCGCGCAGCCACGCTTCGTCGCTCCTGGCGCCGCGTTTATCGACGCCGCGCCGGGCGGCGACGCGCTCCGCGCTGTCCCATCCCAGCGCATGCCGGTTGCGCACCAGAACGCGCCCTTGCCGCAGCTTGTCGAACAACGCCGGCGGCGCAATGCGGAACGCGCCGTAATAATGCTCCGGATGCGACGGCGACAGAACCGCCAGACGGTTTTTCACCGTGAGGCCCGGCGCAACCACCAGCGCGTGCTTCGCGAAACGCGGATCGCGCGGATACGCGGTCTTGTTCAGGATGTGCCAGGCGAGAACCATCGCCATGACAACCGTCTTGCCCGTTCCGGTCGCCATCTTGGCGCACAGGCGCGGGAACGGCCCGCCGTCGGAGGGGATATCGACGCCGGTTCGCTCCGCCTCGGGCGCCTCGGCGAGCCAGATCAGCGTTTCCGCCGCCTCGAGCTGGCAGAAAAAGAAGCGCCGCGCCTCGAACTCCTCCTCGTCGTTCCAGTGCTCGAGAAGCCGCCGCGTGACGCCGGTGACGCCGGGCCATCCCGCCTCGCGCCAGGCGCGCACCCGCGGGCGGATGCGGTTGACGAGCGGCATTTCGATGAAGCGCCCGGGGTCGTCGAACGACCGCGTTGCGCCCGACGCCACCGTGTAGCCCGCCGGCCGCCGCCCTTCCGCGAGCGCGAACGCCTGCGCCGCGCGGTCGTAGCGCCAATGCCGCGCCGGCTCGCCCCACGGCCCGTTGACGATCAGCCGGTCGATCGCCGCGCGCCCGGTCATGGCCGCGCCCCGTCAGGCTTCATAGACGGTTTCCGCCGAGCCCAGTATCGCCTCGCGCCACAGGGGATTCTCGCACTCCTCGACCCCGCCGCGCTCTACGAGATTTACGTTAAGACCGAACAGTTCCGACAATTCGATCTGAATGCCGGCAAGATCGAGAAGACTCACCGTGCGTTCGGGCGCGATATCGACAAGCAGGCCGATATCGCTCGCCGGCCCGTAATCGGGGCGCAGCGTCGAAACGAAAGCGGCGAGCTTCACGATACCCTTTGCGCGGCAGTACGCGGCTATATCCGGAGACATCCGGACGATCGTTTTCTCGCCCGGACGCGCGTCCGAATCGAACAGCGGCGCGCCGTCGCGCGCCGATTCCAGCAGCTCCGCCCGCGCAATCCGGCGCGGCTTGCCGTCCGGCCCCGGTTCGGCGGGGCCGCGGACCCGAACGCGCATCGTGGCGTGTTCCTTCAGCGCCGTGACGACGGCATGCTCCTGTTCCTCCGAAAACCCGACCGTTATCTTCTCGCGCTTGTCGATCCAGAGCTGAAACCGCTTGCGGCGGACATCCGCCTCCAGGACGCATCCGGTCGCTTCCACCGTTTCTTCGCAAGACGCTCCGGCGAGCGCGCGCAGCCGCTCGCGGCCCTCCTTCGTCACGCGCGCTTCGGGCCCTTCCCGCGGCACAATGGCCAGCGTCTCGCCATCCGGGAGCGCCCCGCCGAGCCGCGCATATTCCGGCAGCAGGTCCGTCGGCGTCTCGTCCGGCATTCCCGCGCCTTCGCACGCCGAACGAAACACGTTGTGAACACAATCCGTCGCCCGGGCCAGCTCCGCCGGCAGCTCCCGCCCGAGCGCCGTAAACAGCGGCAACGCCTCGCGGGGACCGTCGAGCGAAACGAGCGTGCTGCCCGCCTCAAGGCCGCGCAGGCAGAGCGCCGTGCGTTCGCCGAAACCGGGCGGCGTCTCGCGGTCGGGGTTTTGCCGCCGCCAGAGCGCCCTTGCCGTGCGCGCGACCAGGCGCTGAAAGCGCCGGATTTCGTCCAGCGCCGCGGCGTCGAGCGCGCATTCGTCGTAGCGCCCGCCGTCGAAGCGCAGTTGGACCGCGCGTATCCAGCGTGCGTTCATCCGCCGAGCTCCACGATCCTGAGGCTTTCGACGCCCCGGTCGTCCACTATTTTTACCGCCGCGCGGCCGTGCGCGCCCGGCGCGAAGGGCAGCGAGACCGTTCCGCGCCAAGCCCCTATTCGCTCTTCGTCGATTTCCGCCTTGAGGTTTTTCGCCAGCTTCGCCCAGCCGCCATCGGCGCCGGCCATCGGGAAGAACAGCTGGCGCGGAAACAGGCTGCGCCCGTCGTAGTCGGGGTCGAGCATCCACAGCGCAATGCGGTCGGCGCCGCCCGATTCTACCGCTCCGGTCGCCGCGTCGTAATAGTCGAAGCCATGCACCGAGACGCGCAGCAGACCGTCGTGCTCGCCCCCGGCGACCCGCTCCACCGCAATGTCGGGCTGGCCGACCAGCCAGAAGCTTTCGTTGCCGGCTCGTTTCTTCTTCAGATCCGCGGTGAGCAGGTCGGCGTTCATCTGCGCCTTGAGCAGCGTCACGCCGGGCCAGCGCGTTTCGTCTATATCCTTGGCCGCTTCGGGGTCGAACTGGAAGGCGGCGAACACGAGAATGCGCGGGCGCGGAACCAGCGTTTGCGCCTCTTCCAGCGCCTGCGCGACCTGCCGCTGTTCGAGCGGCGCGTGGTCCGGCCCGAACGAAGCCGCCGCGGCCTCGGGCGCGAATTCCGCGCCGTCTTCGCCGCCGCCGGGCGCCGGCGCCGTTTGGCCCACCGCGTGAATCGAGCGCGCGCCCGGCAGCGGCTCCAGCCGCGCGAAACCGATGCGCTGGCCCGACTTCCCGCGAATGCCCGTCTTGAGCAGCTCGTCGCGCCAGCCGGCCTGACGCACGGTTTCGCCGCTCCGCGCGACCGAGGCGTCGGCGGGCGCGGGTTCGGCGGGCGCCGCCGTCCCGGCTTCGTCGAGCGGCCGCGCCGCCGGCGCCGGAACAGCCTCCACCGTAAACGGCCCCGAAACCCGCGTCTTGCGCCTGTCGACCTTCGGGCGGTCGTAGAGCACGGTTTGCGCGGCGGGCTCGTCGTAACCGAGAGTACGCGCCGAAACGCTCGAAACGCGCTCGTACCGAAACCCCGACCCAACGCCCTCGCCGGGATGGGCAAGTTCGTAATAGTCGAAATTCGCCGTCGCCAGCCTCTGGCGCGCAATGGCGACGGCCACCCGCGACGTATCGCACGTAATCCAGCGCCGCCCCCACTGCTCGGCTACCCAGGCGGTCGTGCCGCTGCCGCATGTCGGGTCGAATACCAGATCGCCCGGGTCGGACGTCATCAGGATGCAGCGTTGAACCGGTTTCGTGTCCGTCTGAACCACGTAGCGCTTGTTTTTCTCCGACATCGGCGCGGACCATATATTGTTGATTCGCCGACCCGGAACCTCATCCTCGTATTTCTTCCACATCAACGAGCTTTGCCCTTCCAGGGCTTCCAGCCGGCCGAGCTCGCCGAGTCTGTCCAGCCCTTCCCTGGAAATCGCCCATTGCCGGTCCCTGCCGCAATGAAACACCCGACCTTGCCACCGGTACGGCTCCGACCGGCCCGTCGTGGAAATACCCTGCGAATCCAAAGGCATGCGTCGATATATACGCGCCCCCTTGGGCATATATCTCTTCGGATCGAAACGCTCCTCCGGCGTCAACTTGCGGTATTTGCCATCCGGCAATTCCAGCATGACATGCCAGCTGAACGATTCGATTACCTCACTCCGCGAGAGCGGTTCGTACAACTGCCGGTATTTTGCGCGCGTCCGGTCCTTGGCGTACCACAGCAGATAGTCCGCGACCTGCGGCAGCGTATTGGCGGAGCTTCCGCCCGTGGTGGCGTAAGATATTGTCGCCACGCGGTTTTCCGCGCCGAAGATTTCGTCCATGAGCACGCCGACGCGGTGGACGTTTTCGTCGCCGATCTGCACGAACGCGCTTCCGCTTTCGTGCAGCAATTCGCGCGCGAGCAGCAGGCGGTCGCGCAAATACGCAAGATACGAATGCACGCCGAGCTCCCACGTATCGCGGAAGGCGCGAATGGTCTCCGGCTCGCGCGTCAGATCGTCGTCGCGGCCGTCGGTTACGTCCTTCCGCCCGACAAAGGGCTGGAAATTCGAGCCGTAGCGGATGCCGTAGGGAGGATCGACATAGACCGTCTGCACCTGCCCGCCGAGGCCCTCCTTCTCGAGCAGCGAGTTCATGACCAGCAGCGAATCGCCGGCGACGAGCCGGTTGGTCCAGTTGCGTCGGTGGCGGTAGAACTCGATGGCCTGCCGAATCGGCGGGTTTTCCTCCGGCGCCGCGAACAGCGACGGCTGCCCCGGCTCCGCGCCGTTGCGCTTGCGCGCCGCCTCGACAATCGTGCGCGGATCCATGCGCTCATGCACATGCAGCGACACGGTGGATACGTCGAACGACGCATGCTCGGCCTTGCCGGCCCACGCCAGTTGCGGGTCGATATGCGGGTCGTGCGCCCACCGCCTGGCGCCCGCGTCGCGGTCGGTCTCCGGCGTGACCAGCCCCACCGGCGGGTTGTTCGCCCGCGCCTTGCCCGCATGGGCATACGCCTCGATACCGCGCTTCGCCGCCATGTTCCGCGCCCCCTCGCCTCCCAGGCCGCGCCCTTCGGGACCGCCGCCGCCCCGCCGGCATCCACCCCCGCGCGCCCGACCCGTACCCATAACCGCCCCGCGCTCGCGCCGCAAGAACGAACGCGGTTCCGAAGTCGCTTGCCCAGACTGCATCGCCATCGAAGTTCGAATGCGACTCCGCAGTCACGGCCTGGGCGCGTTATCCAGGTACCGTTGTTCGCGAACGGAACAATCGATCTGGGTTTCGAACAATTCCATAAATTTTCGAACATCGTCGATTACCCGTTTGTATTCTTCCTCCCCGACACCGGTGCATTCGCCGTGGGCAATCGAATTCCTCCTCTTAACCAGGCTCTCGATAGCCGTCTGACTCGATTCGAAGGGCCGATAATCCAACCCCAACTGCCATATAATCTTGCGCAATTCCTTCGATCCCAGATTACCCGCGCGGTCGTGCCGCATGCGGCGCCTTGCGTAATTAAAATCACGCTCGTTGCCATCCGTATTCAGGAGCGCCACAAAATTCTTCTTCAATTGGTATACGCCGAGCCTCTGCTCGCCGAGATATCTCATAAATAGTTCACTCGAGTCCCGAACGAAGCCTTCCCAATGCGCGTAGCACATCACAATGCCGGCGCGCATGAGCGCAAATCGCGAAGATTTGCTACTTATCTCCTGTACTCCGAGCGCGATATCGGCAAGTTCTCGTTTTCTCCATACCGCCGCCTGCTCCAATCGCACGAAAAAGACCGTTTCATCCATCTCTGAGACTCCCAATTTCGAACAGATTTCGGCCGTAGGCGATAGAGCTCCGCAACCGGTACGTTGCCGAAAGTCCGCTTCTTGCGAAAATCCTGAATTCTTCATCGCTCCACATCGATTTGGCTCGACTCAAAACAAGCCGATCCGAATATCGCGATGCAGGGACGCCGTTCGCTAAATGATGGGCAATTCCGCAAGCCACTACCTCAAAAGGAGAAAGCAGGAATCCACCCTTAAATCGCCCTTCGGCTTCGCTGTATCGCTTGAACACTCGATTTCCCAGCGCAGCGCGCGCCAGTATCGAGAAAGTCCCCGTAAATACGTTACTCCACAGCGTCCGGTTCTCCGACCCCATTTTTGCCATATTGATGAGCTTGTCGGTCACAAGCGTGCCTACGTCTCCTTGCAATTCATCTATATCGATCATGGAAAAGACGATGAGCCGCGACGCCAGTTCCATGTGATACCCCTCTACCGTCAGGCGATCGCTTATTGCAACGCATTCGGCAAAATCATCATGCCTGGAAAGTTCCTCTATCCATTCAAAAAAACCCTCGTTTTCCATGATCAGAACACAGTTCCGCACTTCCTGTTCACTCAATGGCGAACCGCCGGTGTTGAGGCGTTGAAAAAGTTCGTACTTCGCCCGCGCATCGCCGCCCCTTAGTATAATGCTTATATTCATCTTCGTCCGTCGAAAGTCCAAGTTCAATTCCTTGGGCAGTCTGTCCCATGTCATTCCTTCCAGAGCGGGAAGATATTTAACCTTCGCCAAGGGGGGCGGCGTCGGCGCCGTAGCGTCATGTTCTTTATTTAGTTTCCCCATGAACTCAAAGACAGTCGAAAGCCTCTGCAACCCGTCGACGACTTCCCACACACCGTCATCCCTCTGACTCAAGAATATCTGCGGCAAGGGAATGCCAAGCAAGATGGATTCGATCAGCCGCGCCTTCTGCTCCGCCGTCCACCGGAAAAACCGCTGGAAGCGCGGATATATGATCATCTCGCCATCTTCGTATAACGACGCCAGCTCGCCGATCGACATCGCGTAGCCGTCGGTCCGGATTTCGCGGCGACCCGCGTCTACCTGCTCACGCAACGCTGTCGTTGCGGCATGCTGTTCGCGTGGATCGATAGACATGCGCCCACTCCCCGATTCGCGCGCGATCATGCGCCGCGTTCCAACCCGCACCGAATGTCGGCGCGCGCCATGGTAACTCCGCCGGCAGGCTGGCGCACCGCACGGCGACTCGCCAGCCCGCTCGCCGAGTGTTATCCAACGTCATGTCGGCCGGCGAGTCAACAGGCGCCGCGCGGACAGCTACTTGTCGAGCGAGCCGCCCGACCGCGCCCGCCTTCTCATCCGCGTCGTCGGCCACGCGCCGATGAATACCCGGGTACCGCGTCGGCATATGCATGTTCCCGCGCGCGGGAACGCTTTCTCTCCGTGGCGCGCCCGGCCTTTTCGCGCCTGCGTCCAGCGTCTGTCGGCGGGGCGCGGTGTCGGCTGCCGAGCGCGCGGCGCGATATCGGTTCGCTTCGCCGCCGCGAATCGGCGGGTTTCCTCCGGCGCCGCGAACAGCGACGGCTGCCCCGGCGCCGCGCCGTTGCGCCCGCGCGCCGCCTCGACAATCGTGCGCGGGTCCATGCGCTCATGCACATGCAGCGACACGGTGGAGACGTCGAACGACGCATGCTCGGCCTTGCCCGCCCACGCCAGTTGCGGGTCGATATGCGGGTCGTGCGCCCACCGCCTGGCGCCCGCGTCGCGGTCGGTCTCCGGCGTGACCAGCCCCACCGGCGGGTTGTTCGCCCGCGCCTTGCCCGCATGGGCATACGCCTCGATACCGCGCTTCGCCGCCATGTTCCGCGCCCCCCTCGCCTCCCAGGCCGCGCCCGCAGGGCCCGCCGGCGCCCCGCCCGGCATCCGCCCCCGCGCACCCACACACCGCAACCATAACCGCCCCGCCTTCGCGCCGCAAGAACGAACGCGGGTCGAGCGGCGGCTACCGCGCGCGCGGCGGGCCGCGGCGCGCGTTCAGCGCCGCCCTCGTCCGCGCGATCTCCCGCGCGAGCACGTCTTCATCGGGCAGCGTCGTGCGATACTCCACCGCCACTACCTTGTTGGGCAGCCCGTCGAGCGCGTATTTGGCGACGGCCGTGTCTCTCTGGGAACGGAGTATCGGGCCGATGGGCGGGTTCTCGCCTTCCATGGCCCAATTCTCCCGCGCGTAGTTGCAGTATAGATGCATCTGCCCGGCGTCGGCATGGGTGAACCTCCCGATCTTCAAATCGACGACCGCGAGGCAGCGGAGGCGCCGGTGGAAGAACAGGAGGTCGACCCGATACCATTCGCTGCCGATGCGCAGGCGTTTCTGCCTCGCCACGAACGCAAACTCCTCCCCCGGTTCCTGTAGAAAGGTCTGAAGACGGGAGATCGGGGCGTCTTCCAGGTCGGTCTCCGAATACTCATCCTTTAAATCCAGGAATTCGAGGACATACGGGTCCTTTATGTAATCCTCGGCGCGGTCTCCGGGAAGCGCGTTTCCCCCGCGCGCAGCATGGCGGCCTTGTCGCGCGAAAGCGCCGTGCGCTCGTAGAACTGCGAACCGACCTGCCGCTCGAGCTGGCGGACGGTCCAGCCGCCGCGCAGGGCCTCGGCTTCGTAGAAGGCGCGGGCATGCGGGTTTTCCAGCGCCATCAGGCGCACATACGCCGACCACGGAAGCGGAAACCGCGGCGCGACGGCTTCGAGGACACATTCTGCAGACAGCGTATGCAGAATCCGTCCTGTCCGCGGCTCCGTTGAGAGGATTTTTACAATGTCCTCCGGAGCGGATTCCTCCGAGGATATCATGGCAACCCCTTCGAGGACGGATTCTGCAGACGCTGTCTGCGGAATCCGTCCTGAAACGCTCTCTCCGCGCGCGGCGGGCGCCAGCGGCCAGGCACGGTAAAACGCCCGCATCTGCCACAGGTTGCGCAGCGAAAAGCCGCGCCCGTAGCGGGCGGAAAGATCGGCGGAAAGCCGCTCGACAAGGCGGCCGCCATAGTCGGCGCGCTCCCTGCCCTCTTGTTCGAACTCCACGATGTAGCGGCCGATCGCCCGATACGCCGCAGTCATGAGCGCGTTGACCGCCCGCGCCGCGGTTTGGCGCGCGGCCTCGACGATGCGGGACACGCCGCCGAACATGGCGTCGTATTCGGCGTCTCCCTCGGGCTTCGCGGGCGGCCGGGCGGTCATGGCGCGCGCGGGCGGGGTTGCGCCGCGGCGATGGCGGGGCGCCCCGGCCCGTAGAGCGCCCGGGCGCGGGCCTCGAACGCGGCGACCATGCGCCGCGCCGCCTCGTGGAACAGCGCGCCTATCAGCGTGCGCAGCAGGCGCGAGCGAAACTCGAAATCCACCTCGAAATCGACCCGGCAGCCGCCTCCGGGCAGATCGGCGAAACGCCACCTGTTCTCCATGCGGCGGAACGGCCCCCTTGTGGGTTCGACGTCTATGCGGTGCGGGCGCGCGGTTTCGACGCGCGAGCCGAACGCCTGCCGTACCGTCTTGAAGCCGATGGTCATTTCCGCGTGGAACACGTCGCCCTCGCGGGCGAGGATGCGGGTTTCCTTGCACCAGGGCAGGAACTCGGGGTAGCGCTCCACGGCGGCGACGAGGTCGAACAACTGCTCGGCGGTGTAGGGCAGAACCCGCCGCTCGGAATGCGCGGGCATGCGCCCCTACCCCCGCGCGCGCGCCGCCCGCAGCGCCTGGAAATCGGCGTCGGCGTGGTAGGACGACCGGGTCAGCGGCGAGGCCGAGACCATCAGGAAGCCCATCTCCGCCGCGGCCTCGCGATATTCGGCGAATTTTTGCGGCGGAACGAACTCGATCACCGGATGGTGTTTCGGGCTCGGCTGGAGATACTGGCCGATGGTGAGGAAATCGATGTCGTGGGCGCGCATGTCGGCCATGACGTCCAGGATTTCGCTCTCGGTCTCGCCCAGCCCCACCATCAGGCCGGATTTGGTGAACAGCGCGGGCTCCGCCTCCCTGGCGCGCCGGAGCAGCGCCAGCGAGTGCGCATAACGCGCCGCGGGGCGGACTTTCCGGTAGAGCCGCGGCACGGTCTCGAGATTGTGGTTATAGACATCGGGCCGGGCGCGGGCGACCGCCTCGATCGCGCCGTCCTTGCGCTGGAAATCCGGCGTCAGCACCTCGATGGTGACGCCCGGCGCTTCCTCGCGGATGCGCTCGATGCAGCGCACGAAATGGCCGGCGCCGCCGTCGGGCAGGTCGTCGCGATCCACCGACGTCACCACCACATGGCGCAAGCCGAGCTCGCCGACCGCCGCCGCCAGCCGGTCGGGCTCGTGCGGGTCGAGCAGGTCAGGGCGGCCGGTCGCGACGTTGCAGAAGGCGCATTTGCGCGTACACACGCTGCCGAGGATCATGACGGTGGCGTGCCCCCCGGCCCAGCATTCGCCGATATTCGGGCAGGCGGCTTCTTCGCACACCGTGTTCAGCGCGAGCCGGCGTATCGTCCGCCGGGTCTCGGCGTAGCCGGGAGAGACCGGAGCGCGGACGCGGATCCAGTCGGGTTTGCGCGCCCGCCGCGGCGGCGCGCTAGATGTGGAGAGCCCGGTCCCAGGCATCGAGCGCCGATTCGTGCATCGCCTCGGAAATCGTCGGGTGCGGGAAGATCGTGTCCATGAGATCGCGCTCGGTGCCTTCCAGCGTCCGCGCCACCGCGTAGCCCTGGATGAGCTCGGTGACCTCCGCGCCGATCATGTGCGCGCCGAGGAGCTCGCCGGTTGCGGCGTCGAACACGGTCTTGACCAGCCCTTCCGGCTCGCCCAAGGCAATGGCCTTGCCGTTGCCGGCGAAGGGAAAGCGCCCGACCCTGATCCCGCGCCCCGATTCGCGCGCCGCCGCCTCGGTGAGGCCGACGCTGGCCACCTGCGGGCGGCAATAGGTACAGCCGGGGACGTTGCGCGTATCGAGCGGGTGGACGCCCTCGACGCCGGCGATTCGCTCGACGCACAGCACGCCCTCGTGGCTCGCCTTGTGCGCCAGCCACGGCGGGCCCGCCGCGTCGCCGATCGCATAAACGCCGGGTTCGCCCGTGCGCATCCACTCATCGACAACGACATGGCCGCGCTCGACGCGGACGCCCGTTCCCTCGAGACCGAGATTTTCCGTGTTGCCGACGATTCCGACCGCGAGGATGACCGTCTCGACCGTAACGTCTCCCGCCGGGTCGAGCCGGGCGGCGATGCGCCCGCCGCGCTCTTCCAGCGCCTCGACGGTGGTTCCGGTATGTATCGTCATGCCCTGTTTCTCGAACGCCTTGCGCGCGAAATCCGAGATTTCCGCGTCTTCGGCGGGCAGGATGCGGTCGAGCATTTCCACGACCGTCGTCTCGGCGCCCATGTCGCGGTAGAAGCTGGCGAACTCGACGCCGATGGCGCCGGAGCCGATTACCAGCGCCGATTCGGGAATGCGCTCGGGAACCATCGCCTCGCGATAGGTCCATATCCGCTTGCCGTCGGGTTCGATTCCGGGCAGCGCCCGCGCGCGCGCGCCGGTCGCCAGGACGATGTGCCCGGCCCGCAGGCGCGCGGTTTCCGCCCCATCGGCGCCGCGGACCGATACCGCGCCCTTGCCCGCCAGCGCGCCATTGCCTTCCACAACCGTCACGCCGTTCTTGCGCAGCAGGAAGCGAACGCCCTTCGACAGGCGGTCGGCCACGGCGCGCGAGCGGGCGACGACCTTTTTCGCGTCGAACGATATGTCGTTGGCGGAAAACCCGAAGCGGTCGAGATCGCCGAGCAGATGGCGAATTTCCGAGGCGCGCAGCAGCGCCTTGGTGGGTATGCAGCCCCAGTTGAGGCAGACGCCGCCGAGGCGGTCGCGCTCCACGACCGCCGCGCTCATGCCGAGCTGCGCCGCCCGGATGGCGGCGACATAGCCGCCCGGGCCGGAGCCGACGACGACGATATCGAAGCGGTTTTCGGCCATTACAGCAGCATCGTCAGCGGGTCTTCGACGAGTCCCTTGAACGCGGCGAGGAAGCGCGCGCCGATCGCGCCGTCGATAACGCGGTGATCGCCCGACAGCGTGCAGGACATGACCGTGGCGATGGCGAGCGCGCCGTCCTTGACGACAGGGCGCTGTTCGCCCGCGCCGACGGCGAGAATGCCCGCCTGCGGCGGGTTGATGACGGCGGCGAACTCGCGGATTCCGTACATGCCGAGATTCGAGAGCGAGAAGCCGCCGCCCCGGTATTCCTCGGGCGCGAGCTTGCCGGCGCGGGCGCGTTCCGCGAAATCCGCCATCTCGGCGGAGATCGCCGCGAGGCCCTTGTTGTCGGCGTTGCGCACCACCGGCGTCACCAGCCCGCCCTCGACCGCCACGGCCACCGCAATGTCGATCGTGTCGTAGCGGAGCGTTTCCGCGTCGGTCCACGAGGCGTTGGCCTCCGGAACCTTGCGCAAGGCGAGCGCGGCGGCGCGCACGACGAAATCGTTGACCGAAATCTTCCCGCCGCCGATACGCGCGTTGAGCGCCTTGCGGATTTCGAGCATCGAGTCGATCCCGCAATCGACCGTGAGATAGAAGTGCGGCACGTTGCGCTTCGATTCGACGAGGCGGCGGGCGATCGTCTTGCGCATGCCGGTGTTGGGAACGGCGGTCGCCGCCGCGCCCGTCGGCGGCGGCGCGGCGGGCGCCTTCGCCGCGGGCGCCGGCGCGGCGGCGGGCGCGGGTTTCGCCGCGAGCGCGGCCTCGATATCGCGCTTGACGATGCGCCCCCGCGGCCCCGTTCCGGTCAGTTGCGCGAGGTCCAGCCCGGCCTGCGCCGCCATGCGCCGCGCCAGCGGGCTGGCGAACACGCGCCCGCCGCCGTTCGGTTTCGGCGCCGCGGCCGCAACGGCCGCCGCGGGCGCGGCGGCGGCGCCCGGAGACGGCGCCGCGGGCTCCGGCGGCGCGGCGGCGGCCGGCGGAGCCGTCGCCGGCGCCTCTTCCCCCTCGCCGAGCAGAACCGCGATCGGCGTGTTGATCTTCACGCCCTCGACGCCCTCGGCGACGAGTATCTTCCCCATCACGCCCTCATCGACCGCTTCGATCTCCATCGTCGCCTTGTCGGTTTCGACTTCGGCCACGATGTCGCCGGGTTCGACGGCGTCGCCCTCGGTTTTCAGCCAGCGGGCGAGCGTTCCCTCGGTCATGGTGGGCGACAGGGCGGGCATCAGTATGTGGGTCGGCATGACGAACTCCGTGAATTCGCGCTCAGCGGTAACAGGCGCGCCGGACGGCGGCAACGACGCGCCCGGCGTCCGGCAGCGCCAGGCGTTCGAGATTGGCCGCATAGGGCATGGGCGTTTCGGCGCCGGCGACGCGCTCGACCGGCGCGTCGAGCCAGTCGAAAGCCCGCGCCATCGCTTGCGCGGCGATCTCGGCGCCGATGCCGGCGGAGGGCCAGCCCTCCTCGACCGTCACGGCGCGATGGGTGCGCTCCACCGACGCGACCACGGCGTCGATATCGAGCGGCCGCAAGGTGCGCAGGTCGATGACCTCGGCGCTCACGCCCTCGCCGGCCAGCGTCTCCGCGGCTTCCAGCGCAAGCTCGACGCCGCGCGAAAACGCGACGATCGTGACGTCGGAACCCGCGCGCGCGGTCGCCGCCTTGCCGATGGGAACGACGCAATCGCCCTCCGGCGCCGCGCCGCTGCGCCCGTACAGCAGCTCGTTTTCGAGAAACAGCACCGGGTTGTCGTCGCGGATCGCCGCCTTGAGCAGGCCCTTGGCGTCGGCGGGGCCGCAGGGCGCGATTACCGCGAGCCCCGGCACATGCGCGTACCACGACGAAAAGTCCTGCGAATGCTGCGCCGCGACGCGCGACGCCGCGCCGTTGGGGCCGCGGAACACGATGGGGCAGCTCACCGCGCCGCCCGACATGTAGCGGGTCTTGGCGGCGGAATTGACGATCTGGTCCATCGCCTGCATGGCGAAGTTGAAGGTCATGAACTCGACGATGGGCCGCAGCCCCATGAACGCGGCGCCGACGCCGAGCCCGGCGAATCCCGCCTCGGCGATGGGCGTATCGACCACCCGGCGCGGGCCGAACTCCGCCAGCATTCCCTGGCTGACCTTGTAGGCGCCCTCGTATTCGCCGACTTCCTCTCCCATCAAAAAGACATTTTCGTCGCGCCGCATTTCCTCGGCCATGGCGTCGCGGAGCGCCTCGCGCACGGTGATCGCCGCCATCGGCTCAGGCCGTGACGTCGCGCTCGAGCTCGGACGCATCCGGCTCGGCGCTGTTCTGGGCGAACTCCGCCGCTTCGGCGATTTCGGCGCGTATCTCGCGATCGAGCGCCTTCAGCTCGTCCTCGCCCGCGGCGCCCATCGCCAGCAGGCGCGCCTTCGCGCGATCGATGGGATCATGGGCCCGGCGCACCTCGCGCACTTCGTCGCGCGAGCGGTATTTCGCCGGGTCCGACATCGAGTGGCCGCGGTAGCGGTAGGTCTTCGCCTCCACCAGCATGGGGCCGTTGCCCGCGCGCGCCCACGACGCCGCCTCGCGCGCCGCGTCGCGGACCGCGGCGACGTCCATGCCGTCGCACTGGATGCCGGGAATGCCGAAGGCCCGCGCGTGCTTGTAGAGCTCCGCCACGGCCGTGGAGCGCCCCACCGACGTGCCCATCGCATAGCGGTTGTTCTCGATGACATAGACGATCGGCAGCCGCCACAGCGCGGCCATGTTGTAGGCCTCGTGAACCTGCCCCTGATTGGCGGCGCCATCGCCGTAACAGGTGAAGCACACGCGATCCGAGCCGCGGTATTTCAGCGCGAACGCGATGCCGGCGCCGATGGGAACCTGCGCGCCGACAATGCCGTGGCCGCCCCAGAAGCCGCGCTCGGGCGCGAACATGTGCATCGACCCGCCCTTGCCCTTCGAGACGCCCGCGCCCCGCCCCGCGAGCTCGGCCAGCACCAGCCGCGGCGGAACGCCCCGCGCCACCGCGTGACCGTGGCAGCGATAGCTCGTGACCACCGGATCGTCGCGCCCGATGGCCCGTTCGATGCCCACCGCGACCGCTTCCTGCCCGATATAGAGGTGGCAGAAGCCGCCTATCAGCCCGAGGCCGTACATTTGGCCGGCCTTCTCCTCGAACCGGCGCAGCAGCAGCATCCGGCGGTAGCACGCAAGCAGTTCCTCGCCGGTTACCGCGGGTTCGCAAGGCGCGGCGGCGAGTTTCGGCTGGGCGATGGAGGCGGTCATGGCGTCCTGGCGCGGTTGCGGCGCGACGGGGGCAACCCTAACCCTCCGCGCCGCCGTCCGCAAGGCCCGCCCCGGCCCCCCGCCATAACCGACCGATCGCCCCGCCGCGCAAGCCCCCGCAAGGGAGGACCATGGTCCTCTCCCGCCCCCCGCCCCAAACCGCTTTAATACTCCCATGACCGACGCCCACACCGCCGCCGCCGAAGAACCCCGGGCCCCGCGGAGCCCCGCAACGCGCCGAAGGCGCGGACCGCCCGGGTGCGCGGGCGTCTCGCCCGCACGTTCCCGCAAGGCGCGATGTCGGCAGGGAAGGCGCGCCCGCCCCGGGCCCGGCGGAGCCCCGCAATGCCCCGCAACCGCCGGCCCCCCGCCCGCCCCGAACAGCCCGAAACGGCAGCAATGCCGAGCGCCTGTACCGAAATGCCTACCCCGCCGAAGGCGGGGCCCGGGACCGCGGGCATCCTGCCCGCACGTTCCCGCAAGGCGCGATGTCGGCAGGGAAGGCGCGCCCGCCCCGGGCCCGGCGGAGCCCCGCAATGCCCCGCAACCGCCGGCCCCCCGCCCGCCCCGAACGGCCGAAACGGCAGCAATGCCGAGCGCCTGTACCGAAATGCTTACCCCGCCGAAGGCGGGGCCCGGGACCGCGGGCATCCTGCCCGCACGTTTGCGCCACGCGCGTCGTCGGCGGGGAGGCGCGGCCGCGCGCCCCGGGCCCGGCGGAGCCCCGCAACCGCCGGCCCCCCGCCCGCCCCGAACAGCCGAAACGGCAGCAATGCCGAGCGCCGGTACCGAAATGCTTACCCCGCCGAAGGCGGGGCCCGGGACCGCGGGCATCCTGCCCGCACGTTCCCGCAAGGCGCGATGTCGGCAGGGAAGACGCGCCCGCCCCGGGCCCGGCGGAGCCCCGCAATGCCCCGCAACCGCCGGCCCCCGCCCGCCCCGAACGGCCGAAACGGCAGCAATGCCGAGCGCCCGTACCGAAATGCCTACCCCGCCGAAGGCGGGGCCCGGGACCACGGGCATCCTGCCCGCACGTTCCCGCAAGGCGCGATGTCGGCGGGGAAGCGCGGCCCGCCTTTCCCGGCACAGGGCGCGGGCTTGACGCCGCGCGGTGCGAATTGTCTGTTGCGGGCCCTGCGGAGCCGGCGCGGCCGCGCGCCCGCCGCTCCCGGCCGGGAATCGAGGCAATGCTGATCCTTATCGATAACTACGACAGCTTCGCCTACAACCTCGTCCACTTTCTCGGCGAGCTCGGGGCCGAGGTCGCGGTGCGGCGCAACGACGCCATCGACGCGCCCGCCGTGCTGGCGGCCCGCCCGGAGGCGATCGTGCTGTCGCCGGGGCCGTGCGACCCCGACCGCGCGGGCATCTGCCTCGAGCTCGTGCGGCTGGCGGCGGGCCGCGTCCCGATCCTCGGCGTGTGCCTGGGCCATCAGGCGATCGCGCAAGCGTTCGGCGCGCGCATCGTGCGCGCCCCCGCGCCCATGCACGGCAAGCTCAGCGCGATCCGCCACCGGGGCGGCCCGCTGTTCGACGGCATACCCTCGCCGTTCGAGGCGACGCGCTATCACTCGCTGACGGTCGACCCGGCGAGCATGCCCGACTCCCTCGAGGTCGCGGCGGAAACCGATGACGGGGTCGTCATGGGCGTCGCTCACCGCGAGCTGCCGATCCACGGCGTGCAGTTCCACCCCGAGAGCATCGCCTCGCGGCACGGGCACGATCTGCTGGCGAATTTCCTGGCCGCGGCGGGCGCGCGGCGGCGCGCGGCGGCATGAGGGGAGACATGGCCGATTTCAAGACCTTGCTCGGGCGGATCGCCGCCGGCGAAACGCTGACCGAAGACCAGGCCCGCGCCGCGTTCGACGTCATGATGTCGGGCGGCGCGACGGCGGCGCAGACCGGCGCCTTCCTCATGGGCCTGCGGGTGCGCGGCGAAACGGCGGCGGAAATCGCCGGCGCCGCGCGCGCCATGCGCGAAAAGGCGCTCAGGATTGCCGCGCCCCCCGGCGCAATCGACACCTGCGGCACGGGCGGCGACGGCAAGGGGACGTATAACGTTTCTACTGCCGCCGCGCTGGTCGCCGCCGGTTGCGGCGTTCCCGTGGCCAAGCACGGCAACCGCGCCATGTCGTCGCGTTCGGGCTCCGCCGACGTCTTGCGGGCGCTGGGCGTAAACGTCGAGGCCGGCGCGGAGGCGGCCGCCGCGTCGCTGGAGCGCGCCGGTTTCGGCTTCCTCATGGCGCCGCAACACCACGCGGCGATGCGCCACGTCGCCGGCGCCAGGGTGGAGCTGGGAACGCGAACGATCTTCAATCTCTTGGGGCCGCTGTCGAACCCGGCCGGGGCGGCGCGGCAGCTCGTCGGCGTGTTCGACGCGCGCTGGCTCGAACCCCTCGCCGAGGTGCTCGGCAAGCTCGGCGCGGAGCGCGTCTGGGTAGTACATGGCCGCGACGGGATGGACGAGCTCACAACGACCGGCCCCTCCGCCGTCGCCGAGCTGAAGGACGGCGCCGTCTCCCGGTTCGAGGTTGCGCCGGAAGACGCCGGCCTGCCGCGCGCCGCCGCCGCCGCCCTCGCCGGCGGCGGCCCGGAGCGCAACGCCGCCGCCATACGCGCCCTGCTCGACGGCGAGCGCGGCGCCTTCCGCGACATTGTGCTGCTCAACGCCGGCGCGGCGCTGATCGTCGCCGGCAAGGCGCCCGATCTGAAAGCGGGCGCCGCGCGCGCCGCCGCGGCGATCGACGACGGCTCGGCGCGCCGCGTTCTGGAGCGCTTGCGGGAAACCACGGCCGGTTCCGGCGCATGAGCGACGCGCTGGCGCGCATATGCGACCGCAAGCGCGTCGACGTCGCCGCGCGCAAGGCGCGCCGGCCGCTCGCCGCGGTCGCCGCCGAAGCCGCCGCCGCGCCGCCGCCGCGCGGCTTCGCGGCCGCGCTGGAAAGCGCGGCCGCCGCGCGCGGGGTCGGCCTGATCGCGGAAATCAAGAAGGCGTCGCCGAGCCGGGGAACGATTCGCGCCGATTTCGATCCCCCCGCGCTGGCGCGCGCCTACGCCGCCGGGGGCGCCGCATGCCTCTCGGTGCTCACCGACGAACCGTACTTCCAGGGCAAGCTGGCCTATATGGCGGCCGCCCGCGCCGCGTGCGCGCTGCCCGTGCTGTGCAAGGATTTCATGGTGGACCCTTGGCAGGTTACGGAGGCCCGCGCCTTCGGCGCCGACGCCATACTGGTCATCGCGGCGGCCGTCGATGACGCAACGGCGCGGGCGCTGCTCGACGAAGCCGCCCGGCTCGGGATGGACTGCCTCTGCGAAGTCCATGACGCGGAAGAGCTGGAGCGCGCGCTCGCCCTGCCCGCGCGCCTGATCGGCGTCAACAACCGCAACCTGAAGACCCTGGAAGTCGATCTGGCGACGACCGAGGCGCTGGCGCCGCGCGTTCCCGCCGACCGCGTGCTCGTGTGCGAAAGCGGCATTGCCGGCGCGGCCGACATTGCGCGCATGAGGGCCGCGGGGGCCAGGTGCTTCCTGGTCGGCGAAGCGCTGATGCGCCGGGACGACGTCGAGGCGGCGGCGCGCGCCCTGCTGCGCCCGCCCGAACTCACTCATTTCGACGCCGAGGGCCGGGCGGCAATGGTCGATGTCGGCGCCAAGCCGCCGACCGAACGCATCGCCAGGGCCGGCGCGCGCGTGTCGATGAGCGGGGAAACCCTCCGCCTGATACGCGCCGGCGGACACAGGAAGGGAGACGTGCTCGGCGTCGCGCGGCTCGCGGGTATCATGGCGGCAAAGCGCACGCCCGATCTGATCCCCCTCTGCCATCCCCTGGCCCTGACCTCGGTCTCGGTGGAGTTCGGCTTCCCGGACGGCGGGAACGCGGTCGATATCGCTGCCGCCTGCAAGCTCGTGGGGCGCACCGGAGTGGAAATGGAGGCGCTGACCGCCGCGTCGGTCGCCGCGCTGACGATCTACGACATGTGCAAGTCGGTCGATCGCGGCATGCGCATTTCCGACATCCGCCTGCTGCACAAATCCGGCGGCAAGTCGGGCCGCTACGATGCCGGATGATCTGATCCCGGTCGCCGAAGCGCGGGCGCGCATACTCGCCGCGTTCGAGCCGCTGCCGGGCGAGCAAGTGTCTCTTTCCGGCGCGCCGGGGCGCGTGTTGAGCCGGCCGGTCGCGGCGCGGCGCACGCAGCCCCCCGCCGACGTATCGGCGATGGACGGATATGCGGCGCGCGCCGCCGACATCGCCGCGCCCCCGGCGACGCTGCGGCGGATCGGCGTCTCCTCCGCCGGCGCCGGGTTCGACGGCGCGGTCGCCGCCGGCGAGACCGTGCGCATCTTCACCGGCGCGCCCGTGCCCGAAGGCGCCGACGCCATCGTCATCCAGGAAAACGCGAAGGCCGGCGGCGATGAGGTGACGGTGCTGGAGGCCGCCCCGCCGGGCCGCTACATCCGCAAGGCGGGTCTCGACTTTACCGTCGGCGACGCCGGCCTCGAGCCGGGCCGCGCGCTCGGCGCGCGCGACATCGCGCTCGCGGCCGCCATGAACCATCCGTGGCTCACCGTGGCGCGGCGGCCGCGAGTGGCGATACTCGCCACCGGCGACGAAGTCGTCATGCCGGGCGAGCCGCTGGGCCGCGACCGCATCGTGAGCGCCAACTCCATCGCGCTGGCGGCGGCGGTGCGCGCGTGGGGCGGCGCGCCGCTCGTCCTGGGCGTCGCCCCCGACGAGGCGGACGCCCTGCGCCGCATGGTGCGCGGCGCGCGCGGCCACGACCTTCTCGTGACGACCGGCGGCGTCTCGGTGGGCGAGCGCGACCTTGTGCGGCAGACGCTTGGCGGCGCCGGCATGGCGCTCGACTTTTGGCGCATCGCCATGCGTCCGGGCAAGCCCCTCATGTTCGGACGGCTCGAGGGCGCGCCGGTTCTCGGATTGCCCGGCAACCCGGTTTCCGCGCTTGTATGCGCGCTGGTGTTTCTGCGCCCCGCCCTCGCGCGGCTTTCGGGGCTCGACCCCGACCGCGAGGACGCGCGCCTGCGCAGCCGCGTGGCGCTCGCCCGCGCCCTGCCCGCCAACGACCGCCGCGAGGATTACCTGCGCAGCCGCCTCGTCCCCGGCCCGGACGGCGCGTTGCGCGCCGATCCGTTCCCCGTCCAGGACAGCTCCATGCTCGCGCCGCTCGCGCGTTCCGATTGCCTGGCGGTGCGCCCGCCGCACGCGCCGCCGGCCGCCGCGGGCGAGCCGACCGAGGCGCTTCTGCTGCGCAATGCAGGTTTCTTCTAGATTCGTTGCCGAAAAACCCTTGACGTCGTATCGCGAACTTACCTAGAACCGCCGCGGACGCCGAATCGGAGCGTCGGAAACCCAACGCGGGGAAGCCATGTTGACACGCAAACAGCACGAACTTCTCGTCTATATCGACAACTATCTCGGCTCGACCGGGATCGCGCCGAGCTACGACGAGATGAAGGAGGCCGTTACCCTGAAATCGAAATCGGGCATCCACCGCCTGATCAAGGCGCTGGAAGAGCGCGGTTTCATCCGCCGCCTGCCGCGCCGGGCGCGCGCGCTGGAGGTCTTGAAGATGCCGCGCGAAACGGCGATCGGAAAGAAGCCCGGCGCCGCCGCCAACGTGGTGCGCGGCGAGTTCCAGGGCGCCCCCCGGGGCCCGGCCGCGGGCGAGCCCCGCGACGTCGTCGTGCCGCTCTACGGGCGCATCGCCGCGGGAACGCCCATCGAGGCGCTGCAGGATGTCGAGAGCGAGATCGAAATCCCGCCGGGGCTGCTCGGCCAGGGCGAGCATTACGCCCTCCGGATATCCGGCGATTCGATGGTGGACGCCGGCATACAGGATGGCGACATCGCCATCGTCGGACGCGCCGAGACCGCCGACAGCGGCCAGATCGTCGTCGCCCTGGTCGACGACCGGGAAGCCACCCTGAAGCGCCTGCGGCGCAAGGGGGACTCCATCGCGCTGGAGGCGGCGAACCCGGCCCACAAGACGCAAATCTACGGGCCGGACCGCGTCAAGGTCCAGGGCCGGCTGGTCGGGCTCTACCGGCGCTACTGACCGCGCGGCGAGCGTTCCGGCGCCCACGGCCGCGCGCCGCGGGCGCCGCGGACGTGCGTGATCTCCGCGCGCCCGCCGCCGCGGAAGCGGATGGCGTGCGCGCCATCGCGCCGGAGGTTGCGCCGGTCGATAACCTGCGCCGCGCCGCAATCGCGCGCCGGCGCCGCGCTGACAACGATGTCGGCGAACGCGCAATCCTCGGCCAGTGCGCGCGCGTCGCGAACCAGCGCCGCGCGCGGCCCGTCCGGCGGCGCGTAGATGCAACCCAGGCTGTCGCACGCCCCGTACTCGGCGGGCCACGGCGCCGCCGAAGCCGCGCCCGCGCGGCGCAGCCAGTTGCGCGCGTCGAAACCGCGCGCGCCCGGCGGCGACAGCGCCAACCCGCCCGACGGCGGGCGCACGGCGAACAGCCGCCCGTCGTCGCTCACAAGAATGTCGGGCCCGCGCGCGGCCGCGGCGATGAGAACGCCCGCCGCGATCCCGCCGAGGCCCCAAAACCGGACGGGCTTTCGCCAAATGGCGAGCCACAGCCCGCCGAGAACCGCCGCGGCGAGCGCGGCGGGCGGCGCCGACGGAACGAGCGCCACCGCGCCCGGCAGGTCCGCCCCCGCCCGCGCCGCGGCGATAACGACGCGAATCCCCTGCCCCATCAGCTCCAGGGCGGGCGCCTCGAGGCCGAACGGCATCGCCAGCAGCGCGGCCAGCCCGCACGGCATGATCCACAACGCCGTGACCGGAACGGCGACGAGATTGGCGGCCAGCCCGAAGAGCGCGACCCGGTTGAAGTGGTACGCCGCGAACGGCGCCGTCGCCAGGCTCGCGATGAGAGTCGTGGCGGCGACGCCGCCGACGTAGACGAGCGGACGCCAAACCTGCCGCGGCGGAGGCGCAGCCCGTCGCAGGCGCGCGGCGCGCATCGCCTCGTATGCCGCAACCAGCGCCGTCACGGCCGCGAACGACATCTGGAAACTCGGGCCGGCGAGACTCTCGGGGTTCAGTGCGAGAATCGCCAGCGCCGCCCACGCGACAGGCCGGAGGGTAAGCGGCTCGCGATCGAGCATCACCGCGCCGAGAACGAACGCCGCCATGATCCATGCCCGCCGCGTCGGAACGGTCGCCCCTGTCAGCAGGAGATAGGCGAACGCCGCGGCAAGCGCCGCCGCGGCGGCCCACTTCTTGATCGGATAGCGCAGCGCGAGCGGCGGCGCGCAGGCGAGCATGAAACGCAGGACGGTGAAAACGATGCCCGCGACCAGCGCCATATGCAGTCCGGAGATCGCCAGCAGATGCGCCAGCCCCGCGTCGCGAAGCGCCGCCCATATCGACTCGTCGATGCCCCCGCGCAGTCCCGTGATCAGCGCCGACGCCACGTGGGCGCGCTGTTGCGCCTCGGCGTCGTCGGGACGGCCCTCGGTCATCGCCGCCGCGATGCGTTCGGAGATGGCGAGGCGAAGCGCGGCCAGGCTCTCCCGCCAGCCGCCCGACGCCGCGGCGCCGCCTTCGGGCGGGGCGACCGCGTATCCCACCGCGCCGATGCGCTGGAAGAACAGCGCGCGGGCGAAATCGTATGCGCCGGGCGCCGTCGGCCCCGGCGGCGGCAGGAGAATGGCGAGCACGGAGATGGGCCGGCCCGGCGGCGGCGGCGCGCCGGTGCGAATGTTGAGGCGAACCCGCTCGGGCGCCGCTTCGGGCGCGATCCGCTCGATGTCCTCGACCGCGATAACCGCGCGGTAGCCCGCCGTGCGCGGCTCGACGGCGAGAACCGTGCCGCGAATCGTGGCCGGCCCGTGCTCCGCGGCGAGAATCGGCGCGGCGACCGAGGCTGTGCGCAAGCCCGCGGCCGCCGCCCCCGCGGCGGCGATGGCGACGGCGAGCAGGGGAATCGCGACGGCATGGTTGCGGCGCGCCAGGCGCGCGGCGGCCGCCGCGGACGCGGCCAGCCCCGGCGCCGCCCAGAGCGGCGGCTCGAACGGCAACGCGAAATAGAACGCGACGCCCGCGCCGAATCCCACCGGAACCCACAACAGCCAGCGCGGCCGTTCCCCGGCGAGCGCGCGAATCGTCAGGCCGGCCAAGGCGCGCTCCTCTCGTATCCGCCGCCGTTCGCGCGGCGCGCGCCGCTTCGATACATTGGCGCCCGCGGCCCGACCGCCCGAACGAAGGATAGCGCATGAGCGTCGTGACGCGGTTCGCGCCCTCGCCGACGGGGTATCTGCACTTGGGCGGCGCCCGGACGGCGCTGTTCAACTGGCTGTATGCGCGCGGACGCGGCGGGCGGTTCCGGCTTCGCATAGAGGATACCGACCGCGCGCGCTCGACCGAATCGGCGGTAGAGGCGATCTTCGACGCGCTCTCGTGGCTCGGCCTGGATTGGGACGGCGAGCCGGTGCGGCAGTCGGCCAACGCCGCGCGCCACGCGGATGTCGCGCGCGGCCTGCTCGCGGCGGGCAAGGCCTATCGCTGCTATTGCGCGCCCGAGGAACTGGCGGCCATGCGCGCGCGGGCCCGCGCCGCGGGCAGCGCGCGGCTGTACGACGGGACATGGCGCGACCGCGACCCGGCGGACGCGCCGCCCGGCGTCGACCCCGTCGTCCGCCTCAAGGCGCCGCTGGAAGGCGAAACCGCAATCGACGACGCCGTCCAGGGCCGCGTGACCGTCGCCCACGAACAACTCGACGACATGATCCTGCTGCGCGCCGATGGCGCGCCCACCTACATGCTTTCCGTCGTCGTGGACGATTACGACATGGGCGTTACGCACGTTATCCGCGGCGACGACCACTTCACCAACGCGTTCCGCCAGGCCCGACTCTACGCCGCCCTGGGTTGGAACCCCCCGGTGTACGCGCATGTACCGCTCATCCACGGCGCCGATGGCGGGAAATTGTCGAAACGCCACGGCGCGGTCGGCGTCGAGGCGTGGCGCGGCGAGGGAATCCTCCCGGCGGCCATGCGCAACGCCTTGCTGCGCCTGGGCTGGAGCCACGGCGACGACGAGGTCGTTTCGACCGAAGACGCCATCCGCTGGTTCGATTTGGGCAACGTGGGCCGTGCGCCGGCGCGCTTCGACGGCGCCAAATTGGTTGCGCTCAACGGCGTCCATATCCGCAACGAAAGCGCCGCCGCGCTGGTCGAGGCGATCGCCGGGCCGCTGTCGCGCGCGGTGGGGCGCCCGCTCGACGCGGCGGACAAGCGGCGCCTCGAGGCGGCCATGCCGGGGCTCAAGCCGCGCGCCGCCACGCTCGTCGAACTCGCGAGCAACGCGCGCTTTTACGTCGATGCGCCGCCGCTGCCGGCGACGGCCAGGGCGCGCAAACTGCTGACCGCGGAGGCCCGCCGCCGCCTCGCCGCGGTCGCGGAGCGGCTCGCCGCCGTCGAGCCGTGGAGTGCGGAAACCGTCGAGACCTGTCTGCGCGCTTTCGCCGAAGCGGAAGGCCTGAAATTCGGCGCGGTCGCGCAACCCCTGCGCGCCGCCCTCACCGGCTCCGCGGTCTCGCCGGGCATTTTCGAGGTCGCCGCGATACTGGGGCGGGAGGCCGCGCTGGAGCGCCTCGCGCCCGCCGCCCTTGCCGCCGCGGCGGGCGAGGCAGCATCGGAGAATACATGAAGATATTACCGTAATATATTCATGGAGAAAGCGAAAAGCGTCTTTCCGGGCGGCGTTGCCAAGGCGCGCGCAAGCGTTTATGCTGCCGCCATCCGCCATCCGGCGGGCAGCGGAAAGGGTGGGGCATGGCAAGCGACATGGCGGAGAAAGCGGCGTCGAATACTGCGGGGTCGGTCACGCTGATCGATAACCGGACGGGCGAACGTTTCGAGGTCCCGGTCATCGCGGGCGCGATGGGGCCGAGCGTGATCGACGTGCGCCGCCTCTACGCCGAAACCGGCATGTTCACCTACGACCCCGGCTTCACCTCGACCGGCAGCGCCGAGTCGGCGATCACCTATATCGACGGCGAGGCCGGCGTGCTGCTGCATCGCGGCTACTCGATCGAGGATCTGGCCGGGAAGAGCGACTTCATGGAGGTCGCCTATCTGCTGCTCTACGGCGAACTGCCCGACCGCGCGCAGAAGGAAGAGTTTTCCTACAACGTCACCTACCACACGATGCTGCACGAGCAGCTGACGTATCTGTATCGGGGCTTTCGCCGCGACGCGCACCCGATGGCGGTGCTGATCGGCGTGGTCGGCGCGATGAGCGCGTTCTACCACGATTCGCTTGACATAAACGACGCGCGCGAGCGCGAGATCGCTTCCCACCGCCTGGTCGCCAAAATGCCGACCATCGCCGCGATGGCCTACAAGTATTCGATCGGCCAGCCCTTCGTATATCCGCGCAACGATCTGTCTTACGCCGAGAATTTCCTGCACATGCTGTTCGCGGTGCCGGCCGAGACCTACGACGTCAACCCGGTGCTGGCGCGCGCCATCGACCGCATACTGATCCTGCACGCCGACCATGAGCAGAACGCCTCGACCTCGACCGTGCGGCTGGCGGGGTCGTCGGGCGCAAACCCGTTCGCCTGCATCGCGGCGGGCGTCGCCTCGCTATGGGGGCCGGCGCATGGCGGCGCCAACGAGGCCGTGGTGCGCATGCTCGAGGAAATCGGCTCGGTGGAGCGTATCGGCGCGTTTATCGAGCGCGCGAAAGACAAGGACGACCCCTTCCGCCTGATGGGGTTCGGCCACCGCGTGTACAAGAACTACGACCCCCGCGCGGCGGTCATGCGCACTTCGGCGCACGAAGTGCTCGCCGAGCTCGGCGTGGAAAACGAGCCATTGCTGAAACTGGCCATGGCGCTCGAAAAGATCGCGCTGGAAGACCCCTACTTCGTCGACCGCAAGCTCTTCCCGAACGTCGATTTCTATTCGGGCATCATTCTGCGGGCGATGGGCATCCCGATGGAACTGTTCACGGTCATTTTCGCCGTGGCCCGCACCGTCGGCTGGGTCGCGCAGTGGAACGAAATGATCGAGGATCCGAGCCAGAAGATCGGCCGCCCGCGCCAGCTCTATATCGGCCCCGAACGCCGCGATTTCGTGCCCATCGACAAGCGCTGAGCCCCTCCCCGCGCGCAACCCCGCCGAAGGCGGGTCCCGGGACCGCGGGCATCCTGCCCGCACGTTTGTTTCCGCGCGGCGCGGCGTCGGCGGGAGAAGCGCAAGCGGCGCGGCCCCGCCCCACTCTTCGGCATCCGCGCCGTGCGGAAACGTGCGGGCAGGACGCCCACGCACCCAGGCAGTCAGCGCCTTCGGCGCGGAGCCTAGAACGGGATATCGTCGTCGAAGTCCGCGCCGCCTCCGCCGCCGCCGGCGGCGGGTTGCGGGCGCGAATCGCCGCCGCCCTGCGGCGCGGCGCGGTCGTAATCGCCGCCGCCCTCGCCCGCGAAGCCGCCGCCCCCGCCGTCGCCGTCTTCGCCCCGCGCGTCCAGCATCGTCAACTGGCTGCGGAAGCGCTGGAGCACGACCTCGGTCGTGTAGCGCTCCTGCCCCGACTGGTCCGTCCATTTGCGCGTCTGCAACTCGCCCTCGAGATAGACCTGCCGGCCCTTGCGCAGATACTTCTCGCTGACGTCGACCAGCATGTCGTCGAAAATCACGACGCGATGCCATTCCGTGCGCTCGCGCTGCTCGTTGGTTTGGCGGTCGTTCCAGCGGCGGCTCGTGGCGACCGACAGGTTCGCCACCCGCCCGCCATTCTGCAGACTGCGGACCACAGGATCTTGGCCGAGTCTGCCGACCAGTATTACCTTGTTGACGCTGCCGGCCATGACGCGATTCCCTCCCCCGCCGGTTTCGGTGTGGGCGCGGAGTATAGCGGCGGCGCGGCGGCCGGGGAACCGCGCGCGGCGCGCCCCTCCGGCCTATAATCGCCGCGCCGGACCATGCAGAACGCCATCTCCATACGCGGCGCCCGCGAGCACAACCTCAAGGGCGTCGATGTCGATCTGCCGCGCAACCGGCTGATCGTCGTCACCGGCGTGTCGGGCTCCGGCAAGTCGTCGCTGGCGTTCGACACCGTCTATGCCGAGGGGCAGCGGCGCTATGTCGAGAGCCTCTCGGCCTATGCGCGCCAGTTCCTCGAACTGATGGAAAAGCCCGACGTCGATTCGATCGAGGGGCTGTCGCCCGCCATCGCCATCGACCAAAAAACGACCTCGCGCAACCCGCGCTCGACCGTCGGCACGGTGACGGAAATCTACGACTACATGCGCCTGCTGTGGGCGCGCGTGGGCATCCCCTACTCCCCCGCCACCGGCCTGCCCATCGAGAGCCAGTCGGTCAGCCGGATCGTCGATGCCGTGACCGCGATGGAGGCCGGAACGCGGCTCTACCTGCTCGCCCCCGTGGTGCGCGGGCGCAAGGGCGAATACCGCAAGGAGCTCGCGCAACTCGCCCGCCGCGGCTTCCAGCGCGTGAAAATCGACGGCGCGATCCACGCCATCGCCGACGCCCCGGCGCTCGACAAGCGGCGCAAGCACGATATCGAGGTCGTCGTCGACAGGCTCGTGGTGCGCGAGGGACTCGGCAACCGGCTCGCCGATTCGGTGGAAACCGCGCTCGACCTGGCCGACGGGCTGATGTACGCCGAAAACGCGAAAACCGGCGAGCGCACCGTCTTTTCCTCGCGCTTCGCCTGTCCGGTGTCGGGCTTTGCCATCGACGAGATCGAGCCGCGCCTGTTTTCGTTCAACAACCCGCACGGCGCGTGCCCGGAATGCGGGGGACTGGGCGCGCTCCCCTATTTCGAGGCCGAGCTCGTGGTCCCCGACCCCGGCCTGAGCCTTGCGCGCGGCGCCGTCCGCCCGTGGGCCGGCGCCGCCACGCCCTATTACCGCCAGACGCTCGAAAGCCTCGCCGAACATTACGGCCTGAGCATGGCCAAGCCGTGGTCCGCCCTGCCCGAACCGGCGCGCGAAGCCATCCTCTACGGCTCCGGCGGCGAGGATGTGACCATGCACTACGACGACGGCGCGCGCCGCTACAGCACGACGCGGCCGTTCGAAGGCGTTATCCCCAACCTCGAGCGCCGCTACCGGAGCGCGGGCAACCCGTGGCTGCGCGAGGAGCTGGGGCGCTTCCGGTCCGAGGCGCCGTGCGAAGAATGCAGCGGTTTCCGGCTCAAGCCCGAGGCGCTGGCGGTGAAGATCGACGGCGAGCATATCGGCGAGGCCGCCAACCGCCAGATCGGCGAGGCGGCGGCCCGGTTCGCCGCCCTCGCCGGCGCGCTGACGCCGAAGCAGCGCGAAATCGCCGACCGAATCCTTCGCGAAATCAACCTGCGCCTGGGGTTTCTGGTCGATGTGGGGCTGGGCTATCTGAGCCTGTCGCGGGCCTCGGCGACGCTTTCCGGCGGCGAGGGCCAGCGCATCCGCCTCGCGTCGCAAATCGGCTCGGGGCTCACCGGCGTCCTGTATGTGCTCGACGAACCCTCGATCGGCCTGCACCAGCGCGACAATGCGCGGCTGTTGCGCACCCTCGCCAACCTCCGCGACCTCGGCAACACGGTGATCGTGGTCGAGCACGACGAGGACGCTATCCGCGCCGCGGATTACCTGGTCGATATGGGCCCCGGCGCCGGCGAGCACGGCGGGCGGGTCGTCGCCCAAGGGCCGCCGCGCGCCGCGATCGCCGCCGGCGCCGGCCTCACCGCGCAGTATCTGTCGGGCGCGCGCGCGATACCGATACCGGCGCGGCGGCGCGCGGGAAAGCGCGCCGGCCCCGGCCCGCGCGCCCGGCGCCAGCGCATCGCGGTGTCGGGGGCGCGCGCCAACAACCTGAAAAACCTGTCGGTCGCCATTCCGCTCGGAACGTTCTGCTGCGTAACCGGCGTTTCGGGCAGCGGCAAGTCGAGCCTGGTGATCGACACGCTCTATCCCGCCCTGGCGCGGGCGCTGCACGGCGCGCGCGCCCATCCGGGCGCGCACGATTCGATCTCCGGCGTGGAGTTCCTCGACAAGGTCGTCGATATCGACCAATCGCCCATCGGGCGCACGCCGCGCTCGAATCCCGCCACTTATACCGGCGCGTTCACGCCGATCCGCGACTGGTTCTCGGACCTGCCCGAGTCGCGGTCGCGCGGCTACAAGCCGGGCCGCTACTCGTTCAACGTCAAGGGCGGGCGGTGCGAGGCGTGCCTCGGCGACGGCGTCGTCAAGATCGAGATGCACTTCCTGCCCGACGTCTACGTCACGTGCGAGGCCTGCAACGGCGCGCGCTACAACCGCGAAACGCTGGAAGTCGCCTACAAGGGCCGCTCGATCGCCGACGTGCTCGCCATGACCGTGGACGAGGCGGCGGAATTGTTCGCCGCGGTCCCCGCCATCTACCGCAAGCTGGAAACGTTGCAGCGCGTCGGCTTGGGCTATATCCGCGTCGGCCAGCAGGCGACGACGCTTTCCGGCGGCGAGGCGCAGCGCGTCAAACTGGCGAAGGAGCTCTCGCGGCGCGCGACGGGGCGCACGCTCTATGTTCTCGACGAACCCACCACCGGGCTGCACTTCGAGGACGTGCGCAAGCTGCTGGAGGTGCTGCACGAACTGGTCGAAAGCGGCAACACCGCCATCGTGATCGAGCACAATCTGGAGGTCGTAAAAACCGCGGACTGGATCGTCGATCTCGGCCCGGAAGGCGGCGATGGCGGCGGCGGCGTCGTGGCCGAGGGGCCGCCCGAGGCCATCGCCGCCTGCCCCGCGAGCCACACCGGCGCGTTTCTCGTCCGCGCCCTCGGCTCGGAGCCGCACGCCGAGCGCCGCAAGGCCTCGTAACCCGGCGAATCCGGGCGCGCCGGCGGTCCCGGGAGCAAGCGGCCGCGGCTACAGCGCCTCGTCGAGCGCGCGGCGCAGTTCGTCGAGCTCGGCGGCGAGCTCCGCCAGCGCCGCGCCGCGCGCGCTCCGCCCCGGCGGGGGCTTCCCGCGGGCGCCTTGCGCCGCGTCGGCCTGGGGGATTTCGGCGCGCCGCGCCGCCCCCCGCCTCTCCCCGGACGGCGCCGGCGGCGCGGCGGCGCCCGCGCGGTCCTGCAGAACCTTGGCGCCGCGCTCGCTCAGCAGCTTGCGCACGCCGCGGATCGTGTAGCCGTCCTCGTAGAGCAGGTCGCGCAGCCCGCGCAGCATGGCCACGTCCGCGGGGCGGTAATAGCGGCGGCGCCCGCCGCGCTTGAGCGGGCGGATCTGCGAGAACTTCGTCTCCCAGAACCGCAGGACGTGCTGCGGCACGTCGAGCGTTTCGCTCACCTCGCCGATGGTGCGGAAGGCTTCGGCGGATTTCGGCGGGCGCACCGGCCGCCGCGCCTGCGGCCCGGCCGTTTGCGGCTCCGCCACCGATCAGCTCCCGCGCGGGCCGGGGCGCGGCGCGCCGTCGATGCGCTCCTTCATCTTGCGCGAGGCGCGAAAAACAACGACGCGCCGGGCGGTTATGGCCGCCTCGACGCCGGTCCGGGGGTTGCGCCCCACGCGCTCGGTCTTGCCGCGCACCGAGAAAATGCCGAACGACGAGAGCTTGACCGTCTCGCCGCGTTCGAGCGCTTGCGCGACGATCTCCAGAACCGCATCGACCAGCTGCGCCGATTCGTCGCGCGACAAACCGACTTCCCGATAGACCGCGTCGCTGAGCGTCGCGCGCGTTGCTGTCGCCATCTCCCCCCTCCCCGTTGGCGGGCCGTTGTATCCCCGGGAGGAAATTTCGTCAATATCAAAAAGATGCCGCGCTTTGTCGAAGCAGTCTATTGGGTCGCGGCAAGCGTTTCCGCGGCGCCTCGCTCCGCCGCCTCGGGGCGCGCGCGCACGCCGGCCAGCGCTTCCACGATGCGATCGTTGACCGCCCCGGCGACCATATCGACCGCGACCTCGATGGCGGTCGCGAAGCCCAGCGCGTCGGCGCCGCCGTGGCTCTTGACCACCGTGCCGTTGACGCCCAGGAACATGGCCCCGTTGTGGCGGCGCGGATCGGTGCGCTCGCGCAGCGCGCGAAAGGCGTTCTGCGCCAGCGCATAGCCGAGCCGGCCCCGCCACGAGCCGCGCAGAGCGCGCCGCAGATAGTCGCCGTAGAGCTTGATCGTTCCCTCGGCGGTCTTCAGCGCCACATTGCCCGTAAAGCCGTCGGTAACGATGACGTCGGTCGCGCCGCGCGACAGGTCGTCGCCCTCGACGAAGCCGCGGAAAACGAAATGGTCCGACGCTTCGCGCAGCGCGGCGGCGGCCTCGCGCACCTCGTCGCGCCCCTTGAGCTCCTCCATGCCGACATTGAGGATGCCGACGGTGGGCCCGCGCCGCCCGAGCACGGTCTGCGCGAACGCGGCCCCCATCGCCGCGAAATCCACCAGATTGCCGGCGTCGCACGCAACATTGGCGCCGAGATCGAGAAACACGCTTTCGCCGTTGCGGCTGGGCAGCACGCCGGCGATGGCCGGGCGGCCGATGCCCGGGAGCGCGCCGAGCACCACTTTCGACATCGCCATCAGCGCGCCGGTGTTGCCGGCCGAAACCACCGCATCGACGGCGCCCTCGGCCACCGCGTCGATGGCCAGGCGCATGCTGGAGTCGCGTCCGCGCCGCAGCGCCGCCGAAGGCTTCGCGTCGCCCGACACGACAGAGTCCGCGTGGCGGACCGTCAGGCGGTCGCGCAACGCCGGGTAGCGGCCGGCGAGCGGCGCCACCCGGTTTTCGTCGCCGAACGCCACGAACGCGACGTCGGGCCGGCGGCGCGCCGCGATGTTCGCGCCGCGGATGACGATATCGGGGGCGTTGTCCCCTCCCATCGCGTCGAGCGCGATGGCGGCGCCGCTCATCGCTCCGCGCGCCCCGGCGCGCGCGCCTAGTCGGAAAGCTCCGATTCCGCGATGACCTCGCGGTCGCGGTAACGCCCGCACGCCATGCAGACATGGTGCGGCAGCCGGTTTTCGCCGCAACTCGGGCACTCGGTCGGCGCCGCCCGCCGCAGCGCGTGGTGCGACCGGCGCATGTTGCGTTTCGACCTCGTGACCTTCTTTCTCGGCACCGCCATATCTCGGCTCCTTACCGGTTTGCGCGGGAACGAACGCGGTTGCCTACAGGATACGCGCCCCCGCCGCAAGCCCCGCGCGCGGCGCGGCGCCGACTTCCTGGGTGCGCGGGCGTCTCGCCCGCACGTTTCCGCGCGGCGCGGCGTTGGCGGGGAAGCGCGAGCGGCGCGCTCCTCGCTGCGGCCTTCGGCGCGATGGCGCCGGCGTTGCCGGCGGCTTACCTGCCCGTCCGTCTCGCCGTTCCGAGCCGCGCGGCGAGCCCGGCGAAGGGGCCCGGGCGCGGCTCTTCGGGCGGCGGCGCGGCGAACTCGGCGCCCCGCGCCCGCGGATACGGATCCAGCGCCAAGCCCAAATGCTGCGCCAGCAGCTCGCCCACATCCACCGCGCCGCCGCGCAGGGGCTCCGGCGGATCGACCTCGTCGATGGCGATATCCGCTTCGGCGCTTTCCGGCGCCTCCGCGGTTGCGAACTCCGCGATCAGGCCGGTCTCGACATGCCGCGCGGGCGCCGGCGCCAGCGTCGCCACGCAGAGCTGGACCGCCTCCGCCTCGAACCCGAACTCGACGCGAATCGTCGGCCCCGACCCGTCGCGCGCCGGCGCCCGCGCGAGGCTGGCACGGCCGCTCAGCCGGCTGAGCGAGGCCAGCCCGAAGCGTTTGGCCAACGCGCGCCGCTCGGCCGCCGACGCCGCGATCTCCACCGACATCGGCGTTTCCGAAATCGCCGCCGCGGCGACGGGGCGCGAAAATTCGGGCGGCGGACTCACGGCGGCGGCGGAAACGCGCACGCGCCGGCGAGAAGCGGCGCCGACGCCAACCGCGCCTCGGCGCCGCGCACATAGGCGGCGAAGGCCGCCGGCGCCGTCTCCGTCTCGAACAGGTTGCGCCCCAGCGCGCGGCGCAGATCGGCGTCGTCCGGCGCGTCGAGCGCCGCGTCGTAGGCGGCGGCGCGCCCGTAGAACGCCTTGGCCATCGCGTCGATGCGCTTCGGCACGCCGAGATCGCCCACCCCCATCTCGCGCAGCGCGCGGTCCATGTCGGCGAACGCCTCGTCGAACAGCGCCTGCGCCAGCGCGGCGCCGGCGGGGCCGTCGCGGCGCAGACGGCGGATCAGCAGAAACACATGCAGCATCAGCAGGTCGAACCGCCCATCGACGGTGTCGGGCGCGCCGGCGCGGTAGAAACCCGGCGCGCGCGCCTGCGCGGCGGCGGCGGCGTAGAGGCGCCGCGCGGTTTCCGCTCCCGCGCGCCGCGCGCGGCGGCGCGCCGCAAGCGCGGAGAAAATTCCCATGCCTTGACTTTGCCGCCGAATTCGGCCAAGTCAACGGCGTTTCCGCGCCAACCGCGAGCTGTTCGCCATGCCCGGTCTTCGCTTTCTGGCGCCGTTGTTCGCCCTCGGGCTGCTCGCCGCGTGCGGGCCGCGCATCGGCGCGCACGGCTTCGTGCCCAACCCGGAACTTTTGGCGCAGGTCGAGCCCGGCGCCGTGGACAAGTTCGACGTGTCGGAGATTCTCGGCACGCCCTCGGCCGTCGCCAATTTCGACGATTCGACGTGGTACTACATCACGCAGCGTAGCAGCGCGGTGGCGTTTTTCGAGCCGGAAATCCTCGAGCAGACCATTCTTGCCGTGCGCTTCGACGATAACGACATGGTGGCGTCGGTGGACCGCTTCACGCTCGAGGACGGCCGCATCGTCGAACCCGTCGAGCGCCAAACCCCGACCGCCGGCAACGAGCTGACGCTGCTCCAGCAGCTCTTCGGCAATGTCGGGCGGTTCTCCAACTAGCCGCGCGGCGGCGCGGGCGAAAGGCAACACGTCATGAGCGATTTGGCAAACCGGCGCGTCGTCTGGCTCAACGGGAAGTTCGTGCCCGAAAGCGAGGCGCTGTTGCCCTTCCGCGACCGCGGCTTCCGCTACGGCGACGCGGTGTTCGACATGACCCGCACCTTCGGCGGGCGCATCTTCCGCCTCGCCGAGCACATGGACCGGTTCTACAAGTCGCTGCGCTATGTGCAGATCGACCCCGGCGTGAGCAAGGCCGAGCTGACCGCGATCACGGAGGAGGCGCTGCGGCGCAACCTGCACTTGCTGAGCGAAGGCGAGGATTACTGGGTAGGCCAGCGCGTGAGCCGCGGCGTCGACGTGCCCGGCGGCGACATCGCCGCGCATTCGGGGCCGAACGTCATCGTGGAATGCACGCCCCTGCCGCTCGGCCCGCGCGCGCGGCTGTTCCGCGACGGCATCGACATCGTCGTCCCCTCGGTGCGCCGCACGCCCCCCGACGCGCTCAGCCCCAACGCCAAGACGCACAATTACCTCAACCTCATCATGGGCGACCTCGAGGCGAAGGCGCGCGACCCCGAGGCCTGGGCGGTGACGCTGGATGTCAACGGCAATCTCTGCGAGGGCATGGGCAGCAATGTCTTCATCGTCCGCGACGGCGCGCTGGTCACGCCGCGGGTCAAATACGTGCTGGCCGGCGTGAGCCGCCAGACCGCCATCGACCTCGCCGGCGAGCAAGGCATCGACGTCGCGGAAGACGACATAAGCCTCTACGACGCCTACAACGCCGACGAGATATTCCTCACCTCCACAAGCCTGTGCCTGTGCGGCGCGCGCACGATAAACGGCGTCCGCATCGGCGGCTCCGCGCCCCCCGGCCCCGTTACCCGCCGCCTGCTCGACGCCTACATCGCCCACGTAAATTTCGATTTCGAGGCGCAATATCTCAAGCGGCTGGAGGCATAGCGCGGCGGGCCGGGGCCCGCAGCGGGCGCTTGAACCGAAGGTTTGCGCCAACCCGCTTAACATGGGACCTTACCCGACACCGCTGCACTCGAGGCGCCAAGAGCAAGCGCCATTCCCGGCATCGCGAACAGCGCCGCGCCGGCAAATCCCGGAGACCGGCCTATGCCCTTCATTCGGCGTCTTGGACTACATGGTTTGCTATCGTTCCCGCCCGATATGGAGCCGTTCGAACTGCGCCCGCTGAACGTGCTTATCGGACCGAATGGCGCCGGGAAATCGAACGTTATCGAAGCGTGCGAACTGTTGCGAGCCACGCCGACGAACCTCGCATCCGCGATCCGCGATGGGGGCGGCGCAGCGGAATGGATATGGAAAGGCGAGGGCTCGCGCGCCGAGGCCGAAATCGATGTCGAAATCGGCGGCAATTCGGACGGTTCCGCGCCCCCTGCGAACCGGCCGCTACGATACCGTCTCGGCTTCGGCGTGATAAATAGCCGGCTTGAAGTCATGGACGAAGCGATAGAGGAAACAACGCCGGCCGCCGGACATGACAAGCCGTATTTCTATTATCGATTTCAGCGGGGCTACCCGGTCCTCAACGTTAAGGGAGAAAATCAACCGAGACGTCTCCAACGCGAGCATCTGATGCCGGACCAGTCGGTTCTGGCGCAGAGGAAAGACCCGGACATTTATCCCGAGGTTACGTGGATAGGCCGGAAGTTCGGAGAAATTCTGACCTTTCGAGAATGGGCTTTCGGGCGCTACGCGCCTCTGCGGCAACCGGCCGACCTCCCCGATGATCGCCTTGAACACGATAACCGCAATCTCGCCTTGGTTCTGAACCGGATCGAGAGTCAGGATCGGCATTTTCGACGACTCAACGACTTGATGAGAAAATTCAACTTCCGTTTCGAGCGTATGTCCACCCACATTTCGGGCGGCGCGGTACAATTTTATCTGCACGAAACAGATATCGCCTCTCCAATCCCTGCTACGCGGCTTTCCGACGGAACCATGCGGTTTCTTTCCATACTCGCGCTTCTCTTGACGCCGGCGCCTCCTCCGCTCGTTTGCATCGAGGAGCCGGAACTCGGTTTGCATCCCGACGTCGTGAGCGACATCGGGGGGTTGCTGATAGGTAAGCGTCCGGTTATGGGGCTATTGGGTTTTTACGGTGGTGTTTTGTGTTTCCAGTTCCACGGCATGAGTTCGTGGATTCGGTTTGTTTTGTAGTCTTGGATACGGTTGAGTGTGTCTGCGATCCATGCGCGCGGGTCGATGCCGTTTAGTTTTGCGGTTTCGATGAGCGTGTATGCGGTTGCGGCGGTTGCGCCGCCGGCTTCGGAGCCGACGAAGAGCCAGTTTTTGCGTCCGAGGGCGATGCCGCGGATGGCGCGTTCGGCAGTATTGTTGTCGAGTTCGAGCGTTCCGTTGTCGAGCCACGGGCGCAGGCGGGCCAGTCGGGCGCGTGCATAGCGGATGGCGCCGGCCAGCGGCGTCCTGGCGGGTGTGTTCGGGCTCTGTCGGGCGAGCCATGTTTCGAGGTCGTCGAAGAGGGGCCTGGCCCTGGCCTGGCGGATACGGACGCGCTCTTCGGGCGTCTGCCCGCGGGCTTCGGCCTCGACGGCGTACAAGGCGGCGATGCGCTCGACGGCTTCCCTGGCGACCGGCGCGCCCCGATTGCGCGCGAGGTCGACGAACTTGCGCCGGACATGAGCCATGCAGGGGGCTTCGCGGATGCGGCCCGTGCGGTAGAGCTCGGCGAACCCGGCATAGCCGTCGGCATGCATCCAGCCCTTGAAGCCGGCGAGGCAGCGGCGCGGGTTCTCGCCCTTGCGGTTGGCGCTGAAGCGGTAGCAGGCGGCCGGCGGCGCGGTTCCGCGCCACGGTCGTTCGTCGCGGGCATAGACCCATAGCCGTGCAGTGCGGGTCTTGCCCTTGGCGCCTGCGCCGCGCGGGGTTTGCAGGCGCACCGTGGTATCGTCGGCGAAGATGGCGCCGCCAGCGCGCACATGGTTGCCGATCCCGTTGGCGACCGGCTCCAGCAAGGCGGCGCTCTTGCCAACCCATTCGGCCAGTGTCGAGCGGTCGAGGTCGATGCCGTCGCGGGCAAACATTTGCGCTTGGCGGTAGAGCGGCAGATGGTCTGCATATTTGCTCACCAGCACATGGGCAAGCAGGCCGGGCCCGGGGCGTCCGCGCTCGATGGGGCGCGGCGGCAGCGGCGCTTGGCAAAAGCGTGCGCAGGCGCGGCAGACCGTGCGCGGTCTCACGATGCGGTTGACCACGAAACGACCGGGTATGTACTCCAGTTCCTCGGTGATATCCGTGCCGACGGTCTTGACCGCGCCGCCGCAGGCCCCGCAGGGGCTTGCGGGTTCCAGCACCGTCTCGCGGCGCGGCAGCCGGTCCGGCAAGGGGCGGCGCTTGCGCCGCGGCGCGCGTGCGGCGGCGGGTTCGGGTTGCGGGGGCGGGCTTGCGGCGCGGGCTATCTCCTCGTTCTCCAGCGCCAGTTGCAACTGCGCCAAGGCTTCCGAGCGCGCCCCGAAACGATGCCGGCGCATCCCCGCCAACTCATGACGCAACTTCTCAATCGGGATATCGCGCGCCTTCAACGCCTCAGCGCGCGACCGCAGCGCTTCCTCGCGAGCCTGCAACTCGGCCGCCAAGGACGCCACCATGTCCTTCAGGCGCGCGGGATCGTCGGGGAGAGGCGCGGCGCGGTCAAGCATGAACGAACAATGCCGCCCCCAACACCACAAGGCAAGCGCAAAAGAGAAAATATCGAAAGGCTCAATTAGCGAATCGTATGTACGCTGTGTTCATTGCGGCGGTCAGGCACGCCCTTGGCGACGCGTGTGCGGCGAGTCCGATGAGGTGGAACCACCGCAGATAGCTGTCGAGATACTTTGTCGCGATGCCGCGAAAGCCGCGCAGGAAGCCCTTCAGCCGGCTGTGACGGTTGTTGACGGTCTGAATATGGAAGGCGTCGCGCATCCGCTCGCCGGCGCTCATGTTGAGCGCCTCATGACGCACGCCGAGCGCCGCGGCGCATGGCCGATACGCGCGGTTGGCGTCGGACACCGGCACAATGTCGGTCTCGATGACCGGCCCAAGCGCCTTCTTGAGCGCATCGGCGCTCACCGCGGGCAGCGCCGCGCTCGCATGGCCGCCGCCGCGGTCGGCGATCGCAAGGACCGGAACCTGCTCGCGCGACAAGCCGAGGCCGGTCGCCTTGCCGCCGCGACGACGCGGCTTGCGGTCGAGTTTCCGCGCCCCCTTGCGACTGCGCAGAACGAATGTCTCGTCCGCCTCGACGATCCCCCGCAACTTCTTCGGCGTCTTCTCCACCGCCCGCAAAAACCGGTGACGCCAACGAAACGCCGTCGACACCGCAACGCCGCACCGCGCAGCCGACGCCCGCACCGTCTCCCCCTCGGAAAGCGACGCGCCGAACGAAAGCCACCGCTCCTTGCGGCGCCAACCCGACAACGGCGCGCCCGTCGCCGCGTTGAACGTGCGACCGCAGTCCTTGCATCGGTAGCGCCGCAAACCCCGCGCCCGGCCTGTGGACACCGCCCCCGTGGCCCGGCAGCGCGGACAGCGCCGCTCTTCGTCCACGCCAAGCTCGACAGCCGCCACAGACGCAGACGACGCCGAACGCCCGGAAAGCACAGCCAACGCCTCGCGACGCTGCGCAGCGCCAAGAGCGTCCACACGCGCAAGCCAATCCCGAAATTCACTGCTCTGCATGACAAGCACCTCCACACGACCCGAAAGCATCATACCATGCGTACATACAATTCGCTAATTGAGCCTATCGAAAAAATACTTCCTCCCTGTGCCTCCTCCCAAACGCTATGCCACGACTGCAAGCCGCTGCGTTCGAACCGGCCACCGCCAACCGACGTCGTCATGCAGCATCGATAACCGCGCTGGCATCGAAACACGATCCCCATACAAAGCCGACCGCCAAATAAAACAACCCCCGGAATACTGAAACACATAAAATACTCAACAATCGCCAAGCGGGATAACCGGACGCTTACGCTGATAGAAGCCTCGAGGCGCATGCAACTCATCGTTACCACCCACTCCGACGCACTCGTCTCCGCGCTATCGGAGCAGCCCGACTCCGTGGTCGTATGCGAACGCCGCGGCGCGGCGACCGTACTCGAACGCCTCGACCCCGACCGCCTTTCGTCCTGGCTGAAAGAATACTCGCTTGGCGACGCATGGCGCGAAGGCGAATTGGGAGGGAATCCTTGACTAGCCCGCATTTCTCATACGGGTTTGGGGCATCGGGGCTCTGTGTGCGATATAGTGTTGTTGAGTATGCACATATCGCGGCACGGAGGTGTTCCCCGATGCAGACGGAGTGTAGCACGGCGCTGGGCGGTTTTCAATCGGTCGACGGTCGCGCGGTTGTGGCGGCGTTCGACGGCGGGACGGTGACGTCGGACGCGGGGGCATTGTTGCTTGGCCGGGCGGATGCGGCGGTGGGTCTGGTCGATCGGTTTGCGGCCTGTTTCACCGATGGGCGTGCGCGTCATCTTGTCGAGCACGATGTTCGGACGCTGGTCATGCAGCGCGTGTTCGGGATCGCATTGGGATATGAGGACCTGAACGACCACGATGCGTTGCGTCACGATCCGGTCATGGCCGTGTTGGCGGGGAAGTTGGCGTCGCGTCGTTCGGACTGTGCGCCGCTTGCGGGCAAATCGACGCTGAACCGCCTTGAGTTGGGGGGCGCGGGGCCGTCGCGGTATTGCCGGATCGCGCATGACGGCTCGGCGATTGAGGATTTGTTCCTGACACTGTTTGTGGAGGCGCACAAGCGGCCCCCGGCTCGCTTGGTTATCGATCTCGACGCCACGGACGATCGGCTTCACGGTCGCCAGGAGGGTCGTTTTTTCCACGGCTACTACGGCGGCTATTGCTATCTTCCGCTTTATGCGACTTGCGGTCGTCATCTTTTGGCGGCGCGGTTGCGCCCGGCGAATGAGGATGGGGCGGCCGGGGCCGTGGAGACTGTTGAGCGGATTGTGTCGCGGTTGCGGCGGCATTGGCCCCGCGTGCGGATAATGGTGCGCGCCGATTCGGGGTTCGCCCGCGAGGCGCTGATGGCGTGGTGCGAGGCCAACGGCGTCGATTACCTGTTGGGCTTGGCGCGGAACCCCCGTCTGGCGGCGGAAGTCGAGACCGAACTGGCGGCGGCGCAAGCGCACAGCGCGGGTTCGGGCAAGCCGCAACGCCGCTTCAAGGACTTCATGTGGAGGACGCGCGACAGCTGGAGCTGCGCGCGCCGCGTCGTCGCCAAGGCCGAGTGGACCCACGGCAAGGCCAACCCGCGTTTCGTCGTCACCTCGATTGCAACCCATCGGGTCCGCGCCCGGCATCTCTACGAGCGGCTTTACTGCCAACGCGGCGAGATGGAGAACCGGATCAAGGAGTGCCAACTCGACTTGTTCGCCGACCGCACGTCGACGCGGGCCATGCGGGCCAACCAGCTGCGCCTGTGGTTCGCGTCCATGGCTTATGTGTTGCTATGCGCACTGCGCCGCATCGGCCTCGACTACACCGAACTGGCGGTCGCCACATGCGGGAGCCTGCGCCTGAAACTGCTCAAGATCGGCGCTTGGGTCCGCGTCACCGTGCGCCGCGTCAAGATCGCCATGAACGCCGCGCATCCCTTCCAGCGCGAGTTCCGTATCGCCTGCCAACGATTATCCGCCGCCGCGGCGTAACGCGGCCCCTCTCGCCCTTCCCCTCAACAACGCAGGAACAGCCCGGAACGCAGCCCACCGCCAAACGGCGGACCGCCCCAACGCGCCCCGAAAATGCCCGCCAAGCCCCCCGACCACGAAAACACGCACGCACGACAACCAACGACGCACAAACCGCACGACAACCACCCGTATGAGAAATGCGGGTTACTGCCAACGCGGCGAGATGGAGAACCGGATCAAGGAGTGCCAACTCGACTTGTTCGCCGACCGCACGTCGACGCGGGCCATGCGGGCCAACCAGCTGCGCCTGTGGTTCGCGTCCATGGCTTATGTGTTGCTATGCGCACTGCGCCGCATCGGCCTCGACTACACCGAACTGGCGGTCGCCACATGCGGGAGCCTGCGCCTGAAACTGCTCAAGATCGGCGCTTGGGTCCGCGTCACCGTGCGCCGCGTCAAGATCGCCATGAACGCCGCGCATCCCTTCCAGCGCGAGTTCCGTATCGCCTGCCAACGATTATCCGCCGCCGCGGCGTAACGCGGCCCCTCTCGCCCTTCCCCTCAACAACGCAGGAACAGCCCGGAACGCAGCCCACCGCCAAACGGCGGACCGCCCCAACGCGCCCCGAAAATGCCCGCCAAGCCCCCCGACCACGAAAACACGCACGCACGACAACCAACGACGCACAAACCGCACGACAACCACCCGTATGAGAAATGCGGGCTAGAGTTACTATTTACGTGGAGGGCGGCGGAGACAGGAGAAACGGCAAGGCCTTTCTTCGCCAAGGTATCGATGCGTTTCTGCGAAGCCTCAAGGCCGCGGCGCAGGCTAGGGGCTGGCGGTGGAACACGGTCTGTTGCGGCGGCAGGTTGGAAACGTTTCGCCGGTTCCGAAACGGCGTTTCAAATGCCCGAAACGGCGCCATCGTCCTGCTACTCGTCGATGCCGAGGCGCCGGTCGTCGCCGCGACGCCAACGGAGCATTTGCGAACGAGGCAAGGCGACAAATGGCGCTTCGACGGCGTGCGGGACGACCAAGTTCACTTGATGGTACACAGACCATGAAAAGCTGGATCGTCGCCGACGCGGACGCGCTTGCCGAATTCTACGGGCCGAACTTCGACAAGGGCGCCCTGCCCCGCCATTCCAATATCGAGGCCGTCGGCAAGACCCAAGTGGCGGCCGCCCTCGATAGGGAACCGGCCGAACGAGCAAGGGCAAGTACCGCAAAATCCAGCATGCAAGCGAACTATTGCGGCGTATCGATCCGGCCAAGGCGCGGCGCCGCTGCCCCCACTGCGAACGGCTGTTCGCGTCATGCTCGACGGGGTCATCGCCGACGCTCCGTAATGCCGATTCAACGCGGCGGCCGCACATGGCGCTTACGCGCGAGTACGCGGCCTTCTTGCATACATGTCGCGCAAAAACCCGGCATTCGCCCAAGGCTATGCCCAAGCGATTGCCTCAAGCCGCTTGCGCGCGTATGCGCCAGCGGACGGGTACGGCGCAGCTTCCCCCGGCGCCGGCAACCCGATGGGGACCGGCGCGGCGAGGCGTACGGCGCCGCTTGCCGACCGGAAGACGCGCCAGTCCGCCCCCTCTCCCGCCGTTCCGGACAACGACAAGCGCGGAGATTGCGATGCCGCCGCCGCGGCGGCTCTCCGGCGTTCAGGCGGCCAGCATCGCCAGAAGCAGAATGGCCATGATGTTGGTAATCTTGATCATCGGGTTGACGGCCGGGCCGGCGGTGTCCTTGTAGGGATCGCCCACCGTGTCGCCGGTCACGGCGGCCTTGTGGGCCTCGGAGCCCTTGCCGCCGTGCTGGCCGTCCTCGATGTATTTCTTGGCGTTGTCCCACGCGCCGCCGCCGGAGGTCATCGAGATCGCGACGAACAGGCCGGTGACTATCGTGCCGAGCAGCATGGCGCCGAGCGTCGTGAACGCCGCCTCGGGCCCCGCGAACGCCTCCACCAGGAAATACACGACGACCGGCGCGAGGACCGGCAGCATCGACGGCGCGATCATCTCCTTGATCGCCGCGCGGGTCAGCAGATCGACCGCGCGCCCGTATTCCGGCTTTGCCGTTCCCTCCATGATGCCGGGTATCTCGCGGAACTGCCGGCGCACTTCCACGACCACCTGGCCCCCGGCGCGCCCGACCGCCATCATGCCCAGCGCGCCGAACAGATACGGCATCAGCCCGCCGACGAACAGGCCGATAACCACATACGGGTCCTGAAGCCGGAACGCCACCGACAGATCGGGGAAGTAATGGCGCAGGTCCTCGGTATAGGCGGCGAACAGCACCAGCGCGGCCAGCGCGGCCGAGCCGATGGCGTAGCCCTTCGTCACCGCCTTGGTGGTGTTGCCCACGGCGTCGAGCGCGTCGGTGGTCTTGCGCACATCCTCCGGCAGGTCGGCCATCTCGGCGATGCCGCCGGCATTGTCGGTGACCGGCCCGTAGGCGTCGAGCGCCACCACCATGCCGGCCAGCGCGAGCATGGTGGTGGCGGCCACCGCGAGGCCGAACAGCCCCGCCGCGGCATACGCCGCCCCTATGCCCACCGCGATTACGACGACGGGAAGCGCGCAGGCCTCCATCGACACCGCAAGGCCCTGGATGATGTTCGTCGCATGTCCGGTTTCCGACGCCCGCGCCACGCTGCGCACGGGCCGGAACGCGGTCGACGTGTAGTACTCGGTGATCCAGACCAAAAGCCCGGTCACCGCCAGCCCGACGACGGCGCACACGAAAAGCGCGCCGCCGGTAATCTCGCGCTCGCCCGCGGTATAGACCGTGTCGAACCCGACCCACACGGCGATGGCGGCGGCGATAAATACGGCGGACAAGACCGCCGCGCCCACCAGGCCCTTGTAGAGCGCGGCCATGATGTTCGTTCCGCCCCCCAGCCGCACAAGAAACGCGCCGGCGACCGACGCCAGTATGCAGGCCCCGCCGATCGCCAGCGGGAACTCCATCATGATCGTCTGCTGTTCGCCGACGAAGAAAATCCCCGCGAGCAGCATGGTGGCGACCACGGTGACCGCGTAGGTCTCGAACAGGTCGGCGGCCATGCCGGCGCAATCGCCCACATTATCGCCGACATTATCGGCGATGACGGCGGCGTTGCGGGGGTCGTCCTCGGGAATGCCGGCTTCGATCTTGCCGACGAGGTCGGCGCCGACATCGGCGCCCTTGGTGAAGATGCCGCCGCCGAGGCGTGCGAAAATGGAGATCAGCGACGCGCCGAAACTGAGCGCCACCAGCGCCTCGAGAACGGCGCGCGCCGAGTCGCCGCCCTCCCCGTCTCCGCCGAGAACCGACGACATTGCGGCGTAATATCCCGCGACGCCGAGCAGGCCGAGGCCGACCACCAGAAGCCCGGTAATCGCGCCCGAGCGGAAGGCGATGGACAGCGCCGGGGCGAGGCCGCCGCGGGCCGCCTCCGCCGTGCGCACATTGGCGCGCACGGAAACATTCATGCCGATATAGCCCGCGGCGCCCGACAGCACGGCGCCGATGACGAACCCGGCGGCGACGTGCAGTCCGAGCAGCGCCCAAAACAGCGCGGCGACCGCGACCCCCACCCCGGCGATGGTCGAATACTGCCGGTTGAGATAGGCGCGCGCGCCCTCTTGGATCGCCGCCGCGATCTCGCGCATGCGCGCGTCGCCGCTGTCGGCCGCGAGCACTCCGCGGATGGTGAGAACGCCGTACAGCACGGCGGCCGCGCCGCACGCGAGTGCAAACGCCAACGCATTCGACATGATCGAGAACCCTCGGTTTCGGTTGGGGAAACGGGCAGGCGCAAAGGCGCGCGCGCCGGCCGGGGCGCGGCCGCGCCGGAAAACGGCAACATGCCCCCCGCGCCCGCCGAACGCAAGCGCGCCGCGCGGCTCGTAAAACCCCGCCGAAGGCGGGGCCTGGGTGCGCGGGCGTCCCCGCCCGCATGTTGCCAACGCCACGAATGCCGCCAAGAGGGGCGCAAACGCCGCGACTCTCCCGGCGGCGCCGCGCCTTGCGGAAACGTGCGGGCGGGACGCCCGCGCACCCAGGAAGTGCGCCCGCGATCAGAAGCGCACGGTCAGGGTGGCGCTGCCGGTGAAGTCGCGGTTGCCGTGGGGGGCGGCGGCGTAGTTGGCGTTGGCGCGGAGGGCTATGCGGCCGTCGGCCCATTCGTGGGCGGCGCCCAAGCCAAGGCGAGCCCATGTCGCTTCCGCTTCGGCCTCGAAGGGCCGGTCCGCCGCCGTCACATCCATCGCGCCGAACAGTTCGCGCTCGAGGTCCAGCGTTGCGAACATGGCGCCGGCGCCGCCGGGGAGGGCGGCGGACTCGGCGCGCACGCCGGCGCGGGCGGTAATGCGCCGGCCCGCGTCAAGCGATACGCGCTCGTTCGCCGAGTCCGTGAACGACGACATCTCCACCATCGACCAATCGGCGCCGGCGCGCGGCGTCAGCATCACGCGGCCCAGATCGAGGCGCCGCCCGATCTCCACGCCGGCGGCGTAGCCGCGGCCCGAAAGATCGCGCGCAAGGGCGCCCTCGAGCGCCGCGTCCGAATCGAGGTCGGCCTCGTACAGCGTCGCCGACGCCTGACCGCTCACATAGACGTTCTCCGCCGGCAGCCACGCGCCCGACAGGCGCGCGCCCGTGCCGGTTACCTCGACCCGGCCGCCGCCCGCCGCCGCATCCATCTCCGCGTCGGTGTCCACATCCGCGCGGCCGCGCACATGATGGACGGAGATCGCGAACACGCCGCGCTCGCCCGCCGCGCCCTCTATCCCCGCCTCGAAGCCGAAGCGGCGGTAGTCGTGATGCGCCTGGGCTGTCGAGGAGGCCGGATGGCGCTCGCCGCCGGCGGCGTCGAGGCGCGCAAACGCGCCGCGCGGCGCGCCCGCGGCGGCGAACCGGTCGCCGTGGGCGGGCAGCGCGTTCAGCGCCAGCAACACCGAAGGCAGCGCCTCGTACACGCGGTGACGCGGCTCGGGCCCGTCCTCGATCGCGGGAGGGGGCGCCGTCGGCCCGACCTCGATACGCCCGTCGGCGGCTACCGTGAGCGGCATGTCGGGCTGGCCCTCGCGCTTGAGGACGATGGCGGCGCCGCCGCCGACGCGCCCGCCGCCGACGCGCTGCACGGCGTCCTTGGCCGATTCGCCTGGGGCGGCTTTCACCTCGACCGCGCCGATGACGGGTTCCTCGATGCGTCCGTTGGCGCCCACCGTCACCGCGCCGCGGGGCACCTCGACGCTCTGCACCGCGCCGTTCACCTCGACCGTGCTGCCGGTCCCCGCCAGCGCGACCCTGCCGTCGATTTCGCCGCCGGCGCCGACCGTCACGGTCGAGGCCGCGGCGGCGTCGCGCGCCTCCACGGCGCCCTGCACCGCGCCATCGACCGTCATGCTCAGCGCGCCGGTTTCGGCCATGACCGCGACGCGGCGGCCCTGCGCGTTCTCCGCGCCCACGAGCTTGCCGCCCGCGGCAACCTCGACCGTACCGCCGGCGGGAACATGCAACATGCCTTCCGCATCCCCGGCCACGGCGATGAACTCGACGCCCCGGACATTCCCCTTGAACTCCGCGCCGGACGCCACCGTCAGACGGTGCATGCCCCCGCCGCCGCCGATGACGTCGCCCGTCAGCGCGTTCGCGACCGTAACCGCGAGGTCTCCTGGGCCCAGGTCCTCGATATTGCCCACGACATTGCCGTTCACCGTCACCGTCAGGTCGCCGGACGCGCTGCGCACCGCCCGTCCGTCGAGGCCCGATATCCGGCCCGCGGAACCGACCGCGACCGCGCCGCCGCGGTCGAACAACACGCTCCGGGCGGAGCCATCGACCGTGACCGTGCTGGCCGCGAGGTGGATGAGACCCTCGACCGAGCCGCCGGACTTCACATGCACGTCGTGTTCGCCGCCGCCGAGGCCGAATATCCCGCCCTCGACCTTGCCGCTCACATCCACGTCCAGATCGCCGTCGCCCTCGCCGCGAATGTCGCCCGTCACGGTCGCCCGCGCCGCCACATCCACCGTCAAGTCGCCCGCCGCGCCGCGGATCGCCTCGCGACCGCCGCCTTCCGTCTCGACGCCGGCAATGCTCCCCGTCGCCGCGACCGTTACCGAACCGCCATTGTCGTAAAGCACCCGCCCGACGCGGCCCGCAATCGTCATCGCGCTTGTCGGAAGATGCACGGTCCCCGTCACCGCGCCGCCGGCCACCACCGCAACCGCGTGCGAACCCGCGCCCATGCCGCGAATGCCGCCGGTCACCGTGCCCGTCACCGTCGCCGTCAAATCCCCCGCGCCGCGCTCCTCGATGTCGCCCGTCATGCGGCCCGCGACCGACGCGACCAGGTCGCCGACTTCGAGATCGACGATATCGCCCGTAACCACGCCGCCGGACGCGACCGTGACTTCGTGCTTGCCGGCGCCCTTGCCGTGGATGGCGCCCGTCACCGCGCCGCTCACATTCACGGTCATGGCGCCCGCGCCGCGCCCCTCGATGCGGCCCGCGACCGCCCCGCCGGACGCGACCGACACCGTCAGGTCCCCCGCGTCGGCGCGGATCGCCTCGCCGCCGATACCGGCGATGCGGCCCGTCGCCGCTACCGTCAACGCGCCGCCGTTGTCGAACAGAACGCGCCCCGCCGCGCCGCGAACCGTCGTCCCGCTCTTCGGGTTATGCACCGTGCCCAACACCCGCGCCTTCTCCGCGATCTCGATGGTATGCACGCCGCCGCCGCGACCGAATATCTCCCCGTTAATCGTGCCGGTCTCCGACACCTTCACGGTCAGATCGCCGTCGCCCAGCGCCTCGATATTGCCCGTCACCGTGCCGTGGACCGTAACCGCCAGGTTGCCCGCGGCGCCGCGGATCGCTTCCTTCGTTCCATCGATATCGAGGCCCGTAATCTCGCCGCTGGCGTTGACCGTTACCGCGCCCCCGTTGTCGTAGTGGACGCGCCCGACGTCGCCCGAGATCGTCAGCGCCGCGCCTGCGGGCAGGCGCACCGTTCCGGCAACGGCGCCCGACGACGCCACCGTAACCGTGTGTTCGCCCGCGCCTTCGCCAACAACGCCGCCCGCGACCGTTCCGGCGACCGTGACGTCCAGATCGCCCGCGCCGCGCTCGGCGATGTCGCCTGTTACCGCGCCGGCGACGTCGACCTCGAGATTGCCGTCGCCGCGGCCCTCGACGAGGCCCGTGACCGCGCCGTTGGCCGCGACCGTGACGTCGAGATCGCCCGCGTCGCCGCGGATCGCCTCGGTCGTTCCATCGTTATCGACTCCCGTGACCGCGCCGCCGCCGGCGACCGTCACCGTCCCGCCGTTGTCGTAGAGAATGCGCCCGACGCTGCCGCCCACGGTCATCGCCGCGGGGTTGCGTATCGTGCCCGTCACCGCGCCGCCGGCCTCGACGGTCGCTGCCAACGAGCCGCCCGACTCGATGTCGCCCTCGACGCGGCCTTCGTCCTGGACCGTGACCGTCAGCGCGCCCATCGTGCTTTCGGCGGCCACGCCCTCGACGCCGGTCAGTTTCCCGCCGCCGGCGATGGTCAGCGTGCCGCCGTCGGCATAGAGAACGCGCCCGACGCTGCCCGAAACCGTGAACGACGCTTGCGGGTTGTGTATCGTGCCCGTCACCGCGCCGCCGGACTCGACGGTCGCCGACAGCGTCCCGCCCGACTCGACGTCGCCCTCGACGCGGCCTTCGTCCCGGACCGTGACGGTCAGCGCGCCCGCCGTGCTCTCGGCGGCTGTGCCTTCGACGCCGGTCAGTTTCCCGCCGCCGGCGACTGTTACCGTCCCGCCCGAGGCGTAGAGAACGCGCCCGACGCTGCCCGAAACCGTGAACGACGCTTGCGGGTTGTGTATCGTGCCCGTCACGACGCCGCCGGCCTCGACGGTCGCCGTCAGCGTCCCGCCCGACTCGACGTCGCCCTCGACGCGGCCTTCGTCCCGGACCGTGACGGTCAGCGCGCCCGCCGCGCTCTCGATGGCTGTGCCTTCGACGCCGGTCAGTTTCCCGCCGCCGGCGACCGTCACCGCTCCGCCCGAGGCGTAGAGAACGCGCCCGATGCGCGCCCCGCTCCCGACCGTGAACGACGCCTGCGGGTCGCGTATCGTCCCCGTCACAACGCCGCCGTCCATGACGTTCGCCGTCAACGAGCCGCCGCCATCGACGCGGATGTCGCCCGTCACGGTTCCCGAAACGGTGGCCGTCAGAGCGCCGCCGCCGGCGCCGAGGATGGCGACGCCCGACGTCGCGCCCACCTCGCCGCCCGCGCCCACGGTCACCGCGCCGCCGCCGAACATATGCACGCCCGCGCCGGTTCCGCCCATCGCGGCGCCGTGTACCGTCACGGCCTGGTTGCGCACGCCGCTTGTGACGCCCGCGCCGCGGACATAAATGCCCTTCGCCCCGCCCGTCACACGCGCGCCCGCCGCAACCGTCACCGCGATAGCGCCGTTGCTGTCATGCGGAACAACGTAGAGCGCCTCCACGCCGTTCCCCTCGGCGTCGATGGAGCCGCCCGCGATGTCCACATGGATGTCGCCGGCGTTGTAGGTCAGCGCGTGTTGCCGGACCGTGTTCTTCCACGCAGTCGTGTACGCGGCGCCGGTAAGGGCGGTCAGCGCCGTCTCCAGCCCGCTGCTGTTGCTCGTCAGAACGGCTGTCAGCGCCGCGCGCTCCGCGGTCGAAAGCGCATCGCCGACGCGGACATGATCGGCGATCGCCGTGTGGGACAGCGCCATGGCGCGGACGCCCGCGCGCGACATGCCCAGTATTTTCTCCGCCGCCGCGTGCGCCAGCGGGCCGTCGCCGGTCGGCGCGGCGGCGCGCTTCCGCAGCAGGTTCTGCGCCTCCGCCTTCCACGCGGCGTCGTAGTCGTCGGCGGGAAGCGCCGCCAGCGCCGTCGTCAGCGCGGCCGAATCGTTATCCGTTATCGCCGCAAGTACGGCCTGCTCCAGCGCCGACAGCGTCTCGTCCGCGCCCGCGATGCGGCCCCGGATGAAAGCCTCCGTTACCGGCGCGCCCACCGTGACCGTTCCGCTCGACGTGACATGAATCATCGGCGTCGTCCGCGCCGCGTCGTTCGCCGTCGTTGCGCCGGAGCCCATCGTGTGGCCGCTCGACCGCGCGGCCCAGGCGAGAACGCCGACATCCCGCGCCTCCGCCGCGCCCCCATGCGTGACCGCGATGCGCCCTGCCGCGCTCGCATCGTTCGTAAGCCGCCCCTCCATGCCGACCGCGAACGGCGCCTCGATCTCCGCCCCCGCCCGCGTCGTTATAGCGGCGGATCCCAAGACCGTGTGGCGTCCCAGTATCCCTCTCGCGTTCAGACCCTCCGCGGCGATGGCGCCCGCCGCGTCGATCGAAAGCCCCTCCGTGCTCGCGCCGGTATCGGCCATGAGGACGTAAGCGCCGCTGGCGCCGTCGCCCGCTGTCCCGATCGAGCCGCCCGTCATCTCGACGGAGACCTCTCCGGACGATCCCGACTTGTAAACATGTATCGCGTTGGCGTTGGCCTGCGCCGTCTCGACCGAGCCGCCCGTCATGCGCACGGAGACGTCGCCTCTCCCCCTGCTGCGCTCGGCGTAAATCCCGTAGGCGTGGAGGAGACCCAAGTGAGCTCCGCCCGTCGTGCGGACCGCGCCGCCTTCCATGACGACGGACACCGTTGGGGCGCTGCCCCCCTGATGTCCGCTATAGGCGCTGATGCCCCGGCCCCCGTTCCCGCTCGTCTCGATCAGGCCGTCCTTCATGGTGACCGTGACGTTGCCCGACCCGCCGGGGCTGTTCGCGAGGAGGCCGTGGCCGCTGTCGCCCGTTGTCTTGACGACAGAGTCGCGGCCCGAAAGCGCGACGGTTATGTTGCCCGCTCCGATTCCGTTTTTGTTGGCGGCGAGGCCGCTGGAAATCGTCGAGACGGCGCCGCCGGTCATGCGGACGGTTATGTCGCCCGTCCCGCTACTGTTGCCGACAAGGCCGGCGCTGCCCGTCCCCGTCGCCGTAACGGTGGAACTGCCGCTCATACCGATGGTTACGCTGCCCGTCCCGGAGTGTTGGCCCACAACGACGCTGCCGCCCGCTCCCCTCCCCGAGGCGGCGCCGCCGGTCATGCGGATGACTATGTTGCCGCTCGCCGACGCGGTACCGTAGATGGCATAGGCGTTCCCTCCCCTCGCCACGATACGGGCGCCGGCTCTCAAGTTGAGTTCGATGCCGCCGGTACCCTGGTGCCGGGCGTCGACGCCATGGACGCGGTGGCCGGAAACGTCGAGGTTTACGCTCCCCGGGTCGACGAGGATGTTGGCCGCGCTGCTGGCGGCCTCGGTGCAGGAGATCGCATTGCTGCCCGTGTGCGCGCCGCCGCGGCACACGCTCGTCTGCGCCGCCGCCTCCCCGGCCCACAAGGCGAGCGCGAGCAGCAACCCCGCCGCAAACGCCCGCGCGCTCACGCCGCGCTCCCCGGCCGCCGGGGGGGGGGGGGGGGGGGGTACGTTTATTTGCACGGCAAGCGCCGGCGCGGGCGCAAACCCTCGGTACGAGCAGGGCATTGTCATGACGGAGCGCTCCTCGGCGGAAATGGATGCCACGCGGATACGGTCAATACACCATACGCGGCGCGCGGGCGCAACGTTTTTCCCAGGGCGCGCAACGCCGCCGACCCCGCCGCAGGCGCATCCTGGATGCGCGGGCGTCTCGCCCGCACGTTTCCGCGGGGCGCGGCGTTTCCGCCCTTCCCGCCGACGTCGCCGGCGGTTGCAACGCGCGGGCGGGGACGCCCGCGCACCCAGGAAGCGCGCCCGCGGCGCGCGGTCAGCGGCGCCGGGCGATCTCCTCCGCGCGCGCCAGCAGCGCGTCGCCGCTCGCGCACACGATCACCGCGTCGCCGACCTCCTCGAGCCGATCCGGATCGTCCACGCCCGCGACCGCCGCCGCCAGACGCGAAGCCGCCGCCGCCCCGAACTTGCGGCCCGCCTGCCGCGCCAGAAGCGCACGCTCGCGCTCCAGGCCGCGCGTCCGCTCGCGCGCCTCGCCAAGCTCGAGACCGCGCGCCTCGCCAAGCTCAAGGCCCCGCGCCTCGCCAAGCGCTACGCCGCGCGCCTCGCCAAGCTCAAGCCCCCGCGCCTCGCCAAGCGCTACGCCGCGCGCCTCGCCAAGCTCCAGACCGCGCGCCTCGCCACGCGCTTCGCCAAGCGCTTCGCTGCGCGCCGCGCGCTCGGCGACCCACTCGTCGAGCCGTTCCGCAAACAACGATTCCATAGCCCCCAAATCCTCCAAATCCCCGACCCGCCTCAAACGCGCAGCCAGCGCGCCGTCCGAAGCGCCGAACCGGTTCGCCTCAAGCATGTGCCGAAGCGTCGCCCCGAACGCGCGACGCAAACTCGCATGCTCCGGACCCGAAAGCAACCGACGCAACGCCGCGACAACCGCCGGCACAGACTCCGGATCCCCGTGCTCAAGCGCAAAACGCGCCGACACAACGTTGCCCGCCGGCAAATCCTCCGGCCGCAGACGGTGAACATCGAGCAGCAAGTAACCCTGCCGGGGCTGAAAACGATCCAGCGCAGCCCCCGCAGGCGCTATCTCGTCGCGAACCTCCCGAGACGCAGACCAACGCGCACGACCGTTGTAAACGACAATCGGCAAAACCGGCGGAAGCGGCCCCGCGCGCCGGTTCTTCCGGTCGTCCCGGCGAAGCCGCGAATACAACTGAGCCGTGTACGCATGCACGCGCACCGCCATGTCCAGGTCGACCTGCGACTGAAACTCCAGCATGACCAGCAGATACACCCAGCCGGTCGAGCCGTCGGCGGCGCGGTAGCGCAGCCGCCACACGCGGTCGCTCCGCGTCTGCCGCAGATCCTCGTCCACGTACTCCGCCGGCGCCGGTTCGAGGCTGGCAAGGTCGAGGCGCGAGACATCGAACCCCGGGCCCAGCGCCTGCCGCATGAAACCCCTGAGCAGGTCGGCGACCGCCAGCCAGTGGTCGAAAAACAGTTTAAAGGAGGCATCGTGTATTTCGCGCATGACTGCCACCATAGCACATGACGCCGAACAAGGGCGCCCCCCCGGGGACCGCCGGCATCGCGCGGGGCGCAAACGCCGCGGCCTCTCCGGCAATATCGCGCCCTGCGGAATCGTGCGGGCGAGACGCCCGCGCACCCAGGAAGTGCGCCGCGGCTCAATCCGGCGCCGCGAACTCCGGGGCGGCGGCGGGCGCCTCGGCGGTTTCGGCGGCGATCCATTCGAAGAACGCCGGGTTGCCGCCGATGACGGGGAGGACCGCAATGCAGGGGCAGTCGTAATCGTGCTCCGCGCGGACGCGCGCGACGAGGGCGTCGAGCAGGCCGCGGCGCGATTTGACGAAGAGCGCCGCTTCCGGCGCCGTCTCGACCTTGCCCCCCCACCGATAGACGGAGGTCACGCCCTCGACGATATTGGCGCAGGCGGCGAGGCGGTCCTCGACCAGGCGCCGCGCCAGCGCCAAGGCGACGGCGCGGTTGGCCGCGGTGATATAGACCGAGACCGGTTCGTCGGCGCCGCTCATGCCGCGCCTTCCCCGCCCCCGCCCTCCGGCGCGAGTGCGTCGGAAAGGACCGCAAGGTCGTCATCGCCGAATGCTACCAGCACGATCTCGTCGAAATCCGCGCCGGAAGCGAGCGCCGCGCGGATCTCGCGCACCGCGATGGCGGCGGCGCGGTCGGCGGGGAAACCGTAAACGCCGGTCGAGATGGCGGGAAACGCCACCCGCCGCGCGCCGATCTCCGCGGCGCGGGCCATGCAGCTGCGGTAGCAGCGCGCAAGCTGTTCGTCCTCGCCGGCCCCGCCGCCTTTCCACACGGGGCCGGCGGTGTGGATTATCCACCTGGCGGGCAGCGCGAAGCCCTCGGTGACCACGGCCTCGCCGGTGGGGCAGCCCCCGATCTTCATCGTAGCGGCGTTGAGCTTCCACCCCGCCGCCCGCCGAATCGCCCCATCGACCCCGCCGCCCGGGCGCAGGCCCTCATTGGCGGCGTTGACGATGGCGTCGATCTCCAGCTTCGCGATATCCGCTTGCAGAACGGCAATCCGGTCGGTCATGGCGGCTCCTCCTCCATCGCGGCGCGGCGGCGCAACGCCGCGTATGGTGCCCGGAACCGCGCTTGCCGTCCAGCCCGGATCCGCCCCGCGCGCCCGGACGGCGCGGATCAGAACCGCCAGACCAGCCGCGCGCCGAAGCCGCGGTAATCATCGCCGAACGCGAACGACAGGCCCAGCCGGAACTCTTCGGCGAGCAGGCCGGAATCGGCCTGGATCGAAGCCAGTTCGAGCGCGAGTTCGTGCCACCGGTTCATGAACAGGTCGTCGCCGAGCAAGGCGGTGAACGCATACGAAGCCCGGGCGGACAGCGTGTCGCCGCCGAAAAGCGCGCCGTCGATCGGCATCTCCGCCATGACGCCGTTCTTCAGGACCGTGTTGGCGATGCCCGGATCGAAACTGTAGTCGCGGATGGACAGTTTCAGCGTTCGCACATATCCGATCGTGTTTCCCACGGTCAGGGTTGCGTCGGCGGTGGGGAACCCGGGAATTTCGTAGCTGCTGGCGAGCGCGCCGCCGATCATCTGCGCAACGGAGCCCGCGTCCACCGACGCGGTCACGCCCCACATCGCCGTCGGCGTCAATGTCCAGCCGTCGGCCACCGGCGCCGTCAACGACAGGTTGGGCGCGACGGCGAAAACGTCCGCCCCCTCGACGTCCTGATACCGCGCGGGAACCCGTATCCGCAGTTTCATGCCCGGTTCGCCGGCGAACACGAAACCGTATTCCGGCGCAACGGTCGCCGAGCGGCCGGAATAGCCCGCCGTCTTCCAGGCGCCGCCGGAGACCGAAATGCCGATTTCATCGTCGGCGCGCGGCCGGCCGACAGCGAAGGCGCCGTTGTCGAACGCTTCTCCGACCAGCATCGCCTGCAGGCTGGCGGGGTTGCCGGCGATGGGATCGATGGGCGAAACGCGCGCCAGTTCGTTCTGGATGTCGTCCAGAATGTCGCGCCCCTCGCTTTTCATGAACTCCACGAACTCGTCGACGGCGGCTTCGCGGTCGGCGCCGGCGAAGGTCTCGTCGATATCCAGATCGGGGACGCGGAACGCCAGCGTGTCGGATCCTTCGTCGAATTCCGCATGCATCTCAAGGCCGCGGAAGTTAATTCTGGCCGTCGCCGCATCCGGGTCGCCGCGTTCGTAATCCGGAAACAGGTTCTCGAGGCTGTCGTCCTCGACCAGGCGCAGCGCGTCTTCCGCGCTGGAGAAGCTGCGCCTTTCGGTCTCCATGCCGATGGTTACCTCGACTTCGAAGAGGTCTTTCGCGGCCGCGCCGGGCGCGGCAGCCAGCGCACACAGGGCGGCGAAGGCCGCCACGCTACGGACGTGCGACAACATCGACAGCGAGCCGCACGGGGGGGGGGGGGGGGTACAAACATGTCTCGAATCCTCGTTCCGGTTGGAGCTTGCGCGGTATGATATTACTGTGTTGCGGGGCGATCAAGAGCCTGCACGGAGCCGGCGCCGCGGGCGCGCCGAAAAGCCGCCGAGCGAAAAATGCGGCCGATAATTTTCGGTCGCACGCGCGCGCCGGCGCCGAATCCGCGGTATCTTTCCGCGGGCGCGCGGAAGCGAAAGGGGAGGCCATGAAGCTCGGCAACGAACGACTGGCGCGGTTCGACCGCGAGGGCTATCTGCTTCTGCCGGGGCTGCTGAGCGCGGCGGAGGCGGCGCTGTTGCGGCGCGAGGTCGATCGTCTCGGCGCGATAGACGACGAATGCGTGGTGCGCGAAAACGCCGGAGGGGCGCCGCGGACGGTATTCCGCGTTCATGAGCCCGACGGCGCCACGGCTTCGCGGCCCTTCGCCGCGCTGGCGCGGTCGCCGCGCGCGCTCGGGCTGGCGCAACAGGCGCTGCGCGACGACGCGCTCTATCTCCACCACACCAAGCTGAACGCGAAAGCGGCCATCGAAGGCACGGTGTGGCCGTGGCACCAGGATTACGGCTCGTGGATGTTCGACGGCATAGCGCGCCCGGACATGGTTACCCTCATGGTCATGCTTGACGAGGCGGACGCGTTTTCCGGCTGTCTGTATTTTCTGCCCGGCACTCATCGCGGCGGGCGGATTCCGCCGCGGTGGGATCGCAGCACGGCCTACGGGTTCTGGGCGCTGCCGCCCGAAGCGGTACGCGGGGCCTGCGCCGCGGGGGCGCGGCCGGTCGCGATTACGGGCCGGCCCGGCGACGCGGCGCTTTTCCACTGCAACCTGTTTCACGCCTCGGGCCACAACCTGTCGCCGCAAAACCGGTGGCAGGCGTATCTCTGCTACAACGCCGTGGCCAATCGACCGGCGGAGATCGAGGAGCCGCGGCCCGATTACCAGCGTTCGCGCAACTGGGCGCCGCTCGCGCTCACGGGCGGCGACGCCCTGCTTGCGGCGGCCTGAGCCGCCTGGCGTTCTCAGTGCGCTCGCGGCGGCGCGACCAGCCACCCCTCCGGTTCGGCCGCGTCAAGCGGCCGCCAGCCGCGTTCGGTCAGGATGATGCGCTCGGCCTCGCTCGCGGGCAGAAAGCGCTCCTTGCCCTCGTCGTCCACCGCCCAGCGCGGCCCGCGAAACGGCGACGGCCCGTAGCCTTGGGCCAGGTTCAACGCCGCGAATTGCCGCTCGACGTCGTCCATGCGCCCGGCAATGGCGGCGTCGCGTTCGGCGGCCTGCTCCAGCCCGCGCGCGAGCGCATGATAATCCGCCCGGATATCGTCGCGAAATCGCTCGGCCTGCAATGCGTAGGCGTCGAATCGCTGCGCCAGCGCCGCGAACTGCTCATTCATCCGCTTTTCCACGCGCGCGATTTCTTCCCTGGTCTTGCGGAATTCCTCCGCCGTGCGCGCCTCGGATTCGCGCAAATTCGCGGCGGCGCGCTCTTCGGCTTGCCGCAGATTCGCGGCCGCCCGCGCCTCGGATTGCCTCAGGTTCGCGGCCGCCCGCGCCTCGGATTGCCGCATATCCTCGCGAAGCTGCCCTATCAGCTGGGCCGTGCGCTCCTCGGACTGCCGCAGATTCGCGGCCGCACGCTCCTCGGACTGCCGCATATCCCCGCGCAACTGCTCAAGCCGTTCGACCATCCGGTCTTCCGACTGCTGCATGAACACGATCAGCACGCCGCCGATAAGGAGCGTCGTCACCGCGCTGGCAATGGCGGCAACCAGCTGCGCCGCGGCCGCGCCGCGGCCTTCGCGCGTTCGATCCGTATCCGCCATCGCCCGCTCCCTCGCGTTTCAAAGCGCCGCCCGCGCTTCGGCAGCCAGCTTGGCCGCGCAACCGCCTGGCGTCAAGAGGCCCCAAGCGGTTCGCGCGGGACTTCGCTCTTCGTCACTGGAACGCGATTTCGACCCGGCCGAGGGGGCCGAACTCCGCGACGGTTACATCGCCCGGCGCCGGAACCACCGGGTCGTCGCATATGTTGCCCGTGGTGATGAGATCGCCGGCGGCCAGCGACAGGCCGCGCCGCGCAAGCGCGTTGGCCAGCCATACGAGCGCGTTCATCGGGTCGTCCAGCGCGTTGGCGCCGGCGCCTTTCGCCGTCCGCGCGCCATTCGTCGTCACGGTCAGCGGAATCGCGGGGCGATCGACCGCGCGCCAATCGGCGCATTCCGCGCCGCGCACGAAAAAGGCGTGAACGCCGTTGTCGGCCACGGTTTCGCGAATGTCGATCTTCCACGCGCGGGCATAGCGGCTGTCCACGATCTCGACCGCCGGAAACAGCGCCGCGACCGCATCGGCCACCGCGTCCGCTCCGTAAGGCGCGCCGGCGGCGGGCAGGCCGCGCGCCATGCGGAAGGCGATTTCCGGCTCGACGATGGGGTTGTGGAAATCGGCGATCTTCAGCCGCGCCGGGCCGGGCGCGGAAATGTGGGCGAACATGCGCCCGAAGAAGGGCTCGCTCACGCGCGAAATCCGCTGCGCCATCGCGCTGGTGCAGCCGATTTTCCAGCCGATGGCGGGCTTGCCGATACGCTCGACAAGCGCCTCCTGCACGCCGTAGGCGGCGTCGAGGTCGGCCGGCATGTCGGGCAGCGCGCCGATCAACGGGCCGCCGCGCGCGCGCATCAAGATGTCGATATTCGAATCGCTCACGGTCACTCCATTTCTCCGACGATATCCGCCGGCGGATAGACGAAACGCCTGTGCGGGTCTCCGGTGCGCCCATAGGCGTTCCAGACCTTGAAGCCGAGACGCGCAAGGAGTTCCTCCGACGCCTCCTCGAGCACGCGGGGATCGGCGCCGAGCGTGTAGTTCTCCTGCGTTCGGAACTGCGGCGCGCAATAGGTGGCCAGCACGCCGAGGCGCGGTCCGTTCGCGCGGTTCGTCCCGGTGCCGTGCCAGGTGCGGCCTTCGAAGATTACCGCGGCGCCGGCCGGCGCTTCCGCCGCCACGGTCGGGACACTGTGCGGCGCGCCGGGCGGCGGCTGCAGGCCGGTGCGGTGGCTGAAGGGCGCGATCCGCGTCGCGCCGTTCGCCTCGGTAAAGTCGTTAAGGCAAAACATGACGTTGCACGCCGCCGGCGGAGCGATGGCGCGCGCGGGGTCGCCGTCGTCGTGGCCGTAGAACTCGCCGCGCCGTATCGCCCCGGCGCGCACCGGCTCGGCGCCGCGCGGCAGCGGGCGCGGCATCCACCACTGGTCGGTATGAAGGCCCATGAGCGTTCCGCCGGGCTTCGCGATGTTCGCCGAGAGCGTCGATAGCAGATAATCCGGCCCCAATACCGATTCGACGATCGGCGCGGTACGCGGGTGCGTCACGAGATCGCGGAACACGCGGCCCTTGTTGACCAGCATCCACACGCGCTGGTTGATTCCCCCGGCCTCTTCGGTAAAGGCGTTTTCCGGGAGCTCCCCGTAGTCGCGTTTCGGCGGCTGGCCGGGGCCCTGGTCGGCGAACGCAATCCCCGCCCGGCGCTCGGCTTCCGCTTGAGCGACCAGGCGGTCGCGCGCGGCGGCCAGCGTTTCCGCGTCCAGCGCATCCGCGAGCACGCAATATCCGAAGCGGGCGATGTCCGCCCGCGCCGTATCGGGATCGCCGGTGGGCGCGGCGACCGCGTCGCCGGGCCGCCAGGGCAGAACCGCGTCGGCCATGGCGATCGCCCTACATGTTCGGCGGCGCGGCCGCGGGCCAGCCGGGGAGCTCCCGGAGCCGCGCGCTCCACGCCGACAGATGGGCGAATTCCGCAACGGGCAGCCCGCAGACATCCGCGTAACCGAGCCAAACGCCTACCGCATATTCCGCCACCGTCGGCCCCTCGCCCGACAGGAACGCACGGGTCGCGAGATGCCCGTCGAGAACGCCCGCCAGCGGCCGGAAATCGTCGCGGCCCTTCTCGATAATCGTTCGGTCGGGATTGGCCGCGTTGAAAATAACCTGACCGAGAATGGCGCCGATGGGGCGGATCCAGTGCGCGCATTCCCAATACAGCCAGCGCATGACGTCGTACTGCCGCTCCGCCTCGCGCGGCCACAGCCCGCGCTCGCCCCGGGCGCCGATATGGCACGCGATGGCGTTGGACTCCCAGAGCACGGTCCCGCCATCGACCAGCACGGGGACCTTGCCCATGGGATTCAGCTCGAGGAACTCCGGCCGTTTCTGCTCGCCGGCGCGCAGATCGACGGCCTCGTGTTCGAGTTCGACCCCGGCGTGAACGGCGACGGCGTGCGCCTTGCGGCAGTTCGGCGACACGGCGTTGGTGTAGAGCTTCATCGTGCGATCTCCCGTTCGGCGGCGCCCGCGCGCGGCGCGGCCGCCCAGCCTATACTGCGCGCGCCGCCGGTTGGCAAGCGGCGGCGCCGGAAAAGGGAGCATCGCCATGGACGTCTGCGTCGTCACCGGCGCGAGCACGGGGATCGGCCGCGCCGCCGCCCTGTATTTCGCGCAACGCGGCTACCGTGCGGTCGCCGCCATGCGCAACCCGGGCAAGGCGGAGCCGCTGGAAACGGCCGCCGGGAGCGCGCCGATCCGCGTGCAGACGCTGGACGTAACCGACGCGCGCTCGATCGAGGCCGCGCTGGCCGAAATCGCCGCGAACGAGGGCCGGATCGACGTGCTGATCAACAATGCCGGCCTGTCGAACGCCTGCCCCGCCGAACTCTACCCCGAAGACGAGCACCGCAAGCTGTTCGAGACCAACTACTGGGGGCCGGTGCGGCTCGCGCAGGCGGTTCTGCCGGGAATGCGCGAGCGCGGACGCGGCGCGATCATCAACGTCTCGTCCATTCTCGGCCGCGTCGCGGCGGTTAACCAGGCCGCCTATTGCGCCTCGAAATTCGCGATCGAGGCGTTCAGCGAATCGCTGGCGCTGGAGGTCGCGCCGTTCGGCGTCCGTGTGGCCATTATCGAACCGGGCGTGACGGCGACGGCAATCTTCCGCAACACCCCCATCCACTACGACCGCGAATCGCCCTACCGGCAGGCGATGCGCAAGGGCGGGCGGTTCTACACGGCCACAATGGGGCGCGCGACGCCGCCGGAAGACATAGCGGCGGCCATGTACGAGGCCGTGACGACGCCCGCCCCGCGCTTGCGCTGGATGCTCGGCGTGGGCGCCGAACTGGCGGAACGCCGCCCGAATATCTCCGATGAAGACTATATCGCAATGTCCGCTCTCGACGACGAAGCCTATAACCGCCGCTTCGCAGAGGTCTTCGACATCGACCTGAACTGGCGGCCCGATTCCGCGCAACAGGATAGCTGACGCCAACGGCCACAGCTACAGCTATCGACCGGTCTCCCGGGGCCGCCGGCGGCCCCGGCATCGGGTTGCCGCGGTGTCGATGCCGGCCTTCTCGAGGGCCGCGAGGGCGGCGGCGTTGCCGCCGTGGACCGAGGGTTCCCCGCACCACAGGGCGCGGAGGGCGGCGACCGCATCGGCGGCGGCGGGCGGGGCAGCCAGCAGCGTCAACACGGCGGCGTCGATGTCCCGGCGAACAGGGTCGCGGTGGGCCTGGCAGGCCGGCAGGAGCGCGCGACTCGCCAGCCCGTCGAAAGCCTCCGCCGCCGCGCGAAGCCGCCCGGCCGGCGCTTGCGCCAGATCCGGACACGGCATTTTCTTCATCGCGCCGATTTGCCCCGGCGCCCGGCCCTGCTGCGTCCTTTGCCCCCGCGTCCAGTGAACGAGCATGCCAGGCGTGGAATTGGCCCACAACGCAAAGGCCTTGCGCAGATCGCCGTCCCCATGCAGAAGCGCCGTCCACGATCTGCCGCCCATGACGGGGTATTCGACGGTCGCCGCAAGCACCGCCTGCGAGGTCCAGCGCATGTTGCGGGCATAGAAGAGCGTGCCAACATGGTCGCGCATGGCCGTCCGTTCGGCGTCGGAGCCGACCCCCTTCGGCGCGCCGCCCCTGTGGGTCGGCGCAACGACAAGGCGCCGTTGGCGCGCCGCGGAAGCGGACCACAGCGCCCTGTCCGGCCCCATCGCGTCTTGCGCCTCCAACGGGTCGAACCGGAACGCCCCCCTGCCGTCGCCGCCCGCCGGATGGCCGATGCGGTGGTGACTCGGACCGACGGCGAAGAGCTCGCCCACGGTCGTCATCGGCCAATCGGCAATCCCGCCCCGCTCCGCCCGCGCCGGATGCGACAGCGTGCCCCGGCCCATATCGATCGCGGCATAGGCCAGCCCGTCGGCGCCGATGCCCACATTGCTCCACGGAGCGCCGTCATCGGGCGCGAACGGAAGAACATTCCCGATCCGATCATCGCCGAGGCAAATGGGCAAGGGACCGGCGGCGGCCTCGGCGCACGCCCCGCGCACCGCATTGGCGTATTCCCCCGCAATGCCGACGCGATCCGGCATTCCCGACAAGGTTACGCACAGTATCGGCGAAACCGCGCCGCCGTCCTGCCGATCCTTGCGCGTCGCGACCAACAGCATCTCCTCCATGCCGGTGTCATCCGACCACGTTCCGCTGCCCGCCAGCGTCGATACGGCAATAATGTCGCAAAAATCGTTCTCTATCATGCGCCTCATGCCGGTCCACGATTCGGCGAAAGCCGCCGTGAGCGGCAGAACGAAACCGATCGCGCCGCCGGGCCGAACCTTGCGCCGGGCGAGATACAGGAAACTGGCCGCCATACCCGCTTGGCCGTTGGCCGGGGAATTCTTGAGGAGCTTGCCCCAACGCGCTTGGCAGGCCTTGCGTTCGCTGTCGGTCAAACCCGCTACGTCGAAAGCGCTCTGCCCGCGCCGGGTTCGCGAATAGGGCGGATTCATGATAACCCACCGAAGCGAAGCGTCCGATACCGTGACCGAGTGACTGTCCGCCCGCCGCCTCCCGCCGGTGGATTTCGCGACCGACGCGCCGAACAAATCGGTGATCGTATCCACATTCGCGTCGAGGAGCTCCAGCGACCCTGTGCGCGCCCGCCCGCCGCTGCCTTTCCCCCCGATGGCGCCCACCGCCAGGAACGCAATCTGCGTATCGTCATAGGGCTCCCCCTGCCCTGCCGCGGCAAGCGAGGACGACGTCATGTGCGCCGCGATGGAACTGATATCGGCCCCGACAACCCCCGCTTCCATCGCATGCTTGTGAAGCTCCGCCAAGGTCGCGCGCGTCGCCCCCGCCGTCTTGCGGTGCAACGCCTCGGCGCGCAGATAACCCGCCCTCAGCAAACTCCCGGTTCCGCAAGCGAGATCGGCAAGCGCATGTGCGCGGAAAAACCCCGGATCGCCCCACTCGACCGGCTGTTCGGGCCGGATAGCCAGCGCCGCCAGCATCTCCGCAGCCGGCGCCCGGGTGTAAAACGCAGCCGATTCCTTCCGATCGTCCACGATGCGCTGAAAAAGCTCGCCCGCAATGTTCACATGATGCCCGATGCGCGCGCCCGCAACCGCCCCGACGGCCCCCGCGAGCATCGCCAACACGCTGTTTATCCGATACGGGTCCCGATCCCCCAGCGACCGCAGAAGCTCTATCGAAGGCTCGAAAACAGCGCTCCAATTGGACTCGAGAACACGCCTCCACGCGCCCACAACGCATTCGAAACGAAGACTTCCCGGATCGGAAAACGGAAGATCCGGTATCCCGCCGCCCCACCTCGCAAGCCTGTGTTGCGTAAGAAGCGCATTGAACCAAAGCATCGCCGTCGTGCTCGCAAACGACACCGCCGAGCGCCGGAACATTCGCTCCTGAAACCCGCCGATCCGCTCCGCTCCCGCGCTTTCCTGTATGACATTCGCCGCCCGCCGCAAATCCACAACGATGCGGTTCGTGACCTTCTCGATCCGCTCCGCGGGCTGCGCCGCGGCAGACGCCAAGTCCGCGATATTTCCCGCCGTCCCCCGCACGAACCCCCGCTTCGGAAACCGGACATGCCCATCGCCCTCTTGCTGAAAAAGAGCGTATTCCACAACCGCGCCCCCGCGCAGCGCGCGGAAAGCCGTATCGTAATCCGAGCCCGGAAAATCCCCGGGCGCGCGTACCCCTATCGCCGTACCGATAGGCTCCGCATCGAGCGTCGTTACCGCCCCCAAACGAGCGATGGCGTCCCCGTCCGGCCGCCCCCCGATCTCGACCTCTATGGCAACCGGCGGAAGCGGCGCCGGATCGCGAACGAGAATATCCGGACGCTTGCCCCGTGCCTCGAGAACATCCTTGTCCTCGACGAAAACCGACTGGCGGCCCTCGTCGCTCCAGTCCGGATTGGCGCCCCGAAGCGCCCGCGCCAACGCAAGATTGAAAATCGGCTCGTAAACCGCCATGCGCCGAAACCCAACGCCCCCCGCGCCTACGAACGCAGCCGCTCGCGCGCACAAGCCGCGCCGGCGGCAAGCGCCGCGAGCTTGCCGAAGGCCACATCGCGCGGGACGTATTTGAAGCCGCAGTCCGGCGCCGGAATCAGGCGTTCGGGCGAGACATAGGGGTAGGCGCGCTCGATGCGCGCGGCGACGGTATCCGGCGTCTCGACCGTCATGTCGTCGAGGTCGATGACGCCGAGAACGATTGTCTTCTCCGAAAGGTCGCGCAGCACGCCGAGGTCCAGGCGCGGCTGCGCCGCCTCCAGCGAGATCCGATCGACCGCGCACGCCGCCAGTTCGGCCAGAAAACGGTAGTCCCGGCGGGCGATCCTTGATCATCGCGGCATAACCCATGCAGAGATGCAGCGCGGTCGTTCCCTCCACCCCCTCGAGAGCACGGTTTATCGCCGGGACGGCATAGGCGCGCGCGTTTTCGTGGCGCGCCTGCACCCACGGTTCGTCGATCTGCACCGCGTCGGCGCCGGCGGCGAACAGCTCGCGGATTTCCGCGTTGACCGCCGCGGCATAGTCCATCGCCAGAGACTCCGCGTCGGGGTAGTATGCGTTCTCCGCCTGTTCGGACATGGTGAACGGCCCCGGCAGCGTCGCCTTGATCTTGCGGTCGGTATTGGCGCGCAGAAACGCTACATCGCGAACGCCGACGGGCCGGGCGCGGCGAATCGGACCCGTCACGAGCGGCACGGCGTTGGGCGTTCCCTTGCGCGAGATCGCGGTCCCGGCGCGTTGCGGGTCGATGCCCTCCAACGCGGTGGCGAAGCGGTTGGAATAACTCTCGCGCCGCATTTCGCCGTCGGTCACGATGTCGATGCCCGCGCGCTCCTGGTCGCGGATGGCGAGTATGGTCGCGTCGTCCTGCGCCTGTTCGAGCCATTCGCCGGCGACGCGCCACAGCGACCGGGCCCGTACCCGCGGCGGCGAACCCGCCGCAAGGGCCTCGCGGTCGATAAGCCAGTCGGGCTGCGCATAACTTCCGACCGCCTCGGTCGGCAGCAGTGCGGGCGTTTCGTGCATGAGGACAACCTCGTCGCGAAAGCGGAACGAAGCACCATAACGCCGGGCGCGCGGGCCGCAAGACGCGCGGCGAATCGGGCGCCGGCCGGCTATAATGGCGCGTGGACCGGCAATGGGGGGCTTTTCTCGCGATGGACGCGGCGGCGGGCGGGCGGCGCGGCGGCGGGCGGCACCTGCTTATCGACTTCGAGGGCGCCGAGGGGCTCGACGACCCGGCGCGAATCGAGCGCGCGCTGCGGGCCGCCTGCGCGGCCGCGGACGCGACCGTGATCGAGGTGCGGTTGCACCGCTTCGGCGGCGGAGGCGGCGTTTCGGGCGTTGCGCTGCTCGCGGAAAGCCACATGAGCATCCACACTTGGCCGGAAACGGGCTTCGCCGCCATCGACGTGCTTCTGTGCGGCGGCGCCGACCCGCACCGGGCCGCGCCCGCCCTGGTCGAGGCGCTCGGGCCGCGGCGCGTCTCGATCTCGGAACACAAGCGCGGCGCGCCATGAAAGGCCTCCGCTTCCACGAAGACCTGCATCCCGGATACGGGCAGTATCTGGACGTCCGCGCGGTGCTGCACGCCGAACGTACGGCGCATCAGGAGATACTGATCTTCGACACGCGGCGGTTCGGGCGCGTTTTGGCGCTCGACGGCATTGTGCAGACGACCGAGCGCGACAACCGCTTCTACCATGAGCAATTGGTCCACGTTCCGATGTTCGCCCACGGCGCGGCGCGGCGCGTGCTTATCGTCGGCGGCGGCGATGGCGGTTGCCTTCGCGAAGCGCTGCGCCACGACGGCGCGCGCGTGACGCTGGTCGAAATCGACGAGGCCGTAATCCGCGCGTCGCGGCGCTTCCTGCCCGCGCTGTCGGAGGGCGCGTTCGACGACCCCCGCGCCACGGTCGAGATCGCCGACGGGTTCGACCATGTGCGCGGCGCGGGCGCAAACTACGACATCGTCCTGGTCGATTCGCCGGACCCGATCGGGCCGGCGCGCGCGCTGTTCTCCGGCGAATTCTACGCCGCCTGCCGCGAACGGCTGAACCCCGGGGGCATTCTCGCGGCGCAATGCGGCGTACCGTTCGTGCAGCCCGGCGAATTGCGGATTGCGGCGCGGCGGCTCGCCCGCGCGTTCGCGCATTCCGGCTTTTACACGGTCGCCGTTCCCGCCTATACGGGCGGCGTCATGACGCTGGGCTGGGCCAGCGGCGATATGCATCCGGGCCGCGTCGAACGCGAAACGCTGGCCGCGCGCTTCGCCGCCGCCGGGCTGGAAACGCGCTACTACACGCCGGAGGTCCACATCGCGAGTTTCGCGCTCCCGCCGTGGATCGCCGAACTCGCCGGCGCGCGATAGGCGCGGCGGGCCGGAACCCGGCATTGCAGCGGGATGGAGCGGGCGAGCGGGATCGAACCGCCGACATTCAGCTTGGGAAGCTGACGTTCTACCACTGAACTACGCCCGCGACCGCGCGCCACCATAGGGATGGCTCCGCGCCTGTCAACGCGGCGCGAACCCCGCCGGCGCCGGCGGCTTGACATGCCGGGCCGCGGCGGCGCAAGGTTTGCGCCGCCGCGCAAACGACGGCTTGCCAACGGAGCCCGCGCCATGCCGTCCGCGTTGCCGGCGGCTGACACCGCCCCCGCGAAATTCCAGGACCCTGACCGGACGGCGAACGGCGCCGCGCGCGCGCGCGTGGCGTTCGCCGGCCTGCGCACCCTGTGGTTCAACACCGGCACGCTCTGCAACCTGGGTTGCGAGGCGTGCTACATCGAATCGAGCCCGCGCAACGACCGGCTGGTCTGGCTGTCGCTGGCGGAGGTGCGCGCGTGGCTCGACGACGCGGCGGCGCGCGGCTGGCCCGCGCCGGAAATCGGCTTCACCGGCGGCGAACCGTTCATGAATCCGGATTTCGTTCCGATGCTGCGCCTGTGCCTCGGCCGCGGCCACCGCACGCTCGTCCTCACCAACGCCATGCGGCCGATGATGAAGGCTTCCGGCGGCCTGCTCGCCCTGCCCCGCGCGTGGCGCGATCTGCTCGCCTTGCGGGTTTCGCTCGACCACCACACGGCGGCGCTCCATGAGCGCGAGCGCGGGCCGCGCAGCTGGGCGCCGGCGATCGAAGGACTGCAATGGCTGGCGGCGCATGGATTCCGCGCCGGCGTCGCGGGCCGGCTGAAATGGGGCGAGACCGAAGCCGCGGCGCGCGCGGGTTACGGGCGCCTGTTCGCGCGCCTGCGCCTGCCGCTCGACGCCGGCGACCCCGCGGACCTGACGCTGTTCCCCGAGATGGACGCATGCGCGGATGTTCCCGAGGTCACGGAAGCGTGCTGGGGCGCGGTCGGCGCGGAGCCGGACGCGATGATGTGCGCCAGTTCGCGCATGGTGGTGAAGCGCAAGGGCGCGGCCCGCCCGACGCTGGCCCCCTGCACGCTTCTACCCTACGATGTGCGCTTCGACATGGGGCCGTCGCTGGCCCGCGCCGACGAGACGGTGACTCTGAACCACCCCCATTGCGCGACATTCTGCGTTCTCGGCGGCGCTTCGTGCGGCGGCGCCTGACATTGCGCGCGCGCCGGCGCGCGCGGCCCGCCCTGCGCCGCGCCGCCGCGGAGACGCGGCGATGACCGAACCCGGACGCTACAGCGCCGTCACGCGCGAGATCGAGGTAACGGTGCGGCCTTTCTATGTCCCCGCCGATTCCTCGCCGGCAAGGGGCCTGTTCATGTTCGGCTACGAGGTGCGCATCGTGAACCGCGGCGCGCGCACCGTGCAGCTGCGCAACCGCAACTGGCGGATTACCGACGCGCTGGGCCGCACGCAGGAGGTTCACGGCGCCGGCGTGGTGGGCAAGCAGCCCGTTCTCGCGCCCGGCGAGAGCTTCGGTTACACCAGCGGCGCGCCGCTGGCCACGGATTCCGGCATCATGCTGGGCACATACGAGATGGTGTCGGACGACGGCGAAGAGTTCGAGGTGACGATACCCGCGTTTTCGTTCGACGCGCCGCATGGCGCGCGGCGCGTGAACTGAGCCGGCGCGCCGCCATGCCCAAATCGCCCGCAACGCCGCGCCCCGCGCGCGCGGACGCCGAAGGCGTAAGGCCGCCGCGGATCGTCTTGCGTGGCTCGACGCGCCCCGCGCGCGCGGACGCCGAAGACGCCGTGCGCACGCTCTTGCGCTGGGCCGGCGACGACCCCGAACGCGAGGGGCTGCGCGGCACCCCCGCCCGCGTGGTGCGCGCGTTCGAGGAGTATTACGGCGGCTATGCGTCCGACCCCGGCGACATCCTGGCGCGTACCTTCGAGGAGGTCGAAGGCTACGACGAGATGGTCGTGCTGCGCGACATCGGCTTCGACTCGCATTGCGAACACCACATGGCGCCCATCGTCGGCGTCGCCCACGTCGCCTATCTGCCCGACAGGCGCGTGGTCGGCATCAGCAAGCTCGCGCGCGTTGTCGACGTCTACGCCCGCCGCCTCCAGATACAGGAAAAGATGACGGCGCAGATCGCCGACACCATCGACCGCGTGCTGCGGCCAAAGGGCGTCGCCGTGGTGGTGGAGGCGGAGCACCGCTGCATGACCGCGCGCGGCGTCCGCAAGCCGGGCGTCGCGATGAAAACCAGCCGCATGGTCGGCGCGTTTCGCGACGACCCGAGCACGCGGCGCGAATTCCTCTCCATGATCGAGCGGCGCTGACGGCGGATTCGCGGGCCCGGCCCGGATGCGCGATCTCCGCCCGGTACTGTTCGCGACAGGCGGCCTTCTCATGGCGCTCGCCGCCGCCATGATCGTTCCGGCGATCGCCGACCTCGCCGCCGGAAACGACGATTGGCGCGCGTTCGCCGCGTCGTCCGGGGCGGCGCTGTTCGTCGGCGGCGCGCTGGCGCTGGCGTTCCGCGGGCGCGTCTGGGTCCTCGCCGCGCATCAGACCTTTGTGCTGACCACGGCGAGTTGGGTCGTTCTGACCGCTTTCGCGGCCCTGCCCTTTGCGCTGTCGGATGCGCGGCTGTCCTACGCCGACGCCTATTTCGAGGCCATGTCGGGCCTGACGACCACGGGTTCGACCGTGCTCGATCGCCTGGACGCGCGCCCGGCGGGAATCCTGCTGTGGCGCGCGCTGCTGCAATGGCTCGGCGGGATCGGGATCGTGGTCATGGCGGTCGCCGTGCTGCCGTTTCTCGGCGTCGGCGGTATGCAGCTGTTCCGCGCCGAATCGTCGGACCGGTCCGACAAGGCGCTGCCGCGGACGGCGAGGGTCGCGGCGTCGATCGGCGGCGCGTATCTCGCGCTCACGGCGCTGTGGGCCGCCATGCTGTGGCTCGCCGGAATGGGCGGCTTCGACGCGGCCTGCCACGCCATGACGACCATCGCGACCGGCGGTTATTCCACGCGCGACGCCTCGATCGGGCATTTCGACAGCGCCGCGGTCGAGGCGGTTGTCATCGCCGGGATGATCGCCGGATCGCTGCCGTTCATGCTCTATCTGTCGGCCCTGCGGGGCGGTCCGCGGGCGCTGTTCGGCGACGCTCAGGTGCGCTGCTTCCTGGCGGCCGCGGCGGCGGTGGTCGCAGCGCTGACGTGGCATCTGGCGGCGGCGGCCGAGCTGCCGGCGGCGGAGGCGCTGCGGCGCGCGTCCTTCAACGCCGTTTCGATCATGACGGGTACGGGATACGTCACCGATGATTACGGCGCGTGGGGCGGCCTGGCCGTCAGCGCGATGTTCTTTCTCATGTTCGTGGGCGGCTGCACGGGCGGCACGACCGGCGGAATCAAGATATTCCGCTTTCAGGTGCTGTTCTCGACCGTCCGGGTCGAGCTTGAGCGCCTGGTGCGCCCGCATCGCGTCGTCGCGCCGCTTTACGCCCGCCGCCCGCTGCCGGAGGCGGCGATGCGGGCCGTTCTGGGTTTTTACTTCGCCTTTTTCGCGGCGTTCGCGGCCGCCGCGCTGGGGCTGGCGCTGCACGGCCACGATCTGTTGACCAGCGTCTCGGGCGCGGCGGCCGCGCTCGCGAATGTGGGCCCCGGCCTGGGCGCCGAAATCGGGCCCGACGGCAATTTCGCGGGGTTCGCCGATTCGGCGAAGTGGCTGCTGTCGGCGGCGATGTTACTCGGCCGGCTGGAGCTGTTCACGGTGCTGATCCTGCTCCTCCCCGGATTTTGGCGCTCGTGACGCGCGCCGCGGCGCCTGCATGGCGACCAGCGCCGGAACCACGAACAACACCAGCAGCGTCGCGCCGATCAGGCCGAACACCAGCGTCAGCGCCATCGGCTTGAGAAACTGCGCCTGCAAGCTCGTTTCCGAAAGCAGCGGCGACAGGCCGCCGACGGTGGTGAGCGTGGTCACGACCACCGCGCGCAGGCGATCGCAGGCGCCGCCGACGGCGGCCTCGGCCATCGACTCGCCGGCCGCGATGCGCTCGTCGATGGCGCTCACCAAAATGATCGAATCGTTGACCACAATGCCCGACAGGCCGAGCAGCCCGATCAGGCTCAGTATGGTGAGGTCGAAGCCGAGAAGAAGATGGCCGCCGACCGCGCCGATCAGGCCGAAAGGAACAATCGCCATCACCGCGAAGGGGCGCGTCCAGCTCGCGAACACCCAAGCAAGTACGATATACATGACGCCGAAGCCGATGAGAGCGCCGAGCTGCATGTCGGCCAAGGTCTCGCGCTGCTCCTCGGCGCGGCCCGCGAAGCGCCACGACACGCCGTGCGCGGCGGCGATGGCGGGCAGATCGTCGGCGGCCAGCGCCGCGACGAGCGCGCCCGGCGTCGCGGCGCCCTCGTCCACCTCGGCCATGACCGCCGCCTCGCGCCGCCCGTCCTGGCGGCGGATGAGCGCGAAGCCCCGATCCTCGCGCAGCGAGACGACATGCGCCAACGGCGCCTCCGCGCCCGCCGGGGAGCGCAGGTACAGGCCGCGCAGCGTGTCCTCGCCCCGGCGCGCGAGGCGGACGCGCACCGCCGCTTCCTCGTCGCCGCGCGCGAAGCGCAGCGCGATGGCGCCCTCGAAGGCGTCCCGCGCCTGGCGCGCGACGCTCTCGGTGTCGAAGCCCATCGCCCGCCCGCGCGGCGTGACCTCCATGATCAGTTCGCGCTTGCCCCACGGCAGATCGTCCGCCGCGTCGCTCACGCCGTCGTAGCGCGCCAGGGCCGCGCGCAGATCGAGCGCCGCCGCCTTCAACGTTTCCGCCGAGCCTCCGGACAGGCGGATATCGAGATCGCGGCCCGGCGGGCCGCCCTGGCGCTCGCGTATCGTCAACGTCTCAAGCCCGGGCAGCGGGCGAATCCGCTCGCGCCACGCCGCGATCAGCGCCGGCGTGCGCACGGCGCGCGTCTCCGACGGCGCGAGCTCCGCCTGCATCCCGCCCACATGGTCGCCGTAAACTGCAGTCTCGGCCTGCCGCGGATCGACCGGTGCGCCGATCTTCGCGACCGCGAGACGGACGAGCGCGCCGGGCCCGGCCAGCGCCGCCTCGGCCTCGCCCAGGGCGCGGTCGAGCTCCGCCGCCATCGCCGCCGAGCGCGCGCGCGGCGTGCCGGGCGCGAAAGAGAAGCTCGCCAGCACCGTGTCGCCTTCGGGAGACGGGAAGAAGACGAACGGCACGCGGCCGCCGGCGATCAGGCCAATGCTCACGATCAGGGCCGCCGCGGCGACGGCGAGCGTGGTGTGGCGCCAGCGCACCGCCAGCGCCGCGGCGCGCCGGAACGGCCCGTCGCGAAAGCGCGCGAACGCGGCGTCGAACGCGCGGCGAAACCGCGCCTCCAGCCCCGCGCCGCGCGCCAACGCGCCGCGCATATGGCCGGGCAGCACCAGGAAGCACTCGATCAGGCTCGCGAGCAGCGCCGAGACCGCCACCACGGGGATGGCGATGAGTATCTGGCCGATGACGCCGCCCACCATGACAATGGGCAGAAAGGTCGCCACCGTGGTGAGCGAGGCGCAGGCCACGGGAACCGCCATGCGGCGCGCGCCGCCGATGGCGGCCTCCAGCGGCGCGGCCCCGGCGCGGCGGCGCGCCATCGCGTGCTCGCCCACCACGATGGCGTCGTCGACGACAATGCCGAGCATCATGATGAGCGCGAACAGCGTCACCATGTTGATCGTCTGCCCGAAGGCGAGCATCGCGGCGAACGCCGCCATGACCGCGACCGGAATGCCCACCGCTACCCAGAACGCCACGCCGCGGTCGAGAAACACGAACAGGACCAGGACGACGAGGATCAGGCCGCCGAGGCCGTTGCGCAGCAGCAGGCGGATGCGGTCGGCGATCAGGCTCGCGCCCACATCGTATTGGGCAACCGTCATGCCCGGTGGCAGTGTCGGCGCCAAGGCGGCGATATATTCGTCCACGATTCGCGCGAGTCTGAGCGAATCGGCGCCCGCCGCGCGCTGCACGTGCAGCTCCACGGCGCGCTCGCCGCCCACCCACGCCGTGGGCTGCCCCTGCTCGAACCCATCGCTCACCCGCGCCATGTCGCCAAGCAGAAGGCGCTCGCCGCCCGGGCCGCCGCGGATCCCGATCTCCGCGAGGCCCGCGGCGTCGGCGCGCCGGCCCAGGCCGCGCAATTGGCGTTCGCTCGCGCCCGCGGTGTCGCCGGCGGGGAGATCGCGGCTTGTCGCGGCGATCGCGCGCGCGACGTCGCCGAGCGTCATGTCGAGCCGCAGCAGGGTTTCGGGCCGCACGTCGACGTGGATTTCCTCGTCGCGCGCGCCGAACAGGTCGACCCGATCGACGCCGCGCGCAAGCAGGTCCTCGGCCATGCGCTTGGCGCGCGCTTTCAGCGCCGCTTCCGGAAACGGCCCCGACACCGCGACGCGGCTCACCGTGTCGGCGAAGGCAATACGCGAAACGACGGGCTTTTCCGACCCTTCCGGCAACGCGGTCGCCTGCGCGACGGCGTTTTCCACCGCCGCCGACCCGGCCTGAATGTCGGCGCCGGGGTCGAACTCGACGACTATGGTCGCCGCCCCCTCGCGCGCCGCGGCGCGCACGGTCTTTACATCGTCGACGAGGCGGATTTCCGGCTCAAGCGCTTCCACGACGCCCGCCTCCACGTCCGACGCCCCGGCGCCGGGCCACGCGACCGACACGATTACCGTCTCGATATCGAAATCGGGGAAGAATTGCGTGTTGTTGCGTGCGATCGACAGCGCGCCGGCGCCGATCATGAGGATCATGAGCAGGTTCGCCGCCGTCGGGTGGCGCGCGAACAGGCCGATCGGCCCGCCGTTCACGGTACCGAGACCTTCAGCCCCGGCCCGATTTCGGTCAGCCGCGTGACGACGACCGCGTCGCCCTCGGCGAGATCGCCGCGCACCAGGACGTCGGCGCCGTCGCGCCCCGCAACCTCCGCCGCGCGCGCCTCCAGCCGCCCCTCCGTCACGACATACACGACGCGCGCCGCGGTCGCGCCGGCGCCGGCGTAGAGCGCGGTTTCGGGCAGGCGCGCCACCCGGGGGTAGATGCGATCCGCGAGGAAAACCTCGACGAACGCGCCCGGGCGCGGCCCCGGGAGCGCGGGGCCGCCCGCCTCCTCCGGCGCCGGCGCCTCCAGCGCCGCCCACGCCGCGACGCCGCCCGTGGCGGGATTGATCTCGCCGGCGACGCGCGTCACCCGCGCCGACCGGCGCACGGTGCGCGAGCCGAGCGTCCACGCCACGGCTGCGGGCGCGCCGACGACGCCGGGTACGAGGCGGCCGAACGCGGCGTCGGGCAGATGGAAGCGCGCCTCGAGCCCGTCGCTCGCGATCAGGCGCGCAACGCGGTCGCCGACGCGCAGATACGTCCCCGGCCGCGCGGCGGCGTCGGCGAGCCAGCCGTCGAACGGGGCAGCGATGACCGTGTCGTCGAGCGCGCGGCGGGTGCGCGCCAGCGCGGCCTCGAACCGCGCCAAAATCGCCTCCTGCTGCGCTACCTGGGCGGCGCGGGCGCCGACGTCCTGGCGGCGGCGCTCGGCCTGGGCACGCGCCTGGCTGAGCGCGAGGCGCGCGTCGTCGAGCGCGCGTTCCGATACCGCGTCGCCGATGAGCGATTCGCGGCGCGCCAGTTCGCGCTCGCGAATCGCCGTCTGTTCCGCCTCTTCCTCAAGCAGGCGGCGCTCGCTTTCCAGCCGCGCGCGCATTTCCTCGAGCCGCGCCCGCGCCTCGTCGCGCGCGGCCGCGCTCTCCGCCACGGCCTGTTCGTAGTCGAACGGGTCGATGGCGACCAGGCGCGCGCCCGCGGGCGCGGCGGCGCCGTCGGCGAACTCCGGCGCAACCGACACCACCGGCCCCGCGACGGCGGCGCGCAGCTCCACCTCCCGCCCCGCCGCGATCTCGCCGAAAAAACGCAGCATCGGGCGCGCGTCCTCGAAAACGACCGGCGTCGTTTCCACCGTGACTATCGGCTCCTCGAGCGGGACGGTCTCGGCGGGTTTGCGCGTCGCGGCGAGAATGCCCGCCACGGCGAAACCGGCCGCGACGACCAGCACCGGCAGCGCGATCTTCAGCGGCCGGGCCACGTTTCCGTCCCGCCGGCTTCGTCCGGCGCTTCCCCGCGGCTCGCGGCGACGAGCGCGCGCGTATAGGGCGCCAGGCGCGCGCCATCGCGCAAACGCTCCGCCGCCGCTGTCTCCACGAGCCTTCCCGCTCGCATGACCATGACCGTTTCGCAAAAGCCCGCGACTACCGCCAGATTGTGGCTCACGAGCAGCATGGTCGTCCCCGTCTCGCGCCGCAGCCGGGTCAGCAGATCGAGAATGCCCGCCTGCGTCGAGACATCCAGCGCCGCCGTGGGTTCGTCCAACAGCAGAATATCGGGCGCAAGCATGAGCGCGCGGGCAATGGCGACCCGCTGGCGTTGCCCGCCCGACATCCCGTGCGGATAGCGGAACCGGAAGCCCGGTTCGAGCCCTACCCGTTCGAGCGCCTCGGCGACGCGCGCTTCGCGGCGGCCGAGGCCGTGAACGGCGAGCGGCTCGCCGAGCGCCTGCCCGACCGTGCGCCGCGGATGCAGCGACCCGTACGGGTCCTGAAACACCATCTGGACGCGCCGCGCGCGCTCGCGGCGGCCGAGCGCCGCGAGCGGCGCGCCCGCCAGCGAAACGCCGCCGCCCGAAACCGGCTGCAAGCCCGCGACCGCGCGCAGCAGGGTTGTCTTGCCACAGCCCGATTCCCCCGCCAGCGCCCAAGCCGCGCCGCGCGGAACGGAAAACGACACGCCGTCCACCGCCGCGCCCACGGCGTCGAACATCACGCGCAGCCCGGAAACCTCGATCATGCCTCGAGCCGCGGCGATGCCGCCAGCAAATGCCGCGTATAGGCGTGCGCGGGCGCGCCGCCGGCATAGTCCTCGACGATGCGGCCCCGCCGCATGACGAGCATGCGGTCGCAAAAACGCGCCACCAGCGGCAGATCGTGGCCGATCAGAACGACCCCCATGCCGCGCTCGCGCGCGTGCTCGCCGATGACCGCCAGCACGCGCGCCTGCGCCATGACGTCGAGCGCCGAAGTCGGCTCGTCGGCGATCAGCAGGGCCGGACCCGGCGCGAGCGCCGCCGCCAGCGCCGCGCGTTGCGCCAGCCCGCCCGAAAGCTCGTGCGGAAACGCGCGCCAAACCCGCTCGGGATCCGCCACGCGCACGGCGCGCAGCATGTCCAGCCCCCGGCGCCGCGCGGCGCGGCGCGGCACGGGCCGATGCCGGCGCAGCGTTTCCGCGATCTGCGCGCCGACGCGCATGACCGGGTTCAGCGCATGCCGCGGCTCCTGCAAAACCATGCCGATGCGCCCGCCGCGCAGCGCAGCGGCTTCGCGCGTCAAATCGCGCACGCCGAAACGCAGGCGCCGCGCCTCCATGCGCGCGCCCGGCGGCAACAGGCCGATCAGGCAGCGCCCGATGGTCGATTTGCCCGCCCCCGACTCGCCGACAATGCCGAGCCGCTCGCGGCCCATCGCGAACGAAACCCCGTCGAGCGCGCGGACCGGGCCGGACGGGCCGGGCAGCGTAACCGACAGCCCGGCGGCCTCGAGCAGCGGCGGCGTCATGGCAAGCGCGGGTCGAGCGTGTCGCGCAACCCGTCGCCGAGCAGGTTGAACCCCACGCTGACGACGAGGATCGCCGCGCCCGGCGCCGCGGCCAGCCACCAATTGTCGAACAGGTAATCGCGCCCGTCGGCGATCATGGCGCCCCACTCCGCCGCCGGCGGCTGCGCGCCCAGGCCGAGAAAGCCCAGCCCCGCCGCGGTCACCACGATCCCCGCCATGTCGAGGCTCACGCGCACGATGACCGAATCGAGACACAGCGGCGCGATGTGGAAAAACAGTATGCGCGGCGCGGGCGCGCCGGACATGCGCGCGGCGGCGATGAAATCCGCGCGCCGCAGGCGCAGGGTTTCTGCGCGCGCCACCCGCGCATATACCGGCCACGAAGTCGCCGCGATGGCGATGACGGCGTTGACCATGCCCGGCCCGAGCGCCGCCGCCAACGCCAGCGCCAACACCAGGCGCGGAAACGCGAGCACGATGTCGGTCAGGCGCATCAGAACGAGGTCCGCCGCGCCGCCGGCGTAGCCCGCCGCGCACCCCAGCGCCAGCCCCGCCGGCGCCGCGAGCGCCGCGACCAGCAAGACGATCTCCAAGGTGATCCGGCTGCCGTGGACGAGCCGCGAGGCGACGTCGCGGCCGAGCGCGTCGGTGCCGAGCCAGTGTTCGGCGCCCGGCGCGGCGAGGCGGCGCGACAGGTCCTGCGCGTCCGGCGGATACGGCGCGATCGGATCCGCCCCCGCCGCGCAGGCCAGCAGCGCGAGAACGATCGCGGCGCCGGAAACCGCCAGCGGGTTGCGCACGAACGCCCGCGCCCCGGCGTATATCCGCCCGCAGCGCGCCTGAAACGCCGACGCCGGGCGCTCCGCGGTCAGCCACGCCCGCGCGCGGCCCGCCGCGCCGCCCCCGCTCACGCCGTTCGCGGATCCAGCCATCGATACAGCAGGTCAGCGCCGATATTGAGGCCGGCGAACACGACGCCGACAACCAGCGTCGCGCCGAGTACCGCGTTCATGTCGGCGTTGAGCAGCGCGGTCGTGAGATAACTGCCGAGCCCCGGCCAGGCGAACACCGTTTCCGTCAGCACCGAGCCCTCGAGCAGCGCGCCCCACGACAGCGCGACGACCGTGACGAGCGGGACCGCCGTGTTGCCGAGGGCGTGCCGCCAGACGACGCGGAACTCCGAAAGACCGCGCGCCCGCGCCGCCAGAATATAGTCCTTCGACAACTCGCCGATCATGAAGCTGCGTGTCATCCTTGTTATATAAGCCATTGAGAAAAACCCGAGAATGGATGCCGGCAAAACGAGATGCGCGAGCGCGTTGCGGGCGATGGCCCATTCGCCCGCGAGCGCCGCGTCGAGTATCGCGAAACCGGTGACCGGCGGAACCAGGTCTTCGTAAATGACGTCCAGGCGCCCCGGCCCCGCCGCCCAGCCGAGCACGGCGTAGAATACGAGCAGCGCGATCATGCCGAGCCAAAACGCCGGCGCGGAATAGCCCACCAAGGTCACGACGCGCAGCGCGTGGTCGGGCCAGCGCCCGCGCCGCGCGGCGGCGGCGACGCCGGCGGGAACCCCGGCCGCGACGCCGATCGCCAGCGCCGCGGTCGCCAGCTCCACCGTGGCCGGAAAGAAACGCGCGATATCCTCGCGGACCGGCCGCCCGGTGACCGAGCTCGCGCCGAAATCGCCGCGCAGGGCCGCCGCAACGTAGCGCGCGAACTGCTCGCCGAGCGGCAGGTCCAGCCCCATCGCGCGCCGCGCCGCCTCGTACGCTTCGGGTCCCGCCCGGTCGCCCACCGCCGCGAGCGCCGGGTCGATCGGAACTACCCGCCCTATGAAGAAGGTGACCGCCAGCAGGCCGAGCAGAGTCGCGGCCGCGCCCCCCGCGACCGCGGCCGCGCGTTTCAAGCCTTTCATTGCGCGCAATTCTACCGCAAGCCGCGCGGCCGCGCCATTGCCCGCGCCGTCGGGGAGCGCAACCCCGCCGAAGGCGGGACCTGGGCGCGCGGGCGTCCCTGCCCGCACGTTTCCGCGGGGCGCGCTGTTGCCCGGGGTTGCGGTCTTTGCGCCTTTGGCCAACGGCGGGCGAAGCGCCGCGGCGCGGGCGACAGCGGGCGCCCGTCCCTTGCGGTGATTTTTTCTTTGGCTCAATTAGCGAATCGTATGTACGCATGGTATGATGCTTTCGGGTCATGTGGAGGTGCTTGTCATGCAGAGCAGTGAATTTCGGGATTGGCTTGCGCGTGTGGACGCTCTTGGCGCTGCGCAGCGTCGCGAGGCGTTGGCTGTGCTGTCTGGGCGTTCGGCGTCGTCTGCGTCTGTGGCGGCCGTCGAGCTTGGCGTGGACGAAGAGCGGCGCTGTCCGCGCTGCCGGGCCACGGGGGCGGTGTCCATAGGCCGTGCGCGGGGTTTGCGGCGCTACCGATGCAAGGGCTGCGGGCGCACGTTCAACGCGGCGACGGGCACGCCGTTGTCGGGTCTGCATCGCAAGGAGCGGTGGCTTTCGTTCGGCGCGTCGCTTTCCGAGGGGGAGACGGTGCGGGCGTCGGCTGCGCGCTGCGGCGTTGCGGTGTCGACGGCGTTTCGTTGGCGTCACCGGTTTTTGCGGGCGGTGGAGAAGACGCCGAAGAAGTTGCGGGGGATCGTCGAGGCGGACGAGACATTCGTTCTGCACAGTCGCAAGGGGGCGCGGAAACTCGACCGCAAGCCGCGTCGTCGCGGCGGCAAGGCGACCAAACGCGGCTTGTCGCGCGAGCAGGTTCCGGTCCTTGTGGCCACCGACCGCGGCGGCGGCAATGCGAGCGCGGCGCTGCCCACGGTGAGCGCCGATGCGCTCAAGAAGGCGCTTGGACCGGTCATCGAGACCGACATTGTGCTGGTGTCCGATGCCAACCGCGCGTATCGGCCATGCGCCGCGGCGCTCGGCGTGCGTCATGAGGCGCTCAACATGAGCGCCGGCGAGCGGGTGCGCGACGCCTTCCATATTCAGACCGTCAACAACCGTCACAGCCGGCTGAAGGGCTTCCTGCGCGGCTTTCGCGGCATCGCGACAAAGTATCTCGACAGCTATCTGCGGTGGTTCCACCTCATCGGACTCGCCGCACACGCGTCGCCAAGGGCGTGCCTGACCGCCGCAATGAACACAGCGTACATACGATTCGCTAATTGAGCCTTTTCTTTTCCACCTGAAATTCGCTTGACATCGGCGGCTCCGAGTGATACAACCCGCGCATCGCTTGGAGCGTGAACGGCAGCACAATGGAGGATGACGAATGTCGAGGGAACTGATCGAACGGCTTTCGGACCGCTGGCACAGCGACCCGGAGTTTCGCGAGCAAGTCGAAGCCGACCCGAAGGCGGCCCTCGCGGCCGGCGGCCTTTCCGTGCCCGTCGAGGAAGCGGTCGTCGCCGTGGACACCGAAGACACGGTGCATCTGGTGTTCCCGCCGAACCCCAACGCCGACCTGTCGGATGACGAACTGGCCGCGATGGCCGGCGGCAGCACGGGCTACGCGTGGATGAACAGGGGCGGCGATTATGTCCCGTCGGGTCCGCCGATACCCGGCATGTGACGGGCGCGCAACAGCCGGAGCCGCGGGTTTTCTTTCCGCGACGCAGGAATTCGCCCGGCTCCGGCGCCGCCGTGTTCTGTACGGGCGCAATGCTCGCAATACTCATGACAACCCGAGGATGAGAGGGAACGATGTCGAAGGAACTGATCGAACGGCTCTCGGACCGCTGGCGCAGCGACCCGGAGTTTCGCGCGCAAGTCGAAGCCGACCCGAAAGCGGCCCTCGCCGCAAGCGGCCTCCCCGTGCCCGCCGAGGAAGCGGTCGTCGCCGTGGACACCGAGGACACGATGCATCTGGTGTTCCCGCCGAACCCCAACGCGAACCTGTCGGACGACGAACTGTCGGGAACCGCGGGTGGCAGCTCGGCCGGCATATGGTACAACGGCTACTACTACACCTACGAACAACAGCAGGCCGGCGGGCGCTACAGCAGCAGCCGCTGATCCGCCCCGCGCCGGGCGCGGCAGACACGCCCGCGGCGCCCTTCGGGGAGCCGCGGGCTTTTCTTTGTCTCGATTGGCGAAACGTCCACACCCGCTGTCGCGCCTTCCGCGCGGGTGCGGCATAATGCCGCCATGCGTTTTTTCAACACCACCGGCCCGATCGTTCCCGGCGAGCATTACTGCATTCCGCCGTTGAGCCGGGTCGATCTCGACGGCCTGCTCCGCCTGGTTCGCGACCGGCGCTACTTCGTGCTGCACGCGCCGCGGCAAACCGGCAAGACCTCGGTGCTGCTCGCGTTGCGCGACCGCCTCAACGCCGGCGGCGAATACCGATGCGTGTACGCAAACGTCGAAAGCGGCCAAACGGCCCGCGAAGACGTCGGCGAAGCGATGCGCACGATACTCGGCCACTTCGCCCTCCGCGCCCGGATGACGCTCGGCGACGCGTTCCTCGACGGCGTTCGGGCCGAGGCGCTGGAAAGCGGCGGGCCGAACGGCGCGCTCTTGCAGGCGCTCAGCCTCTGGGCGCAGGCCGACCCGCGCCCGCTGGTGCTGCTCATCGACGAGATCGACGCGCTGGTGGGCGACACGCTGCTCTCGGTCCTGCGCCAGTTGCGCGGCGGCTACGACATGCGCCCGCAAGGCTTCCCGCAAAGCGTGGCGCTGTGCGGCGTGCGCGACGTGCATGACTACCGCATCCGCTCCACCGACGGGAAAGAGATAATCGCCGGCGGCAGCGCCTTCAACGTCAAGGCCAAATCGCTGCGGCTCGGCGATTTCTCGCGCGGCGAAACGCTGGCCCTGCTAGCGCAGCATACCGCGGATACCGGACAGCCCTTCGCCCCCGAAGCCGCCGAACGCATATGGACGCAATCCCGCGGGCAGCCTTGGCTCGTAAACGCGCTGGCGGCGGAAACGTGCTTCGAAACCGAGCGCGCCGACCGCGCGCGGGCGATAACCGAAGCCGACATTATCGACGCGCAGGAGCAACTCATCCTGCGCCGCGAAACCCATCTCGACCAACTGGCCGACAAACTGCAGGAGCCGCGCGTGCGCCGCGTCGTCGAACCCCTGTTGGCGGGTTGCGAAACCGACGACGAGTCGGGCAACGACGCCGAGTACACGCGCGATCTCGCATATGTGCGCGACTTGGGGCTGATCGCCCACGACACGCCCACGCGCATCGCCAATCCCGTCTATGCCGAGGTCGTGCCGCGCGAACTGACGTTCGCCGCGCAGGAGAGGTTGACGCAGGACGCCGCGTGGTACGTCGATCCGGACGACAATCTGAACGTCGCGAGACTTCTCGAGGCGTTCCAGGCGTTTTTCCGCGAGCATTCGGAGCATTGGATACAGCGCTTCGAATACCGGGAGGCGGGGCCGCAGCTTCTGCTTCAGGCGTTTCTGCAACGCATCGTCAACGGCGGGGGCCGTATCGAGCGCGAATACGGGCTGGGCCGCGGGCGCACCGACCTGCTCATTATCTGGCCGTGGGGCGCCGGGGCGGAAGCGGCGCGGAAATACGTCGTCGAATGCAAGATCCTGCGCGGCGGGTTCGGGAAGACGGTGCGCGACGGGATTGCGCAGACCGAGGCGTACATGAGCCGCTGCGCGGCGGCGGAGGGCCATCTTGTCCTGTTCGACCGCCGCGAGCGCGATTGGGCCGACAAGATTTTCCACCGCGTCGAGACCGGGGAGCGCGCCTCCGTCCACGTCTGGGGCATGTAGCGCCCCCGCCCCGGATACTTGGGACCGCCACCGGCGCTTCCGGGCGGGCGGGACGGGTATGGACATGCGCGGCGCGCCGGGTATGCTCCCCTCGCCTTTACGCAACCTGTGCGAGTGGGAGGAAAACGCCATGCCCGACGAGAAAAACCGCGCCGGCGAATCGGAACGCGACCGGCAAGCCTACGCCGATGTCGTGGCGCGCTATTACGGCGACCCGGAGTTCAAGGCGAAGGTCGACGCGAACCCGACCGAGACGCTGAAGGCCGCCGGCATCGCGGCGCCGGAAGGCGCGAAGATCAAGCCGCTCTTCGACACCAGAAAGCGGATGCACGTGGTGGTGCCGCTGCCGCGCAACCGCGCTTCGGACGCTGGCTGATTGGCTCTTCCGCTTCGTCCGCCGCGGGCGCGAACGAACGCCGGCGACGCGCGCCGAAGCCGATTGGCCTGTGCAATGCCGGCCCGGGTCGATCGCGACTCATGACGCAAAGTCCGGTCGCCCCGGCCTCCGGGCCAGCGTCCTTCGGCGGTAGGGCGTTGAGGGCGCGGGTCGATAATTCGGCGGCGCGGCGCGGAAAAGAGCTAAACCCCGCGTTATCGGGTCGAGTCGGCAACCGGAAACGCCGGCAAGGCCCCGGCGCGGCGGGCGAAGCGCCCCGGAGCGGGCGGGAATGGGCGCGCGGAGCGCCCGCGTGCGGGCCGCAACTCCTGCCCCCGGGGGAACGGCGGTTTTTTCTTTTCGGCCCGAAATTCGGTTGACTTCGTCGTCCCGGTGTGCTACAAGGCGCACATCGCTTGACGGAGCGTGGACATCGGAACGACGGAGGAAGACAGATGTCGAGGGAACTGTTCGAACGGTTTTCGGATCGCTGGCACGGCGACCCGGAGTTTCGCGCGCAAGTCGAAGCCGACCCGAAGGCGGCCCTCGCCGCCAGCGGCCTCGTCGTGCCCGCCGAGGAAGCGGTCGTCGCCGTGGACACCGAGGACACGATGCATCTGGTGTTCCCGCCGAACCCCAACGCCGACCTGTCGGATGACGAACTGCTGGGGGTCGCGGGCGGCAGCACGAGTGCCGCGTGGCAGTACGCCGGCGGGCGCTACAGCAGCAGCCGCTGATCCGCCCCGCGCCGGGCGCCACAGACAAGCCCGCGGCGCCCTTCGGGGAGCCGCGGGCTTTTTCTTTGTCTCGATTGGCGAAACGTCCATACCCGCTGTCGCGCCTTCCGCGCGAGTGCGGCATAATGCCGCCATGCGTTTCTTCAACACCACCGGCCCGATCGTTCCCGGCGAGCATTACTGCATTCCGCCGTTGAGCCGGGTCGATCTCGACGGCCTGCTCCGTCTGGTTCGCAACCGGCGCTACTTCGTGCTGCACGCGCCGCGGCAAACCGGCAAGACCTCGGTGCTGCTCGCGTTGCGCGACCGCCTCAACGCCGGCGGCGAATACCGATGCGTGTACGCAAACGTCGAAAGCGGCCAAACGGCCCGCGAAGACGTCGGCAGGGGCATGCACGCCATCCTCGGCGAACTCGCCATGCGCGCCCGGGTAACGCTCGGCGACAGGTTCCTGTACGACGTGCGGGCCGAGGCGCTGGAAAGCGGCGGACCGAACGGTGCGCTTCGCGAGGCGCTCAATCTCTGGGCGCAGGCCGACCCGCGCCCGCTGGTGCTGCTCATCGACGAGATCGACGCGCTGGTGGGCGACACGCTGCTCTCGGTCCTGCGCCAGTTGCGCGGCGGCTACGACATGCGCCCGCAAGGCTTCCCGCAAAGCGTGGCGCTGTGCGGCGTGCGCGATGTGCATGACTATCGCATCCGCTCCACCGACGGGAAAGAGATAATCGCCGGCGGCAGCGCCTTCAACGTCAAGGCCAAATCGCTGCGGCTCGGCGATTTCTCGCGCGGCGAAACGCTGGCCCTGCTGGCGCAGCATACCGCGGATACGGGGCAGGCCTTCGCCCCCGAAGCCGCCGAACGCATATGGACGCAATCCCGCGGGCAGCCTTGGCTCGTAAACGCGCTGGCGGCGGAAACGTGCTTCGAAACCGAGCGCGGCGCCGACCGCGCGCGGGCGATAACCGAAGCCGACATTATCGATGCGCAGGAGCAGCTCATCCTGCGCCGCGAAACCCATCTCGACCAACTGGCCGACAAACTGCAGGAGCCGCGCGTGCGCCGCGTCGTCGAACCGTTGTTGAGCGGCGGCGAGACCGACGACGAGTCCGGCAACGACGCCGAGTACACGCGCGATCTCGCATATGTGCGCGACTTGGGGCTGATCGCCCACGACACGCCCACGCGCATCGCCAATCCCGTCTATGCCGAGGTCGTGCCGCGCGAACTGACGTTCGCCGCGCAGGAGAGGTTGACGCAGGACGCCGCGTGGTACGTCGACCCCGGCGATCGTCTGAACGTCGCGAGACTTCTCGAGGCGTTCCAGGCGTTTTTCCGCGAGCATTCGGAGCATTGGATACAGCGCTTCGAATACCGGGAGGCGGGGCCGCAGCTTCTGCTTCAGGCGTTTCTGCAACGCATCGTCAACGGCGGGGGCCGTATCGAGCGCGAATACGGGCTGGGCCGCGGGCGCACCGACCTGCTCATTATCTGGCCTTGGGGCGGCGGGGCGGAAGCGGCGCGGAAATACGTCGTCGAGTGCAAGATCCTGCGCGGCGGGTTCGGGAAGACGGTGCGCGACGGGGTTGTGCAAACCGAGGCTTACATGAGCCGCTGCGCGGCGGCGGAAGGCCATCTTGTCCTGTTCGACCGCAGCGAGCGCGACTGGGCCGACAAGATTTTCCACCGCGTCGAGACCGGGGAGCGCGCCTCCGTCCACGTCTGGGGCATGTAGCGCCCCCGCCCCGGATACCCGGGACCGCCGTCGGCGCTTCCGGGCGCGCGGCGGGTATGGACATGCGCGGCGCGCCGGGTATGCTCCCCTCGCCTTTACGCAACCTGTGCGAGTGGGAGGAAAACGCCATGCCCGACGAGAAAAACCGCGCCGACGAATCGGAACGCGACCGGCAAGCCTACGCCGATGTCGTGGCGCGCTATTACGGCGACCCGGAGTTCAAGGCGAAGGTCGATGCGAACCCGACCGAGACGCTGAAGGCCGCCGGCATCGCGGCGCCGGAGGGCGCGAAGATCAAGCCGCTGTTCAACACCAGCAAGCGTATGCATGTGGTGTTGCCGCTGCCGCGCAACCGCGCTTCGGGCGCCGGCTGAGCTTGGCCCCGCCGCTTCGCGCCCCGCGGGCGGCGCTCGCCGTGCTGGCGGCGGCTTGGGCGTGCGCGCCCGGCCCCGCCGGCGCGCTGACCCTTGAGGAAGCGATCGCCGAGGCCCTGCGCTCCAACCCGAGCGTGACGGCCGCGCGCGAAGGCGCGCGCGCCCTCCATGAGGGCGTGCCGCAGGCGCTCGCCGCCTGGCAGCCCCGCGTCCAGGCGGAAGGCGCCGGGGGGGTGAGCTACGCCTATACGCCCGCGCCGGATTCTACGGCGCCGGAGTTCCCCGCTGGCACTCCGACGTGGGCTGCGCAGCTTTTCACTCCCCCGCCTCCCGACCCATGGGTCGATGCCGGGCGCTGGTCGCTGGGGCTGAGCTACATGCAGAACCTGTATCGCGGAAGCGGCCGCCAGGCCGATCTGCGCCGCGCGGCGGCGAGCGTGCATGAGGGCCACGCGCAGGTCGAGGAAACCGAGCAATACATATCGTTGCGCGTCGTCGAAACCTATCTCGATGTGCTGCGCGCGCTGCGCACGGTCGAGGTGCGCGAGTCGTCGCTCGCGTCGTTCGACGCGCGCATCAGCGACGCCGAGGCGCAGTTCCGAGTGGGCGACCGCACCCGCGCCGACGTAGCCCAGGCTACCGCCGAACGCGAGCTCGCCGTCTCCGACGTCGCCTCCGCCAGGGCGGATCTGGAGGTGTTGCGCGCGCTGTTCGAGACTCTCGTCGGCTTGCCGCCCGACGATCTGGAGCCGGTGGCGGAGCCGCCGACGCTGCCCGCCTCGCTGGAGGCCGCGCGCAGCGGCGCGCTCGCGGACAACCCCGCGGTGCGCCGCGCCGCCCATGCCCTGGCCGCCGCGAGCGAGGCGGTACGGTCCGTCGAATCGGAGGTTTCGCCGCGCGTGGACTTGAGCGGCGGCGCGAACCACGGCGGCGACGCCTTTTCCGACGCCAGGGACTCGACGACCCTGCGCGTGGACCTCCAGGTGACGGTGCCGCTCTATCGCGGCGGCGATGTGAGCGCGCGTCTGCGCCGGGCGAAACGGGTGGAAGCGCAGCTCCGCGCCAGGCTGGAGGATGCGCGGCGCGACGCGGCGCGCGGCGCCGTCGAGGCCTGGCGCCGCCTCGACGCCGCGCGGCAGAATCTGACGGCGCTGGAAGCCGCCGTGGAGGCGACGCGCACGGCGCTCGACGGCCTTCAGCGCGAGGCCGAAATCGGCGAACGCACCACGCGCGAAGTGCTCGACGCCGAACGCAATCTCGTGCAGCAGCAGATTCGCGTGTTGTTCGTGGAACGCAACGCCACTGTCGAGGCTTACCGGCTCTTGAGCGCCGTCGGCGCTCTCACCGCCCGGCGCCAGCGCGTGGCCGGCGTGCCCGATCTCTACCGGGAGGCGCGCGAAACGGCGGGACGCACCGCGCCCGTCTGGATGCCCAGCCTGCTCGACTGAATCCGAATCCGGCCGCGCCGGCCTCCCGCCGCGCGGCAAGGCTCGTTCGGCGGATCGCCCGCCCGCCTCTGCCGTACCGACAGCCGCCGAGCGGAAAATGCGGCCCGGTACCGACGATGCGCTAATTGAGCGCGCGGAAATGCCGCTCGGCGCCGGGGGCGATGCGCGCGTCGAAGGTCACGAACAGGCCGCCATTGGCGACCGCCAAGGCGAGCAAGCAGACATCGGCAATCCGGGTTGTGCGTATGGGTCGGGCTCCTTTCGATGCAATGCCGCATTGGCGATGGCGCATCGAGCATCGAACTTCGAGGGCCAACCGATAAAAACCGCCTCCGGGGCGGCGGCGTCAGACGAGCTGGCGCCGCGCCAGCCGCGCGAACGCGCCGTCGCGGCTCATGAGCTCTTCGTAGCCCCCCGCTTCCACGATCCGCCCCGCGTCCATCACATATATGCGTTCGGCGTCCTGGATGGTGCTGAGGCGGTGGGCGATCACGACGCGGGTGGCGTTGATCGATTTCAGCGAGGATTGGACGATGGCCTGGGTGCGGTTGTCGAGCGCGCTGGTGGCTTCGTCGAGCAGGATGATGCGCGGCTTGCGGGCCAGCGCGCGCGCGATCAGCAGGCGTTGCTTCTGCCCGCCCGACAGCCCCACCCCGCCCTCGGGCAGAACGGTATGCATGCCCATCGGCATTTCTTCGATATCGTTCGCGAGGCCCGCCGCGCGCGCCGCCGCCCAGGCTTCCTCCATGGTCAGCTGCGACGAGCCCGCGATGTTCTCGAATATGCTGGCGGGCGTTGTCTGGCCGCCCTGCAGCACCACGCCCATGCGGTTGCGCACGGCGGCCAGGTCGAGGCTCCCCAAGTCATGGCGGTCGATGAACACCGACCCCGAATCCGCCTGCTCGAACCCCAGAATCAGCCGATATACGGTCGATTTACCCGAGCCCGACGGCCCGACGAACGCCACGAACTCCCCGGGCCGGATATGGAACGACACGCCGTCCACCGCGTTCGGCGACTCCGGCATGTAGCGGAACGAGACGTTCGAGAATTCGATCTCTCCGGTCAGGTCGCCGGGGTCGATGCCGCCGGCGATGGTTTCCGGCCGCTCGGCGAGAATCGGCTGCACGCGCTCGAACAGCGGGACAACGGCGACGGCGGTCGTCCACGCCATCGCCAAGCCGGTCATCGACGCAACGAACTGGCCGAAGGCGGCGTTGAACGACAGGAAATCGGCGAGGCCGAACAAGGCCTCCTCGTCATTGAACAATATGTAAACGATGAACGCGAGGATCGCGAGCGACGACAGCGGCGTGAACATGCTGTTGAAGGTCATCTGGGCGGCGGCCCAGCGGCGGACCGCCAGCGTCTCGCGCTTCTGTTCCGAGAACTTCTCGGCCCAGCGCAGCAGCGCGTGGGTTTCGGCGTTCGCCATTCTCAGTTTGGCGATGCCCGTGATCATCTGGAACACGAAGCCGTCGATGACGCCCTGGAGCGCGAACGCCTCGCGGTGGTGGCGCATCTGCCCGCGGCCGAAGAACGCGGTCGCGACGACCAAAACGACGATCAGCCCGCCGCCGCACAGCGCGAGCGACCAGCTGTAATAGAACAACAGCCCGAAGCTGAAGATGGAGAAAACGCCGCTGATAGCGGCGCCGGCGACGACGCCCGTGATCACCTGCCGGATTTGCGAGATGCCGTTGGCGCGGTCGGCGAGGTCGCCCACCGTAAACCGCCGGTAGAACGCCGTCGGCAAGGCCAAAAGCCGGCTCCATACGGCGGATTGCAGGCGTTCGTCGGTACGGCTCTCGATGCGCAGCGTCGCGAGCGCGCGCACGACATCGAACGACGCCGTACCGACGGCGGCGCCGAACAGGGCGCCGAGAAACGCGATCCACATCGAAACATCGACGCGCGGGATGATCTCGGCCAGCAGGCGCCCGGTCACGATCGGCGTCACCAGCGCCAGCAGGCCGCCCAGCCCCGCCATGAGGAGTATCGTGCGGAAGTCGCCCCCGAACCGGCGCAGCGTGTGCCACATCGCCGCGAGGCCGTTGTCGATCTCCAGCGGCAGCGGCGGATAGAGCATCAGCCCCGCACCGGCGATGGCGTCGGCGTTCTTGCCGCTTACCGGCTGCGCGGCGCCGGTTTGCGGGTCGATAACGCGGTATTCGTTATCGCGCGCGACCACCGCCATCGGATCGCCCGCGCCGCGGGTCGCGCCGACGAACGACGGCCCCGCCCGCTTCCACCATTCCGGCGCGAGCGAGATCCCGCGCGTGCGGATTCCCGACATGCGCACCATGCGCTCGACCGCGTCGGTCCGGTCGCCGCTTTCGCTGAGGTTGCGCGGTATTTCGAGCGGCGCGTCGATGGCGCGGGCGACGAGCAGCGCCGCCCCCTGGAGCGGCGTCCGCGCCCCTGCCGCGAGCGCCTTGTCGGCCTCCATCGCGCCGAGCACGCCGCCGAGATGGTCGAACATCGCCGCCGCGCTCGAATGGCGATGCTCCAGCGCAAGCCGGTGGCGCTCCTCGAGCGCGCGCGACCGCTCGATCCCCGCATATTCGGCGAAGCTGCGGACCAGGTCGTTGAAGGCGTCCATCGACCGCCATATGTCCTGGCGCAGAAACACCGTCGGCGTGTAGAGCGCCGACACTTTCGCGTCCTCGTCGATCGCGGCCCACGTCAACTCGGTCAGCGCGACCGGCGGCGCTCCCGGCGGCACGGTCAGGTCGTCGCGCCCCATGAACCGCATCGGGCGGTCGGCGGTAACCCAAACCGTATCCAGATGCTGCGCGCACAGCGCCGAGCCGGCGGGATACGGAACATCGGGGTCGGCCTCCAGGAGGCGCGCGCCGCTCGGCGGCGGCCCGCGATCGCGCGACATGTATTCCGACAACCGCGCGACCCAGTCGTCGATCCAGTTCGTCGTATCAAGGTCGAAACTTTCGACCGACTCGATCGTCGCGCGCGGGCCCCGCACGAGTTTGGCGTTTTGCGAGGGCACGGCGAGAAAGCCGTGATAACCCACCGTCCGGTCGAGCTCGCGCGGGGCGCCGAACACCATCGCGCCCTCGCGCAGGCAGGTCAGAAACGGCCAGCGCCCCAGCGCTTCGTCCTCGTTGTCGGCCTCGACGACGAAGACGTTGAGATAGCCCTCGCGCACGTAGTGCAGCAGCGCCGGGTCGTCGAGGAAGAAGGGCTCGTGCGCGCCGGTGACGAAGGTCTCGCCGCGTATGCGCTCCGCGATGGCGTCGTGGTTGTCCACGGCCTCAGCTCGCCGTGATCAGATCGCGGTACACGCCCTCCTGGGCGATCAGCCGGTCGTGGCGGCCGCGTTGCGCGATCCGTCCATGCTCCAGCACCACGATCTCGTCGGCGTCGCGTATCGTGCTCAGGCGATGCGCGACGATGATGCACGTACACCCCCGCTGGCGCAGGCGGTCGTCGATCTCCACCTCCGTGACCGAATCGAGCGCGGCGGTCGCCTCGTCGAGCACCAGCACCACGGGGTTGGTGGCCATGGCGCGCGCGATCTCGAGCCGCTGGCGCTGGCCGCCGCTGAAGTTCCGCCCGTATTCGCCCACTTCGGCTTCGTACTTGCCGGGCCGCGACGTGATGTCGTCGTGGACGGCGGCGTCGCGCAGCGCCTGCGTTATGTCGCGATCCTCCACGGTCGGGTTCCACAGCGTGACGTTGTCGCGCACGCTGCCCTCGAACAGGACGATATCCTGATCGACGTACGAGACCGCCTCGGTCATGTGGCTCGGCGGGATATTCCGGATATCGCGGTCGTCGAGCCGCACCGTTCCCGACCACGGCTCGAGCAGGCCGCAGATGATCTTGCCGAGGGTCGATTTGCCGCTGCCCGACCCGCCGACCAGCGCCACGCGCTGGCCGGGCCTGATCGACAGGCTGAAATCGCGGATCAGCGGCGGCCCCTTGGCGTTGTAGCCGAAGGTGATGTTCTCGAGCGTGACGAAACCGCGCACGACCGGCGGCGGGTCCGGGTCGCGCTCGTTCATCGCCCGCGCCGCGCGCGGGTTGGGCTTGTAGCGCAGCACGTCGTCGAGGCGCGCGATCTCGCCCTTGATGGTCTGCAACTCCGCGCCGAACTGGACCAGCCCGTCCACCGGCATGGAGAAGTTGCGCGCCAACGCCTGGAACGCGACCAGCCCGCCGATGGTCAGCGCCCCGTCGAGCACGCGCACGCCGCCGATGCCGAGTATCGCCACGGTGGTCAGCGCCGTCATCAGCGGCGGAACCACGGTCAGCAGGCTCGTCAGCAGGCCCAGCTCCTGCTGCGCCACAAGCGCCTTGCTGTGGATGCCGGTCCAGCGCGCGAAAAACTCGTTCTCGGTGCCGTTGGCCTTCAGCGTTTCGATCATGCGCAGGCCGTTGACCGAGGCGCCCGCCAGGTTGCCCTGTTCCTTGAGCAGGCGGCGGCTGCCGTTCTCGCGGGCGCGCGAAACCAGTTGCAGCGCGATCACGTTGGCCCCCACCATGAGGAACGCCACGAGACTCAGCACCGGATCGTACGACAGCATGACCGGCGCATAGATGGCCATGGTCATGGCGTTGATCGCGTTGGTGGCGAACTGCCCCGAAATCATCTGCGCGACGACGTCGTTCGCGGCCACCCGGTTGGCGATGTCGCCCGCGTAGCGCTGGCCGAAGAACGTCATCGGCAGAGTCACCACATGCCAAAAGAAGCGCGAGCTCGCCACCAGCGCGAGCTTGCTCTCCATGCGCGCGATACAGTACTGTTGCAGCCACGTGAGCGCGCCCTGCAGCAGCGCCGCGACGACGAGGCCGATCATCAGCGCCGCCATCAGTGTGTCGTTGCGCGGTATCAGCACATCGTCCACGAACACCTTGGTGATGGTCGGCACCGCCAAGCCGGGTATCACCAGGAGCAGCGTGACCAGCACCACATAGAACAAGGGCGTGCGCGCGTTGCCGAGGCGTTCGAGCAGGCTGCGGAACACGTTGGGGCGGTCGCCGCCGCGCCGGAACTTCGCCGACGGCGCAAAGCCCAGGCAAACGCCGGTGAACCCCTCGTCGAACTCCCGCCACGTGAGCCGGCGCGGCCCCTCGGCCGGGTCGTTGACGTAGACCTTGTCTCCCCTGATCCCCTCCAAAACGATGAAATGGTTGAAATTCCAGAAAATTATCATCGGGAAGGGAATGTCGAAGATGCGTCCGGGGTCGCGCCGGAAGCCTTGCGCGACCAGCCCGTATTCGCGCGCCGCGCGCAGAACGTTCGCCGCCTTGCTGCCATCGCGCGAGACGCCGCAGCGCACGCGCAGCTCCTCGAGCGGAATCCAGAGGCCGTAATACGCGAGGACCATGCCCAGGCATGCGGCGCCGCACTCGGTCGCCTCCATCTGGAGCACCGTGGGCGCGGCGCGGCGCCCGCCGCGCTTGCGCACGATATTGCCGCGCAGGCCGTGGCCGGGGGCGGACTGCGCGTCGTCGGGCCGGGCCGTTTCGGCGTTCAAAGCCCCAGGGCCTCCTTGATGAGCGGCACCACCAGCGTGATCGGCGCCCGGCCCGACACCTTCACCTCGGCGGTCGCCAGCGTGCCGGCGGTCACCGTCTGCGACGCCGCCTTCGGCGAGGTCCACGCAAATCCGCTCTCGGTCGCCGGATCGGGAACGAACGACACGCGGCCCGCGTAAGGCGGCCCGCTGGCCGCCACCGATTGCGCGAGCTCTCGGTTCTGAAGCGTGGCCACGATGCTGTCGAGACTCGCGGGGAACGCCGACACGTTCTCTACCACGCCGCGCAGCGAACCGTGCTCCTCGCGGCGCACGGTGTTGGGCGAGACCAGCACCTCCATGCCGGGCTCGACCCGCTTGCCTTCGGCGGAGGGCAGGTACATCAGCAGTTCGAGGCGCCGTTCTCCGGTCTCGATGCTCACCAGCGGCGTTCCCGGCCGCAGCACGGCGCCGACCGTCGCCTTGATTTCCGTGACCGCGCCGGCGACCGGCGCCAGTACGCGCTGGGTTTCGATCAGCGCGTCGAGCTCGTTAGCCTGCCGCTCGGCCGCCTGAAGGCGCGCCTCGGCCTCGGAGATGCGCGCGTCGTTCTCGTTCTTGCGCTGGATTTCGCGCGCCTCCAGGTCGTCGAGTTGGCGCATGGTGTTGAACAGATCGCGCTGCGCGCGGTCGAACGCCTGCTGGCTGCGCTCCACCGTAAGCCGCGTGACCACGTTTTCCTCGAACAGCCGCGTATGGTCGTCGAGGCGCTGGCGCGCCGTCCCGATCGACTGGCGCCCGCTGCGCTCCAGCTCCTCGAGGCGCCCGCGCTGGCGGGCCACGTTCTGCGCGATGGCCGCGTCCTCGCGCGCCAGCGCCGCCTTCAGATCGGCCAGCGCCGCCTCGCGCTCCTCAATGAGGTCGAGAGCGCTGCGATAGCGCTCCATCGTCTCGAAATTCGCGGTTTCGCCGATCGCCTGCCCTTCCTCAACCGTGTCGCCGACCTCGACCGAAATGCTCGTGAGATTGCCGGCGCCGGTCGCCACCGCGTCGACAATCGCCCCGCCGCTGTTCAGCAGGATCCCCTGCGACGGCACATAGGTCGAGACCTCGCCCTTGAACGACCACACGATTACGGCGACGGCCATCGCCATCATGGCGGCCGCGGCTATCCACCCCCTGGAAGTGGTCACGCTGAGCGTGCGATCGAGCTCTTCCGGGTTGGCGAGCCGCTTCAGCGCTTCCTGGCGAAACGGACTTGTCATGCGACGCTCCGCGCCTGTTTTCGCGATACCGAAACGGCGGAATTATGGGGAGCTCCGGAATCGAACGCAACGGGCCGCGCATCGGCCCCCCCCCCCCCGCGGCCCGCAAGGCGGCGTCCGTCGATCCATGGCGGCGTCCCCCTTTTCCCGCCTCCCGCGCCTGCCTAATACAAGTCGGCGCGCGCCGCAACCCGCCGCCCGGCGCGCGCCCCGGGGAAGCCGCGCTTGCGCCGCGCCGCGCGGCGCCCGCATAGTCCCCGCGCCGGAAACGCGCGGAGGGAGCGAAGCATGGCGGCGGAGCGGAACGGGGCGGGGCTGGCGGAACTCCTCGGCGGCGGGCGTATTCCCACCACCCATGCCGGCAGCCTGCCGCGTCCGCCGGAGTTGCTCGCGGCGCTCCGGGCCGCGCGCGGCGGCGATCCCGGCGCGCGCGCCGCGTTCGCCGAACGCCTCCGCGGCGACGTCGCCGCCATCGTCCGGCGCCAGGTCGAAACGGGAATCGACATGGTCGGCGACGGCGAACTCGGCAAGCCGGGATACGCCGACTACGTAACCGACCGGCTGAGCGGTTTCGGCGGCGCCGCGCGCGCGCGGCGGTCGGCGCGCGACCTGCAGGATTACCCGCGCTACGGGCGGCGGCTGGTCGAAATCGGCGGCACGACGCCCGCGGTGGCGACGCGCGCCTGCACCGGCCCGGTCGCGCCCGCCGACGGGTCGTTCCTGGCGGCCGATCTCGAGAATTTCCGCCTTGCGACCGCGGCCGCCGCGCCCGCCGGGGCGTTTCTCACCGCCGCGTCCCCCGGGGTTATCGCCATCTTCCTGGAGAACCGGCACTACCCGACCCACGACGCCTATGTCGCCGCGCTCGCCGAGGCGATGCGGCCGGAATACGAGGCGATAGCCGCCGCGGGGTTCGTGCTGCAAATCGACAGCCCCGACCTGGCGATGGGCCGCCACCTCATGTTCAAGGACGCCGGCGAGGCCGCGTTCCTCAGGGCCGCGGCCATGCAGGTCGAGGCGCTGAACGGCGCGACCGCGAATATCCCGCCCGAACGCATGAGGCTTCACCTCTGCTGGGGCAACTATCAGGGTCCGCACCATCACGACATCCCGCTCGAGCGCATACTCGATATCGCCTACCGCGCGCGCCCGGCGATGCTCTCGGTGGAGGGCGCCAATCCGCGCCACGAGTTCGAGTGGGCCGTATTCCGCGACCGCCCCCTACCCGACGGCAAGGTCCTGATCCCCGGCGTCGTCGATTCGACGTCGAATTTCATCGAGCACCCCGAGACCGTGGCGCAGCGCATATGCCGCTACGCCGGGGCCGTGGGCCGCGAGCGCGTCATCGCCGGAACCGACTGCGGCTTCGCCACCTTCGCGGCCTTGCCCAACGTCGATCCCGACATCGCGTGGGCCAAGCTCGCCGCGCTCGTCGAGGGCGCCGCCCGCGCCTCCGACCGCCTGCGCCCGCAATCGCGCCGGAACGCATAACCCCGCCGAAGGCGGGGCCCGGGACCGCGGGCGTCCCCGCCCGCATGTTCGCCGCAAGCGCAACGCCGGCGGGAATGCGCGAGAGACGCCGCCCCCTGCTCCCCATCGCCCGCAGCGTCGAGACGCGCGGGCGCCCGGAACGCAGCCTCAGAGTCCGTGCCGGAATTCGGCAGCTATCGGTATGGACAGGGATCGGCGGGCATCTTGTCCGCTCGCGCTTTCCTGCCGACATCGCGCCACGCGGGAACGTGCGGGCGGGGCCGGGCGGGCACCCAGGCCCCGCCTTCGGCGGGGTAAGCATTCAGGTACAGACACTCAATCTCCCCCGCTTCGCGGCGCGAAAATTCCATGAACGGCGCGGTCGCCCGGGCGCAGGCCGAGGCGATCCGCCGTGCCGCCCGGCACTTCGAGAACGGCGGCGGCCGGCGCGCCCGAATGGATGGGCCGCTCCGATAGCGGCGTCGTCCAGCGTTCGATACGGAGTATCTCCCCGGCGGCGGAAAGAAAAACCATGTCAAGGGGAACAAGCGTATTCTTCATCCACATGCTTATATGCCGCTCGGCGCCATAGGCGAACAACATGCCCGCGCCGACGGCCAGATCGGCGCGGAACATCAACCCCCGCGCCTGCTGCGCCGGGGTTTCCGCCAGCTCGACAACGAAGCGATGGCGCCGCTCGGCGCTTTCGATCCACAGTTCGGATTTCGCGAACGCGATCTCGCCGGCCGCGGCGAGCTGGAAGACGGCGCCGGCGGCGAGACACGCGAACGCGCCCGAGGCGCGAAGGACCGCGCCGAACCCGCGCCTCACGCCGCCGCCCCGCGCGCGGCGTCGTAGCGCGCCAGCCCGGCGGCGAGATCGGCGATCAGATCGCCCGGATCCTCAAGCCCGACATGCAGGCGCAGCATGGGTCCCGCGCCTTCCCACAGGGCGCGCGTCGCCGAACGCGAACGCGCGGGATCCACGGGTATCGCCAGGCTTTCGTAGCCGCCCCACGAAAACCCCATCGCGAACAGCTCCAGCCCGTCGAGCAGCGCGGCGACGGCGCGTTTCGGCCCGGCAACCAGCTCGACGCCGAACAACCCGCTTGCGCCCGTGAAATCGCGCCGCCACAGCGCGTGGCCGGGGTCGTCCTCCAGGGCCGGATGCAGCACGCGCGCGACCTGCGGCCGGGCGCGCAGCCAGCGCGCGACGGCGAGGCCGCTCTCCATGTGGCGGCGCATGCGCACCGGCAGCGTGCGCAGGCCCCGCTGCGCGAGATAGATATCGTCGGGCCCGGCGGGCGCGCCCAGGGCGAACGCCGCCTTGCGCACCTTCTCGTGCAGCGCGCGGGTCGTGGTCACGACGCCGAGCATGAGGTCGGAATGGCCGCCGATATACTTTGTCGCGGCCTGTATCGAGACATCGGCGCCGTGGTCGAAAGGCTTGAAAAACATAGGGCTGGCCCAGCTGTTATCGACAATCGCCGCGCAGCCCGCGGCGCGCGCGGCCGACGCGAGCGCGGGAAGATCCTGAACCTCGAAAGTGAGCGAACCCGGCGATTCGGCGAAAACGAGCTTCGTTTCCGGGCGGATGAGCGCGGCGATGCCGGCGCCGATGCGCGGGTCGTAAAACGTCGTCTCGACCCCGAAGCGCTTGAGAAAGCCCCGGCAATAGGCGCGCGTCGGCGCGTAGGCCGAGTCGGCGACAAGCATGTGGTCGCCGGATTCGACGAAAGCGGTGAGCGCCGCCAGCACCGCCGCCTTGCCCGACGCCAGCGTCACCGAGCGGTATCCGCCCTCGAGCGCCGCCGCCGCCTCTTCGAACGCAAACGCCGTCGGCGTGCCGTGGCGCCCGTAATAGGGCGCGTCGAGCTTGCGCGCCTCCGCCGCCTCCAGCGCCGCCACGGTCGGGAAGGCAATGGTGGACGCCCTGACGACGGGCGGATTCACGGCCCCCGATTGCCGCGCGGGGTCGCGCCCGGCCGCCACCGCCAGCGTGTCGTCGTTCATGCCGGCACTATGGCGCCCGCGTCCGACGCGTTCAAACGCCGCCCCGCGCATCCGCTATACATCTCCGCCATGAAACTCTCCCCGCACGCCGTCTTGGCCACGTGGTTCGGCGCGGGCCTCATGCCCTGGGCGCCGGGAACGTGGGGCTCGCTGGCCGCCGTTCTCCTCGCCCTGCCCATCGCGCATCTGTCGGGGCGTCCGGGGCTGGCCGCGGCCGCGGCGCTGGCGTTCGCCGCCGGGTGCTGGGCCGCCGGGCGCTACGAACGCGCAACGGGCAAGCGCGACCCCGGCGCCGTCGTCATCGACGAGGTGGCGGGCCAATGGCTCGTCCTCGCCGCCGTCCCCGCCGGCCCGTGGACATGGGCGGGCGCTTTCGTTCTCTTCCGCGCCGCCGATATTCTCAAGCCGTGGCCCGCGCGCGCCGCCGAGCGCCGGCTGCCCGGCGGGCTCGCCGTCATGGCCGACGACATTGCCGCCGCCGCGTGGGCCGTTGTCGTCCTGCAGGGAATCGCCGCAATGGGCCTTTACTGAATGTTTCCTTCCGCGTTGCGCGCGCGCGCCGCCGCCCTTCTCGACCGCTTCCGCCGCGAGGGCCGAACGGTCGTCACGGCGGAATCCTGCACCGGCGGCCTCGTCGCCGCCCTGCTCACCGAGATCGCCGGTTCGTCGGACGTGTTCGACCGCGGTTTCGCGACCTATTCGAACGCCGCCAAGACCGCCGTGCTCGGCGTTCCCGAAGCGCTCTTGGCGGCGCACGGCGCGGTGAGCGCGCCAGTCGCCCGCGCCATGGCCGCCGGCGCGCTCGAGCGATCGCAAGCCTCGGTCGCGGTCGCGGTCACCGGCGTCGCCGGCCCCGGCGGCGGAACCGCCGCCAAGCCCGTGGGCCTCGTGCATTTCGCGCGCGCCGCGCGGACCGGCCCCGCCGCCGCCGAACGCCGCATGTTCGAAGGCGGCCGCGCCGCCATCCGCCTCGCCGCGGTGGAAGCCGCCCTGACGCTCCTCGAATCCGCCCGCTGACGCGCCCGCGCGCCGGCGCGGCCCGGGACCGCGGGCATCCTGCCCGCACGTTTCCGCGCGCCGCGATGGCGCCGGGCGGGGCGCGGTCATCGCGCCCTGCAATTGCGAATGACTTGCGAATGCGCCGCGCCCCCGGCATAATCCGCGCGAATCGACCCCCGCCCGCAGGAAAACGCCATGCCCCGCCGCACGCAAAACGCCGCCGCCGCGATTGCTTTCGCCGGCCTCGCGGCCGCCGCGCCCGCGCACGCCGCCCCGGACCCGCGCGCCGTCGTCGAGACCTACGCGAACATCGCCCAGGCCGGCTACGAGGATTCGCTGGCCGCCGCCCAAGCGCTGGCGGGCGCCATAGACGCCCTTCTCGCCGCCCCCGGCGCGGAGACGCACCGCGCCGCCAGGGAGGCGTGGCTCGCCGCCCGCCCCGCCTATCAGCAGACCGAGGCGTACCGCTTCGGCAACCCCATCGTCGACGAATGGGAAGGACGGGTAAACGCCTGGCCCCTCGACGAGGGCCTGATCGACTACGTCGCCGGCGAGGCGGGCGCCGACAACCCCTGGGCCGGCGCCAATATCGTCGCCAACGCCGCGCTCTCCATCGGCGGGCGCGCGATCGACGCCTCGACGATAGACGCCGCGCTGATCCGGTCGCTCCACGAGATCGACGCCGTCGAGGCCAATGTCGCCACGGGCTACCACGCCATCGAGTTTCTCCTCTGGGGCCAGGACCTCAACGGAACCGGCCGCGGCGCCGGCGCGCGCCCGTGGACCGATTACGCCCGCGGCGGCGCCTGCACCGGCGGCAATTGCGACCGCCGCGGCGCATATCTCGCCGCCGCCGCGCGCCTGCTCGCCGCCGACCTCGAGGAGATGGCGGCGAACTGGGCGCCCGGCGGCGCCGCGCGCGCCGCGCTGGAGGGGGGAACGCCCGAAGCCGCGCTCGCCGCCGCCATAACCGGCATGGGCAGCCTCTCCTACGGCGAACTCGCCGGCGAGCGCATGAAACTCGGCCTGCTGCTCCACGACCCCGAGGAAGAGCACGACTGTTTCTCCGACAACACGCACAATTCGCACTTCTACGACATTGTGGGCATTCGCAATGTCTATACGGGGCGCTACGAACGCATCGACGGCCGCGTTGTGGAAGGCCCGGGCCTGTCGGACCTCGTCCGCGCCCGCGACCCGGCCCTCGACGACGAACTGCGCGCGCGCCTCGACGCAACCATCGCCGCCGCCGCGGCCCTGAAAGCGGCGGCGGACAGCGGCGAAACCGCCTACGACCGCATGCTCGCCGCCGGCAACCCCCAAGGCAACGCCATGATCCAGCGGGTAATCGACGCGCTGATCGCCCAGACCGCCGTCATCGGGCGCCTCGCCTCCGCCCTCGGCCTCGACGCCCTGGCCTTCGAAGGCTCCGACAGTCTCGACGCCCCCGAAGCCGTGTTCCGTTGACGCCGGGCGCGGACCGGGCGCGCGCCGCATGAACCCGCGCCCCGGCCCCCGCCCTCTCCCGGCGCTCGCCGCCGCCGTCATGCTTACGGCGAGCGCCGCCTTCGCCGCCCCCACGGCGGAGGAGCGCGCCGCCATACTGGCCCCGGCGACCGATTTCTCCGCCCCCGAACGGTGGGAGACCCTCTCCGGCGGCTCCGCCACCAATCGCGGGCGTCTCGACCGCGACGCCTTCTCCATGCCCTCCGCCAACCTCTCCTTTGCGCAGCGCGCCGAGTTTTTCATCGGCAACGGCCTGTTCCGCCGCGCCTGGGTCGCGGCCCCCGCCTCCGCCGCCTCGGCCGACGGCCTCGGTCCGCTATACAACGCGCGCTCGTGCCAGCGTTGCCACCTGAAGGACGGGCGCGGCCACCCCCCCGCCGGCCCCCGCGACAGCGCGGTCTCCATGCTCCTGCGCCTCTCCGTCCCGCCCCGCGGCGGCGGCGCGTTCGCGTCTCCCGCCGCGCCGGACCCCGTATATGGGGGCCAGCTGCAGGACTTCGCCCTGCCCGGCCATCGCGCCGAGGGCCGTCTCGGGATCGATTACCGCGAGGTTCGCGTCGCCTTCCCCGGCGGCGGCGCAAGCCTCCGCGCCCCCGCATACCGGGTCGTCGATCCCGGATACGGCCCGCTCCATCCGCGCGCCGTGCTGAGCCCGCGAATCGCCCCGCCCATGATCGGCCTCGGCCTGCTCGAAGCCATCGCCGCGGACGACATCCTCGCCCGGGCCGACCCCGAAGACCGCGACGGCGACGGCATTTCGGGCCGCGCGAACCGGGCGTGGAGCCCGAGCCTGGGCCGCGCCGCGCTCGGCCGCTTCGGCTGGAAGGCCGGCCAGGCGACCCTCGCCGACCAGGCCGCCGCCGCGATGGCCGCCGATATCGGCGTTTCCAACCCCCTCGCGCCCGCCCCGTGGGGCGACTGCACGCCGGCGCAGGCCGCCTGCCGCGAGGCGATCCACGGCGCCGGCGGCGGCTTCGAGGCGCCGGCGGAGCTCATGGCGCCCCTGGTCTTCTATGCGCGCCATCTCGCCGTCCCCGCGCGCCGCGGCGCCGGCGCGCCCGCAACCCTCGCCGGCAAGCGGCTGTTTTACGAAATCGGCTGCGCCGCCTGCCATGTCCCGAAACACGCGACCCGCGCCGACTGGCCCGACGAGGCGCTGGCCGGCCAGCTGATATGGCCCTACACCGATCTTCTGCTGCACGACATGGGCGCGGACCTCGCCGATGGCGGCCCGGAAGGCGCCGCGAGCGGCCGCGAGTGGCGCACGCCGCCGCTGTGGGGCATCGGCCTCACCGAAACCGTAAGCGGCCATACGTTCTTCCTGCACGACGGCCGCGCCCGCAACCTTGCCGAAGCCATCCTCTGGCACGGCGGCGAAGCCCAACCCGCCCGCGAAGCGTTCCGCGCGCTCCCCCGAACCGACCGCGCCGCCCTCCTTGCCTTCCTGAACTCGCTGTAACCCAAAGGCGCCGGCGGCGCTTCCTGGGCGCCCGCACGTCCCCGCCCGCACATCTCAACGCTACGGGCGCCGGGGAGGGGACGCGAAAGGCCTTGCTTCCACGGCAACATCGCGCGCCTTGCGGAAACGTGCGGGCGGGGACGCCCGCGCACCCAAGCCCCGCCTTCGGCGGGGTTGGCGTGTGCGTCTCGCGCGCGCGTCTCGACGCGACGGGGGCCGGGGAGCGGGGGGCGGCGGGCGCGCTTCCCCGCCGGCGCTGCGCGTGGCGCAAACGTGCGGGCAGGATGCCCGCGGTCCCGGGCCCCGCCTTCAGCGGGGTTGGCGTTTCGGTGCAGGCGCTCAGCATTGCTGCCGTTTCGCCCGTTCGGGGCGGGCGGGGCGGCGGCGTTTGGCGGCGGGGCTTCGGCGGTCGCGGGGCGGTCGCGCGCGGCGGTTCCGGGGGGCGGTTGCGGGGCATTGCGGGGATCCGCCGGGCCCGGGGCGGACGGGCGCGCCTTCCCCGCCGACATCGCGCTCCGCGGGAACGTGCGGGCGGGAGGCCCGCGGTCCCGGGCAGTTCGCGCCTTCGGCGGCGTTGCGGGGCATTGCGGGGCTCCGCGGGGCTCGGGGGTCTTCGGCGGCGGGGCGTTCGGCGGTTTCGGGGTCGTACGCGGGTTCGTATTCGCGTTCGGCCTCGCGGCGTTCGCGTTCGGCTTCGCGGGCCTTGCGTTCGCCCTCCTGGATGTGTCTGTCGTACTCCAGCCAGTCCCGGTCGGTCCACGGGCGGCGGGGCGGCTTGGGGGGGCCGGGGTTGGCGGCGGCCTGGGCGTCGGCGTCCCACGTGTTCGGGGGCGGGAGCGAGGGCAAGCGGGGGTCGTCAATGGAACCGGGCGCGCCGCGGCGGGGGCCGGCCTGGGCGGCGGCGGTTTTCTGCGCGGCTTCGGCGGCGGCGAGGTCGCGGATGGCGCGCACCATGCGGGCTACGCCGCGGGTGTTGTCGGCGGCATCAGGGGCGGCGGGGTCGATGCGCGCGGCGATGGCGAAGGCGGCGACGCGGAGCATTTCGGCGAGGGCTTCGTGGGTTCCGCCTTCGCTCCAGAGTGCGGCCGCGTCGCGGATTTCGGACCATTGGGCGAGGCTGTCGGCGGCGGCTTTGCGGAAGCGGTATATGGCGGATCGGGATACGGGGTATCCGCGTGCGCGGAGGTTTTCGGCGATGGCGTTGTCGGGGGTTCCGGCGCGGATTTCGCGGCAGATATCGGCTCGGACGGTGTTGGGGAGGTCGGCGATTGTGGATCGGTTTCCGCGGTTGTGGCGGAGGGGGTCGCCGTGGGGTTGGGGTTGGGTTTGGGGTTCGGTGGGCGCGGCCGCGGCGTTGTCGGGCGCGGCGGCTGCGCGCGGCTCGCCGTCGGCGGGGACGGCGGCGGTGTGTGCTTCGGTCATGCGGATATTAAAGCGTTTTGGGGCGGGGTGCGGCAGACGGACCATGGTCCTCCCCTGCGGGGGCTTGCGCGGCGGGGCTATCTGTCGGTTATGGCGGGGGTAATGGCTGTCGGGTCGTTCGGGGGCGGGGGCTGTGGGCGCGCCTCCCCGCCATCACCGCGCCTTGCGGGAACGTGCGGGCAGGATGCCCGCGGTCCCGGGCCCCGCCTTCGGCGGGGTTGCGGCTTGCGGGAACGCGCGGGCTGGACGCGGCGGCGCCGCCGCGCTATGAATGGACCCGAATCGTGCCCCATGCGGAGCGCCGATCCATGATCCCGCAAGAGCGCGGCGGAGCCGCCCGCCCCGCCGCCGGCATGACCGCCGAGACCGCCGAGGCCCTCGCCCTGCGCGCGCTCGCCTGGGTGCTGTCGGACGACGCGCATGTGCGCCGCTTCCTCGCCCTGAACGGGCTTGCGCCGGCGGCGATTCGCCGCGCGCCCGACGACCCCGGCGTTCTTCGCGGCGCGCTCGACTATCTCCTGGGCCACGAGCCCGACCTGATCGCGTTCTGCGATTCGGCGGGGCTGGCGCCCGAATTGCCGGCGCGGGCGCGGGCGGCGCTGCCGTAGCGGCGCGATGGACGGGCTGTGCCGCGATTGCGGCGCGCGCGCCGTTTCGCGGCGCTGCCCCGCCTGCGCCGGCCCGCGCATCGTCGCCCACGCCGAGCTGCGCGCGCTCTCCATCGCGCATATCGACTGCGACGCCTTCTACGCCGCGGTGGAAAAGCGCGACAATCCCGATCTTGCCGACAAGCCCGTTATCGTCGGCGGCGGGCGGCGCGGCGTGGTCAGCACCGCCTGCTACATCGCCCGCCTCTACGGCGTCGGCTCCGCGATGCCCATGTTCAAGGCGCTCGCCGCCTGCCCCGACGCCGTGGTCATCCGCCCCGACATGGAGCGCTACCGCCGCGTCGGCGCGGAAGTGCGCGCGTTCATGCGCGAAACCTGCGGCCTCGTGCAGCCCGTTTCCATCGACGAAGCCTATATGGATTTCGAGGGCGCCGAGGCGGCCGGGCGCCTTGCGGCGTTCGCGCGCCGGGTCGAGCGCGAGATCGGCGTCACCGTGTCGGTCGGCCTGAGCCACAACAAGCTGCTGGCCAAGCTCGCGTCGGACCTCGACAAGCCGCGGGGCTTCGCGGTTATCGGCCGCGCGGAAACGCTTGCGTTCCTCGCGCCCCTGCCGGTGCGCAAGATCCCCGGCGTGGGGCCGGCTTTCGCCCGCCGCCTGGGGCGCGACGGCGTCAGGCTCGTCGGGCAGGTCCAGGCGCGCGGCGAGGCGGCGATGGCGCGCCGCTACGGCAGCGCCGGGCTGCGCCTTGCCCGCCACGCGCGCGGCGACGACCCGCGCCCCGTCGCGCCCGGCGGCGAGACGAAAAGCATCTCGTGCGAAACCACTTTCGACGCCGACACCGCCGACGCGGCCGCGCTCGGGAACGTTCTCGACGCGCTGTCGGCCCGCGTCGCCGAACGCCTGCGCCGCCGCGGCCTGGCGGGAAAAACCGTGGCGCTGAAGCTCAAGAGCAGCGATTTCCGCCTGCGCACGCGCTCGGCGACCCTAGCCTCCGCGACCGACCGGGCCGAGGCGATCGCCGCCGCGGGGCGGCGGCTGCTGCGCCGCGAGACCGACGGCACGCGCTACCGGCTCATCGGAATCGGCGTCGGGAAACTGGGCGGCGGCGGCGCCGGCCCGCCGGACATGCTCGAACGCGCGGCGGCTCAGCAATCGGGCGGCGGCGGGTATTCCAGCGCCGCCAGCGCGCCGTTCATGGCGAAATCGCCGTAATCCATCGTCAGCCCCGACGCTACGCCGTTCTCGAACAGGCGGTAGGAAATCTCGAAATCCGGCCGCGAATCGCCCGACCCCACCGGAAAGTACCCCGCCGCGATCCGCCACGAACGCAGCCCCGCCAAGGCCTCCCGCGGCGCGGCCGCCGCCGGCGGCGCGCCATCGGCGGGGAGCTCCGCGCCGATAAACGCCGTGACGTTGTGCAGGCTCTCGGTGTCGGTTCCGTTGAACACCACGCTCGCGAGCAGGGGCTTGCCGGCCGCCGCCGCGCCGGCCAGCCGGAACATGTGGCCGGTCGGGAACAGCGTGCCCGGCGGCAACGCCACCGATTCGCCCTCCGGCACGGAATAGTCGGCGCGCCCGCCCGACGGCCCGGTCTCGGCGAGGCCGGCGAACTCCTGCGTCCGCTCGCCGCGCGCGCGCCAGCGCATCGCGAATCGCAAGCGGTCGCCGGCCCGGGTCTCGAAACTGGAAAACGAGATATCGTTTTCGAACGGCGCGCCGCCGCGCTCCGACACCGTCATGCGGATGGTCTGCCTCACCGTCCAGCCATCGCAGACGTCGGCCCATTCCAGCGCCATGCGCCCGCTCAACGCCGTCACCTCCGACCCCTCCCGAACGGCCGCAAGGCTCAGGTCGTAGAGCGCGCGGTGCGGCCGCAACTCCGCCGCCGCCGCTGACGCCGCCGCCGCCAACACGCAAATCCCCGCCGCCGCGGCCGTGCGCATCGTCCGTCTCCCCGCCCGTGCCGTTTCGCGCCCCGCCGGCGCCCGGCGCCACATTACCCGCGAACGCGCCGCGCGGAAACGCCGCGGGAAGCGCGCTATGGACGCGCGCGCCGGGGCGCCTATGCTGGCGCGCCAAGAGACGGTTGCGGGGGAGCGCGCCATGGCTGGGAAAATCGAAGCGCGGCTGGCGGAACTGGGGATCGCGTTGCCCCGGCCCTCCGCGCCGGCGGCGAACTACGTTCCGTATGCCGTGTCCGGCAACACGGTCTTCGTCGCCGGCCAAATACCCTTCGACAACGGCGAAGTACGCTATATCGGCAAGGTGGGCGAACGCTACGCGGTCGAGGAGGGCCGGGCCGCCGCGCGGTTGTGCGGCCTCAACCTGATCGCGCAGCTGAAGGCGGCGTGCGGCGGCGATCTCGACCGCGTCGCGCGGTGCGTCAAGCTCGGCGTGTTCGTCAACGCGGCCCCGGGGTTCGAGCGCCACCCGCAGGTCGCCGACGGCGCGTCGGACCTCATGGTCGCCGTGTTCGGCGAGGCCGGCCGCCACGCCCGCTTCGCCGTGGGCGCGGGCTCGCTGCCGCGCGGCGTCGCGGTCGAGGCCGACGGCATTTTCGAAATCCAGGCGCCGACGGGAGGCCCCTCATGAGTCCCACCGACATGCCGCGCAACCTGTCGCTGGAGGAGATGGACAAGCAATCGCTCCTTCATCCCTACACGTCGCTCGCCGGGCATCTGCGAGACGGCCCGGTGGTGATGGCCGACGCGAAAGGCGCGCATATCCGCGACATCCACGGCAAGCGCTACATCGACGCGATGGGCGGCCTGTGGTGCGTCAATATCGGCTACGGGCGCGACGAAATGGCCGAGGCCATCGCCGCCCAGGCGCGCGACCTCGCCTATTACCACCTGTTTTTCTCAATGTCGCAGGAGCCCGCGATTCGCCTGGCCGACCGTGTGCTGAGCCTCATGCCGAGCCAGATGAGCAAGGTTTTCTTTTGCAATTCGGGCTCGGAGGCCAACGACACGCAGGTCAAGATCGCGTGGTATTACAATAACCTGCGCGGCATGCCCGAAAAACGCAAGATTATCTCGCGCCGCAGCGGCTACCACGGCGTCACGGTTGCCGCCGCAAGCATGACGGGGCTGCCGAACCTGCACCGGTCGTTCAACCTGCCTCTCGCCGATTTCGTTCACACAAGCGCGCCGCATTACTACCGCGAGGCGGAGCCGGGCATGAGCGAGCGCGAATTCTCGCGCAAGCTCGCCGCCGATCTCGAAGCGCTCATACTCCGCGAGGGGCCCGAAACCTGCGCCGCCTTCATCGCCGAGCCCGTGATGGGCGCCGGCGGCGCCGTGCCGCCGCCCGAGGGGTATTTCGAGGAAATCCAGCCGATCCTGCGGAAATACGACCTGCTTTTCATCGCCGACGAGGTGATCTGCGGCTTCGGGCGCCTCGGGCGCTGGTTCGGGAGCGACTATTTCGGCCTCGAACCCGACATGATGACCATCGCCAAGGGCCTGACGAGCGCCTATGTGCCGATGTCCGCCGCCGTGGTATCGGAGAAGGTATGGCGGGTCCTGCGCGACGGCTCGCCCGAAACCGGCCCGTTCGCCCACGGCTACACCTATGGCGGCCACCCGGTCGCCGCCGCCGCCGGCCTGAAGACCATCGAGATCATGGAGCGCGAAAACCTGGTAGGCCATGCGGCCGGCATCGCGCCCTATTTCCAGCGCCGCCTGCGCGAGGCGTTCGCCGACCACCCGCTGGTGGGCGAAGTACGCGGCGTCGGCCTCATGGCCGGCATCGAACTCGTCGCCGACAAGGCGAAGAAAACGCCGTTCGACCCGGCGCGGGACATCGCCGGGCGGCTGACGCGCAAACTGCTCGACGGCGGCATGATCGCGCGCGGCATGATAAACACCGTCTGCTTCTCGCCGCCGCTCGTCATCGCCGAAGCCGACGTCGAGGAAATAGTCGGGAAATTCGACCGCGGCCTCGCCGCGTTAGCCGACGAACTGGCGCGCGAAAGCCGCTCCGGCGCCGCGTGAGCGCGGCGCGCGAAGAATCCTTCGCGGCGCGGACGCTTTCGCGCATCGGCGAACTCGACGCCGCCGCGTGGGACAGCCTGCACTGCGCCGGAAACCCGTTCCTGCTTCACGACTTTCTCGACGCGCTGGAAGAAAGCGGTTGCTGCTCGGCCAAGACCGGCTGGATGCCGCAACACATCGCCGTGGAAGACGCAAGCGGCGCGCTCGTGGCCGCCATGCCGCTCTACCTCAAGAACCATTCCTACGGCGAATACGTGTTCGATTACGGCTGGGCCGATGCGTTTCAGCGCGCCGGCGGGCGGTATTACCCGAAACTCCAATGCTCGGTGCCGTTCACCCCGGTGACGGGCGCGCGCCTGTTGACCGCGCCGGGCCGCGACGCCGCGCATGCGCGGCTGCTGCTGGTCTCGGCGGCGGTCCAGCTCGCGGAGCGTCTCGACGCATCGTCGGTACACGTCACCTTTCCCACCGAGGACGAGTGGCGCGACCTGGGCGAGGCCGGCTTCCTGCGCCGCACCGGCGAGCAGTTCCATTGGCGCAACCGCGGCTACGGGAGTTTCGACGAGTTCCTCGCCACGCTGAACGCGCGCAAACGCAAGACGATCCGCCGCGAACGCGCCGCCCCGCGCGCCGCCGGCATCGAGATCGAAACCCTCTCCGGCGGCGATCTGCGCGCCGAACACTGGGACGCCTTCCACGGTTTTTACATGAACACGGGCCGGCGCAAATGGGGCGCGCCCTATCTGAACCGCGCGTTTTTCGCCCTCTTGCACGAGCGGATGGCCGACCGCGTGGCGCTGATCATGTGCCGCCGCGACGGACGCTACATCGCCGGCGCCCTGAATCTGATCGGCAGCGACGCGCTGTTCGGGCGCCACTGGGGCTGCATCGAGCGCCACGATTTCCTGCATTTCGAGGCGTGCTACTACCGCGCCATCGATTTCGCCATCGCCCGCGGCCTCGAATGGGTGGAGGCCGGCGCGCAAGGTCCGCACAAGATCCAGCGCGGTTACATGCCCCGCCGCACCTACAGCGCCCACTGGATCGTCGACCCCCGCCTCCGCGACGCCGTCGCCGACTATCTCGAACACGAACGCCGCCACGTGGATTGGGAAATCGAAGCGATAGAACGCGATTTCTCGCCCTATCGAAAGGACGGCCCGCGCCCGCCCGCTTGACGCCCCCGCGCCCGCCGATATACCGTGCGCGAACGGTAAAATCGCCGGCCGCCGAGGCCGAAGCGAAAGCGCCCAACGACGATGGAACTCGATACGCTCTATTACGGCGACTGCCTCGACTGGATGGCGCGTTGGCCCGGCGATTCGGTCGATCTCGTATATCTCGACCCGCCGTTCAACTCGAACGCAAACTACAACGTCCTGTTCGCGAGCGACGACCCCGGCGGCCGGGCGCAAATTCGCGCGTTCGACGATACATGGCGGTGGGACGCGGACGCCGTCGCGCGCTGCCGCCGCATCGCCGATGGCGCGGCGCGCCCGTCGCAAAGGGCCATCGCGGCTCTCCACGGCGCGCTCGGCGACTCCGGCACGATGGCGTACCTCGCATACATGGCCGAGCGGCTAGAGCAGCTGCGCCGGTTGCTGAAGCCCGGCGGATCGATCTATCTGCATTGCGACCCCACCGCATCGCATTACCTCAAGACGCTCATGGACGGCATATTCGGCCATGCCAATTTCCGCAGGGAAATTATCTGGAACCTCCAGACCGCCTCCGGCTACAAGAGCAGGGTCAAGGGATATATTCGCGGGCACGACACCATCCTCTACTACACGGCGGGCCCGGCCTTCCGGTTCAATGCGCAGCATGCGCCGCACAAGGAAGAATACGTCCAGCGCTTTCGCAAGATCGATTCGGAAGGCCGGCGCTATCGCGACGACCGATCCGGAAAACGGCGGCAATATCTCGACGACACACCCGGGGTCGCGCTCACCGACGTGTGGTCCGATATCATGTCGTTCCAGCAGCATTCGTCGGCGCCCGAACGCCTAGGCTACCCGACACAGAAGCCGCTGGCGCTGCTCGACCGAATTGTGCGCGTCAGCAGCGATCCCGGCAATGTCGTGCTCGATCCTTTCTGCGGTTGCGGAACGACCGTCGAGGCCGCGCGCCGCCTCGATCGCCGCTGGATCGGCATCGACATTTCCGCGTTCGCCATCGACCTGATCCGCAAGAGGAGATTGAAGGACGAGAACATCGCCACGCAAGGCCTGCCGCAAGATATGGTTTCCGCGCGCAAGCTCGCGCGGGAGCGCCCGTTCGACTTCGAGAGCTGGGCGGTAATGCGCCTCCCCGGCTTCGCGCCCAACACCCGCCAGCGCGGAGACGGCGGCATCGACGGCCGCGGAATCATGGCGGTCCAACCCGGCGACCGCGGCTCGAAAATCGCCGTTGCGCAGGTCAAAGGCGGCAAGTTCGCCCTCAACCAATTCCAGGCGTTCGCGAACGCCGTGGAGCAGGTCCACCGCGCCGCCCTGGGCATTTTCGTTACCCTCGATCCCGTTGCATCGCCCACCGCGCGCCGCGAAGCCCGCGCCCTGGGCGAGATCGCCGTCCACGCAACGCGCTACCCCCGCATGCAGTTATGGTCGATAGCCGACTATTTCGACGGGCGCATGCCCCAACTCCCGCCGATGACCGACCCCCACACCGGCAACCCATTGCGCCAACTCGACCTGTTCCAACCCCCCGCCCGCAACCGCACGGACAGCGAACCGGAGAGATAATGCCAAGGGCCGTCGATATCGACCGTTGCGGCAGGCGCGGCGCCGGCAGGGAAGCGCGGCGCCGCGGCCCCCTGCGCCCCGGCGCCCGCGGCGTCGAGACGCGCGGGCGGGGACGCCCGCTTGACGCCCCCGCCCCCGCCGATGTACCTTGCGCAAACGGTTAAACAGCGGGCCGCCGGGGCCGAAGCGAAAGCCGGGGCCGAAGCGAAAGCGCCCAACGCCGATGGAACTCGACACGCTCTATTACGGCGACTGCCTCGACTGGATGGCGCGCTGGCCGGATAACTCGGTCGATCTCGTCTATCTCGACCCGCCGTTCAACTCGAACGCGAACTACAACGTCTTGTTCGCGAGCGACGACCCGCGCGGGCGCGCGCAAATTCGCGCGTTCGACGATACGTGGCGGTGGGACGCGGACGCCGTCGCGCGTTACCGCCGCATCGCCGACGGCGCGGCCCGCCCGTCCCGCAACGCCGTCGCGGCCCTGCACGGCGCGCTCGGCGACTCGGGCATGATGGCGTATATCGCGTACATGGCGGAACGGCTGGAGCAGATGCTGCGCCTCCTCAAGCCCACCGGCGCGATATACTACCACTGCAACCGGGCGGCAAGCCACTACGTCAAGATCGTCATGGACGGTATTTTCGGCGCGCGCAATATAATCGAGGAGATTGTGTGGAACTACGGAACGCCGTCCGGCGGCCGCGTCGGCGGCAGGAAACCCGTCAAGGTGCATGACGTTCTTCTGGCTTACGCGATGAACTACGGGGATCACTGCTACAATATCCAATATACGCCGTACAGCGAAAAATATATCCGGGAGTGGTTTCGCCACGAGGACGAGAACGGCAGAAAGTACCAAACCCGCGCCAGGGACGGAGAAATCGTGCGCCAGTATCTCGACGAGAGTCCGGGCATCCCCCTGTCGACCGTATGGTCCGACATCATGCAGCTATACGGATCGCGAGGCTGGTTCCCGACGACGAAAAACGAGAGCCTGGGTTACCCGACGCAGAAACCGCTGGCGCTGCTGAAACGCGTCGTCGAGATCGGCAGCAATCCCGGCGATGTAGTTCTCGACCCCTTCTGCGGTTGCGGAACGACCATCGAGGCCGCGCATCGCCTGAAGCGGCGCTGGATCGGGGTCGATATCTCCGCATTCGCCATCGACCTGATCCGCAAGCGAAGGCTGAAAGACGAGAACATCGCCACGCAAGGCCTGCCGCAAGACATGGAATCCGCGCGCAAGCTCGCGCGGGAGCGCCCTTTCGACTTCGAGAGCTGGGCGGTAATGCGCCTGTAAGCGTCCGGTTATGGGGCTATTGGGTTTTTACGGTGGTGTTTTGTGTTTCCAGTTCCACGGCATGAGTTCGTGGATTCGGTTTGTTTTGTAGTCCTGGATACGATTGAGTGTGTCTGCGATCCATGCTCGTGGGTCGACGCCGTTTAGTTTTGCGGTTTCGATGAGCGTGTATGCGGTTGCGGCGGTTGCGCCGCCGGCTTCGGAGCCGACGAAGAGCCAGTTTTTGCGTCCGAGGGCGACGCCGCGGATGGCGCGTTCGGCAGTATTGTTGTCGAGTTCGAGCGTTCCGTTGTCGAGCCATGGGCGCAGGCGGGCCAGTCGCGCGCGTGCATAGCGGATGGCGCCGGCCAGCGGCGTCCTGGCGGGTATGTTCGGGCTCTGTCGGGCGAGCCATGTTTCGAGGTCGTCGAAGAGGGGCCTGGCCCTGGCCTGGCGGATACGGACGCGCTCTTCGGGCGTTTGCCCGCGAGCTTCGGCCTCGACGGCGTACAAGGCGGCGATGCGCTCGACGGCTTCCCTGGCGACCGGCGCGCCCCGATTGTGCGCGAGGTCGACGAACTTGCGCCGGACATGGGCCATGCAGGGGGCTTCGCGGATGCGGCCTGTGCGGTAGAGTTCCGCGAACCCGGCATAGCCGTCGGCGTGCATCCAGCCCTTGAAGCCGGCGAGGTGTCGGCGCGGATTCTCGCCCTTGCGGTTGGCGCTGAAGCGGTAGCAGGCGGCCGGCGGCGCGGTTCCGCGCCACGGTCGTTCGTCGCGGGCATAGACCCATAGCCGTGCAGTGCGGGTCTTGCCCCTGGCGCCTTCGCCGCGCGGGGTTTGCAGGCGCACCGTGGTATCGTCGGCGAAGATGGCGCCGCCAGCGCGCACATGGTTGCCGATCCCGTTGGCGACCGGCTCCAGCAAGGCGGCGCTCTTGCCGACCCATTCGGCCAGTGTCGAGCGGTCGAGGTCGATGCCGTCGCGGGCGAACATTTGCGCTTGGCGGTAGAGCGGGAGATGGTCGGCATATTTGCTCACCAGAACATGGGCAAGCAGGCCGGGTCCGGGGCGTCCGCGCTCGATGGGGCGCGGCGGCAGCGGCGCCTGGCAAAAGCGTGCGCAGGCGCGGCAGACCGTGCGCGGTCTCACGATGCGGTTGACTACGAAACGACCGGGTATGTACTCCAGTTCCTCGGTGACATCCGCGCCGACGGTCTTGAGCGCGCCGCCGCAGGCCCCGCAGGGGCTTGCGGGTTCCAGCACCGTCTCGCGGCGCGGCAGACGGTCCGGCAACGGGCGGCGCTTGCGCCGCGGCGCGCGTGCGGCGGCGGGTTCGGGTTGCGGGGGCGGGCTTGCGGCGCGGACGATCTCTTCGTTCTCCAGCGCCAGTTGCAACTGCGCCAAGGCTTCCGAGCGCGCCCCGAAACGATGCCGGCGCATCCCCGCCAACTCGTGACGCAACTTCTCAATCAGGATATCGCGCGCCTTCAACGCCTCCGCGCGCGACCGCAGCGCTTCCTCGCGAGCCTGCAACTCGGCCGCCAGGGACGCCACCATGTCCTTCAGGCGGGCGGGATCGTCGGGGAGAGGCGCGGCGCGGTCAAGCATGAACGAACAATACCGACCCCAACCCCACAAGGCAAGCGCAAAATAGGAAATATCGAAAAAATATTTCCTCCCTGTGCCTCCCTCCCAAACGCTATCCTGCCACCGCAAGCCGCCGCGTTCGAACCGGCCACCGCCAATCGACGCACTCATGCAGCAGCGACAACCGTGCAGGCATCGAAACAAGACCCCCATACGAAGCCGACAGCCAAACAAAACGACCCCCGAAATACCGAAACCCATAAACATAACCGACAATGACCAAGCGGGATAACCGGACGCTTACATGCGCCTCCCCGGCTTCGCGCCGAACCTCCGCCAGCGCGGAGACGGCGGCATCGACGGCCGCGGAATCATGGCCGCCCAGCCCGGCGATCATGCCTCGAAAATCGCGGTCGCGCAGGTAAAAGGCGGCAAGTTCGCGCTCAACCGATTCCAGGCGTTCGCGAACGCCATGGAACAGGTCCACCGCGCCGCCCTCGGCATTTTCGTTACCCTCGATCCCGTTGCATCGCCCACCGCGCGCCGCGAAGCCCGCGCCTTGGGCGAAATCGCCGTCCACGCAACGCGCTACCCCCGCATGCAGTTATGGTCGATAGCCGACTATTTCGACGGGCGCATGCCCCAACTCCCGCCGATGACCGACCCCCACACCGGCAACCCATTGCGCCAACTCGACCTGTTCCAACCCCCCGCCCGCAACCGCACGGACAGCGAACCGGAGAGATAATACCAACGGCTATTGATGTTGACCTTTCTGTGCCCATTTTCGCGTGCCGATGGATGTGATTTTCTCCGGCATGGCGATCAGGCGGTTCCAAGCGTCGCAGGCGGCATCGACAATGTCGCCGTAGCTCTCGAAGACGCGGTTGGATAGCCACGTCTGGCGCAGATACTGCCATATGTTCTCGACCGGGTTGAGTTCGGGCGCGTATGGCGGCAGCAGCAAGGGGCTGATATTGCGCGGCCATTCGAGCGCGTCGGCGGTGTGCCAGGCAGCGCCGTCGAGCAGGAGAATGGCATGAGCGCCGGGCCGGACGATGCGCGCAATCTCGTCGATGTGGTGTTGCATTGCCTCGGTGTTCGCCATGGGCATGACGACCGCGGCGCCGGCGCCGCGCGCCGGGCAGATGGCGCCGAACAGATACGCGCTACCGTAGCGCAGGTCACGCAACTGGCGCGGTCGCGTGCCCGTGTGCGCCCATTGACGCACCAGCCCGTTCTTTTGGCCGAGCCGCATCTCGTCCTGCCACCATATCTCGAACCCGGTCCCTTCGGGCAGTTCGGCAACCCGCGCGCTCACGGCTTGGGGGAAGACTTTTTTTATATGCGTCAACGACCTCCGCATCCTGCTTCGGATGCCGCGGACGCGCGCTCATGTGCGAAAACCCCAGCTCGTGGAGAAGCCGCGACACCGAGCGCTCATGATACTCCACCCCGAACCGGCGCTCGATCTCCGCCCGCAGGTCAACGCGTCGCCGGGGCGCCACGCCGTCGGTCTGCGGATCGGGGCCGGTCTCGACGAGCTCAGCCAGTTCCGCCAACTGCTCCGCGCTCAACCGCCGACGCGCCCCCGGAGCCTTGCGGCTCGCAAGGCCGTCCGGACCCTCGGCGTTGAAGCGGCGCACCCAGTCCCGAAGCGTTTGACGGCTCATCCCGCCCAACAACGCAGCCTCGGCGCGTGACTTCCCCTCGTACACCGCCGCAATCGACAAGAGCCGACACGCCTGGGCGCTATCCCCCGCCGCCCGAGCCGCCGCACGAACCCGAACCGCGTCAAAGTCCGTTCGCAACGCTATCGTCATCGCACTACCCCCTTTGGGTGGCCGAACAAGAACATAACCAAATCATATCGCCGTCAAACAGACAATATTAACGAGTCAACATCAATAGCCCTTGGTATAATGCCAAGGGCCGTCGATATCGACCGTTGCGGCAGGATGCATGGGCCGCTGTCGCGCCGCAGACGCGGATTGCCCGGGACCGCGGGCGTCCCCGCCCGCACGTCGCAACAGCCGCGAACGCTGGCGGATGGGGCGCGAAGACCGCGCCTCTCCCCGGCAACATCGAGCCCGGCGGAAACGTGCGGGCGGGGACGCCCGCGCACCCAGGCCCCGCCTTCGGCGGGGTAAGCATTTCGGTACAGACACTCAGCGGCCCCCGGTATAATCCGCGCGCCAGCGGGCCTTGCGTTTTTCCAGGAAAGCGGCGACTCCCTCGCGCCCTTCGGCGGAGGCGCGCGAATCGGCGATGCGCATGGCGGTATCCTCGACCATCGCGTCGTCGATGGGGCGGCGCGAGACGGCTGCGACAAGCGCCTTCGCACCGCGCATGGCACCCGGCCCGCAGGCGGCGAACGCGGCGAGAATCGCCGCCCCCGCCTCCTCCAGCGCCTCGGACGGCGCTACCTCATGCACAAGGCCGATGCGCCGCGCCTCCTCCGCGCCGAAACGCTCGCCGGTAACGAAATAGCGCCGCGCGTTGCGCGGGCCGATGGCGTCCACGACGAACGGCGCAACGACCGCAGGGATCAGCCCCAGCCGAACCTCGGAAAACGAGAAGACGGCGTCCCGGGCGGCAATGGCGACATCGCAGCACGCGACCAGCCCCGCGCCGCCGCCGAAGGCCGCGCCGCGCACGAGGCACAGGGTGGGCTTGCACAAGCCGTTGAGCCGCCGTACAAGCGCGCTGAGCGCCCGCGCGTCGGCGGCGTTGCGCGCGCGGTCGTATTCCGCCGCCCGCTTCATCCAGTTCAGGTCCGCGCCGGCGGAGAAGCTCTTTCCCGCGCCCGTCAGCACGACCGCGCGCACATCGGCGTCGCCCTCGAGTTCCGCGAGCGCGCCGTCCAGCGCGGCGATCGCCGTGTCGTCGAAGGCGTTGTGCGCCGCCGGGCGGTTCAGGACGACCCGGGCGACTCCGCCCTCCCCGCGCGAAACGAGAACGGGCGGAGCGTCCCCACCGGATCCGGCGCCCGCGGCAATCGGAGATGTCGTCATGGAGGCTCCTTTCCGGACGGCTTCGGCCGGCTACATGCGGAAGACGCCGAAACGCGGCGCGGGGATCGGCGCGTTGAGCGCGGCGGCGAGGCCGAGACCGAGAACGCGGCGGGTCTCCGCCGGGTCTATGGTCCCGTCGTCCCAGAGCCGCGCGGCGGCGTAATAGGGGTGGCCCTGGCGTTCGTATTGCTCGCGGACGGGCCGTTTGAAAGCGTCCTCCCCGGCGGCGGACCACGACTCGCCGCGCGCCTCCATGCCGTCGCGGCGTACCGCGGCAAGCACGGCGGCGGCCTGTTCGCCGCCCATCACCGAGATGCGCGCATTGGGCCACGTCCACAGAAAGCGCGGCCCGTAGGCGCGCCCGCACATGCCGTAGTTCCCGGCGCCGAACGACCCGCCGACGATAACCGTGAGTTTCGGGACCTGCGCGCAGGCGACCGCGCTCACCATCTTGGCGCCGTCGCTTGCGATCCCCCCCGCCTCGTATTTCCGGCCGACCATGAAGCCGGCGATGTTCTGCAAGAAGATCAGGGGCATGCGCCGCTGGCAGCAAAGTTCTATAAAATGCGCGCCCTTGCGCGCGGATTCGGAGAAGAGAATCCCGTTATTGGCCAATATCCCCACCGCGCGCCCGTAGAGCCGCGCGAACCCGCAAACCAGGGTCGGGCCGTAGAGCTTCTTGAACTCGTCGAACTCGCTGCCATCGACAATGCGCGCAACGATCTCGCGTATCTCGAACGGGCGGCGCACATCGTCGGGGACCAATCCGTAGATCTCCTCGGCGGGATAGAGAGGCTCCGCGATCTCCCCGACCGGGGCCGACGGCGCCGGCGGGCCGTTGAGATTGGCCGCCAGGCGGCGCGCCGCGGCCAGCGCGCCGATGTCGTCGCGCGCGAAATGGTCGGCGACGCCGGAAACCCGCGTATGCACGTCGGCGCCGCCGAGCTCCTCGGCGGTCACGCGCTCGCCGGTGGCGGCGCGCACCAGCGGCGGGCCGCCGAGAAAGATCGTTCCCGTTCCGCTGACGATAATCGCCTCGTCCGACATTGCGGGCACATAGGCGCCGCCCGCCGTGCAACTGCCCATCACCACGGCGATTTGCGGGATTCCCTCGGCCGACATGGTGGCCTGATTATAGAATATGCGCCCGAAATGCTCGCGGTCGGGGAACACCTCGTCTTGCGCGGGGAGGAACGCGCCGCCGGAATCCACCAGATAGATGCAGGGCAGGCGGTTCTCGCGCGCGATCTCTTGGGCGCGGAGATGCTTCTTTACCGTCATGGGGAAATAGGTTCCGCCCTTGACGGTGGCGTCGTTGGCGACGATTACGCATTCGCGGCCCGAGATGCGGCCGATTCCGGTGACGATCCCCGCCCCCGGCGCGGCGCCGTCGTACATTTCATGCGCCGCGAGCTGCGACAATTCGAGGAACGGCGAGCCCGGGTCGAGGAGCAGGCGCACGCGTTCGCGCGGCAGGAGCTTGCCGCGCGCGCGGTGGCGTTCGCGCGCGGCCTCGCCGCCCCCCTCCTTGACGGCGGCGACGCGGGCGCGCAGATCGGCGGCAAGCGCGCGGTTGCGGCTCTCGTTTTCCCGATATTCGGGCGCGCGCGGGTCGGCCGCGCTGCGCAGCACGGCCATGCCCGCTATTGCAGCGGGGCGTCGATTACGACGCGGGTGCCCGGCGGCGCGAGATTGAGCACGTCCGCCGCGCGCTCCTCAAGCATGTCGGGGTCCAGGCTGTCGGGCCGCAACAGACGCACGCGGCGCTCGAGCGCAATGCGCTCGGCGCGCGCTTCCGCGACCGCGTCGCGCAAAGTCTCCACGCGCTCGGCGATCCGCACCCAGCCGAGCAGGCCGCGCTCCCCCTGAACCGCGTGATAACCCAGATACAGCGCCCCGGCGACAATCAGCGCCGGCCCTCCCGCGCGCCGCACGCGCCGCAATACATCGCCCGTCATCGTCCGCGCCTCCATCCCGAATCCCTCGCGCTTCCGCGCGCCGCAAGCGGCGCCGAGCGGGTCGCGCCCGCGAACGCCAGCCTATTCGCGCGCGGCGCCCGTCGCAAGGGGATTCGCGCCTCCGCGCGGCGCGAGCGCGCGCAGTTCCGCGGCGGCCGCTTCGAGCGCCGCCGCCATCGCCCCGCGTTGCGCAATCGCGGCTTCGACCGTCGTGCTTTCCGTAGCCGCCCCCGGCGCCGCTTCGGCTTTCCGGAGCGCCTCCGCCGCACCGCCGAATTGCGCGGCCGCCGGCCCGGCAAGGCCGGTTGCGACGTCTCCCAACGCGCCCGCATCCGCGGCTTCGCGGAGTTCGCCTGCAAGAAGACGCGCCGCGCCGGCGAGCCGCGCGCATGCGCGGCGGACGGCTTTCGGGTCCAAAAAGACGGCGTATCCGGCTACATGGTCGGCGGCGCTGCCGCCGTTGAGTTCACGAACGGCGTCCCGGAGCCCGGGCCGCGCCGGCGCGAACAAGCCGCCCAGTTCGTTCAGGTTGCGAGTGCGCGGAAACGTACCGACGATGCGGCCCAGCATCGCCTTGACGAGCATCTCGGCCCCGTCCGCCGAATCGGAAATCGCAAAATCGCAGACGTCCTCGTCGTTGCCCTCGCCGAGCGGTCCGGGGAGTTCCGCCAAGGCCAGTGCCGCGCGCGCTATGCGGGCCGCCGCCCGCCTGACATATACGCGATACTCTTCTTCTTCCATTGTCGGCGCCCCCCGCGCTTCGGGCCGGTCCCATGCGCCGGCAATCAGCTTCCCCTCGCGCACAATGGCGCTCGCGACATTGCCCAGGGCGTTCGCTTTCCGCCGCAATTCGCGCGCCGCGAGCGGCAGAACCGAAACCTTCAGGCCGGGCAGCGCGCCCCCCAGTTCCCGCGCCGCCGCCGCGACGTCGCCGCGCTGCTCGTCGGCGGCGACGAACGCTATGTCCCAGTCGCTGTCGGGGCGGTGGTCGCCGCGGGCGCGCGAGCCGAAAAGCACCGCCGCGAACAAGCCGGGCGTGCGCGCGACCGCCGCCGCCGCCGCGCGCCGCAAGCGGGCGGTTTCGACCCCACGTGCCGCCGCATTCCGCCGGCCGGCGGCGTTCGTCGACGTCATGCGGCCCTCTCCCCTCCCCCGTTCACGCTCTGCCTTCGCGCGGCGGCGCAAGCGTCCGCAGCGCGAACGCGGCTTTCGCGAATGCCTCCCCCGCCGCGCGGCGCTGCATAATCGCAGATTCGACGAGCGGGTCGTCAACGGGCGCCTCGGCGGCCGCGTCCGCGCGCACGATGGCCTCCGCCGCCGCGGCGAAACTTCCGGCCGCGAATTGCGCGAGAACACGGGCCGCTTCGCTCAACGGGCCTGCGTTTGCCGCTTCGGCCAATTCGCCCGTCAGCAGGCGGGCCGCGCCCGCCAAGCGCGCGCCGGCGCGGCGCATGTCGTCAGGTTCCGGCGCCGGGTCGTATCCGATAGCATGGTCCGCCGCGCTTTCTCCGTCCAGCGCGCAAACCGCGTCGCAGAGCGCGGGACGCGTTTCGGCGAACGAGTCTCCGAGCGTGCGCAGATTATGCGTCCTCGGAAACGCGCCGACGATGCGGCCGAGCATTGCCTTGACCAAAAACTCCGCCCCGTCCGCCGAGTCGGCGATCGCGTGCTTGCACAGCGTGGCGTTGGCGCCCGCATACAGCGGGTGGGGAAGATCGGCCAACGCCCGCGCCGCGCGCTCCAGACGACTGATAGCGTCAGTGACGAACGCGCGATATTCTTCCGCTTCCATTGTCGGCGCCCCCCGCGCTCGGGGCCGGCGCCAGGCGCCGGCAAGCACTTTTCCATCGCGCACGACGGCGCTCGCGATATTGCCCAAGGCGTTCGCTTTCCGCCGCAGTTCGCGCGCCGCGAGCGGCAAGACCGAGACGTCAGAACCCGGCAGCGCGCTCCTTAACGCGCGCGCCGCCGCCTTGATTTCCGCGCGATCCCGTCCCGCCGCTACGAGCGCGACGTCCCAATCGCTGTCGGGGCGGTGGTCGCCGCGGGCGCGCGAGCCGAAAAGCACCGCCGCGAACAAGCCGGGCGTGCGCGCGACCGCCGCCGCCGCCGCCCGCCGCAAGCGGGCGGTTTCGAACCCCGGCGCCTCCGTATTCCGCCGGCCGGCGGCGCCCGTCGACGTCATGCGGCCCTCTCCCATTCCCATTCCCTGTTCATGCTCCGCCTTCGCGCGGCGGCGCAAGCGTTCGCAGCGCGGCGGCGGCGGCCGCGAGCGCCTCCCCCGCCGCGCGGCGCTGCATAATCGCGGCTTCGACGAGCGGGTCGTCAATGGACGCCTCGGCGGCCGCGTCCGCGCGCACGATGGCCGCCGCCGCCGCGGCGAACCTCCGGACCGCGAATTGCGCGAGAACACGGGCCGCTTCGCTCAACGGGCCCGCGCTTGCCGCTTCGGTCAATTCGCCCGTCAGCAGGCGCGCCGCGCCCGCCAGGCGCGCGCCGGCGCGGCGCATGTCGTCCGGTTCCGGCGCCGGGCCGTATCCGATCGCATGGTCCGCCGCGCTTTCTCCGTCCAGCGCGCAAACCGCGCCGCGGAGCGCGGGACGCGCTTCGGCGAACGAGTCTCCGAGTACGCGCAGATTATGCGTCCTCGGAAACGCCCCGACGACGCGGCCGAGCATCGCCTTGACCAAAAACTCCGCGCCATCCGCCGCATCGGCGATCGCGTTCCGGCACAGCATGGCGTTTGCGCCCGCATACAGCGGGTCGGGAATATCGGCCAACGCCCGCGCCGCGCGCTCCAGGCGACCGATGGCGTTGGCGATGAACGCGCGATATTCTTCCGCTTCCATTGTCGGCGCCCCCCGCGCTCGGGGCCGGCGCCAAGCGCCGGCAAGCACTTTTCCGTCGCGCACAACGGCGCTCGCGATATTGCCCAAGGCGTTCGCCTTCCGCCGCAGTTCGCGCGCCGCGAGCGGCAAGACCGAGACGTCAGAACCCGGCAGAGCGCCTCTCAACGTGCGCGCCGCCGCCCTGATCTCCGCGCGGTCCCGTCCCGCCGCCACGAGCGCGACGTCCCAATCGCTGTCGGGGCGGTGGTCGCCGCGGGCGCGCGAACCGTAGAGCACCGCCGCGAACAGGCCCGGCGTGCGCGCGACCGCCGCCGCCGCCGCCCGCCGCAAGCGGGCGGTTTCGTCCGCGAAAGATTCCGCCTCGCCCCTGGCGGCAATACTCGCCGGCATCACGCGTCCCGCTCCTCGGGCGCCGGCGCAAGCGCGCGCAACCCGGCGGCGGCGTCTTCCAGCGCCTCCGCGACCGGGCCGCGTTGCGCTATCGCCGCCCGGACCAGCGGGTCTCCGGCGGGCGGCGGCGCCGTTTCCGCTTGCCGGACGGTCGCCGCGGCGGCGGCAAATTGGGCCGCCGCGGATTGCGCCAGCTCGCGCGCCGCGTCCTGCAATGCGCCGGACGCCGCCGCCTCGCGCAGCTCGCACGCGAGCAGGCGCGACGCGCCCGCAAGGCGCGCCCGCGCGCGGCCCGGCGCCGTGGGGTCCAAATGGACGGCGTATCCGGCGCCGCGGTCCAGCGCGCTATCGCCGTTCAGCGCGCGAACGGCCGCACGGAGCTCGGGCCGCGCGCCCGCGAACCCGTCTCCGATCTCTTTCAGATCATGCGTGCGCGGGAACGCGCCGACGATGCGGCCGAGCATCGCCTTCGCCGCGAGTTCCGCCGCGTCCGCCGAATCGGTCACCACCGATTTGCACCAGGATATATCGGCGCCGATCCCGAAGCCGCCCGGAAGCTCCGCCAAGGTCCGGGCCGCGCGGGCCATGCGAAAGATCGCGACGTCGAGAAACGCCTTGTATTCGTCCGCTTCCATCCGCGGCGCCCCTTGCGGTTCGGGCCGGTCCCATGCGCCGGCGAGCAGTTTGCCTTCGCGCACGACGGCGCTCGCGATATTGCCGAGAGCGTTGGCCTTGCGCCGCAGTTCGCGCGCCGTGAGCCGCAGAACCGAAACCGTCAGGCCCGGCAAGGCGTCGCTCAATTCGCGCCCGGCGGCGGAAATGTCGGCGCGTTCCTCGTCGGCGGCGACGAAAGCGACATCCCAGTCGCTGTCGGGGCGGTAATCGCCGCGTGCGCGCGAGCCGTACAAAACCGCCGCCGAGACGCCCGGAGCGCGCGCCACCGCCGCCCGCGCCGCAAGGCGCAACCGCGCCTCGGCGGCGGCCGCCCCGTCCGGATCGTCCTCGCGAACGGCAATACCGGCCGACGTCATCCGCCCCGCTCCCTGCGCCCCGGCCGGGCAACGCCGACGCGGCGCAAACGGCTACGTTTCCGCAACCAACCTATTGCGAAGCGGAGGGGCGCGCAAGCGGGCGCGAGGCGCGCGGACGGTCGAACGCGGCGCGGCCGGCGCAGCGCGCCGCGCCGCCCAGGCTCTCCTCGATGCGCAGCAGGCGGTTGTATTTTTCCACCCGTTCGGAGCGCGAGGGCGCGCCTGCCTTGATCTGCCCGCAATTCGTCGCCACGGCGAGATCGGCGATGAACGTATCGCCCGTTTCGCCCGAGCGGTGCGAAACGACGGCGGCGTAACCCGCCCGATGCGCGGCGCGCACGGTCTCCAGCGTTTCCGTGACCGTGCCGATCTGGTTGACCTTGATCAGCGCGGCGTTGGCGGCGCCGCTTTCGATTCCGCGGCGCAGGCGGGCGGCGCCGGTAGCGAACAGGTCGTCGCCGACGAGTTGGAGCCGGCCGCCGAGCGCGGCCGTGAGCGCGGTCCAGCCCTCCCAGTCGTCTTCGCCGAGCGGGTCCTCGATCGACAGCAGCGGGTAGCGCGCCGCCAGCTCTTCGTACCACGCGATCATGCCGCCGGAATCGAGCCGTTTGCCTTCGCCGTTCAGAATGTAGCGCCCATCGCGGAACAGCTCGCTGGCGGCGGCGTCGAGCGCGAGGCCGATCTGCTCGCCCGGCCGGTAGCCCGCGTCTTCGATGGCGCGCAGGACGGCGTCCAGCGCCTCGGCGGCGCCCGCCAGGCGCGGGGCGAAACCGCCTTCGTCGCCGACCGCGGTTGCGTGTCCGGCGTCGGCGAGGCGGCGGCGAAGGGCGTGGAAGACCTCGGCGCCCCAGCGCAAGGCCTCGGCGAAGGTCGGCGCGCCCGCGGGCACGATCATGAACTCCTGCAGGTCGAGACCGTTGTCGGCATGGGCGCCGCCGTTGATCACGTTCATCATCGGCGCCGGCAGCACATGCGCGTCGACGCCGCCGAGATAGCGCCAGAGCGGCAGGCCGCGCGCGAGAGCGCCGGCGCGCGCCGCCGCCAGGCTGACGGCGAGTATCGCGTTGGCGCCGAGGCGGGACTTGTCGTCCGCGCCGTCGAGAGCGATCAGCGCCAGGTCGAGCGCGCGCTGGTCTTCGACTTCGCGGCCCGACAGCGCGTCGAAAATCTCGCCCTCGACGGCCTCCGCCGCGGCGCGCACGCCGAGGCCGCGGTAGCGGGCGGGGTCGCGGTCGCGGCGCTCGGCGGCCTCGTGGCGGCCCGTGGAGGCCCCGGCGGGGACAGCGGCGCGGGCGGCCGCGCCGGTCTCCAGCGTAACCTCGACCTCGACGGTGGGGTTGCCGCGGCTGTCGAGTATCTCGCGCGCGCGGATGTCGGTCAGAGCGGTCATGGGGCCTCCATCGCCATCGCCGTCGCGATCACGGGTCCACAGGGCCGAGGGGGCGCGCCTTGGCCACGCGATCGAGCGCCGCCACGGTCTCGAGCAGGCCGCGCACGTGCCGCAGCGGCAGCATCGCCGGGCCGTCGCTCGGCGCGCGGTCGGGGTCCTGATGAACCTCGACGAACAGCGCGGCGACGCCCACCGCGGCGGCCGCGCGGGCCAGCGCGGGCACGTGGCGGCGCTCGCCGCCGCTCGCGCCCCCCAGCCCGCCGGGCCGCTGCACGGAATGCGTCGCGTCGAAAACCACCGGCCAGCCGGTCTCGGCCATGACCGGCAGGGCGCGCATATCGGAAACGAGCGCGTTGTAGCCGAACGACGCGCCGCGCTCGGTAAGCAGGATGCGGTCGCAGCCGGCGGCCCGGAGCTTGCCGGCGACGTGCGTCATGTCCCACGGCGCGAGGAACTGCCCCTTCTTCACGTTGACCGCGCGGCCGGTGCGCGCGGCCGCCGCGAGCAAATCGGTCTGCCGGCAGAGGAAGGCCGGGATCTGCAACGCGTCCACGGCCTCGGCGACCGGCGCGCATTGATCCTCGCGATGCACGTCGGTGAGCATGGGGGCGCCGTAGGCGGCGCGCAGGGCGGCGAACACCGGCAGGCTCGCCTCCAGCCCCAAGCCGCGCGCGGCGCCCGCGCCGGTGCGGTTCGCCTTGTCGAACGAGGTCTTGTAGATGAAGCCGACGCCGGCGCCGGCGGCGATCTCGGCGAGCGCGCCGCACATGTCGTGCGCGTGGCCCGCGCTCTCCATTTGGCACGGCCCGGCGATGAGCGCGAACGGCAGGCGGTTGCCCACGCGCACGCCGCCTATCGCGACCTCGCGCGCGCCCGCGGCGCCCGGCGCGGTCATACGAGCCGCGACTGCGCCACCGCCGCCTCCACGAACGACGCGAACAGCGGATGCGGCGCAAAGGGGCGCGAGCGAAACTCCGGGTGGAACTGCACGCCGATGAACCACGGATGATCGGCGATTTCGACCGTTTCCGGCAACGCGCCGTCGGGCGACAGGCCGGCGAAGCGCAACCCCGCCTCCTCGAGCGGCGCGCGATAGCCGATATTGACCTCGTAGCGGTGGCGGTGGCGCTCCGACACGCGGGTCGCTCCATAGACGCCGGCGATGCGCGTGTCGCCTTCGAACACGGCGTCGTATGCGCCGAGCCGCATGGTGCCGCCCAAGTCGCCGCCGGCGCCGCGGCGCTCGACGCCGCCGCCGCCGCGCGCCCACTCGCTCAACAGCCCGACCACCGGGTCGGCGCACGGGCCGAACTCGCTCGACGAGGCGCCGGCCAGCCCCGCCAGGTTGCGCGCCGCCTCCACCACCGCCATCTGCATCCCGAAGCATATGCCGAAACACGGCACGCCGCGCTCGCGCGCGAAACGCACCGCCGCCACCTTCCCCGCCGCGCCGCGCGCGCCGAAACCGCCGGGCACAAGCACGCCGTGCATGCCCTCCAGCGCGGCCGCAAGGGCGCCGCCGCCGTCGGCGCAGGCCTCGTCCGAGTCTATCCAGCGCGCGTGAACGCGCACGCCGTTGGCGATCCCGCCGTGGCGCAGGGCTTCCCACAACGACATATAGGCGTCGCGCAGGCCCGTATATTTGCCCACCACGGCGATCGAGACGTCGCCCTCGGGGCGGGCGATGCGGGCGGCAATGCCGCGCCAGCGCGCCAGGTCCGGCTCGCCGTCGGCGGGGAGATCGAAGCGCTCAAGCACGCGGCGATCGAGCCCCGCCTCGCGATAGGCGACGGGAACGCTGTAGATGTCGCCCACGTCGAGCGCGGGGATTACCGCATCCTCGGGCACGTTGCAGAACAGCGCGATCTTGCGGCGCTCGGCGCGCGGCAGTTCGCGGCTCGACCGGCAGATCAGCACATCGGGCTGAATGCCGATGCCGCGCAACTCCTTCACCGAATGCTGCGTGGGCTTGGTCTTCAACTCGCCCGCCGCGGCGACCCAGGGCACCAGCGTGAGATGGATGTAGAGGACGCGCTTGCGGCCGAGATCGTTGCCCAGCTGGCGGATCGCCTCGAAGAACGGCAGCCCCTCGATATCGCCCACCGTGCCGCCGATCTCGCACAGCACGAAATCCGCATCGCCCGCGCCGGCGGCGATGAACGCTTTGATTTCATCGGTAACGTGGGGGATGACCTGCACGGTTCCGCCGAGATAGTCGCCGCGCCGCTCCCTCGCGATGACCCCGGAATAGATGCGCCCGGTCGTGACATTGTCGCCGCGCCGCGCGGGCACGCCGGTGAAGCGCTCGTAATGGCCGAGATCGAGGTCGGTTTCCGCGCCGTCGTCGGTAACGAACACCTCGCCGTGCTGATAGGGGCTCATGGTGCCGGGGTCGACGTTGAGATAGGGGTCGAGCTTGCGCAGGCGCACCCGGTAGCCGTGCGCCTGCAGCAGCGCGCCCAGCGCGGCGGCGGAAAGCCCCTTGCCGAGCGACGACACGACGCCGCCGGTGATGAAAACGAAGCGCATCGCCGCCGGCGCCCCGCGCGGACCGGAACCGACGAAACCGCCCCCGACGGCCCCGCCCTACTCGCGGACCGGAACCTGCGGCCCGTCGGGCTCCGGCTCGACGCCGGGGGGCTCCGGTACCGGCAGTACGGGGACCGATTCGGACTCCGGCGCCGCGGCGGCAGGCAACTCGTCGGTCAGCGAGCGCGGGCCGCTGGTTCCGCTGGCCAAAATCGCCAGCACCATGCTCGTCGTCATGAACGCAGCGGCGAGTATCGTCGTTGTCCGCGTCAAAAGGTTGGCGGATGCGCGCCCGCTCATGACGCCGCCGAACGCGCCGCCGCCGAGACCGCCGAGCGCGCCGCCGTCGGAGCGCTGTATCAGCACGATGACGATCATCGCCAGCGCGATCAGGACATGGATGACCAGTATTACCGCCGTCATGGCGCCCCGCTTTCGCTTTCCCCGGCGCGCGGCGCCCCGCGCCGCGGCCGCCCCACGGCGCCCATGATGCCCCGCCCGCCCGCGCCGCGCAAGCCGCTACCCTTCGCCCGGCATGAGCAGCCGCAGCCCCTCGGCCTCGGCTTCGTCGGGGTCGAGAAAGGCGTTGCACGATTCGAGCGCGCGCCGCGTCTCTTCCACCGACCGCCACGGCGCCGCGGAGGTCCAGCGTTGCGCATGGTCGAGCACGCGGATCAGCGGCTCGGGCGCGCGCCCCCGCGACAGCGCCTTCAGCGCCGCGATGTAGTTGTTGCGAAAGACCGTGGGGATGACGATACGCTCCTCCCCCGCGGCCGACAGTTCCGCGTTCATCGCGACCCGCGCCGTGCGTCCGTTGCCGTCGGCGAAGGGATGAACCTCGGCGACGAGAAACATGACGAACACGGCCCTCTGGAACGGCGTTTCGAGGCTTCGGTAAAGGCCGAAACCCCGCTCCAGAGTGCCCGCGACGAGGTCCGGCTCCACGAAAACCGTGCCCCCGGCGCGGTTCGCGCGGAGTTTGAACGCGCCCGGCCGCATGTCCGGCCGGCCCTCCACGATCGCCGCGTGGCGCGCTTTCAGGAGACGCTCAAACGTGGCCGCGCGGCTCGCGGTGCGGCGCATCGCGCGCTCGTCCGACACGATGCGCCACGTACCCAGCACATCGTGCGCGTCTTGCGGGCGCGCGCGCGGCAGCTCGCCAGCGAACACGATGCGCCCCGCCTCCTCGACCGTGAACTCCGTCCCCTCGATAAAATTCGAGAAACAGGCCTCGTAAAACGCCAATACGGCGCGGGCCTCGGGGCCGCGCTCCGGCGCGGGGCGCGGCCCCGGCGACCGGGCGCGCAGCGCCGCGCAGAGCGTCTCGAACAAGGCCATGCGATCAGGGTCGAACGGGCGGCCGCGGCGGCGGGCGCGCGCCGCCGCCGCATGCAACGGCGCGTCGCGCGTGCCCAAAAGCGCGCCGATCAGGGAGTCGAGCGCCGCGGCTTCGTCTTCCAGGCCCAGCGCGGCGCCCGCCTCGCGAATCTCGCCGCGCAGGCGGTTTGCGGCGTCTTCGCCGGAGCGTCGAATCAGGGCGTCGAGCCGCTCCTCGATCTCGCGGCGCGAAAGCGTGCGCGCCACGCGCCCGCCGCGCCCGCGCGACGGGCGCATGTTCTCGACATAAGCCCGCGCCGTCGAACTCAGAAACAACCCATCGAGAAAGGGCCGGTCGGCCGGCAGCGGCGGCGCCCCGCGCCGCGGGCGCAGGATGCAGCCGGGCAACGCGACGTCGCGCCCCGCGGCCGCGACCAGGCATACCGAACCATCGGCGGCCGGCGCGTTTTCCAGCCCCGTCCGGTCGGCGATCAACGCGCCGGGGAAGTAACCGGCGGCGATGCTCCACAGATTGCGCCGCACGACCGCTTCCGGCGCGTCCGCCGGGTTGCTCGTATAGAGCCGCGACGCCAGCCGGCGCAGCGTTCCGGCCTTGACCGCGCGCGACACCGCGCCGGCAATTGCCGCGTTCGACACAAACGCCTCGGGCATGTTCGCCAGCGCGCGCGGCAGCGAGAAATCCGGCATTAGCAAGCCGCCGAACCCCGAAAACGGCTATAATCTCGAGTTAAGACGCCGATTTCGAGAGAATTCCCGAGTTAAGCGCGCCCCTGACCGTCGGCGCCTCCGCGTTCGGCGCGTCCGCCGGGTCGCTTTCGCAGAGCTGCGGCGCCGGCCGGCGCGGCAGCGAGAAATCCGGCGTTAGCGAGCCCCCGAACGCCGAAAACGACAATAATCTCGAGTTAAGACGCCGATTTCGAGAGAAATCTCGAGTTAAGCGTCTGTACCGGAATGCTTGCCCCCGCCGCAAGCGCCAGGCCGAAAACCGCCCCTGGCTGCGTTACGTCTCCGCGCTCGACGACCGCGTCCGCCCCGACCATCGCCGCTGGCACGGCGTTCTGTTGCGCGTCGGCGACCCGTGGTGGCGAACGCACTTCCCGCCCAACGGATGGGGCTGCCGCTGCATCGTCGAGCAGCTCTCCGACGACGACCTCGAGCGCCGCGGATACGCCCCCTTGCCCGATAACGTCCGCCCCGCCGAGGAAGGCATAACCCGCCCCTGGCATAACGACCGCACCGGAGAGACGATCCAGGTCCCCGTCGGCATCGACCCCGGCTGGGCGCACAACGCCGGCCTTGTCGACCCCGTGGCCGGCGCCCGCGCCGTCTTGCGCGGCAAGCTCGCCGCCGCGCCCCCCGCCCAGCGCGCCGCCCTCCTCGACACGTGGGAAGACTACGTAGCCGAGGGCCGCGCGGCCCGCGACGAAATCGAGCGCGGCATATCCGAAACCCCCGGAACCGTCGAGCACGCCAACGCCTTCCGCGCCGGCCTCCGCAAGATGCTCCGCGAGCGCCGCGCCGCCGGCGAACTCGACGCCGAAATCGGCCCCTTCCGCGAGGCGCCGCCCAGCGACCCCCGCCGGAAAAAAGCCTCGCCGGGCGTTTACATCGAGCACCGCGACGACCAGCGCCTTGCCGAGGCCGTCCGAACCGCCAGCCGCGAATTCCCCCGCTCGTGGGTCGAAGCCGGAAACCGCCGGGTCCAGCTATACGCGCGCGCCGCCCCGCCAAGGCGCGGCGGAGCATACTACGGCCCCGATCACGATAGCGTTCGCGGCGTCCGGAAGCCGATCGGAACCGGCGCGGTGTACGCGTCGCCGCAAGAGCACGACGTAGTCCTGCACGAGTACGCCCACCACTTGCAGGCCGCCATGCCGGGCCTCGACGCCCGATTCCAAGCCTTCCACCGAGCCCGAACCGCCGACGACCCGCAAATCCGGCTCAAGCGCTACCGAAGAGCGAAGGGACGCCCCGATCAATACGTCGATGAGTACGTCGGCCGTGAATACGGCGAGAGCGCCCAAGCGCTGGAGGTGATGACGATGGCCTGCGAATTGCTTCTTGCCGCCCCGACCGACGTCGGCGGCAAGCCGTCCGACTACGTCCGCATGCTCAACGTCGACCCGGAGATGGCGGAGCTCGCTATCGGCCTGCTGATGCGGTACGACCCCGAGCCATGACCGTCCACCGCATCATGGCCCCCGACTGGAAGGCCGGCTGGCAGCTCCGCGCCGTCGAGTGGGACGACGACGCCGGAACCGTCGCCGGCGACCACAGCGCCGTGCCCTACCTCGCCAAAGACCTCGCCGCCCCCACGCCGCTCGAGATCCAACCCGTGCGCGTCATGCCCGCTTGGAACCTCGAGGACCCGGCCCACGACCCCGCCGACTTCCTCGCCCTCGCACTCTACGACCACGACATCGGCAGCGTGTTCCGGAGCCGCGTCCAACTCCCCGAGTCCCTCCGCGGCGTCGAGCCGACCCCGCCCCCGCCCGGCGACACCCCGCCCGGCGTCGTCAACTGAGCGCCCTCGCGGCGCCCCCCTTGCAGCCCCTTTGCCCCGCCCGTGTAGCCCCCCTGCACGGGCCGTTTTTTACCCCCCTGAGGCCCCCCTCGCCCCCCTCTCGGGCCCCGTTTGCCCACGACTTATGTCCGCGCCCCCACCGCGCCCGACACCCTCGAACGCGCCGAATTTTTCCCGCCTTTTCCCACTTTTTCCCGCCCTTTCCCGCCTCCCCCGACTTCTGACCGCCTACAGCCGCGTGGAAAGGCGCGGGCGGGGACGCCCGCAGTCCCGGGCAGTCCGCGCCTTCGGCGCGAGCGGCCGAAACATCCACGCGGGCGCGCAGGCGCTCCCCGGGGCGTTACGCCGGCGCGGCGGCGCGGCAGATGGCGAGGAAATCTTCCGCCGACAGGCTGGCGCCGCCGACCAGCGCGCCGTTCACCTCGCCGGCGCCGAGTAGCGCGCGCGCATTGGCGGGCTTCACCGAACCGCCGTAGAGAAGGCGCGTTCGCGGCAGGCGGCTCCGAAGATACGCGTGGACCTCCGCGACCTCTTCCGGCGCCGGCGTTGTCCCCGCGCCGATGGCCCAGACGGGTTCGTAGGCCACGACCAGCGCTGCGCCCGCGCCGGGCGGCAGCGACCCGGCGATTTGCGCGCCCACCGACTCAAGGGCGCGCCCGGCGGCGCGCTCCGCCGCGGTCTCGCCCACGCACACGATGGGCGCGAGGCCCGCCGCCAGCGCCGCCTCCGCCTTCGCGCGCACGATATCGTCGGTCTCGCCGCGGTCCGCGCGGCGCTCCGAATGCCCGACAATGACATAGGCGCAGCCGAGATCGGCGAGCATCGGCGCGGCAATATCGCCGGTATGCGCGCCGGAGGGCGCGGCGGCGCAATCCTGCCCGCCGAGCGCCACGGGCGACCCCGCCAGCGCTTCGGCCGCCGGCGCGAGCAGCGTCGCCGGCGGGCACAGCAGCGCCTCGAACGGCGCGTCGGCCCCCACGCCGCGCGCGACCGCGGCGGCGCGCGCCGCGCCGTCGGCACGCAGGCCGTTCATCTTCCAGTTGCCCGCAATCAGGGGCCGCATGGCGCCGCTCGCATTCGCCCGCTCCGGCCCTCATGGTATCGCATATCCGGCGCCGGCGCGCGGCGCTTTCGTTCCGGCCGGTTGCCGCGCGGGCCGGCGGCTCTTATGGTGCGGCTTGTTTCGTATTCGAGACCGCCGGAGGCGCCGCGCGCATGTTGGGATCGATTCGCAAGCGGACCGGAAGCCTTTTGGTCAAGGGGCTTTTGGGCCTGCTCGTCGTCAGTTTCGCCTTGTGGGGCATCGGCGATATCTTTCAGGGGCCGCGCGACCGGGCGGTCGCGACGGTTGGCGGCGCCGGCATTTCGGCGTCGGCGCTCCAGGTGGAATACACGCGCGCGGTCGAGAATCTGCGCCGCGAGTTCGGCATGGACGCCGAACAGGCGCGCGCGCTCGGCGCGCTCGAAAACGCGCTCGAGCGGCTCATCGACCGCGAGGCGGTGCGCCAGGAGGCCGACGCCATCGGCATCGGCGCGCCCGATTCGGAAGTGCTGCGCGCCATCGAGAACGACTCCGCGTTCCATAACGTCGCCGGCCGGTTCGACCGCGCGGTCTATAACACCGTGCTTTATCGCAACAGTTTCACCGCGCCGGCCTACGAAGCCGCGGTGCGCGAAGACGTCCGCAGCGCCCAGCTTGTCGAGACGCTGGCGGTGGGGGCGCACGCGCCGCGCGCCGCGGCGCTCCGCCTGCTGCGCCACGAACGCCAGGAGCGGGCCGCGCAGGCGCTCACCTTGTTCGCCTCCGACGAAACCGCGCCCGACCCCGCCGAATCCGATCTTCTCGCATGGTTCTCCGAACGCCGGGCCGAATACACGGCGCCGGAATACCGGCGCGTCTCCTTCGTCGCCATGCGCCCGGGCGATTTCCTCGACCGGGTGGATGCGTCGGACGAAGAACTGCGCGAAGACTACGAATACCGCATCGCCGAGTTCGTCACGCCGACGCGCCGCGCGCTCGACCAGCTCGTGTTCCCGACCCGCGACGAAGCGGACGCCGCCTTCGAACGCGCGCGGGCGGGCGAGGATTTCCACGCCCTGGGCGCCGCGCTGCTCGGCCTCTCGGCAAGCGACATGGACCTCGGCGTCCTCACGGAAGACGAAATGGCTTCCGAAGCGCTCGGCGCCGCCGCCTTCGGGACTCCGGTCGGCGACGCCGCCGCGCCGGTCGAGACGCCGTTCGGCTGGACCCTGCTGCGCGTGCGCGGCGAAACCCCCGGCGAAACCCGGACGTTCGAAGACGCGGTCGAGACGCTGCGACTCGAGCGCAAGATCGTCCTCGCGCAGGACGTCGCCGCCGACCTGGGCGACGAGTTCGAGGACGCGCGCGCCGGCGGCGCGACGCTGGAGGAAGCCGCGCGGGCGGTCGGCGCGGCGCCGGAGACCGTCGGCCCTGTCGACCGCCGGGGCCGCCCCGCGCCCGGCGCCGCCGAGGCCGCGCCGCCCGCCATCGCCGAGTTTCTCGAACGCGCCTTCGCCGCCGCCGAGGGCGTGGAAAGCCCCCTCTACGACGCCGACGACGGAACCTATTACGCGCTCCGGGTCGATTCGATCGCGCCGCCCGCCGAGAAACCGCTCGACACGGTGCGCGGCGAGGCGCTGGCGGACTGGAAAGAGGAATGGCGGCGAACCCGCGCCGCCGACCGGGCCGCCATCATCGCCGACCGCCTGCGCGCGGGCGAAACGCCGGAAGAGGTCGCCGCCGATACCGGCGCGGCGCTGTTCGCCACCCCGCCGTTCCGCCGCTCCTCCGCGGCCGCCGGAGAAAACCTGGGAACGGCGTTCGTCGCCGCCGCGTTCGCCCTGCCCCCCGATGGCGTGAGCGACCCCATCGCCGAAGGCGACCGCGTACACGTCGCGAAACTCGCCGCCATCGTCGATATCGACGAAGACGCCATCGACGAAAACGAACTGGAGCGCATCGCCGGCCAGCTGATTTCCGGTCAGATCGGCGACATCCTGAAGGCCTATCTCGACCGGCTTCGGCGCGAGCGCGGCGTCGCGATCGACGCCGGCGCCGTTGCCCGCTTTTTCGAGAACTGACCGCGTGCGGGTTTTCCCCGATCCGGCGTCGTTCGCGAAACTGTACGAAGACGGGCGCGCGCAGGTCGTCTGGACGCGGCTGGTCGGCGACCTCGAAACGCCCGTGTCGGCGATGCTCAAACTCGCCGGCGGGCGCGCCAACGCGTTCCTGCTCGAGTCCGTGGAAGGCGGGGCGGCGCGCGGGCGCTACTCGTTTATCGGGCTGAAGCCCGATCTGATATGGCGCTGCTTCGGCGACCGCGCCGAGATCGCCCGCCGCGCGCTGCGCGACCCGGAAGCGTTCGAACCCTGCCCCGGCGGCGCGCTGGACTCGTTCCGCGCGCTCGAGGCCGAGTCGCGGATCGTCCTGCCGGAAAAGCTGCCGCCGATGTCCGCCGGCCTGGTGGGCTACATGAGCTACGACATGGCGCGCCTGATCGAGCGCCTTCCCGGAGCGAATCCCGATACGCTCGGCGTTCCCGACGGCCTGTTTCTGCGCCCCACCGTCATGGCCGTGTTCGACTCGGTGGAGGACACGATCTCGGTCGTTACCCCCGCGCGGCCGGAGCCGGACACGGGCGCGCCGGCGGCATACGACGCGGCCGCGGCGCGGCTCGCGGAAACCGTCGCCGACCTCGACCGCAACCCGCCGGCGGCGCGGCGCTTTTTCCCCGAACCCGGCGCGCCCGCCGCGGACCCGCCGGAACCGGTCTCGAATGTCGGGCGCGAGCGCTACCACGAGATGGTGCGCCGCGCGAAAGACTACATCGCCGCCGGCGACGCCTTTCAGATCGTGCCTTCGCAGCGGTTTCGCGTTCCCTTCGCGCTCCCGCCCTTTGCGCTTTATCGCGCGTTGCGGCGGCTCAACCCCTCGCCTTTCCTGTTTTTCCTCGATTTCGGCGCGTTCGCCGTGGTGGGCTCAAGCCCCGAAATCCTCGTGCGCCTGCGCGACGGCGTCGTGACGATCCGCCCCATCGCGGGAACGCGCCCGCGCGGCCGCGACCGGGCGGAAGACGCCGCCCTCGCCGCCGACATGCTCGCCGACCCCAAGGAGCGCGCCGAGCATCTCATGCTGCTCGATCTCGGACGCAACGATGTCGGGCGCGTCGCGCGCATCGGCACGGTCGAGGTCACGGAAAACATGACCGTGGAGTATTACAGCCACGTCATGCATCTGGTCTCCAATGTGGAAGGGGCGCTGGCGGACGGCCGCGACGCCATCGACGCCTTGTTCGCGGGCTTCCCCGCCGGCACGGTGACCGGCGCGCCGAAAGTGCGCGCGATGGAGATCATCGACGAACTGGAAAACGAGAAACGCGGCGTCTATGCGGGCTGCGTGGGCTATTTCGCCGCCAACGGAAGCATGGACACCTGCATCGCCCTGCGCACCGCCGTGGTGAAGGACGGCGCGATGTACGTCCAGGCGGGCGGCGGCGTGGTTGCCGACAGCGACCCGGAGTTCGAATACCGCGAGAGCTGCAACAAGGCCCGCGCCCTGCTCCGCGCCGCCGAAGAGGCCGTCCGCTTCGCGGCCGGCCGCGGCGGATAGCGCGCGCCGCGGCCGTCCGCGGCAGGCCGGACGATGACCGTCGGCGCGGCCCTGCGCGCCTTCGCGGACGCGGTGGCGGCCAAGGCGTCGCTGCCCGCGGCGGGCGAGGCCGAGGAACGGCTTCGCGCGCCTTTCGAGGCCCTGATGGCGGCGGCGGGCGCCGCCTTGGGTCACGACGTCGCCTGCGTCGGGGAGACGCGCCTCCCCGACCGCATGGGCAAGCCCGATTTCGCCATCCATCGGGGCGGGCTGCTTGCCGGCTACGCCGAGCTCAAGGCCCCCGGCGCGGGCGCCGACGCGCGGCGCTTCAAGGGCCGCAACCTGAGCCAGTTCAAGCGCTTCTCCGGCGTTCCCAACATGCTCTACGGCGATGGCAACGAATGGGCGCTATACCGCGGCGGCGTGCGCGCCGGCGCCGTCGTCCGTCTCGCCGGCGATATCGCCGCCGACGGCGCCCGCGCGGCATCGGAAGCCGACGCCGCCGCCTTCGCGCGCCTGTTGCAAGACTTCCTGCTGTGGGAGCCCGTTCTGCCCCGGGGCCGCGAAGGCCGGATGGATCTTGCGGGCTTCGCCGCCATGCTCGCCCCGCTCTGCCGGATGTTGCGCGACGATGTAAAGGACGCGCTCGCCGCCCCCGCCTCGCCGCTGGTTGTCCTCGCCAGGGATTGGCGCAAGCTGCTGTTCCCGGAGGCGGACGACGCCCAATTCGCCGATTCATATGCGCAAACCGTAACCTTTGCGCTTCTCCTGGGCCGCGGCGAGGGCGCCGATCCCTTTACGCTCGACAGCGCCCAGACGGCGCTGGCGGCGCACCACGGCCTGCTGTCGCGCGCCCTCCAAATCCTCACCGACCCCCAGGCCAGCGGCGAGCTGACCGTCTCGCTCGATCTGTTGCTGCGCACGATCTCCGCCGTCCCTACCGCCGCCTTCTCCGGCGCGGACGACCCTTGGCTCTATTTCTACGAGGATTTTCTTGCCGCTTACGACAGCGGTCTGCGCCGGGGCGTCGGCGTCTATTACACGCCCGTCGAGGTCGTCCGCGCCCAGGTGCGCCTCATCGACGCCCTGCTTGCCGAGCGCCTCGGCAAGCCGTTGGGCTTTGCCGACCCCGGCGTCGTTACCCTCGACCCCGCCGCCGGAACCGGAACGTATCTGCTCGGCGTTATCGAGCACGCCCTGGGGCGCGTCGAAGATGAACAGGGACCCGGCGCGGTTGCCGGCGCCGCGGCGGAACTCGCCCGCAATCTCTACGGTTTCGAGTTTCTCGTCGGCCCTTACGCGGTATGCGACCTGCGCATCGGGCGCGCCCTCGCCGACCGCGGCGCGGCGCTGCCGCCCGGCGGCGCGCGCATCTATCTGACCCATACATTGGAAAGCCCCCGCGCCGAACCGCCCGAATTGCCGCTTTTCCTGCGGCCCATCGCCGAACAGCGCGCCCGCGCGCTGGACGTCAAGAGCGCCGCCCGCGTTCTCGTCTGCCTCGGCAACCCGCCATACGGTCGTCATGAGGCGGCCCGCGCCGACAACAGGGAACGAACCGGCTCTTGGGTCCGCCACGGCGGCGACGGCGCCGAGCCTCCCGTCATGGAGGATTTTCTCGAACCCGTGCGCGCCGCCGGGCATGGCGTCCGCGCCAAGAACATCTACAACTACTATATCTATTTCTGGCGCTGGGCGCTGTGGAAGGTATTCGAACACGAAACAGCGGCCGGGCCGGGCGTCGTCAGCTTCATAACCGCGTCGAGCTGGCTCGACGGCGACGCCTTCCTGGGCATGCGCGCGCACATGCGCCGCCTGTGCGACGAGATATGGATACTCGATCTCGGCGGCGAGGGGCGCGGCCCGCGCAAGACCGAAAACGTGTTCGCCATACAAACGCCGGTCGCCATCGCCATTACCGTGCGGGCCGGCGCACAAACGGAAACGCCGGCGCGCGTGCGTTACGCGGCGTTCGAGGGAACCCGCGACGACAAACTCGCCGCGCTCGACTCCATCGAAGGGTTCTCCTCGGTAAAGTGGCGCGACTGCCCCACAGGCTGGCGCGCCCCGTTTCGCCCCGCCGGCGCCGGCCCGTATTTCGGGTGGCCGTCGCTCGCCGATCTCATGCCGTGGCAACACACAGGCGCGCAGCTCAAGCGCACATGGCCCATAGGGTCCGACGAAGACCTCCTGCGGCGGCGCTGGCGCGCCCTTCTTTCCGCGCGCGACCGAACGGAAGCCTTCAAGGAAACCAGGGATCGGAGCATCGCGTCGGCGCCGCGGCCGCTTTTCGCGACCGCCGACGCCGCGGCGCCCATCGCCGCGCTCGACCGCGACGCCCCGCCGCCGCGCATCGAACGCTATGCCTACCGTTCTTTCGACCGCCAGTGGGTATTCGCCGACACGCGACTCGGCGATTATCTGCGTCCCGATCTGTGGCGCGCCCACGGCGACCGCCAATTGTATCTCACCAGCCTGCTGACCGGCGCCATCGGCGACGGGCCGGCGCTCGCCGCTTGCGCGCTCGTCCCGGACCTTCACCATTTCGGCGGCGCGGGCGGAAAGGACATTATCCCGCTCTTCCGAACGCGCGACGCTGCCGAGGCCAACATCGCGCCGGGCCTGCTCGATACGTTGGCCCGCGCATACGGCCGCCGCGTCGCGCCGGAAGATTTCCTTGCCTACGTCTATGGCGCGCTCGCGCATCCCGCCTTCACGGCCCGGTTCGCCGGCGAATTGGCGTCGCGCCAGCTCCGCGTTCCCCTCACCGGGGACTCGGCGCTGTTCGAGAAGGTACGGACCGTCGGCGCGCGTCTGCTTTGGCTTCATACTTACGGGGACCGCTTCGCGCCGCCCGGCGCGCGCGCCGGCGCCGGGTATCGGGGCGAGGCGCGATGCATAAAGGCCGTTCCCGCAAGCGCCGAAGGCTACCCCGAATCCTTCCGATACGACGGCGCGGCGCGCACCCTGCGCGTCGGCGGCGGCGCCTTTGCGCCCGTCCAGCCCGAGGTCTTCGAATTCCAGGTTTCCGGTCTGAAGGTCGTGCGCTCCTGGTTGCGCTACCGCATGAAGGCCGGCGCCGGGAGACGCTCCTCTCCCCTCGACCGCATCCGCCCCGAACGCTGGACGGCCACATACACGACCGAGTTCCTGGAACTGCTCTGGGTGTTGGAAGCCACCGTCGCGCTCTACCCCGAACAGGCCCGTCTCCTCGAATCCATTGTCGCCGGCCCGTGCTTCGCGAGCGGGGACTTGCCCCGACCCGACGACGCCATGCGCCGGCCCCCGAAACCGCGGGCGCGCGCGGAAATCCTGCGATGACGCCGCCGCGCAATGCGACCGGGGCTTCGCCGCCCGCCGGCGTCGGCGCGGCCCTGCGCGCCTTCGCGGACGCTGTGGCGGCCAAGGCGTCGCTGCCCGCGGCGGGCGAGGCCGAGGAACGGCTTCGCGCGCCGTTCGAGGCGCTGATGGCGGCGGCGGGCGCCGCCTTGGGCCACGATGTCGCCTGCGTCGGGGAGGCGCGCCTCCCCGATCGCATGGGCAAACCCGATTTCGCCATCCACCGGGGCGGGCTGCTCGCCGGCTATGCCGAGCTCAAGGCCCCCGGCGCGGGCGCCGACGCGCGCCGCTTCAAGGGCCGCAACCTGAGCCAGTTCAAGCGCTTCTCCGGCGTTCCCAACATGCTCTACAGCGACGGCAACGAATGGGCTCTCTACCGCGGCGGCGAGCGCGCGGGCGCCGTCGTCCGTCTCGCCGGCGACATCGCCGCCGACGGCGCCCGCGCGGCGACCGGAGACGCCGCCGCCGCCTTCGCGCGCTTGTTGCACGATTTCCTGTCGTGGGATCCCGTTCTGCCGCTGGACCGGCGGGGCCGGATCGACCTGGCCGGCTTCGCCGGGCTTCTGGCGCCGCTTTGCCGGATGTTGCGCGACGATGTGAAGGACGCGCTCCGCGATCCCGCCTCGCCGCTGGTTCTCCTGGCGCAGGAATGGCGCGAACTCCTGTTTCCGGACGCAACCGACGCCCAATTCGCCGATTCCTACGCCCAAACCGTAACTTTTGCGCTTCTCCTGGGCCGCAGCGAGGGCGCCGATCCGTTTAGCCTCGACGCCGCGCAAACGGCGCTGGCGGCGCACCACGGCCTGCTGTCGCGCGCCTTGCAAATCCTCACCGATCCGCAAGCGCGCGGCGAACTGTCGGCTTCGCTCGACCTGCTGCTGCGCACGATCTCGGCGGTCCCGCCGGTCGCGCTCGCCGGCACGGACGATCCATGGCTGTATTTCTACGAGGATTTCCTCGCCGCCTACGACAGCGATCTGCGCAAGGGCGTCGGCGTCTATTACACGCCTGTGGAGGTTGTGCGCGCCCAGGTGCGCCTTGTGGACGCCTTGCTCGCGAACCGCCTGGGCAGGCCCCTGGGCTTCGCCGACCCCGGCGTCGTTACCCTCGACCCCGCCGCCGGAACGGGGACCTATCTGCTCGGCGTCATCGAGCACGCCCTGGGGCGCGTCGAAAACGAACAGGGACCCGGCGCGGTAGCGGGCGCGGCAACGGAACTCGCCCGCAATCTCTACGGTTTCGAGTTTCTCGTCGGCCCCTACGCGGTATGCGACCTGCGCATCGGGCGCGCCCTCGCCGACCGCGGCGGCGCCCTGCCCGCCGGCGGCGCGCGCGTGTTCCTTACCCATACGCTGGAAAGCCCCTGGGCGGAGCCGCCGAGACTGCGCCTGTTCCTGAAACCCATCGCCGAACAGCGCGCCCGCGCGCTGGACGTCAAGAGCGCCGCCCGCGTCCTCGTCTGTCTCGGCAACCCGCCCTACGGCCGGCACGAAGCGGTCCGCGCCGACAACAGGGAACGGACCGGCTCCTGGGTCCGCCACGGCGGCGGCAGCGCCGAGCCTCCCGTCATGGAGGATTTTCTTGCGCCCGTGCGCGCCGCCGGGCATGGCGTCCGCGCCAAGAATATCTACAACTATTATGTCTATTTTTGGCGCTGGGCCTTGTGGAAGGTATTCGAACACGAAACCGCGGCCGGGCCGGGCATCGTCAGCTTCGTAACCGCGTCGAGCTGGCTCGACGGCGACGCCTTCCTGGGCATGCGCGCGCACATGCGCCGCTTGTGCGACGAGATATGGATACTCGATCTCGGCGGCGAGGGGCGCGGCCCGCGCAAGACCGAAAACGTGTTCGCCATACAAACGCCGGTCGCCATTGCCATTGCCGTGCGGGCCGGCGCACAAACGGAAACGCCGGCGCGCGTGCGTTACGCCGCCATCGACGGAACCCGCGACGACAAGCTCGCCGCGCTCGACGCCATCGGCGATTTCGATTCCGTAGCCTGGCGCGACTGCCCCGCCGAGTGGAGCGCGCCTTTCCGCCCGCGCCGCCGGGGCATGTATTTCGACTGGCCGCTGCTGACCGATCTCATGCCGTGGCAACATTCGGGCGTACAACTCAAGCGAACGTGGCCCGTCGGCTCCGATGAGGACCTTTTGCGGCGACGCTGGCGCGCTCTCCTCCAGGCGCGGGATCGGGCAACGGCGTTCAAAGAGACAAGCGACCGCAAGATAACCGGGGCCTATCCTCCCCTGCCAATGGAAACACGCGCTCCGGCGCCGATTTCCACCTTGCCCGACGATGCGCCGGCGCCCGAGATAAGGCGTTACGCATTCCGTTCTTTCGACCGGCAGTACCTTATCGCCGACAATCGATTGATATCCCGACTTCGACCCGACCTCTGGCGCGCTCACAGCAACCGGCAGATATATTTGACGACTATATTGAGCGACACGATAGGGCTCGGGCCTGCCCTCACGGCGTGCTCGCTTGTCCCCGACCTCGACCACTTCGGCGGACGCGGCGGAAAGGATATCATCCCGCTTTTTCGTACATCCGATACGTCGGAAGCCAATATCGCACCGAACCTCCTCAATCTGCTGGCGGTCGAGTACGACCGCCCGGTAAGTGCGGAGGATTTCTGCGCTTATATTTATGGGGCGCTTGCACACCCCGCTTTCACCGAGCGATTTACGGAGGATCTCGAATCCGCCCAGTTACGCGTACCGTTGACGAAAGACGCGAAATTGTTCGAATCCGCCCGTAGCATCGGCGCGCGACTTCTCTGGCTACATACATATGGCGAACGGTTTTTCGGCGAAGGCAAACCGCGGGGCGCTGTCCCCCGGGGCAAGGCGCGATGCTTGCGCGCCGTATCCGGAAATCCTGACGGATATCCCGAATCCTTCCGGTACGACGGAACTGCACGAATGCTCCGCGTCGGCGACGGCGCCTTCGCGCCCGTCGCTCCGAAAGTTTACGAGCTCGACATCTCCGGCCATAAACCGGTGCAATCCTGGCTTCGCTATCGCATGAAAGCCGGCGCCGGAAAACGCTCGTCGCGTCTCAACGACATCAGGCCCGAACGCTGGACGGCCCAGTATACCACAGAATTATTGGAACTGCTTTGGGTTCTCGAGACCACCTTCACACACTACCCCGAACAATTCCGCCTCCTCAAGGCCATCGTGACAAGCGAGTGCTTTACAAGCGACGAATTGCCGAAGATCGACGATGCCATGCGCAAGCCGACGAAACCGCAAACATGCCGGAGAATCCTGTAATGACTACGCCGCGCGAACCGCCGCCGCCCCGTTCGCCGGCCGGCGTCGGCGCGGCCCTGCGCGGCTTTGCCGACGCGGTCGCCGAAAAAGCCGCGCGGCTACCCTCAGGCGAGGCCGAAGAGCAGCTGCGCGCGCCATTCGAGACGCTGATGGCGGAGGCGGGCGCGGCGCTCGGCCACGACATCCTGTGCGTCGGCGAAACCGCCCTGCCGGACCGCCTGGGCAAGCCCGATTTCGCCGTCCACCGGGGCGGCGCGCTCGTCGGCTACGCCGAGCTCAAGGCCCCCGGCGCGGGCGCCGACGCGCGGCGCTTCAAGGGCCGCAACCGCCGACAGTTCAAACGCTTCTCCGCCGTTCCGAACATGCTCTACGGCGACGGCAACGAATGGGCGCTCTACCGCGGCGGCGAGCGCGCCGGCGCCGTCGTGCGTCTCGCCGGAAGCATCGCCGCCGACGGCGCGCGCGCGGCGACAGAAGCCGACGCCGCCGCGTTCGCGCGCCTGTTGCAAGACTTCCTGCTGTGGGAGCCCGTCCTGCCGCTGGACCGGCGCGGCCGGATCGACCTGGCCGGCTTCGCCGCCATGCTCGCCCCGCTCTGCCGGATGTTGCGCGACGACGTGTCCGAGGCGCTCGCGGATTCCGCATCGCCCCTGGTCCTGCTCGCCCGCGACTGGCGCCAGCTTCTGTTCCCCGACGCGACCGACGCGCAGTTCGCCGATTCCTATGCACAGACCGTAACCTTTGCGCTGCTTCTCGGACGGGGCGATGGCGCCGATCCCTTTACGCTCGACAGCGCCCAGGCGGCGCTGGCGGCGCACCACGGCCTGCTGTCCCGCGCCCTGCAAATCCTCACCGATCCCCGCGCCCGCGGCGACCTCGCCGCCTCGCTCGACCTCCTCGTGCGCGTTATCTCTGCCGTTCCGCCCGCCGCCCTGACGGGAGCCGAAGACCCGTGGCTCCATTTCTACGAAGACTTCCTGGCGGCTTACGACCCGCGGCTGCGCAAGGACGCGGGCGTCTATTACACGCCCGTGGAGGCGGCGCGCGCCCAGGTGCGCCTTGTCGACGCGCTGCTCGTCGAACGCCTCGGCAAACCCGCGGGCTTCGCCGACCCCGGCGTCGTCACGCTCGACCCGGCCGCCGGAACCGGAACCTATCTGCTCTGCGCAATCGAACACGCCCTCGGGCGCGTCGCGGCCGAACAAGGCCCCGGCGCGGCGGCGGGCGCGGCCACCGAACTCGCGCGCAATCTCTACGGTTTCGAGTTTCTCGTCGGCCCTTACGCGGTCAGCGAACTGCGCATCGGCCGCGCCCTCGCCGCCCGTGGCGCGGAACCGCCCGCCGACGGCGCGCGCATCTGTCTTACCGACACGCTCGAAAGCCCCCATGCAGAGCCGCCGCAACTGCCGTTGTTCCTGCAACCCATCGCCGAACAGCGCGCCCGCGCGCTGGACGTCAAGAGCGCCGCCCGCGTTCTCGTCTGCCTCGGCAACCCGCCCTACGACCGCCACGAAGCCGCCCGCGCCGACAACGGCGACCGCACCGGCTCGTGGGTCCGCTACGGAAACGGCGGCGGGACCCCCATCCTGAACGACTTTCTCGAGCCCCTGCGCGCGGCCGGCCACGGCGTCCGCGCGAAAAATCTCTACAATCTCTATGTCTATTTTTGGCGCTGGGCCTTGTGGAAGGTATTCGAGCACGAAACCGCGGCGGGGCCGGGCGTCGTCAGCTTCGTAACCGCGTCGAGCTGGCTCGACGGCGACGCCTTCCTGGGCATGCGCGAGCACATGCGCCGCCTGTGCGACGAGATATGGATACTCGATCTCGGCGGCGAAGGGCGCGGAACGCATCCCGGCGACAATTTGTTTGCGATACGCACTCCCGTCGCCATCGCCATCGCCACGCGGGCGGGCGCGCAAACGCAAACGCCGGCCCGCGTGCGCTACGCCGCCATCGGCGGAACCCGCAAGGAGAAACTGGCCGCGCTCGACGCCATAGGGAATTTCGACTCGGTGGCGTGGCGGGACTGCCCCGACGACTGGCGCGCTCCGTTCCGCCCGCCCGGCCGCGGCGCGTATTTCCGCTGGCCGCTGCTGACCGACCTCATGCCCTGGCAGCATTCGGGCGCGCAGTTGAAGCGCACCTGGCCCATCGCGCCCGACGAAGACACGCTGCGGCGCCGCTGGCGCGCGCTCCTCCGCGCGCGCGACCGCGCGGAAGCGTTGAAGGAGACCAGGGACCGGAATATCGCCTCGACCCCCCGCCCGCTTTTTGCGCAAGGCGAACCGGAGACGGCGATCGCGGCGCTCGACATCAATGCGCCCGCGCCGCGAACCGCGCGCTACGCCTATCGTTCCTTCGACCGCCAGTGGGTATTCGCCGATACGCGGCTCGGCGATTATCTGCGCCCCGATCTGTGGCGCGCCTACGGCGACCGGCAAGTCTGTCTCACCGGCCTGCTGAGCCATCCGCTCGGCGGCGGCCCGGCGGCGGTCGCGTGTTCCCATGTCCCCGACCTCGACCACTTTCGCGGCTCCTACGGGGCCAAGGCCGTTATTCCCCTGTATCGCGACCCCGGCGCCGCCGAGGCCAATATCGCGCCGGGCCTGCTCGATACGTTGAGCCGCGCATACGGCCGCCGCGTCGCGCCGGAAGATTTCCTTGCTTACGTCTATGGCGCAATCGCGCATCCCGCCTTCACGGCACGGTTCGCCGGCGAATTGGCGTCGCGCCAGCTCCGCGTTCCCCTCACCGGGGACTCGGCGCTGTTCGAGAAGGTACGGACCGTCGGCGCGCGTCTGCTTTGGCTTCATACTTACGGGGACCGCTTCGCGCCGCCCGGCGCGCGCGCCGGCGCCGCGTATCGGGGCGAGGCGCGATGCATAAAGGCCGTTCCCGCAAGCGCCGAAGGCTACCCCGAATCCTTCCGATACGACGGCGCGGCGCGCACCCTGCGCGTCGGCGGCGGCGCCTTCGCGCCTGTTGCCCCGGACGTATTCGGGTTCGAGGTTTCGGGCCTGAAGGCGGTGCGTTCGTGGCTCCGTTACCGCATGAAGACCGGCGCCGGGAGGCGCTCGTCGCCCCTCGACGATATCCGCCCCGAACGCTGGACGGCCCGATACACGACCGAACTGCTCGAACTGCTATGGGCGCTCGAGGCGACCGTCGCCCTCTACCCCGAACAGGCCCGCCTGCTCGAAGCCGTCGCCGCCGGCCCATGTTTCCCCGCCGCCGAACTCCCCGCCGCCCCCGGCGACATGCGCAAACCGCCGAAACGGCAAGCCCGCGCCGCCATCCTGTAGCCCGCCCCGCCCCAATTCGCGCGCCACGGCCTTCCGGCCGGAGCGCCCGGGCGCCGCGCTACCCGGGACGCAAACGGTGCGGCAAGGGGCGCCGTCTCGCGCCGCCGCGCGAAACGGCGCCGGAACACGCAGGCGCCTGCGGGGCCCGCGGCGGCGCGCTCAAGACCGTCGGCACATATCACCGAGGAACTGGAGTACATACCCGGTCGTTTCACGGTCAACCGCATCGTGAGACCGCGAACGGTCCGCCACGCGTGCGCACGCTTCCGCCAGGCGCCGCCGCCGCGCGCCATCGAGCGCGGACGCCGCAGACCCGTATCCGCCAAAACGCCGCCGGTCGGCGCCATCCGCTATGCCCGCGCCCGACTGGCCCGCCTGCGCCCGCGGCTCGACAACGGAACGCTCGAACCCGACAACAACACCGACGAACGCGCCATCCGCGGCATCGCCCTCGGACGCATGAACCGGTTGTTCGCAGGCTCCGAAACCGGCGACGCAACCGCCGCAACCGCATACACGCTCATCGAAACCGCAAAACCAAACGGCGTCGACCCGCGCGCACGGATCGCAGACACACTCAACCATATCCAAGACTACAAAACAAACCGAATCCACGAACTCATGCCTTGGAACCGGGAACACAAACCCCCGCCGTAAAAATCCAATAGCCCCATAACCGGACGCTTACGAATACGGTTTGGTTTTCGGGTTTTGTCGATACGGCATCATGCGGTTGCGTAGATGCGTAGCCGGAGGATGATGGGGGCGAATCGGTCGGCGGGAAGCGCGACGATGGCGCATTTGTCGCGCGAAAGGAGCAAAAGCCATGCCTGCTTGCGGGCCGCGGCCTCTCTCGGCGTCCCCGCGCCGATGAGATGGCGCAGGACGAGCCCGAGATTGTGCGAGGCGACATGGATCAAGTAGCGCTTGCGGATATTCTCGCGCCCACGCAGCCACACACGCCGCATTCCGCCCCGGTCGAGATTGTGGGCGAACGACCGTTCGACAACCTCGCCGCGCTTGCGCATCGCCTGCCGACCGACCGCTGAACGCAACCGCGCGCGGTTGTTGCAGACCGCACGGCGCGCCTCGGCGTCGCCGCGCCAGCGCGCCTTGTCCTTGCGGTGCGGTTCGGCGATCCGCGCCGTCCACAGGCCGCCCGCCATACACTTCGGAATGTCGCGCGAACGGTAGCCCTTGTCCGCCACACATTCGGCCGGCGCGTCCGACCGTCCTTCATCTTCGCTGTCCGCGCATCCGGATCGGGCGCTGAAACCCACTCCTTGTTCGACAGGCGCTTCTTGCCCTTGCGCTGCCGGTCGAACCGAACAAGGTCCGCCATGCCCGGCGTCTCGACCCCGCTCGCCCGCGCCAGCTGCGCCAGCATCTCGCGGTAACTCGCCCTGTCCGCGCGCCGCCGGATCGAACGCAACGCCGCGTTCGCCTCCATCGTCGAGGCATCCACGCCAATCCGCGCGCCGCGAACCGGACCGCGCGCCGCAACCCGCGCCAACACCCACTCGAAAACCCGCTCGTGAACCTCGCCCGGCAACCGGCCCCGCGTCTTCGAAAGCCACGAACGGTCGGGAACACGCTGCGTCGCCTCAAGACGCAGAAATGCGCGCAACGACAGCGAGTCCGAACACCGCCATTCAAGCCCGCGCTCCGAATCGATGCCCTCGAAATACCCAACCATATGCATACGGAAATACCGCCCCGGCGGTATCGAGCGCGCCCCACGCGACCCATGGAACGGCGCGCACACCGACTCCACGAAGGCGTCGAAACCCGCATCCGCCAAAACACGCTGCAGGCGACCGTCCAACGCATGGCCCGGCGAACGCGGCAACTCACGCGACGAAACAATCGGCGCATCCTGACCAGGCCCTCGGCAACCCATCGACATCGAATGCCCCCCACAAACCGACAACGCTATCGAATCGATATACCATACATTCGTCAACAGGCTGATATACGATTCGGGAATTGAGCCTTCTCTATCGCTTCGGATGTATGCAGGCGAGGCGCCGGCGGCCCCGGGAAACGAGTGGATAGCAACCGCCATTCGCGATATGTCTGTGTGGGCGCAAACGTCTCGGCTTGCCCCATGGCGTTTGTTGGCAGGCGACGAAACGGAAGGACAGGACCGTTGAAATATCGCGACGTGATACGTGCGTTGCACAATCATGGCTTCGCGGTCGTCCGGCAACGCGGCAGCCACAGGCAATTCGCCGCGGTAGTCGGTAACCGGCGGCGGTTGGTCACAGTCGCCGGCAAGCCGGGCGACGATGTGCCCGGAGCCATACTATCTTCGATCAAGCAGCAGTCCGGCTTGCCGGAACAGGCGTTTCGCCCGAAGGGCCGAACGTAGGGGCCTCGAAAACGAACCGCCGAGCGCCTGTGTCGGCGCCGCGCAAACCGCGAAGCCGCGCCGCCGCGGCCAGCCGGAACCTCACGTGCCAAGGGGCCCGCCGGGCAAGGAAACGCCGATGTTCCCCGGCCGGCAGTTCCGCCACGGTTTCGAGGTATAGCTCGATAGCCGTCTCCAGCGATTCCTCCGCCTCGCGCGCCGAACCGCCGCCGACCGCGATATTGAGGTCGGAGCATATTGCGTGCCAGACACCGTCGCACTCATAGACGTAATATCGAAGCGCAAGGCCCATACCGAAACTCCTCGCCAGCCGTTCGACCGTAACCGGGCCCACTGTATCGCGTCGCCGTTCGCCGCGCCACGCAATTCGCGCAAGCCGACTACACGCCTCCGAAGGCGTCCCGCCAGTATATGCGATTCGCGAATCGAGCGAAATCGATAGCCGTTCATCGACGACGGCGTTGGCGCCACAGGGCGCTCATGGGCGCGCGGGCAACCGCAGCCCGCATTTTCCCGCGCCGCGCCGAACGCTGGCGGCGCGGGCCCCCGCCAGGGAAACGTTGCGCGGATCGCCGACGTGCGGGCAAGACGCCCGCGCTCCCGGCAAGCGGGCTTGCGGCAGGGAGAAAACAGGCGGCGCTACCGCTCGCCGGGACAGGGGCGGTATTCGACCAAGGCCGAGCTTCCGACGATTTCGACGATGCGCACACATGCCTCCTTGCCGTGGGCGTCGGTGAGGCGGAGCTCCGCGCCGGGAACGAAACTCACGGGTTGGAGGCGGCCGTCGTCGATGGCGATGTTCGATGCATAAAGGTAGGTACGGTCAAGCGTGTCGCGTATCGGGTTTAACCTCCCCGCCAGTCCCGGAATGCAGCCGGTGTCCTCGGGGAAGATTACGGAGCCGCCTCCGGGCAGGGCCTTGAGCTCGATGGCAAGCGCGCGGCGCGCCGGCGTCCAGTCGCGCTCCAGGGCCGAGGCGTATCCGGGGGCGGCGGCGAACACGGTCATGGGCAGGCGCGTGGCGTACAGTTTCGTTTCTGCCATGCCGGCGCTGTCGGTCGTTGCGGGCGTCCAGGTGTTGTTGGGATACAGAAACAGGAGATCGGCGCCGGGCAGCGGCCGGCCCCCCGAGCGCACGGCGACCTTGGCGTTGGCAGGGCTCGGTTCCTGTTCCGCCGCGGGCAATAACGGATCAGGCGACAGGCGAGGCGATACGCCGGGTTGACGCAGCGCCTCCCTCCCGGACAATGACGGATTGCTCGGTGCAGACGGCGTATTTGCCGCGGGTGTCGCGATCTTGCGTATCTCCCGAACTACTTCCGCAAGCCCATCGTCCAACTGACTATAGTTTACCACCGGTTCGCCATCGGCGGGAACGGCCTTTAACTTGCCGAATGGCGCATTGTGCCAATCGCACGGACGCAGAATTACGGGAACGACGCGTGCGTCGCGTTGTTCATGCCGTTTCATCGCTCGCGGCATTTCTCGATCATAGCAGTAACTCGATGCCAAAAAATCAGGACTGACCAGCAGAAGAACGATATCGGCTTCCTCCAAATGCCTGTCGATCTCCTTTGATATATCTTCACCAGCTTCGATTCGCCTGTCATCCCATACACTGGCGATCCTTTCATTGCGCAAGCCCGAAAGATGCGTCGCCAGCTTTTTCCGAAGATTCTCATCCTCGTGCGAGTAAGACATGAAGATCCTAACCATGGCCCGATTCTCCTCTGCCGGTTATAGCCGCGCCAATCGCCCGCTACCCGCTTCACGGCAGTATATGCGAGACGATTCGGCGCCACCATATCGATTCGGCTTGGGCGGTCAAGCGCAATGAGCGACCGTCGCAGAAAAATTTCGCGCGTCCGACAGGCGAATCGACGGGCTTCCCTGTAGGCGGGAGGCAGTGCGGCGGCAGACAGCGAGCACGCCGACAGGTTGCGGCGATCGATGAGCGCCTCGCCCTGTTCGCCGCCGTCGAGCGCCGGGCTACAGCGGGGGGCGGCGGGGGCCCCAAGGGCGGGCGCGTTCGAAGGCGGCGGCGGCTTGCAGGACGGCGAGGTCGCCGAAGCGGGGGCCGACGATTTGCAGGCCGACGGGCAGGCCGTCTTCCGTGAAGCCGCAGGGAACCGAGGCCGCGGGGTTGCCGCTGAAATTGAAGGGGTAGGAAAACTCCGCCCACGAAAGCCAGTCCCACGCATGGTCCGGCCAGCCGTCCGGAAGGAGCCGGTCGGCGGGGAACGCCGGGACGGAAACGGACGGCGTGAGCAGCAGGTCCCACTCCCGGAAAAAGCGGTGGACGGCGTCGATAACGGCCAGTTTGCGCCCGCGCATCGCCACGTAATCGTCCATGCCGTATCCGTCGCCGCTTCTCATGCAGGCGACAAGGCCCGGGTCCATGCGCGCCTCGTGGGTTTCGAACGCGGGAAGGTTGACCCGCATATGGGCGGCCCAGAGGAAGCGCACGATCGGCGCGGCCTCGGCGGCGAACGGCGTGCGGACATGCTCCACCGCGCAACCCATCTCCTCGAACGCGCGCGCGGCGGCGGCGACCGCCCCGACGACGGCGGGGTCGACGCGCGCGTGGCCGAGATCGGAGCTGTACGCCACCTTCCGCCCGGCGAGCGAGGTTTCGAGCCGCGCGGGGTAGTCGGCCGGCGGCGCCTCGAGGGTCGTAAACTCGAGCGGGTCGGGGCCGGCCATGGTCTTGAGCATCAGCGCGGCGTCGGCGACGGAGCGCGTCATCGGGCCGGCGCAGCTCACCTGGTCGTTGTTTTGGACCGGCCAGTTGGGCACGCGCCCGAAACTCGGCTTCAGCCCGAACACGCCGCAGAAATGCGACGGCATGCGGATCGACCCGGCGCCGTCGGTGCCGTGGTGGAGCGGCCCGAACCCGGCGGCCGCGGCGGCCCCCGCGCCGGCGGACGAGGCGCCGGCGTTGTAGCCGCGCCGCCACGGATTGTGCGTAACGCCGGTCAACGGGCTTTGGCTCACGCCCTTCCATCCGAATTCCGATGTCGTCGTTTTGCCGAGCACAATCGCGCCGGCGGCCTTGAGACGCGCGACGACCGGCGCGTCGGCGGGCGCCGGCGGGGCGTTCTCCGTCGTGTGCGAACCGCGCCGCGTCGGCTTGCCCGCCAGGTCGGTCAGGTCCTTGATCGTGACCGGCACGCCGTGCAGCGGGCCGAGCGCGCCGCCGCTGGCGGCGGCGGCGGCCTCGGCCGCGCGCGCGGCGCCGCGCGCGGCTTCGAGATCGAGCGCCGCGAAGGCGTTGACGCGCGGCTCCAGCGCCTCGATGCGTTCGGCCACGGCGTCGAAAATCTCCACCGGCGACAGTTCGCGGGCGCGGATCGCGGCCGCCATGCGCGCGGCGGACAGGTAGCAGAGATCGGTGCGGTCCATGGGGCGCTCCCCTCCCGTAGCGCTAGTCCCGCGGCGTTCGGAAATGATCGTAGCGGTCCCTGGAGCGCACCGTGACTTCGATGGCGGCTTCGCCGCGCATGACCGTCAACGGCACGCGCGCGCCGGCGGGGCCGAGACCCCATACCCGGCGGTAGAAATCGCCGAGATCGACGACGGGCTCCCTTGCGACGCGGACGATAACATCGCCGGGTTCGAGGCCGGCGCGGTCGGCGGGGCCTTGCTCGGCGATATGCGCCACGACCAGGTTTCCGTGCGCCTCGGCGGTGAACAGGCCGAGCCAGGGACGGGGCCGGCGCCGCGCGCGGCCGGCGGCCACCAGCTCCTCCAGAATCGGCGCCAAGAGGTCGGTCGGCACGAACATGTTGCCCTGGCGCGTGCGGCCGCCGGGGCCCGCGTCCTCCACCAACAGCGACCCGATTCCCACCAGGCGCCCGTCGAGGCCGATCGCCGCGGCGCCGCTCCAGTCGGGATAGGCCGGCGCGGTGAACAGCGCGTTGTCCAGCAGGTATTCCCAATATCCGGCGAAGCCGCGCCGCGAGACCACTTCCGCCTGCATCGGGCCGGCTTCGCCCGCGCCGGCCACCGTCAGCCGGTCGCCCTTTTTCACGGCCGCGGAATTGCCGAACGGAATGGCCGCCAGCCCCAGCGGGCGGCGCGCCCGCGCGAGGCCGAAGCCGGTCTCGAAATCGTAGCCCACGAACGCGGCCTCGACCCAGTCGCCGCCGGAGTCGGCCACCGCCACGCGGCGGCATTCGAGCAGCAGATAGCCGATGGTGACCACCAGGCCGCGGTCGTCGATGGGGACCGCGCTGCCGCCGCGTTCGGCGCCGAGCATGGACGCGGTGTGCGCGTCCTCCGGAATTTCGGCGCGCAGCGCGGTCACCGAGCCGGCGGCGCGCGCGGCCGCCGCGGACGCCTGCTCCACGCCGGAGGCCGGCATGGCGCCGCGCCGCGCCAGCACGCCTTCCATCAGCCGCCGCGGCGCATGCCCGTTGATTTTACCGTTGCCCGCCATGCCGGCCCTCCCCGGTTCGCGTGCGCACTATAGCGGTTTCCGCGCCGGAACGAAGCCGTGGCGCCGGCGCTTACGCCTTGAAATCCGCGCCGCTTCGGCGCCATATGCCCGCCATGCGCACACCCGAATTCGATCTGCCGCGCGGCGCGCGCGTCGCCGTCGCCATGTCGGGCGGCGTCGACAGCGCCGTGGCCGCCGGGCTGCTCGCCGAGGCGGGCTACGACGCTTTCGGGGTCACGCTCCAGCTCTACGACAGCGGCGCGGCGCGGCGCGCCGGCGCGTGCTGCGCCGGGCAGGACATCTACGACGCGCGGCGCGCCGCCGACCGGCTCGGCATCCCGCATTACGTGCTCGACTACCGCGAGCGGTTCCGCGCCGCCGTCATCGACGATTTCGCCGACAGTTACCGGCGCGGCCTGACGCCGGTTCCGTGTACGCGCTGCAATCAGCGCGTGAAGTTTGCCGACTTGCTCGATTGCGCGCGCGATCTCGGCGCGGCGGCGCTCGTCACCGGGCATTACGCGCGGCGGACGGCGGGGCCGCGCGGGCCGGAGCTGCGCCGCGCCGCCGACGATACGCGCGATCAGAGCTGGTTTCTCTTCGCCACGACGCGCGCGCAGCTGGAGTTTTTGCGGTTTCCCCTCGGCGGCGCGACGAAAACCGAGATCCGCGCGGCGGCGGCGCGTTTCGGCCTCGGCATCGCGGACAAGCCCGACAGCCAGGACCTGTGCTTCGTCCCTTCCGGCGGCCATGCGGCGCTGATCGAGCGCTTGCGGCCCGGAAGCCTGGAGCCCGGCCCCATCGAGCTGGCCGATGGAACGCGCATCGGCGGCCACGACGGCATTATCGGCTTCACCGTGGGGCAGAGGCGCGGAATCGGCGTTTCGTGGTCCGAGCCTCTGTATGTCATCCGCCTGGAGCCGCGGCGCCGCGCGGTGGTGGTCGGGCCGGCGGCGGCGCTTGGCGCCGCGCGCGTCTCGGTATCGGAGGCGAACTGGCTGGCGGAGCCGGCGGCGCGCGCCACGGTGCGCCTGCGCTCGCGGCACGCGGGGGCGCCAGCGGCGTTGCGCGCGCTCGACGGCGGCCGCGTGGAGATCGCGTTCGATTCGCCGGCGCGCGGCGCGGCGCCGGGCCAGGCCGCGGTGTTCTACGACGGGCCGCGGGTGCTCGGCGGCGGCTGGATCGAGCGCCCCGCCGCCGAAGCCGCGTAACCGGCGCAAGAGGAGGCGACCGCGATGGGCGGCACGAAACCGCGACTCGGCTATATCGGCCTCGGACCGATGGGCGCGCCGATGGCTGCGCGCCTGCTCGACGCGGGCTATCCGCTCTCGGTTTGGGGGCGGACGGCGGCGAAGGTCGCGCCGTTGGCCGCGCGCGGCGCCGAGGCCCGCGCAAGCCCCGCCGACGTCGCGCGCGCCGCCGATATCGTTTTCCTCTGCCTCACCGACAGCGCGGCGGTGGAAGCGGTCGTGTTCGGCGAAGGCGGGGCGGTCGAAGGCGCGGCGGAGGGCAAGCTCCTGGCCGACATGTCGTCGATCCGCCCCGACGCGTGCCGGGCCTTGGCCGAACGCCTGAAGCGCGAGACCGGCATGGGCTGGGTCGATGCGCCCGTCTCGGGCGGCGTCGCCGGCGCCGAATCGGGGCGGCTTGCGGTCATGGCCGGCGGCGCGGAAGCGGATTTCGAGCGTCTCCGCCCCGTCGTCGCCTGCCTTGCGCAGCGTTTCACGCTCATGGGGCCGGTGGGCGCGGGACAGACCGCCAAACTCGTCAATCAGATGATTGTCGGTTGCGGGATCGCGGTGCTGTCGGAAGCGGCGGGGCTCGCGCTGCGCGCCGGCGTCGACGGCGCGCGGCTGCCGGAGGCTCTCGCCGGCGGACGCGCGGATTCGCTTCTGCTGCAACAGTTTTTCCCGAAGATGATTTCCGGCGATCTTTTCGTCGAATCGCATGCGCGGACGATGCTCAAGGATCTTGACGCGGCTGTCGATCTCGCGCGCGCGGCCGAGGCGGCGGCGCCGATGACGTCGATTGCGGCGGAGCTCTATCGGCTCATGGTCGGGCGCGGCCACGCCGAGGCCGACGGAACCGCCGTCGCCATGCTCTATCGCGGCGACCCGGTGTGATGCCCGTCTCGTTCGGCGCGCGGCGGCGGCGCGCGGGCGGGGACGCCCGCGGTCCCGAGCGGTTCGCGCCTTCGGCGCGGGGCAGCGAAAAGAACGAGCCGAAACTTGACGATTGCGCCGGACTGTGCTACAGGATGCGTGGCGAGCGCGGCGAAACGGGAGGATCGGAGCGATGGACGACAAACGCGGACCGACGGACCCGATGGAGGCCGTCCGCACGGCTTGGGCGGAAGACGCGGAGTACCGCAAGCGGGTGCGGGAGAACCCGAAGCGGGCGTTCGCCGAGCTCGGCTTGGAGCTCCCGCCCGTCGATGTGCGCGTCGTAGAGAACGACGACGAGGTCACTCATGTGGCGTTCCCGCCGAATCCGGATGCGGACCTGTCGGACGACGAGCTGACCGCGACGGTGGGCGGCAGCTCCAGCTGGGTCTATGACGGAGGGGGATGGCGTTACCGTTCCGTCGGGGGCGGCGGGTCGCAGCCCGCGTTCCAGGGCATGATGTTTATCGCGGAGGGGCAGCTCGGCTGATACCGGAACCGCCCCGTCGTTTATAGGCGCGCGGCAGGGGCGCGGCGGCTGGCGTTTTTTGCGCCGATTCGATAAAAGGCCCGCTTTCCGCGCAGCATCTGTATCGGAGGCGGCCACGTGTCCGACGGACTTTCCGCGCCTCCGGGGATCGCCGGCGTCGCGAGCTATCTGCCCGAAGCGGCGCTGACGAACGACGCGCTGGTCGAGCGCTTCGGGTTCGACCGCGAGTTTCTCGACAACAAGATCGGCGTGCATACCCGCCGCATCGCGGCCGACGACGAAGCCGTGTCGGACATGGCCGTGCGCGCCGCCGAGACGCTGCTCGCCGGCAGCCCCGTGCCGCGCGAATCCATCGAGCTCCTGGTGCTGTGTACGCAAAACCCGGATTACCGCCTGCCGGCCACGGCAAATATCGTGCAGGATCGGCTGCGTCTGCCCGACACCACGGCGGCGTTCGATTTCAACCAGGGTTGTTCGGGCTATGTGTACGGGCTGGCGATCGCGCGGTCGATGATGATGGCGCACGGGTTTTCCGCCGCGTTGCTGCTTACCGCCGACGCCTACAGCAAGGCGATGGACCCGGGCGATCGGGCGACCGTTCCGCTGTTCGGCGACGGCGCGGCGGCGACGCTTCTGACCGCCGGCGGGCCGGGCAAGATGGGGCGCTTCACCTTCGGCTCCGACGGGTCGGGCGCCGGCAGCCTGATCGTGCGCGGCGGCGGCAGCCGCCACCCGGCCATGCCCGTTTCGGGGCCGGGCGCGCTCTACATGAACGGGCGCGCGATCATGAAGTTCATGATCAAGCGCGTGCCGGCCGATGTGGATCGCTGCCTTGCGCTCAACGGCCTCGACCGCGCGGCGGTCGATGCTTTCGTGTTCCATCAGGCGAGCGGGCACATGGTGAACGCGCTGATTCGCGAGATGGGCCTGCCGCCCGGGAAGGCGCCGATCGAGATCGCGGACTGCGCCAATACGGTGTCTTCGACACTGCCGATCGTGCTCGAGCGGCTGGGCGGGGCCGCCGCGCTGGCGGGCAAGACGGTTTTGCTTTGCGGCTTCGGCGTCGGGCTTTCATGGGGCTCGACGGTCGTGCGCTTCGACGGGTAGGCGGCCCAAAACGCAGGAAAGCCGCCGGCCCGTATCCGGGCCGGCGGCTTCCGCCTTGCCGAAACGCTCGTTCTAGAGGTCGGCGCAGGCGTAGCAGTTGATCTCGAGGCCGACGGCCACTTCGACGATCGAAGGCTTGGTCCACATGGTCCTGTTCCTTTCGGGTTTGCGAGCGATGGCGCCGCGCCGCCGCTCTTCCGGGGCGCAGAATGCAACGGCGCGCGCGGGCGCGCTATCTATGATTGCCATTGCGAATTCCTATGCGCCGGATCCGGCCGGCGCGCCTACAGCGCCCGCAGCAGGCCCGGCATGTCCTCGATGGGCGGCAACGCGGCCGCCTCGCCCGCCGCGCGCAGCGCCGTGAGAAAACTCGCATAGGGCTCGGCCGCTACGTATTGCGACGGGATGAACGCGGCGATTTCGCGGTCGGGCAGGCTGGTGCGGTAGAGCGTGACGTCGAAGGTGCGTCCGGGGCCGATGGCCGCCGTCAGCGCCGGCACGACGGCCACGCCCAGCCCATCCTGGACCATCGACAGCGCCACTTCGTAGGTGCGCGACTGCGCCACAACGCGGTAGTGCGGCAGCACGTCGCGATACCATTCCTCGATGCGTTTCTTGTGGCGGTTGCCGAAGTTGAACTGGATCGTGCTGTTGACCACGGCGCGGTCGGCGGGCTCCAGGTCGGCGTCGATATCGGCCACGCCGTGGAGGTCGATTCCGGTCGGCACGGCGAGCACGTAGGGGTCGCGGCAGACCGGCGCGCTGTGGAACGACGTTCCCGTCGCGGCCTGCGAATCGGTAGAGAGGAGCGCGAGGTTGAGCCGCCGTCCGTAGAGCAGATCGACCGCCTCGGCGGGCGCGGTCTCGTGGATGTCGAGCTCCAGCTCGGGGTAGCGCCCGGCCAGTCCGCGCAGAGCCTCGGGCAGTATGGCGCGCGCGATCGAGCTCAGCGCGCCCACGGCGATCACGCCCCGCGCGCCCGAAGCGTATTCCTCGAGTCCGACCAGCGTTTCTTCCACGCTCGACAGGATCAGCTCGGCCTTGCGCTGCAGGAAGACTCCGGCGTCGGTGAGCCGCAGTACGTTGCGCCCGCGGTCGAGGAGCTGCGTGCCGGTCTGCTCCTCGAGCTTGGCGATCTGCTGCGACAGCGAGGGTTGCGCGAGGTCCAGGAGCTTGCTTGCGCGCGTGAACGACCGCGCCTGCGCGACCGCCCAGAAGATGCGCAGCTGGTGCAGCGTTACCGCGTTCGTTTTGAGTACGACCCGCGGCGGCGGTTCGTCGGCGGCGGCCGCGGTGTTTTTGGGCATGCGTTTGCCGCTCCCTCCGCGGCCGCCGTTCGCCCGGAAGGGCGCGCTCAAAAGCTCGGGTTCATCTTGAGATAGTCGTACCGGTCGGCGGTGCGGACGGTAACGTTCCGCGCGCCGCGCCGGCCCGCGAGTTCGAGCGGCGCCTCGACCCCCGCGGCGCCCAGCGCCCAGACGCTGCGAAACAGATCGGCCATGCCGGAAACCTCGCTCCCGGCGACCTTGCGCACGATTTCTCCGGCCATGACGCCGGCCGCGTCGGCCGGGCCGCCCGACAGGACGCGCGTCACCACCACCTCGCCGTCGATGTCGCGCGTGAACATGCCCATCCACGGGCGCGGCGGCCCCGGTCCGCGTCCGGTTTCAAGCAAGTCTCCGAGAATCGGCTTGAGCGCGTCGATGGGCACGAACATGTTGACCGGCATGACCCGTCCATCCGGCGCCGCGCGGCGCAGGAACAGCGAGCCGACGCCGAGCAGGCGCCCGTCGGGCCCGACCAGCGCGGCGCCCGCCCAGTCGGCGAACGCCGGCGCGGTGAAGATCGCGTCCTCAAGCAGATATTCCCAGTAGCCGGCGAATTCCCGGCGCGCCGCGACGACCGCCGGGGCCGCGGAGCCGACGGCGGCGATCAGCACCCGGTCGGCGTATTCGACCGCGCCCGAATCGCCGAAGCGCATCGGCGCGGCGGAGATCGGCGCGAGGGCGCGGACCAAGCCGAATCCCGTGTCGTAATCGTAGGCGACGATCTCGGCCGGAACGGTCGTTCCGGCGGAATCGGTCACGGTCGCGGCCATGGCCTCCATGACGGTGTAGCCGATGGTCACGGCCAGGCCGCTATCGTCGATGACGACGCCGGTCGCCTCGCGCTCCGTGCCGAGGAAGCGGGCGGTGCGCGCGTCGGAGGGGATTTCGGCTGAGACGCGCACCAGCGCGCCGAGTACCGCATCGACCGCGAGTTCGTTTGCGAGCGCGGGCGCCGCTGCCGCGCCCGCGGCGATCAGCGCCGCCGCCGCGGCCCGCGCAAACACCGGCCCGCCCCTACTCCGCCGTCATGTCGATGCGCCGCTCCACGGGCCGTTCGGGGTCGGCGATCCACTCCATGAACGAACCGTCGTAGAGGCGCGCGTTGTCGTTGCCGAGGAGTTCGTGGGCGACGAACCAGTTGAGCGCGGCCATCGTTCCGGTGTTGCAGAACGCGATCAATGGCGCCTCGGCGTCGAGCGCGCTGTGCACGGCGATGCGTTCGAGCGTCTCGAGGGGTTGAAGCCGGCTGTCGCTGCGGCGCGTCAGCCATCGGATCGGAACGTTCTCCGCGCCCGGTATCGTGCCGGGAGCGTCGCTGTAATAGACCCCGTTTATGCCCATGAAGATGTCCGATTCGCGGCTGTCGATCAGCGTCGTCCCGTCGCGCGCCGCGGCGGCGACGTCCTCCGCCGTGGCCAGCAGCCCGGGGCGGAACGCCGGCGCGAACGCCGCGGGAGGCCGGGTGGACGCCTCTCCCTGGACGAACGGCAGTTCGCTGCCGCGGCGATAGGCGTCGAACCCGCCGTCGAGCATCGATACGGCGTCGTGGCCCAGCGCCTTGAAGCTCCAATACACGCGCGCCGCAATCGACACGCCGAGGGCGCCGCTCACGCCTTGTTCCACGATAACCACGTGGTCGCCGTTGCCGATGCCGAGCGCGCCGATGGTTTCCGCCAGCGCGGCGGGGTCGGGAAGCAGCCCCGCGACGCCGACGGTCGCGACGATCCAGCCGCCGCTGCGGAAGCTCGTGCGTATCGAACAGGGTATGCGCTGGCGGCGAAACGAACGCTCGCTCGCGCGCAGGTCGAGCACCGCGACGCCTTCGTCGCAGGAATGCTCCGCGACCCACTCGGGCTGCACCAGCGGGCCGGCGAGCGGTTCGGCGGCGCCCGCGGCGGCGGCGGGCGTCAGCGCAAGCGCCGCGCAAAGCCCGGCAAAAGCGATTCGCTGCTTGGTCATGGCGCGGCCTCCCCTCGGCGATACGGCCCGCCAGTATATCTCCGCGCGGGGGCGCAATGCAAACGCGCCATTCCGCCGACCCCGCGGCGTGGAAACGTGCGGGCGGGGGCGCCCGCGCACCCGGGAAGTGCGCGCTTGCGGCGCGGGCCGGTTACGGCGGCGGGTCGCGGGGCTTCAACTCAAGGCGGACGCCGGCGGAACCGAGCGGGAGCGGCTCGGGGGTCGCGGCGAACAGCTCGCCTTCCGCCGCCGACAGCACGTCGCCGTCGCGGTCGGTGGAGATCTCCACCAGCCACACCGGCCAGCGCGCGGCGCCGTTCATGTCGATGGGCGGCGAGATCGCGAACGGCGTGGGCAGGGAAAATTCCCTTATGTATTTGTATTTCGGATCGTTTTCGATCCCGTCGCGACCGGGGTTCCAGATCTTGACGACCAAGCGGTCGGCTTCGGCGACAGCGGCGGCGAGTTCGGGCGCGGCGGTTACCGTCCCCCGGATGAACATGTCGCCGCGCTCTTCGGCCCCGCCGGCGGGCAGGGCCGCCGCGAGGGCGGCGAGCGCGGTCAGCCCTGCGGTTTTCCGGTAAGCCACTGGTGGTAGTTGCGAAGGTTGTCCTCGCCGGTCCAGCCGACGAAGGTGGCGCGCGTGATGTTGCGGTGCAGGAGTTCGATTCGCTTGTAGAACTCGACCGTGAAGCGCACCTGCACGGCGGCGCCTTCGCGCCCGGTCACCTCGACGAACGGGGCCATGATGTCTTCGATATCGTCCTCGACGATGAGGATGCATTTTTTGCCTGCGAGCAGCTCGGCGCGCGCGGCCTCGACGCCGCCGGCCGCCCTGACCCGTTCGAGCGCGAAGTCGTAATCCTCCGGCGTCGCGCATAGCCAGCTGCGGTCGTGCAGGGTAAGCAGATCGTCGTGGAGCCTGTCGGCGGCGAGGGCCGCGGCGAGCGGCGCGCACAGGGCCGCGATGGCGGCGGCAAGCGCGATCGCCGGTATCTTGCCGATATTCATGAGCGTCTCCGTTGTGCCGGCGTTCAATCGAGCGCCCATGCGGCGCCCTCGATGGCCAGCGTTTCGAGATAGGCGCCGATGCGCGCGATTTGGTCTTCGTCGAGATAGCCGCCGAGCGGCGGCATCATGCCGATGGTCCCGTTTTGGCCGTTGAGAATGGTGACGACGAAGCGGGGGTAGCCGCGGTTGTAGGTGCGCAGGTCGGCGGCCTGTTGTTCGAAGCGGGCGTTGCCGTTGGCCTTGCGCCCGTGGCACTGCGAGCACCAGTTGACGAACAGCGTCTTGCCTTCGGCGATGGCTTCGGCGTCGCCCGACAGCGGATTGACCCTGGGGAACCAGGCGGCGGGGTCGTCGTCTTGCGCCGGCGCGGGCGCGGCGGCGAGCATGGCGGCGGCGGCCAGCGCGCCGAGCGCGGCGGCGGCGGAAAGCCTCGGGGTCTTCGGTCGGGTCATTCTGCGGGCGTGCTCCGGGTTGTGCCGCCGGCGGGCGGCGGGGCTTTCGGCGGGCGGCGTTAAAGCACGAAAAAGGGCAAGGGGCAAACGCCCCTTGCCCGGATCGCTCGGGGAAAAGCGGCCTACCGCAGCGAGAACGCGACGATGGCGGCGCTCTCCTTGTAGTTGACCAGCTTGTCCTTGTTGAGGCTCTCGACGGCGCGGCCGACATACGAGCCGTGGCCGGTGGCGAAGGCGACGTACTGGGTGCCGCCGGACTCGTAGGACACGATGCCGCCGTTATGGCCGGTGCCGTTGTTGAAGCGCCACAGCAGGCCGCCGGTGTCGGCGTCGAGCGCTTCGGCCCAGCCGTCGGTCGTGGCGTTGAACAGCAGGCCGCCGCCGGTGGACATCAGCGCCGAGTGCGGGATGATGTCGTAGCGCTTCTCCCACGCGAGGTCGCCGGAGACCGGGTCGCGCGCGGTGATGAAGCCGTGCGTGGTGTCGCCCGGAGGGTTGGTGCCGATCCACTCCGCGGCCATGAACGCCTGGGCGAACGGCTCGGTAATGCGCTCGTTGGCGCCGGCGGTGATGTAGTCCGCGCCGCCCTGGGGCGCCACGGTCAGCCACATGCACCATTCCTGCGTGACGCGGTAGAACAGGCCGCTCTGCGGGCTGTAGGAGCCCGCGTTCCAGCTGTGGCCGCCGTCGATGGCGGGGCAGACGAGGGTCTTTTCGTCGGCCTTCGGCCAAAGCATGTTTTCCCACTGGCCGGTCTCGAGGTTGAAGCCGGTGGTCCAGTTCTGGTTCTTCATGTCCGGGTAGACGTTGATCGGTTGCCCGGTCTTGGCGTCGTGGACGTGATTGAAGCCGTTCTTGCCCGGATGCAGGACCACGCGCCGCCCGTCTTCCTCGAGGATGACGTATTCGCCCGGCGAGGCGTCGTAGTCGTAGGGGTCCGACGGGGCTTCCATGAAGTACCAGTTCAGCTTGCCGGTATCGAGGTCGAGCGCCACGGTGGACGAGGTGTAGAGGTTGTCGCCGGGGCGGTGGGCGTCGGTGTTGGGGTCGCGGCAGGTGTCGCCGCAATAGTCGTAGTCGGGGTTGGGGTTGCCGGTGCCGAACAGGATCTGGTTGTTGACGAAATCGACGGTGCCGGGCTGCCACGAGCCGCCGCCGCCGTATTTCCACGAGTCGCCGCCCCAAGTGGCGAGGGCCGCGTCATCGCCGCGTCCGGTGGTGTAGAAGGTCCACTTGACGTCGCCGTTCTTGGGGTCGATGCCGAAGATCTTGCCTTCGACCGGATACTCGCCGCCGTTTTGCCCGACGACGTAGAGGTCGGAGTTGACGAAGGTGGCGGGGCCGGAGAAGCCGGCGGTTTCCTTGGCCGAATCGACGATCGCCACGTCCCACAGGACTTCGCCGGTCATCTCGTCGAGCGCGATCTGGCGTCCGTCGGCGGTGCCCATATAGACGCGCCCGTCGCCGACCGAGAGGCCGCGCGTGTGCGAGAAGAACGAGCGCGCGACCACCGCCTCGTCGAGCTCCGGCACGAACGCCCACATGCGTTCGCCGGTGGCGGCGTCGAGCTTCCACACGGTGGACGGGTTGGTGGCCAGATACATGGCGCCATCGACCACGAGCGGCGTGGAGTGGATGCCCATGCGCACTTCGCCGGGCTGGAAGATCCACGCGGGGCGCAGATCGGCGACGTTGTTGCGGTTGATCTGCGCGAGCGGGCTGTGGCGCCAGCCCTTGTCGATGGTGCGGTGATAGTGGCACCAGTCGCTGTCGGGGCAGTTGACGATGCGCGACGCGCTCGTATCCGCCGACGCCGGCGTCCACGCGAACGCCGCCACGATGGCGGCGGCCGCGGCCGCCTGCGCCGACCGGGCGATCGGCGTTTGGTAGCCTGTCTTCATTGGGGTTGACCCTCCCTTGCGAGATTGCGTTGTCCGCCCCGTCGAGACGACCGGGGCCGCGCGCGCTCCGCGGCGGCCGGCCCTCCCCGGGGGAGCGCCGCGCCCGCCGTTGCGGCGGGCGCCGGCCGCGCGCGCGGTGGCGCGCTCGCGGTCAATTCACTACCCCCGCCGACTCGTGTCAACCGCTTTTTCGGCCGCGTACGGCCCGTTCGGTCGAAAATACACGAATTCGACGCCCCGCCGGGCGCCCGGCGCGCAAACCGCCGGGCGGATTGCGCGAGCATGCGCACGGCGCCAGCGGGCGCGCGCGGCGGCGGGGCTCACGGGGATCTGCGGGGATCCGCCGGGCTCGCGGGATCCGCCGAGCTTGCGGGGATCCGCGGGGATCCCGCGGAGCTCGCGGAAGAGCGGACGGCGAAGCGTGCGAATCGGGGGCGCGGCATGAGCCTCAAGCCGCTTCGCGCGGGTCGAGACGTGCGGGCGAAACGCCCGCGCACCCTGGAAGCGCGCGCCTTGGGCGCGAGCGGTCGAATCGGCGGCGCGCCCCGCCCTCAAGGCGCCGCGGGCAGGGACGATTCGCGAATCGCGCGACGGATTTGGAGCGGGCGATGAGATTCGAACTCACGACCCCAACCTTGGCAAGGTTGTGCTCTACCCCTGAGCTACGCCCGCGCTCCGGCGGCCGCGCCGCTCGACGCCGCGGCGACCGGGTACGATAATAGGCGCCGTGGACGGGAATGCAAGCGCAATGGCGGGGCGGACGGAATTGTTCGCGTTTCTCCGCGCCCTCGGCATCGCCGTCGAGACTGCGGAGCATCCGCCGGTCTTCACGGTCGAAGAGGCGCGCGCGCTTCGCGGACGGATCCCCGGCGGTCACTGCAAGAGCTTGTTTCTCAAGGATAAGAAGGGCGGGCTTTGGCTCGTGGTCGCGGACGAATCGCGGCGCATCGATCTCACCGCCCTCTCGCGCCATTTGGGCGCGCCGCGGTTTTCGTTCGGCAAGCCCGGCCTGCTGCGCGACACGCTAGGCGTGACGCCGGGCTCGGTGACGCCGTTCGCGCTGATTAACGACCGCGCCGAACGCCGCGTGCGCCTCGTGCTCGACGCGGAAATGCTGGCGCGCGACCGGCTCAACTACCACCCGCTCGACAACGCCGCGACGACGACCATCGCGTCGGCGGACCTCCGGGCGTTCGTTGCGGCGTGCGGGCATACGCCGTATATTGTGAATTTCCCGGAACTTGCGGCGGAGGGCGGAACGGATGGAACCGGCGATCGGCGGTAGCGGCGCGGATATCGTCAAGGACAGCGACACGGCGAACTTCGCCGCCGACGTCATCGAGGCGTCGCGCGAGGTCCCGGTTATCGTCGATTTTTGGGCCAGCTGGTGCGGCCCGTGCAAGACCCTCGGCCCGGCCATCGAGAAAGCGGTGCGCAACGCGCGCGGCACGGTCAGGCTCGTCAAGATCGACGCCGACAAGAACCAGCAGCTTGCGGCGCAGTTGCGCATCCAGTCTTTGCCGACGGTGTTTGCGTTTCGCGACGGCCGGCCCGTCGACGGGTTCGTGGGCGCGCTGCCCGACAGCCAGATCGCGGCGTTTATCGAGCGCGTGGGCGGCGCGGCGGGGCCGGATCCGGCGGAAACGCTGCTCGCCGACGCCGATGCGGCGCTCGCGGCGGGGGACGCCTCCGGCGCGGGCCGGCTCTATTCGCAGGCGCTGCGGGCGGACCCCGCCAGCGCGCCCGCCGCGGCGGGCCTGGTGCGCGCCCTGGTCGGCGCGGGCGACGCCGCCGCCGCGCGCCGGGCATACGATTCGCTCGACGACGAGATGCGCAAGACGAGCGCGCTGGAGGGCGCGCGCGCGGCGCTCGAGCTCGCGGAGCAGACCCGGGGCGCGGACGCCGGCGAGATCGGGGCGCTGCGCGCGCGCCTGGCCGCCGACGCGGACGATCATCAGGCGCGCCACGACCTCGCGATGGCGCTGTTCGGCGCCGGGCAGCGCGAGGACGCCGTCTCGGCGCTGCTCGAGATCATCCGCCGCGACCGCGCGTGGAACGACGAAGCGGCGCGCAAGCAGCTGCTGACGTTTTTCGAGGCGATGGGCGCCGCCGATCCGCTGGTCGCGCAAAGCCGGCGCCGGCTCTCGGCGATACTGTTTTCCTGAGCGTCGATGCGGCCGCAAAGCATTGTCGAGCTCCCCGGGGTCATTCCGGCGTTTCCGTTGCCGGGCGCGCTGCTGCTGCCGTTCGGCGAGTTGCCGCTCAATATCTTCGAGCCGCGTTATTTGGCGATGTGCGACGACGCCCTGGGCGGGTCGCGGCTGATCGGCATGATTCAGCCGCGCGACCCCGAGGATTCGACGCCCGCGCCGACGCTGTGCCGCGTCGGCTGCGCCGGGCGCATCACGTCGTTTCGGGAAACGCTCGACAACCGCTACCTGATTTCGTTGACGGGGCTTTGCCGTTTCGACGCCGCCGAGGAGCTGCCGCTCAAGGACGGCTACCGCCGACTGCGGGTCGATTGGAGCGCGTACCGTTCGGATTTCAAGACGCCCGACGCGCGCGCCGTGCCGCGCGACCGGCTGCTGCCGGTGCTGCGCAATTACTGCAAGGCCAACAATTTGGCGGCGGACTGGAAGTCGATCGAGAAGGCGTCGGGCGCGCAGCTGGTCACGACGCTGGCGATGCTGTGCCCGTTCGGCGCGCGCGAGAAGCAGGCGCTGCTCGAATCGGCCGATTTGGCCGCGCGCTCCGAACTGATGATTTCGCTGATGGCGATGGCGGTGCTCGAAAACGAGGATCCGGGCTCCGCGCTCAACTGAACCCGACCGAGGGAGCCTGACCGTGCCCGATTCGCCCGCCGCGCCGCCGGATATCGATCCCCGGCTGCTGGAAATTCTCGTCTGTCCGGCAAGCCGCGGACCGCTGCGCTACGACCGCGAGCGCCAGGAGCTCGTCAGCGAACGGGCGGGCCTCGCCTACCCCATCCGCGACGGCATCCCCATCATGCTGATCGACGAGGCGCGGCGGCTGGACGACGACGCGGATGGCGGCCGATAGCGAAGCGCCGTGGCCGGTCGCGCTCCGGCTCATAGCGGCGGAGAAGCGGCTGGAAGCGGATTTCGACGACGGCGCCCGGTTCTCGCTGCCGGCGGAACTGTTGCGTGTGGAAAGCCCGTCGGCGGAAGTGCGGGGCCACGGGCCGGGCCGCAAGACCATCGTCGCCGGGCGCCGCCATGTGGCGATACTGAAGGTCGAGCCCGTGGGCCGCTACGCCGTGCGCCTCGTCTTCGACGACGGGCACGATACGGGCATTTATTCGTGGTCCACGCTTTACCGCTTGGGGCGCGACCGCGAGGCGGTATGGCGGGACTATCTCGACGCACTCGCCGCGCGCGGCCTGAGCCGCGATCCTTGAAGCGCCTCCGCGGCTCGCGGGAAGCTGTTCCCGAACGGTCGGTGCAGGCGACCCTCGGTATCGGCCGCGCCGCGCGCAAACGTGCGGGCGGGGACGCCCGCGCACCCAGGCCCCGCCTTCGGCGGGGCAAGCATTTCGGTACCGACACTCAGGCGCGTTGCACGAACTCGTCGAATACGTTGCGCAGGCCCGCGTCGTCGAACGCGATTTCCAGTTTGCGGCCGTCGATTGCGCGCACGGCGCCGTAGCCAAACTTGCGGTGGTAGATGCGCGCGCCGACGAAGAACGCGGGCGGTTCGCCGAGCTCCCGCGCGGGGGCCGGGGGCGGGAGCGCGCCCGCGCGCGCGGCGGCGCCCCGGCCGCGGGGCGCCGCCGGCGCCGCCTCGCGGACGGCGGCGAAAGCGCCGCGATGCGCAGCCGTCACGGGGACGCTCTCGATGTGCCGGGCCGGCAGTTCGGCGACGAACTGCGACACCGGATTCGACGCCCATTGGCCGAACGCGAAGCGGTTGTGGGCATAGAGCACGACCGCGCGCCGGCGCGCCCGGGTGAGGCCCACATAGGCGAGGCGGCGTTCTTCCTCCAGCGCTTTCAGGCCGCCGTCCTCGAGCGCGCGCCGGTTGGGAAACACGCCTTCTTCCCATCCCGGCAGAAACACGTTCCCGAACTCGAGCCCCTTGGCCCCGTGCAGGGTCATGACGTTGACCATGTCGCCGCCGTCGTCGGCGGCGTTGTCCATGACCAGGCTCACATGTTCGAGGAAGCCCTCGAGGGTATCGAAGTCGTCGAGGGCGGAGACGAGTTCCTGGAGGTTTTCGAGCCGGCCCGGAGCGTCGACCGCTTTGTCGGCCTGCCACATTTCCGTGTAGCCCGATTCGTCGAGCACGACGGCGGCGAGGGCGGCCGGCGCGGCCGCGGCGGCTTGCGCGCGCCAGCGGGCGAGCGCGTCGAGCAGCCGGGTCAAGCCGGTTCCGGCGCGCCCGCGCAGCGCGCCCGAAGCGGTCAGTTCGCGCGCCGCGGCGGCCAGCGGGATGCGGCGCTCGCGCGCGCGGCGGTTCAGCGCCTGCAGGCTCGCGGCGCCAACGCCGCGTTTCGGCGTGTTGACGATGCGCTCGAACGCCAGGTCGTCGGCGGGCCGCGCCACTGCGCGCAAATAGGCCACGGCGTCGCGGATTTCGAGCCGCTCGTAAAACCGCACGCCGCCGATCACGCGGTAGGGCAGGCCGATGCGGAGGAAGCGCTCCTCGAACGCGCGGGTCTGGAATCCGGCGCGCACCAGCACGGCGGCGTCGCCGAGCGCGGCGCCGCCCCGGCGCAGCGCCTCGATCTCATCCGACACGGTCCGTGCTTCGTCCTCGCCGTCCCACGTCCCGACGACGCGCACCGCTTCTCCCGCCGCGTCTTCGGTCCACAGCGTCTTGCCGAGCCGCCCGTCGTTGCGGGCGATCAGGCCCGACGCGGCGCCGAGTATGTGCCCGGTCGAACGGTAGTTGCGCTCGAGCCGGATGACGCGCGCGCCGGGGAAGTCCGTCTCGAAACGCAGGATGTTGCCCACCTCGGCGCCGCGCCACGAATAGATCGACTGGTCGTCGTCGCCGACGCAGCAAATGTTCCGGCGCCGGCGGGCCAGGTATCTGAGCCACAAATACTGGGCGACGTTCGTATCCTGATACTCATCGACAAGAATGTAATGGAACCGATTCCAGTATTCTTCCAGTATATCGGCGCCGGCGCCGAACAGCGACAGGTTGTGGAGCAGCAGATCGCCGAAATCGACCGCGTTCAGCGTGCGGAGCCTTTGCTGGTATTGTTCGTACAGGTCCGCCGCCTTGCCGTTGGCGAACTCCGCGTCGGGTTCGCCCGCAACCGCGCCGGGTTGGAGGCCGCGGTCTTTCCAGCGCTGGACGACGGCCAGTACGGCGCGCGGCGTCCACCTTCGGGCGTCGATATTATTGGCCTCCAGGAGTTGCTTCATCAGGCGCTGCTGGTCGTCGGCGTCGAGTATGGCGAAGCCCGATCGCAGGCCGGCGCGTTCGGCGTGCCTGCGCAGGATGCGCGCGGCCACGGCGTGGAAGGTACCGAGATGCCAGCCCTCGACCGATTCGCCGACGAGCGCCTCCACGCGCGCCTTCATCTCGCGCGCGGCCCGGTTGGTGAAAGTGACGGCGAGTATCTGCCAGGGTTTCGCCAGGCCGCTCGCCAGGATGTGCGCCAGGCGCGTCGTGAGCACGCGGGTCTTGCCCGTCCCCGCCCCCGCCAGTACCAGTACCGGGCCCTCCGTGGCCTCGGCCGCCGCGCGCTGTTCGGGGTTCAGCGCGTCGAGCCACGCCGCGGTTTCGGGCGCCGGCGGAGTCATGCGCGACGCCGCGCGGTGGCGGCGCGCTCCGCGAGCTGGAGCGCAAACCACGAGGCGCCCGCCGCGCGCCGGCAGGCGAGCGTCGACGCCGCAACCGCGATCATGACCGCCACCGCCACGTTGTGCTTCCCCGTGAGTTCGAAGACGATCGGCGCGCCGAGCGCCGCCGCCGCGACGGCCGCCATGCCGACGACGCTGTAGGCGGCGGCGCCGGCCCCGACCTCGGGCGCGGCGGCCGCGGCGCCGAACGCCGCGCCGGCCAGGAGCGCGAGGCCGGCGAAGCCGATTTCGCCGCCGATGCGCGCGCGCCGGAGCGCTTCCACGGGCCGCCGGTCAGGCCGGGCGCGTCAGGCCGATCTTCCGGCTGAGGCCCGGCGGCGGCGCGCGCTCGGCGTGGGCGCGCCCGATCTCCGCCAGGCGCGCCAGCGCGGGCGGCGGCATCGACGCCGCGCGCCGGCGCCCGAGGTCCACATGCAGAAGCATGAGCTCGTTGGTCGCCGCGTGGTAATTCTCCGCGTCGTGAAACATCGTGTGCGCGCAATGGATGCGCTTCTCGTCGAAACCGAGCAAATGCGTCGCGAAGCGCAGCGGTTCGCCGCGCACGACTTCGCGCAGGTAAGCGATATGCGCCTCGAGCACGAAAACCGACCCGCCGACGGCCTCCGCATGAGCGTGGCCCAAGCCGACATGGTCCATGAAGGCGTCGGTCGCATGGTCGAACGCGAGCATGTAGAAGGCCACGTTCATATGCCCGTTGTAATCGAGCCACTCGGCGCGCACCGGCTCGCGGTGCAGAATCAGCGGCGCCTCTCCGGGCGGCCCGTTTCCGTCCATGCCGTCTTGCCCATGCCTCGCGCGGAATGCCGCAGCGGCGGCACGATACAGGGCGCTTCGGCCGCCGTACAGCCCCGCCCGGGGAGGAGCGCCGCGCCATGACGGCGGCCGCGCGCGACCGCGCCCTTATAGACGAGCTGACGGCCCTGCCGGCCGAGACGTCGTGGGCGGAGTTCAAGGAAAACAACGCCGCTCCGAATAGAATCGGGAGGCTGATTTCCGCCATCGCGAACGCGGCGCGGCTGGCGGACCGCGATTTCGGTTACGTCGTGTGGGGCGTGCGGGACGGCGACCGCGCCGTTCTGGGAACGGCGTTCGATCCCGACGCCAGGAAGGTCCGGGGCCAACCGCTGGAGTTCTACCTGTCGCAACGGCTTTCGCCCGACATCGCCTTCGCGTTCAGGCCGGTCGAGCATCCCGGGGGGCGCCTGGTTCTGCTGGAGATTCCCGCCGCCACGGACGCGCCGGTCGCATACGAGCGCACGGCGTATATCCGCATCGGCAGCGCAACGCCGCGCCTGGCGGATCGTATCGAGCGGCAGAAAACGCTTTGGGCGAAACTGGGCGCCCATGCCTGGGAAACCGGCGTCGCGCGGCGATTCGTCGAGCCGGAGACCGTTCTCGATCTGCTGGACTGGCGGAGCTATTTCGACCTGATGAGACATCCGCCGCCGGAGCGCTACGACGCCATCCTGGAGCGGCTCGAAGGCGACCGGCTGATCGCGCGCGACGCGGGCGGCAAGTGGAACATTCTCAATCTGGGCGCGATTCTGTTCGCCGGCAACCTGGACCGATTCGGTACCGCGCTCGGCCGCAAGGCGGTGCGTTTCGTGCGCTACGACGGCGACGGGCGCTCCGCGCCGGTAACGCACCGGAAGGACTTTCCGCGCGGATACGCCAGCGGCTTCGCGAAGCTCAACGACTACATCGAGACGCTCGTTCCCGCGCCGGAGGATTCGCGCGCCGCCATCCGCAGCGCGCGGCCGTTGTTCCCGCCGGTGGCGATCCGCGAGCTGATTGCCAACGCATTGATCCACCAGGACATGACGGTATCCGGCGCCGGGCCGAACGTGGAGCTGTTCCGCAACCGGCTCGAAATCGGCAACCCCGGCGCGCCGCTGGTGGAGCCCAACCGGTTCATCGACTCCGCGCCGCGGTCGCGCAACGAAGCCCTGGCGGCGCTGATGCGCCGCATGGGGCTGTGCGAGGAACAGGGCACGGGCATCGACAAGGTCGTGGACGCGGTCGAGAGCGAACACCTGCCGCCTCCGGATTTCCGGGCGGAGAAGAACGCAACGCGCGTAACGCTTTACGGCTTCCGCCGCTTTGCCGACATGACCGCCGCCGAACGGGTGCGCGCGTGCTACCAGCACGCGACGCTGCGCCACCTGAACGGGAACGGGCAGTGGATGCGCAACGCCAGCCTGCGCAAGCGCTTCGGCGTGAGCGCGCGGAACGCGGCGCAGATTTCGCAGGTTATCCGCCGAGCTCTCGACGCGGGGCTGATTCGCGTCGCGGATCCGGAGCGCCCGCGCGCTGGATATTTGCCGTTTTGGGCCTGATGGCGCGGCGGATGATTTGACCGGGTTTTGATCGAGGGGCCGAATTCGGCCCCGAAACGGCGGCGGCAGCGGGAATATTCGTTATGTATCAATGTGTTGCGGTGGGGGTGAACATTTGACCGGGTTTTGATTGCAACGGCTTCGGCGCCGCGCGCCCGCTCTTGCGGCGGGTCGCCGCGCGCCGGCGCCGGCGCAATGGCGAGCGAATGATTTGATTGGGTTTTGACCGGGGGGCCGAATTCGGCCCCGAAACGGCGGCGGCGGCGGGAATGTTCGTTATGTATCAATGTGTTGCGGTGGGGGTGAACATTTGACCGGGTTTTGATTGCAACGGCTTCCGCGCCGCGCCCGCTCTTGCGGCGGGTCGCCGCGCGCCGGCGCCGGCGCAATGGCGGGCGGATGATTTGACCGGGTTTTGATCGGGGGGCCGAATTCGGCGCCGAAACGGCGGCGGCGGTGGAAATGTTCATTATGTATCAATGTGTTGCGGTGGGGGTGAACATTTGACCGGGTTTTGATTGCAATGGCTTCCGCGCCGCGCGCCGGCGCAACGGCGGGCTGCACGATTCGAGCGGGTTTCGATTGCTACCGGATCGAGATGGCCGGGGCGGGCTTGGCGCCGCCGCCGCTGTCGAGGCGGTCGAGCACGCGGCGGGCGATGGCGACGAACGCCCGCGCCTGCGGGCTGTCGGGCGCCGAGGCGACGATGGGCCGTCCGCCGTCCGATGTTTCGCGGATCGCCGGGTCGAGCGGCGCCTCGCCGAGGAACGCCACGCCCATGTTCCCGGCGGTCTCGCGCGCGCCGCCGTGGCCGAAGATATGCGCGCGATCGCCGCAGTTCGGGCAGACGTAGTAGCTCATGTTCTCGACGATGCCGAGCGTGGGCACGCTTACCTTGCGGAACATCGCGAGGCCGCGGCGGGCGTCGAGCAGCGCGAGGTCCTGCGGCGTCGAAACGATTACCGCGCCGGCGAGGTTCGCGCGCTGGGCCATGGTGAGCTGCGCGTCGCCGGTGCCGGGGGGCATGTCGACGACCAGCACGTCGAGCGCGCCCCAGCGCACATCGCCGAGCATTTGCGCGAGCGCGCTTTGCACCATCGGGCCGCGCCAGACCACGGGCGTTTCCTCGTCCACCAGCAGGCCCATCGACATGCACGGGATTCCGTGGCTTCGCATCGGCTCGAGGGTCTTGCCGTCGGGCGAGGAGGGCTTGCCCGACAGGCCGAGCAGGCGGGGCTGCGACGGACCGTAGATGTCGGCGTCGAGCAGGCCGGCGCGCCGCCCCAGGCTTGCGATGCCGAGGGCGAGATTGACCGCGACGGTGGATTTGCCGACGCCGCCCTTGCCGCTCGCGACCGCGACGATGGCGGCGACGTCGTCGGTTCCGGCGCCGCCGCGCGCGGGCGCGCCGCCCGCGCCGCGGCGTTCCGCGGTCAGCACGGCGGTCGCGGAGACGACGCCGGGCAGCGCGCGCGCCGCGTCTTCGCAGGCGCGGCGCACGTTCTCGAGCGCCTCGCGTTCTCCGGCGTCGATTTCGATCGCGAAGCCGACATGGCCGTTCTTGACGACGATCCCGGAAATCATGCCGAGTTCGACGACATTGCCGCCGCCGCGCGTGGGCACGGCGACCGATTTCAGGGCGCCGCGGACTGCGGCTTCGGCGATTTCGGTCATGCTTGTCGAGTCCGGCCCCGGCGCCTATGCTGCGGGCGCGCCAGCGGCGAGGCGGCCGGCGGCGCGGAACGTATACGTATAGACCGCGCCGCCGCCGCGGCACAGGGCGCGCGGGCGCGAGCGAAAGGAAACGGCGTCATGCCTTGGAACAATCAGGCCGGAGGGGGCGGCGGAGGCGGTCCCTGGGGGCCGCGCGGCGGCAATGGCGGAGGCGGCGGCCCGTGGGGCGGCGGCGGAAGCGGCGGCGGAGGGCAGCCCCAGGGGCCCGACCTTGCCGAAGCGATCCGCCGCGGCCAGGACCGCGTGCGCGGCATGTTGCCGGGCGGGCTCGGCGGCGCGGGTATCGCGTTGGCGGTCGCGGTGCTGCTCTTCCTGTGGGGCGCGAGCGGCGTTTATACGATCGCGCCGGAGGAACAGGGCCTCGTGCTCAGATTCGGCGAGCACCACCGCAACACCGCGCCGGGCCTCCACTGGCACTTGCCTTACCCCATCGAGCGCGTCGAGAAGGTGCAAGTGCTCACCGTCCGCCGCATACAGATCGGCGACCACGACGGGCGCTCGTTCGAGGAAGAAAGCCTGATGCTCACGGGCGACGAAAACATCATCGACGTGAGCTTCATCGTGCAGTGGCAGGTCAAGGAGGCCGACAAGTTCTTTTTCAACGTGCGCAACCCGGACGAAACGGTAAAGGCGGCGGCGGAAAGCGCCATGCGCGAGGTGATCGGCCGTTCGGAGATCGCGTCGGCGCTTGCGGGCGGGCGCGAGCAGGTGGCGTCGGAGGCGCGCGAACTGTTGCAGACGACGCTCGACGAATACGAATCGGGCATCGCCGTCACCGAGCTGCTGTTGCAGCGCGCCGATCCGCCGGCGGCGGTGATCGAGGCCTACCGCGACGTCCAGCGCGCGCGCGCCGACCTCGAGCGCGCGATCAACGAGGCGCAGGCCTATCGCAACAGCATCGTTCCCGCCGCCAACGGCCAGGCGGCGCAGCTGCGCAACGAGGCGGAGGCCTACAAGGAACAGGTGGTCAAGCGCGCCGAGGGCGCGGCGCAGCGTTTTGTCGCCGTGCATAACCAGTATGCGCAGGCCAAGGACGTCACGCGCCGCCGCATCTACCTGGAGACCCTCGAGGCGGTGCTGCGGCCCATGAACAAGATCGTCATCGACAGTGCGGCCGAGGGGGCCAGCGGAGTGGTGCCCTATCTGCCGCTGCCGGAGATACAACGGCGCGCCGAAGCCGGACGCGCGGCCGCGGGGACCCCGTAATGAGCGGATTGTTGAAGATAACCGCGCTGGTTTTGGCCGCGGTCGCCGCCATCGTCATGTCGATGGCCCTCTTCACGGTGGAGCAGCGCGAGCAGGCGCTGATACTCCAGTTCGGCGAGTTCAAGCGCCAGGTGTCGGAACCGGGCCTGTACGCGAAGATCCCGTTCCTGCAGAATGTGCTGCGTTTCGACCGCCGCCTGCTCGATTTCGACGCTCCCGCCGAGGAGGTGATCGCCTCGGATCAGAAGCGCCTGGTGGTGGACGCCTATGCGCGCTACCGCATCGTCGAGCCGCTGCGCTACTACCAGACCGTGGGCGACGAGCGGCTGCTCAGGCCCCGGCTCGCCGCCATCATCAACTCGAACATCCGCCGCGTGCTCGGGCAGGTGCCGCTGCAAGCGGCGATTTCGGACGAACGCGCGGCGCTCATGCGCCAGATCACCGACAGCACGCGCGTGGAATCGGCGGCGTTCGGCATCGAGGTCAAGGACGTGCGCATCAAGCGCGCCGACCTGCCGACGGCGAACTCCGAGGCCGTCTTCCGCCGCATGCAGACCGAGCGCGAACAGGAGGCGGCGGAACTGCGCGCCGAGGGCAACCGCGCATCGCTGACCATACGGGCCGAGGCCGACCGCGAGCGCGTGGAAATCCTCGCCGAGGCCGAGCGCGATGCGCAGATCCTGCGCGGCGAAGGAGAGGCCGAATCGAACCGGATATTCGCCGACGCGTTCGGCCGCGACCCGGATTTCTTCGGCTTCTACCGCTCGATGCAGGCGTTTCAGGAGGCCCTGGGCAGCGACGGAACGACCATGGTGCTGTCTCCGGACAGCGATTTCTTCCGCTGTTTCCGCGATATCGGCTGCGGCGCGGCGCCCGCGCCCTAGGGTCCGCCGCGCCGACGCGGGCCATGTGGGAGCTACCGGTTTTGTTCGCGCTGGCCGGGGCGTGCTTCCTGGTCGCCTGGGCGAGCCCCGGCTCGGTGAATACATCCGACATCGGCGCCGGGCTGGCGATGATGCTGGTGTTCGAAGGGCTGTTGCTGGCGGTGTTTTCGCACCGCCTGCGCCGCATCGCCGAGGGGCTCGGCGACGTGCCGCCGGCGACGGTGCGTGTTACGGGGCTTTCGGCGGCGGCGTTGGGCGTTTTCGTCGTCTGGCTGATTCGGAGCTGATTCGCAACCGATTCGGAGCCGATTCGCAATCGATTCGCAACCGGGGCGCCGGAGCGGCGGCACCCTTGAAAATCCGCGCCCGCGGCCCCAGTTTGGCGCGGCGGGCGCGACGCGGGGAAGCAAGGAGATCGACACATGACGCCGACACGATTTTTGCCGTCGCTTTCGTCGGTTGCGCCGCCGGTTTTCGGCGCCGCGCTGGCGCTTGCCGCGCCGGGCGTTGCGGCGGCGCACGAGGCGCCGCCGGATTTCGCCGACCTGGCCGAGCGCCTTGCGCCGTCGGTGGTCAGCATCTCGACGAGCCAGCAACCGCAGGCCGGCGGCGCGCCGCGCATGCCGCCGGGCTCGCCGTTCGAGGAGTTCTTCCGCGACTATTTCGAGCGCCGCGGCGAGGAGCGCGAGCAGCAGCCGCAGCAGCGCCCGGTCCCGCGCGCCAGTTCCCTCGGTTCGGGCTTCGTGGTGGATGCGGAGGGTTACATCGTCACCAACAACCACGTCATCGCCGATGCGTCCGAGATCGTCGTCACCTTTTCCGACGGCGAATCGCTTTCGGCGACCCTGGTGGGGCGCGACCCCAAGACCGACATGGCGGTGCTGAAGGTGGAGCCCGAGACCCCCCTCGCGGCGATCGTCTGGGGCGATTCCGATACCGCGCGGGTCGGCAACTGGGCGGTGGCGATCGGCAACCCCTTCGGCCTCGGCAACACGGTTACCGCCGGCATCGTCTCGGCCCGCGCGCGCGATATCAACTCGGGCCCGTTCGACGACTTCATACAGACCGACGCGTCGATCAACCGCGGCAATTCCGGCGGCCCGCTGTTCGACCTCGACGGCAAGGTCATCGGCATCAACACCGCCATTTATTCGCCGTCGGGCGGCAGCGTGGGCATCGGTTTCGCCGTGCCGTCGAATCTCGCGCGCAATGTGGTGTCGCAGCTGCGCCGGTTCGGCGAGACGCGGCGCGGCTGGCTCGGCGTGCGCATCCAGACGGTCACCGACGATCTCGCCGAGAGTCTCGGCCTCGACGACGCGGCCGGCGCGCTGGTCGCCAGCGTCGCGGCCGACAGCCCCGCCGCCGAGGCCGGGGTGGAGGCCGGCGACGTTATCCTGCGTTTCGACGGCAAGACGGTGGAAACCATGCGCCGCCTGCCGCGAATCGTCGCAGAAACCGAGATCGGCAGGGCGGTCGGGATGGTTCTCTGGCGCGGCGGGCAGGAGGTCGACGTGCAGGTCACCGTGGGCCGGCTCGACGAAGGCGAGGTGCGCGCCGCGGCCCTGACCCCGGCCGAGCCGGAGGAGGCGGAGCCTCCGATGATCGGCGAAGTTCCCGAGCTCGGCCTCACCTTGTCGGCGTTGACCGACGAGCTGCGCGGCGAGTTCGAAATCGACGGCGACGCCGAGGGCGTCATGGTGGTCGATGTGGACGCGGCGTCGGACGCGGCGCAAAAGGGCTTGCAGCCCGGCGACATCATCATCGAGGTCAGCCAGGAACAGGTCTCCACCCCCGCCGAAGTGGCGGAGAAGATCGAGAAGCGTCAAGCGGAGGAAAAGAATACGGTGCTGCTGCTGCTCGACCGCAAGGGCGACCTGCAGTTCGTCGCCGTGCGTCTGCTCGCGGGCTAACGGCCCGCCGCGAAAGCGCGCCGCCCGCGGCGGCGCGCGCCGCGCCCATGCGAATCGCAACATGGAACGTCAATTCGGTGCGGCTGCGCGGCGAGGCGTTGGCGCGCCTGATCGCCGAGCGCGCGCCCGACGTGCTGTGCCTGCAGGAGACCAAGGTCGCCGACGAGCTCTTCCCGCACGAAATGTTCGCCGATCTCGGCTACCCCCACCGCCTGACCTACGGCCAAAAGGGGTATCACGGCGTCGCCATAGCGAGCCGCATCGCCTTCTCGCGGCCCGAACGGCGCGACTGGTGGGGCAAGGCCGAGGCGCGCCATGTTTCGGTGCGGCTGCCGGGCGGCGTCGAGCTGCATAATTTCTACATCCCCGCCGGCGGCGACATTCCCGACCCGCAAGCGAACCCGAAATTCGCCCACAAGCTCGGGATGCTGGAGGAACTCGCGTCGTGGTTCGGGGGCGCGGAGCATCCCCCGCTTCAGGTGCTTGCCGGCGACCTCAACATCGCGCCGCTGGAGACCGACGTATGGTCGCACAAGCAGTTGCTGAAGGTAGTAAGCCACACGCCGGTCGAGGTCGCGGCGCTCGCGGCGCTGCGCGAATCGCGCGACTGGACCGACGCGGTGCGGCATTTCATCCCGCCGGAGGAGCGCCTCTACAGTTGGTGGAGCTATCGCGCGCGCGACTGGTCGGCGAGCGACAGGGGCCGCCGCCTGGACCATATCTGGGTGACGCCGCCGCTGCGCGGCCGCCTCGCGGCGGCGGAAGTTCTGCGCGACGCGCGCGGTTGGGGACGGCCCTCCGACCACGCGCCGGCGCTTGTCGATATCGCGTAGCCGCGGGCGGCGGAGAGGCGCCTCGCCGCCTTCAGCGCGCGAGGCGGTATCCGCCCTGTTCGGTGACGAGAATCCGCGCGCGCGACGGGTCGCGCTCGATCTTCTGGCGCAGGCGGTAGATATGCGTCTCCAGCGTATGCGTGGCGATGGCCGCGTTGTAGCCCCACACTTCGTTGAGCAGCACCGCGCGCTCCACCGCCTTGTCGCCCGCGCGGTAGAGGAACTTGAGAATCGTGGTTTCCTTTTCCGTGAGGCGGATTTTCCGTTCCGTTTCGCGGTCGATCAGCACTTTTCCGCCGGGCCGGAAACTGTAGCGGTCGATCTGGAACTCCGCGTCGTCGGTGAGTTCGTACTGGCGCAGCTGGGCGCGCACGCGCGCAAGCAGGACGCCGAGCCGGAAGGGCTTGACGATGTAGTCGTTGGCGCCGGAATCGAGGCCCAGGATCGTGTCGGCCTCGGTGCCGGAGCCCGTGAGGATGATGATCGGCAGGCTGACGCCGTCGCGCCGCAGTATGCGGCAGATGTCGCGCCCGTCCATGTCCGGCAGGCCGATGTCGAGCAATATCAGGTCGAAGCGCCGCGTTCGCGCCAGTTCGAGCGTTTCCGCCCCGGTTGCGGCCTCGACCGTTTCGAACTCCTCATGCAGCCGCAACTGTTCCGCGAGCGATTCGCGCAGCGGTTCGTCGTCCTCGACCAGTAATATGCGTTTCGCTTTCGCGGTCGCGGTCATTCTCGCTCGCTTTCCCGCCCCCTCGCGGCCGCAGTTTACCGCGCGGCCGGCGGGCGGCAAGGGGGTGGCGCCGCGCGCGGCGCGGTTTATACAGGGGGCGCCGCCGCAATGGCGGGCGGCCCATCTTTCGAGCGAGCGACAGTGACCCACCCACGGACCGAGACTTCGCCGCGGGGCGGGGAGATTCCGCGCGCCGCGTTTGCCGTCGACCGCGCGCTGGGCGACTTGCGCCGCGGCGGCGCCGTTGCGCTGGCTGATGGCGCCGGCGGCGCGTCCGCCGTGCTCTCCGCCGAATATGCGACGCCCGAAGGGCTGGCTTTCTTCGCCGCGCTGCCCGGCGCGCGCGCGCGCCTGGCGCTGGCGGCGCGGCGCGCGCGCGCGCTCGGCCTGGCCGCGGCGGGCGACGCCGCCGCCATTGCGTTGCCCCTGCCGGCGCCGCTCGACGCCGAGCGGATTCGGCTGCTTGCCGACCCCACCGGACCGGAGGGCGCGAGCGCCGCGGCGGCGCGCGGCGCACGGGCGGAAGCCGCGGATGCGCGCGAAGAGGGCGCGGTCGCGCTCGTCAAGCTCGCCGGTTTGCTGCCCGCGGCGCTCGCCGCCCCGCTCGCCGCGCCGGCGGAATGGGCGCGGCGCAACGACGCGATGACGGTGGCGCTCGCCGACATCGCGCGCTACCGCGGCGCCGCCGAATCGGCGCTTCGGCGCGTCGGCGAGGCGCGGGTCCCCCTGCCCGGCGCCGAGGATACGACCCTGGTCGCGTTCCGCCCCGCCGACGGGGGCAACGAGTATCTCGCCATCGTCGTCGGCCGGCCCGACCCGGCGCGGCCGGTGCTTGCGCGCGTGCATTCGCAGTGCTTCACGGGCGACCTGCTCGACAGCCTGCGCTGCGACTGCGGCGATCAGCTGCGCGGCGCCGTGCGGCGCATCGCCGAGGCGGGCGCGGGCGTCGTCCTCTATCTCGCGCAAGAGGGCCGCGGCATCGGGCTGGTCAACAAGCTGCGCGCCTACACGCTCCAGGACCGCGGCTACGACACATTCGACGCCAACGAAACGCTCGGTTTCGACGCCGACGAACGGCGCTACCGCGCGGCGGCGGAGATGCTGCGCCTGCTCGGCTACCGGCGCGTGCGCCTGATGACCGGCAATGCCGACAAGATCGCGGCGTTGCGCCGCTTCGGCATCGACGTCGCCGAGCGCGTTCCGCACGGCTTTCCCGCCAACCCTCACAACGCGCGCTATCTTGCGGCCAAGGCGTCGCGCGGCGCCGGCCCGATTCGCGATTGACCGCGGGCGCGCGCCGCCCCTGCCCCGCCGGTTGCGCGCGGGGCCGCGCCCGCCTATGCTCGGCGGGAAAGGCGGCAAGCACGCGGAGCGAACCATGAGCAGGGAACAGTCGCGGGTCGAACGCTTGTGCATCGAGAAGGGCCTGAAGATGACCGACCAGCGCCGGGTCATCGCGCAGGTCATCTCGGAGTCCGCCGACCACCCGGACGCCAACGCCGTGTACCGCCGCGCGACGCGCCTCGATTCGCGTATCAGCATGGCGACGGTCTATCGCACCGTGCGGTTGTTCGAGGAGGCGCGGGTTCTCGAACGGCACGATTTCGGCCACGGCCGCGCGCGCTACGAAGAAGCGGCCACCGAACATCACGACCACCTCATCGACGTCTCGTCCGGCAAGGTGCTCGAGTTCCGCAACGACGAAATCGAGCGGCTGCAATCGGAGGTCGCCGCCGAACTGGGCTACCGGCTGGTCGGCCACCGGCTCGAGCTCTACGGCGAGCCGCTCGAACGCGGCGGCGACCCGGTCGCGCGCGGTCGGCCATGAGCGCCGCCGAGGTTTTCGAAGATCCGTTCGAGGGCATCCACGCCGGCAGCCTCGAGGTTCGCCTCGCGACCTCCGACGCCGAGATCGACGCCGCCCAGGCCCTGCGCTACCGCGTCTTCTACGAAGAGATGGACGCCGCGCCGAGCCCGGAGGCCGCGCGCGCGCGCCGCGACATCGACGCCTTCGACCCCTACTGGGACCACCTGCTGGTCATCGATCGCGATTCCGCCGCCGCGCGCCCGTCGATCGTCGGCGCCTACCGCATCAACCGCCGCAGCGAGGCCGAGAAACACGGCGGCTTCTACACCGCCGGCGAATACGACATCGCGCCCCTGCTCGCGCTGCGCGGCGAGATCATGGAGCTCGGCAGGTCCTGCGTCGATCGCGAATACCGCAACCGCGCCACCATGGCGCTGCTGTGGCGCGGCATCGCCGCCTATGTGTTCTATTACGACGTCAAGCTCATGTTCGGCTGCGCGAGTCTGCCGGGGGTGAACGCCGACCGGCTGGCGCTGCCGCTCTCCTATCTGCACGGCCGCCACTTGGCGCCGCCCGACATCCGCCCGCGCGCGCTCGCCGCGCGGTACACCGCGATGGACCGGATGCCGATCGGGGAGGCGGACGTGCGCGCGGCGCGGCTGGCGCTGCCGCCGCTGATCAAGGGTTATCTCCGTCTCGGCGGCTTCGTCGGCGACGGCGCGGTCATCGACCGCCAGTTCCGCACCGTGGACGTTTGCATCGTGGTGAAAACCGAGCTGGTGACGGCGCGCTATCTCCGGCATTACGGCTACGCGCTGTAGCGCCGGGCGCGCCGCGTTGGGCCCTCTCGCGCATCTCCGCGCCGGCGCCATCGCGGCGGCGCTGCTGGCGTGGACGGCGGCGCTGATTCCCGTCCAGGCCGCGGCGCTGGCGCTCCGCCTGCCGCTCGCCCGCGCGGTGCCCAGGCTTTACCACCGCGGCGTGAGCCGGGGGCTCGGCGTCGAAATCCGCGTGCGCGGGCGCCCCGCCAGCGCGCCGCCCACCTTGTTCGTCTGCAACCACGCCTCGTATGTGGACATCGTCGTGCTTTCCTGCGTGCTCGACGCCTCGTTCGTCGCCAAGGCCGAGGTCGCGGGCTGGCCGCTGTTCGGGCTGCTCGCCAGGCTCGCGCGCACGGTGTTCGTCGTGCGCCGGCCGAGCCGCAGCGCCGAGCATCGCGGCGATATCCGCCGGCGGCTCGAACAAGGCGACAGCCTCATCCTGTTCGCCGAAGGCACGAGCGGCGACGGCAACCGCGTGCTGCCGTTCAACAGCACCTTTTTCGCCGTCGCGCAGGCGCCGGTCGGCGGCCGCCCGCTTGCCGTACAGCCCGTCACGCTCGCCTATACCGCGTACAATTCGTTGCCCATGACGCGGCGCGAACGCCCCTGGCTTGCGTGGTACGGCGATACGGGCCTGATGAGCCATTTGTGGCGTCTGTTGGCGCTGGGTCCGGCCCGCGCCGACGTCTGGCTCCACAAGCCCGTCTCCATTGAGGGGTACGGCTCGCGCAAGGCGCTGGCCGGCGCCTGCCACGCCGCGGTCGCCGATGGCCTCTCGGCCCTGCTCGCCGGCCGCGCCCCCGGCGAAGCGCCGGCATGACGCGCGCGCGCCTGCCGGCGGGGCGCCGGCGCTCCGGGGATCGCTCCCGCGGCGCGCGGCCGATTCCCGCCCCGCCCGCCCGGTATTTCGGATATGCTGAAACGGCCGCGCCCGCCGGGGCGCGCCGAACCCCGCGAGGACGGAATTGAAGAAATACGCCATACTGCTCCTGGTTCTGCTCCCCGCCGGGCTCGGCCTCGGAGTGGCTTTGAGCTTCTGCATCCGGGCCGCCCTGCTGGTGCTGGTCTATAACGGCGATCTCGAATACGGTCGCGCATTGCTGCTGCTGCTCATGGGAGGGCCTTGAGCGTGAAGGCGCGCGCCGCCCGCCGCCGGCGGGTCGCGGGAGGAGAAACGAAGCGTTGGCCGTAACGCCGCCGGACGCGCAACGCGCGGGCGCCGCGCGCACGCTCCATGTGCGCACCTACGGCTGCCAGATGAACGTTTACGACTCCGGGCGCATGAGCGAACTCCTCGCGCCGCTCGGCTACCGGCCCGTCGCCGCCCCCGACGGCGCCGACATGGTGCTGCTCAACACCTGCCACATCCGCGAAAAGGCCAGCGAAAAGGTCTATTCGGAACTCGGCCGCCTGCGCGCCCTGCAGCGCGCGAAAGCGCGGGCGGGCGGGCGCATGATCCTCGCCGTCGCGGGCTGCGTCGCCCAGGCCGAGGGCGCCGAGATGCTCCGCCGCGCGCCTTTCGTCGATATCGTCCTGGGCCCGGGCAGCTATCACCGCCTGCCGGAGATGGTGGCGCGCGCCAGCCGCGCCGCCGGACGCCCGGCGCTGGATACGGATTTCCCCGCCATCTCGAAGTTCGATTCGCTGCCGGAGGAGCGCGCGCCGCCGGGCGCCAGCGCCTTCCTCGCCGTGCAGGAGGGATGCGACAAGTTCTGCGCCTTCTGCGTCGTGCCCTATACGCGCGGCGCCGAGGAATCGCGCCCCGCGGAGGCGGTCGCGGCGGAGGCGCGCCGCCTGGCCGCCGGCGGCGCGCGCGAGATCGTGTTGCTCGGCCAAAACGTCAACGCCTGGCGCGCCGGCGGCCTGGAGTTCGCCGACCTCATCGCCCGCGTCGCGGCGGTGGAAGGGGTCGCGCGCGTGCGCTATACCACCTCGCACCCGAACGACATGAACGAGGCCCTGATCCGCGCCCATGCCCGCGTGCCGCAATTGATGCCGCAGCTGCACCTGCCCGTGCAGTCGGGCTCCGACCGAGTGCTGGCGGCGATGAACCGCAAGCATACGCGCGACGACTACCGCCGCACGGTCGAGCGGCTGCGCGCGGCGCGGCCCGACATCGCGCTGTCATCGGATTTCATCGTCGGCTTTCCCGGCGAAACCGACCGCGATTTCGCCGATACCGCCGCTCTGGCCGGGGAGATCGGCTATGCGAGCGCCTTCGCGTTCAAATACAGCCCGCGCCCGGGCACGCCTGCCGCCGCCGGGCCGCAGCTGCCGGAAGACGTAAAGGCCGAGCGCCTGGCCGCGCTTCAAGCCGTCCTGGGGCGCTCGCAAGAGGCGTTCAACCGCGCGGCGGTCGGGCGCGTCATGCCCGTGCTGTTCGAGCGGCCCGGCCGCCGCGAAGGGCAATGGACGGGCCGCACGCCCTGGATGCAGGCGGTTCACGCCGCCGGCCCCGGGCTCGGCGCGGGCGCGCTGGCGCGCGTGCGCATCGTTGCGGCGGGGAAAAACAGTTTGTCGGGAACCCTCGCGGAGGCGCCGGATTGAGCCGCGCCCGCGAGTCGGCGCGCAACGGCGCCCCGCCGCTCTATCTCAGTTTCGAGGATAACGGGCGGCTCGGCCCGCTGTTCGGCGCGCACGACCGCCACCTCGCCCGCATCGAACAGAAACTGGGCGTATGGGTGAGCGGCCGCGGCAACCGACTCGCCATCGCCGGCCCGCCCGAAGCCACGAACCGCGCGCGCATGGTGCTGACCGAACTCTACGAAATGCTGGGCCGCGGAGAAGCCGTCGGGCCGCCCGAGGTCGATGGCGCGCTGCGCATGGCGCGCGGCGCCGGCGGCAGGGCCGCGCGCCCCATCGACGACTGCGCCGTCGCGACGCAGAAGCGCCGCGTCCTCCCGCGTTCGCCCGCCCAGGCTGCCTATGTGCGCGCCCTGCGCGAAGCCGAACTGATCTACGGCATCGGCCCGGCGGGAACCGGCAAGACGTATCTTGCCGTCGCCGTCGCGGCCGCCATGCTCGCGGGCGGCGAGGTGGAGCGCATCGTGCTCTCGCGCCCGGCGGTCGAATCGGGGGAGCGGCTCGGCTTCCTGCCCGGCGACGTGCAGGACAAGGTCGATCCCTATTTCCGCCCGCTCTACGACGCCTTCCGCGACATGATGCCCGCCGAACGCATGATGGACCGCCTGCGCGACGAGCGCATCGAGATCGCGCCCCTCGCCTTCATGCGCGGGCGCACCCTGTCGAACGCCTTCGTCATCCTCGACGAAGCGCAGAACACAACGCCGGTGCAGATGAAGATGTTCCTCACGCGCTTCGGCGAGAACGCGCGCATGGTCGTCACCGGCGACCTGACGCAGATCGACCTCCCGGCCGGCGCGCGTTCGGGCCTCGAGGACGCGGTCGCGACGACGGGCGGGCTCCCCGGCGTGCGCGTCGTGCGCTTTTCCGAATCCGACGTCGTGCGCCACGACCTGGCCGCGCGCATCGTCCGCGCCTACCGCGATCGTGAGACCGCGCCATGACGCGGGACCGCGCCCCCGCGCCCGCCGGCGCCGGGCCAATGACCGGCGAACCCGGCATCGAGGTCTCCGTGGCCGACGCCGCGTGGGGCGAGGCCCTGGCCGACCCCGCGGAGTGCTGCCGCCGCGCCGCGGCCGCCGCCCTCGCCGCGGCCATGCCGCGCGCGAACGGGGCCGCGCCCGCCGAGCTCGGCGTCGTTCTCGCCGACGACCGCGCAGTCGCCGCGCTCAACCTCCGCTACCGCGGCCGCGCCGGCCCCACCAACGTGCTCGCCTTCGACGCCGGCGCGCCGCGCGCGCCCGGCGCGCCGCGCATGCTCGGCGACGTGGTTCTCGCGCGCGAGACCGTGACCGCCGAGGCGGCCGCCGCCGCGTTGCCGCTCGCCGACCATGCAAGCCATCTCATCGTCCACGGCGTGCTGCACCTGCTCGGTTACCGCCACGACGACGCCCCCGCCGCCGCCGCCATGCAGGCCACGGAAACCCGCGCGCTCGGCCGCATCGGCGTCGCCGACCCCTGGCGCGCGGAGGACGCCGCGCCGTGAACGGCGACGCGCGTGACACGTTGCGCGACACGCGCGACACGTTGGGCGATACAGTGCGCGACCCTGCGCGCGACGACGGAGACGGAGACGGCAAACCGCCGCCGAAACGCCTCGGCGCCTGGCTCCTCTCGCTGGCCGGCCTCGGCGCGCGCGCGGGCAGCTTGCGCGAATCGGTCGAGGAACTCATCGAGGAGCACGCGCACGACGCCTCCACGGGCGACGGGCACGAGCGCGCCATGCTGCTCAACCTGCTCAAATTCGGCGAACTCCGCGTCGAGGACGTCATGGTCCCCCGCGCCGACATCGTCGCCGCCCCCGCCGGCGCCAGCCTCGAGGACGTCGTCGAAACGATGGCCCGCGCGGGGCATTCGCGCCTGCCCGTCTATCGCGAATCGCTCGACGACATCGTCGGCATGGTGCATGTGCGCGACCTGCTGGCCTTTTGGCCGGGGAACGAATCCGCGGGCCGGCCCTTCGATCTCGCCGCCGCCGCGCGCGCCATCCCCTTCGTGCCGCCCTCGATGCCCATCGACAGGCTGCTCCGCCAAATGCGCGCCACCCGCGTGCATATGGCGCTGGTTGTCGACGAGCACGGCGGAACCGACGGCCTCGCCACGATCGAGGACCTGGTCGAGGAAATCGTCGGCGAGATCGAGGACGAACACGACCGCGCGACGCCGCCATTCCTGACCGAACGCGAAGACGGCGGCTGGGACGCCTCCGCGCGCGTGCGCATCGAGGACCTCGAAAGCAAACTCGACATCGACCTGCTCCCCGCCGAACGCGACGAACAGATCGATACGCTCGGCGGCCTGATCTTCGCGCTTGCCGGCCGCGTGCCCAAGACCGGCGAAACCATCGCCCACGAAAGCGGCGTGGCGTTCCGGGTCGTCGAGGCCGACCGCCGCCGCATCCGCCGCATCCGCGTCATCCCCGCCAAGGCCGCCGCGCCCTGAGCGCCTGTACCGAAATGCTCGACCCCGCGGAAGGCGGGGCCCGGGACCGCGGGCATCCTGCCCGCATCCTTCCTCCGCGCGCCGCCGCCGGGGAGTCGCGGCCGTGACGGCGATAACCGGTCCATGATCCCGCGCGCCGCCCGCCGCCTGGCGGCAGCCCTCGCGCGCTTGCGCGGCCGCCGCCGCCTCGCCCTCGCCGCCGCCCTGGGCGCCGCCGGCTTCGCCGGCTTCGCCCCCGTCCATTTCCCCCCCGCCCTGATCGCCGCGCTCGCCGGCCTCCTCTACCTCGCGGACGGTTGCCGCGGCCCGCGCGGCGCGTTCGGCGTCGGCCTCGTGTTCGGCTTCGCCCACTTCGTTGCCGGCCTCTACTGGGTCGGCAACGCCTTCTTCGTCGCCGAAGTCGCCGAGTGGGCCGCGCCGTTCGCCGTCGCCGGACTGGCCGGCATGTGCGCCGTCTTCCCCGCCGTCTCTTGCGCCGTCTATCGCGCCCTCGCGCCGCGCGGCCTTTGGCGCGCCGCCGTGTTCGCCGCCGCCTGGACCGCGGGCGAATATCTGCGCGGAACGCTGATCATGGGCGGCTTCCCGTGGAATCTCGCCGGCTATGTCTGGACGCCTTGGCCCGCCGCCATTCAGCTGGCCGCTGTACTCGGCGCCTATGGGTTGAGCGCGCTTGCCGCCTTCGCCGCCGGCGCGCTGGCGGCGTTCGCCGACCGCCCCCGCCCGTGGGCCGCCCCCGCCGCCGCGGCCGCGCTGCTGGCCGCGAACGCCGCCGCCGGCGCGTGGACGCTGGCGCAAGCGGAAACAGCGTTCCAGCCCGATACGCGCCTGCGCCTTGTGCAGGCCAATGTCGCGCAGCACCGCAAATGGCGCGAAGACCTGTTTGCCGAACGCTACCGCCGCCACGAAGCGCTCTCGACGCAGCCCGCCGCGGAGCCGCCCACGCTGGTCATCTGGCCCGAAACCGCCAGCCCGTGGGACCTGTCGCTCGATTTCCCCGAACGCGCCCACGCTGTGCGCAGCGTTCCGCCCGGCGGCGCGCTGGTCGCCGGCGCCGTGCGCATGGAGTTCGCGCCCGACGGTTCGCGCCGCATATGGAACAGCATCCAGGCGCTGGATCCCGCGGGGCGCGTCACGGCGGCCTACGACAAGTTCCATCTCGTGCCGTTCGGCGAATACTCCCCCCTGCGCGGCCTGTCGGTCGCCGGCCTGGCGATGGGCGGCGATGCCGGCTTCACGCGCGGCCCCGGCCCGCGCGCGCTGTCCGTCCCCGGCGCGCCGCCTTTCTCCCCCCTGATCTGCTATGAAGCGATCTTCCCCGGCGCCGTAACCGCTCCCGCCGCCCGCCCGCAATGGCTGCTCAACGTCACCAACGACGCGTGGTACGGCCGCAGCGCCGGCCCCTACCAGCATTTCGAGCAGGCCCGCCTGCGCGCCGTCGAGGAAGGCCTCCCCCTCGTCCGCGCCGCCAATTCCGGCATCAGCGGCGTCATCGACCCGTGGGGCCGCGTAACCGCCCGCGCCGCCTTGGGCGAGACGGCGGCCTTGGACGCCCCCCTGCCTGCCCCGCGTCCGAGCGCGACCCTGTTCGCCCGCCATGGCAACACGCCGATTTTGGCTCTGGCGCTGATCGTCATGGCCGCGTTCGCCGTTCGGCACGCAACTGCCGGGTGGCGGTAAACCCGCCCCCGCACGCCGCCGCGCGCGATACCGACCGCGCAATTTCTCGGTTGACTTCGCGCATCGATTACGCGAACATCGGTACCCAGTCGTCGAATCACTTGTCAGGTCCAGTACTCCGCAGCCGCTCATCATGCGATCCGCCTATCGCCCCATCCACCATCGGGGTACGGAGCGAGCGGCTTGAATGACGAAATGGGCCTATACAGCACACTCGGAGGATGCGCCAATGTTCGACACGAATCCTGTTTCGCTGAAGCAGTTGCTGGACAACGTGGCAAGCTGCCAAGTACAGCTGCCTGATTTTCAGCGCGGTTGGGTTTGGGACGACATGCGCATACGCGGTTTGCTGGCCAGCATATCGCGAGCACATCCCATCGGCGCAGTTATGACGCTGCGGTCGGGCGGTGACATTCGGTTCAAGTGCCGGCCCGTTGAAGGCGTATCCAACGAATCCGCAGTTGAGGCCAGCGAATTTCTGCTCGATGGTCAACAGCGCCTCACGTCGTTGTACCAAGCGTTGCTTCGCGACTCACCGGTTGCAACGTATAATTCTCGTGGCAAAGCAGTAGAACGTTGGTACTATATTAACATGATCGATGCCATGAACCCGCGTTATGATCGCGAGGACGCAATTATAAGCGTACCGGAAAACAAGCGCATCGTCGGCGAATTCGGGCGCGAGGTTGTTCTCGATGTGTCGTCCACTGATGAGGAGTTCAAAAATCACATGATGCCCATCGCAAACCTTTTGGATCCGATGACGCCTATGAATTGGCTGCTTCGATATACTGACTACTGGTCGCAGCCACCGACACCGCATCCCGAAGGTAACGTTTCTGAATTTCGCGACAAATTTATTCGAGATATTTTGCGTAATTTTACTGACCATACTGTACCGGTTATTCGCTTGCATCAAATGACAACTAAAGAAGCAGTATGCAAGATATTTGAAAAAGTCAACACAGGCGGAATGGCACTTAACACCTTCGAGCTTGTTACGGCAATGTTTGCTGCAGACGGGTTTTCGCTGAGGGATGACTGGCAGCGACGACGCAAGGATCTGCATTCCAAATATGCCGTATTGAAAGGAATAGACGGCGAGCATTTCCTGCAGGTTATTGCCTTGCTGGCTAGTCATAGGGACCGGAAGCAATTTATGGCAAGTGGAGGACATACAGAACAGGCGCCGCCTATCAGCTGCAGGAAGACCGAACTGTTGAATTTATCTCGTTGGCAATATGAGGCTTGGGCTAACGATGTCCAGAAAGGATATGAAGAGGCCGCGCGGTTCCTTCATAAACAGTTTATATTTGCACAAAAGGATGTTCCGTACAACACACAAATTGTGTCGCTCTCTGCACTCTATGTTGAGTTAAAAGATGAATTAGAAACGGCGAATGCGGAGATGCTTTTAGAACGCTGGTTCTGGACCGGGATTTTTAGCGAATCCTATGGCGCCGGAGCGGAAACTCAGATTGCGTCGGACTTGGGTGAGATGCCGCAATATGTTCGTAGCGGCATCATACCGAGGCTCATGCGGGAAGCTAATTTTGTTGCTGATCGTTTGATATCGTTAAGGCGAAAAAACAGTGCTGCATACAAAGGCCTGTATGCGTTGCAGATGAAGTTCGGAGCAGCTGATTGGCGGACCGGAAAATCTTTGTCTCTTGCTGTGTGGCACGAAGACAACATAGATATTCATCATATCTTCCCTGTTGAATGGTGTAAAACGCATAGTGTGAGAAGGGCGATTGTCGATTCAGTGATCAATAAAACCCCCATCGATGCGCGTACCAATAGAAAGATAGGCAAGAGGAGTCCATCTGAATATCTGAGAGATCTCGATGGCGACATGTATGGTCTCGATGATGTTTTAAAGAAGCACTGGATTGATCCTCAATTGTTGCGCGCTGATCGGTTTAACGAATTTTTCATCCAGAGAGGCCAAGCCATGTTCGACCTGATCCACAAGGCGATGGGTAAGAAGTGCGGGGATGTTCGTCCAACTTTCCGAAAGGAAGTGGCGTCTGCAGAACCGCCAGAACCAACATATGAGAATGAGGAAGATAGCGACGATTTAGTAGAAACGGCTGCCTATGACAATGGCAAGTGAAAGTCCTTTCTCAGTTGACGAATCGCATGTGCGTTCGGCAAGATACTTGTGGATCGGAAGGACATACCGAACAAGCGTTTTCGGAACTAGTTCGCATGCGCGGGCGATCTTGGCGATATGCGGTGTGGCGAGGCACTGGCAATACTGTATAACGCTCGGTAGAAGCTGTGCTTGTAACGGCGATCAAACTTGGCGTGGGCGAGGGGCGGCACTATCCGCGTTGCCATACCGTAGTGTGGTGTCGATGAAGTGGGTCGGCCTTTGCGGAGCTGCCGATATAGTGGTGCAATTGCATATCCGATACAGCGGCAGGCGGCCGCCGCAAGCTTGTCGCCGTCTGCTTCGCGCGGTCGCGGCGCGTATTCGCTGTTGCTGTTCATCGGCCCCGCGCCTGCGCCGCGCGCGCCGAACAGGCGGCATCGGTGACTGCCAGCGAAGGCATATATTCAGCGGTGGGCGCGTTGCGGCGCTTGACACGCGCCGCTGCATCGCTACATTGAGGAGCGCGCATCGGCACATATCGAAGGGGAGGCCGCCATGTCCGACGAACGCCGAGTGAGAATTGCCCGGGACGGGCAAGGGCAGACAGTGTCGATCCCGCGCGAGTTCGCGCTTCCGGGCGACGAAGCCATTCTGCGCCGGGAGGCCGGCCGCTTGATTGTCGAGCCCGCGCCGCGCCGGTCGCTGGAGGCGGTGTTGGCGACGCTTGAGCCGCTCGACGACGAATTTCCGCCGATTCGGGATCTGCCCATCGACGACGTCGAGCTTTGACGCGCTACCTTCTGGATACGAATATCGTATCCGAACTTGTCCGCAATCCGTGGGGCCCGGTCGCGCGGCGCGTTCGGGAAGTCGGCGGTGAGCGTGTCCGAACCAGCGCCATCGTAGCGGCCGAACTGCGATACGGGGCGGAGAAAGCCGGGCGACGGCGGCTTTCCAGACAGATCGAAACCCGTGCTCGGCGCAATCGGGATCGCGCCTTTCGACGCGGCTGCCGCCATCGCTTACGGCGCGCTTCGCGCCCTTCTGGAGAGCATGGGCCGGCCCATTGGCGGTAACGACATGCTCATCGCCGCCCACGCCATCGCGCTCGGAGACACCGTCGTCACCGACAACGAACGCGAGTTCGCACGAATTGAAAGCTTGCCCCGAGAAAATTAGCTTCGCGTCGTTCATTAACCCCGCCGTGACGGCAGGGGGGCGCGAATTCGTCCGGGGCAAACCGCCTCCGCCGCGGCTGCTGCGCGGCGCTCCGCCCGCACACTGCTCGATCACGCTCCATGCCGAGCGATTGGCCAGCCGCCATGGGCCTCAATGGCGCGGTCGATGCGGGCCATGATGCGGGGCGTTTCGGCCAGGGCGGCGCAGAGGCGGCGGTAGTGGGCGATGTCGTCGAACGACAGGGCGCGGCCCTTGCGGTCTTGCAGCCATTTTTGGGCCGGACGGTAGCAGCCGATGACGAAATTCCACGCCTCAAGCGAGACGCCCTCGAAATACTGGTCCGCGTTTATCCAGACCCGGCCCGGTTCGTCGAGGGCGGGCTCGGCGTAGCGCGGCCTTTCGACCGTGTTGCTTCCGGGGCGGGGAAAGGCGGGCAGGGCGCCGGCGTCTTCCTCCATTAGATGCAGCGCGGCGAGGCGCCGGCCCAAGCCGGCCAAGGCGGCGAACAATTCCCGGTCGCCGGACAAGGGTATGCGCGGGAAATCCGACTTCAGGAAATCGGCGTAGCGGTGCCGGTATTCGGGACTGTGAAGCACCGCGTATATGTAGTGGAAGATGTCTTCGGGCCCTGCGGCGGCGGCGGGATCGCCGGCGCCTTCGGAAAAAAGTTCGAGTTCGAACGCCGCGCGGGCCGCTTCGACGAACTCGGGAGAGAGGTTCGGCTCGCGGCCTCTTTCCAACGTACTTTCGGCTCCGCACGGGTACACGTATAGGGGAAAGACCGATCCTATTTCTCTCGTCTTGTTCGACAGCGCACAGGACTCCGCGATCGAGCGCGTCACGCCGCAAAGAGCCCATTCCGCGCCGGCCTGCGATTGCTGGCGGCATGAAAGAAGTGCGAGGTTCGGCCCCGCGCGCATGTGGCGCATGACGGCGCGACGCGGTTTGCAGATGAAACCGCGCGTCTTTCCGGTGTAGTACGTATAGCGTATATCGAATGGGCGGTACAAAATGGGCGCGACATGCGCGTCCGCATCCGGATGCGCGCGAATATCCTCCTGTGCCCACGCCACTCGCCAGTCGCGAGCATCGCGGCCCAGATTGTAGCGCGTCCGCGCCTCTTCTTCGGCAAGGCTCGCGAACTCCGCCGCGGCGCGCCGCATCTCCTCCCCCGTCCACCGGATCGCCAGGCGATCGCGCGCGGTGACGATGCCCACCGAGTTCACAGGGAATATGTCGGTCAGTCGCCAGCCCGCCTCGTATTCCGCCGCCAGCGCCTCGTCGCGCGGAACGAACAGGTAGAATGGCGCGCGCGGCGTCAACTCGCGCCACCGCGTACTGTCCACATCGTTGTCGGCGAGCCAGCCGTACTTCCCGCCGTCGGCGCCTGCCTCGCGCATGCCCCACAAATCCGCGTGGCGCACACGCGCCGGCGCGCCGCCGCTGTCCGCGCGCTTCACGAACAGCCCGATCGCCACGCCCTGCTGGATGTCGAATACATTCTCGTCCTTGCTGCCGTCCGGAGCGCGCTCCCGCTTCTTCGCGTTCCCGTGCAAATCCAGAATGTAGATGTCGTCGAAACTCTCCATAAGGCTGCGGCGCATCCCGCGGAATGTCGGCCCGTCGAGGTAGTTGTGATTGGTCACGAAGCCGAGCACGCCCTCGCCGGTGCGCTCAATGCGCCACTGCGCGAAACGGAAAAACTTGACATAATCGTCGTTTACCCATTTCGGGTTGCGCTCGCCGAGCGGGCGCCCATCGACCTCGAAATAACTGCCGGCGGGTTCGCCGCCGTCGCGCCCGCGCAAGAGGCCGGCGATCCACACGCCCCGGTTGGCGGAGTGCCCCGAATAAGGCGGGTTGCCGATGACTGCCATCACCGGACGGTCGCGCTTCACCGCGTCCGCCCCCGCCGCCTCGCGCGCAACCTCGCGCGCGAACAGCGGCCCGGCCGCGTCCGCCTCGCGCGCCTCCTCAAGCGCATTGGTAAGATATACGCCCAAACGCCCATCCGCGGGCAGCGCGAAACCCGACCCGCCTATTTCCAGCGCCAGCTTCAAGTGACAGATCGCGTATGGCGCCATCAGCAATTCGAAACCCGACAACCGCGGCAGCAAATGGCGATGCACATAATCCGTCCAACCCCCGGCCAAGCCCTTGTCCTTTATCGTGCTGCGTATCAACGCCACCGCCTCGCGCAGGAATGTCCCCGTCCCCGCCGCAGGGTCCAGTATCAGAACGCGCGGCGACGGCCGTCCCTCCGCATCGACGGTCGCCGCGGTGTCGGCAAGGCCGTCCGCCAGGCCGAAGCGGCGCCGAAGCAGACGATCCACGCTGCGCACGATGTACGACACAACCGGTTCGGGCGTGTAATACACGCCCCGCGTCTCGCGCAGACCGGGATCGTAGGCGGCCAAAAAATCCTCGTAGAAATGCACGACCGGGTCTTCCCGCCGCGTGCGTTGTCCGAAATCGGCGAGAATCGCCGCCATGTCGGCGCGTTGCAGCAACAACGCCAGATCATCGACAATCCACGCAATGCGGCGGTCGATTTCCGGACCGGCAACCCGCAGGAACAGGTCGCGCAGGAACGGCGTCGTGTCGGTGAAAGCGGCCGATTGGCGCGTGAACGGCACGGCCCCGGGGCCGTGCAGGCAGCGCGCCGCAAACAGCCCGTAGGCCGCCGTTTGCGCGTGCAAATCGGCGAAATTCGCCGCGCCCAGATCGGGAATCAGCGTCGCGCGGTAGCCCGTCAGCATTTCATGAAACGAGCCCTCTTCGCCCTCTCGCGCAAGAATGCGCGCAACGCCGTCGCGCAGCAGACGCGCCTTCCCCGCCATCCGCGCCGCCAACTCCCGCGCGCTCGCAACCGTCGGCGAATCGGCTGTGAAAAACGCCTCGAAAAGCGCCGCAACGCGCGCCGCGCCGCCGCCATCCGGCGCGAACGCGCCAGCGGCGTCGATGCGCCCGAGCCGCGCCGTCTCGCGCGGCGCGCCGTTCGCATAGCGGCGGAACTCGAGATAGTCCGTCAGGATCAGGTTCGGCAGTCCGCGCCGGTACCGCCCCAGCTGCTCCCCGGCCTCGACGCGGTCGAGCGGCGCGCCCACATCCTTGCACTCGATATGGCCCAGCGGAACGCCGTCGCGGACCACGATAAAATCGGGCGCGCCGCACTCCGCATGCGCGGGTTCGTTGAGCGCCCGCGCGCCACCGCCGGCCAGCCCCTCGACAAGCCCCTGAAGCGCCGCCCGGTAGCTATGCTCGGTCGCCTGCCCCGTCGCCCGAACACGCGCTACCTCGCGACCGTAGGCGCCGAACAAGCGCGCCGAATTCGTCGCCGCCGCCATATTCCGCCCCGTCCTTTCCGCTCGCGGTCAGTGTCGATCATCATACCCGATAAGCGGACTTCGGCGCCCATTTGCGTTTCGCGCGCGCGGCGCCGGGCGTCGAACCGGCCCCGCAACAGACCGGAACCACCGACATAATGCTGCGCATTTTCAGGCGATTGGCCAGCCGCCGTGGGCCTCGATGGCGCGGTCGATGCGGGCCATGACGCGGGGCGTTTCGGCGAGGGCGGCGCAGAGGCGGCGGTAGTGGGCGATGTCGTCGAACGACAGGGCGCGGCCCTTGCGGTCTTGCAGCCATTTTTGGGCCGGACGGTAGCCGCCGACGGCGAAGTTCCACGCCTCGGGCGAGACGCCCTCGAAATACTGGTCCGCGTTTATCCAGACCCGGCCCGGTTCGCCGCAGGCGGGCTCGGCGTAGCGCGGCCTTTCGACCGTGTTGCTTCCGGGGCGCGGAAAGGCGGGCGGGGCGCCGGCGTCATCGTTCATCAGGTGCAGGGCGGCGAGACGCCGGCCCAGGCCGGCCAGGGCGGCGAATAATTCCCGGTTGCCGGACAAGGGCACGCGCGGGAAATCCGACTTCAGGAAATCGGCGTAACGGCGGCGGTATTCGAGGCTGTAAAGCACTGCATAAATATAATGGAATATGTCTTCGGGTCCGAAGGTCGCCGTGAGATCTCCGGCGTCCCCGGTTACGAAATCGAGGTCGAGCGCTTCGCCCGCCGCCGCCGCGAAACCGGGCGTCAAATTCGCCGCGCGCCCGGTCGCGGCGCAATCGCCGCCGTCTGCGGGATAAACGTACAGGGGAAAGAGGCAATTCCCGCCGCGCCGAAACAGGTTGTGGTCCACCATGTTCCTGGAAACGAATGCCACATCCCAAGCGTCCGGCCCCACGACCTGCCCGGCGCGACCGACGCAAAGCGCGAGATTCGGCCCTGCGCGCATATGACGCATGATGCCGCGGCGAGGCCGGCATATGAAGCCGCGCGTCCGCCCGGTGTAATATGTATAGCGTATATCGAATGGGCGGTAGAGGATAGGCGCGACATGCGCCTCCGCGTCCGGATGCGCGCGTATGTCCTCTTGCGCCCATGCCACTTTCCACTCATCGACATCGCGGCCCAGATCGTAGCGCGTCCGCGCCTCCTCCTCCGGAAGGCTCGCGAACTCCGCCGCGGCGCGCCGCGTCTCCTCCCCCGTCCACCGGATCGCCAGGCGATCGCGCGCGGTGAGTATCCCCACCGAGTTCGCCGGGAATATGTCGGTCAGTCGCCAGCCGGCCTCGTATTCCGCCGCCAACGCCTCGTCGCGCGGAACGAAAAGATAAAACGGCGCGCGCGGCGCCAGCTCGCGCCACCGCGTACTGTCCACATCGTTGTCGGCAAGCCAGCCGTACTTCCCGCCGTCGGCGCCTGCCTCGCGCAAGCCCCACAAATCCGCATGGCGCACACGCGCCGGCGCGCCGCTGCCGTCCGCGCGCTTCACGAACAGACCGATCGCCACTCCCTGCTGGATGTCGAATACGTTCTCGTCCTTGCCGCCGTCCGGAGCGCGCTCCCGCTTCTTCGCGTTCCCGTGCAAATCCAGAATGTAGATGTCGTCGAAACTCTCCATCAGACGCTGACGCATGCCCCGCAGGGTCGGCGCGTCGAGATAGTTGTGGTTGGTCACGAAACCGAGAACGCCCTCGCCGGTGCGCTCGATGCGCCACTGCGCAAAACGGAAAAACTTGACATAATCGTCGTTCACATATTTCGGGTTGCGCTCGCCGAGCGGGCGCCCATCGACCTCGAAATAACTGCCGGCGGGCTCGGCCCCGTCGCGCCCGCGCAACAGGCCGGCAATCCATGCGCCCGTGTTGGCCGAATGGCCCGAATAGGGCGGGTTGCCGATGACCGCCATCACCGGACGGTCGCGCTTCACAGCGTCCGCCCCCGCCGCCTCGCGCGCAACCTCCCGCGCAAACAGCGGCCCGGCCGCATCCGCCTCGCGCGCCTCCTCCAGAGCATTGGTAAGATATACGCCCAGGCGCCCATCCTCGGGCAACGCGAAACCCGGCCCCCCTATCTCCAGCGCCAGCTTCAAGTGACAGATCGCGTACGGCGCCATCAGCAACTCGAACCCCGATAACCGCGGCAGCAAATGGCGGCGCACATAATCCGCCCAACCGCCGGCCAAGCCCTTGTCCTTTATCGTGCTGCGTATCAACGCCACCGCCTCGCGCAGGAATGTCCCCGTCCCCGCCGCAGGGTCCAGTATCAGAACCCGCGGCGAAGGCTGCCCGTCCGCATCGACGGTCGCCGCGGTGTCGGCAAGGCCGTCCGCCAGGCCGAAACGGCTCCGCAGCAGACGATCCACGCTACGCACGATGTACGACACAACCGGTTCGGGCGTGTAATACACGCCCCGCGTCTCGCGCAGACCGGGATCGTAGGCCGCCAAAAAGTCCTCGTAGAAATGCACGACCGGGTCTTCCCGCCGCGTGCGCCGACCGAAATCCTCAAGAATCGCCGCCATGTCGGCGCGTTGCAGCAACAACGCCAGATCATCGATAATCCACGCAATGCGGCGGTCGATTTCCGGGCCGGCGACCCGCAGGAACAGGTCGCGCAGGAACGGCGTCGTTTCCGCGAAAACCGCCGCCCGCCGCGTGAACGGTCCGGCAGACGGATCATGCAGGCAGCGCGCCGCGAACAGCCCGTAAGCTGCCGTCTGTGCGTGCAGATCGGCGAAATCCGCCGCGCCCAGGTCGGGGATCAGCGTCGCGCGGTAGCCCGTCAGCATTTCATGAAACGCGCCCGCTTCCCCCTCCCGCGCGAGAATGCGCGCAACGCCGTCGCGCAGCAGGCGCGCCTTCCCCGCCATCCGCTCCGCCAACTCCCGCGCGCTCGCAACCGTCGGCGAATCGGCAGAGAAAAAAGCCTCGAACAGCGCCGCAACGCGCGCCGCGCCGCCGCCATCCGGCGCGAACGCGCCGGCGACGTCGATGCGCCCGAGCCGCGCAGTTTCCCGCGGCGCGCCGTTCGCATAGCGGCGGAACTCGAGATAGTCCGTCAGGATCAGGTTCGGCAGCCCCCGCCGGTAGCGCCCCAGCTGCTCCCCGGCCTCGACGCGGTCAAGCGGAGCGCCCACATCCTTGCACTCGATATGGCCCAGCGGAACGCCATCGCGGACGACGATGAAATCGGGCGCGCCGCACTCCGCATGCGCGGGTTCGTTGAGCGCCCGCGCGCCCTCGCCCGCCAGCCCCTCGACAAGCCCCTGAAGCGCCCCCCGGTAACTATGCTCGGTCGCCTGCCCCGTCGCCCGAACACGCGCCGCCTCGCGACCGTAGGCGCCGAGCAGGCGCGCCGCCGCCCGATCATCGGCCATGTTCCCGCCTACCCTTCCCGTTCGCGACCGGCGCCGAGCATCGTACCCGACGACGGCTTCCGGCCCGCCCGCATTTCGCACAAGCGGCGCCGAGCATCGAACCGGCCCCGCGACAGACCGGAACCATCGACATTATACCGCGTGTTTTCACGCGACTGGCCCAACCGCCATGCGCCTCTATGGCTTGAGTGGGCAATGTCGTCGAAGGACAGGGCGCGGCCCTTGCGGTCTTGCAGCCATTTTTGCGCCGGCCGATAGCCGCAGATGGCGAAGTTCCATGCCTCGGGCGAGACGCCCTCGAAATACCGGTCCGCATTTATCCAGACCCGGCCCGCCTCGCTGCGGGCAGGTTCGGCGTAGCGCGGCCGGTCCGCCGTATTGCTTCCGGGGCGCGGAAAGGCGGGCGGGGCGCCGCTCACGCCAGAGGCGCCGCAGGTACGAACGATTCGCCAATCGAGCCAACCGATTTGTCGAAACCGCTGCCCGCTCCGCGCGGGGCGGACCTGCCGTGAAACGCCGCCAATGCCTTGACGGACGGAGGCATGCCGACGGGGCGCCGGCGGCACCCGGGGAGCGCGTCACAGGAAATCGTAGGGGTCGATATCCACCTGTATGCGCACGCCGGGCGGGGGGCGGGCGGCGGCTACCCAGGGGGCTACGACGGCGTTGAGGGCGCGGGCGCGGGGGCCGCGGACGAGGAGGCGGAAGCGGTAGCGGCCGCGCACCAGCGCCAGCGGCGCGGGGGCCGGACCGAGAACCAGCAGACCGGGCGCGCGGGGGGCGCGGCGGGCGAGATCGACCGCGGCGGCGCGGGCCGCGGCTTCGTTCGGCCCGGAAACGACCAGCGCGGCGAGGCGCCCGAACGGCGGCATGCCCGCCGCGCGGCGGGCCCCGGTTTCGGCGGCGATAAAACCCTCCCGGTCGCCCGCCGCGAGCGCGCGGATTACCGGGTGCTCAGGCGCCCAGGTCTGTAGCAGCGCGCGCCCGGGCCGCGTCCCGCGCCCCGCCCGCCCGGCCACCTGGAACAGGAGCTGGAAGGTGCGTTCGGCGGCGCGCAGATCGCCGCCGGTCAGGCCGAGATCGGCGTCGACCGCGCCGACCAGCGTCAGACCGGGAAAATCGTGCCCCTTGGCGACCATCTGCGTGCCGATCAGCAGATCGATCCGCCCCCCGGCCATCGCCGCCGCCAGTTCCGCGGCGGCGGCGGGGCCGCGCACGCGGTCGCTCGTCATGATCCCGAGGCGCGCGTCGGGAAACAGGAGTTTCGCTTCCTCTTCCAGGCGCTCGACGCCGGGGCCGCAGGCGGCGAGGCTGTCGGCGGCGCCGCATTCCGGGCACAGGCGCGGCGGCGCGCGGCGGTAGTCGCAATGATGGCAGCGCAACTCGCCGGCCAGGCGATGTTCGACGAGCCACGTCGAGCAGTTGGCGCATTCGAGCCGATGGCCGCAGGCGCGGCACAGCGTCAGCGGCGCATAGCCGCGGCGGTTGAGAAACAGCAGCGCCTGCTCGCCGCGTTCGAACGTTTCGCGCAGCGCGGCCTCCAACGGCGGCGCGACGAAGCGCCCGCGCGGCGGCGGGTGGGCGCGCATGTCGATCGCCTCGATGGCGGGCAGCCGCGCGCCGCCGTGGCGTTCGGGCAGGCGCAGCGCGCGGTAGCGTCCGCGCGCGGCGTTGTTCAGCGTCTCCAGCGACGGCGTCGCGCTCGACAGAACGACGGGTATGTCCGCCAGGCGCGCCCGCGCCACCGCCAGGTCGCGCGCGTTATAGACGACGCCTTCGTCCTGTTTGAACGACGGATCGTGCTCTTCGTCCACGACGATCGTCCGGAGCGCGGCGAAGGGAAGGAACAGCGCCGACCGGGCGCCGACGGCGACCCGCGCGCGGCCGCGGCAGATCGCGCGCCAGGCCTCGCGGCGGCGGCGCGGGCCGAGATCGGAATGCCACACCGCCGGACGCGCGCCGAAGCGGCGCTCGAACCGCTCCAGCCATTGCGCGCTCAGGGCGATTTCGGGCAGTAGCACCAGCGCCTGCCCGCCGCTCTCGAGCGCGGCGGCCACGGCCTCGAAATACACCTCGGTCTTGCCCGACCCGGTCACGCCGTCGAGCAGCGCGACGGAAAACCCCCGTCCCGCGGCGCGGCGAAGGTCCTCGCCGGCCTCGGCCTGGGCGGGCGAGAGCGCAAGCGCCCCGCGGGCGGGGTCGGGCGCCGGCCATTCGGGTTCGGCGGCGCGGGCGATGCGGCGCAGCGCGCCGGCGCGCAGAAGCCCGCGCACTACGCCGGCCCCGACGCCGGCGCGGCGGGCGAGCGCGGCCTGCGTCGCGGGGCCGCCGGCGTCCAGCGCCGCGAGCACCGCCGCGCGTTGCGGCGACAGCCGCCCCTCCGCCGCGGCATCCGCGCCGCCGGCGCGCGCGACCGGCCCGACCGTCGGCGGCGGGTCGAACGCGGCAGGCACGCTCATCGCCATGCGCAGCACGGCGCCGCGCGGCGCGACGCAATAGGCCGCGGTCCAGTCGATAAACGCGCGCAGGGGGCCGTCGAGCGGCGGCGTGTCGAGCACGGCCTCGACCGCGCGCAAGCGTTCGGGCGCGACGCCGCCCGCGGCGGCGCCCCAGACGACGCCGATCGCGCGGCGCGGCCCGAGGGGGACGCGCACGAACGCGCCGTCGGGCGCCTCCGTGCCGCCGGGCGCGAGATAGTCGAACGGCCCGGCGCCGGCGATGGGCAGCAGGACCGAAACCGCCCGCCCTCCGGCGCCGGCCGCTGGCGCGGTCATCCCGCCGTACTATATTGCGAGGCGAAACGTTCTCTCGCCGGAGACAATGCCATGAAATTCTTCGTCGATACGGCCGATATCGGGGAAATCCGCGAGCTCGCCGCCACCGGCCTGCTCGACGGCGTGACGACCAACCCGTCGCTGGTCGCCAGGACCGGGCGGCCGATGGAAGCGCTGATCGCCGAGATCTGCGCGGCGGTCGAGGGCCCGGTCAGCGCCGAGGTAACGGCGACCGACGCCGGGGGCATGGTCCGCGAGGGCCGCCGGCTGGCCGAAATCGCCGGCAACGTGGCGGTAAAGGTCCCCCTCACATGGGACGGCCTGAAGGCCTGCCGCCGGCTGCGCGACGCGGATATCGCCGTCAACGTAACGTTGTGCTTTTCCGCCGCGCAGGCGCTGCTCGCGGCCAAGGCGGGCGCCGGTTTCGTCTCCCCGTTCATCGGCCGCCTCGACGATCTGGGGCAGGACGGCATGGCGCTGATCGCCGACATATGCGCGATCTACCGTCAATATCCCCGTTTCGAAACCGAGGTGCTGGTTGCGTCGGTGCGCGGCGCGCGGCATGTGGTGGAGGCGGCCCGGCTCGGCGCGGACGTGGCGACCGTGCCGCCGAAGGTGCTCCGCCAACTCGCCGTCCATCCCCTGACCGACAAGGGGCTGGCCGCGTTTCTCGCGGACTGGGGCAAGACCGGGCAGAGCATCGTTCCGCCGCGGGCGGGGAGCTGAGGCCGTGGCGGCGGCGGGGGATTTGGCGCGCGCCGTTGCGGACTGGCGCTCGTGGCTGGCGGACGAGCGCCGCGCCTCGGCGCACACATGCGACGGCTATGCGCGCGACCTGGGGGCGTTCGTCGATTTCGTTGCGCGGCACCGCGGCGGCGCCGCGAGCCTGGCCGTGCTGGCGGACCTGAAGGCGGCGGATTTCCGCGCCTGGCTCGCGGCGCGGCGGCGCGGCGGCGCGGCGGGAAGCAGCACTGCCCGCGCCCTCTCGGTAGTGCGCGGGTTTTTCGCGTGGCTCGACAAGCGCGGCATCGCCCACAACCCGCATATCGCGGCGGTGCGCACGCCGCGCCGCCGGCGCCCCATGCCGCGCCCGCTGTCGGAGGGCGACGCGCGCTCGCTCATCGCCGAAATCGGCGACATTTCCGACAAACCGTGGATAGCGGCGCGCGACGCCGCGCTGGCCACGCTCCTTTACGGTTGCGGCCTGCGCATCGGCGAGGCGCTGAGCCTGAATTGCGGCGACGCCGCGGGAAACCCGGAATCTCTGCGCATCGTCGGCAAGGGCGGCAAGGAGCGCGTGGTTCCCGTTCTGCCGGCGGTGGCGCAAGCCCTCGCCGCCTGGCTCGCCGTGCGTCCGGGCCATGCCGAACGCGGCGCGCCGCTGTTCGTCGGCGCGCGCGGCGGGCGCCTCGACCCCGGCGTGGCGCAAAGGCAGATGCGGCGCGTGCGGGCGCTTCTCGGCCTGCCGGAAACGGCGACGCCGCATGCGCTGCGGCACAGTTTCGCTACCCATCTTTTGGCCGATGGCGGCGATCTCAGAACGATCCAGGAGTTGCTCGGCCACGCCAGCCTGTCCACCACGCAGCGCTATACCGATGTGGCGGCGGCGGAGATGCTGGCGGCGTACCGCGCGGCTCATCCGCGGGCGCGCAAGGCCGCCGCGTAGGCGCCGGACCGGCCGCCCGCCTGCCCGTTCAGCCGCCCGCCGCCGCGCCGGCGGCGACCGCGCCGGGCGCGGCCGGCAGAGGCCCGCGCCGCCGCGCGCGCACCAGCGGCGGGCACACATGTTCGTCGCGGTACAATACTTGGCAGTCGAGGCAATAGAAACATTCGTCCATGCGGATGCGCCCCGACGGCTCGATGGCGCCGATGGGGCAGCGCCGCGCGCACAGCTGGCAGGGCGAGCCGCATTCCGCGCGCCGCTTGAGGACGTTGGCGAGCCGAAGCTTGCCGGCCACGGCCATCGCCGCGCCGAGCGGACACAGGAAGCGGCAGAAGAAGCGCTCCACGAACAGCCCGGCGGCGAGCAGCGCGACGGCCCATGCGACATACGGCCACGCGCGCGCGAAATAGAGCGAGATCGCGGTCTTGAACGGCTCCACCTCCGCCGCGGCCCCGGCCATCGTCATGGAATGGAACGAGAGTCCGACAAGGCCGGCGAGCACGAGGTATTTCACCGGCCAAAGCATGCGGTGCGCGCGATGGCCGAGCGCGAATTGGCGCACGCCGAGCGCCTGCGCCGCCTTGCCGAGCAGTTCCTGAAGCGCGCCGAACGGGCACAGCCAGCCGCAGAAAATCCCCCGCCCGAACACGAAGAACGTCGCCGCCGTAAATGCGATCAGCACGACGATCAGCGGGTCCGACAGGAACACGGAAAGCCCCTCCCCGGCGATGGCCGATTGCAGCCATGTCAGCACGTTGACGATCGTCACCTGGGCGCCGGCATACCATCCGAGCCAGCCGAGAACGAAGGCGAGAAAAGCGATCCGCGTCCAGAACAACAGCCGCGGCCGGCGCGAAAGCGCGTCCATGCGGGCGAGTATCAGGACCAGAGCGGCCAGCAGCGCCGCCAGCACGGCGAGATTCCCCGCCTGCGCGCGCCACGCCGCCATCCAGGGCGGGGCGTCGCTGTCGAGCGCAAGGGCCGCGAGGCCGCTCGGCAGCAGCACGAACTCGTCGTCCAGCGCGTAGTCGAGGCGGAACTCCGCCGTTTCGCCGCCGCCGGCGCTTTCCACCGTCACGCCGAGCGTCCACGGCAAAACCGGATCCACGCCGCTGTCTCCGGGTATCCGGAACAGCCCGATTTCCGCGAATCGGGGTTTGTCGGTCCCGTGCAGAAAGCCGAGATAGCGGTAGCGATCCTTGCTGAGTTCGTAGGCCTTGCTGTTCTGGTAGAGGCGCAGCCGCTTGAACGGGCCGCTCGATATATGCGCTTCGCCGTCTATCGAATACGGCCCGACGGTCATCAGCCCGAGCATCAGGTCGTTGGGGTTGCGGCCGCTGACGAACAGGTCGAACCACTGGTCGCCGAGCAGGTTGCGCCCGATGGTCGGCGTCATCGCCGGGCCGGCATAGAGGTCGAACAGCAGGTCGCCGGAATACGCCGGCGCCGCGGCGCCGCTGTCGCGCTCGTGCGCATAGACGTAGAGGTCGGCGTTCGAGCGCCCGCCGGAAAGATCGGGGTCGGCCACGCCCGCGGCCGCCGCGTCGGCGCGCGTTACGCGGAGCCGCCCCACCGCGCCGCTTGCGACCAGTTCCGAAAATCCGGCGGGCCGGTAGCCGATGGTATCCAGAACGGGCCGGTCGTGCAGGCGGATTCCCTTTGCTTGGGCGACCAGGCGGGCGGCGCGCAGTATCGCTTCGTTGAACAGGATCGCGCTGATGGTGGCGGCGGAAATGCCGTCCACCGCGCCGGGATCCTGCACCCGGTTGAGGCTTACGCGAAGCGGCGCGCGGATGTCGATCCCCGCGTATTGCGCGGCGAAGCGCGGCACCAGCTCCTCGAGCATGATGAGGTCGATGATCGGTTCGCGGTGGCGCACGACGCGCACGCCGGCGAGCGCGCCGTCGAGCCGCAGCCCCACGGCGATGAGGAACTCGAGCGACGAAAACCCCAGCGATTCCGTGACGTCGCGCGTAACGAACGCATAGCCCTGCAACGCGCCGCCGGAGAAGACCGGCGCGACCGCCGGGTTCGACTCCAGCGGCTTGACCTCATCGGCGCCGGGGAAGAGCTGGCGCGCGAGATCGAGCGTCAGCCAGTCCGCGCCCAGGCTTGGGTCGGTCCACGTGGCGAGCGGCACGGGCGGCGCGTCCTCGGCGCGCGCGCCGCCCGGCGGCATTGCCGCGCCCGCCGCGAGGGCGGCGACGGCAAGCCGCGCCGCGAGACGCAGGAGGCGGGAGCGCATGGGCCCGGGCCGCGCCGGTTTCGCGCTCGACCGCGCGCCCGGCGGGGGCCGCCGCCCGCGGCGCGGCGCGGCGTTCAGGCGTTCGTTTCGATACCCTTGCCGCGGAGCAGATCGGTCAGCTCGCCGGACTCGTACATCTCGCGGATAATGTCGGCGCCGCCGACGAACTCCTTGTCCACGTAGAGCTGCGGGATGGTGGGCCAGTTGCTGTAGTCCTTGACGCCCTGGCGGATGCTCGGCTCGGTGAGCACGTCGATGCTCTTGAACTTGACCCCGAGATGGCTGAGCACCTGGACGGCCAGCGCCGAAAACCCGCATTGCGGGAAGATCGGCGTGCCTTTCATGAACAGCACGACCGGATGCGAGCCGATTTCGGTTTCGATGCGTTTGAAGGCCAGATTCGCGCGGTCGGCGTTCATCGTGTCCATCGTGTCGTCTCCTTGCGGTGTGTGTGAAGCGGCGGGCGTTTCTCAGCCGTCGTCGGGCGCCGCGGTCTGGAGCGCCAGCGCATGCAACGCCTCGCCCATATTGCCCCCCAGCGCCCGATATACCATCTGGTGCTGCTGCACGCGGGTCTTGCCCCGAAAGGCCGGCGACACGACGAAAGCGGCGTAGTGATCGCCGTCGCCGCGCATGTCTTCCAGCCGCACCTCGGCGTCCGGGATGCCGTTGCGGATCATCCGTTCGATTTCGCTCGCGTCCATCGCCATCGGTCGATATCCCCGGCCATGAAAGCGGGCAGCCAGCGTTCGCGCGCCGCCCGCAGGTCGCGCACGAGTATGGCCTCCGCGCCCCGGCGCGTCAACGCCTCGCCGCCGGCGCGGCCGATCGGGCGCGCCGGAACGCCGGCCGCGCGCGCGGCCTCCATGACCGGCGCCGCATCCGCCGCCCCGACAACGTAACGGCCCTGATCCTCGCCGAAAAGCCAGGCCGCGTCGGCGGGGCCGTCGAGCGCGGCGCCCACGCCGCCGGCCGCCGCCATCTCCGCGACGCAAACGAACAGGCCGCCGTCGGATATGTCGTGGCAGCATGAGACCCGCCCGGCGCGAATCAGGGCGCGCACGAGCTCGCCGGCGCGCCGCTCGGCCTCGAGATCGACCGGCGGCGGCGGGCCGCAATCCGCGCCGAGCAGCAGCCGCGCATAGAGCGACTGCCCCGAATGCCCCCCGTCCCCGCCGATGAGCGCCAGCGTATCGCCCGGCGCCGGAGCCATGCCGGCGATGGCGCCGATGTCATCGACGAGGCCCACCGCGCCGATCTGCGGCGTCGGCGGGATATTGCGCTCTCCGGTCTCGTTGTAGAACGACACATTGCCGGAAACGACGGGCATGCCGAGCGCCTTGCAGGCCGCCGCCATGCCGCGCACGGCGGCGGCGAACTGCCCCATGACATGGGGCCGCTCGGGGTTGCCGAAATTGAGGCAGTCGGTGACCGCGAGCGGGCGCGCGCCGACGGCGTTGAGGTTGCGCCACGCCTCCGCAACCGCCTGCCGCGCCCCGGTTTCGGGGTCGGCCTCGCAGTAGCGCGGCGTGCAGTCGGCGGTCAGCGCCAGCGCGCGCCGCGTTCCGTGGATGCGCACGACCGCCGCATCGCCGCCCGGCCCGCGCACCGTGTCGCCCATCACCATGCTGTCGTACTGCTCGTGGATCCACCGGCGGCTGCCGAGCTCGCTGCCGCCGAGCAGGGCGAGGAGCGCGTCCTCGGGCCCGCAATGCGCCGGCGCCCGCAGGGGCGGCGGCGGCGGCGGCGCGGCTTGGGGAAGATCGCGCGCCGCGCCCGCGGCCAGCGCGGCCACGGGCATGTCGGCCGCTTCGCGCCCGTCCCGGCGCAAAACCAGCCGCCCGCCTTCCGTAACCTCGCCGATAACCGCGAATTCGAGCTCCCATTTCTCGAACACCGCGCGCGCGGCGTCCTCGGAGCCCGGCCGCAAGACAGTCAGCATGCGCTCCTGGCTTTCCGACAGCATCAGTTCGTGGGCGGTCATTCCGGGTTCGCGCGCCGGCGCGCGGTCGAGATCGAGCGCGATGCCGGTTCCGCCGCGCGCGGCGAGTTCGACCGACGCCGACGCCAGCCCCGCGGCCCCCATGTCCTGAATGCCGACGATGGCGTCGCCGGCCATGAGTTCGAGGCACGCCTCCATAAGGCGCTTCCCGGCGAACGGGTCGCCCACCTGCACCGTGGGGCGCTTCTCCTCGCCGCCGGCGCCGAACGGCGCCGACGCCATCGACGCGCCGTGGATCCCGTCGCGCCCGGTCTTCGACCCCACATAGACGACCGGATTGCCCGGCGTTCCCGACGCGGCGCGGAAGATGCGGTCGGCGCGCGCAATGCCCACCGCCATCGCGTTGACGAGCACATTGCCGTCGTAGCGCGAATCGAAACTGCACTCGCCGCCCACGGTCGGCACGCCGACGCAATTGCCGTAGCCGCCGATGCCGGCGACGACGCCGGCCGCGAGATGCCGCGTTTTCGCATGTTCCGGCGCGCCGAACCGCAGGCAATTCAGTATGGCTACGGGGCGCGCGCCCATCGTGAACACGTCGCGCAAAATCCCGCCGACGCCGGTCGCCGCGCCCTGATACGGCTCTATGTACGACGGGTGGTTGTGGCTCTCCATCTTGAAGACGGCGGCCAGCCCATCGCCGATATCGACGACGCCGGCGTTTTCGCCCGGCCCCTGGATGACCCACGGCGCCTCGGTCGGGAGTTCCGCAAGCCATTTGCGCGACGATTTGTAGGAGCAATGCTCGCTCCACATGGCCGAGAAAACGCCGAGCTCCGCAAGGTTCGGCGCCCGCCCGAGCGCCGCGACGACGCGGTCGTATTCGCCGCGCGTCAGCCCGTGCGCTTCCGCGGGAGCGGCGCCGGCGGCGGTCACGGCCCCGCCGGCAGGCCGGCGAACAGGCGCGCGCCGTCGGTTCCGCCGAGCGCCGGGTCGGCGGCGCGTTCGGGGTGCGGCATCATGCCCAGGATGCGCCGCCGCGCGTCGAATATGCCGGCGATATCGGCGCGCGCGCCGTTGGGCGCCCCGCCCGCATAGCGGAACGCCACGCGCCCTTCCCCCTCCAGCCGCGCCAGCGTTTCGTCGTCGGCGTAATAGTTGCCGTCGTTGTGGGCTATGGGCATCGACACGGTCTCGCCTTGCGCGAACGCGCGGGTGAACGGGCTGTCGGCCTGCTCCACCGTGAGCGCGCAATCGCGGCAGAGAAAGCGCATGTCCCGGTTGCGCAGCAGCGCCCCCGGCAGCAGCCCGCATTCGGTCAGCGCCTGAAACCCGTTGCATATGCCGAGCACCGCCGCGCCGGCGCGCGCGCGCGCAACCACCTCGCGCATCGCCGGCGACCGCGCGGCCATCGCCCCCGCGCGCAGATAGTCTCCGTAGGAAAACCCGCCCGGCAGCACGATCAGGTCGAGCGGCGGCAGCTCCGTATCGGCATGCCACACCATCGCCGGCGGCGTCCCGAAAGCGGCCTTGAGCGCCACCGCCGCGTCGCGGTCGCAGTTCGACCCCGGAAAGACGATTATCCCCGCGCGCATCCCCCGCCCCCCGGATCGGCCGCCGCGGCGTTTACCACGGACGGCCGCGCCGGTCGAGAGCCGATACGGTCTCGCAACTTTCGATGTCGACTCGCGGCGACCCCGCCGCAGGCGGGGCCCGGGACCGCGGGCGTCCTGCCCGCACGTTCCCGCAACGCGCGATGTCGGCAGGGAAGGCGCGAACGTCGCGGTTGCGAGGGCGCCGGTCGTATCGGCGCCGGCAACGCTCCGCAGGCCCTCGCGGCGCTGCGCAACACCGCGCCGCGGCTTGTCGGGCCTCTGCCGGAGCCGCTTGCCGCCATCCGCGAAGCCTTCGCCGAAAACCGCCTCAAGGCCATCGCAGCCGTCCAATACGGCGTTCCTTGAATTGCCCTGCGCGAATGCGCCGGGCGGTGGACCGGGCGCCGATTTATTTCTTCAATGTTCCCATGACCGCCCGCCGGCCCGAAATGTCCGTCCGCGCGCGCCCCGCGGCCCCGCCGCCGCTCGATTTCGGCGGGGCCGCGGAGGCCGTGGCCGCGGCGGCGGAGGCGCTGCGGCTGGCGCACGGGCATCGCTTCAACCCCGCTTTCGCCGCCGAGACCGCGCGCATCGACCCGCTGCCGCACCAGCGCATCGCGGTGTACGAACGCATGCTGCCGCAAGACCCGCTGCGCTTTCTGCTCGCCGACGACGCCGGCGCGGGCAAGACAATCATGACCGGCCTCTATATCCGCGAAATGCTCTTGCGCGAGCGGCTGCGGCGCGCGCTGATCGTTCCGCCCGCCGGGCTGGTGGGCAATTGGGAGCGCGAGCTGCGCACGTTGTTCGGCCTGCGCTTCCGCGTCGCCTTCGGGCCGGGCGCGGCGGCGGGCAACCCGTTCCTCGGCGCGGGGAGCGACCTCGTTATCGTGTCGCTCGACACCCTGCGCGGCGCGCGCGGCTTCGCGGCGCTCCGCGCGCCCGGCGTCCGGCCCTACGAGCTCATCGCGTTCGACGAGGCGCACAAGCTCTCCGCCGCGACCGCCGGGGGCCGCACGCGGAAGCGGCGGCGCTACGAACTGGCGGAGGCGCTGGCCGGCGCGGCGCCCGCGCGGGACCGTTTCGCCGGCCTGGGCTGGGCCGCGCGCCACTTGCTGCTGCTCACCGCGACGCCGCATATGGGCCGCGATTCGCCCTGGCATCATCTGTGGCGGCTGCTCGACGCGCGGGTTTTCGCGACCGCGGAGGCGCTGCGCCGCTTTCCCGCCGCCGACCGCGACCGGCATTTCATCCGCCGCGCCAAGGAGGAGATGGTCGCGCTCGACGGAACCCCGCTCTATCTTCCGCGCGTTTGCGATACCTTCAGCTACGATCTGACGCCCGGGCCCGGCGGCGAGCAGGCGCTCTACGACGCAACGACCGAATATCTCCGCCGTTCCTGGGACCGCGCGCTGCGCAACCGCCCCGCCGTCCAGCTGGCGATGTGCGTGTTTCAGCGCCGGCTGGCGAGCTCGACATGGGCGCTTCTGCGCTCGTTCGAGCGGCGCATCGGGAAACTCCGGCGCGCGGCGGAGGATTTGCGCGCCGGGCACGCCGACGCGGCGGAGCTCGCGCGCCGCCAGCGGCTCATCGACCGCGACCGCGGGGAGGATTTCTTCGATACCCACGGCGCCGACGAGGACTCGGGGGAAGACGCCGAGCGTTACGAAGACGCCGTGCTCGGCGCGACCGTCGCGGTCACCGTCGAGGAACTGCAACGCGAAATCGACGCGCTGGAAGCGCTGCGCGCGCGGGCGCGCAGCCTCGCCGACTCGGCAAGCGAATCGAAATTCGGGAAACTCCGCGAAGTGCTCGACGACCCCGCCTATGCCGGCGAGAAATGGCTGATTTTCAGCGAGCACCGCGACACCGCTGACTGGCTCGCGCGCCGGCTGGAGGGAATCGGCCACGGCGGCCGCGTGGCGCGTATCCACGGCGGCATGGGCTGGCCCGAACGCGAGGAGCAGACCGCGCGTTTCCGCGACCCCGGCGGCGCGCGCTTCCTCGTCGCCACCGACGCGGCGGGCGAAGGCGTCAATCTCCAGTTCTGCCGCCTCACCGTGAACTACGACGTGCCGTGGAACCCGGCGCGGCTCGAGCAGCGCATGGGCCGCGTCCACCGCTACGGCCAGCGGCGCGAGGTGCGCGTCGTCAATCTCGTGGCCGGCGCCACCCACGAGGGCCGCGTGCTCAGGACGTTGCTCGAGAAACTCGAGGCCATCCGCCGCGAACTGCGCTCCGACAAGGTGTTCGACGTCATCGGGCGCCTGTTCGAGAACGAATCCCTGCGCGACTACATGGCCCGCGCGCTCGACGCGGAAGGCGAACGCCGCGCCGCGGCCTGCGTCGAACGCGCGCTCGACGCCGACAGGGCGCGCGCCCTGCAAGACGCGGAGAAACGCATCCCGGGCCCGGGCGGCGAGGTGGCGGAGCGTCTCGGCGATTTGCGCGCGGGGCTGGCGCGCGAACGCTATCTGCATCTGTTGCCCTGGCATGTGCGGAGTTTCGTCGTCCGCGCGGCGGCGCTGCTCGGCCTCGATGTCCGCGGCGACCTCGACGGCGCGTTCGCGCTCGCGCCCCGCGCCGCCGGCGCGCCCCACCCGCTGCGCGCGGCGCTGGAGACATATCCTCGGGCGGCGCGCGAACGGCTGCGCGTGCGCCGCCCGGGCCGGGACGAGGCGTGCGTCTGGTTGCATCCGGGCGAGCCGGTTTTCGACGCGCTGGCGGCGCGCGTGTCCGAAGCCTGCGGCCGCGACGCCCTGCGCGGCGCCGTCTTCGCCGACCCGCGCGCCGAAGCGCCGTACATGGTCCATCTCGCCGAGCTGCGCGCGGCGGAAGACGGCGAAACGGGCGCGGAAAGCCGCCTGCTCGCGTTGCGCCAGGGCGCCGATGGCGAGCTACGGGACTGGCCCGCCGGCGAACTCCTGTTGTTGCGCGCGGCGCGGGAGATCCCGCCGGGCGCGGCGGCGCTCGCCGCGCGCGCAAACGACATGCGCGCCAGGGCGGCCGAACACGCCGCGCGGGCCGCGGAGGCGCTGGCGCAAGCGCGCCGCGAACGGGCGCGCGCGGCGTTGCCGGAACGGCGCCGGCTGATGCGCGCGAGTTTCGATTTGCGCGCCGCCGAACTTTCGGCGCGCGGGCGCGCGCTGCGCCGCGCCGCGCGGCCGGAAAACGCCGAGGCGCGCGAGGCCCTGCGGGGCGAACGGGCGGCGCTGGCGGCGGAACGGCAAGGCGCGCTTGCTGCCCTCGAGGCCGAACCGGACCGCATCGCGCCGGGCAGTGTGCGTTTCGCGGCCCACGCGCTCATCGTGCCCGCCGCCGACGCGGAGGAACGCGCGCATGGCGACGCGCGCGTGGAGGAAATGGCGGTGGCGCTGGCGGCCGCGTGGGAGCGCGAGCGCGGCGCCGGGGTACGCGACGTCTCGCGCCCCGAGCTGGCGCGCGCCGCCGGGCTGCCCGATGCGCCCGGTTTCGACCTCCTCGCCGCCCGTCCCGGCGGCGAGGAGCGCTGCATCGAGGTCAAGGGCCGCGCCGGCCGCGGCGCCGTCGAGTTGACCGCCAACGAGTGGCGGCAAGCCTGCCATCTCGGCGACCGTTACTGGCTCTATGTAGCTTTCGATTGCGCAACCCCCGCGCCGACGCTGCTGCGCATACGCAACCCTTTCTCCAAACTGCTGGCCGGCCGCCGCGAATCCGAAGCATGGACCATCCCCGCCGCCCGCCTCCGCGCCGCCGCCGAACGCGGCTGAGGGCAGGCCATGCCCGGGACCGCGGGCATCCTGCCCGCACGTTCCCGCAAGGCGCGACGCCGGCAGGGAAGGCCCGCCCCGGGCCCGGCGGAGCCCCGCAATGCCCCGCAACCGCCCCCAACCGCCGCCGCCCCGCCCGCCCCGAACGGGCGAAACGGCGGCAATGCTGCGCGCCTGCACCGAAATGCTTACCCCGCCGAAGGCGGGGCCCGGGACCGCGGGCATCCTGCCCGCACGTTCCCGCCCACCGCGGCGCCGCCGGGAAGGGCGCGGCGCACTTCTCCGGGACCGCGGGCGTCTCGCCCGCACGTCGGCGCCCCGCGCGACGCCGACGATCCCCGGGGGGCGCTTCGTTCGGCGCCATGTGCTATAATGGCCGCCATGCGCGAGATACACGACGCTTCCTTTAAACTGTTTTTCGAGCATGAGCGGGCGGTCGCCGACCTGCTCGGGGGGTTCATGCGGCAGGCGATGGGCCCGGAGTTCGATGTTTCCCGCCTCGACCTCGCCAGCCTCGAACCGGCGCCGGCGGAGTACGTGGACGAGGATCTGCGGCAGACGCGGGGCGACCGCCTGTGGCGGCTGCGCTACCGCGCCGCCGACGGCACGACCGGCTGTGTGTATCTGCTGGTCATGCTGGAGTTTCAGTCGCAGGTCGACCTGGACATGGCGGTGCGCGTGTATGCGTACACGGCTCAGCTGTATTCGCGGCTTCGCCGGGACGACCGGAAGAACCGGCGCGCGGGGCCGCTTCCGCCGGTCTTGCCGATTGTCGTTTACAACGGTCGTGCGCGTTGGTCTGCGTCGCGGGAGGTTCGCGATGAGATAGCGCCTGCGGAGGCGGCGCTGGAGCGTTTTCAGCCCCGGCAGGGTTACCTGCTGCTCGATGTTCATCGTCTGCGGCCGGAGGATTTGCCGGCGGGCAACGTTGTGTCGGCGCGTTTTGCGCTTGAGCACGGGGATCCGGAGTCTGTGCCGGCGGTTGTCGCGGCGTTGCGTCGGTTGCTTTCGGGTCCGGAGCATGCGAGTTTGCGCCGTGCGTTCGGGGCGACGCTTCGGCACATGCTGGAGGCGAACCGGTTCGGGGCTTCGGACGGCGCGCTGGCGGCGCGTTTGAGGCGGGTCGGGGATTTGGAGGATTTGGGCGCTATGGAATCGTTGTTTGCGGAACGGCTCGACAGTTTGCTTGCCGAGCGCGAAGCGCGCGGGCTTGAGCTTGGCGAGGCGCGTGGGCTTGAGCGCGGCGAGGCGCGCGGTCTTGAGCGCGGGGAAGCGCGCGGTCTTGAGCGCGGGGAAGCGCGCGGTCTTGAGCGCGGGGAAGCGCGCGGCGCGGCGCGCGAGCGGGCGCGCGGCCTGGAGCGCGAGCGTGCGTTGCTGGCGCGGCTTGCGGACCGCAAGTTCGGGGCGGACACGGCTTCGCGTCTGGCGGCGGCGGTCGCGGGCGTGGACGATCCGGACCGGCTCGAGGAGGTCGGCGACGCGGTGATCGTGTGCGCGACCGGCGACGCGCTGCTGGCTCGCGCCGAGGAGATCGCCCGCCGCCGCTGACCGCGCTTGCCGCGGGCGCGCTTCCTGGGTGCGCGGGCGTCTCGCCCGCACGTTCCTGCAAGGCGCAATGTCGGCAGGGAAGGCGCGCCCGCCCCGGGCCCGGCGGAGCCCCGCAGCCGCCGGGCGCGACCGCCCCCCAACCGCCGTCCCTTCGCCCGCCCCGAACGGGCGAACGGCAGCAATGCTGAGCGCCTGTACCGAAATGCTTACCCCGCCGAAGGCGGGGCTTGGGTGCGCGGGCATCCTGCCCGCACGTTTCCCGCAAGGCGCAATGTCGGCAGGGAAGGCGCGAACGTCCCGGTTGCGCGGGCGTCTCGCCCGCACGTTTCCGCAAGGCGCGGCGTTGCCGGGGAGGCCGCGGGCCACGCGCCTTGTTCGGCGGTATTCCGCGCGGCGGCGCGTGCGCGCGCGCGCGGGGACGCCGGCGAGCGCAGCGTCGGCGCCCCGTAGATTTTCGGCGCGCGCGCGCGCGCGCGGGGACGCCCGCGGTCCCGGGGCAGTTCGCGCGTTCGGCGCCATGTGCTATAATGGCCGTCATGCGCGAGATACACGATGCAAGTTTTAAACTGTTTTTCGAGCATGAGCGGGCGGTCGCCGACCTGCTCGGGGGGGTCATGCGGCAGGGGCTGGGCCCGGAGTTCGATGTCTCGCGTCTCGACCTCGCCAGCCTCGAACCGGCGCCGGCGGAGTACGTGGACGAGAATCTGTGGCAGACGCGGGGCGACCGCGTGTGGCGGCTGCGCTACCGCGCCGCCGACGGCACGACCGGCTGGGTGTATCTGCTGGTCATGCTGGAGTTTCAGTCGCAGGTCGACCTGGACATGGCGGTGCGCATGCATGCCTACACGGCTCAGTTGTATTCGCGGCTTCGCCGGGACGACCGGAAGAACCGGCGCGCGGGTCCGCTTCCGCCGGTTTTGCCGATTGTCGTTTACAACGGTCGTGCGCGTTGGTCTGCGTCGCGGGAGGTTCGCGACGAGATAGCGCCTGCGGAGGCGGCGCTGGAGCGTTTTCAGCCCCGGCAGGGTTACCTGCTGCTCGATGTTCATCGTCTGCGGCCGGAGGATTTGCCGGCGGGCAACGTTGTGTCGGCGCGTTTTGCGCTTGAGCACGGGGATCCGGAGTCTGTGCCGGCGGTTGTCGCGGCGTTGCGTCGGTTGCTTTCGGGTCCGGAGCATGCGAGTTTGCGCCGTGCGTTCGGGGCGACGCTTCGGCACATGCTCGAGGCGAACCGGTTCGGGGCTTCGGACGGCGCGCTGGCTGCGCGTTTGAGGCGGGTCGGGGATTTGGAGGATTTGGGCGCCATGGAATCGTTGTTTGCGGAACGGCTCGACGAGTGGGTCGCCGAGCGCGCGGAGCGCAGCGCGGCGAGCATCGCGGAGCGCATCGCGGAGCGCATCGTGGCGCGCAGCGCGGCGCGCAGCGAAGCGCTTGGCGAGGCGCGCGGTCTGGAGCGCGAGCGTGCGCTGCTGGCGCGGCAGGCGGGCCGCAAGTTCGGGGCGACGGCGGCTTCGCGGCTGGCGGCCGCGGTGGCGGGCGTGGACGATCCGGACCGGCTCGAGGAGGTCGGCGACGCGGTGATCGTGTGCGCGACCGGCGACGCGCTGCTGGCGCGCGCGGAAGAGATCGCCCGCCGCCGCTGACCGCGCGCCGCGGGCGCGCTTCCTGGGTGCGCGGGCATCCTGCCCGCACGTTCCCGCAAGGCGCGATGTCGGCAGGGAAGGCGCGCCCGCCCCGGGCCCGGCGGAGCCCCGCAATGCCCCGCAACCGCCCCCCGCAACCGCCGGGCGCGACCGCCCCGCCCGCCCCGAACGGGCGAAACGGCAGCAATGCTGCGCGCCTGCACCGAAATGCTTACCCCGCCGAAGGCGGGGCCCGGGACCGCGGGCATCCTGCCCGCACGTTCCCGCAAGGCGCGATGCCGGCAGGGAAGGCGCGCCTGCCCGCCCCGGGCCCGGCGGAGCCCCGCAATGCCCCGCAACCGCCCCCCGCAACCGCCGGGCGCGATCGCCCCGAACGGGCGAAACGGCATCATTGCTGCGCGCCTGCACCGAAATGCTTACCCCGCCGAAGGCGGGGCCCGGGACCGCGGGCATCCTTGCCCGCACGTTCCCGCAAGGCGCGATGTCGGCAAGGAAGGCGCGCCCGCCCCGGGCCCGGCGGAGCCCCGCAATGCCCCGCAACCGCCCCCCGCAACCGCCGGGCGCGACCGCCCTGCCCGCCCCGAACGGGCGAAACGGCGGCAATGCTGCGCGCCTGCACCGAAATGCTTACCCCGCCGAAGGCGGGGCCCGGGACCGCGGGCATCCTGCCCGCACGTTCCCGCCCACCGCGGCGGCGCCGGGAAGGGCGCGGCGCACTTCTCCGGGACCGCGGGCGTCTCGCCCGCACGTCGGCGCCCCGCGCGACGCCGACGATCCCCGGGGAGCGCCTTCGTTCGGCGCCATGTGCTATAATGACCGCCATGCGCGAGATACACGATGCCTCCTTCAAACTGTTTTTCGACCACTGGCTGGCGGTCGCCGACCTGCTCAGGGGGTTCATGCGGCAGGCGCTGGGCCCGGGGTTCGATGTCTCGCGCCTCGACCTCGCCAGCCTCGAACCGGCGCCGGCGGAGTACGTGGACGAGGATCTGCGGCAGACGCGGGGCGACCGCGTGTGGCGGCTGCGCTACCGCGCCGCCGACGGCTCGACCGGCTGGGTCTATCTGCTGGTCATGCTCGAGTTTCAGTCGCAGGTCGACCTGGACATGGCGGTGCGCGTGCATGCCTACACGGCTCAGTTGTATTCGCGGCTTCGCCGGGACGACCGGAAGAACCGGCGCGCGGGTCCGCTTCCGCCGGTTTTGCCGATTGTCGTTTACAACGGTCGTGCGCGTTGGTCTGCGTCGCGGGAGGTTCGCGACGAGATAGCGCCTGCGGGGGCTGCGCTGGATCGTTTTCAGCCCCGGCAGGGTTACCTGCTGCTCGATGTTCATCGTCTGCGTCCGGAGGATTTGCCCGCGGGCAACGTTGTGTCGGCGCGTTTTGCGCTTGAGCATGGCGATCCGGAGTCTGTGCCGGCGGTTGTCTCGGCGTTGCGTCGGTTGCTTTCGGGTCCTGAGCATGCGAGTTTGCGCCGCGCGTTCGGGGCGACGCTTCGGCACATGCTGGAGGCGAACCGGTTCGGGGCTTCGGACGGCGCGCTGGCGGCGCGTTTGAGGCGGGTCGGGGATTTGGAGGATTTGGGCGCTATGGAATCGTTGTTTGCGGAACGGCTCGACGAGTGGGTCGCCGAGCGCGCGGAGCGCAGCGCGGCGAGCATCGTGGCGCGCGACGTAACGCGCGAGCGGGCGCGCGGCGAAGCGCTTGGCGAGGCGCGCGGTCTTGAGCGCGAGCGTGCGCTGCTGGCGCGGCTTGCGGACCGCAAGTTCGGGGCGGATGCGGCTTCGCGTCTGGCGGCGGCGGTCGCGGGCGTGGACGATCCGGATCGGCTCGAGGAGGTGGGCGACGCGGTGATCGTATGCGCGAGCGGCGACGCGCTGCTGGCGCGCGCGGAAGAGATCGCCCGCCGCCGCTGACCGCGCGCCGCGGGCGCGCTTCCTGGGTGCGCGGGCATCCTGCCCGCACGTTCCCGCAAGGCGCGATGTCGGCAGGGAAGGCGCGACCGCCCCGGGCCCGGCGGAGCCCCGCAATGCCCCGCAACCGCCGGGCGCGACCGCCCCCCAACCGCCGCCGCCCTGCCCGCCCCGAACGGGCGAAACGGCGGCAATGCTGCGCGCCTGTACCGAAATACTTACCCCGCCGAAGGCGGGGCCCGGGACCGCGGGCATCCTGCCCGCACGTTCCCGCAAGGCGCGATGCCGGCAAGGAAGGCGCGACCGCCCCGGGCCCGGCGGAGCCCCGCAATGCCCTGCAACCGCCCCCCGCAACCGCCGGGCGCGCGACCGCCCTGCCCGCCCCGAACGGGCGAAACGGCGGCAATGCTGCGCGCCTGCACCGAAATGCTTACCCCGCCGAAGGCGGGGCCCGGGACCGCGGGCATCCTGCCCGCACGTTCCCGCGCGCCGCGGCGGCGCCGGGAAGGGCGCGGCGCACTTCTCCGGGACCGCGGGCGTCTCGCCCGCACGTCGGCGCCCCGCGCGATGCCGGCGATCCCCGGGGGGCGCCTTCGTTCGGCGCCATGTGCTATAATGACCGCCATGCGCGAGATACACGATGCCTCCTTCAAACTGTTTTTCGACCACTGGCTGGCGGTCGCCGACCTGCTCGGGGGGTTCATGCGGCAGGGGCTGGGCCCGGAGTTCGATGTCTCCCGCCTCGACCTCGCCAGCCTCGAACCGGCGCCGGCGGAGTACGTGGACGAGGATCTGCGGCAGACGCGGGGCGACCGCGTGTGGCGGCTGCGCTACCGCGCCGCCGACGGCACGACCGGCTGGGTGTATCTGCTGGTCATGCTCGAGTTTCAGTCGCAGGTCGACCTGGACATGGCGGTGCGCATGCATGCCTACACGGCTCAGTTGTATTTGCGGCTTCGCCGGGACGACCGGAAGAACCGGCGCGCGGGGCCGCTTCCGCCGGTTTTGCCGATTGTCGTTTACAACGGTCGTGCGCGTTGGTCTGCGTCGCGGGAGGTTCGCGACGAGATAGCGCCTGCGGAGGCGGCGCTGGAGCGTTTTCAGCCCCGGCAGGGTTACTTGCTGCTCGATGTTCATGTAAGCGTCCGGTTATGGGGCTATTGGGTTTTTACGGTGGTGTTTTGTGTTTCCAGTTCCACGGCATGAGTTCGTGGATTCGGTTTGTTTTGTAGTCCTGGATACGATTGAGTGTGTCTGCGATCCATGCTCGTGGGTCGACGCCGTTTAGTTTTGCGGTTTCGATGAGCGTGTATGCGGTTGCGGCGGTTGCGCCGCCGGCTTCGGAGCCGACGAAGAGCCAGTTTTTGCGTCCGAGGGCGACGCCGCGGATGGCGCGTTCGGCAGTATTGTTGTCGAGTTCGAGCGTTCCGTTGTCGAGCCATGGGCGCAGGCGGGCCAGTCGCGCGCGTGCATAGCCCGCATTTCTCATACGGGTGGTTGTCGTGCGGTTTGTGCGTCGTTGGTTATCGTGCGTGCGTGTTTTCGTGGTCGGGGGGCTTGGCGGGCATTTTCGGGGCGCGTTGGGGCGGTCCGCCGTTTGGCGGTGGGCCGCGTTCCGGGCTGTTCCTGCGTTGTTGAGGGGAAGGGCGAGAGTGGCCGCGTTACGCCGCGGCGGCGGATAATCGTTGGCAGGCGATACGGAACTCGCGCTGGAAGGGATGCGCGGCGTTCATGGCGATCTTGACGCGGCGCACGGTGACGCGGACCCAAGCGCCGATCTTGAGCAGTTTCAGGCGCAGGCTCCCGCATGTGGCGACCGCCAGTTCGGTGTAGTCGAGGCCGATGCGGCGCAGTGCGCACAGCAACACATAAGCCATGGACGCGAACCACAGGCGCAGCTGGTTGGCCCGCATGGCCCGCGTCGACGTGCGGTCGGCGAACAAGTCGAGTTGGCACTCCTTGATCCGGTTCTCCATCTCGCCGCGTTGGCAGTAAAGCCGCTCGTAGAGATGCCGGGCGCGGACCCGATGGGTTGCAATCGAGGTGACGACGAAACGCGGGTTGGCCTTGCCGTGGGTCCACTCGGCCTTGGCGACGACGCGGCGCGCGCAGCTCCAGCTGTCGCGCGTCCTCCACATGAAGTCCTTGAAGCGGCGTTGCGGCTTGCCCGAACCCGCGCTGTGCGCTTGCGCCGCCGCCAGTTCGGTCTCGACTTCCGCCGCCAGACGGGGGTTCCGCGCCAAGCCCAACAGGTAATCGACGCCGTTGGCCTCGCACCACGCCATCAGCGCCTCGCGGGCGAACCCCGAATCGGCGCGCACCATTATCCGCACGCGGGGCCAATGCCGCCGCAACCGCGACACAATCCGCTCAACAGTCTCCACGGCCCCGGCCGCCCCATCCTCATTCGCCGGGCGCAACCGCGCCGCCAAAAGATGACGACCGCAAGTCGCATAAAGCGGAAGATAGCAATAGCCGCCGTAGTAGCCGTGGAAAAAACGACCCTCCTGGCGACCGTGAAGCCGATCGTCCGTGGCGTCGAGATCGATAACCAAGCGAGCCGGGGGCCGCTTGTGCGCCTCCACAAACAGTGTCAGGAACAAATCCTCAATCGCCGAGCCGTCATGCGCGATCCGGCAATACCGCGACGGCCCCGCGCCCCCCAACTCAAGGCGGTTCAGCGTCGATTTGCCCGCAAGCGGCGCACAGTCCGAACGACGCGACGCCAACTTCCCCGCCAACACGGCCATGACCGGATCGTGACGCAACGCATCGTGGTCGTTCAGGTCCTCATATCCCAATGCGATCCCGAACACGCGCTGCATGACCAGCGTCCGAACATCGTGCTCGACAAGATGACGCGCACGCCCATCGGTGAAACAGGCCGCAAACCGATCGACCAGACCCACCGCCGCATCCGCCCGGCCAAGCAACAATGCCCCCGCGTCCGACGTCACCGTCCCGCCGTCGAACGCCGCCACAACCGCGCGACCGTCGACCGGTTGAAAACCGCCCAGCGCCGTGCTACACTCCGTCTGCATCGGGGAACACCTCCGTGCCGCGATATGTGCATACTCAACAACACTATATCGCACACAGAGCCCCGATGCCCCAAACCCGTATGAGAAATGCGGGATAGCGGATGGCGCCGGCCAGCGGCGTCCTGGCGGGTATGTTCGGGCTCTGTCGGGCGAGCCATGTTTCGAGGTCGTCGAAGAGGGGCCTGGCCCTGGCCTGGCGGATACGGACGCGCTCTTCGGGCGTTTGCCCGCGAGCTTCGGCCTCGACGGCGTACAAGGCGGCGATGCGCTCGACGGCTTCCCTGGCGACCGGCGCGCCCCGATTGTGCGCGAGGTCGACGAACTTGCGCCGGACATGGGCCATGCAGGGGGCTTCGCGGATGCGGCCTGTGCGGTAGAGTTCCGCGAACCCGGCATAGCCGTCGGCGTGCATCCAGCCCTTGAAGCCGGCGAGGTGTCGGCGCGGATTCTCGCCCTTGCGGTTGGCGCTGAAGCGGTAGCAGGCGGCCGGCGGCGCGGTTCCGCGCCACGGTCGTTCGTCGCGGGCATAGACCCATAGCCGTGCAGTGCGGGTCTTGCCCCTGGCGCCTTCGCCGCGCGGGGTTTGCAGGCGCACCGTGGTATCGTCGGCGAAGATGGCGCCGCCAGCGCGCACATGGTTGCCGATCCCGTTGGCGACCGGCTCCAGCAAGGCGGCGCTCTTGCCGACCCATTCGGCCAGTGTCGAGCGGTCGAGGTCGATGCCGTCGCGGGCGAACATTTGCGCTTGGCGGTAGAGCGGGAGATGGTCGGCATATTTGCTCACCAGAACATGGGCAAGCAGGCCGGGTCCGGGGCGTCCGCGCTCGATGGGGCGCGGCGGCAGCGGCGCCTGGCAAAAGCGTGCGCAGGCGCGGCAGACCGTGCGCGGTCTCACGATGCGGTTGACTACGAAACGACCGGGTATGTACTCCAGTTCCTCGGTGACATCCGCGCCGACGGTCTTGAGCGCGCCGCCGCAGGCCCCGCAGGGGCTTGCGGGTTCCAGCACCGTCTCGCGGCGCGGCAGACGGTCCGGCAACGGGCGGCGCTTGCGCCGCGGCGCGCGTGCGGCGGCGGGTTCGGGTTGCGGGGGCGGGCTTGCGGCGCGGACGATCTCTTCGTTCTCCAGCGCCAGTTGCAACTGCGCCAAGGCTTCCGAGCGCGCCCCGAAACGATGCCGGCGCATCCCCGCCAACTCGTGACGCAACTTCTCAATCAGGATATCGCGCGCCTTCAACGCCTCCGCGCGCGACCGCAGCGCTTCCTCGCGAGCCTGCAACTCGGCCGCCAGGGACGCCACCATGTCCTTCAGGCGGGCGGGATCGTCGGGGAGAGGCGCGGCGCGGTCAAGCATGAACGAACAATACCGACCCCAACCCCACAAGGCAAGCGCAAAATAGGAAATATCGAAAAAATATTTCCTCCCTGTGCCTCCCTCCCAAACGCTATCCTGCCACCGCAAGCCGCCGCGTTCGAACCGGCCACCGCCAATCGACGCACTCATGCAGCAGCGACAACCGTGCAGGCATCGAAACAAGACCCCCATACGAAGCCGACAGCCAAACAAAACGACCCCCGAAATACCGAAACCCATAAACATAACCGACAATGACCAAGCGGGATAACCGGACGCTTACATGTTCATCGTCTGCGGCCGGAGGATTTGCCGGCGGGCAACGTTGTGTCGGCGCGTTTTGCGCTTGAGCACGGGGATCCGGAGTCTGTGCCGGCGGTTGTCGCGGCGTTGCGTCGGTTGCTTTCGGGTCCGGAGCATGCGAGTTTGCGTCGCGCGTTCGGGGCGACGCTTCGGCACATGCTCGAGGCGAACCGGTTCGGGGCTTCGGACGGCGCGCTGGCTGCGCGTTTGAGGCGGGTCGGGGATTTGGAGGATTTGGGCGCCATGGAATCGTTGTTTGCGGAACGGCTCGACGAGTGGGTCGCCGAGCGCGCGGAGCGCAGCGCGGCGAGCATCGCGGAGCGCATCGCGGAGCGCATCGTGGCGCGCAGCGCGGCGCGCAGCGAAGCGCTTGGCGAGGCGCGCGGTCTGGAGCGCGGGGAGGCGCGCGGGGAGGCGCTTGGCGAGGCGCGCGGTCTTGAGCGCGAGCGTGCGCTGCTGGCGCGGCTTGCGGACCGCAAGTTCGGGGCGGATGCGGCTTCGCGGCTGGCGGCCGCGGTCGCGGGCGTGGACGATCCGGACCGGCTCGAGGAGGTCGGCGACGCGGTGATCGTGTGCGCGAGCGGCGACGCGTTGCTGGCGCGCGCGGAAGAGATCGCCCGCCGCCGCTGACCGCCGCACCCGGGCGGTTCGCGCGTTCGGCGGGCGAAGGAGGCGGTTTCGCATGACCGATGCGCGTCTTGTCGAAGCCGCCTTTCCGCTCAGGCAGGCGTCGCTCGATTCGGTGCATGAGAAGAATGTGCGGCATGGGCATGTGTCCACGCTGCATATTTGGCCGGCGCGCCGGCCGTTGGCGGCGTGCCGGGCGGCGTTGCTGGCGACGCTGCTGCCGGACCCGGGGAATGCCGGCGAGCGGCGGGCGCTGCTGGCGCGCATGGCGGGGTATGTGGCCGGGGACGAAACCGGCGGCGGCCAGACCACCGAGGGCGGCATTCTCCACTGGGGGCGCGAGGGCGGCCCCGAACTCGCGAAATTCCGGGCCGAGATACGGGCCGCGTTCGGCGGGCGGGCGCCGCGCGCGCTGGACCCGTTCGCGGGCGGCGGCGCCATCCCGCTGGAAGCCATGCGCCTCGGCTGCGAAGTCGCCGCCGCCGACATCAACCCGGTGGCCTGGTTCCTGCTGCGGTTGACCCTGCATTATCCGCGCCTCGTCGCGAGGGAGACGCCGCCGCTGCCGGCGCGGGCGCTGGCGGAGCGCGCGTTCGCGGAGGAGTTCGTCAAGGCGCACGGAGCGAAAACGCCGGGCGCCGTCCGCAAGGCGCTGGCGCGTCTGGGGCACGGCGGCTTGGCGCAAACCACGTCGCCGCATCTGGAGGGCGACGCGCCGCCGCGCGCCGGGTTCGCGTGGCATTTGCGCGCCCGCGCGCGGCGCGTGTTGGCGGCGGCGCGGCGGGCGCTTGCGCGGCGCTACCCGGTATATGCGGAGTTCGAACCCGCGCGGCGCAAGGGGCGGCGGCGGGCGGGCGCGCCGCCGGAGCCGCGCTATCGCCCGCGCCCGCCGCGCCTGCTCGAGCCCGACGAACGGGGGCGCGTCTCGGCGGCGGCGCTCAACGCGGAGTTCGACCCGGAATATCTCGAGACCGGGACGAATCCGCGCTGGGTGGCGAAGCCGCCCGTGGCGTATCTTTGGGCGCGCACCGCGCGCTGCGCCAATTGCCGCGCCGAAATCCCCCTGCTCAAGACGCTGTGGCTGTGCCGGAAAGGGAGCAAGCGCGTGTTGCTGACGATGACGCCGCGCGCCGACGGTTCGGGCGTGGCGTTCGGCGTGCGGCGCGGCGTTGCGGAAGCGGAGAGCGGCGCGGGCACGATGAGCGGCAGCGGCGCGCGCTGCCCGTGCTGCGGCCTGATCGCGACCATGCAGGACCTGCGCCTGGAAGGCGCCGCGGGCCGCCTCGGCGCGCGCATGACGGCGGTCGTCGTCGATGGCCAGCTGGGCAAGGAATATCGCGCCCCCACGGAAGAGGAGATCGAGGCGGCGCGCGTCGGCGACGAGGAGATCGAAGCGCTGTATGCGGATATCCCGTTCGGCCTCCCGAACGAGCCGACCCCGAGCGAGCGAAGTCTCGGAATACGAACGACGCGCTACGGTTTCGATACATGGCGCGACCTTTTTACGAATCGGCAGTTGCTGACGCTTGGGACGTTCGTCCGGGAGATACGCGATTGTGCCGAAACCGAACGCGACTATCCCGATGTGTGGCGCGAGGCGCTCACGGCGTATTTATGCTGTACGGTCGGCAAATTCGCGGATTACAGCAGCGCTCTCTGCTCTTGGCACAATGGTAGAGAAACGCTTGGCCATACTTTTGCCCGCTTCGCCCTGCCCATGGTGTGGGATTACTGCGAGGTCAATCCGTTCGGCGGCACGACGGGCGGATTCTCCGGAATGACGGACTGGGTGGCGCGTTTCATCGAGCATGCCGAGACGGCGACAAAGGATGCGCCGGCGCCGGATATCGTTCGCTCGTCCGCCATCGAGGCGCCGCCCGGCGATTTCGACGTGATTTGCACTGACCCTCCCTATTACGACGCGATTCCCTATTCGGACTTGATGGATTTCTTCCATGTCTGGCTGCGCCGGACGCTGCGCGGGCTTTCGCCGGAGACCGATGCGGCGTTCGCGGGCGCGCTCGGGCCGAAATGGGACGCGGATGCGAACGACGGCGAGCTCATCGACGACGCCAGCCGCTTCGGCGGCGACCGCGCGGCCTCGCGGCAAAACTACGAAGACGGCATGGCGCGCTGCTTCGCGCGCTTCCGCGGCGCGCTGCGCGGCGACGGACGCCTGGTCGTCGTGTTCGCCAACAAGCAGCCCGCGGCGTGGGAAACGCTGGTCTCGGCGCTGATCCGCGCGGGCTTCGCGGTGACGGGTTCGTGGCCCATCCGGACCGAGATGCAGAACCGCCAGCGGTCGCTCTCGTCGGCGGCCCTGTCGTCCTCGATATGGCTGGTCTGCCGCAAGCGGCCGGCGGCGGCGGGGCGCGGATGGGACACACTGGTGCTGGCGGAAATGCGCGCCAACATCGTGGGGCAGCTGCGCGACTTTTGGGACGCCGGCATCCGCGGGCCGGATTTCGTGTGGGCGGCGACCGGCCCGGCGCTGGAGGCGTTCAGCCGCCACCGCGTCGTGCGCATAGCCGATTCGCCCGGCGACGAGCGCCTGACGGTCGGCGACTTCCTGCGCCATGTGCGGCGCATGGTCGTGGGATTCGCGGTGAGCCGCCTGCTCGGCGGCGAGGACGGCGCGGCGGACGAACTCGACGACCCGACGACGTACTATCTGATGCACCGCAACGATTTCGGCCTCGAGCCGGCGCCGGCGGGGGCGTGCATTCTGTATGCGCTGTCGTGCAATCTTTCGGATACGGCGCTGGCGGGGCGGCTCGGCCTGCTGGCGCGCGGCGGGGCCGGCGGCTCCGGCGGCGAGATGCGCCTCAAGGCCTGGGACCGGCGCGCCGCGCGGGGCCTGGGCGACCCGGCGGCCGACGGCGCCCCGCCGCCGCTGATCGACCGCCTGCACCGCACGATGCAGTTGTGGAGGGCCGGCGACCTGGCGGCGGTGGACGCCTGGCTCGACATGCGCGGCCTGCGCCGCCACGAGCTGTTCGCCCGCCTCGCGCAGGCGCTGACCGAGCTGGCGCCGCCGGGCTCCGACGAACGGGCGCTGCTGGAGTCGATACTGAACCACCTCCGCCCCCGCCGCCCGGCGCCGGCCGCGGCTGCGCCGCGCCTCGATTTTTGATGCGCTGCCCGGGTGCGCGGGGCTTGGGCGCTGGCCGCGCGCCAGCGCGGCCCGGGACCGCGGGCATCCTGCCCGCACGTTTCCGCGAATCTCGGCCGCCGCCGGGGAGGGCGCGTCGTCCGCGCCTTCCCGGCAACGCCTTGCCGCTCGGGAACGTGCGGGCGGGGACGCCCGCGCGCCCAGGCCCCGCCTTCGGCGCGGCGCACTTCCTGGGTGCGCGGGCGTCTCGCCCGCACGTTTGCACAAGCCTCGGCCGCTGCCGGGGAGGGCGCGTCGTTTGCGCCTTCCCGGCGACGCTGTGCCGCTTGGGAACGTGCGGGCAGGATGCCCGCGGTCCCGGGCCCCGCCTTCGGCGGGGTTGGGGTTGCGCCCGCTCAACCGCGCGCCAGCGCGGCCTGGGACCGCGGGCATCCTGCCCGCACGTTTGCGCAAGCCTCGGCCGGTGCGGGGGAGAGCGCGTCGTTTGCGCCTGCCCGGCGACGCCGTGCCGCTTGGGAGCGTGCGGGCAGGACGCCCGCGCACCCGGGCCCCGCCTTCGGCGGGGTTGGGGGGCGCCCGCGGTCCCGGGCGGTTGGCGGCTTGAACGGCGCGCGCGTTCGGCGTAGTGTGGCGGCGTTGTTCGGCGGGGCGGCGGAGCCATGCGATACGAAAGCAACCCGAAGCATAGCCAGCCTTGGCAACGGGGGCGCCGGGGCACGCTTTGCCCACCGGATATCGACCGCGAAGAGGCGCAGGCCATGCTTGCGGGCAGCGAGGCGGTCGGTCGCAAGCGCTATGCCGAGCATGGTGGAAGGGCGTATTGCGCGCAGGAGCACCGAGCGGATACTTGGCACGGGTACCCGGTCTGCTGGCGCGAAGTTCCGGAAAGTCTGCGGGACAAATGGATCAAGGCAGGGCGTCTGCGAAGGCGGGACGTCAAGAGGCGCAGGGGGGCATGACTGAAATGGCGACGCGACAGCCCAGGTTCGTCGGCGGCGACAAGGACGTTTTCGCGTTCGAGGTCGCGTTCGAACCCGACCCCTACGACGGGCGCGCCATGACGCCCGACGACGCGCTTTCATGGGGCGGTTTCCAGATCTGGGCCGGCGGCAGAAACCTGTGTGCGCACCGGGAGCTGGGCGAGCGGCTCGAGTCCGCTCACTGGCATTTGCTTCCGCTCATGGAGTGGCTGGCGAAAAACTGGGATCCGCTGCTCCACGAAGAACGTCTGCCGATCGGCGCCGAAAGCGGCGACGCTTGGGGGGCGCTGCGCGAAACCCGGTTCCCGCCCGCGGCGATCGAAAATGACGAGCGACAGGCGTCGTCGTGGTACGTCGCTTGGCAGAAGTGGATGTTTCGTCATGCGCTCCGAACTGCGGCCGAGGGGGGCTTGTTCCCGGACGTCGTGCTCAGGCGGTACCGGGATTCGGTGGAGATCTCGTGGGGTCCGGCGCGCGGGGCCGGGATGCCGAGCCATTTCCGGTTTACCGAATCGGAACGGGGAGTCGAGAGGCTCCCCCCGGGCGCGGTGGCGGGGCCGCTTCATAAAGTATTGTCGGAGGCGGCCCGCGACCTGCAAGCGCGCGCGCCCGAGTCCAGCCGTATCCGGAAGCTGAATCGCAAACTCGCGGCATTGAAGAAGGCAAACGGCTCTTGCAAGAGGCGCCTTGCATGGCTTGCGGGCCTGGGAACGAGCAAGCGCAAGGTAACCTCCGGATGGCGCCGCGCCAGGAAGCGCCTCGCGAGGGCCAAAGGGGGAAACGGGGCCGCGTCGCCCTTGCTGCCGGTTTCGGAGTCGGCGCTCGTTATCGACCGCTCATGCCACGCCGCGCTGTTGTTCCGTTCGCTCGCGCCCCGGACGGAGGATTGCGATGTCGCAGCGCTCGCCGACATGATGGCGGAATTCCGTTCGCCGGAAGGCGATGTGGGCGCGATGCGGGAACTCTGCCAGTTGGCGTCAGCAGCGGAAGAAGCGGCGGCGCCGGAAAACGGATACGATTTGGCGGAAGAACTGCACGAGCATTACGAAGGGAAGTTTCACCGTGGGGACTCGGTCGATATCGAGGGAATGCTTAAACTGCTGGACGTCGGCGTGGCCGAGCTCCCGTTGCATGACCGGGCGGTTCGCGGGGTGTCCATCGCCGGGCCGGGGTATCGGCCGGCGATCGGGATCAATACGAACCATCCGGCGAACGAACGCGAATGCGACCGCCGGTTCACGCTGGCGCACGAGCTTTGCCACTTGCTGTTCGACCGCGGCGAGGAGGGGCGGGTGGCCATCGCGTCCGGCCCGTGGGCGCCGCGCGGCATGGAGCGGCGCGCCGACGCCTTCGCCGCCATGCTGCTGATGCCGTGGCCGGCCGTGCAACGGGCGGCGGAGCGGTCCAAAGTCCCCATCGATACGGCAGAGGGCGTGCGCGGAGTTGCGCAAAGGCTGCGCGTCGGTGCGCCCGCCGCGTTGTCGCATCTGACGAAGATGGCGCTCATCGACGACGACGCGCGCCGCCGCATCGAGGACGGCTTGTGGCGGCGAGCGGCCTGACCCGGGACAGGACCCCATGACCGCGACGCCCCCCTTGAAGCCGTGGCGCGAGGTCGTCCGCCTGAAGGACGAGCTGCGCAACAACGCGCTGCCGCTCTCGGAATTCGCGGCGGACCTGTACGAGGCGGCGCTGCGGCGGGGGCGGCAGCCGGTGTACGAGGCGCCGGAGACGTTCTTCGCGCTCACCTACCCGACGCTGCCGCTTCGCGGCCTGGTGCGGGATGTCGCGCTGCGCCTGTCGGGGCGCGGCGAAAAGGCGGTGCGGCAGCTGGAGCTCACATACGGCGGCGGCAAGACGCATACGCTGATAGCACTGTACCACCTCTTCCGCGATCCCGGCGCGCTGCCGGATTTGCCGGCGGTGCGGGAGTTCCGGGAACATGTGGGGGCGCAGCTGCCGCGCGCCGAGGTCGCTACCCTCTGCTTCGACAAGATCGACGTGGAGAAGGGCATCGAGGGCGTGCGCGCGCCGAACGGGGAGACCCGCACGCTGCTGCACCCGTGGAGCGTGCTGGCGTGGCAGCTGGCGGGAGAGGCGGGGCTGCGCTCGATCCACGCCGACGGCGCGGCGGCCGAGCGCGACACGCCGCCGGCGGAGCCGCTGTTGACCGAACTCCTCGAGGCGCCGCGCGAACGCGGCCGCGCCACGCTCATACTCGCCGACGAAGTGCTCATGTATGCGCGGGAAAAGGCGGGGATCGACAAGGTTTGGGGCGAGCGCCTACAGGATTTCTTCCAGTATCTCACACAGGCGGCGGCGCGCGCGCCCGGCGCCGCCGTCGTGGCGTCGCTGCTCGCCACCGACCCCGCGAAAGCGCGCGGCGCGCTGGGGCGCGCAATGGAAACCCGTCTGCTCGATGTCTTCCGCCGCCAGCGCGAGGAAGGAGTCCTCCCCGTCGGCAAGGAGGACGTGGCGGAAGTACTGCGGCGGCGCTTCTTCCGCCCGGAGGATATCCGCGACGCGGGCGCGTTCCGCGCGCACGCCATCGGCGCGGTCCGCGAACTGGAGAAACTCGACCCGGCGCTGGCGCGCAACCGGGCGGCGGCGGAGAAACGGTTTCTGGCGAGTTTTCCGTTCCACCCGGACTTGACGGACGCCTTCTACAGCCGCTGGACGCAAATTCCCGGCTTCCAGCGCACGCGGGGGATTTTGCGCGTGCTCGCCACGGCGCTGCGCGACGCCGAGGCGTGGGACGACTGCCCCCTGGCGGGGCCGTCGGCGCTGCTGGCGCCGCCCGGCCGGGACGGGCTCTCGGAAGCGGTGCGCGAACTCGCCGGAATCGCCAGCGGGGGCGGCGGGGAGCGGCGCGCCGACTGGCCGGCGCTGCTCGACATCGAACTCGCGAAGGCGCGGGAGATACAGGACGAACTGCCGGCCCTGCGCGCGGGGCGCGAGGTGGAGCAGGCGGTTATCGCCGTGTTTCTCCATTCTCCGAACGGCGGCATGGCGCGGACGCCGGATGTACTGCGCCTGGCCGGAACCCGCGCGCCGGACCCCATCGAGCTGAAAAAGGGCCTGCTGCGCTGGCGCCAGCTGTCATGGTTCCTCGACGACGAGGACATGGGCAGGAGCGATCCGGCGGAGGGGGAACTGCCGAAAACCTGGCGCCTGGGCGACCGCCCCAACCTGCGCCAAATGTACGACGAAGCCTGGAAGCGCGTCGCCGACGACGCGGCGGACGCGGAGCTCGCGAAAACGATCGGCGATGCGAAGGCGCTCGCGGCGGGCGCGCGGGAGGCGGGCGCGGAAACGCACATGCTGCCCGCCGCGCCGCGCGAAGTGGGCGACAACGGCGCGTTCCGCTTCGTCGTGCTGGGGCCGGAAGCGGAATCGGAAGCGGGCCGGCCCGGCGAGGTAGCGCGGCGCTACCTCGACGAAGCGGGGCCGGGCCGCCCGCGCGTCTGCCGCAACGCGCTGGTGCTGGCGGTTCCGTCGCCGAGCGGCCTCGCGGCCGCGCGCGACGCCGCGCGCGCCCTGCTGGCGTGGGAAGACGTGCAGGAGCAGCTCGCGGGCGTAAAGACCGACCCGCTGCGGGCGGAGCAATTGCGGCGCCGGCTGCGGGACGCGCGCGCCGGAGTCCCCGACGCGGTGCGGCACGGCTGGACAACGGTCGTGACCGTGAACGAAGACAACGAGGCGGAGGCGTTCGGCCTGCGAGGCTCGTCGGAGCCGTTGTTCGCCCAAATCGCGGCGGAGCCCCGCGCGCGGATCAAGACCGGGCCGGTCGATGCGGCCGCGCTTCTGCCCGGCGGCCCCTGGGATTTGTGGCGGGACGGCGAGGAGGCGCGCTTCGTGAAGGACCTCGCGGAGGCGTTCGCCCGCTTCCCGCGCCTGCCGAAGGTTCCGCGCGCCGGCGCGCTCCGCGACACGGTGCTGCAAGGCGTGAAACGCGGGCTGTTGGTGGCCCGCCTCGCGCGGCCCGACGGCAGCGTGCGCACGTGGTGGCGCGAGGACACGGACGCCGAGGCGCGCGGCGACGCGAAGCTCGAGGTTGCGCTGCCCGCGCGCGCGGAGCTGAGCCGGCTTTCCGACAGTCTTCTCGCGCCGGGCGCCCTGCCGGAACTGTGGCCGGAGGACGCGGCCCCCGGCGCCGCCGGCGGCGTCCGCGAAAGCGGAACCGCGCAACTGCCGCTCGCGCGCGTGCATGATTATTTCCGCGGCGGCGTCGCGGTCGGCGCGCCGGACGGCGGCGGCGAAGACGATGAGGGCGACCCGTTGATCGTTCCGCGCTGCGCCGCCGGCGCGGTGGCGGAGGCGGTCGCGAAAGCCGTGGAGCGCGGCGCGGTGTGGCTGGTCGATGGGGCGGTCTCGGCGTGGAAGGAGCCGGTCCCCGCGCTCGGCGCCGCCGCCGCGCTCCGCCCGCCGCCGGACCCCATCCTGCCCGCGGCCCTTCTGCCGGGCTCGCTGCCCGGCGCGTGGCGCGGCGGGGAGACCAACGGCGCCGCGCTGTTGCGCGCGGCGTCGCAGCTCCGCGGCGGCGCGCCGCTCCCGTGGGGCTTGGTGCGCGAGATCGTCGGCGCCGCCCTGGGCCGCTGGTTCGAACTGGCGGACGGAAGCGGCCCGCTGGACTGCGGGTTCGACCGCGCCGGAGACGTGCGGCTGAAACCGGCGGAAAGCGGCAAGCCCCCGCCCCCGCCGCCGGAGGCCGTTCTCGACCTCCACGGCATAGAGGAACTGGCCGACGCGGCCCCCGAGCTCCTGAACGCCAGCGCCGGCGCCGAGCTGCGCTTCCGCCTGCGCGCCGCCTTCGAAGGCGCCGCCTCGCCGGAAGTGCGCGCCAGGGTGGACGCGCTGCTGGCGAAGGTCTCGGAGACGCTGAAAACGCAATAGGCGGGCGCGGCGGCCGATTGAGACGGAATGTTCGAACGCCTGTTGATCGCTAACCGGGGCGAGATCGCCTGCCGGATAATCGAGAGCGCGCGCGGCCTGGGCGTGCGCGCGATAGCGGTGTATTCGGAGGCCGACGCCGAGGCGCGCCATGTGCGGCTCGCCGACGAGGCTTGGGCGATCGGGCCGGCGCCGGCGGGCGAAAGCTATCTGCGCGGCGACGCGATAATCGAAACCGCGCGGCGGGCGGGCGCCGGGGCGATACACCCCGGCTACGGGTTTCTCTCCGAAAACGCCGATTTCGCCGCCGCCTGCGCCGCCGCGGGCATCGCGTTCGTCGGCCCGCCGCCGGAGGCGATTCGGCTGGCGGGCGAGAAGCACGCCGCGCGGCGGGCGATGGCGGAGGCCGGCTTGCCCGTCGTTCCGGGCTACGACGGCGAATCGCGCGACCTGCGGCAGCTCGCCACGCAGGCGCGGCTTCTCGGCTACCCGATTCTCGTCAAGGCGACGGCGGGGGGCGGAGGCCGCGGCATCCGCCGGGTCGAGCGCGAAACCGACCTGGCGGAGGCCATCGCCGCGGCGCGAAGCGAGGCGCGGGGGGCGTTCGGCGACGACCGCGTGCTGCTGGAAAAGGCGGTCTCGCCGGCGCGCCACGTAGAAGTACAGATATTCCGCGACGCGCACGGCGCCGCGGTGCATCTGTTCGAACGCGAATGCTCGATCCAGCGCCGCTACCAGAAACTGATCGAGGAAGCGCCGTCGCCCGCGGCGACGCCCGAGCTGCGCGCCGCGCTCGGCGAAGCGGCGGTCCGCGCGGCGGAAGCGATCGGCTATGTGGGCGCGGGAACGGTCGAGTTCCTCCTCGACCGGGCCGGGAAATTCCACTTCATGGAGATCAACGCGCGCCTCCAGGTCGAGCACCCGGTGACGGAAACGATCGTCGGCATAGACCTCGTGGCGTGGCAGTTGCAGACGGCGGCGGGGGAGCGCCTGCCGCTGACGCAGGACGAAATCTCGTTTTCGGGCCACGCGGTGGAGGCGCGGCTGTGCGCCGAAGATCCGGCCCGCGGGTTCATGCCGGCGGCGGGCCGCATGGAGCGGCTGCGCTTTCCGCCGGCGGGCGGGCCGGCGCCGGTTCGCATCGATACCGGCGTGGAGGAAGGCGACGTCGTTACCGCTTACTACGATTCGCTGTTGGCGAAAATCGTCGTGTGGGGCGCCGACCGCGCCGCCGCCGTGCGCCGGCTGGCATGGGCGCTGTCGGAGATCGAACTGGCGGGGGCGCCCTCGAACCTGGGCTATCTGTCGGCGGTCGCCGCGCATCCGGATTTCGTGTCGGGGTCCTACGACACGGGCTTCGCGGCGCGCCGCGGCGGCGACCTGCTGCCCGAACGCGAGGCGCCGCCGCAATCCGCGCTGGCGCTGGCGGCGCTGTTCGTGCTGCTGGACCGGCGCCGGCGCGCCGCGGCGGAACGGCCGGCCTCGCCGTGGACCGCCGCCGACGGCTGGCGGCTGAACGACGACGCGCGCGACGAAATCCGCCTGCTCGACGGCGAAACGCCGGTCGCCGTGGGCGTGCGCGAAAACGCGGCGGGCATGACGCTGCTGCTGCCGAACGGCGAGGAGGCGGCGGCCTCGGGCGCGCTGGAAGGCGACGACCGGCTGCGCGCGCGCATCGGCGGCATGACGCTGGCCGCGGGCGTCGCGCGGCGCGCCGACGCCCGCGGACGTACGCTGCTGACGGTGACGACATCGCGGTTTTCGCGCGAATTCGCGCTCGACGACCCGTTCGCCGGCTCGGAAGAGGCGGACGATGCGGGCGGAGGCGCGGTCGCGCCCATGCCGGGCCGAATCGTGCGCGCCATGTGCCGCGACGGCGAGCGCGTCGCGCGCGGCGCGCCGCTGCTGGCGCTGGAAGCGATGAAGATGGAGCATATCGTCAGCGCGCCGGCGGACGGGCGCGTCGTGCGGCTGCGCTGCGCGGTGGGCGAATGGGTGGACGAAGGCAGCGAGCTCGTCGAGTTCGCGCCCGACGCCTGAGCCGCGGCGCCGGTTTTTTTCGCGGCGCGCGCGCGCCGGGGGTTGAAGCGGCGCGGACGGGGCCGTATGATAGATCCCGATTGGCCGGCAGCGGCCTCATCGTTCCGATGCCGCCGGCCGGGCGCGCCCGGCTGGCGGGGAACCGCGGAACCTTATCTTGTCGATCAGGGAGGCTCTTGAGATCATGACGAAACACCGACCCAACCGGGCGGCGGCGCTCGGCGCGGCGTTCCTCGCCGGCGCGTTCGCGGCGGCGGCCGCGCAAGCGCAGGTGGACGAGCTCGGCGCGGCGCCGCAGCAACCCAACTACGTGTCCGACGACATGCTGATGAACGCCGACAAGGATCCGGCGAACTGGCTGCACTACGGGCGCGACTACGAATCGACGCGCTATGCGCCGCAGTCGCAGATCAACCAAGGCAACGTCAAGGACCTGGTGCCCAAGTTCATCCTGTCGTTCGGCTCGCTCGACGGTCAGGACTCGCAGGCCATCGCGGTCGGCGGAACGCTCTACGTCACGTCGTCGTACAACAAGGCGTGGTCGCTCGACGGAACCACCGGCGTGGTCAACTGGAAGTACGAGCGCGAACTGCCCGCCGACGTCTATCCCGAACTGTGCTGCGACGTGGTCAACCGCGGCGTCATGCCCTACCGCGACAACGTCTATCTGGCGACGCTCGACGCGCATCTCGTCGCGCTCGACAACGCCACCGGCGACGTGGTCTATGACGTGCAGGTGGGCGACTACACCTACGCCGAGACCCTCACCATCATGCCGATGGCGCTCGACGGCAAGATCATCTTCGGCACCGCCGGCGCGGAATACGGCGTGCGCGGATGGATCACGGCGCGCGACGCCGACACCGGCGACGAAGTGTGGAAGACCTACACGATCCCCGCTCCCGGCGAGTTCGGCAACGACACTTGGGCCGGCGAGTCGTGGAAATACGGCGGCGGCTCGGCGTGGATCACCGGCTCCTACGACAAGGAAGCGCATCTGCTCTTCTGGCCCGTCGGCAACCCCGGCCCCGACTTCGACCGCCATGTGCGCCTCGGCGACAACCTCTACTCCAACTCCACCATCGTCCTCGACCCCGACGACGGCTCGATCGAGGGCTACTTCCAGTACACGCCCAACGACCCCTACGACTACGACGGCGTGAACGAGGTCATCCTGGCCGACATCGACGGCAAGAAGGTGTGGCTGCACGGCGACCGCAACGGGTTCCTCTACTCCATCGAGCGCCTGACGCAGAAATGCATCTGGACCGCGAAGCTCAGCCGCGTCAACTGGACCAACGGCTTCGGCGAGAACTGCCGTCCGATCATGGCCTGGGAAGAGGGCGGCGACCCCGCGATGGACGTGGTTTACGACCGGCGCACGCCCGACATTGCCCCGTCGCTCGACGGCGGCAAGGAATGGCACCCGATGTCGTACTCCAAGCGCACCAACATGGTGTATGTGCCGACCTACAACTTCTCCATGGACCTGCAGGCGCAGAAGCAGGAGTGGAAGCGCGGCGAGTGGTATCTCGGCGCGAAGGTCATCACCTTCAACAAGGGTAACGGCGCCATCAAGGCGTACGACGCCTCCACCGGCGAGCTCACCTGGATTCGCCCGCTCAGCACCCCGGCCACCAGCGGCACCATGGCGACCGCGGGCGGCCTCGTGTTCTACGGCGATCCGGAAGGCTTCTTCCACGCCGTGCGCGACGATACCGGCGAGGAGCTCTGGGCGTTCAACACCGGCACCGGCGTCCACGGCAACCCGACCTCCTACACGGCGGGCGGCGATCAGTACATCTCCATCGTCGTCGGCGCGGGCGGCGGCGGCATCTGGCCGCTGTACTACGGCGAGTGGCTCAAGACCCATTCGAAGGGCGGGTCGCTCATCGTGTTCGGCCTGCACGGCTAGCCCGCCGGCATAACCGGACCGAACCGAACCGGGGGAGGCGGGCCCATCCCGCCTCCCCCTTTCTTGCAACGGCCCATGTGCGCCAAGGGAAGGCATGGAAACGTGAGAATTCTGTCGATCGCGCCGCTCGCGGCGGCGGCGGTATGCGCCGCGCTCGGCGGCGCCTGGGCGAACGCCGTGGAGCGTTTCGCCGAACGGGGCATCCTGTCGGTGTGTCACGACCCCTACATTTATCCCTATAGCGCGCAAGGCATGCAGCCGCCCGGCTTCGACGTCGATATCGCGCGGCGCATCGCCGAGATGAACGGCCTGCGGCTCGAACAGGTGTGGGTCGATACCGGCACCCGCGGCGGCTTGGGGCGCGCATTGCGCAACTCCATCGGCAGAGGCTCGTGCGCTGTGTTCACGGGCATCGCCATCGACGACGAGCAGATCGACGAACTCGCCGAGAAGGATCTGGTCGCCAGCGCCCCGTACATGGGCGCCGGATACCTGCTCGTCGCCCAGGGCGAGGCGGCAAGCGCCCGGTCGCTCGAAGACCTGAAGGGCACGAAAATCGGCGTGGCGATGGCCACCGCGGTAGATGGGTTCCTGTTCAACAACGGCTACGAACGGGGGCTGTATCTCGGCAACCGCCGGGTCGCGCGCGGCATGGTCGAGGGCGAAATCGACGCGGCGCTGATCTTCGCCACCTCGCTGTCGGCCGCCCGGCGCGAATACCCCGACCACGAGTTCACCGTCATCGAGGGGTTCGAGACGCCGGCCGCGCTGCGCTGGAATATCGCCTTCGCGATTCGCGGCGACGCGCCCGACATTATCGCCACGGTCAACGAGAGCCTCGCCGAACTGATCGAGAGCGGGGAAATGGCCGCTATCGTCGGCGCCTACGGCATACCCTGGATGGCGCCGCTCGCCGCGGCGGAGGCCCCGGAACGATGACGCGCTTCTTCGCTCGCGCGGCGTTTGCCGCCGCCCTGTTTGCGCTCGCGCCCGCGGCGGCGTGGGCCGCCGCCGACGAGGAGCTCTGCGCCGACGACCTCGAAAACGAATACGAGGGCGACGCCGAGGCGGTCGCCTATGGCGAGCGCCGCTTCGGCCAGCGCTGCTCGTTCTGCCACGGCGGCGGCGGCCTCGGCGCGAAAGGCCCGTCGCTGATCCAGGGCAAGTTCAAGCGCGGCGGCTGCAACGCCGACATCGTGGAAAATATCGCCTCCGGCATCCCCGGCACGCAAATGGGCGCCTTCGGCCAATCGCTGGACTTCGACGAAATCCTGAAGATACTGGCCTACATGCGCGCCGAAGAGGCGCAACTGCGCGCGGCGGGCGAAATAGAGTGAATCCGGGCCGGCGGCGATCCGGGTCTCAATCGTATCGGAACCCGGCGCGCCGCAAAAACGCCGCTCGGGGGCGGCGAGGCGGGCGAAACAGAAGTGTCGGACGGGCTCATTATGAAGCTACGGGTACTCCGAACGGACCGGTATCGCAGCCTGCGCGATGTAGAGATCGAATTCGGCGATCTTAATCTGTTTATCGGCGCCAACGCCTCGGGCAAGAGCACCATACTCGATGCCCTTCGCTTTCTGAGCGAAGGCGTAAGAAATCATGACTTCGGCCCCCCGGTAAAACAGCGGGGCGGGATTGCGCATATCGCATGGAAGGGAGCGGATGCCGGGCCTGTCGGCCTGACGGTCGGTATGCAAGGCGGTAATTCGAGATACGAATGGTCGCTGCGCCTTGTCGGAAGCGCGGAACGGTTTTATGTCGAAGAACAGGTTAAACTTGTACAGGACGGCGCGCCGCCTGCCGAGCTGCTGAGGGCCGAGCGCGGCAGGGGTTGGTGGCGGTCCGGCCAACAAGGCAGTGTAACGCTGGAGCAACCGCCGACCGCATGCGTCCTTGCGGCGGCGGCGGCGGACGCTTCCTTTCCGGCGCGCGATATGGCAAGATTTGTGGGCCGATGGGGCTTTTTCGATCCCAACCCGTTTCTGTTGCGGCGCGATTGGCAGGGGATCGGGGCGGATGGACTCGATTCCCATGGCCGTAATTTGGCGGAAACGCTTCATGCTCTGGATAAGGATACGTTAAACCGCGTCATTGGCGCCACTCGAGCCATTGTCGGCTTGCCGGAAAGGATAGAACGGAGAAAGTCTGAGGACGAAGGCCGCTTCTATTTCGCGCAATCCGAACCGGGGCTGCGGCACAAGGTACACCAGATGAGCGTATCGAGCGGGACCCTGCGGGTATTGGCGTTGGCGACGGCGTTGGTCGCCGATCCGGAAGCGAAGCTGATCGGTATCGAAGAGCCGGAAAATAATATGCATCCGGCTACCCTGTTGGCGCTCGCGGAACAAATTCAGTGCATTCGCGATAGAGTGCAGGTCGCGGTTACGACGCATTCGTCCCTGTTGCTCGGTTACCTCGACGACCCCGGGGCGGTGCGCGTCGTGCGGCGCGATGGTACGCGGGGCACGCGCGTTGTTTCCGATAACCCGGCCGCCGTCCGCCGCGCCCTGCAAGAATCGGGTTTCAATTTGGGCGAGTATTATGAGACCACCGGATTCGGAAGTTCGTGAAATGGTCAAGCGCGTGGCCGTCGTCGCTTCAGGCTACACCGAACTGAGCGCTCTGCCTTGCCTGCTCGCAAACCTGTCGCGGCCGGGCGCCGCTGTCCGTGATGTGAAGGTGTATATTCCGCCGCGAGGCAGGCCGCTCGACGTACCGATGGCGGAGAAGTTGATCAGGAGTGCGTGGTTCGGCGGCGCCCCCATGCATCCGGACAAAATCGTCGTTTTGGTGGATACGGACAAAGCGGATCCGACCGCCGTCACGGAACCGTTGCGCGAGGAACTCCCCAAACGGCTGAAGGGCGTCGGCGCGCACGTCTTGATCTGTCATGCGCAGCAGCATCTCGAGGCGTGGTACTTCGGCGACGCCGAAAATCTCAGGACATATCTCGGTCGCGCGCTCGGGCGCGTCGATCCGACACGGCCCGACGAAATTGTCAACCCGAAACTTCATTTGAAGAATTTGCTCGGACGCCGCCCGTACACGGTGGAGGTGTCCGAGTCAATCGCCCGGACGCTGAATGCGAATACTATTGCCGCGCGCAGTCCGAGCTTCCGGGGATTTGTCGAAGCGCTGGAGAACGGCGGCGTTCATGCCGCCGCTCGCTGAGCCGGATACAAGGCGAACGGCAACCGTGGTTCGTCGATGCATATCGCTCGATTCGCGAACTGTATGTATGGATGACCGGGTCGCCTCGGCGCCCGGCCTGTTCACGGGCCTCGGGAGCGTCATTCGTCGCCGCCGAGAATAAAGGCGCGGGGGATGTCGGCGAAAGCGGTTGCGCGGCCGCCGTGGGCGGCGGCGAACGCTTCGGCGGCGGCGCGGTCGGCGAAAGGTACGGCTTCCGGCGCGCCCATGCCGCCAGCGCGGCCGGTCTCGATGGCGTACCACGCTTCGCGCGCCTCGATCCATGTTCCCGGCTCGGGCGCGTCCCGGCTGGCGCGGCCCATGTCGTTGACGTAGATCGCCGCAATGCGCTTCGGTTCTTCGGGCAGCATGGAGAAGGCGATGGCGTCGCGGACCGAGGAAAACCACAGCGGTTCGGCGCTTCCCTCGATAAATACCTGGCCCTTCGGCCCCGCATGGTCGGCGACGATCATGCCGCAATAGTGGCCGACGGCGGCGCGCGTGAGCTCGGCCGGCGGCGGCGGCGGCGCTCCGTTTTCGTCGCAGGCCGCGGCGAACGCCGCGGCGGCGAGCGCGGCCGCAATTGCCGGAAACCGGTATCGCATCAATACTCCCTCCTGTAGAACAGCGCGCCGGCGGCGGCGAGCGGCGCCGCGACCCATGCCGCCATCGCCGCCGGTACGCTGCCCGCGCCGAACTCCGCGAGGCCGGCGAGGCCGGTATCGCCGGAATTGACCATGCGGTAGAGATCGGTGGGATTGGCGAGCATCAGGGCCTCGAACAACCCTGGCGCAACGGCTTGCCCCTCGTCGGCGGCGAGCATGCCGAGCAGCGCCATGTCGTAGAGCACGACGAAGACGAACCACGCGGCGATGGCCGCCGCGCCGGCCGTGCTGCGATCGCGCGCCGCGGCGCCAATGACGTAGCCGAGCGCGGCGAAAACGGCGCCGAGCCATACCGACGACCCCGCCATGACGCCGAACGCGCGCCATGCCGCGGCGTCCGCGCCGCCGGCGGCGAGGGCGCCGGCCACGCCGTAGCCGGCGGCCACGGCGAACGCGAGAACGGCGAGATGGGCGAGGAACTTGCCGATCAGGACCTGCCAGCGCGCCACCGGACAGGCGAGCAGGAGTTGCATCGTGCCGCGTTCCGTCTCGCCGGCGAGCGCGTCGTAGGACAGCAGCAGCGCGAGCAGCGGAACGAGATAAACGGTCAGGCTCGCCAGGTTGACGGTGGCGACCGCGAGGCGGCTCGCGGCGGCGGGGCCGGCGGGCGCGCCGCCGAGCAGAACCAGCGCCAGCGCGAGGCCGGCCAGCATGAGCGTGGCCGCCGCCGCCCAGCGGTTGCGCAAACCTGCGCCGAGTTCTCTCCCGGCGACGACCGGAAGCGCGTTCACGGCGCCGCCCTCCGGCGGTAATGCGCGTATATGGCGTCGAGCGCGGGCGGGCGGATTTCGACGTCGTCCACCGCGTCGTCGAGTTCGGCAATGCGGCGCAGCAACGGCATGGTTTCGCCTGCGCCGCACGACAGTTCTACCGCGCCGCCCCGGGCGCACAACACGGCGCCGGCGGGGAGGCGGTCGGCGACCTCGGCGGCGCGCCCCGACGGCACCCGGAGATGTATGCGCGACGGCAGCCCCGCGCCGGCGCGCAGTTCATCGAGCGCGCCGCACGCGGCGAGGCGCCCCTTGTCGAGGATGGCGATGCGCGAGAAGCGCCGCGCCCCGATCTCCGCCAGCGCGTGCGACGACAACAGCGTAGCCGCGCCGCCGTCGGTAATCCGGTCCACCGCGCCGTAGAACGACGGTTTGGCGGACGGGTCGAGTCCGTCGGCGGGTTCGTCGAGCAGCAGCAGGCGCGGCGCGCCGAGCAGGGCTTGCGCGAGGCCGAGCCTTTGGCGCATGCCCCGCGACCACGTCCCGACGCGCCGGTTCGCGGCATCGGCGAGACCCATGCGCTCCAGCGCCGGCAGGCATTCCGCCGTAGCGGCGCCTTTCAGCCGGGCGTAGAAGCGCAGCAGCGCAAGTCCGGTCATGTCGTCGTGGAGCGCCAGGCGTTCGGGCATGAAACCGATCCGCCTGCGCGCCGCTAGCCCCCCGGCGCCGCGCGGCGGCGCGCCGAGAACGCGGACCCGCCCGCCGGAGGGGCGCGCGAGGCCGAGCATGAGCTTGAACAGCGTGGTCTTGCCCGCGCCGTTGTGCCCAAGCAGCACGACGCTCTCTCCCGGTTCGAGGGTCAGGCTCACCCCGTCGAGCGCGGCGACGGCGCCGTATCGTTTCGATACCGATTCGAGCGCGGCCGCCGGCGCGCTCACCGCCGGCCTCCGCAGCGGGGCGGCGGACGCATGAGCGGAGCGCTGTCGATAACCCCGCCGGGAAACAGCCCCGGAAAGGCGTCCTGCGCATGGCGCAGCACCTGCGCCGCCGGGCTGGCGACAAGCAGTTTCGCCAGCGGATGCCGCCACAACATGCGATCCACGACGCCGTTGGGCTTGTAGGGGAGGTCGGCGATCCCGTCGCCGTTCAGATCGAACGCGGGATTGTCGCTCCAGTAGTTGCCGCGGCCGTCGCGCGACCATTCGAGCCAGCGGGTTCCGACATATTTCACCTGCGTGCGGTTGGCGACGAAAGCGTTGCCGCCGATGGCGTTATCTTCCGATCCCGCGGTGAAGTGGATTCCCGTGCCGCAGCGTTCGAAGAGGTTGCCGGTAAGCGCGTTGCCGTGGGAGTTGTAGAGGAAGACGCATTTTCCGGCGCCGCGCCGCACGGTATTGTTTTCGATGCGCGAACGGTTGGCGTAGTTGAACAGCAGGCCGTGGTCGCGATCGCCGTCCGACACATTGCCGACGACGGCAAGCGCGCGCGAATACATCAGCGCGTAGCCCACATGGTTGCCCGCCGAGTCGTTGCCGGAGATTTCTCCCCTGTGGGCGTACATGTAGTGGACCGCGAAACGCAGATCGCGGAAGCGGTTGCCGCGGAAAACATTGTCGGCGCTGGTCGTCACGAAGACGCCGTCGCGCCCGAAGCGAATGTCGTTGTCCTCGACGATGGACCCCGGGGAGTTCCACAGATGGACGCCGTTGCCGCGGTCGGCGATGCGCGGATTGCGGCTTCCGGAGATACGGTTGCCGCGGACGACGGCGCGTTCGGGGCCGTGCAGATAGACGCCGAACAGGTTGCCGGCGAGGTCGTTCCCTTCGACGACGGCGCCGTCGCCGGTCTTATCGATGAAAACGCCGGCGTCGACGCCGGCGAAATCGGCGCCCGAGCCGCGGATCGCCAGCCCGCGCACAGAGACATCCGGCGCGGCGATACGGACGACCTGCCCGCGGCCGCCGCCGTCTATCGCCGCGCCCGGCTCGCCGTGCAGGGCGAGGCCCGCGTGCTCGATAACCGCGGGCCCGGCGTGGACGCCGGGCTTCAGGATCAGGAGATCGCCGGGCGCGGCGGCGGCGAGCGCCGCGGCAAGGCGCCCGCCGCCGGGCTCCACCTCCGTCGTCGCGGCGGCCGCGGCGCACGAAGCCGCGGCGGCGGCCAGCCAGGCCGCCGCCGCGCGCGCCGCGCGGAAAAGCGTCACGCCGTCCGCGGCCTGACGAACATGCGCCCGCGCATTTCCATGTGCAGTGCGTGGCAGAACCATTGACAGTAATACCAATGCACGCCCGGCCGGTCCGCCGTGAACGTCACCGAGGCGGTGGCCTGCGGCGCCACTTCCATGACGATGCCGTAGTTCGACAGGGCCCAGCCGTGGGTCAGGTCGTCGATGTCGTCCATGTTGGTGACGAAGACGGTCACTTCGTCGCCTTCGTCGACCTCGAATGTGTCCAGGCTGAAGATCGGCGCGACCGAGTGCATGTACACGCGGACCTTGTGGCCGTCGCGGACGACGTCGGCGCCCCAGTCGAGATCGACGCCGTCGCGTTCGGCCTGGGCGCGCGCGTCGGCCCAGACGGGGCTGTTGCGGCTCCACACCCGGTCGGGATTTACCAGCGAGCGATGCACGATAATGCAATCGTGCGGCTCGGCGAATGTGGGGCCGTCGTGCGTCAAGACCATGCGGTCGCCCGAAATATCGATGGCCTGTTCGCATTCGGGCTTCAGCGGGCCGACATTGAGGAACCGGTCCTTCGAGAACTTGTTGAGCGAGAACAGCCACTTTCCGTCGGCGTCGCGGGTCTCGCCCATCGATGTGTGGTTGTGCCCCGGCTGATAGTGGACGTCGATCTTGTCGAGTATGGGGTCGCCGCCCTCGCCGTTATAGGCGCGTATCGCGGCGTCGATGCTCCACTTTGCGATCTGGCTGTCGAGGAACAGGGTCGTGTAGGCGTTGCCGCGCCCGTCGAAAGCCGTATGCAGCGGGCCGAGGCCGAGTTGCGGCTCCGCGACCACGACGTCGCGCGGGGCTATCCGGTCTTCGAACAGGTCGTCGAGCCGGCGCACGTCGAGCACCGTGACGGTCGGCGACAATTTGCCGTTGACCACGATATGAACGCCGTCGGGCGCGGTATTGACGCCGTGCGGGCTGGTCGGCACCGGAATGTAGCGCGTATAGCGCGAGCCCTTGCGCCCGTCGAGCACCTTGACGCCGTTGTGGACCGTGTAGTCGCCGTTGCGCACGCCCTCCTCGATGCGCGCGATGTTGAAAACCACCGCCCAGTCGCGCTCCGCCGCCGTCATGTCGGCGAGGTTCATCCCGAGCTCGGAATTGTAGCACGAGGACACGGCGTATTTGCCCTGGTAGTCGGCGTCGACATTGTCGAGATTGCCGTCCACGATAACCTGCCACGCGACCTCCATGCTGTCCCCGTCGACGGCGGTGAAGATGGCGACGTATTGCGATGGGTCGTCGAGAACCTTGCCGTCGTTCGGCAGCGGAACCTCGTGTTCGCCGTTGCAGAACAGATAGCCCGTGCGCGGGTATTTTTGCGGCCGCATACCGTGGATGTCGTTGGCGTTCGGGATCTCGACGATCCTGTCGGGCTTCATGACGGCGCAGTCGATGCGCGCGAGCCGCGTGTTCGCCTTGTCGTTGATCCACAGATACCGCCCGTCGTATGTGCCGTCGGTAAACGACATGTGCGGGTGGTGCGCGTCGCCGTTGGTATATATGCCGCCGCGATTGGCGAGGAAGGCGCGGGTTTCCGGCAGCAGCCCCTCGGTGAGTATCTTGCGGCTTTCGTTGGTGAGCCCCCAGCCGGTGGCGGAGTCGGTATTGAACACGGGGATACGCATCAGTTCGCGCATCGAGGGCACGCCGACGATACGGATCTCGCCGGAATGCCCGCCCGACCAGAAGCCGTAATACTCGTCGAGTTCTCCGGGGCGGACTTCGGCGGCGGAAGCCTGGCGCGGCGCCGCGGCGCCCGCCGCCGCCGCCGCGGCGATACCGGCGGCGCCCGCCGCGGCGGGGCCGCGCAGCCCCGCCAGCGCCGACAGCCGCGCCGCGCCCGCCAGCAGTTCCCGGCGGTTCGGCCCGCCGGTCGGGTTCGTCTTCTTCGATGTCATGTACGCTCTCCTTTCATGCGCGGCGCCGGATACATTGCCGGCGAAGCAAGCTTGCGCCGCCGTTCGCGCTTCAGGCGGCGCCGGATCATCGCCGGACACTTGCGCTCGTCGCGGTAGAGGAGCTGGCAGTGCAGGCAATAGAGGCATTCGTTGGGGTCGATGGCGCCGCTCGGCCGGATCGCCTGCACCATGCATTCCTCGCCGCAGCGCTGGCACGGCGAGCCGCAATCGGGATGGCGCTTGAGCCAGTCGAAAATCCGCAGCCGCCCGGGGATGGCGAGCGCGGCGCCGAGGGGGCACAGATAGCGGCAGAAAAAACGCTCCACGAACAACCCCGCCGCCAGCAGCAGCCCCGCGTAGAGCACGAACGGCCATTCGCGCGCGAAGCGCAGCGCCACCGCGGTCTTGAACGGCTCGACCTCCGACAGCTCCCCGGCAAGCGCCAGCGAGTGGAGCGACACGCCGAGCAGTCCGACGAAGAGGATGTACTTTATCGGCCAGAGACGCTCATGCAGCCCCCAGGGGACGGCGATCTGCGGCGCGCGAAGCAGCCGCGCGCTCTTGTTGAGGAGTTCCTGCAACGCGCCGAAAGGGCAAAGCCAGCCGCAAAACGGACCGCGCCCCCAGAACAACGCCGATATCGCCACCGCCGCCCACAACATGAAGATGAGCGGATCGATCATGAACGGCTCCCACGCAAAGCCTCCGCCGGCCAGCGCGTTGGCGAACGCCAGCATGTTCACCACCGAGAGCTGCGCCTGCGCGTAGCCGCCGATCCAGACGACGGTGAACAGCAAAAAGCCCATGCGCGTTGCGGCGGCGAGGCGCGGCCGGCGCGCAAACCAGTCCTGGAAGAAAAAGACGCCGGTCAGCGCCGCCAGGGCCGCGGCAAGCACGCCGATATCGACCGCGCGATCGCGCCACGCGCGGCGCCACAGCGGCGGGGGCGCGGCGGCGTGCGCCGTTTCCGCCGCGGGCGGCGGCGGCGCGTCGCGCAGGATGTAGCGTTCGGGCAGCGCATAATGCAGGTCGTAGGTCAGGAACTCCTTTTCCAGCGCGCCGACGGCGCGGCTGACCAAAAGCTCGAGCCGCCACGGCGCCGTGGGGTCGAACGCCGCGCCGGCGGGCAAGACGAACAACCCGGCTTCGGCGAAATCCTGGGCGTAAGGCGCCTCGACGCCGCCGAGGCGCTTGTGGTCGCGATCGCGGAAGCGCACGCTCTCCGCGCCCTGCGCCAGCCGGATACGATCGAAAACGCCTCCGCGCACATAGCCCGAGCCCTTGAACGAATACAGCCCGTTGCCGGCCACGAGAATCGCATGCCCGCCGGCGCCAGGGCGCGCCGCCAGGAGCGCGTATTCCGCCTCGCCGAGCAGGCTCCGGCCCAGCGCCGGGACGCCCACCGGCGCCGCGTACAAGTCGATAAAGGTATCTTGAGGGTTGTCGCTTTCAGGGTTTCCCGCTGCTTCGGTCTTGCCGGCGCGGGCGAAATCGGCGCTGACCTCGTCAACGGTCAGGGCGAGGCGCGCGACCGCGCCCTCGCCGAGCAGCGCCAGCCAGTCGGCGCCGCCGGCAACGGTCGGGTCGATGCGCCCCGGCGGACGGCGCCCGGCGGCGCGCGCCGGACCCGCGCCGCCGAGCGCGCGCGCCATCGCCGCGGCCGCGCGCGCGATGGCGTCGTCGATCACCATCGCCGTGACCGTGGCGCCGCTGATCATGTCGGGCGACCGGCCGCTTTCGCCTCCGGCGCGCGCGAGTTCCGCTGCCGTGCGGCCCGCGTAGCGGTCGATAAACGCCGCCATCCGCGCCTCGGAAATCCCCGTGAGCACGATGGGCTCCGAGTGCCGCCAAAGCCTGGCGCCGAGTATCGCGCCGTCGGCGTCCATGCCGATCAGGATTTCGATGGGCTTCCCCGAATACCCGACGGCGCGGGCGAAATCGGAGCTGAGAAAGGCGTAGCCCAGCGTTTCCCCGCCGCCGAGTATGGGCGCCGCCGGGGGCGTGCCCGCCGCGGCGCCGAAGGCGTCGGCGCCGGGCGCAAGATCCGGCGGCGCCACCGACGCCAGCGCTTCCGCGAGCGCCCCTTGCGCGCGGGCGGCGCCGGGCGCGGCGAGCGCGAGAAGCGCGCCGGCCGCCGCGGCGAAAGCGGCGCGCCCGAAGCGCCCGCCGCAATCGCGGACCGATGCCGTCGCGGCGGTCGGGCGGAAAACATCGGCCACGGCTTCGGCCCCCCTTGTTTCCGCCCATTGTGTGGCGCGTTTCGTTCGGCCCGGTCTTGATCTCCGTCAAGTCCGCGGAATTTTTTCCGCGGCAGACCGCGCGCCGTCCTCGGCGAAGCGGCGCAGCGCGCCGACATCGGCAACCGTCACGCGGCGATCGCGCGAACGCACGCCTACCGTGCGCAGCGCCGCCATCGCGCGTGACAGCGTCTCCGCGCGCATGCCGAGCCGCGAGGCCACCAGCGCCTTCTCGGTCGGCAGGTCGATCTCGGCGGCGCCCGAATCGGCGGGACAGAGCTTCGCCAGGAACGCGCCGACGCGCTGCGGAGCGGATTTGACCGTGCGCTGCTCCACCTCCCGCACCAGGACGCGCAGATGGCGCGACATGCTCGCCAGCATGTCGAACGCGAGATCGGGCTCGCGGCGCACGCGGGCCGCGAACGACGCGGCGGGAACCGCGAGCACGCGCGCATCGTCCACGACCTGCGCGTTTACCGGAAACCGGCCCTCGGCGAAGCTCGCCGCTTCGGCGAAGGATTCGCCGCGCGCGAACGCCGCGATGACGGTTTCGCGGCCGTCCGGCGCGACGCGAAACAGTTTGACCCAGCCCGAAAGCACCACGAAGAAATGCGCGGCGGGGTCGCCTTGGGCGAACAGCATGGCGTGGCGGGGCCGGCGGTGGACGGCGGCGTCCGCCAGCAGCGCGCGGAGCGTCGCCGGCGCCATGCCGGAGAACAGCGGCAGCGCGGCGAGAAGCGCTTCGTCGCTCGCCGAAATCCCGGCGGGGCGACGGGATGCGGCCGTGTCCGGTTCATGCATGTCGGCGCCGCCGGGCGCGGCGGAGGGGGAGGAGAGCGCGTCCTTCGCGCGCGAACCTGCCCGGCCGCCGCGCCGCGGTCAAGCCGCGCGGGGCCTCCGGGAGACGCGCGCCGGGAGCTGGCGCCGCGGCGCGCCGTGCGGCTATATCGGCGCGGCCGTTTCGAGCGCCGCCTGCCGCCATTGCCCGCGAGAGCCGCGCCATGCCTTGTTCGCCCGCGTCGGCCGACGCGCCCTTCGCGTTGCTCCTCCCCGCGGCGCAGACCGTGCCGCTGGTGCTGGCCTCGCCCCATAGCGGGCGCGCCTACGACGCCGGGTTCCTGGCGGCCGCGCGGCCGCGCAAGCCCGCCCTGCGGCGTTTCGAGGATCCGTGGGTCGACGAGCTGTTCGCGGGCGCGCCGGCGCGGGGCGCGCCGCTGCTCGCCGCGCGCTTTCCGCGCGCCTGCATCGACGCCAACCGCGAGCCGTTCGAGCTCGACCCGGAGATGTTCGCCGAGCCGCTGCCGCGCTGGATCAACCGGCATTCGGCGCATGTGCGCGGCGGTCTGGGCACGATACCGCGGCGCTGCCCCGACGGCGCGCCGATCTACGACCGTCCGCTCCGCCGCGCGGAAGCGCGCCGCCGCCTCGCGGCGTGCTACCTGCCCTATCACCGCGCACTCAAGGGGCTGTTGCGCCGCACGCGCGCGCGCTTCGGCCACGCGGCGCTCATCGACTGCCATTCCATGCCGTCGCGCGCCGTGGAGCGGCTTGCGGAGACCGGCGCGGCGGCGCCCCGGCGCGTGGATTTCGTGCTCGGCGACCGCCGCGGCGCGGCGTGCCACCCCGAACTCGCCGCCTGCGCCGAGAACGTTCTGAGCGAACTCGGCTTCCGCGTGGTGCGCAACGCGCCCTTCGCGGGCGGCTTCGCGACGCGCTTCTACGGGCGGCCGCGCCAGGGCGTGCAAGCGTTGCAGATCGAGATCAACCGTGCTTTGTACATGGACGAGGCGCGCCACGCCCGGGGCGCGGGCATGGCGCCGCTGGCGGCGGCGCTCGACCGCCTCGTCGAGGCGCTCGGCGCGCTGTGGCCGGCCGCGCGCGCCGCGCCGGCGCCGGAGGAGGAAACGCCATGAAACGTTCGGGCCCCGCACGCGACCGGCGCCGGGCGCTCGCCGGACTCGGAGCCGCGGGCCTCGCGCTCGCCGCATCGCGCGCCTTCGCCGGCGCCGAACACAGTTTCTCCGGCAACCCGTTCCGCGACCGCTTCCAGAGCTTCCGCCAGACCTTCCGCGTGGAGCCCGATCGCGCCGAGGCCGAGCGCATCGTCGCCAATATCCTCAGGAGCCGCGCGCCGCGACCGGGCCTCGTCGAGGCCATCGCCCCGGACATTGCCGAGGACGGCAACATGGTCCCGGTGACGTTCCGCGTGAACTGCTCGATGGCCGGAAACGACTACCCCGTAACGGTGCATATCGTCGCGCTCGAGAACCCGTTCCCCGAAATCGCGAAATACCATTTCACGCCGTCGTGCGGCGCGGCGGAAGTCTCGTGCCGCGTGCGCATGCGCGCGACCTCCGAACTCGTGTTCATCGCCGAAATGGCCGACGGCTCGGTGGGTATGGCCACTCGCCTGGTCAACGTGACCCTCGGCGCCTGCAGCTGAGACGAAAGGAAGCGGCATGGCCATCGCGAATCGCCTGCGGCGCCTGAAGGTCCCGGAAACCGCGCGTTACGGCGAGATCGTGACGATCAAGACCCTCGCCGAGCACAGGATGGAGCCGGGCGTGCGCTTCGACCCCCGGAGCCTGGTCGTATATCCGCGCTTCATCCTCAACAAGGTGGAGTGCCGCGTGAACGGGCGGCTGGTGTTCTGGGCCGACTGGTATTCGGGCGTGTCCGCCAACCCCTACATGGCGTTCAAGGTCCGCGCCGAGGAATCGGGCGTTATCGAGGTGGCGTGGACCGACGACTACAACGCGACGACGCGCGCCACAGCGCGAATCGAGGTCATCGGCGCCCCCGGGCGCGATCCTTCCGCGGCCCCGGGAGAACGGCGCAACGAGAGCTGAGCGGCGCGCGCGCTTCGCGCAAACGGCGATGCGGCGGCCCCGGAGCCGTTTCGCATTCCGCGCCGCCGCGTTGGGCGCGGCGCTCGCCGCCGCCGCGGCGGGCGCCGGAGACGCGCCGCCCGGCGAGGGGCCGATCTCCGGCTACTGGTTCGCCGCGCCGGAAACGCGCGCGGTGCAGGACGACCCGTTTTCCAACCCCGGCCTGCTTTATGTCGAGCGCGGCGCCATGCGCTGGACCGAACGCGCCGGCCGCGCGGAGAAGTCATGCGCCGACTGCCACGGCGGCGGCGAGGCCATGCGCGGCGTCGGCGCGGCCTACCCGCGAATCGATTCCGAATCGGGCGCGCTGGTCAATCTCGGCCAGCGCATCGACCTGTGCCGCGCCCGCCGCATGGAGGCCGAGCCCTTCGGCCCCGGCAGCGCCGCGCGGCTCGATCTCGAGACCTGGCTCATGGCGCAATCGGCGGGGCTGCCCATGAATGTCGAGACCGGCGGCGCGGCCGCGCCGCATTTCGAGCGCGGCAAGGCGCTCTACCGGCGGCGCGTCGGCCAAATGAACCTCGCCTGCGCCATGTGCCACGACGAGCGCGTGGGCCGCTACTTGCGCGCCGAACGCATCAGCCAGGGCCACATATCGGGGTTTCCCGCCTACATGATGCGCTGGGGCGCGATGGCCGGCGTCCACCGCCGCTTCCGGTTCTGCAACGAACAGGCCCGCGCCGAGCCGCTGCCGCTGGACCACCCCGACTACAACGCCCTGCAACTCTACGTCGCATGGCGCGGCGCCGGCCTGCCGATCGAAACCCCGGCAGTGCGGCGGTAAGTGTCTGTACCGAAATGCTTACCCCGCCGAAGGCGGGGCCTGGGTGCGCGGGCGTCCCCGCCCGCACGTCTCGACCGCGCCGAAGGTTGCCGGGGAGAGCGCGCGGGTATCTCGGCCTCTCGCGTCGGCGTCGCTTCGATTCGCCGATTGAGCGACCGCCCGGACGCCGCGGGCGTCTCGCCCGCGGCGTCCGGCGCAGTCCGGCGCCGAGCTGGCCCGGTTCAGCTGCTGCCGGCCGAGCCGATCGAGCTCGCGGTGCCCGCGCTGCTGAGGCAGCTCGGGATGGTGCCGACCGACGACGAGCTCCCCACGCTGCTCGCGCTGGACGCGGGCGTCCCGCCGTGAACGGTTTCCAGTACCGTGTCCGACAGGGTCTCGTTGGGGTCGACCGGGAAAACGAAGTACCGCGTCTCGTCGTCGTTCGCGTGTACGCGCACCTCCAGTTCCGCCGGTATGTCCATCCCCTTGCTGGCCAGGGCTTCGCGCGGCGTTTCGTTGACGCGGGCCCGGTATTCGGAGTCGCTCTCCCAGGCGTCGCAGACCGCCCGGTACACAGCGAGGTCGTTCTGAAGCGGTGTCATGTCCGTGGTCTCCTTCGGTTGTGCGGTTCCAGCGCTCCGTTCGCTACGTCGTGCTGGCGCTGCTGGCGGTGGCGGCGCTGCCGAGGCAGCTGATAAAGGTCGACGTCGTGCTGATGGTGCCCGCCGATCCGGCGCAGTTGCTCCCGCCGGCGACGCGGCGCAAATCCTCGTCCTCGAGGTCGGCGTTCGGGTCGGGCGGCAGCGTCAGGTGGTAGATCTCCGCGGTGTTCGCCACGATCCGCATCTCGCAGTCGCCGAGCGCGTCGGCGACCGCGATGCCGCGTTCGGACAGGACCTCGCGCGGGGCCGCGGCGGCGCGTTCGCGCAGCGCGGGATCGGACGCCCATTCGTTGGCGAGGGATGCGAAGCGGCTCTCGACGTCCGCGAACTCCGCGGTCGAAACGGGCATGATCGGGGCGCCGGCCTTCGGTGTCGGTTTCATGTTGCGCTCCTTCTGTGTTGGTGGCGTTGCGGCTAGACCGACCGGGAGCCGGCGGTGCCCGCGGAGCTCGCGCTGCCGATGGAGCTGGGGCCGGTCGAGCACGCGAAGCTGCTCATGGAGCCCACGCAACCCGCCGACCCCAGGGTCGATCCGCCCGACACTTGGGTCAGGGCCTCGTCCGCCAGCGTCGTGTTCGGGTTGGGGGGCAACGCGACGTGGTACGTATCGTCGGTATTCGCCGCGAACCGGGCCTCGACGCCGTCCGGCAGGGCGATGCCCAGTGCGGCGAGTTCTCCGGCCGTGTCCCCGGATTCGAGGCGGGCGCGCAGCTCGGGGTCGTCGCGGTAACGCCCCGCCAGGCGTTCGAAGCGCGCCCAGTTGGCGCGGTCGCTGGGCGACCAGTGCGAAGGGAGTTTCATGTGTCCGTTCCTCCGAAGTTGCCCACAGCGAGTGCGCCGCGAACGGCGCCCCGGCGGGCCGTTGCGTGCGGCAAAACCGCCCCGCGCGGGCGCGAACCGCCTCCGCCCGGTACCTTGAGCCGTTCTTGCCGCTTTGGCTTCCGCGGCCCCGGAATTCCGCGCGGTTTCATGGTATTGTCGCTCCCGTAGGGGGTTGCCGCGTTGTGGTTGGTGCAACGTTGGCACGGGGGGGGGGGGGGGGCTTGTCAAGCGTTAATTCCACGCGCCCGGAAAATTTTTCGCGAGCGGCGGATTGGTGCAACTTATTCCGAGCTGGCGCGAGCGGGCGAGCGGGAAATGCGGCCCGGTACGGATGATTCGCGAATTGCGCCGTAGCCGTAGCCGTCGGTATTATGAAGCCGCGCGCCTCTTCCGCGGGAGCGTCGGCGCCTCGCCGGCACCCTTCGGCAACGCACGCGCGGGCGCCGCAGGCGGACGACAATGAACGATATTCTCTGGAAACCCGGCGCGGAGCGCGTCGAACAGGCGGCGATAACGGCGTTCCGCGCGGCGGTCGAGCGGCGCTGGGGCGTTCGGCTGCCGGACTACCGCGCGCTGCATGATTGGTCGATCGCCCATCGCGGCCGGTTCTGGCTCACGCTTTGGGATTTCTGCGGCGTGATCGCCGAACGCCGCGGCGAACGCGTGCTGGTCGATGGCGACGCCATGCCCGGCGCGCGCTGGTTTCCCGACGCGCGCCTGAACTATGCCGAGAACCTGCTGCGCGGCGGGGATAACGGCGACGCCTTGGTCTTCCGCGGCGAAAACGGCGCGCGCCGGCGCATGAGCCGGGGCGCGCTGCGCGCCTCGGTGTCGCGCGCCGCCCAGGCGCTGCGCGCAAGCGGCGTCGGCCCGGGCGACCGGGTCGCCGCCTGCCTGCCCAACATGCCCGAGACGGCGGTCGCCATGCTCGCCGCCGCCAGTATCGGCGCCGTGTGGTCGTCGTGCTCGCCCGATTTCGGCGTGCGCGGCGTGCTGGACCGATTCGGGCAGCTCGAGCCGAAATTGCTGCTCGGATGCGACGGCTACTTCTACAACGGCAAGCGCCGCGATACGCGCGCGAAACTCGCCGCGATCGCCGCGGCGCTGCCGGGCGCGGCGACGGCGGTCATGGCGTTCTACGACGAACCCGGCGCGCCCGCGGCGGGCTTCGCGGCGTGGGACGAATGGCTCGCGCCGTTCGCGCCGCGGCCGCTGGAGTTCGCGCAGTTGCCCTTCGACCATGCGCTCATGGTCCTGTTTTCCTCCGGCACGACGGGGCGGCCGAAGGGCATCGTCCACGGCGCCGGCGGGACGCTGCTCAAGCATCTGTGCGAACACCGCCTGCACGGCGGAATCGCGCCCGGCGACCGCGTGTTCTTCTTCACCACATGCGGCTGGATGATGTGGAACTGGCTGATGAGCGCGCTGGCGAGCGAAGCGGCGCTGCTGCTCTACGACGGCTCGCCGTTCCACCCTTCGGGCGCGGCGCTGTTCGATTACGCCGACGACGAGCGCATGACCCATTTCGGAACGTCCGCCCGCTTTCTCGAGGCCCTGGGCAAGACGCGCGCCCGGCCCGCCGCGACCCACGGGCTGGCGGCGCTGCGCGCCGTGTTCTCCACCGGCTCGCCGCTTGCGCCGGAGAGTTTCGACTATGTGTACGACGCGGTGAAACGCGACGTCTGCCTGTCGTCGATTTCGGGCGGGACCGACATCGTGGGCTGCTTTGCGCTCGGCAACCCCGCGCTGCCGGTGCGGCGCGGCGAATTGCAGTGCCTGGCGCTCGGCATGGCGACCGAAATCCGCGCGGAATCCGGCGCGCCCGCCGCCGTCGGCGAAAAAGGCGAACTCGTTTGCGCGAAGCCCTTCCCTTCCATGCCGGTCGGTTTCTGGAACGACCCGGGCGGCGCGCGTTACCGCGCCGCGTATTTCGAGCGTTTCCCCGGCATCTGGCGCCACGGCGACTATGCGGAAATCATGCCGTCCGGCGGGATGATCGTGCATGGCCGCTCCGACGCCGCGCTCAACCCCGGCGGCGTGCGCATCGGAACGGCGGAAATCTACCGCCAGGTCGAGCGCCTGCCCGAGATCGCCGAGTCGCTGGCGATCGGTCAGGAATGGGAGGGCGGAACGCGCATCGTGCTGTTCGTCGTGCTGCGCAAGGGCGCGGCGCTCGACGACGCGCTGGCCGCCCGCATCCGCGCGCAACTGCGCGAGAACGCCAGCCCGCGCCATGTTCCCGCGAAAATCGTGCAGATCGCCGCCGTGCCCCGCACGAAAAGCGGCAAGCTCGTCGAACTCGCCGTCCGCGACATCGTCCACGGCCGCCCCGCCGCCAACCGCGAGGCGTTGGACGACCCTTCGGTTCTCGATCTCTACCGCAACATCCCCGAACTGGCGGAGCCGTGAGTCTCCCGTGAGGGTCCTTCATGTCGCTACCAGCATGTCGCCGCATTGGTGCGGACCGGCGATCGCGGTGCGGGGCCTTGTTGCGGCGTTGGCGAAGCGGGGCGTCCATTGCGAAATCCTGACCGCCCGCGGCGGAAAGCTCGGCAACGAACATATACAGCCTCCGGGGGTCGCTGTTCATTGCCGCGACGCGGGCGCGTTCGCGCGCGTATGGCCGGCGTATTCCGCCCGGGTGCGCGAGTTCTTGAATGCCGCGCCGGGGGGCTTCGATCTGTTTCACGCACACGACATATGGTCGTACCCGACCTTTGCCGCCGCCAAGGCCGCGCGCCGCCGCAACATTCCTTTCGTTCTGACGCTTCACGGCGGACTCAACCCGTGGATGCTGTCGCACAAGGCGCTCAAGAAACTACTATACCGCCGGGTTGTATTGGACGGCATTCTGAAATCCGCCGCGGCAATTCACGCCGTGGCAAGAGTGGAGATCGACCGGTTGGCGGATCTCGGATACGAAACGCCCGCTTTCCTGGTCCACAACGGAATCGATCCCGGCGAATTCGAGGGACCGCCGGCGGCGCCTCGGCTGCTCGCCCGACACCCCCGCCTTGCCGGAGCGCAAGTCATACTTTTCCTCGGACGGTTGCACGTATCGAAAGGAGTGACCATGCTCGCGCGGTGTTTCGGCGCGATAGCACCCAGGTTTCCCCGGTCCGTGTTGCTGATCGCCGGACCGGACGACGGAGCCCGGGCGGCAGCGGAGTCGATTCTCGAAAAGCAGGGCCTTCGGAACCGCGCGGTATTTACGGGCTTGCTGACCGGAGACTGCAAGCGCGCGGCCCTCGAATGCGCGGATCTGCTTGTCTTGCCGTCGCTATCCGAAGTGCGGAGTCTCGCAGCCTTGGAAGCATTGGCCGCCGGCGTGCCGGCGATCGTCACGGAGCAATGCAACTTTCCGGAATTGCGGGAGTGGGGAGCAGGCTTGGTCGTTCCGCCGAGAGAAGAGGCCGTTGGCAAAGCCATAATCGAGCTCTTGGAAAATCCGGATCTCGGCGCCCGAATGGGGCGGCGCGGAAAGGACATGACGATGAAACATTATACGTGGGACGCCGCCGCGGAATCGATGGAGGCGCACTACGGCGCACTGATTGGGGGCGACGGGTAGCGCATGGGTCGCGACGCGCGCAGACCTGCCGGGGGTTGACTGCGTGCGGCGAACGCGATAGGCGTTCGGTGTGTGGCGCGGGCGAACCGTCGGCGACGCAATAGCTGCATCGTCCGCGTTCCGCGTCCGGCGAGCGGAGGCAGTCATGAGAGTATCCGCGATTGTCGCCTTGGTCGGGATAGCCGTCCTTGCCGGAATGTGGGGCGCCGCGAAGGAGCGTTCGCGAAACGCGGACAATGGTTGGGCGCCACGGGGAAATTCCGGAGGAGAATCGATTATGCCGCTATCCAGGGCCGCCGTTATCGATGTCGAAACCACGGGCTTTTCGCCCGCGACCGGCCGAATCGTCGCGGTCGGTGTGGTTCTTGTGGATTTCTCCCGGCTCGACGGGGAGTTCGTTGCCGGGGAACACAAGACGATGGAAATCACGGTCGATCCGGGCATTCCCATTCCATGAGGCGTCGCCGCGGTTCACGGCATCCGGGACCGCGATGTGGAAGGGTTGCCCGCATTCGACGATGTTGCCGAAGAGCTCGGGGAGTTCATCGGCGACCGGGTTGTCGTCGGGCATAACGTCGCGTTCGATATCCGCTTTCTGAACTCGGAATTCCGGCGCGCCGGGGCGCGGACGCTCGAAGGGAACGAGGCGTTTTGCACCATGACGCATTTCCCGGCAATCGAACCCGGGACGCCGATACAGGCTCGACGATGTTGCGCGCGCGCTCGGAATCGAAGGCCGCGCGCAAGACCGCCACAACGCATTGGAGGACGCCATCGTAACGGCGCGGATCGCCGCAAAGCTCCTTGCCGCGAGCGATTGACGCTGAAAATTGTCGCACAATTCGTAAATCGTACGTACCTGAGCCGCGCCGAAGGCGCGAACTGCCTGGGATCGCGGGCGTCCCCGCCCGCACGTTGCAACTGCCGCGAACGCCGGCGGGCGGGGCGACGACCGCGACTCTCCCGCCAACGCCGCGGCGCGCGGAAACGTACGGGCGGGGACGTCCGCGATCCGTAAGCGTCCGGTTATCCGGAACCAGCGGCGCCCCGCCGGAGGGCCGGAGAAGAAGATGTCGGCGGAAACGCCAACGCGCCCACGAAACGTGTCGATGGCGATGGCCCTCGGTACGGTTCTTGTCGAACGACAGAATCGCCGGCTCGGTTCCGGCTCCGGGGGCCGCGGTTGGCGGTTACGCCGCCTTGCGAGTCGATGGGGAGTCCGGATTCGGAAAGTACCGGCGGTAGTCGCGTAGTAATACGAATCGTCGCGCGAGTTCATTTTCGCGAGGCGTCGGCGCCATCGCCGGTGCGACCGGCGCCGCGGTTCGTCCGGCAACTTCGGCTTCTATCCGCGCCCGCGGTACTCGATCCTGGCGCTCCCCGATTCGGCTGGCGTCATGCCGACGTTCGCCGCGCCTTCGGGAGCGGCGCTTGCCCCGACACGGGAAATGCCGTACCATGGGCGGCGCGCGCGGTTACTGTATCGTATTCCCGCGGAAAAACAATGGTATGGAGGAACCTTCCCCATGACATCGGAACGACATTCGGGGCGGGCGTACGAGCGGACACATCCGTGGCTGACATTCGCCATGGATTTTCGCCGCTTGAGGCCGTCCGACTGGCTTGCGCTCGGCGAGTGCGCGGCGCTGTGCGAGCGCATTAGCGGGGCGCCGCTCGATCCCGACGTTGCCGAACGGTTGCACACCATGTACCTGGCGAAGGGCGCTTTGGCAACGACGGCGATCGAGGGCAACACGCTCAGCGAGGAGGAAGCCCGCAACCGCATCGAAGGCCGGCTGGATCTGCCGCCATCGCAGGAGTACCTCGGGCGCGAGATCGATAACATCGTTGAGGCGGTTAACGGCTTGACGGACGACATTGTCGCAAACGGGCGCCTGTCGCTCAGCGTTGCGAGCGTCGAACGCATGAACGGGATGGTATTGCGCAACCTCGAAGCGGACGATCATGTCGTCCCCGGGCGGACGCGGAGGGCGGATGTGTCCGTCGGCTCTTATCGTTGCCCGGGTTGGCAAGACGCCGAATATCTACTGGCGCGCTTTTGCGGATTTATTGCCGCTTTCGAGGCGCCGACCGGGAACCGTCTTGCCTTGGCAATTCTCAAGGCCGTAGCGGCGCATGTTTACATGGCCTGGATTCATCCCTTCGGCGACGGAAACGGGCGGACCGCCCGTCTCGTCGAATGGGCTATCCTGATGGAAGCCGGTATGCCCCAACCGGCTTGCCATCTGCTCAGCAATTATTACAACCGGACGCGAACGGAATATTACCGGCAGTTGGCGCGCGCGAGCCGCGCCGACAACGGGATATTCGGCTTCGTATCCTATGCGATCGAGGGGCTGAACGAAGAATTGCGCGGGCAGGTTCGCGAGATTCGCGAGCATCAGTGGGAAGTCGCATGGGTTAATTTCGTGCATGAGCAGTTCCGCAGTATCCGCAGCGTGACGGCGCGGCGTCGGCGGTCGCTTGCGCTGGATCTGTCGCGCGCTCGCGATTGGGTCGGGTTGCGCGATCTGCCGGGTATCATGAGCGTGGAGCTGAGGCTGGAATATGCCGGGGTTACCGGCAGGACGCTAATGCGTGACGTTCAAGCGTTGGAGTCGCTCGGGATTTTGGCGCGCGGCCGCTCCGGCGTCAGGGCGAACCGCGAGCGGATACTGGCGTTTCTGCCGTGGCGGAACGAGCCGGAAGGCGGCGATAAGGCGTGAGCGGGCGGCTTTGGGCCTGGGCGAGGCGCCGGCGACTCCAAGGGGGCGCAGACCGGCGCTTCCCGCCCCGGTCGCGGTTCGAACATGTAGAGACGGTTATTCCCGCGCGCATTCCGCCCATTTTCTCCCTTCTATCGATGTCATATATTTTGGTTCAATTAGCGAATCGTATGTACGCGTGGTACGCTGTTTTCGGATCGGGTGGAGACGCTCGTCATGCGGAGCGGGGATTTTTCGGATTGACTTGCGCGTGTGGACGATCTCGGGGCTGCGCAGCGTCGTGAGGCGTTATACCAAGGGCTATTGATGTTGACCCGTTACTATTGTCTGTTCGATGGAGATATGGTTTGGTTATGTTCTTGTGCGGCCACACAAAGGGGATAGTGCGATGACGATAGCGTTGCGAACGGACTTTGACGCGGTTCGGGTTCGCGCGGCGGCTCGGGCGGCGGGGGATAGCGCCCAGGCGTGTCGGCTCTTGTCGATTGCGGCGGTGTACGAAGCGAAGTCACGTGCCGAGGCTGCGTTGTTGGGCGGTATGAGCCGGCAGGCTTGCGGGATTGGGTGCGTCGATTCAACGCCGAGGGTCCGGACGGCCTTGCGAGCCGCAAGGCTCCGGGGGCGCGTCGGCGGTTGAGCGCGGCGCAGTTGGCGGAGCTGGCTGAGCTCGTTGAGACCGGCCCCGATCCGCAGACCGATGGCGTGGCGCCCCGGCGTCGCGTTGACCTGCGGGCGGAGATCGGGCGCCGGTTCGGGGTGGAGTATCATGAGCGCTCGGTGTCGCGGCTTCTCCACGAGCTGGGGTTTTCGCATATGAGCGCGCCCGCAGCATCCGAAGCAGGATGCGGAGGTCGTTGACGCATATAAAAAAAGTCTTCCCCCAAGCCGTGAGCGAGCGGGTTGCCGAACTGCCCGAAGGGACCGGGTTCGAGATATGGCGGCAGGACGAGATGCGGCTCGGCCAAAAGAACGGGCTGGCGCCGCAATGGGCGCACACGGGCACGCGACCGCGCCAGTTGCGTGACCTGCGCTACGGTAGCGCGTATCTGTTCGGCGCCATCTGCCCGGCGCGCGGCGCCGGCGCCGCGGTCGTCATGCCCATGGCGAACACCGAGGCAATGCAACACCGCATCGACGAGATTGCGCGCATCGTCCGCCCCGGCGCTCATGCCATTCTCCTGCTCGACGACGCTGCCTGGCACACCGCCGACGCGCTCGAATGGCCGCGCAACATCGGCCCCTTGCTGCTGCCGCCCTACGCGCCCGAACTCAACCCGGTCGAGAACATATGGCAGTATCTGCGCCAGACGTGGCTATCCAACCGCGTCTTCGAGAGCTACGGCGACATTGTCGATGCCGCCTGCGACGCTTGGAACCGCCTGATCGCCATGCCGGAGAAAATCGCATCCATCGGCACGCGAAAATGGGCACAGAAAGGTCAATAGCAATAGCCGTTGGTATAATACGTTGCGAATTCGCTTTGGCAGCGCTGGCGTTCGCGCGACGCCGCGCGCAGGGGCGTCGCTCCGGTTGTCGGCGGCGGTTCGCTCGCCCGACCGGCAGCCTACACCGAGGCGGCGCCTTGCGAACACGAGAAGAGGGGCGCCGGCGTGCCCGGGGGCGCGTCAGAAAGCCGGGACGGCGAAATCGGCGGGGGCGGGCTCGATCAGCTCGAACTCTTCGCGGGCCAAGCGGTAGAGGGCCAGGGCGCGCTCGGCGACGCGGTCGGAGGCGAAGCGGAAGACGCCGCCGGCGCCGGCAAAGCCGGAGGGATCGGCCAGCGCGGTTTCGATGTCGGGGCGGCCCGCCAAGGCGGAGGCCAGCGCCGCCGCATCGTAGCCCAAGGCCGCGAGGCGCGTCGGCTCGGCGCCGAAAGCGGCGCGGTAGCGCTCGGAAAAGGCGCGGAAAGCGGGGCCGTCTTCCGGCGCCGCGAACGCCGCGCCGTGCAGCGTCGGCTCGCCAAGCAGGGCGCGGTCCTTCCATTGCGCCGTGCCGAGAAACAGCGCCTCCGATGGATGGATGCCCCGCCCGGCCAGTTCTGGGCCGAGAATGCGCAGGCTCTCCCCCGCCGCGGCGATGAGCAGCGCGTCGAAACCGCGCGCGGGGTCAAGGCGCGCCGCGACGAGCGCGTCGAGCGCGGGCGCGGCGCCCCCGGAAACGCCGGCCGCCGGGTCGTAGCGCGCGGCGGCGGTAACGACCGCGCCGCCGCGCGCCGCCGCGTCGAGGGCCCGCGTCACCGCGTCGCCATAGGCGCCGGCGGGGGCGAGAACGGCGAAGCGCACGCTTCCCTGCCCGCGCGCCCAAGCGACGGCGCGCGCCACCTGTGCGCCGGGCGTGAAGCCCATGGCGTAAGAGCCGGATGCGGCGGCGCGGCGGTCATTGGTGAAGGCGAGGACGGGAACGCCGGCCGCGCGGGCGATGGGCGCGGCGCGGCGCGCGGATTCGCCGAACAACGGGCCGAGCACGATGTCGGCGCCGTCGGCGAGGGCCTCGCGCATGGCCTCCTCGGCGCCGGCGGGAACGCCGCGCGTGTCCTTCGGCATGAGGACGAAAGCGGGGTCGCCGCGGTCGAACAGCGCGAGTTCGGCGGCGCGCTCAAGCGCGCGCCCGGCCTCGGCGCCCGGCCCGGAGAGCGGAACCAGCAACGCCGCGCGGACGCCCCCGGCAGCCGCGAAGCCGGAGAAGCGGTCGAACAGATCGGGCGGCGGAGGCGGAGGGGGCGGCGGAGGCGGGGGAGGCGCCACGACCTCGGGCGGAGGCGGCGGCGCCTCGGCGACGGGATCGGGCTCCGGCTCCGCTTGCAGCGGCGGGGGCGGCGGGGCTACGGTGGGGCCGCAGCCGGCGGCGAGGATGGCAAGCAGCGCGCCCGCCGCAGCAAGCTGGCGGCGCGGCGCGCGCGCGGACCGCCGCGGCGCATTACCCCTTCGCGCACTGTTCCCAGCGATCCGTTCCGGCCCGGCGCTCATGGTTCCTGCATCGCCCCCGTTTGCCGCCGACGCCGAACCTGCCACAGGCGCGGAGCGATTTCAATGCCCGCCGGGGCTGCATGTCGTGGCGACGCCAATCGGCAATCTGGGCGATCTGTCGCCCAGGGCGCGGGCGGTGTTGGCCGGGGCGGACCTCGTGGCGTGCGAGGATACGCGGCGCACGGGGCGACTGCTGAAGGCGTGGCGCATATCGGCGCGGTTGGCGGCGTATCACGAGCACAACGCGGCGCGCGCGCTGCCGCGGCTTGCGGCGGTGCTGGCGCGGGGCGGCGCGGTCGCGCTGGTCGGCGACGCGGGAACGCCGCTGATTTCCGATCCCGGCTATCGGCTGGTCCGTGCGGCCATCGACGCTGGGGGCGCCGTGCGGGCGGTTCCCGGCCCGTCGAGCGCCGTCGCGGCGCTGAGCGTTTCGGGCCTGCCGTGCGACCGCTTTGCGTTCGAAGGGTTTCTGCCGCCGCGCGGGGCGGCGCGGCGCGCGGCGCTGGCGGCGCTGGCGGATTGGGGCGCGACCGTCGTGCTGTTCGAATCGCCGCGGCGGCTGGCGGCGACGCTGGCCGATCTCGCGGCGGCGCTCGGCGATCGGCCCGCCGCCATCGCGCGCGAAATGACCAAACTGCACGAGGAGGTGCGGCGCGGGCCCCTCGCCGCGCTGGCGGCGGAGGCCGCCGCCGCGCCGCCGCCGAAAGGCGAGATCGTGCTGGTCGTCGGCCCGGCGCCCGAACCGGCGCAAGCCGACTGGGCGGCGGCGGACGCGGCGCTCGCCGCTGCGCTGCGCGGCGCCTCGGTGCGCGACGCGGCGCGGCATGTGGCGGCTGAAACCGGCCTGCCGCGCCGCGCGCTCTATGCGCGCGCGCTGGCGCTGGCCGGCGCGCGGGCGGAAGCATAGGCGCAATGGCGCGGCCCGGAACCGGCGCGCGGCGGCGCGCGCGGCGCTTCGGCCTGCGCGCCGAGCGCGTATGCCGCTGGCGGCTGCGGATTTGCGGCTGGCGCATCGTGGCGCGGAACTGGCGCGGACCGACGGGGGAGATCGACATCGTGGCGCGGCGCGGCGCGAAACTGGCGTTTGTCGAGGTCAAGGCGCGGGGCCGCGGGGCGGCGGGCGCTCCCGACGCCGGACAGCGCCGGCGCATCGTCCGCACGGCGCAATTGTTTCTTGCGCGCAACCCGCGTCTGGGCGCATTGTCGGCGCGGTTCGACGTAATGACGGTGGCGCCGTGGCCGAATATCCGCTCTCTGTGGCCCGCACATATCGCCGACGCTTGGCGCCCGGCGGCGGCGCGCCGGTCCGCATGACCGCCGGCTTCGCGCCCGGGCGCGCCGACGCGTTCGCGCAAACGAAGGCGCCGGCCGCGGCGCGGGCGCTTCCGGGAGAGGAGCGCTTGCGGTGAGCCTGCGCGTCGCCGTTCAGATGGACCCTCCGGAGGGGATCGACCCGGACGCCGATTCGACCTTTGCGCTGGCGCTGGAGGCGCGGGCGCGCGGGCATCGTCTGTGGCATTACCCGCCGCGCGCGCTGGCGCTGGAAGGGGAGCGCCTGTGCGCCGCCGCGCGGCCCATGCGCGCGCGCCGCGGGGCGGCGGCGCCCATCGCGCTCGGCGCGCCGGAGACGCTCGATCTGGCGGCGGTCGATGCGGTGCTCATGCGGCAGGACCCGCCGTTCGACATGGCCTATATCACCGCGACGCATCTGCTGGAGCGCATCCATCCCGCGACGCTTGTGGTCAACGACCCGGCGGCGGTGCGCAACGCGCCGGAAAAACTGTTCGTGCTGGGCTTTCCGGGCCTGGCGCCGGAAACGCTGATCTCGGCCGACCGCGAGCGCATCCGGGCGTTTCGCGCGCGTCACGGCGACATCGTCGTCAAACCGCTTTACGGCAACGGCGGCGCGGGCGTGTTCCACATCGGCCCCGGCGACGAGAACTTCAACGCGCTGCTGGAGCTCTACGACGGCATCCATCGCGAGCCCATCGTCGTCCAGCGCTACCTGCCGGAAGTGCGCGCGGGCGACAAGCGCATCGTGCTGATCGACGGCGCGCCGGCGGGGGCGATAAACCGCGTGCCGGCGGCGGGCGAGGCGCGGTCGAACATGCATGTGGGCGCGCGGGCGGAGAAGGCCGCGCTCAGCGCGCGCGACCGCGAGATTTGCGCGGCCATCGGGCCGGCGCTGAAGGAGCGCGGGCTGATCTTCGCCGGCATCGACGTCATCGGCGGCCGGCTCACCGAGATCAACGTTACATCGCCGACGGGGATACAGGAGATCGACCGCTTCGACGGCGCGAACCTCGCCGGGCTGATCTGGGACGCCATAGAGGCGCGGCTGTAGGGACGGGATGGTCGCGGTCTGCCATACGGTGGCGTTCCAGGGCGTCGAGGTCGTGGACGTCGAGACGCAGGTTCAGGTGTCGCCGGGTCTGTACAATTTCGCCATTGTCGGCCTGCCCGACAAGGCGGTGGCGGAATCGCGCGAGCGCGTGCGCGCGGCGCTGGCGGCGCTGGGCTGCGCCCTGCCGGCGTCGCGCATCACGGTCAACCTCGCGCCCGCCGACCTGGCCAAGGAAGGCAGCCACTACGACCTGCCCATCGCGCTCGGCCTTTTGGCGGCCATCGGCGCGATTCCCGCCGATGCGGCGGAGGGCTATACGGCGCTGGGCGAACTGTCGCTCGACGCGCGGGTGCGGGCGGTGCCCGGCGTGCTGCCGGCGGCGATCGCGGCCAGCGCCGCCGGGCGCGGCCTGATCTGCCCCGGCGCGCAGGGCGGCGAGGCCGCGTGGGCCAACGGCAAGGACGTGCTGGCGGCCGATTCGGTGCTTGCGCTGGTCAACCATTTCAGGGGAACGCAGCTGCTTTCGCCGCCGCGCCCCGCCATGCCGGAGACCGGTTCGGAAGCGCCCGACCTGCGCGACATCAAGGGGCAGGAAACCGCCAAGCGGGCGCTGGAGATCGCCGCGGCCGGCGGCCACAACCTGCTGATGATCGGGCCGCCGGGGGCGGGCAAGTCCATGATGGCGCAGCGCCTGCCGGGGATTCTGCCGCCGCTCGACTCGCGCGAGGCGCTCGAGGCGAGCATGATCGCGAGCATCGCGGGAATGCTCGACGGCGGGCGGCTCATCGCCCGGCGGCCGTTTCGCGACCCGCATTTCTCCGCCTCGACCGCCGCGCTGGTGGGCGGCGGGCCGCGCGCGCGGCCGGGCGAAATTTCGCTCGCCCATCTCGGGGTGCTGTTTCTCGACGAATTGCCGGAATACCGCCGCGAGGCGCTGGAAGCTCTGCGCCAGCCGCTGGAATCGGGAACGGTGACGGTGGCGCGCGCCAACGCCCATCTCACATATCCCGCGCGCGTCCAGCTGGTGGCGGCGATGAACCCCTGCCGCTGCGGCTATCTCGACGACCCCGCGCAGGCGTGCTCGCGCGCGCCGCGCTGCGCGGCGGATTACCAATCGCGGATTTCCGGGCCGCTGTTCGACCGCATCGACCTGCATATCGACGTGCCGACGTTGTCCGCCGCCGACCTGTCGCTGCCGCCGCCGGCGGAAGGCTCCGACCGGGTGCGCGCACGGGTGGCGGCGGCGCGCGAGGCGCAGGCCGAACGCTACGCGAAACTCGGCGGCGGCAACGGCGCGGCGCGCGTAAGCGTCAACGCGGCGGCGGACGGCGAAATGCTTGAGGCCTCGGCCGCGCCCGACGAAGCCGGCCGCGCGATCCTCGCCAAGGCGGTGGAGCGCTGGCGCCTTTCGGCGCGCGGCTACCACCGCGTGCTCAAGGTGGCGCGAACGCTGGCCGACATGGAGGGCGCGGCCGCGGTCGCCGCCGTTCATGTGAGCGAGGCGCTGAGCTACCGCCGCATCGCCCCGCGCGCCGCCGCGCGCTGAACCCCGAACAGCGAGACGCCATGCCAACCGCCGCGCATTCCGAAACCCCGTTCGACCCCGCCGCCGCCCGCCGCGCGCTCCGCGATGTCATCGCCGGGAAGTCGCTGATAACGGGGCGCGACATGAAACTGGTCTCGGGCGGGACGAGCCGTTTTTACTTCCACATGAAGATGACGACCCTGGACCCCGCCGGGGCGGGGCTGGTCGGGCGGCTGATGCTGGAGGCGCTCGACGAGCCGTGGCCGGACCACATCGCCGGCGTCGAGCTGGGCGCGGTCCCCGTCGTTGCCGCGGCGGTGGTCCGCAGCGCCGACATCGGGCGGCCCGTTACGGGCTTCGCGGTGCGCAAGGCGGCCAAGGAGCACGGCGCCATGCGGCGCATCGAGCGCGACCTGGCGCCCGGAAGCCGCGTCGCGCTGTTCGAGGACGTAACCACCACCGGCGGCTCGGCGCTGCGCGCGGTGGAGGCGATACGCGAGGCCGGCGGCGTCGTGACGCAGGTCGTTACCGTGGTCGATCGCCTGCAAGGCGCCCGCGAGGCGTTCGCGCGCGCCGGGATGCCGTTCCGCGCGCTGCTGGACGCGCGCGATTTCGGCCTTGCGCCGGGAGGATAGGATTGGGCGCCCTCATGGGCGCGCCGAAAGAAACAGGCGTTCTGCGCGATTCGGAGCTTGCCGGCGCGGGCCGGAAGGGCTATTGTCCGCCCCACAGCGCATCGAGGCGCGGCGGTTTCTCCGGAGAAGGAGGCGAGGCATGACGGAATGGCAGGGGTTTATCGGGCTGGCGGCGTTGATGGTCGCATTGTTCGCTTGGCTTCGCGCCGACATGACCCGCATCGCCGGGCGCATGGATCGGCTTGAGGCGGCGGTGTCCGATCTTCGGGAGCGCATGTCGCGGCTCGAAGGCGTTATGGAGGGGCTGGGCGCCGCCATCGGCGCGGGGGCCATGCGAAAGGACAGCCGCCGCGGCGCGGTCTAGCGGACTGTCGGGCTCAGGGGTTGTCTCTGCTGGCCGGACGCGGTCGCCGCCGGTCGGATTCGAGGCCGGTTCGGGCGGCGGCTTGCGCGGGCGGGGCGCGACGGTCCGTTCTCGCGCTGGCGGGAGGCCGCGGCGGCCGTCAGGCCGGTTCGGGCGGGCCTTTCAGTTCGACGGTGTTGCCGTCGGGGTCCTCGATATAGATCGAGGGGCCGAAGCCCTCGGCGCCGTAGCGGCGGGCGGGAGCGCCGGCGGGGACGCCGCGGGCCGACAGCGCGGCGCGGATGCGGGCGGCGTCGAAATCGGCGACGCGGACACAGAAATGGTCCATGTTGCGGCCCTCGCGGCCCGGCGGCGGGCCGCCGCGGCGGCCGGGTGCGCCGCCCGTATCCACGAGGTCGATCAGCGCCGCGCCGACGCGCAGCTGGATCAGGCCGAAATCGCCCAGCCGGCGCTCGACCGCGCAACCGAGCACATCGCAATAGAACGCAACCATGCGCTCCGGTTGCGCGGTGCGCAGCACCACATGATCGAGGCCGAGCAGCGCAACCGGGGCGGCCACGCGCCGGCGCTCCAGGCTGTCGCCGCTCCCGCGCGCCTCACGCGTCGAGCGCGGCGCGCGCCGCCGGCCAAACGGTGCGCGGGCGCATGCGCGCGGCGCTCGCCGCGTGCCGGGCGGCAGCGGCAAGGTGGACGCCGCGCAGCGTCTCGCGCGCCGCTTCGTATTCCTCGAACGCCGCCTGCTGCATCTTGTAGGCGTGCATCTCCGACTGGTCGTCGCGGCAGACGAGTTCGGCCATGCGCTTCATGAACGCTTCCGCGTCGTAGCCGCGGCGCACATAGTCCGCCGCCAGCGCGTCTGTCTCGCGCACCGAATCGGGCGCGATCAGATCCGCGATGGAGCCTTCGAGCGTGCGCAGGTCGTATTCGGGCTGCGCGGCAATGCTTTCGGCCACGGCGTCGAGCAGTTCCTCCGGCCCGCGGCGGGGCAGAGCCGCCAGCGCCTCTTCGTCGGGGCCGGCGGGCCAGCGCATGGTGCGGTCGAGGTGGCGCACTTCGTAGCCCTGCCCCCATGAGAGCAGCGCGAGCAGGCGCGTGCGCAGGGCCAGGCCGGGCAGACGCATCAGATAGCGCCGCGCGTTCATCCCGGTGAGGTAATGCACATCGAAGGGGTTGCCGGTGTTGGAGCGCAGGAAGCGCCGCGCGGCGCCCACCGACTGCGCCTCGCAAACGCCCATGACCGACATGCCCCCCGCCAGCGCGTCCGCCGCGAGTTCCGGCGCCTCGACCGAGCGTTCGGCGAACGCGATGGCGTCCGCCAGCGCGTTTACGGCTCCGGTTTCCGCCGCGTCCGTTTCGAAGGGCGGCTCGCCGTTCGCCAGCGCGCGCCCGTCGACGAGCGCCTCGAGCGCGGCGTAGTTGCGGTAGAGCGCGATGCCGTCGCGTACGATCGCGCCGCGCTCGGTGTCGGGCGGGTCCATCATCGGGTGGCGGGCGAGGAAGCGAACGGGCGGGCGCAGGATCGTTGCCGCGTGGCGCCAGCCGATATCGTCGAGAGCGCGGAACGCATAGACGAGATAGAGGAAATAATGGTCGTCGAGGGCGTTGCGCGGCAGCGCCGCCGCCAGCAGCGCCTCCATGATCGCGCCCGGCGCGGCGCCCGCCTCGAGCAGCGCAAGCAGGCAGCGCTCGGCGGCGGCGGCGCGGCGGCGGCCGAGTTCGAACGCCAGCCCTTCCAGCAGCTCGCCCTTCGTCTTGCCCGCCAGGCCGTCAAGGCGGATTTCCGGCATCGCGCCCGGCCCCATCTCCGGCGCGTGAACGTGCTTGTTGGCGAGCGCGACGCTTTGGACAGCGGGCAGCATGGCGTCGGCGCCGTCGAGGCGCATCGCCAGCCGGCTCAGCGGCTGAATGCCCGCGACCGGGTGTACCGGCCCGCCGTGATGCGAGGGCGGCAGTTCGGTGGAGCGGCTGACCGCGAGGCCGGCGGCGGCGAGCAAGTCGCGCGGCGGCGCGCCCTCGCGCAGCCGCGCGCAGGCGGCCGCCACGATGCCTTCCGGCGGCGTGTCCTCGACAAGGCGCACAAGGCGCTCGGTGGGCTCGTCGTATGCGACCAGCGTAGCCATGATCTCCCTCCCTTGCCCGCGAACGCCGCACGATAGCGCGCCGCGCGGCGGCGGTCACGCTCCGGGGCGGCTCCTGAGCAGGAATTCCCGCCCGACCTTTACCGAGGGGCGGCCCCCGTATTCCACGATGTCGGCGGTGGCATAGGTTTCGCTCCACTTTTCCGGCAGGTAGGAGCCCGTTCCGACGACGTCCACGGGCGCGTCGACCGAGCCGAACAGTTTGCACTTGCCGGGGTCGAACCCCGAGCTGGCGACGATCTTGACGCGCGGAAAGCCCGCGGCGTCGAGCGCCTCGCGCAGATGGAAGACGGCGGCGGCGCTCACGCCGGCGCCGACGAGCATCCGCAGCTCGGTTTCGCTGCGATAGGCGCGGACGGCGCGCGGGGCGCGGCGCTCGAGGACGGCGTAGGACGCGGCGGTGTCGAGCCCCTCCACGAAACGCCCGCCATGGGTATCGATGCGCACGCTGAGCCGGCCCGCGGCGGCGAGTTCCGGGAAGCGCCGCGCGACCGCCAGAGAATCCGCAATTTCGCGGCCGAAATAGTCCACGAGAACGGCGAGCGGTTCGCCGGGATACAGTTCGCGATACATCTCGGCGGCGCGCACCGTGCTTCCGGCGTAGCCCACCAGCCCGTGGGGCATGGTGCCGAGGCCCGCGTCGTTGCCGAACCAGTGCGCGGTGTGGTCGTTGGCGCCGCCGATGAAACCGACCGCTCCCGCCTCGCGGCGCGCCTTGGCGGAGCCGACGCTGGCGGCGTAGGCCATCGCCTCCGCCATTTCGGGGCCGGCGCAATGGCGCGCGTCCATCGCCAGGAACGCCGTGCGCGGCAGGTCGGCGCACATGCCGTAGGCGTTGTAGGCGGCCACGCAGGGGGGGCCGAGTTTTTGCAGGTAGAGCGTTTCAAGCTCGACGAGCGCGGAAAAGGGGCCGGAAACGTAAAGCAGCGGCTCGCCGGCGCCGGCCCAGGCGCCTTCCTCGAAGCACCGGTCGATTTCGATGTCGATGCCGCGCGCGCGGGCCGCTTCCTCGAGCCACGCAACCGCCAGGCGCGGGCAGAAGATCACCGGCCGCCGCATGAACACGGCGTAGGCGACGCGCGCGTCGCCGAACCGCTCGACGATGCGGCGGGTGCGTCTGAAATATACGTCGGTGCGCCGCGCGATATCCGCGTCGCGCCCGGTCATGTCCGGGGGCCTCCCCCGGTCAGAACGCGCCGGGGTAGAACCCGCCGTCGAGCAGCAGCGATTGTCCGGCGATGTAACCCGCATGCGCGCTGCACAGGAAGGCGCAGGCGCGGCCGAACTCTTCCGGGTCGCCGAAGCGCCCGGCCGGTATCCGCGCCAGCTGTCCGGCGCGCACGTCCTCGACCGTCCGGCCGCCGGTCCGCGCGGCGTTCGCCTGCCCGGCGGCGAGGCGATCGGTGTCGAACAGGCCCGGCTGGAGGTTGTTGATCGCCACGTTGCGCGGCGCCATTTCGCGCGCGACCGAGGCGATGAAGGCGGTCAGCCCCGACCGCGCGGCGCTCGACAGCGCCAGCCCGGGAAGCGGCATCCGGACCGCCACCGATGTGATATTGACGATCCGCCCGAAACCGCGTTCGGCCATCCCGTCCACCGTCGCCTTGACCAGCGCGACCGGGACCAGCAGGTTGGTGTTCAGCCCGCTTTCCCACTCGGCTTTCTTCCAGTCGCGGAAGCCGCCCGGCGGCGGGCCGCCGTTGTTGTTGACGAGGATGTCGGGTTCGGGGCAGGCGGCGAGGAGCGCCTCCCGCCCTTCGCGGCGGTCGAGATCGGCGGCGGCGACGGTAACCTCGGCGCCGGTTTCGGCGGCGATTTCGTCCGCCGTGCGGCGGAGCGTTTCGGCGTTCCTGCCGTTGACGACGACGCGGGCGCCTTCGCGCGCGAGCGCAAGGGCGCAACCGCGCCCGAGGCCGCGGCTGGATGCGCAGACTATGGCCGTGCGGCCGGCGATTCCCAGGTCCATGGCGTGTTCCTCCGTGCCTACGCCGCGGCTTTTTCGCCGTTGGCGCGCTCCGCGTCGCGCCGCCCATGCCGCCGGCCCTTGAGTTCCTCGGCGATCAGGAAAGCGAGCTCCAGGCTCTGCGAGGCGTTCAGCCGCGGGTCGCAATGGGTGTGGTAGCGGTCGGGCAGGCTTTCCTCGACGATGGCCTGGGCGCCGCCGAGGCATTCGGTGACGTCGCGTCCGGTCATCTCGAAGTGGACGCCGCCGGCGCTTCGGCCCTCGGCCTCGCAGACCGCGAAGAAACCATGCACCTCGGCGAGTATGCGGTCGAACAATCGCGTCTTGTAGCCGTTCGACGACTTGATCGTGTTGCCGTGCATGGGGTCGCACGACCAGACGACGCTGCGGCCCTCGCGGGCGACGCGGCGCACCAGCGGCGGCAGCATGCGCTCGGCCTTGTCGGCGCCCATGCGCGCTATCAGGGTAAGCCGCCCCGGTTCGTCCTCCGGGTTGAGGATGTCGATGAGGCGCATCAGCCCGTCGGGATCGAGCGTCGGCCCCACCTTGACGCCGATCGGGTTTTTCACGCCGCTGAGGAAAGCGACATGCGCCTCGCCGGGGTCGCGCGTGCGGTCGCCGATCCAGAGCATGTGGGCGGAGCAGTCGTACCAGTCTCCGGTGGTGCTGTCGATGCGCGTGAGCGCTTCCTCGTAGCCCAGCAGGAGCGCCTCGTGCGAGGTGAAGATTTCCGTCTCGCGGATTTGCGGCGCGTTGTCCGCCGCGAGCCCGCACGCGGTCATGAAGCCGAGCGCTTCGTCGATGCGGTCGGCCAGGTCGCGGAAGCGCTCGGCCTCCGCGCTGCCTTCCACGAAGCCGAGGTTCCACCGATGCACGCGGTGCAGGTCGGCGTAGCCCCCGTGCGACAGGGCGCGCATGAGATTGAGCGTGGCGGCCGCCTGGGAGTAGGCGCGCAGCATGCGTTCGGGGTCGGGTTCGCGCGCGGCCGCGTCGAACTCGATGCCGTTGACGATGTCGCCGCGATATGCCGGCAGCTCCACGCCGCCCCGGGTTTCCGTCGGGGCCGAGCGCGGCTTCGCGAACTGCCCCGCCATGCGCGCCACCTTGACCACCGGCAGCGCGGCGCCGAAGCACAGCGCAACCGCCATTTGCAGCAGGACGCGGAAGGTGTCGCGGATATGGTTGGGGTGGAACTCCGCGAACGCTTCGGCGCAATCGCCGCCCTGCAACAGGAAGGCGCGCCCTTCCGCGACCTCGGCGAGACGCGCCTTCAGCGCCCGCGCTTCGCCGGCGAAGACCAGCGGCGGCGAGACGGCGAGGCGCTCCTCGACCGCCGCCCGCGCCGCGGCGTCGGCATAAACGGGTTGTTGCCGTATCGGCTTGCCGCGCCAAGCGGCGGGCGACCAAGGCTGCGCCATCGCGCTCTCCCGGATTGGCTCTTTCGATGTGCCGATGCGCCGCTATACACCGGCCGCCGCGCGCCGCCAAGGGCGCGGCGGGTTGCGTCGCGCGAGTCGCGTGGCGCAGGGTAGCGCCGACGCCGGAGCCTCTACCGGAAGGCCCCCCCGCGCGGCCCGGCCGCGTTCAGCGCGCGCGGACGTCATCGGTGTCCTTGGGCGGCAGAATCGGGTCGGGGCGGTCGTAGAAGCTGAACTTCGCCTGCGGCGCGTATTCGCCCGGCTTGCGCGGCTTGCGGTCGGTGACGCCGATCTGGCGCACGCCGTCCATGATCTTGATGAGCGCCTCGTTGACCTGTTCGTGCGCGAAACGCGTATAGGGGATGCGGTAGGCGCGCGGCGCCTGGCCGGGCTGCACGCGCGTGTCGAGCGCGCCGGGCCTGTATATGTCGCGCGCGTCGATCGGCCCGCCGCCGGGCAGGGTCATCGCCCACACGTAGATCGCGCCTTCGACGCGCAGGGTCTCGTCCGGCTCCTGGATGTGCGCGTAGAGTATCTCGAAGCGGTCGGGGAGCGGGTCGTCGGTGGGCCAGCCCATCATGTGCTTTACGGAATAGAAGCTGACGACGAAGAACGCGGCGGTGACGACGATGCTTGCCGCGCGGATCTGCCAGCGCACGCGGTTCCAGATGACGATGCTGAGCAACAGCGCAGCCACGGCCACGTAGGCCGCGACCATCTCGAACTGGCCGAGAAGCAGCAGGTGCCGATCGTCCGGCATTCATCCCTCCCCGTACAGGCGCTTGGGCAGCTGGTTGATGTCGGTGATGTCGCCGTTGGGCTGGATCGTGAAGCGCACGGCGGTCGCCTCGTCGCCCTGCCCGCGCAGTTCCACCGTGTCGTAGAACACCACGCGCACCACCGGGTTGACCTTCTCCACCTTGACGGTCACGGGGATCGGCGGCGCGTCGCCGGGCCCGGCGGCGAGCGCGCCGGGGTCGTATGCGTACATTTTCACATTGACCGCGAACTCGCCCGGAACGATGCCGCGAATCGATACGATCTCCTGGTTCAGCGGGTTTTCCACGGTGCGCCCGTTGACGACGATGACGTCGCGCGTCGTGCCCGTATCGTCGCGGTCGAGGTGCATCAGCCCGGCTTCCTTGGCGGCGTACCACGCGAGGTTGCCGCCCGGGTCCTGCGTCCAGGTATCGACGTCCGACGGGTTGCCGTCGGGCCACGTCACGGTGATCAAGTATTCCGCCTTGGTCTCGATGGCGCCGGTTTTCGCGATGGGGTTCATGAAGATCACCGCCACCGCGAACATGAAGGTAAAGCCGAGCAAGGCGTTGAACAGCAGGTCGGTAAACGCCTCCGCTTGGTCGATTCGGCGGCTACTGCGGAGCATGCGCGGCCTCCGCCGGCCCTCGTTCGAGCGCCGGCACCGTATAGACCTCGGTGATCTCGGTCACCATCGCCACCAGTTCCTCGGCCCCGCCCTGCAGGAAGTAGTACTCGAGCTTCAGCAATATGCCGCCGATCAGCCCGCACAGTGTGGTGTAGAGCGCCACCGCCATGCCGTCGGACATCGAGGCGAGAATCTCGCGCATTTGGCCCACATCGATGGCCTGCACCTCGGCGAGCGGCGCCAGCATGAAGATGAAGCCGATGACGGTGCCGAGCAGGCCGAGCCGCAGCATGGTCTCGGCGATGAAGAAGCCGATCGCCTGCGCGCCGAACAGTTTTTCCTCGAACGCCTTGAGCAGCAGGGTCTGGTCGAGCCGGCCGGGGCTGAGGCGCGCCTTGACGATGAGGTCGCGCACATGCTGGCTGAGCAGCCCGCGCGGCAGGGGCTCGCCGCCGGCGCGCACGCCGTCGCCGTCGAGCGCAAGCGAATCCGGCGCCGCAGCGATGCGGCGCGCGCCCTCCCCCGCGCGCGCAATCTCTCCCGACACATGCACGATGCGCGTCATGCAGTGCAGGCTCGTCAACAGGAACAGCAGCGTGATGGCGAGCGAGATGTAGGTCCGGTCCACCGCGAACACCTGCCCGACGAGGCCGAACGACGCGGCGACGAAAAAAGCGAACGCCGCCACCGCGGCGAGGATCATCCACTTCAGCAGCAGCTGGTGGTGGCGCTCGACGCCGAACAGGCGCCACAAGCTGAACGATTGCGCGGTCACGCGCGGCTCCCTCGTGTGGGCAGGCCGGAAAGGGCCGCTGGTGGGCACGGCTGGGATTGAACCAGCGACCCCCGCCGTGTGAAGACGGTGCTCTCCCGCTGAGCTACGTGCCCGCCGGCGCGCCGAAGCGTAACGCCGCGCCCGCGCGTGTCAAACGCCCGTGGGCGCGCGGGCGGCGCGCCGGCATACGCAACGCCCGCGCGCGCCGCCGATCCCCGCCGCCGATCAGCCGCGCGGTTGCGGCACGTAGCGCATATAGGGCTTCGGGGCGCGCCAGCCGCCGGGGAATTTCTCCCGCGCCGCCGCGTCGGAAACCGCCGGCACGATGATGACGTCCTCGCCGTCGCGCCAGTTCACGGGCGTCGCCACCTGGTGTTCGGTCGTGAGCCGTATCGAGTCCAGCACGCGCAGGATCTCGTCGAAATTGCGCCCGGTGCTCATCGGATACGACACCATGAGCTTGATCTTCTTGTCCGGGCCGATGACGTAGACGTTGCGTACGGTGGCGTTGTCGGCGGGCGTGCGGCCCTTCGAGGTCGCGCCCGCGTCGGCCGGCAGCATTCCGTAGAGCTTGGCCACCGCGAGCTCGGGGTCGCCGATCAGCGGGTAGTTCACGGCCGCGCCGCCGGTTTCCTCGATGTCGCGCATCCAGCGTTCGTGGTCGCCCACGGGATCGACGCTGAGGCCGACGATCCGCGTGTTTCGCTTGTCGAATTCGGGCTTTATGCGCGCCATGTAGCCGAGCTCGGTGGTGCAGACCGGCGTGAAGTCCTTGGGATGCGAAAACAGCACGCACCAGCGGTCGCCGATCCAGTCGTGAAAGTCGATTCGCCCCTGCGTGGTGTCGGCGGAAAAATTCGGCGCGTCGTCTCCGATCTTCAGTGTCATCGTTCGGTTCCCCCGCTTTGTCGGTACGGGGCCGCGCGGCCCCTGCCCAAGCAGCATAGCCCCCCGCGCGGCGCCGGGCAAGCGCCCTCTCGATGCGCCGGCGCCGCGCGGATCAGTCTTCGGGCAGCCCCGGTTCGCCGGGCTCGACCGCAGGTTCGGGGGCGGAGCCGTCGAGCCCGACCTCAATGCGGATCAAGCGCTCGAGAACGTCTCTCAAGACCGCACGCAGCTCCCTGACATCGGCTTCGATGCCGTTCATGCGCGCGCCGTTACTGCTTTCGAGGCTCGTCATACGTGCGCCGAGCTGCTCGGCGACAATTTTTTGGTTGTCTTCGAGGCTCTCGATGCGTTCGCCGATCTGCCCGATCAGGCGCTCGGTGTTGGCGCTATGGTATTGGAACCACGCCACAAGGACGGCCGCCAACACGAGCGCGCCGCCGTTGCGGCGGACCCATGTCCGGATGCCGTTGGCCTGCGGCGCGGCGGGTTCCGTTCGGAGCGTATCGCCGTTCATCGCGAGGCCTCGGTTGGACGGTCGGACGGCATTGCAGCCCGAGGTTTCCGGGGAGCCAAAGGGCGTACAGGCCCGCCCGGAGCGCCCGCGCCTCCGGCTGCGCGGATCGGTCCTCGGGCAGCTCGGGTTCGCCGGGCTCGACCGCCGATTCGGAGGCGGAGCCGTCGGGTCGGACCTCGATGCGGATCAGGCACTCAAGCACATCTCTCAGAGTCTGTACCGGAATTCGGCAGCTATCGGTGCGGCAGGGATCGGTGGGCGTCTTGTCCGCTCGCGCTTCCCTGCCGACGTCGCGCCTTGTGCAAACGTGCGGGCAGGATGCCCGCGCACCCAGGCCCCGCCTTCGGCGGGGTTGGCGCGGGCGTCTCGCGCGCGCGTCTCGACGCCGCGGGGGCCGGGGAGCCGTGCTTCCTCGCCGGCGCCGCGCGTGGCGCAAACGTGCGGGCAGGATGCCCGCGGTCCCGGGCCCCGCCTTCGGCGGGGTTGGCGTTTCGGTACAGGCGCTCAGCATAGCTGCCGTTTCGCCCGTTCGGGGCGGGCGGGGCGGCGGTGGGCGGGGCTTCGGCGGTCGCGGGGCGGTCGCGCGCGGCGGTTGCGGGGGGCGGTTGCGGGGCATTGCGGGGATCCGCCGGGCCCGGGGCGGGCGGGCGCGCCTTCCCCGCCGGCATCGCGCTCTGCGGGAACGTGCGGGCGGGAGGCCCGCGGGCCCGGGCAGTTCGCGCCTTCCCTGCCGACATCGCACCTTGCGGGAACGTGCGGGCGAGACGCCCGCGCACCCAAGCAGTTCGCGCTTTCCTTGCCGGCATCGCGCTCTGCGGAAACGTGCGGGCGGGACGCCCGCGCACCCAGGCAGTTCGCGCCTTCCCCGCCGGCATCGCGCTCTGCGGGGACGTGCGGGCGGGAGGCCCGCGGTTCCGGGCAGTTCGCGTCTTCGGCCGCGTTGCGGGGCATTGCGGGGCTCCGCGGGGCTCGGGGGCGTTCGGCGGCGGGGCGTTCGGCGGTTTCGGGGGCGTGCGCGGGTTCGTATTCGCGTTCGGCCTCGCGGCGTTCGCGTTCGGCTTCGCGGGCCTTGCGTTCGCCCTCCTGGATGTGTCTGTCGTACTCCAGCCAGTCCCGGTCGGTCCACGGGCGGCGGGGCGGCTTGGGGGGGCCGGGGTTGGCGGCGGCCTGGGCGTCGGCGTCCCATGTGTTCGGGGGCGGGAGCGAGGGCAGGCGGGGGTCGTCGATGGAACCGGGCGCGCCGCGGCGGGGGCCGGCCTGGGCGGCGGCGGTTTTCTGCGCGGCTTCGGCGGCGGCGAGGTCGCGGATGGCGCGCACCATGCGGGCGATGCCGCGGGTGTTGTCGGCGGCGTCGGGGGCGGCGGGGTCGATGCGCGCGGCGATGGCGAAGGCGGCGACGCGGAGCATTTCGGCGAGGGCTTCGTGGGTTCCGCCTTCGCTCCAGAGGGCGGCGGCGTCGCGGATTTCGGACCATTGGGCGAGGCTGTCGGCGGCGGCTTTGCGGAAGCGGTATATGGCGGATCGGGATACGGGGTATCCGCGCGCGCGGAGGTTTTCGGCGATGGCGTTGTCGGGGGTTCCGGCGCGGATTTCGCGGCAGATATCGGCTCGGACGGTGTTGGGGAGGTCGGCGATTGTGGATCGGTTACCGCGGTTGTGGCGGAGGGGGTCGCCGGGGGTTTGGGTTTGGGGTTCGGTGGGCGCGGCGGCGGCGGGGTTGGGCGCGGCGGCTGCGCGCGGCTCGCCGTCGGCGGGGACGGCGGCGGTGTGTGCTTCGGTCATATGGATATTAAAGCGTTTTGGGGCGGGGGGCGGCAGACGGACCATGGTCCTCCCCTGCGGGGGCTTGCGCGGCGGGGCTATCGGTCGGTTATGGCGGGGGTAATGGCTGCCGGGTCGTTCGGGGGCGGGGGCTGTGGGCGCGCTTTCCCGCCGGCGCCGCGGCGCGTGGAAACGTGCGGGCGAGACGCCCGCGCACCCGGGCCCCGCCTTCGGCGGGGTAAGCATTTCGCGCTTCCCCGCCGGCGCCGCGCCTGCCGGGAACGTGCGGGCAGGATGCCCGCGGTCCCGGGCCCCGCCTTCGGCGGGGCAAGCATTTCGCGCTTCCCCGCCGGCGCCGCGGCTTGCGGGAACGTGCGGGCAGGATGCCCGCGGTCCCGGGCCCCGCCTTCGGCGGGGTAAGCATTTCGCGCTTTCCCGCCGGCGCCGCGGCGCGTGGAAACGTGCGGGCAGGATGCCCGCGGTCCCGGGCCCCGCCTTCGGCGGGGCAAGCATTTCGGTACAGACACTCAAGACCGCGCGCCGCGCGGGCATGCGGGCCCGAAGACCGGGGCGCCGGGCCTTTCCGGTCAGGCCAGCCCCGCGCGTTCGATCATCGACCACGCGAGCTCGGCCTGCGGGCGCGTCATTGCGCCGTATTTTTGCGCGTCGGCGCTGCTGGCGTTGCCGGCCAGCCCGCGCGCATACACGCCCTCGACGATCGCCGCGCTGCGGAACAGCGAAAACGCGATATGGAAGGTGGGATCGAACGGTTCGCGCCCGGCCGCGCGGCAATAGGCGGCGGCGTAAGCGCCGCGGTCCGGAATTCCGAGCGCGCGCAGGTCCGCCCCCGCCAGCCCCTGATGCCCGCGATGGTCCGTCACCCAAGGGATCAGGTTGTAGCCCAGGTCCGCCAGCGGATGGCCCAGCGTGGAGAGCTCCCAGTCGAAAATCGCCGTCACTTCCGGTCGCCGGGCGTGGATCATCAGGTTGCCGAGGCGGTAGTCGCCGTGGACGACGGTCGTCTCGGCGTCGTCGGGCACGCGTTCGGGCAGCCACTCGATCAGCCGGTCCATCGCGGCGATCTCGCGCGTTTTCGACATCATGTATTGCTTCGACCAGCGCCCCACCTGGCGCGCGAAATAGCTTCCCGGGCGGCCGAAATCCGCCAGCCCGGCGGCGCGCCAATCGACGCCGTGCAGCGCCGCGAGGCATTCGTTCATGCGGGCATAGACGCGCGCGCGCTCGTCCGGCTCCGAATCGGGCATGAGCGGCGAGTGGAACACGCGCCCGCGCTTGCGCTCCATGACGTAGAAGGGCGTGCCGATGACGGCGCTGTCCTCGCACAGGAGATCCATGCGCGCGAGCGGCAGGCCGGTTCCGGCCAGCGCCTTCTGCACGCGGAACTCGCGCTCCACCGCGTGCGCCGACGGCAGCAGCCTGCCCGGCGGCTTCTTGCGCAAGACGTAGTCGTGCGTTCCGAAATCGAGCACGAAGGTGGGGTTGGACTGCCCGCCGCGGAACTGCCGGATGCGCATGGGGGCGCGCGCGCCGTCGAGCTTGCCGCGCAGCCACGAGGCCAGCGCCGCCTCGTCGAAGCGGTGCGCCGCGCGCACGGGGATCGGCTCTTCTTCCATCGATCCGGTCTGCCCGCTCATGGCGCGCACTCTACCGCGCCGCCGCCGCCGGAAACAGGGGGCCGCCCGCCGGGAGCGCCGGCGCTTCGTCCGGCGCGGCTTGACCGCGCGCGGACGCGCGCGCTAAGCGGCGGCCATGCGCGCGCCGAGCATCGTGGATATCCAGCGCCTCGCCGAACGGGCCATCCGGTCGATACCCCCCGCCCTGCGCGCCGCCGCGGGCAATGTGGCGGTGCATGTGGTGGATTTCCCCGACGAGGAAACCGAGCGCGAGATGGAGCTGGAAAGCCCGTTCGATCTGCTCGGCCTGTATGTGGGCGTCGCGCTCACCGAGCGCAGCGTTTCGCACCCGCGCGGCGAGCCCGACATGGTCTATCTCTACCGCCGCCCGATACTCGATTACTGGTGCGAAACGGGAGAGCCGCTCGCCGCCGTGGTCCGCCATGTGCTGATCCACGAGATCGGCCACCATTTCGGCTATTCCGACGCGGAAATGGACTTGCTGCAAGGCCCCGTGTAACGCGCCTTGCGGGCGCGGGGGAACGCGCCGGTTGACACGCGCCGCGCCGGCGGATACACATGGCGCTTCGCCTTGTTTCGCGCCCGCCCGGCGGGCGCCGCCGCCGGGGAGCGCGCCATGAAAGTGCTGAAATCGCTCAAATCCGCCAAGACCCGTCACCGCGATTGCCGCGTTGTGCGCCGCAAGGGGCGGGTCTTCGTCATCAACAAGACCAACCCGCGCTTCAAGGCCAGGCAGGGCTGAGCGCCGCGGGCCGCCTTCCGGAGGGCCGCGCCGTGCGCATGCCCGAACCCGACGCCGCCGCCATCGCCAACCGCGAGCGGCTGGCGGAGCGGCTCCGCGCCGTTCTCCCGCCCGGCGGCGTCATCGACGACCGCGACACCCTGGGCGCGTTCGACAGCGACGGCCTCACCGCCTACCGCGCGATGCCGCTGCTGGTCGTTCTGCCGGAATCGACCGGGCAGGTTTCCGCCGTGCTCGCGATCTGCGCCGAATTGGGCATCAAGGCGGTGCCGCGCGGCGCGGGCACGGGCCTCTCGGGCGGCGCGCTGCCGCTCGCCGACGGCGTCAGCCTCGCGCTCACGAAGCTGAACCGCATCCTCGATATCGACTACGAGAACCGCTGCGCGGTCGTGCAGCCGGGCGTGACCAATCTCGCCATCAGCCATGCGGTTTCCGACGCGGGGTTCCATTACGCGCCCGACCCTTCGAGTCAGATCGCCTGCTCGATCGGCGGCAATGTCGCGGAGAACTCCGGCGGCGTGCATTGCCTCAAATACGGGGTGACGACCAACAACATTCTCGGCCTCGAGGCGGCGCTGATCGACGGCTCGGTCGTCCGCCTCGGCGGCCGCCACATGGACGCCGAGGGTTACGACCTGATGGGCGTGCTCACGGGCTCCGAGGGGCTGCTCGCGGCGATTACCGAAGTTACCGTCCGGCTCCTGCCGAAGCCCGAGGCCGCGCGCGCGCTGCTGATCGGCTTTCCGACCGTCGAGGCCGGCGGCGATTGCGTCGCCCGGGTCATCGCCGCGGGCGTCGTTCCCGGCGGCATGGAGATGATGGACAGGGCCGCCATCCACGCGGCGGAAGCGTTCTGCGGCGCGGGCTATCCGCTCGACGTGGAATCGCTGCTCATCGTCGAGCTCGACGGCCCGGCGGTCGAGGTGGACGAGCTGCTCGACCGCGTGACCGGCATCGCGCGCGCATGCGGCGCGGTCTCGCTGCACGCGAGCGAAAGCGAGGACGAGCGCCAGCGCATCTGGCTCGGGCGCAAGTCCGCCTTTCCCGCGGTGGGGCGCATCTCGCCCGACTATTACTGCATGGACGGCACGATCCCGCGCAGCCGCCTGCCCGAAGTACTGCGGCGCATGACGGAATTGTCGAGGAGCCACGGCCTTGCGATCGCCAATGTCTTCCACGCCGGCGACGGCAACCTGCACCCGCTCATCCTCTACGACGCCAACAAGCCCGGCGAGCTCGAGACCGCCGAGGCGCTCGGCGCCGACATATTGAAACTCTGCGTCGAGGCGGGCGGCGTGCTTTCGGGCGAGCACGGCATCGGCGTCGAGAAGCGCGACCTCATGGGCGCGATGTTCGACGAGGCCGACCTGAACCAGCAACAGCGTCTGAAATGCGCGTTCGACCCCGGCGGCCTGCTCAATCCCGGCAAGATGTTTCCGGAGCTCCACCGCTGCGCCGAGCTCGGCCGCATGCATGTCCACCGCGGCAAGGTTCCGTTCCCCGACCTGCCGCGGTTCTGACGGCGCCCGATGGCGCGGCGCTTCCGCCCCACCGACGATACGCAGGTTTGCGAAGCGGTCGCCTGGGCCGCGGCGGAGGGCGTCCCGCTCGAGGTCAGGGGCGCGGGAACCCGGCGCGGCCTGGGCCGGCCCGGCAACCCCGGCGCGGTGCTGGCGCTCGACGGCCTCGCCGGCATCGTCGATTACGAACCCGCCGAACTCGCGCTCACCGCGCGCGCCGGCGCGCCGATGGCCGAACTCGCCGCGGCGCTGGCGGCGGAAAACCAGCATTTGGCGTTCGAGCCCCCCGATCTCGGCCCGCTGTTCGGCGCCCCGCCGGGCGCCGGAACGGTCGGCGGCGCGCTGGCGTGCAACCTGTCGGGCCCGCGGCGCTTCAAGGCCGGCGCCGCGCGCGACCACTTTCTCGGCGCGCGCGCCGTCAACGGCCGCGGCGAACGCTTCAAAACCGGCGGCAGGGTCGTGAAAAACGTTTCCGGCTACGATCTCTGCAAACTGCTCGCCGGCTCTTACGGAACCCTGGCCGCGCTCACCGAGGTCACGCTCAAGACGCTGCCGGCGCCCGAGAAGGTCCGCACCGTCCTGGTCTGCGGCCTCGGCGAGGCGGAGGGCCTCGCTGCGCTGCGCGGCGTGGCGCGTTCGCCGCTGGAGCCCTCGGGGCTCGCCTACCTGCCCGCCGCCGCCGCCGCGCGCTCGAAGGTCGAGCGCGTGTCCGGCCCCGGCCGCGCCATCGCCGCAGCGCGGCTGGAAGGCCCCGAGGCGTCGGTGCTGGCCCGCTGCGCGCGCCTGCGCGGCATGCTCGGCGCCCACGGCGAGGTCGAGGAGTTGCATCGCCGCAATTCGCTCGTCCTGTGGCGCGAGATCGGCGCCTGCGCGCTTCTCGCCGACCCGCCGGAGCGCGCCCTGTGGCGCGTGTCGGTTCCGCCGGCCCGCGCCGCCGAGGTTGCGGCCGCGGCGGCGCCCGCCGGCGCGCGCTATTTCGACCAGGCGGGGGGGCTGATCTGGATCGCCGCCGCGGCGGACGGCGACGCCGGCGCGGCGGCGATTCGCGGGGCCGTCGCCGGCCGCGGCCACGCCACGCTTCTGCGCGCCCCGGCGGCCGTGCGCGCCCGCGTGCCGGTGTTCGAGCCGCAGCCCGCTCCGCTCGCCGCGCTGAGCGCGCGCGTCAAGAAGCAGTTCGACCCGCGCGGCGTGCTCAACCCCGGCCGCATGGTCGCGGAAGCGTGACGCGGGACCGCGCGATGCGCCGCGCGAACCCCGCCGCAAGCCGCCTGTTCGGCGCCGTTCTCGCCGCCGCGCCGTTGTGCGCGGCCGCGCCGCCCGCCGCCGCGGAAGGCGGCTCCTTCATGCTTTGCTACGAGCGCCTGAAGCAGCTCGCCGCGCTTTACCGCGCGCAGGGCAGCCCCAATGTCGGGATCGCCGAGCCCGTCGATGCGCCGGAAGAGCGGCGCTACAGGCTGCGCCTGCGAATCGGCGCCAACGTCCGCGTCTTCGTTTGCACGCCCGACGGCCGCATCGAACGCGTCGCGGAATAGCGGGCGCGCCGGCGGTTCCGGCGCGGGCGTTTCGCGCTTGCACAACGGCCTTCGCACATGCACAATGCGGCCCATCGCCGCCGCAAACGCAGGGAGAGACACATGATCGCCGATCCGATCGTCGTCGCCGGGATGGCGCGCACGCCCATGGGCAGTTTTCAGGGCGCCCTCGCCGCCATGGACGCGCCGGGCCTCGGCGCCGCGGCCATCTCCGCCGCGCTGGAGCGCTCCGGCGTCGCGGGCGCCGAGGTGAGCGAGACCGTCATGGGCTGCGTGCTTCAGGCGGGCCAGGGCCAGGCGCCGGCGCGCCAGGCCGCCATCCGCGCCGGCCTCCCCGATTCGGTGGGCGCCGCAACGGTCAACAAGATGTGCGGCTCCGGCATGAAGGCCGCGATATTCGCGCACGACGCGATCGCCGCCGGGTCGTCGGACATCGCGGTCGCGGGCGGGCTGGAGAGCATGACCAACGCGCCCTATCTGCTGCCGCGCGCGCGCGCCGGCCTGCGCATGGGCCACGCCGAGGCCAAGGACCACATGTTCCTCGACGGGCTGGAAGACGCCTACGACCGCGGCAAGCTCATGGGCGTTTTTGCCGAGAACACCGCCGAGCGCTACCAGTTCACGCGCGGCGAACAGGACGCTTTCGCCATCCGCTCGCTCGAGCGCGGCAAGCGGGCCAACGAGGACGGCAGTTTCGACGCCGAGATGGCGCCCGTGACCGTGCGCACGCGCAAGGGCGAGAGCACGGTCGAGCGCGACGAACAGCCCTTTACGGCGAATATCGGGAAGATCCCCGCGCTGCGCTCGGCGTTCCGCAAGGACGGCACGGTGACCGCGGCGAATTCGAGTTCGATTTCCGACGGCGCCAGCGCGCTGGTGCTGATGCGCCGCTCCGAGGCCGAGCGCCGCGGCGCCGCGCCGCTCGCCCGCATCGTCGCCCACGCCGGCCACAGCCAGCAGCCCGAATGGTTCACCACCGCCCCCGTCGGCGCCATCGCCAAACTGCTCGCAAAGACCGGATGGACAAAGGACGACGTCGATCTGTGGGAAATCAACGAGGCCTTTGCCGTGGTGACGATGGCGGCGATGAAGGAGCACGGCCTGCCGGCGGAAAAGGTCAACGTCCACGGGGGCGCCTGCGCGATGGGCCACCCCATCGGCTCCTCGGGCGCCCGCATAATCGCCACGCTGATAGCCGCGCTGCAAAAATACGATCTCCGCAAGGGCGTCGCCGCGCTCTGCATCGGCGGCGGCGAGGCCACCGCCATCGCCGTGGAGCGCCCCGTCTGACGCCGCGCCCCGATACGAGGCGCGGGCGCCCCGCCCGCCCGCCGGGGTTACGGCGCGAGCGGCGGCGAAACGCCCTCCGGCAGCGGCGCGCGAAACACGTTGAGCGTCATCGACACCAGCGTGTAGTAGCCGAGCACGCCCACCAGCTCGACGACGCCGGCGCGGCCGAGCAGCGCCTCCGCCGCCGCATAACGCGCGTCGGAGACATCGCGGCGCGCGAGCAGTTCCTGCGCGAAATCGTAAACCACCGCTTCGTCTTCGTTCCCGAACTCCGGCCGCGCGCGCGCCTCCAGCGCGTCGATGACGGCGGCGGAAAGCCCCGCCTCCAGCGCCAGTTTCTTGTGCGCGTACCACTCGAACTGCGCCGTCCACCAGCGCCCGACGCACAGAATCGCGAGCTCCTTGAGCCGCGGCTCGATCGACGTGCCGAAGCGCAGCAGCGCGCCGAGCTCCTGCGCGCGGTTCGCGAACTCCGGGCTTTGCAGCCACGCGTTGAACGGCCCGAACGCGCTCGGCCCGCGCGGCCCGGCGGCAATGGCGTCCCGCACGGCGCGCTGCGCCTCGGTCATATCCTCCGGCGCCAGCATCGGTACGCGGCTCATGTCTCCCTCCATCCCCGATCGCCTCCCCGCCGCCGCAGGATAGCGCCGAACCGCTCCCGATACCAGGCGCGCCGCCGCCGCGCCGAAGGCGCGGACTGCATGGGATCGCGCGCGTCCCCGCCCGCACGTCCCGACCGCCACGGCCGCCGCCGGGAAGAGCGCGCCGGCCGCAGCTCCCGCAGCCGCCGCATCGCGCGCCAACGTGTGGGCCGGAAGGCCGCGCCTTCGGCGCGCGAGCTGGCCGGACGTTCGCATGTTGACGCCGCCTACGGCAATAACGCGGCGAATCCGGGTGCGCCGGCCTCCAGGCCGGCACCTTTGCACGGCGCGGACAATCGGCAACGACGTCGATGACAGCGCGATCTACCCCTTGCCAACCCGAATACGCCGCGAGGCCGGCGCCGATCTCCAACGTTACGTTTACTCCTTCAAAACTCAGCAATTCTGTCGGAAACGATGGGCTATACCCGTAAAGCGGGCGATGCGCAGGCAGGGGGGCGGCGTATCGTGGGGGTTGTCATACCACTCGAACTTCAACCATATCCATGAAATGGATTCATGCGGTCAAATGCAAAGGGCACGCCCTGTAGAACACCCTGGGGTTACTTGAAGTTGCAGCGGTATTATATCGAGCGTCACCGACATCGACCGTTCGGGGAGCGTCGGCAACCCTTCGCTATCCCGAACCGACGGCGCCAGCCCAGGGCTTCGGGAACGTCCGCGAACAGACGCCGCAGCTCGGCGATGCGAAGATGTTGCCTCTCCATTTCCCGCCAGACCGTGGGGTGGGCGCTCGTCAGAATGCCGCGCTTCAAGGCCTCGAGCCTGGCGGCGCCCACTCCTCGATTTCGGGCATTCCCGTACTCCACGAGACGAGCGCAGTACGCGCCATAGGCCTCTTGCCGCGCCGCCAACAGAATGTCGCGATTCAGATCGAGTATCTTGATCGTATAGCTTGCACGTGCGCCGGAGAGCGGAGCTGCGTTCTCCTTCGGCCGGAACATGAAGGTTCCCAAAATGTCAAGATCGAGAAACTCCAGGGGATCCTCGCGGCGCGGGTCGATCGGGGCCGGCGCGCCCCTGCGCGGCGGGCGGACCGGGGCGCTCCTCGGCCTCGTGACGTCCACGACCTCGCCGTCGCGGAGCACGGCAAAGCGGTTGCCCTTGCTCCGATTGCACAACCCACAAGAAAGCAGATAGTTCTCCCATACGAAGACGGTTTCGGGATACAGGTCCCTGGGCTTGATGTGTTCGATCTCGTCGGCGGCCGAGTCTTCGCAGTATCCGCAACGGCGAGCGCCGCCGCACGTATCGGCGAGTCGGCCGCGAACCCGGTGAAAAACCGGGTTGCTCTGCCGGTTGCGGTTGCCGAAGAGCCGGCGCCCTGCCTCCACTCGCGCGGCGTAGTCTCCCGCAGAGTCGACCTGCTTTTGGTACCCCTCAAGGTCGCGCCTCGTCCGGCGGGCGAGGCCCGGGTCTCTCAACGGCAGCATCGGCTATTCAATCCACGGCGGCGGTATGGTTGGGGGAGCTCGGCATCGCCGCGCGCAGGCTCTCCAGCTCGCGCTGCTCGGTCCCGGATAATTTAGCGCTCAGCCGCTTGCGGTTGAGCCGCGCGAGCCGCTCGAGTTTTTTCTTCGACCGCCCGGATCGGGTAACGTTTACGCCGAACAGCTCCGTGCCGTAGGCGTCGAGTATATTCCCGTCGATCAGGCGGTCCAGTTCCGATCCAGTAACGCGCCGCGGTTCGTTTTCCGAGTCCGGCGCCGGCAGGAGCCAGACGCTCCCGCGCCGCGCCGCGCGGCATACGATGGGACTGTGCGTCGTAACCAGAAACTGCACTTTCGGGAATCGTTCCACGAACCATTCGCCGATGCGCGCCTGCCAGGCGGGATGCAGGTGGGTGTCGATTTCATCGATTGCAACCACACCGGGAAGGGCGACCGCGCCAGCTTCCGGGTCGATCGCTTCGAGCGTTGCGTCGGGGCCGTAGGCCAGAAACATCAGGCGCATTGTCTCGAACGTCAGGCTGAGCATGGAACGGTACCCGTCGCTCATCTCTTCGACCGGAACGTGCGCGCCGAGGGCGTCCTTTACGGTTACGCGCTCCGATGTCACATCGCATATGCGCGCGCCGTGCGGCAGCAGCGCCGACTCGTTCACGAACGCGATTACGGTCTTGAGTGTCTCGTCCGCGCGGTACTCTTTTTCGAATTCCTTGACACGCAGATTCTTCAGCCACCGCAGGCTTTCCCCGAGCGCGACGTTCTCGCCGAACGCCGACAGGTGCGGCGCCAGCCGCGCATGAGTGAGATAGAGCCTGTCCATCTCCGGCGCGCCGCCCGAAAACCGGCGAAACGGTCCGAACGAAGCCGAAAACCACCCCGCGCCGCCGCCCCATACGGTTCTGCCGGCGTAGTTGTTATCGGAGAAGTGGATTTCAGGCGGACCGCCGCGCTTGCGCGGAGCGATCCTTACCATGGCGTCGGCCGGTCCCGCGCCCGGGCGTCCGCGCCCGGTCCACTTGTCGTCGCCGTGCGGGCGCAAACGGATGTCGACCCGGCCCGACGCGCGGCCCCATGACAGCCAAGTCCTCCAATCCTGCCTGGTGGCGAGGGCGTTCGCCTGGCCCATGAGCGCCAAAGCCAGAGCGCGGACGACGGTGGTCTTGCCGGAGCCGTTGTCGCCGAGTAGCACATGCCACCCGGCCTGCTCCTCGTCGGTCAGGTCGAAATCGAATCGCCGAATCGACCGGGCGTTTCGGATTTTGAGCGACTGTACGTGCATCGACGCGGCCTCGCGAAATCGACGCCCCTATCGTTTCACGCCACCTGCACGCCTGCAACCCCGCGACAGCGGACGTCGGCCGGCGGGGATTCGCGAGCGGCGGGGACGGTCAGGTCTCCGGTTTCCAGCCGGGGTGCTGGATGTAGGTGGAGCGGGCCAGCCATCCGGCGTCGATGGGGAGGGCGGCGCCGGTTATCGCGGCGGCGTCTCCGGAGCAGAGGAACCATACGCCGGCGGCGACTTCCGACGGCTTCACCATGCGTCCGAAGGCGCTCTGCGCGTTCATCATCGCGGGGTCGCGCAGGCCGGCGTCGATGCGCGCCTGCATTTGTTCGCTGCGCACGTAGCCCGGCACGACCGCGTTGACGCGCACGCCGGACGGGCCGAGATCGGCGGCGAGGATCGCGGTCAGGTTGTCGATCGCCGCCTTGCCCGGCCCGTAGCCGTGCAGCGGAAACGCGCGCGCAGCGGACGTGGAGGAGACATTGACGATGGCCCCGCGCCCGCGCCGCTGCATCGCCGGGGCGAAGGCGCGGCAACACAGATACGTCCCGCGATAGTTCACGGCCCATATGCGGTCGTGTTCCGCCATGTCCATGTCGGCGAGGCGCGTCGCGTTCTGCAGCAGCCCGGCGGAATTGACCAGCACGCCGGCGTCTTCGGCCTCGCGGGCCAGCGCGGCGACCGATGCTTCCTCAGCGACGTCGAGCGCGGCGGCGCGGGCTTCGCCGCCCGCCGCGGCGATTTCCGCCGCGACGCGCCGGGCGCCCTCGGCATTTATGTCGGCGACGACCGCGAGGTCGCCCTCGCGCGCGAACCGCAAGGCGCAGGCGCGCCCGATCCCGCTCGCGGCGCCCGTCACGACCGCTGTGCGTTTCGGCATGCCGTATCCCTCCTCTCGTTCGCCGGGGCGCGTTCGCCGCCGGGAAAAGGTTCCCCGCGACGGCGGCGCATTGTAGCATTGCCGGGTCATGGACGGGGCGCTTTCGCATATCCGGGTGCTCGATCTGTCGCGGGTGCTGGCGGGGCCGTGGGCGACGCAGACGCTGGGCGACATGGGCGCCGAGATCGTCAAGGTCGAGCGGCCCGGCAAGGGCGACGACACGCGCGGCTGGGGGCCGCCTTACCTGCCCGGGCCCGATGGGCGCCCGACGGCGGAAACCGCCTATTTTCTCAGCGCCAACCGGGGCAAGAAGTCGGTCTGCATCGACCTGTCGGCGCCGCGCGGGCAGGAGCTGGTCCGTGCGCTGGCGGCGAAATCCGACGCACTCGTCGAGAACTTCAAGGTCGGCGGCCTCGCCCGCTACGGGCTGGATTACGACAGCCTGCGCGCGGTCAACCCCCGCCTCGTCTATTGCTCGATCACCGGGTTCGGGCAGACCGGCCCCTATGCGGCGCGCGGCGGCTACGATTTCATGATCCAGGCGATGGGCGGCGTCATGAGTCTGACCGGCGAGCCCGGCGGCGCGCCGCAAAAGGCGGGGCTCGCGGTCTCCGACCTGTTCTGCGGCATGTATGCGACGGTGGCGATCCTCGCCGCTCTGGCGTATCGCGAGCGTTCGGGCGAGGGGCAGCATATCGACCTCGCGCTGTTCGATACGACCATCGCCGCTCTCTCGACGATGGCGGCCAACTATTTCGCCACGGGCGTTCCGCCGGCGCGGCTGGGCAACGCCCACCCCAACGTGGCGCCCTATCAGCTCTACCCCGCCGCCGACGGGCATATCGTGGTGACGGTGGGCAACGACGGGCAGTTCGCGCGGCTGTGCGCGGCGATCGGCCGGCCCGAACTCGCCGCCGACGCGCGCTTTGCGAACAATGCGGGCCGGCTGGCCAACCGCGCCGCTCTCGACGCGCATATCGGCGGCGCGCTGCGCGGCCGCCCCGCCGCCGAGTGGCTGGCGCTGCTGGCCGAACGCAACGTTCCATGCGCGCCGGTGAACGACATCGCCCAGGTCTTCGCCGACCCGCAGGCGGTCCATCGCGGGATGAAGGCGGTGCTGCCGCACGCCTCGGGGGCGGCGGCGGCGCATGCGGGCAACCCGCTGCGTTTTTCGCGCACGCCGGTGCGCTATACGGGGTCGGCTCCGACGCTCGGCGCGCACACCGATTCGGTGCTCTCCGGCGTTCTCGGGCTGTCCGGCAGGGAAATCGCCGCGTTGCGCGCGGAGGGCGTTGTATGATGTAATATGATACAGTGCCGCGAAAGATACGGAAGGCGGGGAGAGGGGCGGTGGCGAATACGGACCCGCGCCGGGCGCAGTGGCGTGGACTGAGCGCGGTCGAACAGGGAGATGCGATCGCGCGCGGCGAGGTCGACCCGCGCGAACTGTGCGCCCACTACTTCGCGCGCATCGAGGCGCATGAGGGCGCGCGCGCGATTTATGTGCGCACGACGCGCGCGCGCGCCGAAGCCGAGGCCGAGGCCGCCGCGAAGCGCGCGGCGGAAGGCCGGCGCGCCAGCCGCCTCGACGGCGTCCCGATCTCGTGGAAGGACATATACGACACGGCGGGAACGCCGACCGAGATGGGCACGCCGCTGTTCGCGGGGCGCACGCCGCGGCGCGACGCCGAATGCCTGGAGCGCGCCGCCCGCGCCGGTCTCGTCTGCCTCGGGAAGACCAACACCGTGCAGTTCGCGCTCGGCGGAATCGGGACCAACCCGGCGACGGGAACGCCGCCGAACGCGGCCATGACCGATGTTCCGCGCGCGCCGGGCGGCTCGTCGAGCGGGGCGGCGGCGTCGGTCGCGCACGGGCTCGCGGCGGCGGGGATCGGCTCCGATACCGGCGGGTCGGTGCGCATCCCGGCGGCGTGGAACGGGCTGGTCGGCCTCAAGACCTCGGTCGGCGCCATCCCGACCGCGGGCGTCATGCCGCTTGCGCCGACGCTGGATACGGTCGGTCCGCTGTGCGTTTCCGTGCCCGACGCGGCGGCGCTGTTCGCGGTTTTCGCGGCGCGTCCGCCGCCGGACACGGCGGGCGGCGGGCTTGAGCGCGCCCGCTTCCTGGTTGCCGAGGGAATGGCATGGGACGGCGCCGACGCCGAGGTCGCGGAGGCGGTCGAGCGCGCCGTCGCGGCGCTCGCCGCCGCCGGCGCCGCCGTCGAGCGCGGCCCGGTTCCGGAGTTCGGGGAAATTCACGAGTGCCTGAACCGCCACGGCGGCATCGTTACCGCCGAGGGCTATGTCCAGTGGCGCCAATGGATCGACAACCGCGCCGACGAGATCGATCCTGACGTATTGGCGCGTTTCCGCCAGGGCCGCGACATGAGCGCCGCCGACGTGGAGACGGTGCGCGCGGCGGCGCGGCGGCTCTCGCGGGCGCTTTGCGAGCGCCTGGCCGGGTACGACGCCGTGCTCTTGCCCGCCGCGCCGATTCTGCCGCCGCCGCTGGCGGAAACGCGCGCGAGCCGCGAAGCCTACGACCGCGCCAACATGCTGGCCCTGCGCAACACGCGCATCGGCAATGTGCTGCCGTGCTGCGCGCTGACCCTGCCGTGCGGCCGCCCCGGCGCGCCCGCCGGGCTGATGGCGATGGCGCCGGCGGGGCAGGACGCGCGCCTGCTGCGCGTGGGCGCCGGGATGGAGCGCGCGTTATGCCGATAGCTGCCCCGTACCCCCCCCCCCCCCCCCCCCCGCGCCATACCCCCCGTCCGCGCGCCGTTGCATAACGAAGGGAGCGATGGCCTCCCCATCCGGGCGCCCCCGCACAGGGAAGGGAGCGATGACCGTGATTGTCAAGACCGTTCTCGCCGCCGCGGCCGCGGCGGCCGCGCTGGCGGCCCCCGCCGCCGCCCAGGACGCCGCCGGCCCGATCTCCGAGGCGGCCTATATATTCAACACGTTCGGGATACTGGTGTGCGGCGCGCTCGTCATGTGGATGGCGGCGGGCTTCTGCCTGCTGGAGGCGGGCCTGGTGCGCGGCAAGAGCGCCGCCGCCATCTGCGCCAAGAATATCGGCCTCTACGCCATCGCCGGCCTCGCGTATTTCGTCGTCGGCTACAACCTGATGTACAGCGGCGTCGAAGGCGGTTTCATGGGCAGCCCGGGCTGGTTCAACTCGTCGGACCCGGCCTGGGAGGCGGATGATCGTCTCGCCGCGCCGGCCCGGTGGTTTTTCCAGATGGTGTTCGTCGCGACGGCCGCGTCGATCGTCTCCGGCGCGGTGGCCGAGCGCGTGCGGCTGTGGCCGTTCCTGATCTTCATCGCCGTGCTGACCGGCATCGTCTATCCCGTCCAAGGCTCCTGGCTGTGGGGCGACGGCTGGCTGGCGGCGGCGGGCTTCAAGGATTTCGCCGGCTCGACGGTCGTGCATGCGACCGGCGGCTGGGCGGCGCTGGCGGGCGCGCTGCTGCTCGGCGCCCGCGCCGGACGGTACGGGCCCGAAGGCGACGTGCGGCCGATGCCGGGGTCGGCGCTGCCGCTCTCGACGCTTGGCGTGTTCATCCTGTGGATCGGCTGGTTCGGGTTTAACGGCGGCTCGCGGCTGGCGTTGGGGACCGGCGACGACGCGGCGGCGATGGCGCAGATATTCGCCAACACCAACCTGGCCGCCGCGGGCGGCGTGGTGGCCGCCATGCTGATGGCGCAGGCGATCTACGACAAGGTGGACCTGACGATGACGCTCAACGGCGCGCTCGGCGGCCTGGTGAGCATCACCGCCGAGCCGCTGGCGCCGAGCTTCGCGGCCGCGGTCCTGATCGGCGGCGTCGGCGGCGCGCTCGTCGTCCTCGCCATCCCCCTGCTCGACCGGCTGCGCGTCGACGACGTGGTGGGCGCCATCCCGGTGCATCTCGTGTGCGGGATATGGGGGACTCTGGCCGTCCCGATAACGAACGCCGACGCAAGCTTCGGCGCGCAACTACTGGGCATCGCCGCGACCGGCGGCTTCGTGGCCGCCGCCAGTTTCATCGTGTGGGCGTCGCTCAAGGGAACGGTCGGCATTCGCCTGACCGGCGACGCCGAGCGGAGCGGCGCCGACCGGGCCGCGCTCGGCATGGAGGCGTGGCCCGAATTCGTCGATGCGTCGAAGCGGCCGTAGCGCGGCGCCGGCGTCTTGCCGGCGCCTCTTCGCCGGTTGCGGCGCAGTCCATGCCTACAAACTGTGCAGATCGAGGGCGATGCTCCTGAACATGGCTTAAATTATCGGCGCCAAGAGCCGCGGCCGCCGCGCTTCTTCGCGGGTTTCCGGGTTGGCATGTTTCTTGAACGTCCGAAGCCCGTATGGGCGGCCCGCCGGGGCCGTCCGGCAACGGACGCGGCGGCGCGCGACGGGCAAATCCACCGTGCGCGCTTCGCCGATACGGGAGGATTGCACATGACCGGACCCGCCAGGTTTTTGGCGCTTGCCGGCGCGGCCCTTGCGGCGGCCGCGCTCGCCGGCGCCGCGTTTGCGCAAGAGGAGGCGCCGGCCGCCTCGGCCGCGGAAACGGCCTATGTCTTCAACACGTTTTCGTTCCTGTTCAACGGCGCGCTGGTCATGTGGATGGCGGCGGGCTTCTGCATGCTCGAAGCCGGCATGGTGCGCGGCAAGAGCGCGGCGGCCATCTGCGCCAAGAACATCGGCCTCTATTCCGTCGCCGGCCTGATGTACTGCCTCATCGGCTACAACCTCATGTACGACGGGGTCGACGGCGGGTTCATGGGCAGTTTGGGCTGGTTCGACTCCGCCGACCCGGCTTACGCCGCCGGCGACAACCATGCCGCGCCGTCGGACTGGTTCTTCCAAATGGTCTTCGTCGCCACCGCCGCGTCGATCGTTTCGGGGACCCTCGCCGAGCGCGTGAAGCCTCTGGCCGTTCCTGATTTTCGTCGTGGCGCTGACCGGGATTATCTATCCCGTCCAGGGCGCGTGGCAGTGGGGCGGCGGCTGGCTTTCGGAAGCGGGCTTCAGCGATTTCGCGGGCTCCACCGTCGTGCATTCGACCGGCGGCTGGGCGGCGCTCATGGGCGCTATTCTGCTCGGCGCGCGCAAGGGCAAGTTCGGCCCCGACGGCGAAGTGCGGCCCATGCCCGGCTCGTCGCTGCCGCTGGCGACCCTCGGCGTGTTCATCCTCTGGCTCGGCTGGTTCGGTTTCAACGGCGGGTTCGCAGCTCGCGCTGGGGACCGGCGACGACGCGGCGGCGATGGCGCAGATATTCGCCAACACCAACCTCGCCGCCGCCGCCGGCACGGTCGTGGCCATGCTCGGCGCCCAGGCGATCTACGGCAAGACGGACCTGACGATGGCGCTCAACGGCGCCCTCGGCGGCCTCGTGAGCATCACCGCCGAGCCGCTGGCGCCGAGTTTCCTGTGGGCGATCCTCATCGGCGGCGTCGGCGGCGCGCTCGTCGTTTTCGCCGTACCCCTGCTCGACCGGCTGCGCATCGACGACGTGGTGGGCGCCATTCCCGTCCACCTGGTGTGCGGCGTGTGGGGCACGCTGGCGGTTCCGATCACGAACCCCGACGCCAGTTTCGGCGCGCAGCTGCTGGGCATTGCCGCGATCGGCGCCTTCGTCGCGGCGGCCAGCCTGGCGGTCTGGTTCGCGCTCAAGGCGGCAATGGGCATCCGGCTGGACTCCGACGCCGAAGACCGCGGGCCGGACCGATCGGAACTCGGGCTGGAAGCGTGGCCCGAGTTCGGCAAGGGATCGCAGCGGATATAACGTCCGCCGCGGCGCGCGGGCGGCATCCCCCGCCCGCGCCCGTCAGTCGCCCGGGGGCGCGAATACGGTGGCGCGTTCTATCGCCTCTACATCGGCGGGGCGTGGGAAAGGCGGGGGCGCGGGGGCGCCGGGGGCGCGGGGGCGGCCGATGGCCTCGAAGAAATCCTCCAGCCCGCCGGGCATCAGAACCCACATCATGCGCAAATCGCCGTCGCCCTCGTTGACGATCCGGTGGGCGTTGCCGGGGCCGACGAAAATCATCGCGCCCTCGGAAACGGGATGCGAGGCGCCGTTCAGCTCCACGCGCCCGCGGCCCGCGTAGAAAACAGCAACTCGTGCTCGCGCCCGTGGCGATGGCTCGCGCACATGGCAGCCCGGCGCGATAACCTGTATGCCCGACGAAAACCCGCGCACCCGCGCGTCGTCGCGCGGCGACACCTTGACCTCCGCCCAGCCGTTGGCCGGAACGGGCTGCCAGAAACTCTCGCCCCGCGTCGGCCGGGCTGACCACCGTCACGCCCCGTTCTTCCCCGCTCATGGCGCGCCCTCCCCGGTTCGGGGCGCATGATGGCGCAAGCGCGGCGCGGCGGCAATGCGCGGGCGACGGCGAATGGCGGAATGGCGCCATGGCGGGAAGCGGCTATGCTGCCCGCCGCCGCCGCCCGAAGGAGCGCCCGCATGAAGATAACCGACGTCAGCATTGCCCTGTTCGCGTGGAGCGGCATCCCCTCCACCGCCTACGGCCCATGACCGGGCGGTTCGCCGGGAGAGCCAGCTCGGCCTCGCGACGATCCGGACCGACGAGGGCGTCGAGGGCCACGCCTTTCTCGGCAGCGCGATGAACGGCGCCGACAACGACGCGCAAGCGGTTATCTCGCGTCTGAAGCCGCTGCTGATGGGGCGCGACCCGCTCGATCGCGAGGCGCTGCACCAGCTCATGCTGCTGCGCCGGCGGGGCGTGTCGTGGCGCGGCATCGGCGCGATGGACGTCGCGCTGTGGGACATCGCCGGCAAGGCGGCGAACATGCCGGTGCATCGGCTGATCGGCACCTGCCGCCACAGCGCCCCAGCCTATGCGTCGTCGGCGGTTCTGCCTTCGGCCCAAGCCTATGCCGACGAGGCCCGCCATTACAAGGCGCAGGGCTGGCAGGCCTACAAGATCCACCCGCCGGCGCGCTGGCGCGACGACATCGCCGTGTGCGAGGCGGTGCGCGCCGCCGTCGGCGACGATTTTCCCGTCATGCTCGATTCGACGTGGAGCTACGCGTACGACGAGGCGATTCGCGTCGGCCGCGCCATCGAGGCGCTCGGCTATCTCTGGTACGAAGATCCGCTCGCCGACGACGACATATACAATTGCGTCAAGCTGCGCGAGAAGCTGGATATCCCGTTGATGGCGACCGAATACGCGCGGGCGGCTTCACGGCCTATGTTCCGTGGGTCGTCATGCGCGCGACCGACTATCTGCGCGGCGACGTGGCCGTGAAGGGCGGCATCACGCCGGTGCTCAAGACCGCGCGGCTGGCCGAGGCGTTCGGCATGAAGTACGAGATCCACCACGGCGGCAATTCGCACAACAACTGGGCGAACCTGCACGTTCTGGCGGCGATACCCAACACCACCTATTTCGAGGTCCTGCTGCCGCCGGTTCGCAGAAATACGGGGTAATCGACGACCTCGATGGTCGATGCGGACGGTCTCGTCCACGCGCCGACCCGGCCCGGCATCGGCGCCGAGATCGATTTCGATCTGATCCGCGCGAAGACCGTCGCGGTCGTGTCCTGATTGCGGCGGAGAACGAACCGTTGGGCGCAAGCATCGGAACGCGGCTCTATACGCGGCTGTTCGGCGCCAGGGTGGGCGCCGACGCGGCCGGCAACACGTATTACCGCGAGAAGAACCCGCCGCGCGGGCGGCGCGAGCGGCGCTGGGCGATCTACGCCGGCGAGGCCGAGGGCTCGGCTATCCCGCCGGAGTGGCAGGGCTGGCTCACGCATATGCGCGCCGAATCGCCCGCCGAGGCGCCGCTTCGCGCGCGGCCGTGGCAGAAGCCGCATCTGCCGAACCGGACCGGCGCCGATGGCGCCTGGCGCCCGCGCGGCGCGCTGCTGAGCGGGCGCGAGCGCGCCCGCGCGACCGGCGATTACGAGGCCTGGACCCCGGACTAGGGACGCGGCGCGATGTTGGAGATCGCGGCGTCCGCCACGAATACGACGGGCGGACGGCGGTGGCGGTGGAAGAGTGGACCGCCGGCGCCGGCGAGGAGTGGCTGATCTCCGGGCCCGTCCGGCTGCGGCAAGACGACGCTTTTGCATATTCTCGCCGGCATTTTGCGCCCCTCCGCGGGCGAGGCGCGCATCGCCGGCCAGCGGTTGTCGGCGCTCGGCGGCGGCGCGCTCGATCGTTTCCGCGCCCGCCATGTCGGCATCGTCTTTCAGCGCCTGCACCTGATCGGGCGCTGACGGTGCGCCAGAACCTGTTGCTGGCGCAATCGCTGGCGGGGGTTCGCGCCATCGCCTTCGCGCGCGGCGGAAATGCTCGACAGTTTGGGCATAGCCGACCGGCAAGACGCGCGTCCGCACGCGCTGAGCTACGGCCAGGCGCAGCGCGCGGCGCTGGCGCGCGCGCTGATCAACCGGCCCGGGCTTCTGCTGGCCGACGAGCCGACCTCGAATCTCGACGATGCGAGCGCCGAGCGCGCGATTGCGCTTCTGCGCGGCGCGGCGCGCGAACACCGCGCGCTGCTCGTCGTCGCCAGCCACGATTCGCGGCTTGCGGCGGCGTTTTCGCGCCGGCTCGCGCTGGCGCCGCCGGCGGCGGCGTAACCGCATGAATGCGTTCGCTCTTTCGCTCGCCTATCTGCGGCGGCGGCCGCTGAACACGGCGCTGAACATCGCCATGCTCGCCATTGGCGTGGGGACCATCGCGCTGCTCCTGCTGTTCGGCGCGCAGCTGCGCGGCGCGCTGGAGCGCGACGCGGCGGGCATCGACATGGTGGTCGGCGCCAAGGGGAGCCCCTTGCAGCTGATCCTGTCGAGCGTGTTTCATGTCGATATTCCCACCGGCAATGTGCGTATCGGCGATGCGCGCGCGCTGGCGGAGAACCCCGCGGTGGGCGCCGCCTTGCCGCTTGCGCTCGGCGACAGTTTTCGCGGTTGGCGCATTGTCGGCGCGGAGCACGCCTACCCCGAGTTGTTCGGCGCGGAAGTGGCGCGCGGCGCGCTGTGGAGCGCTCCGCTCGAGGCGACCGTGGGGGCGCTCGCCGCCGCCGAGGCGGGGCTGGAGCCCGGCGCGCGCTTCGTCGGTTCGCACGGGATCGCCGTCGGCGGCGCCGCCCACGCCGAAACCCCCTACCGCGTCGTCGGCGTGTTCGCCGAGACGGGAACCGTGCTCGATCGGCTGATCTCACATCGGTGCAAAGCGTGTGGAAGGTCCACGAGCACGCGGCGGCGCCGGGCGCGGAACGCGAAGGCGGGCGCGGGGCGGCGGCGCCGGGGCCGGAGGGGCCGGTTCTGCTGAGCGGCGACCCTGAGCGCGAGGTCACGGCGCTTCTCATACAGTTGCGCAACCCGATCGCGGCCGCCACCCTGCCGCGGCAGGTCAACATGACCACGCCAATGCAGGCGGCGCTTCCCGGTTTCGAGATCGCGCGCCTGATGCGGAATATCGGCCTGGGAATCGACGGTTTTCGCGCTTTCGCCTGGGTTTTGGTGCGGGCGCGGGGTTG